>CBDFHM010000013.1:0-1383482 GCA_965247605.1 Dehalococcoidia bacterium | reverse complement strand
ATGGAACAGGTCATAGTGGACCTGGAAGAGAAACTCAGACAGCTTGAAGGTCGATTGCAGGAAGCGACCCAAGGCCGGGACCTGGAAGAGATGACGCGCCTAGCCGAAGGACATGCCCGGACCCAGGCCGAACTTGAGCAGCGCCTGGCGGAATGGAGGAGTGAGCGGTCTGGCGACAGCCAAAAATGTCGATCCCGGAATTCTCCCCAAAGCCTGCTGCCTCTAACCGATGTCTAACGAGAACGAAAGCTTCATGAGCATTCCCGTCTTGCCATGGTTTCGTAAAAATTAGATGGCCCGCTCTCTAATCTTCACGTCCATCGTCGCCTTCTTCCGTCCCTTCGTCCGCTCCTGTTTCCTGAGGGCTCTCCGGAGCATCCGTCAGCGGACGAGTGCCGGGCCTGGGTTCGCACCGGACGGCGGTGGTCAAAAAACCGCTATGCGCCACCATCCGGTGGGAGGGCCGTACGCTTCGCTCGGTGACGTGCCAAGTCCTAAGTAGCGTTTCCATCGACTCCATCATCTGGAAGCGCCCGTCTTGCTCCAAGGCACCGACCAGACGGTGCACCTGAAGGATGGTGGGCAAGAAGCTCAGCATGATGCCGCCCATCACTAAGGCATCGCCGATTGTGCCCACCGCCTGCCAAGGTTCGGGGACATCCAAGATGATGCGGTCCACTTCGCGCTCGGTGATACCTTGGTAAATATCTCCGATCTTCACTTCCAGGTTCGAAGTGTCGGGTGTTACTTTTTCGATGTTGCGCATCGCCTTGGGCAACACCGATTCGTCTATTTCATAAGTGATAACCCGGCCATGCTCTCCCACCGCCCGTAGCAGCGCCGAGGTGAGAGCGCCGGAACCCAAACCGCCCTCAATGACTGTGGCTCCGGGAAAAATATCAGCGAAGTTGACAATATTCCCCAGGTCCTTGGGGTAGATTATCTGGGGTCCCCGGGGCATCTCGCGAACGAAATCTCCCAGCGTGGGCCTTACCGCCAACATCGTGTGTCCCTTGTCTGTGCGGTACCACCCTCCCACATGCCGACCGATCAATTGGGCGTGCTGGAGTCGGCCCAAATGGCTGTGAAACGTCTCATCCTCGGCCAGTGTCAGCATGTAGCGCCGCGACTTACGATCCAACAACAGGGCCAAGTCGCCGGCTTGGAAGCAATTCTTATCGTTCAAACTAGGGTCGTCACGAGTTGGGACATCAGCCGCCGGAAATTCCTGGACGGCTGCCCTCGAGATAGGTAGTGTTCTCCACAGAATAGGGGTCCATGCTCGGGAATATCGCCAGCAACTTCGCTTGCTCATCGCCCACGACCGTGAAGCCGTGTTCGGCGCCGGGAGGGACCGCCAGCGTGTGGTCTTTTGCCACCCGGTGGGTTTCGCCGTTGATCCGGACTTCCAACTCACCCGACAGGATGACGATCAGTTCGTCAATGGCATGGGTATGCAGCGGGGCCCCGGTGCCCGGCTCCCCTGTGTGCAGACTCAGGGAAGTGGAGACGCCGTGTTCGGCGGTCGTAATATCCCACTTGCGGTAACCTGGCCGCCACGGGACCTCGGGGGCTTGATCGTGGTCGATTATCGGCATGATGCCTCTTGCCTGATGCTGTTAACTTGCCGGCCGCGAGGCTGGTGGCAGCTATTGTACGATATTCCCGTGTGTTCCTTTGCACCACCGTGTTAACTTGGGCTAAAGTATCGCCGACAGGTAATTATGAGACACCGCCAATTTACTCTCGAGGAAGCCAACGAACTCGTGCCCTGGTTGGAAGCGACCTTTCAAAGGTTGATGCCGGCTCAAGAAGAGTTGACCGCCCTGCAGGCCCGGCTGCTTACCCTGCAGCGGCAACGCCGCAGCAACGGCGCCAGCAGCAGCCAGAGCGACGTGACGCAGGTGCAGGAAGAGCTGAACCGGTTGGTACAGCGCTTCGAAGAGAGCATCCGGGAGATTACGGATCAAGGAATACTTGTGCGTGACGTGGCCCAAGGCCTGGTGGACTTCCCCTCACTCCGGGAAGGAAGGGAAGTGTACCTGTGCTGGATCGGCGGCGAGGAACAGATAGAGTTCTGGCACGAAACCGACCGCGGTTTCGCCCACAGGCAACCGTTGTAGCAATTGACCGAGAGGTCCTAAATAAACCGGGCCTGCTGGCGAGCGGCTTGGGCGTGGTCGATGTAGACCGTTATCGTTTCGGTGAAGAAATCGAACGCCTCCGTGCCCTGCTCCCGTTGGCCCACGCCCGACGACTTCAGTCCGCCGAAGGGCAGGTGGACCTCTCCGCCCAGCGTCGGAGCGTTTACGTGGACCATGCCGGTCTCTACCGTATTGATGTACTCGAAGGCCTGGGTCAGGTCTTTGGTGTAGACCGACGAGGACAGACCGAACTCCACGCTGTTGGAAATCTGGATGGCCTCCTCCAAGTCTTTGGCCTTGAACACAGTCAGCACCGGACCGAATATCTCTTCCTGGGCGATTCGCATGTCGGTGGAGACATCCGTGAAAACCGTGGGCTCCACGTAGAACCCTTGGTCGTAGTCGCCTCCACTGAGTCCCTTGCCCCCGTAAGCCAGGTGCGCCCCCTCTTCGGTCCCGATGCCAATGTACTCCAAGACCTTGTCGTACTGGCTCTGGCTGGAGAGGGGTGAAACGTCCACGGTGGGGTCGATTCCGTCGCCTATTTTCAGCTTGCTGGTACGGTCGATGAGGCCTTCCAGAAACTCGTCGTAAACCGCCTCTTGCACTATCACCCGGCTGGTGGCCGTGCACCTCTGACCGGTGGAGCCGAAAGCGCCCTGCACAATGCCCCCCAAGGCTTTGTCCATGTCGGCGTCGGCCAGCAAGATCACCGCGTTCTTGCCCCCCATCTCGGCCTGTACCTTCTTCAACGACCGCGCCCCGTTGCCGTACAACTGAGTACCGATTTCCGTGGAACCGGTAAACGAAATACCTTTGACATCGGGGTTTTCCACCAGCGCGTTGCCCACTTGTGCCCCCGGTCCGGTCACCAGATTGAGAACGCCCGGCGGAAGCCCGGCCTCCTCGAACACCTCGACCAGCTTGACTGCGGACAGAGGCGTGGACGAAGCCGGTTTGAAAACCAAGGCATTGCCGCAGATTAGGGCCGGGGCGATCTTCCAGGCCGGGATGGCAATGGGAAAGTTCCACGGCGTGATAATGCCCACCACACCCAAGGGACGCCGCACGGTGTAGGCCACGGTGTTGGGCAACTCCGAAGGCGTGGTGTAGCCGAACATGCGTCGGCCCTCACCGGCCGCATACTCGATGATGTTCATTGCCCGCTTCACTTCGCCCTTAGCGTCGCCGATGGGCTTGCCCTCTTCAATGGTGATGGTGCGAGCGATTTCGTCGCCTCTCCGGCCCAACACTTCCATGGCGCGGAATAAGACGGCTGCCCTCCCTGGAGCCGGAGTGTTGGCCCATGCGGCCAACCCGTCCTTGGCCGCCGCCACCGCAGCGGCAGCGTCATCGGTGTTGGAGGTCTGGAACTCGCCAACGGACTCGGTTTTTTTCGCCGGATTGTATACCGGGTAAGTGCGGCCCGAGACCGACTCGACCCATTGGCCACCGATATAATTCTTGTAGGCTGATCGCCCAGTGTCTGGCATGAGTCCCTCCCTCGGGTTGCCCGAAAAGAATGCGGAAATAAAGACTGAGGAAACGCTGGCCTAGCCCGAATACTCCAGTCCCACCCCGATTACCTCTATTTGCATCGACCGAACGTCCGGAGCCGCGTCGTCGAACCTGATGCCCAGAGTGATGTTGATGCCCCTGCCGATCTCCGGATTGCCGGGGACTTCAAACCGGTCATCCAGATGGTCGCCGCGTAGGTTCAGGTCCATGTGTTCGGCGATGCGTTTTTCCCCGTCGTAGACGATCACCTCATGTACTGCGGCGTTTTCCCTGGTGCGGAAGCTGACCTGGGCGGCTTGGACGCGCATCCTGTTTCCATCGATAACTGCCGGGGTGGGCAGCGGAAAGTGGACCCAGGTGTTTTGCCCCCTGGCGCCCTCAATGCGAACGAAGGGACCGGTAGCGCGGACTGAAGTCAGCCGACTGGGGTATTCCACCTGCATGTTGGCGCCATGCATCCATAAATTGCGCTGCGGCATCGGTTTACCCCCAATTAGCGGCTCCGGGTGGCCGGACGCGGCCGCTGGTATCCAGCCTTTTAGCGCGTTCGCCAAGGACGACCGTGCCTGGCAGATTATATCCTGTAACCCAGTCGTGGTACAGCTTTGGCACCAGGCAGGGCCGACCGGTCCGAAAGTTTGCGGCCCGCGATTACCCCTTGTAGAATTGCGCTCGTCAACCTCAACAAATCAAGCTAGGAGTCACCGACCATGGGCAGACTTGACGGCAAAGTTGCATTGATATCTGGCGGCGCCCGGGGACAGGGTGCTCGGGAAGCCGAGGTCTTCGCGTCCGAGGGCGCAAAAGTGGTGTTCGGCGATGTCTTGGACCAAGAAGGCCGGGCGGTGGAGGAACAAATTAAATCGACCGGCGGTGACGCGGTCTACCTGCACCTAGTACTCAGTCAACCTAATTGTTGGCAGGATAGAGATGGTGACGCTTGACTCGGGCGTCCACAGTGGAGAATCTCCAGTCAATGGTTGCTCCGGCTTGGTTTCGTTCTGCCTCCAGGGCCGCGATCTCGCCACTCAAAGTCTCTTCATCGGCAATACGCCGGCGCAGGACTCGCCTGGCCAAGACACTGAACTCGATCTCTGCCATGTTGAGCCAACTACCGTGCTTGGGAGTGTAGTGAAACTCCAAGCGTTTGCGTATTCGCCTAGCCTTCTTGGGCTCGAAGGTTTCGTAGAGGGAAGCTGGTTTGTGGGTGTTGAGGTTGTCCAGCACCACCCGGATCTTCTCGGACGCTGGGTAAGCTTCATCGGCCAGCCACCGCATCTGCTGAGCGAAGTCCACCATGGTACGACGTTCGGTCACTGCCACATGCCTCCAGCCCGCCAGGGGCTCGCACAGCATGAACAGGTTTCGGGTGCCATTGCGCTGGTACTCGTAATCGTATCGCTCCCGTCGTGCCGGCTTGGGCGGGATCGGAGACCTCTTTTCCGCCAGCAACTGCTTGGAGGTCTCGTCGAAACAGACCACCGGGCGCTCTGGGTCATAGGGTTCCGCGTAAAGGTCCAGCACATCCTCCATACACGCCACAAACTCGGCGCTCACCTGGGGAATACACCACTCCTTCTTCTGCCACGGCTTGAGACTGTTTTTTTCAACCGCTTGCGAATTCCCTCGTGGGACATGGAGGGCGCCAGCCCCAACTCCACCACCTTGTTTGCCAGGAGCCGCAGGGTCCAGTGGTCATGGCCTGGAGGGGCCTCGCTGCACGCCAGGGCAATCAGGTGCGCTTCCCCCCGCTCATCCAGTTTGGTCGGATGTCCTGGCCGAGGATCTTCCTCCAAGGCCCGCTTCAGTCCTCCCTCCAGGTACCGCCGCTTGGTACGGCACACCGTACCCGCAGACGTGTCCAGCGCCTCCACGATGCGCATCACCCCCCAGCCCGTATCTGCCTTTAGCAGAATACGGGCCCGGGCAACCTTTCGCGCTGGGCTCTTTCCCCCGCGAATCAGTCGTTCCAACTGGTCTCGTTCTTCCCTTTCCAACCGGACCACATACCGTTCTCGTCCCATGGCTGCCACCCTCCTACGTCAACACTCCTAAAAAAGGGTGGCAACCTTAGACGTTTTCTTAAACAATTACCAAAACCGAGTTGACTGAGTACTAGACGTCACCAGCGACGAAGATTGGCAGCGGGCCGTGGACTTGGCCGAGTCGCGCTACGGCAGACTGGACGTCCTGATCAACAACGCCGGTATCGCCCGCCCGGAGAACGTCGAAGACACCACGGAAGAACTCTGGGAAAGAGTGATGTCGATCAACACCACCGGTGTGTTCTTGGGCACTCGCAAGGCCATCCCTGCGATGCGGCGCGCCGGAGGGGGCTCCATTATCAATCTGTCGTCCGTTGCCGGGCTGGTGGGCCGACGCTGGGCAGGCGCCGCCTACAGCGCCTCCAAGGGAGCAGTGCTTATATTCAGCAAAGCCACGGCCGTTCAGTATGCGCCCGACAAGATCCGCTGCAATTCCATTCATCCCGGCCCGATCCAGACCCCGATGCTGGGAATAACGGATGACGACCCGGCGTTGATGGCGACCCGCACTGCCGAGATTCCTTTGGGCCGCATTGGGACCACCGACGACGTGGCCAACGGCGCCCTATTCCTGGCCTCAGACGAGTCGTCGTGGATCACCGGCATCGAGCTAACCATCGACGGCGGGATCACTGCTCAATAAAGTGAGTTTACAGTCGGCAGATAGCAAAAGGAGAAACAACCAATGGGGAGAATGGACGGCAAAGTCGCGTTAATTTCCGGTGGCGGGCGAGGACAGGGCGCAGTGGAAGCAGAGTTCTTTGCCAAAGAGGGCGCCAAGGTGGTGCTTGGCGATCTCTTGGACCAAGAAGGACGGGCCGTCGAGGAACGGATTAAGGCCGCCGGCGGCGACGCTGTTTACATACATCTAGACGTGACTAAAGATGCCGATTGGCAGCAAGCGGTCGACCTGGCGGAGTCGCGTTACGGCAAGCTGAATGTTCTGGTGAACAACGCCGGGATCGCCCGGTTCGAGGGTATCGAACACACCACCGAGGAGCAATGGGAGCAGGTAATGTCGGTCAACACTACGGGCGTGTTCCTGGGCACCCGCAAGGCCATACCGGCAATGCGCCGCGCTGGTGGAGGTTCGATAGTCAACATTTCCTCCATTGCCGGGCTGGTGGGCCGCCTGAGGGCCGGGACCGCCTACAGCGCCTCCAAAGGGGCGGTTCGCATAATAACCAAATCGACCGCCATCCAGCACGCCAGCGACCATATCCGCTGCAACTCCGTCCACCCCGGGCCGGTGGCCTACACTGATATGCAGGCTGGGGTCGCCGAAGACCCCGAAAGGCTGGCGCAAGCCACCGCCGACATTCCCCTGGGCAAACTCGCCACCATCCAAGACATCGCCTACGGCGTCCTCTTCCTGGCCTCCGACGAGTCATCCCACATCACTGGCATCGAGCTAACCATCGACGGCGGCACCACCGCCCAGTAGGCGCGACACCTACCCTAGTCTGTGTCAACCTCTTCCGAGCCCTCCAAGACCCGCCGCACCGATTCCCGCCGCACCGATTCCGGGTCGTCCGCCAGGGCTTCTTCAAGCGGCGCGTAATCGGTGTCGGGGTTCTGCTCCTTGATCGCATTCATCAGGTTCTCGAAGCGCTCCCCTGATTCTGCGCCGTACACAGACAGAAGACGCAAGCAGGCCAAAATGCCGATGTCGTCTTTGAGTATCGCGAAGGCGTCCAACTGGCCGCCCAGGCTAATACCGTACCCCACCGGGTCTCCTTCGTAGGGCAATGTCCCGATACTAACGTTGGAAGCGTAAAGAGCGTCAAGCGGGGCGTCGTTACGCAGGTGGTGTCGGCCGAGGTAACCCCAATCGGCTCGCAGGCCTAACCGGTCTCCAACCTCTTGGTGCAGTTCTTGCGCGGCAGTAAATCTGGCGATGGCGACTTCGAATGACCCAGTTCGAGAGTCCAAGTTCGCCAACGACTGGAGCGTATAAGCCTCCCCCAGCCGATCTAGTATCTCCCGGTAGATGGGCAGCGCCTCCCCGTAGTTCGCTCTCGCCTCCCGCAACCGGTCTTCCCGCATGTCCAGATCCCCCAGCGCTTGCAGTGTGTTCGCCTCTCCTACCCGGTTTTGTATCTCCCGGTAGATCGACAACGCCACCTCGTAGTTCTCCCTTGCCTCCGCCAGCCGATCACCCCTCACGTCCAGGTCCCCAAGCGCCTTGAGCGTGTTCGCTTCCCCTAGCCGGTCTTGCATCTCCTGGTACATCCGCAACGCCGTCCCGTAGTTCTCGCCTGCCTCTGCCAGCCGAGCTTCCCTCGCGTCCAGATCCCCCAGTGCCTTTAGCGTGTTCGCCTCCCCTAACCGATCCTGTATCTTCCGGTACATCCGCAACGCCGCCCCGTAGTTCTCTCCTGCCTCCGCCAGCCGGGCTTCCCTCGCGTTTAGCTCCCCCAGCATCCGCAGCGTATTGGCCTCCCCTCGCGAGCCTTGTATCTCCCGGTAGATGGGCAAAGCCTCCTCGTAGTTCTCCCTTGCCTCCTTCAGCCGGGCTTCTCTCACGTCCAAATCCCCAAGCGACCGTAGCGTGTTCGCCTCCCCCAGCCGAGCCTGTATCTCCCTGTAGACGGGCAAAGCCTCCTCGTATTTGGCCCTTGCCTCCGCCAGCCGGGCTTCCCTCACGTCCAAGTCCCCAAGCGCCCGCAGCGTGTTCGCCTCGCCCAACTGATCTTTTATCTCTCGGTAGATCGCCAACGCCGCCCCGTAGTTTTCCCTGGCCTCCGCCAGCTGGGCTTCCCTCACGTCCAAATCCCCAAGCACCCGCAGCGTGTTCGCCTCGCCCAACTGATCTTTTATCTCTCGGTAGATCGGCAACGCCGCCCCGTAGTTTTCCCTGGCCTCCGCCAGCCGGGCTTCCCTCACGTCCAGGTCTCCGAGCCCCTTTAGGGCGTTCGCCTCCCCGAGCCGAACCTGCAGCTCCCGGTAGATCGGCAGCGCCTCCCCGTAGTTGTCCCTAGCCTCCGCCAGTCGGGCTTCTCGCAGGTCCAGGTCCCCGAGCGCCTGTAGAATGTTGGCCTCTCCTAGCCGGTCTGGTATTTCCCGATAGATTAGCAACGCCGGTCCGTAGTTTTCCCTAGCCTCCTCTAACCGAGCTTCCCTCAAATCCAGGTTCCCCAGCACCCGCAGTAGGTCCGCACGAATCCAACCCCAGTCCCGAGCGGCGGCATCCTGGGTAGCGGCCTCCAATAGCAAGCGGGACACAGACAATGGCCACATCAATATGGCGAACTGGGCCACGTGGGCTGCGAATTCCGCCTTGAGCCGGGGCAGCTCTTCTTTGAGCGCGGCAGGAACCGAAGCGGCTTCAATAAACGCTAGGGCGATTCGGTACAAATTCGGGCTCTCCTGATTGAAAGCCGAGAGGGCATCGGTCGATTGGCCGCGACTGACCCAATCTCTAAGCAGCTGCGGAAACGCTGCCATGACCCTAACAAACCAGGCCTCGTAGCCAGTAAGGTCGTCGTCTGCCTCACGGCGGACCACCTCTCGCATTAGGCGGTGCATCGTGTAGCGAGTGCCTCCGATTCGACCTTCGTGAGTGCGGAGGACTGATCGTTGGTGCAACAGGTTCAGGTCCCGATTCGCCGAGCTTTGGGCCGAGGCCTCTATTTCGGCTACCGGAACAATCAGGTTTTGCGGAGCGCCACTGGCCGGGTCAAAGCAGGCCGCAGCGTACAACAACCGCCGCGCTTGCTCGGATAGGTTGCGGAGGCTGAGCCGGAGAACGGCATGGACGATGCGGTTTTCACGAGGGTCTCGGGCATCAGGACCGTTCGAAGACCCTGTCTGGGGGACCAGGGCATCAAGCTGGCTGGCTTCGTCCGGAAACATCTTCAACCAGGCAGCGACGGACAGACCCTCGGACGCAATGGTAGAGGCCGCCACGTCCACCGCCAAAGGTAGGTGTTCCAGCAGCTCCGCCAGTTGGTCTATTTGCTCGGTGCCTGATCGGGTGTGAATATCTCCATCATCACCGGTTCCGAGCCGGTCAGGGCTCGCAGCAACGACTGGTCACGGGAGGTCAAGATGGTCCGGCAAGCGCCGCCGGGGTCAGGGAGGAGCATACGTGTCTGATTAAGGTCTTCGGCGTTATCTAGGACCAGGAGTCCGTCGTGGGCCGCCAGAGCCTGGCCCAACACCCTGCTGTTGGTGACCGTGTCTCGATTAGCATCAAGCTCAATTCCAACGCCACGGCCGAGGTCGAACATGATGGTCTCGATGGAGCCGGAGTCCAAGGAAACGTATAGGGTGTTTTCGGGGAAATTCTCCCGCGCGTAGTGAACCGCCAACAGGCTCTTGCCGACCCCGCCCTCACCGCCAACGCCGACGGCTCCAATGCCCACGACTTCTTCGGAAGTGAGCCGCTGGGCCAAGTCTGCCAACTCGGGCCGCTCTACGCGGTAGTCGTCGTCGGTGGGGAGGGCGTTCGCCGGGGAAACGGTCGTTTCGTTCTGGATTACTGCTGAGTATTGATCCATCACGGTGGCCGTCAAAACATTCAGGGCATCTGTATTTCGATCGAGGCCCTGTTGCAGCCGCTCATCGCGAACGCGTTGTAAGACTCCATGGGTTCTGATCATCTGGGCTAAGACCTGGGAATCGGTTGGCAGAACTGCCTGACAGCGCCGCTGAATGTCATCAAGCATCCAGTAGAGGATATCTTCGAGCGGTGGTTCGTCTTGACCGTAAGTGGCCTGAAGGGAGACCAAGTCGAGATTGCCGACATCTCCGCCAAACCCCAAGGTCATCGCGAAGTCCTGGTTTCGGGTCAGAGAAGCAATGCGGTTCCAACTTTCGCTTCCCAGAGGGCGCTGAGGTGCCGTGAAGTGTTCGATCGCGTCTTCAGCCGCCTTAGTGTAAGCAGCCTCAAGTTGCGTGCGGAGGGCACGATCTTGAATACCACCGGAGACGAATTTGAGGGCAAATTGTCCGGCTGCTAGTCCGATCGATTCTAGGACCATCGTCAGGCTCCCAACGGCGAGACTTTGGGCGACGACTACTGAAACTGATTACGGTGCGAGCCCCTGCGAACGAGGCACGGACGCCGCGAGGCTAGGCGGAGTAATAATTCGAGTATAGCACCGCCAACTCTGCTAACCGCGAGAAGAGCCGCAGAACGACCACGCAGCAGGTTTCACCCAGCAACCAACATCTCGTCGGTGTTGATGAGGGGGGAGAGCAGGCGCGGTTCTTGGTCGGTGATGAGGACCATGTCTTGCAAGTGCAAGTAGCCGATGTGGGGCTCTAACGCGATCACCATTCCCTTTTCCAGGATATGCTTTCCCGAAGGGACCAAGTAGGGCTCCTGCTGATGCCACCAGGCGCCTACACCGTGCCCGGCCAGCGAGACATTATTTCGGAAGGCCGCCTCATGGAACCGGTTGTTGGCGTAGTGGTAGATGTCAGAGGCCTTGGCTCCAGGGCGGCATTGGTCGATAGTGGCGCGGTAAATATCCCGGGTAACCTCATAGGCCTTTTGTTGCTCACCAGTTGGTTGCCCTATCACCACGGAACGTGACTGGTGGCCGGGATAACCGTTGACGTACGAGACATAGTCGTTTCGGATGATGTCGCCGGCTTCGAACGCCATGTTGCCCTCACCGCCGTAGGCCACCGTATTACGGCTGGTGTTCAGTATTCCGTGGGCCCAGTTGGCGCCGCGGCGGATGCAAGCCTCGACGATACGGCCGTGTACTTCTCGTTCGGTATCGCCAGGCCTGACCGTCGGTAAGACCTCCAAGTAGGCCTCGTCCAAGACAACGGCTCCGGCCTCGAGGGCTTTGACCTCTTCCTCGGTCTTGATCCAACGTACTCGGTCCATGAGGTCGGTGCAGTCGGTGATGGTGGCGCGCGGCAATAATGCCGCGATCTCTCCCCACCGGTTGGCATTAACGTAGCTTTTCTCGAATCCGATTGTTTCCTGGTCAAGGCCCATGACCTGCAAGACATTCGCCGCTCGAGAGTAGGGCGATTCGGCGTAGTCGTCATAGACCTCGATCTTTTCCAGCCATGAATCGCGTTTGGCCAAGGGGGCAGCGTAGCTATTCAGAACCATCACCGGGTCGCCAGTTCGTGGCCAGACCAGCAAGACCTCTCTTGGCGAGTCAGGGAAGTCTAAATGCCGGCCCAATGTGCCGGGGAAGGCGAACCCGGCTAGGTAGGTGAAATTCTTCCCAGACCGGGCGACGATAGCGGACACTCCACGGTCGTCCATAATTTGGTTTAGCCGGTCAATGTTGGCGATGATCTTCCCGTGAGCGTTTGCCATTATGCACCTCGGCTGCAATGCGGCTATTTAGGCGTCAAAAAACAGTCTATCCGAAGGTACCCAACGTCGGGGGCATTGCGCTATTGTAGCGGTTGGACCCCCCGCGGTTGCGTACCTCCCAGCTTCCGGCGGCCGCTCGCTTTGGGATTGGCCTACCTTTGCGTGTCCGGCGGAGGTGGAACTGCGGGTTCAGGCGGTCTGGGCGGAGGTCGAAAGAACCCGATGTCTACCTCAGCGGCGGTGGCCAGCGAAAGCCGCACCCGTTGCTTTCCCTCTTCGGCTGTTCCGGTCATTAGGAGTCCCAACCATAAATTGCCCGTACCGTCTCGCACCGTCCACGTCAGCCAGGCGGCGTCATCCGCCACGTGCTCGTCGCGGATTTCCCAACTCGGTTGGGCCAGTAGGTCCCGGTAGTGCTGGAGTAGCTCGGCGGGAGTCATGTCGGTCTCCAACAGAATCGATGCGTCCAGTTGTCCATCTCCCGCGCCCACGCTGCTACCCAAGCTGTCTGTCCCCGGAGGCGGCTCAAGCCCCGAAAAGCCGTCTTGGTCCTCCAACCCGGGGAACTCAGGTGCTTGCAGCCCCCGGGGCGCCGGAGCCGGGGTCGGCGTCGCGTCCTCGCGGTCTTCATCCGCAAACGGACAATCTTCGCCCACGGGGAGGAAGGAGCGGAAGCTAATCCGCCACCGGCCCTCCTCCTTGTCTATGGGAAAAGGGAAAACCGAGAACGCGGTTGCTAATCCATCGCTGGCCGATTGGGAATCTGTTCTCACCGACATCTCGACCATGGCCCGGTCGAAGTTCTCCAAGTCCAAGAATACGGACTCGACCTCCAAGGCTGGGGCTGAGAGGCCCTCTTGGTCAATCGCAACTTGCAGTTGTTCCACCGTGCAACGACCGGCTATCTCCTGACTCAATATTGAGTGCAACAGGGAAGCGTCGCCGGTCTCCGATGCCCGGTTCCAAGTGTCAAACAAATCTTGCGCCGCCTGCTTTATCTCATTTGCCGAAGGAGGCAAGGCATTCGACGTTGGGCCAGCAGCGGAGCTGGTTGTGGGAGCTTCGGGGAATGCAGTGGCCGTGGGCCCGCAAGCCAACAAAAGGGCAATGATCACACCAATGAGTCCCGTGCTTATCGATGGACCAAATCGCAGTGTCAAAAAATCTTCCTTGCTACCTGGGGTCTACGATCCCGAGGTAGAACCTAGTCAAAACCTCATTAGCAGGCTTGCCATACGGCGTAAAACTGTCGTCGTTCTCCCCTCCAATGTTCGGATTGGCGAACCAATGCCACCAAAAAATTCCCGCCAGCCAAGGTTGACCCCACAATACCTCTAATGCGGCCTGGTAGGCGTCTGCTTGCTCCTTAATATCTAAAGGACCCTCGTTTTGGTACGCTCCGGGAACCCTGTTGGCCCCGTCGACACTCCGGTAGCCGAACTCAGTAAAGATAATGGGTTTCCCAAACCGGTTAGACAGTTCTTCCAACAAAGCTAGGTGACCCCTCTGGCCCCAGGACTGTTTCATTTCTGCCACCGTTGGGTCGTTTTTCATTGTCAAAGGGTAATAAGCATCGATGCCAATGTAATCAACTGCGTCCCACCACAGAATCCGCTTCTCTTCTCCGTGTGGGGAAGGGGCGCCTGTCGAGGAGAGGCTCGCGTACGTGATCAATCCTGTGAACTGTCCGCGAACGTTCTCGATAATGCGAAGCCAGTCCTGTTCTCGATGGGTTGTGCCCCCAAGTTCCACGCCGATGGTCAAAAGGTCTACACCAGCGTCTTGGGCAAACGCCGCGTAGCGGCCGATAAACTGTCGATACGAAGTGAACCAGGCTTTCCATTGGTTCTCGGTTGTGAAGGTAGTCCCAATGTGACCTCGAAAACGGCTGGAGTCCAGCTCCTCAGAAAAATCAAGCTGTGGCTTGAGCATGACCCGGAGGCCCATGCCGTGGGCTACGTCGACCATGCGGCCCAACTCAGCATCTGTAGCGGTGGCCGGAGAATCACAGGATATATCGGTCGAAGCGGCCGTTTTCTGGCCGCACCGGACTACCAACGCGATCCAGTTGGCCCCAGTAGCCGCGAGGTTCGCTAGTGACTGATCGGTCTGCGGAGCGCGGTAGAAATCGGACCGAGGGGCGTCAAAAGCTCTCCAGTCGGCGAATGTCATTCCTTTTTGGAAGGCCGACAGAGGAGCCAGCTCCAGAGGCGGCGTGGCTGTAGGGCTGGGAATCGGTGTGGGTGTGGGGTCCGGCGTGGGCGGCGCGGATCTGGTGGGTGTGGGAACGGTCGTAGGGCTTGGTTGTGGAGTCGGCGTATTGTCCCTGGGCGTGGCAATAGGTGTAGCCGATGGGAAGGAAGTCGTGGCACGACCAACCGCCGGCGCACTCGTGGAAGTCGGCCCGGGCGTTGGTATCCCCGAACCGTCCCCGCCACAAGCTGCCGCGGCAAACGCAACGACAACTCCTAACGATGCTGCGCGAAACAATTGATTTCGTGCCAACCAGACCATTCTTCCCGCGAACTCCCGCTTACGTTCACCTAGGTTCAGAGCGATTACACGGTCTGGTACACGGACCGTCAGCGTCCGCTGGGCACCCAGAAGTCATCAGCCTTCTTGTCGAATTTTCCATTTCCGGCTAGATCGTCGAGCCACACCCATGATTTGTTCAACCACCGCCACCGGAAGTTCCTGATGAAGAAGCGCGGTATGGCATATGCTCTGCGGGGCGGCTTGGTCCAGGCGCACCTGCGGACGCAGGTGCTACAGGTGGTCCCGACACGGTTCTGGAAGGTCATGCACTTCGTTGCATCTACCTTCCAGGTGAGCACTCCCGGTGAATTGCTCTTGGCCAAGGGCTCGTAACTTCGGTCGCCCGTTGTGATGGCTTTCGTACCGCACTTGGGGACACATTTCAGACAGGCGTTACAGAACTCGGTGATGCCGGAGTCCACGGCGCCCAAGGCCTCCAGCGGAAGGTCGGTGAAAATCTTTGAGATACGGCAGCGTGCCCCCACCTTGGGGTTGATCAAAAGGCCATGTCTCCCTAGCTGGCCGAGGCCAGCATCGACCGCCAGAGGGATGCTCAGAGCGGTGTCATTAGCGGCAGGGATAGCTTGGTACCCCAGTCCTCGTATGAACTCAGCCAGCATCCAAAGTGTCGGCGCCATTCGTGCATATGCCAGTGTACTGAGTCCTTCAGTAAGGAGGCTCGGTGCGTGCTCCGTGCCATCCAGGTTCTTACCCCACTCGTGGAGCATCACCACCACGTATTTCATCTCCTTGGGGATGACCCGAGTCCCATCCTCAAGGCGCATCGGTTGGTTGTACTCTTCGTAACCGGCTTCATCGGAGAACTTGATGGGGTAGTCCTTCTTCGTCTCCTGATCGAAGTAATGGGAATACACCCAGCGACGGTCCAGCTCGGCGAAGCCAACTTGGTCCGCTCCCAACAGACTAGCGGCCTTGCGGACAATCTGTGAGGCCTCTTTAGGGGTAGTCTCCGGTCGACCCGTCGGCGAGGGCTCCACCTTGGTCTGCCATGCGGTAGCTCTCGTATCCGCTTGATTCTTTGAGAAGTCCATAAGAGTTAACAAAGAATCTGCTGCGGAGTCCAGGCCCCACGCAGTGGCCTCGAAACCGGCGCGTCCCTTCTCCGTAAGCTGCTTCTGTTTGACCTTTAGCTTGTCTCGTTCAGCCGCGATCCGGGCATCCCAAACCATTTGTGAGCCCATATGGTCTTTCTGATTGAACCGAACGTACGAATCTTGCACCTGGTACATTTCGGCGGCCGAGATACGACCGTTGGTGTTCGAATCCTCTTGCGACTGGGGCTTGGCATGCTGCCGCAGCTTCAGTTTCATGCCACGAAACCTCCTACCGGTAACGGCTTGTTACACATTGGGTTCTGGTCAGCTTTTTGTAAGCGCTCCAGCAACTAACATATCACTACCTCAAGTTTTTGAGGGTGATTTCGTATCTGACAAGAAAGTTGGTGGGCAGTGCAGAACTGAACCTGCAGCCTCCTGCCCGTGAAGTATATACCCTTAGGGGAGTGGCACACATAGTGTTTGTCGTCCATGCGCAGATTCTAGTTACCGTCCAACTCGATCGCAAGCCCGCTGTGCGACCTTGATTACTTTCGAGGCGTGAGCCCCGCTCCGAGTATGGGTGGTCTAGGGTTAACACCTTCTCCACTGCAGCGTTGGACCGGATGTACGGTTCGTTGGACGACGATTATGACGACCATAACGAAGACGGCCACGACTTTGATGACCCGGACTTTGACGATGGGCGCCCTGTGGGCGATAACTCGTAACCCGATTTTGGTGCCGCAAACGAGAAAGAGAAGCCAATAGAAGGTTTGATGACTACCCGCTAGGTGGGATGGGGTAGTCCGGCGTCTTTCTCGTCTTCCTCAGGGTCATCAATATTTTCGTCGGCGTTAGCGGCGGCGGTTGTCCCCTCGACCGCTTTCTGGTACTTCCGGAGCCCGTGGGCCGCGCACCGGTAGCAGAGGCCTTGGTGGGCTGCTAGGTGCTTGTTCATCGCCAGGTTGTCACAGCCCCAGCACCGGGAGTGCCCCTCTGGGTTGTTCCTCAAGTAGGCGGGGGTCACTCTTGAGCCTCGAACGCTTTGTCGTTCCTCGATGAGAATCTTGGCCATGGCGACCTGGGCGTAGGTCCGGATGGCGTGGATGAGCAAGGCTGGCTGAGGGGTCTCCTGGTTGGCTAGGTCTTCGATGACTGCATCCAGCAGTTGGAGCTGGCGGGCCAGGGGGCCCGGCTCGCGCTCTTGGGCCTTGGCGGTAGCGGTGGCGGTGGCCAGGTTGGTGAATCTGGTCGAGAATCTGCCGTGTTTCAGGGCGTTGGTGTTGGCTAGCTGCGCGCCGCGTCGGGTGTTCATGGTTGGGGATTGGATTTCGAAACGAATGCGGAACGAATCAAACGGGGACGGCGTGGCCGACTAGAGCTCCGCGCGGGGCGGCGTTGGTTCCGACGGCGAGGGAGAGGGTTTTGCCGTTGATGCCCTCGGTTGAGGGCGAAGGGCTCGAAGGCGGCGATCGCTGCTATGGCGGTGAAGGTTACGGTGGCGGTTAGCATGTCTTGATTCTGGGCGTTGGTCACCGGAGGGGTCTAGTGCCGTTGTGCCAACTTGCGGCAGGGGTAGAGGGGGAACCCTGGGGGCTGCGGAAGGTGGGGGATCGGATCTCCTAGAGGATGACTCCTACTGCTGGCGGAACCACGGGATAGTGCCGGGGTAGGCCGGGCCGTCGGACTTGGTGACGTGGATCCAGAGCGCCAGGATGATTGTCGCCAAGACGATGGCGGCGAGGACCTGGACGGCGAGGTGCCGGAAGTCGATGTTCATGGCGGGTCAGGTTGCGATCCCCTTGATGGCAACCCCCCCAAGGGTGAGGACGACAAATAGGATCGGGAATAGAACAGGCGCCGGAAGTTGATTATTCAGTCTAGTGTCTTTTTGTTGCCGAGAATGCGCTCCATTTGTTGTGCGTGTACGTGATCAAAGATGGATTCGAAATCCTTGAATAGCTTGTTGCGTTGGCGTCGAAAATAATTCACGTCCATGGGAGGAGATTCAACTTCCTCGGGGACCGGCGTCGCCGATTCGGGCGAGATTTTCTTCCGCCCTAAGGGTGCACCAATTCTCCCGACAATGCCGCGAACTCCTCGACCGACTAGCTCGACATCGTCTGGCGTAATCTCTACCCAGTCCGATCCATGTCCGAATTTCACCATTTGGATTTCCCTCCCTCACATCCCACAATCACCGAAAATTGGAGCGGAAGACGAGATTTGAACTCGCGACCCCCTCCTTGGCAAGGAGGTGCTCTACCACTGAGCCACTTCCGCTCACGAACCGTGCTGTGGTGCCGAGGGACAGACTCAAGAAGTTCCATCTTAACCCATCCCTTCGTATCCGGCGCCGTCCCGCCCAGTATATACCAAGCCACCCGTTTCGTGTCTAGCACTCCGTCTTGTCCCGTTCTGTACCTAGGCGTTTGTCAGCAGAATGTCAGCAATTTCCCCTAGCTGGATCAGATACGAATGGTGAGGGTGCTCCGTTACTTGAACAGCTTCCGCATGGCCTTGCCGGTAACCTTCCCCGTCGAGTCCATCCGCAGTGTGCCCACTTGTTTAAGGCCGAGATGGTGGGCTTCCCTTGGGAGCAGTCCCGGGTGGCACTGGTGGCTCAATAAGAAGCTTTACACCGCAGCTTCCGCTTTCTTAATTGAACGCAATGAACGCCTCATGAACGCTTCGCTGGCACGAACGTTCTGCCGGTCTGACGCTTCGAGATAATTGTCCAGGCCGTCCAGTCGAATGCTTAAGATCTCCTGGATCTTCCGTAACACGGCATCTGCAGCAAGCTTCATATTTCTGCCAGACGGGATAGATACATCCGTCGATGAAAGCGGTAGCAAGGGCTTTTCTCTGACCCGGATGACGTGCCAGCCAGACTCTCGCAGGTCGTTGGTCTTGTTTCTGTCCGCTTGTTCGTTGCCAACATGCCAATGAGAGCCGTCATATTCCACTATCAATCCGTGCTGGCGAACGATGATGTCACAGTCGTAGATACGGTTCCCTGCCTGCTCTTTATGGTCATCAATGTCATAATCGAAGAAGATGCGCAATTCGAATGCAAGCTCTATTTCTGGTTTGGATCTCGGCGCGATGGTGCAGTAGGGGCATCCTGTCCGATTTGCTCCAGTTCGGCTATGGGCTTGAGCAGGCCATTCATGGTCGGGTCCGTTCGGACATTTCCACCAGAATTTCTTTTGAGACCCGGCAATGACCTGATCTGGCGTAACGCCTCTATTCATCTCCGGATGCCACTGGGCTGCCACCTCAGGAAAGAGTGATGCGAGTGAGTTGGTGACGGAAACTCTCATCCCCCCGCAGAACGGGCACCCTTCACCACCGTAGGTCTGGTCCCATAGTCCTTTGTACCATTCGTGGTCTGGGCCTTTAGGGCACTTTAACCAGTACTTCTTATTGGTTCCGGCGACGACCTGATCCGGCGTGACGTCTCCATTCTTCTCTGGATGCCACAGCGCCGCTACATCTGGGAATAGGGACGCTAGTACTCAGTCAACCTAATTGTTGGCAGGATAGAGATGGTGACGCTTGACTCGGGCGTCCACAGTGGAGAATCTCCAGTCAATGGTTGCTCCGGCTTGGTTTCGTTCTGCCTCCAGGGCCGCGATCTCGCCACTCAAAGTCTCTTCATCGGCAATACGCCGGCGCAGGACTCGCCTGGCCAAGACACTGAACTCGATCTCTGCCATGTTGAGCCAACTACCGTGCTTGGGAGTGTAGTGAAACTCCAAGCGTTTGCGTATTCGCCTAGCCTCCTTGGGCTCGAAGGTTTCGTAGAGGGAAGCTGGTTTGTGGGTGTTGAGGTTGTCCAGCACCACCCGGATCTTCTCGGACGCTGGGTAAGCTTCATCGGCCAGCCACCGCATCTGCTGAGCGAAGTCCACCATGGTACGACGTTCGGTCACTGCCACATGCCTCCAGCCCGCCAGGGGCTCGCACAGCATGAACAGGTTTCGGGTGCCATTGCGCTGGTACTCGTAATCGTATCGCTCCCGTCGTGCCGGCTTGGGCGGGATCGGAGACCTCTTTTCCGCCAGCAACTGCTTGGAGGTCTCGTCGAAACAGACCACCGGGCGCTCTGGGTCATAGGGTTCCGCGTAAAGGTCCAGCACATCCTCCATACACGCCACAAACTCGGCGCTCACCTGGGGAATACACCACTCCTTCTTCCGCCACGGCTTGAGACTGTTTTTTTCAACCGCTTGCGAATTCCCTCGTGGGACATGGAGGGCGCCAGCCCCAACTCCACCACCTTGTTTGCCAGGAGCCGCAGGGTCCAGTGGTCATGGCCTGGAGGGGCCTCGCTGCACGCCAGGGCAATCAGGTGCGCTTCCCCCCGCTCATCCAGTTTGGTCGGATGTCCTGGCCGAGGATCTTCCTCCAAGGCCCGCTTCAGTCCTCCCTCCAGGTACCGCCGCTTGGTACGGCACACCGTACCCGCAGACGTGTCCAGCGCCTCCACGATGCGCATCACCCCCCAGCCCGTATCTGCCTTTAGCAGAATACGGGCTGGGGCAACCTTTCGCGCTGGGCTCTTTCCCCCGCGAATCAGTCGTTCCAACTGGTCTCGTTCTTCCCTTTCCAACCGGACCACATACCGTTCTCGTCCCATGGCTGCCACCCTCCTACGTCAACACTCCTAAAAAAGGGTAGCAACCTTAGACGTTTTCTTAAACAATTACCAAAACCGAGTTGACTGAGTACTAGAGAATTTGTAACCGAAACTTCAAAGCCACGACAATATGGACATCCCCTAATGTTCCCTCCGGAAGTCCGGCCATTGACTGAGTTTCGCCATTCGTGGTCCGGCCCCTTCAAGCATACCCACCAGAATCGCTTAGTCGATCCCGGGACGACCTGTGCCCCGGTTAGGTACACGGGGTTAAAGGCCTTAACCGTCGGGAAGCCGTCGGGCAGGCTTTCCAAGGCCCGGCCGGCGGTCAACAGATCGGTGTCGGCAGTGGTGACGAAAAGGATGGAGCGAACGTCTGTCATAGTCTACTTAATTAGCGATCCCCTGGACGCAGCAGGACTGGCGCCTGTGGGTCGAGCCGAAGGTTGTCGGCAGCGCGCGTACCTGGCCCAGCACAGAAGCGCCTTACCCTTCCAACTTGCGAAAGTCCCACGCAGAGATTTTCTCTGGATTGACCTTGACGATGATACGGTTCTTCCCAGGCTTACCATCCTCAAGCGCCATACCAACGTACTGATCGCCCTCATCTCCGAAAACCTTTCTCAATATCCGCGACATCATCTCGTCCTGAAGCGCCTCATCGGATAATAGCTCCGCCGTTCCCCGAATGGTCACGCCTTGTGCGTCGAAGAAACCACCTTCTTCTGGTCGAACATCGCGGTCGATGATTACAGATAGCTTTGGGTTCTCGCGCAAGTTTCGGATGTGCTGTCTGGGCCGTTCTCCAGAGCCCAAATTGAACCAAAGGGCGTCGCCGTCCCATAAATGCCAAAGTGGAGTCGTGTGAGGATAACCATCTGGGCGGATTGAGGTGAGTCGAGCAACGCTGGTCCGGTTAAGAAAGTCGTCAATCTCCTCTTTGCTCATAGCTACACTTGGTGACCAGGTAAAGCTGATGCTCATGGCTCCCCCTTATACTAAAAAAAGGCCTGCCGCTTACGAGACCATATCGTAGCTGCGGAGCAGTTTGCCAGGGAGCGCGCCGGTGCAATCGTTCCCTTCGAAAGTTACCGCGCCGTTGACGATGGTGTACCGGAGGCCGGTGGGCTTTTGGATGAGCCTTCGCTCTCCGCCGGGGAAGTCCGTAGCGAAGATCGGCTTATCGTAGAGCATCCCCAGCTCGTCCATGTTGTACACGATGATGTCCGCCCAAGTTCCTGGGCGTAGCGTTCCGCGGTCCTTGAAGTCCGCGAACCATGCCGGGTACTGACTCATCTTCACGTGCGCCTGCTCCAGTGTCATGAGTTGCTTGTCCCGGATCCAGTGAGAGAGGAAGTAGATCGGCCACTGGCTGACTGTGAGGTACCTGGTGTGGGCCCCACCATCAGACACCGAGATATGCGCGTGGGGATTGGAAATTGATTTTTCCAGGGCATCTTCATCACCGGACGCCAAAAACTGGCTAAATTCAGTTTCCAAGTTCTCGTCCAAAGCCAGATCGAACATGGCATCCACGGGGTGTTTGTTCTCCATGTCGGCCATCTGTGCGATGGTCATACCTTCGTACTTGAAGTTCCGCTCGTTGGCTACCTGGAGCACGCGGAACCTGGTCCAGTCAGTCCTCCCATCATAGCTTCCCGGCTGAGACAGACCAGCACTACCCCTCTCGACATCGGCCTTCATGGCCTCGCGGACCCCGGGCTGGCGCAGCTTGGCAGCCCGTTCTTCGGGAGTACCCACCAACGGGTCTACCCAGTTGGGCATATAGTCGAACAGGTTGTACTCTCCGAAGGTGAACTCGGCTTCGACCTGCATACAGAGTTCTTGGAGGACTATGGGTAGGCCTTCTTTTTGGGTCTGATCGTACCACTCGCTGTCGGCGGCATTGCCACCGTCAAGGTGTAGCGGGCGTCCGCTGGTCCTGGTCATGTCGGCCAGCATCTCACGCTGGGAATTGAGTTCCGTTTCGTCGTGGCCCATGCCGATGGTCCAGCCGATATGCCCGACGCCGAACTGTCCCATCACTTCCGCCATCGCCATGAACTCTTCTCTGGAGGCTACATGGCTGGGTAGGAAGCTACCGTCTTCCGGACGGTCCTCCATGTTCTTATCGGCTGAAATACCGAAGGCCCCTGCCTTCATGCCGTCATACAAGATCTGTTTCATCTGGTTAAGTTCGGCCTCGGTCACCGATGTCCGTTCCCGGGCCGGGATCATCCCAAGGACGTAACCGCGGACCGGTGAGAAGGGGACCAACGCCCCCACGTTTACCCCGAGCCCCTGCTTGTCCAGGCTGTCCATGAACTGTGGGAAGGTCTCCCAGTCCCACCGCATCCCCTGTCGCATCGACTCCAACGGGATCGCCTCGATGCGGTTCATCATCCGCATGTTCAGGTCCCGGTCATCAGGCCGAGTGGGTGCGAACCCGAACCCGCATTGACCGATGGTCAGTGAGGTCACACCGAACCATCCAGACAAGGAGGCATATGGGTCCCAGTTCAACTGGGCGTCGTAATGAGTGTGGAGGTCAATCGCACCTGGTGCTACGATACAACCACTGGCGTCGATCTCCCTAGCTCCTCCGGCGCTGATGCGCCCACTGATTTTAGCGACTCGACCGTCTTTCACTGCCAGGTCAGCCTTGAAGCGGGGAACGCCGGTGCCGTCTACGATAGTTCCGCCTCGAATTACCAGATCATACTCAGCCATATTTCAAGCTCCTGATTTTATTCTCCCGCCCTGCGGGCTGAACCTGGGAATCCCTGTAACGGGGCACGTATTTCCTGACTAGGCTGGATGCGGCCCACGTCTAGCAGCTTCATCCCCGTAATAACTGCCCCATCATACATCGATGGGACAGACCAAGGCTATATTGGAATCAACGCCAGAGGAAGATAGGCATGGCTTCATCCTGATCAATTTCACTCTCATTCCCTTGGGATCAACGAGGCTTCTAACCCTCGATTTCGCAGCGCGCCCACTTGTTCAGGGCCGCTATCGTAGGCTTCTCTGCGGTAGACTGGCAATGAATCAGGCAGCGATCGATTCATACACAATTTTGGATTTAGTAACTTTTTTGCCGGAGTGAATGCCGGTAACCTGACGCTCACCGGATCCGGCAGTACCGGCGTTGGGGAAGGTGCTCTGGCCTCCAACACAACGGGCTTTGACAACACGGCCACCGGACACCTTGCGCTGTCCAGTAACACTACAGGTCTCTTTAACACGGCGACCGGAAAAGGTGCGCTCAGCGCTAACACCACCGGCATTGCCAACACGGCTACGGGCCTCAATGCACTGTCCAGCAATACCACCGGCGAATTGAACACGGCCACTGGTCGCCGTGCGCTCTTGGTTAACACCACGGGCGGGTCCAACCCCGCTACAGGACACCTCGCACTCTTCAGCAACACCACAGGCGATACCAACACGGCCACTGGGAATTTTGCGCTCGGGTCCAACACCACGGGCGGAGACAACACGGCCACTGGAGCCGGTGCGCTCTCCTCCAACACCACAGGCAGTCTGAATACGGCCACTGGAGATCAGGCACTCAGGGACAACACCACAGGCGCCTTTAACACGGCCGCTGGACAAGGTGCGCTCTTCTCCAACACCACAGGCTCGTCTAACACGGCTCTTGGTCACAACGCCGATGTCAGCACGGGCAATTTAACCAACGCAACTGCCATTGGGAACACGGCCATTGTTGATGCCAGCAACAAAATTCAACTGGGCAACGGCACGGTCACTTTGGTACAAACCGCCGGAGACTTGTTCAGTCAGGGAATTATTTTGGGGGATACTGATGGTTCGGGTTGCCACAAAATCACGGTGAACTCAGTTGGACTCCTGACCACAACAGCCATGACGTGTCCATGATTTCTGATTTTCGATAATCCCAAGGAAATCAACTGTGCGATCAACTGGGTGAGGTGGACGGGTGGATTTGAAGGCTTCTGAATAATGCATGTGCCAGGGAAGCGGGATACAGGCCCGTCACGCCGTCTTCAACATGGTGTCATCCCCAGACCCCTGGGGCTACAACATCGACCGGGGACGGCCAGCACCGGTAGAGCTTCTGGTAGATCTGGAGGGGGACGCTAGGATGCAGGGGGGTCGGTTGCTTGTGGTGAGTTAGCGGATGCGCTACCGGAGGGCTGTTAGAATTTCCAAAAAATGTTTCCGGTGTTCATATTCCTATAGCCGAGCGTGACTAAGCCCTGCCCGGGTGCGCCTGCTGGTATTGCTAACCCAGGCGAATCTCGGTCCTACGCCGACCTGCTGGCACGTCAAATAGCAAAGGCCCCGGTGATAAGCCGGGGCCTTATTTTGAGCCTTTCCAGTCTGATTTCCACGCCGATGTCGGCATTCTGGCCGAACTGACCTAGGCGGCATTGAGAACTAGGCGTGGAATCGCGATTTATCACGTAGGTGGTGCCGAGGGACAGACTCGAACTGTCGACACCGGCATTTTCAGTGCCGTGCTCTACCACCTGAGCTACCTCGGCTGGCGTTTCTATTATCATTTCTGGCGCGGAAGGCTGTCAAGGCGGCTCGGCCCGCTGTGAGTGCCCGGCCGTGAGGCAGGTGGGGGACGTGGATTCCGGCCTGCGCCGGAATGACGGGGCGGCAAGAGGGGGCAGCAAGAGGGAGCGAGGCCGATCGGGCGGAATTGATAATGGAGTTTGCTGCATCGTATAATACGAGCGTAGTAGATATACGTTATTGAGCCTAATCCGCTTGGAGGATGGCAAACATGGTCGAGGTACTAACAGGGACTTATACAGTCAAGGCCGGCCACGCCCAAATGCTCAAGGGCGGCGTAATCATGGACGTGGTGAACGCCGATCAGGCACGGATTGCCGCCGAGGCCGGCGCCGTGGCCGTTATGGCCTTGGAGCGGGTTCCGGCTGACATCCGCGCCGACGGCGGCGTGGCTCGCATGACCGATCCAGCGATAATCTGCGACATCATGGAAGCGGTGAGCATCCCGGTCATGGCCAAGGTGCGCATCGGCCATTTCGTCGAAGCCCAGATTCTGGAGGCCATCGGTATCGACTATATCGACGAGTCTGAGGTACTAACACCGGCTGACGAATTGCATCACATCTGGAAGCACGATTTCAAAGTGCCATTCGTTTGCGGTTGCCGCGACTTGGGAGAAGCCCTAAGGCGTATTTCCGAGGGCGCCGCAATGATACGGACCAAGGGCGAGGCCGGAACCGGTGATGTGGTCGAAGCGGTGCGGCATATGCGGACAGTGCAGGACGCCATCCGCAAGCTGCAGAACATGCCCGACGATGAAATGGTGGTGGAAGCCCGGGATATGAAAGTTAGCCTGGACTTGTTGACCAAGACCAGGGAGCTTGGGCGCATGCCGGTGGTCAATTTCGCAGCCGGTGGCGTCGCGACTCCAGCCGACGCCTCGCTAATGATGCAACTGGGCGCCGACGGCGTCTTCGTTGGCTCGGGCATCTTTAAATCAGGCGACCCGGCGAGCCGGGCCCATGCCATCGTACAGGCGGTCACCCACTACAACGACCCCAAGATCCTGGCCGAGGTATCGAAGAACTTAGGCGAACCCATGGTGGGCATCAGCGCCAAGTCCATCCCCGACGAAAAACTAATGGCCCCCCGGAGTCAATAGGCAGAGCCAATAACCGGAGGCACGAACGCAGCTATCAGACGAGGTTGATTAACAGGACGATTTGGGAATAGGCGTCTTAGCGATACAAGGGGATTTCGCCGAGCACATTGCGGTTCTCGCTGAACTCGGTGTCGACGCTCGGGAGATAAGGCTGCCGGACCAGTTGGAATCGCTGGATGGGCTCATTATCCCTGGTGGCGAGAGCACTACCCTCAGCAGATTGATGTCTATTTACAACCTCCGGGAACCCATTCAGCGAATGGCCAGCGAAGGCCGGGCTGTTTGGGGGACCTGCGCCGGCATGATCATGCTGGCTAAGGAAATTACCGAGCAAGACCCCGTCCCCTTGGGCATCATGGACATCGGTGTGCAGCGGAACGCCTTTGGCCGCCAAGTCGATAGCTTCGAGCAATCCCTGAACATTTCCTCCCTGGATTGCGGGCCATTCCACGGCATCTTCATTCGCGCTCCCGTTATTATCCGAGTGGGTGAAGAAGTAACCGTGATCGCGAGCCTGGAAGACGGACGGCCCGTGGCAGTGCGACAGGGCAATATCTTGGCCACCGCCTTCCACCCGGAACTCACCCGCGACTCCCGGTTCCATCGCTATTTCATCAACCTCGTTACGGCCAAATCGCACACGGCGGCAGAATGACGACCAGTTCCCGTATTGGCGATATTCTAAAATGCATGCTGGTTAACGCCCCCGGCGGCGTCAACCTAGCCGTTCCTGCGGAAACGTTACACCGGTCGCGGCCGTTGCGGCGGTCCAGCCTGTGGCGGGAGTCGCTCGTCAACAGAGACGACCGTGCTGTAGTGACGAAATGGGACGGCCTTAAACTCCGTGGACTGGCCTCGGCCAGAATGTTAAGCGGGCCCCGGGCGTGGAGGATCGACAGGCTCTTTCTACCCCGGGAAGATAGGCCCCATCAAAATAGCGCAACAGAACCCTTCAGCAGCACCGGATTGGAGTTGCTGGAAGCGATAGGCCGAGCTGCCGGACAGCGGCGCGCCGAAAGGGTCTTTCTGCGGGTTCCATCGGACAGTCCGGTGGTTAATATGGCACAAAGAACCGGGTATTTTCCTTATTACGAGGAAATTCATCTGCAAGGCCAGCCCGAGTTGCCCAGTCCCAACGGCAGCGGCGGAGGCTATCCGATAACGCCGATAGCGCCGCTGGCGCCATTCATGCCGGAGGATGAATTAGGGTTGTTTCAATTGTACTGCGCGGCCACTCCCCAGCAGGTCCGGGCCGGCTCCGGTCTCACACTCGACCAATGGCGGGACGCGCAAGAAGAACCAAGACGTAGGCCCACGGAAGAGACAACGTGGGACGGCGGCCGGATTACCGGATGGCTGGCCTTCGATTTCCACGGGAAAGTGAGCATTGCCCGATTATTGCACCGGCCAGACCATCCCGAGGTACTGGCGTCACTGCTGGCCACAGCATGCGGCAGGCCCGGAGCGCAGAGCTGGCTGGTGCCCGACTACCAGGAGACCGTTGCCACAACGTTGTTGCGGAACGGACTAAGGGAGAATGGGCGGTATACTATGCTTATCAAAACCGTGGCGGTGCCTGTAGAAAGTCGCGAATATTCCATGGCGGAGGCGTGATATTGGCAACGGTGCAGGAAGTGGTTCGAGAAGAACTGGATCTGGTGCTAGATGTGTTGCCGGAGCGGGTTTCCGAAGCCCTGCGAACCCACGAGGACTTGGGGGGGTTGTTGGAGGTGGTGCTTGACTTGGGGCGAGTCCCCGAAGCACGGTTCGCTTCCGGCGACATTCTCCTAGACAGCCGCGAGATCACGTCAGAGGACCTCGAACGCGTGATCGACCGGGTTGGCGATTTCGGAGAAGACAACCGGGCCGGCATCGAGCGGACCTTACACCGCATTTCCGCAATCCGGAACCGCCGGGGCCAAGTCGTTGGAGTCACTTGCCGGGTGGGCCGGGCCGTTTTCGGAACGATCAAGATAATCGAGGACCTAGCCTTCTCAGGAAAGAATATTCTTCTGTTGGGCAGGCCCGGTGTCGGCAAGACCACCATGTTGCGGGAAATGGCCCGTGTCCTCTCGGAAGAAGCGCATAAGCGGGTCATTATCGTCGATACTTCTAATGAGATTGCTGGCGACGGGGATGTCCCTCATCCAGCCATCGGCCGTTCCCGGCGGATGCAGGTGCGGGCACCGTCCCAACAGCACAGCGTGATGATCGAGGCGGTGGAAAACCACATGCCGGAGACCATCGTCATCGATGAAATGGGCACCGAGCAAGAGGCGGCCGCCGCTAGGACCATCGCCGAGCGGGGTGTTCAACTGATCGCCACCGCCCACGGCAACACGTTGGACAACCTGATCATGAACCCGACGCTCTCCGACCTGGTCGGTGGAATTCAGACCGTAACACTGGGCGACCAAGAAGCCCGGTACCGCGGCACCCAAAAGAGCGTGTTGGAACGGAAGGCGCCGCCCACCTTCGACGCGGTGGTGGAAATACAGAACTGGAAGCGCCTGGCGGTTCACGATAACGTGGCCCAAGTAGTGGACCAGTGGCTGCGCGGCTACCCTATTGCTCCGGAAGTCCGGTGGCTGGATGAAGACGGCGAGGTGCAGCACAGCGAAGAGCAAACGCGGCCCAGCGAAGCAACACCCGGGTCTTGGAAGCCGGAGGGTCGCCGCCCTAGCCGCAGCAACCAGAGCGATAATGGCAGCGAACCCTCAGAAGAGGTCGACGGCAAAGCATCGGAAGTACGGGTGTTCCTGTTTGGAGTTGGCCGCGACAAGCTGGAAGCGGCGGTGGCCGAGTCGAGCGGCGCTCCGGTGCAGATTGTAAACGAACTACGGCAAGCCGACTTGGTTCTAACCACCAAGACCCACTACCGCAGGGGCTCCCAGTTGGTCCGCATCGCCGAGTCCAGCGGCAAACCGGTATGTGTCCTCCGGAAGAACTCCATGGCGCAGTTACAAGAATTCATTCGAACCGTGGTGGCCGACTGGGGACGGTCAGGCGGCCGGATTCCAGAACCGGACGACCAGGCCACAACGACAACCATGGAACAGGCCATGGAGGAAGCCGAGGAAGCCGCCAACCGGGTGCTGGGCGGTGAGTCCACCGTAAAGCTTGCACCCCAACGGCCTTATATCCGGCGTCTGCAACACCTGCTGGGGCAACGCTACAATGTGGCCTCGGTCAGCAAGGGCCGCGAGCCGGAACGGGCCGTAATGTTTTATAGAGTATAAAGAGGGTGTAACGACAGGAACGCGTGGCTAGCTTCATTGTGTTCGAAGGCGGGGACGGGTCGGGCAAGAGCACCCAGGCCAGGGGCCTATTGCAACGGCTGCGGCGGCGGGAATTGGATGCGGTGCTCACCCACGAACCAGGCGGTACTCCTCTTGGCGAATCACTGCGTCGGCTCGTGAAGTCGGGACCGGCCTTGGCCCCCGTGAGCGAACTTTTCCTGTTCGAAGCTGCCCGGGCGCAATTGGTCGGTTCGGTCATTCGCCCAGCCTTGGCCGAAGGCAGGATCGTGGTCGCCGACCGTTACGTCGCCTCCACGGTGGCCTACCAGGCCTATGGCCGAGAGTTGGACCGCAATCTGGTGGACACGTTGAACCGCGAAGCCACCGGGGGGCTGACGCCGGACCTCACCGTGTTGCTGGACGTTTCCGTGGACACTGCATTATCCCGGATCGAGCGCACTGGTAACGACACCTTCGACAGGGCGCCCCGCGATTTCCACCGAAGAGTCAGGGAGGGCTACAGGGCCCAGGCGGAAGCAAATCCAGACAAATGGCTGGTCCTAGATGGGGCGAAACCCAAGCGGGACCTAGGCCGCCAGATTTGGGAAAAAGTTCAGCCCCTCCTGTAACGGAGGGGCTGATTGTTTCAACCTATCGTCCGAGAACGGCAGGCCGGCCGGTTAGTCGTCAGCTGGCGCCGGCTCCAAGCTTTCGATCTTATTCTTGATGTAGGCGTTCATCTCCCTAACCCGCTTCAGGTCGGGGAAGGTGTTGCCTTCGCCCTTTTTGTCGTAAATCCGCTCTCCGTCCACGAAGACTTCCATGATGCTCTGGCCGCGAGGGGAAATCGCTACAGCGGCGTCAGGGCCGAAGTGCCGGAAAAACTCGTTCGCCATCCACGTGGCGGTACCAAGATGCTGTCAACTTACGCAGTAAGTAATCTCGATCTGGACTTTGCCTTCCATTTACGATCCTCCTAGAGCCCGTTGAGGCTAGAAACTAACCTTAGTGTAGCGGAATCGGCAAGCAAGTCAACCTAACGGCCCGTGCCAACATTACATTATTTCGGTGCCTATTTTTAGCTCCGGGGGCCCAGAGGGTTATTGGCTTTTCGGAGCGCCAGTGCCCGCCGAAAGTTGGGGACAGTGTAGACGACAATACAAAGGCCCAGCAGCACTTCGGGGACCTCGGAACCCTGGGGGCCATAGCTGAAGCGGTCCATAATCAACCTGGCAAAATTGACAGGAACCCAGTCAGCCCCGGCCCGCCAAATCATGATCATTATTAGTGCCGGAGCCAGTACCAGAGATGGCAACACCAGATTCATCGTCGTGGCCGGCTCACGGGACCGCCAAGCCGCCCGGAGGGAACCTCCTGCCAAAGCGGCTACGCTGCTCCAGAACAGGGCGAAGAAAATGATGACAGCCAATTCTGGAAGGTTGTGAATCGTGGTCTCACCCTGCTGATTAACCCCGCCTAGAGCCTCGGGAGTGCCGAAGCCCACTATTCGCTGACCCCAGCTAATCTCCTCCATGGCGAATAAGAAGAATGCAAATGCCAGCGCCAGGTGGAAGTACGACAGCCCTCGATGCCCTGCGGACCGCAGCGCCCACGCCGTCGCACTTGCCGCAGCGGTCCCGAAGAAGTATGCAGCCACCGACCACCACTCGCTGAGCCCGTCCTCTCCCTCCAGCCAGTCCACGTGTTCGTAGGCGGTGAGGGACCAGTGGGTCAATAGCGTAAACGTCAAAACGACCCCGACCACGATCAAGAACGTCCGGCCGTACCGGTCGTTGGGTGAGGGCGCCGGCCGGAATAACCGGCTCTCCAGCAGCACCAATCCACGACCGATAAAGACTCGGAGGGCCGGGAGGGCCAGAGGCAAAGTGAACGCGCCGATGAGCACACCGGTCTTCGCCCAAACCTCGATCCCTTCCTTGATAGTTTCGGCGGTTTCGAGGGCCAGTGGACTTGGACCGTCTTGGGCGGATTCCACCAGTCCCTTGACCGTATCAAAGACTTGGTTCTCGGCCAGGAACAATATTGCGCCGCCCAGCAAGCAGAAAATGCCGAGTGCGGCCCAAAATGGGGAGGCGCTGAGGATTGAGGGTACGGTGGGAACAACCCGTGGCCGTACGACTGTGCGGTCCATGTCTGAACCGGCCTGGTTATTCGTAAATTCTGCGCGGGCCTACGGTCTTGAGGTAACCCTCGAGGTTACGTCGCGATTCTGAAATTGAGTCGCCGCCGAACTTCTCCATGAAGGCATCGGCCAAGACCAAGGCGACCATCGCCTCGCCCACCACACAGGCCGGAGGCGCCTGGCAAACGTCGGAGCGTTCGTAGTGGGCCTCCGCTTCTTCCCCGGTGTCCAAGTCGACCGAAGGCAGGGGTTTCAGTAGCGTCGCGATCGGCTTGATGACGAAGCTGGCTGCCAGCGGCATGCCGTTGGTCATACCGCCCTCCGTACCACCCAAGTTGTTGGTTTTGCGTTGCCACGGGCGGCTGGGGTCCGTAACCGGTTCAATAACGTCTTGGACTTCAGAGCCGCGGCGGTCGGCCATCTCCCAGCCCAGGCCTAAGGACACTGCTTTCACCGCGTTAATCGACATGAGCGCATAGGCGATCTGGGCATCGATTTTGCGGTCCCATGACACGTGGGACCCTAGGCCGATGGGGACGTTCTCAGCCAGCACCTCTACGATGCCACCCACAGTGTCTCCTGCATTCTTGGCCGCATCGATTTCCTTGGTCATCTTCTTGGCGGCAGCGGCATCGGCGCAACGGACCGGCGATTCCTCGACGGCATCCCAGTCGATAGTTTCGGGCCGGTCGGCGTGGATAGTCCCGATGGAGAGCACATGACTGTGAACTTCGATGCCAAACTCTTGGAGAAAGCGGAGAGCGACGGCGCCTGCGGCCACCCTGGCGGCTGTTTCCCGGGCGCTGGATCGCTCCAGCACATTGCGCACGTCGTCAAACCCATACTTCATGGTGCCAGGCAGGTCGGCGTGTCCCGGACGGAGACGGGTGACGCGCTGTGTGCGAGGGCTCTGGGGTGGACCGTCCAGCGGTTCGACGGACATGGCCTCTCCCCAGTTGGCCCAGTCTTTGTTCTCCACGGTCATTCCGATTGGGCTGCCCAGGGTAGTTCCATGCCTGACACCGGAAATGATACGCGCCCGGTCCTGTTCAATGAGCATGCGGCCGCCGCGCCCGTAGCCCTTCTGGCGCCGGGCCAGATGCACGGCGATATATTCTTCGTCGATGGGCAGTCCAGCCGGAACTCCCTCCACGATTATCATCAGCCCTTGGCCGTGGGATTCACCTGCCGTGGTAAAGCGGACCATTAAACTTCCAAGTCAATTGGACTGCTGGCGTATGGAAAAAGATTGGACAGCGACTTACCTGGTTACCCAGAAAGCGGGCCTGCGGCTCCCTAGCGGCTGCGGGAGGCCATTTCGGCGGTGGCCGCATCCAGCATGACCTGGACGGGAGCGTCTCGACCGGTCCACATTTCGAAGGACGCCGCGCCCTGGTACACCAGCATCTGAATGCCGCCGAGAAGGGCCGCACCAGCACTGCTGGCTTCGCGCAGCAAGGGCGTCTCCAACGGATTATACACCAGGTCATTGACCAGGCAGGTGGATGGAATCTGGTCGGCGGTCAAGGGAGAACCGGTCTCGTCGGGGCCGTGAGACATGCCTACGGAGGTGCAGTTGACGATTAGGTCAGCCGATCCCGCAGCCTGGGCCGCTTCCGACAGCGGAATTGACGAAGCCGAAACACCGTTTTCTTCGGCCAACGCGGCCAACCTGCCAGCACGCTCGGCAGTGCGATTGGCAACTACCAGCGGCCCTGACCGAGCCCTCGCCAGTGCCAGAACCACGCCGCGGGCGGCACCCCCCGCTCCCAAAATCAGCACACGCTTGCCCCGAGGATCGAATCCACCGCCATCTTGGAGGGCGCCTAGGAAGCCAACGCCGTCGGTATTGTGCCCGGTGAGCCGGCCCTGGCGATTGACGATGGTGTTAACCGCGCCAGCGGTGGCGGCCCAATCATCGACTTCATCAAGAAAGGGGACTACCGCCTCTTTGTGAGGCACCGTGACATTAATTCCCAGCACCTCGGGCTCGCGCAGACCCTGAACAAACGCCTCTACGGCATCAGGCGCCACGTCCCAAGGCTCGTAGGTGCCGTCGATGCCCAGATGGTCGAGAGCCGCCTGCTGGAACGCCGGCGATATGGAGTGGCCGATGGGGTGGCCGATAATACCTAGGCGTTGGGGCATATTTAACGGTCAAATCCTCAGTAAATCACACCGGGTCATCCAGCCTGCGCCCGGTATCAATCCGTTCGTGGTGAGCCCTTCGGCAATCTCAGGACGGGCCTGTCGAACCACCTCTCCCTAGGCAGGCCCTTCGACGGGCTCAGGGCGAACGGGGTGGGCGTAGGGCTTGGCTTAGCTACCCAATTGGGCGAGTATTTCGTCCAGGCGCTGCTTGCGCTCGCGCAGGTCGGTTAGGCGGGCCTCTTCGGTTTCGACAACCTCGGGCTTGGCCTTGCTCCGAAAGTTGGGATTGGCAACCAGTTTTTCCACACGGTCCAGGTTTTTGACGCAGTCGTCCAACTCGGACTTGAGGCGCTCTCCCTCGGCAGCCAAATCCACAACCCCTTCCAGTGGCAAATGGACCACCAAGGGGTTGACCACCAGGGTCACCCCTCTGGGGCCGCTCTGACTTCCCGCGCCCCCGGCCACGATCCGCAAAGGTTCGACTCTGGAAAGGGTACGTATGACGTCGGCCTCGTCTTCGATGGCGACCTGCTGTCCGTTGGCCTCCACCAGCGCCTCCAGATGCTGCCCGGCGGGAATGCGAAGCTGGGCGCGCGTGTTGCGTACAGCCCGTACCGCCTGCATCACCAGCCCTATCTCTTCTTCGGCTTGGGCGTCCAGCCGGTCGCCAGCGACAGGGAAGGGCGCGATCATGATCGAGTCCGAACCGGCACTTTCTTTTGGCAATATCGAGATCAAGGTCCGCCAAACCTCTTCGGTGATGAACGGCATGAACGGGTGGAGCAATCGCAGCGTGCGTTCCAGAACATGGGCCAGGGTGGGTAGCGGCGAAGGCTCGGACCCGGCGCGCATCCGGATCTTGGCCATTTCGATATACCAGTCGCAGTAGTCGTTCCAGATGAAATCGTAGAGCTTCTGCTGGGCGTCTCCCAACTCGAAATTCTCCAGCGATCTCGCGACCTCGGCGGTCACGCGGTCCAGCCGACTGACGATCCAGCGGTCTTCCCGGTGCTGGGGCGTCGGCAGGTCGCGCCAGCCCTCAAGACCCGGCTTCCCTTCCAGTCCGCCGATGACAAACCGGGCGGCGTTCCAAATCTTGTTGGCGAAGTTGCGGCCAGCCTCCAACCGGTTCTCGGTAAACCGCAAGTCGTTGCCCGGCGCGGTACCCGTGGTGAGGGCGAACCGCAGCGCATCGGTGCCGTACTTCTCCACCAGCTCCAACGGGTCCATGGTATTGCCCCGGGTCTTGCTCATCTTGGCCCCGGTGGCATCCCGGATCAGACCGTGAAGGAACACGGTACGGAACGGGACCTGCCCGGTGTTTTCGATGCCCAGCATGATCATGCGGGCGACCCAGAAGAACAGGATGTCGTACCCGGTCTCCAAGACCGCTGTGGGGTAGAAGTAACGGAAGTCTTCGGTGTCTTCCGGCCAGCCCAGGGTCGAATGGGGCCACAGGCCGGAGCTGAACCAGGTGTCGAGAACGTCGGGGTCCTGTTGCAACTCGGAGGAACCGCAGTCCTCGCAAACCTCTGCGTCTTGGACCGTTACTGTCATATGGCCGCAGGCGCCGCAGTACCACACTGGTATGCGATGGCCCCACCATAGCTGGCGGCTGATACACCAGTCGCGGATGTTCTCCAACCAGTTGAGATAGACCCGAGTGAACCGTTCTGGAACCAACTTTATGTCGCCGTTGGCAACGGCCGCATGGGCTTTGCCAGCAATGCTCTCCGGCTGGTCGTGGCTACCGACGTTCACGAACCACTGAAGACTAATCAGCGGCTCCACGACGGAGTTGCACCGCTGGCAGTGGCCTATCGAGTGACGGTACTCCTCGATCTTCTCGAGGCAGCCCAGCCCTTCTAGTTCAGCGACCACCAACTCACGGGCCTTGCCGCGCTCGACCCCGGCGTATTTCCCGGCGGCGTCGGTCATGTTGCCGTCTGGGCCGATGATGTTGATGATTTCGAGACTGTGGCGCTGGCCGATGTCGAAGTCCACCGGATCGTGGGCCGGGGTTACTTTCAGGGCGCCGGTACCGAACTCAGGGTCGATGGCTTCATCCCCGACCACGGGGATGGGCCGGTCCATGATGGGCAAAACGACGGAGCGATCGCGGATGCCGTCGTAACGAGCATCGTCTGGATGGACGGCGACGCCGGTGTCGCCCAGCATGGTTTCTGGGCGGGTCGTGGCCACCGTGACGAAGGAGTCGGGATCGTCTTCCAGAGGGTATTGGATGTGATAGAGCTTGCCGTCCACGTCCTGGTAGTCGACTTCCAAGTCGGAAAGGGCGGTGGCGCAACGGGTGCACCAGTTTATGATGCGCTCGTGGCGGTAAATTAGCCCCTTATCGTAAAGGTTGACGAAGGTGGTGCGAACAGCGTTACTGGGCCCTGGGTCCAAGGTGAACTTGTGCCGGTCCCAATCGGCGGAGATACCCAGGCGGCGCGACTGCTCGTGGATGATGCCGCCGAACTTGCCCACGTGTTCCCAGACAAGCTCCAAGAACCGCTCTCGCCCCAGCTCGTGGCGGTCCTGTCCTTCCTCAGCGAGGCGGCGCTCCACCGCCCACTGGGTGGCGATACCCGCGTGGTCGGTGCCCGGCAGCCAAAGTGTGGAAACTCCGGACATGCGGCGCCACCGGGTTAACGCGTCCTCCAGAGCCTTTTCCAAGGCGTGTCCCAAGTGCAATTCCCCGGTCACGTTGGGTGGAGGCATGATTATGACGTAGGGCTCGCGGCCTTTTTCGATGTTGGCGTGGAAGTAGCCTTTGGACTCCCACTCCTGGTAAATACGCTGCTCAACATCGGCGGCGTTGTAGGCTCGGGGCATCTGTCCGGAGGTCATCGGGGGACACTTCTCCGTTGGCTAAGGAGGCAAGAATTGCGGCTAAATCGAGCGTCTCAGCGGCACTCGACTATCAGCAAATATAACACCCACGACGGATTAGCGTCTATCGAATAATGGAAGACGCAAATGGGCTTATTACCCGATACAGGGTGTCATTCCGAAGGAGCGAAGCGACAGAGGAATCTCAGCCACGCACCGTGAGATTCCTCACCGGCCGCTCGGCCGGCTCGGAATGACAAAATGCCAGTTAAAACGGGATTCCAAAAAGGGGCAAGTGATCGGCCGGGCCTAATTCCGTCCGACGCTACCACCCAGGGCGCCTTCTTCCAGCGCGCCCAGGCGCTTGATGGCTTTGCGGGTGTCGCTGGCGACGCGGGCGGGGTCCCAGAGGTTGATCCGGAGTTTGTGGAGCCAGTAGGTGAATTCTTTGAGGTCCAGAAGGGACATGCCCCGCCGCCGGTCCATACGGGTTTCTTTGCGGAACTCTTCCAACAACTCGGAGCGGGACTTGTGGTATAGGAGGCGGAAGGCCTCTTCCACCAAGTCGTCGTTGTCGGCATAGCACCGGGCCATGTGGCGCTTGCGTATCTCCTCTTCCACGGCTAACTGCAAGGCCTCTTCCAGGACTACACCATAATGGAAGTTCAGATAAGCGCGATACTTGCTGACGCCTAACAAGTCCCGAAACTCATCGTCTTCGATGGCCTCGGGCATCCGGCCGGTGAAGAGCAATCGCTCTTTTTCATCTGCTGGGATCGCGCCGTCGACAGCGGAGCAGAGGCGCTCAGCCAGTAGCAGCCAGTCGAAGGCCTCCCCATGCACCAAGTACTTGTAGCGGCGGCCTTCGTACGACTCCTCTGGCAGTGTCCACAGTCCCATTGCCTCCAACAGAGCTCGAGGCCAGGGCGCACCGGCGGCAAGGGCGGTCCGCAAATGCAACACCGCCTCCGGGATGGCCTTGGCCAGTTCTGTCTCTTGGGCCCAGCCGATGCCGTTTGCTTCTCCCGCAGTCCAGAACTCAGCCTGACCGGTTGTCTGACTCACGGAGCCACCGTCGTGCCCCGGTTGGAGTCGAAAACCTCCAGCCGTTGGGGCTTGGGCGACCGAATGAAGGCTAGGAACCGGTCTCTAGGCAGGGTGTTCAGAACGTGATGCGACTCGCACCAAGCGCGGCGGGCGACGGCGACACCGAAGCGCCGTGCATCCATGTGGCTGTGATGGTGAGAGTCGGTGTTTATCACAAGCGGAACGCCCAACTCCCGGGCCCGGTAGGCGTGGGTGTCTCGCAGGTCCAACCGCTCCGGAGCGGCATTAATCTCCAGGGCCGTCCCAGTCTCCCGCGCCGCTTGAAGGACAGCCTCCAAATCGAAGTCCACCGGCTCTCGATGCCCGAGAAGGCGGGTCGATAAGTGGCCGATGATGGTAACGGAAGGATGGGACATGGCTTTTATGAGTCGCTGGGTCATGGTCGACCGGTCTTGTCCCATTGCCGAATGGACCGACGCCACCACCACGTCCATTTGGGCCAGGATCTCGTCAGGATAGTCCAGGCTGCCGTCCGGCTTGATATCGACTTCAGAACCGGCCAGAACAGCAATTGGGTAGCGGTCCTGTAGCGAACAGAGTACCTGCTGTTGGGCGGCCAAACGTTCTGGGCTGAGACCGTTGGCCACCACCAAGCTGGGTGAGTGGTCGGTGAGCGCCATATATTCGTAGCCCAGATTCACCGCAGATTCCACCATCTTCTCAATTGGGTCGCTGCCGTCGCTCCACTCGCTGTGCAGGTGCAGGTCTCCCCGCAGATCCTGCTCTTCGATCAACTGTGGCAGCCGTCCTTCCAGCGCGGCGTCCAACTCCCACATCCCGGTCCGTAATTCCGGGGAATCCAAGGCAGGCCCAACCGGGAGTAGAAGCTCTCCTCGTCAGTGTACTCCTCCAACACCCCTGTCTCGAGGTTGGTGATCCCGTACTCGTTTAGTGACAGTCCCAGGCGGTTGGCGAAATCCCTCAGGCGGATGTTGTGTTGCTTGTCGCCCGTGAAATATTGGAGCATGGCACCGGAGGCCTGGGATTCAACGGACCTCAGATCAACCTGCACCCCCGGGTCCACGATGACGCTGGTCTTCTTGGGCCCTTGCACCAGCACCTCCCGCACGAAGGGCAGGCTGGCCAAAGCCTTACCCATGGCCTCTGGGTCTGGCGAGGACCCAATCAGGTCAATGTCGCCAATGGTCTCCTCCCACCGGCGGAGACTGCCTGCCGGAAAGAGCGATTCAATGTCAGGGCAACACTCGCGCAGTGCGGCGATGACCCGTTCGGCCACCGGCAGAGCTTCCCCGATAGGCGTTCGGCCCTTCATCGATTTGGCGGTCTGGAGGTGGCGGAGAATGTTCTCAGCCGCCTTTTCCCCCATGCGCGGCAACGAGGCGATACGCCCGTCGGTAGCCGCCTGTTCGACCTCTTCCAAACTTGAAATCCCAAGTTCCCGCCCCATGACCATGGCGGTCTTGGGCCCGATTCCGGGAATATCCATGAGGCTTAGGACGCCTGGGGGCAACTCTTGTTTGAGCCGTTCGTAGATGGAAACATTGCCGGTCTTAAATAGCTCGTGGATCTTGTCGCTGATGGCGTTGCCGATTCCGGGGATTTCTTTGAGGTTCTGCCCATCTGCGACCGCCTTCGACAGAGGGAAAGAGAGTTGGCCGATAGTTCCGGCGGCACGCTGATAAGCCCTGATCTTAAACACGGAATCGCCCTTTATCTCCAGAAGGGCGCCCATGTTGTCGAACAACTCGGCTATTTCTTCGTTAGTGGGTTGCATTGGTCAGTGTCGGTTATTGACCGCTATTACAGGACTTTTTGCCTGGCCCAACGTCACCCTCGTAGCATTTATTAGGCCGGGCTTCTGCCAGTGGCGCTGCCCTGGAGACCCTGAACCATTTGGTTCATGAATGCAGCAAGATGGCGTACTCCGCCGATGGCCTGTCCGTAGCCCATGCGGGTGGGGCCAACAACGCAAATTGTTCCACCGAGCTGGCCGGGGATACCGTATTGGCAAATGATGACTCCAAAATGATGGAGCGCCTCTTCTTGGTTCTCGGAGCCAATATGGACCGACAATTCATCGCCTTCGGCCGAGCCCAGAACCACTCGCTCCAACAAAACCCGGTCTTCAACCATCTGCACTAGTTTCCGGGCCCTTTCTCCTTCGGCGAATTCCGGCTGGTTAAGGAGGCGGCTAAGACCCTCTGTATGGTGCTCTGGAGAGATGGCTTGTTCCGCCTCCAACATCAGGGTCATGGAGTCTTGTTTGACCCGCTCTTCCAGCGAATTGAGTTCCATTTGCTGGGATTGGATCTCCGCCCGGTTGAGCCCTGCCAGATATTCGTTCAATTTCTCGGCGGACCGGTCCAGTTGAGACTGACGGACCGGTTGTTCCAACGGCATCAGGCGTTTTAGCAGGCGCGCCTCTCCAAGTACGACGACCAAAAGCGCCGTGAAATCCTGAAGGAACACGAGTTGAATGTGCTTCAATCGCGGTGAATTTGCCCGAGGGGCGGTGACGATGGCCATGTTGGCCGTGAGCCGCGACAAGATAGCGGCGCAATGTTGACTCCAACCGCTGATGTCGGGTTCCGCTTCGGCGAGGTAGCGATCGATTTCTTGGCGAAGTCGAGCAGGGAGGGTCACTGACTGCGGAATAGATTCGACATAATGGCGGTAACCCAGATCTGATGGAATCCCGCCCGCTGAGATATGGGGCCTGGAGATATAGCCTTCATCGGTCAGTTGAGACATGGTGCTTCTGACCGTGGCCGAACTAACTTGGAGCGCCGGGTTCCGCGCGATCTCCTCGGACGCCACGGGAGTCGCGGTGTTGACGTATTCGTTGACCAACAGATTCAGTACTGTCGCCGCACGATCTGAAAGCATTTTTTACCAACCAGTACTGCCGGGTCCCCACCAGATTGGCCTTCGTTTGAGGCCGAAGTAGGGTTTTTTGGACAGTAGCACAGGATTCAGAGCAGTGTCAAACGTTGACCCACCGTGTCTCTACATTTTATACTCAGCCAGGTTTCTTAGTATTACTACGTGATTTCGGGCCGGAGCGGGTGTGTTTTCTCAGCCTAGAACCATTCCTTTGATTGACGCTGTCCTACCGGCAGACGACATCAAGGTCCGCGTTGCCAGAGATATCCTCCTAATCGTTGGCTTTACCTTATTGGTGGCCCTCCTGGCCCGGATATCAGTTCATACGCCGTTCTCCCCGGTGCCTATCACTGGCCAAACTCTGGCTGTTCTGCTCACCGGCGCCGCCCTAGGGAGTTGGCGGGGAGCTGCGGCGCTGGGGCTTTACCTGGTTGCAGGCACCCAATTTTCGGTTTACGCCGGCAGTAGCGGGGATTATATTTGGCAGGCGACATCCAGCAGCTACATATTTGGATTCACTTCCGGCAGCTCCGGGCTTTTCTGGGAACTTGCTTCCGGCGGCTACATCATCGGCTTTATCCCGGCTGCGTTTTTGGTCGGCTATCTCTGTGAGCATGGCTGGGACCGCAAGGTGTGGATCATTCTGGCCATGCTTGCCGGCAATGTACTCCTCTACGTGCCCGGTCTGATCCAACTCTCACTTTTCGTACCTGACGATAAAGTGTTCGAGTACGGGCTCAATCCGTTCATTGCCGGGGATTTGATAAAACTTTACATTGCCGCGTTGGCGGTACCGGTAGCGTGGCAGTTACTGAATCTGAGACGACGGGACAATCGATGGACATAGTGTGGCTTGGTCACTCCTGCTTCCGGCTTCACGACGCCGACATGGTGGTAATCACCGACCCGTTTCCCGCTTCGTTGGGATTAACACCAGACACAAGGCCAGCCTCCGTCGTCACAATTAGCAATCCGCACCCCAATCACGGAAATTGGAAAGAAGTTCCCGGAGACCCCAAAGTATTCGCCGCGCCCGGTGAGTACGAATACAACGGTGTAACGGTCAGAGGTGTCATGACACCCCTGGGTGAGGACACCCCTCAAGACCAACGAAACGTAGCCTACTCCATCGAGATCGACAGCATCAGCATCTGCCACTTGGGAGATATTTCATCACCCTTAACGACGCGGCAGGTCGACGAGTTGAAGCCGGTGGACGTTCTATTGGTGCCCGTAGGGGGACGGTGTACCCTGGACATCGACCAGGTATACCAAACGCTGCAAGACCTGGACCCCAAGATCGTAATACCGATGCACCACGAAACACCAGGTGTGAAGGTGGAACTGGACGGGCTTGACCCGTTTGTACGCCGCATGGGCCTGGAGTTAGGTCAACCCCAGCCCAGATTAGTGGTTACAACGGGCAACCTTCCGGCGGACATGCGCATTACCACAATGACGGTCCAATCGAGGCCGATACCCTAGTTCTCCCCAATTCTCCTATCCACCAAAGCCACCACTCCGCTCTACAAGCCGGAAGACGGCGAGGACAGTAAGCGGCCGTCTAGTCTTCCTTGGCACGGCGCACCGCCAGCAACAGCCCCGCGCCCACTACAGCTGCCCCACCACCCGCCAAGAGCGCCAGCCTGGGTATTTCGGTGACTGTAGGGTCTCCAGTAACCGGTAAGATTGCGGTCGGTGTAGGCTCGGGCGTAGGCGTGGGTGTGGGTGGTACCGGGGGCGTAGGAAGCGGATCGTTAAACGTCAGGTCAGTCGGATAGAAATCGAATATTCCAACGAAAGCCCGGGTTTCGACTGCTTGGATCCTTCCGAACTCGTTGACCAAGTGAAACGAAATCTCATGGCCAATCAGGTTTTCGTCCGAAGGGTTCACCTCGAGGAGTTCGAAACTTCCACCGTCGGCGAGGGTTTTGGGCTTGCTTCGAAAGACAGTGTCGCAGTCATCGATGCAGGCAATAAGCTGGGTCCCGGCGGGGGCTGGCTCGCCTTGAACGGTAACCACTCCGGAGATGAAGTCCTGGAAGAAGGGCTGCGGTGGCCGTTCGATCTGATTCGGTCCCGCCCCCATGAAGACGAGGGCACCGACACAGAGGACTGCAATAATTCCAAATGAGGCCGATATCCTCCTCACCGCGCACACCTCCCTCACTTCAAACCCCAGCCCTACAACCCGCCCGAACTCTGACGGCTGTCAGGCTTCGGGACATCCGGTCCCAAAGCCACCCTAATATCCTGGCTCAACCGAGATGCCCTTGCAACCCGATGGAAGCCAAGTTGGGGACAGTTTACACCCGCTTTCCAACATGTTAAGAACTCCAGCGAGAAATGACAAGAGGGCGCCCCATGGGCGCCCTCTTTTTGTAACAACCTAAGAGTTGTCTAGGAGATGGACCGAAGTCTAAGTCCGGCGGCCCATCATGTAGGCCCCACCTGCGCCAACGATGGCGACGGCGGCCAAGATGATAGCGATGATTCCGAGAACACTGGAGCCACCATCGTCGCCATCAGCGCCGGGTGCGCCAGCGGAACCGCTGGAACCGGCAGCGCCGGTAGCTCCCGTAGAGCCGGTAGCGCCCGCATCACCTCGTGCCCCGGCGGAGCCGGCAGACCCGGTAGCACCAGCGGAGCCCGTAGCCCCGGTGTCACCGGTATCACCTTTGTCACCCTTCCTGCCCGGAAGGCCAGGTAGGGCGGTAGGTCCGGGCATCGCAGTGGCTCCCGGTGTGGTCCCACCACCGCTAGTAGCGCTCAGATCTAACTCGTCGCCACCACCCTGCATCCAAGGAGCCGTCTGGTCAGCGTTGGTGCCACCGATCTGGAACGTTACGGTCTTACCAGCGAACGACGAGTCTCCTTGGTCAACCAAGAGGGTGTAGGAACCGCCAGCCACGGCTCCCGAAGCAGCTTCGGCCCCGTCTACCCAGGCGGTCACGGCGGTGCCATCGGCTGCCATAGCCCCGTCCATCATTGCCGTTCCCACGAACACATGGGGCGGCACTCTCTGGGCAAATGCTGTAACCGGAATAGTCAATAATAATACCAAGGCCGTGACTAAGGCCAGGAATCTAGTTTTGGTCATGCGTTTCTCCTTGCATCATCACCGGATGGTAGCGCGAGGCCGCCTTTCGGCGGCCTCGCGATTACCGTTCGATCCTGCCCTAGTTAAGCGAGATCAGGTTCCAGCCTGGGAACAGGGTTTGACCCTGGAAATCCTGCTGTGCAGTGACGTTCACCCACACGATATCTCCACCGGAGGCATCGCCGTAGGTATTGGCCACCGCGAATGCAGGCCTCGGGTCGTAGAAGGACCAGGTTTGGTCGGCGTTGGAGAACCACCAGACGCGGACCAAGTTGTCGTCACTGGCGATAACGTCGGCGAAGACGGTCTCGGTCGCATTGGTAGTCGGCGTGGTGACAGCGGCCGCAGCCTCAATGGTGATAGACGTGTTGGCCGAGATGCCGCCAGCCGTGACCAGCACCGAGTGCGTGCCCACTGCCAACTGTGGCACCAAGATTGTTGTCACGAATGCACCATTCGTATCCGTGGCGGGGGCCGGCGTGGGTATGGCAGCGATGCCGCCGATATTCATCGTCGTCACCGACACGAATCCGGGGAAGTTAGACCCAGTTACACCGATGCTGTTACCAGACACAGCCGTCGTCGGGTCGATGACGATGGACGAGCCAGGAACGGCATGGTCCCCAGACTTCGATCCGCCGCCGCCGGAGGCCGCCGTTATCGTGCTGCTCGACGGAATGCCTGCGGTGGACGGAACTGTAACGGAAGCGGCCCAGTTACCAGCACTGTCGGCGGTCGTTGTGCCAACGGTAGTGGTCGTCGAGCCAGAGACGTAAGTCAGGGTGATGGTGGACTTTGCCACGTACCCGGCGCCGCTGGCGTCAACTACACTGCCCCGCTTGCTGGAAGCCGTGCTCAGTACAAGGGTCCGAGCTGGCACCGTTAGATCGGCCTCACCGACACGCCCAGCGGCGTCGGTAACGCGGACCTTATGGGTGCCAGCTGTCCGAGTGGTTGCATCGTTGGGAATTGGGAAGCTAGCAACCAGGTTACCGCTATCATCCGTTGTAACCGTGGTTACAGCGACTCCGGTAGTAAGGCTTGGTACATTCGAACCACCCACGGTGATAGTTGCGACAGTGCTTCTGCCCGTGAAGCCGCTAGCGCTGACGGTTATATCCTGGGTAGCAACCGCAGTGGACGGCGACAGGGTTACCGGCGCCCCAGTGATCTCAACTGTGGTGGTGCGGTTTACCTCCCCAGTGCTGCCCACTAACACCTGCTGAGTCCCCAACGGGGTGGATGTCGGCACGGTCACGGTTAGCGAACCAGCGTTGCTGGCTATGGCCGTGCTACCGGCGGTCAAGTCCCCCAAGTCGGTGGCAACGCCACCGAAGGTGACCAATGTCACTATGCCGTCGCTATATTGCGCCAGGCTGACCTTAATAGTCCCACCGCGAGAGACAGACGTCTTGTCGAGCGAGACTCCCCCGGTGATGGTGTAGGTCGGGTTGGACGCAACGGCTACTCCACTACCTCCACCGTCAATGGCGTTGATCTCGTTAACGCCAACGGCAAAGTTGGTGTCGGTGGTGAATGTGGCCGTGAACGAGCCACCAGATACAGCGATTCCGCTGCCTAGAATGTGCTCGGTCCCGTTGATCGTGGCGTCGTCGGCAGTGCCGCCCGTGCCGTCGCCATCGTCAATCCACAGTGTCACAGAACCGGTGCTGGAGAAGCCCTTACCAGTTGCCGTGATTGCGGTCCCACGAGCGCCTGATACCGAGCTAAGTGTCATGACCCTAGCGGTGTCAATATCAAGCACCTCTGTGCCATAGGTAACTCCGCTGTCGATCGACATCCTGATGATGTTGGCGGTGGTTGACGATGAGGAGGGCAACTGGACCCCGGCCGAAGAAGCAAATGTGATGATATGGCCGGTTGCCGGATGCAGGTCCTCAACCGTCGTGTTGCTGCTCGGCACCGTATCGCCCAAGGTTATCTTGACGATGGTGTCGTTTAGCAAGGCGGAGTCCGTTGTAGAGGTAACTTCTTGTATGGTCGGGTCAATCAACGGGTTGGACGTACCACCCGTCGACTGGACGCTGGTGATCGTAATCAGATTCTTAGAAATCGTGGAGGGAACTGTGTAGTTCTTATCGAACCGTACCCAGATCTCTCCAGAGTTCCCCTGAATTATTTCGTCCGTGGTAAACGTCATTTTGATTGATGAGGTATCGCCCGGGTCCGACGGACTGGCCGTTAGGGCCGTAACCACCGGAGCTCCCGCGTTCGCCTTCTGAGCGGAGAACATGCCCAAGGCCAACATCGTCGCAATAACGCCGACGGCCAAGAGCAGGGCGAGCCCAAAAGATGTGCCGATTTTAGTGTTCATCTACTCCTATCTCCTATCCGGGTAACTGAAGCGAAGAATACAAAAAGTTGGGGTCTTCTCCTGACTGAACTTCGCATCGTGAATAATTAATCGTGGAACGCCTTGATACAACTGAATCCGCCCGGGTCGGCGGGACTTTAGTTACATAAGTAACTCCCATGGAAGCCGGGGGACGTTGGAGGGGTCTAGCTGAGGGGAAACAAAAATAAGGACGTTGGTGCGCATAACTACCCCCTACCTCCTTGCTCACACATATACTAGGCTAAATTTTCTCAAAAGTAGCATTGTCAACTTTGGCTTGTCAAGGCTTTTGGATTCCCCGAATCCACCAAAAAGCGCCCTAGGAGCTGCACTCCAAGGGCGTTCCGAAATAAGTGTAAAAGAAGGATTGCTGAACCATTGCTCCTTGCCTAGTTGCCTGTTTGGAGCTTGGCCCGCCGAGACTATACTAATGTGGAGACACGTATGTCAAGGGGGATTCTTAACCGCGGTGGGCCAATGGTCTGGTCTTCCGGACCTTGTAACCGGGCTTGCCGCCGAGGGACCTGGGGCGGTCCCGGTCAGCGAGGGCCGAGGCCGCATTTAGGCGTCTTTATTAAGGGTGGCCAAGAACTCTTTGTTGTTATTGGACTTGGCTAGACGTTCCAATACCCGTTCGGTGGCGTTTACGGAGCCTTCGTTGGAGATCAGGCTGATCATGCGGCGCAGCAGCACAATCTGTTTGAGAGTCTCTTCCGAGAATAAGAGCTCCTCCCGCCGCGTCCCGCTCCTGGCGATGTCGATGGCTGGGAAGTACCGCCTTTCCGCCAACCGCCGGTCCAGGTGCAATTCCATATTGCCGGTGCCTTTGAATTCCTCGTAGATAACTTCGTCCATCCGGCTACCGGTATCGATAATGCAGGTGGCGATGATCGTTAAACTGCCACCCTCCTCAATATTGCGGGCGCCGCCGAAGAACTTCTTGGGGGGATAGAGAGCTATGGGGTCTATACCACCGGAGAGGGTGCGCCCGCTGGTGGGCACCGCCAGGTTGTAGGCCCTGGTCAACCGGGTGATGCTGTCCAGCAGTATGATCACGTCCTGGCCCATTTCCACCAGCCGTTTGGCCCGTTCCAAGGCCAGCTCGGCCACCCGGCACTGCTCTTCCACCGACTCGTCGAAGGTCGACGCGAAAACGTCCCCTTCCACCGAGCGGCGCATGTCGGTTACTTCTTCCGGCCTTTCACCGATTAGAGCCACCATGAGTACCGCTTCGGGACAATTGGCGGTTACTCCGTGGGCAATCTGCTTGAGCATCGTGGTCTTGCCGGCCTTGGGCGGTGACACGATGAGACCTCGCTGACCCAGTCCGATGGGGGCAAACAGGTCCACCATCCTGGTGGAGAGTTCGGCACCGGTGGTTTCAAGTATTACCTGTTTTTCCGGGAAAATGGGGGTCATGTGTTCGAAGGTGGCCCGGTACCGGCTCTGAATCTGGTCGGTTTCGGAGCCGTTGATCTTCTCGACACGAACCAACCCAAAGTAGCGTTCCCCTTCTTTCGGGGGCCTGACTTGGCCGGTTACGGTATCGCCGGTGCGCAGGCCGAACCGGCGGATTTGCGACTGCGAAATATAGACGTCACCCGAAGCTCGGTACGAGGCGATCTGGCGCAGGAAACCATATCCTTCGTCAGTGATTTCCAGGATGCCGGTGGAAACCAAGGATTGTTGGGCGGATGCAAATTGGAACAAGCGGCCTAAAAGGTCCTCTTTATGCATGTTGACCAGCGCCTCGCCGTCGTTGATGCCAACGTCGCTGGCCAAATCCAGTAGTTCCTCTTTGGACTTGGCTCCCAACTCCGACACGTCCAACATTTTTTCGATTGTCGCCATGATCACCTCATTTCCGGATCGTTAACCCATCTTCGGGATCGCCTGTCTTGCGTCGTCCGAAGCGGACAATAGGGGCTGTGTTTTGCCAGCCCCGCTATGTTCTGAATTCCTAGTCGACTCCAATCTCCGTCGCGCCCCAGCCTCGAGAGTTTCGGGCTTGAGTTGCTTAACGACGGAGATCGGTTGTGTTAGTTAACCGCGTCCAGGGGTAACGGCTGCTGTTCGCCTTCGCGGATGGTCTGTTTCGCGGCGTTCACAAACTCGGCGAATAGTGGATGAGGGCGGTTGGGGCGCGATTTAAACTCTGGGTGGTACTGGACGCCGACCATGAAGGGGTGGTCTTGAACCTCGCCCACCTCCACCAGCTTGCCGTCTGGCGATAGGCCTCCGATGATCAGGCCCGAGTTCTCGAAGGCTTCCCGGTAGGCATTGTTCAATTCGAACCGGTGGCGGTGCCGTTCGGAGACCAGATCGGTACCGTAAGCCTCTTTGGTAAGCGTGTGGTCCAACGGGCGACAGGGGTAGCCGCCCAAGCGCATGGTGCCCCCTTTACCGGTGACGAATTCCTGATCCGGCATGATATGCACCACGGGGTTGGCGGTGTCCGGAGCCAACTCTTCGGAGTTGGCGTCAGCGATGCCCAGCACGTTTCTGGCCCATTCGATCACCATTACCTGAAGGCCCAAGCAAAGTCCCAAATAGGGGACTTGGTGTTCCCGGGCGTAGCGGACCGTTTCCACCATGCCCTCCACACCGCGTGGTCCGAACCCACCGGGCACCACGATTCCGCTGGCGCCGGAGAGGAATTCATCCGGGCCGTAGCGTTCCACGTCTTCTGAGTGGACCCATTGTATTTCAACGTTTCGGGCGTGGATCGTACCCGCGTGACGCAGCGCCTCCCGCACCGAGATGTACGAGTCCGGGTATTCGACGTACTTGCCAACAACGGCGATCGGCAGGCTTTCTTTGGGGCAGTCCATCTGCTGGACCATAGCCGACCAGTCCGCCATATCCCTGGGATACCCGTGTAGGCCCAGCGACTCCAGAATGATGTCGCCAAGTCCGGCATCTTCCAGAAGCAGTGGTACCTGGTAGACGTTGTTAACGGTCAACAAGGGGATAACGGCGTTTCCCGGAACGTCGCAAAAAGACGAAATCTTCTCGCAAATCGAATCCGGTACCGGATGGTCGCTCCGGCAAATTATGGCGTCCGGCTGAATTCCGATGGACCTCAGTTCTTTCACACTGTGCTGGGTGGGTTTGGTCTTTAGCTCTTGCGCCGCAGAAATGTAGGGGAGCAGGGTCAAATGAATGTAGAAGACATTGTCTCGGCCCACCTGGTTCCGCATTTGGCGAATTGCCTCTAAGAACGGAAGTCCCTCGATATCGCCAACCGTGCCTCCCACCTCGACAACTATCACCTCTGCGCCGGATTCCGCGGCCAGGCCCAAGATGCGGTCCTTAATGTCATTGGTAACGTGGGGTACGGTCTGAATCGTTCCGCCCAGGAAATCGCCACGGCGTTCCTTGGCAATGAGATTTAAGTAGACTTCTCCGGCGGTAAGATTGGAGGTGCGGGTGAGTTCCACATCAATGAATCTTTCATAGTGGCCCAGATCAAGGTCTGTCTCGCCTCCATCCTGCGTAACAAAGACCTCGCCGTGCTGGTAGGGGGACATGGTTCCGGGGTCAACATTGAGATAAGGGTCGAGCTTTAAAACAGAGACGGTAAGACCCCGGCTTTTCAGGATGCGTCCGATTGAGGCGACGCTGATCCCTTTGCCTAATGAACTGACTACTCCCCCGGTAACAAAAATAAACTTTGTCGGCATCAGCCTACGCGAAGGTACGTATCGGGGAGGTACCCCCTACAGGATGCACATGACGTGGCAATGGAGTCTAAGAAGATGGCACACAAAGAAACAATGGGGGGCATTCGCGGGGAAACTAACTCCGATTATAGGAGACCTTTTTCGAATGTGTCAAGCGCCACCTGGGGCCAAAAGGGTTCGTTACGCTTCGGCAATGACTCACAGCCTACCAACCCCAGGCTTGTCAATGCCGCAGAAACGAAATGTACTTTCCAGATTGCCACCAGCCTACGCTAGTCCTCCGCCTCCCAAATTAATGGAAGCTCCTGACCTCTTTTCGGCAGAACCACCGTGGCTTGGCCCGACGCCGTTAGGTGGCCGCGGCTGTTGCTGAGACCCACCTGGCAATCGACGTAACCGATTCCCCCAACTTCGCGGACCCCGGTCACCCTGCCTGCGGCGGTCAACACGTCCCCAGGGTAGTCCATTCCCCGGTGTTGCACCAAGAACCTCTTGAACCAACCGCCCTGACCGGCGAAATTCGCCATTAACTGGCCCATGTATTGATTCTTCAGTGACCCGTTAACAACCACGTTCTCAAGGCCTTGATGGACCTGGGCAAATGGGAGGTCCCAATGGATGCGAGCGTAGTTGCCGTTGGCTGCAGCCCAGCGCACCAGGTGGGTGGTAGTAATTGGTCCTTTTACCACCGGATCCAATTCAGCCCCGACAACAACATCCTCGAAAAATCGCTGCGGCGGACCCTGCGCTTCGGCGGGGTCCATTGGGTCGTCCGGCAAATCTTTCGGCAAATCGTCCGGGCCGGGCGGTGAAATAGGTACGTTTCGGAGGTCCTGACCGTCGGCGGCTACTCGTGCGACCTCGTCGCCCGGTGGCAGTCCGCGGTGAATGCTGGCATGACGCGCCAAGAGGATTAGGTGGCCGTTCTGGTTGGTCTGGGTCTCTTGACGTTCGACGAAGACCAGCGGCCCCGACCGTCCCTGCTTTTGGTAGATGTCCAGAATCCGGAACTGGCGGGTGATCCACTCCCCAACGTATGGAGGGCGCAGGAACTGCCAGTCGCTTCCGCCGTTCAGTCCATAACTATTAAAAGGAAGCGGTACCTGGAAATGAGACTCCTGTCCGGCGCCGAAGTACCCGATGGGCGGAGCGATGTCCTTCCAGGTGGCCAAGGGAGGGCACAGTAATCCGTGGAACCGGCTGCGTTCGGCTTCGGCCTGATCGACGTAGAGAGGGTTGGGGTCTTCAATGGCGTCGGCCACGTCGTAGGCCATCTCTTGGCTGATGGGGAACCGGTTGCGTTCTGGCGTGGTTTCCTGGCCGATCAGGGCCTTGACCTCGGCTGTTATCAAATTCCCGGCCACAGCTAACTCTCCGTTGGGGTGTAGCGGATGGTTACCCCGATTTCGCGTGGTGGAGTTTAGCACAGGAAGCGCTACGCCACAGCCGGTACCTCGGTGTATGCTTGTGGCCGTTACCAGGCTAACAGGACGCATCCGAGGTTTCTCCAGCACGTAAGACACTGCGGCCAGTCCTACGGTGTCAAATCTACGATGACTCATGTTACATAAAGGAAGAAAGTAATGACACTGAACGAGTTTATTGAAGACGCCTTCGAAAAAGAGCATGAATATTTGACCGACGCACTGAGCGGTCTCACCCCCGAGGAGACGGCTTGGCGGCCCGGCCCGGAAGCCAATTCGATCATCTGGATCCTATGGCATATGACCCGGGTCGAGGACATGTGGTTTCAGTTCTTCATTCAGCGCAAGAGCGAGATTTGGGAAAGGGATGGCTGGAGCGAGAAATTCGGCCTTCCCACCAGGGATAATGGCTTCGGCCATACCCCAGAGCAGGTGGCCGGCTTTCCGGCGTTGGACCTAGCCCAACTGATCAGTTACGGAGACGCGGTGCGCGAACAGACGCTGGAATATTTGCGTGGTGTCACCGTCGAGGAATTTCAACGAGTGCCGAGAGAGCAAAGACCGGAGATGTCGGTAGCCGCAATATTCCGGCAGGTGGTCGGCGAAGTGTACCAGCACCAAGGGCACATCGCCTACCTAAAAGGACTGGACTGCAGCGTTCCGGACAGGGCGCAGGTTAGTTAATGGGCCGGGAACAGTGATCTATTCTGGAACATTCCAGTATGCGAGCTTCCGGGCGAGGGGGTCCAATCCCTATCAAAGGGCGATAAACGAACCTTGACATAGGAAAAGCCCGCCAGTAGCGTTGTATAAGTGCCTTAGAGGTTTCGGCGGATCAGGTCAGCGACAGGTGTTCCGGCCTAATGGGCAATCACACTAGGGTTAAGGACATCTGGCGTACGTTTGGACTTGTTAAAGAGCACGGCCGCAATCCTTAAACAGATATTGTGGCACCCCAAGGTCAGGGTGGTCTTGGGACTCGGTATCAGCCTGGCCATCGCTTTGGTGGTCGTTCGGGACATCGAGTGGGGTTCCTTGTCCCACCAGTTCGACGACTTCCCTATTGGCTACGCCCTGGCCTCGTTGTTCATCTTTTCAGTCGCCACCGCCATCAGGGCCTACCGGTGGCAGGTGCTTTTCATCGGTGAGAGAGTGCCGCTGCACCGGTTGCTGCTGGTGCAAAACGCTGGTATCGGCATCAATAGCATCTCACCAATTCGTATCGTCAGCGAAGCCGCGCAGTTTTTCCTCCTGACCATCCGCTATCGAGTTCGCAGAGAGATGGTTGCCGCCACCCTGGGAATCCAGCGTGTGCTCGACTTCGTTATCGGCGCCATACTGCTGGGCATCGGCCTCATGTTGTTGCCGGGCCTCAAGGGGTTTGCGCCATACGTGATTGGGGCCGGTTTGCTGGCCATTGTCAGCATGATCGCCGTGCCGACCGTTATCTGGTTCGGCTCTCGTCCGGGCCTGACCCACCTGCAGCTACTGGCTTCGACCTCTAGCTCGCTCCGGGCCCTGGTAAAAGCCCGGGTCAAGTTGAGCTGGTCCTTCCTACTTACGCTGGGGTATTGGCTATTGCTGGGGTCCTCGGCCTGGATATTAGCGTACGGAATGGGAATCGAGATTTCATTGCTGGTGGCGACGCTGCTGGTGATTGGAACGTTGACCTTTGTGGCCCTAATCCCCTCACTGCCAGCTTCGGTCGGCACCTTTGAGTTCGCCGTTTACTACTTCCTTACCACCCTTGGCATCGGTTCCGGGGAGGCGCTGGGGTTCGCGTTGGTTATCCACGCGATACTATTCGTCCCGCCGATATTGATCGCCATGCTGGTATTTGGCAGCTGGACTCTGACCGGCCGGTCCAAATCACCGGCAACCGCTGGGATTACAGCGACAGACGCGCTGGCCGCTCAGCCCCCTCCTTCCGACTAGTCTCCCCGTCCCGATAATCGGCCGATATTGGTCGACATTTGATTGTTCTACCAAGCAAACTGCCCGTACCGTGCGTTCTTATCACCCGTGACGTAGCCATGACCCCCCTATAATAGAGTTCATCTTTTCGCCGTTGCTACAGCGGCATTATTGATGGCCGCCCGTGGAGCGGGGTTAGTGCAGGGAGCGGTGATGCCATGGAACGAAGTTCGGCCAGACGGATGATTCCCATCGTGGTGCTCGGGGTCGCCCTCCTGTTGCTTTCGGCGTGTTCTTCAGCGACACCCACTCCCCTTCCCACACCTACAACACCTATACCCACCCCCACCCAAATCCCGGCGCCCACGCCCACCGCAGTGGTGATTCCTCCGCCGCAGGGTTCGCCGGGCGGGTCGCTCACCGTGGCCGGTACTGCCGATATACCGCACCGGGACGTACACCAAGAGGTCCAAGAAGCTCTGACGGCGTTGGGGCCCGGTATGGCTTACAGCCGGCTACTGCGCCTGCGGTCAGGCGAAGGATTGGAACAGCCCCACCTCTTATTGGAATGCGACCTCTGTGAAAGTTGGGAGCTGACCGACGACTTGGTCTATGAATTCCGTTTGCGGCCTGGAGTCCGCTGGCAGAACGTCGAACCGGTGAACGGCCGTCCTCTGGTCGCCAGCGACTTGGCTTACAGCTACGAGAGGTTGAGAACTCCTGGCTGGCCCAACGCCTCTCTGTTTTCATCGGTCGGCGCCATCGAAGCACCGGACGATAGCACGTTGTTGGTAGAGCTGGATATTGCTGACGCCGATGCGATTCTTTCTTTGGCTGACGGGCACAGCAAGATCGTTGCACCAGAGGTAGTGGCCCAGTACGGCGACTTAAAAGACAGCCCGGTGGTCGGCACGGGTCCCTGGATCTGGCAGGGGACCGAAGCCGGTACCGGTACTCTATTGCTAAGGAACCCGGACTACTTCGAGCCCGGTCTGCCATTCTTGGACGAACTCAGGGTCGCTGTCGTAAAGTCCGACCTCGGTCCCGGAAGGCCCGATCCATCGCTGGCTGCGGCTTACGCGGCGGGCCTAGTCGACGTCGCATCCGTCTCGCCGCAGAACTGGGAAGCATTTCGGCAGGGCAGCCCCTCCTTCGAATCCACCGTCTCACGCGAGTCCGGCTCTGGGATGATGATGGTAATGAACTCGGGGGCCGCAGCGCTACAAAACCAAGTGGTGCGCCAAGCGGTTTTCCAAGCAATCGATCCCTGGGACTACCTGGACACGGTTTGGGAGGGCCAGGGGTTCGCCAGCGTCGGCATCCCGGTGCAACGGCCAAACTGGTTGCTGGAGCGGGTCGAACTGCGGCAGAATTACTTCGCCGACCCGGGACGGGCCCGATTGTTGTTGGCCGGGACCGGCCTGTCCTTGCCCATAGACATCGAGGTCGCCGTACAGACTGGGCCTTTGGGAGAGCCAAACCCTAAGCTGGAAGAAAAGCTGAGAGAAGACTTGCTAGCGGTAGGGTTTAACCCGGCGCTCCGGCCGATGAACCCGCAACAGTTCGAAGAATTGGTCATCGGACCAGCCAGGGAATTCCAATTTGCTGTCGGGCCGGTACCGCCCACCTCCACCACCAACCGCTTTCTGTTCGCTCTGTTACACAGCGACGGGAAGTGGAACATCGCCAGCCACAACGACACCGGGTTGGACGCCCTCATCGAACAGCAGGCTGCGGAGTTCGACCCCAAGAGACGGCAGAGGCGGTTGAGCGAGATTCAGCACCATGTGTTGGACCAAGCCTACCTGTTCAGCCCGGTCACCGCGACTTCCCGCTGGGTGTTCACCGGGGACCTGCGCGGGTTCGCCCCCAACACCGCACTCTCCGAGTACAACTACTGGTCCCGCGTCTGGCTGGACCGGTACTAGGGTTTGGGCTGTTCGACTTCGTCGATACTCTCGATAACGTCCGATCTTGGAATTAGCAACGACCTCTGATTATTCCGTTCGCCCTGAGCTTGTCGAAGGGCACTCTCCGGCGAGCTAATCCTTCGACAAGCTCAGGACGAACGGGGGGATGTGCGTTGGGTCCCTCGGACGTACCTAAGGTATTAGGAAGCTTTACCCCGGTAGGCCTGCACCCCCTCCTCGAGGGCCGTCCACGGCAGGAGCGCGCATTTGATGCGGACGGGGTATTGGCGGACCACCTCGAACGCCTGCAGATCGCCCAGACTATCGGCGCTGTCCTCGGCATTTCCTCGCATCATTTGCCGGAAACGTTCCGCCAAGTCTTCAATCTCGTCCAACGACTTGCCGTTCAGATAGTCTGACATCATCGATGCCGAGGCCTGGATGATGGAGCAGCCTTCAGAAAGCGCGCTCACTTCGCAGACCCGGTTCTCATCGTCGAGCTTGATTTGGAGCTGAACACGGTCGCCGCAAAAGGGGTTGAACTCTTCGGCCTCCAATTGGGCGTCAGCAACCGGTTTCCGGTTCCGTGGGTTGCGGAAATGCTCCAGAATCAAGTCGCCGTAGAGCCCGTCGAAGGCTGGGGTGGGCAGTTGGGTCATGGCGGTCATCAACCGTGTTTCGGTATAGGGCAGGCTAACTGTAAATTAGCTTAGCACACCCAAGTCGAGCAGTAGGGGAACACTGAGGCGCGGAAGAGACTGGCGAAGCCGAACAGGGACGGCTACTCGGTAGTGACGGGCTCGCCGCCGTCTGTCAGTGCCGACCGCATGGTGTGCCAGGCCAAGATGGCGCATTTGATGCGAGTCGGGAACTCGCTCACGCCGGCCAAAGTTTCCAAGTCGCCCAGCGATTCGTAGTCAATTTCGGCGTCAGGCTCCGTAATCATTTGATGGAAAGCTTCAAAGATTTCGTCCGCCTCCACCAGGCTTTTTCCCTTGATGCTCTGAGTCATCATCGATGCCGAGGCCCTGGAGATGGCGCAACCGGTGCCCTGAAATCCGACGTCTTCTATTACGCCGTCGGCAACCTTGAGGTATAGGGTAATCTGGTCTCCGCATAGAGGATTGAACCCCTCGGCGGTCCGGCTGGGGTCATCCACTTTTCGAAAATTACGTGGCTTGCTGTTGTGTTCCAGCAGAATTTCCTGGTACAGATCGCTAAGCCCGGACATTAACTGAAGACCTCGATCACGCGGTCGATGCCCAGCACCAAAGCGTCTATATCTTCTTTGGTGTTGTAGAGGGCCAAGGAAGCACGGGCGGTGGCGGGAATCTGGAACCGTTCCATTACGGGCTGCGCACAATGGTGCCCGGTGCGGACAGCGATGCCCTCGGCGTCCAGTATCGTGCCGATATCATGGGGGTGGATGTTGTCGATGACGAACGAGAGTATACCCGCCTTATGGGGGGCCGTGCCGACAATCCGGAGACCGCCGATGGATGAGAGCGCCTTGGTCGCATAGTCCAGCAACCCGTCTTCATGCGCTGTTATCCGATCGAAGCCGATGGCGTCGATGTAGTCGACCGCCGCACCGAGTCCGATGGCGCCGGCGATATTTGGAGTGCCGGCCTCGAACTTGTAGGGAAGGTCGTTGTAGAGGGTTTTCTCGAAGGTCACCGACTTGATCATATCGCCGCCGCCCTTGAAGGGAGGCATCGCTTCCAGGATCTCACCTTTTCCATAAAGGATTCCGGTCCCGGTGGGGCCAAATAGCTTGTGGCCGGAGAACACGTAGAAGTCGCAGTCCAGATTCCTAACGTCCACAGGCATGTGAGGGACCGCCTGTGCGCCGTCGAGCAGCACGGGAACTCCTTGAGCGTGGGCCAGACCGACGATTTGATCGGCGGGCAGGATGGTGCCCAGGGCGTTGGAGACTTGGGTGATGGATACCAGCTTGGTGCGCGGGCCAAGCATTTTTTCGTACTCGTCCATCAACAACTCACCGGAGTCGTTGATGGGCACCACCTTAAGGTGGGCTCCCTTCTCTTCGCACAGCATCTGCCAAGGCACAATGTTTGAGTGGTGCTCCATGTTGGAGACGATGATTTCATCGCCCGGGCCGACGTGCTGTCGGCCGAAGGCCTGAGCGACCAAGTTGATGCCCTCAGTGGTGCCGCTGGTGTAGATAATCTCCCGGTCATCGGCGGCGTTGATAAAGCGCCGGATTTTGCTACGTGCGCCTTCGTAGTCCTCGGTGGCGACCTGGCTCAGCGTGTGCACGCCCCGGTGTACGTTGGCGTTCTCGGTGGTGTAGTAGCGCACCAACTCATCGATGACGCATTGGGGTTTTTGGGATGTTGCGCCGTTGTCTAGGTAGACTAGGGGCTTCCCGTTGACCAGCTGCCGCAGTACGGGAAAGTCGGCCCGGATTCTATCCACGTCGAAGCCAACCGGGGCGACTCGAACGTCCTCGCGGTTACCGGAGGTCATGATTTCCTCCCAAAGGGCAGACTCTTCTCGGGAATGGCCTGGTTGAACAGGGTGTCCAGGTGTTCCCGAAGCGGTTCTGGTTTTACTTTATCTATGATTTCTGTTGCGAAGGCGTGAATAAGCATCCGGCTTGCCGTGTCCAAGTCCAAGCCGCGGCTCCGCAGGTAGAAAAGCATATCTTCATTCATGTGTCCGGCGGTTGCTCCGTGGCTGCAATTGACGTCGTCGGCGTAAATGAGCAGGCTCGGTTTGCTGTCCACTTCGGCGTTCTGGGACAACAACAGATTCTTGTCGGTCTGCTCAGCATCGCTCTTCTGAGCGTCGGGACGGACGATGACGGTACCCCCGAACACGGCCCGGGACTTTCCGTCCAGTATCCCTTTGTAGTTGAGCCTGCTGGTGCAGTTGGGTTGGGCGTGGTCGATGCTGATCAGGTTGTCGATATGCTGGTTGTCGGCTGTTAGGTATAGCCCGTTGAGCGAGCAGTAACCGCCCGGCGCGTCCAGCAACACCTGCAGGTCGTTTCGGGCGAGTGACGTGCCCAAAGCGAACGACGCCGAGGTGAAGGTGCTGTCTTTGCCTTGCCGGACCCGGCTCGTTCCGACATGGAAAGCGCTGGGGCTTTCCAGCAGCAACCGGTAATGGTCGACGTGAGCCCCTTCGCCTAGCGAGACTTCGGTGACGGCGTTGGTGAAATAGCTGTTGGCTGGCGAACCGGCGTAGGTTTCCACCACAGTCATGTGCGTGTTGCGTCCCGCGACGATCAACGTGCGGGGGTGGGTTACTTTGAGCTGGTCTCCACCGGTGGTCACATAGGTGATCCGGAGATTAACCGGCTCGGAGTATCCATCCGGCACCTGGACGAAAGCGCCGTCGTCCAAGAACGCAGTGTTGAGGGCGGCAAAGCCATCGTCTTGGATCTCGATATAGCGGCCCAGGTGCTCCTGTAGCTCGCCCCTGCCGGACAGAGCGACATTGTCGCCGAACCCGTGTGCAATTAGGCCGTTTCCGGTGGGCGCCGCAGCGGACAACTCCGAGGCCAGGCGGCCGTCTACGAAGACCAAGTCCAGCCATGTGCCGCTTTCGGCGCTGGAACCGCGGTCTTGTTTGAACGGAACTAGAGCTGCGCTCCCGTTGGACGGGCCGGGCTGAGAGGAGTAAGCAAAGTCAGCCCTGGCTATTGGCGCCACATTGGTGTACTTCCAACGCTCGTTACCCCGCCGTGCGGTGGGGAAACCCAGGGAGTCGAACCGGGCCCATCCCAGGTCGCGGAGTTCCTGCAACCACGATGGGCTGCGAGCGGCGGCAGCCTGGCGCAAAGCCTGGAAGTCGGAGGGGTAGCGGCCATGTTTGACCGCAGCGCTGGTCATGACGTTTGGGACCGCACCGGTACTGTTACACGCCGACATCGACGGCGTCTTTTATCCAGTCGTAGCCCTTTTCTTCCAGCTCTAAAGCCAGCTCAGGGCCACCGGAACGGACAATACGGCCGTCGAATAACACGTGAACGTGGTCCGGTCGGATGTAGTTGAGAATTCGCTGGTAGTGGGTGACTAGGACAACGGCGTTTTCCGGTGTACGGAGTTTATTAACTCCCTCGGAAACGATGCGCAGGGCGTCGATATCCAGACCGGAGTCGGTCTCGTCCAACAGGGCCAACTTGGGTTCCAATACCGCCATCTGCAGGATTTCGTTGCGCTTCTTCTCGCCGCCGGAGAACCCCTCGTTGACCGCGCGTTTCACCAAGTCGGGGTCGATCGCCACCAGCTTTACCTTCTCCTTAAGCATACGGTCGAAGTCGCGGGCGCTTAGCTCCTCGTCGCCTTGGTGCTGACGCCGGGCGTCGACGCCCGCTTTCAGAAACTGCCAGGCCCGAACGCCAGGTAGTTCCAACGGGTATTGGAAGGCCAGAAATATACCCATTCGGGCTCGGATTTCGGGCTCCAACGCCAGCAGGTCTTGGCCTTGGTAAAGGACCTCTCCGCCGGTAACGCGGTAGTCAGGTTTCCCAGCCAACACATTGGCAAAGGTGCTCTTGCCCGAGCCATTGGGCCCCATGATGGCATGGACCTCTCCCGGGTAAACCTCCAAGTTCACCCCGTTGAGGATTTCCAAATCGCCGACCGAAGCCTTCAGGCCACGGACGGAAAGCAGCGGAGTTTTGACTGCTTCGGCCATCTAACCCACCGCCCCTTCGAGACTCACTTTCAAGAGCTGGGACGCTTCCATCGCGAACTCGAAGGGCAGCTCTTGGAAAATGCCACGGCAGAACCCGTTAATGATCATGAAGTGGGCGTCTTCTACCGACATGCCCCGCTGCTGGCAATAGAAGAGTTGCTCGTCACTGACTTTTGATGTGGACGCTTCGTGTTCCATCTGGGCCGTGGGGTTCTTGACCTCGATGTAGGGCACCGTGTGGGCCCCGCATTTGTCGCCGACCAATAAGGAGTCGCACTGGGTGAAGTTCTTGGCGCCGTCGGCCGAGGGCATTATGTTGACCAGCCCCCGGTAGGTGGCGCTGCCGTGGCCGGCCGAGATTCCTTTGGCCACGATAGTGCTCTTGGTGTTCTTACCCAGGTGGATCATCTTGGTGCCGGTGTCGGCTTGCTGATAGTTGTTGACCAAGGCCACGGAGTAGAACTCCCCAACGGAGTTGTCCCCTTGCAAAATCACGCTGGGATATTTCCAAGTGATGGCCGAGCCGGTCTCCACCTGAGTCCACGATATTTTGGAGTTCCGGCCTGCGGCTTTGCCCCGCTTGGTAACGAAGTTGTAGACGCCGCCCTTGCCTTCTTTGTCGCCGGGGAACCAGTTCTGCAGAGTGGAGTACTTGATCTCCGCGTCGTCCATCGCCACCAATTCCACCACTGCGGCATGGAGTTGATGGGTCTTGCGAGCGGGGGCGGTACAGCCTTCCAGATAGCTAACGTAGCTGCCTTCCTCGGCAACGATCAAGGTCCGCTCAAACTGACCGGAATCGGCCTGGTTGATGCGGAAATAGGTCATCAATTCCATGGGACAGCGCACGCCCTTGGGAATGTAGGCGAAAGAGCCGTCGCTAAAGACCGCCGAGTTCAGCGTGGCGAAGAAGTTGTCGGCATAGGGCACCACCGACCCCAGGTATTTCTGCACCAGGTCGGGGTGGTTTTTGACCGCTTCGCTCATGGAGCAGAAGATGACGCCGGCCTTCTCCAGCGTGTCCTGGTAGGTGGTGGCTACCGAGACACTGTCCAAGACCGCATCGACGGCCACGCCGGCCAAACGCTCGCGCTCCTGCAACGGAATGCCGAGCTTTTCGAACGCTTCCAAGATCTCCGGATCAACCTCGTCCAAGCTCTTGGGTGCATCGTCTTTCTTCGGTGCGGCGTAGTAATAGATGCCCTGGTAATCAATCGGGTCGTGGTGAATGTTGGCCCACTGAGGCTCCTTGTACTTGAGCTTCTCCCAATGGCGGAAGGCCTTCAGCCGCCACTCCAGCATCCATTCCGGCTCTTCCTTTTTGGCGGAGATAAGCCTAACGACATCCTCATTCAGCCCTTTGGGGGCCAAGTCGGAATCGATGTCGATGGTGAAACCCCACTTGTAGTCGGTGTCCAACTCCCCCGAACTGGTGCCGCGGGAGATGACCCTAGGTGCGGTCATTGAATACTCCTTGGGAATCTGCGCGAAGACAGTTTGCTATATAACCGTCGGGACCTCGGGCCGCTCTGGTGGTGCTAGTGATTGGAGCGGCCGGAGGATAAAGTAGCGATAAACTAACATTGTCGACCATGATGGTCAACAATTATGCTAACACCGGCCCCCGAAGCTGTCAACGAGTTTCTTAACTAGTATATTAGGTCGGCGTCGAGGGTTCCACCGACCTCAATATGTACCAGTACAGCGGGCGATTGACCGGGTTAAGGCCAGGTAGTATATGATTAAGTTGGTATAAAGAAATCTGAATGGCGATCGTACCGATCTTCATCAACCGCCCTATTCCTAATCAACTGTTTAATTTCGTGAAGTTAATTTCTTGAAGGACCTTGCCTGATGCCGCAAAACCTCGTACTCGGTGACTGCCACACTCACTTGGACCAATATGACGCTGCGGAGATGGCGGAAATATTGGAGAGGGCCAAAGAGTCACGAGTGACCTTCGCCGTATGTGCCGGTACGACAATGCAGTCGACCCGCGCCTGCATCGAATTGGCGGAGCGGCACGAGCCGCTGTATGCGGGAGTCGGCATTCACCCCATGGAGGCCGACAACCCGGTAACCGATGCGCTATATGCTGAGTTGGAGGCCTTGGCCACGTCGTCTCCAAAAGTGGTCTGTATTAGTGAAGTTGGGCTCGACTACTTGCCAGAGTCCCCGGACCATCAAACACAAGACCAAGTATTCCGCCAGCACATTCGGTTGGCCCGCAGCCTCAAGAAGCCGATAATCTTCCACTCCCGAGACTCGCATCCTCAGGTGTTGCAGATTCTACGGGAGGAGCAAGCAGGCGACGTAGGCGGCGCGATGCACTACTTTCAAGCCGACGAAGCGACGGCCCGAGAGGCCATCGACTGCGGCTTCTTCATCTCTCTGGCCCGGCCCTTGACCAGACTGCCGGAAATCCAGGCAGTGGCCAAGATTATCCCGTTGGACAACATAGTCTTGGAGACCGACGCCGCTCCCCAGCCGTTCAAGAAGTACCGCACCAACTGGACCGAGCCACGGCACGTTCTATCGGTGGCTGAAATGTTGGCCGAGATCAAAGAGGTCAGCCTGGAGGAAGTCGCCCAAGTCACCACTCGAAATTTGACCAGATTGTTGGGCCTGGAACATCTGGCCGCCGCCCCAGCCTAGCGCCATGTCAGAACCGGTCCAAAAACGCCAGGCGAAGCCTTCCGGGCCCATCTCCGCCAACCAGCTGAACTTCCATCAGTTGTACATCTTCCAGACCGTTGCCAGTCACCTCAGCTTCTCCCGGGCTGCCGAGGCATTGGAGATCACCCAGCCGGCGGTGTCCATACAAGTCCAGGAGTTGGAAAAGTCCCTGGGGGTCACTCTTTTTCACCGTCGGCCCCGCGGGCTGCGGGTTACAGAAATGGGAGAAGCTGTATTGGCCTACTCTCAGCAGATTTTCTCTCTCTCCAACAACCTGCTGGAGACGATACAAGAAATGCAGGACCTTAAAGCCGGACACCTAACGCTGGGAGCCAGCACCACGCCCGGTGAGTTTGTGCTGCCCGTGGCGGTGGGGCAGTTTCGCCAAATTTATTCCAGCGTCCAAGTGGAATTGGTGATCGGCAATACCAGATCGATAATTCAACGCATCTTGGACCACGAGATCGATATCGGAATGGTGGGAGACCACCTAACCGGATTCTCCGCCGAATTGGAAATGATCGACTACCTGGAAGACGTCATAGTGTTGGTGGCGAGCCCGGGACATCCGGTAGCCCAAAAGCCCACCCTCAGTCTCGAAGAAGTGGCGGAGTCAGGCCTGGTGGTTCGAGAACAGGGCTCAGCTACCCGTTTGGCAGCCGAGCGTCACTTCGCGGAACTGGGCGTCGTCCCGGCCATCGCTTTAGAACTGGGCAGCAACCAAGCCGTGAAGCAGGCGGCGGCAGCCGGCGGCGGAATCGGCGTTATTTCCCGGTTGGGAATCGAGGCGGAAGTTAAGGCGGGGATGCTACAGGAATTGGTGGTGGAGGGCTGGGACTGTCGCCGTCCACTTACTCTGGTCCATCCCAAAGACCGTTACCTTTCTCCTTCGCAGCGGGCGTTTCGGGAGTTTCTGATTACACACCGGCCGGCACCGGAGTTCTCCGCCTGACCCCTTCCTATTGGCCATTGAGGCGGCCGCATTCCCGGTGATAACATGGGCTAGTTGCCCGTGGGCGAGCGCGACTCGGGCGGCTACCCAAGACGGAGAACTTCAAAATGTTAACCAGCAAATGTCAGATGGCCCTCAAAGAGTGGGCCGTAACCCTGGAAGCACTGGCCGGAGGGGAGCAAATCCTGCTCCTTCGCAAGGGTGGCATCCACGAAGACGGCAAGGACTTCCGGGTGATCCACAGCGAGTTCCTGCTATATCCGACTTACGAGCATCAAAGGCCCGAGTTGTTACAGGCGGCCCACCAACCGGCGCTACAGACGCTGCTGGAGCAGCCGAGGGATACCGAAAAGATAACGTTCACCCACTTCGCCAAGGCTGAGGAAGTGCTGGAGATCTCCGACCAAAGGAAGGTAGACGACCTAGAACCCCATCACATTTGGACGACCGCTTATGCACAGTCGCGGCTCCATTGGAAGCCGATGCTCCCGCTTTCGGTAATGCTGCTCCGCACATACCGGTTGGAAGCGTCAGTCACCGTACCTTGGCTTCAGGAGTACTCTGGTTGCACGTCTTGGGTTGATATCATCACCGACGTACCCTTGGGCCGGTTGGAACCGGTTTTGGGGGATGACGAGTTCCAGCGGAAGGTGGACGAAATCAAGGGCAGTCTCGGTTTGGCGGTCGCGGCGGGTTAGTTCTACCAACCGCGACGGTTCGACCGCTAGTACTCCAGTCTCTTTAACCATCTCCTGCCCCAAACCAATCGAGGATGTATTCAACATGAAATTCCGCCAGATGCCCAGGACCGACCTTACCCTCTCGGAGGTGGGATTCGGCGTTTGGACCTTGGCCACCAACTGGTGGGGCCGGATTGAAGAGGCGGAAAAAACGGCGCTCTTGGAAAACGCGGTCGAGTTGGGCATTAACTTTTTCGACACCGCCGACGCTTACGGCGACGGCTACGGTGAGGAAATCCTGGCGACCGTGTTGGGACACCGCCGAAACGATATCGTCATCGCTACCAAATTTGGCTACGACATCTACGACCCAACACCACGGGAAGGTCACAAAGAGCGGCCTCAAAAGTTTGATAAAGAATTCGTTACCTACGCCTGCGAGCAGAGTCTGCGGCGGCTGAATACGGACCACATCGACCTCTATCAGGTGCATAACCCGAGGGTCGACGCCCTGGAACGCGACGAGCTCTTCGAGACCCTGGAGCAACTGCAATTTGACGGCAAGATCCGCTATTTCGGAGTTGCCTTGGGCCCGGACATCGGTTGGTTCGAAGAAGGCGAAACCTCGATGCGGGACCGCCACGTGGACAGCCTGCAAATCATCTACAGCATCTTGGAGCAGGAGCCCGCCAAGGACTTCTTTCCGATTGCCCGCGAAAACGAAATCGGTCTGCTTTCCCGGGTGCCCCACGCCTCCAACACCCTGACCGGCGAGTTCATCGAGATCCCGACTTTCCACGAGGACGACCATCGCGCCCACCGCCGGGCCGAATGGCTGCGTGAGGCCATGCAAAAAGTCGACCGACTGCGGTTCTTGGAGCTAGAAGAGGCCCGCAGCTTGGGCCAATCGGCCATTCAGTTCGTTTTGAAAAAGCCTGAAATCGTGTCTGTCCTTCCAAACTTCACCAAGATGGCGGAGTTGAATGAGTACACAGCAGCCGTCGAGACGCCAGGCCTTACCGACGAAGAGCAGGCGCAGTTGGACGAGCTGTGGGAGAACGCCTTCTACTTGGTGGACCTGGAGCCCGAGTTCCGGGAAATCTGACGGCGCCGCGGCCGCATCACAATTAGCGTCCACATCCGTAATAAAGTATGGGATCTCGTACTTCGGATTGAACTGAAGCAAGAGTCAGGTATAATCCGCTAGCCGGTGACCAGGGCCTAAATCATACGGCTGGGAAGCTTAGCGGTCCGCGGAACCAGGCAGAAAGAGAGGTCGGGTCCGATGGGAAGCCAACCACCGATTACGGCCAAGATGGTCTACCGGTTCGACGAGGGGGACGCTTCAATGGCGGACCTGCTCGGCGGTAAGGGCAGCAATCTGTGTGAATTAACTCGGTTGGGACTTCCGGTCCCACCGGGTTTTGTTATTACCACCCAAGTCTGCCGCGACTATCTGGCCACTGGAAATACGCTGCCCGCAGGCCTGGAACAGACGATCCGAGCAAGGATCAAGGAGTTGGAGGTGTCCATCGGCCACGGCTTTGGTTCTGCTTCCGATCCTCTCCTGGTCTCGGTCCGTTCCGGCGCCCGCGTTTCGATGCCGGGCATGATGGACACAATACTCAATCTGGGAATTAACGACCAGATTGTAGAAGGCGTGGCTTCCAATATGGGCGACGCCAGACCTGCCTACGACGTTTACCGCCGCTTCTTGCAGATTTATGCCAACGTCGTAATGGGAGTGGACCCGGCGCTATTCGAAGAGTCGTTAACCGAACACAAACTTCGGGCCCAAGTAGAACTGGACTACGAGCTAACCTCGGAACAACTTCGTGAATTGGTGTCCGACTTCAAAAGGATCGCAAAGGACGCCACCGGCTCGGAAATTCCAGCGGACCCGTGGCAGCAGCTAATAGCGGCGGTGGAGGCCGTGTTCCGTAGTTGGGACAACCCTCGCGCCGTCGTATATCGGGACCAATACGGCTTCGATCACAATATGGGCACCGCAGTTACCATCATGGGAATGGTATACGGAAACCTGGGTCCCACCAGCGGCACCGGAGTCCTATTCACCAGGAACCCCGCCACGGGCAAGCGCGAGGTCTACGGGGAATACCTTTCCAACGCCCAAGGCGAAGACGTGGTCGCTGGAGTGCGAACGCCGGAACCCATCTCCAGCCTGGCCCAAGCGATGCCCGAAATGTCGTCCGAGTTGTTCAGCATGGCCGCCAACCTAGAAGAACACTACCGTGACGTACAGGACATCGAGTTCACCATCGAGAACAGCCGCCTTTACCTGCTCCAGACTCGGTCCGCCAAGCGCACGCCTATCTCAGCGGTCAAGACGGCGGTTGACATGGCTACAGAAGGGCTAATCAAACGGTCGGAAGCCCTGCAACGGGTCGACGCGGAGGAGATTTCGCAGTTGCTGGTCCCCCAGTTTGCCAATGACCTATCCCCGGAACATCTGGAAAGCAGTTTTGTGGCCAGCGGGGCTCCCGCCTCCCCCGGCGCAGCATCCGGCAAGGCGGTTTTCGACGCCGACATCGCAGCGGACCTGACGCGCAAGGGTGAGACCGTCATTCTCGTTCGTCCCGAGACCAAGCCCGACGATATCCATGGCATCATCGCGGCGGCAGGCGTGGTGACCAGCCGGGGAGGAGTCACCAGTCACGCTGCGGTGGTTACGCGCGGGCTGGGCAAGCCATGCATTGTCGGTTGCGAGGCGCTGCAGGTCGATCCCGAACAAAGGCTAATGTTGGGTAATGGCAAAACAGTCCGCGAAGGCGAAAGCATCAGCATCGACGGAGCCAGCGGCGAAGTATACGTGGGAGAGTTGGCCACGGTGAACCCCAAACTGGCGGACCTGCCGGAGGCCAACGTACTGCTGAGCTGGGCGGACGAGACACGACGGCTGGGTGTCATGGCCAACGCCGACACCCCGGCCGACGCTTCCCAGGCCGTGACAATGGGGGCCGAAGGCATCGGCCTCTGCCGCACCGAGCACATGTTTTTGGACCCATTTCGGTTGCCGGCCGTCCGACAAATGCTGCTCAATTCGGAGGCTGCCGAGCAGTGGCGCCGGGAACACGATGACCAACCCATCGACTTGGATAACGAGGATGTCCCCGATGCGGTGCGCCAATTCCACGAGGCGCTAGAACAGGTACGCCGGCTGCAGACCAACGACTTTCGAGGCATATTGCGGGTGATGGCAAGGCGTCCGGTGATCATTCGGTTGCTGGACGCTCCGCTACACGAATTTCTGCCGCCGTACCAAGAACTGCTCACCGAGTTCTTGGAGTTGCGCCACGCCGGTGCACCACAAGCCGAACTGGAGCAAAAAGAGGCTTTCCTGAACCTGGTGGATTGGCTCCGTGAGACCAACCCGATGTTGGGCCACCGTGGCTGCCGGTTGGGGTTGAGTTTTCCGGCCATTTACCGGATGCAGGTTGACGCCATCATTACCGCTGGGGCGCAATTGGTAACTGAGGGGTTGACGGTAAATCCCGAGATAATGGTCCCGCTCACCGTGCACGTCGAGGAGATGCGGCGGCTCAGGAGCGACCTGACCCGTGTGGCTGCCGAGGTCCAAAAACGGATGGGCGTAGATGTCCCCTACAAGTTCGGCACAATGATCGAAACCCCCCGGGCCGCGCTCACAGCCGGTGAGATCGCCGAGGAATCGGAGTTTTTCAGTTTCGGGACCAACGACCTCACCCAGATGACCTACGGGTTCAGCCGCGACGACGCCGAGGGTAAATTTCTTAGGTCGTACATCAATGAGGGAGTGTTGCCCACCGATCCGTTTGCTTCCATAGACCGTGAAGGCGTGGGCGAATTGGTCCGGATTGCTGTGCGCGCTGGCCGGAAGACTCGCCCGGACCTTGAGATCGGCATCTGCGGGGAGCACGGCGGCGACCCACCCAGTGTGATTTTCTGCCACCAAGCGGGCTTGGATTACGTCAGTTGTTCGCCGTTCCGCGTGCCGGTAGCCCGCTTGGCTGCGGCCCAAGCAGCATTAGCCGAGTCCGGCGACACGTAATAAACAGGGCATTCACCGCACGACGCGGTGAACCGAAGGAGCAACCATTGGCAACCACATCGCAAGAAGCTCGAGCTCAGATTGTTAACTTGGTCCGCGACTTCGTGCGCCGCGATGTCGAACCCGTCGCCAGCGAGTTGGACCGGGAAGACCGGGTGCCCCACGACCTGATCGACAAGATGAAGGAACTGGGACTATTCGGCATCACCGTGCCGGAGGAATACGGCGGTTTGGGCCTAGACTACACCACATTTGCCAGCGTGTTCGAGGAACTGAGCAAGGGCCTGATGAGCCTGAGTGGAGCTATCGGCACCCACCACATCCTGACCTACGTGCTGACCCACTACGGCACCGAAGAACAAAAGCAACATTTCCTGCCGGACCTGGCCTCAGGCCGCAAGCGCGGCGGGTTGGCGCTCACCGAACCCGGCGGCGGCACCGACGTTGCCAACCTTCAAACGAAAGCCACCAAGGACGGCGAGGAATACGTCATAAACGGCACCAAGATGTTCATCACCAACGGTCGTTACGGCGATGCTTTCTGTTTGTTGGCCCGGACCGACAATGAGATCGAACCAAAGCACAAAGGAATCAGTTGCTTCGTGGTGGAGAAGGGCGGGCCCGGCTTCCAAGTGGGGCGCGACCTCGACAAGATGGGCTACCGGGGATTGGATACCTGCGAACTGATCTTCGACAACTACGCCGTGCCCGCCGACAATCTGGTGGGCGGGGAAGAGGGCACCGGTTTCGGCCAAGTAATGAGCGGTTTGGAGACCGGACGTATCAACGTGGCGGCACGGGCCGTCGGCGTGGCCCAAGCAGCCTTCAACGCTTCAATACGCTACTCTCAGCAACGAGAGACCTTCGGCAAACCAATCGCCGAACATCAGGCGATCCAACTGAAGCTGGCCGACATGGCCACCAAGATTCAGGCCGCCAGGCTGTTGGTGTATGACGCCGCAGCCAAGAAGGATAGCGGGGAACGAGTCGACTTGGAGTCTGGGATGGCAAAGCTGTTCGCCAGCGAGATCTGCCAAGAGGTGGCCCTGGATGCGATGCGAATTCACGGCGGCTACGGGTTCATCAAGGAATCGCCCGTCGAGCGGTACTATCGAGACGCGCCCCTAATGATCATCGGCGAAGGCACCAACGAGGTGATGCGCTTGGTCATCGCCCGGCAACTACTGCGAAGGCCGGAGTACCAGATTTAGGTCGTCACCCCTAACGCCCCTTCCACTGGGGCTTACGTTTTTCGGCGAAGGCTCGGGGGCCTTCTTTTGAGTCTTCGGTGGTTAGTAGCTGGTCGTACATGTCGTAGGTCAGTGCCGATATGTCCTGGGTGGACATGTTTTGGCCCCGGTAGGCCAGTTCCTTGAAGGTCTGCACGGCCAGAGGCGCGTTTTCGGCGATTTGCTGCGCCACCGTCATGGTCTCTTCCATCAGGTCTTCCGCCGGTACCACTTTGTTCAAGAAACCCATATCGTAGGCGCGTTGCGCGGTGACGGGTTGGGCGGTGAAGACCAGTTCCAAGACCGCTGAAAGTGGAATCATCTTGGGCAAGATCGTTCCGAAGGGCGGCAGCAGGCTCCACTTGGTCTCCGTGATACCCAGCTTGGCGTCCTCGGAGGCAATGCGCAGGTCGCACATCTGGGCAATAGACCAGCCGCCAGCCAATGCGAAGCCGTTGACGGCCGCGATTAGCGGCTTCCACGTTTGCAGCCACATGTAGGGGCTCTCTTGGGTCATGCTTTGGGAGGCCCGGGCCTGCACTCCTTGGGCATTGTCCTCGGCCCGCTCTTTCAGGTCCCTCCCAGCGCAAAATGCCCGCCCCGCCCCGGTGATAATGCCAACGAACACCTCGGCGTCCTCGTCGAACTGGGTAATAGCGTCGGCCAATTCGCCGCGCAACTGCCGGTTGATGGCGTTCAGCGCATCGGGCCGATTTAACGTAATCGTGACTACATGCCCCTGTTTTTCGTAAAGAATTGTTTCAGGCAAGGTTCAATGCTCCTGTGAAATACTTTGGGGAATGAAAGAGCCGTTGCACGGCCACGGCTGGCGCCTAGGCGTAGGGTTCCAACTGTATGCCACCGATGACGTGCAGGTGGCCGTGGCTTTGACTTTGCATGCCGTGCTGACCGAAGTTGGAAAGAATTCGGAAGCCACCTGGGGCGTGCATGGCCCCCATGTCCACGGCCACAATCCCCAGGCGGGTCAAGAGATCGCTGCTCCACATCTGGATCTGGGTCAAGTGCTCTTTGGGCATCACCAACAGCATTAGAGGGACCCAAGTTAGCTGGTTGACTATGACAATGATGTCTTGGTCCGAATAACGGACTCTGGCAGGGGATTGGCCTGCGATTATCTGGCAGAATACGCAGTTCGGATCGGTTTTCAATAGCAGTCTGTCCATGGAAATTTGGCGAAAATTTGGCGCGCCGACGGTCCGCTTGGTGACTATAGTTGGCCCCCAAATCCTTGTCAACGGACGGCGGGCCGCCCTTTCTTGGGCGTATGTTATTATTGGCTGCGGAGGTTCAAATGTTCGGCTTAGCCGTCTTAACCGTAAGCACATCCGGCCACCAAGGAAGCCGTGAGGACACCAGCGGTCAGGCCATTAAGGACCTGCTGGAAGGGGACAGCTTTCAGGTCGTAAGGTCCGAAATCGTGCCAGACGACAAAGACGTGATATCCGCACGGTTGGCCGAATGGGCCGACTCGCCAGACGTGGACCTCATCATCACCACCGGTGGGACCGGGCTTGGGCGATACGACGTGACGCCTGAGGCCTGCCTCTCGGTGTTGGACAAAGAAGTACCCGGATTGGCCGAGGCTATGCGGGCCAAGACGTTGGAATTCACCCCGATGGCCATGTTGAGCCGCTCGGTGGCCGGCATACGAGGCAACACGCTGATCATCACCCTCCCCGGAAGCACCAAAGGCGTTCGGGAGTGCCTGGACGTGGTGATGCCGGTGCTGCCCCACGCGCTGGAGTTGCTAAACCGGGAAACGGTCAGCGAACACCCCCGCTAGTCCTGCCAACGGCCCGGCGAAGATTTCACCGGACCCACGGTTGGGCGGACCCACGGTCGGGCAACCCCACACCGGCAATACCTGATAGAACTGTGACCGGATAGAAGTGTGACGACGAGTCAAAATTCCAGCAACGACGAGATTGTTTATTGGCCCCGGGTAAAAGAGATCCTTGAGGGGATCATGGAGCGCTGGAAGCAGCGTTGGGGCCGGGACCCTCTGCCTGGAATCCACACCTTCTACTGGACCACGCCGCAGCAGTTGCAGGCGGCAGTGCTGTCCGGGATCCGCGCGATCGAACCCGGGGTTCCGGGACGAGAGACCCAACTCGTAAGATCGTTGGCCAGGAGTGTGGGTACGTCCGGGAGGATGCCGCTGCGGGGCCCGTTCGCACCGCCGGAACAGATCGACGAGATCGTGGCCTGGATCGATGGGGGCATGCCGGAAGGGCCGGAAAGCTAAGAACAAGCTACTAGATCAGAATCGTAACAGGCAACGACAAAAGGACCGGGGTCTTTGCCCCGGTCCTTTTAATTTACTGTGGTAAGGGGTGACCGGACTAGTGAAGTACCGGCACGTCCTCTTTGACGTATACCTGAATCCGGCCGCGAGCGTGGTCTAGGATGGCGATCCGGCCTTGAGGATCGACTTTCACCGAACACGGGTGGGCCAACTTCTGCTCGTAGCCGGGATCGTTGGCGAAAGCTATATTCCTTTGCCGGATCATGTCCGGATTGGAATTCAGCTTGTCTCTGCCCCACTTGGAAAGATCGGCATCGCCCACGAACTGGGTGATGTAACGCCCGTCGGGAGCGAACGCTTGGACCCGGTTGTTCTCCCAGTCGGCAACGAAGATGTCGCCGCTGGCGTCGACAGCAACAGCGTTGGGACGATTGAATTGGCCGACTCCCGAGCCGGTGCTTCCGAAAGACTGTTGCCATTCCCCGTCTGAGTTGAACACCTGAATGCGGTCGTTCCGCCAGTCGGCGACGTAAATATTGTCGTGTTTGTCCACCGCGACGCCCCAGGGCAGATTGAACTGGCCGTTGCCATCGCCAGCGGAGCCGAACTCGCTGATGAACTTGCCGTCGGCAGTGAATTTCTGGACCCGGTTGTTCTTGCTGTCGACCAACACCAGATTGTCTGAGGAGTCGAAGACTAGACCGGAGGGGCCCTTCAGTTCACCGTCGCCTGAGCCGGACGTGCCCCACTTGCTAATGAATTCGCCGTCTTTGGTGAACTTGGAAATGCGGTTGAGCCATTCGTCCGCGACGTAAACGTCACCTTTACTGTCGATGGCGACAGCTGACGGCCAAACAAACTCGCCGTCACCCTCACCGGCGGCGCCGAACTCGGTGATGTATTCTTCGTCCAGCGTGAAGACGGTCACGTGGACGCCGTCCGGCCGTTGTTCGTAAGACCGGTTGACCACGTAGACCGAGCCGTCAGGAGCGATTGCCATATCCACCGGATTGCGGAACCCGGTACCAGCAAACTCGTTCCGGCCCACGGCGTGGCTGAAGTAATAGGTTCGGTCGATAAGACCGAAGAAATGTGTAGCCATAAATTAACCTCGTCCTACTTTCCAGAGAGAAGACGCTTCAGAAGCCGATACGCCTTCCCCATGGCGGTTACTGACCTAAAATCGCCGGTTTAGCCGACTGGAGCCGGGCGGGCTAGCCGAAGAATTTGACCCGCTCGAAGTTCCCGCCAACGATGGGTTCCGGAGCGAGTTGGAACCAGTCTTCCAAGATCGTGGAATAAAGTGACCGGAAGTCCAGGTTGAACTTCAAGTTGCCGCCCTCTTGCTGCTGCGAAGGCTCCAGGGACGGATAGTTGCCGTAGATGCCTCCCTTCACGTGCTCACCCACAGCGAACGCGATGCCGGCTGCGCCGTGGTCGGTCCCGGACCCGTTGTCGTTGATCCGGCGCCCGAACTCGGTAAAGAGCAACAGGGTTACATTGTCGCTGGCGTCGTGCTCACGCAGGTCCGTCATGAAATCATCCACAGACCTGGAAACGTCAGTCCAGAGACCAGCGTTAGCCTGAGCTTGATTGGCGTGAGAGTCGAAGCCATTGTACGGCGAAGTGGTGTACAGAACACGGGTGCCGAATTCGGCCAGATGGGTCTGTGCGATGTTCTTCATGTACTGGCCGATTGACGTGCTGGAGTATTCGACGCTGGAGGTGTACTTGTCCGGCGCGGTCGACAGAATGTCGGCGCCCTTCAATGCGTCGGTGCCGGTAGCGTGGATGTAGTCCATGACCGAACCGGTGCCGATGGCCGGGGAATACATGCGTCCAAATACGTCCAACGCCTCATTGCGTTGCGTTTCACCGTCGATGCCGGTAAGCAGGCCGTAGGTTTCCAGGTTGCCCACCGAAGCCACCGGGACTCCGTCCATCACTAACGCCCGCGGTAGGCCGCGACCGAAATTGACAGCGGTCAACACGTTCTCGGACGTGGGGTCCAATTGCTTGGTGGCCCGTCCGAGCCATCCCTCGGTACCGATCTTTTCTGGCTCGCAGGTGTGCCAAATATCCATGGAGCGAAAATGAGAGTAGCTGGGCGTCGGATACCCGATTCCGACGAAAACGGCCAACTGGCCGGCGTCCCAGTACTTCTTCAGGGGAGCCATCGTGGGATGAAATCCTAGCTCGTCGTTGATTGGAAGTATCTGGTCTTCGGGGACGGCCAGCGTGGGCCTGAAATCCCGGTACAGTCCGTTGTTGCGCGGGATGACGGTGTTCAGGCCGTCGTTACCGCCCGACAGAGACAATACTGCCAGAACAGGGTCTTTCTTGGTGGATACCATGATTTGTCCTCCGTCTGGTTTATTGGTAGAAGTCTATTTCTTGATTCGCCGCAACCCGGCTAGCCGAACTGGAATTCCGCCGTGGCGGCGATCATCTGGAACATCTCGCCGGTCCGGCGGGTGAACTCACTTCGTTCCGAATCGTTCCCATGTTTCAATTCGCCTTCCTTGGACGCGTGGGCCACCAACTGATTCTTAGTGTCGTCGGTCACTACCAATGGCCCGGTCAGGTCCAAGCACCCCTCGACGAACTGCTGGGGGCTAAGGGTGTTGCCGCCGGCCATCAGCCTGTTGACTAGGGACTGAACGCCAGGCAACTCGGTGTTGCCCAGGATGTCTGAAGCGAAGTTGATCCGCTCGACCAACGTGCCGCTGTCGATCCACTCTCGACCGGTGTGCCAACCCTCCACTGTCGGTGGGTTCATCAGGTCCATGCCCATGTACTTGGGCTCCTGGGCGAGCTCGAAGAGGCCAGGCTTGATCTCCCCGCTGTGCTCGCCGACCATCCGCAGCAGGCCCACTACCATCTCCGCCGGGTTCTTGACCTTGGCGTAGCGGACCGACTCGTCTTTGAAGAAGTCGGAGGTGAGCAGGGCTTCCAGCATGGCGCCGATCTGGTACCCAGAATCGAAGTAGGCCTTCTCCAGGATCTCGATGGCCGCCCGGTCCCTGGGCGGTGTTAGCCGCCACGCCGGTACTTGGGGCTCGTCGGCCACGAAGTAGTTGTACAGGTGCCGTGAGATAAAGCGGGCTGTGCCCGGCTGCTTGCAAACGATGTCGATGATGTCGTCGCCGTTCCAGTTGCCGGTCTCGCCCAAGAAGGTCTTGTCGGTCTCGTCATGGTCCGCTGGATCGAAGCGGAAGTTCCAGGGGCTCCGCCCGTGAGGGAATGGGGGATAGGGAGGCGCGACGTTCCAACCGGTGAAGGCGCGGGCGCAGGCCTTGACGTCGTCCTCGGAGTAGTTGAAGCCTTCGTCCATTCCCACGCCGATGGAGAAGAGTTCGAGTAACTCACGGCCGTAGTTCTCATTTAGGTTGGCCTTATGGCTTTCGGTGTTGTCCAGGTAGTACATCATGGAAGCGGTGCTGGACAGACGATGCAGAAGGTCCCGGAAATTGCCCATTCCGTGGTCCCGGAACATGGCGATCATCCGGCCCATTTCCTGGCCGCTGTCGATTTTGCTGTGGCCGGCACAGAAGATCATGTGCCAGAAAAGCGCCATCTTTTCTTGAAGCTGGCGAGGGTTGTTGATCATCATGTAGACCCAGCCCTGAACGTTGGTCTCGATGGCTGCGGCCTCATAATAGGAGGGAAAGTACCGCATGAGAAGGTCGTTTTCGACCGCAGGTAGGGCTTCAGGGTTCAGCAGGTCTTGAACCACGTTGCTGTAACCCTGTGCCGCTTTGGCTTCGATCTCATCGCGGCTGGCGCCGAATCCGGCGCGACGAAGTAGGTGTGCTACCAACGCGATATCCTGGTCGGCCATGTGCTCCTCCTTAATCTCCCTATGTTGGTCAATTTATCCGTGGGCCTATACAGCGCCCAGTTTTGTGGCGGTTGCATGAATAAAACGCAGCCATCCCAGACCCACGGTCCAGGCTGCCAGCGCCGCCTTATGTAACATTGATTACAAGGAAAGAATATATTATAAGCAGGCGGGGGTGTCAATCAGTTTTCAAGGCTACCACCGGACTCTAGCCCGTACCTGCGGTAGCTACTAACCCCAAACTCTAAACACAAACCACTGGGGGCGTCCGGCGGCTAATTATACCAAGATGAACGGCTTTGCGGTCCGATTTTCAGGGATGACCGAGAACCGGGTTGACACTTGACTCAGCATCAGTTGATTACGAGGCTGAATTCTCTTGACACGGTCTCAGGGGCTTTGCTAGGATTCGTGCACCCATACATCGGTATACGAGGCGGATGTGTGGCGCATGTTGTTGCGGCTGAATAGCCAGCAACTTTTTGCCATTGTGAACAGGACGATGGGGCAAGAAGGGATTCAAAATATCACAGCCAATCTAAGGCCAGGGCCGAAGCTTCCGGTGATGTTTTCAAGGTACAAAGGTTCGGTGGAGCAGGAGTTGCACCGGGCGGTGCCTGAGTTGACGGAGTCGGAGGCCTATCTACTCCTGCGCTACCACCTCGGCTGGGTTGACCGCCACGGTGGTTCGGAGGAGTCGTCCACATCCCAGGGGAAGGCGCTGCGGCCCACTCTTTGCTTGTTCGCCTGCGACGCCTTGGCAGATGATTTTTCCCGAGCGTTGCCAGCAGCGGCTGCTTTGGAGTTGATTCACAACTTCTCGCTGATCCATGACGACATTCAGGACGGAGACGTGGAGCGCCGACACCAGCCCACTGCTTGGCACGTTTGGGGGATGCCCAAAGCCCTGTCCGCAGGAAACGCCATGCAGTGCACGGGCGACCTGTCGATGCTAAACGTTGGCCGAGAAGGGGTTTCCCCTCAAACAGTATTGCGAGTGTCGGAGATTCTCACCAGCAGCTACCTTGAGATGATCCAGGGACAGTGTCTGGATTTGGCATTTGAGTCTAGGACCGACATAACGTCTGACGAATACCTCTATATGATCGCTTGCAAGACCGGGGCCCTCATCCGGTGCGGACTGGAAATAGGGGCGCTTCTGGCCACCGAGGACGACGCCACCGTCAATGCGTTCTCCCGATTCGGGTCGTGTCTCGGCCAGGCCTTTCAGATAAGAGACGACTACCTGGGAATCTGGGGCGACCAAGCCACAACGGGCAAATCAGCAGGGAACGACATCCGTCGGCGGAAGAAATCGTTTCCTGTCGTATTCGCCTTGGAGCGGGCCAGCGGCCGGGCGTTGGACGACCTTTTTCGGATCTACGGACAGGACGAGTTGGAGGAAGACGATGTCCAACGTGTGCTCGCGGTCCTGGACGAGGTAGGCGCTCAAGACAACTCTCAACGGTTAACCGAGGCTGCGGCCGCCCAAGCGTTGGAGGCGCTAGCACCGGTGTCGCTGCCAGATTGGGCTCGGTCAGAGGCTGAGGAATTGGTAGACTTTCTGTCGCAGCGGGAATTTTGAGGCGCGAAGCCAGCCACAGCGGCGGAATTCGGTGGCCCAATACGTTAATATATTTTCCGCTGGGAGGTCTTCCTCTTAGCAATCGAATGTTCAGAGTCTTTGAGGTCTTAACGATATGAAACGAGCCAAACGTCCCCTTGAACTCTCGGTACGCCTGGCCTTTTATCTACTGAAGAACCGTCTCCGGGGGCGGCGCAAGTTTCCGTTGGTGACGATGCTGGAACCGTTGGAGATGTGCAACCTGGCCTGCATCGGTTGCGGGCGCATCCGGGAGTACAAACCAGTGCTCGACAAGATGATGTCGGTGGAAACAGCGTTGGCCGCCGTCAAGGAATCGGGTGCTCCCATCGTATCCATCGCGGGTGGGGAGCCAACCATCCACCCCAGGATCGACGAAATCATCAACACCCTGGTCAGCCAGAAATACTTCGTGTATTGCTGCACCAACGGACTGTTGTTGGAACGGATCATGGACAAGGTTCCTCCGTCCAAGTACCTCTCGTGGGTGGTCCACCTGGATGGAATGGAAGAAAAGCACGACGAGTCGGTGGCCCGCGAGGGGGTGTTCAAGAAGGCGGTGGACGTTCTCGAGATGGCCTTGAACCGGGGATACCGGGTCTGTACGAATTCCACGGTGTTCCGCAACAGCGACGTTGCTGATTTGTCTGAGATGTTCCGGTTGGTGAGCGACTTGGGCGTGGAAGGCTCGATGATCTCGCCGGGATTCGACTTCGCGGACGCGCCGGACCAAGAGCTGTTCCTTACTCGCAAGGAGTCTCACTCGGTTTTCCAAAAGCTATTGGACCCGGAGACCTCCAAGGGCGCGCGTTTCTACAACAATCCGCTCTACCTCAACTTTCTGAAGGGGGAGCGGGAGTACCAATGCACCGCATGGTCCAACCCCACCTATACGGTGATGGGATGGAGGAAGCCGTGTTATCCGCTGGCCGATGAGCACGTGGAGCATGTGGACGAGTTGTTCGACGATGACATTTGGGAACGCTACGGGGTCGGTAAAGACCCGCGGTGCGCCAACTGCATGATGCATTGCGGGTTCGAATCGGCAACGATTTTCACGGCAGTGGGGAAGCCCAAGGACTGGGCCACCTTAATCAAGTCCGGGGCCGCCCACAAGGGCGGCATGACCGCCGCCTAGGGGGGCCGAGGTTGTTGATCGTGGCGGCCAGCATGGGTGCGGAACTGGCCGGTTTGCGCCGGGAGGTTGAAGAATTCCAAGCGTCGAAGGGCACCAAGTTCCCGGTAGAGTTCCATCTCTTGGGCGTTGGCCCGGAGCGTTCCGGCGCGTCAATGGCCGGTCTCTTGGAACAACTAGGGCCCGCCGCCCGTCAGGCGGCCAGTAAAAAGGTGGACGGAGTCTTATTGTTGGGCGTAGCCGGGGCAGTGACGCCGGAATTGGAAACAGGGAGTCTCCTTCTGGCAGGCCGTTACGCGGTGGATGTGTCCGGTAGTGAGCCGGAAGCACCGAGCGTGCTTGTACCGGACGCCGAGATGCTTAGACAGGCGGAGTTGGCGGCCGCCGAGTTGGGAATGCCGGTTAACCAGGGGGCGTCCCTGACAGTCGACCATCTGGTGGGACAGCCAAGAGAGCGACAACAGCTTCGCGAGAAATACAGTGTCGATAACGTGAACATGGAAGACTACCGGGTCGCCGAAGCTGCGGCCAAGGCCCAAGTGCCGTTCCTGTCGGTCAGGGTGGTGCTGGATACCGCAGGACAGCAGTTGCCCGGTTATCTCGAGGGGTTGTCACGCTCAAAGTTCAGTTTGTTGACGAAAGTGCTGGGGATGCCGTGGCGAATACCCACCCTGTGGCGGCTGAAGAACCAGTTGATGTTGTGCCAGGCAGTCATCACCGGATTCGGGATGGCCTATTTGAACCTGGAGGTTGAACGAACAAAAAGTGCACAGGCCCAGGCCGCCAGCCGGGCCCTGTACTAGCGAACAACAAGCGCCAGCCCGTACGTCTCCCCGTACATCTCTATGAAGGTACTGGTAACGGGCGCAACCGGGTTTATAGGCGGGAATCTGGCCCGTGAACTCTGGGCCCGGGGACACGACGTTCGGGCCCTGGTCCGGACAAACAGCAATTATTTAACAATCGAAGACACAGGAATCGAACGGGTGCCGGGGGACATCCTGGACCGGGCCTCGGTGGACCGGGCCGTGGCGGGGTGCGAAGCGGTATTTCATTGCGCCGCTGCCTACACCTTCTGGTCGGAAGACCCACAAACGGTGCGCCGGACCAATGTTGAGGGCACAGTCAATGTTATCAACAGCGCGGTGGCGGCCGGTGTGTCCAGGGTGGTCTATACCAGCACCGTTTCCACTATCGGCCTACCGAAACACGGATTGGGGGACGAGGCAACCTGTTTAGCCCCGCAGGGGCTTTACGGTCATTACAAGCAATCCAAGTACCAGGCCGAGCAGGAAGCACTGAAAATGGCGGAGCAGGGAGCCCCGGTGGTAGTGGTGAACCCCACCGCTCCCATTGGTCCCTGGGACGTGAAACCCACACCCACCGGCAAGATGGTGTTGGATTTCATGAGGCGGCGCATCCCGGCCTACCTGGCCACAGGACTCAACGTGGTGGATGTTGCCGATGTGGCCGAGGGGCACATACTGGCCCTGGAACGCGGAAAAATAGGGGAAAGGTACATACTGGGAAACCAGAATATGACACTGAAGGAACTGTTCATCAAGCTCAGCGAGGCGACCGGGCTACCGGCACCCCGGCTGCGGCTTCCCTACTGGCTGGTCGTCGGTGCGGGGTACGTGGACCGTACGTTGTCCGGCGGTCTGCTCCACCGGGAACCAACAATCCCATTGGAGGGAATACTGGCGTCTAAAAAACCTGCTTTGGTCAGTTGCGATAAGGCGGTAAAAGAATTGGGTCTGCCTCAAAGCCCGGTGGACGGTGCGTTGAAGAAGGCGGTGCAGTGGTTTGCGGAACACAACTACGTGAGCGATTACTTGAAATTGGGGACGGCATAGGTTTTGCTGGCCAAATCTGAATCCAGTGTACGAGAGGATTTACTGGCGGCGGTGGACCAAGCAGTGGGCCGTAGCCACCAGTACTTCCGCGAGAGTCAGTATGCCGACGGTTACTGGTGGGGAGAACTCGAGTCCAACCCAACCATGGAAGCCGAGTACCTGATGCTGTGCCGTTTCTTAAGACGCGAAGACCCGGAGCGCTGGCGAAAGGTGACCAATTACATTCTTAACAAACAGCGCGATGACGGCTCTTGGGGCCAGTACTTCCAAGCGCCGGGCGACCTTAGCACCACGGTGGAATGCTATTTCGCCCTCAAGCTGGCCGGGCACAGCGCCGAGTCGGCGTCTCTGGCCAAGGCCCGCCAGTTTATTCTTGGCAAAGGCGGGGTCCCCAAGGTCCGGGTGTTCACCAAGATCTGGCTGGCTCTGTTCGGCCAGTGGGACTGGAAGGGCACGCCCAACATGCCGCCTGAGTTGATCCTTTTCCCGTCGTGGGCGCCCTTTAACATTTACGAGTTCTCCATGTGGGCCCGGTCGACCATTGTGCCCATGCTGATTATTTTGACCGATCGGCCGTACTGCCCAGTGCCGGAATCGGCCAATATCGACGAGCTCTTTCCAGACGGGCGTGAGGCTACCGACTACGCTTTGCCCAAGCCAAAAGCAGGCCTGGGCTGGTCCAAAGGGTTGTACTGGGCGGACCGGTTGGTGGGCCTGTACCAACGGTTGCCGGTGCATCCCCTTAGAGGGATGGCGCGCCGGAAGATCGTCAAATGGGTGTTGGATCACCAAGAAGCCGACGGCTGCTGGGGCGGGATTCAACCGCCCTGGGTCTATTCGTTAATCGCACTGCATCACCTCGGCGACCCTTCCGCCCATGAGGCGGTTATGTGCGGGCTTGACGGGTTTGAAGGCTACGCCATCGAGGATGAGGAAACCTGCACAGTACAGGCCTGTATCTCGCCGGTGTGGGATACCTGCTTGGCCCAGGTGGCGCTCTTACACTCAGGTATCGAGCCCGACGATCCGATGATCCAGCAGTCGACCCGGTGGCTATTGGACAAACAAATTTTGGTAGGCGGCGACTGGCAGGTACGGGCAAAAAACACCAACCCAGGCGGATGGGCTTTCGAGTTCTACAACGACAAATATCCCGATATTGACGACGCCTCCGAAGTGATTATCGCCTTGGATTTGGCCCGCTTGAATGAGGACGAAGATTCTCGACGCGGCTCGGCGATACGGCGAGGCGTGGAATGGATTGAAGGCCTCCAGTCTAAGAACGGTGGATGGGCGGCCTTCGACAAAGACAACAACAAAAAGTATCTGACCAAATTGCCGTTCTCTGATTTTGGCGAGACCCTTGACCCGCCTAGCGTTGATGTTACGGCCCACATCATTGAGATGTACGCTAGGCTGGGCTACCCTGCGGACCATCCGCCGCTAAGACGCGGATACGAATATATCCGCAGCGAGCAAGAACCCGACGGCTCTTGGTTTGGCCGGTGGGGGGTCAATTACGTGTACGGAACCGGAGCGGCGCTACCCGCCTTGGAAGCCATAGGCGAAGACATGTCCCAGCCCTACGTCCGCAAGGCGGTAGACTGGGTGCTGGCCCATCAGAACGAGGACGGTGGTTGGGGCGAAAGCTGTGGGTCGTACGTTGACGACTCGATGCGGGGCGTCGGGCCGAGTACCGCGTCTCAGACCGCGTGGGCGCTGCTAGCCCTTATATCCGCAGGCGAAGTCGGCAACTCCGCCTGTCAGCGGGGTGCCGAATACCTGGTCGGCACACAAATAAACGGCGGGTTCTGGGACGAGCCCTATTTCACCGGCACCGGTTTTCCTGGATACGGCGTAGGGGAACGGCTAAAGGCCATGCCCAAACTCGGCGATTCCGGCTACCAAGGCTTGGATATGCCGGCAGGGTTCATGATTAACTACCACCTATACCGCAATTACTGGCCGTTATTGGCCCTGGGCCGCTTCACCCGGGCCTCGACAAGGCAGGAAAAGGAAACACCCGCAACCGCAGGGCCAACTAACCAAAGGGGGACGCGAGAATGATCAGCAAGTCCTTTTGTCTGCAGGTCCAAACAAAGTGCGCGCCGCAGTTCATCGACATTACCGACTGGGTCGAGGACTGCGTTGCCGACTCGGAGATACATAACGGGTTCGCGGTAGTGTTCTCCAAGCACACCACCGCTGCCGTCAAGATAAACGAGAACGAGCCTCTTTTGTTGGCAGACATGGCAGAGTTTCTCGAGAAAATCTGTCCCAAGGAAAACGGCTATCGGCACAATGACTTCGAAATCCGAACGGTCAACATGACCCCGGACGAAGCGCCCAACGGCCACTCCCATCTGCAACACCTGGTTATGGGTACGAGCGAGACCGTGCCGATCATCGAGGGCCAAGCGCAGTTCGGCACTTATCAAAGTGTCTTTTTCATCGAATTAGACCACCCCCGCAACCGGGAGGTAATGGTCCACGTGGTCGGCGAATAGCGTTACCAAAAGAGTCTGGACCCGGTCTGGACGCGTCCTGGATTCGGGTCTGGTTTCTGCGGACTTCTGGCGTTATGGCCGGGGCATAATCGGGATGCCCAGACATTGGAAAAAACCGGCTCCCAAACTCCTTCACCTCGTAACTTCGGCGCCATGGCTATGACAACTACAAAAAAAGACCTTGAATTAGCCTACACGGATTGCCGGTTAATCACTCGGCGGGAAGCCAAGAACTTCTACTATGCCTTCTTGACCCTTCCGGCGGAAAAGCGGCGGGCAATCTACGCCGCATACTCCTTCTGCCGCTATTGCGACGACTGCGTGGACGAGGAGAACACCGCCGAGTCGAAGCTGGAGGCGTTGACCCGGCTACGCTCGGAGTTGAGCGAAACATTCCAAGACCGGCCCGGCAGCTCGGTTTTTTTGGCTCTGGCCGACGTCGCCCACCGCTACGACATTCCTCAAGAGTACTTTCAAGAAATCGTCCAGGGCGTGGAAAGCGACCTGGTCAAAACCCGCTACAACGACTTCGCTGAGTTACGGAGTTACTGCTACCAGGTGGCGTCGGTGGTCGGCCTGATCTGCATCCATATTTTCGGGTACAAGAGCGAAGAGGCCAAAGAATATGCCGTCGACCTCGGCCTGGCCATGCAACTCACCAACATTACCCGTGACATCAAAGAGGATCTGGGGATGGGGCGCATTTACTTGCCCCAAGACGAGATGGCCCGGTTCGGGTATTCGGAGGAAAACCTGCGAGGCGGAGTTCGAAACGAAGCGTTCATCGAACTGATCCGATTTCAAGCCGAAAGGGCCCGCAGCTACTTCGATAGCGGGGTCAAGCTGCTGCCATATCTATCGAGGCGCTCCCGTGCCTGTCCCGCCGTACTGGGCGCCATCTACTCCAAGGTGCTGGACCGGATCGAAGAGTCGAACTACGACGTTTTGGCTGGCGAGCGGATTTCGCTCAGCAAGCCCGAGAAAATCCGCATCATGGCTCAAACGTGGGCGTCCAGTGTGCTCTCTCTCCCTATGTCCCCCAACTAGGCGGCTGTGCTTGCGCAGTAGCGGGATAGCATGACGACGCCTGAAGGCAAAGTCGTGGCTGTGACGGGCGCCTCAGGCTACATCGGCTCAAGGCTGCTCCAACGCCTAGAGATCGAGCCCGGCCTCAGGAAGACCGTGGCGTTCGACACCAGGCCCCTGGCGGGGCCCATTCACAACATTGCGGCCTATCGCAGAGACCTCTCCACGCCCATCCATGAAGACCTTTCGGACCAACACGTTGACACCCTCGTCCACCTAGCATTCAACAGCCGCCGGGGCACCAACCGGCGCGAAGTGGCAGCCATCCGGGAAGAGAACCTAGACATCTTACGAAACGTGCTGGAGTCGTGTCTCCGGAGCCATGTGGATCATCTGGTCTACCTGAGCTCGCACACCGTTTACGGCGCTCATCAGGACAACCCGGTGCCGATTACTGAGGATACCCCGCCCCGGCCCGCAGTCGACTTCCCATACGGGTACGACAAATACCAGTCGGAAGTGTTGCTAGAAGAGTTCGGCCAGGCCCAGCCGGATTTCAAAATCACTATACTGCGCCCTTCCGTGGTGTTGGGACCGGGGGCCAACAATACGGTCACCAATGCGTTCTTCAAGCCGTGGCTGCTAGGGGTATTGGACTACAATCCTCCGTTGCAGTTCGTTTACGACGAGGACTTGGCCCGGGTCTTGGCCATCATGATCATGCGGGGGCTGCCGGGCGTGTTCAACGTGGCGGGCAACGGAGTAGTCTACTACCGTGAGTTGGCCAAGGCCATCGACAGCAGGCTCATACGCCTTCCTCCGTTCCTCGCCTACCCCGCGACCCAACTGGCCTGGGACTTAGGTCTACAGAAGGACGCCACCGCCGCCGGGCTCGACCTGATCCGCTGGCCCATTCTGCTGAGTACGGCCAAGCTGCACCAAGCCACCGGCTACCGTTTCTGGCACACCTCAATGGAGGCGGTAACGGCCTTCGCCAACGCCAACTACCTCTACAAAGACCCTGTCTCGATCTAAATTTCCACCGCAAAGATCGGCAAGAAAAATATAACAACTTCTGCGTCCTCCGCGATCTCTACGTTTAATTTGGCGTTCAATGACGATTCAGCTAATTATCGACACCGATCCCGGCATGGACGACGCGGTTGCCATTCTGATGGCGCTAGCGGCGCCTGGAGCGGACGTGGTGGGCCTAACCACGTTGGGGGGCAATGTCTCGCTGGCCCGGGCCACGCGAAACGCCCTGGCGTTGCTGCAGGCTGCGAGGCGCACCGACATCCCGGTAGCCAAAGGCGCGGCCCGGCCTCTGCGCGGGAGGTACAGTCCCTCTGTCGAATTCCACGGGCCCGGCGGGCTCTCCGTACGCCTGCCCAACCCGACGATACGCCCGGTTGGTCAAAGCGCCGTTGATTTCATTGCCGACCGGCTCAGCCGGCATCCCATGGGGATAACGGTCGTTGCCCTGGGACCGCTAACCAACCTGGCCCGCCTGCTACAGAGACACCCGGATGCCCTGGCGAAGGCCCACCGCATCGTGGTCATGGGCGGAGCCGTCGACACGCCCGGCAACGTCACCCCCAAGGCCGAGTTCAACTTCCACAGCGACCCCGTGGCCGCCGACATGGTTCTCTCCAGCGGCCTCTCGATCACCCTGGCCGACCTAGCCGCCTGCCGCCAAGTAGCCATCAACCGCCAACAAGCCCTGCAACTAAAATCCACCCACCCCCTAGGCCAGCTAGCCCTACGCCTAGTCCAAAACTGGTTCCGCCACGATCCCGCCCGCCAGACCTTCGAGTTCTACGACCCCCTGGCGGTTGCGCTGGCGCTGGAGCCAGGGTTGGCGTCTGTGCGGAAGGTCGGGTTGGCTGTGGGGACTTCCGGTGCAGACGATTGGGGGGAGAGTTCGGTTGTGGGCGGAGTTGGCGGGATCGTGTTGGCGGACGAGGTTGACGGCGCGCGGTTCTTTAGGGTGTTCCAAGAGTTGTTGGGGTGGGAGGGCCTTTAGCTTTAGGGTCTGCTTGCCGCGTCATCGGCGGCTATGGGCACTACCCGCGCTTCGCAGTCCCGTCACGCAGCATGGGGATTAGCTCTTTGCCGTATTCGGATGTGTCTTGGAGGGGGTCGAAGCCTCGGATTAGGACGGTGGTGCAGCCGGCGGCGTAGTAGGCCAAGAGGGACTCGGCTACTTGCTCGGCGGTGCCCACCAAGGCGGTGGTGCTGCCAGCGGCCCCGGTGGCGGCAGCGATGGGCATCCAGAGACGCTGGTCGTGCAACTCGCCCTTGGCGGCGAAGTCCAGCAGGCGCTTGGAGCCAACGGATTGGAGACGCGCCGGCCTGGCGGGTCCCACAGTCTCGCCCACCGAGCCTTTGACCCGCTCTAAGATGCCCTGAGCCCGCTCCCACGCTTCGCCCTCGGTGTCCCCCAGGATAGGGCGTACGGAGACGCTGAACTTGACTGTCCGGTTATAGCGCGCCGCGCGCTCTTGGATGTCGGCTATCTGCTCTTTGATTGCAGCCAGAGGCTCTCCCCAGAGGGCATAGACGTCGGCGCGTTTGGCCCCGACTTCCTTGGCGGCATCGGACGCGCCACCGAAATAGAGGGGTATGTGGGGCTTTTGGCGGGTTCTTACCTGACTGTGCATCTGTTCTAGATGGTAGAACTCGCCCTCGTAATCGAAGGGCGCCGTCTCGGTCCAGACCTTGCGCAGCACCTCCATGAACTCATCGGTGCGGCGGTACCTCGAGTCGTGGTCCAGCCAGTCGCCGTCCCGCCGCTGCTCCTCATCGCTGCCTCCGGTGATGACGTGCAAGGCGATGCGGCCGCCGGTTAACTGGTCCAAGGTGGCGGCGTGCCGGGCGGCCATGGTCGGAACCATGAAACCAGCGCGATGGGCGATGAGATAACCCAGCGTCTGGGTCCGGGAGGCGGCGTAGCCCGCAACAGCAAAGCCGTCGGCGGTGGCGGAAGAGTAGCCCAGCAGCACTTTGTCGAAGCCGCTGGCCTCGTGGGCTTGGGCGAATTCGGTGATGTACTCGGGGTCGATGCCGGACGGGATTTCATCGGCGGGGTTGATGCCGCCGCCGAACAGGCTGACGGTAACGCCGCGAGAGGAGTCGCGCTCCCGGTTTACGCCGATCATCCCAATTATTTCGATGGTTGACATACTATTCCCGTTAATGGGCAGGTGCTAAGTGGCGGCCGTCCGGGAGCGGAGCGGCGGCGCGAACACGACCAATATTCTCAGGTCTGCGGTGATGGAGTGGAAGCGGTGTGCAACGCCCTCATCCACATATACCACCGACCCGGTAGAGACCGGCCGGTCCTCTCCCGCAACGTTCACGATGCCGTCACCGTCGACCACATAGTAGACCTCGTCCTCGGTGTGAGGTTGCTGCGGGTCGGTCGCGCCCGCCGGGAGCACATAGAGGCCTACACTCAGCCGCGGAGCGCGGAGAAACTCGTGGTAGAGCTTGCCACCGGCGCGTTGATCGTCAAGGACTTGCGCCATGTCAAAGGCTTCCATGTACCTCTGTTCGGTCAGTCTGCGAGCTAACCACTGGTGAATTGGCGGGGCTCGGAGAGTATATCACGGGAGACCGTCCATTCCAGGCCAAACAATATCCTTCTGACCCTATGGCAGCCAAGAGCCGTGCTTGCAACATTCTGCCATTGAAATAAGACGGGGCCGTTCCTATAGTCGAAATATGAAACACCCCAAATTGTTGCTATTTTCCGTGGCAATAGTCACTTTCATTCTGGCCGCCTGCGGAGGAACCGCAGAGCGAACAGACACTTCGGCGAGTCCCTCATCGGGAGGTTCCGAGACCGCGGCCGCCGTCCCGGAGGTCACTCCGAACGTCGTGGAAACTCCAGAGCCCGCCGCGCCGTCCCTCACGGAATCCCCCTCCATCGCCACCGAGAAAGTAGAGCCCGCTGGCGAAGTCGCGGACAGCGGGCTGACTGCCGACGAACAGGACCTGATGGCACAGGGTTTGAACGATCCGGAGTTGATGACCTGCCTGACCGGCGCGGTGGGAATGCAGACGCTAATGGAGCTTGTAAACCGGGACCCGACCCAGGAAGAGACAATACTCCTAGAGTCCTGCCTTGCCGAGGAGGATGGTGGCTTCGCGTCATCCATAACTGGACCGGCTGCGGAGTCGCCAGAAGCCGGTTCCATGGAAGAAGAAACAAGTTCAGAAGAAGACGAGACCGCTTCAGCACTGTTGGTCGAAGAGCCGGACGAAGACTCGGCGATATCTTTCTTCGACAGGTTCATTAACGCGCAGATACAGCCGCGGATTGATGCCGCCTTCGCTCCAACATCCTGCGATGGCTCTAGCGAGAACAACTATCCCTCGTCCTATTACGAGGGGCCTTTAATCGATTCCCACTTCCACATACCTGCCCTGGACACTGACTTCGATTTTGGTGGGGACGACGATGACGGGGATGAGGCCCGGGGGGTCGATGCGGAGCTCTATGACTCAATCGCCAGGGAGGACCAACCCTGGCTCGGCTCGAACTTAAACATGAATAGCGTCGCATGCGCCTTGCAGCGAGAAGGAACTATCAAGGCATTTGCATTCTTCCCTGTCTATTTGGATGTACAGACTCATTTGCTGGAAGTTGCCAGCAGAACCATGGATGCGTATCCATCCCTGTTCGTCCCGTTTATTCAGTCCTCCGGGCACGAAGCATCCATCGTGGAACCGGAGATACTCCAAGAATTTCTTGATTTGAGCCCGGATTTGTTCTTTGGTCTGGGAGAAGTGGGCGATTCACCCACGGAGCCTATAAACCCACCCCCTGATTCCGTGTTATACACAGAAAATTTTGAAGTGGTTGAGAGCAACGGTCTATCGGTAGTTTATTTCCACAATGGAGAAGGGCATCACGAGAATCTGGGACGGGCGCTGGAGAGATTTCCTGAAATCACATTCATAACTCATGGAGATTTTGTCCGGCCCCATATAGCCGACTTAATCGATACGTATCCGAACTTGTACTTTACGTTCAACGATATTTTCGACGAGCACATTCCTCTATTTAGGTTCGGCGATAAACAGGAATTCATTTCCAACGTGGAGCGAGATTGGGACATGATGCTTGACGTCGCCATCGGGATGTACCAGCCAATGATCGAAGCCCACCCCGACCGGTTCATGTGGGGAACCGACCGTGCTGACATAGCGTGGAATTACAATGAAGATATCGGCATCTTGCTGGCGAAATATGCGCGCGATTTCATCGGCAGATTCGACCCGGAAATTCAGGACAAGATAGCCTACAAAAACGCTGAGCTTCTGATAGCGAACAACGGGAGGTCGTAGAAGCTATTTCAAAACCTGTACGGCCGGCCACCGGGTCCTTCGACAAGCTCAGGACGAACGGTGGACAGCTCCCCTTCCGTCCGTGGTGAGCTTGTCGAACCACATCTCCGCCGCAAATGAGATCCTTCGACGGGCTCAGGATGACCGGTGTCGTCTATTCGTCCGTGGTGAGCCAGCCACCGAATCCTTCGACAGGCTCAGGACGAACGGTAGCTTCAATAAGTCCAGTTCATGCCAGGCGCACGAATCTGGCCCCTTCCAGCACCCAGGCGGTCACTGGTTAGATGCGGCGCAGGCCCAGGGTCACCAGCCCGCTAACGGCGGCCCGATTGCCGCGCCGGACAGGATATCGGTGGGGTAGAAGAGCCCGTTGTAGACTCGCATGAAGCACCAGACGACCGCCATAACGAAGATGGGCAGCGCCGCTCTGCGATTGGCCAGCCAGATGGCCACTGCGGCAGCGAAAGCGACGGCAGCTGGGTTGGAGGGAAACGAGGAGTCGGTGGCCGGTAGAGCAGGGTGGCCAGCTCGTCTTGGGCCAAGGGCCGCTCCCGAAACACGAATTGGTTGATTATCAGCACAGCCAGGTTGGCGAGGCCCAAGCCGATGGCGGCTGCCAACACACCCCGCTGGTTGACCCCACGCTCAGCAGCGCTCCTACCCCGGAACCAGAGCGCTAGCATCCAAAAACAGATGCACAGCGGAATGAAATAATCGCTGACCAGCAGGTAAGTGGCATCGTCCATCGCGTTCGACCAACCGATGCCGCCGTTCAGCCAGGACACGATCTTCTGCTCTATTTCGCTGAGCCGGTCCACCTACATCAGTCCTCGCTGACCCCGCTCCCTGCCCCGCCAGCCGGTCTTTTCCGCCTCAGGCTTCCCCGATGGAAGTCCGCTGTCTTGGCCTTTTCCCAGAAGGCCACGGCCTCACCGCGCATTGCCAGTAACGCCTCGGGGTAGCTGAGCTCTCGCAAAGCGTCCAGCCCTTTGGAAATTTGGTTACGCCTCGTGCCGAACCTCCCGGTGCGGAGCGTGGAGACAATCGTGGAAACGGCCAAGGTGAATGCCAGCCCCAATCCGGAGCCAGCAAAGAAGTAGCCGAACTGCTGGCTACCGTTAAGCCCCTGAGCGGTGTCGGGAACATTCCTCGGCTCCGACAGAAAGAACCAGCACCCGGCAGCTACGCAGGCAGTAACGCCCAAGGCGAAGGCTGGACCGCGTTGTGGAAGCAGCAGAAGTCCGTTCAAGCCGTTCCAAGCGGCGGCCATCTGGAGCACGCCGCAGGACGAAAGGAACACCAGAAGCAGATAATCAGCAATGAAAGATCCGGTCACCGGGGCGCACTACTCCTGTGGCAACGGGACTTCGCCCGGGTCACCGCTCGGTGCCGAGGCCAACAACCGGGTGGAGACAACATGGCTGAGTCCTACCATCAACGGGACGGCCAGCGCGTATCTCGCCACGGCGACAGAGTGTCCCGACGGCCAGGCCAAGACCGGTATTGCGATGAGGAAGATCGCCAAAGGAATTATGGCGCGCCTGGTGTAGTACAAAACCACCAAGGACAGGGCGCCGATGGGCAAGGCAACCACGGGGAGCATCGCGATCAAAACACCCACTGCCGTGGCCGCTCCTCGACCGCCGCGAAATTTCATGTGTACCGGCCAATTGTGTCCGGCTAGGGCCACAATTCCGGCCATCATTTCCATGCCGGTGTTGTCGGCCAGGACTCGAACCACCACGACGGCCGCCGCGCCTTTGACGATGTCTATGGCGCCTACAGCGAGCCCCGCTCGGGGACCGACGTTGCGAAAGACGTTGGCCGCACCGCTATTGAAGTCTCCCAAGCTGCGGATGTCCCGGCCCATTATGTAACGAGTCACCAAGTAGGCAGTGGGAATTCCGCCGATGGCGTATGAGAGGACTCCGAGGCTGATCCAAGTCAATCCGTCCCAAGGCACGATATACAGCCTCTCACTTATTTTGAGTTGGTGAGCCGGTATGTGTTACAAATAGGCGTCCCCTTGGAGAGGACGCCTACAATTCGGATCAGATCAAACTGGGTGCGGATTAGACGGTACGGCCGCCCTGCTCAGGCGGCAACCAACTTGGGCACCGCAGCCGTACACCAATGCAGGTAATTGGGATTGCGGCCGCCCACGACATCGAAATACATTTTTTGAAGGCTCGTGGATACCGGGCCGGCCTTCCCATCGCCGATGGGGCGGCTGTCCAGCGAAATGACTGGGGTGAGGTGAGCGGCGGTACCGCTAAGGAATACTTCATCGGCCAGGTAGAGCTCGCTACGGTCGATGCGGCGCTGTACCACTTCCAGACCCAGCTCTGCCTGGGCCAGTTGGGAGACGGTTTCCCGAGTGATTCCGGGTAGGGCGTTGTCTTCCGGAGACGGGGTCACGAGCTTACCGCCCCCGACCATGAACAGATTCTCTCCCGAACCTTCGGCAACGTGTCCGTCTTGGTTTAGGAGTATGGCCTCGTCGAAGCCCGCCAGGGTCGCTTCGGTCTTGGCCAAGATACTGTTGACGTAGATCCCGGAGCTCTTGATCTGGGTGGGGATCATGGGGTCGTCCACCCGCCGCCAAGACGAGGTGCAACAGCGTAACACGTCGGTGCCCAGGTAGTTGCCGAAGGGTACCGAGATCAGCGTGAAATCGCTGGCTAGGTCCTGAAGCTTGAGATTGGCCACCACCTCGGCGCTCTTGTAGGCCAGAGGCCGGATGTAGATGTCCGACTGATGGCCGTTACGCTCCACCAAGTCCACTGTAATCTTGCACAGGTCATCGGCGGTATAGGGAATGTCCAGCATCAGGATCTTGCAGCCCCGGAGCAACCGCTCGTAGTGCTCCCGAAGGCGGAAGATGTACATCGTTTCTTTTTCTTCGTTCCAGTTGCCCCGGATGCCTTCGAACACGCCTGTACCGTAATGCAGGGCGTGAGTCATCACACTCACGCGGGCATCCTCCAGCGGCACCACTTCGCCCCTAAAGAACGCGAAGAGTTGTTGTTGGCTGCCGTTGACGGAGGCTTTTTTGGTGCTCAAGGCTTGTCCCCTTTCCTAAGAATCTTGACTAAATTATAATCGGGCGGCTTTAGCTAACACAACCTGTCCCCGCAGCAGGAGCATGCCGGTGCCAGGCTCCACAACCAGAATCATTACCGTGGCCGTTCTCGGAAGTCTAACGTTGGCATTGGTTTTGGCGGCGGTAGTGCTGCTGTCCCGCCAATCCGGGGTTGCCCCGATACGGATCGTCTCCCCTACTCCCAGTGCCGAGGCCGCGACACCAACGGTTCCAGGAGTCTCGGCGCCGCCGGCCGCCGAAGAGATCAGAGTCTACGTGAGCGGCGCCGTCGTCAATCCAGGCGTCTACCCATTGGGTCCAGACGACCGTATTGCCGACGCGATTGCAGCCGCAGGGGGAGAGACCGGTGACGCTGAATCGACCGGATTGAACATGGCGGCACGGGTGCGCGACGAAGCCCGCTACCACATCCCCAAAACCGGCGAGGACTTATCCGATGACGAGCCAGAAGCGGCGTCCCAGGGCGATATCCAGCCAGAAGCGGCGTCCCGGGCCGATGACGAGGCAGAAGCGGCGTCCCAGGCCGGTGTCCAGCCAGAAGCCGCTGTGAGCAATACCCAGGCCGATGGCGGACCGATCGACCTAAATCTCGCCTCGACCGTTCTATTGGAAACTCTGCCGGGGATCGGACCGGCGTTGACCAAAGCGATCGTCGACTACCGTGAGGACGCCGGACCATTCAGGTCAGTGGATGAAATCGTCAACGTGCCCAGAATCGGCCCGGCCACCCTGAACAACATCCGCGAACTGGTGACGGTCTCCGGCTCAAGGTAGCGATCGCCGTTCCGCTGATAGCGGTGGGGTGTTAGATTTCACTGCCGGCGCGCAGCTAAAGGTGAAAGTAGATTGACTCTGGCGCTGTTGGTCGCCGCATGGCTAGGCGGAGTACTCCTCGGGTTGGAAACAGACGTCAGGCTGGCGGCGATTTTCCTGCTGTTGGGGGCATCAACCTGCCTTGGTTTGGCTCTTTACGTGGCTCGGTGGCCGGTGTTCCCCGCCATCTTGGCTGCGTTGCTACTGCTTGGAGTGTGGCGCACCGAGACCTCCCAGGTCGAGCTACATCCACTAACAACCCAGTACGAACAATTGGTGTCGGTGGAAGGCACCGTGGCCGATGACCCCGAAGCCAGCAGACAGCGGACTAGATTCGAGTTAGACGTGACCGCCATAGACCGCGGCGACGGCGCGGAGCCGGTCGAAGGCCGCTTGTTGGTCTACGCCGAGCCATCGGCAGAGTTGGCTTCCCGTCGCGGTCCTCCCTACTTCCAGTACGGAGACACGCTATCGGCAACTGGGGTCTTGCAAAGGCCCTGGCCCATCGACGGACCCGATAACCAGGGATTCGATTACCCGGAATTCCTGGCTGCCGAAGGAATAACCGGGGTCCTGTTTCCCACCGAGGTCAATATTCAGGACGAGGGCGGAGGTGGCTGGCGCAGGGAAGTCTACTCGGTCCGTAGTCGATTGTCGGAGAGTCTCGACGACGCTCTTCCTCATCCCCAATCCGCGTTGGGACAGGCCCTGCTGCTGGGCCAGCGTGGCGGCCTCCCACCGGACCTGGTGGAACAGTTTCGCAGCACCGGGGCCGCTCACGTCCTGGCGATTTCCGGTCTGCATGTAGGCGTATTGATGGTGCTGGTCCTGGGCATTGCCATCTGGATATTGGGGCGCCAGCGCTATTTCTACTTGCTGATTCCATTTGTGCTTATCTGGGGCTACGCCGTTGTTTCCGGGGGTTCACCCTCGGTTCTGCGTGCCGCCGCCATGGGGACGGTATTTTTGGCGGCGCTCGGGCTTGGCCGCCCCAACAGCGTGCTACCGGCGCTGGCCCTGGCCGCCGCCATCATGACGGCGGTCTCTCCGGGCTTGTTACGGCAGATCAGTTTTCAACTGAGCTTCGCCGCCGTTGGCGGAATCGCCGTGGCTCACTCGTATTTTGGCATCCATCTTGCCCCAAATGTGGAATCAGCTTGGGGCAAATGGCGTTCGCGGCTCGGCAGGCCCGTAGCAGCGTTGAGCGTTGTCTCGGCGGCGGCCCTGGCTACCTGGCCGCTGGTGGCCCTCAATTTCGGCGAAGTCGCCCTGCTGGGCATTCCAGTGACGCTACTTGCGGTGCCCGCGATGCCATTAATTCTGGCCGGGAGCTTGCTAGCGGCGGTCGGCGGTCTCATCTACGGTCCATTGGGCCAGTTCTTTGGATTGATCGTTTGGGTCCCCTTGACCTATTTGATCGAAGTGGTATCCGCTTTTCCGGCGTGGACTTGGCAGGCCGGGTGGGCCAGCAAGTGGCTGGTAGCAGGTTGGTACAGTGGATTGGCGCTATTGTTACTGGCGGGGCGACCCAGCCAGCTTCGATACTACGTAGAAAAGACCCGAGACTGGCGGAAGGCCCTCCCCACAGGACCTCCATCCCCGAGATTCGCTGGTCTGGCCGGGGCGGCAGTCGTCGTGGCCACCGTAGCCTCGATTCTGTGGCTCCAGGTAGCCGAACAGCCAGATGGGTACCTCCACGTCCATTTCTTTGATGTCGGCCAAGGCGACTCCGCTCTGATTACGACACCGGACGGACGCCAGGTATTGGTGGACGGAGGCCCGGATTTGGATTCAGCTACAACCGCCCTGTCCGCCACAGTCTCGGGAGGCGACAGGAAGCTGGAACTTGTGGTGCTAACCCACCTGGACGCAGACCACAGCCGGGGCCTGTTGGAGGTAATGGACCGCTTCAATATCGGAGCGGTTTTGGTTGGGAAGGATTCTCCGGCCGCCGCGATGAATCCCCAATGGCAGGGCGAGCTCGACCGGCAGCAGATCGAACCGGTGCAAATTCATGACGGTTATACGATCGCCCTTGGGTCCGGGGTAACTCTGGACGTCTTGAACCCGACCACCAACAGGATTAACTCACGTGTTCCAGCGTCCAACAACGACTCCGTGGTGCTCCGGTTGGCGTACCGGTCCATGAGTTTTCTTCTGGCTGGGGATGTCGAGTCCGAAACAGAGTCTCTCCTCGCCCGACACGATTCGGAGGTAGCTAGCACGGTGCTGAAAGTAGCCCACCACGGCAGCAAGACATCGTCCACAGACGCTTTCTTGGACCGGGTGTCACCATCGGCGGCGGTGGTATCTGTGGGGCAAGATAACCCGTTTGGCCATCCCAACCCGCAGGTAATGGAGCGGCTGGAGAGCAGGCTGGGGTCCCCGGGCGTTTTTCGGACCGACCACGACGGCGATATCGAGTTCATCACCGACGGCGCCGCGCTTTGGGTCAGCACCGAGCGTTAGCGCGGTTCGACAAGTCCGCGAACCGTTCGTCCTGAGCTTGTCGAAGGACCGCTGCTGCGACATGGTTCGACAAGCTCACCACGAACGGTAGGCGCTGCGGAGTTTCAGGTTGTGCGACTACATTTCTTGAACGGGCAGGGCCGGCGTTCATGTATACTTGGGCCCGGCGACCGGCGGAGCGTCAACCAGCCCCAACAAATGCGTTAGTGTCAGAGGAGTCACCAGAAATTTGAGTGATGTCGTAAGAATCGACGGGCGGCGGTGGGACGAACACCGGCCCACCAACATAACCCTGGGATACCAACAATTTGCCGAGGGCTCCGCCTTGATCGAAATGGGGGCCACTAAGGTGCTGTGTTCGGCATCCTTGGACGAGCGGGTGCCTGGATTTTTGAGAGGACAGGGCAAGGGCTGGGTCACCGCCGAGTACTCAATGCTGCCCCGCTCGACCAACACCCGGACGCCACGAGAACGGGAATCAGGGCGCGCCAGCGGGCGCTCTCAGGAAATACAGCGATTGATCGGCCGCTCACTAAGGGCGGTCACCGATCTGGAGGCCTTGGGGGAGCGAACGGTACAGATCGACTGTGATGTGATCCAGGCCGACGGGGGCACACGGACGGCAGCGATCACCGGGTCCTACGTGGCACTGTCCCAAGCCCTCAACATGCTGGTGAAACAACGCATCCTGGCCCGATCGCCCTTGCTCTGCCCAGTAGCGGCCATAAGCGTGGGCATTATCGAAGGTGGATTGCTATTGGACCTCTGTTACGGCGAGGATTTTGCCGCCGAGGTCGACTTCAACGTGGTGCTAACGGCCGATGGGGGGCTGGTGGAACTACAGGGCGCAACCGAGGCCCAACCGTTTCAACGTCATTTGGTCGGCGAGGTGCTGGCGCTGGCATACAGAGGGTTGGAGCCGTTGTTCCGGATCCAACGGGAAGTAACTCGAGGCTTCTAGTTCGATAATTAGCATTGTTGGCATTGAATGGATCCGGGATTGAATTTATCCTTTATAGGTGAACGTTTCTTCAAATCGCCGGTTGGGACCGGTCTCGCGATTGTTGAAAGCCCACCGATTTAGTCTCTCGCGCGGACGGCCAAGTTTGATTGCGGCTGTTTTGTTGGCCTCCCTGGTGTTAGCTTCGGTGTTGGCCTCGTGCAACGGTAGCCTCGGTACTTCGTCGCCAAGCAATACGCCGGGACCTCAAGCTGCCGATACCGCTCCGTCTGCCCCCTCCACCCCTACGCCCTCTCCTCCTCCCACCAGCATGCCGACAGTTCCCGCGACCACTAGTGACGCACCGTCATTCCGACCACCGGATATCGCAGACACAGTCGAACGAGTGCGCTCGGCGGTAGTTTCCATAGTTGCCGAGGTACCGGTCCAAGATATCTTTGGCCGTCGAAGTTCCAGGTTCGGCAGCGGCACAGGAGTCATTTTCGATGCCGAAGGACTGGTCCTGACCAACAATCATGTGATCCAGGGAGCCCAAAATATTACGATCACCATGGACGACGGGAGCCAAACGACCGCGAAATTGATCGGCGGCGACCGGCTTTCCGACCTGGCCGTGTTGCGCTTGCCGGATGGCGAACACCCCTACCTGCCCTTAAACCTAGACCGGTCGTTGCGGGTGGGAGAATGGGCAATAGCAATCGGCAATGCTCTGGCGTTACCCGGAGGTCCCACCGTAACGGTGGGGGTAGTATCGGCGCTGGGCCGCACCATAGAGTCGGAGCCCGGCGTCACGTTATACGACCTAATTCAGACCGATACGCCAATCAATCCCGGCAACAGCGGGGGCCCATTATTGGACCTGAACGGCAACCTGATTGGAATTAACACGGCGGTACTGCGGAATGAATCGTCGGGAGCCAGGGTCGAGGGGATCGGATTTGCCATAGACATCGACACCGCCACACAGGTCTCCCAGCAGTTGATCGATCTGGGGAGAGTGCGTTGGGCATGGATGGGGGTACTACTGGCCGACTTGGTGCCCGAGGTGGCCGCTCAACTGGGTCTGCCCATCAGAGAGGGTGTGGTTATCACACGCACGGTGATCGACGGTCCTTCCGGCCGTGCCGGTCTTCAACGGGGCGACGTTGTGACAACCATCGGCGGACACGACGTGGCCACGGTTTCAGACCTGACCCGCCTGTTGAGGCAGGAGTTTGAGGCCGGACAGACAGTGGACGTGGAAGTATTCCGCAACCGGGACAACGGCGGTTCTATCCAAACGCTTCAACTGGAGTTCGGGGAGCGTCCGCAAGAATAGATTCTGTCAGTCTGGTGGCGAAGACTTTACCTAATCTCTTGGCCGTCTACGTCCAAGTACACTATGGGGATTTCTAGCTCCTTGAGCCCCAGGTCAACTTCCTGGCGGTCGCCAACTACCAGAATCTTCAGTTGGTCGGGGCGTAGCCAATCTTGGGTGATGCGGTGAACGTCGGCCAGGGTCACTGCTTCTATCGACGGTCTTACGGTGTGGAAGTAGTTGTCGGGCAGGTCGAATTGCACCATCTGCAAAAGCTGACCCAGCACCGCGCCGGGCCGTTCAAAGCTCGCCGGATACCCGCGTAGCACCCCGTCCTTGGCGCCATCCAACTCCTCTTGAGTGATCGGTCTGTCGCCCCTTACCTCGTTGAACTCCTTCAGAGTTTCTATGACCGACTCCTTGGTTGCCTCTGTCTGCACGGAGCCTCCAGCCAACAACAACGAGAGGTGTTGGTACCACTGGATGGCAGACTGGTACCCGTAGCTGTAGCCTTTGTCCTGCCTCAAATTTTGGTTCAACCGCGCCGAGAACTGCCCACCGAAGGCATAGTTAGCCATGGTCAATCCGAAATAGTCAGGGTGACGCCTGCGAATGGTTGTGTGCATCGCCCGAATCACCGACTGCGGCGCCCCCGGCCGGTCCACCAAGTAGATAATGGCTGGCGGCTGAGTGCCCTCGGGCGCCGCCGGGGAAGGGGAGTCCACACCGCCGGACCAGCCGCCGAAAATTTCTTCGGCCCGCTTTACGGCTTCGTCAACGCCGACGTCCCCCACCACAATTAGATCGGAGTTGCCGGGACCGTAGTCCCGGGCGAACTGGCGCAGAATGTCGTCTCGGGTCAGGGCCTCCACGGAGGCTTCCGTGCCCGCGATGGCGTGGCCGTAGCCGGTGGACTTGTTGTATACCAGTCCCGACATCAGTTGCTCGGCCACTATATTGGGCTCGTCTTTCCCGCGACGCAGGTCGGTTAGGTGTTCGCGCCGGACTCGCTCCAGTTCGTGGTCCGGGAAGGTTGGGTTCAGAAGAAGGTCAGCCGCAAGCTCCAGCCCTTTCGACCAGTGCTTGGTCAGAGTTTCGGCGGAGAGGAGGGTATATTCGCGGCGGCCATCTATGGAAAGCCTTGAACCGATAAACTCGAAAGCTGCCGCGATCTCCTGACTAGTCTTGCTGGTGGTCCCTTCGGCCAGCATTTGGGCGGTAAACCCCGCCAAGCCCGGAAGGTTTTCCGGGTCTCGAACGGCTCCGGCCTTCAGCGACAATCCGAAAGCAACAATCGGCATCCCGCGTTGTTCCACAACGGTCACGCCGAGGCCGTTGGACAGACGAGTGCGGGAGGGAGTCGGTGGCGTGAAAACGGGCTCTTGGCTGGGACCCGGCATGATATTGCGGTCGACACCGCCGGCCATCGGTGAGAGATCTGGTTCCGGCAGCACCCGCAAACGGACCTGCCGGTCTCCAAAGTAAGTCTCGGCGACTCGGACTATGTCTTCCCGTTGGACGGCCAAATAGCGGTCCAGGCTGGTGTTGATCAGTTCTGGATTCGATTCGAAAACGTTGAAGTGATTTAGTTGGTCGGCCCGTCCTCCGAACCCACCGATTCTGGCCAGTTGGCGATAGTGGTTGGATTCGATACGGTTCTTGACCCGGGTGATCTCATCGTCGGTCGGCGGCTCCTGCCGAAACCGGTCAAATTCCGCCTCCACCGCCGCTTCCATCTCATCCAGGTCGTGACCTTCTGCGGCGGTTACCTGTACAACCAGTTGTCCGGAGATTTCAGATGGCATGTAATGGACTGAGGCGCTCTGGGCGATCTGCTTTTCGTACACCAACGACCGGTGCAATCGGGATGTGAGGCCGTCGGACATGATGGCCTCGAATATCTCCAGCGGCGCATCGTCGGGATCGCCTTCCGGCGGCGCGGGGTAGGCCACGTAGAGCCGAGGCAGGGTCACCTTGTCTCGCATCTCCATCTCGATGCGCCCGGCCAGAGGAGAGTCTTGGCGGCCGGTCCTGGCCACGGGCTCTCCGGGCTTCAGGTCTCCGAAGTAGCGGTTGACCAACTCCAAGGCTTCCCCAGAGGAGAAATCACCGGCGATGGACAAGCTGGCATTGGACGGCGAGTAGAAGCGCTGGAAGAAGTCTTTAACATCGTCAAGACTGGCGGCGTCCAAGTCCTCCTGCGAGCCGATGGTCATCCAGTGGTAAGGATGGGGCAGCGGATAGAGAGCCTCTTGAATGTGCCAATAGGCCATACCGTAGGGGCGATTTTCGTACGACTGGCGCCGTTCGTTTTTCACCACGTCTCTTTGAACGTCGAAGCGCTGCTGGTCTAGGGCGTCCAAAAGAAACCCCATGCGGTCGGCTTCCAGCCAAAGAGCCAGTTCCAGGTAGTTGGATGGGACGTCTTCCCAATAATTGGTTCTATCCGGCGTAGTCGACCCGTTGAGGTTGGCGCCGGCTTTTTGCAACGGTTCAAAGTGGCTGCTGTTGTGGTGTTTGGAGCCTTCGAACATCACATGCTCGAACAGGTGGGCGAACCCGGTGCGGCCCATCTCTTCGTTTTTCGAGCCCACGTGGTACCAAACGTTGACCGCGACAATGGGGGTCGAGTGATCTTCATGAAGGATCAAGTCCATGCCGTTGGAGAGTCGGTGCTGATCGAAGGAGATGGTTACCATTAATCAATCCTTATCCGTTCCGGTTGAGGGCCCTAATGCCATCTTACTGGGGTGCTGCCACCGTTGTAAACCGAATTAGAGGCGGTCCGAAGTGGGAGGGAAACGAGCGATATCTTCAATAGAAAGAGGCCCCGACTGAACCGCCGGAGCCTCTTCTTTTGGGGTCAGACTATATGGTTGATCCGAGGGTTCTAGGCGCCGGGAGAGTGATCGAAGTAGTTCTCGTCGCTCCTGATCGGTAGCGGCGAGTTCTGGAGATTGTTGGTAATTTCCTCAGTGTCCCACAGCTTGGAGAACTTGAGCGCCCGCGGACAGTGGCTGTAGGCCTCTTCTACCTCGATCAACATTCCCTGGAGGTGCTTGGAGTTGTCGTCCAGTTCATAAAGCGACAACTCGATGTTCTGCCGCTCCAACTCGTCCTTGGTCACGATGGTAGCCTTGCCGTTGACCCTGACGGTGTCGTTGATGCCGGGGATGAAGAAGATTAGCCCGATGTGAGGGTTGGCATTGACATTCTGGTAGGACTGGAACAGCTTGTTTCCGGCGACGTCAGGGAAGAGAAGGTGCTTCTCATCCAACACTTTCACGAAACCAGGCTTGCCACCCTTCGGTGAGGCGTCGCAGTGTCCATCGGCGTCGGTGGTGGCCATGACGGCGAAGGGGGCGTTACGCACGAATTCTTGGACCCAAGGGGGCAGATGGCCCTTTAGCTTGGTTACAGCCCGGCCGGACGGGGCACCGAACTCTTCGCTGAAACGGTTGGCGGCGAGCGCCTCTTCAGTAGTTGTCATTGCAGTCTGCTCCTTGTTCCGAAGTTGACCTAAATTCTAAAGGCAGGTGGAGGTATCAGCAAGGGGCCGCCACTAGGTCTTCGGTCCGGTCGGAGGCGCCAAACCCGGTAGTCGGGTCAAATGCTCCATCGCTTCCGCCAGCCGCTGGCAATCGGGCAACAGGCGTATGCCGATCCGGATGTGCTCGGGCAGGCCGAACGAGGTGCAATCGCGGACGACAATTCCCTTGGCCAAGAGTTGAGACCGGCAAGCCGCCGCGTCGCCTACATCCACCAGCAGGAAGTTGGCCTCCGAAGAAGTGACCTTTAACCCCAGGGAACCAAGCCGTTGGGTCAGGTACCGCTTCGATTGAAACACCGCTTCCCTAGCCCTTGGAAGATAGCCGGCATCGGCTAGCGCGGTGACCCCGGCACATTGAGCCAAGCTGTTTACGCTCCAGTCGGGCTGGAACGCCCTGAGCGTGGCAACCACATCTTGTCCAGCCAAGGCATACCCCAATCGCAGTCCTGTCAGAGCGTAGTCTTTGGTCATGGACCGGACCAAGACGACGTTGGCCCGCTCCAGCAGCGACAGGGAGGCCCAAGGGTCGCGGACGAAGGACACGTAGGCCTCGTCGACGACAAATAAGCTGTCGGCCCGGTTGGCGGCATCGGCCAGGGCTTCCACTTCCGCCTTACCGAGGTAGACGCCTGTAGGGTTGTTGGGGTTGCAGAGGATGACAACGTTGGGCCGTTCGGTTTCGATGCGACCGCAAGCGGCTTCAATTTCCCAACGGAAATCATCGGAACGGCCGGCATCCAACGAAGTGATCTCGGCTCCGGCCAGGCGGCAGGCGCCGGCGTACTCTCCGTAGGTGGGTGTCATGAGGAAGGCCTTGGCCGGTTTCGGGCCCTTGCCGGTCAAGTAGGCCCTGGCGATCAGGTGGAAAATTTCGGTGGAGCCGTTGCCCACTAGAATCCGGATAATCGGAATATCGAGGCCGGGAGCGGACACTTGCCGGGAGATGGCCTCTCTCAACTCCAGGCATTCAGGGTCGGGGTAGGTCGCGAGATCGACCCCGCTCAAGGCCTCCCAGACGCCCGCCGGAGGGCCGATGGGGCTGATGCTGGCGCTGAAGTCCAGCACGTCCTCAGGGCGCAGGCCCAACACCCGCAATTCGGCCGGATTGATGGACCCGTGGACCGGCCGGGTGCCTGCGCCGGAGTTTGGCGTCTTGGAACTGCGATCGTTACTCTGTGTTGCCATTGTTGCCCACGGGCGGACCTGCTAGAAGATACCTGTTCTGAGGTAGGCTATCACCAGGGCTATAACCAGCCCGAAAGCCGCTACTACGTACATGGTCTGCACGGCGCGGGTTATGTCCTGGGGCTCAAGGGCGCGGGTCGGCTCTCCCAATTTGTAGCCGCCGTCAGGAGCCACCTTTTCCAACTGCACTCCAAGCGCTCCCGCCATGCCGCTCATGGTCCATCCGGCGTTTGGGCTCTGGGTGCGGCCATGGTGTCGCCACATGATGCGCCAGGCATTTTGCGCCCGCTGCTCCGGCAATAAGACGCTGGCCCCCACCAGAAGTAGGCCGCTTAGCCGGGCTGGCACCAAGTTCATTAAATCGTCCAACCGAGCCGAGGCCTTCCCCAAATACTCATAGGCCCCACGGTAGCCTATCATGCTGTCCAGAGTGTTGATGGCACGGTAGGCGAAGGCCCCCGGCAGCCCGAAGAGGGCAAAGGCCAACCAAGGCCCCAAGAAGCTGTCGCTGATGTTTTCCGAAACCGACTCGACAGTGGCGGCGGTCGCTTGTTGAGCGGTCAGCAGGGATGGGTCACGGCTGACCAGCGCTGGCATCTGGGCCCTGACGGCTTCCATATCACCACTGTCCAGACACCGGCGGGCCTTTGCGGCCTCGCGGTGCAACATGCGGACAGAAAAAGTCGACTTCAGCAAAACTCCGCCAACCAGAATGTAGACCACCGTATGGATACCTTTGAGGCCCTCGGCGGCGAAATAAGCCGCCGCCCCCCAAAGACCGGCCAGCGCCAGAGCGATCAAAGCTCCGGCGACCACTCCAGCGGCGCCGTTCCGGGGCGCGATCTTCTCCAAGAAGGAGGTCATGCGGCCCATCAAGACGGTTGGGTGGGCCCAGGCAGGCGGCTCCCCCAGCACCAAGTCCAACGCCACGGCCAACGCCAAGACCGCCAGATCTTCGTAACCGAACCACATAATCAGCGGTGCCCCATGAGGGTTTGCGACACCGTTCGTGGTGAGCTTGTCGAACCACAGCCCCGGCGGCGCAGCCGTTCGACAAGCTCAGGGCGAACGGTCGGACCAGGGTTTGCGCGAAGAAGAACGCTGTTCAAAAGCGGTCCAGCAGATCGGGCAGGGGCTCCAGCCATTCCTGGGCGGCGAGTGCCACTGCCGCCGCCAGTACCGCCACTTCCGCGATTTCGTTGGTCGCCCCGTAGGTATCGCCGGTCAGACCTCCCAATGACTTGGCCATCATCCAACCCAGTCCTGCGGCCAATAGGGTAACTCCGGCCGCCAGGCCCAGCCCAGCGAATCCTCCCAGGAGAAAGGAAGAGGCCAAGGCTACCAACGCCGCCGCCAGGGTGGCCAATTTGGCCCCGCCCTGATGAAACGGCGACCCCAGCCCTTGGTCCCTGGCGTAAGGGAAGGCTCCCAGGGCAACCACCATGGCCCAGCGGGACAATGCAGGGAATAGCAACAGGGCCCATTCTTTTCCTGGTTCCTCCAGCCCTAAGAGCGCCACCAACGCCCCGTATTTCAATACCAGGACCGTCACGCCACCGGCCACTCCGAAGGCCCCAACATGAGAGTCCTTCATGATTTCCAGCCGACGCACCGGGTTGTAGCCGCCGAACAGCCCGTCGCAGACATCCATCAGGCCGTCCAGGTGCAGGGCTCGGGTGAAGGCAACGGTCACGGCCAGCAAGATTGCCGCCGTCAGGTGTATGGGGAACGCCCGCGACGCCCCTTCTTCGACGCCAACGAGCAACAGCCCTAAGAGCAGGCCGACGGCCGGATAGAACGCCCGGGAGTTGCTGATGTCTTGTTGGCTGAGGCTTAGGCCGCGCGAAGCGGGTAGCAGGGTTAGGAAGCTGAGCGCCACCCTGAGAGGGTTCAGCCAGAAAGAGATCAGCGGCACCGGGCTCAGTGGGCGGCCTCGTCGCCATCCTTATCTCCATCTTCTTCCTCAGTCCGTCCCGACACCCCGGCCTCGACGAAGGTGGCCATGTCCGACAAGCATTTGGCGGAAGCTTCGATGATATGCATGGCCAAGGCGGCGCCGGTCCCTTCGCCAAGCCGCATTCCCATATCGAGTAGCGGGCTGAGCTTCATGGCGTCCAGTTGGATGCGGTGCCCCGGCTCGACCGATTGGTGGGAGGCGATGAAGCGGTGCCGGGCCTGCGGGGCGATGGTAAAAGCGATGAGAGCGGCGGCGCCGGAGATGAAGCCGTCGACTACCAGCGGTCTCTGACCGGCGGCGGCGCCAAGCATTACCCCGGCCAGCACCCCAATCTCGAAACCGCCGACCTTGGCCAAAACGTCCAGGCCGTCTTTGGGATCGGGACGGTTCAGTTCGATGGCCCGTCGCACCACCGCCGCCTTGTGGGCCAGAGCGCCGTCATCCAACCCAGTGCCGCGGCCGGTGGTCAGGTCGGGGTCGGCGCCGGTGATCACGGAGGTGATGGCGCTGGATGGAGTGGTGTTACCAATGCCCATGTCGCCGCAGGCAACCAAGTCGGCGCCCTCGGCGATCTGTTCCCGACAGGTCTCGATGCCGGTCTCCAGGCATTGGACCGCCTGCTCCATAGTCATGGCGGGTCCGGCGGCGATGTTCCCGGCGCCCCGGCCTATTTTGACCGAGCGCAACAATGGGTGGGATGGCAAGTCGGCCGCGACGCCGGCATCGAGGACTATTATGTCGGCCCCCGCGTGTTTGGCAAGCACGTTGATAGCCGCGCCACCACTGAGAAAATTCAACACCATCGCGGGGGTGACGTCCTGAGGGTAGGCGCTGACCCCTTCGGCCACCACACCATGGTCCCCAACGGCCAGGATTACCGACTTGCGTCGAATAACCGGTACCGCCTGACCGAAGATTCCGGCCAGGGTCACGGAAAGGTCTTCCAGGCGGCCCAAGCTCCCCGGAGGCTTGGTGAGCGTGTCCTGGCGGGCGCGGGCGGCAGCCATGGCTGCCTGGTCCAAGGCCACAATCTGTTCCACGGTCTGATCGACCAAGGTCGATATCGCCATGCTAAAACTCGATACCAGGCTGGGCCTTGATGCCTTGCTGGTAGGGGTGCTTTACCACCTGCATCTCGGTGACCAGGTCGGCAAATTCGACCAAGGCTTCGGGGGCGTTGCGGCCGGTGATTATGACGTGTAGCATCTCAGGCCGGTTTCTCAATACCTCAATCACTTCCTCCACCGGGACCCACCCGTAATGCATGGGGTAGGTGAACTCGTCCAGCACTACCAGGTCGTAGCCGCCCGTGGCGATAACCTCTTTGCAGTCCTCCCAATGGGCCCTGGCCATTTCTGCGCTCTGTTCCAAGTCCTTGGAACGCCAGGTAAAGCCGTCGCCCATGGCCCGCATTGTTATTCCCATTTTCTCGGCCGCACGTTGCTCGCCGAAGTTTGCTGTGGAGTGCTTGATGAACTGGAGCATGATGACCTTCATATCCCGTCCCCAGGCCCGGAGTACCACCCCCATCGCAGCCGTAGTCTTGCCTTTGCCTTTACCGGTGTTGACGATCACCAGCCCTTTGTTAATACGGGGCCCTTTGACCGACTGCGGCCCCTCGCTGGTTTCGGCATTTATCGATGACTCGGCTTCAGTAGATGGCTGGGAACCTGATGCGCTGGCGGCTGGGTCTGTGGTGCTCATGTTCTTAAATCCTTTGCCGAGATGTTGGTACTGAAAAATTACCGGCTAGCCGGCGGCGGCGCAGGTCTCCACGAATCGGGGCGCCAGGTGTTTATCGCTGCCTAAATGAATGTGAACGTAGGATGCCCAAACGCTGCCAGCCCGGAAACCGTCGGGCCGCCCCTGCTGGTCGAGCACTTTATACACCGACTCATCTGGCCCGGGAGGCCGCTCGAGCGTGGACCAATGGAACTCGTGCCCCCTGACTCGTTGTCCTTTTTTTAGCACCGGGCTGTTTGAACAAGACTCGACCTCGCGGTAGCCCAACGTCAACCGGGTCTGGGACATGGCTGACACCGCAGGGATAAGGCCGACCATCGGGTGGGTGACGCCGTCCAAGTCGGACAGGCTGCGCCCCAGGTACATCAGTCCCCCGCACTCGGCGTAAACGGGCACGCCGCGCTCCACCGCCCGCCGGATCGCATCATGCATCGGCGCGTTCGCGGCCAACTCGGGAGCAAACAATTCGGGGAACCCGCCTCCTAGGTACAGGCCGCCTACACCTTGAGGAAGAGACTGGTCCTCCAACGGACTGAATGGGGCGAGCTCGGCGCCCCAGGCCTCCAGCAGGTCCAAGGAGTCCTGATAGTAGAAGTTAAAGGCCTTGTCCTGCGCAACGCCGATCTTCGCTCGAGCCAGCTTCGGTTCTTCCGGATAAACCTGATTGACGGCTGGCGGCGTTTGAGCGGACTCGGCCAGTCGGATGATCTGGTCCACATCAATGGTCTCCTCCACCTGGGAAATCACGGCGTCGTACCACTGTCTGGCCACCGTGCCCTCCACAGTTGGAATTAGCCCGAGATGCCGCTCCGGCTGTTCGAATGTTTCCGTTCTGGGAATGTAACCCAGAACCGGGAGACCGGTGGTGGCCTCGACTTGGGGCTTACAAAAATCTAGATGCCGCGTCCCTCCCACACCGTTCAGAATGACCCCGGCGATGCGCAGGTCTGGATCGAACTTCTGGTAGCCCAGCACCTCGGCGGCAACGCTCCTGGCTACCTTGGCGGCGTCGGCGATCAAGATCACCGGGGCGCCCAACAGCTTGGCCAACTCCGCCGTTGAGCCTTCTTCGCTGAGGCTGGAATGGCCGTCGAAAACCCCCATCACACCTTCGAGCACAGAAATCTGCCGGCGGGAAGCGGCGCGTTGGAAAAGCTCTAAAACAGTAGCGTGAGGGAGAAGCCAGGTGTCGAGATTGCGGCTGGGCACGCCGCAAGCGATCTTATGATAGGACGGGTCGATGTAATCGGGACCGGCTTTGAACGGTTGCACCGCGTAGCCTCGGCGGGTGAGCGCGCCCATGATGCCGGTAGCGATGGTAGTCTTGCCCACACCGCTGCGGACCCCGGCGATAACTATAGTTGGAGACGTTGGTGTTGGAGGCATTGGATAGCCTGCTGACTCCTATTCCAGGTTAACAAGAAGCGATATTTCGTCGCCCTGGCGGGGAGCATTGCCTCAAAAGTAGACAACACGATGTCACCCTGAGCCCTTCGGCTTCTCTCAGGATTAACTCCGCGAAGGGTCTCGTTGGTGAGTTCAGCCTCACTCGAAGTAACCCGACCCCAGATTATTCGTCGCATCACTCCTCAGAATGACCGTTTCGTGGCAAAGCCCCTGGGAGGAAGGGGGTTAGGGCGAGGACCGCGCCGCTCATTTCGACCTGGGTCCCGACATTATACCTTTACCTAGAGGTCTACCTGGGAATGGGAAACGCTTCGCCGTATTTCTCAATGAGGCCCATAAAATGGTCATGACGCGGAGGGTTGGTCTCTTCGTTGTCTGACTTCCTCAAGTACACCCGAAGCAAGGGCTGATCTTCCGTGTCCAAAAGCCATAACGAGTAGCTGGGCAACCCCTGGTCGTTGGTGGTGTGGACTAGCTTACCCGATTTCACCTCGTCCATCTTCACGTGCAGGTGGGTGCCCCCATCTGCCATGAACGTCACGGTTTCGCCATCTTCGGTAAAGCGCAGGTCCTCAAACATCGTGTAAACCTCGGCGGTCGCCGCCGAGTTTGAAAGCATCAAAACCACTTCCGCGAACCCGCCCTTTTCACATTCTTCTAGTAGCTGTCGCAGCATGGGTCTCTCCTATCGGGCCAAGGCGTGGCCTGATTAACAAAAATGCCTGGCTTGCGGCCAGGCTCAATAAATATGAGACTTTAGCCCTTTATCCGCGAAGCGCATCAAGCCGGGACCGAGGGCCAGGTTTCCTGACTTCCAGCAATCGCTCCTGCATGGCTACACTAGCGCGACTGCTGGTCACAGTGGCGGGACCGCGCCGGAATCCCACCGGCTTCCCTTTGTTGTCCCGTTGCGCCGGGACTACCTTCGGCTGTTATCGGGTGGTAAGGTGCCTGAACGCCGCAACCGTCCGGAAAAGGCCCGGCCAGGCGCGTTGGGTATTGTATGCCGGTTGCTGTTGCCGGTCAAACGCCTGCCTCAGCTTGACAACCGAGCTACCCCAGAATACGTTTAGGCCCAGAATTTTTCAGCGTTGAACCTCACGAGGAATGTAATGCCCAAGCCCGAACTACTCAGCGAAGTGCTCCGCAAGACGCTTCTAATGTTCCCTTGCGTCGAGCACGACGACACCCCCTGGACTCCCATGCGGAAGCCATTGTCGGAGAGCAAACTGGCTCTGGTAACCAGCGCGGGACTTCACGTTCGGGGCGAAACACCCTTCATCACCGACCACAAAGGTAAAGGAGACTATTCGTACCGGGTCATCCCCCGGTCCACGAAACCGGCCGACATCCTGCAGAGTCATGTCAGCATCGGTTTCGACCATACCGGTATCTACCGGGACATCAATGTCACTTTCCCTGTGGACCGTCTACAGGAATTGGTGGACCAAGGCGTCATCGGGTCCCTGGCCGACAACAACTACTCGTATATGGGGGCGTTGCGGGACGTCACCGGGATTATCGAACAGACCGGACCCGAGGTTGCCCATCGGATGGTTGACGAGGGAGTCGAAGTGGCGCTAATCACCCCCACTTGACCCCTTTGCTCGCACGCGGTCAGCGTGCTGGCTAGGTGCTTCGAGGAAGCAGGCATCTCAACCACCGGAATCGTACTGTTCACGGAGCATGCCGAGCGGGTGAAGCCGCCGCGGATGCTGTCGGTGCCCTTCTCCTTCGGAAACGCTCTGGGGCGGGCCGACGACCCGGAATACCAGCATCAAATTCTAAAAGCGACGTTGGACCTCTTGGACCGGCCGACAGGCCCGGTCCTAGAACATCTGCCGGACGATGTGGTGCCGGAGAGTCTCCTCCAAGCGTCGGAGGCCACCAAGTTTCCACAACCTGACAGTCTCAGCCCGGCCGACGAGGTCACAGCACTTCGTTCCTATTACGAGCGCTGGGTGGAATCCCACGACGGCCGTACCGCCGTGGGTCTTAGCCGAATTCCACAACGCCGCTTCCGAGGCATCATTCGATTCCTGGAGGCATACATCAACGGAGAGGACACAGACACGCCGGACCGCCCACCTGAGTATCCGCTCCCGCAGTTCATCCGCTACTGCGTGGACGACCTGAAAGCCTTCTACTACGAGGCCCGGATGAACCAGCGGCCCGACCTCCCTGACCAATCGGTCCACGAGTGGTTCTGGGGTGAGACCGCCATGTCTGCATTGGTCGTGAAACTGGCCAATCGTATGGCGGGATCGGAAGACCCCGAGATCAAGGCGATGTCTTACGGCTTGGCCCGCTAAGCCCACCAAATTCCATAACCCTATCATCATCACGTGGAGAGACGATGATTGCTTATAGCTACGACCACATACACCTGCGCAGCCGCGACGCCGTGGCGACAGCCCAATATTTCGAAAAGATGTTCGGGGCCAAGATTCTGGAATCCGTCCAGTCGGACGGTGCCTCGAGGATCGATTTGGACCTTAATGGCCTTCTGCTATTCTCCCGTCAGGCCCGGAGGTTCAGGACGGCCCCTCGGAGCCGTACATCGGCCTGGACCACTTCGGTCTGCGAGTCGATAGTCTGGACGAGGCCACAGCCGATTTGAAGGCCAAGGGCGCCGAGTTCTGGATGGAGCCCAAACAACTCCGGCCCGGCCTCAAAATAGCTTTCATCAAGGCACCGGGCGACGTGCGCATCGAACTGTTGGAGCGCAGCGGCAAGTTCCCGGAATAAATGCGTGCATTTCCGAGCGGTCCCGGACTATACCACTCGCCACGAAGACCCCCAACCCCCTTTGGGAAAGGGGGTTGGGGGATTCCCGCCGCCCGCCCAGCCAAACGTTCCTCGATTTCGGCCTCCGCCGGAATGACGGCGAGTGAACGCTCAGCGCCCTCGGCGGGTCACCCAGTAGTAAATTGACAAGGCGACGACGATCACGCCTACCGCCAGTAGCACCCAACCCAACGCCTTGATCAGCCACTCGCCCACCGGCGAGATCAGAACAAGACCCAACAACGCCAAAAGGCCACCACAGCCGAGACCGGCGCTCGGCCCGCCTCTGCGAACTCGGAACTGCATCGGCTAGACGGTCCCCGCGCTCAATTGTGTGATCCGCCAGTAACGGAATAAGTGGAGGCTGATTGGGCTACCCTACCCTCCTCCGTCAGTTTCTCCAAGTGGGTGCGCACGTTGCGGGCCGCCGCGCTGCGGAGGTTGCGCCGCAGATTTCGAGGGTAGACTGCGGCCACCACCTCTTCCACCGACGCCGCGCCAGCACTTAACGCCCCCAGCACCTGCTCTTCCCGTTGGGTCCGGTGGCTGATGTACCACTCGACCCGCGCAGAGCCGTTGCTGATAATCTGACCATGACCGGGACACAGAATACGCGGTTTGAGGCGAGCCAATACCTCCAACGAGTTCATGTACTGTTTTAGGTTGCGGACGCTGGACGAGGAGTTCCCCAAGATCGTGTCGCCGCTGAACACCGCACGGTCGGCGGCGAGGTAGAAGGAGACGTGGTCATCCTCGTGTCCCGGGGTGAAATAGGCGCGCAGGCCCACCCCGCTCCCTGTGCTGACGGTCTCGCGCGACCGTAGCTTTGAGACGGTTCCCGGCCCCAGTTGGTGGGTCAACCTGGGCTCCAGCTTGGGGTGGCAGCGGACCACACAACCGAACTGCTCTTGTAGCCGGTCCAGTCCCCCTATGTGGTCGCCGTGGCCGTGGGTGATCAGGATGGCGTCTATTGGAGGACTCCCCAACTCAGCGTGGTAGTCCAGGATTTGCTTGGTCCAGAACCGGTAGGGCTCACCCGAGTCGATCATCACCATCCGGCCATTCGGATCGCCGACGAAGTATATCTGGGTGCCGCCGGGGTGCATCGCCCCGAAGGTGCTGGGGTCTTCTTGTATGTGTGTGCTGTAGATGTGGGGGGTGATTTGCATCGAGGCCTCGGGCTGCGATTGAACGGAACCTACTGCTACCGGCGGTGGCGGCATGCCCCTTGTTGGGAGCGATGTTAGACCCGGCCTATCGAGCCGTCAATCCCCCGGGATCGTCACCATCCTGTGTTATTATCCAGACGATTTCAGGCGGGCAATTTCGCCACCAGCCACGGCAAATCATCCTAATCCACAGGGTAGCAAGATGTTAACCAAAGAGGACCTAAAAGCCGCCATTCCCAAACTGTCCGGCCGAATCCAACTCAAGGGACCGAAATCGCAGGTAGAAGTCTATCGCGACCGCTGGGGCATACCCCACGTGCGGGCCGAGAACGAGTTGGACGCCTTCTTCGCTCAGGGTTTCGTGACAGCCCAGGACCGATTGTGGCACATGGAATTCGACCGCCGCCGGGGCAGCGGCCGCTGGGCGGAGGTGGTAGGCGGGCAGGCCGTGGAACAAGACAAGCTGATGCGCCGGTTCCAGCTTCTCAGGAGCGCCAAGGCCGACTATGAAGCCTCAGATAGCCACACCCGTGATATTTTCGACGCCTACGCCGCCGGGGTGAACGCGTTCAGCAACGGCCCAGACCCGCTGCCGGTGGAGTACCAAATAACGGGCTTGGAGCCGGAGCCGTGGCAGCCCTGGGACGGATTGATCGTCTACAAGGTCCGCCACATCCTCATGGGAGTCTTCGAGTCCAAGGTGTGGCGCGCCAGAATGGTGCGAGAGATGGGGGCCGGGCGGGCCGGAGCGCTTTTCCCCGGCTACGAACCCGGTTATTTGATGATCCTGCCGCCGGGGTCGGTGTCGCCTGGCCCGTTGGACGAGGGCTTAGCGGAGTTGTCAGAGGGGGCGGCTGCGCTGAACTATCTCAACGAGATGGACTCCGGCAGCAATAGCTGGGTCCTGGGCGGCGCTGGCACCGCCACAGGGAAGCCGCTGCTGGCCGGGGACTCCCACCGGGCCCTGGATACACCCAACACTTACTACCAGAACCAACTTGCTTGCCCCGAGTTCGATGTCATCGGGCTGTCGTTCCCCGGCGTGCCAGGGTTCCCCCATTTCGGCCACAACCAGTGGGTGTCATGGAGCGTTACTCATACCGCCGCCGACTACCAAGACCTTTATATCGAGCGGTTCAAAGACGGGGACTCGTCCCATTATTTATTCAAAGACGAATGGCTTGAGGCCGAGACCCGCCAAGAGACGATCAAGGTGCGGGGCGGACAGAACGAATCCGTCCAGGTGGTGGTGACCCACCACGGTCCGATTATTTCCGGGGAGCCAGCCCAAGGAGCGGCACTGGCCCTCAAGTACACCGCCACAGAGAAGGGATCGGCTTGGCCGGACATTCTCTGGCAGATGCTGCGGTCCAAGAGCGCCGACGAACTGGTGGAGGCCCAACGGGACTGGGTCGACCCCTGCAACAACTTCCTGATCGCCGACGTTGCGGGCAATTTCGGCTACCAATGCCGTGGCCGCATCCCCATCCGCTCCCGGGCCAACGGCTGGCTTCCGGTGGCGGGTTGGACCGGCGCGCACGAGTGGACTGGGGATATCCCCTTCGAGGAACTGCCCCGGTCGATCAATCCCCCGGAAGGCTATATTGCCACCGCCAACAACCGGCCGGTGGGAGACGAGTACCCGCACTACATCGCCATCGATTTCACTCCCGAATTCAGGGTGAAGAGTGTAACCAAAGGACTAAAGTCCCTGGACCGGCCAAACGCAGCCGATATGGCCAAGGTGCACGCCCAACGGGTGTCGATTCCGGCGTTGACCTACCTGGAGGTGCTGAAGAAGGTCGAGCCGGCAGATGCCCTATCGGCGGACGCCAAACAGCGCTTGCTGGCCTGGAACGGACAGATGGACGCCGACGCAGTGGGGCCGGCCATCTACAGCTCGGTGCGCGACGCCTTACTTAAAGAAATTTTGGGCAACGTCCTGCCCCCAACGCTGGCCGAAAACGCTTGGCATCCGGCGGACCGCGGCTTGGGATCGTTCGGCAACCGGCTGAAGGCCCTGATTGTGACCATGATGGACAAGGATGACCGGTCGTTACTGCCGGACGGGGACACGTGGCCCGTCGCGCTGTCGCGGGCGCTGGCTAAGGGCGTCGAGGCGCTAAAAGAGCGATTGGGCGGGGACCCAGGGCAGTGGCGATGGGAGCGGATTCACCAGGCCGTTCCGCAGCACACGCTATCGCCGGCCTATCCCGAACTGGCGGAGCTGCTGGACCCGCCGGCCATGCCCACCAGCGGCGACGGTGACACGCCTCTACAAGGCGGCTACTCGCCGTCCGGGCCCGCGATCGTCACCAGCTTGTCGGTGGCCCGCTATTCGTACGACATGGCCGATTGGAACAGTTCCCTGTGGGCCGTGCCCTTGGGCAGCTCCGGCCACCCCGGCAGCCCCCACTACCACGACCAGTCGGAAACCTGGCGCAAGGTTCAAATGGTGCCCATGGAGTACGACTGGGCGCAAATCGTCAAAAGCTGCGAAACGCAGCAGACGCTGGAGCCGGGTTAGGCGGCGAGGTGTCCCTTCCCTCTCAAGGGGGAAGGTTGGGATGGGGGTGAGTGGTTCGCTTCGGCGATTTCTCGGGACGAAAGAAATCCCCCCAAACCCCGTTTCGAAATGTATTTATCCCCGTATTGCACGGGGTAACTCGCCTGGCCCGTAGGATGGGCGTAACCGGTTCTTTTTCTTTGAGCCTGGCACCTATCCACCGTATCATGTCGAAGCAACTGTACAGCCTAAGAGGAGTAAACTATGTCGTTTTTCAGAGCTACAGACACAGGGACGATTCTAATGGGGCCCGGCGATGTATACACTCTTCTCGCGTCCGCAGCAGAGACCGACGGGGATTACATCGCCCTAGAAGCGTTGGTGCCACCTGACGGTGGCCCACCACCTCACATCCACCATGATCAGATCGAGACTTTCTTTATTCTCGAAGGGGAAATGGAGATAAGGGTAGGTGACCAAGTGTACGAGGCAAAGGTCGGCGACTTTGTGCATGTCTCCAAGGGCACTCCCCATAGTTTCTTAAATCGATCAAGCACCACGACCAAGATGGTCTTCACCTTTGTGCCAGCCGGAGACATCGAGGAGTTCTTTAGAGAGTCCTTCAAAGAGACCACGGACCGGCATGCGCCCCTTGAACCGTTAACCGACGCATTCATTCAGCGCATGCTTGAATCAGCTAACCGCCATGACATAGAGATTTTGCCGCCACCTCAGAACTAGCGTGCAATATGGGGATAGTTACCTTTTCGAAACGGGGAGACCCTTAGTTGCCCTGCAAATGCCTCCCCAGCAGGTCGATGGCGGCTTGGGCGGCGCCTCTTTTGGTGGCGTCGCGGTCACCGTCTAGGTGCAGTTCGATAGCGCTGTCCTCTCCGTCTTTTACCGAGAGGCCGACCCAGAAGGTGCCGATGGGCAGTCCGGCCCGTCCGGCGGCGGGGCCGGTGACCCCGGTGGTGGACACGGCGTAGTCGGTGCCGGTCAGTTCCCGAACACCCTTGGCCATGGCTATCGCCATCTCGCGGCTGACGGTGCCGTGGGCCGGGGCGATGTCCTCGGGAACGCCCAGGACCTTCTCTTTCAGCCCACCGGTATAGGCAACCACACCGCCGGGAAAGTACCGTGAGCTGCCCGGCACCGTCCCCAGCAGATAGCCGATTAGGCCACAGGTGCAGGCCTCTGCAACCGATACTGTTTTCTCGGAGGCGGTCAGCAGTTCCGCCAACTCTGTCACTTCCATCAGTGATATCTCCTCTGTGAAGTAAGTCTGTCGCGGGTGATTGGTTCCTTCTCCCTGAGTGAGACGGTTAGGATGACGGTGAAGCCTAAGGCTTCTGGAGCAATAGGAAGAATTCCGCATTTCCGGCGTCGCCAAAGATGGGGGACCGGCAAAGGCCACGCACCCTCAGTTTCTGGTTTACAGCCCAGTTGATGACCTTGCTCAGCACGGCCGCATGGGTCATGGGGTCCTTGATGACGCCGCCTCGGCCTACTTTCTCCCTGGGGGCTTCGAACTGGGGCTTAACCAAGGCTATCAGGTAGCAGCCGTTCTTCAGGTGGGTCAAGGCCGGCGGAATAACCAAACTGAGGGAGATGAACGAGACATCGATAACTACCAGGTCGACGAGTTCTGGGAGATCGTACTCGTAGCGGGCATTGCACTTCTCCATGACCACGACCCGGTCGTCTTGCCGCAACCGGTAGGCTAGCTGGCCATGTCCGACGTCGATCGCGTAGACGCGGCTGGCGCCCCGTTGCAAGAGACAGTCGGTGAACCCGCCCGTCGACGCGCCCACATCCAGGGCGGCCAGGCGCTGCACGTCCTGGCCGAATTGCTTGAGAGCGTGGTCCAGCTTGACGCCGCCACGGCCAACGAAAGGAAGGTGGCCCCGGACCTCCAAGGGCACCGTATCGGCGATCTGGGTCCCCGCCTTGAGGACCCTCCCCGAAGGAGCATAGACCACGCCTTCCATGATGAGCGCTTGAGCTTGCTCCCGTGACTCGGCCAAACCCCGTTCGACCAGCAACAAATCGGCCCTTTTTCTTCCAACGGCTGCGGGCAATACGGCCCCCCACTCGGGCGTTGACATGAGGCTACGGCCAGCGAAATTCGGCGCGCCTACGCCAGGGATTATAGCAGCGGGAAAAAGGGGAGGGGAGTTCCGAAGGCTAGAGTTAAACCCGGGCTATTCGCCGGTGAATTGAGGCCGTCGCTTTTCCAGGAACGCTTTATATCCTTCCTGGTAATCGCGGGTGTCAAACTGTGTCAGCGGCAGATCGGCTTCCTCAGCCGTCAGGTCGGCCAACGAAGGCTTGAGTTGCACCTGCCTCAGCGTTTCTTTATTAACGGCGTGAGAGAGGGGCGCCAGAGCGGCGATATCATTAGCTAAGCGGTAGGTATATTCCTCGAGTTCCTCTGCGGGGACCACCTGGTTTACTAGGCCAATGCGCAGGGCTTCAGAAGCGTCCAGCAACCGGCCGGAAAGGAGGATGTAAAGGGCGTTCCCTTTGCCCACCAAGTCCACCAAGCCGCGCATTTCTCGATGGCCGATGGATATCCCCAGGCGGGCCGCCGGAATCCCCAGGCGGCTGCCTTCCGCAGCAACACGCAGGTCGGTGGCCACCGCGAGTTCGCAGCCTCCCCCAGCGGCGAATCCTCGGATCATCGATATGGTGGGCGTGGCGATTTGGGCTACGGCCTCCAAAAGGAGATCAACTGCGTCGTTATACCCCCGGCCCTTGGCGGAATTCGACCGATGTTCTTCGAAGTCCGCAATGTCGGCTCCGGCGGAGAACGCCTCGATACCCGCACCGGTAATGACGATGGCCCGAATATCCCGCTCCGAGTCCAACTCGCGGACCACCTCGGACAGCCTACTCCACATGCCAAAGCTGATGGCGTTCCGCTGGGCGGGGCGATTAATGGTGACCGTGGCTACGGGCGGTTGGCGGTCCACAAGAATTTGATCGTTCTGGTCGTTTTGATCGTTCAACGCGGGTTAATCCTTCAGAATTTGTCTTCGGGACGCTGTTCCCGAGCGTCCAGAAAGTATATCTTCCAGCCCTGGAATGCGCCACCCGCTCGGCTCTCGTCCCGTCTCCCTGAAGGGTGAGGGGTGTCCCCTGAAACTACGAAGCGAGCTTCCGGTACGGTTCCAACAGAAGCCTCACGTCGGTATCGATGTCCGAGTCGACGAAGAAGGGCTCGAAGTCGGCAGCCCGAGTCCAGACCCGGGAAGCCTGAATCAACACGGCCCGCTCGATCGACGGCGGCCACCGCAGGATATAGACATCTGAATTGTCGGAGTGGGCCGCCGCCGAAGTCCCGTTCAACGCCCGGGAGACAGTGAGGTTGTTGCCGGAAATCGAAGTAACCAGCATCTGCTCGGTTCCGATTAGAACCGTCTGCCCCGATTGAAACTGGGTGCCATCGTCCACCGCGACCGTGGTCTTGGTAGTCGTCATGGACGCGTCGTTTAGGTCGGTCCCGCTGTCTTCGGTGAACTGCCGATACCCCCAAATTCCGGTGACCTCGAAATTTCGTTCCCCTTCGGTGAAGCCGGCTGCCTTGTTTCCCCTCGCTCTGGCTTTGATCAGGTTATAGGGCGTCCCCCAGAGCTGGGTGGGCTCGGAGTTATACGGCATTGGCCAGTAATCCGTGGTGGCCCAGGCCTTGTCGAAGGTGAGGTCGCTGTTGCTGTCCTCCTTCAAAGAGGTCACCGAGATGAGGTCGGGCAGCAGAAGTTGGGCGCCGCCGCCATCGAACTCCAGCGTTTGAGTTCTGGGATAGAAGTGCCGGTTGCAGTAATGGTCCACCCAGTCGGAAACCGCCATGAGCAGTTGAAACAACTCGTCGTCGTCGCCGCTGCCGGCGGCCGGGTCTTTTAAGGCGCTGTCATCCTTGAGCTTGGTTAGGTCTCCATAAAGGGACCTGTAGGCTTCACGGCCCATTGGCTGGCCCTCCCGGGAATGTTGAGGTTGGAGGAGGAAAATCCCCCCAGCCCCCCTTTGCGAAGGGGGGCTTGTCGTCGCTAGGCTTCTTCGGCGTACTCGATCATGATCTTATGGCCGTTGGCTGGTGCGGTGCCGCGCCACCGCAGACTCAGCACCTCGCCCCTTAGCCCCCGCGGGCCTTCGTTCTTCAAATAGGTCCTGGTCGACGCGCTCCCTAGGTCCAGCACGGCCAAGATGTCGATGCCTTTGGACGGGTCGGTAATCAGGTTGCCGGCGTCGCCGAAGTAAAGTTCACAAAGGTGGCGGCCGTCGGCCACCGTCTGTAAGACCTTGAGCCGAGTTAACCGGATCCGGAAGCCCTTGGGGGGCGTGAGGATCGTTTCCCGGTCGGTGGTGGTGCCGGAAACGGTTTCGGCGGTCTTTAGCTCGTAGAGGCGCCGGCGCAGGGGTGCGCGTTGCAGCGATCTAGTAGTCATCAGCTTTCTTTCATCAGCTTTCTTCCGTGTACTCAACCATGATCTTGTGCACGCTGGCGGGCGGAGTGTCGCTCCACCGGCCGCTCAGCACTTCGTCCCTAAGTCCTCTAGGACCCTCCTCGCGGAGAAAGGTCCGGGTGGCGGCTTCCCCCAGGTCCGGAATGTCCAGCGTGTCAACCGCCTTGGACGGGTCCGTCGTAATATCGGCGCCGGCGCCGAAGTAGACCTCGTAGAGGTGGCGGCCGTCGGCGGTCTCCTGCACGGCTCTCACCCGCAGCACACGGATTCGTTTGCCTTTGTTGGGGGTCGCTATAGCCTCCCTGGTGTTGGAGGTATTGGAGTCGTGGGCGTTTAGCAACGCTACGTAGGCCCTGGACCGTGGCTGGACTCTTCGGTTGCGCCGCGTCGTCATTTCAAGAACCTGCCGAGGCCTGTACCACCCAGCCCGGCGATCGCGGCCAACGATGCGGTCAGAGCGTGGCCGTCGATCCCCTGGCAGAGGGCGTAGCCTTCGAGCCCCGAGACGGCTGCGATGCCCAGAGCGGCAACGGCGGCCCATTGTCCCGCCCAACGCGCTCTATTCATCGACACAGCCATCGCTTCGGATGTCTTTGATTAACATGCTCATGATTGAGGCTCCAGGCTCCGTCGGTTAAGGAGAGACATCGGAGGTGATGTCCGTGGGGGCAGGCGCTTGATCGGCCGCGTTCAATAACGTAATCATCGCGCCCACCTCCCTCTTGATGTTGGCCTTCCATTGGACCAAGGTCTGCTTGCTGCCGCCGAAGGAGGTCCGGAAATGCTTAATGGCGCGGGTTTCCTCGGTATCGACTCCTTCAGGGTCGGTAACCATGCGACTGAATACAATGTCGCATTGGTCACCGACGGTATGAGCACTCTTAATTGACCAGGGTGTCGTCATCTCAACTCCTAGCTATTCGCTGCCATGTCGACGCTGAAGGTGTAGTCGCCGATGGAGCCGCCGGCAGCGAACACCCACTTGACCCGCATGGAATCTCCCAGCGGCAATAACCGTACGGTGGTGGCGGCCAGGGCCGCATCTTCGTTGCTGAAATAGTTATCTACGGTAACGGCGGCTCCTTCCGCTTGGGTTCCCGCTTCCGTGGCGAATGACCCTTTCCACGCCAGTATCTGTTTCGCGGTTGATCCGGCGACTTGGGAGAAATGGGCGATGTCCTGCCAGGTCCCATCGGCTAGCTGGGCCTGGAGGTAGACATCCAGGGTCGGGGTTCCGCCAGTGGGAACAGCTGTCACGTCCAAGACCGCGTGCAGGTTCTTGACCCATCCGAGGTAGTCGACTGCGGTGGACGTTCCGTTGGTTTCACCAGCCACGGCGGAAGCTCTGAGGGTGATGTCGCCGCCGATGGGAGCAACGTTCAGGGCGCCCAAACCGGGAGCGGCGTCACCTGCTGTTCTTAGCATGTCCCAAGACATGTCGGGAGCCTGGCCCACATTAAATGCTAGGAATCTCGCAGTTTGTTCGCTGTCGCTTTCGTCCAACACACTGAGTACGTTACTCGAGAGTCCGTCGCTTACACCGCTTAGGTTCAGGAAAGTGACTACGTATTGTGCGCCTTTTAGTGTGGCTGAATGATCGACTCTGTCTCCGTTAGCCACGTCTGAAACGTTGGAGATATTTCCACTGGCTACCGCGCCCGTTTTGATCGGGCTTCCGGCGTCGACTGCGTCGTGGGCCGCCGAGCCACCCACTATAATCCGGCCGGCGGAGTCTACCAGCAGGTAAACGTTGTCGCCGTCGGCTACCGCCGGTGCGGTTGCATGATATTTGGTGCCGACTCGGATTAGCCGGTCTTTGGTGTCGGCGGGGCTATCGTGGGCTCCTTCGGTGTATATCATTGCCTAGCTCAACGGTACGTATTCGATAATGACACTGCCGGCCAGGGAAAGCGCGTCCTGCGCCAGGATCTTGCCGGTGACATAGTCGTTGGTGCCGCCGTTCTTCTCCCACTTGAGGGCTTCACCGCCGTTGGTCCCGGCGTTGCCGACCGCCACGACGACGCCGGTGGCGTTCAGGTCGAGGCCGTCGATGATGCTGTCGCCGGTGCCGGTGGCGCCGCTGGCCACGTCCACGTCGAGAACGGAGCTGGCGGTGCCTCCTGCTGTGGTGAGGTCCACAATCACGTTGGTGACAATGCAGTCGACGCCTTCCGGGTTTTGTACCGCGAAGGCAAAGGCGTTGGCGGCGCCAGCGGCCATTGCCTCCACGATGTACCTCTTGGCGACGTAGACGATGCCGCTCTGATCGGGCGGGATCATGTTCTTGACGGCCTCGGCTACGGGGTCTTTTTGGCTGATGGTGGTCATATTTCCTCCCTCGGAAAAACTGGTTGCCAGTTAATTCTTGATTTGTTCGTAAAAACCCCTCGCCAGCCTGGGGCAAGGTGGGGATAATGTAATAAAAGGTCGTGGGCGCTGCGCCTGGCCGAGGGAGGGGAGGATGTTCCGAATACGAGACCCGCAAGAGAGCCTCTGGCAGTCCCAGTTCCTGGTGACGCCGAAGAAGGCTAAGCGCCTGGAGAGAAGTTGGGCCGAGGTTTTCCGAAACGAGGCGCTCCCCCTGATTGACGAGGAGCGCTTTGCTCCCATGTACTGCGTGGACAACGGCCGTCCCAACCGGGCGGTGCAGACCGTCCTCGGGGTCCACCTCCTCAAAGAGATGTTCAACCTCACCGACGATGAAGCTCTGGAACAACTAGAGTTCAACCTGCTCTGGCACCACGCCCTGCGGCTAGACATCGAGGAGACCCACCTGCCCCAGAAGACCCTCCACAACTTCCGAGTTCGCCTGATGCAGCACGACGGTGGCCGGCTGGCTTTCCAGGAGACCACGGACCGGATCATCCAGGCGCTGGGCATACGCACCGGAAAGCAACGGCTGGACTCCACCCACATCATGAGCAACATCGCCACACTCACCCGGCTGGGCCTGTTCTGTGAGACGATGTGGTTGTTCCTGCGGGCCTTGCGCTGGGAGCACCCAGAGCTTCGCCCTGGGGTTCCGGAGGGCCTCCTAGGGCGCTATTTGAAGGAAGAAGACGAGGCGACCCACTACGAGGACGCCCGCACGGGGGAGGGTCGGCGACGCCTTTCGGTCTGTGCCCGGGACCTCTACCGGCTGGTGGACCGGTTCCATGGCACGACTGCTGCCCAGCTGGAGGAGTACCGGCTGCTGGAGCGGCTGCTGCGGGAGCAGTGCCATGTGGGCAAACACCAGGACGGGCGCCCCAGAGACGATGACGACGATGCTGGGGAATGCAAGGTGCCCGTGGCCTTGAAGGACCCGAAGCAGGTGTCCGCCGACTCGCTGCAATCGCCCCACGACCCGGATGTGACCTACAGCGGCCACAAGGGGAAGGGGTACGAGGTGCAGGTGGCGGAGACCTGCCACGAGGAGAACGCCACCCAGCTCATCACCCACGTGGAGGTGACCCCCTCGAGTGGGAGCGACACCGACGTGAGCGTGCCGGTCGTTGACGGGCTCGCGGAGCGGAAGGTCCGACCGGACGAGCTCTTCGCCGACACGGCGTATGGGTCGGGCCGCAATGCCTTCGAAGCCTCGCGCCGGGGAACGGAACTGGTGAGCCCGGTGGCGGGGTCGGCGCCGGGGAACTCGCACGAAGGAGAGGGTGACGGACCACCGCCGCTCACCGCCGCGGACTTTCAGATCGACGTCACAGGGGAGCAGGCCACGGTGTGCCCCGCCGGCCACCCGTCCATCGAGGAGTACGAGCTGAAGGATGCGCCGGAGCGGGTAGAGGTCCACTTTGCCGGGACAACATGCGAGCCCTGCCCCTTGCGATCCCGTTGCCCAGTGAAGCTGGACCGGCGTGCGGGGGCCTACGTCCTCAAGGCGGACCTGGTGAAGGTGAACATCGAGCGGCGCCGGAGGGCCGAGGCCACCGAGGAGTGGCGCAAGCGGTATGACATAAGGGCTGGTATCGAGGGAACGAACTCCGAGCTGAAGCGCGCCCACGGGCTTGGGCGCTTGCGGGTGCGAGGGGGCCGTCGGGTGCGGCTTGCCGTCTACCTGAAGGCGTTGGCGTGCAACTTCAAACGGATGGTCCATGCACGCCTGGTGGAGATGGAGAACACGGCTCAGCGGGCGGTCGGGACGGTACCTGCGGTCGCGGCCGCATGAGGGCGCCGCTCCACAACTTCCACCGGGTGCCCTGAGCCACGGAAGGGGTACCGCAACGGGATCACGCTTGTCCTGAGCGCGGCAGATAGGGCGGTGAGGCCAGCAGCCGGCATCCCGTGGCCTCCTCCGCTCCAGACCACCTTCGCACGCCAGGGCTCATCTCAAACAGGCCTTGTTACGAGGGAATCAATTCTTGGTTAATCGCGTTGGAGAGGACGAGCCCCGGCCTCCGTCCCTTACGAACCCCCTGAAACCGGGGCTGTGCCCCCCTAGACTCCGGTGATGTTGTATTGGACTGCGGTATGGGTGGCGGTAGACCGGGTTCCGCTAAGCTCCTGTAGGGCGATGCGGAAGCTAACCACCATGATGTTCTGCCGCTTCTGGGCGTCGCGCACCGTCTCGATGGTCAGTTCCCGCTTGAAGCCAACCCGCCATTGGGAGCGATTGGCAAGCAACAGGCGGCCGGTATCCGTACCGTTGCCGGCGTCGGTTACCTTTCCGTCGGTGTCGGCCAAGGCCATCTGCTCCGAGACAATCACAGGGATGCCTTCGACAGCGCCAAGTTGGCCGGTCAGCAGAGTCGCCTGGGGCCCAAATTTGTCCAGGGTGCGGAAGTTGCCCACGCTCAACGAACGGATGAAAGTGTTGACGTCGGTGACATAAACGACTTCCGAGGGCCGAACGCCAAATTTCCCCAACTTGGCCCGGATCTCGTTGAACATGTCGTCAGAAACGGCGCCAGCATGGTTGACGGACTGGCTGGTGTTGTCCACCAATGGCAGGTGGAGTAGTCCGTCGAACCCCAGCAGCCATTGCCCCTTGCCGGCGTCGGTGGTGGCGATGGTGGCGCCGTCGGCGTTGATGTTGTTGGTCGTGGTGGTGTCGCCGTTGAGGATTACGTCGTCGATAACCTCTCGGGCATTGCGGAGCAGACTGCGCCGCAATTCCGCCATCATCGCGATGACGGCGTCCTCATCCAAGTCGTAGGACCAAGGTACTTCGGCCACCAGTTCGTAGGCGGTGAGTGTTTGCCGGGCCGTGGTCAGGGCCGTGCTCTTGGTGGCCACGTTTTCGCTGCCCGGGTATCAGTTGACGTCGCCCAGTTGGAGAGGGATCTGGAATGGATTGCTGGGCATCTGGATGGTGTTGAAGAGCGGGGCGACGGCCGTTTCCAGGTTTACGTCGTCCCACAGCGCCCTGGCCTCCTGAGTGTCGACGAGTTCGTCTCCGCTGCCGGCGGTGGTTGAGTCCAATGCGGCCTTGAGGTTTGATTGCCAGTCTTCCAGCATCCGGGGACTCACGCCAGCCGGGTCGCGCAATTGTGCCGTCAACAGGCTACGGACGCAGGCCAAGTCCAAATGGTCCAAGCCGGTGTATTTCCCGTAAGCTACCCGGGGCCGATCTCCGCCGCCGTAGCGTTGCAGCAGAGCGCGCTTCTCGCCGTCGCGCCAGAGTTCTTGTACTTTTGAAAGCTGTCCGGATACCCTATCCAATTCCTCCTAAATAGGCGCCGGTCTTTTCGTCACGCCTATCTTCGAACCGGAGCGGCTTGAAGCCGACCGAGACGCCCCATTGGAACCCCGCCCGGTACAAACCGGCCACCTCCTGAGCGAACTCACTGGGAGCGAACTCCATCTTGGCCAACAGCCGGTGCGGCTCGCTCCAAAGGTCGACCGCCCTCCCGATGGCCGGATGTCGGTAATCATGGGCCCACAAGAGCACTGGGTTTTTGCGATAGGAATCCAGCACCCAACCGTCGGCCGCCACCACATCGCCGTGGCGGTCCACCTCGTCGGTGGACAAGACAAAAGTGACCGGTCCCGCGATGGCATCGCCAGGGGCATCAGCAGAGGCGTCAGCAGCCCTCTCTTCAGCACTCGGCATCGTCTGGCTACACCATTTGGTCAACATGGAGTTGCCGCTGCGGTCGCGGCCAGCGCCATCAAACCGGTCTGGGCAAGACCTTCGGCCGCCGATGGAATCTTGGGGTTGAACCTGCATATTTCCTCCCAGTGGTGGATCGGCCGATTTCGTAGACAGATACGGGGGCGGAAACAAAGAAAAAGGGACGGCCACGAGGGTCCGTCCCTTAGGTACATTCAGAAGTTGTCGAGTTTCAGGCCGCCAGCGCGTATCTTTCTTAATTGACCTTGGAACCGAGTTTAAGAACCCGATTTACGGCACGTCAACATCGACGTGTCAATGGGACGTTCAATATTTCTTTGACCATGTTATCGTCCACCGACAGATTCCAAGGCGTTGACTGGGCAATTGGGTGTGTGTTAGCTTTAGCAATTATGGGCTGCGTGGCCAATCGCCGCTCGACATACCAGAGATAACCGCAAGGAGCGTAAACATAATGGACATCACGGCGCTTGCCATCGAAAAGCTTAAGGAAGTCATGACAGAACAGGGCGAGCAAGAAGGGTCGCTTCGGGTAGTCGCGATACCGGCTGAAACCGGTGGCCTGCAATATATGCTGACCGTCGAGAACGAAAGCCAGGCGGACGACACCGAACTGAACAAGGAAGGGGTCCGGTTCCTAATGGACTCCGACAGCGCGCCTTTCCTGGAAGAAGCCACCATCGACTACGTCGAAAACTTCGGCGGCCAAGTGGGCTTCGTTATCAACAACCCCATGTTCTCCAGCGCTGGCGGATGCGGCAGCGGTGGCTGTGGTTGCGGCAGCGGTGGCGGCGGGGGATGCGGCAGCGGTGGCGGCGGATGTGGATGCGGCAGTGGTGGTTGCGGCGGCGGCCACTAGGCCGAAAACTCCGTTTCACCAAGCAAAAGCAGAGGCCCCCGTTTCCGGGGCCTCTTTCTTTTGTGTGTAAAACCATTCGCCCTCTCCAGAGTAGGACCTATCTAGCGCAAACGGAGGCGGAAGTGCACCCATTCGGGGGAATTGTAATTGTCACCTGCCGGAAAAGCGCCATCGATAAAGTCGGTGAGCTGAGTCCCTCCCCGCGGAGTTGCGAGGGTTATTCCAGAATATCGAACGACTCGGCCTCCCAGCGAGATGTGAACTGGCGCGGACCACAGCGTGCCGGTTTCATCCTCCGCCGCATATACTGCCAGGGAATCGTTCGGCGAGCCATTCATGGCATAGGTCAACAGGTAAAGCCTGCCCTGCGTGTCCTGGCTAAGCACTCCTCCCCGACCGCCAGCGACGGGCAGCCGGCCGTTGTGGATGACTTCCTCATCCTCTATGATCGCGTGCCATAGTTGCTCTTCCCCGCCGGTACCCGCACCCCGCAACACGTAGACCACGTGGACGCGCCCCAAGGCGTCACGGTAGGCGTCACCCTTGTAGTTGTTGAATGTATCTGGTTGGGGATGGGTCTCTGTAGGCGCCTCCTCGTGAACGATAATTCTCTTAAACTCGTCGGCGCTGGAGCCGTCGGCATGCCAATAGCCAATCGCGTTGAAGGCGTAGGCGGACGTGCCGTCCTTGGGAACTTGGCCTAAGACGGTCCAGAGCACATCCCTGTTAGCCACAACATCCAACCCGTCTCCGTGGCCCGGAAACAGGTAGGCATAGGCATACCTGTAGTCCATCTGTAGCTCGAACACATCACTCCACTGACCGTTCTCCGGCGTGTATTTGGCCCACTGGAAGAGACCTCCTGGCGATGCTCCGCCGCCTCCGTTGCTTGCCATCAGATAGATGACTCCGTCAGCACTGATCCCCACAGCACTGTAGGCGGGGTTGCCCTCATGCCAGGCACCAAGGATATCGGTCCGAACCAGTTTTTCAGCCCCGCAAGTCAGCATCCATACGGCCATCTTCCCTTGGTCAACCGCCCCTACGATGAAAAGGTCATCACCAGGCCCTCGAACCAGGTGGACGGGCTCTCCAAATACCGCACCGCCGTCGATCACACTCCATCCACCGGGCGTCTTTCGGGCTAGCCGGAACTCACGATCATTGGGACTGTCTCCTCTGGCATCAACCAAATACACAGTAAAGAGATCACCGTTCGCGGTACGCACGATTCGCGATTGGTGCCCTCCCCAGGCGTTGTTGAAGTTGCCAACCGCCGCAGAATCGGTGACCAGCGTGACCTCTTCCAGCTTGATCGAAGGCTCCGGCGTGGCAGTGGACCTGGGTCGAGGCGCGAATGTTGCCGCTGCGGTTGGCGTAGCCGCGAGTTGTTCTGTAGCAGGGGTAGCAGTGGTGGGCCAGGCCGTGACCCCCAAACTGGACGTTCCAGTCGGTACAACCGAAGGGGTAGTAGGAGCGAGTGTAGAGGCCGGTCGCGTTCCACCCTCCCCGCAAGCAGACAGCGCCAAAGCGATAGCCAGGCCAGCAATGAAACCCCAACCCAAGAAAACTCTCATACCACGATCGTACCAATACCTCCCGAAAAACCCCTGCATCCCTTGCAGGCTTCTATGCCGAGAACTACAAGAAATTTTCCCCGCTCAAAGTCCCCAGTTACAAAAAGTCCCCTCCCCCTGGCCAGGGGGAGGGTTAGGGTGGGGGTCACCTTGACGCCCGGTCGCCCCCAACCCATAATTTCCCGCGGCCCTGCCAACGATACCCACACCCGGACGACCATTGGCCATAGTCACCGGAAGCCACCTAATTTCCAAGGCCCTTGAGTGGGAAGGGGTTTCCAACATCTTTACGCTGGCCGGAGACCATATTCTGCGTGTGTTGGACGTGATGGCCGACCGAGATTCAAATTCCGGCGTCAAGACCCGGTTGGAGGGTTCATAGTAGACTTTCTCTGCCTTGAAAAACGCCTTGTCATAGAGGTGGACGCCGACCAGCACCATTTGGATGAGGCGTATGATTCCCGTTGGTCAACCATGCTCGGAGAACTAGGTTATAGAGTGATCGCTTCTGGAATGACCGGATTCTGCGAGAAACAGAATCAGTAAAACAAGCTATACACACCGAATTGTGGCGCCACCGGAGACGCCTCCCCATAACCCTCTCCCAAAGGGAGCGGGAGCCCAAAACCTAGGAGCAGATATGACAGATACACCGCACGGCGTAAGGTTCGAATCCAACCGGCCGGTAGTAATGGGGCGGAATGGGATGGTCTGCGCCGCCCATCCTCTGGCCTCCCAGGCGGGCATGGCCATCCTGCAGAAGGGCGGCAACGCCGTGGATGCCGCCGTCGCCACCGCCGCCGCGTTGAACGTGGTGGAGCCCAACATGTCCGGCATCGGCGGCGACGGCTACATCATGGTCTACAACCGCGAGGCTCAGAAGATCGAGATTTGTAACGCCACAGGCGCCGCGCCCTACGCGGCGGCCTTAGAGCGGTATCAGGCTAATGGCATACCCGTGAAAGGCATCCTGTCCGTGTCCGTTCCAGGACTCGCGGACGGCTGGCTGTCGGCCCACGAGCGGTACGGTTCGCTCTCCTTGGCAGAGGTATTCGACCCAGCGTTGGACCTAGCCGACAACGGGTTCCCTGTCACCCACGTGCTTTCTCGAGTCATCGCTTCGGATGCACTAATACAACAATTTCCCACCTCTCAGAAAATATTTGCGCCTCATGGCCAGCCTCTCAAGCCCGGTGAAATCATCTACCAGAAAGACTTGGCACGCACGTTCCAAGCGATGGTAGAGGGCGGCAGGGACGCCTTTTACGAAGGCCAGGTGGCCCGGGCCATCGTCAAATTCAGCGACGAGCAGGGCGGTCTCTTTTCGTTGAAAGACCTGGCCGACTGCCGGTCCCGATGGGAAGAGCCGATTTCCACCACCTATCGGGGTTACTCGGTTTACGAGGCCCCGCCCAACTCCAGCGGCCATGTATTGCTCCACGAACTGAACTTGGTGGAGCAGTTCAACCTCCAGTCGCTGGGCTGCAGCACCGCCGAGAGCATCCATCTGATGGTTGAGGCCAAGAAACTGGCCTTCAGCGACCGGGAAGCCTACATGGCGGACCCAGATTACGTTGACGTTCCCACGGCCGGTCTGATATCCAAGGCTTATGCCAAAGCAAGGGTGGGACTAATCGACCAAGCCAAGGCGGCTGCGGAAGTCGGCCACGGCGACCCTTGGGCCCACCAGCCGGGCGCTGGCAGTCCCGGAATGGTGGCAACCAGCGCTGGGCAAGAGGAAGACACCACCTGTTTCGTTGTCGTCGACCGTTGGGGCAACGCCGTCTGCCAGCTGCAGAGCATCCAGAGTTCACTGGGGTCAAGCGTCGTCGCCGGCGATACAGGGGTCCTGCTCAATAACCGCATGACCTACTGGCACCTGGACCCCAACCACGTGGACTGCCTCCAGCCCGGCAAACGCGTGCGCCACACGATGAACCCGGTGATGGTGTTCCGAGGCGACGAAGACCCGGTTCATGGGGGACAACCCGGAGCGAAAAACCTGTTTCTCGTTTGTGGGACGCCCGGCGCCGACACTCAGGTACAAACGAACATGCAGGTCATTACCCACGTCATCGACTTCGGCATGACCGTAGCCGAGGCCGTGGAGGCGCCCCGCTGGCGCAATAGCCACAGCCCGACCGAGTCCACCCTGCCCCACGAGTGCGAAAACCTGCTCTATCTGGAATCTCGCTTCGGATCCGGCATCAGAGAAGGCCTGGAATCTAAAGGGCATGTCTTGGAGATAATGGGCTCTTGGGGAGCGTCCGGAAGCGAGATGATGATTCAGGTCGACCCGGAAACCGGAGTACTACAGGGCGCCGCCGATCCCAGAAGGGACGGCTACGCCGTAGGCTGGTAAGCGGGACCGTTCGCCTAACGGACGACTTATGAGAATTCCCGGCGAAAAAAGGAGTCCCTTCCCCGACGATTGCGGCAACCGAGCTGGCGCCTTCGCCGACGCGGTACGTACCGGCGACATGGACCTAGCCTGGTCGATGCTGTCCAAGGAGACTCGTGGAATGCGGATGGGAGTGTGGGCTACCCGCAACCGCGTGGATATGCAGCAGGCCTACCGGGCCGGGTACGACTCCAGTCACACCATGCGCCCCTCAATGCTGGAAGATTTCCGCAAAACGGTCTTAAGTCTGTGGCCGCTGGAAGACCTGACCGACCTGGGTATCTCGCCCACCAGCTACGTGGACGACGAGCACGCGTTCGCCTTCTTGCCCTTCGGGATGCAGGAGGATACCACCGAGGTAGAACGTGGCCAAGCTATGAATGGTCTGATCCTCCCGATGCTTTGGGAGGATGACGAGTGGCGGGTGGACTTGCCGGGTTGGCGTTTCTTGGAAGTCCCTGAGCAGAAATGAGAAATCGTACGGGAAACCCAGCGTGGAGAGGCATTGCTAGTAACGACGGAACAATAGTTCAACCGGACGGTCAACCTGAAAGCCCCGAAGTCTGCGAACTCTGCGGCCGAGAATCCCTTCGGTTCACCGGCCACCATCTGGTGCCTCGGTCCCGCGGCGGCAAGTTCGGCCCCAAGGCCCGGTTGTGCCCAACCTGCCACCGGCAACTCCATGCCATGTTTTCGGAAGCGACTCTGGCCAAAGAACTAAATTCCATCGACACCCTCCGCAACAACCCCGATGTCGCCAGCTACCTGAATTGGGTGCGGCGCCAGAAGGGGCCTACCAACTTCCGCGTTCGCCGCGCCAACAACCGCCGATAAGCCTATCTCCCATCCTCCGTTCGTGGTGAGCATGTCGAACCACTGTTTCCGCGCCCGCAGGACCCTTCGGCAGGCTCAGGGTGACCGGAGAGATTAGCCCGTTGGTGGTAAGCATGTCGAACCATCACCCCGCCGCAGCGGTCCTTCGACAGGCTCAGGACGAACGGTGGGATCGCAACCGCCCAACTTGTACTGTCATCGAGATTACGAATATACTCGGGGTGTCATGAACAACCCCGAACAGGGTCCAGAAGAGACCCCAAGCGAAATCTCTCTCTTTCCGCTGAGCATGGTGCTGTTCCCTGGTGCGCCGCTTCCGCTGCACATCTTCGAAGAGCGCTACAAGGCGATGATCGGTGACTGCTTGGAGCGCAACGAACCTTTTGGCGTGGTTCTCATCAAGGAGGGCCAAGAGGTGGGCGCGCCCGCCGTACCCGTCGACATCGGCACTACCGCCCGGGTCATACGGTCGGAACTGCTGGATGGGGGCCGCATGAACATCGTGACCAAGGGCGAACGCCGCTTTGAGATCGTCGAGATAACCCAGCAGACACCCTACATGTTGGGCCGGGTCCGGTTCCTGGGAGAGCCGGTCGGTGAAGGAATCGGCGAGTTGCTGCCGGAGCTAAACGAGGAATTCACCGCGCTGGTCCAAGGGCTCACCGCGTTGGCCGGTGGCTATGCCTCGGATGTGACCATGCCGAAAGACCCGGTGGAACTGTCATACACCATTGCCGCCAGCCTCAATCTCCAAGGCCATGTGCGACAGGCGCTACTGGAGTCACCGTCCGCCGCCACCAGACTCGCCCACTTGATTCCGCTCATCAAACGCGGCAATCACGACCTGAGAGAAGAGATTGCCAAGCGGAACCCCTACAAGGGACCGCGCCTGAACTGACCGGGGCCCTCACCCTCTCCCTTAAGGGCGAGGGAACAAACAAAGTCCCTTCACCCTGCAACACAATGTACTAGTACTCAGTCAACCTAATTGTTGGCAGGATAGAGATGGTGACGCTTGACTCGGGCGTCCACAGTGGAGAATCTCCAGTCAATGGTTGCTCCGGCTTGGTTTCGTTCTGCCTCCAGGGCCGCGATCTCGCCACTCAAAGTCTCTTCATCGGCAATACGCCGGCGCAGGACTCGCCTGGCCAAGACACTGAACTCGATCTCTGCCATGTTGAGCCAACTACCGTGCTTGGGAGTGTAGTGAAACTCCAAGCGTTTGCGTATTCGCCTAGCCTCCTTGGGCTCGAAGGTTTCGTAGAGGGAAGCTGGTTTGTGGGTGTTGAGGTTGTCCAGCACCACCCGGATCTTCTCGGACGCTGGGTAAGCTTCATCGGCCAGCCACCGCATCTGCTGAGCGAAGTCCACCATGGTACGACGTTCGGTCACTGCCACATGCCTCCAGCCCGCCAGGGGCTCGCACAGCATGAACAGGTTTCGGGTGCCATTGCGCTGGTACTCGTAATCGTATCGCTCCCGTCGTGCCAGCTTGGGCGGGATCGGAGACCTCTTTTCCGCCAGCAACTGCTTGGAGGTCTCGTCGAAACAGACCACCGGGCGCTCTGGGTCATAGGGTTCCGCGTAAAGGTCCAGCACATCCTCCATACACGCCACAAACTCGGCGCTCACCTGGGGAATACACCACTCCTTCTTCTGCCACGGCTTGAGACTGTTTTTTTCAACCGCTTGCGAATTCCCTCGTGGGACATGGAGGGCGCCAGCCCCAACTCCACCACCTTGTTTGCCAGGAGCCGCAGGGTCCAGTGGTCATGGCCTGGAGGGGCCTCGCTGCACGCCAGGGCAATCAGGTGCGCTTCCCCCCGCTCATCCAGTTTGGTCGGATGTCCTGGCCGAGGATCTTCCTCCAAGGCCCGCTTCAGTCCTCCCTCCAGGTACCGCCGCTTGGTACGGCACACCGTACCCGCAGACGTGTCCAGCGCCTCCACGATGCGCATCACCCCCCAGCCCGTATCTGCCTTTAGCAGAATACGGGCTGGGGCAACCTTTCGCGCTGGGCTCTTTCCCCCGCGAATCAGTCGTTCCAACTGGTCTCGTTCTTCCCTTTCCAACCGGACCACATACCGTTCTCGTCCCATGGCTGCCACCCTCCTACGTCAACACTCCTAAAAAAGGGTAGCAACCTTAGACGTTTTCTTAAACAATTACCAAAACCGAGTTGACTGAGTACTAGTCACATTTCCAAACAGTACTGCTAGTCAAACAGCGACGGGGTATTATAACTCTGCGGCAAATGGTGCTCAATGATAGTTTGAGGAGTAAACCAGCTATGACTAACATGATGGCAGATTACTCAGCAACGTCCGACCGCTCCCGGGGATGGCTACGGTACTTATACCGTAAAGCCACTACTCCAGACAACTGGGACAAAGGGGGCAAACCACATGAGCAGTGGGATAATCTGACCGGCGAGCCCATGACGTCATGGCACAGGTTTGATCTAATCCAGTCCAGCCACGCAATGGCCTTGATGGCCGACGCGACCCCAGCCTGGAGGGAAATCTACAGTAGAGTCCTTGACGAGCTGGCTTATCGATACACGGGCTATTGGGGGCCAAGGATTGGCTGGACCAGATAGGAAACGATCCTAGGCGCCAGAACTACCCAGAAGGTTGGTATCGGTTTATTCCCCCCCATTTGAGAGGGGAATACGACGTCCCGGGCTGGACAGCTAATGGGGTTCAGCCTTGGGGGTTGCAGATGGACCCGGTGGGCGCCGATGGCAACCTCTTCTACAAGGGCTGGCTCCTGGTGGTGCTGGGTCTGCACAGATACGTTTCCGGCGATGAGAAATGGAACCAGCCCTTCGATATAGTCCGAGATGGCGAGAATACTTTCACCTGGACTCACACCGGAGTCGCCAATCATCTTGTCAGTCAATGGTCGGAGCGGCCAGAAGGCTGCCATTGAGAGAATACGAAGATTTGGCCCACGTGACTGGGCGCAGCGGGTCTCGGTTTGAGGCTACACGACATCTTCTATGGCGGTAACACACACCGGGTATTTCAAGATTGGTGGGAGTACGCCCGAAAACATTATGTTCAACTCGAAGGCGACCGGCCCCCAGACAATCAGTCGCTGTATTACGACCCTATCGTGGACTATCACCACTTGGTTGAGAATGTAGCAGGCCTGACCTTGGTATTCCAACTAGCCCCACAAAAACGCGAGGAGGGGAGACTTATCTTCGACGCGGCAATCGAAGCTTCGGGTTGGAATAGCCTTGACCCGGTGCGGGAGTCCGGCAGGAATTTGACAACCCTCGAACCTACGCCACTGGACACACTCATGGGATTGGTGCTCGCTAAGGAATTTGGAACCGCTGCGGTCTACTCGAAGCTAATAGAACATGCCGAGGCTAATTACGAGCCTACCTGGAACCCTGAGAATGGTGAATTCACCTGGGGTTTCGCGTTGGGAGAGCCGCATCCACGGGGGCAGTACAACTCTATTATCATGACTGCTGAAACTGGAAGCGAGGGTGCGTGGTGGCGAATTTTCAACGAACCCAACCTAGGGAAGTTTACTCAGCCGACTGTTCACAGAGTGGATTTTCCTACCGTCTGCCTTTCCCAGGCGTGGTACGATGTCCAGCGCCGTCGTCTCATTGTATCGACTGACGCCGGTACACCCGGAGCAGCGGGTAAACCCACGACCTTTCGCATTAGCAACGTCGATGCTCAAAATTGCAATGTGAATACGGACGGTGAGTCAACAACCAACTGGCGCGTCGTAGATGGCGATCTCGAAATCTCCACCACCGTCGGCCAGCATACCTTCGTAATCACCCACTAGAAAGTCACAATCGACAGCGTATCTACGGAATCTAATTATTCTACTTCGTTCCACTGGCATCGGAACCAGTCGTAAAATTTCAGCCTTGAAAAAAATACCGCCCCCTTTAGGCGGCCATCAGCCAGGCTACACTCTTACGTGTCCAGTATCTATTGTCGCGACAGCACCCGTTCCATCAAGGGCCGCATGCCCAGATCAGTGGAGACGGCCAGGGATTCGTCTAGCAATCCCTTGGCTTTGGCTTTGTCGCCTTCGCCGTTACGCTCCAGCAGCATGTCAGCGTACTCGTAGCAACTCCAAGCCAGCTGGGGCTTTTGTCCCCCACCCCGGCAGGAATCCACGGCAGTCTCAAAATACGTTGCCGCCAGATTCCAGTCGCCCATGGTGCGGGCCAGAAGTCCCAGAATTCGGCCAGTACTGAAATTGGTGAATAAACCGCTGGCCTCAACCTGCGATTCTACCTCTTGGTACCATGGCCCCGGATAATATGCCACTAGGGTAATTTTGTTTTCCTGTGCCGACTGCACCGTGGGGACGTGTAACGGGGCACTCAACCTATGCAGACTAAGCTGCCCCGTTTGACCACAGCTGCTGGTATTACGTGCTAGCCCGAGAGCGCTTGGGCGACGGCCTTTATTTTTCCTGGCCCTTCGGTCGTCAACTCCTGGACTGTTCTGACGACGTTCGGGTGTTCCAACCCCGAAACGAGGAAGGTCCACCGCCAGGCGCGCTGGGTCTTCGTCGTGATCTCCTCTCGCTCCGCAGCCGTGAAGGTCCGGCCCGTCACCTTCTCAAGAGCCTCTATGTTCAGCCCGATCTGCTGTGCTAGGAGCCCGTCGATCGCTCCGCCAAGCTCGAGAAGCTCATCGATCGCTGTCTCCCGTTCTGCAGGCGTCATCCTTTCGGCGACTTCGCCGATTAACAACGTGTCCAGCTTGGCGTGCTGCGCCTCTTCCATCCAATGGAACCTCAAGAGATCGCGGAACAGCCCATCGAGGCCCGATTCATCGCGCACATGCTCTATGTAATGGAGCTGGGTGAACCATTCGATAACTGTGGTCAACATCAGGACTGCCAGCTTCGATTTGCTCCGAACTACCTTCGCCACCTCTTCCCGGCCAGGGATCAAGCCACATTCGCTGCCGAACCCTTGGCCGAAGAGGTCAACTGAGCGCCGGAAGAGTTCCTGATGCTTCAGCTCTTCCTCGGCGAAACGAAGTAGCGACCGAATCTTGACCTCATCCCCGTAGGCGTCGTTCATAGCCTCTTCCGCGATGGTGGGAACGATAAACTCCTCGACGAACGCGAAGAGGTGGCAGTAGCCGTTGCCCATGATCTGATTTAGCTTACGCTTCTCATCGTCGTTCAAACATCCGATCTCATCGATGCCGGTCAATTTATTCGGCAGGAAACGCTTCGAGAAGTCGAAATTCTTGCCTCCCAAGACATCGTCCTCTTTCCACGAGACCTGTTTGGAGTTGTCGAGACAATCTTTGTAGGTGTAATTGTGCGTAAGCATAGGGTCCGCCTCCTTGTCTCGGGGACTTTGCGATTAGTACGGGAATACTCTGGGGCCGCGTAGGCCGGTCACTCTTAGCCGGTCTTGGCTAGCTCTCCGAATAACCGAAGAGCGCCGGACTCTGGAATGAATCCCGAGAATAACTCTGGATGAATCATCTCAGCCATTATCTCCAACCCGGTTACCAACCTGGGCCCCGAACGGCTGGTGTAGGCGCTGGCGTCGATCACGTAGACCCGGTTGTTCCGCACCGCTGGCAAGGATGCCCAACCCTCGTTTTGTGCCAGGATGGGTACGTCCTGAAGCGACCGTTTAACATCGAAGCCACAGGGCATCATGATAATGACCTCAGGCTGGCGTTCCAGTACGCCGTCCCATTCCAACTTTAGCGTTCCGGTGTCTTTGTCGCCAAACGTGTTGGAACCGCCGGCCATTTCCACCATCTCGGGCACCCAGTGGCCCCCGCACATTAGCGGATCGGCCCACTCCACGTGCAGGACACTGGGGTGGCTGTCGGCGGCGGTGGCCCGCTCGACCACGGAGTCGATGCGGGCCTGCATCCCGTTGGCTATTTCCTCGGCAACTCCTTCCACTCCGGTGGCCTTCCCTACTTTTCGGATGTCGTCCACCACGTCGCCCAAAAGTTGCGGGTCTAGGGACAAGACCTCGGGCTGCTTGGAGAGGCTAAGGCTTACCTCGGCAACCTGCCGAGACGAGATGGCTCAAACCTCGCAGATCGCTTGAGTAATCAACAAGTCGGGTTCGGCGGCCTGGAGCACCTCTTCGACAATTTCGTAGATGCCCAGTCCCTGCGCCAAACGCTCCGAGATTACCTTGCTGATTTCGGCGCTGGTCGGCTCCTGCCCGTCAAACACGCTGCGCACCACAACCGGCTTGTTGCGGGCGTCGGGAGGGTAGTCGCACTCGTGAGTCACCCCAAGGAGATCGTCTTGAAGACCGAGGTTATAGACTATCTCAGTGGCGCTGGGCAGGAAGGAGCAGATGTTCATATTGCGTTTCCGCCGGTGGGCGAATTCCTTCTACTTATGATTTTCTGTGTGGGAAACCAACCCAACTGTGGTATCGGCGGTCGCCACGGCGACCGAACCGTAAAGGGGTCAACGTTTTTTCCAGGTCTCCACCAATTCGTGGGCTTGGTCGTCGTCGACGCCCCACATCTCGAAGTTGATCTTTATGGCGTCGTACAACGTGATATCGCCAGCCGGTTTGTCGGCGTCGCGGAACGCCTCGACTCCCACGTCCATCCAGTCCAGAGCGATGTTTCCGGTGTTGGCCAACCGCTCCACCATGTTCACCGCACAGGCGGATATCCCGGAGAAAAACAGCTCGCCGGCACCGACCATTTCACCACCGGCGTCATCGGCGACGAAATGGTGAGTGCGAGCGTTGCAGATCGCTCTGCCTAAGGTGCCAGTGCTATAAGTCCGGACTTTGTAGGCCAGAGTCAGGTTCGCCATATCGCCTCCCAAGATATTGACTGATGCGTCTGTCGGCCTAATCGGCCACTCGGTAGGCTTCGCAATCGACGATCTCGATGGCCAGTTGCTTTTGCGCCAAGCCGGTGGTCCCAATAACAGCGCGGCACGGTGGGTTGGGAATGAATTCCCGGTAGACCTCGTTGAACACCGGCCATTTATCCATGTCGGTCAGGAAGACCACCAAATTCACCACTCGGGCAAAGCTGGTTCGGGCAGCAGTCAGGACAGTCTCGACATGCCGGAAGCAGGCGTGGTACTGCTCGACATCGGTCTCGCCCACCACATCGCCCACGAAATTGGAGGATGTGACCCCGCGGCAATGCACCTTGACCGCCCGCACCTTCAACATGCGCAGCAAGTCTTCTTCGAAGTAGTCGGTATACAGTCCGGTGCGGTAGGAAACGGCGCTGGTGGCGTCATGGCGGCCGTCGGCGATCACTAGGTCCAATAAACTGTTTCGGACCTGGAAGGAAAGCCTTTGGGCCTGCTCGACGGTCATGGCGTCCAAGGTCTTCCAACGTGTATGTCGATTTACCGGTCTGGGTCATGATTGCCCGTATATTATCCTCGCCACTCAATCGACGCAAGATTAACGCGGTCGCTGCAGAACACCCATAGGGAGACCCGCGGCGTGCTTTGACACCGGTCAAAGCCGCCGCCTATCATGAGGTCCAAGACACGTAGGCCACCACGGAGGCAACTAAATATATGGCAACCATCCCGGAGTTGAAGGACCAGTACCAGAACCTAGACCAAGAATTGCCCACCAAGAACGAAGAGGCTATAGACCCAAGCTGCCTGCTTACCTTCCAGTACGACTATCCAGACCAGCGATCACAGGTGGAGATCGACACCGACGAGTTCACCGCCGTGTGCCCGTGGACCGGGCTGCCCGACTACGGGACACTGATAATTTCTTACATACCAGGGCGAAGTTGCATTGAACTGAAATCGCTGAAGTATTACCTGCTGTCCTACCGCGACGTGGGAATCGTCCAAGAGCACGCCGCCAACAGAATCCTCAACGACTTGGTCGCCTCCTGCAACCCACGGTCCATGAAAGTGGTCTTGGACTACAAAGTCCGTGGGGGCCTACACACAGCGGTCAGCGTGGAGCACGCCGAAGAGGGCGTCTAGCCTGGTCAAGACCTTGGCTAGTCGTGCCGCAATAATGCGGTTAGTTCCCGGATGTCCTCCAGGGTGTCCAGGCGGTCCACGGCTTCAATCACCTGCTTGGTTTGGTCTGCCCCCAAAATGTCCTTAGCCAGGAAGGTGAATTTATCCTCCAATTCCTGTCGGGAAGCTGGGGATTGATAGTCGCCGTGGTGAGCAACCACACTCTCGCTCAAGGTGCGTCCATCACGCAGCGAGAGCATCACCCGAGCCGCAGGATAGTCATACCGACTCAGGTCCATTTGTGGGTCTGAGACCACCTCCACTCGTAGGGCCAATGACCTGGTCTCAGAGTCTCGGACGCGCTCAGGGTAGAAGGCGGTGATGTCGGTGTTTCCGTGGATAATGGCCGTGGCCACTGCGTAGGGCAGCGAAAACTTAGCGGCCAGCATGTTATCGGGCGCGGGGTCAGTCATGATGGTGGCCAAAGGCGGCGCTTCGACTTTGATGCGGTCCACATCTTGGGCACTAAACTCTTCCCGGCGGATCAGGTTCTGCACGCCGTCCAGCACCGGGTGGTTATAAAGACAACAGGCGTGGAGCTTGAAATAGTTTTGTTGGATACGAAGTGGACCGGACTCGCCAAGGCCCTCGACGACCGCGTCAGGGTCGAATGATTCACCCAGAATAGAACCGAAGATATCCGCCGGACCGTCTTTAATACCGGTGAAGCCGCAAAGCGTCACCTGAGCCGCCATGATCCCCTGCAGCCCTGACCGTCCTGGGTAAAGGTTGCGAACAGTGGCGCCTTCGAGACAGGGCGTCCAAGTGTTGGCCGGGCTCATGGACGAGGCGATATTCATGGCCTCCCTCGTCTGGTCCGGTCCGAAGTCCAATAGCCTAGCGGTCGCCGCCGCCGCCCCTATGGTGCCCCAAGTCCCATGGGAGTGCACATCGGGGCGTACCTTCGTGCCACTGCCGATGCGGGAAGTCGCTTCGTAGCCTACGATCACGCTTTCGAGGAACTTTCGGCCGCGCGCCCCAACCTCCTCGGCTACCGCCAGGGCCGGAGGCATCACGTGGATCGAGGCGTGGCCGCCGCCCAGCCTACTCCCTTCGTCCATCTCCAGAGCGACGCCGGAGGTAGCGTTGACCAATGCCGCGAAGGACGATTGCACGGCATTGGGGTGCCCCAAGATCGTGGAGGGCCCGCCGCCCATTTTCGTCGCCAGTTTCGCCAGATTATTATTCTCGGGAAGACGGCTCCCCGCGAGGATTGCTCCGATGGTATCCAGAACCACCGTCTTGGCCGCCGCGACGGTTGATTGGTCCAAATCTTGCAGCTGAGTTTCGCTAACGAATCGAGAAAGGCGATCTAAGTAGTCGGCGCCCATCATAGCCTCCTAAGGGGCTCATAGAATTCAAATCTCGCGACTGGCACCAAGTTGCGGGTCTGGTAATTCTTCCGGCATAATTCCCGGCAGCATGTGCGGAGAACTCAAACGAACTTTCCAACCGATATCAAATCTTAAACAACAGATGCCGCTGGGCCGAAAACTAAGGTTGCTGGCTTCAAACAACCTCAAGAAGCTGGTTACCCGCCACAGTTGCTGCGGCAACTACGGTCAGCCCGGGTGTTGACTAGGTGACGCCAGGCCGCCGGATTCGGGCGGTCCAAAAGACTGAAATCCCTGCCCCGGTGGGTTATTCCCGTTCGCTTCGCGCTTAATGCACTCCGTTACGCCGCTCGGCAATCGTCAACTCCGGTGCTTCAGCCAACCTGATGCCTTCCCACCAGTGTTTGCCGCGGCCGCGCCTGCGGCGCTCCAGTCCCAAGCCGGTCAGGCGCATGCCGAAACTTCGTTGCGCCACGGGTTGTTGCTCTGTCTCTTTACACCAGACAACATAGCTGGCGTATAGGTCCTTCGCCGTAGACCGAAACGACTCTCCAAGTTGGCACCGTGTCGAAATAAACCCCTCGACCGAGTCCGTCGCGCTCCTTGCGCCTTCAGTGATTTCTTGGAAGGGAGAGCGCCGGCGCAAGGAGTTCCTGATCCTGGTGGTAACGGCTGCGGCAGCCGGGCCGGACTCCCGGGCATCTATTCTACTCCCAGGCTGCTCCGCCCAAGCCTCGCAATAATCCAGCAGGTAAAGGAACTTGTCCAGACCACCAAAGTGGTCCCAGTTCAATCCCCGCCCCTCAATCTCATTGGCGTCTAGGATAAATCTGATTGGGCGAACTTCAAAATGGCGACGGTAGCGGGGAGGGCAATCCCACACCGGGGAGAACATATCCTCAGCCACAGAATTGTTCATCAGAAAGATTGCGCACCGGGCCGCCTGTAGGTCTGGCGCCTGTTCGTCCAGAGGGTCAGCCGTAAAGACTAAGTCCAAACTCTTTTGCGTCTGAATTACCGAAAGAGCGAACGAAGCCCGTACCTGGTTGCCAGCACATCTGGTCAGCCCTCCTTCCTGGCCTCGGTTCAACGCGTTTGGTGAACCAACTTCACTATTGATGTTTTCAGCCAACTGGCCGACCAGTTCATCAGCGCTGACATTTCCATTTTTGACGGCTCTCCACAAGGCTAACGCTAGGGCTAAATTTTCTCTCACAAACCTGATTTTTTGTGCCGGACTCACCATCCCACTACTCCACAACACCGGCCCCGGCGGACCGCTACTCGTTGATGTTCATCACCACCTTGATTACGTTGTCTTGGCGCTGATCATACATATCATACGCCTTTTGGACTTCGGAAAACCCTAAGCGATGAGTGATCAATTTGGCCGGATCGCACCATCCTCTTTCCCGTAGAGCCACGATTTCCTGGATGTGCGCGATGGGATTCCCGCTACGGGCACCCGTGGTTGGAATGATCCGGGGTTGCTTCTCCATCAGCCAGTTGTGTTCCAGTGGAATAAAGTCGTCGGTCTGCACCCCGAAAATGATGGCGGTGCCGAACTGGCGGACGAGCTTCAAACACGTATTAAAGGTGTCGGGGTATCCGGCAGCCTCCACGACGACATCCGGACCAACGCCTCCTGTGATCTCGTTTACGGCCTCCTCTAAGTCCTCTTTATCGGGGTTCACTGTGTAGGTGGCGCCGAACTCCTTGGATTTTTCCAGGCGATAGTCCAAGAGATCGGCCGCGATGACGTTTCGAGCGCCGATGCGGGAGGTGATCATCGTAAAGCTGAGACCGATGCTGCCCTGCCCCATCACCAACACGTTCTTGCCCAACAGGTTGGGCATTTGCTGGCACGAAAAGAGGACGGTTCCGGAGGGCTGGCACATTACCCACTCGTCAAGCGGCCCTTCGTCGGGCAAGAGGATCATCCGGCTGGGATCGGAGACGATGTACTCCATCAAGCCGCCGGTGCCCCGCTGCGGAATTACGATGGCCCGCTGCCCTTCTTGAAAGGCGTCGGTCCGGCTTTCGACAACCACTCCGGCCAGTTCGTGGCAGGGCGTGCCTAAGGGCATGGGATACATTTCCTCCGGGTTAACCTGGAATCCGTGGCGTATGTCGCTGCCACAGACAGACACCCGCTCCAACTTGACCAAACATTGGCCGTCCTGTGCCGTCGGAGTTTCCGTTTCCAGAAACTCGAATCGCTTTGGACTGGTTAGCCTCGCCGCTTTCATACTGGCAGGTTACCCCCTAACAAATGTCTTAGGTTGATAGCCGTGGTCACTAAGCCGCTGTATCTTAATCTCCGCTGGCCGGCACAGCAAGGTTCAACTGCGGCTTGCTGGCCTCTAGCTGACCTGCCTAGCTGACCTGATCATAACGGAAGCAATCTGTACTGTGATCGTTCACCATACCCGTAGCCTGCATCAACGCGTAGCAGATAGTGCTGCCCACGAATTTGAAGCCACGCCGCTTCAGTTCCTTGCTCATCGCGTCTGACTCGGGCGTGGTGGCCGGGACTTGGTCCATGGACCTCCACGAGTTTTTCCTGGGGCTCCCGCCAACGAAGCTCCAAATAAAGGCATCGAAGCTGCCGAACTCCCTTTGTGTCTCCAGGTACGCCTTGGCGTTGCTGATTGCGGCCGCAACCTTCAGCCGGTTACGGACAATGCCTGCGTCGGCCAGCAGACTCTGGACTTTATCCGCTCCATACCCGGCTATGGCCGCGGGATCGAAATTGTCGAACGCGGCTCGATACGCCTCCCTCTTCTTGAGGATCGTCTGCCAGCTTAGCCCGGCTTGGGCGCCCTCCAGAATCAAGAACTCGAAGAGCAACCGGTCGTCGTGCACCGGCGCCCCCCACTCTTCGTCGTGATACGGGATGGCCCATTCGCTGTCCCCCCAACTACACCTTGTTACCGTTTCCCCGGGCATGCTGTCCTCCGGTGTCGTTCGTTGTGGGTTCCGTGGCGGGGGATTATTATAATGCCCAACATGATTCCACCGAAATGATGCCACCAAAATTGTTCCACCAGAATTATTCCCACCGAAATTAATCCGGCGGAGGTGTACTTTGGCTAACGACTACGATGTCATTGTGGTTGGGGCAGGAAACGCGGCCCTATCCGCAGCCATCGCTGCAAAAGAGGTTTGCCGGTCGGTTTTGGTGGTGGAAAAGGCTCCCGAGTATTTCCGTGGCGGCAACACCTATTTCACCGGGGGTATTATCCGCTTCGCTTTCGATGGCCTGGAAGACATCAAGTCGGTCATCCCGGACATGTCCCCCACGGAAGAGGAGTCGGTGGATGTTGGCAGCTACCCCCAGAACCAGTTTTATGACGACCTAATGCGCGTTACCCAAGGCCTGAGCGATCCGGAACTGGCCCAGATTCTGGTCAGCCAATCGCTGCCGACGATGCAATGGCTGCGGTCCAAGGGCGTCCGGTTTGTTCTTTCCTACGGCCGCCAGGCGTTCAAAGACGGCGACAAGTTCCGCTTTTGGGGTGGGCTTTTGGTCGAAGCCGTAGGCGCAGGTAAAGGTCTTTCGGACCAACAGTTCTCCGCTTGCGAGGCTGAAGGCATAGATATCTTGTACTCCACCGAGGGCGTAAATCTTTTACGTGACAGCGGCGGCCGGGTCAACGGCCTGCGGGTGCTGGGCCCGGCCGGGTACCAAGAACTTTACGGCCGGTCAGTTATCTTGGCTGCGGGTGGCTTCGAGGCCAATGCGGAGATGCGCTGCCGCTACTTGGGCCCCGGCTGGGAGTTGGTCAAGGTACGCGGGATTCCCTACAACACCGGTGACGGCATCCGCATGGCGCTGGATGCAGGGGCGACCCCCCACGGCCACTGGAGTAGTTGCCACGCCGTTGCTTGGGACCTGAACGCGCCAGCCTACGGCGATCGCACCATCACCGAGCTCTACCAGAAGCACTCTTATCCGTTCGGTTTGATCGTCAACCTGAACGGGCAACGCTTCCTGGACGAAGGGGCCGACTTCCGCAACTACACCTACGTGATCTACGGCAGAGCTCTGCTGACCCAACCCCAAGGCGTGGCGTTTCAGATATTCGACGACAAGGTTAAGCACCTGCTCCGGGACGAATACAACATACCCCAGGTCACCATGGCCAAGGCCGATACTATCGAGGAGCTAGCCCGGCGGTTGGACATCGACCCAGAGGGGCTGGCCACAACCATCAAGGAATACAACGCAGCGGTACAGACCGATGTCCCTACAACCCGACGGTCAAAGACGGCCGCGGTACCGTGGGCATTACCCCACCCAAGACCAACTGGGCCCAGCCCATCGATACACCACCCTACCTGGGATACGCCGTAACCTGCGGCATCACCTTCACTTTCGGAGGCGTGCGCATCGACACCAAGGGCCGAGTCCTCAGCACCAGCTTAGAACCCATCCCCGGGCTATACGCCGCCGGTGAGATGGTTGGCGGGATCTTCTACCACAACTACCCCGGTGGTTCGGGCTTATCTGCGGGCATGGTTTTCGGTCGCCTGGCGGGGACCAACGGCGCCCAAGACGCCATGGCCCTCAAAGATTGAACAAGTGGATCTTCCACTCGTCTTTCCGGCGCTGAAGTAGTGATGAAGCTCTCCCTCGTCTTTCCGGCGAAAGCCGGAATCCAGGCACAGTTGGCAACAGTGACCGCCAGCTCGGGTAGCTGATGGGACCCCTAGGACCTTTCCTGAGATTTGTAATCGCCCATTCAGGTGACTCCGCCGACCCGGAACTGCTGCACTGGATCAAAGACCGCATTGACCAGATCGTTGGACCTGGACCGTGGTTGGTGGTCGGAGTAATCGCTCTCTTGATCGTTACAATACCGGTGGCCGTAGTCGTTTTCTACCTGTACCAACGCCGCGGTCAAAACACTCAGGTGCGGGATCGGTCGGACGGCGAGCCCTAGGTTCCACTTGTCACCAACAAACAAACGAGTTAGACTAGCCAGCGCCTTCGATTGCGGGCTATTCCGCTGGAAGCATCCAGAGAAATCCTTACGGAGGTCAAATTCAGGCCGTTATGTTTGACAAAAACTCACTTGACGCGTTATTCGACGAGCTTCGCGATAACTACGAACTGGAACCGGACTGGGAAGACATCCAGCGGGCCGCCCACTTGGGCGTTGCGCGCCTCGATGCCGGCGTGGAAATCGGCGAAATCGACTCCCGAGTGGCTGAGGTAGTCACAAAGCACAACCCCGGCTAGGCTAGTTTCTCCGCCCCTTAATCCGGGCTAACCACAGACACATTTAGCGCGCATGCGCTGGCACGGGTTGACGGACCGGCGGTTGACAGCCTGGATTACTGATCTCTAGCGTTGATAGGCAGGGACAGACCCTTAGTTGGGTCTGTCCTTTCTTATTTCCGGAATTTTCGTTCCGGGTATGTCTGCTGGAGGTGGTCCATTTTGACTTGCCGACGTTGCCAGTCTCTTCGATTAATCGTCTTGGAAAAAAAGCGGCAGGATGACAACGAAGTCTACCGCTGCCAAGACTGCGGCTTCCTTTTTAGCCCACCGGGGCAATTCAACCTACCAGAGCAAGCGCCGAATACGGGGCCCACTGCTTCTTCAAACGTTTCACCTAACGTTTCACCGGAGATTTCCCGCACCACAGCTGTCGAATCAGACTACGACAGGAGGGCCTGACCCGAATGCCACAAGCTTCGGGCAAGGCCCCGATTACTCCCGTAAAATTCGCGGAACAGATCCTGAATGTTCGGCTGTGGAGCAAACAAAAAGAAGTGCTGAGCTCCTTGCTGAAGCACAGAAGGGTTGCCGTTAAATCAGGGAACGGGCTTGGGAAAGGCTACTGCGCCGCCGTCGCCCTCCTTTGGTTTCTGCACACTCACGGCGCCCACGATGACTCGGCCATTGTGCTCAGTACCGCGCCCACCTTTCGCCAAGTGCGGCACATTCTGTGGCGGCAAGTACACCGGCTCTACCGCCCCGCAGCCGAGACCTTGGGCGGCAAGATGCTGGACACCCGTTGGGAGATATCCGACGAGCGCTACGCCATGGGGTTGTCGGCGGAGAACGCCGACCAGTTCCAGGGTTTTCACAGCCCCAACATGTTCATCGTCGTTGACGAAGCCGAGGGCGTCAGCGACGAGATCTACGAGGCCATCGACGCGGTAATGACGTCGGCCGATCCCCTCCTGCTGCTGATCGGCAACCCCACTACGGTATCGGGAGCGTTCCGCCGAGCGTTTTACGAAGAGCGCCACCTCTACCACACGATCACCATCTCGGCGTTGGACAGCCCCAACGTTAGCTCGGGCAAAACAGAAGTGGCCGGCCTTATCACGGCCAGGTGGGTTGAGGAACGCAAAGAGATTTGGGGAGAGGAAAACCCCATCTACCGGGCCCGGGTCTTGGGCGAGTTCCCGGACCAAGCCGAAGACACGCTAATAAGCCTTACGGACATCGAGGCAGCCGCCCAGCGCCGGCCACCGGCATTACCAGACGGCGCCGGTCCCCCACCGGTAGTCCTGGCAGTCGACGTGGCCCGGTTTGGTTCCGACCGCAGCGTAATTCTGACCCGGCGCGGCAGCAGCGTGGAAAACGTTCGCACGTTCCGCCACTTGGACACCATGCAACTGGCAGGTTGGGTGGCGGCGGCGATCCGTGATACCGGTCCGGAATTGGTGGCGGTCGACGAGATTGGCGTTGGTGCCGGCGTTGTCGACAGGCTACGAGAACAAGGCTTTCCGGTGCGCGGCATCAACGTGGCCCGGCGAGCCCGCCAAGACGGGCTATTCACCAACCTGAGGGCCGAGGGTTACTGGCAGCTCCGTGAGTTGTTCGCCTCTGGTGAGATCGTCATGCCAAACGACAATCAGTTAATCGGTGAGCTCGCCGCCCTCAGGTACAGCTTCGACAGCCAGGGCCGGATCCAGATGGAGAGCAAAGACTCGATGCGCCAGCGGGGCCTTCCCTCGCCTGATAAGGCCGACGCGCTGATGCTGGCCTTCCTTCGGCCGCCCAACAAGATGAGGTTATGGACATGAAAAACGGCCACGATTCCCACACCCAGCCAGGGGCTGCCCGGACCCGCAGCTCTTTAACGGCCACTATCAGCCGCGCCTACACGCTAATTCGAGGGCCGGGGGCAAACGTGAAACGGGCGGCGTTCCGCCTGTTGCCTTGGCTGGGGGCTCGCCCCGACGAATTGACCAGGGTGGAGCGGGCCAGCCGGGCGGCCGCCTCCGACTTGGATGGTCTCCTGCCCATGTCCGGCTCGGCAGGTGGCTGGGCCCGCACCGAATATGGGGAGTACTACGCCACGTCCGTTCCGGTGTACGCCGCCATTAGGGTAAGGGCCGACGCCCTGAGCCGCGCCCCCGCAGTCGTCTACCGGACCAACACCGCCGGTGTAAGAACAGCGGTCGGCCCCAGCCATCCGGCCCAGCAGTTGTTGGACCGGGTCAACAGGTGGTACTCCAAGGCCGACTTGTGGCGGGCCACCGAAACCTACCTGAACCTTTGGGGTTCGGTCTTCTGGGCCATCGAGCGCGACGACGAGGGCCGCCGGGAAATCTGGCCGCTACGCCCCGATCGCCTGACCATCGTCCCCGACAAGAAAAAGCACATTAGGGGCTTTGTGTACAACGGCCGGTCCGGTCAAGTCGCCTACACACCCGAGGAGATGGTCTGGTTCCGCTACTTCAATCCACTAGAGGAATATGCCGGCCTCTCCCCAATCGCCCCGGCTCGAATGGCGGTGGACATGGGGAATGACGGGCTGCGCTTTAACCGGAACTTCCTGCGGAATTCGGCCCAACCGGACTTCGTTTTGCTGACCAACGAGACCATGAACGACAACGAGATCGAGGACTTCTACCGGCGCTGGGAGGCCCGATTTCGCGGACCCGCTCAAGCCCACCGGCCCGCAGTCGCCAGTTTCGTTCGTGACATTAAGACCCTGGGAATTAGCCACCGCGAGATGGACTTCATCCAGGGACTGCGCTCGAGCCTCGAAGAAGTAAGCCGGGCGTTCGGCGTCCCCAAGCCTCTACTGTCCGACTTGGAGCGAGCGACCTTTTCCAACGTCAACGCCGCCGAGAGGTTTTTCTGGCGCAACACGATGGTCCCGGAAATGCAATTTCTGGCCGAACAGGTCACCGGGAAGTTGTTCCCGTTGTTGGGGTACGGTGACCTTGAATTGGAGTTCAATTTGAAGGCCGTAGAGGCTCTCGGCGACGACGAAAGCGCCAAGGTAGCCAGAGAATCTCAGCTACTAGACCGGGGCGTGCTGACGATCAATGAGGTCCGTCGCTCCCGCAACATGCCGGATGTCCCCTGGGGCGACGAGTGGGCTAAGGCGGCGGGCCGGAGCTAAGTCGGGGCCCTTGGTACCAGCCAGCTTTCTCAGAGGGCCGCGATGGCGGACCGACTGGGCCCCAATAGCGGGCCGGTCGTCCCGAGGATGGGGTCCCGTGTATACGTTCTCAACAGCTTCCCCTTGGATACAATTCTCATACGAGCTGCGGTTATTCTCGATTGCGGCCAGATACCGTTGTGGAATCCCTCCGGCGATGACCGCAAACAATCTACGACGGCCGTCAGAGAACGCAGATGGCCGAAGTATTGCCTGGGTTGGACACCAAGACAATGGGTAAAAACGTAACTCGAATTAGCCAACCGTTGTCCGGACTCCGTGAGGATCTGGACGAGTCGAACCGCGCCCTGGAAGAACGAGTCCACCAACAGACCGAGGAGTTGCAGCGAATAAACGAGGAGTTGGTTAAAGAGCAGAAGCAGCTGGTGTCGGCGGAGAAGCTGGCCGCAGTCGGTCACCTGGCGGGCGGGATAGCCCACGACCTCAACAACCCCTTGAGCGCCATCAAGAATTCGGTCTTTATGATCAACCGTAAACTTTCAAAAGACCAACTACCAGATTCCAACCCTCGAATCAAAGACCATCTGGATACGATCGCCAGACAGATCGAGCGATTAGACCGCACCGTCGCCGACCTGCTGAGTTTCGCCCGGGTCAGGGGCCCGGCCCTTGCTCCAACGGACCTGAACAAGGTCATTGAAGACACCGTGGCGAGGATGCCCCTTAACAAGGATGTCAAGTTGTCACTGCAAGTCGAAGAAGGCTTGGGTGCCGTAATGGCCGATGACGAGCAGTTGCGACGAGTGTTCTTGAATCTGTCGCATAACGCTCAGGAAGCAATGCCCGACGGTGGCAAGTTGACCGTGGCCGCTAAACACGACGATGGGCACATCGAGGTGTCATTCACCGACACTGGGGTCGGAATCCCAGAAGAGAACATCGAAAGAATATTTGACCCGCTCTTCACTACAAAGCCGAAAGGCACAGGGTTGGGCCTGGCCGTTTGTCAAATGATCATCCTCAGACACAGCGGCACAGTTACCGTCAGGAGGAGCGCCCGGCCAGAGAGTGAGACCACCTTCGCAGTTAGTCTGCCCTCCCTCGCCGGTCAGGCGATCTAAAGTTGCAACCTAGCCAAGATACCTATCGAACCAAGCCAGCGTCCGGGCCATGTATTCCTCCCGCATGCACGGGTGGCCCAACAGCGGGAACGCATGGGAACAGCCTGGAAACCGAACGAACTCGACTTCCTTGTCCAAACGCTTCAACACTGTGAAATATTCCTCGCTTTGGGCCACGGGACAGCGGGCGTCGTCCTCGCCGTGAAGCAGCAACACCGGAGTGTTGACGTTTGAAGCGTAAGTAATCGGTGAGTGTTCCAGCAACTGGGGCGCGGCGTCGACCAAGGACCCGCCCCATTGCGGCTCGCCGAAACTGATGCCGATGTCCGAGGTGCCGTACATGCTGTACAGGTCCATGCAGGGCGCCCCGGACACAGCGGCCCGGAACCGGTCGGTGTGTCCCACGGCCCAACCGGTCATGTAGCCACCATAACTGTAGCCGTGGACTCCCAATCGCTCACTGTCGACGTACGGACGCTCGCAGACCCGGTCCACCGCCGCCATCAGGTCCAAATAGTCTTCACCACCCCAGTCTTCCAGCACCGCCAACATGAAGTCGTTGCCGTAGGTGGAGGAACCCCGTGGGTTTACCGCCAAGACTAGCTTCCCAGAGGTGGCCAATACCTGCTGCACCGGGACAAACGAGTCGTAAAAAGCTCCGTTGGGCCCTCCGTGGATGTCCAAGACCAAGGGGTACTTCCCAGACTCGTCGAAGCCGGGAGGGAACAATAGGCGGCACTCCACACTGAAACCGGGCCGCTCGACATAGAACTTCTCCAGGCGAGCCGGCGGGTGTTCCTGAAGGAAACCGGCGTTATGCTGCGAAAGCTGCTTGTGCGCTCCGGATTCGATCTCAATCTGGTAGAGGTCGCCGGGCGATTCTGGGGACGACGCTGTGGCGACCGCTCGTTTCGCACTGCGGTTCAGAGTCCAAGCCGACGCCTGAAGGCTGCCTCCCCACAGAGTCTTGGCACCGGAGCCGTCGGTTTGTGCTTGGTAGACGAAGCTCTCTCCGTGCCGTTCGCCCATGAACAGGATCCGGCCGTCTTCAGTCCAGCGAATTTCAGGCTGCCGGTTGATGGCCGGGAATGCCAGAAGCGGGCGCAAACTGTCGTCGGTAATGCGTACCGGGTCCCGGCCTTCCTCTAAGACATAGAGCCACCCCTGCCATAACACCGTTCCCTCTGGCGCGTCGGACCCCACTACGACCAAACGCTGGCCGTCGGGCGACCATGAAGCAGCTCCCACGCTATACAGCCCGTGGGACCACAGATCGGGTTCACCACCGTCGGCCGACACCACGTATACCTCGGATAGGGCCCGCAGGTCCCGGTCATCCCTTCTACTTGAGATGAATGCGATGCGTGACCCGTCGGGCGACCAGGCCGGCGTGGTATCGTCCCAATCCCCGTGGGTAATCTGTGTTGGTTCCCCGCCCCGGTCTTCAACATCTGCCACGAATAGGTGAAAATGGGAGTCGCCGCGCCAACCCAATGTGTCGTAGCGGTAACGGATCCGGCCCACGATTGTCACCTGCGGCACTTGTAGGCCGCTGGGGGCGCCGTCTTGGGTCGTATCGGGGTCGACGTCAGCGCAGAATACCAACCGGTCGCCCGTTGGAGACCAACCGAAGTCCGTCACACCTTTGGGGTTTCTGGTGATTTGCCGCGCTTCGCCACCCGCAGCGTTCATCACCCACACTTGGCGGCCCTCTTGGCCGTTGGAGCGCAGGAACGCCAATAAATTGCCGTCGGGTGAGAACTTGGGGGCGGTATCTTTATTGCCCTGAGTGAATTGCTGTTCGGTACCGCTCTCCAACTCAACCATCGTTAGTCGCGACAGAGTCTCGACGTTTCCGCCATCGGTGCGTTCCACCCACGACAGAGCGTAGGCCAAGCGCCGCCCGTCCGGCGACAGGGCCGGGTCCGCTACCGATTTCAGTTGATAGACCAAATTTGGAGAAATCGGACTACTCATGAGTCATCCTGCTTTTTGGTGGTTCGGGGGCGCGCCCCCTTCTGGACGTGCCCGATTTTATCATAGAGATCCGGTTAGGGAGTCCGTGGGGCCGGTAATTCTGCCACCCATCCAACTGGGGATATAATGGCCCCCGCGAGACTTGCGCCGGTTGAGATGCCCTACGCGCATTCCCAACGACGCCTAAAGGAGACCTCAGCATGCAACGTGATCTGGTCGGCTACGGAAAAAACGTCCCTCAAATCGCGTGGCCCGGCGGCGCCCGCATCGCAGTGTCCATTGTGGTCAATTACGAAGAGGGCGCCGAGTACTCCACCCTGGACGGCGATTCCCACCACGAAACCAACGGGGAAGTGCCGTCCCCGGTCCCGGCGGGAGACCGGGACCTGAACAACGAGTCCTTCTTCGAATACGGCAGTCGAGTGGGTGTTTGGCGGCTCTTGGACATGTTCCGCCGCTACCAGGTCCCCAGTACGTTCTTTTGTTGCGCCTTGGCCCTGGAGCGGAACCTGGACGTAGCCAGGGAAATCGTCGCCGAGGGGCATGAAGTTTGCGGACACGGCTACCGTTGGGAGGAGTACCACCTGATGGACCGCGACTCAGAGCGGGAGGCCATCGCCAAGACGGTGGAGTCTCTGCGGCGCACCACCGGCGAAAGGCCGGTGGGCTGGTTTACCCGCTATGGCCCCAGCGTCAACACCAGGGATTTGGCTGTCGAAGAGGGCGGGTTCATCTACGACAGTATAGGAATGAATGACGATTTGCCCTACTACGTCACCGTTCGGGACAAGCCGTGGCTGGTAGTCCCTTACAGCATGGAGACCAACGACTCCCGGTTCTGGCGGGGCGGGCTCGTGAGCGTAAACGACTTTTACGACTACCTGAAAGACACCTTCGACTGTTTATACGAAGAGGGTGGCGCCCACGCCAAGATGATGTCTGTTGGGCTCCACTGCCGAATCGCTGGCCGTCCCGCACGGTCCCGGGCGGTGGAGCGATTCCTCCAATACAGTCGGCAGTTCCCGGACGTTTGGTTTGCTCGCCGGGACGAAATCGCCAAATGGTGGCTGGAGCATTACCCGCCTTCGGCGGCGTAGGACGCCTGGGGCTTCACCCTAACCCTCTCCCAGAGGGAGAGCTCCCTCGGGTAAGTCAATTCTTAAGCAGGCACCCGCCCGGTCATTCCGGCGAAACCCAGAATGACGAGTGTCCGGACTGGAAGAGGGAACAGAAAGTACAACCCGGGTCAAGGGCGACGCTCCCCCTTAAAGGAACCGGGCGAGTCCGGCGGCTTGCCTGTATATAGGGTGATTGATACGGTGAATTGCACCGGCGAAGTCGTGCCAATACGACGCTGGTACTACGATGTAGTTCAGGCAAACCACAATCCGTGCGATCGGTCTAATAACGTTCGTGGTCATCCTGGGCGCTATTGGCGGTTGCGCGTTAACCCTCACTGCCGACAGCGCCGACGTTATCATGACGCCGGACGAAGCCTACGCCGGCGATACTGTTGAAATAACCGTCGCCGGATTCCCCAGCGGCTACTCGCTCCCCGCTGGCTCCGTCACTGTGGGAGGCGTAAGCGTCCCTTTGCCTGGGATTTTCGGCCAGCCAGGTGTGAGGGCGCAGACCGACGCCGACGGCCAGGCAACGTTCACAACAGTTCTCCCCGCCGACGCGCCCGCCGGCGTCCAGACCCTAGCCGTCACCAACCCCGACGGGTCGAGCCAAAAGACGGCCTCCATTACTATCCTCACGCCATCCATTTCTATCTACCCCAACCCGGCGGTTCCCAACCAGGCGGTAGTTATTACCGGGACCGGTTTTACCCCCGCTCCCAGCGGAACCGGGCGGCTCGGCGCGCACCAGATTACCGGGATTGGGACGAGCGTCATCAGTGTGACGGGGACCGCCTTGGGGACATCCTATGTAACCTATCCCATCGATGTCGACACAGATGGAGGACTGTACGCCAGGTTCAGAGTTCCCGGCAGCTACGTTTCCCACTCCGGCGGCAGCATCGACATTCAAGTCCGCGACAGCGGGAATCGCACGGGATCCGTGAGCCTGGCACTGCGAAAACCTGAAATTTATCTGGTCCCGGCCACCAGCGGAGCGGGCAGCAACATTCAAATCAATGGGTTCGGGTTTCCAGCGAACAGCGGGCTTAGCACCGGTTGCCAACGGGTCACCGTCAGCTACGACGGAGTCAAAATCGGCACTGCGATTCCCGACTCGTCCGGCTCGTTTGCCGCCAGCATGCAGGTGCCGAAAGCAACGGCCGTCTCTTCAACAAATTCGGTAAAAGCGACACCCGAGGGCTGTGGCGGCAACCTCAGCGCCACGGCCAATCACAAGGTCCCATCCCGCTCACTGACGATTGTGCCCAATTTGACCCGCGCCGGAGAAACCGTCACCGTGACCGGAGTCAGTTATCCCGGGTTTACGATAATTACTCAGGCACTTCTCGACCCGGTCACTACCAAAGACGATAAGGGCGTGTCAACCACCACCGGCACATCGGTGCTGCCAACCGGGAAACAGGTGGGGGCGGATTCCGGGTTTACGTTTACCTTCGTGGTCCCGGCGGCGACAAAGGTCGGTGCTCACAGTCTGCAACTAACTGCCGGCGGCGTTACCGGCACTGCAGCCTTCGTGATTATAGCCGAGACAGACCTGCCTACCCCAACCCCCGCTCCCACATCAACACCGGTGCCTACGCCTACTCCTAGTCCCACTTCATCGACAACTCCGGCAGCCGGGATTGAACCATTGGGCGACGCTCTCGTTCGCCTCTGGTCGTTCGGCAACGTGGACGGCTGGACTTTCTACGACCCGAGGCCCGAATACGCGGAATTCGTCAACCTTGCCCACCTGATCCCGGGCTGGCCATACTGGATCGAAGTCCAGTCTGACCAACAGGTCGTGCTGAACGGCCGCGTGCGTAAACTGCGCCAGGGTTGGAACTTGGTGAGCTGGTAGAGAATCGGTGTCGCTGCGGCGGCGAAGCTCACTAGCCTTGGATTGAGGTTGGATGCGGGGTAATACCCCTTGAGAGGAAGGGATACAGTGCCGTGGTTCAGGCGAGACGGCCCACCGCCTGGGCCAGTTGGTCCACCTCTTCTTCGGTGTTGAAGAAATGAAGCGAGGCCCGAATACATTCCGGATAATGAACGGGCCGAACGACGATTCGATCGTTGCTCCACAACCGTTCCACAACTGACTCGGCACTCTGGCCTGCGACGGCAAACGAAACCAAGCCGGTCGAGTCGCGCCGCTCCACGGGCGAAAGAACGTCCACGCCGGGGATCTCGGCAAGTTGCGGTTTCAACCGGCTGGCAAGGTCCAAGTTTCGTTCCTCAATTTCGCTGATGCCGATTTCTTCTATGAAATTGACCGCCTCCAAGAACGCCGCCTGCAGAGGGAGGCTGCCCGAACCGCCCAGAAATTTCTCGATATTCGAGGAGATAGGTTGGAAATTGTACGGGTCCACCGGCTGCACCACTGCCATGCCGCCGGTGTGGGCCGGATGGACTTGGTCTATCAACTCTTTCCGGATGTAAAGGGCGCCCACTCCTTCGTATCCCAGCACCCACTTTTGGCCTGGGATAGAGTAGAAGTCGAATCCCTGTTCCGGCATATCCAACCTGATGTGGCCAGCGGTCTGGGCCCCGTCCAGAAGGATGTAAATCCCGCGGTGTTTGGTCAACCGGGCCAATGCTTCCGCTGGCATTCGCAGTCCGGTAGAGTATTGGATGTGACTAACGAACAGCAGCTTCGTCTTTGGGCTTAGGGCAGCTTCGAATTTCTCCAGAATAGTGTCGGCGGAATCTTGGGGGTCCAGGGAAACCATGTTCACTTTCACGCCGTACCGCTCGCCAATAAACCAAATGGGCGCCAGCACGGAACTGTGCTCCAGGTTGCAGGTGACGATTTCGTCGCCCGCCTTCCAGTCGAGTCCGCTGAGCACGATGTTTAAGCCCTCGGTGGTATTGCGCGTGATCAGTACTTCGTCGGTCGTCGCCCTTAACAGCCGGGCGGCGGCCTCACGGGCTTGGGCCTGTATTTCACGTCCGCTGGCATACACCTCGGCGGTTGTCGGCCCTTGTTCCAATTCCAGGTCCACCCGTGCCTTCAGGGCGTCCGCCACTCGCTGCGGCGGCGGACCAGACCAGCCAGTGTTCAAGTATGTAGTGTTCCGCAGGCTGGGAATTTGTTCACGTAGGCTTTGTACGTCCACTCTTAAGCGCCTCCATCAGTTCCCGGGAGGTGCTTCGACGCCCGGGATATTCGAATTATATACGGCCCGAACAAACGACAGCGGCCCAAACCCAAGAGGGTCCAGGCCGCTGCTTCGATCATTAGGTCCGGTGCGGTACGGTTATCTGGGCGAGTAAGGCGTCGGCCTCAGAATAGAGTGGCGGGAGACTTGGACCAGCGCCCCATTCTCCTCGGAGGCGGCCCTCGCTTTTTGCCACTCTGGGTCGTCCTGGAAGGCAGTCCAACTTTTTTCTCTGGCGCCCAGGTCCGAATAGCCGAGCATGTAGGTCAGGCGGTTGCTGGTCCCCACGACATCGGTCCAGTAGGCGACGTTTTCGATGCCGTGTTTCTCGAAAAGACCGAGAGTGTGGTTGGAGAAGCGGTTGTTCAGGTCGGGAAACTTGCCCGGCGTGGCGTCATAGACCCGGAGTTCTTGCACGGCCGTCTTGAACGCAGGTTGCGGGGAGTAAGGTGTCAGTGCCATGAAAGAGTTCAGCACTTGGGCGACTATCGGCCCGCTGGATTCAGTCTCGGCCCGCACCTCCTGCCACTCTTTGTCTGCCTGGAAAGCGTTCCATTTCTTTTCCCGGTCAGCCAGGTCCTCGAAGTTCACGATGTAGGTCAACTGGTTGCTGGTGCCGATCTCATCGGTCCAAAACCCGGTTACGCCAATGTCGTACCGATTGAAGAATCCGATGGTGTGGTTGGCAAACCGGGCGTTTATGGCTGGCAGCCTTCCGGGGACCGTCACATATACACGTAGCTCGTAGAGCATTTAGACCCTCCGCAATTGAATCTGATCTTGATCAACCAGCACCCAGGCCGGGTTACTTCATCTCCAAAAACTCCAGTTGTACGCCGTCAGGTCCTTCGAAGAAGATCACCTTGCGCTCTCCCGCGACCACCGTCTCCTCCAAAATCTTGGCGCCGTTGGCCTTGAGCATTTCGATCATCGCGGGTAGGTCGTCGGTGTCGATGGCGATGTGTTCCATCCCGTATTTCTGTTCACGTGTCTGCGACTCGATGTGCTTGGTCACGTTCAGTGTCAGCCCATGGAGGTCCAGCCGAACGCCGATGTCACCAATGTCGGCCATCTTCGTGGCGCCCATTGTGTCGATGTAGAACTTGGCTGCCGCTTGAGGGTCCGGTGACTTCAGATGAATGTGATTTAGCTTAAGGGCCATGACTCTCCTCCTTAACAGACCGCACTTGTTGAAGGGCGAAACGACCGCCTTCGCGGAGTCATTGGGAGAATAGTCCACCGGGTTGAGGTAGTCAAGCAAAAAGCTGTTGGCCGCCCAGCACGCACCCACTTGGCTGCAGGCCGGTTACTGTGGACGATTTGGTATTATAATGCGCCGTAAATCTAAATCAGGAGCGGATAATGCCTATTCAGCAGTATGCCCCAGAACTCTCCAGGATCGTGTCTACCGATCAGCAAATTACCGAGCTGACCGATGGCTACGGTGGAGACCAAGGCCCGGCGGAAGGGCCTTTGTGGTGGAAGGAGGGAGGCTATCTGCTTTTCAGCGACATCCATAACGACCGGCGCTTAAGGTACACCCCCGGCCAAGGCGCTATTGTGGAGATGCAGCCCAACAACCGGGCCAACGGGCTCACTCGGGACTTGCAAGGCCGCTTGATCGCCTGCGAGCACGACAGCCGCAGGGTCAGCCGCCAGGAACCGGACGGGAGCATCACGGTAGTGGCCAATAGCTTCCAGGGCCAGCGGCTCAACAGGCCAAACGACGTTGTCGTAAAGTCTGACGGCGCGATCTACTTCACCGACCCTTGGACTTCCCCGTTAACGCAAGAGCAGTGGGACCTGACTTACGCTGGTGTCTTCAGGGTTAGTCCAGACCTGGGCACTATCACTCTGTTGGTGGACGATTTCATCCTCCCCAACGGCCTGATGTTCTCACCGGATGAAAGCGTTCTTTACGTTAACGACTCTCGTCGAGGCCACATCCGCGCCTTCGACATGAACCCCAACGGGACCCTATCCCGGCAGTCTGACCGAGTCTTTGGCGACCTGTCCGGGAGCGCGCCCGGCGTGCCCGACGGAATGAAGGTCGATGTTGAAGGAAACGTTTACTGTGGGGGCTCCGGCGGCATACACGTGCTGGACCCATCGGGCAAAAAGCTGGGACTTATTGAACACGGGGCGCCGTCTACGACCAACCTGGCATTCGGCGGCGACGACTGGAAGACTCTGTATTTCACCACTTGGAATTATCTGGGCTCGGTCCAGTTAAACATCGCGGGCAGTCCCGGTCCCGGTGTCAATCGAGGCTAGGTCCGAGGTGGAAGCAGTTCGGTCACAGTTCGGTCACAGTTCGGTCTCGGAAGAAGGGCGCGATTCTGGTCGCGCCCTTCTCCGGTTTGCCTGCGCCATCGAAAAAAAGAATCAACAATATAACTAAGGAGGAGCTATGCCAAGAATATCTCCGGCAACCAGAGAAGGGCTGGCGCCTGAAGACCAGCAGTACTTCGACGCCATTGTCGGCAGCCGTGGCAGCATCCGCGGGCCATACGGTGTTCTGCTCAACAGCCCCAAATTGGCCGCTCGTGTGGCCGATACCGGTGCCTTCGTTCGTTTCGAGTTTGACGTTCCGGAAGCGTTGAAGGAGACAGTAATCTTGGCCGCCGGAAAAGAGATGGAGAACCAGTATGAGTTCTCCGCTCACGCCAGGCTGGCCCGGGAGGCAGGGGTTTCCGAAGAGACGATCAAATCCATCGCCAACGGCGCCGCCCCAGCCGGCCTCATCGGCGACGAAGCACTGCTGGTGGGTTTCGTCCACGCGCTACTACGCAATCACAAGGTTAGCGATGCTACCTTCAACGCCATGACCGCACGGTTCGGCGAACAGGACACGCTGCACTTTACCGTCTTGGTCGGCCACTACATCTTGGTGGCCCAGGTACTAACGGCGTTCGACGTAGAACTGGGCCCAGGAATGGCAAAAGAAATACCTGACTAGCGTGCGCCCCCACCCCAACCTTTCTTCAGATGGGTTAGGGTGATGGCCGGGCTTTCGGAATACCGCTCCCTAACCCTGGCCATATCGACCTCACTCCGCTGGCAGCTCTTCCCGCTGCACCAAGTGGACCAGCCAACCACCCAAACTTGCCGGGTGAACGAACCCTATTTGCGCCAGTCTGCTGCCGGGCCTTCCCACCGTATCGATGAGGGTCAGGCCGGAGTTTTGAAGCCTGCCCAGCAATCGGTCTATATCCCGCACCTTGAACGCCACATGGTGCAGGCTTGGGCCCCGGGACTCGATGTACCGGCTGATGACTCCTTGGTCTTGACTGGTGCTGCCGGTGCGCCCGTGCTCCACCGATCCGTGGGAGTGCTGATCCAGGTTCTGTAGGAACTCCAAGTCGCAGTCGCCGACAGTCACAAAACCCACCCGCAGCCCACCGACGAATTCAGGTTGGTGGGTGCGGTAAACAACACCGTACTTGTCGGAGGTGAAGCTCTCGAAAGTATTACTTATTTCGGCGTCGGTCTGGGTGCTCTCCACCGGCCAACCGAGCTTGCGCGAAAATACATCCAGTGCCAGGCCGTTGTCCTCACTGGCGACTCCGATGTGATCGATTCGTTCCACCTCGGTGGAGTCGGGGGCCGAAAGAGCCAACGCCTCCGAAAGGTAAATGATCACTCCGCAGGTCGCCTTGGGGTCCAGCAGCAACCGTTGCCCGCCCGCCAACCCCCATTCCGGCCCGGAGGACAGGGTAGGTAGCCCAATTTCCGCAGCTTCCATAGCCGCGCTGACCGGGCCGTCTACCGATAACGCCAGGTGGTGCACCCCGGTCCGCTCCGCCCCACCAACGAATTCGTCGCCAACTTCGAATAGCGCCAGTCCGGTCCCGCCCACCGCGAAGACCGGGGCCCGGTTGCCGCTGGAGCCGATGGTGCAGTTGGTCCGTTGCAACCGGAAATCGCGCTCCAGGATGGACGCAACTGCTTCAACGTCTCGCACTACTACGCTTACGTACGCCAGTCCGTTGCCAATCATCTACGGCCTCTCCCAATGCGGTTTAGCCGGATATTAAACGCAACCGCCTCTGGCTGTCGAGGGTGTTCTGAGTTCCGGCTTTCGCCGGAACGACGATTTACATATCCAAGCCGCCAACCCTCACGGCAACGCGTCGGCCAGAACCTCGGCTAGATGCCGGGCTTTTCGGCCCGTGCCGTGCTCGATCTGTTGTCGGCAGGACACACCCATCACCGCCATTTCCCATTCCGGGCCCTTGGCGTTTACCGCAGGGAAGAGCGCTTGTTCCCCGATGGTCATGGAAACGTCGTAGTGTTCCTTCTCGTAACCGAACGACCCGGCCATGCCGCAACACCCGGCGTTGACCAATTCGACCTGATAGCCGGTCGCCAAGCGCAACGCGCCCAAAGAAGTAGCGGTGCCAGCCAACGAACGCTGATGGCAGTGGGCGTGAAACAGCACCTTCTTTTCCAGCGCCTTTAGGTCCAGCTCCAGACGCCCCTCGTTCTTGAGCATCATCAGGAACTCGTCGATAAGGTAGGACTGCTGAGCCACCTTCTGGGCCTGTTGGTCCCGCACCAACTGCGGGTACTCATCCCGGAGGGTCAACAAGCAACTGGGCTCGCAACCGATTATGGGTATGCCGTTGTCGGCGTAGGCGTGGAGCAAGCTCACATTATGAGCGGCGTTGGCGGCAGCATCGTCTAGCAAGCCCTTGGAAATCATCGGCCGTCCGCAGCACTGGGCCTCCGCCAACACCACCTTGAAGCCAGCCGCTTCCAGCAAGGCCACCGTCGCTTTGCCCACCTGCGGGTAGTTGTAGTTCATGTAGGTGTCGTTCAACAAGACGACGGTATCGTTAGCAACCGCCACGTGTTTCCTGCTTCCCCCTTTCGCAAATGGGGATTGAGGGGAATTCCCTCCCCGCCGCCGCGAATTGAACCACTTGGGGAAGGTCTCTCGAACAAACTGCGGCGTCTGGCGCTTTGGATGCACCCCCAACAACTTGCTGGACATGATTTTGCCGATAGGACTGTTTGCCGCCCAGTTGGACAGCGGCGCCATGCGGCTGCCCCAGGCGCTGAGCCGGGCGATGTTGCCGAAAATCTTGTTGCGCAAGGGCATGCCGTTGGCCTTGAAGTAGTGGTCCAGAAACTCGTACTTGAGCTTGGCCATGTCCACGCCCGATTCGCACTCGGCCTTACAGCCCTTGCACTCCAGGCATAGGTCCAGCGCATCAAAGAGCCGACGGTCGGTGATCGTTCCTTCCGGCAACTTACCGGACATCGCCGCCCGCAGCAGGTTGGCCCGTCCCCTGGTGGAGTGCTCCTCCTCCCTGGTGGCAATGAAGGAGGGACACATGGTGCCCTCCAGCTTGCGGCAGGCCCCCATCCCGTTACACATCTCCACCGCCCCGGCGAAGTTGGTGTCCACGGAGAAGTCGAGCTGCGCCGGTAGCGACTCAGCCTGGTATCCGGGGCCGTAGCGCAGGTTTTCGGTCATCGGAGGGCAGTCGATAATCTTCCCAGGGTTCATGATGCCGTCGGGGTCGAAGGTGCCTTTCAACTCCCGGAACAACTGGTAGATTCCCGGCCCGAACATCTTTTCGTTCCAGACACCACGTACGATGCCGTCGCCGTGTTCGCCACTGAGAGAGCCGCCGAACTCCTTCACCAAATCGCCGATTTCTTCGGCGATGGACACCATCTTGGACACGCCTTCCTCGTTCTTGAGGCTCACCACCGGGCGAATGTGAAGACAGCCCACGCTGGCATGGCCGTAGTAGGCGGCCTCGGTGCCGTGGTTGCGGACTACTTCGTCGAACCGTCTAACGAAGTCGCCCATGTTCTCTGGGTCGACCGCCGTGTCTTCGACGAAGGGCAGCGGCTTGGCGTCGCCGTGCATGCTCATCAGCAAGCCCAGCCCGTTCTTCCGCACACCCCATACGTTGGCTTGGCCGGCCCGGTCCAGCAGGTTCACACAGGCGTACCCCAGGCGGCGGTGCTCCATATCCTGCTTCAGGGCGTCCACCTTGCTGGTCAGCTCGGCCTCCGACTCGCCGTAGAATTCCACGGCCAGGATGGCGCCGGGGTCTCCTTGAATGAAGGCCATGTTGGCCGACAGGCCCACCGAGGCCCTGGAACGGTCCAAGACCATCTTGTCCATGATCTCGATGGACGAGGGCCTGTGGTTGAGAATCTCCTTGACCGCCTCGCTGGCCTCGAAAATATCGGCAAAGTGAAGCACAGAAAGTGCCGTCATGGTCGGCCGGGGCACCAGATTGATCTTGACCTCGGTCACCACGCACAGAGTTCCTTCGGAGCCGACCACCATTCTGGCCATGTTGAAAGGTGAGTCGGTAACAAATTCGTCCAAGTTGTAGCCGCTCACCCGGCGCATGATCTTGGGGTATCGAGCGTCAATCTCGGCGGCGTTCTCTTGGGCCAGCCGCCGCACGCCGCGGTAAATTTCCGACTCCAGGCCCGTGCCGCTGAGCTTGGCCTCCAGTTCCCCGGCGTCCAAGGGCCTGAAGTGGGTCTGGTTGCCGTCGGCCAGGACCACATCCAGTTCTTTGATGTGGTCGAGTGTCTTTCCATAAATCACCGAGTGAGCCCCGCAGGTGTTGTTGCCCACGCCGCCGCCGACACAGGCCCGGCTGGAGGTAGTGGGATCGGGGGCGTACATCATGCCGTAGGGCAGCAACTCCCGGTTTAGCTGGTCCAACACAATACCCGGCTGCACCCGGGCCCAACCCTCCTCCTGGTTGACCTCGATCACTTGGTTGAGGTATTTGCTGAAGTCAATGACGATGGCGTGGTTAACGGTCTGGCCCGCCAGGCTGGTGCCGCCGGCCCTGGGAAGCACCGGGACCCGGTTGTCACGGGCCACCTCCAGCACCGCCAGCACATCTTCTTCGCTGCGGGGAACCACTACCCCCACCGGCTCCATCTGGTAGATGCTGGCGTCGGTGCTGTAAAGGACCCTCGAAAAAGGGTCGAACCGTACCTCTCCGGAAACCCGTTGGCGCAGCATTTGCTCCAGGTCCCGCCGCTCTGCAGCCCGGACCCGGTTGGGGGCCGTAATGGCCATGGACGTTCTCCTTAGCTGTAAGCAGTCAGCTTTTGTTATCTGGGAGCCAGCTTATATGAAGTCTGGTTGGCCTTCAACTTGACGCCATGGCATCCTATGAACGTCCGATGATTGTGAAGCGAATGCGACGGATGTAAACTGTCATGCGGGCCGCCGGCATATGTTTGCCAAGCGACGCGGGCGGTGTCAGCGTGCCTAGGGTTTGTGGGGGAATTCGGTGAGTCTCATTTCACCAAAATAACCGCAACGCGGCGCTAGGAAAGGAGACCAAAATGCCAGAAGTCACCGCACATACCCCTGGTACACCCTCGTGGGCCGAACTATCTACCACGGATGACGCTGGGGCCCTCGCGTTCTACGGCGCTCTTTTCGGGTGGGAAGACGACCCGCAGCAGATCGGCGAGAACTGGTACTACCACATGCAGAAACTCAACGGCCTGGAAGCGGCCGCTATCTATAAGCAGAGCGAAGAAGAAAAGAACATGGGCGTGCCGGCCCACTGGAACACGTACATCACGGTCGAGAACGTAGATGCAGTCGCCGAGAAAGCCGGCCAGACCGGAGGCAAGGTGCTTTTCGGTCCCATGGACGTATTCGATGCCGGGCGAATGGCGATGCTCACCGACCCGCAGGGCGCGGCGTTCGCGGTGTGGCAGCCCAAAGCGCATATCGGCGTCAGGGTAAAGCACGACCCCGGCTCTATGACCTGGAACGAGTTAATGACTTCCAATCCAGACGCCGCCATCGAATTCTATGGCGGTCTGCTGGGGTTGGAGCGTGGCGAGACCATGGGCGACATGGACTACACCCTGGTCCGGGCCCAAGGTGAAGACGTGGCCGGAGTTATGCAAATCACCCCCGAAATGGGTCCCATGCCGCCCATGTGGAATATCTACTTCGCTGTCGCCGACGTTGATGAATCCGTGGCCAAAGCCCAGTCTTTGGCCGGCAACGTTATGGTGCCGGCCATGGATATCCCAGACATAGGCCGTTTTGCCGGCCTAACCGACCCCCAAGGCGCGTTCTTTTCCGTCTTCAAAGGCGTCTAACCCCGTCCGATCAGCGTGACCGGACGCCATCGTCCAAAGCCAAAATATTCCCAGCGGAGTAACTATGACCACCCATACCGAGTCCAGCCTGCAGCAACTCCGAGAATCGGCCCTGGAACACCTGTGGGTGTACCTCCGAGAACCAAGCGATATGGCGGAGAAGGGCGAGCCCAACGTCTTCGTTTCCGGCAAGGGCGTCCATGTCACCAATGCCGAGGGTGAAACCTTCATCGATGGCATGTCCGGCTTGTGGTTGAAGAACGTCGGCTACGGCCGCACCGAGATCGCCGACGCCGCCTACGAGCAGATGCTCAAGCTCACCTACATGCCGATGGGGACCACCACCGAACCGACCATAAGGCTGGCCGAAAAGATCTCCCAGATCACACCGGGAGACCTTTCGCGTTCATTCTTCACCAGCGGTGGCTCTGAGGCCAACGAAACCGCAATGAAGCTGGCCCGTGCCTATTTCAAGCGTGTCGGCGAACCGTCCCGCACCAAATTCATCAGCCGTAAGGGGTCTTATCACGGCGCCACCTTCGGTACTTTGGCCCTGGGAGGCTCCCCGCTATTCCCAAAGGGCGATTTCGAGCCGCTGATGCCGGGGGCCTACCACGTCCCTCAGCCCAACGCCTACCGTTGTGAGTTCGGAGGGCAGACACCCGAGGAGTGCGCCGAACGCTGTGTCAACGCCATTGAGGACCTGATCAAATTCCAGGGCCCGGATACGATGGCGGCGGTGGTGGCTGAACCGGTATCCAGTCCGCAGGGCGCTGTGGTGCCCGGCCCCAACTATTGGCCTATGCTCCGTGAACTGTGCGACCGCTACGGATTGCTGCTTATCGCCGACGAGGTGATCACAGGATTCGGGCGCACCGGCAAAATGTTTGCCTGCGAGCATTGGGGCATTACACCCGACATCATGACGGTCGCCAAGGGCATCACCAGCGGCTATATCCCCATGGGTGGCGCCATCACCCGCAAATCTGTGTCCGACGCGTTCATCGGCAGTCCCCGCGCCTCCTTCCGCCACGTCATCACTTTCGGCGGGCATCCGGTGGCGGCCGCCGCCGCTCTGAGGAATATCCAAATTATGGAAGAAGACGGGCTGGTGGAAAATTCAGCCCGGATGGGCGCGTACCTGCTGGACGGTCTCAAGGAACTGAAGGAAAAGCATAAGATGATCGGCGACGTACGCGGCCTGGGCTTATTCTGCGGGTTGGAAATCGTTCGTGACCGGGAGACCAAGGAGTACTTCCCGCCGGAGGCCGGTATGGGAGACCTGCTCACCCAAGGCTTCGCCGAAAACGGCCTGTTATTGCGGGGCAGTGATAATATGAACGTCGCCCCGCCGTTGTGCGTCACCTCAGGCGAGATAGACGAGATCGTCTCCACAATGGACCGCGTCTTCACCCAAGCCTCCAAGGAACTGGGCGCTGACTAAAATAGCTTTTCCCGCCTGCAAAGAGGGAGATTGAGAGGGGGTAACCCCCACATCACTATCCAAGGCATTTACCCAGAAAAGGTAGAGTAGATAGGAGGGAATCCCATGGCGCTAACCCTAGACGAAGCCAACCGGATGGTTGGAGCAGCGATTTCCAAGGCCAAGGAAATGAACGTTGGGATGAGCATCGCGGTAGTCGACGCCGGCGGTCATCTGTTGGCCTTTAACCGCACCGAGGGCAGCATGTGGCTTGCGGCACACGCCGCTCAGGGAAAAGCCATCGCTTCCTCGGCAATGGGCTGGTCCAGTGCGGATATTCCGCCGGACAACCCCGTTATTCAGGGCATCATTGCGGCCCTAGGCGGCCGTATGGTCCCAGCCCAAGGGGCGCTCCCCATCATCAGAGGAGGAGTCATCGAGGGCGCCATCGGCGGCAGCGGCGGGACCTCCCAAGAGGACGAGGATTGTGCCAGGGCCGGACTAGCAACCCTTTAAAATACTTCTCCCCCTTGGCAAGGGGGAGATAAGAGAGGGGGTCCGTTCACCAAGGCCAATGCGCTACAAATGCAGGAAACGGCCCGGTGCTGGCCCCCTTCCAGGTTAATTCAGAGTCGCAAAAATCTCGGCCAGGCGTTCCACCCGCGCCGGGTCAACCGGGTTGGAAACTATGCCGTCGACTTTCAGGCTGGTGCCTATAATCGCGCCGTCGGCATGTTCCAAGACCCGCCAAATGTTGGACTCATCGACTCCGCTACCCACCAGAACGAATCCGTCGGGCACCGCCCGCCGCACCACCGACACGTCGAAGCTGGCCGTCGGTTGGCCGGTAGCTGGGCCGGAAACGATCAGGCCGTCGGCCAAGCCGCGTTGCGAAGTTTCTCTCGCCATCAGGCCCAGGTCGACGGGACCCAACGAGACCGCATGCTTCACCAACACGTCGGCCAGTATCTTCACATCGACGCCCAAGGCACGGCGCTGGCGGGTTGTTTCGTGAGCTTCGCCCTCCACCAACCCCTCGTCGGCCGCCATCACGCCGTAGTGTACGTTCACCCTGATAAATTCCGCGCCGGTGACCGCCGCCACCGCCAGGGCCGACAAAGCATCGTTGCGCAGCATGTTGATCCCCACCGGGACCTGGACCGCCTCCCGCACCCGTTGTACCGCCACGGTCATGGCGGATACGGTCTCGGGAGGAACCCGGCCGATGCGAAACGGGGCGTCCCCAAAATTCTCGACGATTATGCCCCGAACGCCGCCTCGCTCCAGAATGGCGGCCTCTGCCACGGCGCTGGCCAGCACCTGTTCCGTGTCCCCGCCCCAACGCGGCGAACCGGGAAGCGGACGCAGGTGAACCACTCCGATGAAAACCTTGCCAGGTCCGAAAATCTCTCTAGTCATTAGTCACACGGCCAGGCCGAGGATCAGTTTTAAATTTGCCCTCGATTGCTGCCAAATCTCGAGGTGACACGCTGCCGAGTCTGTGCTCGATCAGCGATTGGTTGATCGTTCTTACGATCCCGGTGCATATGGATGGGTAAATCAAACCAGCGCTTTCCCAATCTGCGATCAGATAATCCCCTATTAGAACACGAACGGTATTGCTCGTAACTGCGGAAACGACGGCCTCGTGGCGGCCTTGGTGATAATCTTCGGTGCTTACCACCACTACCGGACGCCGTTTGACTCCGCTTTCGTCGGCGAACACAAAGTTCACTACAACGATGTCGCCCCTGCTATATGTTGTCGTACGCCGCATCTTTTTCGTTGTCCCACAGTTCAGCTAAGACCGGGTCCTCAGAGGCTGTGATCACATACTTTCCGACGATACCGTCCAGACGCATAACCGCATCTAGATCGTGCCGCGAAAATCTTTGGTGCCCATCTCCGGCAATTCGATGGCTGATCAACTGTTCTTCCTCAACGAGTTGATATACGCTTCGGCGCGACACCCTGAGATACTCGGCAGCTTCATCTACGGTGAACCATTGCTGAGGCTCGATCGAAGAGTCTTGCCGCTTGAGTTGAACCGGGCCTACGCCAATACTGCGGAGATATTCAGCACAACGCCGACAGTGCTTTGAGCCGCTTCGGGTTCTTCCGGATTCGAATTCCTGGCCACAGCAGTCGCAACGGTAGGAAATCATAGCCTCACCCCAAATATAATTGCCTATCAATGCACATTGTAGCACGGCATTGCCCAATCGATGAATTGCCCTTGTTTGCACCTTTTACGATTGATGCCTCCGGCTCACCCGCCATCCCAGGTAATAGAGTGCTAGAATAAATATCGAATATTGGGTGAAGGGAAGAGTGCATGCCCCAGGAATTCATTCACGTTAAGGGCGCCCGCGAGCACAATCTCAAAAACGTCGAGATCACCATCCCGCGCGACAAGCTGGTGGTCATCACCGGCGTGTCCGGCTCCGGCAAAAGTTCCTTAGCTTTCGACACCATCTACGCGGAAGGGCAGCGGCGTTACGTAGAGTCGCTTTCCGCCTACGCCCGCCAGTTTCTCGGCCGCATGGATAAGCCCGACGTCGATTACATCGAGGGTCTTTCCCCAGCCATCTCCATCGACCAAAAGGGCGTGTCCCACAACCCCCGGTCCACCGTGGGCACAGTTACAGAGATCTACGACTACCTGCGCCTGCTGTTTGCCCGGGTGGGAATACCTCACTGCCACAAGTGCGGCCGTCCCGTGGAACGGCAGACAATCTCTCAGATCGTCGACGCCATCATGAAACTCGAAGACGGCAGCCGGATCACCCTGCTGGCCCCCAAGATTCGCCGCAAGAAAGGGGAGCACAAAGACGTTTTCGAGTCGGCCCGAAAAGCCGGCTTCGTCCGCATCCGGGTCAACGGTCAGGTCCACATGCTGGACGAGATAGACAACCTGAACCTCAACAAACAAAAGTGGCACTACATCGAACTGGTGGTAGACCGGCTGGTTATCCGCCCCGATATCGAGCTTAGCCGGGTGTCCGAGTCGGTGGAGACCTGTCTCCGCGAAGGCGAAGGCGTCGTGGAAGCGCTGATGGAAGACGGAGAAACCATGATTTTCTCCGAGCTGTTTTCTTGCGCCAACTGCGGCATCAGCCTGCCGGAAATCGAGCCCCGGACTTTCAGCTTCAACAGCCCCCACGGCGCCTGCACCGAGTGCACCGGTCTGGGCTACAAGCTGGCCATCGACCCTGACCTGGTTATTTCCGACCGGCGTCTTTCCTTGTCCCAGGGGGCGATCTCGCCTTGGACCCGGGGTGGGCCCTCCAGCGGTTGGTACATCAGCCTGATGGAGTCGGTGGCCCAGGCCAACGGTTTCTCTTCGAAGACTCCGGTTAAAGACCTGGCCCAAGAGCAAATTGGCCTGATCTTATATGGAAACCAGACCAAAAAGGTGACGGTCAGCCACCGGACCCACCGGGGCCGCACCTACTCTTGGGACACCACTTTCGAAGGCGTGGTCCCCAACTTGGAGCGACGCTACAAGACCACCGAGTCGGACTACATGCGGTCCCAGATCGAACGCTACATGTCGGCGCGCACCTGCCAGTCCTGTAGCGGCAAACGGTTGCGGCCCGAGGCCTTGGCCGTGCGCGTCTGCGGCCTGGGGATCATGGATGTCACCAGCAAGAACATCGGAGACGCGGTGGAATGGGTAAGAGAGATCGACCCTGACGCTCCCGGTGAACACAAGAAGCAGGTGTTGACCGAGCGAGAGAAGACCATCGGGAACCAGGTGCTTAAAGAGATCGATGGACGGCTCAAATTCCTGAATGGAATCGGCCTCGACTACGTGACGATGGATCGCACCGCGCGCACGCTCTCCGGCGGCGAGGCCCAGCGGGTGCGCCTGGCCACCCAGATCGGTTCCGGTCTCACCGGTGTCCTGTACGTGTGCGACGAGCCGACGGTTGGCCTGCATCCCCACGACGACCAAAGGCTGATCAACACCCTTACCCAACTTCGCGACATGGGCAACACCGTGATCGTCGTGGAACACGACGAAGCCATGATGCGTTCCGCTGACTTCATTGCCGACATGGGACCGGGCGCCGGTGAGCACGGCGGCGAGGTTGTCGCCACCGGCACAGTTGAGGAAATCGAGTCTTCGCCGCGGTCCGTCACCGGGCAATACCTCAGCGGCGCCAAGCGGGTCCCGGTGCCGACCGTACGGCGATCGGGCAACAGCCAAACCCTGACGGTTCAAGGGGCCAAGGAGAATAACCTCCGCAATCTAACCGTCGATTTCCCGCTGGGGCAACTGGTCTGCATCACCGGCGTGTCCGGGTCAGGGAAGAGCAGCCTGGTCTACGAAATTCTTTACAAAAAACTGAACCAGGTGATCAACCGGGGCCGGGATTTGCCGGGCCGCCACGACGATGTGTTGGGCATCGAGGCCGTCGATAAGGTGGTCAATATCGATCAGTCGCCCATCGGCCGCACCCCGCGCAGCAACCCCGCCACCTACACCGGCGCGTTCACCCCGATACGCGATCTGTTCGCCAGTCTGCCCGAGGCCCGGGTGCGGGGATACGCTCCGGGACGGTTTTCTTTTAACGTTAAAGGCGGCCGTTGTGAAGCCTGCCAGGGTGAGGGCTACAACCAGATCGAGATGCAGTTCTTGCCCGACGTGACAGTACCCTGCGAGATCTGCCACGGCCGCCGCTACAACCGGGAAGCCCTGGAAGTCACCATGCGGGATCAGAGCATCGCCGACGTATTGGACATGACGGTGGCCCAAGCCTTGGAATTCTTCACCAACTTCCCACGAATCCGGCCCAAGCTGGAGACCTTGCGGGATGTGGGACTGGGTTACATCCGGCTGGGGCAGCCGGCGACGACCCTCTCCGGCGGCGAGGCCCAACGGGTGAAACTGGCCACCGAGCTGTCCAAACGGGCCACCGGGAAGACGGTCTATTTGTTGGACGAACCCACCACCGGCCTCTCTTTCGAGGACTGCGCGGCCCTGCTCGTGGTTTTGCACCGGCTGGTGGACGCCGGCAACACGGTAATTCTCATCGAACACAACCTGGACATTATAAAGAACGCAGATTGGATCATCGACTTGGGCCCCGGCGCCGGCGACAAGGGAGGCAAACTCATCGCCACCGGCACTCCAGAACAGGTGGCCAAGATCAACAAATCGTTCACCGGCCGCTACGTCAAAGAGGCCCTAAAGGCCGTTCGCCGCACTGTCAAAACTGGCAACCAAGACAAGAAAGAAGAGCCCCGGCAGTTGGTCGCCGCCGCTGCGGGAAACTGATCCAGGCGACATAAAACGCTGCCGCTTACGAATTCAAGAGCATTCAATATTGCTGCTTGACCCGCCATGAATGACGGGGTTTATGATTCCCGAGGACTTACTCCAGTACGGACGGACCGGCGGGGCTAACCCCTCTCCAAACGTCTTCTTAAAGTACTGGCACCACTAACCTGATCCGACCTGCCGGAGATTGATATATGCCGCTGCACTACGACGGTGACGTCCGAATTACCAAGGTCAACATGGGGCCCTACGACAACAATGGCTACCTCCTGTCCTGTCCCGAAACCAACGAAGGAATCCTCATTGACACTCCGGGGGAACCGGAAAAGCTGCTAAACACCATCGGCGACGTAAAGGTCACAGCCATACTCATCACCCACAACCATCAAGACCACCTGCTGGGGTTCAACGAAATCACCGGCGCGGTGGATGCCCCGGTGGGCATAGCGCCCGCGGATGCGGGCCCCTTGCCCAAGAAGCCGGATATCGACCTGGTCGACGGGCAAGTCGTAAAGTTCGGTAACCGCGAGCTACAGATGCTGTCCACTCCCGGACACACCGAAGGCGCCACCTGTTTCTTGGTTGGGAAACACCTCTTCTCCGGCGATACGCTGTTCCCCGGAGGACCAGGTAAGACCCGAAGCTCCGAGGGCCTGACCCAGATCATCGACAGCATCACCCGCAAGCTGTTGACGCTGCCCGACGATACTGCGGTTTATCCCGGCCACGGCCTGGATACCACCATCGGCGAGGCCCGGCGGCGGTACCAAGACTTCGCCTCGCGCCCCCACCCCGAGGGCCTGTTCGGCGATGTCGATTGGCTAACAACCTAGACGACCACCATTGGGTGGCCGGTCGTTGACCGGCGCCATGTGTAAAAACCGGGGGCGGGAGATTGCCCCCGGTTGATTTCGTGCCCACATATCCAGCCCGAAGCGATTTCCCGAACGAGGTAGCATGTACCAACGGTCTGTCCTAAATAACCAATTACGCGTCCTGACATCAATGATGGTTCACACCCAATCGGTGTCGATTGTCATTTGTGTCGGCGCCGGTTCTCGATACGAGCCCGAAGAGCTGGCTGGAGTTTCGCACTTCATAGAACATCTGCCGTTCAAAGGCACCACGAGTTGGCCCACCGCCCGGGACGTGAGCGAGGCGATCGAAGGCGCGGGCGGCGTGATGAACGCCAGCACCGACCGTGAGATGACCGTATTTTGGTGCAAGGTGGCGCGCCCGCACTTCGCAAAAGCCTTCTCGGTATTGATGGACATGATCCTCAACTCCCGGCTGGACCCGGAGGAAGTGGAAAAGGAAAGGGAGATAATCCAGGAAGAGCTCCGGATGACCTATGACCACCCAAGCTACCGGGTCGATCTGCTTATCGATGAGGCCATGTGGCCGGACCAAGCCATGGGCCGGGACGTTGGCGGCACTCCGGAATCCGTCGCCGCGATTCAGCAAGACAGCATCCGCGAGTACATGCACCAGCAATACAATCCCGCCAACACTGTCGTTGCTGTGGCGGGCAACATCACCCACGAAGAAGTGGTCGATATGCTGGACGATGTCACGCAGGATTGGAAGCCACTCGAATCGTTGGAATGGGAGCCGGCTACCGACGGCCAAACCGGCCCGGTCGTAAAATTGGAGAGGCGCCGTTCCGACCAATCCCACCTCTGTTTGGCGGTGCCGGGCTTTCCCCTAGAACACCCAGACCGTTACGCGTTAAACATTCTGAACGTAATGCTGGGCGACGGAATGAGCAGCAGGCTCTTCCTCCAGATGCGTGAAATTCAGAGCCTGGCCTATGACGTTAACAGCTCCACCAGCCACTTCCGCGACTGTGGCTCGTTGGTGATCTACTGCGGGGTGGAACCCAAGAAGACAAATGACGCCGTTCGGACCTTGGTCCAACAGATTGATGGAATGCGAGACCAGGCAAGTGAGCAGGAGCTAACCAAAGCCAAAGAGTACTCCAAGGGCCGTTTGCTACTGCGAATGGAGGACACTCGGGCCGTTGCCTCTTGGATGGGTGCCCAAGAACTACTTCAAGGCAGGGTCTCGACCGCCGAGGAAGTGGTGGAGCAGTTAGACGGGGTACAATCCGCCGACGTAGCCCGCGTGGCCAACGAACTGTTCGATCCCGAACGGTTCCGGTTGGCCCTCGTTGGACCTCAAGGCGGCAGCAAGACCCTGACCAATCTCCTCCAATTCTGAACAGTTGCCGGTCAAAGACACCCTACCCGGTTCTACCCGATAGTCGAATCCGAACTCGGATTTCCCGGAGGCCCTAATGGCCCATACCGGGGCCCTTGAAAACTCGCCTGAAGATTCGATCACAGTCGGTAGCATCGAGGAAGCCCACGAGGCGATGTACCGGCTGGGCTGGACCGATGGTCTGCCTGTAATTCCGCCCACCCCAAAGTCGGTCAACCGCATCTTGGACTATCTGGGCCGGGATCCCACCGAGATCATTGGCATCGTTCCGCCGAAAGGGCGGGTGGCCTCGGTAGAAAAGATCGCAGTCAACTGCGTGATGGCTGGCTGCCTCCCCGAGTATGTACCGGTGGTAATCGCCGCAGTGGAGGCGATGTTGGACGACGATTTCAACCTAAACGGCGTCCAAGCCACAACCAACTGTGTTGCTCCGTTGGCCATCGTTAGCGGACCTGTCGTTGCGGAACTGGGGTTCAATGCTGGAGACAATGTGTTCGGCGGCGGTTCCAGGGCCAACGCCACCGTTGGAAGGGCCATTCGGTTGATACTCTGGAACCTGGGCGGCGGCTATCCCGGGGAAATCGATCGGGCAACGTTGGGCCACCCAGGAAAGTACACCTACTGTATCGCTGAGAATGGCGCGGCAAGCCCATGGAGCCGGATACATCAAGACTTCGATTTTCGCGAAGACGCTTCCTGCGTGACCATGTTCGCCTGCGAGGCCCCACACCATATCGCCACCGGCTCCGGTTACGAGACCACCGCCAAAGAAGTACTAACTGTGCTAGCGGACAGCGCGTCCTCCGCTGGCAGTTCCACGATCAACGGTGGCGGGCAGGCCCTGTTGGTCGTCGGGCCGATGACGGCCCAGAAACTGGCTGCCGATGGCTACGATAAACCCCGGCTCAGGCGGGAGATAAAAGAGTTGGCCGTGAAACCGGTGGCCACGATGAACGCCAACAAGTTTCTCAACCCGGAACACCCCTTCCACTGGGCGGGACTCGTCGACCCAAACAGTGACCTCGCCTCTGTGCCGGTATTACGACACGCCGATTCGCTATTGATAGTCGTGGCTGGCGGCTGGGGTTCCGGGTCAGGATTCAACGCAGTGTGCCACGGCTGGATGCAGGCCGGCGGACAGGCCGAAACGCGAGAAATCAAGATGCCGGGCGAAACCGGTGGCCCGAGCGCGTAATGGATAAGAGCGAGATGGAGAAAATAGTCCTGCTTAGCCCAATAGGCCAAGAGGCGCAGCACTCAGAAGGCCTGGCCCGGTTGGTCGACCCACGGGGCAGGAAAGTGGCGTTCCTGTTCAACGGACACGTATCGGTTCTGCCATTCTGGCGACGGTTGGAGGAAGAGGTCGACGAGCGTTGCGAACCATCTCAGGTGCTGAAAGTGGTGAAACCTAACACCTTCGCCCCGGCGACCCAAGCTGATATTACGGAGCTCTCGGTGGCCGACCTGGCGCTGGTCGGCGTGTGCGCTTGAGGCTCCTGCACCTCCGGCTCCGTGCGAGACGGCATCAACCTGGAGCTGGCAGGAGTCCCAGCCGTCGTCATTTCCCATGACGTATTTGAGCGAGCGGCCCGCGCCCAGTCCAGCGCGCTGGGCCTTCCGGACCTCAGACTAATCGTCTACAACCAACCCAAAGGCGTCGAAAAAGAAGTCGAAGGCGCGGCGGCAGCCCGTCAAGTGGTGGACCGGCTTATTGAGATGGCCAGCGAGTAAGGCAGGACCAGACTACCGGCCGGTGCGTCTCCTGCTGCGACGTCTGGCGCTGGGCCGCGGCGGTCTGGGACCATCGGGCTCTCCCAGCGGGGTCGCTGCCTCTCCCTCTTCAACCACAGGCGATTTATGCTCGTGCCGGTAACGGGTCCACTGTACTTGGGTGACGATCGTCAGCAGAGTACCGGGTAAAAACAGGGCGATTACACCTTCCTCCGACCCGTTCTGCACCAGCTTTAGGGCCAGAAAGCCACCTACGAAGAGGACGGCCCAAGCAACTCCGCCGAGGAGAATGTTTTGGTTCCAAGGCGAACGAAGAACCAGGACCGACCAAACTGGTGGGAAGATGAACATAGCGTAGTGGAATTCAGGCCGGTAGTACCAGGGTCGGGGATAGTCAGGGACGGGCGGTTCCTCAGCCATCATTGGTCCGGCCAAGTGGCAATCGGTTCAAACGGCAACCGGTTCAAGTAGTAGAAACTAAGAAGAGTTGGGAGGCCGGCCCTAGTTTCGGGCCAGCAGGACGTGGAATTCCACCGGATCGATCGCCCGGTCTTGGCGTATGGAGGCAACCGCGTATTCAATGCACATTCGGGCAAAGCCAGCGTACTCCAGGATGTTGTCGCCCATGATTACCACCGGGATTTCCTGTTGCAGTTCAACACCCAATTGGTTGGAGTCCTCAGCGTCGATCCTCAGCTCCACGCTCCGCCCGGTGAGGCGCTCGATCTTCTCTTGAATCCGATCGACGAACTGTTGATCTTCCAACCTGCGTCCTCCATTGGCGCGGCCCTGTTGACGGCTTGACAGCAACAGACACACGACTTATTTCCATAACATTCTACCACCGGACGTAAAGGCCCCGGCGAATAGTGACTGGCCGTGCACCGCTCGGGACAGCCGCCGCACGGCGATCATGCGATCGCGGTGGACAACTTCATTTCAGCTTGACACTCCTTTCGACCCTAACCATAATTACACTACCTTTAGGACAGGTGTCTTTCCTACAAGGACTTCAAAGCTGGCTTGGCTCTAGCTCCATCAGACCTCCGGGATCTGATCCGCTGATCCAACCGGGACTGCCCGATAAAAAAGCTCCAATAGACGGTCGCCGATGCCTCGACCGTTGCCCGGGCTCAGACCATACCTCACAGCATTGAGCGGGACCATGTTCCGCGCACGAGAGGAATACGTGATGGCCGATCGAATTGCCGCGCAGACGTTGAACAGCCTCCTAACAAGCAAGTCCAAGTTCGCTCTCATCGACGTTCGGGAATCGGGCGAATACAACAACTCTCACATCCCCGGCGCCAGCTTGATACCACGACGCCGCATTGAGAACATCGTCGAGTCCTCAGTCCCATCCAAGGGCGTCCACATCGTCGTCTGCGATGACGACGGCCAACGCTCTCCCTTGGCCGCCTCCACGCTGGAACGGTTGGGGTACACACATGTTTCCATTCTCGACGGCGGCGTCAACCGCTGGTCCAGCCAAGACTACCCCACCGAGTGGGGCGTAAATGTACCCAGCAAGGAATTCGGCGAGAAGTTGGAGGTGGTGCACGACGTCCCCAAGATAACCGCTGAGGATCTCCACCAACGTATCAATCGAGGCGACAAGCTGGTGATCTTGGACACTCGTACCCCCGAGGAATACCACCGGTTTTGTATCCCAGGCGGACGTAGCATGCCCGGCGGTGAGTTGGCCTTCCGAATCACCGACATCACAAACGACTTGGACGAAGACACGACCGTAATAGTCAATTGCGCCGGCCGGACCCGCAGCATCACCGGTACACGGGTGCTTCAGCGAATGGGCATCCCGGCCTTGGGGCTCAAGAACGGCACCTCCGGCTGGCTTCTGGCCGGGTACGAACTGGAAAACGGCGCCGACCGCTTGGAACTGCCCCAGGTGTCCGCCGAGGGAGAGACCGCAGCCAACGCTTACGCCGCCAGACTGGCCGAAGAAGACGGGGTCCGCTATTTGGATGTCGCCGCTTTGCAGAAGCTGATGGCGAACCAAGACTCGCAGCCCATCTACCTCATCGACGTGCGCACCGAGGAAGAGTACAGCCAGGGACACGTGCCAGGTTTCCGTTGGTGGCCCGGCGGCCAGGCAGTCCAGCGCGCCGACGATGTCGCCGTGGTCAAGAACGCGACGATCGTATTTTGTTGCGACGGCCGCGCCCGCAGCACCGTCACCGCCTCCCTCTACCGGCAGATGGGGATCGAAGACGTGTACGCAGTTGAAGGCGGCACCAGCGCATGGGGCGCCGCTGGCCACTCGCTGGAGACCGGAATGCCGCCAAACGTGGTGGCCGGTCTCGCGGAAGCTCAAAAGATTGCCCGCATGGTTAGCCCCGAGGAACTGAATACCAACCCCACCGAACATATCCTGTTCGTGGATACCAGCCAGGACTTCTCCCGCGCCCACGTCGCCGGGGCCACGTGGATTTCCCGGAGTTGGCTGGAAATAGAAATCTCCGGAGCCGTTCCTTCCAAAACCGCGTCCGTCACCGTAACCTGCAACAACGGCAGAGGCTCGGCCCTCGCCGCAGCCACGCTTCAGGAGTTGGGCTACAGCAATGTTCAGGTTCTCGACGGCGGCATGGCCGGATGGCAAAAGGCGGGGCTTCCCATCGAGAAGGGTCTGACTGGCATCGTCCGCCCACCTGCCGATATTAACTATCTCGGCGTTGATCGCAGCTACGCCGAGATGATGAACTACCTGCGTTGGGAGACCGAGTTGGGCGCCAAGTACGCCTCTAGTTAACATTCCAGGTCCCAGAAACAACCAGCCCCCCAAGGCGCAGCTATCGCAGCTATGGATGAGGAGGGAACCGGATGGCGACAATCAAAGACGAAAGCAAAGACGAAGGATCGGTGCCAGACTTCCTTCGGATGGACGCCGATAACGATTCTTCCCCGGCCAATGTTGGACTCAAAGGAAATTGGCACGGCTGGCCCTCCAAGGATGTGAAGCCGGTAACGCTGCTGGACGACCAAGGGCGCACAGTTCGCATCAGGACCCCGGTGATGGACCTGGAAGGGCTGATCACCCCCACCAACCTCCACTACACGGTCCAGCATTTCGACGTGCCGGAGGTTGTCTCCACCGACAAGTGGTCGTTGACCATCGACGGCGAAGTCAAAAATACCTTGACCCTCAACTTCGAGGACTTGCGCCGCTTACCCGGTCGCTCCGTTCGCACCGTCATGGAGTGCTCCGGCAGCGACGCCACATTCTTCGAGTATTTCCAGGGCGAGGGTCCCAAGCCGTCCCGCACCCAGGAATGTATGATCCTCAGTGCCAGCGAGTGGACCGGCGTGCCCCTGGCGACCGTGCTAAACGAGGCCGGTCTCACCGACAAGTCACTCTACATCCGTGCGGAGGGTTGGGACCAAGGCGTTCCTGCCACCGCCGACGAGGGTACCGAGCCCTTCTTCTATGACAAGGGTCTGGCGGTGCAGAAAGCCCTGCATCCCGACACCATCCTGGCCTGGGCCCAGAACGGCCAGCTATTGGAACACTTGCACGGCGCCCCGGTCCGGTTGTTGGTGCCCGGTTGGTCCGGCAACTGGTCGGTAAAGTGGCTGCGCCGGTTGGAAGTTTTGGACCACATGCCCGATTGCTGGTACCACTACCAGTTTTACTACTATGCGGATTCCCCGGATGCCACCGACAAGGAATTGATCACCACCATTGGGGTGAAGTCCATCGTGACACACCCCAACGACGACACCGAAAAGATGTCCGCCGGGCGTCACATGGTCCGTGGCTATGCCTGGAGCGGAGCCGGGGCCATCACCAAGGTGGAAGTTAGTGTAGACGGCGGCGAGACCTGGACCGCTACCCATCTGGAACCGCCTCATGACCGGTTCATGTGGGTACGTTGGTCCTACCCGTGGGACGCTAATACGAAAGGCCAATACAACATCATGTCCCGCGCCACCGATGAGGTGGGCAGGGTGCAGTCTCGCGAACCCCGCTACAACAACATGCGGAAGAACTTCAGCGCCATCGTCGGCTACCCAGTTACAATCGAATAACAACCACGGCCACGGCGAATAAAAACCACGGCGAATAAAGACAGTTCGAGACGGCTAAGCCGATTCCCCGGAGGGGTACATGCCAATAATCGACCATTCAGACCTTCGCATGCCGGCACCGGTGGACCGGGTCAGTGAGCGTTATCTGGTGTCTAAGGAACAAGGTGCGGTATCATTGACCGTAAAGGAAGTGGAGATTCACCCGGGTTGGGAAGGCAGGATGCACACCCATCCGGTGGATGTCTCGATACAAGTTACATCAGGGGCAGTACAAGCGATTGTAGGTGACGAGGTTCGCACGGTCAGGGCCGGAACCACTCTATTGGCGCCTCCGGGTGTGCCTCACAAACTGATCAATCACCTGTGGACCCCAGTCGTATTGTTGATCACCTACCCCACGGCCGACCCGGAGACCGACTACCTGGAATAGAGCCCGGCTTATTTACCGAAGTTTCAGGAGGACTCAATGGCCATCCCACAAATTGGGACAAAAGTAGAGCCCCAGATTATCCCCACCAATGCGGGTCTCCGCACCTTCGCCGCGCCTCCCCACGCGCTCCAAGAGAAAATCGTACCCAACGAACTGTTCTATGTCCGCAATCACTGGAAAGAGTGCCCCGAGATCGACATCGATACTTACCGGTTGAAGGTCGACGGGCAGGTGGAGCGGCCGCTGTTGCTTTCGTTCGATGAACTGAGGGAGTTGCCCCAAAAGCGGTTCCAAGTGACCTTCGAATGCTGTGGCAACAGCCCGGTCCCTGAGTATTGGACCAAGTCGCTTCGCATCAGTTCGGTGATGGAAGCCATCAAAGGACACGGAATAATGGGCAATGCCGAGTGGGCCGGCGTGTCTTTGAAAGACGTGCTGGAGCGTGCCGGAGTCAAAGATTCCGCCGTCGAAGTGATGTTCGAAGGCGCCGACCACGGTGCTGACGAGGTCGTGGACGACCCCACCGAGGTGACCTACGAACGCAGTCTGCCAATGGCCAAGGCGCTACACCCCGATACCCTTCTGGCCTATGAAATGAACGGGGAGCCCTTGCCGACGGCCCACGGATTTCCGTTGCGCCTCTTGGTTTCCGGGTGGTACGGCATGAACTCGGTCAAGTGGTTGGCGGGCATCCACGTTTTGGACCACGAGTTCAAGGGCTTCTATATGACCGAACGTTACATGACCCAGAACGAACCCGGCTCGCCAATCCCCTACACCTATTACAATAAGATGAAGGTTAAGTCCATCATCACCGCTCCGGTCCCTGGCGAGACCGTCCCCACCGGCGGTTACACCCTGGCCGGCGCGGCTTGGTCGGGAGAGCAAGATGTGGTTAAGGTGGAGATTAGCACCGACGGCGGAAACACCTGGAGTCCGGTGGATACCCTTCATCCCAGGGAGGGCTATTCCTGGTACCGCTGGGAGCACCGGTGGCAGCCAGCGTCGCCGGGAAATCACACACTGATGTGCCGGGCCACCAACAACCTTGGCGACACTCAACCGATGGAGTTTCCCAACAAATGGGACGGCCGTGGTTACGGCAACAACATGGTGTTCCCCTTTGACGTAGAGGTGCGCTCCTGACTCACTCCCGGCGAATCCCCATCCCCGTCACGGTTTTTGTTGTCATTGGCTTGACCTTGGTGCTACTGATCTTCTTCGGCGCTTGGGCTGTATCGGCGGATGTCGGCAACCAGCGCTCCTTGGCCTTCGCCCTGCCGGGAACGACACCCAGTCTGACCGGCGAAAATTTGGAGCAGCCGGATCGGCCCTATCAGGTGGCGCGACTTGGCGATACCTCCAGCGGCAACGAAGATAGCTGGTGGGGTAAGGCGCTGTTGAAAGCGTGTCCGCTGCATTGAGCGCATCGAGAATTCCGGAACGAGTTAAGGGCCGGGCGGGGCTACCCGCCCGGCCCCTCTTGGGCAACCACGGCACATGGCGTTAGCCGCTTCCAATATAGACTCGCCCCGTCCAACCGGCAGTCCCGTCAGATTTCACGGGGCCTGGGTCATTCTCGCCATCCTGGCCGTAGTCCAGATCGTAGGCCAAGCAATCAGCATGTCCGCAGGCATTATGGTTGCGCCCCTGAACGACGCCGACGCCGGCTTCGGCTGGAACATGGGGGTAATCGGCGCGGCCATTGCAGTCTACTTTCTGGTCGGGGCCTTGGTTTCTCCCCTGGCCGGAATGCTGGGCGACCGCTACGGGGCCCGCCCGTTAATGTTCGTCTGCGGAATCATGTACGTCGTGAGTATGATCCTGGTCGGATTAGTCTCCGAACTCTGGCATTTCTTCCTGTTCTTCGGCGTCCTCCTTTCCACTACCCAGGCCTTGGCCATGGTTCCGTTGCTGGCCTCAATTGGCGGTTGGTTCCGGCGCCGGCTTGGTCTGGCCACCGGTATCCTGTGGGCCTCCGGGGGAGTTGGAGCTGCGGTATTGGCCCCGCTGGTCGCCACTCTGCTGGAAGAGGTTGGTTGGCGTGACACTTTCTGGAGTATCGGGATAGTCGGCGGCGGGCTGCTTGTGGTCTTGTCCTTATTCTTCCGCTCGAAGCCCGCAGATTCTGGGCTTCGAGCTTACGGCGCCAGCCAGGACGACCCTCCGGAAATCGTTCGCAGCAAAGAAGTCGACCGGTTGCGGCTAAAGGTGTTCAGCCAGCACATGCGCCGTACCCGGGCCTTCTGGAATCTTCCCACCATTCACGGACTGGGTTGCGCGGGTCACGGCATTGTACTCATCTACTCCATACCTTTGGCTTACGAACAAGGGATCAGTCTAACCGCCGCATCGTTCATCCTGGCGTTTATATCCGTCTTCAGCATTATCGGCCGGTTTATCGCCCCTATCATGGCGGAACGCATGGGCGGCAAGCCGATCATGATGGCCGCATTGTTTATCCAAGGGCTAACTGTGCTCGTTCTTTTCTGGGCGCAGGACGCCTGGATGTTTTATCTGTTCGGAGTGCTGTTCGGGTTGGGTTTCGGCGGCGAGATGTCGGCATATCTGGTGGTGAACCGGCAGTATTTCGGGTCTGGTCCGTTGGCCACCTTCTACGGCATTGAGATCATGGGAGCAATGATGGGCCACGCTGTCGCCACCGTCTTGGGCGGGCTGGCCATCTACGTCACCGGTTCGTTCAATCCCGCACTGGTGTTGTCCATGGCCTTCAGCCTGGCCGGGGTGGTGGTGATCATGAACCTGGAGTCTTCCGCCCGAGTATTGATACCTGACTGGGAAGACTCTCTGCCGCCCGAAGCTCGCATGGGGCAGGTGGCCACGAGAGAAGCCGCCACCCGAGCCGCCTTGATAGAGGGAGTCACCGGAGATTAAGCTTCCGACGGGTTCTCTAAGGTCCAACATTCCCAGAAAATAGATTGGAGGGGAGCAGAAATGGCAGAACTCATAGACCTTACTCTTACCCTGGGCAGCGAACGTGTTAGCGACGTACCAGGCCTGATGGGCGTGGAGACCTCGCAGTTACAGACCCATGAAAGCCATGCCCGCTCCAATCAAAAGCTATGCTTGGCGACCCACATCGGCACCCACGTCGACGCTCCGTACCACTTCGTCGAAGGCGCCGCCACCATCGACCAAATGCCTCTGGAGAAGTACATGGGGCCAGCCCTGCTGTTGGATCTGCGGCCGGTGGCTCGCGGTCTGACGCCGCTACAGGTATCGGAGTTGGAAGATCCGGGCGCCACTCCGCAAGAGCTAAAGGACAAGATTGCTGTCCTGTTCACCGGCTGGGCCGAAACTGAGTCCGGTGGGCCCCGTTTCTACGGGCACGGCCCCTACCTGAGCAACGAAGGCGCGGACTACCTCGCCAAGGCCGGAGTTAACGCCGTGGCCGTGGACTTCCCCATCGACAAGCACCCGGCCACGCCCCAGTCCACCATCCACGACTTCCCGGTGCATCGCCTGCTCTTGGGACAGAACATCCCCCCCATCGAAAACCTGATAAACCTGGACCAGTTGGTGGGCCGGGAGTTCGAACTGTGGGCGCTGCCTCTGAAACTGAAAGGCGGCGACGGCACAGGCACCAGGGCCGTCGCCCGCATCGCCTGACCTGTAAGACCAGATTCATGGCACATCAAGTCACTCCAATCCTGCTGGCCACGGGCAACCGGGACAAACAGCGCGCATTCCGCCAGCTTTTGCAGGGCCTGCCCTTGGACCCAGTTGCTCCGCAACAGGCTGGCGTTGGGGCGGCGCCTGACGAAACCGGCGACAGCCACGAAGCAATCGCCAGGGACAAGGCCGCAGAATGGTCCCAGGCAGCGTCCATGCTGGCCATCGCGTCCGACGGCGGCCTCGTTATCCCGGCCCTGGGCGAGTTGTGGGAAAGCCGTCAAACTCACCGATTCGCCGGCCCGGCCGCCGATGACAATGAACGACTAGAACGGCTTCTAGAGCTGATGGCCCCCTATCAAGGAGGCGACCGGCAGGCTTCATGGGTTGAGGCCGTGGCCATCGCCGACCGCGGCCGAGTTCTGGTCTCGTGGGAGGTACGCGGCGGAACGGGGGTAATCGCGGAATCCAAGGAATCCCAGGGACCAGTTCGCGAGTTCTGGGCCTTTACCATCTGGCAATTCTCGCAGTTCGCCAAAACCTACAACCAGCTAACACCCGCCCAACGGACGTCCATCAACGACCACTGGGTCCGTCTAGGCCAGTTGGTTCGCCGATATATCCTTTCCGTCTTCGTTTCTCCCCAAAGCTAATCCGCGATTCAAGACGCTGCGGCCAAGGCGCTGTGGTGCGCCTGTTCCACTTGGGATACAATGTTGGCTGCCCCTATAACCCGACGGCAACGTTAAAGTTAGCCGCCACCCAACGCAACGGAGAGGCCTTCCTTGACTACCTCCCACACGAAACCGAACGCTACCGAGTCCGAGTCCGATGGTCCAGCAGATCAGACTCCGGAGTCCCCGGGTTCGATAGAAGACGTCCAAAATCTGCTGAGGGACCAAGTCTACATCACCGACCGCGCCTTGGCCGTACCAATTTTTCTAGCCATGAAACTGCGGCGTCCCCTCTTCTTGGAGGGTGAGGCCGGGGTGGGCAAAACGGAAATAGCCCGCGCTCTGGCCCAAGGACTTGGCACCGAGCTGATCCGGCTCCAATGCTACGAAGGGCTGGATATCAACCACGCCGTCTACGAGTGGAACCACCCGCGCCAGTTGTTGGAAATACGACTCATGGAGGCGGAGGGTAACGTAGACCGTGAGGCCGCAACGGCCAACTTGTTCAGCGAAGAATTCTTGATCAAGCGGCCGCTGCTAAAGGCCATCGACCAGAGCAATGAACGTTCACCGGTGCTGCTGATCGACGAATTGGACCGCGCCGACGAAGAGTTCGAGGGCTTCTTACTGGAGCTGTTGGCCGACTTCCAGATCACCATCCCTGAACTGGGCACCTATTCTGCGGTACACCCGCCCATCGTAATTATCACATCCAACCGCACAAGAGAAGTACATGACGCGCTGAAACGCCGCTGCCTGTACTACTGGATAGAATACCCCGACTTCCAAAAAGAGTTGCAGATCATCACCTCCAGATTGCCCGAGGCGCCCAGACGTTTGGCCGAGCAGGTCACCGGGTTCATCCAGGAGCTTCGGGAAACCGAGCTCTACAAGATTCCCGGAATCTCCGAAACTCTGGATTGGACCTCAGCCCTTCTAGCTCTGAACCAGAAGGAATTGGGGCCGGAAGTAATCGACGACACCCTGGGCCTGATGTTGAAGTATCAAGACGATATCGAATTGGTGCGGGGAGAGCCGGTGCGGGCCATGTTGGAACGGTCCAAGAACCGCGGTCCGCGGCGAGGACGACGCGGCGGCGGCAACGCCGGATGACGGACCGGCCCGAGACCGTTAACGGTGCGTCAGACATGGGCACGTTGGGCAATGGCGCGGCCGAACCCGTCGGCCACATTCTGCCCAACCTCCTGCGCTTTGCCGAGATGCTTCGCCGTTTGGGACTGGACGTGGGCTCGGGTAACGTCCTAGACCTGGTTCGCAGCATGGACCATGTCCAAATTGGCCGGAGGGGCGAGTTCTACCAGGCGGCCCGGAGCATTTTCGTTCACCGGAAGCAGGACATCCCCATATTCGATGAGGCGTTCCAGGTTTTCTGGCGCAAACCCGCCACGGGCAGCACCGATATGGACCTGCGAACTCTGGGGGAACAACGGCGGACTCGCACGCAGCTAAATGCAGGCAGTGATGCCGAACCGGATGATTCACCGGCCCGGGATAGCGAGGCAGGTGACGAACCGGAACAGCGCGTTGACCTCACCCGCACCTACAGCTCCCGAGAGGTGCTGCGCCAGAAGGACTTCGCTGAATTCACCGGCCGAGAAATGGCCGAGGCTCGCGGCATGATGGCCCATCTGACCTGGGACCTAGGACAGCGCCGGACCAGGCGATTGGCGGCCGGCGGCGGCGAACATCTAGACCTGCGGCGCACCATGCGGCGCAGCTTGAAGTACGGAGGCGAGTTTTTCGAGCTGGCCACCCGGGCCCCGAAAGACAAACCCCGCTCGCTGGTCTTGATCTGCGATGTCAGTGGATCAATGGAGCGCTACACCCGGATGCTGCTCCATTTCATCCACACCGTGGCCAGTGGGCTCGACCGTCTGGAAGCGTTCCTGTTCGCCACCCGGCTGACCCGGATTACCCGCCACCTACGCTACCGGAGCGTCGATCAAGCCATCAACGAGGTCTCGCAGGCAGTGCCGGACTGGGCTGGAGGCACCCGTATCGGCGAGGCAATCAAAACTTTCAACTTCCAGTGGCTGCGCCGCGTCATGCGTGGGCAGGCGATCGTGCTAATCATTTCGGACGGTTGGGACCGGGGTGAGCCGGAACTGCTCGCCAGAGAGACCTCCCGGCTACAACGCAGTTGCCACCGCCTCATCTGGTTGAACCCCCTGCTCGGCTCGCCCAACTACCAGCCCCTAACCAGGGGGATGCAGGCCGCGTTGCCCTACATCGACGACTTACTGCCGGTGCATAACTTGACCAGCTTAGAAGCTTTGGCACAACGCTTGAGTACTCTGCCCCCTGAGCGGGGGACACCAGCTGTCTTTCGGCCATCGCGGCAAGCAGAGCCTGAGCCACCAGACCTGACTCCGGCGCCCCCGACTCCGGGAGTCCGACCCATCGACCGAATTGTCCGGCCCGCGTTCCGGCCTCCGCAGGCCGGTAACGACCGCTAACTTCTAACGTTTTGTGGCGGTACCGTCGTTGCGCCCGAAAACTTCCGCCGATTTCCGCCAGATGTTCGGCGGTAGCAGCGCCACCAGACCGAAAGAGACGACCGCCAGCAAGCCACCACCAGCAGCATCCAAGATGAAATGGTTACCGGTAATTACGATTGAGAAGAACGTCAGCACCGGGTATAGCAAGCCTAAGAATCTAACCCGGCCAGGTAGCGTTCTCCACAACAACACGCCTAGGATTACGGTCCAACTGAAGTGTAGGCTGGGCATTGCAGCCGAGATGTTGTAGTAGGAAGACATCTCCGGAGTACCGTAGAAGGTTGGGCCGTAGGTCTGGATGGTGTCCACTAGACCCACCGATGGGATGGCAAATGGAGAAGCCACCGGAAACAGCATGAAGATAAACAGTGCGCCGATGAAATTGAACAGCACTACCGTCCGGTAGAAGTAATACCGGCGCCGGTTGAAGATGAACAACAGAAGTGCCAACGCAAGAATTACCGGCCAATAGGTGATGATGTAGGCCCAGTTCAGGAAGACCACGATGCCGTTGACGTGCTCAACGGCCCAGGTCTGCCACCCCGGTTCCCACAAGAATCCCAAGTTGTCCTGGAAGGACCCGATTCGCTGGCCGTTTTCAATGCCTTCGGCCCGAGTGTCTCCGTAGACCAGGCCTCGGGTAGCAAAATAGACCAGGTAGGCGCCAATGTAGAGGGCAATCTCAGCGAAAACAGCGCGTTTCGCCCAAAGCGCCGGTAAGGCCGGCCGGGTACGGATCAGAGCGGTGCTGGCGAGGGCTGCCGGTACTTTGTTGTAGGGTGACGAACGGGGCAGACTACCCCTGGCCGCATTCAGCCAGACGTGAGGGAGGGTCCTCCGCCTCGTATTTCGGTCTGTTTGTACGATCGAGCCTCTTGCGCCCCCGCAGCGGATAAGCGTGATCGGCCGCGACGGAGAAGATTAGCGGCTATTGGCACCAATTTGGGGAGGAAGAACCGCCGCCTGATTCCCAGCTCCATGGCGAAGAACGCCGCCAGTACCAGCAATCCACCCCCGATGGCGTCCATGATGTAATGATTACCTGTGATTGTAATGGCGAATAGGGTCATCATGGGATATATCACACCGAAAACCTTGACCCATTTGTTCGGCGTCGTTAGGAACAGAACTCCGAACATTACCGTCCAACTGAAGTGGAGGCTCGGCATCGCCGCATAGGCATTGTAGTAGTTGGCGAACTCCCGGCTGGCGTAACCTGAAGGCCCAAACGCCTTGATGGTGTCGACGAAGTGCTCGGCGATCATTCGGGGCGGGGCCAAGGGGAAAATCATGAACCCCACCAAAGCAATCGCAAAGCTGAGAAGGACTATATTGCGGTAGTAATTGTAACGTCCCCGGTTGGTGATATAGAGGGTAACGCCTACGACCGCAATTATCGGCCAGAAGGTGATGATGTAGGCCCAGTTGAAGAAGATGACCAATTCCCTGGCGCTATCGATGGCCCAATTCTGCCAACTGGGCTCCCAAAAGATGCCCAGGTCCCTTTCGAAGTCGATGACGCGTCTGGCGTTCTCTAATGCAGTGCTCTGGAAATCGGAAAAGACCAGCGCCCGGGTGTACATATAGACGAAATAGGCGGCGACGACAACCGTGAGTTCCCGCATATGCGGGAACCAGAACGCGGTCGTAGGCAACTTGCTTAGCCGTTTTCGCACTCTGCCCATCGTCCTTTCCATCAGAGTCCCTGTTGACCGCTGCAGTCAGCGATTCTTACCGCCGCAACCAACGGGCCGCTATCACCTGCGTGGGTACACCAACGCCACAAGCCACAAACAGACTTTGCTTTATAGTTAAGATGCCACTTGAATCGCTGAAGATTCCACCAACTACCGGTGGGGGTCCATCCTAGTCTGTTGGGGCCGGTTTTTCCTCCACCGGCTCTTCATTCACCGGCTCTTCATTGTCACCCGTGATTATAATGGAAACGGCCTCGTCACGCCCATTGTCCGCCGAGCCTCCGTTCCTAACGGTGTTGCCATTCGACAGCTTGCCAACATTCATTTGAAGTTCGACGGGCTCGGTTTTTATATCTACCGGCCCCCTATGTCGGGCCGCCCTGCTACCCAGGTAAACGCTGCAATCCAAACACCCTACCCACTCTTTAGGTTCATTCCCTTTCTTGAACAGCCCCCGGGCCGTCGCGTACGTGGACCCGTTCCAAATTTCTTTCAGCGGCGTTTTGCTGGCGTCTCCGAAATCCTGTTCCTTGTCTGTTAGGTAGCAGCAGGGAGCCAGCCCGCCATCCCAGTTAACCACGGCACTCCGCCACAAGCGCCAGCACACTGTACCGTCCTCTTGGTAGGGTTTATAGAATGGGTCTTCCCGCAGATATTCAGGGTGTTGGCGGGGCAGCCACCGCTCGGCTTCCGCAGGATCGCTTTCCCCGTGTGGAAAGTCCACTTTCTTGAAAACTATCGAGTCCACGGCTAGTTCACCGGCCAAAGCCCGCGCATCTTCAATCTGGTGTTCGTTCTGGCGCATTACAATGAATTGCCATTCAATGTGAGGAGTGCTGGAACCCAACTTCTTCTTTGTCTCAGCCAGCAACCGTAGGTTGTCCAACACCCGGTCCAAATGCCCGCCCACCCGGTATACCTCGTAAACTTCCTGAGTGATCCCATCTAGGGACACGATAAGTACATCCAGGCCCGCACTCACAATCTGTTCGGCCATTTCTGGGGTCAGCGGCTTATTGAGGTTGGAACTGATTATCGTGGCGACTTTCTTGCTGTGGGCGTATGCGACGAACTCGTGGATCCTGCGGTTCAGGAACGGTTCACCCCAGCTATAGAGGGTTAGCCAGACGCATGAGTTTTTGATTTGGTCGATTACGTTGGTAAATACTTCGAAACTCATTACCCCTTTGTCACGATGAATGGTCCCAAGACCGGTGTGGCAGAGTGGACATTTGAGCTGGCAAATGTTGGTTGTGTCTATCTCCCACTCGTAGGGCGCCCCCCAAACGATTCGGCGGGCAACACGGAGCTGCAACTCCACCCGCACGAAGTTCCACAGCTTCCGCCAACTGAAATAGCGCATTGCCAGCCAAAACCGCTGATCGCGCCGCCCGTCGGCAACGGAGTTGATTACTCCGCCGTTCACCTGCAGCCGACGCTCGCCAATATATATGGCTGCTTTCAATATCCAGAAGAAGGGGTTAGAGCGGGTCATTGACTATCCAAGAACAGGCCTTGGTAGACATGCTGCGCTACCGAAGGCCCGTCGATTTTCCGAACGCGTGCAAACGCGCCGCCGAATTGTTGTACGGTATGATACTCCCCGCTTGGCCCATCCTTCAACCGCCAGGCACCACCTGTCGGGTCACTTTCCCTTGACACCGCGACGCGGCAAGTCGGCCATAAATTGACTACAGTGGAGGGCCGAGAGTATCCTGTGGTGAATTTTCCCGACTAGAGTAATCTAAAGCCGAAATTCAAAATTGGAAGACGGATTCTCGCTGAATGTCGCAGCCTAAGGAACACAAAGTAGTACGTGAACGCAACGTCATGGTGTCGATGCGCGACGGAGTCCGCTTAGCAACAGACGTGTACCGGCCCGCCGAGTCTGGCCGGTTTCCGGTGCTGGTCACCCGGGGACCGTACGGTAAAGACACCTATGCCGACAATCAGGAGCACTCGATCTGGTACTTCCCCCAACGCGGATACGTGGTGGTCAGCCAGGACTGCCGGGCCCGGTTCGAATCCGAAGGGGACTACTATGACCCTCTATTTCAAGAATCTCAGGACGGGTACGACACCGTAGAATGGGCGGCGCGTCAACCGTGGTCCAATGGACGTGTTGCCACCACCGGCCAGTCGTATCTGGGGGCAACTCAGTACACATTGGCCACCGCCAACCCGCTGCCGCCCCACCTCCGCACCATGGCCCCCATTTCGGCGTCGTCCGATTTCCACCAGAGCTGGGTCTACCACACCGGGGGCGCGATGGAGTGGGGCTGGACGGTGCCCTACGCCATCCACAAGGGCCGCAACACCCTTGAACGAGCGGGCCGCCTTGACCTGTTGGCCCAGATGGACGAGTACGTGTTGGAGGCCGATAATTTCGCTCGCCCGTTGCGGGACTCTTGGTACCGCCACCTGCCTATGCGAGACTGGATTGACCGTCTGAAAGAAACGGCACCCTACCTCAGCGAATATTTCGACCAGGAAAAAGACGGACCCTACTGGTGGCGGATCAACCTCCTCCGCCAGGTCAAAAACATCAACCTGCCTATGTTCCATGTCAGTTCTTGGTACGACATTTTCATGGAAGGCGCACTCAATTCCTACCAGGCGATGCGGGAAAGCGCCCCCACCCAGGAGGCTCGGAGTGGCCAAAAACTGTTGGTCGGCCCTTGGGCCCACCTCCGCCCTTACACGGTGCCCACCTCCGGAGAAACGGGTGACATCGACTTCGGCCCCGACGCTCGAATCGAACTCCACGAGCACCTGTTGCGCTGGTACGACTACTGGCTGAAGGACATCCAAACCGGAATTATGGACGAGCCGCCGGTGTCCATCTTTGTGATGGGCGAAAACCGGTGGCGCGCCGAGCACGAATGGCCGCTGGCCCGGACCCACTACACTCGCTACTACTTCCATGGGGAGAGTCCAGCCAATACACGGCACGGGGCGGGCGTGCTTTCAACCACGCCGCCGGGGGACGAACCCCCAGACTCCTATGTATATGACCCGGACGACCCGGTGCCTACCATGCGGGGATGCACTCTGATCATTCCCCAGGGCGTGGAGGACCAGCGAAGCGTCGAAGACCGGAAAGACGTGTTGGTCTACACCTCTGAACCGCTGGAACGGGACCTAGAACTTACTGGGCCGATCTCCGTTCATTTGTTCGCCAGCACGACTGCCGCCGATACCGACTTCACGGCCAAGCTGGTCGATGTCCGTCCCGACGGCTACGCCCATAATCTACAAGATGGAATAATCCGGGGCCGCTACCGGACCTCGGCTGCCGAGCCATCATTCCTCGAGCAAGGGAGAGTCTACGAATTCGAAATAGACCTGTGGTCAACCAGTCACCTGGTCAAGGCGGGCCACCAGCTAAGGGTAGAGGTTTCCAGCAGCAATTTCCCTCGGTTTGACCGCAACCCTAACACCGGTGCGCCAATCGGCCAGGATAGCCGGTTGGAATCCGCTCGCCAGACCGTCCACCACTCTTCCGGCTACCCTTCCCATATTATTCTCCCCGTCATCCCTCGCTAATGCAGAACGTTATCCAGCCGGTCTAAAAGGAACCGCGACCATGAGCTCCGCCAATCAGATTTTTTCGGAAGCGCAGCGGGAAATCCTCGCGGCTGTGCTAAATCGGATCATTCCCGGCCAGGGCAACCGGCCAAGCGCGGGAGACTTGGGAGTTGCCGTGTTCGTGGAAAGGACAGCGGCCGGCGCGCCCGGTCCAACCCGTTTGTTCAACGAGGGCCTGAATGCGATAGACGTAGCGGCTTCCAAGGCCCACTCGGGCGGTTTTCTTGGGATGCCGGACGAGGCGAAAGACGATACACTTCGGGCGATTGAAGAGTCCTATCCTGTGTTTTTCGACCAACTTGTGCAACAAACCTACGACGGTTACTACACAGACACACGGATTTTCGACGTTATCGGATATAATGTCCCAACACCACCCGTCGCTGGCGCCCCACCGAAATTGTTGGATGATTCGCTACTGAAGAAACAGCGCCAACGGGCCCCGTTCTGGCGAAGGGTTTAGGAACGGTGCGAGACGTCCCGCAATAGAGTCGGTGCTTAACGCCGGTTTCCGGCTACCCGTTCCCGGCTACCGGTTCCAAGGAGCTACACATGCCTAGAGAAGACTTCGATCAGCAGCTTCACGTGCTGCAACAAGAGGTGGAATCCCTGGCGGGATTCGTTGGCAAGTCGATCCACCGGGCCGTTGACGCCCTGAAACGGCGCGACCTTGTTTCATCCCAGGAAGTGGTCCAGAACGACGATTACATCGACCGCAAGCGCTTCGAGATCGAAGACCTCTGCGTCGATCTCATCGCCACTCAACAGCCAATGGCCCGGGACCTGCGGGCCATAATCGCGCTGATGCACATTGTGGTGGAACTGGAACGAATGGGGGACTACGCCGAGGGCATCGCCAAGATCAGTCTGGCCATGGGCGAGGCCCCGCCCCTGAAGCCGCTGATCGATATCCCCCGCATGGCCGAGAAGGCATCCACAATGCTAAGCGACAGCATAGATTCGTTGCTGAACCGCGACATGGTGAAAGCCAACCACGTCTGTCAGGCCGACGACGAAGTAGATGCTCTCTATGACCAGGTATACCGGGAACTATTGCTCTTCATGATTGAGGACCCGGCGACGATCCAGCGGGCTACCTACCTGCTATGGGTCGCCCACGACTTGGAGCGGATCGCTGACCGGGCCACCAACATCGCCGAGCGAGTTATCTTCTTGGTCACCGGCAAGATGGTGGAAGTCAACGTCTCCAAGTACTAGCGCCTGAAGTGTCCTGTACCGTTAGGCGGAGAAAGCCAACTCTAGTTGACCCCGCGGCGCCTTCGGCTCAATAGCTTTTCGCTTATCGGCCAGCCCCCAAGTCCTTCTCGCCCGGTCCACTGCGTTCAAGATTCCCTTGGTATATTCCTCGGGAGCATAGGTCTTGCGGTATAGTTTGGCGTAGCCCTGCTCCAGATGCGGGTAGGTCTCCCGCAACATGGGCATGAACCACTCCTTGGACCCCGGCTTGAGAAACAAGACGTTGGCCCCCAAATACTGGGCTTGGTGAGCCTGGGCCGCTCGGGCGACTGCCTCGATGTTCTCCTCGCTGTCACTGATACCCGGAAGTAGGGGGGCCATCATCACGCCGGCGGAAATTCCGTTTTCGACCAGGAACTGCATCGCTTCAAGACGGGCCATCGGGTTGGGCGCACCCGGCTCGGTCAGCTTCCAAACGCCCTCGTCGATGCTACCGACGCTGAAGTTGACGTGTACCTCCGCCGTCTCGCTCAATTCGCTCAGGATATCGACGTCCCGGCCCACCAGCACACCCTTGGTCGTGATTGAGGCCGGATTTTGGAAGTCGCGCAGCACATGTAGGATCTGCCGCGTGAGGAGGTACTCGGTCTCAGCCGGCTCGTAGGGGTCGGAGGCGGTGCCGATGGCGATGGACTCGCCGCGCCAACTGGGCCGCCTCAGTTCTTGGCGGAGCACCTGCGGTGCGTTGACCTTGGCGAAGACCCTCTGCTCGAAATCCCTTCCGGCGTCCAGCCCCCAATATTCGTGGGTGGGCCGGGCGTAGCAATACCGGCAGGCGTGGCGGCAACCGCGGTAGGGATTCAACGTCCAACGAAAGGGAAAGGTCGGGACATCAATCCGGTTGAGTAGTGTTTTGCACTGTATTTCCTGTATCTCGGCGCCCGCCATCGCTCCTCCCTAAATCGAGAATATAGCCAAACATTTGTTCTGATATTAGAAGGCGGCAGGCCGCCGGTCAAGGCAGGAGTGTCAGTTCCCTCTAACGCTTATAAACGTACCCGCCGCCGGAACGGTCGCAGTTCAGCTTGCGGCTCAGGTGCAGTCCTTCCAGAATGAACTCCGCCGCCGACGCCACAACCTCGGGTCGCTTATCGTCGGTCAGCTTCTTTACTGCGGCGCCCAGGCCATCGATTTTCTTAACAATGGCGGGATAGTCGGTCGCTGGCTGGTCGCTGCCGGTGAGCGCCGTCTGACCCATGTCGAAGGCCGTCACCACCGGATCGAGTTCGTCCACATTGAAGTAGGTGCCGAATATCCGTAACACCGCCCTGCGGGTTAGCTCGTCGGTCACCCGGGACTCCCGGCCCTCTTCGAACGTCTCCAACTCGATCTTGCCGGCGAAGGACGCCACAATGTAGGTGAGGTCGCTGACCCGGGGGCAGGTCCACTCCTCGCGGTTTATCAGGCCGCGGCGGACCGCGTTTCCCAGCATCGTTTCGTAGTTGGCGATGGAGACGCGTACGCTGACGCCGGAGCGCTGGTTTATTTCGCTGCTCTGGCGCGCCTGGCCGGTAATCTCGGCCAGAATCTCTTTCATGTAATCCGGCACCAGCAGCTTGTCCTCGTCGGGGAAGAGGCTGCGCTCTTGCTCCATAATGGCGATTTCGTCCTTGGCATCCTGGGGGTAGTGGGTGTGTATCTGGGAGCCGTACCGGTCCTTTAACGGCGTTACGATACGACCCCGGTTGGTGTAGTCCTCTGGGTTGGCCGTGGCTACAACGAAAACGTCCAAAGGAAGCCGGATGCGGTAGCCCTTGATCTGGACATCCCGCTCCTCCATCAGGTTGAACAAGCCCACCTGAATTCGCTCCGCCAAGTCCGGCAACTCGTTGATGCAGAAGATGCCCCGGTTGGTTCTGGGCACCAGGCCGTAATGAATCACCAACTCGTCGGAGAGGTAGTGTCCCTCCGCCACCTTGATCGGGTCGATCTCTCCGATCAGGTCGGCGATGGATATGTCCGGAGTGGCCAGTTTCTCGGAGTAGCGTTCCTCCCGAGGGACCCATTCGATGGCTGTCCCCTCGCCTTGGTCGGCAACCTTGTCACGGCAGACCCGGCAGATCGGGGCGTAGGGATCGTCGTTGATCTCGCAGCCAGCGATCTTCGGGATCGATTCGTCCAGCAGGCTAATCATCCCCCGGATCAAACGCGACTTCGCCTGCCCGCGCTCACCCAGAAGGATGATGTCTTGTCCGGCCAGGATGGCATTTTCCAATTGCGGTATTACAGTGTGCTCGAATCCAATGATCCCAGGAAAAACCATCTCCTCGGCCCGGATTTTGGCGATCAAGTTCTTCCGCATCTCTTCTCTGACGGGAAGCACTTCGTACTTGCTCTTTCTCAGGGCTTCTATTGTTTGGGGGCGCTTCGCCTGAGGGCGTTTGGCTCTAGGTGGCATATTCACACCTCCGTCATCTACTAACGCGTAGTTCCCGACCTAAAAACAATGCCGGCCGCCACCACGCATGGCACCCCAGGGGTGGCTGGCCGGTTCCAAGTTAACATACCTTAGTCTATAATTGAATGTGGGGGACCGACAGCCTCTGGAGAAACCATGTTTGCACGTTTGGCCATACCGCTCCTCCTCTACTTCGTACCGCGTTTTCTGCCTCGCATCATACGTTTTGTACGTTTGGTGTGGCGGCTCAGTTTTGACAAGCGTGTGTCAATTGTCCTCCGCCTGCTGCTGCCGCTGGCGATTATCTACGTTATCTCTCCGATCGACCTTCTCAAGGACTCGATTCCCATCGTCGGGCGCTTCGACGATCTGATCGTGCTTTCACTGGCGCTGCTTTTCTTGACCAAGCTGGCGCCGAGGGACGTGGTGGACGAGCACAGCGGCAACATCAGGCCCTCCAACCGTCCCGAGGACAAGAACCCGGAGAAGGTTGTCGACGGCTCGAGCAGGCTGATTGACGACGAATAACCCACCCGGTCCCGTCTACCACTCATCACCCTGGGAAATGAATCCCATTCCAGCCACCAAGCATATTGTGCCCCCTACCGGTATGGGACTGTACCTCCACGTCCCCTTCTGCAAGACCAAATGCCCCTATTGCGATTTCAACACCTATCAGGGGATTGAAAGCCTGATGGGGCCGTTCCGCGACGCGCTGACCGCAGAGCTATCCCTGTGGGGGCGAGCGCTGGGCCATCCGGCGGTCAGGACGGTGTTCTTCGGGGGCGGCACCCCTTCCTACCTACCCGACGGTGATATAGGGACGATCCTGGACGCCGCACGAGACGCTTTCGCCGTGGACGAGGCCGCTGAGGTCACCATCGAGGCGAATCCGGGCGATCTGGACGCCCAGGCCTGTACGGCGCTGCTGCGGCAGGGGGTCAACCGGTTGAGCATCGGCGTCCAAAGCTTGAGCAACAACCTATTGGAACTTTTGGGCAGGCGGCATCATGCGGATGAAGCCGTTGCCGCCTTCAAAACTGCCCGCGATGCAGGCTTCGACAACGTCAACTTGGACCTGATGTACGGTCTGCCCAACCAAACCATGGCACAGTGGCAACAGACGGTGCACCGCCTAATTGGCCTGTCGCCCCAGCACATCTCGTTGTACGCCCTCACCTTGGAGGAGGGCACTCCCATGCACCGGTGGGCCGAAGAGGGCAAGATCCCGGAGCCAGACCAAGACTTGGCGGCCGACATGTACCTCTACGCCCAAGATGCCCTGGACCGCGCCGGATACCACCACTATGAAATTTCCAACTGGTCCCGCGACGGTCTGGAGTCCCGCCACAACACCATCTACTGGCGTAATCAGACCTACCTAGGAGTCGGGCCCGGCGCCCATTCCCGTCTGGGCGAGTACCGGTTCTGGACGGTGCTGTCACCGCGGGACTATGCGGCCAAGGCTTCGGAATGGCTCCGTACCGGCCAGCCCAAGTTGGAACGTGTCGACGAAGAAGCCCTCTCGGCCGCCACAACGGTAGGCGGCTGGGAGCATATCTCTCTGGACACCGCCTGTACCGAGACCATGTTCCTGGGCCTACGGCTACTAGACGGCATGGACCTGGCCGAAGCCTCGGCGGCCGTCGGCAAGGACCTTGCCCAACGTTACCAGACCCAAATTCAGGAACTCACTGACCAGGGCATGCTGGAACGCCGGAATGGGCTACTCTGCCTGACCAAGTCCTCGTACCTAGTGGCCAACCAGGCGTTCACCCGGTTCTTGGAGTAAGCCACCGTTCCGACGCCTACTTAGGCAAGGCGGTCGCAGGTTAGATGAGTGGGCTTTAGATTGTCCCACAATAAATCACATTACTTCTCACATAGATGATGTGCCAACACAATGTGTATAATTGTTAGGAGTCAAACTGCGGAGAATCTGGTTTGGTACGCACCCATGTGGTCTTGTCCGAGGACTTGGTTCGGGCAGTCGACGTCTTGGCTGGCAAACGGAAGCGCAGCCGGTTCATAGAAGACGCAGTCCGGGAAAAGCTGAAGCGAGAGACACTGTTGTCCGTCCTAAGGGAAACCGCCGGGACGATTTCGTCGGCAGACCATCCCCATTGGGACACCCCGGAACAGGTGGCCTCGTGGGTCAGAGACTTGCGCCGCGAGAGCGACCGGCGGATCGATAGACCTCGGAGTGGCTAACTATCTACTGGACACCACGGTCCTAATTGATTACCTGCGGGGAAATTGGGGAATGGTGGAGTTGGTCAACGGCCTGGCCCGCAGCGGGCACAACTTGGCCGTCTGTTGTGTGAACGTCGCGGAACTCTACACCGGCCTCAGCCCAGACCAACACGACCGGGCGGACCGCCTCACCGCCGGCCTGGACTACTTCCAAACTTCCCTGGAAGCGGCTAGGGAAGCAGGCCGCTACCGGCACGACTACGCCCGCCGGGGAATAACCCTATCGGTCGCCAACACCCTAATAGCCGCAACCGCCGTGGCCCAAGACGCCGTCCTCATCACCGCCAACGCCCGTGACTTTCCCATGGAGGACCTGCAGGTGCTGGAGCAGGGGTAGGTCACTCGGCCTTGGTTTCGGGAAGATATTCTTCGGCGGAATATGGTCGACTGTTAGTTTCGCTCGACTGCCGCAAAACGTACATCTTTTTGATTGGTGACTCATGGTCATCACGCCAGTACTTCCATACCTCATTCATGGGCAACCTAGTTGATTGTAGCCATTAATCGAAATCCCGTCTTAATCAAACTGTCACAAAGAAGCAAACGACATCCCCTCTACTCGAACGCCCCGTGCTTGATTCAAACTCTGCTCGGACCAACGAACGAACAGGGGAGTGACCATTGCGACATCTTTGGATTATCATGGGGCGACTCGAGCAGGAATTACTGGAGGATCGTCACATGCCGGACCTGATCATCAACAACGGTCTCATCATCGACGGCACCGGCAGTCCGGGCTTCTTCGCCACCGTTTTGGTAGACGGCGACCGGGTTACCATCCGGCGAGACGACCTGTCAGATTTGCAGGCGGCCCGCACCATCGACGCTTCCGGCTACGTGGTCTGTCCCGGCTTCGTCGACCTGCACTCCCATGCCGGGCTGACCATCCTGGGCGAGCCGCACCACGACCCGAAGGTGCGCCAGGGTGTGACCACCGAACTGTCGGGTATCGACGGTATCTCCCACGCCCCGTTCAAGAACCAGGAAGAACTGGAACGTTACATCTGGCTGGACTCGGGGCTAAACGGCTACCCGCCCCTACCCGCCGACTGGCTCACGGTGGCCGACCTGCTGAGCAAGTACGACAACTCGGTGGCCGTGAACCAAGCATTCATCCTGGGCAATTCCCCGGTGCGTATCTGGAGCGTCGGTTGGAACGACCGTCCGGCCACCGGAGCCGAGTTGGAAGACATGAAGTCGGTGGTCCGGGAGGCCATGGAGGAAGGGGCCTGGGGACTCTCAACAGGCTTGGACTACCCTCCGGGTTCCTACGCCGACACCGCTGAGCTTGGCGCGCTGGCCGAGGTCTCCGCCCGCATGGGTGGCTTTTACCACACCCACACGCGGGCAAGCCTACGCTCTCAGGGCCTTCTGGCCCCGTGGGAAGAGGCACTGGAGGTCGGACGGTTGGGCAACAGTCCCGTCCATCTCACCCACTATCGCCAGGGCGCATCGGGCGTGGGCAGCCACTTGGACTACATAGGCTTGGTGGAAGATGCCAGGGACGAAGGTATGGACGTCACCTTCGACTGTTACACCTACCCCTTCTCGGGCACCACCATAACCATCGGTCTTCCCCATTGGGCCAAGGACGGCGGGCCGGAACGCCTGATGGCCGCCCTTAGGGACCCCGGAGACCGGGAGCGAATGAAGCAGGAACTGGACCAGGACCGGTTGGAAAACAACTGGCTCACCAGTTTCAACCAGCCTCAGAACAAGAAGTACGACGGCAAGCTGATCACCGATATCGCCGAGATGCGGGGACAGCACCCGGCCGACGCCCTGTTCGACCTTCTGTTGGAAGAGAACCTATTCATTTCCACCGTTGGCCTGGGCACCAACCCACAGACCCTCTACGCGTTCGTATCCCACCCCAGCGGGATGATCGCCAGCGACGCCATTCTCTTCGGCGAATATCCCAACCCCCGGACCTACGGTTGTTTCCCAATAGTGCTGGCTGAATTCGTCCGCGCCGAGAAACATCTGAAGTTGCCAGAGGCCATCCGCAAGATGACATCGTTCCCGGCCCAGCGGCTGGGCCTGCCTGACCGTGGCATCCTGCGGGACGGCTTCAAGGCCGATATCGTGGTCTTCGACCCCAACACGGTAAAGACCCACGCCACCAAAGAAGACCCCAAACATTACCCGGTGGGCATCGACTACGTGATCGTCAACGGCAAGGTCGTAATCGACAACGGCGAAAACACCGGCGCGCTGCCGGGCCGGGCGCTCAGGCGGGGAAGGGCGTCGACCTAGGCTACGGCGGGCTAGCGGGTAGCCAGACTGCTATTATCGAGACTCTAACCTAAGCGCCTAGGGCAGCATTGAATTTTTCCAAACCGACCGGACCAGACTGTAACGAATTCCGGTTAATGCACCCAGTGGTGCACCAGCGCGGTTTGTTCGTTGCGACTGTTATCGGGCTGTTAATGCTACTACCCGCCTGCGGCGGGAACCAAGACCAACCCCGAAGCGCGGTCGTCACCCCTCCGGCCACGGTCGCCAGGCAGGCCGCCGCGGAACCGACGGACCCGGGCGAGCAATCTGAATATCTGTTGCGGGCCACGGTCAGTCCCCAGCAGTCGGGAACAATTCGACTGGCGCCCGAGGCGGAGGAGCGTCGTTACCCGACCGGGGCCACCGTGGTAGTCACGGTGTCCTGCAACACAGAGTTTGTCACGTGGACCGGCGACGTCGAGGCCGGAACGGCAGGTTCAAACCCGGTGACGGTCACCATGGACCGCGACCGCTCGCTGCGGGCGACCTGTGCGGTTCTTACACCGACGCCGACTCCCACCAGCCCCAGGGCTGTCCCCAACCCGGTGCCCACGCCCGTCCCAACGGCTATAACTCCGACTACCGTCCAAAGACAACCCGTGGCCGCAGGACCGCCCACACCCACCCGTCGACCTACAGCCACTCCTCGGCCGACTCCTACTCCCATGTCTACACCTACTCCGACCCCGCGACCGACTCCAACAATGGTTCCGATCCCGTTCGATGGGGTTTACACACTTGTAGTTGACCAAGGAGCCGGGTCCTTTGTCGGCAAAACTGTATCCTTCAAGGTGGGAAACCTCGATGCAAGAGAGACCGCTATTTGGGAGCAGGGTGGCACTACTGGATTGGACTTTACAGCGTTCTCTGGAAGGAATAGGTGCTCCAAAGACGCGGGCGGAGAGTGCAACGGAGACACATCGAAAGGAGGTCTGCTCGCTGCGCCAATGGCACAGCGGGTGCCCCCACACATGTTCACCGGAACCGCTGAAGTGGACGGAGCGCCAGCTTCGGCGGGTACTACGGTTTCAGCTTGGATTAGCGGCGAGCTGGTAGCCGAATCGCTTGTGACCGCAAGACGGGTGCCAGATGCCGCGACCCGTACTGCTCGCCTGTTTAGGTCCTTAGATAATAACCTGAATGTTGTCTGGCGCTTCAACATCCAGATCGAGGCTTGGGAATTCTACAGCCCTTACTTGATATTTTCCAAAGTCAATACATACACCGACGCTACACGTGGAGATATAGTTTGGGTCGATGTCGGTGATCACCAACTGTTCCAAGGCCAGGACCTGTTTGCCGGTTGGAACCTTATCGCCATCAACTAATCTTGGCCAGGAACATCTCTAGTGGGTTTTTGGTTAATCGAGGCCCCAGTGAAACGGCCCAGTTTGGTTATAGCTACCGTTATCGCACTGTCGCTTTTCTTAGCCGCTTGTGGCGTGGATCAGGACCAACCATCAGGTCCGACTGCGACACCTCCAGCGGCAAATGCCCGGCAGGCTGTAACTGAGTCGGCGGACCCGGCAACTAGGAGCAGCCCTTCCGTAGAGGTCGACATACCTGAGGCTCAGCCTGAATTTGTTTTGCGGATCACGGTCACTCCCCAGCAGTCGGGAAAGGTTCGAGTGGTGCCCGAGGCGGAAGGCCGGCAGTACCAGTCCGGAACCGTCGTTGTCGTTGCCGTATCTTGCGATACCTTGTTTGTCACTTGGACCGGGGACGTCGCGGCGGAAGCTCAGGATTCAAATCCAGTAACAGTCACGATGGACCGGGACCGGTCGCTGCAGGCGACCTGCGCGGCCCCTACACCAACACCGACTCGCACCAGCCCCCAGCGTGTACCCAACCCAGTGCCCACGCCCGTCCCCAGGCAACCCGTGGCCGCAGGACCGCCAACCGACCCGGTTCACTGGTGGCCGGGAGATTCCAACGCCGATGACATAGTGGGAGGTAATCATGGGATTCTGCGAGGCGGCACAAACATCCGGCCGGGCAAAGTCGGCGCGGCCTTTAGCTTTGACGGTGCAGATGACCACGTCTCTCTTCCGTCCCAACCCAGGATTTCTTCCACGTTCACGATAAGCGCATGGCTGAACTTCAATCGCTCAAATTTCGGCCGCTTTCAGGAGGTGTTCAACAACAACCAGTTCTTCCTCCGTAAAGACAGCAGTTCCGAAGGCAACAGGCTGTCAATCTTTGTGACACTGGCCGACGGTTCGGTGGAACCACGGGCCCAGTCCTTGACCGTGCCATCGCCGGGTAGCTGGCACCATGTCGCTGGTACCTGGGACGGTAACAACTTGCGAATTTATGTCGATGGGGCTCTGCAGAGAACCAGCCCCCGAAGAGGGTCGTTGACCAGCGATCCCGTGCCGGCCCGCATTGGACAGGGGGAGCAGACAAGCACGACCGCAAACCCTTTCTCCGGTCTTATTGACGAGCTTGCTATTTTCAATCGGGCTCTGTCGGTCGCCGAAGTAGGAGACATGCGAACTTCTCATTCGTCACGTTATGCTCGAACCCATGGAAGAAGCCGTCGGGGTCGGATGCGAAGAAGATGCGAAGACCTTCCTGAGTCGTTCTGATGGGCGTGTTCCGCGTTATCGAGAATTGGTTGTGAGTCTCGTGCCCGATCCACTTATTCAGCCAGGTGCCGAGTTCCATGTCTTGGATCGAGGTGTCGATGCCCACGTCCTCCCACATGGTGGCCAGAGTCTCGGCCAGAAGTGGGATTTCCTCGTTACCTGGGATGACTATCGAGGCTAGGTCCAGTTGGATTTCGCCAGCTTGGTAGCCAGCTTCCCTCAGTAACTGCCTGGCACGGTTGGGATCGTAGCCGTAGTTGTCATCGAACTCTCGTTGCCACCGAGCGCTCCAGCCCTCAGTCCAGGGAGCGAACACCGGGACGATCACCGGCGTGGCCCGGCCCAGGTAGACCGAATCTAATATCGCGTCACGGTCGATGGCCCGGTTCATCGCTTCTCGCACCCTCACGTCGTGCCAGGGCAAGGCGCCTTGGAAGTGTTCGTTCCCGGTACTCAACCAACTGCCACCGAAGAAACCGAAGGTCTGGTTATTGGCATTGTTGGACGACACGACCTTCATGACCCGATCGAAGGCGTCCTGCCATACGTCGCGGGCCAGGTCCGAGCCATGGACCTCACCGGCCAGCAGCAGTGACAGCCTAGTGAACTGTTCGGCCGCCCAGACCCATTCCAATTCGGGGAATTCGGGAGTTTCGCCGTTCCAATGGCTGTTTACTCTCTCGTACCAGATCGATGACCCGAAGTCGCGGCCGCCGTAGCTATAGGAGCCGGTGCCGGCGGGCAACCGGTCGTAACCCGGGGGCAACTCGACGTCCCACTGAGACTTGCTCTGAATCACCATGTCTCCGGCCAACCGAGAAAAGAGACGCTCCCCGTCTACCATAGGCGGATTGAACTGGAAAACGACGGTATAGTCGCCCAATGTTTGCGTCGAAGCGGACTGCCACAGCGCCTTGAAGTTGCTGTTTGAGTCGTCGCGGACCAACAACTCGTGGGTGTGAACTACGTCCGCTGCAGTGAACTCCCCCCAGCCATGCTGCCAAGGAACTCCTCTCTCCAGTTCGAACCTCCAGTCCCTGAATCCGTTAGAAACCGACCAACTCTTGGCCAGCTGTGGGATCGCTTCGGCCGTAATTGGATCGTTATCCAACAGGGTTTCGCCGTACGGGTCATGCTGCACCAGGATGGACCAGCCTGCGGACCAGATACGGTTGGTCTCGGTTAGCGGCGGAGGGAGCGCGATGCTGACCCGCTCGACGTTGGTAGCAGATGGTAGCGGAGCGGGAGTCGGGACCGGTCTCATTACCGGCTGAGGTGTCGGAGTCGGCACCGCCGCAACCGGCGTAACTCCAGACGGTAAACCGCAACGGCCTTCCAACTCAACCACGTTTCGGGCGAAGGCGTCGAATGGGGTTACTTTCCCAGTTTCAGAATCAACGTCCCAATCGCCATAGCTCATGTTTGCCAAGGGCCAGAAGGGCTCCACCAACCAACGCTCCTCGCCCAGATATCTGCTCTCATACTCGATATTGGTTTCTTCGCCGTATGCTTCGTCAACGGCCAATTTACACGAAAAGACCTCCCGGTAGACCAACTCCACTACCTCTGCCTGATTTAGCGACGGCACCGGGGTTGGAGCAGGAGCAAGCGTAGGGGTGGGAGGCGGCGTCGATGTCGGAGGCCGCGTTGGCGTCGGCGAGGGCGGCGTTGGCGAGGGTGCCAGGGTCGGAGGCGCGACATTATTGGTCACTGCTGGGACGGCCGCACTCGTCGTAGCCTGTTCCGCAGGCGTTTCAGCAGTTGGGGCAGACGTTAATGTTGGACGGGCCGCCTGAACCGTACGATCGATATTCGGCGTTTCCGTAGACGGCTGCGTCGTTGTTTCACATCCCACCAGCCCAACCAGAACGATTAGCGATAGGACGATTAATTTCATCGTGGGATTCTACCACAGAGGAAACGATTTCGTCTCCCGATCTTCCGATAGCCGGTCCGGTTACTGCGGTTGCACCTGGAATTCCACTTATGTAGTCGCCCCCAAAGTCTCCATCAATCCATCCAGCGCCCGGCAGTCCCGGCAGTCGCGTCGGCTGAGCGGCGCCGTCTCTAGGTCGAAAATCCGCTTGGCCTTGCGTAGCAGCGGTGGCACCAGGCGTTCCATTCTCAATTCGACGTCGACGACCTTGGCGCGGAAGCCCATGACGAAACCTTGGCTATCCACCAGGCTCGGTTCTCTTGCGATCTCTTCGTCAGTCGACGGCTCCATGTAGACCAATGCCAGCCTGGTCACCGGAGACAAGCCGAGCCGTTCGGCGATGTAGGCGTAGGTATTTAGCTGCACCCGGTAGGCCCGGAACATCCCCTGCTGGGCGTCCGTGTACCGGGCGGTCTTGTAGTCGACGATGACATAAGAGCCGTTAGCCAACTTGAAGATACCGTCGGCCTCACCGCGCACCGTAATCCCAGATTCGGGGTCTTCAACCTTGAACGCAGACCAGTGGGGCGGGTTAACGTACTCCCCCGTCTCTCCCAACTCTTCGAGCCAGACGGGCGGACGCTTCTCACGGTCGAAATGGTTGTGGACGATCAGTTTGTTGTAGCGGTCGATGCTGCTGAAAATGCCCGGAAAGCCTTGAAACGGCAGGTCTTTGACATGGAGGCGGATCCACGCACAGCGGGGACAGAACCGCCAACTGGCATAGTAGCCGAGTTCGGTGGCTGAAATTACGAGCCCAGCCGGCGTCTCGGCGACCTCGTCCGGTTCGTCCCATCCGGGTAGCCGCCCGGTCAAGGGAGTCTGGTCCTCTGCGTCAGTTTCCGTGGCCGCCTCCATAATCGCTATGACCAACTTACCCGTTAGACCTGCACACCGTTCAATCTCCGAAGGGTTGGCTAGGCGGTCCAACAAGGATGTCTAGGTAGTCGCGATCCCGCCAAACTAGACATCCTGATGCGCAAGGTTGATTCGCGGACCCAGAGGGGTTAAAAGGCGCTGCCGATGCCCAAGAGAATCTCCGCCAACTCCCGGGGATGGGTGACCATGGTGTCGTGTCCGGAATCCACTTGGTACACGCCCCAACCTGCTTCCCGAGCCCGGTCAGCCACCGGCTGGAATCCCGCCTCCTCGCCGACGACAAAGCTGCGGGGGACTGCGGCGGCTTCCGGATTACCGGTATGTACCGGACTGGCCATGGCGGCCACCGGTTGTGGTGTCATATGGGCGAACATCCACTCAATGTCGGCCGGGTCGGAAATTCCCCGGCGGCGGCCCAAGTCCGATTTCGTAGCCGGTGGAGGCAGAAATCCTTCCCCGCGGTCAATAACTCCGCGCACCCAGGCGGCGAACTCGGCACCGCGTACGGCAACCAGTTGGTCCGCCATGGACTCTCCGTTGGCGGGAACGACGCCGTTCACATAAACCAAGTGGGCAAGCCGCTCCGGGCAGACCTCGGCCACTCCGGTGATAACCATGCCGGCGTAGGCGTGGCCGACCAGGATTACCTGTTCCAAATCTTCGAATTCGATAACTCGGACGATGTCTTGGATGTGGAGGTTCAAGTCGATATCGGCAGGGTCCAGTCGCTCGGTGAGGTGAGAGCGTTCGCCCATGCCGCTGAGGGTGGGCGCGAAAACTTCGGCTCCGGACCTGCGGAGTAGCGGCACCACCTTTTTCCAGCACCAGCCGCCATGCCAGGCCCCATGTACCAGCAGAAAAGTCGCCATGCGGCGCCTCCGTCAACCTGGGTCTCATTCGACCGTAAGTCCACTCCAAGCATAGGCACAGGCCCCATTTCTGTGAGTCAGGCGGTGCCTCGGACGGTTCAGCCGTTACTTGGGGAGCTTGTCGACTTCGCTCTGGACCTCGTCATAGTCGGGCTCGTTGGTGGGGACATCGGCGACCCACTTATACCGGACCACACCCTCTTTGTCGACCACGAATACCGCCCGTTGAGAGGCGGTGTAGCCCTCCATACGCGCCATGTTGGGCAGCGCGACATCGTAGGCGTTGGTTGCCTCCCGGCCAAAGTCGCTGAGCAACGGGAAGTTGAGATTGTTCTGGTCGGACCAGGCCTTTTGGGAGAAGGGAGCGTCGACGCTGATGCCCAAGACCTGAGCATTCATGGAATTGAACCGGTCGGCGCGGTCGCGGAAGGTACACATTTCGGTGGTGCAGACGCCGGTGAATGCACCGGGGAAAAAGGCCAAGACCACGTTCTGGCCTCTGAAATCGCTAAGTTTACGCGCCTGAAGCGCGGTGTCATACAGGTTGAAATCCGGGGCTGCTTGACCAACATCGGCTGCCATAGGTGGTTCCTCCGTAGAGATCAAAATTAACCGGCTTCGCCCAGGCCAATGTCCGTCAAAATGGGCGCTGGGCAAGATACCAGGTTATGAACGAGGGGCCGGTGACAGGCTTGGGAGCCTGAGCGTGCCCATATTAGCATAGATACTGCCGTCAGGCACGGGCTACGCCTGATTTGCTGTCTGGGGAAAGCCGGCCCTATGGTACAATCTCGTGGACTTGAAAAGGTGCGGCTGAGCCACGCCTCAGTCGCTTCGATTTCTGTACTGGGGTCGCCCGTCATGTATTTCGATTCAAGGCGTTCAACGGTTATGGCCACCAACGGGATGGTGGCGACAAGCCAGCCGCTTGCCGCCATGGCCGGCCTGAGGATTTTGATGGAGGGTGGCAACGCCGTGGACGCGGCCATCTGCACCGCCGCCACGTTGAACGTGGTGGAGCCCAACTCCACCGGGATCGGCGGCGACATGTTTGCCTTGGTGTGGAATGAGCAGGAAAAGTCGGTACGCGCGTTGAACGGAAGCGGCCGGGCGCCCGCTGGCGTTAGCATCGAAGACCTGCGGGCTCAGGGTCATAGCTCCATGCCCCATATTGGCGTCCATTCGGTGGCCGTCCCAGGTACCGTCGATGGCTGGGAGACGCTGCGGGAAGCCTGTGGCACCATGCCCTTGAGCAAATTACTTGAACCAGCGATACAGTACGCCGAGAGCGGCTTCCCGGTCTCGGAGATCATCGCCTTTCAGTGGCAGCAGTTCCTCGGCAAGCTGTCGACCCTTCCATCAGGCCAGGAATTGCTGGTAGACGGGCGCCCGCCCAACAAAGGCGACCTCGTTCGGTTGCCCACCCTTGGCGCTACGCTGCGGGAGATTGGTGAAGGCGGCTCGGAGGCCTTCTATAAGGGCAAGTTGGCGGAGAGAACCGCCAGATTCGTTCAGGAACAGGGTGGCTGCCTTACCGTGGAGGATTTAGCTAACCATACTTCCGACTGGGATGAACCGATATCCACCGACTATCGGGGCGTCACTTGTTGGGAATGCCCGCCTAACGGTCAGGGCATCGCCGCACTGGAAGCTCTGAATATTGTCGAGGGGTTCGATATCGGCGCCATGGGCGCCCAGTCGGCCGACGCCTACCACCATCTCATCGAGTCCATGCGGCTGGCCTTCGCCGACGCCTTCCGCTACGTTTCCGATCCACGAAAAGTGGACGTGCCAACCGCGCAGCTTGTCTCCAAGGATTTTGCGGCCACCCGCCGCGAGCTAGTCCAACCGAGACAGGCTTTGTCGACCGTGCCTTACGGCCAAGTCCACGGGGGCAGCGACACGGTTTATATTAGTGTCGTGGACGGGCAAGGGAATGCTTGCTCTTTCATCAACAGCATCTTTACCGACTTCGGATCGGGTATGGTAGTACCTGGCACGGGGATGGTGCTACACAACCGCTCGTCTCTCTTCTCGTTGGACGCTAACCACCCGAACGCGCTGGCGCCGAATAAACGCCCGTACCATACGATCATTCCTGGGATGGCCACCGTAAATGGGGAACTACACCTGTGTTACGGAATGATGGGCGCCTTCATGCAACCACAGGGTCACCTGCAACTCATCAGCAACATGGTGGACCACTGCATGGACCCGCAACAGGCTATCAATGCCCTGCGGTTCATGGTGGGCAACGACCAGGTAATAATCGAGGAAGGCCTGGACGAAGGCGTCGTACGAGAGCTGCAATCCAGAGGCCACAAAGTTGGCGCCATGACCGGCCAGCGCCGGGTTTCCATCGGGGGAGCGCAGATAATCAAGCGCGACTGGGACACCGGCGTCCTGCGGGCTGGCTCCGAGCCAAGAAAAGACGGCTGCGCCGTAGGCTGGTAGGCCGCACAGGGGCGTTTTCACCGGCGCTGCCGGGTTTTCTTGGTCGAATGATCTACTTCGAAGCTTCGGTGAACGACGCGATACCAGCTAAGGTGGAGGACGAGAGATGACTGAGTCGAAGTCCGACAAGGGCTTTTACCGGAACTACTATCGGGAGATCGATGTTCTCCATGGGTTGCAGTCGACCCCTGAAGAGCGGGACTGGCTGTTGACGACCCCGAAAGGCGACGTCAAGCAATCAGACATCGTTTTGTATTTGGGCTGCAACGTCCTTCGCACCACCCACTTGGTGCGGACGGTCATGGACCTGTTCAAGTTGCTGGATGTTGATTTCACCGCCGTCGGCGGCGCGTCTTATTGCTGTGGCATTCAGCACTATCAACGCGGAGACCAGGAGTCCGCCCGGTCGGTAGCCGAAACCACCGCCCAGAACTTCCGCAAGTTCAACCCGGAACAGGTCGTCATGTGGTGCCCATCGTGCATTTACTTCTACGACGACATCATGGACATGCGGGAGAATTTCACTTTCCAGCATGTCACCGAATTCCTGGTGCAAAATTTGGACCGGCTGGATTTCCAACCACAACCGGAAACTACCTTATCCCTCCACTACCACACCGGGCGGCCACAGTCGGTGGCTGAAGCGCAGAGCGCGCTAACTTTGCTTTCGAAGTTGCCAGGAGTCACCGTGCTCGATTTGGGGACCGACCCCCGTTTCGGACGGCATTGCACGCCGGCGGTTCGAGAACAGGTGGGGCCCGAAGAGTGGGACCGCATGGCCCAAGAGTCGGTGCAACGAGCGGTGGACGCCGGGGCTGACACCTTGGCCACCCTCTATCACGGTTGTCAGCGGCACCTGTGCGGCTTGGAGGCCGAGTACCCGGTGCGAGTAGAGCACTACCTAACCCTGGTCGGGCGCGCGCTGGGTATCGAGCACGAAGACCTGTACAAAAAGCACGTACTAGCGGGCGACCCCGAAGCCGTGCTGGCCGAAACCAGCCCCTGCGCCATCGCCAGTGGCATTTCCCTGGAAGAAGCCCGCGCCGTCATCCAGAAAACCTTTCCAGCGCGGTAGAGCCCACCGCCTATATCTCCTCTTCCTCCCAGGGCATATCGTCGTTACGGCGTCTGCCGGTGCCGCCCGACCGTGCTGGCCCTCGCTGGCTGGGTGCGCCTGACAGTGCCGGTTCGGGCTTCTCTGCAGTTGCAATGCTGCCGTCGCTGAACACCACGCCGTCTTCGCAGTGGGCTTCGATGCGCCCGCTGTCGAACTGTTCGGTGTAGAGATTCGCGTAGAGTCCACGCTGGGCCAGCAGCTCCGCGTGAGGCCCGGATTCCACAATTCTTCCCCGGTCCACCACGTAAATAACGTCGGCCGCGATGATCGTCGACAGCCGGTGGGCGATGACCAGCGTTGTGCGTCCCCGCATCAGGGGCTGCAACGCCGATTGCACGTAGCGTTCGCTGGCTGTATCCAGGGCCGAGGTGGCCTCATCCAGAATTAGGACCCGGGGCTGGTGTAGGATCACCCGGGCGATGGACAGTCGCTGTCTTTCGCCGCCGGAGAGGCGGAACCCGCGTTCGCCGACCACCGTGTCGTAACCTTCGGGAAGTTCGATGATCCGGTCGTGGATATACGCCGCCTTGGCCGCCTCGATCACCTCGTCGTGGCTGGCGTCGGGCCTGGCGTAGAGCAGGTTCTTCTCCATGCTGGCGTGGAACAGGTAGCTCTCCTGGGTCACGAACCCGATTATTTCCGACAGGTCGGCCTGCCTGATCTGCCGGACATCGAGCCCGTCGATGGACACCGCGCCTTCGGTCACGTCGTATAGACGTGGCACCAAGTAGGCGATGGTCGATTTTCCGGCGCCGCTGGGACCGACGAAGGCGGCCATCTGTCCGGGCGGAATGTTGAAGCTCACGCCGTCCAAGGCCCAAAGGCGAGCCTCTTTTTCTTCGTCTTCGAGTTCGTCTTCCGGCCCCTGTCCTTAGTTCACTCGCACTGAATCGAAGCTGATTTCCCCGGCAACTTTGGGTAGATCCAAGGGTTTTGCTTCGGGAGCGTCGACGATCCCCTGTTTCAGGTCCAAGTAACCAAAGATTCGCTCGAACAGCGCCAGGGAAGACTGTAGCTCCACAGACACTTGGAGTAGCCGACCCACCGGGAAGTACAACCGGCTTTGGAGGGTGGTGAAAGCGATGATGGTGCCGGCGCTGACCACGGATGAACCGCCGCCCGACATCAGGTAGCCCGCCAATAGGTAGATGAAGACCGGAGAGATGGACAGGAACGTCATCACCACGGCGAAGAAAGAGTGTCCGATCATCTGTTGGCGCACGGCCAGGTCCGATAACTGCTGGTTGTGATGATGGAAATTGGCCAGTTCCTGGTTCTGGCGCCCGAAAAGTTTGGCCAGCATGATCCCAGAGACCGACAGCGTCTCTTGGGTGATTGCGGTAACCTCGGCCATCGACTTTTGGGCTTCCGAGGTGACTGCCCTTCTTTTGCGGCCGACCCACCGGGTCAGGACGAAGAAGAAGGGAACAGTGGCGACGGCGACCAAGGTCAACTGCCACGACAGGATCAACATCGCAATGATGGTACTGGCGAAGATAACGACGTTGGAGATGGTGTCGGTCAGGGTGCTGGTGACCACCGACTGGATGCCGCCGACATCGTTTGAGACTCGGGACTGGATCTCGCCGGTGCGGGTCCCGGTGAAGAAGTTCAGCGACATCCCTTGGAGGTGGGCGTAGACCGCGTCACGAAGGTCGCGCATCACGTTCTGCCCGACTTTGTTGGTCATGTAGGTCTGGATGACCCCCATGATCCCGTTGCCGACGGCGATTGCCGCCATGACGCCCGCTATGATCCACAGCAGACCGAGGTCGGGCCCCCGGCCCTCCGGGAAAAGCGCGTTGTCGAACACGAACTTGATGAGCACGGGGTTGACCACGCCAAGGCCTGCGGTCAACAGGATCAGGACGCCGACAACGGATACCTGGGTCCGGTACGGCCTGAAGAGCCTGATCGCTCTGGGCACCAGGCGTTGTTCGGAGATGGTTGGGTCCTGAGAGTTACTAGTTACGGGCGTGGCCATTGAAGGAATTCACCTAGGGAATAATTAACACCGTAGCCGGCAAGCAGGCCTCTACAAAGAGTATAAACCACACCTGAGTCGATCGGCATCGTTAGAGGGAGGGCTAAGCGCCACGAGGAGGATTTAGTATCACGAGCTCCTTCTTTCGGGTGCGGAAACCCAGTTGCGAGAGGCCTACTGGCTTTCCAGGGTGAAACGTATTTCGTCTGGTGAGAAGCCTATCGCGTCGTCTTCAACAGCACAGATCCAACCAAGCTTGATTGGGCGGCCTCCTATCGGGCCAACTTAATCACGAGGTCCCACGGCTGCCCGCTGGCGACCTTACAGACTCACCAAACGCAACAGCATGACCTCACCTCTTCGCTTCCGGAATCTAAGGACTGTGAGAGTATCGTGAGCCTCTTGCTATAAGTTCAGTTACGTCAATCGCGAGACTAAACCGGAACGGAGGCAGAGATGTCTGGATTCACTTGACTCAATCTATTCCGCAAGAGTAAGCGCCCACGTGCCGACTCGCCAAAAGACTGCACGTGGGCAGCGGCAGGCCCACGCAACAACCACCGAGATGGCTGTGCTGTGCCTATTTTCATTATAGGCGGTTCACCAAGGGCCAGCGACAGCCTCCTCTCGACGAAGCGTCGGCACGCTGTACTCAATCATTCTTTGGGACGCAGTCAAGGAGACTGAAATGGTGACAAAAATTTCTTCAGATCTGGGGTTCTTACTCGTTTCCAGACGGCGGATACTTGTCCTCGCGTTGGCAGCCGCTGTCCTGGTCTTGATGGTAGGGGTAGTCCCTCAAAACGTCGCCCGGGCGGCGAACTTCACTGTGAACAGCACGGTGGACGCCGTGGACGCTAACCTCGGGGACGGTATCTGCGACGACGGCAGCGGCAACTGCACCCTAAGAGCTGCTATCGATGAGGCCAACGTCCTGCCGGACGCAGATACGATCGATGTCCCCGTCGGCACCTACACACTAACCCTAGGCTCAGGCCTTTTCCTGTCGACTGACTTGGCTCTGAACGGAGCCGGAGCCCAGACCACAATAATCGAGGCAAACGTTTCACGTGGGTTCTCCACTTACGCAGTGTTTAACTCGTCGGGGAGCAACGTTTCGATATCAGGGGTGACGATTCGGCACGGTAACGGCGTTGGCGCCGGGGCCGGGATTACAAATACGGGCAATCTGACCATCTCCGACAGGACGGTCAGCCAAAATGACGGAACTAGCAGTGGAGGTGGAATCGGTAACTTCAACTTCGGAACGCTTGTCGTAGTCAACAGCACCATTACCGACAACACGGTCAGCATCCAAGGAGCCGGTATTCACAACCAACCTACTTCAACGCTAACGGTAATCAATTCCACCATAAGCGAAAACACCGCATCTGACGGTGGCGGCGGGATTCGTAACAGCGGCACAGCGACACTGACCAACAACACGATCACAAAAAACTCAGCGACCAACCGTGGTGGTGGGGTTTTCGGTGACACCGGAAGCGTGACCCTGCTGAACACCATCATCGCCGACAACACCGCTGGCATAGACGGGCCTGATTGTTTCAGCGGCCTGTTATCCCAGGGACACAACCTTATCGGTGATGACACCGGCTGCGCCTACGTTCCGGGCCCGGGAGACCTAGTGGGCACCGGAGCCAGCCCAATTAATCCGCTCTTGGGCCTTCTCCAGGACAACGGTGGGCCTACCGAGACCTATGAGCTGTTGACCGGAAGTCCGGCCATCGAAGCTGGCGATGGCAGCGTGGTTGGCGCTCCTCTGTTTATTATCACCGACCAGCGTGGTCTGCCCCGATTGGCTGGTCTGGAAGTCGATATGGGTGCTTTCGAACTGCAGCCAGCTCCGGCGACCGTCAATGTACCATTGTTGACGGAAATCGCCGTCGCCGCGACAGGCCAGGCCGCAGTGAATGTCCTGGACACCTTCGTAGGGGACTTAGGGGCCTACCAGTTCGAAGTGAGTTTCGACCCAACGGTCGTTCAAGTCACCGATGTGTTGGGCGGAGTAGCACCCTTCGACGCGGTAACCGCCTTCAACATCGACAACTTGACCGGCGTGGTCCGGTGGAACCACTTCCAAACCGGCCAGGTCACTGTCCCTGCCGACATCAATGTGGCCAACATGGTCTTCATCGCTGTGGGTTTGGCCGGCCAATGCACCACTTTGGACATCACGGTGGTTGATCTGGTCGATAACCAGGGAGCATTGATCTCCAGCGTCGACCAAGACGGTCAACTCTGCCTGGTCATCGATGGTCTGGCGGAAACCGACTTGGTCGCCGCCCAGGACGTGGATGACCCGGTACTGGCTGCCGGGGTCAAACCGATCCTGACCCTGATTAAGGACACCGGATCTGGGTTACCGTTACCGGCGGTCTTGGTCGCCAGCTATGAAGCTAACCTGACGTTTCCGGCTTCGCTGGCCGTTGCCACCGAATGCCGTTTGAAGCCCACGTTAGACGGCATACCCAACGACTGCACGATTGGCGCGGGCTCGGTGCATCTGCTGGGAACAGGCCTCGGAGAAACGGCGCCGATTGACCCACTGGCCTTCGTGGCTATTAGGCTAATTGGCTCCAATAACCCGATTACGGGAACCACGGTCGTGGACCTCAACTTTGTGGAGATTAAGGACACCTTTAACAGCGTCATCCCGCAGGACCTACCTCCAGACAGCCGTACCTTCCTAAGAGGAGACGCGCTGGCGGACGGCGGTGTTTCAATCAGCGATGCCCTCTATATCGGTCAATACCTTGTTGACCCAGTATTCCGGCCGGTTGGAGAGGGCCCTGGCCAGGTGAATCCGGTGAACGCTGCCAGCGTCAGCCATGACGTCGTCAACGACTTGATTAGCCTCGCAGATTCCGTTTTGATCGCTCAGTACCTGGTGGGCTCCGTAGACGAATTCTATAACCCGTAAGAAGTCCCACTAGGAAACCCCACAGGCACGGCGCCTCTGCCCTCCGTTGAGGGATTAGCGAAACCAGCCTTCAACGGAGGGTCCCAGCCCCACACCTGCTCGGACCGGCCCCGTCGATGCAGGCCGTCATTCACCACATCACTACCCCAGCGTAGTTGGTAGTGCACTTACCGAGAAGATATTGCAAATTCGTTACCCTCAAGGGAGGTTTTATGAGACAAAAATTTTGGCTAAGCGTAATGCTCCTCGCTCTGATTGGTGTGATCGCAACTGCCACAGTCCACGCTCAGGCTAACAATATCACGGTGGAGCTCCAACCATCTTCGCTGATCATGATTCCGGGAGGTAGCGATGTTGTTGACGTATGGGTGCGAGGATTGAATGATTCGCAGGGACTTGAAGGATATGACATTACCCTTAGATTTGACCCTCGGGTGGTTCGGATAGACGAGGTGACCGGGGGCGACGGTCCGTTCGGTGACGATCCCACTTTCACGGTTGATCATAGCCAAGGGATACTAAATTTCAGTGCCATCGGCTCCGAGCGCGTGCTCGAACCTGCCGCGCGCGTCGCACAAATCAGCCTCTCGGCAGTCGGTGTACTCGACGATTCTTCTCCATTAACCTTCGCCGCATTAGTATTGAGGGCGGGAGGAGACGACGAGATTGCAACGGCCACCGGTGTGGACAACCTGGTAACCATCGCGTCCGCCGGGGTACGGGTAGGTTCGGCCACGTTAGCTCGTGGCGAAACCAAAGACGTTCCGGTAACGATCGTATTCAGCCCTGAGGGAGGCCTGGCAGGTTATAACATCGCTATAGGCTATGACTCCTCGGTTGTAAATATCGACCGAATCCTACCTGGGGAGCCTCCGTTCGGCGGCACTCCAATCTTCAGCATTGATGAACCCAATAGATTGGTTAACGTCGTCGGGTTCCACGGCAACAGGCCCGGACCCTCCGCTCCAGTCGTCGTTCTCCAAGTCGAACTGACTGGAATAGCCGAGGGGTTCAGCCCGTTGAAGGTAACAGTGAAAGACTTGGTAGATGCGGCAGAGGCTCAAAGCTGGCCGGCCGTCGTGGCCGATGGTCTGGTGCGAGTAGAACGGGCGAATGCCAACCTGGCTACGAATCCTTCACCGCCCTCAGCCCCGGCCTCTCGAGTAACTGACACATTGCCGCTGACGTCGTTAGAAGGCGCGGTTGTCGTGGATGTCGCTCCTTCGGCGGTCACAGAAATTTCGTCGCCAAATGGCGATGTAACCGTGGCCATACCGGCGGGTACACTCCAGGTGCCGGGCTTTGTGGTATTGTGGCTCTGAACGGTGAATCGGCGCCGTCTTCTCCTCCAGGATTTGGTCTAAAGTCAGTGGTCGAGATCAATCTGCTCGACGCTGGCGGCAACATTTTGGACGACGTCCTGCTGCCTGAGAGAGCCAGCATCCGCATGCGCATCACCAGGGAGGACGTCGAGTCCGCCGGGAGTGAAGGTGTCTTGATTCAACGATACGAGCCGGTGCTGGGAAGGTGGCTTCCATTGCAAACTGTTGTAGATACTTCATCCATGTTGGCTACCACATCGGTGGACCGGTTCAGCATATTCGGATTGACCATCGGCGAATCAACAGCCAGTGTCAACGCTCAGGCGCCTGTCGACCGCTCCCAAGCGTCTCAAGCAGAGAATCCGCTCCCTGAGGTGGGCACCGACGCACCAGCACCAGAAGCAATACCGTCTGATGGGAGCAGTAACTCGAGCATAATTACGATCTTGATTGCCGTTGTAGTCGTCGTTGTCGTAGGAAGCGTCTACTTGGTCCATCGGTCTCGACGCGTCGGTAAGCCACGCTGGCGTACGTGTCTAACCGACCCTTAAACCGCGTCCGTCACAACAACACGGTTGGGCCCTGTCCCCCATTACATGGTGAGCGCAGAACGGGCCCGGTGTAGGCCAGACGCGTCTACTCCTCCAGCGTTGTGATGTCGCCGGGGTCGAGGCCTAATTCCTGAGCCTTTAGCAGGCGGCGCATGATTTTCCCGGAGCGGGTCTTGGGGAGGGTGGGGGTGAACTCCAGTTCTGACGGGACGGCGATGGGGCCGAGTTCGTGGCGCACGTGCAATTTGAGGGTCTCCACCATCTCGTCGGAGGGTTCATTGCCCACCCGCAGGGTTACGAAGCCCTTGATGGACTCTCCCCGGAGCTCGTCCGGTTTTCCGATGACCGCCGCCTCCGCCACCGCCGGGTGGGAGACCAAGGCGCTCTCCACCTCCGCCGAGCCGATGCGGTGTCCAGCCACGTTCAGCACGTCGTCGGCCCGGCCCACCACCATGTAGTAGCCGTCGGCGTCGCGCAGCGCCACGTCGCCGGTGAAGTAGACGCCCGGAATGGTGTTCCAGTCTTGGGCATAGCGTTCGGGATCGCCGAAAACCGTCCGGAAGAAGTGAGGGAAGGGGCGTTTGATGACCAATAATCCGCCTTTGTCGGGCTCGGTTATCGGTTGGCCTTCGCGGTCGACGATGTCCATCTCCGCTCCCGGCAGAGGGCGCCCCACGCGGCCCGGTTTAACCGGCATCGTGGCCGTGGTGCCCAGGCAAGGGCCGCCGGTCTCGGTCTGCCACCAGTTATCCACCACGTGGCCCCATTTGCCGCTGCCGCAGATGTGCTCATAGGTCCAGCGTAGCGCCTCGGGGTTCAGCGGCTCTCCGGCGCAGGTTAGGAACCGCAGCGACGTTAGATTGTATTTTTGCGGGTACTCCTCGCCGTAGCGCATCAGCATGCGCAGGGCGGTCGGCGCGGTGAAGATTACGTTTACGCCGTACTTTTCGATGGTCTCGTAGAACACGCCTGGATGAGGATAGTCGATGGCCCCTTCTCGGAACACAGTGGTGGCCCCGGCGACCAGTGGCGCGTAGACGATATAGCTGTGCCCCACGACCCAACCGATGTCCGAGGTGCACCAGAAGACATCGTCGTCCTTAACGTCCCAGAAGTTCTTGAAATGATAGTAGGTGCCCACCATGTAGCCGCCGTGGACGTGTTGCACGCCCTTGGGTTTCCCGGTGGTGCCGCTGGTGTACAGGATGAAGAGGGGATCTTCGGAGTCCATCTCCTCGGGGGTGCAGTCGACGTCGCCTTCGTTGATCAGTTGCTCAAAGTCCACCAATTTGGGGCCGGAAACTTTGGCGGCCGTGTCATTTTTGCGGCGCCAGTAGACGACGTGTTCGACTACATCCAGGCCTTCCACCGCCTGTTCGGTGATACCACCTAGGTCGACCTCGTTCCCACGTCGGTAACCGACATCGGCCGTGATCACGACCTTGGCTTGAGCGTCCAGGATGCGGTCCCGAAGAGAGCCCACACTAAACCCGGCATAGACCACGCTGTGGACCGCGCCGATGCGGGCACAGGCCAACATGGCGATGGCCCCTTCGGGCGTCAGGGGCATGTAGATGACCACCCGATCGCCTTTGCCGACGCCCCGGGAACGCAAGCCGTTGGCGAACCGGTTGACCAGTTGGGTGAGCCGGCCGTAGGTGAAGACACGCTCGGAACCGTCTTCTCCCAGCCAGATGAAAGCCGCTTTGTTCTTGTTGCCGTTGGTCAGGTGACGGTCCAAGCAGTTGTAGGTGATGTTGCACTTGGCGCCCAAGAACCATTTAAACGACGGGTAGTCCCACTCGAATACTTTGTCCCAACGCTTGGACCACTCGAGTTCGGACGCCACGCCCTCCCAGAATCCCTCAGGCGAGTCCATGGAGTCCCGATAAGCGCCTTCGAAGTCTTGTAGAAACGCTTGCTCTACCAACGAGGCCGGAGGAACGATCTCTCCGGTTTCCTGAAGGAGGTGGTCTATTTGTCCTTGCTGGACCATGTTTTTACTCCCTTTGGTGGTGCTGACCGCTATTCTAACTGTTGGAGTTTTGGAGCGGCAAGGCAGTCGCTTGTCAGGCACATCGCCTCGTTGACCCGCTGAAGCCCGCTGCCATACAATCCTGGGTGTTCAAACCTATTTCACACCCAGCCGGCCTGCGTCATTTGCTTCAGCGGGGAATTTGATGAGGCCAGGAGGGAATATGGCAACCGACGGTTATACCCATCCCGAGTACCTTGTCGATGTGGCTTGGTTAGACGCCCATAAAGGCGATGCAAACGTGGTGATCGTCGATTGCGACGTTGACGCCGCCTACCACCGGGGCCATATCCCCGGCGCGGTGGTGGTGACCGACAACTTCGAAAAAGACCCGGATAGCGGCCGGGTGCATTTGATGTCGCCGCAACAGTTCAAATCAATGTGCGAGAACCTGGGCGTTGGCGACGACACCCTGGTCATAGCCTACGATAACTCTCAGAGCAATTACGCCGCACGCTTGTGGTGGGCGCTGAATACTTACGGCCACGCCAACGTTAAGGTGCTCAACGGCGGCTGGCGCGGTTGGATCGCCGAAGGTAAACCCGTGGACCTCGAGCGCACGGCGGCAGCCTCCGGCGCAACGTTCACCCCCAAACGTGACGAATTGCTGTTGGTGAAGGTGGACGAACTGAAAGAAGCCTGCGATCTTGGCGATTCGGTTATTTGGGACGTGCGCAGCGACGGCGAGTGGGACGGCAGCGCTTCTCGCGGCAACAAGAGAGTCGGGCACATCCCTGGCGCCATCCACCTGGAATGGTTCAATGTGATGGACCGGGAGACTCACCGGTTTAAGTCTGCGGAAGAAATCAAAAGTATTTTGTCGGAGGCCGGCATCACGCCCGAGAAAAAAGTCTACACATATTGACAGGGCGGCATCCGTGCGGCGCACGGAGTGTTCGTTCTCCAACTGGTGGGCTACAACCAGACTAAGAACTACGATGCATCGATGGGCGAATGGGCCAACCGTGAGGATACCCTGTTGGAAACTTAGGAACACGGGCTTCATCGCACAAGAATTCAGTCAACCAAATTCGGTGAAGGAGATTGATATGCCAGCTTGGGTATTTGGAGTAGCAAACAGTGTTAGCGATCCGGCGGGTTTCGGAGAGTATCAAAATCTCGCCAGCCCCACCGTCCAGCAATACGGCGGGAAATTAATCGCCGGCGGCATGGTCGCTGAAGTAGGGGATGGGAATTGGTCACCGGTGGGAATTGTCGCCATTGAGTTCCCCAGCATGGATCAGTTGAAAACCTGGTACAACTCTCCAGAATACCAAGCCGTGATAGACGGTCGGCTCACAACTACTGAAGGCGGGGTGGTCTTCGTCGACGGCGGCTAGTTCCCGCGACTAAATCCCGAATGCCAAGCCGCCGGTCCTGCTACCCAAGCAGGTCCGACGGCTTTTTCGTGTGTTCTAACCACCCTGCCATCCCGACTCTCACTGTCGTTGTTCCGGGGAAAAGAAGGATAAGGCAGATCGAGGGTTGACAACCCGAATCTGGATGTTAATATTTTACCAAATGGTTAACTATTACACAGGAACACTCAATGCAACCTTTGCAGCGTTGGCCGACCCTACAAGGCGCGCCATTCTGACGCGCCTTTCACAGGGAGAGTCGTCGGTCTCCGCCTTGGCGGAACCCTTCCAGGTGTCACTGCCTGCCATATCCAAGCAGCTGCGGGTATTAGAGCGGGCCGGACTCCTTGTCCAGGAAAAGGACGGACGGGTGCGGCGCTGCCGGTTGGAGGCCGGGCCCATGAAGCAAGCGGTTGACTGGATAGCCCAGTACCGTCGGTTCTGGGACCAACAGCTGGAATCCCTGGCCAGCTACTTGGAAGACGTGGAACCGGGAGGGAATGCCCAAACTGAAGAACTGAACCAAGATTACACCTCGGAGGACGATTTGCCATGACTCAGTCAAAGCCGGAAACGGCTACTAGTACTCAGTCAACCTAATTGTTGGCAGGATAGAGATGGTGAAGCTTGACTCGGGCGTCCACAGTGGAGAATCTCCAGTCAATGGTTGCTCCGGCTTGGTTTCGTTCTGCCTCCAGGGCCGCGATCTCGCCACTCAAAGTCTCTTCATCGGCAATACGCCGGCGCAGGACTCGCCTGGCCAAGACACTGAACTCGATCTCTGCCATGTTGAGCCAACTACCGTGCTTGGGAGTGTAGTGAAACTCCAAGCGTTTGCGTATTCGCCTAGCCTCCTTGGGCTCGAAGGTTTCGTAGAGGGAAGCTGGTTTGTGGGTGTTGAGGTTGTCCAGCACCACCCGGATCTTCTCGGACGCTGGGTAAGCTTCATCGGCCAGCCACCGCATCTGCTGAGCGAAGTCCACCATGGTACGACGTTCGGTCACTGCCACATGCCTCCAGCCCGCCAGGGGCTCGCACAGCATGAACAGGTTTCGGGTGCCATTGCGCTGGTACTCGTAATCGTATCGCTCCCGTCGTGCCGGCTTGGGCGGGATCGGAGACCTCTTTTCCGCCAGCAACTGCTTGGAGGTCTCGTCGAAACAGACCACCGGGCGCTCTGGGTCATAGGGTTCCGCGTAAAGGTCCAGCACATCCTCCATACACGCCACAAACTCGGCGCTCACCTGGGGAATACACCACTCCTTCTTCTGCCACGGCTTGAGACTGTTTTTTTCAACCGCTTGCGAATTCCCTCGTGGGACATGGAGGGCGCCAGCCCCAACTCCACCACCTTGTTTGCCAGGAGCCGCAGGGTCCAGTGGTCATGGCCTGGAGGGGCCTCGCTGCACGCCAGGGCAATCAGGTGCGCTTCCCCCCGCTCATCCAGTTTGGTCGGATGTCCTGGCCGAGGATCTTCCTCCAAGGCCCGCTTCAGTCCTCCCTCCAGGTACCGCCGCTTGGTACGGCACACCGTACCCGCAGACGTGTCCAGCGCCTCCACGATGCGCATCACCCCCCAGCCCGTATCTGCCTTTAGCAGAATACGGGCTGGGGCAACCTTTCGCGCTGGGCTCTTTCCCCCGCGAATCAGTCGTTCCAACTGGTCTCGTTCTTCCCTTTCCAACCGGACCACATACCGTTCTCGTCCCATGGCTGCCACCCTCCTACGTCAACACTCCTAAAAAAGGGTGGCAACCTTAGACGTTTTCTTAAACAATTACCAAAACCGAGTTGACTGAGTACTAGTCTGACCATTTCCCGGACGATCAACGCCCCCAGGGACCGGGTGTTTCAGGCTTGGACCGATCCCGCCCAACTCCATCAATGGTGGGGAGCAAGGGAAGACTTGATTTGTTCGTAAAAACCCCTCGCCAGCCTGGGGCAAGGTGGGGATAATGTAATAAAAGGTCGTGGGCGCTGCGCCTGGCCGAGGGAGGGGAGGATGTTCCGAATACGAGACCCGCAAGAGAGCCTCTGGCAGTCCCAGTTCCTGGTGACGCCGAAGAAGGCTAAGCGCCTGGAGAGAAGTTGGGCCGAGGTTTTCCGAAACGAGGCGCTCCCCCTGATTGACGAGGAGCGCTTTGCTCCCATGTACTGCGTGGACAACGGCCGTCCCAACCGGGCGGTGCAGACCGTCCTCGGGGTCCACCTCCTCAAAGAGATGTTCAACCTCACCGACGATGAAGCTCTGGAACAACTAGAGTTCAACCTGCTCTGGCACCACGCCCTGCGGCTAGACATCGAGGAGACCCACCTGCCCCAGAAGACCCTCCACAACTTCCGAGTTCGCCTGATGCAGCACGACGGTGGCCGGCTGGCTTTCCAGGAGACCACGGACCGGATCATCCAGGCGCTGGGCATACGCACCGGAAAGCAACGGCTGGACTCCACCCACATCATGAGCAACATCGCCACACTCACCCGGCTGGGCCTGTTCTGTGAGACGATGCGGTTGTTCCTGCGGGCCTTGCGCTGGGAGCACCCAGAGCTTCGCCCTGGGGTTCCGGAGGGCCTCCTAGGGCGCTATTTGAAGGAAGAAGACGAGGCGACCCACTACGAGGACGCCCGCACGGGGGAGGGTCGGCGACGCCTTTCGGTCTGTGCCCGGGACCTCTACCGGCTGGTGGACCGGTTCCATGGCACGACTGCTGCCCAGCTGGAGGAGTACCGGCTGCTGGAGCGGCTGCTGCGGGAGCAGTGCCATGTGGGCAAACACCAGGACGGGCGCCCCAGGGACGATGACGACGATGCTGGGGAATGCAAGGTGCCCGTGGCCTTGAAGGACCCGAAGCAGGTGTCCGCCGACTCGCTGCAATCGCCCCACGACCCGGATGTGACCTACAGCGGCCACAAGGGGAAGGGGTACGAGGTGCAGGTGGCGGAGACCTGCCACGAGGAGAACGCCACCCAGCTCATCACCCACGTGGAGGTGACCCCCTCGAGTGGGAGCGACACCGACGTGAGCGTGCCGGTCGTTGACGGGCTCGCGGAGCGGAAGGTCCGACCGGACGAGCTCTTCGCCGACACGGCGTATGGGTCGGGCCGCAATGCCTTCGAAGCCTCGCGCCGGAGAACGGAACTGGTGAGCCCGGTGGCGGGGTCGGCGCCGGGGAACTCGCACGAAGGAGAGGGTGACGGATCACCGCCGCTCACCGCCGCGGACTTTCAGATCGACGTCACAGGGGAGCAGGCCACGGTGTGCCCCGCCGGCCACCCGTCCATCGAGGAGTACGAGCTGAAGGATGCGCCGGAGCGGGTAGAGGTCCACTTTGCCGGGACAACATGCGAGCCCTGCCCCTTGCGATCCCGTTGCCCAGTGAAGCTGGACCGGCGTGCGGGGGCCTACGTCCTCAAGGCGGACCTGGTGAAGGTGAACATCGAGCGGCGCCGGAGGGCCGAGGCCACCGAGGAGTGGCGCAAGCGGTATGACATAAGGGCTGGTATCGAGGGAACGAACTCCGAGCTGAAGCGCGCCCACGGGCTTGGGCGCTTGCGGGTGCGAGGGGGCCGTCGGGTGCGGCTTGCCGTCTACCTGAAGGCGTTGGCGTGCAACTTCAAACGGATGGTCCATGCACGCCTGGTGGAGATGGAGAACACGGCTCAGCGGGCGGTCGGGACGGTACCTGCGGTCGCGGCCGCATGAGGGCGCCGCTCCACAACTTCCACCGGGTGCCCTGAGCCACGGAAGGGGTACCGCAACGGGATCACGCTTGTCCTGAGCGCGGCAGATAGGGCGGTGAGGCCAGCAGCCGGCATCCCGTGGCCTCCTCCGCTCCAGACCACCTTCGCACGCCAGGGCTCATCTCAAACAGGCCTTGTTACGAGGGAATCAAGACTTCACCGCACCCATTGCTGAAGTGGACCTTCGCGTCGGCGGCGCGTACCGCTTGGGCATGCAAGCCCCAGACCAGCAGGCGCCGTTCGTGGTCGGCGGTGTTTACCGGGAGATAAGAGCGCCGGAGAGGCTGGTTTACACCTGGGTGTGGGAGAAGGGGCCGTCCGACACCTCGGATTGGACCCCGCCCGAGACCGTGGTGATCGTAGAATTCCTGGATAAAGGCGGGTCGACGGAGATCGTCCTGACCCACGAGCCGTTCGCCGACGAACACATGAGGGACGAACACAACCAGGGTTGGACCGGTTGCTTGGACAGCCTGGAGCGCATGTTGGCGGCCGCGTAGGTCAATGCCCTAATTACCCAAGAAAAAGGACTGTGAAAATGAGTGGCACAGACTATTCAAGAACGATCACTGTAGCCGCAAGCGCGGAGGAGGCCTATAAGGCATTAACCCTAGGGTTTGAGTTCTGGTGGACAATACCGGACCGCCCGATAACCATGGTCGGCGACGTAGCGAAGTTCGTGTTTCCTCCGGGCAATGGGTATTGGACGTTTCAAGCCACTGACCTGAGGCCTGGTCAATATGTCGAAATGGTGTGTGTTGAAGCGCACCATGTAAGTGACGGCATGCCCAAGGCGATCGAAAAAGAGTGGCTAGGCAGCAAACTTATGTGGCATATCATCGAAACTGATGGGCAAAGCGAGATTCGATTTGAACATCGCGGCCTAAATCCCAATTTGCTTTGCTACGATGTGTGCACAATCGGGTGGGACTATTTCTTTGTCGATAGCCTGAAAGCGTACCTGGACACGGGCGTCGGCACACCAAACGGAGCAGAGGATAGAACGGCTGTCAGTCCCTGAATGCCTACTGATGCCGGATCGTCGGCGAAGAGAATTTTAAAGTCAGGACAACACAGGAGGATGATCATGGCCAAAGCGATTTATTGCAGTGATATGGGTGCCGATTGTGATTTCGTTGCCCGGGGTGAGACCCTGGACGAGGTCCTCAAAGTGGGCGCGGAACACGGAAAAGAGATCCACGGAATTAGCGAAATAACCCCGGAAATGATGGAACAGGTTACGGCGGTGGTCCGGGACGAGTAACCGGAGCACTCTCGAAAATCGGCCTGACGCAAAGAGGCGGCCCCGAATTCGGGGCCGCCTCTTTTTTGTTACATTCAACAACGTTAGTGTTGGCTGCCTGTCGCTTGAGCGCCCCGAAGCCCGTTTGTCAGAAATACCGCCTGCCGATAGGAACGACAGGCATTCTTAATTCAGACCCATCAGCAGAGCACGAGTCGGAATGAGGCGCATGCGCACAGGGTCTACGGCGAGCCGGACTCCCTCCAGGGTATAGGCGCCCAATAGAGGCGAACCTCCTTCGTCGCCGAAGACGACGAGAGTGATGGTGTTTCTGCCGTCGACAGTAACTCGAGCTTCTCCAATGTCTCGCTCAATGACTCGGCCGTCTGCCAACTCGAACTCAATGCGTTCGGTGGGAGAGACCCCCAACCCGCGTAGGAGGCTAGCGGGCAGCACAGTATAGCTCGAAGCGGTGTCCACCAGAGCTTCCACCGATCGAGACGTTTCGCCTTCCAGGTTGGCCACTTCTATAGGCCAGTTGAATGTACCCAACATTTCTCCAATAACATTTTACTAGAAAAAGGGCGTAATGGGCCCGATTCCCAAATTACAGCGGCAGCGACACCGCCTCGCCCAGCTGGGCGCTCCTGGTTACTGCCTCGGTGAATTCCATGTAGTGAACGCCAACATCAAAAGGAGTCCGGGTAACTTTCTCCCGGCCTAGAATGGCGTTACAGAACTCTTCTTCGACCCTCCAAGAAGCTTGGTTCTTCTCGGGGTTGGGGATTTCGGACAGTTGGCTGTCGCCCCGCCGCCCGCCGAACACGTTCAAACCGGAATCTACTCGGATGGTTCCTTCGCTACCATATAGCCAGAATTCGTTGCCCGGTGAGAGGCCCGCGACGGCGCTGAATCGCAGGTTGGCCTGCGCTCCGTTGGACAGGTTGGCCAGGATGTCGACGTGGTCGGGAATCGTGACCGGCACCGGGTTTCCTTGCTCGTCCCGCCGCCGGGACACGTTAATCTGAGTCATGGCCATGACTCGCGTGGCCCGGCCGACCCAGCGGATCATCGCCTCGTACCAGATCCCCATGTTCAAGATGTTGTAGCCGCTCAGGTCGCGGTCGTTGCGCCAATGCATCGGACCATCGGCGTCCATGAACCCGGGACCCGTCGACTGCAAAGACACCGCCAGCAGGTTGCCCAGATAACCTTCTCCGATCTTTTCCTCCAACAGGTTGTCGATCTTGAAGGTGAAGGGCGAAGGGACTATCTGGGTAACCAAATGCGGGAACTGCCTCGAGGCGTCCAGCATATCGTGGGCCTCTTGGGCGGTGGTGGCCATGCGGGCTTCGGTTAGGACATGTTTGTCGGCCTCCAGCGCCGCCAACACCATGTTCCGGTGCATGTAGGGCCAGGTGCCTACGCAGACGGCATCAATGCTGTCGTCTTCCATCAACTCCAGCCAGTTGTCGTACACCTTGGGAATCTCGTACTCGCTGGCGATTCGCTGGCCGGACTCGCGGCTGCGGTTGGCCACCGCCACGATTTCCACGCCCCGCTGCTCCCTAAAACCAGGTATGTGCCTGAGTCGAGTATTGGCCCCAGCGCCGATCAGTCCTACGCGAATCATGCCGTCTTCCATAAGAGTCCTCCTGCAAGGGTGTTCCAAGGGCAGCGATATCGGGTTGTCCTTCGGCTGCTAATTCTAGGTTAGAGCTTGGGGTTCGTCCAGAGTTCCGATCAAGCATCGCAATATTGCTGTTGCGGGCCCAGTTTCACCAACCTAGAATACAGTGGGTCCTGAACTCAATGGCAACACGACAACGAACCCATACATCCGGCCCGCCTCTCTCCTGGGCGCAGAATTTCTTGAACCTGATGGTTTCGGCCCGGTACAAGGTTGAGGGCAACAGCATGAGCCCGACGCTGGAGGCCGGGCAATCGGTGTTGGTGGCGAGGCCGGACTTTCCCTGGAACCGGCTCCGTCGTGGCGACGTGGTGGTTCTGCGGCGGCCGGCGCCTCCAGAGGCCACCTACATCAAGCGAATTGTGGGATTGCCCGGCGAGGAGGTCAAAATGGCTGGAGGGCACGTCTACGCCGACGATCTCCTGCTACCCGAGGAATACCTGGCCAGCGGTCCGGCGGCGTATCCCGGCCGGGAGTCGGTCATAGACCGTAGTTGGTGGAACGGTCCGGATGAGGTCTTTGTGCTGGGAGACAACCGCCAGGACAGCGACGACAGCCGGACTTTTGGTCCGGTATCGCTGGACCTAGTTATCGGTCGGGCATGGTGCTGTAGTTGGCCAGTGGGGAAGTGGGGAATCGTACGGTAACCCTCGTAACAGGGCTCGACTTGGGCTCTCGGTCCTTCGACGGGCTCAGGACGGACGGACGGACGTTGGGTGTTTCCCAGGTACTAGGCGTTCTCCGGTTCGTGGTTAGCTTGTCGAACCATCTATCCCGCGCGACTGAGACCCTTCGGCAAGCACAGGGTGTCAAGGGAAGGCTGGCGTCTAGAGCTTCCAGATGTTGCCGACTTGGCAGACCAGGTCTACTTCATAGATGGACTCGGCGGGCCAGCCGACCAGCTTCATCCAGTCTTCAAAATGTGACTGCTCAGCCGCTTCGCATTCGGTGACCAGCTTACCCCTCTTCGTGTCTGCGTAGACCTTGAGTATGGTGGTGCGCCGATCGGGCCGCCATTTGCTGACCGCTCCCAGCTTGTCCCGAAACTCCGCTTCAGAAAGGTTGGAAATGCTGTGGGTGGCAAGAAACCTGGCCATTTGAGTATTCACCTCGTGAGGTCATCCGTTGGGTTCGAGATGTGGACCACGCCAGCCGGACGGCGAGTCGCTGGTTTCGCCGGTTAGGCTTGTGGCGGCACGAAAGGATAGGGGATGTCAGGCCCGCCCCGGAGCGGAAGCACCACCGTGGCGGTGCCGGGCATACTTTCAATGCCGTCTTGGGTTTTCATGCCTATTTCAAGGTCGACGAGGCCCATGCCGCCCTTTTCGTGCTTGCCGGTTACGACACCCCACATGATTAGAATGTCGCCGGGAACCAGCATGGCCCGGTGCTCAAATTGGGCCTTCCACGGCCAGCCCTTGGGTAGCGTCCAGTCCTTGATGTATTGAGGGACGACACTCTGTTTCCAGGAGCCGTGGACCAGAATGCTGGGATTCTTGTCGTGGTTGAGCCCAAAGTCCAGATCGTAGTGGATCCGGTGGAAGTTCTCTATCGCCGCGCTCCACCGAAAGAGGTGGGTTGGCGTGGGTGAGTAGATGTACTTGGGCAGCTCCAATCCTTCGGTCACATCGTCGTAGTAGGTCTGCTGCTTACTCCGGAGTTGCTCGCTGGCCGGTTTCTCGTTGTGTCCGAGAATTTCCTCCGGCGACATATTTAGCAGTTCTTCCAGCTTTGCGCTCATTCACAGGTCCCTTGCCGGGTTTGGATAATCGCTGTCTTGCATACGGCCTACCGGCGGATAGAAGACTGGCGGGTGATGCACAGCAACTCGTCTCGCTGATTTCGGTAGCTTGTTTCCATCGTGATAATCAGAAACGGATTGCCTTCCCGTCCCACTCTTTCCCGAATATCCGAATAGCTGTTTTGGAAGTAGATCTTGTCGCCGATGTTGGGATATTGATAAATCTCCAACTCGTTGCCAGCGTTCAAGACCCTGACCAAGTTGGTGGGTACCGGCGGCAAGGCCCCGGGACGCTCCACGCTCCCGATTCCGTCGGACTCCGGGTTATCTTCAAATGCTCGAGTGATCGGGTCTTCTTGGTCGGGTCGGATGCGGTTGGTCATGTAGCTGACCATGATGGGCGGAGTAATAATCCCGCCGTAGTGGGTGCTTTTGGCGAACTCCTCGTCCCAATAGCGGGGGTCGGGGTCCATGACCGCCTGGGTGAACCTCCGCAGGTATTCTTGGTCCACGGTGCCCCAAGACTCGACAACATCCCCGGCGACGCCAATCATTGCCCTGACTTCCGGCGTGAGGGCCGATTGGGTGTCGGGGCGGGACTCCTGAGTCATATCTTTTTTCCTCCTGCGGATTGACGCACCCAGACTACTCCAGGCCCCACAGCTTCGTCAACAAAAGGAGCGGCAGGGTGGCCGGGCGGTAGTCGCACAGATTAGTCGGGAGTCCTCCAGAGGTAGCCTGGGAATACGACAGTTGCTTGTGGATTAGACTGGCCTGGGATAACATTGGCTTCGATTACAGGCGGCGCAGGCTCCGGAGCGAACCGCTCCGGGGCTAGGGCGAAGGGACCAAGGCAGACTGAAGGTTTTAGCACGGTATCTGTTAATACGTTATTTATTCGTGGCGCTCGGCACGCTGATGGCCGGAGTTCTCTTGGGTTGTGGGAGTTCGGACCCACCGGTTACTCCACCGCCGCCACAGCCCATCACAACAAGGCCCGTGAACGTCACTCCCACGATCGGCGTCACTCCCACGAATAGCCCGACCACGATTTCGACTGCCGTCGCCGGGAGCCCCACGCCGGTGATCTCCGGCCCTGCTGTCAGAATTAGGGACGTGGTGTTCCCGGTTGAGCTGGCGATTGAACCCAGTGACCGTCGTCAAGGCCTGTCGGACCGGCCATCGTTGGACGGAGGGGCCGGGATGCTGTTCATCTTCGAAGAGGAGCAGTCTCTCCGCTTTTGGATGCGAAACATGCAATTCCCGCTGGACATGATTTGGATCGACGCCGAATGTCGATTGGTCGATATTTCCAGGGACGTTCCGGTACCGCCCCCCGGCACGGACGACTCAGACTTGCCTCGGTATGGCCCTGGCGCCGACGTCCGGTTTGTGTTGGAGATAAATGCTGGAAAGGCAGCGGACTCAGGACTAAATGTCGACGATGTGGTGGAATTTTTGGGCCCCATCGACGGAGAATACGGTTGTTAAAATACCGCCGCTTCGGATTTGGGATGCTGATCTCGACTCATAAAACTTTGCACTTCTAATCGGGACAACAAAGCGAGGCCACCCATGGAAATATTGGTTTCTGGATCTTTGGCCTACGACCGGATCATGGACTTTCCGGGCCGGTTTTCGGAACACATTCTGCCCGAGCAAATTCACATGATTAATGTCAGCTTCACGGTCAACAGCCTGACCGAAAATTTCGGAGGCACTGCTGGCAACATCGCCTATGCGTTGTCCCTGTTGGGTGAAAAGCCGCGCATCGTGGCCACCATCGGCCAAGACTACCACCGCTATTTCGAGTGGCTGGCCAGGCACGGTCTCGGTGCGGAAAACATCCGCGTGGTGACCGACGAACTTACTGCTGGCGCCTACATAACCACCGATCTGGACAACAATCAGATTACCGGCTTCAACCCCGGCGCCATGAAGCAGCAGGCAGGGTTCGGCTTCGATGGCATTGACCCCAAGAACACCATCGCGATCGTGGCGCCCGGCAATTTACAGGACATGGCCGAGATGACCGAACGTCACCAAGAACTCGGAATCTACTCCATTTTCGATCCGGGCCAATCGCTGCCTATATGGGACCCGCCGGACTTGGCTCGGGCCATAAGCCAATCCAAGGTCTTGGTGTCCAACGACTACGAGCTTGAGATGATCTCTAACCGGACCGGTCTTTCCCATCAGCAGTTGGCGGATAAGGTCGAAAACATCATCGTGACGAAAGGGGAACACGGTGCGGAGTTGATGGGACCAAACGAACCGGTGTACGTCCCGGCGGTCCCGACCGATGACGTCGTGGACCCGACCGGCGCCGGTGACGCCTTCCGCGGCGGGCTCATAAAAGGCTTGATCGAGGGGCAGAGCCTAGAGCGTTCGGTCCAAATGGCCAGTGTCTGCGGTCATTACGCGGTCCAGACCTATGGCACTCAGGAATACAGCTTCACCGCCGACGAGTTCCGAGCCAAACTGGAACAGCACTACGGCAGTTGAGGCCTAAGGTCCAGCCTCCGGCACCACGATGAACACCTCGTTCAGGCCGCTTGCCGACCCACCTGGAGTTGGCCCGCCCGCCAGCACATAGATGCGGTTTTCCACGGCAACAGCCGCCAAGCCGTGCCGGGCCGTGGGCAATGGCGGCAACGATTCCCAGACGCCGGTCGAAGGCGTGAACCGTTCATTTTCGTCGAAGGTGCCGGCCACCGCTTCGCCGCCGAAAACGTAGGTTTGGGCCGCAACCGTGGCTGCGGCGTTGCCGCTTCTTGGGGTGGGCAGACCGGTTGCCGCTTGCCAGGTCCCGGAAGCGGGGTCGTATACGTCGTGATTGGGCAGATTGCGGGCGAAGCTACCCAATCGGCCACCGGCGACGTAAAGCCTTCCGTCGGCCACGGCAACTGCGATGTGGTCTCTGGGAGTAGGCATCGGCGCCAGTGCCTCCCAGGTATCTCGTTCCGGATCGTAGACCTCCAGCGTGCCGACGTTGCCGTTCGTGCCCACGCCGCCCACAGCATAGATTTTGCCCTCGATTACCGCCGCGCCAAGGGCTCCTCTGGCGGTTGGCAAGTCGGCGCGGCGGGACCAGGTGTCAGATTCCGGGACATAGGCCCAAACGTGGGACTGTGGCGCCCAACGGCCGTTGAAACCGCCGATCAGATGCACGTGTTCCGCGATTACAACGGCGGCCGCGTGGTCGACACCTTCGGGGACCGGGGCCATCACCGACCAGGTGTTGGTTTCGATGTCGTAAACTTCGTTCGCGGTGGCTCCTGCGCCAAAGCCCCCGATAACGTAAATCTTCCCGTGTACTCTGGCTGCCGCGACCTCGCTTCTGGGAGTGGGCATGTTGGCCAGGCGAGACCAAACGCCCGCTAGTGGACTGCTTTCCAGCGGTGCTTCTGTGACTTCGTTCTCACAGAGCGTGCCGTGGAAGTCCGTAACGCGGTAGTCGTAGGTCCGGCGTCGACCAGAATCATCGACGGCGATCACCAACCGGAGGCCAGGCGTCAGCACCTGAGCGTAGGAAGTATCTGGCTCCGGGCACCCCAGCCCGGCGTCCCGCCATACGACCTCTTGCGCCTCCACGATTTCCAACGGGCCCACAAGACCTCCGGTACGGCCGACGAGGTCCGCTATCGCCGATCGAACCCCCAGGTGAACCAAACCGTGTGCCTCAGCCTCCGTGAGCCGCGCCGAGGGCTCCGTGCGCTCTGAGGGCCTCGTTGTGGCTGGGACGGCAGAGCCCCCGGGGCTTGCGGGCGTAGCAGTAGCGGCGCGTGTGGGCTCGGCGGTCGGTGGCGGTAGTATCGTCGGCCCGACGCGAGCGGTGTTGGGGTCGGCTGTCGGCTCCGGAGTTGGCAACGGCGTCGGCGTGGGTTCCCTTCCGCAGGCGACCGCCAGCAACAAGATTACCAGCAATAGGAATCCAACGCCGTATCTGAGAGTCATCCTAGCTGCGGAGTGTAGCAACGGCGCTTCGGGCCGTCAAACACCGCGGGACGGATTGCCCGCGATGCGACCGTTGGGTACAATTCTTCTCGCTGGCGGTCGTTACCCGGCCTGTCGGTAGACCCGCATAGGAGAACTAACTCAACTTTGAACGAGCCTGAGGCTCTGCCCGCTCCGCTGCCTGTCGGTCCCTTGGAAGGCGTGAAGGTTCTTGACCTGAGCGAGGACATCGCCGGGTCGTTTTGCGCCCGGCTCTTGGCCGATTACGGGGCCGACGTGCTGAAATTGGAGCCACCGCCGGGTTCGGCGCTGCGGCGTATGCCTCCTTTCTTCGGCGACGACCCCCACCCAGAGAAGAGTCTGTTTTTCCTGGCACTCAACCTAAACAAGAAGAGCGCCACTCTAAACCTCGAAAATTCCACCGGCCGCGAGATTCTAAAACGCCTCGTCCCCCACGTCGACGTCATCGTGGAAAGCCACCGGCCCGGCTACCTGGCCGGCCTGGGTCTCGGCTACACCGACTTGGAACCGCTCAATCCTTCTTTGGTCATGACTTCGATCACGCCCTTTGGGCAGACCGGCCCTTACAGCCAGTATGAGGGCGAAGAGATCGTCAACTACGCCATGGGCATGATCATGAGCATCAGCGGACTGCAGGACCGGGAGCCGCTGAAACACGGTGGGTTCCAGGCCCAGTATGAGGGCGGGCTCAACGGCGCCGCCGCCACGGCAATGGCGCTGTTCATGCAGGGGAATACCGGCGAGGGACAGCACATAGATGTCTCCATCACCGAGTGCGTAGCGTCGACAGCGATGGCCACGCAGACGATGTACCCCTTCATGGGCGGCACACAGGCCCGGAGGCGTCCCGCCGGCCGCACCTTCGGCCACCCCATGCCGTGCGAAGACGGTTGGATTATCGTGCAGACCGGTGGTGGCGCGACCTGGGAGACCATTGCCGATTTTTTTGGAGCGCCCGAGTTGCACGGGCCCGAATTCGCCGTTACCGCTCAACGCAACCAGAACGGCGAGGAGTTGGACCGGTTGGTCATGGAGTCGATAAAGGACCGGGGCAAATGGGAGCTTTTTACCGGGGCGGCCCAAGCCCGCATGCTATTCGGACTGGTGCAGACGCCGTCCGAGTTGGCCAATTGCCCTCAGCTGGAGTCCAGGGAATTCTACCGTGAGGTTGAGCACCCCGTTATAGGCAGAATCAAGGTGCCGGCGGTGCTGTTCAACCTGAGCCTTACTCCCTACCACCTCGTAAGTCCGGCTCCGACTCTGGGCCAGCACAATCAAGAAATTTATGTCGACGGTCTTGGGTACAGCCAGCAAGAGTATGTACTGCTACGCCAGACTGACGCCATTTAAGCGATGTTCCACATGAGGAATTAAGAATATGCCACGGTCGCCCCTCGCCCAGTTGCCCCTAGAAGGTATCCGAGTTCTCGACTCCTCCTACGTTTTCGCCCTGCCCTATACAGGAGGCCTCCTGGCCGACATGGGCGCCGAGGTCATCAAGGTGGAGGGGCCGGGCCGACCCGACATTACCCGCACCGGTGGCCTGGCCGGAGCGTTTCCCGAAAACGAGTTGGGCGAGGACTGGTGGAACCGGCCCTCCACGTATAACCTGATTCACCGGGGCAAGGAGTCCCTCACTTTGGACCTGACCGATGAGCGCGGCCGTGACCTTTTCCGCCAACTGGTCAGCGTCAGCGATGTGGTGATGGAGAATTTCACCCCCAGGGTGATGCGCGGCTGGGGCTTGGATTACCCCAATCTAAGGAAGATCAAGCCCGACATAATCATGGTGTCCAACACCGGGTACGGCCACGGCGACGGGCCCTATTCCAGCTACCCGGCCCAGGCAACCACCCAAGAAGCCACGCACGGCCACTGCTGGGTCACCGGATATCCAGACGCCGGGCCGGCCAAGGCGGGGGCCTCGTTCGTCGATTTCTTGTCCACTTGGACCGCCTTGTTCGCCGTAGGCGCCGCGCTCCGTTACCGAAATCAGACCGGCCGGGGACAGTGGGCGGACATCGGTATGTACCAGGCAGGGGTGATGTTTCTGTCGGAATACATCATGGATGCTGTCGCCAACGGCCGCGATGGAACTCGCATCGGCAACCGGCACCCGCACCGGGCCCCCCAAGGCTGCTATCCGGCCCTTGGTGAAGACCAGTGGATAACGCTGTCGGTGGCCGACGACGAGCAGTGGCAGTCGCTCTGCACCCTCATGGGCCGTCCGGAGTTGGCGAGGGACTCCCAATATTTGGACTTGCTTTTACGGCAGCGCAACCACGATGCCCTGGACGAGATAATTCGTGAGTGGACGGTCACTTCAGACCGTTACGACTTGATGCATGCCTTGCAGGGCCTTGGCATCGCCGCCGGGCCGGTGTTGACCGGCAAAGACGTCCATTTCGACCCCCATTTGAAGAGCCGAGGATTCTTGGAGCGGGTCGATTACCCCGACGAACGCCAGATGGGTGCCCGGCCCTTTATTGGCCGGCCCTACAAGTTTTCCAAGAGCCCGTTACGTATTCAGGGTCCCAGCCCCACCTTTGGGCAGCATAACGAGCCGCTGTTGCAGGAACTTTTGGGAGTAGACGAATCGTCCTACCAGGCACTGGTGCAGGACGCGGTGGTGGCCACGGTGCCGCTAACCGGAGAGCCCACCCCGAGGGTGCCCCAGGATGAAGCTCTGGAGCGAGGACTGCTGGCAGCTTGGGACCCCGACTACAAGCAAAGCCTGGGTCTCGTCTGAGCGGCGAATCACCTTCAGCAGAGAATTGCTGCGGTCGGTCGCCGACCGCACTGCCTTGCCGGTGGCGCCTCGGCCTTTCTTGACTTCCTTGACACCTCTGAAACGCCTGGAATAAGCTTCCAAGCGAGGGCCCGTAGCTCAGTGGTAGAGCAGTCGGCTCATAACCGACTGGTGGTTGGTTCGATCCCAACCGGGCCCACCATTCTGCCGACTTCTGTCCAAGTTCCGCCTCAACCTTGTCAGACTGACTGGGCCCACCTAATTTCCGAACCTTCGATATGCCAATTTAGGCGGCGCCTACTATTTCGGGGCACTCGAGCGGAGAGTTCGTGGACAAACGGTGCCCCTTGACGCTACTATTCCTCCATTATGGCCAGCGAGCGTATTCAGCGGCGAATCGATCTCCTGCTGGACGAAGCCGACCAGGCGTTTGCTGACGGCGATTGGCCGCTGGTACATGACCGTTCCAATAAAGTCTTAGCCCTTGATCCAAGCAATAATGACGCGGCTACGTTTCTAGCCGCAGCAGACCGGGCATTGAGCGGCTCCGCCGCCCAGCCAACTAGTCAGCCCACAACTCCCGCACCCACCACCTCGGCCGCACCTCAAGACCAACCCAGCTCATTCGCCAATGGCCGCTACCAGGTCCAGAAATTTCTGGGCGAGGGTGGCAAAAAGAAAGTCTACCTGGCCCACGACACGACTTTGGACCGCGAAGTAGCCTTTGCGCTGATCAAGACCGAGGGCTTGGACGACACCTCCCGCACCCGCATCCAACGCGAAGCTCAGGCCATGGGGAGGTTAGGGTCCCATCCCCATATAGTCACGGTCTTCGACCTGGGTGAAGAACAAGACCAGCCCTATATGGTCACCGAGCTCATGGGCGGCGGGGATGTCGAAGGTCTGATCGAGAATGCCGCCGCCCACCGGCTTCCCTTGGAGCAAGCAATCAGGATCGCCCAAGAGACCTGCCGGGGCCTGGAGTTCGCCCACGGCCGAGGCATCGTCCACCGGGACCTGAAACCCGGAAACGTCTGGCTAACCGGTGAGGGCACCGCCAAGATCGGCGACTTCGGCTTGGCCGTCTCCTTGGACCGTTCTCGCCTGACCCAAGAAGGGATGATGGTCGGCACCGTGTCCTACATGCCGCCGGAGCAAGCAATGGGCGGAGAAGTCACCCCCGCCTCAGACCTGTACTCATTGGGGGCCATGCTCTATGAAATGGCGACTGGCCGCCCGCCGTTTTTGGGGGACGACTCCGTAGCCATCATCGGGCAACACATCAACACCCCGCCGGTGGCCCCAACCTGGCATAACGGGCAGTGCCCGCGTCCTCTGGAAGCGTTGATCATGCGCTTGCTGGCCAAGAACCCGTCGCAGCGCCCGGATTCAGCCGCCGACGTATTGTCCGCCTTGGACGCCATCGACCTCAACGCCGGGATGCGGAGCGCTCAGGTACTTTGGGGCCGCTGCTACGAGGCCGAGGGCGCGCCGCCCTACTGGCCCTGGGTGCAGGCTATCCGCTCCTACGTCAGGGACGTCGACCCGGAGCAACTGCGCTCGGAAATGGGCGCGGGCGCTGCCGACATCGCCCAGGTGGTATCCGACGTAAAGGAGCAATTGCCTGGCCTGGAGGCGCCGCCCCAACTGGAGCCGGAGCAGGCCCGCTTTAGACTGTTTGATTCCATCACCGCTTTTCTAAGGAGCGCCAGCCGGCGCCAGCCTTTGATGCTGGTGTTGGACGACCTGCAGTGGGCCGACCATCCGTCGCTGCTCTTGCTGGAATTCGTGGCCCGGGAGCTGGCCGGTGCACGTTTGCTGGTTGTCGGCACCTACCGGGACGTGGAACTTTCCCGCCAGCACCCGCTTTCAAATACCCTGGGAGAGTTGACCCGGTCCGCCGAGGGCGGGTTCCAACGGGTGCTGCTGAGAGGACTGGGCCCAGACGACGTGGGCCGTTTCATTGAATTGGCCTCCGGTGTAACTCCGCCCACGGGGATGGTGGCGGCGGTGCACCGGCAGACCGAGGGCAACCCTCTGTTCGTCACCGAGGTGGTCCGGCTGCTGGTGCAGGAGGGGGAACTGACCCAGGAAAACGTCGGTCAGCGGGATTCTTGGAGCGTCCGAATCCCCGAAGGTGTGCGGGAGGTAATCGGCCGCCGGTTGGACCGGCTTTCGGAACGGTGCAACGAGGTTCTGACCATTGCGTCGGTGCTGGGTCGGGAGTTCACCCTAGAACAGCTTTCGCCTCTTATTGAAGACCTCTCTGGAGAACGGCTCTTGGAGGTACTGGAGGAGGCCTTGTCGGGCCGCCTGATTGCAGAGTTGCCCACATCCGTGGGCCGCTACCAGTTCACCCATGCGTTGATTCAGGAGACGCTGACCGGGGAGCTTTCCACCACCCGCAAAGTCCGGTTGCACGCCCGGATCGCCGAGGCGTTGGAGACGCTGTACGGCGGCGACGCCGCAGCGCACGCCGCCGAGCTGGCCCGCCATTTGGCCGAGGCACAGACGGTATTGGGGACCGAGAAGCTGGTGCATTACTCCCTGCTGGCGGGACAGAGGGCGCTGGCGGCATACGCCTACGAAGAAGCTTTGACTCACTTTGAGCGGGGAATGGCGTCAAAGGGCATCGCATTGACCGGTTCCCAGACCGCAACTGACTCGGAAGCTGCAGCGCTGTTGTTCGGCTTAGGGAGCGCCCAGCTTCTCACTTTCGAAAGGCATAGGTTTCCCGAGGCCATGGACTGCTTGCGCCGCGCCTTCCACTATTACGCCGATGCAGGGGACACAGAGCGCGTCGTAGCAATAGCGTTACAGCCACCCCCTGTGGTGACCGGTCTGCTAATGGGGGTATCCCAACTAGTTCACGGGGCGCTGGACCTCGTCCAGCCCGGTTCCCACGATGAAGGGCGCCTTCTGTCTCGATACTCCGTTGCCGCATTCAATGAGGAATACGACATTGAGACCGCCCGAGACTGTTACACCCGGGCGCTGGCCATCTCTGAGCGGGAGAACGACATAGACCTGGAGTTCCGCACCTTAGGCAGCGCGATCGCGATAGAATTCTATCACGGAGGCTATCAAAAGACGCTAGAGTTGGCGTTGCGGGGCGTAGAGTTGGCATGCCGTGTGGATAACCAACAGACTGAGATGCTGGTGCGACTGGGTGTGATTCTTGTTCCCTTGATGACCGGCGATCTCCAGACAGCGAAGACCAACCTAGAAAACCTATTGAAACTGGCAGAAAGGCTGCGTGACACTGACAATTTGGCTACCACCTTTGGCACGAGTGCAATGGTGTCAATTTACGAAGGCGACTGGGAAGCGGCGCGCCGTTTTTCTGACCAGGCTCTGGCGCTGGCGCCTGTGGACACCAGAAATCTCGCGGTCCGCCTGCAGATGGAGTTCGAGCTGGGTGAGTTTGAACAGAGTCAACAATATCTAGAACGCCTTGTCGAAGCTATGAGGCTCATGCCTCCCGGGCCGAACAGTGGCTACGCCCTTTCCGCCCTTGGCATACCTCTATGGGCCCGAGCTACCGGCGCCGCTCCCGAGCTTGAGGTTGCCGAGGCTGCGGCAGACGCTGTTTTGAGCACGCCTAACGCTCCCACATTGATCAGGTGGGGCGCCAAGGCCGGGCTGGGCTTCCTGGCGGTGCATCGAAATGATGCTGCCGCCGCCGCAGACCACTATGCTTCTCTCTTACCCAGCCGGGGTACATCAATGCAATGGTATTCGTTGGTCTTTGACCGCCTTCTTGGGCTCCTGGCGCAGACCATTGGTAGATCCGACCTGGCTGCTGAGCACTTCGAGGACGCCCTGGCCTTCTGCCGCAAGGGGGGCTACCGGCCTGAGTTGGCCTGGACCTACTGCGACTACGCCGACTTGTTGCTCCAGCGCGACGGCGAAGGCGACCGGGCCAGGGCAACCTCCTTACTGGACGAGTCCCTGGCCATCTCCAGCGGGCTGGGCATGCGGCCCTTGATGGAGCGGGTGCTGTCCCGGCGCGAGATATTGCGAGCGTAGGTCGTGTAAGTTAGGCTATCCCGCCAGACTGATATCCGACTAATCGGCGCGCCCACGCCTTGATGGCATTCCTGACGACCCATTCGCCAGCTTGGTCAAAAGGTGAAACTCAATTCGAACGCCTTCGGCGACTAGGAATCACAGATGAGCATAGAATTCGAAATTTCTGACATTTTCTCGGCCACTCCAGAACAGGTCTATGACGCTTGGCTAGACTCGGAAGGGCACTCCAAGATGACCGGCGGCGCGGCGGAGGCCAGTGCCCAGGTGGGCGGCGAGTTCAGCGCTTGGGACGGCTACATCTCGGGCAAGAACCTGGAGTTGGAACCGGGAAAGCGCATCCTGCAGTCGTGGCGCACGCAGGAGTTCCAGGAGTCGGACGCAGACTCGGAGTTGGAGATAACGCTGAAGGGCGTGCCTGAGGGAACTAAGCTAACCCTGAAACATACGAAACTGCCGGAACACGGCATGCAGTACAAAGATGGTTGGGGCGAACACTATTTCGAGCCGATGAAGGCCTATTTCCAGGGGTAGAATCTGCTCCGACACATGGTTGAACCCGAGAAAGGGGGTACATCGACAAGCTCAGTTCAGCGCTCACCAGGGACCAAGCGCTCGATGAACCAGCGGCTGCGCATGGCGGAGCATACCGCCTTCGATTATTCGCTGGCCCTAGAGATGCTGGGCTTCTTCGGTAACGACATCCGTGAAGGACTAGACTCGGTGCGAGAAAAGCGGAACCCGAACTTCCCCTCAGCAAGATGAAAAAGATACAGTGCCCTTTGCGAAAGAGTTGCTATCGTCTTGCTTTTTCGGAGAGGTTACGGGAAGGATGGTTCCATCACTCTTAGCGTAGTGGCCTTCCGGGGGTTAGATGTGCGTTGACAGTCAAGGACTAACTTTGGGGGGTTGATAATGGTTACCGGGATTGCTAAAGCCCAGGTCATTCTCCAAAACGCCAACATAATCACCATAGATTCGAGGCTCCCCCGGGCTCAAGCCCTGGCAATCAGGGACGGTAGATTCTTGGCCATTGGCGGCAATGACGACGTAGCTGGTCTCATCGGTCCGGACACACAACAACTAGATCTGCAAGGGAAAACCGTACTGCCTGGTTTTATCGACGCTCACATCCATGTGCTCAGCAGTGGAATCCGACATGTAATGGCTGCCGATTGCGCCCGCCCTAATATTTCGGAGGTCCTTAACGAACTGAGCCAGATGGCCAAAAAAACTCCGGATGGCGACTGGGTTCAAGGATTCAAGTATGACGATACCAAGACCGCCGAAAATCGCTTCCTCACTCGATACGACCTGGACACAATAAGTACCCGACATCCGATCATGGTCAGCCATCGGGCCGGCCATGTTTACTACCTTAATAGCAAAGCTTTAGAGGTGGGTGGGTTTAACGTCGAAACACCGGACCCGCCCGGTGGCCGCTTCGGTAGGGATGAGGAGACGGGTGACCTGAACGGCGTTGTTTACGAACGGGCCATTGATCCCATAACGTACGGACACCTGCCAGCGGTAACCCCCGAAATTCGGCGGCAAGGCTTGAGACGGATCTGTAAGATGCTCAGCCAGGCAGGTCTAACCAGCGTCCACGACGCCATGGTGTCAAATAACGAGCTAATCACCTATCAGGAAGGACGAGATAGTGGAGACTTGACCTTACGAGCATACCTGTTGATGTTCCACGACCATTTTCCGGCGCTCCGCGAGGCTGGAATCCGGACTGGATTCGGTGACGAGTACCTGCGTATCGGCGGAATCAAAATGGTAGCCGATGGAGCCATCGCCGCCCGTACCGCCTACTTGTCCGAACCTTATGTTGGCAGCACTTGCGATCACGGGATTCTAGCGATGACCGCCGACGAGATTGAGAGCCGGGTAATGGAAATTCATCAGGCCGGGTATCAGGTATGCATACATGCGAATGGCGACGCCACTATCGACGCTGTATTGAGCGCTTACGAAAAGGCTCAATCATTGTTTCCAAGGAAGGACCCACGGCACCGCATAGAACACTGTACTCTGGTCAATCCCGATCTTCTGCGCCGAATGAAGGCTGTTGGGTGCATAGCGACACCTTTTTGCACGTACGTCTATTACCACGGGGAGAAGATGCCTTTTTATGGCGACAACCGGCTTGAATGGATGTTCGCTCAGCGGTCTTTTCTCGACCACGGCATAATATCTACTGGAGCAACGGACTACCCTCCAGGTCCTTTCGAACCTCTCTTAGGAATTCAGAGCTGTGTGACCAGGGTCGACAGCGACGGAAGGCTTTGGGGCGCCAGTCAGAAAATATCGGTCGAAGAGGCCTTGAAGATTTATACGATCAATGGAGCCTATGCCTCTTTTGAAGAAGATATCAAAGGGTCTATTGAAACAGGGAAGCTGGCCGATTTAGTTGTTCTGGGCGCCGATCCTACTCAAGTTGATCCTATGACAATTAAGGACATTTCAGTGGAAAGAACCATCGTTGGCGGTGTGACAGTTTATGAGGCATAGCGCATCTGGATAGCCAACGTAGTACTCAGTCAACTCGGTTTTGGTAATTGTTTAAGAAAACGTCTAAGGTTGCTACCCTTTTTTAGGAGTGTTGACGTAGGAGGGTGGCAGCCATGGGACGAGATCGGTATGTGGTCCGGTTGGAAAGGGAAGAACGAGACCAGTTGGAACGACTGATTCGCGGGGGAAAGAGCCCAGCGCGAAAGGTTGCCCGGGCCCGTATTCTGCTAAAGGCAGATACGGGCTGGGGGGTGATGCGCATCGTGGAGGCGCTGGACACGTCTGCGGGTACGGTGTGCCGTACCAAGCGGCGGTACCTGGAGGGAGGACTGAAGCGGGCCTTGGAGGAAGATCCTCGGCCAGGACATCCGACCAAACTGGATGAGCGGGGGGAAGCGCACCTGATTGCCCTGGCGTGCAGCGAGGCCCCTCCAGGCCATGACCACTGGACCCTGCGGCTCCTGGCAAACAAGGTGGTGGAGTTGGGGCTGGCGCCCTCCATGTCCCACGAGGGAATTCGCAAGCGGTTGAAAAAAACAGTCTCAAGCCGTGGCAGAAGAAGGAGTGGTGTATTCCCCAGGTGAGCGCCGAGTTTGTGGCGTGTATGGAGGATGTGCTGGACCTTTACGCGGAACCCTATGACCCAGAGCGCCCGGTGGTCTGTTTCGACGAGACCTCCAAGCAGTTGCTGGCGGAAAAGAGGTCTCCGATCCCGCCCAAGCTGGCACGACGGGAGCGATACGATTACGAGTACCAGCGCAATGGCACCCGAAACCTGTTCATGCTGTGCGAGCCCCTGGCGGGCTGGAGGCATGTGGCAGTGACCGAACGTCGTACCATGGTGGACTTCGCTCAGCAGATGCGGTGGCTGGCCGATGAAGCTTACCCAGCGTCCGAGAAGATCCGGGTGGTGCTGGACAACCTCAACACCCACAAACCAGCTTCCCTCTACGAAACCTTCGAGCCCAAGGAGGCTAGGCGAATACGCAAACGCTTGGAGTTTCACTACACTCCCAAGCACGGTAGTTGGCTCAACATGGCAGAGATCGAGTTCAGTGTCTTGGCCAGGCGAGTCCTGCGCCGGCGTATTGCCGATGAAGAGACTTTGAGTAGCGAGATCGCGGCCCTGGAGGCAGAACGAAACCAAGCCGGAGCAACCATTGACTGGAGATTCTCCACTGTGGACGCCCGAGTCAAGCGTCACCATCTCTATCCTGCCAATAATTAGGTTGACTGAGTACTAGTTTGCAAATAGTTAACTCTCGACCCTGCTACGTCTCCACAATAAATTCCGAATCAGGTAACGCGCAGCAATCGCCTCATTCAGAACTCGAGCGAGAGCAGATGAATTCCGGATGGTAGAGTAGTTGCCGGTGGCGCGTGCTCAACCCAGGCTGACCGAGGGCTACCCCGTTCGTCCTGAGTCTCCCGTTCCGGGTGTGTTCACCTAAGGGCGAAACTACATTTGGTGTTGGCGCAGCCCTACCGGTACATTGGTTTGAAGAAGCTGTGGAGGAAGTTGCGGCCGTGGGCCCAGGCGTGGCAGCGGCGGAGGACCGGGGTTGGGATGGCGTCTCCTGTGCGGTAGGTCACGCGGAAGGCCTCATAGTTGCGCAGCTCCGGCGGGATGTCCACGGTGAATCTTAGCTCGCACTCCGAGGCTTCGAGATAGAGCTTCAGCGTTTCGAAGCCCTTGGCCCGCTTGTTGGGCGTTTGATAGACGAACAACTCGGTGGCGCCCACCATCTCGTCAAAGTGGTCGTTGCCGTTGCCCCGGCCGCCACCCTGGCGAATCTGGTCCCTTCCGAACCTGTTATTCCCCAAAGTCATGTTAAGTGCCTCTGTGGGTCTCCTGCCATACTGAGTCTAAGGGAACAGGGCCCAGCCCTCCATGTCGGTTTGAGCCTTGAAGAAGTGCCCGTTCACGGAAGTGAGGTACAGCGTAGAACGGTCCGGGCCACCGAAACAACAGTTGGTCGGCATGTCACACGGCACCGGATGGGTTTCGATGACCCGGCCTTTGGGGTCAAACACGTATATCATCGGTCCCGGTCCCGCCAACCAATTTCCGGCGGTGGCGACGATGTTTCCTTCGCGGTCTAGGCACATGCCGTCGATGCCCCGCTGGGCCGCTTTTCCGTCGGTGCCGAAAGTATGGAGCACGGCGTAGGGGCCGAGCGAGCCGTCGTCGTTAATCGGGTAGGCCCGCAACTCACGGTCGATGCTGGGGTCGGCGGAGTTGCTTTCCGCCACGTAAAGCGTCTTGCCGTTGATGGACACCAGGATGCCGTTGGGCATGGTGCTGTCCGACTCAACCCGGGTCACCGAATAGCTGCCGCCGGGCTGCGGGTCGGCCCGCAACACTGCCCGGTGGTCCAACTCTTGGACCTCGGTGGCGTCGATGTTCCCGGCGTTCCAGGGGTTGGTGAACCAGATGCGCCCCTTGGCGTCCACAGCCAGATCGTTGGGGGTGTTGAGCTTCTGACCACCCAACCGGTCGGCCACGGTAACGGTGGAGCCGTCTGGGTCGAACCGTACGATGGAGCGGCCGGCGGCGCAGCAACCGAATAGCCGGCCTTCGGTGTCGTGGGCCAGGCCGTTAGTGCGGTTGGTTCCGGTGCGCCACTCGGTGATCTGCTCGGTCTTGGGGTCGTAGCGCATGATGCGGCTGGCCGGGATGTGAGTGAACAACAGCGATTCGCCGTCCCAGATCGGGCCCTCGGTCACCCCGCCGTAGGGCTTGGCCAACAACTCAAACCGCCAACTCATGGGTCAATCCCTCCAAAGGGCGACTAGTATGCGGCCACCGATAGACGGCCACCAACAGGGTTGCCCGATTTTAGCAGACGGCGCAGGTGGGGACAAATTCTTTGGCACGCGACTACGGTAACCAACCACGACGCGTTGCCCCTCGTCATTGTCGCTGCCGTTTACGCCAGGCCGACCCAGCAACAATGAATAGGACTCAATTGGGCGTATTTAAACTATTTGCCGATGCTATAATTTTCAAATAACTTACAGGCACGGGCCCTCGGGGCCTGTCCCCATCGCCGCCAGACAGATCTTTAGCCGGAAATAATTCCCTCCTAACGGACCTGCCTCTTTTTGTCACGTATTGCTCGAGAAATCGTGGAAGCCGTCTTGTTGGCCTTGGTCGTCTTCCTATTGCTGCAGTCCACCGTCCGCAATTTCAAGGTCGACGGCTCCAGTATGGTTCCCACACTGGAGGAGGGCAACTATCTGCTGGTGAACCGGCTGGTGTACTTCAGACTGGATACGGCGCGGTTGTCTCGGGTGGTGCCGTTCTGGAAGGTGACCGACCCGACTCCCCGTTTCGCTTTGCACGCGCCCAGAAGGGGTGAGGTGATCGTGTTCGAATTCCCACTCGACACCACCAAAGACTTCGTTAAACGGGTTGTGGGAGTGCCCGGAGACACTATCGAAGTGCGCGACGGCACTGTCCTGATTGACGGGCTGCCTTTACCCGAGCCTTACCTGGAACGAAACGACAACTCAAATGACGGGCCGTTGTTTCTGGGCCCGGGCGAATACTACGTTTTGGGGGATAACCGGAGGAGCAGCAACGACTCGCGCAGTTGGGGGCCGGTACCCGAGGGGAATATTCTCGGTAAGGTATGGTTGGTCTACTGGCCGTTCTCCGGAATCCAGGCGTTGAACATCTCAGACTATATACCCGGATTCCGGTGACGGGTACTTCTAGGAAACGGGTTACGCTTCCGGTGGCGCTATTAGGATGTCGTCGCCGTCAATTTGTATCTTGTACAGCTTGACGGCATCGTCGGCTGGGGGTCCTAGGGCTTCGCCGGTGACTACGCTGAAGACGCCGCCGTGGAGCGGGCATTCCACCTCTTCACCATTGAGGTCTCCCTCGGATAGAGACGCGTAGGCGTGGGAGCAAATATCCTCACAGGCGTGAATGTTGCCGTTTACATTGGCCAGCAACACCTGGTCATCGCCTAGGTTAACCATAGTCATTTCGCCAGGCTTGATTTCACTCACCTGGGCCACCTTAACAAAGCCTGAATCGGCCATCGGTACTGTAACTCCTGAATCGAATTTCGTTACGACCACAACGGCCATCGCCGCCGGTGTGCTTTCAGCCTTTCCAATTATAGAGTACCGAATCAGCCAATTGAAGTGGCAATATCGAAATACTTTAGGGCGGCCGGGTAGTTTGGCCATAGGTTGGGGCGGTCACCGCCATATTGTGGACAGCCGAGCGCGCCCATCTCTATAATGGCGATTGTCGTCCGAGGGGCCGGCCTCTTGTAGGCAGTTGGCCCCTGAGCGGGATTCCCCCGCCGTGTTGGAGAGGTGCCGGAGTGGACGAACGGGCGCGACTGGAAATCGCGTAGAGGCGCAAGTTTCTCGTGGGTTCGAATCCCACTCTCTCCGCCAGACGCATCCTTCATCTTAGCTTTGAAAAGGCTGTCTTGTGTCGATTTCATGCCTGACCCAGATACAATCGAGATTCTCATAGCTTCTCATAGATTATCTTACCGTCTCATACAATCTCAACTATAATGTGGGGTAAAATTTGGGGGGGCATGACCGAGAATCGCAAGGCTCGTCCGTTGACTGCGGCGCGAGTGAGAACGGAGAAGCGGCCTGGCCGATACCACGACGGTCAGGGGCTTTACCTTCAGGTGGACCCGTCCGGCGCTCGCAGGTGGCTTCAGCGTGTTGTGATACGCGGCAAGCGGACTGATCTCGGACTTGGCGGGTGGCCTCTTGTGCCCCTGAACGCTGCGCGTGAGCAGGCGATGGAGAACCGCAGAATCGCTCGTGTGGGCGGGGACCCTCGGACAGAGAATCGAGATGTACCGACCTTTGCTGAGGCTGCCGCTGAGGTTATCAAGCTCAACCTCCCCACATGGAAGAACACCAAGCATGCGGCCCAGTGGGGTTCTACTCTCAGGACATACGTCTTTCCACACTTTGGCTCCAGATTGGTAACCGAGGTGTCGGGTTCGGATGTTATGAAGGCTCTAACGCTGATATGGACTGCCAAGCCAGAGACAGCGCGGCGAGTGCGCCAGCGCATAAGCGCGGTGATGAAGTGGGCCATCGCCAATAACTACAGGCTGGATAATCCGGCTGGCGACGCCATCGAGGCCGTGCTTCCCAAGACTTCGCGGACCCAGGCGCACATGGCAGCGCTGCCCTACGCGGATGTCCCGGCAGCCCTGGACGCCATTCGAGCGTCCACCGCCGGGCCCGCCACCCGGCTGGCCCTGGAATTCGCCGTGCTGACCGCCGCTCGCTCGGGTGAAGTTCGCGCCGCCAGGCGGGAAGAAATCTCTCTGGACTCCCGGGTCTGGACCGTTCCGGCAGCTCGGATGAAGGCGGGCAGGGAGCACCGCGTACCGTTGTCGAGGCGCGCCCTGGACATCCTGGAAGAGGCGCGCAGCCTGGATGACGGTCCCGGGCTGATTTTCCCCGGACGTTCGGGCAGACCGTTGTCGGACATGGCGTTTTCGGCGTTGCTCCGGCGGCTGAACATCCCCTGCGTACCCCACGGATTCCGCAGCAGCTTCCGGGACTGGGCGGCTGAGAAGACAGACGCACCGCACGCGGTCATGGAGGCGGCTTTAGCACATGTTGTGGGAAACTCTACCGAAGCCGCCTATTTTCGCTCGGACCTGTTCGAGCGGCGGAGGACGCTTATGATCCAATGGGCCGAGTATCTGGGGTGAGAGCGATGTGTGAGGATCAGAGCTATGGGCAGGCTACGCTACGTGGTTCCCATCGCGGTCGCAGACGTATACTTTATCGTCGGTCCCGCCCACCCCAGCAGGCCAGCGTTGGCGTGTACGTCTATTCGCTTGGCCAGGTCGCTCATGATGCCAACACCGTGATGGCGATGTCTTCGGGGCTAACCGTCAGCCGCTCGGTCAACTCGATATCGTCCTGACTGGTGACGGAGCCCTGGACCGTATCGACGGTATCCAGCCCCAGCTCGTCAGCCGTATCGCCAGTCACCGCGCCGGACACCACAATGGGGTTGCCGTCGGCATCCAGGGGAATGGTGATGACGAACCCTCCATCCACATAGGCCACCTCTACCTGGTCCAGGTCTGTCTCGGAGGCTCCCCGCAGTGCGGCCTTGACTACCGTGGCCACTTCGTCGTAGCTCGCCACGGCGCCGAAGTCCAGACCGGATGCGGTCGCACCGTGCAGCGTGATCGTGCCGCTCCTGATGGCATCGACACCGTTGACGATGGTGGCGGTGTCCAACCCTAGCTCATCCGAGTCGTCCCCGGTGAACGCCGCGCTGACACTGGTTGCCGCCCCGTTGCTGTCCAGGGGCAACGTCACGACGAACGCCGCGCCGTCGTGGGTGACCTCCACATTGTCCAGGTCCGTGGCGCTGGTAGCCCTAAGCGCCGTCTGGAGCAAGGAAGCCACTCCGTCGTAGTCCGTCACTAGAAAGTCCAGCCCGGTAATCGTCTGCCCCAGGAAGGTAACTGTCCCGTTGGTGATGCCCTGAAGGGTCGTCAGAGTACTGTGATTCCCCCCGGTCAGCACGGTGGCCCTACCGCGGAACGTATCTAGGGACGCCACCGTGCCTGTGCCTCTGAGCAACGTGCCAGCCTTGCGCCCGACACCGAGGTCCACCGTATGGCCCGGCACCAACAGCACGTTGGCAAGGAGCCGCTGTGCGGTCAGGCGCTCCCCAAGGGCCAGCCCTTTCACATGCTCTACCACCCGCATGACGATCCGGCTCGTGCCGTCCGAAGGAAAGCCTGCCATCAGCGTCAGGGCCAGCTTGACTTTGATTGGGACTGGAGTGACACGGGAGAGTCGAATGGGCACGCTCCAACCTCCATCATGCGGCACGTCAACCCTAGTCTCTCCGCTGGTGCCCGTCCCTGCTGGCTTCGTCCGGGCTATCACCGCTGCGACAGCTTCGTCCGTGCCCCCGTCTACAACCAGGCATATCGAGTGAGCGCCGATGGTCTTGCCCTGCTCGGTCACCTCGGCAGCGGTGGCGTTCTCACGGATTAGTGCATCGGCTACACCCTCGACGCTAAGCACTGCGGCCAGTATCGCCTCAGCCGAGCCCGTGCCGTTCCTGGCCACGAGCCGACCATACCTGGCCCGGTACTCGTCGTCCGTCTCTCCTTCCAGGCGCGGGATACCCAAGAGAGACCCCAGATCGTCGAGTTGGACTCCCAGCGCCCTGCTGCGCGACATACCGTTGCCCACCGCAACCAGCGCCTCGTCCACCTCCGTCAGCGTCAAGGCAAGGGTTCCAACCAACTGGGCCGCTGGCGTCTCCGGGGCCAGATCAAGGTCCTGGCCCAACGCAGACCGGAACGCCGCCTCCAGCGCGTCGATGTAGCCCTGGAGCGTCGTGGGCTCTATTCCCTGCGCCGTCACCCGTGCCATTACAACACCTCCGCTACCGTCACCTGGCCGTGGACCGTACTGACGCGGAACTCCAGCGACAGTCTCCGGGTGAGGGGGTCAAGGACGGCTCGAACCACGGCTACGTCCGTAACGTCCTCCACGCCGAGCACTGCGGCGGCAATGAGCTGCGCGGCGAGTTCAGGACTGCTGCCGCCAGCGAACAGGCCATCGAAGTATGGGATGCCCTGGTCCGAGTCAAGAAACCACTCGCCCAAGCTAAAGCGTAGATGCTGAATTACCCGCTGCCTGGTGGCCTCAAGGCCATCCACTACAGCGAATCCGTCAAGGAGATCGTCCACGGCTGAGATGGTGCTCATCAGCACTCCTACTCCGGGTGGGTGTGGGTGATGATGCTCTCCGGCGCCGCCGAGCTCTCAGCACGCTTGAACGTCACGTCCTGCGCCTCTATAGCGAGCTTGCCGGTCGTCCTGATGTGAATCCCGTCCGACTCAATGGCGATATGGTGTTCCGGTTCGTCCGTCCCGAACCCAGGAATGGCGAAGGCGTCCTTCTCACTGAAGAACCCGATTGTGTCCGGTGCCGCCACGCCAAGCGTCTTCTTCCATTTAGCCAAACCCCGCTGGGAGTAGAGCAGCAGCACAACGTCCCCAGGCTCCAGAGGAAATGTGAAGGCCGATCTGCCTCCCCACGGGAACAATACGAGGACGTTGTGGATGGCCTCTCGCTCGATCTCCTCTTTCTTAGTGCTCACCACCTTGAGCGCTCCCTTCACCACCGCCCGCCGGGTCTCCGCGTCGTAGGACTCCACTATCCCAGGCATACAGGTGTACAGGTCCTTGAGGGACTGGCGGATGGCAAAACGGATAGCCTGCGCCAGGTTCGAGTAGTCCGTTTCGTGGTTCATGCTGCTCATGGCGCTACCCCTGCCAGAGCGGAAGCATTAGCCTTGATCCCCTCGATCTCCGTCACGAACTCCCCGCCCCAGTTGTCTCCCCTGTGGACGATGGTCTTGACCGTGAACCAGCCATCCACGGCCTCGCTGCTGACCTCAACCAACTGGCTCAGCTCGATGGAGCGGTTCAACGCCATCTTCGCCCTAAACCCTTCGTCCTCGGTGAGGGACGGCGTGCCGATAAGCCCCGTCGCATGACTGAGAAAGAACGTGCCCCGCTCTGGCTCGTTGTCCCTGTGGGTGAAGTGCATCACTCCGCCCACCTGATAAGCGGTAACCTTGTGGGGTTCCAGCAGGTCCTTGAGAGCCGACTTCGCCGAGCCGTTGTAGAAGAACCCTTCCTCAAGCTCCTCGTCGGGAACGGCCTGGACGGATTCGATTCGCAGCCCCATAGCGTCAACTATCCGGCGCACAAGGTCGCGCAGCCTGACCGGCCCCACGAGGCTGATGGAGACCAGTGCGCCGGTCGTCGCCGAGTCGGAACGGCCCAGCACGATGGTCGTCACGCGGTCTACCCCAGTGCGCTCATGGAGGACGCGCCGTATCTTGCCATCGAAAATCGGCTCAGCGTTTCTTATATCCCCGTAGCCAGCCTTGACCCGCACGATCTGCTCTGGCTCCGCTATGTGAGAGGCCGAAGCCTTGGCCAGGTTCCATATCTTGACCGTGGACGGCGACGAGGACGACTGATCGTCTATCTGCAGGTCGAAGGTGATACGCAGCTCTTCGACGGTGAGCACAGAGCGACTCTCGTCCTCGATCTCGACGCTTATCTGGCGTAGGTACTGCCTCATGCTCATAGCGCCCAGCTCACCTGCTCGATTTCGGACGGCTCAAGGTAGGCCAGCCCGTGGGTCTGCCCCCACGCCTCCCGGCCTATCGGCGCCCCGTAGCGCTCCAAGGGGACGCTCACCAAGTCGCCGACGAAGCCAGGAGCCTCAATCAACCTCCGGGCCGTCGTTACCTGACGCCCCAGCGCTATCGGCTCCTCTCCCCTGGTGTACAGCGACAGGTACCACGCTTCGGAGAGCGGCTGCCACCAGGCGCGGAGGATGACCGGCTGGTTGCCCAGCGTTACCCGCATTCGCTGCCTCGCGTCCGTTGTCAGCGGTATCGCCTGCATTACCCTCCCCACAAGAACCTAACTACGGCTTTGAAAGCGTCGACTTTCCAACCACCGATCGATTGACGTTATGGACGGCGCGTTGACCCTGTCCCTGTCATCCTCCTCCGAACGGCTTTGAAAGCGTCCACTCTCCAACCACCGATCGATTGAGGTTATGGACGGCGCGTTGACCAAGCCCCTTTCAACCTCCTCCGACCTATCCTCGGCGGGGCCTATCCGCACTGGAGGAGGCCGCTGGCCCCGCTCCAATGACCGGAACTGCACCTCCTCAAGCTCCATCTCGAAGCGGAGCGCCCGTCCCGTGGTCCTATCAACCGGAGCCTTGAGCGACGTAATCAGCATCGACGGGTAGAAGGCCAGCAGCGTGACCGCCAGGAACGGCTCCCTCGATTCGACCAGCCGGTTGAGCTGAAGCCACGCATCACTGCCGCGAGACGGATTGCCCCGCCTCCCTTCAGGAGCCAGCAGGTCCGAGACCCAGCCCACCAGCTTCAGCGTGCGCGGCTGTACAACCGCGTGGTCCACCAGCGACCCGCCCGTCTCGACGGGATACGAGGTCTTGCTGATCCTGACGGCGTGCTCCTCAGAGATGAACCCGTCGGCAATGGAGGCAAGAGGCTGTAGCGACCTGAACAGGGCGCTCGGCAGCGCAGGACTCCCGGGGAAGAGCAAGAAACCTTGGCCCTGTATGACGCTAGCCGCCATCAGCGCTCCACCGGCCCATCGTGATCGTAGGCGACGTTCCGAATCTGGTCTTGAATCATCTCGCCTAGCTCCTGGGCGATCCCCTTAGCGTCCGTCGCCTGGGTCTGGATCACAATGGGCTCTGTGATGTTGATGTTGACCGTCCGGTTGGTCACCGAGGACCTGTACATCTGACCGTAGTGGTACGGCGCTTGCGGCAAAGCGGCAGGGCCAAGCCGGAACCCTTCGAGCATCTGGGCGATGACCCTGGACGCCCCTACTGGCAGCACCATCTCACCGCCGTGGACCGTGGCCAGTAACGGTCTGCCCAACGGACCAGGGACGATGCCGCCGATCGCAAAGTTCGGGATGCCAGCGCGTAGTTTGCTGGCGACATCGAGCAAGAAATCACCGGCGGGATTGGGGCCAGGAATTTTATCCAGAGCGCCTTTAATCGCCTCTATTAGGCTGGCAGCTACTTTCAGTGCTTTATTTAGGCCGTTGATGACAGCGTTGATTACACCTCGGAACGCTCCCGCAAGGCCCTCGCCAAGACCTTCCCAAATCCCAATGATAAAGTTTCGCAGGGAGGTGAATATGGCCATGATCTTGTCCTTGATCCACATGATCGCGCCCACTATGTCGTCACGGAACTTGAAGATGAGACCTGCCGCGATGCCGAACGGGCCGAATAGGATGCCTACAAGCAGCGGCCAGTTGCCCTTGACCCAGGCCAGCGCTGTCTTCAGCGCACCCACGATCTGACGGCGGAACTTGTAGACCACGAAGCCAAGGGCAACGAAGGCTCCGATGATGGCTGCCACGATCAAGACGACGGGATTGGCCAGCAACGCTATCGTGAACCCCACGACTGCTGCCGTCGCTGCAATCAGGGGCGGAATCAACGAGGCCCAGATAGCAACGCCAAAGGTAATCACGGCGCTGATGCCTGCGACGATGGCGCGGGTGGCGAAGCGCAACATCGCTAGGCTCGCCATCGCCAGCCGTCTGCCCAGCGCTCTCAGCGCCCCGATGGTCGATGTCCAGATGGTCGTGGCAAATTTTGCGAGGGCTGGAATCACAGTTGCGCGGATGGAGGTCGCAAAGTTGGTGAGGGCTATTTTCGCGTTGGTCCAGAGGCGCAGAGCGAAGGTCCGCACCGCCATTGTGGATGTCTTCAGGTCGCGCACGAATTTCGACTGCCAAATGGTTCCGGTCTTGAGGGCCACTATGAACCGCCCCAGAGACGTCACGAGCCCGCCTACGGATGGACCAAGGCCGATAGTTGACGCGATCTGCATCGCCCCCATTCCCAGGACGACCGTCTGTATAGCTGCGGGCAGCTTGCCAAAGAGCTGGAGCAAAGGTGCAAGAACGTTGTTGTATAGGGAAGATAGAGCGAGCCGGAGATTGTTGGTAGCCTCGTCCGCTTGAGCAACGCTCGAATTGGCATAGATTTCAAATGCCTCGTTTACGCTGTCTGTTGATGCGCGGATGTCGGCCTGGATATCCATGTAGTCCTGAAACTTGGGCGAAACCAACTGCATTCACATCGCCGAACAGACGGCGTAGCTGGGTCGTATCGCCCTCAAGCTCGTCGCTCAGCATCCTGATGGTCTGGATAAAACCCTCTTCACGAAGGTTCCGATGCACATCCTCAACAGAAAGCCCCACACCGGAGAGAATCTTCTCTGCCTCGGCACTCGGTGCCAACAGAGCAGTCAGAGCCATTCTGACGGCATCCGTAGCTTGGGATGCATTTTGGCCTCCACGGGTATATCCAGCTATCGCCGTACCAAACTGGTCAACTCCCACCCCTAATTTGGCAGCGAACTCGAAGGTGCGCCCGAACGTTGTCGCGAGTTGCGCAGCATCAAGATTGCCAGCCTTGACAGTTGCCAGCAGAATCTCGACCGCCCGTTTGCCGTCAAGCACTGCTGCCCCATACGAGTAGACCGCACCACTAGTACTCAGTCAACCTAATTGTTGGCAGGATAGAGATGGTGACGCTTGACTCGGGCGTCCACAGTGGAGAATCTCCAGTCAATGGTTGCTCCGGCTTGGTTTCGTTCTGCCTCCAGGGCCGCGATCTCGCCACTCAAAGTCTCTTCATCGGCAATACGCCGGCGCAGGACTCGCCTGGCCAAGACACTGAACTCGATCTCTGCCATGTTGAGCCAACTACCGTGCTTGGGAGTGTAGTGAAACTCCAAGCGTTTGCGTATTCGCCTAGCCTCCTTGGGCTCGAAGGTTTCGTAGAGGGAAGCTGGTTTGTGGGTGTTGAGGTTGTCCAGCACCACCCGGATCTTCTCGGACGCTGGGTAAGCTTCATCGGCCAGCCACCGCATCTGCTGAGCGAAGTCCACCATGGTACGACGTTCGGTCACTGCCACATGCCTCCAGCCCGCCAGGGGCTCGCACAGCATGAACAGGTTTCGGGTGCCATTGCGCTGGTACTCGTAATCGTATCGCTCCCGTCGTGCCAGCTTGGGCGGGATCGGAGACCTCTTTTCCGCCAGCAACTGCTTGGAGGTCTCGTCGAAACAGACCACCGGGCGCTCTGGGTCATAGGGTTCCGCGTAAAGGTCCAGCACATCCTCCATACACGCCACAAACTCGGCGCTCACCTGGGGAATACACCACTCCTTCTTCTGCCACGGCTTGAGACTGTTTTTTTCAACCGCTTGCGAATTCCCTCGTGGGACATGGAGGGCGCCAGCCCCAACTCCACCACCTTGTTTGCCAGGAGCCGCAGGGTCCAGTGGTCATGGCCTGGAGGGGCCTCGCTGCACGCCAGGGCAATCAGGTGCGCTTCCCCCCGCTCATCCAGTTTGGTCGGATGTCCTGGCCGAGGATCTTCCTCCAAGGCCCGCTTCAGTCCTCCCTCCAGGTACCGCCGCTTGGTACGGCACACCGTACCCGCAGACGTGTCCAGCGCCTCCACGATGCGCATCACCCCCCAGCCCGTATCTGCCTTTAGCAGAATACGGGCCCGGGCAACCTTTCGCGCTGGGCTCTTTCCCCCGCGAATCAGTCGTTCCAACTGGTCTCGTTCTTCCCTTTCCAACCGGACCACATACCGTTCTCGTCCCATGGCTGCCACCCTCCTACGTCAACACTCCTAAAAAAGGGTGGCAACCTTAGACGTTTTCTTAAACAATTACCAAAACCGAGTTGACTGAGTACTAGCCAACAGGGCTATGGGCTTCGTCTCTCCTAGTCCGGATGCGGCAGCTTTGGCCGACTGATCCATCACGACAAGCGCATCTGCGGTCTCCAGGCCTGCGGACTTTACGGAGAACATTGCATCATTCACTTCTTTCAATGACCGGTTCGTCTCTTTGGAGAGGTCTCGGAGCGGAGCCTTCAGCTCTTCGACTTCATCGGCGGTGAGCCCCAACTGAGTCCGTAGGTTGAGTAGAGAGCGTTCTTCGGCTGCGCCAACCTTGAAAGCTCCAGCTCCGAGGGCGCCTATAACCACGGTGGCGGCCCTGGTGATCTTGCTGATATTCTGGCCCCAGGATGCGAATTGCCTCTGCGTATTCCGTGTGAAGTCGTTGACCTGCTGTTCCGCGCGGCGCAATTCTCGGTTGCTGGTGTTGTATCTGATGATGGTTACCAGCTCATCTATGACTCGTCCTGCCATGCTCAGTATTCTCCTGTGTTCCTTGCCTTGATAGCATCAAGGTTTAGTCGTTCAGCGGCGCGAAAGGCTGCAGCGTGGGCTTCCGTGAGGCGTTCGAAAGCGTCGATGTTTTCGTAGGGGTCTTCCTTCCAATTCCAGTACTCTCTAGTCATGGCTCTCAACAGGTTCTTGATGCCCTCAACCCTGCTCTCGAAGCTCGGAACAGCCTTCCCTTCAAACTCAGATTCCACATAGATCGGTTCCAGTACCCTAATCGTTCCCTCAAAGAGCGCCATCCATGAGGGGCGTTCTTCGACGATGGGGTCAATTGACGCGGCCTCAATGATGGAGATTGGGTCTTGCTCGTAAAGCTCCCGTTCACCAAGAGTGATTCCGACGCCATACGCCCACCTCTGCACTGACTTAAGGTAGGTTTCTTGGAGTGTAGGGGTCGGGGTAGGAGTAGGTGGTGCCTCACCCCCACACGCAGCCACAAGCCCAAGCGTGATGAGCGCGATGAATACTAGGACGACTCTCATGCCCTTCCTCCTACTCGAATTCTTGCAACCAGCTTGGCCAACTCCGGTGACTCTGGGTCAACAGACAGGCTCTCGAAATCCAGTGAAGATACCACTCATTCGAGGACGTGCGCCCAGGCTTTGTACGCCTCGTCGCTGATGCCCTGCCTCGCCTCGACCTTCCTGATGCACCTCTGCGCGAACGAACACATGGCCGCCCCAGCGCTGAGTTGGCCTTCGAGGTTGCCTTTGTCCTTGCTGAGTCGAGCCAACGCCCCGAAATAAACCAGCCCGCCCAGGTCAGCCAGCAGGTCTTTAGAGATGCCGACATCGACCTTCTGGCCGTTGAGGTCGAGCTTGGCGGTCTTCTGCTTGGTCATGGTGCGCCTCCTCAGAGTTGTATTGACAAATATCTTTATTGTCTGTACAATATAGCTGTGTCATATGAGTGGGACGAAGCGAAGAACAGGGCCAACATTGCGAAGGGGCGCCCCAGCTTCGCCGCCATCGAGGACTTCGAGTGGGATACCGCGCTTATTCAACCGGACCCCAGGCACGGTGAGATGCGATACACGGCTATTGGATACATTGGGCAACGTCTCCACTTCGTTGTTTACACCAGGCGGGGAGATGCCCGCCGAATCATCAGCCTGCGCAAGGCGAGCCCAAAGGAGATGAGAGGCCATGCCAAAGCTTAAGCCTGGAACCATCTGGCCCACAGAGGAAGAAGAGGCTGAGATACAACGGCAGATCGCCGAGGACCCGGACGACTTCGAGAAGGACGCAGAGTGGTTCAAGAGAGCCCAGCCTGCCATTGCGGTTGATCCTGAGTTGGTACACGAGTGGCGGCGTACCCGTGGCAAGCAGAAGGCCCCCACCAAAGCGAAGGTTACGTTACGTATTGATGCCGACATAGCCGACCACTTCCGAGACAGTGGTCCGGGTTGGCAGACGCGGCTCAACAACGCCTTGCGGAAGGCTATTTTCTCCTGATTCATCTGCCTCCTCATGGTGCGCCTCCTAAGATTCCTACTTGCTCTTCTGGGCCACCTTGGCTCCCCTTTGGCTTGGGCTTAGGCGGAGGGGGGTGGTGGCCACTTTGGGATAGGTGGCGGGCCTTCATGCTCCTTGTGACATCCGAAGAGCTTCTTCAACCACCCCATTCCTGCTAGCCCTCCGTCTCCACAGCAGCGCCGTCCAGCTCGAACCGGAGACTAATATTCGAGTCTGGTCGATCGCAAAGGTTCCGCATCATGAGAAGCAGTTCGTCGAGTTCCGTCCTGAGGCTATCGCGTTCGTCCCACCTGGCAAGGCACAAAGGGCAAGATGTGGGCAGCCGCCAATGGCGTCCATCGAATCGCTGCACGACTTCCCCCTGGCACTTGGAACACTGGAACCGGACACTCACCAGGTCATTCAGACCGAATACGATCCGGGCTTCCTTGGTCATGGCTCCTCCTACCGCTTAGCATTCTCACGGTGTCTAGATGACCTCGTAGTACAGTCTCTCAAACTCGAATGTGAACGTCTTTTCAGCCGTCTCGTCCATGAGCGTTCCCATCGGCCCACTCGTCATAACGCCGTGCATAAGCCTCAGAACATGGCCTAGCTTGGCATCCTCGACGGTGCCTTCCCAGTTCACGATTCCGCCACCGACTATCACCTTCAACTGCTGTCCGAAGAACACCAGCGATGGTGCGGCAGGTCTGAAAACAAGGGACACGGCTCCACCGAGCTCACCCGTGGCTGAAGCCACCATGTCCCCAGTGGCTCCCCTACGAACAGTGGCAAGCTCAACAGTATCGGGAATATCGAGTGCGCTGAGTCCCAGCACTACGTGACCGTTTAGGGTAACGCTCAGGGTTTCTGCTGGGATTATCATATTGCTCCTCCTGCACTTTCTTCCTACCCATTCTTCTCCTTAGACTTTCGCTCCGCCTCCGCATAGGAGCGATGCTCGTTCTCTACCCGCGCCGTCAGCACCTCATGGAGCTCAAGGGCCTCGTCCAGGTCCAAGGTATTCTTTAGCTCCAGGTATTCAGCCAGATCAGCGTCTATGAGAGCGCCGAAGAAGGGTTTTATTCCGAGGGGGCGGACGGGCTCGAAACCAGGGGGGCGTCTCTCAACCTGGAGACGAGGGCGTCTAAGGACGGCGTAAAATTTACGGCTGCACTCCGCGCCAACACCTCGTAGATAGCGATGGGCTCCAGGCCGTCGAAGGCCATCTCCTCGGCCCCGGCTAGCTGCTGCGGCGTGGGAACCCGCGTGTTGGAGAAGGCTACCTTTTCGAATAGCTTCTGGCGCACCTGGCGCACAAACGCAGGGTCCAGCGACAGCACGATCTTGAGGAAGCCTGCTATCGACCTGTCGTCCTCGTTCAAGACCTCTGTGGGCAGGGAGAGAGCCTGGGACTTGCCCAGCTCGTGCCTGATCGCTTCCAGGAGGTCGAAGCCCGCCATCGCCGGCAGCTTGGCAACGGCAAATCGTGTCCCGCCGATCTCGAACTCGGTCTTTGTAAGGTCGCCGCCTATTCCGTTAAGGCTCACCATCTAGTTTCCCCCTTACGTCCCTAGCACCGACAAGTCTGCGAAATTCACGTTGGTGAAGTTGGGGATGATCTGCTCGAACTCCCACGTGAAGGTGAGGTTGCCCGCCTCACCCTTGCCCATCGTGTACCACAAAGGGCCAGAGATGAGGATGCCCCGACTGAGCGCAACACTAGCTTTGGTCCTGCTGTGTATTACGCTACCGTCCCAGATCACTTCGGCCTTATCCACCAGAATCCGCGTCACCTGGTTCATGAAGAACGGCACCGAGGGGGAGTTGGGCATCAGCTTGAGCGACACCGGGCCGCCCCTATCCCCTGTGCTGAATGCCGCCATGACTCCGGTCGCGCCGCGCCGAACGCTGGCGAACTCGAATGCGTCCGGCAGTGTGAGGGCGTCCGAATCCTCAGACCAGCCCTTTATGATGTGCTCACCCTCCACGGTGTGGCCGTTTAGAATAACCGTTACGTCTTGCAACGAAAAAAGCATTGTTCTTCCTCCTACCCGGTGAATACCAGTCCGATGGTTACGTGGTGCATGGCTCCGCTGCCCTTCAGCCATACCCGGATCGTCGGGCTCCTGCGATCGTCACGGTCTATCTGTAGCTGATCTGCTATGGAGCCTATTGCCACCAGATATCCCGCTGGCAGGAACCCCTCGAAGGTCGGATTGTTCGTGGCCAGCCGTATGTTGTTGGCGACCGTCTCGGACACCCGGCCCGGAGCGATGCCGCCGTTCCTGCGGCCCGCCTCGCACACCCGCTCGATGGCTGCCTCTATGCTGGCCAGTCCCTCGGCTGTCTGCGGCACCCTAGTTGGATGTTGCCTGAGCAGGTTGTACACCTCGTCCTGAATAGCCTTGGTGATCCAGTCCAGCCAGTACCGCACGTCGATCCAGTCCCCGGCTTGCGTCCATCCCTCGGCGAAGATGGCATCCGGGCCGAAGCGAGTGTAGTACCCGACCCACTTCCGGTCCAGCTCCTTCTTCTGAGCAGCCGTTACGATGTCCGAGACGGTCCTAGGCAGGCTCTTGAACTTGGGCGTGATTAGCGTGTCCTGACCTTCAAAGTTCACGCTGGAGAGCCTCCCGGCCAGCGATAGGGCCTTGTTGTCCCTGGTTCTAGACCAGACCAGGAAGGTCCTCTGCTGCTCCAGGGCGGATAGCTGCGCCGCCAAGCTGGTGGACTCGTTAGGCGTAAGGACACCCTCGTCCACGACATCCAACGCCAGCATGTGGACCTTGGCCTGGACCCACCGGGACAGGGCGAGCAGGTCTGCCCTCGTGGTGATCCCAGAGTCCACCGTCACGAAGTACCAGCCATCGTCCGGCCCGCTGATGACGTCCATGGCCTCCCCGATGGTCTCGGACGCGTGGCCCGGGTCGATGCCGCCCCCCGATGTGCTATCCAATCCAAGAGCGGAAGCTGGCTCCTGGGCATCGTCCGCCATGAAGCCGGCGATGGGGTAGGGATCGCCGTTAGTGCGAAATCCCAGGCTCGCTCGGAAGAAGTCGGCGGGATCGTATTCGACCGACGCGCTGCGCAGATCTGCCCGGCCTGATGCTGTCACGGCACGCAAGGCAGTCTGGACGATGTTGGCCACGTCGTCGTAAGACGCGGCACCGGTGAAGTCCAAGCCGGAGATGGTGTAACCCTGCCAAGTGAGGGAGCCTGCTCCTATCCCGTCCACTCCAGTGGTGATTTCCACTGTACCCAGGCCCAGTTCGTCGGCATGCTCTCCGGTGAAGGGGCCGCTCACCTCAGTGGCGGACCCGTCTAAGCCAAGAGGAAGGGTGAGGACGAACTGCGAGCCGTCGTGCTCCACCTCTACTGCATCAAGGGTGGCGACGGAGCTTCCCCGCAGAGCGTTCTGGACCACAGCAGCCACATCGTCGTATCCCGCCACGGAGCTCAAGTCCAGACCAGTAAGGCTTGCACCGTGGAACGTCACGCTGCCGGCGGTGATAGTGTCTATGCCGTCTTCAATCGTGACCGTATCCAGGCCCACCTCGTCGGCGGTTGCCCCGGTGAAGGCCGCGGTGACCGCCGTGGCCGAGCCATCGGCTGCCAGCGGGATTGTGACCACGAAGGCCGAGGCGCCGCTGTCGTAGGCGACCTCGACGGCATCAAGCGTCGTGCCCGTGGCCCCACGCAGCGCCGTCTGAAGCACAGAGGCCACTTCGTCGTAGTCCGTCACGCTGGAGAAGTCCAGACCGGAGAAGGTCTCATCCAGGAGCGTTACGCTCCCGGACTGTATGGCGCTTACGCCGTCCACTATGGTGGCAGTGTCGAGACCCAGCTCGTCGGACTCGCTCCCAGTAAACGCCGCGCTGACGCTGGTGGCCGCTCCCTGGCTGTCCAAGGGGATTATCACGACGAACACCCCGCCTTGATAGGCCACCTCCACGGAATCCAGGGCCGTCACAGGTGCAGCGCGGAGAGCATCCTGGAGCACGGAGGCCACGTCGTCGGAGTCGGTGACTGCGGAGAAATCGAGCCCGGTCAACGTCTGGCTCAGGAACGTCACGGTCCCGGACTGTATGGCGCTTACGCCGTCCACTATGGTTGCGGTATCCAGGCCCAGCTCGTCGGACTCGCTCCCAGTAAACGCCGCGCTGACACTGGTTGCCGCCCCGTTGCTGGCTAGAGGTATCGTCACGACGAACACCGAGGCGGCGCTATCGTAGTCGACCTCAACGTTGTCCAGGTCCGTGGAGCTGGTAGCCCGGAGCGCCGTCTGGAGCACGGAGGCCACCCCGTCGTAGTCCGTCACGGAGCTGAAGTCCAGACCGGAGAAGGTCTCACCCAGGAGCGTTACGCTCCCGGACTGTATGGCATCCACGCCGTTGACAATCGTGGCAGTGTCCAAGCCCAGTTCGTCGGACTCGTCCCCGGTGAACGCGGCGCTTGCAGTGGGTACAACCCCGGTACTGGAGTCCAAGGGCAACGTCACGACGAACGCCGAGGCGGTGCTGTCGTAGGCGACCTCTGCGTTGTCTGGGTCCGTGGAGCTGGTGGCCCTAAGCGCGGTCTGAAGCACAGATGCCACATCGTCGAGGTCGGTGACGGCGGAGAAGTCCAGGCCGGTCAACGTCTGGCTCAAGAAGGTAACGCTACCGGACACGATGGCATCGACGCCGTTGACGATGGTTGCGGTATCCAGGCCCAGCTCATCCGCGTCGTCCCCGGTGAACGCGGCGCTTGCAGTGGGCACAACCCCAGTAGTGGAGTCCAAAGGCAGAGTGACGACGAACGCCGAGGCGGTGCTGTCGTAGTCGACTTCCGCGTTGTCCAGGTCCGTGGAGCTGGTAGCCCGGAGCGCGGTCTGAAGCGTGGAGGCCACACCGTCGAGGTCGGTGTCCGAGGAGAAATCGAGCCCGGTCAATGTCTGGCCCAGGAAGGTGACGGTCCCGCTGGTGATGCCCTGAAGCGTCGTCAGGGACGCCACCGTCCCCGTGCCGGTCAGCACGGTGACGCGTCCATGGAAGTTGACCAGATCAGCAACCGTCCCCGTGCCGGTCAGCACGGTGGCGCGTCCATGGAAGTTGACCAGATCAGCAACCGTCCCCGTGCCGGTTAGCACGGTGGCGCGACCGTGGAAGTTGACCAGATCAGCCACCATGCCCGTGCCAGTCAGCACGGTGGCGCGACCGTGGAAGTTGACCAGGTCGGCCACCATGCCCGTGCCGGTCAGCACGGTGGCGCGTCCATGGAAGTTGACCAAATCAGCCACCATCCCCGCGCCGGTCAGCACCGTGGCCCTACCGTGGAACGTATCCAGCGACGCCACAGTACCGCTGCCCCTGACCACGATGGGGCGTCCGTGGAATGTCTCTAAAGACGCCGGGCTGCCCCCTATCAGCCTAGCCGACTCCCTCGTGTTGATCCAGCGGCCTATCACCAGGTTACGGGGATAGGGAACCTGAGAGAAGTAGACCTGGGCCGCCTGATAGGGTACGGAGTCCGCAGTAAATACCCTGGCCACCTCGTCCATGCTGGCAAAGACCCCTACCCTGCCCGCACCAACGTCCATGGTAGGGTCGGTGGTGAGCAGCAGCGTACGCCCGAACTCTCTGCCCCCAGCGCCCCGGGGCTCTATCTGCGCCTTTACCTCTACGATGTCCTGTATTCCAAGCGTCATTGTCTAAACCTCCACTGTAATGGTCTCGGTGCTGCCACCTGCCCCGACCTCGATGGGAGCGGCTTTCAGGCGGCCAACCGTATGGTCGATCTTCTGCGTGTAGCCAACTTCAATGTCCAGCCCGGCCCGCTCCTCCCAGGCTCCAGACACCACCTCGTCGAGCTGCCGAACGTCCGATACACGCAGCACCGTCAGATTGGCCTGTTGCGCCTGCGCCACCCCTTCAGGTGACCAGACCCACACCGACAGCCTTGTGGCCGCGTCGTGTGCTCCGGTGCGGAACCACTGAACCGAGTACCTCCCTCGGACCGTCGCTATTGTCAGAGCGTTCAGGTCGGCCTCGTCTGGGACAAGGCTCATCACGGTTGCCGGTATTCCCTCGATGGCCTGATGAATCAGCACCAGTGACGCGAACAACCCGTCCGGCACGGGAGTGCCTTTGTTGCCGGACAGCACACTGTTGTAGTCAAGGCCCGACCCTGCCGCGACAAGCTCCGCCACGGCATCCTCAAGGGTGGCTGTCGTTGGCGCGATCACTGGCCCTCCCCCCGGACTCCCAGGACTTCGACAAACCCCGGCCAAGCCTCGACGTGCTGCGCCCTGTAGGAAACGCCTCCGTACTCGATCACATCTCCCCCAGAAGCATTCGCGCCCACACCGACCGGCTCCACCTTCACTCCCTCGATCCAGAACATCCTCGACTCAGAGAGGCGTGTGCCTTCAGGCAACATCTGACGCATCTTGGCCGCGTCGGGCGGTGCGCTCACCACGGTGATGTCAGTCCGCCTCTCTGCGCCTGGCACCGGCCTGCGATTGACGATCTCATCGGGGCCTCTCTGAATCAGTGTGGCCGGCTCCTGGAGCCTGTTGGCAAAGGGCTTTCTCACCGTTCCACTTCCCAACTCACTGAGTTGCGAAGGGTCCCTGTGTCCATAAGCGGGTCGCTGCTACCCTTACGCCTCACGGTTTCAGGCGCGTTCGGCGGCTCCTTCAAGGCTGTAATTGACTCTTGTATCTGGCCTTGAACATGCGCACCCACTCGGCCCGCAAGCTGCTCGTCCACCACCATCTTCTTGGTGTCAAGGCCAGCCTGGAGAATCCTGCCTACGCTGCGCTCAGACTCGGCCAAGGCGTTGCGGAAGAAGGGCCGTTCCGGGATGGTCTCCGTCCCGAACTCGTTCCAGGCGGCCACTGCCGCCACGGGCGTCCCGTCCTGGTACTTGGCCGTCGAGAAGAACCCCACTTTGACGCCTGAGACGCCGCCCTTGCCAGCCTCCCTGAGCAGTCTTTGGAGCTTCTTGCCCCCGCGCTGTTGGACTTTCACGCTTACCCTTGCCATCGTTCTGCCCCTCTCGGCTTACCGCTCCAAAAACCCGTTAGCCTGGCCCAGAACCCCGTGGGCGTCATCAGCCGATAGGCCAGCTCCAAGGCCGCCTGGGCTTCTTCCTCGGTGTCGTAGCTGGTAACTGACATGGCCATGGCCAGGCCCTCGCTGTCCCTGACCAACCACCGATACCGATCTCGTTGTGACTTGCGTATTACGACTATCTGCTCGCTCACAGCACCCCCAGCACGTTGGTGCCAACTACTTCGCCCAAGAGGACGAAGATCACGACATCCCGCACCTTCAGGCCCAGGGGCAGCTTCACGCCCCGTTCCTCAACCGCCTCTCCGTTCCCAGTCAGGCGGTGCGTGTGCAACGATGTACGCAGTTCATCCATCTTGTCGTCAATCGACTCGACCTTGCCCCGCAACTCCCGAAGGTCCTGGGCTAACTGCTTGGTGAGCTCTAGGGAAGCGTTCGTGGGCATTAGATTGGCACTCCCGTAGAGAGCTGCTTAAGGATGGCCTCCCGCTCCTTCGCGTAGTCGAGGTTCTGAGCGCTGTACGGACCCACACTCTCTGACTTTAGCCCGGAGTATTGGAGCCCCAGCTGGACCAGGCGTATGATGGCCATCTTGCGCTGTGGGTCAGTATCTACCGGCGTATATTCGAGCTCCACTCGCTGTCCCCAACACGAGCGAGGATGGGAGCCGTTAGATTGCCTCTCCAACATCCGGCCCCCGTACCACATGCGGTAGTCGTTGGGTGAGAGCGTGGTAGCTACATCTCCAAGCGTCTCGATGACGCTGGTAATTCCTTCTACAGCCTGCCTCGGGAACAGCCTGAAGGTGCCTCCTCCGTGAACCTCCGTCACCGGCCCGTCGATGCTGTGGGGACCGCAGCGGCGCACCACCTCGGCGTCGGCGTCGTCTATGAGGCGCTGGAGCTCGTCTGTGTCGGTCGAGTTGGAGCCCAGGTGCTGTTGCACCTCCTCCTTCGTCAACAGGACAGTTACCTGGCTGTTCGTCATGCCTCCTCACTTGATGCCGAGCGCCGGCTGCCGCCACGCTGGGCGCGGTCCACGGCCTGCTCGGTAAAGTCTTCGGAGACCTCTTCGGAGACCTCGGCGGGCACCTCGGCGGGCACCCCGGCAGTGACCTCAACTGGCTCGGGTTCCGGCGTCGGCACAACCAGCTCCATCTTGTCTGGGTGGGCCTGGCAGACCTGCTGGGCTACGGCGTGGGGTACGTCCTTGACTTCACCGGGAGCCCAGACCAGGTACGCCTTTCTCCCGTAGTCGTAGTAGCGGTGGGGAACCTCAGACCTGTTCCTTACCTCTGGCATCGTTACCTCCGTCTCCTCTAGCTCACTCCTGTGATGTTGTACTGGAGGGCTACAGCGGTGTCCGAATCGTTGTCCATCCGGCCTTTAAAGGCCACTCTCATGCTGGCCACAAGGACGGTCTGCCTCTTCTGGATGTCCCGCTCGCTCTCGATCATCAGCTCCCGCTTGAACCCCAGCCGGTACATGTTCCGGTTGACCACCAGGACCCGCCCCGTATCGGCGCCGTTGCCACCGGAGGTGACCTTGCCGTCGGTGTCCGCCAGAAGCATCTGCTCTGAGACGATGATGGGAATTCCCTCGATCTCCCCCAACTGGCCCGTGAGAAGGGTGGCGTTGGGTCCCAGCTTCTCTATCGTGCGGAAGTTCTCGATGGACAGAGACCGGATGTAGGTGTTGATGTCCATGACGAAGGCGCACTCCGAGGGACGGACCCCATACTTGCCCAGCTTGGCCCTGACCTCGTTGAACATATCGTCCGAAACGGCAGCGCCATGGTCATTTCCCTGGTTGGTGTTGTCCACCAGGGGTGTGTGGATCAGGCCGTCGAAGACCAGGTAGTGGTCCAGGCCCGCGTTACCGGCCAGCGAATCCGCCGTGGCTCCGTCCGCGTTGATGTTGGTGCCGTCGTCGGAGATGTCGCCGTTGAGCACCACGTCGTCCAGGACCTCGGCTGCATTCCGTACCAAGGTCGCCCGTAGCTCTGGCAGTACCGCGATCACCGCGTCCTCGTCCAGGTCGTAGGACCACCCGATCATCGCCGCAAGCTCGGCGGACGTGAGGGTCTGCCTTCCCGTGCCCGGAGTGGACGAGCTGACCGCAAGATTGGACGTGCCCCTGTACCAGCTCACGTCCCCAAAGTCATAGGGAATCCGGAACGGGTCCGTGGGCATCATGATGCTCCCAAAGAGGCTGACCACCGAGGTGGCCAGATGCACGTCCCGCCACATCTCGCTGGTCTCTCCGGTGAAGGTGAGCTCGTCGCCTGCGCCCGCTGTGCTCGCATCCAGGGCGCGTCCTATGGATTCGTACAGGTCCGCCCTCGCTCCCTCCAGGTTGCTCCGCCACTCGGCAGCCGTTCGGGGGTCTACGGGTTTCCTTCCGTCAACCCCGCCGCGCTCGGCAATCCGCAGCACGGCACGGGAGAGCATCAGGTCAAACTCGTCGAATCCCCGGTACTTGCCGGACAAGACTCTGGCCCCCAGGGTCGTGGACTCTACCTGCCGAAGCAGGGCGGCCCGCTTGGAGGCCCGCATGGACTCGGTGATCTGCACCGACAGGCGCTCCACCTCCTCCTTCAGGGGGCTGTAGTCTTTCTCCAAGAAGGAGTGGACGGCGGCTACGTTCTCCATTAGTTTCTCGGTCTCTGTGGTCATGGTTACTTCTCCTCCATTATTTGCCGCATGGCGGCGAATTGGGCTCCTATGGCTGCCAACATAGGGTCCTCGGGTTCGTCGGGTACGGGAGCATCCGGGGGTTCCTCTTCAGTCGTGGAGTCTCGAGCAGCCAACGCCCTAAGCTCCTGCTCCAGCGCGTCTATGCGCTCTCTCAGCGCTTCTATGGGGTCATCCTGGTTGGGTTCGGCTTCCAGGCCGGGCGCAGGTTCAGATTCCATAACTACAGGCTCGGGTTCAGGCTCCTCAGTCACAGTCTCGGGGAGTGGTTCGGGTTCAGGTACAATCCCTCGGAATATCTCTGCGGGCAGGTTCATGGCGCGGGCCGCCGCTCTCACCGAGTCCGGGTCGGCGGGAACAGCTACCAGGCTCCACTCCAGCAACTCCGATTCCTCGATGCGCAGCCGGTCTACGCTCCCGTCCTCGTTCCTCACCTCAACTACCTTCGTGGGCATGTAGCGGATCGAGGCACCCCGTATGAACCCACCGTTCCAGGCGTTCTCCACACGGGCCGCAAACTCGTCTTCGGAGTTGAACTCGAAGTCGGCTGCAATCCTTCCCTGTTCGTCATGGCCGATCTTGACGGTCTTGGCTATGGGAATACCTTCGTAAGCGTCATGAGCCCAGAGAACCACCGGGTTCTTCCGGTAGTTCTTGAAGCTGATGCCACGCAGATTCAGCTCGTCCCCGTTGCGGCTTAGCTCGTTGGCAGCAATCACCATCCGGTGGGCGCTCCCGTCTTCTGTCTGACGGGCCTCCGTGACAACCATCACCCGGCGTTGCTCTTTGTAGGCTCTGTTGACCATCTACCCTCCTTGCGCTGAACGCAAAAAACCCCGTGCAAATCTATTGCACGGGGCCACGAGGGCACTGTTGTGCGGGCCACTAGGGCACTGTGTCTATTCAGTTGCTAGACTACCACTAAGGATACAACATGTTGTGCGGTCTTGTCAATAAGAGGCTACACTTGGTAGGGAGGTGCAAAACTCGAATAGCCGTCCTAGACCTACAATCAATGGGCTGCGTCGTAGAGCGAGCAGAGGCTACTGCCCTCTAAGATGTTCTCCCTGCGACCATTTCTCCTCAGCCACGTTGACCTGTATCAAAACTTGTTTCATATCGTCGAGGGCCTTCTCGCAGAATTCCCTTGTCAGTTGGAGGGTAAACTCTTTATTCCCCTCGAACGATGAGGCCTCAACTAGTATCCCGTTCTCTTTCGCAAAACGAAAGATGTTGTCATTTTCATCAACGTTCTCACCAAGAGCACTTCCTGCGTGCATGATTTTGTTTCTGATCTCCCGATAATTGGTGGCTTGTTGCCACTCGGAAGACCCTGCAGGGAAATCCACACCCAGCTTCTTGAGATAATCCTTAACATCGCTCATAGAGGCACTCGGCCCAAAGTGCTTTTCCGAGAACGGCGTCTTGACTGCCTTGCGCGCCCATTCACAGACTTGTACCAACTCATACTCGAACAGGGCAAATGACGACGCAAAAAAAGCATCAAGGAAAATGCGCATATATTCTTCCAGATCGGAACGCTGAGCTAAAAGGTGCTCGTAGTAGTCATCTCGTAGGTCGGCTTCTATGTGGCTAGTATCCTTTTCTAATTCTTGCGTCAATGCCAATTCGTCCTTCTTTATCTGCTGGTCTACCAAGTTCAAGAGGTTCCGATGCTTATCTAAGTTGTAGGAGACGATGAATTCATCGATGGTGTGTTCCATCACCTGTGACCTCTCAGTTTCTTCCAATGGTTTCTCCCTCCCAGCGGTCGGTCAACCCTCGGGCTTGAACAGCGCTGGCAGGAGTAGTGGAATAGACGCAGCGGATTAGCGTTGAAGCCGTTCGAGGTTGCCCCCTCGGACGGCTTCGCAACCATAAAGAGCATGCGTCCAAGTGGTCAAATCCGATTCTAGCAGTAATGGGGTAGAATCGTAAGGTTGCGGGTTCTACCGCCTCACGGGGCGTCCAGGATATCCAGCAAAGGCGATGTGGAGGGCTTCTGCGCCGCCTTTTCAACGTGCTCAATCACCAGCCGCCGGATACCAGCAAACGCTCCCTCGGACGTGGAGTCCAGGAATGACAGTTCAGGATATTCCACGCACAGGCCGAGGTAGGCAGGCTCCTCGGTGGACCAGACCACGCGGTATGTGTACGCATCCGCCGGTGATGGCCCTGGGACCTCGGCTGGCTGCACCTTCAGTCGCAGCCGCAGGGCGCGGGCGATTTTCAGCAGTGTGTCCAATGTAGGGTTGCATTTACCCGTAAGGATGCGGTAAAGGCTGGCCCGGCCGATACCCGCCTCACGTGCCAGTGCGCTCATGCTCTCAGACCGGGCGATGTGGCGCAACGTGGCAAGCAGAACCTGTCCGTCTTCCTCTGATGCCGCCTCCAGGTGGTAGGCCGCATCCTCCACGGTCTGAATGTAGTCCGCCGCATCCCAGGGGGTGAACGTCTCCGGTCTATCCTGTTTCATTGTTTGGTCTCCCTTTCCCGTGCCCTAGCCATCTGTTTGGCCCACTCAATATCTCGTCGTTGGCTGCTCTTATCGCCGCCGCATAGCAGGACGATGGTATTCTCGCCCTCGCGGACGTAATAGAGTCGATAGCCAGGGCCATAGTGGATGCGCATTTCTGAAACACCTTCGCCGACTGGCCGGACATCCCCGAGGAGACCGTTTGCCACCCGGCCCAACCGCCGGCTGATTCTGGCCGCCGCCCGCCGGTCACTCAGGCCCCTCAGCCACCGGTTAAACGTCTCGCTCCGGACTATCCCTACCACACTCCTATTGTCTCATATATGGAACAGTTTGTCAAGCGGTAGGCGTCGGCTTACAGCCTACCATCGGGTCCCTGCTGCAATGAGACTCCCACCTCACGAACGTTTACAGCTTTGCACCGCCTGCAACATATCTCCCATGGCCTCGACAGCCGCGCCGCAAGCACCCGGTTGCATCGCCAGCAGCGGGGCTTGTAGTCCGTCTGAGGCGCCGCCGTCCGCTCAGCCATCGGCTTCCTCGATGACCGGAATCGCCACGCACCTGCACATGATGTCTTCACCAGGGTGGCCTACCGCCGGCGCGGAGTCCCACTTCTGTCGGCTGCCTTCCAGTGCCTGGTGCGTCACGCGAACCCTTTCGTCTTGGGCGGTCCGCCAGGTGTACTCCTGTATCCCTAGCTGGCGGTGTCTCGCATGGGTAAACTGACCAACGGCCTTTGAGGTCTGGTCTCTTGTGATGCGCCGAAGGTTGCTGCCCGATACCTTGAACTCTCGGTTCAGCACCTTCGATAGCGCCTGCTGGTCAAAGGGCTGCTGCGCGAAGGTCTCGCTCACCCGCTGGTACAGCGACCCGTGGAACCGCTCTGGGATAGTCCGAATGAGGGAGATGTTCTCCAGACGCCACGCCGACATCAGCGGCTCGATGGCCGAATCCAAGAGCCTGGGCCGTATGTCGATACCGAGCGCCGTCCTGAAGGTCTGAATGAGCCTCCGCTTGTGGTAGCCCGACACCCTGGCAGAGTGGGCCGCCACCTCCTCTGCGACCAATCCTCCGGTGTGCCAGCGACGGAACACCCCGTCGATGATCTCCAGGGCCAACGACGCAGCTGAAGCCTCGGACAGGCCAGAGCGAAGCTGGGCCATGAGGGGAGTAAGGACAAGTCTTCGCAGGGTTCTGTCATACACCCGCTCATCTATCCGTCGTGGGCCTACACCGTTGATTGGCCGTGGCATCGACTATTCCAGCTCCTCAAGCTCGCCAAAGATCGGGTCACCACTCAGAATGACGCGGCCCTCGTTCTCGTCGATGATGCCCCCCTGAACCGCTATGTTTACCGCCTCGGCCCTCGTTTTGGCCGTCGTTGCCTGGGCCACCTCCCGGTTCGAGCGGTCGGTGAGCGACTCCTGCATCTCCGCTATCTCCTCGGTGTCGAACCGCAGCACCACATCCTGATAACCCCTGGGCAACGTGGGGACGAACTGCTCCTGCATCTCCGAAGCCAGCAGGTCCCACTCCTGGGTCACCGTGTTGGCGTAGAAGTCCTTGATGGCCGCCTCTCGGTTGGAGAAGGTCGGGTGCTGCGCCCCGGCATACATCTCCTCTGGAACTCCGTAGATGTCCGCCACGTGCTCCTTGGCAAGCTGTATCCCCTGGATGAACTCCATGTCCCGGTTCGATATCCCGAGGTTCTGGACGCTTCCCGGCCCTTTCACCACAAGGGGGCGCTGTGCGTTCTCCATCCCGCTGTAACGGTCTGCTATGCGCTCATGGAAAAGAGCAATATCGGTATCGTCGGTCAGCGCGTCCAGGAAGAATGCCAGATTGCTCACCAACACGCCATTCTTGAAGAGCTGGTGGTTGAACTCCACCATGTCAAGCTGCATCTGCACCCAGCCACGCACCGCCTCCAGTGGAGACTGCCCCTTGAAGTGGTCCTGCGGGTTGAAGTAGCGGTCCCAGATCACCTCGTCGGGCAGCATGGCAAACCGCGAGCCGTGCGGGTCGTGGACGTAGCCAGCGATAGTCCCGTCCTTGGCCACCATGACCTTCACCTTGTCGGGTCTGAGAGGCCATATCTCCCATGCCGCAGGGTCGGGGGAGCCGCCCTTGTTAATCCACCTGAACGATTGCCCCCAGAGGCACAGATGCGTCTCTACGGCACGCCACATGCGGCTACGGGTCCAGTCCTGATTCACCCGGTCAAGGAGTCCCTGCACAGGGTCTGCCTCACCCACCCACTCCAACTCATCGTCAGAGTCCTGGCGGTAGACCTTGAGCCGGGCGCGGGCAACGGCGTCCGACCGTAGCTTTATCGCCCTGTAGACCGGAACAGAGGTGCGGTAGTAGCCCTCCACACCACCCGATTGTCTCTTGCCGAGGTTGTTCAGCCACTGGGTGATCTGCTCCGTGGTAAGCCCTGTACCGCCGCCCGCCTGGGCCATGGCGGCGTAGGGCTCGTTGGCACGCTGGATGCCGCCTCTGGGCCTTCTATGCACCCCTCCCAGGAAGTTGAGGATGGCTGTAGCCTTTCGTTCCAGTATCATCGTGTCTCCTCCTAGAAGTAGAACCCCCCAATGCCTCCAGCCCTGCCCATCAGCTGCATCAGGCAGCCGACGAAGGCGTCAACCTGGTCGTCGTGTACGCCGTTGGGGAAGGCTGCGAGCTCCTCGCGGAAAGCCTGAAGCCACGGGGCTGTCCTTGGGAGCGTGATCTTCTTGGCCTCCACTGTGCCCGTCACCTTGTTCGCCCGCAGCACCTTGTCGCCGATGGGCTTGACTGGCAGCACCGGCAGCCTGGTTTCCCGCCGGAGGCTCTGGACCACAGACTGCCCGCTGGCCGCGTCCTCGACGAAGATGGCCGAGGGATTGTGATCTTCGGCCTGGGCCTGCATAGCCCGCAGCAGGTCCGGGTACTCAACCCGATCTCTCCACACATCCAGCACCGCGTAGCCGTTGGGAGTCGTCGTCATGGTGCAGCACACCGAGTAGTCGTTCTGCTGTCCGGTCTTGAAGGCGGTGTCCCAGAACTGAAACACCCGTTCTCCCGGGCTCACCGTCTCTGATATGACCCACCAGTGATCCTTGAAGACGCTCCCGCCTTCATGGGAAGGTCTCTGCTGGAAAAGCCCCGGCCACTCCTGGGGGCCGACGCTGATCCGTAGCGCGGCCAGGGAAGCCGTGTCGTATCTTTCAGGCCAAAGCGGGGCATCCAGGGGCCTGCCCAGGGGGTCGCCGGGCTCGGCCAGCGCAGGCAGCCGTATGTGCTCCCACCTGTCTCCCGCCGCCTGCTCCTCTGTGTACTCGTCTCCCAGCAACCGCCCTATCAGGTCGTTCTCGTGCCACCTGGTAGTTACTACGATAATCGACCCCCCCGGCTCAAGCCTGGTGCGGGCTGTGGACCTCCACCAGTCCCACAGGTGTTGCCGTTGGGTTGGGCTGTTGGCCTCCTCGCGGTTCTTCACCGGGTCGTCGATGATCAGAAGGTCGAATCCGTAGCCGGTGAAGGGGCCTCCCACACCCACAGTCATCATCCCTCCGCCTGTGGTCAACTGCCATAGGGCAACCTTGCTCAGATCGTCCCTGACCCGGATACCAAGGCCGCTCTCGTTCTCTATCACCGAGTCCCTGGCCAGGCGTCCCCACTGCTCAGCGGGCTCGGCGGCGTAGCTTGCCAGGCCAACCCTTTTGTGGGGCCAGTTGGCCAGGAACCACACCGGCGTCCAATGGGAAAGAAGCTCCGACTTCCCGTGTCGTGGAGGAAGAGAGACGATCAGGCGCAGGGGTCTCCCGGATAGTTCGGCAACTTTGTCAGATATGAGGTCTAGGTGAGGGACCAGCTTCCAGTCGCCGTTAGACCACTTCCTTGCCGTCATCGCCGGCGTCGCCCTCCAAGCCAAGGGCGAGAACCTTGAGAGCGTTGCGGATTGCAGGGTCGCTAAGGCCATCTACTACCACCTGAGTGTCAGCTTGAATGGGGCCGCCGTCCTTGCCGCTGTGCTCCAGCGCCACCTTGTCCTGGTGCCCCAGGGCTTTAAGCTCCACGTCCGTCAGCGTCTTCAGCCACCTGTCCAGCACGGCGGCGGGAATCTGTTCAACGTCGATGGCCTTGAGACGTTCATCCAAACGATCCAACGCACTGTGGGCAATCTTGGCCGCCCGGTCCTGGGCCTCCTCCAACTCCCTGGCTCGCCGGTCCCTACGTTTACGACTAAGGTCGGCGTCGTGGGCAGCAGCACGACTCACCCAATCGTGCTTGGTGCTCCATGACTGCCAGAACCCTGCCGCCCTTTTGCCCCTGGTTTGCCCCTGCTCACAGTGTTTTACATGCTCTCGGTACGCGGCGTCGATGGAGCGGTCACCAGGTGACATGTCCCGGTAATGGCCGAAGGCATGATACGCCTTCGCCGTCTCACTGGGCTGTATGTCCCATTCAGGCATTGGCTGGCTCTCTATTGCTTCAACAAGGCAAAACGCCCACCCAGACAATGGGTGGGCGCTAACAGGTCGCGCACTAATCCAGGCGCACTAGGCGCACAAGGGTTGTCTTGCGGCTAGGCTTTCACGGCTAAGGCTGACACACGGGCGACGAGCTGCTGGAACGTGAGGACCGTCACGTGCCGGGCACCGCCGTGCCTCGACTCGATCCTAACCAGCTCTCTGGCAGGGTCGAAGGTCATCGCAGGACGGCTGCACTCGTCGCAGGTCAACACCGGATTCTTCGGCCAACTGTGTCCTGGATGTGGGAGCGTGCCCGCCGCCGGACTCCTCACGCAATACCTTCCTTTGTGACCTTGCCAGCGGAGGCCAGATCGAACAAGGGAAGGCCGGACACATCCAGCTTGGAGAGGTCGGCTAACCGGGAGCCATCTTCGATCTCGATACCCACCACAACGTTGTCAGCGTCGTAGTCAAAGACGATGCCCGGGGCCACTTCGGCAGAATCCACAGATGGACGGTCGAAGAGGCTGATATACAACATATCCCCGTCGGAATAGTAGTCAATTTTCATTTATCACCTTCTTGAGCGCCGGGGGTTGAAATCCCGGTCGGGAAAAGCGTTGTGCACCGTTTCTCCATCGGCCAGGGTCACTACCCGGAAATACATCCCGAACTCTGGAACTAAGCCCCAGTGTCGGATACGGCCATTCCCCTGAACCTGGGTCCGAACTGGCCCTTCCAGGATGCGCTCTATCCATTCGATTTTAAGGTAAGGCCGGTTGGATAGGACGACATTCTGAAAGTACCAAGTTGTCTTCATCCCACCCCTCTATTCTACCAGACCAGGTGCTCTACCGTTAGATCAGCCACCCTATGTTGGAGCTTCTCGGCGATGTCCCGCCGATGGCAGCCAAGATAGCTCTTCTCGGCGCACATGATGGCTACCGGGTGGTCTCCCAACGCGCCCCGAAGGATTTGCAGTCCATGTTCTTCGTTAACCAAGACCACCGGGGCATCTGGCCCAGCGTTGCGGTTAAGGTTCCCCAATGCTTCAACATGGCTGTAGGTGATACCTTGTTCCAGCATGAACCGGGATAGTTGGTTCTTGCTGAAGCCCGGTATCCGGGTCCGGGGCATAGCCCGCACATCAAGCAGGACATCTATGCCATGCTCGTGCAGCCTTGCGGCAACCTTCTCCGGGGTGCTCCCCCCGTAGCCGATGGTGTAAAGTGTGTGCATCTCAGCTCCTCTCTCGTCATCTTGGGACAGTCCATTCCATCTTTCGAGCCGGCCTATCTCCTCTCCCCAGCATCGCAGACTCGCCTGCTTTTCCCGCACGGGGCGCTCCGTGGCTTTGCTGCCGACCGTATAACTCGCCCCGGTGTTCATGTTCCACTTGTATTGACTGGTCAACCTCGATTCACTCATAGCTCTTCCGCCATCTGGTGCATTCGGCTAACCTGGAGCACCTTCTTGATTCGGTAGAGGCCCTTGACCGTCACGTCTACCTGGGCCTCAATCAAACACCGCCAGCCCCACCGCTTCGCTCAGTTCCTTGTGGGTATAACCCTCATCCAGCATCTTCTTGAAGGCCCGCGCCTCCTCGACCGGATTGAGGTCTCGCCGGACGATGTTCTCCAGGAGTTGGAGCTTGGCCGCCTCGGATGCCGTCACGTCGTCTCGGATGAGCGCTGGGATCGACTCCCAACCGAGGATGCCCGCTGCCCTCCACCGCCGCTCCCCGGCAATCAGGAGGTAATCCCCCGCGTTGCCCTCCGGGTCTGGCCGGACTACAATGGGCTGGAGGAGCCCGTTGCTTTTCAGGCTCCTTGCAAGCTCCTGGAGTGCTTCTTCGTCGAACGTCTTTCGGGGTCCGGTCTCACATGCCGGACCTCGATTGCTTGAAAGGCCGTGGCCTCCCGGTCGGCAATGCTGCTGCTCATCTAACGCTCCTTTCCTGGATCGGCTACACGGCCAGTCGGGCTCAACAACCGCGTCACGAGTGCTTGCTTGACACGCTCCCTATCCTCATGGTCGTCAAGGCAGCACCCGTCCATCTGTTCAAGAACCTCAAGAATAGACGCTTCTAACTTTCTTGCATTAGTGTCTGCCATCTATACACTCCTTTCAGGCTGGCTCATCAGCGACGGGAGCCTGTCCCCGCCGGACGGGGCCGGAGCCCCGTTTCGCCTAGACCGCTGCCAGGATGTCCCAGGCCGATTGCTTGATCTTGGCCCCGTTACCGAACCAGGCCGACTCCAGCCGCTTGCTGCCCAACTCCCCAGCGGTGGAACGGGCGGTGTCCAGCCGGACCCCCTGGGGACGCACATGGTCGATGTACTCGGTCACCGCGTTGTAGGCGGCCCAGGCCGTCCCCTTCACTCCCTTCATGCCATTACCGATCCCGGTGTGGAACAGCTCCTTGACCGTCTCCGCCGCGTGTTTGGACAGGAAATGTTGCTCACTCACGGCCTTGGTCTCGTCTAGTCCGAAGACCCTGAAGACCATCTCGTCGACCTGGGTCTCGTTGATCTTGGTGTCCACTAGGCGGTTGACTCCGGCCATTAGGTTCTCAAAGTAGGCTTCGGTCAGCCCCAGAAACTCCCGGGCCTCGTTGGCCTTGGATATGACGTTCGGGGTGTGCAAGGCCCGGAACTTCTGGCCCGACGCCAGGGCCACCGATATGGTGTTGGCGCAGACCACCCGAACGGCGGTCAGTTGCATGGTCACCGCCAAGCTGCCGTCATGGCTATTTGCCAATAGGACGTACTTCTCCAGCACGTCATCTCCAACGACCTTGAGGTCGCCGGGCAGTTTCGCCAGGGCCCACACCTTCCGGCCGCCCTGGAGGGAACCGGCGGTGTGGTAGATGGCCTCTCCCGCCCCAACCACCGCGTCAAAGAACTTGAAGGCATCCACGTTCTGAAGGGGTGTGTACCGGTCGGACATCACATTGAACACCAACCCGGTGTCAGGCCGAACGACCGCCTTCTTCCCGGGAATCTCAACTCCCCCATCCAGGTAGACCGGGGACATCTCAACGGTCCAGTCAAGGGACGCCACCGCGATGGCCTCGGCTGCCGTCGCCGGGCCGTCCAGCTTCGTCCCCAGGCCGTGCCATGGGGTCTTACCGGTGTAGAACATTTCGTCGCGCCCGTTGGTGTTGGTGATCTCTGCTGGCATGGTTGGTCTCCTCGGTTCTCTGCGTGCCAGGGGTTGCGACCTGGCCTCCCGCATTGCCGGGGATTAAACCCCGTCGCTCTGCGTCCTAAAACAGGTCCTTTAGCTGCTCCTCCAGGGACCGGGTGCCCTCGGGCTCCTGGGGCTCTACCTGGGCCTGGGACTCCTTGTAGAGCTCCACCGCCAGCATGTGCTTGCACCACCCCTTGTGGACCTCTGAGCGGTACTGGGCATCCCGGCAGGTGCACTCCCCGTTGACCAGGTAGTAGCCGCCCTTGCAAGCCTGGACCACGTACTGGCCGTCCTTGCCCAACACCGGGGCTACATGCCCCTCTCCGACGATCTTCCTGGCCCTCTCCAGCCTCCTGCTCAGCTCCTCTATCTGGGTCACCGGCGATATGGTTGTCATGGTGGCTGCTCCTTTGTTGGTTTCCATATGTATATGGTATCAGTTTATACTACGATTGTCAAGTAGGTTTAAACCTGAATATGTAGACTCGCAATAGATTCTCTTCTTAGCCAGATAAGAATATGGACATGCGTAATGGTGTTAGATATGTATCTGTGGACAATAGTAATGTAGCATAGTAAAATGAAGAAGACCAAACTTACCGAGGTCTAGGTGGTATGAACGACATTCAAGAGCTGCTGGACCAGCTAAGAGGTCAGAAGTGGACCGATGCGGCCATTGCCGAAGAGCTGGGCACATACCGGGAGACTGTGGCCGTTTGGCGGCGGGGCCAGTCCTACCCCAGGTACGCCAAAGCCATCAAGATAGCCTTAAGGAGCCTGATGCTGAGGGAACCGCCCAAGGGCAGGCGGTACTCAAAGGAAGCCTTGGACACCTGGCAGCGGGAGGGGCGCTACAGCGAGTCCAGGGCCAGGGTGGATATGGAGAATGGGGGGAAGGACGGTTGATCTATGATGTCGCTGCTACCTTCGTGAGGCAGCCAGTGACAGCGTGGAGGGGGGTCGACCTTCAGATACTGGACGTTGGGCGCTCAGTCCGTCAGGAACAGGTCGGATACGTCTTTGTCGGGAACGACCGCCTTGGCGATGACGGCCCGGCCATCTTGCCAGAGATCGCCCACGGGCTTTACGGTGTCTCTATTGTAGCGGAAAAAGAGGTCACTCAGGTCCGGCTGTTCAGAAACGAAGTTAATGGCTTCCTCTGCATGAGTATCCTCTGCGAACTCCATATATGCGTAGACGGTGCTAGTCCCGCCCTCGTTCAGGAAGCCTGCATGGGCGTAAAAGGTCGGGGGCGCTGGTGAAGACCCGTCTCCCTGACCGGCGCCCTCGGTCTCCAATCTGAAGGCAACCAGAAAATCCACACGGTCCGTGTGGCTGAGCAGTCCCACTAGGGAAGCGTCAAGCTCTCCGCCGTCCAGGTGCCGGTCTATGATTTCCTTAAGCAACTCTGGGCTTTCGGCCAATAAGAGGGTGTCGGAGTCGGGGACGGCTATGAAGAGGTCGTCGTACCAGGGAAATACGAACATCTCCACATCCCGGTGGGGGTCGAGTAATCCTGGAGGATCGAATCGGCTGTTAGTCTCTGCCAGGGACGGCGCTTCTCGAAGCACTCCCAAGAAGGTCTCGAAGCTGCCTAATACAATAGCAGCGCCACCAGCGCCGGTGATTCCAAAGGCGGCACTCTTGATATCTGCAGCGGCCAAGAGCTCCGCGCCAATTACGCCAAAGGTTCTGCCGGCCAGAATCTCAAATCCGTGTTCGACCCCCTCACGCATGGCTGGCCGCTGTAAGACCAGGTCGGCTTCCACGAAAATGAAATGGAAGCTATCCGACGGCAGGCCGCTTAGGAGTCCGGCGGTATGGTCCGCCTCTGACTCTTCGCCGTCGGCATCGTAGACTGGGCTAGGTGAAGCTGTCGATGTCGGGATGCTAATAGGGGTCATCGTTGGGGCAACCGTTCCGGGAGGAGTGATCGAAGGTGGTAGGTCATCACCGCACGCTGACATCAAGGCGGCGGCCATCAGGCACAACAACCCAATCCACTTCTTCTTAATAATAATGAACTCCTGGCACAACGACTTCCAGTATACAGCACCTGGCCCCCCACTCCCGGACCTATGCCGCTACTCAAAGAAAGCCGTGGACACCTGGCAGCGGGAGGGACGCTACAGTGAGTCCAGGGCCAAGGGAACTGGGGAGGACGTCCATTTCAAAGAGTAGTGGACTCCCCGTCCTCCAGCCTGGTCTCGTTTTGGAGATAGCATAGCGTCCATCACTGAGGGGAGAACGCATGAGACTGTCCCAGATGAACAGATGGATACCGTGGCATGGGCTTTGCACTAAAAGTCGGTGTTGATGCAAAAGTCCCTCGGTTGACGCAAAAGTCGGTGGACTCCATCGACCCTTTTGGCGGGAATCCCACTATCGGCTAAACGCATCTTTTACGGATTGCCAGTATGGGATTGCTTCGACCATCTTCTCCATGTACCTGTAATTTAGCCCGCCATCTTGGTCAACGGGCATGGCGAATTGAGTCTTGGCAAACCGGCGTTGGTAGCACTGTCGCCCGTAAGAGTATCTCCATTTGGCACTACTGAGCATTTGAGCCGCGAACATTAAAGAGGCTGGACTGAACCCGTTAAACTCCGGTTTGGGTGAACACATAACGACGTTGTCCGTAGCAATGAACGGGACGGGCTGGGCGAAGGCATCTCCGGTTACCGTCGAAACAGTGATTGTTCCAGATGTCCATTCCCGTGCCTCATCAGGCATGTCGTAAAGGCCCACAAACCCATTATCTGTGCTTATCCGAGATATGGTCACGTAGTCGCCGGGGTCGAGGTCGGAGATAGAGTGGAAGTGTCCTCGCTCAAGGGTGAAAATCTCCTCCGCAACGAACTCACGCCAACCAGAGTCGGGAGAGAGGGGGGTAAACTCCGGGATGGACGGCTGATTGCCACCATAGGTTGCCCTGTCGATCTTGATCAAGTAAGCCAGCGTGTTGCGGATGCTGTTCTGTAATCCGGCTTGGACGACTTCGTCGGTGGGCTGAGGTTGGATCGAGTAGGACACCTCTCCCTCAAGGTCGCTGCGGAACACCCGATATCTCCAGCTCACAGCGCCTTACCTCCGTGCCCGTAGGCATTCAACGAGTGGTAGTACCAGTGATGGAGGAACCCCAGCGGCGTAGCCTCAAGCCCGCCCATCATCCAGAGCCACAGCACCCGCCCTGAGCGGCCGTTGCCGTCAGTGAACGGATGCAGCGTCTCGTACCGGCAGTGGGCTTCGTAAGCGCGGTCGCGACTCCGGCCCACGTCCGCGAGTAGCGCCCCCAGGGTCGGCTCGATCCTCGGACCTCCCGACGGCGGCCTATGGCTTCCAACTCGCACGTTCTGGCCCTTCCGTCGTCTCAGCACGGCGTTCGGTTGCACCAATGAGACGAACAGCTCCATGTCCTCCACCGTTACGGTACGCTGCACCAAGAACGCTGCGTGTGCGTGGTACTCGTCCTGCGTCGGGTCGTGGTACAGGCCCTCGATGCGGTTGCTCTCGCGTATGAAGTCGGCCAGGTTCACAGCGCCTTCTCTCCGTGCCGGTAGCTCCGGCCCCGGTTGTACTCCATCTTCGCCTCAATGGCCGCGTCCAGGTCGATGCCGTAGTGGGCGGCCATTTGGTATACGTTGTGGATAAGACTTCCCAACCATTCGACCCACACAACTCGGCTTAACTGTTGATGTTTCCACCAGTAAGCTTCCCTTAGTAATTCGTGGCATTCGGCAATCCAGTCGCCGAATGACCCTTCATCGGGCCCCCACGTATGAACATCAAGGTGGTCATCCTTTTTCCGAGCCCTTGCCATCACCACCACATCCAAGTCCAACTCGTACCACTCCGCCATGTCCGCCACCCGGATCACCACGTCGGCGAGCTCGTATGGGACACCCTCGCATTCGTGTAGGTGGCGCTCGTAAAACACTTCGCCCAAACCTGTCTTACGACCCGGGTTAGCAATAGCCAAGCCGATATCCCGATACGCCTCCAGCGCCTCGCTCAGCTCGCTATGCACCAGCGCAATCAGGTCGCCGAAGCTGCGTTCCTCGTCCCACCAGCCGTGATCCTTGGCGATGGTGTGGGCCTCGGTCTGAAAGGCTCTAATGTCCACGACTCCTCCTCTGGTGGCTTAGCCCCACCATTACCAGACCGTCCAGCCCAGCAGCGCCGCCAGATCGCGGACCGCCTGCTGGAAGTCCTTTTCACTACCTCGTTCGGTAATCCCCACTGTGGGATCTCCTATCTAACATCTCCTAGGGTCTTCTATCTCTAGAACCTCTCCGGGATGGTGAGGCTGGGTTCCGACGGGCATAGCGAGGCCCCCTCGTCTTCTGAGGGGTAGGCCTCGCTATGCCCGGTGTCTCCGGTATTGGAGCCAGCTTGGGACACTCAGGGCCTCGACAGTGGCGCCAGGACGCCCTACCGAGTTGACCGCTACTTCCCGATGCTCTCCTGGCATCGCCCCTCTCCCTTCGGTCTTTCGCGCTGGGACGGCTGCCACATAGAAGTTTTCATTAGCCGTATTCTATGTCACAGAGAAGCTTTTGTCAAGTAGATTCCCTTAACATAGAAAGGAGACGTAGAAAATGAACGAAATGATGACCTTATATACCCTCGGTGATAGGCTCAGAGAAGCGCGACTTGAAAAGGGCTTCACGCTGGAACAAGCCGCAGAGCGAGTGGGCGTCAGGCTCAACACCGTATGGTGCTACGAAAAGAATAAGTTTCGGCCATCGGAACCAGTGTTGAGGCTTTGCACTCAGATTTACGACAAGCCCTACGAGTGGTTCTTTGGCGAGGAGGAGGAACCCCAAGCACACGCGGAGCACCTGGACGCCGAAGCGCCTGATTCCCCAGCTACAGCAGGGTCACCGAGCGGCATCCTCTCCCTGGACCAGGTTCGTCAGGAGTTCAGTGCCCGCTTCGACAGGCTTGAGTCCTACATCCGCGCCCAGGGACCAGTCCAGGCCATCGGCGAGTCCAGACCAGGGTATGCCCCGAGCAACTACGATACGTCGGACAGAAGCCCAGTACGGCTGTTGGAAGTCGCTTCGGCAGCGGGCGTTGGCGCGGAGGTCTACGACGAGACACCAATCGGGCTTCTGTGGTTCCGCAACGACTGGCTGCTAAGCCACTCCATCGACCCGGAGCAAAGCAACATCATCAGCGTCCGAGGTGAGTCTATGGAGCCTACACTGCCGGACGGCTGCTCGATCTTGGTGGATCGTAAGCGCAGGGAGCCGCACCAGGGCCGAATCTACGTGATGCGGACCGAGGATGGCTTGGTCGTGAAGCGTCTGGGGCTGGACGAAGAGGGCCGGTGGGAGATACGGAGCGACTGTCCTGACTGGCGGGTTACGCCCATGTCCCCAGGCACCGAGATCATCGGTGAGGTCCGGTGGTACGCGGTGACTGTATAGGTAGAATCAGTGGCTGGTTACTTCGAGGTGCCATCGGACAGGATCGGAATGCAGGGAGGTTGTGGTGAGGGCTGGAGAGAAAGGCACGTTGCGAACAATCGTCGATGACGCAAAGGTACGGTCAGTAGCTTGGTTCAAGAACAGTTGGCTGGACAAACTCTCCATAGACCCGAAGCGAGCGTTTATCTGCCGGGTAACAGGCAAAGGAATGGAACCGACTTTGATGGAGGATTGCTCAATTCTAGTGGACCGTAATCACAGGCGTCGGCGGCCAGGGCGCATCTTCGTGGTGCAGGCGAACGACGAGCTCCTTGTCAGGCGCATTGGCAAGGACCAAGAATGTCGCTGGCTCTTGCTGAGAGACAACCCAGAATGGCCGTCAATCCCTTGGTCTGACGACATGAAGATCATCGGCGAGGTCCGGTGGGCGGCAAGGACGTTTTAGATTAGAGGTGGAAGCTACCCGTATGAGAACCATTCTGGTCCTTACCCTGCTCGTTCTGCTGGCAGCGATGGCGTGCGGGGAAGAAACGCCTAAACTCGTTGCTACCGCAGAACCAACGGTGGGGTCCGCCCCGTCAGCTACAGGGGCTACCGCGACGCCTGAGCCGACGAACGCAACTAGGCCGATCACTCCAACGCCGACACCCACAGTAGACGAGGTTACGAATACACCAACACCTACTGCCACGGCTACGCCTCAGACTCAAACGTTCAATGTCGGTGACACGGTACAGCTAGGCGACCTACATATCACTGTTAATGGTGCCCGAGGGTCTCGGGGGGATGACTTCTGGACGCCAGATGAAGGAAACTACTTCGTCTACGTGGATGTCACCTTCCGCAATGACGGTGATGAATCTGAACTGGTGAGCACACTGGTTCAGATGGAGCTCCGCGATGCCGAGGGATTCTCATACTCTATGGACTTCGGTGCAGCCTCTATCAGTGATAAACCTACACCGGACGGCGAGATGGCTCCGGGCGGCGCTCTTCGAGGAGAGATAGGCTACCAAATACCCGTAAGTGCGATCGGATTAACTTGGAGATTCTCTAGCGACATTTTCAGATTGGGCCAGGCTGTTTTTGCGCTCGGCACTGTCCCTGTCCCCGCCCCACCTCCAGGCTCTAGCCTCGACGATCCTTTAGCAGCGGGTGAAACGCTCACAGGTTCGGACGGCGTTGAGATACGGGTCTTGGGAACAATAGAAGATGCGCGGCAACAGATAGCCGAAGCATGGGAATATAACGACCCTCCGGAGGAGGGGATGCGCTTCTATATGATCCGCATCCAGCTTGCCTATCCTCCAGACAAATCCGAATCGGTCACTGTTGGACAATTCGACTTCAAACTCATTGGCCTTAACCGCATTGTCTATGAATGGGGTCTATCGGGCGACTGCGGTTTTATCCCTGACGAACTAGGTGGTGAAATCTTCGGAGGGGGTCGGACAGAAGGCAACATCTGCTTTGAAATCCCGGAGGACGAAGGTGGCTTGATATTGATACATGAGCCGGGATTCGGGTCGGAATCACGTCGTTTCCTTAGCCTCTCGGAAGCAGAGCTTACACCTACGGCCACGCCAGAGCCAACCGCCACGCCTGAGCCCACGGCTGCGGCCACAGTAACATGGCGTGGCCTTGTTCTTGCCCCAGAAGACCGTTGCTCGCCATACGATTCAGATGATTATCCCTATTCTCAATCTGTTGAGGCCCACATCGTCGCAGATATAGGCGGAATCTACGGACCCTATACAGGGCGATGGTTCGACAACACTAGTAAAACCGACATCGAGCACATCGTGGCACGTTCGGAGGCCCACGATAGCGGCCTGTGCGCCGCTAACGATGCGATGCGGCGCGAGTTCGCCGCTGACCTGCTAAACCTCACGCTCGCTGACCCGAGCGTCAACCGCCACCAGAAGAGCGATAAAGACGCCGCTGAATGGCATCCAGACTTGAACAAATGCTGGTTCGCAGATCGAGTGATACAGGTCCGGCTCAAGTATGAGCTCACCGTCGATCAAGCCGAAGCGGATGCTCTAGGCCTCGTGCTGACTGGCTGCTCGTCTGTGGAGATGGTTGTGGTTTCCGCTACGGAGTCGGTGACCCCAACGCCAACACCCGGTGCCGACGTGGACGCGCTGGCGCTATGGGACGACAATGGCAATGGGCGCATCACCTGCGACGAGGCGCGGAACCATGGAATTGCACCTGTACGCCGGGGGCATCCGGCATATCAATACATGAGAGACGCCGACGATGATGGGATCGTCTGTGAAAGCTAAATGAAAGGCTCTCTCCGACAGCGCAGTCCCGGCTCCTGGGAGCTCACCATCGACACCGGGCGTGACGCCCTGGGCAAACGCCAGCGCAAGTTTGTCACCGTCCAGGGCACCAAAGCCCAGGCTCAGCGCAGGCTGCGGGAGCTTCTATCCATCCTGGATAAAGGGTTGGGTCTACCAGCCGAGAAGATACTACTGCGGGACTGGTTGGACCGGTGGGTACAGGAGATTATCGCGCCAAACCGACGCCAGCGCACCAAAGAGCGATACGAAGGCATTATCACCCGCCACATTAAGCCAGCTATAGGACACATACAGCTGGCCAAACTAGCCCCGTCCCATGTGCAGGCTTTGGAATCGCAACTATCGACCCGAGGGATGGCAGCGGAAGGCGTAGGTCTCGTTCACCGTGTCCTCTCGGGCGCTATGAAACATGCTCTGCGCATGGAGTTAGTTTATAGGAAACCCGTATCGGCAGTGGCGCCGCCAAGGATCATACGTCAAGAACTTGCACCACCAGACATATCGGCTGTCCGGGCCGCCCTTGACTTGGCCAGGGCAGAGGAGCACTACCTCTACGCTTGCATTCACCTGATTGCCTATACCGGCATGCGCCGTGGCGAGGCGGTGGGGCTGCTATGGAGCAGTGTTGATCTAGACCAGGGACGCATTCTCATTGAGCGCTCCCTCTCGCGCACACTCGAACGGGGACTATACGTCGACCCACCCAAGACCCATAGCGGGAGGCGGGTAATTGATCTGGACGCAGGAACCATTGAGGTAATGGCCAAACACCGGGAAGAACAGCGAACAGTTAAGGAACTCATGCGTGAGGCTTATGAAGATCAGGGGAGAGTGTTTGCCGACCCTTATGGGGAGTGGATTAACCCAGACAACCTATCGAAGGAGGTAAAGAGCTTTGGGCAACGTGTCGATCACCCGGAAATGACTGTACGGAGCTTGCGCCACTTTCATGCCGCTGCTGTATGGCACCCAGATCATCGGCGAGGTGCGGTGGACGGCGAGGACGTTTTAGTTTAGTGGGTGAAATGTGGGGTATTAGAGTCATAAGTCCCCATATTCAGCTATAAAAGTAGCCTCTTTGCGAATCCCGCCCTCTCCGCCATAGTTCTCAGGGCTTCCATTGCAGTCATTCCACTCCCGCCGGTCCCTGCTCGCCCATCAGTCCATGCCACAACGCCGTGCGATCACCGGCTAGATGCCCCTGGCGGCGTAGACTTCCGGATTGGCACAACTTTCCAAACGCTCGCCTTGGACTCCTGCCAGTAGATTACGCGCCGCCATGAGGCTCATTTGGTGCCGGGAAATGATGGACGCGCTGCCGATGTGGGGCGTAATCGTCAGGTTGTCCAGCGCGAGGAGAGGGTGGTCTTGAGGGATGGGCTCGGGGTCGACCACGTCCAAAGCGGCGCCCGCGATCCAACGTTCCTGTAGCGCCAGGCACAGGGCGTCGGTGTCCACCACCGGACCGCGGGCCAAATTAATGAGGATCGCGGTGGACTTCATCTTGCGCAATTCCGGCGCGCCAATCAGGTGACGCGTCTCGGGGGTTAGAGGAACGTGCAAGGAAACGAAGTCGGACGAAGCCAGCAGAGTGTCGAAATCGGCGTAGGTGAAGCCATATTCAGCTTCCAGGTCCGGTCGTCGGTTGCGGGAAAAGTAGATGACATTCATGTCGAAGCCCATCGCCCGGCGGGCCATCTCCGTTCCGATCTGGCCTAACCCGACAATTCCCAAGGTAGCCTCGTTCACATCGGTTCCCAGCCAGTAGAGCGGGTGAAAGGCCATTGTCCAGTTGTTCCCACGAACCCATCTGTCGGTTTCCACCACCCGCCGGGCGGCGGCCAGCAATATGGCGAATCCGTGGTCGGCGGTCGCTTTGGACAGAACCCCAGGGGTGTTGCCTACCAGAATGTTCCGCTGGGAACACTCAGCGACATCGATGTTGTCCAACCCGACCGCGAGCTGGCTGACGACTTTTAAATTCGGAGCCCCGTCGAGCAACGGCACGTCGACCCGGTCCATGATGTTGACGAGAACGCCCTCAACGTCGGCCGATTTTTCCTTCAGTTGTTGAGGGGTTGGCGGGCCCTCGTCGGGCCATACTTCCATGTCGGTAGACCGGCCGATCAGGTCCAACGTATCGGATGGCATGTTTCGGCTGACGAAAACCCGAGGTTTGGGCATCGGACAATCCCCCATCAATCTGGCCTGGTTGTGTTACGACCGGGCACCGGATTCAGGTCGTGCCACATTTTAACCAAGCCAGCCAGGTTTAGCCACTGAGTACGGGAGGGCAGGAACGAATTTCCCGCCGGGAATAGCGGACCGAGTGCGCAAAAAAGGCAAAGGGCGGCGAATTTATCCGCCGCCCTTGATAAGCACTTGTATGCCGTACCTGCCACCTAACGGAGGGTGGGTTGTTAGAAGCCTATGCGGTTCACGTGTCTGACCGGCTCGGACTCCGCCAGCTTCTGGTGCCGGCGATCCTGCTCGGTCATGCCGGGACCGCTCAGCCAGCCGTAAGCGGCGAGCAGGCCTGCTTCCACTTGGTGCAGCGCCTTCGAGCCGGATTCCTTGGCTTCTCTGACGCCAATGCGTACGGTTACCATTCGGCATCACCTCCAGTAACCCTGAAATACCATCATGAATGATGATACTTCGTGGTTGTATTGATTACTATTGATAATATACCCAAATGATTATAAACACAACGCATAATTGACGCCATATAACATTATGGTCCTAAATATCACAAAGTCGGTCTCAGAGGAGTCAGTGGTGGTGTACGAGTGGGGTCCGGCGTCTGCTACAGATTGGGCCACACGCATGGACCCGAGGGGACTAGAGGTTTCGGCCGGAGTAGGGAGCGACCCTTAACGGGGGTTGTGTAGGCGCGGAGTGAAGGGACCAGAGAGTTCGATGGGGGCGTCGTAGCAAATTGGGTTAAAGGCCGAGTTTCCCTGGATTCAGGATGTTGTTTGGGTCTAATGTTTTCTTCAGGGTGCGGACTACGTCATGGCTTGTGCCCATTTCACGGGCCAGGAGGTGGTTGAGCTTAACGCCGACGCCGTGGCAATACTCCATGGTGCCGCCCATATCCTGGGCCAGCTTCAAAACCTGGTCCACGGTGCGGGCCAGCCGGTCTCTGGCGTCGCTTTGGCTGCCCGACTCGGGCACCACCAGCATCGAAAATAGCTCCGGCCGGCTCCAGATGGCGTACTCCACGGATTTAATACCTTCTGAGGCCATGATGCGGTCCGCTTGGCGGCGGTACTCCAAGACCTGAGATGTCGGCAGGGCTAGGTGCAGGTAGTCGAAACCCCGCCTGCTTGCCCACCGGCTCCAACGAACGCTACGGGGTTTTCCCAACGCCGAAGTCTTGTAGCTTTCAGCGGAATCACGCCGCACTTCCCAGTAGGCCATCGTCGGTTCCGGACCTTCTGGCCGGCCGCCAGCCTGGGTGCAGACCCGCAAAGACCGCTTTTCCTGAGCCTTCACTCCCTCTTTGAATCCCTCGAACAACAAATGCAGCAGAATCCCGTCCTCCTCCTCGGTCAAGTCCAGGAGGGCTGGCTTTATGCCTAGGGCCAGCATTTCGACTGCGGCGTTGAATCCTCGGTCGAAGGAATCGAAAGCCACTGCCGAAAAAATCTGTGACTCGGGCAGGCGAAAAATCTTGATGGTGGCTTTAGTGATGACGCCGAAGCAGCCTTCGGACCCGATGAACAGGTGGTTCAGATTGGGGCCAGAGGAGTACTTGGGCACCGCTCGCGTGGCGATGACCTGCCCGCCGGCTAGTACAGCTTCCAGTGCCACTACCTGTTCACCCATCGGGCCATGGGCGCTGGCCCGGTAGCCGACCCCGTTGGTCGAAATAGTCCCGGCGACGGTGGCAATAGGCACGCTATACGGATCGTGCCCCAGCATCAGGCCCTGCTCGGCAAGCAGGCTCTCAACATCGCCTAGCACTGCCCCAGCTTCCACTTCCGCCGTCAGGCCCACAGCGTCTACGGCCAGCACCCGGTCCATCCTCTGCATATCCAGCACGATCCCGCCTTGGACCGGGACGGTGCCGCCCATAACTCCGGTGCCGCCGCCGTAAGGGACAACCGGTAAGAGAAGCTCGTTGGCCAATTGCAAGATCTTAACGACTTCGGCGGTAGACTTGGGCCGCACCACCACATCGGCCAAGCGTTCGAAGGCGGCTTCGGCGCCGAAGGCCCTTGTAGGTGAAAGCGCGTCGCCGGTGTAGCGGTCGAGGTCAAAGGGGTCGGTCAGGATGTTGGGCGCGCCCACGACGTTCGCCAGGGAATCAATAACAGAATTTTCCACAGAATTTTTCAGGGTGGTAGTCACCTGACGAAGATCGGGCGAGGTTAGGCATGACTTCGGTTGGACAGCCTTCGGGTGGAGAGCGGTCTGGCGTCAAAAAGTAGGACGATACTCCCAGACAGGGCCTTGCGAGGTGTCCTCCACAACGACGCCGTGCCGTTCCAGACCGTCGCGGATGCGGTCCGCCTGCTCATACTGTTTGGACCGGCGGAGCTGTGCCCTTGTATCAAGCAGAAGTTCTATAAATGGACCGACAGCCAGGCGTTCATCGACCGGTTGACTGACGGGACCTTGGTCAGTGTCCTCGACAACCACCCCAAGGTTTCCCAGTTTTTCCCGGATCCGATCAGCGTGTTCCAACTGCTTCGACTGGTGCAAGTCGACCTGAGTATTAACAAGCAGTTCGATGAACGGACCAGCAGCAAGGTCAAGGTGGCCAGGCTCCGACCGGTCCTTGAAGGTGAGGCCCAATATTTCGCCAAGGTGATGGAGACAGTCTTGAGCCGGGCCGACCGGGCGGCCGTCGTCGCGGCCGCGGTTTATCTCCCTGGCCAGATCGAACAGGGCAGCCAAGGCCCTTGGCGTGTTCAGGTCGTCGTTCATCGCCTCGAGGAACTGCTCTTGGAACTGAGTCGAGTCTAAAGGATCGCCTTCGCTATTAGCTGCTGGGCGTAATGAGTGGCGCAATCGGTCCAAGCTGCGCTCCATGGCGGCACAGCCTTCATCGCTGTAGCTCAAGGGACTGCGGTAGTGAGAGCTCAAGAAATACAGCCGAATTGCATCCGGAGAGTACTGGGCCAAGGCGTCCTCGACCGAAACGAGGTTCCCCAGCGACTTGCTCATCTTGTCATCGCCGAGTTGGAGCAGCCCGTTGTGCACCCAATACCTGGAGAAGGGTACGGCGCCGGTAGAGGCCTCGCTCTGGGCGATTTCGTTTTCGTGGTGAGGGAAGATCAGGTCTTGCCCGCCGCCGTGGATGTCCAGCATTTCCCCAAGGTAGGTCATCGACATGCTGCTACATTCGATGTGCCATCCGGGCCGGCCCGGGCCCCAGGGACTGTCCCACGAAGGCTCACCGGGCCGAGCGCCTTTCCACAGCGCAAAGTCCATGGGGTGTTCTTTGTTTTCGTCTACTTCCACCCTGGCGCCCGCCTGCATCCCTTCCAGCGTCCGGTGGCTCAGCTTGCCGTAAGCAGGGCTCTTTTCGACGCGAAAGTAAACGTCTCCGCCGGCGGGATAGGCGTAACCGCCATCTATCAGGGCGCCGATGGTCTCCAAGATGGAGCCGATCTCTTGCGTGGCGCGAGGGTAGATGTGGGCCCGTTGGACGTTCAAGGAATCCATCGTGCGGTAGAAGTCGTCAATGTACCGCTCGGCTAGTTCCGAGAATTCAATCCCTTGTTCCTGGGCCCGCGCGATTATCTTGTCGTCGACATCGGTAAAGTTCTGAACGTGTCGCACCTGGTAACCCAGGTATTCCAGGTACCGCCGCAATACATCGAATGCGACGTAGCTGAGGGCGTGGCCCACGTGTGTTGAAGAATAAGGGGTCACCCCGCAGACGTACATTTTGACGGCATTGCCGTCGGCGGGGGTGAATTCCGAAGCGTCGCCGGTGAGCGTGTTATATAGCTTCATTACAAGGGAACTTAACCCGGGACCGGTTCTTGATCCGAAACGATAGAGGCTACGGCGTAGGCTGCAATACCTTCCTCGCGGCCTACGAAACCCAGATGATCGGTGGTGGTCGCCTTAACGCTGATGCGGCCCGGAGGCAGGGATAGGGCTTTTGCGGCCTGTTCCCTCATGCTCTGAATGAAGGGTCCCAGCTTGGGATTTTGTGCGGTTATTGTAGCATCTACGTTTGACACCCGCCAACCAACCTCGTTCAAAAGCGTGGCGACTTTTTCAAGAAGGACCAAGCTGGAGATGTCCTTGTACTGCGGATCGCTTGAGGGGAAATGCACACCCTTGTCGCCCAGGTTTGCCGCTCCCAGCAGCGCATCGATAATAGCGTGAACTAACACGTCACCGTCGCTGTGGCCCGCGAGTCCACGGTCGTGGGGTATCTCCACTCCGCCCAAGACCAACCGGCGGCCCGGCGTCAACGGGTGTGAGTCGATACCGATTCCTACTCTGAAGTCAAAATTAGGCGTTCCAGTCATGCTGTCAGGAATTTTACGCCAGCGGCTGGCGGGGAGTAAATCCTTGGGGTTGCGGACGGAATCAATTTCGCCGGTGAGAGATCGCGTTATTGGCTAACAGGTGTTCTGGCCCGGAGGAATGCCTCAGCCAAAGCCAGGTCTTCGGCGGTGGTTACCTTGATGTTTTCGTAGGAGCCTTCAAACATCTGCACCGGGTGCCCAAGACCCTCCACCATAGATGCATCGTCCGTCACTGTTTGGGCGTGATTGCGGTGGGCTTCCAAGAGTAGGGAGTAGCGAAATACCTGAGGGGTTTGGGCGGCCCACAAGCGCGACCGTTCGGGCGTATCCATCACCAATAATTCTTCGGATACCAGCTTGATGGTGTCCTTAACCGGCATCCCGGCGACGGCCGCGCCGCAAGTGGCGGCCGCAGCCATCCCTCGTTCCAATATTGCTTGGTCCAGGCAAGGGCGCGCGCCGTCGTGCACCATTACCCAGTCGCACGGCGACAGCTGTTCCAAGCCATTTCGGACTGAGTCTTGGCGCCGTTCGCCACCGGAATAAACTTGGACGACTTTGCGATAGCTGCGGCTCCGAACCAACTCCCGGCCCTGCTCCAGCGAGTCTGCGGCGAGCACCAGAACGATCTCGGCAACCGGTGGGAATGCCTCGACTTGGTCCAGGGTGTGGGCGATTAAAGGAGCGCCAAGAATCGGGATGAAGGTTTTGTCGACGCCGCCCATACGGGTGCTGCGTCCAGCGGCGACAATAACCACCCCCAAATTGCTGCCTTGTGGAGAAGGAGGCAGCGCCGCCTCCCTAACTGCCCTTGGGCTGGGCGAAGATTATTCGTCCGGCGGCGGTTTGCAGAACTCGGGTGACCACAACGTCGTGGAATGCGTTCAGGTAGCGGCGTCCGCCCTCGATCACCACCATGGTGCCGTCGTCCAGGTAGGCTACGCCTTGGCCGGCTTCCTTGCCCTCTTGGACGATGTTCACCCTCAGTTCTTCGCCTGGGAGCACGATCGACTTGAGGGCGTTGGCCAGTTCGTTTACGTTGAGGACCTGCACGCCCTGAAGCTCCGCCACCCGGTTCAGGTTGTAGTCCGTGGTCAAAATCGACGACTTCATGCTGCGGGCCAATTGCACCAAACGGGCGTCAACCTCAACGCCATTCTCGACGCCCACGTCCAGCACTTGCAGCGGCACTGTTTCGTCTTTCCGCAGCCGGCTCAAGACTTCCAGGCCGCGGCGGCCACGGTTGCGGCGCAACGGATCGCTAGAATCAGCGATATGGCGTAATTCGTCGAGGACGAAACGCGGGACGACCAGAGCGCCTTCCAGGAATCCGGTAATGCTCAGGTCGGCAATGCGGCCATCGATAATGGCACTGGTGTCGACGAGGATACTACCGTTACGAGACGACTTGACCGGGCCCGCATTTGATTGGCCCGAGATGGATGGGCCAGAATCGAGGCCCGGGAACATCGCCCGCATGTCCCGTTCGCGTTGGACCCCCAGCAGAAGGCCGGCGGACCCGAGAACGACGCTGACGATTATTGGAACTACCCAACCCGGCCACCCTCCAAGAGTGTAAAGGGGTATGGAAACCAGCGAGGCTACGATAAGGCCCACCAATAGGCCCAACGTTGCCGATACTAATGCCGAGCCGGGCAACGATGAAACGAAATCGGCGCTTGCACGCCAGGGCTTGAGGGTCAAATACGGGGCGATAAGGCCGCCCAACAAGATGCCGGCCAGAGTAAGGACTAAACCCCAGGGTAGGAACTCTTCTTCATTAGACGATAATTCCGAAATATAAAGACCAAGTCTCCATCCAAGAACCCCAAAACCCCCGGCGCCCAACGCTCTGAGCGTCCAAAGGGTCACCAATTGCGGTCACCTCCCTGTGAGCGGCAGCCAAGGCCTCGGGCGCGCCAATTGGCTGCAAACCGCTGTGTTCAGTTCGTTCATTTGTTAATTGCCGGGAGCCTAGGGAATTCAAAATAAGCGGTTTATTACCGCCCCGCCGCAGAATTACCGGTCCTGGGCGCTATCCCTGAAACTCACATATTAGATTGAGCCGTGGATTGTTCTGCCTGTGGGCGCCCGACCCAGCAGGTTCTAGTTATTGTCTACTATTAAATTAGAGAATAGCACAAGTGCGATACACGAGAAAGGCAAATTACCGGAGTCGGACCATATGGGTCGCAGCGGTGACCCTTTGGGCGCTCGGCGTGGCCGTTTGTACGTATTTCGTTTGAAACTCCCCCAAGTTTGTACGCTCGTATGGAAGACCGTATACTGCGGGGCGCGAGCCGACGGGGCTCTGCCCAATCTGAAACGGACCGAAGAGGCAAACTATGACAACAAAACCGAAGCCGCGGGTGTATCTAGTGGGCACCGGCGGCAGCATATCCTTCGTGGGGCAAAGCCGCACCGATTACACCAACTACAGCTACGACAACCGCCATCTCACCATCCGGGAAATGCTGGACCGAGTGCCGGAGATCACGGAGGTGGTCGAGGTTCTTCCCGAGCAGTTCCTGAACCTGGGCAGCACGGATGTTACGCCCGAACACTGGCTGGGCTTGGCCAAACGAATCAACCAAATTTTCAACGAAGACCAGGCCGCCGCAGGGGTCGCCGTAACGCACGGGACCGCCACATTGGAGGAAACCGCCTATTTCCTAAACCTGACCGTCAAGTCGGACAAGCCGGTGGTGGTCACCGGTGCGATGCGCCCGCCTACCGGGATGGGTACCGACTCGGACGTTAACTTGGTCGACTGCATCCGAGTGGCGGCGGTACCCCAATCGGCCGGGCGCGGTGTTTTGACGGTCCTGAACAACCAAATTCAGGCGGCGCGGGATGTGACCAAGACCAATAGCTACCGGCTGGAAACGTTCCAGACTCACGACTTCGGGTTCCTGGGATACGCCGACTCCGATGGAGAGACCGTGTTCTATCGGAAGCCCGATAGGGCCCACACCACCGCCACCGAATTTGACGTGGGGGCGGTCGACCGGTTGCCACGAGTGGATATCGCTTTCGCCTACGTCGGCGCTGACGGGGTGGCTATCAGAGCGCTGGCCCAGAGCGGCGCTGCAGGAATCGTTGCGGCGGGGCACGGCAGCGGCGGTTCGCCTCCCGAGTTCATGGCCGCACTGAAAGAGGTCAGAGACGGCGGAACCCCGGTGGTGTTGGCCACTCACGCAGGCAGCGGCCGGGTTATGCTAACCCGTCGTTTCCAAGAAGACGGCTACATCGTTGCCGACAACCTGGCGCCCAAAAAGGCTCGCGTGCTGCTGATGCTGGCCTTGACTGTCACCAGCGATCCATCCGAGATACAACGCATGATGTTGACCTACTAGCGGGCAGTGCCCGGTTCTCTTGGGGAACATGGTTCGACAAGCTCACCAGGAACGGGTCGAACTCTCCGGTCACCCTGAGCTTGTCGAAGGGTCTCGGTGCTGCGGATACGATGGCTCTACCGGCCCGTCCTGGGTTAGCCGAAGAGATCACCACGAACGGTAATAACGGTCATTCCCTGGCGAATGTCAGCGCTGGTCCCGGTAGTTGGGGGCGGTAATGGGCTCCCAGTCGACTACGTTAATGTCTACCAAACGGGCCGCAATGCGTGGTTTGGACTTCTCCAGATCGTCTATCTCGGAAGCGGTGGTTATGACTGTGGGCAGGCGTGCCTCGTGGCGGTGAACCACAATCTGGTAGAGTTTTTCCTCGGCCCACGGGGTGCTGCTCTCCGAGCCTAAATCGTCCAGCACCAGCAACGGCACGGTGTTGAGTTGTTCGAACAGCTCATCGTAGCCGATGGGGCTGTCGGGGCTGAAGGTGGCCCGCAGATGGTCGAGCAGGGTAGGAACGAAGGCGAAAAATACCTGGCGTCCCTGCTGTAGGCTCAATCCGGCGATGGCCACCGCCAAGTGAGTCTTTCCGGAACCCCGGGGCCCGGTCAATAGCAACCACCCCTCCGGCGCCGCGCCGAAACTCCGTGCCGCCCGCATCGCCCCGTCCAGCGTTTCCCGATCCTTCGCTCCTGCGCCCTTGCCGCCTCGCAAGTCGAAGTTGTCGAAGGTCATTCGGGCCAGCATCTCGGCCGGAACCTCGCCGATGCTCAGGTCCAACCGGTTGTTGAAATGGCCCAATTGCAGCACTTTGGAAAAACCGTTGCCGCCCTCAAACCGAGTCCGGAGGGTTTCGTCCAGCCTTTGGACGGGGCCCCGAACGGTGATAACCGTGGGCAGGGCGTTGTTATACCGGTGGTTGATGACTTGGAAAAGCTTTTCTTGAGCCCAGGGTGTGGCGCTCTGGGTCCCCAAGTCGTCTAAGACCAGCAGCGGGACGTTCCGTACTTGCTCAAATAAATCGTCGTAGGTCACGGGGCTGTCCGGAGAGAATGTAGCCCGAAGGTGGTCCAGCAAGTCGGCGGCTACGATAAAAAAAGTCGTCTGATGCCGTTCGATGCAGCGATTGGCAACCGCGACGGCCAGGTGGGTCTTGCCGCTGCCGCTGGGGCCGCAAATTACGAGCCAGCCCTCGGGATTCTCGGCGAAGGCGGCCGCAGCGGGCATTGCATCGGAAAATAGCCGGTTGCTGGCTCCGTCGCTCAGCGGACCTTCGAACCGTGTGGTGGCGAAGGAGACCCGCGAAAGCGCACCCAGATTGCTGTACCGGCGCAGAGCGGCTAGTCGGGTGGTAGCGTCCTGAGTCCCCTGGCATTGACATGGGATAGCTTGGCCGAATTCAGGGTGTCCGAAGTGAACTCGTTTAGTGACCCAACCGCTGCCGTTACACCTGGCGCAAAGTTCAACTTCCGGCGCGGTTTCCGGTATAACGGCCCCGCCGCCGTTCGTACTCCTCAAGGTACTTCTGTCGCTGATCCTTCGGAGTATGTCGCCCAGGCTTTCCATTGTCTTTCCCCTCGTCTTTCCCTTCTGCTCCCCATCGCCTGAGGATGCCGACGATGTAGCGCCAGCTCCGCTTATTCTGAACCACGGCGATCTCGAAGGCCTCTCTGATCCAGTTCCAAGGATAGCGCTCTTCGGCTTCTTTCAATTGGTCGGCTAGGATCGGGGACAAAGTCCCAATATTGTCCTCATACAGAGCGAATATGTTAGGCCGTTCCTGGATGGGAGGCGGTGTCGCCAACCCGGACCCACTGACACTTGCTGGGGCGTCTGCTGGAACCTGTTCCCCGGACTGTTTCATCCGGGCCAGGGCCCGCCGGTCGGCCTCGGCGTTCAGCAGAATCAGCTGGCTTGGCCCGTCCTCGCCATGGGCCAAAAACGTTCCGCGGCGCACTGCCAATTTCAGCCCGCGGCGCACCGCTTCAGCGGGGTCTTTACCCAGGATTGCCAGCCCTCGCAGCAACGACCGGTCGCCCAAGAACTCTTCTACCGGCACGGCGCGAGGCGATGCCTTCTTTCGGTGCAAAAGCCACAGTCCCCGGAGCGTAACCTTCAACTCGGCCAGGTCCTCAATTTGTTCCAAGACCGGACCGAAGATGGGGTTGGGCACCGGGGTGTAGAGCGTGTTGGGGGTAAAACCGGTAAAGGGCATGGCTAGAAGTTGTCCACCCGGGCAAACGAATCGAAACGAACCAGGTTGTCCCGGAAGAAGAGTTGCAGGTTGCCGGTGGGGCCGTTGCGGTGCTTTGCGATAATTATGTCGGCGATGTTCTTGGGATACGGCCTGCCCGGGAACTGCTGTTCCCACTCATCTTCGGTGGTGTACACGTCTTCGCGGTGGATAAATATCACCACGTCTGCGTCCTGCTCAATGCTTCCGCTGTCCCGCAAGTCGGAAAGCTGAGGCCGGTGGCCGGGCCGGTTTTCCACCAACCGGCTGAGCTGAGAGCAGGTGATAAGCGCAATATTCAGATCTCGGGCCAAGCCCTTCAACGAACGGGAGATTTCACTTATCTCCTGTACCCGGTTGTCACCCCCTCGGCCCCGGCCCTGGATTAGCTGGAGGTAATCAACCACCAGCAGGTCCAAACCGTGCTCCAAGGAAAGACGACGGGATTTGCTCCGCATCTCAACCAGTCCTTGGTATGGGGTGTCGTCAATGTAGACCGGGAGGTCGGAAAGTTGACCGATGGCGTCGATAACCCGCAGCTCCTCGGCGTTGGTCAAAAGACCTAAACGAAGGCGGTGGGAATCAATTTCGGCTTCGGAAGCAAGTATCCGCAAGGCAAGTTGTTCCCGGCCCATCTCCAAGCTAAAGATTCCGGCCTTAGAGCCGTTCTTGGCGGCGTTCAGGCAGATATTCAGCGCCAGTGTGCTCTTACCCAGGGCGGGGCGGGCACCCAGGATTACCATATCCGAGCGCTGTATGCCCCCCAGCAGTTCGTCCAAGTCTGTGAAGCCCGCCATGACCGGTCCGCTGGTCGAGGCGATGGGATCGACGATGGCCGCTCTTTCTTCCAGGTACTCGTCATAGATCTGGCGCAGTGGCAGGAAGCCGTGCACCGAACCGCTCCCGCGTACGTGGAAAAGAACGTCTTCGGCCTGTCGCAAAGTGGTATCGACATCCTCGGTGTCTTGATAGCCCATGGCCGAAATGCGCGAGGCGGCATCTATCAGCTTCCGCATGGTAGCCGTGCGGGAGACCACGTGGGCGTAGTCTTCCGAGTGGGCCGAAGTGGGGGTAACAGAAACCAGGTGGCTGAGGTAGGCCATGCCACCAATGGATTCCAGTTGGCTGTTACGGCTTAGTTCCCTGGCCAGCGTGAGTTGGTCGATGGCTTCGTCACGTTGGAACAGTGCGACACAAGCCGCAAAGCAAAGCTGATTTCTTTCCCGGTAGAAATCACCTGGTTGGAGGAGTGGGGCAATACGAAGGAAGCAGTCCCCATCGATCAACACCGACCCAACTACCGCCTCTTCCGCCTCCAGATCGTGGGGAAGCAGCTGCTCCGCGTACATTAGCCTATTCTTCTACCTCTGCGGTGACGTGAATGGTGGCGGTGACATCGGTGGACAACCGCAGGTCGATATCGTATTCGCCCGGCTCTCGAATCGGCTCGGCAACCTCCACCCACCGACGCTCGATTTCCCGGCCTACGACCGTGGCCAATTCCATGGCGATGTGAGCGTTGGTAATCGCTCCGTAGTACCGGCCGGTGGGCGTGATCCGCGCCCTGACGGCTATCTGAACATCGTCAAGTGCATCTTTGAGTTCTTCCATTACCTTGGTCTCGCGTAACCGGACGTCGTCGCCGACCGTCTTGATCTTGTGCAGACGCTTGAGAACCTCGGGCGTTGCGACTTCCGCCAGCCCCTGAGGCAGCAGGTAGTTCCTGGCATATCCATCGGGTACCCGCCGGACCTCGCCGGCCCGCGCTTTATTCGGAACGTCTTGTGTGAAAATTACATCCATGTTCGGTCACATCCAAATGGGTCAATTCAGCCCCGGCTGGGGTCGCTAGCAATCAGATGGTAATTATACGTTACGGCACCGGCCGGGGGAAATCGACAATAGCCTGTCAGCTGGGTCGTTCCATAGTCCCGTTCGCCCTGAGCTTGTCGAAGGGTCGCTCAGGCTCACTTCGAACGGAAAGAAGGATGTCTATTGTCTTGAAGCCCCGGCAATCTAAGGGGAAACGCTATTCAATCCGGCTGCGGTCAGATTGACCTTTAAGGCGTTCCGCTCCTAAAATCGATTGAAATCTAACTCTCTCGGCATCAAAATACCAGGCTCTGGGACACCAATTCGGAGCGTGTTTTGGGCTTCATCGACGATATAGAAGAACGAGCGTTGCCCCTCCGGCGTACAATTCTGGCCCATCCCTTCATTTCCGGGGTCGGTCAGGGCACCCTGCCGGTGGAAAAATTCAAGTTCTACGTGTCCCAGGACTATGTGTACCTCATAGACTACAGCCGGGTTTTAGCGGTGGCTGCGGCCCGGGCCCCGGAGTTGGAGACGATGGCGTGGTTTGCCGGTCTTCTGGACGAAACGCTCAACACCGAAATGGCGTTGCACCGGAACTACTGCGCCGAGTTCGGCATCACTTCCGAGGAGTTGGAAGCGGCCCAGGCTGCTCCGTCGACGGTGGCCTACACCAGCTTCTTGTTAAGAACTGCTCATCAAAGCAGCTTCGGTGAACTGGCTGCCTCTTTGTTGCCCTGCCAGTGGGGATATTGGGAGATTGGCGACCATCTGGCCCGTAGAGGGAAGCCGGCAAACGCACCGCTTTACTCGGCTTGGATCGAAATGTATTCATCGGACGAGTTCCGGGAGTTGGCCGATTACCTGCGGCGGTTGACCGGGCGGTTGGGGGACGAAGCTGGGGCGTCCGAGCGGGCGGCGATGGAGACGGCGTACGTCACCAGCCTGCGCCTGGAATACCAGTTCTGGGAAATGGCCTACAACCTGGAGCAGTGGCCGCCCGTTAGCTCTTGACCGCCCGGAAAATCCAGCAAGGCCAGGAAAACTGGAAGTCACCGTCTTCGTTCAACGGCTCCACTTGGAACGCCTCTTTGATCTCGGGCGTGGCCGACATGAAATCATGACGGAGCGTAGCTACTTCGTCTCTTGGGACTTTGGTCCGGGCCACCCACTCGTTGAACATCAAGTAGACCCGGGGCGTTTCGTTTCCTGTTATTTCGAGGCCGCGCGCGGCCAGCATCTGCTGGATTACCGACATTTTGCGATTTTCGACGTGGCTGAAGTCCCGCCGCAACTCGACATCGTTCATCCAGTCGGAGACGGAGTCGTTCTCTGGCGAGATGCTGTCCGCCATCACCAATGAGCCGCCGGTCTTCAGAACACGTTGTACCTCGTCCAAGGCAGCTTCGAAGTCTTTGAAGTGATGGGCGGCAACCCGGCTGGTGACCAGATCCAGGCTGGTGTCGGAAAAGGGAAGTGCCTCGGCGGCGTTCTGGCTGAGTCCCAGATTGCCGAGGCCTCTTTCACTTCCGATTCTCTCCGCTTGTTGAAGCATCGGCCGGGTAATGTCGCTGGCAACTACGTGCTCCGATATCTGGGCCATTGCGAAGGCGGTGAAGCCAGCTCCCGTGCCCAAGTCCACGGCCCAATGGTAAGGAGCCGCTTCTGCCGCCAGCCGCTGAACGGAATCGAGGCTGTCGTCCCGGACGTGTACGGTGCTAACGGAATAGACTCCGGCCTGAGGGCCGAACATGCGTTGGGCGGTGGTCTCCGAAGTGGTTTCTTTTTGGCTGTCAGCCATAGAGCCTCGCGATTGGGCCTGTCGTCGACGGGTTAGCTTAGACAAGAATCTGGCGCTTGGTAGTCTCAATTCGAGACCCGGCCCGAGAGCCAGACCAAGCGCCAGAAAATTTCGCCGTTAAAGCGGGAGGTTACCCGGGTTAGACCAAGACCGGTTCGGTGTTCTTCTGGTAGACCTGGAACCGGTGCCGACTGGTGTCCGCGATTATTACCCGGCCGTTGTCGTCCACCTTCACGGCCACCGGCGCCCAAAGCACCTTTTCGGGAGTGAAGTCGCGCACGCCGTTGCGCTGGCGGATCATGTCAGGGTTGGACTCGATCTTGCCGACGCCCCACTTGGACAGGCCCGCGTCGCCGGTGAACTCGGTGATAAACCGGCCCTCGGGGGTCAACACTTGGACCCGGTTGTTGAGCCAGTCGGCTACATAGACGTCGCCGTCCTTGTCCACTGCCACACCGGTTGGGCGGTTAAATAGGCCTACCGGCCGGGGGATCACACGGATGCCACCGTGCAGCCTCGCTATCGAGGCGTCCCCACCGGTGCCCGGTTGCCCGAAGCTGGCCAGCCACTGGCCGTCGGCGGTGAAAGACTGGATACGGTCGTTCCGCCAGTCGGCCACGAAAACATCCCCCTGTTTGTCCAAGCCGATGCCCCAAGGAGTATTCAGTTGTCCGGGACCTTCGCCGAAGCTGCCGAACTTGCCGATGTATTTGCCATCCAGGGTGAACTTCTGGATCCGGTGATTGCGGCTGTCGACGACGAAAATGACGTCATCGCGAATTGCCAGACCTGCCGGGCCATAGAGTTCGCCGTCACCGGAACCATGGGAGCCCCAGTGGCTAACGTAGTCACCGTCTTTGCTGAAGATGGTAATCCGGTGCAAGTACTCGTCGGAAACGTAGACGTTGATGTCCTTATCAAGGGCCACGGACATCGGCCACATGAACTGCCCGGGCTGTTCCCCGTAGGAGCCGAACTCGGTGACGTACTCTTCTCTTTCCTCACCCAAACGGAACAGGTTGATGCGCGTCCCGTCGCTCCTATTTTCGGTGGAACGGTTGACCACATAGATCAGGTCATCGGGAGCCAGGGCGAAATCAACCTGGTTACGGAAGCCGGTGCCCTGAAACTCGGAGCGACCTACAGCATAGCTATAGGTGAAGGTCCGATCATTGATTCCTAGAAAAACGCTTGCCACCGTTTACCTCCTAAGATTATATGACGCTTGAGAGTTTAACACCCAAGCGTCATATGGAAATCCGGCATCTGTTTTGCTTCTGGGAAGACCGTCCCAGTTCGCAGTGGCCGCCGGAGCTAGACCAAGACCGGTTCAGTGTTCTTCTGGTAGACCTGGAACCGGTGTCGGCCAGTATCCGCGATCATTATCCGGCCGTTGTCGTCCACCTTCACCGCAACAGGCACATACAATACCTTCTCGGGCGTGAAGTCGCGAACGCCGTTCCGCTGGCGGATCATGTCAGGGTTGGACTCGATTTTGCCGACGCCCCACTTGGACAGGCCGGCGTCGCCGGTGAACTCGGTAATAAACCGGCCCTCGGGCGTCAACACCTGGACCCGGTTGTTGAGCCAGTCAGCCACGTAGATGTCGCCGTCCTTGTCTACGGCCACGCCGGTTGGCCGGTTGAATAAACCGACCGGGCGGGGGACCACCCGGATACCACCGTTCAGTCTGGCTATTGATGCGTCCCCGCCGGTGCCGGGCTGCCCAAAGCTGGCTAGCCACTGGCCGTCGGCGGTGAAAGACTGGATGCGGTCGTTCCGCCAGTCGGCCACGAAGACGTTGCCATCTTTATCCAGGCCGATGCCCCACGGAGTGTTCAGTTGTCCGGGACCGTCGCCCAAGCCGCCGAACTGGCCAATGTATTTGCCGTCAAGGGTGAACTTCTGGACCCGGTGATTGCGGCTGTCTACGACGTACAGGACATCGTCGCGTATTGCCAGACCGGATGGTCCATTCAGTTCGCCGTCACTGGAACCGTTGGCGCCCCAGTGGCTAACGTAGTCACCATCCTTGTTGAAGATGGTGATCCGGTGCAGATACTCGTCGGAGACATAGACGTTGACGTCCTTGTCCAACGCGATCCCCATGGGAAACCTGAACTGCCCCGGCTTGTCACCGTAGGAACCGAACTCAGTGATGTACTCTTCCCGTTCATCGCCCAAACGGAAGACGTTAATCCGTGTTCCGTCAGACCGCGACTCGAAGGACCGGTTTACCACGTAGATCAAGTCGTCGGGGCCCAATGCGAAATCCATCTGAGTACGAAACCCGGTGCCCTGAAACTCGGAACGGCCAGCGACGAAGCTGTATGTAAAGGTCCGGTCATTAATCCCCAAAAAAACGCTTGCCACAGCTTGCCTCCTCTTTACCTAGTGAATGCGGCTGCTTTGGTATTACTAATCCGACAGAGCAGCCATGCCCCTTTTGATTTTTTAAACGTAATCGACGGCTAAATGAAGCCGTGTTTTTCAAAGGCGCCACCAACGATGGGTTTGGCGTCCAAGCCCATCCAGTTCTCCAGCAGGGTGGTGTAGGTGGACCGGAAGTCGTTGTTGTGGAGCAGGTTGCCACCATCCTCCAACCCGTTGGGCTCCAAGGATGGATACTCACCGTAAAGACCGCCCTTCACGTTTTCGCCGATGACGAAGGCCACGCCGCCGGTGCCGTGATCGGTGCCGGAGCCGTTGTCGATGGCTCGGCGACCGAACTCGGAGTAAAGAAGCGTGGTTACGTTGTCACTTATGTCGAGTTGCCGCAGGTCGGTTATGAAAGCGTCCACGTTGAAGGCCACGTCGTTCAACAGGTTCGAATGTCCCACCGCTTGGTTGGCGTGAGTGTCAAAGATGTTGTAGGGGGCGGTGGTGAAGAATATCCGGGTGCCGAAGCCGGCATTGTGCACCTGCACCATGTCCCTCAGGTAACCGCCGATGTTGCCTAACAGGTACTCAACCTCGGAATGGTACATTCCAGGGGCGGTGCCCAGAATGTCGGCGCCTTTCATGGCCTCGACTCCGGTGCGACGAATGAAGTCGTTTACCGCGCCTCGTCCGATGGCGGGAGCATACAGCCTGCCGAAGAGATCGAGGGCCTCATTGCGCTCGTTTTCTTTCTCGATCTCAGTAAGCAGGCCGTAGCTGTTAAGGTCGCCGACCGAAGCAACAGCGACCCCTTCCAGGGCCAACGACCGCGGCATGCCGCGACCGAAGTTGACAGCCGTCAGCACATTTTCTCCGTTGGGGTCGATTTCTTTGATCACTTTACCCAGCCAGCCGTCGACGCCCAGGGTTTCCGGCTCGCAGGTGGCCCAAATGTCCATGGAGCGGAAATGAGAAAGGCTGCCGTTGGGATAGCCGATGCCTTGGATGATTGCCAGCTTGCCTTCGTCCCAGTACTTCTTGATGGGGGCCATCGAAGGATGGAGCCCCAACGTGTCGGTGATGGGAATAATCTGCTCCTCGGGAATTCCCAAGGTCGGCCGGTAGTCCCGGTAGCGAGGATTGGTGTACGGGATCACCGTGTTCAGCCCGTCGTTCCCGCCGGATAAGGAAACTACCGCCAACACCGGGTCCTTTTTGGTAGAAACCATGGTCTAAACCTCCGTTACTGGTCGTTAATCGGTAAGCAATATCGGATTGCTGATGTGTCTGTCAATAATGGGTCTAGCCGAACTGGAACTCGGAAGTTGTGGCGATCATTTGGAAAGTCTCGCCCACACGCCGAGTAAAATCATTCCTCTCGGACTCGGTACCGTGGCGCAACTCACCCTCCTTGGCGATGTGGCTCACCAACTCTTGGTGGGTTTCGTCGGCTATGGTCATTGGCCCAATCAGGTCCAGACAACCATCAACCAATTGGTTGGCGGTCAAGGTGTCTCCTTGGCCCATCAACCGGTTGACCATTGACTGGATGCCTGGAAGGTCCGTGTTGCCTAGTACGTTGGAGGCGAAGTTGATTCGGTCAATCAAACTTCCACTGTTGATCCACTCGCGGCCCATATGCCAACCTTCCACCGTGGGAGGATTCAACAGGTCCAAGCCCATGTACTTGGGCTCCATGGCCACCGGGAACAGGCCCGGCCTGGGCTCCGTGTGGTCTTGCGCCATGCGTACAACGCCGATGACCACGTCCGCCGGGCTCTTAACCTTGGTGTAGCGGATGGCCTCGTCTTTGAAGAAGTCGGAGGTGAACAGGACCCGAAGCATGGCCGTGATCTCGTAGCCGGAGTCAAAGTAGGCTTTTTCCAGAGCCTTGATGGCCTCCATATCCTGCGGTTCAGCCAGCCGCCAGGCCGGGACCGGGGGTTCATCGGCCACGAAGAAGTCGTAAAGCTTCCTGGCGACGAAACGGGCGGCGGCCGGTTGCTTGGAGATGATGTCTACGATGTCTTCGCCGTTCCAGTTGCCGGTTTCGCCTAAGAAAGTCTTTTCGCTGTAGTCGTGGTCGGCGGGGTCGAAACGAAACTCGAAGGGAGTGCGGCCGTAGGGGAACACCGGTACGGTCGGTGCCAGGTTCCAGCCGGTGAAGGCGCGGGCGCAAGCCTTGACATCGTCCTCACTGTAATTGAAGTCGCCGTCTTTGCCGACTCCCAGGGAAAAGAGCTCCAAAAGCTCCCGGCCGTAGTTTTCGTTTACCGCCGTTTTGTGGCTTTCGATATTGTCCAGGTAGTAGAGCATCGCCGGGTCGGTGGAGAGCCAGAGCAACAATTCTTTGAAGTTGCCCATTCCTTTTTCCCGGAACGTGTCGTACTGCATTGCAGTGGTCCGGGAGTTGTCCACCTTGTTGTCGCCAGCGCAGAGGATCATGTGCCAGAACAGGGCCATCTTCTCTTGGAGTTGGTGCCTATTATTGATCATCCGGTAAACGATCTCGGTCTGGCTCGTCTCGATGGCTGCCTTATCGAAGTACGACGGGTAGGCCCGGTACATCAAATCTTCGTCCAGACCCGGTATGGTGCCCGGATTGAGCAGTTCTTCAACTACCTTGTCGTAGCCTTGAGCGGCTCTGGCCTCAATTTCGTCGCGGCTCGCACCGAAGCCGGCGCGCCGTAGCAGGTGGGCCATCAACGCAATGTCTTTGTCAGCCATATACTCCTCCTTGTCTGCGGCTCTTATCTGTAATCTTTATTTCCTTCAATTTAGTTCGCTATTAAGCTAATATTTAAGCCGTTCAGCCACGGGATGTCAATACAGTCGGAGCGTAACTACTGGAGACCGGCCTCGGACGGCTGCCGGGGATTTCGACAAGGAATTCTAGGCCGTTCAACCAACTCTCTGCCGAGAGCAGAGCGGCTAATTCCGAATAAGCATACCGGGCTGGCAATGGCGGCAGTAGCTGGTGATGCGTTGGTTGGCCGTTAATTGGGTGATGTTGTTGCCGCAAGTGGGACAGGGTTGGCCTCCTTTGTTGTGCACTTTAAGAAAGTCTCTGATTTTGCGGTGGATGTTATCGCCCATGCGCTCCCGCAGGACGACAATCGCATCTTCCAATACCTGCCTGCTCTGGCGGTGCAGTTCGTCGACCTCTTTGGGTTTCAACGAGCGAGTCTTTCGGAACGGCGAAATACCGGCGGCGAACAAGATCTCGTCGGAATAGGCGTTGCCGATTCCTGAGACCAGCGAGCCTCGGGTCAGCACTCCCTTTATTTCGCCGTGGAATTTCTTGAGACGTTCTCCAAATTCCTCCGGTGAGACCCCGGATAGTACGTCGGGCCCCAATTCAGTGTATTGCGGGACATCCCCTTCCTGACCTTCGCCAATGTAGTAGACCTTGCCCATCTGGCGGTCATCCAGGTATCGGAGGTCCTGTTCCTTGGCCAAGCCCAGCACTATACAGGTCTTTTTTTGGACCCGCTCCGCGGACAAGCAGTACTGGAGCGCCCCAGTCAGCATCGGGTTTATCACCAGGCTGCGCTCGCCGGAGAGCCTAATGGTTAGGAATTTTCCCTGCCTCTCGATTTTCTCCAAGGTGCGGCCGGGCAGGTCGGTGGTGATCTCTCCTGCCAAAGAGCGGACTACCGTCGGACGGAGAACCTGGCACGACTCTATTACGGAGCCAAGAACCCGCCGGTCCAAGAACTCTTTGATTACCTCCAGGTCCGGTGCTTCAGGCATGGCACTACTATACCGCAGAGCAAGCTGATGGGCAGCAACTTCCTGGGATTCCGGCGCACGCCGGAATGACGATAGACCGCAGGGGAGTCTTGTGATGGGACCCTGGCTGGTTGCGCACGGTTTGGTTTACGCTTCCAGCGCCCTTTTGCTATATTGAGCCCAAAGCACCGATCAATTTCGCCTAGGAGAGCACCGTTGCTTGTAGGAGTGGTGTCCGACACCCACGGTTTCTATGACCCGCGAGTCCCTCCCCTGCTTGAGGGTGTAGAGCATATTCTCCATGCCGGGGACATCGGCAGCGAGGACATCATCCACAGGCTAGGGAATGTTGCGCCCGTGACGGCGATTCGGGGCAATAACGACCGGGAAGGTTCTGCATCTATGCACCCTGATGAAGAGGTCTTGGAACTGGGCGGTTGCCGTGTCCTCCTCACCCACATTGTCAAGGTGCCGAAAGAAGACTCGGCCGCCCTGGAAAAGTACATCGACGACGGTATCGACGTGGTGGTTTACGGCCACAGCCACATCGCCTTCCAAGAGCGCCGGGGCGGAGTGTTGTTCTTCAACCCCGGAGCGGCAGGCAAGCGGAGGTTCAAAGTGGTGCCGTCCATTGGGCTGTTGGAGCTTGAGCCGGGGCGAGTTCAGGGGAGGATCTTGCCGCTGTAGCGACGAGATGGATGACTGACCCGGCTCGCCCGTTATTGTGCGGTGTAGCCGCCGTCTATTACCAACTCGCTGCCGGTGACGAAGGACGATTCGTCCGAGGCCAAATACAACACACCGTAGGCGACCTCCTCCGGTTGGGCGGCGCGGCCTAGTGGCGTGAGCCCCTCGACTGCCCTCCGCAACTCCGGGTCGCTTAGGCTGTAGGCCGCCATGGGAGTGTCGATTACTCCGGGGTGCACGGAGTTCACGCGGATTCCTTCTTTAGCGTACTGGATGGCTGCCGATTTGGTGAAAATACGGATGGCGCCCTTGGACGCGTTGTAGACCGGCTGGACTCGGTTTTGGCCGGTGATTCCTGAGATGGACGAGATATTGACGATTGAACCTCCGCCGACTTTGCGCATCTCCGGGATGGCGGCCTTGGTGCCGAGGAAGGTTCCCTTGGCGTTAACGCCCATAATCCAGTCCCAATCTTCCGACGTCGTGTCCTCGAGGACCCCGACCAGGATCACACCGGCGTTGTTGACCAAGACGTCCAGCTTGCCGAAACGAGAAACAGTGGTGGCGATTGCCTGAGCCCAGGACTCCTCGCTGGCTACGTCCAGCCTAACGAACAAACACTCTCCGCCTGTCTCGTTGATTTCCGATTCTGTCTTTCGGCCCTCGTCGTCCAGTACGTCCCCGATGACAACCTTGGCGCCCTCCTGAGCGAAGAGCTTAGCTTCAGCCGCGCCCATTCCACGCGCGCCGCCACTGATGAACGCGACTTTATTTTGGAGTCTCATGTTGCCTCCTAGCACAACGTCTACTCGAAACAGATTGAGGGATGGTGCTAACGGCCAATTCTAGCCGGTGGCGTGCGGGAGTCAATGGCCGGGAGATAGAACGGTCAGGAGCCGGGAAAAGCAACAGGGGAAGTATGGTCGCTAGACAGGGGGACTGCGGACCTCAGGTCTGGAATCCGCTCCTCCTGGGAAATTAGCGGAGCGTAGCGGCCAAGCAAGCGCTCGAACTCGTGGTTGTAGAACTCAGGCACCTTGGTTGCGCCGCCCTCGTGAAACTCTCGGTACTGCCGGTCGGTGGTCAACCGATGCAGCATTTGTCGAAAGTGGCCGATGCCCTCTTTGACCCGGAGCGTGCGGACGGTATACAGCAAACGAAGACTCTGGCTGCTCGTTGTACCCAGGCGTCGCCACCAGAATTTCCGGGTGGAGTAGTGTAGCAGCATGTCCAGCAGATTTTGGTAATAGGTTACGGGGTCGTAGTTCTTGATGGTTGTTACCAAGTAAGGAAAATAGTAGAAAGAGAAAGGAATTCCATCGAGGATCCGGCCGCCCGCCAAATAGTCGTCGTGCAACGGCGTCCCACCGAAAGGCACCGGGATATTGACGACGGGCCAGGCAAACGGCGTCCGGGTCATGAAATCCTTGGTGAGCTCCACCGGTTCACTCCCGGCGTCGGTGTCTAGCCCGAACATGAAGTTAGCCTGGATGGCTGGTACGTAGGAGTGGAGCATTTCCATATGCTCGGCCACCAGCCGGACTTTTTCCTCTCCTGATTTGATGCCCACTCCGGCCTTGTTGGAGTAAGCGGTCCACGATTCCACTCCCGGCGCGATGAAAAAGCAGTTGGTATCGCGGAGACGCGCCAGCCGGTCCTCTCGAAGCACGGACAGCGAACTCTCCATCACATAGGGGTTTCTGTGACCTTCAGGGACGCGTTCTAGCACGTCCAGCGTTTTGTCGAACTGGACCGCGAAGTTAGGGTCGTGAAACGTAATCTTAACGCCCGGGTAGTTGGCGGAGAGGTATTTGAGGTCGGCCTCAAGTTGGTCCGTGGGCAGCACGGAATACGGGTTGTTCCAGTCGGCGCAGAAATTGCAGGTGTAGGGGCAACCGAGGCTGGACAGCATCGGGACCATGCTGGCGAAGTAGGGTCTGGTCCCTCGTAGGAAGCTGGCAGACCGGACCTCCGGCATCCGTTCTTCCAGGCTTGGCAAGCTGCTGAGGGCCTTGCCGCTGGAAATGATCGAATTCGGTTCGTAGTGGCCGCCCAGTATGTCGCCTACTAATTCTTCGTCACACTGAGTAACCACTAAGTCAAAGAAGCGTAGACAGTCGTGGGGGAAGGACTTGGCGTGAGGACCGCCGATGACCGTTACGGTTCCTTCCTTCTTGTAGAGCTTGGCCAGGGCGTAGGCGAGGGCGCTGTCTTTGGTGTACCCCGACATGAAGATAAGGTCCAAGTCGTCGGGCAGCTTGCGTTTCGGATCGCCCTGTCCGTAGAACGTGGAGTAGTAAACTTCGTGGCCCAGCCGCCGCGACCAAGCCGCCACCGCCTGGGGCATTACGCTGGCGTACTGCTTGGTGGTGACATAGTCCTCTAGGGTCTGCCTCCAACTGGCAGAGCCCCCCCACGCCAGCAACTCTAAGACACCGATTTTCAAGTGGCGTCCGAATTCATTACTGATTCCGCCTTATTTTGTCTCAACCGAGCGTGTGTCCGACGACATTCTACCACCGCCGCAGTGCAGCAAGCATACGCACACGGCTCAACAATAACAATGGTGGGAGTGGCGAGGTATTGAGGATTACAGAGGCCAACGCCGCCGGATTACCGAAGGGCAAACGGGACCGGCGAGCCAGGGAAGAATCTTGGTCGGGGCGGGCAGGATCGAACTGCCGACTTCCTGCTCCCAAAGCAGGCGCCCTACCGCTGGGCCACGCCCCGGGGAAATGGGGGAAATACCTGTATTTTTGGTACCCCCGGAGAGGGTCGAACTCTCGTCTCCGGCTCCGGAGGCCGGCACTCTATCCACTGAGCTACAGGGGCAATTCACGATTAAGAATAGCATGGTTGATTATGGTCAACAAGAATGATCGGCCTCTTCCCCTGGGCGGCGGCCCGTCGCTTTCTGGACAAAGCACAGGCTCGGCAATAGACTAGGGGAACTCTTGCCAAGGGGTGCCGAGATGCCTGTTTTTACGCCTGAATACCTGTACAAGGCGGCCTACCATATCTGCCGGGCCAAGGGAACACCGGATGCGGATGCCGAGGTGGTTGCCACCCACTTGGTGAAGGCCAATCTGGTGGGGCACGATTCCCACGGCGTCATCCAAATCCCCACCTATATGGAACGTATAGATGCCGGCCATATCGTTCCCAGCGCGCCGTTCGTCGTCGAAAAAGAAGCCCCCTGTACCGCAGTGATCAATGGCAACTGGGGCTTCGGTTTTGTGGTGACCGAGCGGGCGATGAACATGGCCATCGACAAAGCCCGAACCAACGGCGTCGCGGCCATCACGGTCCACCACCAGAGCCACATCGGACGATTGGGCGACTACCCGACCATGGCCTTGAAACAAGGGATGATTGGGATGATCACCGCTGACTCTGGCGCGTCCCCCAAGCACGTAGCGCCCTTCGGCGGACGTGCCCGTAAGCTGGGCACCAACCCGATGTGTATCGGGATGCCCAGCAACCTGGACGGACCGGTGTTGATGGACATGGCCTCCAGCACCGTTGCCTTGGGGAAGGTCGCCTTAGCCCGCAACCGGAAGGAGTCGATTCCGACGGGTTGGATCGTGGACAAAGACGGCAACCCCACCACCGATCCCAACGACTACTATTCCGGGGGAGCCCTGTTGCCCGTGGGCGGAGACCAAGGACACAAGGGTTACGCTTTGTCGTTCATGGTCGAGGTGTTTTCAGGTCTACTGACCGGGCTTGGCTTCGGCATTGACCCTGAGGGCCGACACAATGATGGGGTGTTCATCGCAGCCTTCAACCTGGAGCATTTCCGCCCATTGGAGGAGTTCAAGAAAGAGATGGGTGAGTTCGTTGAGTTCGTCAAGGACTCGCCACCCGCTGCGGGCTTCAAGGAAGTCCTCTACCCGGGAGAAATCGAATACCGCACCGAGCAGACCCGTCGCAAAGAAGGGATCTTTGTTGAGGACGAGACGTGGTCGCAGATCAGCGGGCTTATGAAGTCACTTGAAGTGGAAGGTCTGGTCGGCGAACCTTAGGTTCTTTTTCTGCCGAATCTCAGCAACCCGGGTGAGCGGATGATTCGAGAGGCCCATGGAAGAGCCCCGTTGCCCAGCGGGTTTACGTTGCTCTGCTAGCTGCCCGGAACTTCTGTAAGACCGGGATTTTGGAGATCTTGGACTCGTTCAGGTCTTCCCAGTAGATGCCGGTGGGCCGGGGCATCTCCGCGCTGCAATAGAAGATCTCTTCCGGCGTGACCACATAGTCCAAGAACACGTCGTGGTGGGTCCAGGGCAACTCCTCATCTAACACCTGCATCCCGTGAACAGTGGTGACCACCGGCGTATTAGGGGCCACGATTCCGGCAGCGATGGCCAGGCCGTACTCAAGATCGGCGTAGCCGCCCCCCTTGCCCACCCGCGTCCCCATCCGGTTGACTGCCACCGAGCCGGAAATTACCAGGTCGACCGGCCGCATCTCCTCCACGAATACCGGCTGGCCGTGGCGAAATGCTCCCGAGATGGTGGAGGCCTCTTCCGGCGACGCGTTCAGAACACCCGGGTCCAACTCAATGAAACATCGCTCCTGCTTCAGGCGAGGAACCGCCATATAGATGACTTTGCCCTCTTCCAGCGCTCGTTGACGTAAGGGCCGTTGCGCTTTGTCGGGATTTCCTTTCAAGACTTCAGCATTTTGCCAGGCGGCAAGCTCGAACACCCGCTCGGCGGCTTTCTGAGCCCCCCTGAAGTAAGGGATTTTGTCGTGGACTTTCTTTGTGTGGGCGGCTCCGGCCATTTCCATGGCCGTCCAGACCGCCTCGCGGACCTCTTCTTTGCTACGCATGTCTAACTTCCGATTCGGTGTGTTTGTTTAACGAAATTTCGGTTGCGGCGGAGAATCTTGTTGTCCAAGCAAACTGCCATTATTTTTAAATAGACCTAATACTATCAAACCTCGCTAAACCTCGATTGGCCCATCGGCCGGCGCGGAGCGAATTTCAACAAGATTTGACAAGAGCTCGTGAAAATCGACAACATCCCAAATTTAGGCAGGTGTCTGACCCTGACGCTGGGTGGTGCGTAAAGACCAACACTGAGGGGAATCGGAAATTTGTTTGGGGCTACAAGGTCCATATCTTGCGCGACACCCAATCAGAGCTTCCAATCACCATCGACATCAGCCCTGGGAATCTCCACGACATTAACAAAGCTGCGCCGTTGCTAAAGCAGGCGCGGTACACCAACGGCAAATTCCATCCGGATTACGTCATTGCCGATGTCGGATACTCCAGTGATGGACTGAGGCGGCTGATCAAACGGCAGTACCGGGCAGAGCCGATCACCGACCCTGACCCGACTTACAAGAAAGCAACGGCAAGGACCAAAAAGACACCTGAGGGGAAGGCGATCTACAACAAAAGGACGGCGGTAGAGCGGCTGAATGGACGGCTGAAAGGGTTTAGAAAGCTAAACGATGTGCGGGTCCGGGGAAGGTTCAAGGTGCGGATTCACGCGATGATGTCGGTGATCGTGTGTCAAGCTCAGGCGTTGGCTAGTGGATGTAGAGATTCGGTGAGGAAGGTTTCCTCAGCCAAACAAGTAACTAATCCCTGAACTAGTACTCAGTCAACCTAATTATTGGCAGGATAGAGATGGTGACGCTTGACTCGGGCGTCCACAGTGGAGAATCTCCAGTCAATGGTTGCTCCGGCTTGGTTTCGTTCTGCCTCCAGGGCCGCGATCTCGCCACTCAAAGTCTCTTCATCGGCAATACGCCGGCGCAGGACTCGCCTGGCCAAGACACTGAACTCGATCTCTGCCATGTTGAGCCAACTACCGTGCTTGGGAGTGTAGTGAAACTCCAAGCGTTTGCGTATTCGCCTAGCCTCCTTGGGCTCGAAGGTTTCGTAGAGGGAAGCTGGTTTGTGGGTGTTGAGGTTGTCCAGCACCACCCGGATCTTCTCGGACGCTGGGTAAGCTTCATCGGCCAGCCACCGCATCTGCTGAGCGAAGTCCACCATGGTACGACGTTCGGTCACTGCCACATGCCTCCAGCCCGCCAGGGGCTCGCACAGCATGAACAGGTTTCGGGTGCCATTGCGCTGGTACTCGTAATCGTATCGCTCCCGTCGTGCCGGCTTGGGCGGGATCGGAGACCTCTTTTCCGCCAGCAACTGCTTGGAGGTCTCGTCGAAACAGACCACCGGGCGCTCTGGGTCATAGGGTTCCGCGTAAAGGTCCAGCACATCCTCCATACACGCCACAAACTCGGCGCTCACCTGGGGAATACACCACTCCTTCTTCTGCCACGGCTTGAGACTGTTTTTTTCAACCGCTTGCGAATTCCCTCGTGGGACATGGAGGGCGCCAGCCCCAACTCCACCACCTTGTTTGCCAGGAGCCGCAGGGTCCAGTGGTCATGGCCTGGAGGGGCCTCGCTGCACGCCAGGGCAATCAGGTGCGCTTCCCCCCGCTCATCCAGTTTGGTCGGATGTCCTGGCCGAGGATCTTCCTCCAAGGCCCGCTTCAGTCCTCCCTCCAGGTACCGCCGCTTGGTACGGCACACCGTACCCGCAGACGTGTCCAGCGCCTCCACGATGCGCATCACCCCCCAGCCCGTATCTGCCTTTAGCAGAATACGGGCCCGGGCAACCTTTCGCGCTGGGCTCTTTCCCCCGCGAATCAGTCGTTCCAACTGGTCTCGTTCTTCCCTTTCCAACCGGACCACATACCGTTCTCGTCCCATGGCTGCCACCCTCCTACGTCAACACTCCTAAAAAAGGGTGGCAACCTTAGACGTTTTCTTAAACAATTACCAAAACCGAGTTGACTGAGTACTAGTGTTACCTATGAACATAGTTCAATTGGGCAGACCGAAGGTTAGAGGCTCGTGACGTACCTGCCTTTTTTGGCATCGGGCTAGCTGGTTCGACGCGCGAATTATGAATAAGGCTCTCTTGGCCGCGTTAAGGGCGCTGTGCTATACTCTGCGTGACGTTAAATAGAGAAGAAGTAAGAGAAGTTAAGACACACTAAATGCTAGACGGCGAGACTAAAGCCAATCTGATTCGGGAATACCGTATCAACGACAAGGACACCGGGTCCGCTGAAATCCAAGTAGCTGTACTTACGGAGAATATCAAGCAACTCACGGGTCATCTTCGCGTACACCGGAAAGATGTCCACTCCCGGCGCGGTCTCCTGGGTATGGTGTCAAGGCGTCGGAGGTTGCTGAACTACCTCAGCAACGAAGACGTGAACCGCTACCAAACACTCATCACCCGGCTAGGGCTGCGGCGCTAGGTTTTTCTTCCGCAACAACACCCCTGAGGGGTGTTGTTTCACGTCTAGCCAGGTTGGTTCCCCGCTATCTCCCTTCGCATCTGACTGTCATTTTCCTATTTTAGAGCGAGGTCACTCGGTTCAATTATGTCTACTCAAACAGCAATACCCACGGTCGTCGAACGAGAAATCGGCGGCCAGCAACTCATCCTTGAAACGGGCAGATTGGCATTCCAAGCCCACGGCTCCGTCACCGTCCGTTACGGCGACTCCATCGTACTCGCAACGGCGGTGATGTCCGACCGGCCCCGCGCCGAAGATGTCGACTTCCTGCCCTTGACGGTCGACTACGAAGAGCGCCTGTATGCGGCTGGCAAGATCCCGGGGAGCTTCTTCCGGCGCGAAGGGCGTCCCGGCCAAGATGGCGTCCTTGCGGCGCGGTTGACCGACCGTACCATTCGTCCGTTGTTCCCCAAGTCACTGTACAACGACATCCAAATCACGTTGACTGTTCTTTCCGCCGATCAGGAAAACCCACCGGAAATCATGGCGATGATAGGCGCGTCAGCAGCCTTGGCCATATCTCAGATACCCTTCGACGGCCCTGTAGGCGCCAGCCGAATTGCTTACAGGGAAGGCGAATACATCGTCAATCCAACCTACCAAGAGAGCAACGAGAGCCAACTCAGCATGGTGGTCTCCGGCACCCGCGAGGCAATTCTCATGGTAGAGGCCGGTGCGGACGAAGTCTCGGAAGAAGTTATTCTGGAAGCTATACGCCGGGCCCAAGAGGCCAATGTCGCGATCATTGAGTTGATCGACGGCCTGGCCAGCCAGGTGGGCAAGCCCAAAACGGAAATCCACGCGGACAAAGAGGCGGCAGAGCGACTCAACGGGCAGATTAAAGAGATCGTGGGGACGCGTCTGGCGGACCTACTGTCGGAGAACCCCGACAAATCGACCCTGGAAGCGGGTGAAAGCCAACTAGAGTTCGAGGCAGCGGAGAAGCTGGGCGAGGAATATACCGGAAGGGTTATCGCCGAGGGCTTCAAAGGCGTCCTAAGGGAAGAGGTGAGGCGCCGCATCTTGGAACAACACCTGCGGCCGGACGGACGTGCCCTGGAGGAAATCCGGGCGATATCCTGCGAGACCGGGCTATTGCCCCGCACCCACGGTTCTGGATTGTTCACGCGCGGCCAAACACAGGTGCTATCCAACGTCACTGTCGGTTCTCTCAGCATGAAACAGACTCTCGATACTGTGGGACCCGATAACACCAAGCGATTCATGCACCACTACAACTTCCCCTCCTTCTCGACCGGGGAAGCGCGCCGCGTCGGCTCACCGGGCCGCCGAGAGATCGGACACGGCGCCTTGGCGGAGCGGGCAGTGCTTCCGGCACTCCCTTCCGAAGAAGACTTTCCTTACGCCATTCGCGTCGTTTCAGAGGTGATCAGTTCCAACGGCAGCACCTCCATGGGCAGTGTCTGTGGCGCGTCGTTGGCCTTGATGGACGCCGGAATACCCATTAAATCAACCGTGGCTGGAATCGCCATGGGCCTGATTACCGGCGACGACGGCCAGTACGCCATCTTGAGCGATATTCAAGGAGTGGAAGACTTCTTGGGCGACATGGACTTCAAGGTTGCCGGCACGGCCGCCGGAGTCAACGCGCTCCAGATGGATATTAAATGGACCGGGCTGACCCATGAGATATTGGGCCAGGCGCTGGAGCAGGCCAGGGTCGGACGTCTCTACATCATGGACAAGATGAACCAAGTGATCTCGGTTCCCAAGAGCCAAATGAGCCCGTACGCGCCAAAAATGGTGCGGATGAAGATTTCCGTGGAAAAGATCGGTGCCTTGATCGGCCCCGGCGGTCGCGTGATTCGGGCGATCATCGAAGAGACGGGTACTACCATCGACGTTCAAGACGACGGTTCCGTCACCATTGGCGGCGTCGAGCAGGCCATGATTGAAAAGGCCCAAGCAAGAGTCGACAGCTTGACTCGCGAGTTGGCCATTGGCGATATCTTTACGGGCAAGGTGGTCCGCCTCACCAACTTCGGAGCATTCGTCGAGTTGGTCCCGGGGCGCGACGGCCTGATCCGAAACGGCGACCTGGGCGACCTTGAGGAAGACCTGACCGAGGGCCAAGAGATCACTGTGATGATCCACGAAATCGACTCGCAGGGAAGGGTCAACCTCTCCCGGCGAGCGCTCTTCGGTGATGACGGGAGCCCGGCCCCACAACCGGGAACTAACACCCCCCGCCCACCGGCTTTTGACCGAGGCGGGAGGCCAGGCGGCGGCGGAAGGCCCGGTGGATTTGGGGGAGGCGGCGGCGGTCCCGGTGGCGGGCGGCGTCCCGGACCCGGTGGCGGCGGAAGGCCAGGCGGCCCAGGTGGACCCGGTGGTCCTGCCAGGCGGTTTGATGGTGGAGGACGCCCCGGCGGCAACCGCTAAAACCTCTCCCACCTCGAAAGAACGGGGTGTGTGCAGACTGTGCGCTAGCGCAGTCCAGCAAGCCAATGAAACTTGAAATGGCCGTGAGGCGGAATGCCTCACGGCCATTTTGTTTTCACTCATATCTGTCCGTGCTATCATCGACTTTCCGAGTACGATAGGGAGCACGATGGGCTGCGCGTTGACTCGACCTATTTTCCAAACCGCGCTGCTAGGAGTCGAAATGGCCGCGATAAGAGTCGTAGTGAACGGAGCAACCGGAAAGATGGGCGTCGAAACCACCGCGGCGGTTTGTAAGGAAGAGGACCTGGAATTGGTCGGCGCGACTTGTCATAAAGACCGAGGCCCGGTGCTGAACACGCCCGGTGGAGAAGTCCCGCTGTCCACCGATCTGGCGGGGCTACTGGACCAGGTGCGGCCCGATGTAGTCGTGGATTTCACCAACGCCGCCGTGGGCATGGAGGCCGCGATGGTGGCCGGCGGCCGGTCTATCCACTTGGTTTTGGGCTCCAGCGGTATTTCCGACGATCAACTGAAGCAACTGGACGGGTTGGCCAACGACAACAACATCGGCATTATCGTGGCTCCCAACTTCGCGCTGGGCGCCGTGGTGTTGAAGCGCCTGGCCGAGCAAGCGGCGCCCTTCTTCGACTACGTCGACATCGTGGAGTCACACCACGAGGCCAAGATCGATTCTCCCTCGGGGTTCGCTCTTGCGTTAGCCGGGAGCCTCGCCGCAGGCAAACAGTTCAAGCGCAACCAGCCGTCAAAGGAGAACCTGCCCAACACCAGGGGCGGTGAGCAAAACGGCGTGTCGGTGCATAGCATCAGAATGCCGGGCAAGATCGCCCATCATGAGGTCATCTTTGGGGCTGCCGGACAGACGGTCACTATACGTCACGACACCCTTGGCCGGGACTGTTACATGCCTGGTGTCGTGCGCTGTATTCGCGACGTTGTGAAGCGTCCGGGGCTTGTGGTAGGGTTGGAAAATATACTCGGTTTGTAGGTAGCGGGACTCCGACAGCAGAGTTTCAGCCGAGAAATTTTCCCGCATCCGAGCCCTCTCTCTGAGGGTGGTTTTGCCTTAAAACCCTTCTAAATTGAATGGTTTTGGGGCAACTGTCTCTTTTGCCCCAAAAGTCCAAACCATCGGCTCTAGGTTCAATTCATAAGCTGTTCGGGACAATGGGGGGCGACGGTTTTAGTTGTCACCGTAGAGTAAAATGGCCGTATAACTAGGGTCCAGCCCACTAACGGGCGAGAAAGATGGCACGCGTAAGATACATCGTTAATGACGTGGATGCTGCCGTTGACTTCTATGTCTCAAAACTCGGTTTTGAACTGGAACAGCAATTCGGTCCAGCGATAGCGATATTGGTACATGGTGACTTAACGTTATTGGTTGCGGGGCCAACAGCATCAGCGTCCAGGCCAATGCTGGACGGCGCAACACCTAGTCCGGGGGGAGGCTGGTCCAGGTTCGTCTTGACCGTCGACGATTTGGCATCGCTCGTCTCAAAGCTCAAGGCCGATGGTGTGGAATTTAAAAACGACATCGTAGAGCAGGGAGGTCGCAAACAGATTCTCTGCCAAGACCCCTCTGGAAACGTAGTTGAACTCTTTCAGGATTCGTAGATTTCTTCCGACCTGAATTTTGGGGCACATCAGTTAGTTTGGGGCCAAAAAGCGCTTCTGGGGCAAAGCCCCTTGAGGGGAGAAGGGCCTCTTGACCAAGGTACAACAGTGCAAGACCTGACCGTTGCGGTGGTGGGCGCTACCGGCGCCGTGGGCGCCGAGTTCCTTCGCATCGTCGAACAACGCTACACCCAGCTTCCGCATTTCAAGCTTCTCGCCTCCAGCCGCTCTGCGGGTAAACGGATTACGGTGGGCGGGCAGGAATTGGTCGTGGAGGAAGCGTCCGAGGCTTCTTTCGAGGGAGTCGACTTGGCGTTTATCTCGGCCAGCGGCGAAGTAAGCCAGCGGCTGGGTCCGGCGGCTGTGGCTGCCGGAGCGGTGGTGATCGACGACAGCTCAGCCTTCCGCATGGAGCCCGCGGTTCCATTGGTGGTGCCCGAAGTTAACGCGGCCGACGTGGAGTGGCACGATGGGATTGTTTCCATTCCCAACTGCTCCACCACACCGCTGGTGATGGTCGCTCATCCGTTGCATCAGGTAAATCCGATCGTCCGCATCGTGGCCGATACCTACCAATCCGTGTCCGGCGCCGGGGCCAGCCTGATGGCCGACCTGCGAGAGCAATCCGAGCGCCTGATGGATGCCGCTTCAACCGAGTCAACGGGCGAACCGGGGCAGATCGCTTACAACGTGATACCGCAGATCGACCGGTTTCTGGATTCCGGCTACACCATGGAAGAGCAGAAGATGCGTCAAGAGACGCAAAAAATCATGCACGCCTCCAACATCCAAGTGTCGGCCACCTGTGTTCGCGTGCCGGTCTACATCTCGCACTGCGCGGCGGTGCACTTGGAATTCGAGCGCCCGATGGCTGCTTCCGAAGCCCGCCAACTCTTGGCCGAAATGCCGGGGGTGACGGTCATGGATGACCCGGATTCAGGACAGTACCCGATGCCCTGGAACGTCGCTGGCCAAGACGATGTGTTTGTTGGCCGGATTCGCCAGGATATGTCCCACCCCAACGGGCTGGCCTTGTGGGTCGTTTCCGACAACCTCCGCAAGGGAGCCGCGCTCAACTCCATCCAGATAGCGGAAGAACTGGTCTCCCGCCACCGCCTGAAGCCCCGCCCCACCCGCTAGGCTGGCCAAGCATTCGCCGTTCCCTCTTTCGTGCGCGATATGTTCTTGATTTTGGCGCAAACCGGAACCACTGCGGCACTCCTTGGCCAATTTACTGGTTGAGCCCATTACAGGGATGCGGTATCGGATATACGCGGGTATAATGCACCTGTTTACGCTCCTGGGCGTGAATGGCTCATTATCAGCAAGTCGAAATCAGGAGAGTTGACCCGCATGGTTGACTTACAAGTAGCGACCCTGACCGGCGAAGAAACCGTTGTGAGCGAGGAGCGAGTCGAGGAGTTTCGAGCCTCACTCCGCGGTGACTTGGTCCGGCCCGGCGACCTCGATTATGACCAGGCCCGAACGGTCTGGAACGCGATGATTGACCGTCGGCCCGCTCTTATAGCGCGGTGTCTAGGTCCTTCAGATGTCGTCAAAGCAGTCAACTTCGCTCGCGACAACGATCTGCTGGTGGCGGTACGCGGCGGCGGCCACAGCTTCGCCGGTAATGCCATCTGCGACGGTGGACTGGTGATCGACTTGACCCGGATGAAGAGCATTCGCGTTGATCCGGTAAAGCGAACCGCCCGTGCTGAGCCCGGCACTAAGTGGCTGGACTTCGATCTAGAGACCCAGGCTTTCGGCCTGGCCACCACCGGCGGTACGAACACCGACACCGGCATCGCCGGCCTCACCTTGGGCGGCGGACACGGCTGGCTGGGCGGCAAATACGGGCTCACCTGTGACAACCTTATTTCCGCCGACATCGTGACGGCCAACGGTGACCTTCTCCACGTCAACGCCAACGAGAACTCCGATCTGTTCTGGGGGCTTCGAGGCGGCGGCGGAAACTTCGGAGTTGTCACCTCGTTCGAGTACCAACTCCACGAAGTCGGGCCCCTCTTGGCGGGAATGGTAGTCCATCCTTTTGACAAAGCCAAAGAGGTCCTCAAGTATTATCGGGACTTTATCAAGACATCCCCAGACGAGATGACCAGTATCACGGGGATGATGACCGGAGAAGACGGCAACCCAGTGATTGCGGTTCTCCTCTGTTATAACGGGGACTTCGCGGAAGGTGAACGGGTGTTGGCGCCGATGCGAAATTTCGGTACGCCGTTAGTCGATACCGTGGGTCCGTTGCCCTACACCGTCTTGCAATCGATGCTGGACGCGGCGACCCCTGAGGGACGGCAAAACTATGAGAAAGCCCTCTTCTTCTCCCATCTCAGCGACGGCGCTATAGATGTCATGGTCGATGCTTTCGCTCACGTCACTTCGCCGCTGTCGTTTGTGGCCATCCAGCAGGTGGGCGGAGAAATGCAGCGAGGGGCGGGCGACGAGGCAGCTTACAGTCACCGGGACGCTTTGTACAACCAGATAACCTTCACTGCCTGGGAGGACCCAGGTGAATCTGAAGTCCACATCAAATGGGCCCGCGACCTTTGGTCCGGTCTGGAGCCCCACAGCACCGGCGGCGTTTACGTGAACGACATCGGCCTAGAGTCTGAGGAGGGAGCGGATCAGATTCGGGCGGCCTTCGGATCCGGCTACCAACGGTTGGTCGAGCTGAAAAATAAGTACGACCCCAATAACCTGTTCCGCCACAACCAAAACGTTCGTCCGATAGTCTAGAACCCAGTAAAACGCACAGTGTTAACCCCTGATCAACCTGATCAACCGCGATAAAGGAGGGCAGTCATGACGGAGATAGGCAGGCTAATCACGGCGATGGTTACTCCAATCGATGCCGATGGTAACGTGGACTACGCCCAAGCCAAGCGTCTGGCCAACGCCCTTCTCGACTCCGGAAGCGACGGCGTAATTGTTTCCGGCACCACCGGCGGTTCGCCCACCCTCAGCACCGAGGAGAAATTACGATTGTTCGCCGAGGTGAAAGAAGCTGTTGGAAACCGTGGCGCCGTGGTAGCCGGTACCGGCAACTACAACACCGCCGAAAGCATCGAGCTAAGTCAGGAGGCTGAGAAACAGGGCGTGGACGGGCTCCTACTGGTCGTGCCTTACTACAACAAACCGCCGCAGGAAGGGCTCTACCAGCACTTCAAAGCCATCGCCGGGAAAACCAACTTGCCCTGTATCCTGTACAACGTCACCAGCCGTACCAGCCTCAACATGAGCCACGAAACCACGATCCGCCTTAGCGAGATCGAAAACATCGTCGGCATCAAGGAGGCGGGCAGCGACATGGACCAAGTCGCTCGCATCATCGACGGCTCCAGGCAGGGTTTCTTGGTGTGGAGCGGCAACGACAACGAGACGTTCTACATCATGGGTATGGGCGGCTACGGCGTGGTGAGCGTCGCTTCCCACCTCATCGGAGCCCAGATCAAACAGATGATGGGGCTTCTCTTGGAGGGTGATGTGGAGCGGGCCGCCGCCGAACACCGCCGTCTGCTGCCGATGTTCAAGGTCCTGTTTGTCGAGTCCAATCCCATTCCCGTAATGTACGGGTTAAACCAAGCTGGGTTCAACGTGGGTATGCCGCGGCTGCCGCTGGTACCGGCTTCCGACAAAGCGGCGGCCCAGATAGACGAGGTCATGTCTCAGTACAACATCGACCTGCCGGTCTAGGAACTCAAGTTCCCCCTTCATTGCCAAGGTGGAAAGGCACCCATGAAAAAGCCCCCGGGACTTTCAGAAAGTCCCGGGGGCTTTTTGTTGCCTACAAAATGCGGTCTTCAAGAAGAGACGTCGCTTCTTGAAGACCGGTTTGACCTGGATCGTCTCGTTGCGGCTGGGGCCCGTCGATATGATCTGGACCGGGCAACCGAGGAGTTCCTGGATGCATTGGACGTAGGCTTTGGCGTTCTGGGGCAGTTTACTTAATTTGGTGGCGCTGGCCGTCGGCTCGTCCCAACCCGGAAGTTCTTGGTACACGGGCTCACAGCGGGCCAATAATGCGGTGTTTGCCGGGAACCGGTCAACCTTTTCGCCGTTGGCGGTGTAGCCGACACAGACCTTCACTGTCTTGAACCCGTCTAGTATGTCCAAGCGAGTCAGGACTAAGCCAGTGAAGCCATTCACCAACTGGCTATATTTACCAGCGACGGCGTCGAACCAGCCGATGCGCCGGGGCCGGCCGGTGGTGACACCGAATTCTTGGGCAATTTGACGGATTTCCTCTGCGGAATCGCCGTGGATCTCCGAAGGCATGGGTCCGCCGCCGACCCTGGTCGAGTATGCCTTGAATACTCCCAGAACACCGGCGATGGCCTGTGGATTTAAGCCCAATCCGGTGATTGCGCCGCCGATGGACGGAGAGGAAGAAGTGACGTAGGGATAGGACCCGTGGTCTAGGTCCAACAGTGTCCCCTGAGCGCCTTCCAGCAGCACCCTCTTATTTTTGGCGAGAATGTCCTGAACGATTTGTTCCGTGGGTCTGGCATATGGGCGCAACTGCTCGGCCCACAATTTGCACTTGGCCAAGACTTGGTCAAGCGATAACGCTTGGTCACCATATATCTTGGTGATTACCGCGTTCTTTTGCTCTAGGACGTGTTCCAGGCGTGGAACCAAAGAGTCCCAGTCCAGCAAGTCGCCCACTCGGATCCCGGTGCGGGCAGCTTTATCCATGTAGGCCGGCCCAATGCCTCGGCCGGTGGTGCCGATGGCACTGGCCCCGCGGGCCAGTTCCTCGTGGTGGTCCTGAACCACGTGGTAGGGCATGATTACGTGGGCCCGTTCACTGATGTAGAGCCGGCTGGTGTCAATGCCACGAGAGGCCAACGCTTCCAGTTCCTCGTTGAGCACGTCCGGGTCAACCACAACCCCGTTGCCGATGATGCCGTCGACGTTGGGCCAGCAAATCCCGGACGGTACCAAATGAAGCTGGAAAGTGCCCTTGTCGTTGACCACGGTGTGGCCAGCGTTATTTCCGCCCGCATAGCGGACTACACTGTCAACTTCGCCAGCAAGGTAATCGATTACCTTGCCTTTGCCCTCGTCGCCCCACTGGCCGCCTATCACGGCGTATGCCGGCATTCCTGATCGCCTTCCTGATGATTATTGACCGTCGTTACACAAAAACGCTCTCGTCCCTAGCTTGGGACCGAGGCTACGCCGAGTATAGCAAATTGATTTTCTTAGTGAAAGGGAATGTGCCATCTAACGTAGAGGCACAGAGACGATTAAGGCGAACGGTTTCAGCCCGCTCAGTATCGCGCCGAAAGGTGGCGAGGGGGTAAAATAAGGTCGTCCAGTTTTCTGTTTGGTTACTGATTGATTACCGACTCTTTCATGGATCAAAGTGAAGAATGCCGCTTAGGGATAAATTGGAAGACGACATTCGAGATTCAATGCGCCAGCGAGCCCAGGCACGGCTGGACGCCCTGCGCTTTCTGAAATTCGCGGTCCAAGCGGTGGAGAAGGAACGGGGAGAGACTCTCGACGATACGGCGATGGTTGAAGTTGTATCCAAGCAGGTCAATGACCGGCGCGAAAGCATTCGTGCCTTCGAACAGGGCGCGCGGACCGATCTCGCCGCCAAGGAATCGGTCGACCTGGCCGTGTTGGAAGAATACCTACCGCCTCAATTAAGCCAGGACGAAATAGTAGATTTGGTCAAGGCGGTAATCGCCGAGGTCGGCGCAGCCAGCGGCCGGGACAAAGGCAAAGTCATGGGTAAGCTGATGCCGCAGGTCAGGGGCAAAGCCGACGGCGCCGTCGTCAACCAAGTTGTTACCGAAATGCTTGAGTCCCTTGGCTGAGCTCTTCCTGTTTCCGCCGTTTCCACAGTCCGCTGCCTGGGACATCCCTACTTTCCATCCTCGTGGGTATCGTCGGTCATGCGTTTCGGCATCCTAGTTTTCCCCGGAACCTGGAGCGACACCGACTGTTACCACGCAGTAAAAGAGGTGTTGGGTCAGGATGCCGACTATGTTTGGCACCAAGAGACCCGCCTGGAAGGGTTCGACTGCGTAATCCTGCCGGGTGGCTTCTCCTACGGCGATTACCTCCGCCCAGGCGCTATGGCCAGGTTCTCGCCAGCGATGGATGCTCTGAACCGGTTTATTGACGGCGGAGGGACCGCCATTGGCATCTGTAATGGGTTCCAGATCCTGTGCGAGTCTGGGCTGCTTCCCGGCGCGCTCTTGCCCAACGAACACTTGGAGTTTCGTTGCCAGTGGACCAATCTGCGCACTGAGCGCAACGACACCCTGTTCACCAGGGCGTGCGAGCCAGGACAGGTGTTGCAGGTCCCTGTCTCTCATGGCGAAGGCAACTACTTTGCCGACCCGGCCACGCTGGAAGAACTGGAGCGACACGGCCGGGTGCTGTTTCGGTATTGCGACGCCTCCGGGGAGGCGACGCAGGAGGCCAACCCCAACGGTTCAGCCAACAACATCGCCGGTATTGTGAACGAAGCGGGCAACGTTCTGGGCATGATGCCTCATCCGGAGCGGAGTTGCGAAGCTATTCTGGGCAGTTCCGACGGCAACCTGATCTTCCAGTCAATCATCGATAGCTGCAGACCGGCCTAGCCCAAGGGATGTCTGCCATCGTCCTCGCCCTGGTTTCCGGTTTGGGTTTCGGTAGTGCGGCGATCTTCGCCCGGGTCGGAATGCAGGGGGTCAGCCCGCTTTCAAGCACGTTCATATCGGTCTCGGTCAGCTTTTTACCGGCGATTATTCTGGCTCTGGTCTTTGCACTCTCGGACATTAAATCTCTCCCGCCTGTAGCGATTGCGTTGTTTCTGGCGTTGGGTGCGCTAAACTTTCTCGGTGGCAGAAATTTCAGCTATCAGGCCATTGGCCGCATCGGCGCTGCCCGTGCCAGCGCATTTCTGGGCACGGCGGCGGTGTTCGCCACCATTTTCGCCATCACATTAACTGGGGAGCGGCCCCATGTAGTGGTGCTTTTGGGAACTTTGGTGGTGGTAGCTGGACTGGTGGCCGCTCTGGGAAATACAGTCTTCGAGGGCGGTAAAACCGGAAAGACGGCGTTCCTTGGCTACCTGATGGCCCTGGGAGCCGCCGCCTGCTACGGTGGCACCAACGTATTCGCCAAAGAGTTAGCCGAAGAATACGGCTCGCCCCTAATGGTCTCCGCCATCAGTTTGTTCTTCGGGGTAGTCTTGCTCTGGCCTATAGCTGGCAAAGAGGCAGTCCGTAGTGTTCGCCAATCGAGGCACGACCCCAAATTCGTTTTGTTCGCTGGGCTGTCGGGCTTAGCGGCGGCGACAGGCGTCATCTGCCTGTATTACGCGCTACAGCGTTCCGAGGTGGCCGTGATTTCTCCCATCGTGTCGGCTAATCCGTTGGTAACGCTGCTGTTGGCCCAACTGTTTCTCTCGCGTCTGGAGGAGCTGACCCGTTGGCTGTTCCTAGGGACCGGCGTGGTGGTGGCTGGGGTTGTGTTGGTAGTTCTGGGCAGCACCCTCTAGCCTTCTCAAACTGGCCCGGCCCGGCTGGTTATGGGATAATCTGGGCCTAAACAGCATTGGCGATAGAGGAGACAAATGGCCGGAAAGATAAAGACCCATGGAATCAACCACGTAACCACCATGGTCAAGGACACCGCCCGGGCCATGAAGTTCTATAACGACCTTGTCGGGATCAAACAGATCGAGAGCCAAGTAGATAATCCTGAAATCACCTGGCTGCAACTGGAAAGCGGGATAATGCTCCACCTCATCGAGACAGAGGAGGCGCCGGTGCAGCCGGAGCGGACCCACCACGCTTTTGAAGTGGCAGATTTCGAGGGTACGAAACAGGTCTTGGCGGAGAACGGCTTCGAAGTCTTGCGAGAGGGAATCCGCTACGACGGACAAGCCTACCTGTTCATTCACGATCCAGACGGCAACCGGGTCGAGTTCTGCACGGCGTCCGGCTACGCCCCAGCCCCATCCCGCCCCAGCTAGCGCAGCCGCTTTAGTTTTCTGGAGGTCTGATTGCGGGTAGGTTTCAGGTTGGGGGCAGTTCCGGATTCGGCGGCTGCCGCACAGCCAGACCTAAATATGGCGACCAGTTGGAGGAATGGTGTTCGACAAGATTCAGCATATCGGTTACCTAACGCCGAAGTTGGAGTCGGCTATCGCCTGGTTCGCCAGCTCTTTTGGCGGCGTGAACGGTGGTGGGGGGCCTCTGCCCAAGGGCTACGCGGTACCCAGCGGCGGCCGCAACGCCTACGTTAGGTTCGGCCAGGCCGAGGCCGAAATCATTGAGCCCGAAAACAAAGAAGGCCTGGCCGACGGCCTTCTAACCATGCACCACGTGGGGTACGTCGTGGCGGATATTGAGCGGTCCATAGACGAACTGAAAGCCAAGGGCTTTGCTTTTGCGGGCGATGCACCCATTACGAACGTTGTGGGCCAGCGCTTATTGTACTTCGACTCCTCGACGACCAACCGTGTGTTGATGCACCTGACTCAGTTGCCCGCTACCGCCAACGACACCGGAGTCGGTGAAGGGCTTGGAGTCGAGCGAATCATCCACGCTGGTTATCTAGTCAAAGACCTGGATGCGGCCATCGCCTGGTATGTGGACAACCTGGAGGGGACCCACATTGGCGGCGGCGCCTCTAGTGCCTTCGGCGGCGGGCGCAACGCTTTTGTAAACTTCGGCCAGGTTCAGGTGGAGTTGATCGAACCGGGCGACCCCGCATTTCAGCCTGCCGACGGACATACCATGGACCACGTTGGCTACGTTGTCGGCGATGTTGCCGCCTGCATGGGAGAGTGCCAGGCCCACGGGCTGCGGTTCGCCGCCCAGGCGCCGGTCACCAACCCCATCGGCCAGCAGGTGCTGTACTTCGACACCGAGACCAGCCTCGGTTCGCGGATGCATCTGACAGGTCTGCCGGACTAGCTAACCCGCATTCGTTGACACTATTTGGGACCGGGTGTACGTTGAGTTTCTCCCCTAGATGAATGGGAGCTCTTGGGGCCTGGGAGCGCTTGGGACAAATGAACGTAGATCAAGTCCGTAACATATTCCTGGTGGGTTTCATGGCCTCGGGGAAAACCAGCGTCGGTATTGCGCTGTCCCGGATTTCGGGGTGGCCGTTGGTAGACGCCGACGACGAGATAGAGCGCCGGTCCGGGAAGTCCATTGAGGTGATTTTTCGAGATTCTGGCGAAGATGCTTTCCGAGAACTGGAGCGAATGGCGATCAGTGACCTTTGTCAGAGGGAGGGCAGGATAATCGCGGCCGGCGGCGGCGCTTTCGTAGACGAAGCGAATAGGTCCCGGATGCTGGAAAGCGGCGAAGTGTTCTGTCTCAACGCCAGCCCGGAAACCATTTACCAGCGATTGTCCGCTCAGGCCGGGAATGAATCGGTCCGCCCGCTTCTGGCCGTGGGCGACCCCTTGGGCCGGATTCAAGAGTTGGTGGCGCAACGCCAGGCAGCCTATTCTGAAGCCCATCACACGATCCAAACGGACAAGATGACCCCAAACGATATCGCCAACCTGATTCTTCTGACCTGCGGACTCGAGTCTCGAGAGCCAAAGAAGTAGCTGATGCCGGACCCGAATTTGGCGGCCGAAGTACATCATTCCGGAGGGTCCTACCCGGTCGTAGCCGGTTGGGGTATCTTGAACAATATAGGTGAGCGGCTGTCGGAAGTTGGGGTTAAAAACTCCGCCTACATCATCACCGACGAAAACGTAATGAACCCCTACGGCCGCAGCGTCCAACGGGCTCTCCAGAAGAACGGGATCGCGGCCCACTGCTTTGTCATCCCCGCTGGAGAGACCAGCAAGAGCTTCGAGTTGGCCCAAGCGATCTACAACTGGCTGGTGGAACTGAGGGCCGAGCGCGGGCAGGCCGTTATCAGCGTCGGCGGCGGCGTAGTGGGAGACTTGGGCGGCTTCGTGGCCGCGACCTTCCTTCGGGGGGTGCCGTTCGTGCAGGTGCCGACCAGCATGGCGGCGATGGTAGACGCGTCCATCGGCGGCAAGGTGGCGGTCAATCTGCCACAGGCCAAGAACTTGGTGGGTGCTTTCTATCAGCCGATAGGCGTGTTCGCCGACGTGGAAACCTTGTCGACCCTGGGCAAACGGGAATTGGCCGAGGGTTGGGCCGAGGCCATCAAGCATGGGTTCATCCTGGACAGCAGCCTGGTTGACGTGTTCGAGGAGCACGCCGAAGCACTGATAGCGGTGGAACCGGAAATCTCTACCGAGGTCATTCGCCGCAGCATGGCGATTAAGGCCGACGTGGTCAGCCAGGACGAGCGGGAGACTCTGGGAATCCGCATCCTGTTGAACTACGGCCACACCATTGGCCACGCGCTGGAGTCGTCTACTGAATACGGTCGGTTTTTGCACGGCGAGGGTGTGTCGGTGGGCATGATGGGCGCGGCGCGCATGGCCCAGGAAATGGGCATGGTTTCTTCAGACGTGGTCGTCCGTCAACAGCGCCTGCTGGAGCGATTCAACCTGCCGATTACCGCAAAAGGGGTGGCGGCCCCGGACGTGCTGCAAGCGATGTCGCTGGACAAAAAGAACCAGGGCGGTGGCAACCGGTGGGTGATGCTGGAAGACACTGGCACCGCAGTGGTCCGCAGCGACGTGCCACGGGAATTGGTGGAGCGGACCGTCCGGGACTTGGTTGAATAGCGGGCGCCGGTTAGAAGGTTAGTCCCTACTAGAGGTCGGATTCCGCGTTCGGCCTTCCCCGAAGGCCCCTGACCATCTAGCTTTTAGCAATAACACTCCCAACCAAAGGCACATTCCTCCTCCAGCCCCCAACAACACCACCGAAGCCAGTGTGGAAAGAACGTCCACGCCCGACGCCTCCGACACCTCCTCCAACGCCACCGCCCCGCCGCCGACCAGAACGATAACTCCGTAGAGAAACCGGATTCTCGATGCTTCAACGAACCTGGTCGCACTGGTGCCCAGCTGCGCTCCAATGGATGCCGCCGCCAGCATCAATACCGCCATTAGCGGGTCGACGCGGTCCGAGAGCGCGTACAGAAAGGTCCCGGCCGATCCGGTAACGACTACCTGGAACAGACCGGTCCCGATGGCGACCAAGGTGGGCACTCCCAAGACATAGATGAGGATCGGCGTAAGAATAAACGCGCCGCCTGCCCCCAAAATTCCGGCGAAGAATCCTACTCCCACACCGATCGACACCGGGATGAAAACCGACATTCGCTGGATTCTAGAAACCGGGAATGACACCACGGTGCTGATCCTACCCAAGCCCGGTGGCGAGATGTACCGGGGCGGGATGTCCCAGGCCTGTAGCCGGTGAGCCAGGCCTTCGGTTGTGGTCTCCTCTTCGGTTGGTACGCCGCCACGGTGAGTTCGCCAGTAGTCCCAGAGAATAAAGAGACCCAATACTGCCAACAACACGACGTACAGGTAGCGGATTACCGGGCCAGCCAAATCGGCGGCTTCCAACTCCCGGTTTACTCGCTCGGCAGCGTACAGGGCGGGCACGGCACCTAAAAGCATGAAGAAACCGAGCTTGAAATCGACATTCCCCAGGTTGAGGTGCTTCAGGGTGTTGATTAACGATGAACCCATAACCAGCGTCATCCCGGTCCCCACCGCGAACAACGGAGGGACTCCGAACACCAAAAGGCCGCCGGTAATGAGGAAGCCCCCACCCACGCCGAAAAACCCTCCAAGAGCCCCTACAATCAACCCGAGGAGCACCAACAGCGCGGGATTTATCACGACTTCCGCGTTAGGGAAGAACATCTCTTCCGTCTCGCGGAGTCCGCTTAGCTAAGGAAGATATAAACGAGCCCAGTCGGAAAACAGCCCCCCAGAACAGGCTCAACCCCAGTGCGGTGGCGGTGGCCACGCCCAGAATAAATACGGCCCACAAGACAGACTGGCCGGAGCTGAAACTCGTAAGGAATTCGTTCATCGGTCTCTTTCGTAATGCCAGTCCCTCACCCTCTTCATGGGCGTTGCCTCAAAACTGTCATTCTGAGGAGTGAAGCGACGAAGTATCTGGGGCGAGGCTACCTCGAGTGAGGCTAGACCCACCACCCGAGACCCTTCGCTGCGCTCAGGGTGACATTGTCTTGCCTACTCTTGGGGCAAGCCTCCTCTTCACGGGAAGGTTAGGGCGGGGTTGCACCGTAGAGAGTGCTCGTGGGGACGGTATGGTTTAGCCTTGGGTTAGCATATCACCGCGGCCGGTAATTTCACGGGTATACTAGTTACCCGATGGAACAGACTAGCTTCTCTTTCAGTTTGCAGCATACCGACGGCGCCGCTAGGGCCGGCGAGTTGCAAACTCCCCACGGCGGCGCACTCACGCCGCTCTTCATGCCGGTGGCGACTCAGGCCACGGTCAAGGGACTAACTGCCGACGAGGTGGCCCAGGTAGGAGCTCAGGTCGTGCTCAGCAATGCCTACCACCTCTATCTACGCCCCGGTGTGCCGACGGTGGAGTCGTTGGGTGGTCTACAACGTTTCATGGGGTGGAGAGGACCCATGCTGACCGACAGCGGTGGCTTCCAGGCCTTTAGCATGGGGGCCCTGCGCAAGATCGATGACAGCGGCATCCGGTTTCGCTCCCATCTGGACGGCAGCGAACACCATTTCACCCCTGAGCTCGCCACATCCAACCAAATACGTTTGGGTGCCGACATCGTCATGTGCCTCGACCAGTGCATCGCCTACGGCGCCATTAAACAGGATGTAAGGCGAGCTATGGACCGGACCCACCGTTGGGCCCAAGAATGTTACCAACTCCACCGGGCGTCGGATGCCGCAGGACAGGCCCTTTTTGGCATCGTCCAGGGCGGCACGTTCGAACAGCTACGAGAGGAGTCGGTCCAGTCCATTGCCTCCATCCCGTTTCACGGGTACGCCGTGGGGGGGCTAGCGGTCGGTGAGCCCAAGGACCAACTGTACGAATTCACCCGGCAGGTCACCAACCGCCTTCCGGAGGACAAGCCTCGCTACTTGATGGGAGTCGGCTCGCCGGAGGACTTGGTGGAAGGAGTGGCGCGGGGAATCGACATGTTCGACTGTGCGCTGCCCACCAGAGTGGCTCGCAACGGAAGCCTATTCACTCCTGAGGGCAGGGTCGATATCACGAAGCAGCGATTTGCCGGCCAGGCCGGGCCTCTGGACGACCGTTGTGACTGTTATACCTGTTTGAACTACTCGGCCGCGTATCTGAGACACCTGTTTCGTGCCAAGGAGCTGTTGGGGCTGCGCCTGGCCTCGGTGCACAACTTACGGTTCGTGCTGCGGCTGATGGAGAGGATCCGGGAGGCGGTGTTGGAAAACCGGTTCGAGTCGTTCCGGAGAGAGTTCCTTGACGAATACCGGCCGACCGACGAAACCGCGCGGCAAGAGCAAAAGCTGCGGTGGCTCAAGGAGCGGGGAGTCTAGCGGGCCGGGCCAAGATTCTATAGATGCCACAAATAAAAGAGCGCCGGAATTCGGCGCTCTCAGTCTCACCCGTTGGACGAGGGTCCTTCGTTTGGAGGGTCGGGGGCGAGTTGCGGGAGTGACTTAGAAGCCGCCAGCAACGGCGGGAACGATACTAACCTCGTCGCCTTCGCTAGTGGACGTTTCCAGCCCGTCCATGAAGCGCACGTCTTCCCCGTTCAAATAGATGTTCACGAAGTAGCGCAGGTCGCCGTTTTCGTCGACCAAGCGTGCCTTGAACCCGGGGTATTCGTCGTCCAATTTTTCCACGAGTTCGCCGAGATTGCTGGACTGCATCTCAACCTTGGCTTGACCGTTGGTCATTCGTCGTAGCGGGGTGGGGATTCGGACCAAGACGCTCATCTGCTAAAACCCTCCTGTTCTTGAACCCTACTGACTAAGCCTAATTGCTGAACCTACTTGTTGAACCGGCAGGGCGTTTCGCCTAGCCGTCAATTACGTCGCCGCTAACTGGGTCCACCCGCACTCCGGTGGAACTGACCCAGTCGAGGCCTCTTTTGATTTCCGCCTCTTCGCCGTCCAACTCCAGCAGCACCCAGCCAATCTCATCGCCGATGTCGGCGCGGCGGATATTGGTCACTATTTTAAAGTCGCGGCCCAGTTGGTAGATTACCGGCTCCTTGATCATCTCGGCGCTGAAGCTGAATTTCACCCGCTGCTTGCCCATTCCCTAACACCTCCCGCCCAGGCTACGGCTCTCCTTGAAAGGCGTTTTCAAAGGAAGTCATGCTGGGTTTGACCGACAAGGGGTTGACCACTTCTTCAACGGCTTCCTGAGTCTTTAGTCCGTTGCCGGTAATATACACCACGGTCAGTTCGTCGGGCTTGATCGCCTGAGTCTTGGCCAAGTGCTTAAGTCCCGACACAGTGACCCCGCCAGCGGTTTCGGTGAAAATTCCTTCGGTTTCAGCCAACAACTTGATGCCGTCCACTATTTCGTCCTCGGGAACAGCGTAGGCCGAGCCGCCCGAGTTGTTTATCACTCTCAAGGAGTAGATGCCGTCGGCGGGATTGCCAATAGCCAGCGACTTGGCCAGGCTGTTGGGCCGCACCGGTAGCACGTGCGGCTGGTTGCTGTCCCACGCGGTTACGATTGGAGAACAGCCTGCTGCTTGGGTCATATGCATCTTCGTGGTCACGGCAGGGTGGTGCACCGTGTTCTGATCAACGCCGAAAGAAGCCCGTTCCACGCCCTCCAGAAGACCGAGGCAGGCCAGCTCGTTGAACCCTTTCCAGATCTTGGTGAACATGGCCCCCGAGGCCGAGGGCACGACAACATGGTCGGGAAGGCGCCATTCCAATTGCTCAGCGACCTCGTAACCCAAAGTCTTGCTGCCTTCGGCGTAGTAGGGCCGCATGTTGATGTTAACAAAGGCCCATGGGTAGTTATCGGCGATTTCGCTGCAAAGGCGGTTCACTTCGTCGTAGGTACCGTCTACGGAAACGAGTGTAGGCGCGTAGACGGCGGCGCCGATAATCTTGCCCCGCTCAAGGTCTGAAGGTATGAACACCACTGCCCGTATCCCGGCCCGGGCGGCATGGGCCGCGACGCTGCAGGCCAGATTCCCTGTGGAGGCACAGGCCAAAGTGTCGAAGCCAAACTCGACAGCCTTGGTGGCGGCCACCGAGACTACGCGGTCTTTAAAAGAGAAGGATGGGTTTACGCTGTCGTTTTTGATGTACAGGTTATTCAGGCCCAGTTTCTTACCCAGGTTCCGGGCCTTGATAAGTGGGGTGTAGCCGGCCATGATATCGACTGGGTCGTCGTTTTCGGCCGGGAGCAAGTCGGCGTACCGCCAGATACTCAAGGGCCCCTGGCTGATACGGTCCCGGCTGATGACTTCGGCGATGGTGGCGTAATCGTAGACCACCTCCAGCGGGCCGAAACAAAAGTCGCAAACGTTTAGTGGCTCGGCAGGTGACTCCCTGCCGCACTCTCGGCATTTAAGCCCACTTACAAATGCCACCGAAGTTGGTCCCTCCCAAAAATCTAAGCCCGATGTCCGAACCCGACGACTTGGCTCGGGCTGTGAATTATGTAACTCCGCCGGGCAATAAGCCGGGCCGAAATGCCTGCAGGAAAAAGTTGAGGAGAGTGAACAAAACAGCCTGACACGGGTGCCTCAGGCTGCGGCTGATGGTATCAAAGGGCCTATAGGTTGTCAAGCTGACCCACGCCTGGCATCCTATCTGGCCGATCTTGGGTGGTATGCTAGCCGGTGTTATAATTCCCCGGCGATCCGGTAACCTTCGGCGCTGTTTGGCGAGCTTTTGCCGGCAATCCCCAATAAGACCATTAAAGTGGCCGGCCCCAAACTCCGATTGAGAGATTTCAGTGGTCCGGGCTAGCCAACTAATTAGCGGCCTCCAAGAGTACTCCATCCCCCTCATCGTTGGCGTCGTCGCCGGGTTGGCGATGGCCAACATTGACCTTCATTCCTACGAAGAACTGGTCGACTTCCACGTCTTCGGTGAAGACTTGGAAATTTTTGGCCGGGAAGTCACGGCGCACTTCCTGATCAATGAGGTCTTCATGGTGTTCTTCTTTGGAATCGCCGCCAAAGAGATCACGGAGTCGGTACTTCCGGGTGGCGCGCTAAACCCAGTCACCAGGGCCATCAATCCATTGATGGGAACTCTGGGCGGTGTCGTGGGGCCGGCGGGCCTCTTTTTTATTCTGACGCTGGTGTTCTACGGCGGCACGGACGACTTTTCCACGGTGGCCAACGGATGGGGAATTCCCACCGCCACCGATATTGCCTTGGCTTGGCTGGTGGCACGGTTGATATTTGGCACCGGCCATCCGGCGGTCAACTTCCTGCTCCTGTTGGCGGTAGCCGACGACGCCATTGGCCTTGGTATCATCGCGGTCTTTTATCCAGACCCGGAACATCCGGTGGTGCCGGTCTGGGTGCTGTTAACTGTTGGCGGAATGGCGACTGCCTACCTGATGCGCCGGGTTGGAGTCCGCCAATGGCCGGTGTACGTGCTAATCGCCGGCGGAATGAGCTGGGTGGGCCTAGTGAAATCAGGCGTTGAACCCGCACTGGCCTTGGTGGTGATCGTACCATTCCTGCCGGCGTTGAAGCCGCAAGAGAGGCATGTCCAAGAACAAACTCAACCGATCGAAAGCGCGCGCTCCAGCGGCAGCTCGATCTCCGGTAATCCGGGAGATGCTGGTATCGAAGTCCCCGATCACCCGGGCACCGGTTGCGCCCATTCCCACGGCGGCGCCCCTCTGGACCAGTTTGAGCACCACTTAAAGCTGCCGGTGGATTTCGGTCTATTTTTCTTTGCTTTCGCCAACGCCGGGGTCGCATTTGCCAGCATAAACCAAGTTACGTTCATTGTTTTGCTCTCGCTGATCGCGGGCAAGTTGGTCGGGATTTCCGTCTTTTCTTTCGCCGGAACGAGATTGGGATTTCCTTTGCCCTCCGGGATGGACGTCCGCCACTTGGTAGTTGCCAGCATCATCGCCGGACTGGGCTTAACCGTAGCCCTCTTCGTGGCCAACAAAGCCTACGAAGGGCCTCCGTTCCAAGACCCGGCCAAGATGGGAGCGGTGTTCAGCGCCGGAGCTGCTATCGTCGCATTCGCGGTGGCACGGCTGTTTAGAATTAAGCGGTCAGACGCTCCAATGTAAACAGGGATTGCACGCGTCGTTGTTAATTTAGCCGAGGGGGATCAAACATGATCGGTGTGCTTACGCACCACTGGGCAAAAGAAGACAAGATCGAGGAAGCGAAAAGACTGCTGGATGGGAACGGCGTCGCCCAGAGTAAGGCGCCCGGATTCGGCAGCCGTCAGACGTTGATATCGCTGACAGATCCGGCCAAAATATCGACGCTGGTAACTTGGGACAGCAACGAAATCTACGACGCCTGGCGGGCCAGTCCTGAACGTGCCGCCGCAATGGCCGGAGCTGGCGAGTTGTGGGGAAAACCTCCAGAGTCGGAACGTTTCGAAGTAGTCAGCTAACTACTAAACTACTGCCGCCAGGGAGGATTATCTCTTGGCCAAGCGAAGTTTTTGGGCCTGGGGCCTTGAGTCCGAAGAGCCAACTCCAGAGCAGTTGCGGGAAGCAGCCGCCGGGGTTTCCCAACGCTATGGTGTGGCTGTCGAGCCGTTGCCGTCCCCTTTAGCGGCGGACCTGAAGTTGCGTCGCCCCCGGATTTCAGCCCCGTCGGCACTCGCGGGAATCTGCTCAACGGACGACCACGACCGCGCGGTCCACACCTACGGGCGCAGCTTTCGGGACCGTATCCGCGCGTTCAACCTGCAATTCCACAATCCGCCGGACATCGTGGCGCATCCGACAACCGAAGATGAAGTGGTGGCGCTACTGGACTGGTGCTCATCGTCAGGGTACGCAACCATACCCTACGGCGGGGGCAGCTCGACGGTCGCTGGTTTCGAGCCGCCAGAAGGGTACGACGGCATCGTGACTATTGACGTGTCAGCCCTTGATAGGGTCTTGGAAGTGGACGACATCTCGAGAGCGGCGCGGATTCAGGCGGGCGCCTACGGGCCGGGACTGGAGGACCAGCTACGGCCCCAAGGCTTCACACTGCGCCACTATCCCCAGAGCTTCGAGTTTTCGTCCCTGGGCGGCTGGATTGCCACCCGTTCCGGAGGGCACTACGCGACCAACCAGACCCACATCGACGACTTCGTGGAATCGGTGCGCATGGTTACACCCACTGGCGTCTGGGAATCGCGCCGTTTGCCCGGCAGCGGCGCCGGTCCCAGTCCAGACCGGCTGGTGATTGGCAGCGAGGGTATTCTGGGCATCATCACCGAAGCCTGGATGCGCATCCAGGCCCGGCCCCAGTATCGCGCCTCGGCCGGAGTCGCCTATCCTACCTTCGCCGCCGGGGCCGAGGCGGCACGCAGGATAGTCCAGACCAAGCTCTGGCCCGCCAACTGCCGGTTGTTGGACCCCGGGGAGGCCGCCACTGCGGCCGGCATGGACGGGAGCCGCGCTCTCCTCGTGTTGGGGTTCGAGTCCGACCAGTTGCCTCAGGACGAGAACATCCGGGTGGCCGCTCGAATCGCCAGAGACGCAGGCGGAACTATCGACGAGGCCGGCATCAAAATATCATCGCCCAACGACCGTTCCACTGAGTCAGGCCGCCAAGGAGCCGTGGGCGCCTGGCGCAATGCTTTCTTGGGCGCTCCCTACCAGAAGAATATGACCTCGAGTTTGGGCCTCGTAGGCGAGACAATGGAAACTTCGATTACCTGGGAGCGCTGGCCCGCTATGGACGAGATGGTGCGTGGCGCGATACAGGACGCGCTGGACCGGGTCTGCGGCGGGGGGTCGGTCACTTGCCGCTTCACCCACGTCTACCCCGACGGTCCGGCGCCCTATTTCACCTGGGAGGGGCTGGGGCGGCGCGGGGCCGAGTTGGAGATGTACGCGGAAATCAAACAGGCGGGCGCCGATGCCATTATGGCGGCAGGCGGTACAATAACCCACCACCACGCCGTGGGACGCCTACACCGGCCCTGGTACGACCAGCAGCGCCCCGAACCCTTCGCTCAAGTCCTGCGGGCCGCCAAGCGGGCGGTGGACCCCAACGGCGTACTCAACCCTGGGCTTCTGGTAGACCTGTAACTTCGGATGTCTCTACAGCTTAGGTGAGGCGCGGCCTGGGTCCTTCGACCGGTCCGGACTTCTATATCCGTTCGTGGTGAGCTTGTCGAACCACCCATTGGAATGGTGCCTAGTGACGACAGGAGGAACAATTGGTCCGGTACGTTATTCGTCTTGAAAACGATCCCCAGCTAACTCCCCAAGACTACCAGGAGTTGGCCATTCTAGCCGAAGACCGGGGCTATGAGACGGTGTGGGTCCCGGAGGGCGGAGGGCGTGATTCCTTGACCTCTTTGGCTTCCATTGCCTTGCGCACCGAAAGGATCACGCTCGGCACCGGAATTTTGCCGATATTCGCTCGCACCCCAATTCAACACCGCAATGGGCGCCGCCGGGATGGCCGCAGTGTCCGGCAACCGGTTCATCTTGGGCTTGGGCGTCGGCCACCGGCCCACGGTTGAGGCCCGTGACGGCGTTCCTTTCAAACAACCGATGACCCGGCTCCGGGAAACTATTCAAATCGTCCGAAAGTTGCTGGCCGGAGAGAATGTCGACTTCCCGGGCAAGCATTTCAAACTCTCCGGGGCCAGTCTGGGCGCTGCCGCCCCCACGACCAAAGTTCCTATCTACATCGCGGCACTGGGGCCTCAGATGCTGGAGTTGGCTGGCGAATTGGCCGATGGGGTCTTGATGAATTGGACCGCCGTCTCCTTCATCCCCCAGGCTGTGGCCCACATCAAGCGGGGTGCGGACAAAGCCGGACGGGACATCTCGGAGATCGACATCGCCGGGTACGTCAGGGTCGCCGTGGGGGACGATCTGAAAGACGGCCTGGCAGACGCGCGGGCTTCACTACAACGTCAGATAGCCCGGTATGCCAGCAATACCTTCTACGCCAACTTCTTCAGCGAGACCGGCTTCGAACACGAAATGAAGGCGGCCGCCGCCGCACTAGCTAAAGGGAATTTGGATAAAGCATCGGAGGCCATTACCCCGGAGATGCAGGACCAAGTGGCGGTACTAGGCACTCCCGGCCAGTGCCGGGAAGCGCTGGAGCGGCGCCGGGCTGCGGGTCTGCAGTTGCCAGTCATCGCGCCCTTCGCGGTCGGCGACAATAAGGCCTCCTACCAACTGGCTATAGAAGCGTTGGGAGAAGCCTAGTGCAACGCCTTGGCGCCCTAACCCGCTTTACCCCTCTCTGATGCCGCAGACATCGGCCACCAGCTCGTATGATCGTACCCGGTCAGCGAAATCGTGGGTAATGGTGACAACGGACAGGTCCGGGGTCTGGTACAACTCGGCGATATCGTCCAGGTGTTGCTTTACCTGCTGCGGGTCACCATCGCCGCACACCCCCTGATACTGCTGCACGAAAGCCAGTTCTTGGGGAGTGTACTGGTAGTTAACCGCCTCTTCCGTCGGTGGAATTCCTTTGCCCCGACCGGTGATGGCCTGTAGGCGGGATAGGTTTCGGCTGGACGATATACGCAGCGCCTCTTCTTCGGTCTCGGCGCACACCACCTGAACTCCCACGTTAATTTTGGGCTCCGACAGATATTTCGACGGCTGGAAATTCATCCGGTAGTTGGCGGCAATTGCCGGGCCCTCTTCAACCCCGATACCGAAGAAGTGGGCATAGGCAAATGGGAGCCCAAGCTGGGCCGCCATGTAGGCGCTTTCGTAGCGAGAGCCCAGCAGCCAGACCTCGGGAGCCTGGGGCTCTCCGGGGCCCGCCTGCACCTGGGAAAACAAATGTCCCTCTTCTAGACTGCCGTTCAGGTAGCCCAATAGGTCGACAACCTGACGAGGAAAGTGCCTGATCTCTCTGGGTTGCCCGGGAAACGACAAGGCGGCCGCCGTAATCTGGTCGCTGCCCGGAGCGCGCCCAATGCCCAAGTCGATCCGTCCGGGGTAAAGCGACTCCAACATCCGGAAATTCTCCGCGACCTTTAACGCGCTATAGTGGGAGAGCATCACTCCACCGCTGCCCACTCGGATTGTCTTGGTCCGGGCCGCCACTTGGCCGATTAGCACTTCGGGGCTGGTGCCAGCGAAGTTTGGCAGGCTGTGGTGTTCAGCCAGCCAATACCGTTGGTAGCCCAGTTCTTCCACCACCGCCGCAAGCTCGATGGTCTCGCGGAGGGCCTCGCCTGCGGTGCTTCCGGACCTGACGGGCGACTGGTCGACAACGCTGAGAATGAGTTGTTCGCTCAATGGGTCTCCACGATATTGTCGGAGGTGTGCCTAGCCACCCGGTCAACAAAATCTCAAAAAAGTTCCTGCCATCTCTATCTGGCCTATACTATACAGGCGAAACGGTCGCAAGGGTGCTCAGAAGTCGAGGGCTGACGCTGTTGCACCGCTGGATAACCGGATTTATAATCGTCGCGGAATGAGAGTAAGGGAAGGGATTTTTGAGCCGCTCCTGGGTCGTTGGACCTGGGAGCGGCTTTTCTTTTTCTATTCCACCCCAGAACCGGTAAACCAATATTCAGCAGGCTCGGATCCAATAGACTCGGGTCCAGTAGACTCGCCAGGGCGAAACAACGTTCAGGAGTCCGACTGAGATTGGCGACCGATAGGGTCCCGACTGCCCCCAATGCGGTTACGGAGGCCCGCCGGAGGCAGCCCCGGTGGCGCCGCCTCCTTCCTGAGCGCCTCATCGCCGTCTCGTTGTTCCTCTGTAGCTTCCTCTCCATCCTCACCACAGTAGGCATCGTTTTTGTACTGTTTTTCGAAGCAGTCCAGTTCTTCGGCGAAGTCTCGTTCATAGAATTTATTACCGGCACCCGTTGGACGCCGCTGTTCTCATCCAAGCAGTTCGGCGTTTTGGCTCTGGTGGCCGGAACCTTCCTCACTGCCGTCCTCGCCATGTCCGTGGCGCTACCTTTGGGACTGCTTAGCGCGATCTACCTAAGCGAGTACTCCCCGGAAAAGGCTCGCAAGGCCATCAAGCCGGTCTTGGAGGTGCTGGCCGGCATTCCCACTGTGGTTTACGGGTATTTTGCTCTGTTGTTCGTTACGCCGCTGCTACGGGGCATCTCAGAGCAGATTTTAGTTTTCAACGCCCTAAGCGCCGCCATCGTCATGGGGATAATGATCCTACCCATGGTTTCCAGCCTCAGCGAGGACGCCATGAGGGCGGTGCCCAGGTCCCTGAGAGAAGGCGCCTATGCCCTGGGCTCGACCAAGCTCGAGGTCTCCACGTTGGTTGTAGTGCCAGCGGCACTTTCGGGGATCGCTTCCGCTTTCATACTCGCCGTGTCCCGGGCCATCGGCGAGACCATGATCGTGACCATTGCCGCCGGGCAAAACCCCAATTTCACGCTGAATCCGTTTGTGCCCATCGAGACGATGACCGCCTACATCGTTCAGGTCAGCCAGGGCGACACACCCACCGGCACGTTGGAGTTCAGGACCATATTCGCTGTCGCGCTTTTGCTATTCGCTTTGACGCTAGTGATGAACCTGCTGAGCCAATACGTGGTTCGGCGGTACCGCGAGGAGTACGAGTAGTGGCGGTAATCTCCCAGACGGACTTTAAAAAACGCCGGTCACGCCGGATTTGGATGGGCCGGGGCTTTCAGGCCTTATGCCTGCTGGCCGTGGCGATTTCATTGGGTATGCTGGCGCTGCTGCTGGTGTATCTGGGCGTCCAAGGCTGGGACCGGATCAACTGGAGCTTCCTGACTAGCTTTCCCTCCAGGGACCCGGAACAGGCCGGTATCAAAGCGGCGCTGGTCGGCAGCATCTACATCGTGGTCATCGCCGGGCTGGTGGCGTTCGTTTTGGGTGTTGGGTCCGCCATCTACCTGGAAGAGTACGGTGCCCGAAGCCGGTTCGCTCGCCTGGCCAGAATAAATATCGCCAACCTGGCTGGAGTGCCTTCGATAGTTTACGGACTCTTGGGCCTAGAGATTTTCGTCCGCATCATGGAATTGGGAAAAAGTGTGCTGGCCGGTGGGTTCACACTGGCCCTCTTGGTGCTTCCCATCGTCATCGTGGCAGCCAGCGAGGCCATCCGCGCAGTCCCGCCTTCGTTGCGGGAAGGTGCTTACGGATTGGGCGCCACCCGGTGGCAGGTTGTCCGTCATATGGTATTCCCCCAAGCGCTGCCGGGCATTTTGACCGGTGTAATTTTGGCGGTTAGCCGCGCCATCGGTGAAACAGCGCCTCTTATCGCCATGGGGGCGCTGACCTTCATTCCCTTCACGCCCGACGGCCCCCTGAGCCGTTTCACCGCGTTGCCTATCCAGATCTTCAACTGGACCTCTCGCCCGCAAGCCGGGTTCCAGGAGGCCGCAGCGGCCGGTATAATTGTCTTGCTGATCGTGTTATTGATAATGAACGCCGGAGCAGTAATTCTCCGGAACAAATTCCAAAACCGTTGGGAAGGTTAGGCGGTTGCAGCAGCCCGAATCGATAATTCAAGCCCGCGAGCTCAATGTCTTCTATGCCAACAAACAGGTCATCTCCAACGTCAACTTGGAGGTGGCGCGTAACCGGATAACAGCCATAATCGGTCCGTCCGGGTGCGGAAAAAGCACCCTGCTTCGCTGCTTCAACCGGATGAACGACTTGATCCCGACAGCCAGGGTTTCTGGGCAAGTTCTTTTCGACGGCATGAACCTCTACGACCCCGGCGTGGACCCCACTGAAATCAGATACATGATCGGGATGGTGTTCCAACGGCCCAACCCGTTTCCAAAGTCTATTTTTGACAACGTAGCCTTTGGCCCGCGCATCAATGGGTTCAAAGGGAACATGAGCGAACTGGTAGAAGGCTCGCTAAGGCGGGCCGCCCTTTGGGATGAGGTCAAGGACCGGTTGACCGCCAGCGCCCTGTCTCTGTCAGGCGGTCAGCAACAACGTCTCTGTATTGCGCGGGCCCTGGCGGTGGAACCTCGAGTCATTCTGATGGACGAGCCCTGCTCTTCCTTGGACCCCATCGCCACCCTGGCAATCGAGGAATTGATGCGCGAGCTGTCTGAGGAGTATTCCATTACGATCGTGACCCACAACATGCAACAGGCAGCCAGGGTTTCCAATTACACCGCCTTTTTGATGGGAGACGAGAACAGCGTTGGCTTTGTCGTTGAATTCGGCGAAAGCCGCCAAATCTTTACCAATCCCGAGGACGAACGCACCGAGGCTTACATTACCGGCCGGTTCGGCTAAACTACGGTTAGTATGGTACGCGCCGATTTTGATCGCAGCCTGGAAGACCTCCAAGACGAGCTGCTCCATTTGGGTCAGCTGGTGGAGACCGCCATCTTGAAAGCGATGGACGCTCTAGAGAGCGGCAATACAGCGTTGGCCAACGAAGTCATTCGCGAAGATGACGTGATCGACCAAAAAAGGTTCGCCCTGGAAGACCGGTGCGTCAATCTGATCGCCACCCAGCAGCCCTTGGCCATAGATCTCAGAACACTGCTCAGCGTGCTGCATATCGCGGTGGAGTTGGAGCGGGTCGGGGATTATGCGGAGGGTATCGGAAAAATCTGCCTGATCATCGCCGACGATCTGCCGGCGCCGACGCCCGACGGCATCAAGAGAATGGCCGGACTTGGTGTCGACATGTTGCGGGGCAGCTTGAAATCGCTGGTAGACCGTGACGTGGATTTGGCCAACCGCGTCTGGAGCGATGACGACGAAGTCGACGCCCTTTACGCCGAGGTTTGCCGCCAGATATTCGAGAGGATGACGCGGGAACCCCAGAGCATACAGGCCGCCACCCACCTGCTCTGGGTAGCCCACGACCTAGAGCGGATCGCTGACCGGTCCACCAACATCGCCGAACGGGTGCTTTTCTTGGTCACCGGCGAGGTTGTCCCACCTGCCAGACCCGACGAAGAGCCCGCCTAGGCACAAGTGTCGCCGCAGGCGTTCCCAACGAAAATTCCCTTCCCGGTGCATATTAGTTATTGTATAATTGAATCGATTCCAACCAGTGGGGGGTGGAGGCGAAAGAGGCGGCGCGGTCAACGGTATGGTCAAGATGAAGACCGCGGGCGCTTGAGGCATTTTTCTGGAAGAGCCAGGTAATGCGGGGGCAAGTTACCGAACCTGCAGCGGTAGCCACAGGAGCGGGGCGATGTCTGACAAAAAATACCAGGAAGAAATAGAAGAGATCCTCAGAAATGCCGGTGAGGTTGCCCCTGACGAGGCCGTTAGGGAGCAAGAAAAGCCCCTAGAAGACCGTCCCCGGGGTCAAATAAGGGCCACCGATCCTGCGCCGGCCCCCGACTACAACCCCAGCAGTCGCTGGCCCACCATCACCCCCAGCAAAGTTCTGCTAGCTGGGCTGGTCATTTTTATCATTATGGCGCTGCTTAAGATTTGGGTCATAATGTGGCTGGGGCTGGCGCTGTTGATTGTTGGCTACCTGCTCTTCTTCGTCTCGCCGCGGTCAATGTCCATAGAGAAGCGGTGGCGCGGGCAGCCGCTGGAACCGGGCGCCGAATCTACGTGGGAACGCTTAAAGCGCTGGATGAAAAACTAGGTTAACGGCCCCAGAGCAGCGATACGAGATTAAAAAGGCGGCTAACTGCCGCCTTTTTGCTTTGCTGGATATTGAGGCTGGCGTTAGCCTGGTTCGACCCCCGATCCCACTCCGTTGCGTTGGAAATGCTCGGCCAGAGCAATCACCAAGTTTCCCATATGCGGATGGTCCGGTTCGACATCGACTTTGATCTTTCCCTCTTTCAAACGGCGGGTGCACACCGGGCCTACCGAGGCCACCACCATCAACTCGCTGTTCAATGCCTCGCGTAGCACTTCTTCCTTGCCCGCCTGCGCCGCAATGACCAACAAATTCAGGACCTGTGGTTGACTGGTAAAGGCCACTGCCGCGATTTCACCGGCAGCCAGTTTGTCGACCAGGCGAAGGACCGGCGATTGGTCTTCTGGGAGCCCCCAAGTGTACAAGGAAACTTCTCTGACGCTGGCGCCGCGCTCCTTCAGGGTCTTGGTCAAGAGTTCGTTCGGCCCACCGTAGGCTTGGACCGCCACCTCTTTCTGCCGGAAGTCCATACCTTGCACGGCGACAACCATGTCCTCTGAGGTAAAAGGTTCGGGCGGCATGAGGTCTATACGGACCTTGTTTTTGCGTAGCACCGCGGCGGGTTTGGGGCTTCGGGCTATCACCGTGGTGCGGCCCAAAGCGGCGAAGAGTTCTTGCTCCACTCCTCGGTTCGCGGCAGCCTCAAACAATGCGCGGGTGCCTACGCCGGTCTGGAGGACGAGAAAATCTAGCTTGTCCGCACACAGGTCATCAACCAGTGCCGCAACTTCCGGCGTGTCCGTGGCATAGACTTCCTGAAGCACGGGAGCAGCGTAGGGGACGCCGCCGTGCCTGGTGATCAACGCCCCCATTTCAGAGAGCATCCGCGCCTCTACATAAGCGATAACTTTGCCGTCTAGTGAGGCAACCAACAGCCTAGATTCCTAGACCGCACTCGCCTAGATCGCGCACTCGCCCTCGCCCCGCTCCAGCTTGTAGATGTTGGTCCGCTCCCAGTCGATGTACAGGTCGGAATCCGGCGCGGCCTCTTGGGCCGACTTCTCGGCCGATTCCGCGACCTGGGTCAGTTCCTCCAAGCCCACCCGGTCCAAGAACTGGTTAAAGCTTTCCTCGCCCTGACGATTATCCTTGTAGTAAGTGACGATCGTTTTCAAAACGCCTGGGGCCGCCTTCGCCGGAATTTTAACCCTGGGGATTCTGGTCCCCACTCGCGAGTCTTCGACCCGGTTGGACCCATAGTTGCCACCCAAGAACAACTCGTATGCCGGTGCTTGCTGCCCATCGGCGCCCTTGAGCGCCGCGCCGTGGAAGCCGATGTTCGCAATGTGGTGCAGGCCGCAACCGTTGGGGCAGCCGCTCATCTTGATGCGGATGTCGTTCACGCCTTTGTCTTCCAACAACCCGTCCCAGGTGGTCATCTCTTCCCGTAGCGCTTGGGCCAGACCCATGGAGCAGGTGATGCCCAGCTTGCAGCTATCGGTGCCAGGGCACGAGACCACGTTGGTAATGGAGTGGGCATCTGGCTCGGCCAAGCCGATGCTGGTCAGTACGTCCCAAACGTCGTGGAGGTACGCTTCGGGAATAAATCGCAACGCCAGGTTTTGCTCCTGGCTGGTGCGAGCCCGGCCGCCGGTGTATTTGCGCATGATGTCGGCCAGCGCCCGGAATTGACCGGCGTCTATGTTACCGCGCTCGGGTTTCACGTGGACGGTGTAGTAGCCGTCCTGTTTTTGCGCTTCGACGTTGGTCTCTCGCCAGTGGTTGTACTCCCCGCCGCCGTTATAGCCGTTGGTGGCCGCCGCGGGAACAACCGGGGGCGTTTCCCGCTGGAGCTCCTCGACGTCCATGTACGGAGCCGGGTCAATAGGGCCGATGTTTTCCAACTCGGCTTCGACCAACCCTTTGAATTCGTCCAGGCCGATACGGTCTATGAGCACCTTCAACCGGGCCATCATGCGGTTCTTTCGCAACTGGTCGGCGTTGTTGAATACGGTCCAGATGGCCAGGGCCAACCGTAAATAATCTTCTTCAGGAAGGAAATCGTACAGTGGCTTGGCCAGTCGGGGCATGATGGAGGTGCCTCCTCCAACGAACACCTTGAAGCCGCGCTTCTCCTCGCCGTTCTCCAGCCGGACCTGGGATACATAGGTCAGGTCCTGGATGGCGGCCGACACGTGATCATGCACATCGCAGCCGGTGAAGGCGGTCTTGAACTTTCGTGGGAAAGCCTGTGTTATCGGATGGCGAACACCAAAACGGACATACGCCGCCAAATTGGGAGTCGGGTCGAATACCTCTCCGCTACAAACGCCGGCGGTGGGAGCCCCCACTACGTTGCGGACAGTGTTGCCACAGGCCTCGCGGGTGGACAGACCCACGGTTCCCAGAAACCGCAGCACTTCCGGGCATTCGGCCAGTGGGATGTGGTGAAACTGAATGTTTTCCCGAGTGGTGATGTGGCCCTTGCCCAACGGGGCATAATGTTCAGCCACGTAGCCCAAGCCATCCATGCTCTCCGGAGTCAGAATGCCACCCGGCACTTTGATCCGAATCATTTGAACATCTGCCTGTCTCTGGCCGTACACACCTTGGCGCAGGCGGAACGGGGTGAACACCGCGTTGTCCCGCTCGCCGGCCAGGAAGGCCTCCGCTTCTTCTTCCAGCCGCCCAACCTCTTCGTCCATGAACGGTATGATGCCGTTCGATGCCTTAGCCAGTTCCAGGCTATCGTTGTGGATCTCTTCCTGAGTCCTAGTCTGAGTACCCGAGGTTTGGCTGCTCAACTTATCCTCCCAAATTCGGCCAAATAAAAAACCCGCCGGTCATGGTCGCGTCGGCGGGTCAGGTTGGTCTAGCGTGTTTTAATTAACGCAAACGGTTCCCCATCCCTATGTGGGCGGACAGGTACAACAAGCGCAGATATGCCCGGTCACCTTCATCATCAGAGAAAGTCTACTCTGGGGGTCAACAACTGTCAACAAGCGTAAAGTGGGCGTGGGTCTTGCCGTTAATCCCGGGGGTCATTAGACTCGGAATCGACGCCATTATGGTCCTCCGGAACACAGACGCCCAAGTTGGCGCCGTAAACTCCCACCACCCAAGGAGGCCACCAAGCCATGAAAGCGACGGCTGACGTAGTAATTATCGGAGGAGGCGTGGTTGGGTGCAGCATCCTTTATAACCTGGGCCGCTTGGGCGTAACCGACACACTGCTGTTGGAGAAGGACGTTCTTGGCTCCGGCTCAACTGGGCGGTCTCAGGCTATTTGCCGCATGCACTACTCCAATCCGGTTACCGCCACCATGGCCTGGGAGAGCCTGGGAGTTTTCACCCACTTCGGCGAAGTTGTTGGCGGCGATTCCGGGTTCGTGGAGACTGGATACTTGGTGGTGGTCAATGATGAGGACCGGCCAGGGCTGGAACGAAACGTGGCTCTGGGGCACGGGCTGGGCATCGACACAATGTTGGTGAGTGCAGCCGACCTGCGGGACATCGCTCCCATGGTGTCGGTCGCCGAAGACGAAGCGATGGGCTGGGAACCCCAGTCGGGCTACGCCGACCCCCACATGGTTACCACCTCATACGCAACCCGCGCACGGGAAATGGGGGCGGAGATAGTTCTGCGGGCCCAAGCGAACGGCATTGAGGTCTCTGGCAAGAAGGTTAGAGCGGTAATTACCCCTCAGGGTCGAATCGAGACGCCGGTGGCCGTCGTCGCCGCCGGGCCGTGGTCGAAAGGCGAATTGGCCCGAGTAGGAGTGGACGTTCCATTGGTGCCAGTGCGCCATCAAGTGGCATCCCTCGCGCGTCCGGTAGACCGGTTGCCTCTGCACCCCACGGTTGGGGATATTGCCCAGTCATTTTCTTTCCGGCCCGACGGCGCGTCCATGACTCTCATGGGGTTCGGCGACGACGAAGAGGCCGATGTGGAGACCTATAATCAGGGCGTGGACATGGACACAGCCGCAGACGCGATGGCCCGGCTGACCAGAAGAATGCCTGCCATGTCCGACGCCTACTACCAAGGCGGTTGGTCCGGCCTTTTCACCACAACACCAGACTGGCACCCTGTCCTGGACCAAGTGCCCGGCATCGAAGGCCTATACTGCGCAATCGGCTTCAGCGGCCACGGCTTCAAGCTTTCGCCCATGATCGGGGTGACCATGGCGGAACTTATCGTCGAGGGCGCCGCCTCAACCATCGACATCTCGCCGCTGCGCTACTCTCGCTTCGAAGAAAACGACCTGTTGGAGTCCAGTTACCGCTACCGGGTTTTGGCCTGACGTGAAGCCCTCCGGCGCCAACGGTCGGTCTGCTGGGCGTTTGGCCCGCAACAGTGTGTTCGGGCTTCTGCTAACCGCCCTGCTCCTTTGGGGCGCCGCAGGGGACTACCGTCCATCGGCCTTCGACTTGGCGGTGGCGCCGTACCGTTACGACTTGGTGCGCTGGGAGTTGTCCAACTTCCTGGACAAGTGGACCCGTAAGCTGGGCGACATCCTTCCTTGGAACTCCGAACCGTCCCGCGAACAGCGTTTCACCCGGGCACAGGAGTACTTTGCCCTTGGTGACGAGATTGGAGGGCTGGAACGGCAGTTGGTGTCGAAAAGCGTTCCCGCAGCGGAGGAACCCGAATTGCGCGCCACAATCGATGAGTTGAGCGAACGGCGCCAAAGCATGCAAGCCGAAATCGAGGAAACTCTAGAGTCTGAGATTAGCGCGGTGTTGGCCGAAGAGGGCTTCGCCTCCCGCATCGGGGTCATATTCCCCCCTGTCGATACGGTTTACGCCCGTTCTCCGGGCGTGCTGATCCTCTCACCGCGGGACCGAATATCGAGAGTGAGCACCACCCTACTACGGCCCGGAATAGACGACCAAGAACGGGAGATTCTAGAGAACCTGGTGCTTCAAGAACGAAACTTGGCCGCCTTAGTGGAAAACACCGGCGGCGTGGCGGCATATCCAAGCGTCGTTTCCTCCTCGGGCAGCCTGCACGGAGCATTGGTCACCACGGCCCACGAATGGTTGCATCACTGGTTCTTTTTCCAACCGCTAGGGCAACACTTCTGGGACAACGCCGACATGACCACCCTCAACGAGACCGCCGCCACACTGGGGGGCCGGGCCATCGGCGACCGCGCTTTCACCGCCATAACCGGAGAAGTGGTGGACCGGGATGATCCGACGACCGATCCCGACCCGGACGCCTTCGACTTCAACGCCGAGATGAGGGAAACCAGGCTAATGGCCGAGGAGCTTTTAGCTGAGGGAAAGATCGAGGAAGCTGAAGCCTACATGGAGGAACGCCGCCAACTGCTGATCGAAAACCGATTTTTCATCCGCAAGATCAACCAGGCGTTCTTCGCCTTCCACGGCTCCTACGCCACCAGCGCCGCCTCGGTGAGTCCGGTCGACGACCAGTTGCGGACTCTACAGGACCAGACCGAGTCTCTAGCGGACTTCATCAAGACCGTGGCCCGGTTCGGCAGCTTCGAACAATTCCTGGGTCATATTGAGGATTGACTCGCTTGCCATTAGGTTCGCTTGATGAGGGCGTAGTCGGAAGCCCACTACAGCCAGGGCGTGCGCTTTGAACGGTCTTTCTCCGAAGTCGCGGCTGGAACTCCTTGCCGCTCCAAAGAGTCGGTCAGCATGCGGCGGAATACCCGCCGGTCCCCTGCGTTGATCACCGCTTGTTCGTGGGACTCGGAGATGGCCACTGGGTAGCCTTGACCACGGCGGCACTGGTCCCATACCAGGCTGTGGGCCAAAGAGAGCAGCGCCTCGTTCTCGGCAACCCATGCCGGGACCTCAACACGCCCGATCTCTTCACCGGCGTTCAAGTAGAAGAAGTAGACCTGTTGGCGTTCCCCATAGTGTTCTCTTGGTACTGACGAGTTGGTCCGGTAAACCGGCGAGCGCCAACCGGGCGCCAAAAGCCGCTGGAAAACGTCGCGGTCCAAGAAGTCGTCAGCGTCCGAGCATGGTTCTTTGGTCGAACGGCGATTGTTGCACGAGTTGCTACAAATGCTCTGGGAGTGTGGACAGAGAGCACAGCGGAAGGCGTTTATGACCTCGGTGCTGCGCGGGAAAGAGATGTAGGCGGCCAGTGCGACGGGCCGTTGAGCGGACAATGCTTCGAACCGGTCAAGGGCCGGCAGCAGACCGTCGCGCACGATGGCGTCTCGCACGAACGGCCGGTACGCCTGGCCCGAAAGGCCCCACATTACAAGAGAGCCATCGATTAATCCCAGAACCGGTAACCCCAGTACCGGTCTTCCTGCGAACAGCTGTTCTGCGGTGTCCGCAAGAGTCTCAAGTTCTTTGACGGTGCGGACCAGTCCCAACAACGAGCCGCTGACCGCTTCCTCTCCAGCGGGGTTATTGGGATCGGAGATATAAAGCTCTTTCGTCTCTGTCGACAGGTGAGGGCGGCTAAAGAGCGTGGCGTCGGGGTTCGTCCCGTAGGTGAGGACGCAGCCGCCGAAATTCAGCAGGTAGCAGTGTACCGGCAGATGGCGGTCAACATCGATGTGGGAGCCGTCAACTGCGGCCACCGTCCAGTCGGTCGGCGGATCGGGCGGCGGATAGTTGCCCAACAAGGCGTCGGTGACCTGCGCTGCCAGAAACGGCCGCCCAGTATCCCCGTTGGTACGCCCCCGGGCCGCATCGTTCGATACCGCCCCGACGGCCTCCAACAATGCTACCAGCCGCTTCTCCCTGGCGTCCGCCGAGCGGCCCACCGATTGGGACAGGCGGTCGAGTTGTTGTACCGTCTCTCCCAGGTCCAAGGACATAACCCTACCTCAAAACCCGCTCGTCGCCGGAGCGGCGGGTGATCTGTTGCCGGTCCATATACTCCAAAAGGGGAAGCACGTATTTGCGGCTGGTATCGAACATAGTGCGGGCCTCTGCGACCGTAATGCTCCCTTGGGCCTTCATATGCTCCACTATTCGCTGGGTCATATCCCGGTAGGCCGAAGCCGCGAACACCACCGAGTCGGTTACCCGCACTACCTTTCCTTGTTCGACCAGCACACCTAATAGTTCGGAGTCCAACGGCTGGTCGCTTGGCGGCGCGTAGGGGTCTTGCTCCAAGGCCTGCAAAAACATTGCGGCCTGCCGCTCCATCTCAGGCGTTAAGGTTATCTCGTGCTCCGGTAGGCGAATCGACTGGCCTTCTTCCACCACGAATTGTTCGGCATCCAGACGCGCCAGCACTCGATGGTACACCGGTTGGGAAATCGCCAACCGGCTGCGGACCTCCTGGGCCGGCGGACCCTTCCGCAAAGGATGCTGATTGTGGTAGGTGCGGAGGGCGGTAAACACCTTGCCTTTCAGCACATTCCATCCCTGGGCCGAGTAGACGACGGCGTCCGCGTCTGAACCCATTTCACCCAGCATCACCAAGTGCTCGTCATCCACCAACCGGCCCACCCGCTCCAGCACCTCGTCCCGGGGGAGGTTGGCCCGCTGTGATAGAGCGGTCATATCGCAGGGGCCCCACTGGTCGGCGACGCTGATAATGACGTCCTCACCGGTCCCTTGGTCCAGCATCATCAACCGCTCCAGCGCGTCGGCATCAAAACGCCGGTAGCGGCGCCTGGGGTTCGGGTCCACTATTTGGCCGCCGCCCAGAGTATCCTCAGCGGAGCGGACCACGAAGTAGTCGCCCTTCACCACCGGCAGCGGGTCGGCCAGCAGAATCTGCACCCAGCCCTCCGCGCCCGCCGGCAACCGGTCGGCATCTAGGAGGCGGATCCGGGCCGAAGACTCACTGGTGAACAGATGGAAGGTGACACCTTCGTTGTGCTTGAGGGCGTGGGCGGCGTTTTTCACCATTTTCAACCGGGCGTCCAACCGGAAGGTGGGCTTCAACCAACCCGGCGCGGTCAGTATCTCGCCGCGCTCCACCTCATCGCGGGAAAGGCCGGACAGGTTGACGGCAAGGCGTACCCCGGGGTCGGTACTGTCGACCTTGGTCTTGTGGCTCTGCAATCCACGGATCCGGGCCCGCTGACCCGAGCCAGCCAACTCCACCTCTTGGCCCACGGCCAGAGTTCCGTCGATGAGCGTGCCCGTGACCACGGTGCCGAACCCGGAAATGGTGAAGCAGCGGTCTATGGGCAGGCGGGGGCGGCCCAAATCACGGCGGACCTCAGTCTCATCCAGGATCGTGTCGATGGCGGATTTGAGTTCGTCGAGGCCCTCTCCGGTGTATGCCGACACACCGACCATGGGGCAACCCTCGAAGGATGTGCCAAGCAGGGTGTCTTCCACCTCAGCCTTGACCAACTCCACCAATTCTTCGTCCACCAAGTCGGCTTTGGTTACCACTACCAGACCGCGAGTGATCTGAAGAATGTCCAAAATCGCCACGTGCTCACGGGTCTGAGGCATCACGCTTTCATCGGCGGCCACGATAAGCAGCGCCAGGTCGATTGCGCCGACGCCCGCCAGCATATTTTTGATGAAGCGTTCGTGCCCGGGCACGTCCACGATGCTAACTTCCCGCCCGCTGGGCAGCGTCATCCACGCGAACCCCAGATCAACAGTCATCTCCCGTTCTTTCTCTTCGGGAAGACGGTCTGGGTCTATGTCGGTTAGCGCCTTTACCAGAGTGGACTTGCCGTGGTCCACGTGGCCGGCGGTGCCTATTACGTACATGAGTCAGTCCAACCTAAAAAAGGGCTTACCCCCGGTCAGGCTTACAGGATAACACCCCAAGCATTCGCGTCCCAAGGTCTGTGGTGTCAGCACAGGCGTCACCTCGCACAAGCGGCTTGCAGCTACTATCGGCTTGATTGACGATATATTTGCCTCCTGCTGGATCCGCCGGTTGCACCGGCAGGAACACTCCGAGATCGATGTGGGAGAACGCGCAAGTGATAGCGACCACCAACCGTAAGCGGGCATTTCTCTTCTTCTTGGGGGTATTGGCGCTGTTGGTTGTAGCCTGCGGCGCCGACAGCGGCCAGGAGGGAAGCGGGATCTTGGACGCCCACCCGGTTCAACCTACACTGCGGCCCGAAACTGCTGACCCCACGGCGACCCCCGCGCCTGCTGTGCTTCAGGCGACCCCTACGACAGTACCGGCTGCCACACCGGTGGCCACCGAAGACGACCTCTTCCTCCAGATGGTGGCGCCCATGGAGACCGAAATCCTGACCAGCGAACCGTCGCTGGACATCATCGGCAGAACCCGTGTCGATGCAGTGGTGACCATAAACGATACAGTGGTCAAGCCCGGCCTAGACGGCCGATTCTCACTCGGAATAGACCTCGAGGAAGGCCCCAACATCATTGAGGTGGTGGCCAGCATGGCCAGCGGGGAGCAAGAAGACGTGGTGTTGGTGGTTATCTATGTTTCATGAACCGCCTCTCTCCCTCAGGCCATAAGACAGCGTCTCCCGTCAACTCGGTCACATTTCGAGCTTGGATCATCAGGCTCATAATATTGGCAGTGGCCCTTGTACTGTGGGTTGAACTGGTTCATTTCACTGTCAATGCCGAGGGTGACCAGGCTATCGGGCGCGGGTTCACCGGCGTGATCGCCGATGTCCAGGGCAATTCGATAATCGTTCAGACACGGGGCCCGGCCGTTCAGTTATTCGTCGATGCGAGTACGAAGATCGAGGCCCCGCCCGTTGGTAATTTGGGCTTCGAATTCCTGCGTGAGAACCGGTCCGGCCGAGTTGCGGTGCTGGCGGACCGGGAGGTCACCACTCCGGATGGCGCCGCCAACGGAAATGTCATTACCGCCATGAAGATCATGCTGGTCCCGTCGCAAGCAACCCGGTCCCACAGGCGTGCCATTACGACCGAACAAGGAGCAGGACGGTTGTGGGCGTTGGACGCAGAAGGCAGAGAGACTGAGATTGCTGGTGGCCCGAGAGACGATGTGGGAATGGGAGAAAGCGTGGTCCTCTTGGTGCGGGCCGGAGGGCAATCCGGCATCCGAGAGCAGGCGCTGACCTACGTTAGGTCTGCGGTGGTCGACCAGCGCTTGGAACGGCTGACAGACCATGGGGGCGACGATCCCTTGAAACGGGCCCGATTGGAGGTACTGAAACAGGGCCGGGAATTGGCCAATGTGCAGCGATTGGAACGGACTGTCGACAATTCGAACGCGGTCCATCGCGATATGGTCCGGACCATGGCCGACCAGTTGAAGGAAGCCAACGAGGCCAGTGGTAAAACAGCCCAGGTCAGGCCGATATCGGAATGCGCCGAAACCCTCTTGGGCAGAAGGATTGGAGCCTTCTCTGAATTAACCGAGCAACAACAAGGAGACCTGGGGGCCAACTGTCTCTCCGTTTATCTGTCACCCAAAGTACAGATTACATCCCCCACTGACGGTGCAACCTTGGCTCCCGGCAGCGCCTTCAAGATCCAAGCAGAAGTGGAAGACAACCAGGATGTCGCCACAGTAATATTCACGATCAATGGCGTTGGTCAGCCAGCTTTGACCACTCGACCCTACACCATTCATGCAAATGTGCCGTCCCAGGCTTCGTTCATGGCGATTGAAGTCACTGCTTTCGACGAGGACGGAAACGAATCATCTGCGGCTGTTAGCGTTAACGTGCAAGACGCTCCACCCACCGTAAAGATAACCGAGCCTTTCGGAGAGGCCGGGGCTGATCCAATAGTCACCGAGGGTCATACCATCACCATCAGCGCGGATTCCACAGACGACGTCTCATTTCCCTCCGTCGTATTCACGGTAAACGGTCAACCGCAGGCCGCGATTACCGGGCCACCGTACAGCATTCGATTCACAGTGCCAGCTAACCAACCGGCGTCCAGTCCTGGGTTGTTGAAAATCGCCGCCAGAGCCACCGACAGCGCTGGTAACTCCGCTTCAGACGCCGTCAGCGCGGTGGTGGCGTTTCCCACGGCGCCTAAAGTGCGGATCACTACCCAACCGGCCGCCGATGCCAAGATAACCGAGGGTGAAACGTTACTAGTCACTACAGAGACGGACGACGATAGCGCCGTCGTTTCCGTGACCTTTACCATCGACGGCTTGGCGGTGGCTCCGGTGCTTGAGCCGCCCTTTTCCTACAGCTACTTGGTGCCGGGGTTCGCGGCCGTCGATTCTACCGGAATTTCCGATGTGCCGCCCCATGTCTTTGTTGGTACCGCATCCACAAACGGGGAGCTCGTGCCGGACGGCACAGTAGTGATGGCGTTCGTGGCGAGTTCACGGAATTCGTCGGTGGTGATCCGAGCCGCGGCTACCAATATTGCTGGCCAAACTGACACTGCCTCGTTGGCGGTCCCGGTGTCCGGCGCGAAGACTAAAGCCGGCGAAGGCACGGTGAGCGGTGGCAAGTACCTGGTCAATGCCGCGCAACCCAACGGCGCGTCCTACCGGGGGAACCAGGTCACGTTCACCGTCGGTGGTGCCGCCGCCAGCCAGTCAGGGACTTGGCAGCAGGGAGGTGCCGATATCCTGGACCTGACCTCGTTCCAATAGCTCGCAAGGCCGCCGGTGCGATGCCATTGTGGATTCCGGCAGAGCCTACTAGTAGAAAACCGCTGTGCCAGTCCCACCGCCAGCGGCGATGACCTCCCCAGTGATAGCCCAAGCTTTGTCGGAGGCCAGATAGGCGGTTTCCGAGGCGTCCACCATTCGGCAGATCGCGTTGCCACGGGGAGAGTCGGGAGCAAAATCCTGCTCCTCCAGTTCCTCGGCCGAAATGCCCAACTGGGCGGCGCGTTCCGCCAACATACCCGGTGTGCGCTCGGTTCGAGTTGTGCCCGGGTGAATACAGTTCACTGTAATACCGAAGCGGCCGATCTGATTGGACAACGTCTTGGTCAGGTGGACCATGGCTACATTACGAGCGCCACCGCTAAGATTCCCAGCGTTTCGCGCGTTCCCTCCACTGATATTAACGATGCGGCCCCAACCCTGCTCTTTCATGAACGGTATCGCGCTTCAAGAGCATCGCAACGCACCAGCATACTTAACGTCGAAATCGCTGATCAGGTCGTCTTCATTCACCGTGTCAATGGGCCCGACTGCCGAAGCTGAGCCGCCGGGCAAGGAAGCGCTATTCACCAGAATGTGAAGTCCGCCCAACTTATCGGCCGCAGCCGCCACGACGCGGTCCACCTGATCCCGTTTGGTAACGTCCACGGTCATGGGGGTTACCGACCGGCCGGTTTCTTCCGCAATTTCCTGGGCCGATTTCTCCAATTCCGCCAACGTCCGCGAGACGATGACTACGTCGGCACCCTCTTTTGCCAGCTCCCGTGCGATCGCTTTGCCGATGCCCCTGCCTCCTCCGGCTACCAATGCGTGTTTGCCACCAAGTCCTAAGTCCATGCCAGCTCCCCTCTTTTTCGTATGCTCCCGCCGAAACCGGCGCCACGTTTGACACCGCCCATGAAGAAGTGGTGATCGAATAATTAGGCCGGGTAGCGATTAGGCTAGGGCATCGCCGGTTGAATTTCATTGCACATTCTGCGCCGCCGGTTCCAGCCAATCTGCCGCAATAAGTTCGGTGGTCCCACCGTCAATTACGACATAGTAAGTCACGATTGTACCTGGCTCGAGTTCCAACAACGTTCCGGCCCAATCGTCTGTCATTTGCGGGGCGATAGTGCCCAGGGCGCCCTTAGCGCTCTCGGTAGGTGGCCTGTTATTGCTTTCGCTGGCCGTCTTGATTCGGACCCGCTGATTTACCTGGAAAGTGTAAACTCCGGCCATTTTCGCTAATCTCTCCTGAACTGTCCGGGCATGAGTACCAGTTCCTATCTTCGGCGATCACGAGACCGGGGAGCAGATCTCCAGCAGATGCCCGTCAGGGTCTCGAACGTAGCTAACCCGTTGGCCCTAGGGTTGATCTGCGGAGGCAAAACCGGTGTGGCGCCCTGACCCATTGCCCGTTCGTAGACCCGGTCCACGTCCGCTTTTTCGACCACGAATCCCACTTCGGATGTTCCCAATCCAGCTTGGGGCAATTCGACCCCAAAATGCCCTTTTACAAAGCTCCGCTGCGCCAAGCTGAGAGTGGTCTCGCCGGTGTGTGGCGTCGTCAGACATTAGTCTACTCCTCTCAGGTGAATGTTTCTGCCTCAGACCCGCAGGATGCCTGCAGGATGATTGAGTCACGACAGCGGTGGTAGACTGTTAAGGTTCGAATCCGGTCCAAGGAGGAACGTCGTGAAATACTATAACGTAGCCGCCAACATTACGGCGGACCCGGACGTCATCTGGGCGATCTTGACCGATAGCTCCAACTACACCGAATGGGACTCAGGGGTCGATAGGGTTGAGGGCACCATCGGCCCCACCCAGACCATCAAAGTTTATTCGAAAATCAGCCCCGGCCGGGCGTTTCCGCTGAAAGTGACAGAGTTCACACCGGGACAAAGCATGACTTGGACCGGCGGCATGCCTCTGGGACTGTTCAAGGGGGTGCGGACATTCAGTCTGTCCCCAGAAGGCAACGGCACCACGAAATTCACCATGCGTGAGGAATTCACGGGACCCATGTTGCCGTTGATCTGGCGCTCAATGCCGGACCTGCAGCCAACGTTTGAGCAGTTCGCCAACGGATTGAAACAACGAGCCGAATCAGGCGGTTCAACCGGTTAAGGCAGTACCGTTCCGCGAAACTCCCGTGGCTAGGCTCGGCCCTCCCAATCATCCTGCCCGGAGGTATCACCATGGCAACGCTCGTAACGGGCGGCACTGGCTTTGTTGCTTCCAACATCGTAAAGGAGTTGGCCCGGTCGGGGCACCAGGTGGTCAGCTTCGATTTGCGTCCCCCGGATGCGTTGGCCGAAGACTTCGTCCGGGACTACAGCTCCCAGATCAAGTTCGTGCAGGGGGATATTCTAGACCGCCAGACGGTGGCTAGCCTTGGCCACGACCACTCGATCGACAAGATTGTCCATGCGGCTGTTTACACCGTTAACGATACCCGGCTGGAAACCGAACGCAGCAAAGAAATCATCGACATCAACGTCACCGGCACGGCTAATCTGCTGGAGGTAGCTCGCGCCGCCAAAGTGGCAAGGTTCGTCTACGTAAGCTCCGGATCGGCCTACGGGACCGCCGCTCCTCCGGACCAGACGCTAAACGAAACCGCACCTGCGATACCCCAGAACCTCTACGGGATCACCAAGTACGTGAGCGAGTTACTGACCCGCCGGTACGGTGAGTTGCACCAGCTTTCCACCGTCAGCGTACGCCTCAGCACTCCCTACGGCCCTATGGAACGCGTCACCGGCCACCGTGCCATCATGTCGGTGGTCTACGACTGGACCCGCCAAGTAGCCCGCGGGGAGGACGTCCAGGCCCAGGACCTAGACCAAGGACGAGACTACACCTACGTTGGCGACATCGCCAACGGCATACGCACTGTCCTGGACGCGCCGCATCTGCCCCACGATCTATACAACCTAACCAACGGCGTTTGGTTCACGTTCAGACAGATTGTAGAAGCACTGCAGGAGGTATCGCCCGGCATCAGGGTCGTCGAGCTTCCGCAATCCCAAACAGGCGGCCAGCAAGGCGCGCCGCTTCGTGGGCCACTTTCTGGCCACCGCATTTTTGCAGACCTGAATTGGTCGCCCAACTACGACCTCCGAGCCGGCCTGACCGAATATCTGCAATGGCGTCGCGATTCGGGGTTCCTAGACTGATAAAGAGCCGCAATTGACCCAACCTTCGCCGTCCGCCTAGAATTGTCAATCAAATATCTTGACGCAACCGCGTTCAGTGACGAACGAGACGCCGAGGGCCGTCCGATCGGGAGATGAAACATGCCAGACAGTAAAATCGAACTGATATCTCACCTGATGCGCCGGGCTGGATTTGGCGCCGGCCGGGACGAACTCGACTCCTATGCGGCCAAGGGATATGAGGCCACCGTCGATGATTTACTCCATCCCGGCGAAGAACAAAGAATAAGCGATTTCCTCATCAGGCGATTTCATCCCGAAATCTCGGGGATGATGGGCACCATGGGCCCAGGAGAAAACTGGCTCTACCGAATGGCAACCACTTCGTCTCCGTTGCAAGAAAAGATGGGGCTTTTTTGGCACGGCATATTCGCCACGGGCTACTCCAAAGTAGTCCACGGCAAGGCGCTGTCGGACCAGACCAGAATGTTCCGTCGCCACGCCATGGGCAGTTTCAGGACTCTGCTGGTGGAGCTGTCCAAAGACCCAGCCATGATCATCTGGTTGGACAACCAAGACAACCACAAGGATGCCATTAACGAGAACTACGGCAGGGAGTTGCTGGAGCTATTCTCCATGGGCGTGGGCAATTACACCGAGGACGACGTCAAGGAGTGCGCCCGGGCCTTTACCGGCTGGACGATAGCCAACCGGAATTACATGGAACTGCGTTCCCAGCGGGACTCGGACTGGCCCTACGGCCGCATCTCCTGGCATTTCGAATATAACCCCGACGACCACGACGACGGAGAAAAACAGTTCCTGGGAGAGCAGGGCCGTTTCAACGGTGAGGACATAGTAGACATAATTTGCCGCCAGCCAGCAACAGCGCGATTTATCGCCAGGCACATTTACAGCTTCTTCGTCGCCGATGAGCCACCGGTCCCCGAGTGGCCCTACACACCGCCGGCCGATCCCCAAGCAATCGAGCAACTGTCGCAGGCCTACTTCGATAATAACTTCGACATTTCCGCCATGTTGCGGGTGCTGTTCAACTCCGAATTCTTCAAATCCCGGAATTCCTGGTACACCAAGGTGAAAGGCCCCGTGGAACTGGTCACGAGCGTGATCCGCTTGACGGGAGAGTTCGACCGGGCACGCTACGAAATCCTTGACCGCTACAACCAGGCGTCTTTCATGGGGCAACTCCTCAACAACCCGCCCAGCGTGGAGGGTTGGCACCAAGGCACCGACTGGCTGGATAGCGGCACACTGGTGGAGCGGATTAACTTTGCCAGCCAGCAAATCGGCGACGTCAACAAACCAGGGATACAGGCTATGATCGGCAGAATCGAGTCCGACTCGGCCGGTGCAAGCTCACCGGAAAATCTAGTCGATGCCTGCCTGGACCAAGTTGGCGCCCTCTCGGTGAACGAAGATACGCGAAAGGTACTGGTCGAGTTCGCGGCGGAAGGCGGAAGTTCCGATGCAGACCCAGTTGCCGCTCGCCAACACATCGCGGATGTCCTGCAAATGGTAGCTTCCACTCAGGAATTTCAACGGTCCTAGGACCGGTCACACCTAAATATCTTGAGGGCAGAAAACGAACGATGAGCACGAAAGTTACTGCGGTAAAGCCGGACTTCTTGGAGTACGACCGCACCATGGGCATGACGGTGATGGAAGGGCGCGGCTTCTATTACCCCGTCGATACCGCCGTGGGCAAGAACAACCGGTTGTACGTCATCAGCCGCAGCAAAGAGGAATCGACCAGGGGAATCCGCGTGACCATGTGCGATGTGGATAGCGGTTATTTCGGCAACTTCGGCAGTTTCGGCAAAGACGCCGGACAGTTTGTTTGGCCGTGCGGTAGCGCCGTCGACAGCCAGGGCCGGGTTTTCATCAGCGACGAGAAGCTCAACCGCATCACTGTTTTTGACGATACCGGCGCCTATCTCTCCCATTGGGGGACCTCCGGTTCCGGCGATGGAGAACTGGATACTCCCTCGGGCCTAGCCTTCGACGGAGAGGATAACCTGTACGTGTCGGACACCTACAACAACCGAGTACAGAAATTCACACCCGAAGGGCGATTCTTATCCAATTTTGGCGCCGGGGGCGAACTCAACCTGCCATGGGGCCTGACCGTGGGTAGCGACGGCAACGTCTATGTGGCCGATTGGGGCAACGACCGCATCAAGAAATTCTCTCCCCAAGGAGAACTTCTGGGAAGTTATGGGTCCTCCGGCGACGGTGACGGTGAGTTCCAGCGTCCCTCGTCGGTTGCTGTTGACGACGACGGCTACATCTATGTGGCGGACTGGGGTAACGAAAGGGTCCAGGTGCTAGATCCCCGAGGCGACTTCGTAATGAAGCTGCGGGGGCAGGCCACCCTATCCGAGTGGGCCGAGAACTTCCTTAGCATCAACGTGGAGGAAGCCACTGCTCGCGCTACCGCCAACTTGGATTCTGAAATCGATTTTTTCGTGACCACTCCCCATGAAGAATCCTCCCACATCGAAAAGTATTTCTGGTCACCGGTATCCGTGAAGCTCGACAGCAACGGCCTGCTATATGTAACGGAGACCAACCGTCACAGGATCCAGGTTTTCAAACGCAGCGATTAGTAGCGCCGGCCGTTGGATTAGGGCCTGCCTGGGAATCGAAGGTAAGGAGCAGGACAATGGTTTCGAATAAAAAAGAGCGGTCGTTGGTCGTAATCGAGCTTGTGGGCGGTAACGACGCCCTCAACACCCTAATTCCCTACAACAGCGGTCTTTACTATGACTTCCGCCCTGGCATCGCCATTCCCCAAGATGACGTGCTCCGGATAGACGGCGAACTGGGCTTCAATCCAAACATGGCCCCGGTCAAAGACTTATGGGACCAGGGCAGGCTCGCCGTTATTAGCGGGATCGGCTACCCGACACCCAACCGTTCCCACTTCCGGTCCAGGGATATTTGGTACACCGCCGAGCCCGAAACGATTGGCACACAAGGCTGGTTGGGAGCTGCCCTCAGAGACTTGGACCCCACCGGAGAAAACGTCTTAACTGGAATTAATATCGGTCGCGGGTTGCCCGGAGCCCTAGTCTGCAAGGGAGTCCCCGTGGCGTCGGTGGGCAACCTGGAAACCTACGGCCTTCTTCCCGACATGAGTGACGAGTCGGTAAGGCTAAATGCCCTCCACGCCCTGGGCCGGATGTACGGGCCAGCCGGAGGCAAAGATGTCGTGGCACAAGCCCTGAGCCAGAACGGCTCTCAGGCGTTGTTGGGCGCCGACATACTTCGGACCGCGCCGGAAAAGTACTCTTCGACCGTCGAATACGGGGACAATCCCATCGCCCAGAGCCTCAAAAGTGTTTCGCAGGTGATGTGCGCGGGACTTGGCACGAGAATTTTTTACGCCAAGCACGGCAGCTTCGACACCCACAGCAACGAACTGTTGTCACACGCCAAGCTGTGGCAGGACGTTTCGAGAGCGTCCAGCGACCTGACGGCGGACCTTGAGGAACACGGACTGATGGACGACACCCTAATCCTGATATGGTCGGAGTTCGGCAGGAGGATCCACGACAACGGCACCGGTTGCGATCATGGCTCGGGCGGGGTCGCTTTCGTCCTCGGGGGAGCAGTTCAGGGAGGCCTATACGGCGCTTTCCCGTCTCTGGAGGCGAAAGACCAGTTGGAGGGCGACCTCCAATTCAACAACGACTTCCGGTCCACTTACGCCACGATTCTAGACAAGTGGCTGGGACTGGACCCAGACCCAATCCTCAACGGCCAATTCGAGCAGTTCGACTTTATCGCCAGCTAGCGCCGTACGCGCCTATCCATACAATGACTGGGGGCGGGTTTTAAACCCGCCCCCACCTATTTTCGCCGGTTGGCACTCCTATTGGACCGTGCCGGCGGAGGTGCCACCATCGACCATGTAGACGCCGCCGGTGCAGAAGCTGCTTTCGTCGCTGGCTAGGAACAACATCAACTGACCCACTTCCTCAGGTTCGCCGTAGCGCTGGAGAGGAACCCGGGCGGCGAAGGCCTGTTTGGTCTGTTCCAAACCCATCGGAGGCGCTTCCGGAGCCGCATGGAACTTCTCCTCCAGCGAGCGCATCATCCGGGTCTCGATGGGCGCCGGGTTAACCGTGTTCACCCGGATTCCGAACGGGGCGCACTCCAAGGCAGCGGTGCGCATCAGGCCGATGACCGCGTGTTTGCTGGTCGTGTAAGCCGACATGCCCGGGGTCCCGCGAATGCCCGCTGCCGACGAAGTGATCACGATGCTCCCGCCGCCCCGCTTCCGCATCTCCGGGATCGCGAACTTGAGTCCCAGCCAGACTCCTCTGACGTTGACCGCCATCACCTGGTCGAACGCGTCGATTGAATAGTCCGGAATCGAAGCGACAGCGCCCTCCACTCCGGCATTGGCCAGAAAAATATCGATGCCGCCACAACGTTGGACGGCCGTGTTCACGTATCGTTGGACCTGTTCGGGTTGGGTAGTGTCGGCGACAACATAGCTGGCCGCCTCTTCGCCAATGGCCTGTACCGCATCTTGCAGTTGCTCCTCGTTCAGGTCAACCAACACGACTTGGGCTCCCTCGGCGGCAAACAACTTGGCGGCTGCCCGGCCGATTCCGCCCGCTCCGCCGGTTATCAAGGCAACCTTTTCGGATAGACGTGGCATGTTGTGTCTCCTCTCTTGGTTAGAACGTAAACCAGCCAATAAAATGAGGGACTGGACGATAAACAAAAACTGGGTGAGAGATCGTTATCTCCCACCCAGTCTCCATGGTCTCAGGGTAGCCGAACTGTAACTTCTAGCTTCCCACCGGCGTGGCCAGGGGCCGTGAGCCCGGCTGACGGTCGTAGGGACTGACCAGTTCCAACTCATCGGAGATGCTGCGCATGGCCGGCAGGACCTCCTCTCCCAGTAGCCTGACGCTGGTCATCCGGTCTTCATGGCTGACCGGCCCCAAGGTATGCCACATGGCGAAAATACCGGGGCGTATTCTTTCCAGAACGTTCCGTATCTTGGGGATGACGGTGTCAGGCGTTCCCACGATCAGTTGCCCGTTGTCCTGCTCGGCCTGGAACCGGCCGTAGATCTTGGCGCGGCTGGCCGCGATCTCCTCGGGGGTTTCGGACGGTTCTATCGCGTTAATCGTTTCGCCGCTGTCAGGGTCGGTGAAGATCTTGGCCAGGCGCCGCGTGGCCGCCTTGGAGTTATAGCCCGGTGGGAACATCCACTCCGGCCTGGCGAAGGCGTTGATGCCGCCGCCGAAGAAAAACGACCTGGCCAGCTCTTGAGCTTTCTCCTCAGTCTCAGCCACCACCACTCTCTGGAGATAGCCAAAATTCTCCGGTCCGAACTCGTAGCCTTCTTCAGCCGCAGTCTTGCGGTACAAGTCGATCATTTCCAGCGTGGGGTCGATGAAGGTAGCCAAGGCCAGGTACGGATAGCGGTGTTTGGCGCACCAGACTACCGTCTCCGGGCTCACCAGCCCGGGAATCCACATCTGGGGATAGGGCTTCTGCACCGGCAACACCCAGGGGTTCACGTGTTTGTATTCGTAGTGTTTGCCCTCGTAGCGGAACGGGCCCGGGGTCGTCCACGCCTTTATTACGAAGTCGTGGGCCTCGTTGAACAGTTCCCGGTTGTAGGCTGGGTTGGCGTTGTTATAGATCGACTCGCTGCCAGCGCCTCGTACCCACCCGGAAACCAACCGGCCGTTGGAGATCATGTCGATCATGGCCAACTCTTCGGCCAACCGAAGGGGGTCGGCCACCGGAAGAGGGTTGCCCAACAGGACGATCTTCACCTTCTCGGTAATGCGGGCTAGGACTGCGGCTTCGATGTTCATTACCGAGCCACCGCAGAAGGGAGTGCCATGGTGCTCGTTTAACATAACGCCGTCGAAGCCCACTTGTTCGGACAATACCGCTTCGTCGAAATATTCGTTTAATAGCTGTCCGCCAAAATCGGGGTTCAGGTGCTCGTTGGAAACACCGAAAAAGCTGGCGTTTTTTATGATCTCGTCTTCGGGGACCTCAGTGTAACCCCGCTCAGTGAACATCATTATGTGCATGGTAATTGCTCCTATACGATCAGTTTATGCCAGGAAATCTCGCACCCGGCTGACAAATTGCCCGGTTTTTTCAATCTCGGGCCGGTGCCCGCAATCGTCGAAGACCGCCAACTCGGAGCCGGCGATGGACTGATTGTACAGGTGGCCCGCTTCCAAAGGAACGATTTGATCTTGTCGGCCCCAAATCAGCAGCGTGGGTAGACCTCTTACTCCCTCGAGAAGCGGCCCCATACTGGCGTTGTGCATGTAGGGCTTCCAGGCCAGGCGAGCCGACTCGGCTCTGGCGTCTTCCCAGGCCTCGAACTGCCCGGCGGTCGTTTCGCCGCCGTAAAGCGACGCAAATTCAGGACTATTGTCGGCGTCGTGCACGCTGGCGTCCAGGTAAGCCCGAGCGGTCACTACAAACAAATCCTTGATTTCGCCCTCTACGGGCCTAATCCCGGTGGGAGCCACCAAGACCATCCGGTTGAACTGATCGGCGCACGCTGCGGCCATTTCGGCGGCGATCCAGCCGCCTAGGGAAAACCCGATCACATCCACCGGTTCGACGGCCATATCCCCAAGCATTCGGGAGTAGAACCCCGCCAGGTCGCGCACCCCACTAACCCAGTCCGCCCGGGGTAGTTCGCCGAAACCCGGATGGATCGGTATCTGGAGCAGGTGGTCTTCGGCTAGGGCCTTGTGCCAGGATAGCCATCCCGGGTGTCCCAGCTCTTCATGTAGCACCAATAACGGCCTGCCGGCGCCGCCTTTGATCATCGTGAGGCCGGTGCCGCCTACATATACCGTGCCTTCGGTGTATCCATTAGAGGACCCAGACATTAGATGGATAGCCTCCTTCGCGGATGGATCGTAGTTGATTTCCGGTCCTGAAAACCGGAAAACGGTGCCCTATTCTTGAACCAAAACGAGTCGTTGTCAAGTTTGCGCCTCATTCTAGTCACACCCCATCGCCTTTCCGGCGAAGGCCGAAATCCAGTTAGCTACTTGGTTTGGAGGCCACGGGCTCGCGATTCTCCCCTCTGGTTTGGCAGATCTTCCGCAGTCTGGTGACAGGGTGGCGAACCTATCCGTATCATGCCAACTGCTAGCGGTTTGGTCTGCTGCTTAGCTTGGCTGTCGGCGTCCGACCCCGGCGTGTTTCTCTGCCGCAGCGCCAATCTTGCAACTCAAGTTGCAGTTGGGCAAAGCAACTGTGGCGCCACCGCTGGCTTGACACTACAAGGTTGGCGTCGTTACATCGACATATAGAGATTAGCGAGGTTACTCTGATGCCGCGTATCGACGAAATTGTTGGCGGAGGCCCCGAGTTGGCCCAGTCCCAGAAAGAAGTCTTGGACCTGTTGGACAAGCACCCGGACTACCTGTTTCGGATGCACAACGACGATCTTGCTGGGCTCAAAGCGTGGCTAACCGTGCCGTGGGCGTCCTCGCCTCCGGAACACAGCACTTTTGCTGTTGTCGGAGGCAAAGACTACAGCCTGGGCACGCTTCGCTGGGCTATAAGCACGCTTCACGCCCGAGACAAGATCGGCAAGATCAAAATTCACCGCCGCACCTACTACGGGTCCCACCAAGGAATCGACGAAGCGCGCGGCCGACTGGCGGCCTAAAAGACTGATCGTCAGCCATTCCAGTCCGGGAGACATAACAAGGCGACATAACATGGCCGCCAATCTGGTAAACATAACTTGTCAAAATAATGGTCGCACAACGTCGCCGGGAAAGTTAACGTAACGGGTCGACATAACAAATGCCCCCCGGTGGTTTCCGGAGGCCTAATTAATCCCATTAGAGTAGCCGGGCCGGTTGGATTTGCTACCGGTTACAGATGAGGAAGTACGTCCCGGGCCAACGCGTCGAGGTGTTCCATGTGATCGAAGGCCGGATTGAGCAACACCATCTCGGCCCCGGCGGACGTAACCTTGGCTAACCCTTCAATGCAACGATCGGCACTGCCCCACACCGAGACCTCCGAGGCCATTTCGGCGTTGCCGTAACGTCTCCCGAACCATTCGCTCAGCCGGGTTTCGGCGCGCTTCTCGTTGTTATCCAAAGCGACGTAAACCCGTTTGGAAACGGCAAAAGTTCCGGGGTCTCTGCCCGACTCTTCCAGGAACGCCTGGACTTGACTCACACCGTCAACAAACTGTTCGGTGCTGCTGGAGCCAGCTCCCATCCAACCGTCGGCATGGCGCACCGCTCGCCGAAGGGCTTGGGGCTCACGGGCTCCAAACCATATCGGTGGGTGGGGTTTTTGCACCGGCTTGGGCTCCATTTGAGTCCCTTCCAGCTGCCAGAACTCGCCGTGAAACTGGGCTGCAGACTCGGTCCAGAGCGCCTTCATCACATCAATAATCTCCACGAACCGGCGGACCCGGCGTTCGGGGCTGATGCCGAAGGGAACAACGTCGTCCCGGTTCCCTCCCAGCCCCAGTCCCACAGTTAACCTGCCCTGGCTGATGTGATCGAGGCTGCTGAGACTCTTGGCGAGTTGGACCGGGTTGCGCAACGGGGCCACCATTACCGAAGTCCCGAGCCTGACCCGGCTGGTAATCGCTGCGATGTAAGAGAGCAGGGTGACCGGCTCCAGGACGGGCACCGGTCCGACTATCCCCTCCTGCACCCACAGGCTATCGTAATCCAGGTCTTCGGCTTTCTTGGCCCATCTCGATACCAACGCCATGTCGGTGGGCTCATCGAAAAACACTTGAGGGACGGCGATCCCCCAACGCACTTTGTCGGCCATTGGCGGGTCGCTCCAAATCCTGATGTTAGCTTTTGATTCTAAAAACGTCGCGGCTGTGCCGCCTATCCGCGGTATTCGTCACCGCAGTCGCCGATGACCTGGTAGAGGTCGCGGGAATCCCGAAGCGCCGATTCAATTTGGGCTAGGTCGTCTTCGGCCAGGTTGAAACCGAAAACACGAGCGTTGTCCTGCCGGTGGTCGGCCACGCCCAGCCGCGCCCCGACAATAACAGCAGCCACCGCCGGACGGTCTAGCACGTAACGAACGGCGACATTCGAAACACTGACATTATAGCGTTGGGCAATGTCGGTAAGAGTAGCCAGAAGATTTTGGAACGCCTCCCAGCTTCCCCAGGCGTTCTGCATTTGTTTATATTTGGTCAGGCTGGCGGTATTCAGAGCCACGCGGGGAGGCTCAGGCTGCCCGAGGTACTTTTCCGACAGCAGGCCACCGGCAACCGTTCCGTAGGCCAGAAGTTGGATCCCATATTGCTGGCAGTACGGGGCCATTTTTACTTCCGGCCGCCGGTCAATGAGAGAGTATTGGACTTGATTGGAGATCACCCGGATACCCGCCTCAACCACTTTTCGTAAATGGTCCGTATCGAAGTTGGTAAGGCCCAAATACCGGATTTTGCCTTGGTCCCGTAGGTCCGACAGATGAGAAAGCGCTTCTAGGTACCGGTCGTCCCCATAATCCCACCAGTGGAACTGGAGCAGGTCTAATACCTCGGTGTCCATCCGGCGCAGGGACTTATCGACGTTTTGCTCCACCAAGTCTTTGCCCATGGAGCCAGGGCGAGGTACCCACTTGGTGAGTGCCTGTACGCCAGCAAGTGCCTCAGTTCCCCGTTGCGTCGTTAGCCGGCGCCGGAACTCGCCGATGAAGTCCTCGGCAGGGCCGTAGTGATCAGCCAGGTCCCAGGTGGTAAACCCCGAGTCGAGATACTGGAACATGCTCTCGACAGCCGGTCCGGGCTCGATTTGGCCGTGGGCCCCCGACACCTGCCACAACCCGTTCATAACGCGGCAGACCTCGAGGCCGGGCGCAAGGCCGAACCTGCTTGACTCAGGCGGAGCCGAGGAATTCTCGTTTTCGATCGCTATTCTTTGACCTTCTAGGCACGCCTGTTAGATATCAACGGGAGCCGCCAGCGTCGCTGGGATCCAGTCACGAAGTAGCTTTTCCAGGTCTTCCCGGCATTCCTCCAGGCCGTGCTCCGCCCCGTCGTACAGCACGAGGTCCTTAGGTTCCTTAGCCATAGTGTAAATCTGAAGGCCATCGGTGTAAGGGAGCCGGGTATCATTTTTGCCGTGGACCACGAGTAAGGGCCGGGGCGACAGTTGCCGGACCCTGGCGGCCCCAAATGGTTGGGGGGCCAGGGAGACGACGCCCTTTACGTGAGGGCTGTGGACGCCGGCGGCAACGACCACGGCGCCGCCAAATGAGTGACCCACCACCACCACCGGCTCATAGCCTTCGCCCTGAAGGTAGGTCACTCCGGCCAACAGGTCCATAACGCAACCGGTCAAAGCGTTGGGTTCCCGGTAGTCCAACCGGAGAGACGTTATTCCCTGACCTCTGAATTCCTCGGAGAGGCGGGCACCGGTCCCTGGGCCCGGTCCGTCGAAGCCGCCATTGGACCCGCATACCCATATGACGCCCTGGTTGGAACCCTCGGCCCGGTGCAGTATCCCTTTGATGTCCCCCAAGTTGGAACGGAGTATTAGTCCTTCCCCCGCCCCTCCGTCATGGGGCGGGCAGAAGGTTACCTGTTCGATGGCGATTTCCGCGTCTGCGGGAGGATCGCCCGGTTTACGGACACCACGCATAATCATAGCTGGTGCATCACTCCCAGAGAAAACCCCACATTTCGTGACTGCGGTCCCTGGAAAGGGATTCGTGAAAGTGGACTATTTTCCATTCACCGCCGGTCTTTCGCAATACGAAGGTGTTACGCCCATTGGCGTGGAGCGTGCGGCTCATGCTCGGGACGTCGGCCTCGGCACGAAAAGTGAGATATGCGAAGGCCATTTCGCCGCCGACATCCACTGTCAGGTTGTCAATGGCTATATCCAGACGCCCTACCATGCCGGAAAGGGCATTGTAGTATTCGTCGATGGCGGCCCAGCTTGAGAGGGGGTCGTCATTCTCTTCGGGAATGTAAAGGAGCTTAGAGTAACTCTGGTCCCAAAGGGCTTCTAGGCGTGGGACGTCCGTGCCAGAAAAAGCGGTCCTCCACTCTTGGATTACTGACTCCACCTGTTTTATATCTTCAGCAGTTGTCATTCCCCCTCCGAAAGTTCAGTTTTGAGAATAGGAAGCGACGCGCTCGCCGGAGTGCAGTTTAACATCTTGCACGGTCGGGAACGAAAATTTCGGACACCAAACCAGCCGGCTAGAAAAATACCGGCACATCCAGGCACGAAAAAGGCCCACGGCATCTGCCGGAGGCCTTTATTTTTCTAAAATTGGCAGGAGCGGCAGGATTCGAACCCGCGACCACTGGTTTTGGAGACCAGCGCTCTGGCCAGACTGAGCTACGCTCCTATTCCTGGGTGGATTATAAACCAAACCAACAGCCGCGCAAAAGGATTCACCAAGGTCCTGCCAATTACCTCGATATACACCCGCCAGCCGCAATGCCCTATGTCGCGCCGAGATTTGACCGAAATCGTAATAACAAGCATAATCCACCAAAATTCCTAGCCGGAGGCAACGAAACCGCAATGGAAAAGCGGCGCTCGATTGTTACTGGAATCGTGCTTGTCTTGGCGGTCTTCATTATGGCCTGCGGAGGGCAGGAACCAGCTCCAACGACCGAACCCTCCGCAACCGGTGCGACCGCACCGGGACCTACTACCCGCACTGATCCGACTCCAGCGACAACAAGTAGTGCCTCGCTCGGCTCCGCGAGGCCGAGCCGGAATATGTCCGACGGAACGACAATAATCACGTTCACGACGTGATGATCGTCTACGACTCGAACGTGATTGCGATTTTCGTTGACGACCTTCAAAATCCGCTGCTCGAAGTTCCCCTGGACCTTTCAAGCACTTTGAATTTAAACGACGGCGAAGCGTGGGTAGGCTTGACAGCCCAGAAGGGCGGCGCGGTAGCCAGAATGTATTTCGATTACCTTAGCTGGTCCTTCAGTCCAGCTTCCACCCGTTGATGCGAAGGCATACGAGGCAGAAATTCCAGACAGCCGGTGAAGGCAGGAAAGATGGTACCCCTGGAGGGACTCGAACCCCCGACGCGCGACTTAGGACGCCGCCGCTCTATCCTCTGAGCTACAGGGGCACATTGGTGGAGATAGAGGGAACCGTAATTACTCTAATTCGTAGCTAAGTTTGGTGTATATGTGGTGAGCGTATACCATTTTATATGCCATTTAAGGGCTGAACTGCGGTAAACGGCAGCGGGCTTTGATGGACAATGGCGCCGCGTTACTGTCCTGCTCAGCGGCCATATTAATGAGTCACCGCCGCCCACTGCACCTCGCCGATGATCTGGGTGGTGTAAACTGATAGGAAGGTTGCAACCGACTATATGTACCAAGCCTCAAGCCATGTGGCTGTCCCACAGGATGGGCAGGAAAGAGAGGAACCATGACCGACGGCTATGACATCACACCGAATGCAGACCAAGTACATAAGGCTCCTTTCCCCATACCCCTCGCGGAACTGCGCTCTCTGAGCCAATCGGAACGTGATTTTCTCAAGCTCATCCAGAATCTCATGGCGAAACACACTGCTCGACTCACTGGCCCTGGCACGCAAGTCCGCGAGTGTGCCCTTGAAGATGTCGTAGAGTAACTCTCGCTGCTCATCGGTCAGGTAATCAACGGCCTTCCACAAGACCAAACGTGTGGCATAAAGACTACCTGGGTCCGATCGGGGTACCTCGCTGCCCAAGGCTCTCTTCTCCCCTAGTACGTCACCGCCGACCACCGCACTTCCCCCACAATGTCCGTATCTTCAGTCAACGACACCGGCAGCCAGGCCGGATTGTCGCTGATAACCCACCAGCCCTCTCTGTTGCGGTCCACCCGCTTGACAACCAGCCCGTCCTCGTTTCGCAGGACGTAGATACACTTGGGCTGAAGCTCTCTGCGGCTCCGGTCCACCAGGATTGAGCAGCCATCGGGGAGGGTCGGCTCCATAGATTCTCCACTGACCTGGACGACATCGGCCTGCGCCGGGTCGATGCTACGTTCCTTCAACCAATCGGCGCGGAACGGAACATATCCCACGACTTCCTCGCCGAACACCTCCGCCCCACTGCCAGCAGCCGGCCTTACTTCGCGGACGGGCAGGTTCCATATTCCATCTTGGTCGTTTGCTTCATCGAGGTTGTATCCGGGTTTGGTCTCGGCGACGGGGCGGGTACCTGTGTTGGCGTGTTCCTCTGGCACGGGATAGCCGCCGTCATTGACTGAGACGGCGGGGCTGCCGTTCCTTTCGGCGGCCGGCGTCGGGTCGTCTGTCAGGCCGAGCAGATAGTCCAGTTGATACGCTGCAAAGCTAGAGCCGCTTTAGCCAAACCTTCCGAGACCAATCCGGAGCGACCCGATTCCGACATGCGAAATCATGGTTTGATCGTAGCGGTCTCCCATTTCGACCGCTAGTTCGACTTGAGCCAAGCCTGCCCGTTTCCTCGCAGCTGCCAATCTCTCTCCAAGCATCAAACTCCTCCAATTGTACATGAAAATTCCTCTTGACGAATGAGAACCTTTCATGTATTCTAGGTGCATGAGAAAAATTCATGGACATGCCATAGCAAGGGATATCGCGAGGAGCTATCCGCCAACGGTTATCCGTTCTGCACATCTCTCAGTGGGAGTTAGCCAATGCTCTGGGCGTCAGTCAAGGCTCACTCAGCCAATGGCTACGGGGTGTGGCTCCCATGCCCGAAGGGATGGAGGCCCGCATTCACGCCGCCCTGGACGCCCTAGAGGAAGAGCAGCGGGTGGCGGCGGAGGCGGTGGAGAAGCTGCGGGCGGAGCGGGCGGCGCAGGATGCAGACGGGGAACGGCTATGACTGAGATTCAAGAACTGCGGCTAATCAAGCTGGAGGAAGTCAAGCTTCTGACCGGCCTGGGCAAGACGACCATCTACGGACTCATTGCCAAGGGGGTATTCCCCCGGGCCAAGCAGATTCCCGCTAGGCGAGCGGCTTGGCGGGAGTCCGAGGTCAGGGCGTGGTTGGAAGGGGTGCAGCCAACACAGCCTGAAAGCCCAGGGCGAGCGAAGGAGGCGCGTCGATGAGCCACACGACGGTCAGGACGCACACACGGCGAGGCTACCAGGTCTGCGGCCGGGTCAAGCAATAACATGATCTCAGGCACCTTCTACACGATAGGCGAGGTCGGGATGCTGCTGGGAAGGCATAGAAACACGATTGCTCGGTGGATCAAAGATGGGCGGCTGCCTGCTACGCGTCTGGGAAATACATCCCTGATTCGGAAAGAGGACGTGGATCGGCTGAGACCTCAGACCTCTGAAGGGGAGGCGCGTCGATGAGCTACACGACGGTCAGGACGCACACAAGACGTGGTTATCCGGTCCGGGCGCACAGCAGGCGGACAGACAACCGACATATCCAGGACGTGCTAGCGCGGGATGGAGAACGGGCAATCGAGCGGGCACAGGCACGGCTAAGCGGCGAATGCCAGCACGCCGGGCAGTTCCTGGCCTACCACGAAACCGGCGTCACCTTCTTCGTGTGTCGGTGCTGCCAGCGTCACATCGACTATTCACAGATGCAGGAGTGGGCGCAGGAAGGTCGGGTTAAGAGAGAGCAGATAGGGATCGCACCCATCGACGACTATTGCGACCCAGCCACCCAGGAGGCCGGCGATGTCTAGCGAGGTTGCAATGGCTAGGCCCACTGACCTAGGCGCCCACCGCATCATCCGGCGCCCAGATGACTACGACCCCAATGAGGTCTCCTAGATGAAATTCCTGGCCGTCAAGCGGCTAAGCGGCTTGCAACCCGTTGACGAAGCGGGGGAGACGGCGATGCGCAAGATGGGCCTGGGCGAAGTGCTGACTGTGGAGGTCAAACGCCCCCGGAACGTGCGCTTTCATGCAAAGTTCTTCGCCATGCTCCATCTAATCCTGGCCAACCAGGACCACTACAAGTCCCTGGAGGACTTGTTGGACATTTGCAAGCTGCGCACTGGCCATTGCCGGACCATTCAGACGAAGCAGGGGGAGGTAAGGATTCCTGAGTCTATCTCTTTTGCGGCGATGGACGACACGGAGTTCGCCGACTTTTACGACCGCGCCTGCTACTGGGTCGTGACCGAAGTGGTTCCTGGCCTGGAGCGGCAGCACTTGGACGAGGAAGTAGCGGCCCGGCTGCTGGAGTTCGGCAGACCGGAAGGTTAAACGACAAGAAGGGATAGGAGGAGTAATGACAACGGCCAACGAAGTTGCAACTCGGAACGTTCCGCCGGAACTCCTAGAGAAGGTGGTGATCGAGGGCGACCTGGAGAAGCTGTCGGCGGCTGAGCGAATGGAGTACTACGAGAAAGTCTGCGACAGCCTCGGACTCAATCCTCTGACCCGGCCCTTCGACTACATCAAGCTATCGGGCAAGCTCACCCTCTACGCCAAGAAGGACGCCACGGAGCAACTGGCGAAGATGCACCACGTCAGCATTAAGTTGCAGCCAGGGCGGTCAATTGAGGGCGTCTATCTAGTCCAGGCCACGGCCTCAACCGAATACCGCTCGGTAGACGCCACCGGCGCGGTCCCGATCGAATCCCTCAAAGGCGAGTCCAAGGCCAACGCACTAATGAAGGCGGAGACCAAAGCCTGCCGCCGGGCTGTGTTGCGGCTGGTGGGCCTGGGATGGCTGGACGAGACCGAGGTCACAGCCGTACCGGATGCAGTGCCGGTGATGGTGGACCCCGTTACCGGTGAGATCGTGCCGCCGGCATTGGCGGCGGCGTCGACCGGTGAGCAAGCGTCAGGGCCATCCGGGGCACCACAGGAGGCGTTAGTGTTGCTGAACGAGGCGCGGAAGCAGGCCGGAATGAACGCCGATGAGCTGGTGTCCATGTCCACAAACCGCTTTGACGTTGGGCCGCGCGGCCTGAACGCGCAGCAGATGGAAGAGCTGACCGCCATGGTAGGCCAGTCAGGAGAGGAGACGGCCAATGCAGACTAGCACGCGCCTAGAGCTACTACCGCAGTACCGCGACACGACCATCGCGATGGAGGCGAGGCGGGGGCAGCACTGGTACCGGGTGGGCGGACAAGAGGCCCTGCTGCCGTCCGTGACGACCTTCCTCAAGGTGATAGACAAGTCCGGCCCCTTGGTGGGCTGGGCAAGGAAGGATGCATTGGAGAAGGCGGCAGCAGAGCTCCATGCGCAGTTGCAGATCACAGTGCCCTGGCGGGATGAGGATCAAGGGCCGTGGGTGGCCGACGTCATGGCGGGCGCCAAGGACCGGATATATCGCACGAAGGACAGCGCTGCCGATGCCGGCACGGATGCCCACGAGCTGATCGCTGCCATCCTCCAGGGCGGAAGCCCCATAGTGCCGGATGCGTTGCGCCCGGCGGTCCAGGGGGCCCAGGAGATGCTCGCGGACTATCGGCTCAGCCCCGTCTCCATAGAGCACCTCGTCTGGCACCCCTCCCAGCAGTACGCAGGGACTATCGACCTCGTGGCCCGTGATGCCGATGGCCGGCTGGTGGTGGTGGACTGGAAGCGGGCCAAGGGAATCTATCCTGAACACGGCTATCAGGTGGCGGCCTACGCCGATGCGATCGAGGCCCTTACCGATGAGCCGGTGGCCGGCGCCTATGTGGTCCGCCTTCCCCAGGACGGCCAGGGCGACCTGCATTACGAAGTCCGGGCCGTCGAAGACCGCGCCCAGGCGCAGGCCATATTCCGCTTGGCCCTAGGGCTGTGGTGGGCACTGAAGGAGCCGGTATGGAGCAGCTAACGCGCCACCCGCTGAGCACCCTCTGGGGCAATATCCCGGAAGCGGAGTTTGCCGAGATGGTCGAGGAATTCCGGCGCTCCCCGACGCGGCAGATGATCACCCTTTACGAGGACAAAATCCTGGACGGCTGGCACCGGTACAAGATGTGCCAGGAAGCCGGGATAGAACCGTTCTTTAACCCATTGCCGGAAGGCCAGGACCCAGTGGTCTACGTCATCCGGCAGAACGCCATGCGGCGGCATTTGACGCAGATGCAATACCGCGTGGGGATTCTGCTGAGTCATGGGATACGCGGCGCGGGAGAGTATGACCGGGGCAAAGGTATAGAGTCTATACCTTTGCCTCCCACCATTCAGCAGCACATTGAGAGTTTCGGCGGTAGCCGCCCAGGATGGCTTAACGCCCTCGCCATCGTCAAGGCCGGGTATGGCCCCCAGGTGATGGCCGGGGAAGCAGCGCAACCCTTCCTTGACCAAATCCACGAAACGCAGACGGAGAAGAACGATGACATATCAGCAGATAGTCAGCCTGATGAATCACTCACTCCAGGCAGCGGAGCAGAAGAGGAGACCGACGGCGGGGGAACGAATGGCATTCATACAGGAGATGACGGAGGCCATAGACCAGCTACCGGAGAGTCAGAAACCACCCAACCCGACGTGGGACCCGAAGGGGATGGACCGGGGGTAGTCACGACACCCAACACTGACGACGGGCCGCCCGCAGAGAAGCCGCCCAAGCCCAAAGGCTCAACCCTCACCGAGCGCTTAGAGGCGCAGGTCGACGCCCTACAGATGGAGGTCCACGAAAAGGCCGAAAGAATCGAGGGGCTGGAGCGGGAGCTCCGCGAGGCGAAGGGGCAGCAATCCGAGTATCCCCATGAGCGGGAGGCGGTCGCCAACGAGCGCGAAGCCATGATCTCAGCCCTGCGCGGGTCGGCGAATCAGTGGCAGACGAAGCACAACGACGAACGCCGCCGGGCCAACTGGTGGGAGCGACAGGCCAGGTCCCTCGGGTGGAAGCGGGAGGGCCAAGCGGAACCGCCGGACCCTGGCGAGGAAACAGGGCCACCCGAGTTTCCGATTTACGAGGGCTGGGACGGCCAAGAGCACGGAGAGTTTTAGTATGGCCACGGCATTCCTGTGGGAACCCACCCAGACACTGGACTTGCGCCCGTACCAGGTCCACAGCATCGAGGAGCTGCGGGAAGCCTTACGGCAGGGCTACCGGCGCATCATCCTCTGCGCTCCGACGGGCAGCGGCAAGACCGAGATGGCAATCCAGCTAGTCCAGGAGGCCCAGGCCAAGGGTCGCCGGGTGACCTTCGTGGTGGACAGCATTCCCTTGGTCAAGCAGACCCGCGACCGATTCGCCGCCTATGGCATCCCGCACGGCTACGTCCAAGGCAAGAACACCCAGGGCCGTGGAGAACACATCCAGGTGGCGATGGCCCAGACCATCGAGAAACGTGGGTATTGGAACAGCTTGGACCTCCTCATCATCGACGAATGCCACATCCAGCACAAGAAAATCTTGCAGTTCGCGCGGGAGTGGGGCGGCCCGGTTATTGGCTTGAGTGCTACTCCGCTGACCAAGGGGCTGAGCGAGACCTACCAACACATCGTGAACTCCACGACCACCCACACTCTTTTGGCCGAGGGCTGGCTGGCCCCGCTGCGCATCTACGCGGCCACCGAGATCGACATGGCCGGCGCCTCGAAGGACAAGGCCGGGGAGTGGACGAGATCCGAGGTCCGCAACCGAGGCGGCAAGATCCTGGGCGACATCGTGAGCGAGTATGCCGGCAAGACCCTCCAGCACTTCGGCGGGCCGGTCAAGACGCTGGTGTTCTCGGCGGACGTGGCCCATGGCGAGGAGTTGTGCCGGGCGTTTCAGGCCCAAGGCTACGACTTCAGGCAGTCGACGTATCACGACTCCGACGCCGACACGGACCGCCTGGTCAAGGGATTCAGGCAGGGGGAGTTCACCGGCCTAGTATCGGTGGCCAAGTTCGTCAAAGGCTTCGACGTGAAGGACGTGTTGTGCGGGATCGACGCCCGCCCCAACTCAAGCTCACTGTCCGAGGTCATTCAGAAGATGGGCCGGGTGATGCGTTCCAGCCCCGGCAAGGACTACGGGCTCTGGCTTGACCACGCCGGGAACATGGCTGGCTGGTACGACGACGTGTGCGACATCTGGGAGAACGGCGTGGAGCGCCTTCCCGATCCCGCCGTACCCAAGAAGAGCCGGAAGGAAGGCCGGGAGCGCCAAGAGGTGGTGTGCCTGGGCTGCGGGTACGTGCTTCCCCCGAAAGCGGGCAGCTGCCCGTACTGCGGCAAGCCGCGGTCAAGGGCCAGGACCAGCTCGACGACAGTCCCAGGCCGCATGGAGGAATGGGCGAGGTCTCAACCGGCGGAATGGATGAAGGACGAGTCTTGGGTCTGGTCTCAGGTCTCCCGCCTGGCACTGGAGCGGACCCACGGAGACTTAGACACCGCACAAAAGAAATGCGCGGGCTACTACAAAGGGTTATACGAGCGGTGGCCGCAATGGGGCCGGCCGCTCAAGCCATGTGACGGGCCTGTCGACGAGAGGGTATCGAAGCGAGTCAAGTACAACCTGATCCGGTACGCCAAATCGCGGAGGGCCGCGTGAACCCCGCCTGGGACATCTTGCAAGGTGACTCCACCGAGGTCATGCGCGGCATGGAGCCGGAGAGCGTCCACTGCTGCGTAACTTCGCCGCCATATTGGGGCCTCCGCAACTACGGCGTGGCCGGGGCCTACGGGCTGGAGCCGACGTTGGAGGAGTACATCGCCAACATGGTCACCGTCTTTCGTGAGGTGCGGCGGGTGCTGCGCAAGGACGGGACGCTGTGGCTGAACCTTGGCGATGCTTACGTATCCAACCCATCGAATGGACGTGGAGGCGGATCGACTCTCGACGGTGGGGCGCCGCACCTATCAGGTGCAAACCGTGACGGCGCAGGCTTAAAGCCCAAAGACCTCGTAGGGCTGCCCTGGCGAGTGGCCTTCGCGCTACAGGCCGATGGCTGGTGGCTCCGGTCGGAAATCGTGTGGCACAAGCCGAACCCGATGCCAGAATCAGTGCGGGACCGGCCCACGCGGGCGCATGAGTACGTGTTCCTGCTCACGAAGAGCGCGCGGTACTTCTACGACGCGGACGCGATTCGGGAGCCAATGGCCGCATCCAGCATTGAGCGGATCTCGCAGGAGTCGTTCTGGGAACAGACTGGCGGCGAGAAGGACCACAGAAACGGAGTGAATCCCAACCGCTCAGCGCGTGGCGCACTTGAGAACCTGGCACGGCGGACCCCTGCCGGATGGAACGTCAACTACGACGAATCGAACCAGAAGGGACACTACCCGCAAAAAGCCGACAAGCAACGCGGCCACTCCCGTCGTCACGCAGGATTCAACGACCGATGGGACGGAATGAGCAAGGAAGAACAGCAGGCGATGGGCGCGAACAAGCGCACGGTCTGGAGCATCGCCACGCAGGGATTCCCCGGCGCACACTTCGCTACGTTTCCGGAGAAGCTGGTCCGCCGTGCATCCTGGCAGGGACCAGCGAGCGCGGCGTCTGTGGCGTGTGGTGCCCATGGGTGCGACTTGGGAGCACGCGCCAGCCCGATGTTCTTGGCAAAGCGCTGACCACCTTGCGAAGCAAAAGCGGGTTAACACGACACCAGATGGCAGACATGATAGGTGTTGGGTCAAACAATGTGTGGGATTGGGAGATAGGCACATTCCTACAGATGACCACTGGGTACTTTGCACAGCACTCAATCTCAATCTTTCGCGTTCGGAGTTTGCGGAAGGGAATACATTGTTACCAGTCAGCTGGACCCAAGCAGAAAGCAAGTCAGACCGATTCCATGTCAACCGACCTTATGCGGCGCAAACTCCGTGTATCGCTATCGACCACCGACTGGCGACCCACCTGCGAGCACGACTCAGAGCCGGTGCCCGCCGTAGTCCTTGACCCGTTCTGCGGCAGCGGCACCACGGGTGGTCGTGGCGCTGCAGGCATGGGCGGTCGTTCATCGGCATCGAGTTGAACCCGGAGTACGTTGAGCTGGCTCGCCGGCGGATCGTGGCCGATGCACCGCTGCTGAACACGGTGGCGGAGGTGTCGTCATGACTGACACGCTGCAGGCGGCCCTCTACAGCATCCTCGCCGACGACCGTGAGACATGGGTGACCATGGCCATGGCTATCAAATCTGATCTAGGCGAAGCCGGATTTACGATGTGGGACACCTGGTCTCGGCAGTCTGACCGGTACAAGGACGCCGACGCCAGGGCGGTGTGGCGGTCAGTAAAGCCCACGGGCGGCATCACCATCGCCACCCTCTACCACATGGCCAAGGAGAACGGCTGGGCAGGCCAGGCGCCGGCAAGGCATCAACCAAGTGCTGAGGAGAGGCGGCTGTGGGCGGAAGCTAGGAGACGTGAAGAAGCCGAGCGCAATCGCCGTGAGGCGGACGCGGCGGCGAAGGCGGAAGCAATGCTCATGGAGGCCGAGTACGTTGACCCGCGAGCACGGCGAGCGCGGAATGTCCGCCAGAGCGACGAAGTGCCGAGCGCGCATCCTTACCTGGTAGCCAAGGGTTTCGCTCAGCAGGGCGGCCTTGTGTTGGACGGCAAGCTACTGGTGCCGATGCGCCACTACCAAGCCTATGAGCGAGTTCAGTCCGTTCAGATGATCGGCCCCGATGGCAGCAAAAAGTACCTTCCCGGCGGCAAGGCGTCGGAGGCGGTCTACAAGTTTGGGCAAGGAGGTGAGCACTACTACTGCGAGGGGTACGCCACGGCGCTGTCGGTCATGGCGGCCCTCAAACGGCTGTCCCGGGACCAGCACTGCGAGGTGTGGGTCTGTTTCAGCGCTGGGAACATTCCGAACGTCGCCAAGTCTAGGCGCAGGCCGATGGTGATCGCCGACCACGACTGGTGGCGATGTCCCAAGAAAGAATGCCGGGCCAAGTGGGACTACGAGTCTAAGCGCTGTCCCTCTTGTGGGTCTTCGGGGGTAACCGAACCGGCAGGTGAGAAGTATGCAAAGCAGACGGGGCTGCCCTACTGGATGCCGCCAGAACCGGGGACCGACGCCAACGACTACCACCAGGCCCACGGCGTCGAGGCTCTGGCGAAAGAGCTGAGGAGGATGCAATCGACCATGTGAGGCGACGATAGTCGCATTCCACGCAGGCGGCGCGACAGTCCGCCCGCTCCCCGGCTTGGCTAGAAATACAACGTGCGGCGGGGAGCGTGAGTAGGCAGTTACCGGATGGGGTCCCCTCAAAGCTGCCGTCCCAGCGCGAAAGACCGAAGGGAGAGGGGCGATGCCAGGAGAGCATCGGGAAGTAGCGGTCAACTCGGTAGGGCGTCCTGGCGCCACTGTCGAGGCCCTGAGTGTCCCAAGCTGGCTCCAATACCGGAGACAAGACACCGGGCATAGCGAGGCCCCCTCTACGGAGGGGTTAGCCTCGCTATGCCCACCGGAACCCAGCCTCACCATCCCGGAGAGGTTCTAGAGATAGAAGACCCTAGGAGATGTTAGATAAGAGATCCCACAGTGGGGATTACCGAACGAGGTAGTGAAAGGGCTTCTAGCAGGCGGTCTGCGATCTGGCGGCACTGCTGAGCTGGACGGTCTGGTAATGGTGGGGCTAACCACCAGAGGAGGAGTGATGGACCTTAAGGCACTACAGAAAGAGGCCCACGCCATCGCCAAGGACCACGGCTGGTGGAACGAGGAGCGCACCTTCGGCGACTGCATCGCGCTGGTGCATAGCGAGCTGAGCGAGGCGCTGGAGGCGTATCGGGAGTATGGAGTCGAACCATTCCAGCAGGGGCGCAAACAATTCTGGTTCAAGGACGGCCATCCGACCGGCGTCGCGTCAGAACTGGCCGACGTGGTGATCCGGGTGGCGGACATGGCGGAGTTTTACGGGTGGGAGTTGGTATTGCAGCCAAATTACCGCTCTGGGTATCCACACTCACCGACGTTCGGCGATTGGATTACTGCGCTGCATGACCAATTGCCAGCATTGGACGATTGCAAAGCCACGTTGAAAGAATCGCTAGAGCGTTTCGTGTCAATGGTGCAGCGCATGGCCGCCCACTACGGCATCCACCTGGACGCGGCGATCGAGGCCAAGATGGAGTACAACCGGGGCCGCGAGTACCGGCACGGAGGGAAGGCGCTGTGAGCGATCTGGAGCGCGTGTGGCTTGAGGTGGACTTGGAGCGCGTCCAAGATATCGAAGGTGACGAATGGGTGGAATGGTGTGGAAAGCGAGACCTTTACGCGCTCAATGGTGGTCGCCGGGCTTGGATTCCCCGCCTCAGCACCTACCTGCGTGACGACGATTGCCTGCTGTTCTACGATGGCACACTCATCGCGACCTTTCGCATGGAATCCCTTAAAGCACAAGCAGGAGGGAAGGCGATGTGGGGGAAGGCGCTGTGAGGCTCCTGGACCTGTACTGCGGGGCTGGTAGGGGCAGCAGTCGGCTACCACCGCGCGGTGCTTTGACGAAATCGTCGGCGTGGATATTGCGCCGCAGCCGCGCTACCCGTTCGAGTTCGTCCAGGCCGACGCTTTGGAGTTCCTGGCCGACCACGGGCACGAGTTCGACGCCATCCACGCCTCGCCGCCGTGCCAGGGCTACAGCATCATGCACAACCTGCCCTGGCTCCGTGGGCGGGACTATCCGCTGCTGATCCTGCCGACCATTGAGATGCTGGGGGGCTTGGGGAAGCCCTACGTCGTGGAGAATGTCATGGGGGCACGGCACGGGTCCAAGACGCTGAAGAAGCGGGGACTAGAGGCACACGGGCTCAAGGCTGGGTGGTTATGCGGCACGATGTTCGGATTGCCATTCTACCGGCACATGAGACTGTTCGGACAAACTGTACTATGGAGCTGGCGCCGTGCGGCATCCGAGGCTACAACCGCGCGGGCTTTGACGACCTCGCACGGCAAGGATCAGAGCGCCGTAGCCGCGCTACCCGTTCGAGTTCGTCCAGGCCGACGCTTTGGAGTTCCTGGCCGAGCACGGGTTGACGAGTTCGACGCCATCCACGCCTCGCTACCGTGCCAGGGCTACAGCATCATGCACAACCTGCCCTGGCTCCGTGGCCGGGACTACCCGCTGCTGATCCTGCCGACCATTGAGATGCGGAGGGCCTTGGCAAGCCGTACGTGCGTGGAGAACGTCATGGGAGCGCGGCACTCCGCCACGCTGCGGAAGCGTGGCCTAGAGGCACACGGGCTCAAGGCGGGTTGGCTCTGCGGCCATGTTCGGGCTGCCACCTTCTACCGGCACCGTCTGTTCGCGACGAACTGGATGAAGGCTGGCGCCACCCAGGCCATCCGAAACCTACACCAGAAGGTTCATCGGGCGGCACTGCAGCCTGGTTCGCGGCTAGGGCAGGGTTGAAGTCTAGACCGATGGAAACCAGGCAAGACCTACCGCGAGGCACGATTGGCGCGACAGTGGCTGGTATTACGGCCAGGCCTACATTGACCGTTATCGGGCAGAACGGTGCTGAGGGCAACGCCGATCGGCATCGGCCACCCGAAGGGCTTGGCTGTATGCCCCCGAGCCGGCGGAGTGTGGCAAATGCCAAGCGGACGGGACGGTGAACCTAGTGCGCATCAATCTTTCGCCGGGGGATGGTTGGCGGTGCCTCCGCTGCGGCTGGAATGTGTATGACCCGGCGCAGGATGCTGCTTTGCCCATGGATGACCAGCGCGCCATCGCTAACACCGACGGTCCAACGTGGTGATGTACCAGACGGAGAAGGCGTTCCAGTCGGCGGTGCGAGACTATGCGCGCCTACGAGGCTGGCATTGCTACTGTGTCTGGGACTCCCGCCACAGTCCCAAGGGCTGGCCGGACTTGGTGCTGCTGCGTCCGCCTAGGATGGTGGTGGCGGAACTGAAAAGCACTCGGGGGAGGTTGACAAAAGAACAGCGGGAGACGCTAAACATGCTGGTGGCGTGCGGAGTGGAGACGTTATGCTTGGTGGCCCGAGTCCTGGTCCGTATCATCGAGAAAACGCTGGAGTGACAGCGACTCTAAGGAGGAAGGTTGAGGTGATCGAAGCAACGTGTTTTGAGTGCGGCGAGAAGATGACCTTTCAGTGGCTCCAGGCAGACGCCACACGAGCCGCCGGAGCGATATCTTGTCTGTGAGGGCTGCGGGCATAGGGAAGTGGTTCCGGCTGATATCCTGGCCCACGGCGAAGAGAGGCCCCGGATGCCTGGGCTCTAGCGATACCAACCCATGGGACGTTGAGAGCATGCCCGGGAAGGTCCGTAGATTAGTGGTGGACGGAGGAGGACAAATGACTTGCATAGTTGGCCTGGTCCATGAGGGGGTGGTGTACATCGGAGGAGATAGTGCCGCCACGTCGTCTGCTTATCTAAACCAGACCATCCTCGCGACCGAGAAGGTTTTCAGGAACGGCGAATTCCTCATTGGTGCCGCTGGCTCGACGCGAGCAAGCCTCCTGCTCAGGCATAGCCTGAACCCGCCTCGAATGTACCCGGATGAGGATATTGACAAGCAGATCACGGTCGATTTTGTCAATGCGGTCCGCTCTTGTCTCAAGAGTGGGGGTGTAGCGTGGAAGCGGGACGAGTTCGAGTGGTTCGATGGCTCCTTCCTACTAGGGTACAGGGGCCATCTATTTGCCATAGGGCCAAGGTACGGGGTCTCTAGACCCCTTAATGGTGTTGCCGCTACTGGTACCGGAGAGGACTTTGCGCTAGGTGTCCTATACGCGACGCAGGGCAGAGACCCACATGAACGCCTTTTGATGGCTCTAAAGACAGCCGAAGAGTTCAATGCAGGGGTGCGCGGGCCGTTTCACATTCTGCCGGAAACCGACCCAGAGCCGCCATCCCCACCGCCACCACCTGAGCAGGATATCCATAGGAGGGTGCTCTAAGTTGGCCGAAACCTAAGAGTGAGAGGCGAAGAAATGTTGGAGTGTATGAGGTGCAACGGGCGACGATGAGGAAGATGTAATCCTAGCCTAGCGAGGGGGAGACAGGCGATGAGCTATGAAGCTATAGACCAAGCAGTTAGGGTATTGAACGAGGCGCTGGAAGCTGACCCTGGGGCGATGCTAGCTCTCATGAATTTCGGGGTGACAGTGAACCAAACCCTTGCTGACCATCCTACGATCCAAGTATGGAGTAAGGAGGAGACTGATGGGCAAGGGTATAGGCTCCGACCGTTAGGACTCATCAACGGCCTGTTCGGGGTAGATATCTATCAATGGGGATATATTGCCATGTCTATGAACGAGGATGGGACGATAGACAAATTCTCTCGCACACCCTAAGGCAAAGAATGTTTGAGTGTAGTCAATTCAACAATGAGGCATATGCGTGCCCGAACCGGAGTCATTGCTACGCTTGCGACCAACACCGTCGCTATGGAATAGGCCGATTCAGGTTTCACTTGGGCCGTTGCGACAAGTACTGGCTACGAGAGGATGCAGTGAGTTGACCGAAGCCAACGTGCTCAAGAGGTACATAGGACGTGCAGGCCAATTGAGGTACAAGGTGGCTCCCTGGATGATGGACAGGCAGGTGGGCGGCACCGAAGGCCAGTTTGAGGCCCGGTTGTTTGGTACGGAGGCCCGGCGCGGCGGCAGGGGGCACTAGGGCTGCCGGGGTTTTAAGGGCGTCCAGTGTGGCTTTATGTTCCTCCCGAATACTGTCCATCTGCATCGGGGCTGGAGGACTCGACCTCGGCGTTAGACTGGCGCTCCCAGATGCTCGCACAGTCTGTTACGTGGAGCGGGAAGCTTTCGCGGTCGCAAACCTGGTCGCGGCGATGCTGGGTCCCGCCCTGGTGCTGCTGGAGGTGCAAGGCGATTGCCTGTGATTGACCAACAGATGTAATATGACCTCGTAAATCGTCGTCGCTCAGCCCCTTGTTCTTTGGGGAAGTGCACGGGTTCCGTTGACTGATTCCTAGCACTTTGAATAAAGCGGAGGAAATGTCGTGAGAGGGTGTATCCGACGGATAGTATTTCTTCCTCTGGTGAGCTTGCTAGCCGTTGCCATGCTGGCGGCATGTGAGCCAACACTGACACTGACACCAGAGCCTACGGCAACACAGGCTCCAACGCCAACGCAGGCGCCAGAGCCTACGGCAACACAGGCTCCAACGCCAACGCAGGCGCCTGAACCTACGGCAACACAGGCTCCAACGCCAACGCAGGCGCCTGAACCTACGGCAACACAGGCTCCAACGCCAACGCAGGCGCCTGAACCCACGGTAACACAGGCTCCGACGCCGACGCCGACGCCAACACTGACCCCGACACCTATGCTGACACCCATTCCGACGCCTACATTAACGCCTCCACCGACCCCAACGCGTGATCATCTGCCAGGAATGGTACTAGCCCAAGCGGATATTGAGAGTGAGTACCCCGGAATTCCACTGGACCCTGACAACAGCGGCTACCAGGACAACGAAGCCTCAGCCGATGACACCACGGATCCCAACGATACTGCCTCTGACCTTGCAGCTAAGGGTCGTCTCGACGGCTACGGGCTCGAGTTCTTTGATCCCCAGGCACTGTTTGGGGACGAGACACCTGCCGGTCGTATCTTCGGCGTCGGAACCTCTGTAGATCTCTTCGACACTCAGGAATCGGCTACAGCCTTTCTCCAACGTGAGATCGAAGACATTCGCCGTTTTCAAGGTATTGCCATCGAGGGAGTTACTCTCAATGAGTTCCAAGAGTTTATTGCACCCGATGTAGGTACACATGCCGTCGCTGGTCGTTTCATTGTCAGTGTATTCGGCTTTGAGCAGGCGGGACACATCACTGCCGTTAGGTGGATCAGAGGTCCAATTTTGGCAACCGTTGGCGTAACAGCGTTTGACGATACAGATCAAAGCGGTGCCGTTGAAAGACTAACTCTGAGGATGGACCAGCGCATTGATGACGTGCTGGCAGGCGACATCAGCGTGACACTCATCATACCGCCACTCCCACCTTCCAGTGATGCCAGCGAGGCAGCCCGTCGTGAAGGTTTTGATCTCCCTGCTATGCTGATCAGCCTGGCGGATCTCCCTGAAGGTGCAGCCGTAGAAAGAGAAGGCTTTGCAGAGGAGTCTGACGCTATAAGTTCTTACGAACGTGAGTTTGAACCCAAAGGCCTCGTGATAGAGTTGGGCTCATCACAAGTAATGAATATAAGCACAAAGGTGGAGTTGCACGCCAGTTCCTTCGATGCGAAAGGTCCGGTTTTATTCCTTAAAGCACTGAGCCCAGAAGAATTTGGGGAACTAGCTGGGCCAGGCTTTGTTGAAGGAGCTGGATTCGTTCCCGGGGCTCTTGTCTTTGAGTCACTTGATCCTTCTCAGATAGGGGACGCCGCCGTGGGCTTGTTGATGAAGATTGAGACGGCGATTGGTGATTTAGACAGTTACTTTTTGTGGTTTGCTCAGGGTCGTATCTCTGCTCAATTAATCGTCTTAGGTCCTACTGACCAAGTGGCACTGGAGGATATTTTCCTCTTGGCTCAGCTCATGGATGAAAGGATCGTGCATGAGTCGCCTTGATACCGACGTTGTGGCACTATTTACCTGCATTCGCAACTTGACAATCTCATGTTAGGATGAGTCATAGGGCTCTTCTTGAGATCTCAATCGACTCCGGCTCGAACGAGCTTGTCCCCGTAATCATCACATCACCTGTCGACCACAACATGATTGGTCGCAGATGAAGTATCTGCCTTAGGACCCCTCTGTCTCCCCATCCTCACCATTGCTCTTGGCCCTGGACTCACTGTAGCGTCCCTCCCGCTGCCAGGTGTCCAGGGCTTCTTTCGAGTACCGCCTGCCCTTGGGCGGCTCCCTCAGCATCAGACTCCTTAAGGCTATTTTGATGGCTTTGGCGTACCTGGGGTAGGACTGGCCCCGCCGCCAAACGGCCACAGTCTCCCGGTATGTGCCCAGCTCTTCGGCAATGGCCGCATCGGTCCACTTCTGACCTCCTAGCTGATCCAGCAGCTCTTGAATGTCGTTCATGCGGGCCAGGATGCAGCGATTAGCAGTTGCTATAGATACCTGTTAGCAACTACAAGTTGTATTTGACACTAGTAACGACACAGCATATGGTAGTAAAGAAGAGGAATGGCGGATTACTCAAAAATCGAATGGACCACGCAAACCTGGAACCCGACCACGGGCTGTAACCCGCGGTGACACGAAATCCTTTCATACCCAGAAGATGGAGCATTAGACTGGATAGGTAGGGGAGTCAAAGGTATGCAGCTAAGAGATAGGGTGAAGGAGCTTCGGCGTGTCAAGGCGTCGGATCTGCTGTCGCATCCGAAGAACTGGCGGCGGCATCCCCAGGCCCAGCGGGACGCGCTGCGCACCATGCTGGATCGTGTGGGCTATGTTGATGCCGTGATCGCCCGCGAAACACCCGACGGGCTGATGCTCATCGACGGGCACCTGCGGACCGGTCTGACTCCAGACGCTGAGATTCCCGTATTGGTAGTGGACCTGGATGAGTCCGAGGCAGACGAGGTCCTCGCCACACTCGACCCCCTGGCTGCGATGGCTGAGCCTGACACGGAGCGGCTCAAGACGCTGGTGGATGGGCTGGCTGCGAAGGCGAACGAGGCCATGACCGACCTACTAGATCGGATGCACGGCCTTTCCAAGCCCGACATGCCCGACGAACAGCCGCTAACCGAGGAGCCAGAGCCGAGGGCGCAGCGCGGGCAGGTCTGGCAACTGGGGCGGCACCGGCTCATGTGCGGCGACAGCACCAGCGCCGAGGATGTGGCGCGGCTGCTGGACGGGGCCAAGCCTCGGCTGATGGTGACGGACCCGCCGTATGGGGTGGAGTACGATGCGGACTGGCGGAATCGGGACTTGCCGCAGGCTTGGGGGCCGTCACGAACCGGCGGGATCGCAAATGATGACCGCGTGGATTGGGGCAACGTCTTTTCGCTCAGCCCTTCTCTGGTTTGCTACGTGTGGTGTGCGAGCCTTCATGCTGCGGAGGCGCAGACTGCTATCGTCGGTGCTGGGTACGAGCCTCGTTGCCTTTTGATCTGGCGGAAGCAGCACTTTGCGGTTTCACGCGGTCACTATCACTGGCAGCATGAACCGTGCTGGTATGGGGTGAGGCGCGGGGCAACCGCTGACTGGATTGGCGACCGCAAGCAATCGACGATATGGGACATTGAAACCCGTATCGGAGGTGTCGGGCCAAAGGTGGACTTTACCGACCACAGTGCCGTCAAGCCTCTGGAGTGCATGGAGCGGCCCATCCGCAACCACGAGGGCGACGTGTACGACCCCTTTGTCGGCTCCGGCACCACCATCATCGCCGCCGAGCGGCAGGGCCGCACCTGCTACGCGATGGAGATCGAGCCGCGCTACGTGGACATGGCGATTGCCCGCTGGGAGCAGTACACGGGCGGGAAGGCGGAGGTACAGGAGTGACAATGACAACGCGCGCGAGGGTGCGAGACTGGGAGCCGAGGTTTCTGGAGTCGCTGTCCGCTCACTGCAACGTTTCCCAAGCGTGCAGGGACGCGGGCGTCACCAGGACTACGGTCTATCGCCGGCGTGACAACCTGTCGGCCTTCGCTGCTAAGTGGGACGATGCCATTGAGACGGCGCTGGACGCCATCGAGATAGCGGTCTACACGGAGTCGCTGAAGGGCGATATGCAGACGGCGCGCTGGTTCCTGAGCCGACGCCGCCCGCAGGTCTACGGCGACCGCATGGCGCTGGAGCACAGCGGCAAGGACGGCGGCCCCATTCAAGCTGACACTCAGGTGGTAGTAGATGGCCTTAGCGACCCTGCAATCCGCAACGCTCTCAAGGTTCTCGCCCTTGGCTTGGAGGGCGACGCCGGCGATGACGGCAAGGAAGTGGTCTAACGGCGACTGGAAGCTGGTCCCTCACCTAGACCTCATATCTGACAAAGTTGCCGAACTATCCGGGAGACCCCTGCGCCTGATTGTCTCCCTTCCTCCACGACACGGGAAGTCGGAGCTTCTGTCCCACTGGACGCCGGTGTGGTTCCTTGCCAACTGGCCCCACAAGAGAGTCGGTCTAGCAAGCTACGCCGCCGAGCCTGCTGAGCAGTGGGGACGCCTGGCCAGGGACTCGGTGATAGAGAACGAGAGCGGCCTTGGTATCCGGGTCAGGGACGATCTGAGCAAGGTTGGCCGATGGCAGTTGACCACAGGTGGCGGGATGATGACCGTGGGTGTGGGAGGCCCCTTCACCGGCTACGGATTCGACCTTCTGATCATCGACGACCCGGTGAAGAACCGCGAGGAGGCCAACAGCCCGACCCAACGGCAACACCTGTGGGACTGGTGGCGGTCCACGGCCCGCACCAGGCTTGAGCCTGGGGGGTCGATCATCGTGGTAACTACCAGGTGGCACGAGAACGACCTGATAGGGCGGTTGCTGGGAGACGAGTACACAGAGGAGCAGGCGGCGGGAGACAGGTGGGAGCACATACGGCTGCCTGCGCTGGCCGAGCCCGGCGACCCTCTGGGACGAGAGGAAGACGCTCCGCTATGGCCGGAGCGCTACGACGCCACCGCCCTGGCAGCGGCCAGGGTGGACATCGGCCCCCAGGAATGGCCGGGGCTCTACCAGCAGCGCCCGTCCCGACAGGGGGGCAGCGTGTTCCGGGACAAGTGGTGGGTCTTCGAGGAAAAGGTGGAGCCAGGAGAGCGGGTGTTCCAGTTCTGGGACACGGCCTTCAAGACGGGACAGCAGAACGACTACTCTGCGTGCTGCACCATGACGACGACTCCCAACGGCTACGCGGTGCTGGATGTGTGGAGAGATCGGGTTGAGTATCCAGACCTGCTGAGGGCTATGCAGGCCCAGACCAAGGAGCACACCCCCTCGGCCATCTTCGTCGAGGACGCGGCCAGCGGGCAGTCTGTGGTCCAGAGCCTCCGGCGGGAGACACGGCTGCCGGTGCTGCCAGTGAAGCCCATCGGAGACAAGGTGCTGCGGGCGAACAAGGTGACCGGCACAGTGGAGGCCAAGAAGATCACGCTCCCAAGTACAGCCCCGTGGCTTCAGGCTTTCCGCGAGGAGATGGCGGCCTTCCCCAACGGAGTTCACGACGATCAAGTTGACGCCTTCGTGGGCTGCCTTACCCAGTTGATGCAGCGGGCCGGGCGTGTTTCCATCGCTGCGCCCATCCTGGTGGAAATGAGGGACTGATATGCCTACCTTGGACAATCTCCTTTCCCGCTTTCGCCCCCAGCGTGTCAAGCCGACGGAGACGCTAGGCGTACCCGGCACGGCCATCTATGGCGGCTACGTTGTTGAACGGGAACGGTCTCCCGACCTGGCCTCTCACGACGCCCGCTACCGGACCTACGCCGGCATCCTCGCCAACACGTCCATCGTCGCGGCGGGAGTGCGCTACTTTGTCAACCTGGTCGGCGGCGCAGCCTGGTCCTTTGCTCCGTCGGAAGCGGACTTTGACGGCTGGTACGCCGAGCGGGCCGAGGCGATGCTGACCCGCGACCCCGCAACGCCCTGGCATCGCATTGTCCGGCGGGCGGCCATGTACCGCTTCTACGGCTTCTCGGTGCAGGAATGGACGGCGGGGCGGCGAGCCGACGGGCTGCTGACCTTCGCCGACGTTGCGCCCCGGGCCCAGTCTACCATCGAGCGGTGGGACGTGGACGCCGCCGGCCTCGTGCTGGGGTCCATTCAGACCGCGCCGCAGACCCACCGGGAGATATATCTCCCCCGGGAGAAGCTGCTGTACCTGGTGGACGACACGCTCAATGACAGCCCCGAAGGGTTGGGATTGTTTCGCCACCTGGTATCTCCGGCCAAGCGGCTGGAGCGGTACGAGCAGTTGGAGGGCTTCGGCTTCGAGACCGACCTACGGGGCATCCCGGTCGTGCGGCTGCCGTTGACACTGCTGAATCAGCAGACGAAAGAGGGCGAATTGAGCGAGTCCCAGCGCACCCAAATGATAGCGCCCTTCCAGCAGTTCGCGGAGAACCACATCCGCAATCCAAAACTTGGTCTGTTGCTCGACAGCATGACCTACGAGACCAAGGACCAAGCGGAGCGACCATCCAACGTGCCGCTCTGGGATGTGGAGCTGCTCACAGGCTCGGCGACCAGCTTTGCGGAGAACGCCGCGGCCATCGAGCGGCTGAACCGGGAGCTGGCCCGCATCCTGGGGGTGGAGCAACTGCTGTTGGGCTCGGGCCAGGGCAGCTATGCGCTGAGCCAGGACAAGACCCACCAGTTCTACCTGCTGGCGGAGGGCGCGCTGACCGAGATACGGGAGGCGGTGGAGCGGGACCTGCTGCGGGCGCTGTGGCGGCTCAACGGCTGGGATGCTGCGCTGATGCCGGAGATACGGACCGAAGCGGTGCAGTACCGGGACATCCAGCAGATAGGGGCGACGCTGCGGGACCTGGCCACGGCGGGTGCGGTGCTGGACCCCGAGGACCCGGTGATTGGCGAGGTGCGGGGCCTGATGGGGCTGAGCCGACCGGACGCTGTGGTTGGTGGCGTGATGCCGGATATGGAGGATGGTCCATGAGTCTCACCACAATCACCGTAGGCAGCGTCGCCTGCGCGAGCTACGCGACTGTTGCCGAGGCCGACGCCTTCCTTGCCGTGGACCCGGAGCGCAGCATGGCCTGGGCTGACTTGGACCCCGAGGGGAAGGGTCTGCGCTTAATAGCCGCCACCCGGCGGCTGGACTCGCTGCGGTGGGCCGGGAGTAAGGCAGATGACGCGCAGGCTGCCGAATGGCCGCGCCGGGGGTTGTTCTATGAGACCGGCGACGCCGTGCCTGGCGACGCCATCCCGGAGCGGTTGGAGCAAGCTTGCATCCTGTTGTCCGGGGATTATGCCGCTGGGCGGGTAGACGACGGAGAGGATGGGGTCATTCAGAGCGAGCGGGTGGGCCCGATAGCGACGACCTACTTCTACCCGCGCCGCCGCTCTCACGCGGCCCGGCTGCTGGGTGATGCCCTGGGGCTGGTGAGCCAATGGCTGGAGGGGCCGTCCATAGCCGCGCCGGTGGCGACGGGGACGGACGCCAGGAGCGTCTTCACGCCCCGCGACCGCTACGGGCGCACCGAGAGGATTGGATGACGACTGCCGTTGACCGTTACCGCGCCGTCTTGGAGCGTGGCCGCCGCGACTTGGAGGAGCGCAGGCCCGCCGATGCTCCCCCACTACTGGCCGACGCCCAGATAGACCTGATGGTGGGGCGGTACGCGGCCAAGCGAGAGCGGCCACCGTATCAGGGTACGGGGCAGGGGTTTGCCAAGGCTGACCCGCCGCCCATCAGCTCGCGTCGAAGCGACGAGCGGGAGTACGCGAGGGCCTTGCGGCGGATTGTTCTTGGCCCGCTGTTCCGGAGCCTGCGCTCCGGCTTGTCCCGCGCCGCCGCCGTGTCCCAGGCTGTCGCCGCCCTGGATGGCGTGGACTGGACCTTGCCCGAGGGCCCGGTGGCCAAGGAAGTGGCGGCCCGGTCTGCCCGATTGGACGGCTACCACCGCACCAGGCTGATTCAGACCTTCCGCTCGGCTCTGGGCATCGACATCCGCCCCACGCTGAACGACGACGCCATACGTCCCCTCATGGACGCTTGGCGCAGGGAGAACGTCTCCCTGATACGAACCATTCCCCAGCGGCTCCATGAGGGTCTCTACCAGCGTATGTCGGCGACCTTTGCCGAGCGGCCCTTCGACCGGCAGGCCCTGAGCCGGGTTCTGTCCACCGAGTTCCAGAGCACCGGGTACAACTTGCGGCGGTTGACAAGGGACCAGACGGGCAAGGCCATCGGTCAACTGACCCAGGCCCGCCACCGTCAGATAGGCATCGAGGAGTACACTTGGCGCACCAGTCAGGACGAGCGGGTCAGGCCCAGCCACGCCGCCTTGGATGGGACCCGCCAGAGGTGGGATAGCCCGCCGTCTGTGGGGCACCCGAAGGAGGACATCCAGTGCCGATGCGTGGCAATTCCGGTAGTCGCGGAAGTCGCTGGCTGAGCGGACGGCAGCGCCTCAAACGGACCTGAAGTCATCGCACACGTAACATGAACTGGGAATGACCTACAGCAAGGCGAATGGAACTCAAGCCAGGCGATGGTCTGGTCAAGGCTGAGCAAGAGTTGCAAGCATTGAGAAATGGGAGTCTGTTTTTAAGCAGTTCAGATCACGATATTTAGTATCCGTGGAGATGGCCAAACCTTTACGAGCGTCGCGACGACTAATGTACACATAGTGCGGTAGTGACGGAAGGCACTGATCTGACAACACAGGGAAGGAGAGGAAGAGTCTTGGACAGCAACAAACCCATCACCGAATACGGACTATTCTGGCTCAGGGAAAATGAGCAGAGAAAACTATGGGGAACCCTCTACGTCAACGAAGCAAACGAGTCGACCTTGGAGACTTTCGGTTCGTTGATAGGCCAAAGCGAAGAGGGCTTGCACACCATCGTGGGACAAATAAGTTCAGGGCGGAAGTTGGCAACTCTCATTGGTTGCTTCCCAACCAACACCCGAAACTGGATACCGGTAGAAGAGGGGGAAACAGACTGGTCCCGCCAGACCTGGTTCGTGAACACAGTAGTCGAAGGAATAGGATTCGAGAAGGGGAAAGAGATAGCCTTCGAACAAGCGACCCTTAGCATATCGACGCTACCGAAATGGGCAAACCCCAATATCGTCAAGCTAGCAAAAGTCGGACCCAATCGAGTGAACATCTCAATAGAGAACCGGGCAGACGAAAGTGAGACAGTGTGTTTCAGAGGAGAAGAGGTAAAGATCTCTTTACGGTTCCAACCGAAGCAGGAGTCGAAGCCCCACGGAGTAATCACCAGAGTCTTGGTCGAAGACGATTGCTGTCTCATTATAGAGAGAGCCGACGGTAGCAAGATGCCCTTGGATAGTATCTTCTCGGTAACGAAAGCCATGCAGGACCTTCTGAGCATTTGCTGCAACGAGACGCCGACAGTTACCAGCTTCAGCGTCAAATACGGGAAAGATGAACCGAGTCCGGCGAAGGTGTACGTCAGAATGATGGGATACGAGGCCGAAAGAAAGGAGGGCTTTCCATACCCGGCCCTTGGCCTCAAAGACCTAGGGGGAATGGGAGGAGTGGCACAATGGATCAAAGTAAGGGAGGGATACGGAGAAGCCGTCGGACTCTTGACATCGGATTGGTACAACGAGAAGGCATACCCCGAAGACAAATTCTCCAGGATGTACGTGGCCGTTGAGAGCCTGCTGTCCATAAACAAAAAACGCGACAAAGCCAAAATGGTTTGCACCGAACTGGCAGAGTTTGTAAAGAAAGCCATACCAGGTTTCGAAAGCATCACTAACAGACCCCCTAAAGAGTGGGCACAGAAGGTCAGAAAAATTAGAAACCAGAAGATAGGCCACTCTGACCCGACCCCCACCGTAGTAACCGACGGACCCCAGATGCACGTGATGACGAATGTCCTCTACATAGCTGGAGCATCGTTCTTGCTCAGCGAAATGTGTTTGAAAGAAGACCAGGTCGAAAGATACATCAGAAGGTGTTCCCAATCCCTGCTGCTGAGTGAGCAGCAGTAGGTTCAACGAACTCCAGCAACCTCCACACCTTTCTCGGTTTCGTCTTCGTGCGGGCTCGGCCTAAGAGCGCTCTTTGTAGAGGGAGAATACGTCGATAAGGAACGCATGGTCCTTCCCCTCAAAGGGTCAGATGCGTGATGGTGATTAAGGGTATTGGCTGAAGCGCAGACACAATCCATCACCGATACTCGCCCGCGCTGCCAAGGGTGCGGACGGGTGCTGGCTGAGCTTTTGACCCGTCCCTGGGTGGTGCGTTGTTCACGCACCGAGTGCAAGACCGTGAATCGTAGTCCATCGCCTGACCGAGATACCTTGCAATCGCCTGAAGAATCCGTATACTGAATGTAACTTGGTCGTGCGCCTTTGTGCGCCAGCAAGTGGGTCTTTGTACCCCGCGCTAAGTAGATAGCTTAACGCGGGGTTTTTCTTTTGGCTGATACCTTCCACCTCCAAGCCCTAATCGCCAAGGTCGATGAACAACTCGGCTTGGTCTTGGGCTACGCCATCGTCTGCGCCGAGGACGGCGAACCCTACTTCGACCTCCAGGGCGACCACATCCCCGAGGACGCCATGCTCAAGGCGTCACTGGATTTCATGGAGCATTCTCGCCTAGTTGGTGAGATGCACGTCCGTGATGAAAACGGGAATGTGGTGAAGCGGGGCACAGTACCGTTTCTCTTCCCCCTAACTGCCGACATCGCCAAGTCCCTGGACATCTCTCCGCGTAAGACCGGCCTGCTGATAGCCATAAGGCCCGATTCCGACATGCTGGCCAAATTCCGAAGTGGGGAGCTCACCGGCTTCTCCATCGGCGGCGCCCGCATCCGGGACGAGGGGGTGGACGATGCCGCGTAAACGCATCATGCAGGAATTTCGCATCAATGAGATTTCAAGCGTGGACAGTCCCGCCCAGGAAGGGGCGCGGGTGGCGATTATGAAGCGGGCTGAGCCGAGGGAGAACAATCTACCTGATGGTACGTACCCTCTGGCCCTCAACACCGCCGTGCTGGAGAACGTGGTTAAGCGCGAAATCCAGAAAGGCATGGGAGACCTGGCCGACCTGCTGACCAGCGAGGAAGAGGGGCACCAGCACGGCATCAGCATCGGAGCTTATGAAGGCTCGGTTGAAATACGAGTCATGTACTCGCAGGGACCGGAGGCCGAGGCATCCCATGACCACCCTGTCGTCCGCTCGCCTGAAGGCCAATACACCCTCGGCATGGTAGCCGGCCATACTCACGCCATAGACCAGGAAGCCATGAGCGGCGCCTTGCTGGCGCTGGTGACTAAAACCGAAGGAGGCGAACCCATGACTACTCAGACCGGAACCCAGCCGACGGTTGAAGAACTGGGAGCCCAGCTTGCCCGGGCCCACGCCGTGGTTGCGCTGACCGGGGAGGAGAGGGCGCACTTTGAGGCTCTGGCCGAAGAGGCGCAGACGGCGTTCCTGGCCAAGTCCGCCGATGACCGCAAGGCCGAAATCGGGGCCGTCACCAAGGCGGCGCAGGACGCCAACCCGGTGGTCTTCACGGCGGCGGACGGGACCGAGTTCCGCAAGTCCGATGACCCGAGGGCCATCGCCATGGCGAAACGCCTTGACGCCACCGAGCAAGAAAACGCGGCGCTCAAAGCGCGGGATGAACAGACCACCCTGGAGAAGCGGGCCGAGGCCGAGCTTCCGCACCTGCCCGGCGAGGTGAAGACTCGGGCAGCGATGCTCAAGGCCATCGACGGCATAGAGGACGAGTCCCAGCGGGAAGCGGCCCTGGGCGCGCTCAAGGCGCAGAACGAAGCCATGAGCAAGGCGTTCCAGACTTACGGGCACGGCGCCCAGCCGGAACCGGGCTCGCCCGCCGACCAGTTGGACAAGCTGGCCAAGGGGTATGCCGAGAAGAACGGCGGCACATTTGAGGCTGCCTACATGAAGGTCGCCGATACGCCGGAAGGTCAAGCGCTCTACCAGCAGATACGCGCCCAGTAGGAGGTTTCACATGGCTACCACCAACGCAGTCTCAACCAACACCTACAAGGCGGCGACTGATTTCGCTGCCGGGGACCTGGGCAAGTTGGTACGCATCAGTGCCGCCGATACCGTATCCATCGTGGATGCCGTCACGCAGACGCCCATCGGCGTACTGGCCGAAGCTCCGGCCAAAGCGGGCCAAGCCGTTCCCGTTGCGCGTTTGCAGGGGATTATCAAGGTCCGCGCCGGCGGCGCAGTCACCGCCGGGCAGTTGGCCGTGCCAGCCGCCGACGGGCGAGTCACCGGCGTTGCGGACATCAACTCGATTCCTGCCGACACAATGTCCGTCGGCGTATTCAATGCCGGCGGGGCGGCGGGCGAGCTCATCGCATTGAACGCCCAGCCGGTTGGCGGGAATACCTCGGCGTAAGGAGAGAATCATGCCCTACATTCAACCATCCAGTTCCGACGTTCACATTGACCAGGCGTTGACGAACATGTCGGTGGCTTTCCTGCAGGCCGACACTCAGTTCGTGGCGCGGCGCGTGTTCCCGGAAATCCCGGTCATGAATCAGTCGAATAAGTATTTCGTCTACGACCGGGGCGAGTGGAACCGCAACCAGATGAGGCCCCGCGCCCCGGGGACCGAGGCCGACGTGGGCGCGATGGCCATCTCCACCGAAAGCTATCTGGCCGACCTGTTCGCGCTGGCGCGGATCGTGCCTGACGAGGTTCGAAGCAATGCCGATTCGCCGGTGGCCCCCGACCGGGAAGCGGCGGCGTGGCTGGCGCAGCAGGCGCTGCTCAACCTGGAGACGGGGTGGGCTGCGACGTATTTCGCGCCGGGAGACCCGGGAGATACGTGGACCTTCGACGCCGACGGCGTCGCCAGCGGCGTGACCGCCGCCGGCTTGTTCGACCCAAGGGACGCCGGCAACAATCAGATACTGCAATGGAACGACGCCGGCTCGACTCCTATTGAAGACATCCGGCGGGCCAAGCGGACCGTGGGAGAAGCGACGGGATTCCGCCCGAACACGCTGGTCTTGGGACGCCCTGTGTTCGACGCGCTGCTGGACCACGGGGACATCGTGGGCCGGCTGGACCGGGGCCAGACGGCGGGGCCAGCCATGGCGACGCGGGACTCGCTGGCGGCCCTGTTGGAGGTCGCCAACATCTACGTCATGGACGCCATTCAGAACACGGCAGCAGAAGGCGCAGACGCTGTTCATTCGTACATCGGGGGCAAGCACGCCCTCCTCATCTACTCGGCGCCGGCTCCCGGCCTTATGACGCCCTCGGCGGGCTACACCTTTCGCTGGACCGGCATCGATGGCAGTGTTCCGGGCGGCGCCCAGGTCACCCGGTTGCGGGATGACAAGAAGCACTCCGATTGGTTCGAGATCCAGACCGCCTACGACCAGAAGCTGATCTCCGCCGACCTGGGATGCTTCTTCGGCTCGATAGTGGCGTAGGAGCGGATGATGGTTGCTGTTCATAAGCTCCGACACTGGAAGCAGCAATACCACCCCAACGCGGCCTTCATCTGCCGCCGCCGCATGGCGTGGGGCGGACGGACCTATGAACCTGGCGCTCCCATTCCCGCTGAACTGGCTGCGAACAAAGCCAAGCTGCGCCGGTTCTGGGAAGCGGGCTGGATTGAGCTTGCCGAGTTCCAGGCCCCGGACGTCGCCACCGGGCAACCCGCCGAACCCAAGTTGCCCGAGGAGGCGACGTTGGAGCAGCGCGGCTCGGCGGAGCTATGAAGCCGACCATATTGGCATGGCGTTGCCGCTTATCTGGGGCCGGCTGAAGGGATGGCTCCATGCCACTTAAGGCGCGAGGTACTGTAATACGGAAGTCCCAACGGGAAGGGGGCCTACGAGCTGGCCTCCCGGATGATGACGTCCAAGGGGTTCTGGGCCAGGATAAGGGCTCTCTGGAGGGGAGCATAGCAATGGCCAAGGTGACCGTTGGAGGCGAGGGACTGATCGCATGAGAGCGACCACAATTCACATCAACGCCCTGGTCACCTGCGTACTGCTCTTTAGCCTGTCTTTGTTCATGGCATGGAGGGGGGAGATGTGTGGGGCAGTGGGTATCGCGGGGACCATCGGCGTTGTAGCAGTACATTTTGCGAAGTCGTCGAACGGCAAAGAGGATGACGACGGCTGCGAGTGAGGCAAGACCATGTGTGACTGGTGGCCACGTTCCACGCTGGCGTGGCAGTTGGTTTTGTGGTTGCCTCTCGCCTAGGGCGACTCAAGGAAGGAAGGTGATATGGCCACGCTCCGGGTAACGACACAGCGTAGAGGGGGCAAGAAGCTCCAAAGACTGCTGCGGGAGGCCGGCAAGGGCGGCGTCTCAGGCGTCAAGGTCGGGTTCTTCTCGACGGCCAGGTACGAGGATGGCACCCCTGTGGCGGCAGTGGCCGCCTGGAACGAGTTCGGGACGGAGACCATCCCCGAGCGCCCCTTCTTCCGCAACGCCTTGGCCGAGTCTGAGCGCAGCGTAGGCAGGATTCTCCAGGCTGGCCTCGACACCAAGAAGATGGTGGTGGACGAGCGCTTAGCCGGTCGGGTGGGTGCGCATGTTCAAGGCCAGATACAAGAGTCAATTACAGCCTTGAAGGAGCCGCCGAACGCACCTGAAACCGTGAGGCGTAAGGGTAGCAGCGACCCGCTTATGGACACAGGGACCCTTCGCAACTCAGTGAGTTGGGAAGTGGAACGGTGAGAAAGCCCTTTGCCAACAGGCTCCAGGAACCGGCCACCCTGATTCAGAGAGGCCCCGATGAGATCGTCAATCGCAGGCCGGTGCCAGGCGCAGAGAAGCGGACTGACATCACCGTGGTGAGCGCACCGCCCGACGCGGCCAAGATGCGTCAGATGTTGCCCGAAGGCACACGCCTCTCTGAGTCGAGGATGTTCTGGATCGAGGGAGTGAAGGTGGAGCCGGTGCGTGTGGGCGCGAATGCTTCTGGGGGAGACGTGATCGAGTACGGAGGCGTTTCCTACAGGGCGCAGCACGTCGAGGCTTGGCCGGGGTTTGTCGAAGTCCTGGGAGTCCGGGGGGAGGGCCAGTGATCGCACCAGCGACAGCCACCCTTGAGGATGCCGTGGCGGAGCTTGTCGCGGCAGGGTCGGGCCTTGACTACAACAGTGTGCTGTCCGGCAACAAAGGCACTTCCGTGCCGGACGGGTTGTTCGCGTCACTGGTGCTGATTCATCAGGCCATCGAGGGAATACCGGCGACCGTGATGAGCCTTGCTTCAGACGGGGCAGACCTGAACGCTCCGACAATAGCGACGGTCCGAGGGAGGTACTCGGTTCAGTGGTTTCGCACCGGAGCACACGACGCGGCCACAAGGCTGTCGGTGTGGGTCTGGTCACCTGAAGGAGTGGCGCAGGCTCAAAAGGCTAATCTGACCGTGCTGCGGGTCTCCGACGTTCGGCAGCTCGACGAGGTGGTGTCGGAAGCCTGGGAGGAGCGGGCCGGGCTGGACATTGACGTTGGCTACACGCAGAAGATCGACCAGACGGTTGGCCGCCTGAAGGCCGCACCCATCGAGGTCGGGGCACTTGGTAGCACCGAGACCATTACAGTGGAGGTTTAGATAATGACGCTTGGCATACAGGACATCGTAGAGGTAAGGGCGCAGATAGAGCCCCGCGGCGCTGGGGGCAGAGAGTTTGGGCGTACGCTGCTGCTCACCACCGACCCCACCCTGGACGTTGGTGCGGGCAGGGTAGGGGTCTTTTCCAGCATGGACGAGGTGGCTCGGACGTTCACACCGGGCTCCGGTCCCTACCAGGCCGCCCAGGTGTACTTCTCTCAGGTGCCCTATCCCCGAAACCTGGTGATAGGCCGCTGGCTCAACACGAGGGAGCCGGCTAGGCTGACCGGGGGCAGCCCCAGAGCGTTGGAGCAGATAACAGGCAGCCCCACCGTGGTCAGGGGCAGCGGTACTGTGGCGTCGCTGGTCAACTTCCTTGGACGTGCCACCGTGCTGACCGGCACGGGCATGGTGGCTGATCTGGTCAACTTCCTTGGTCGTGCCACCGTGCTAACCGGCACGGGGACGGTTGCCGACCTGGTCAACTTCCACGGTCGCGCCACCGTGCTGACTGGCACGGGGACGGTGGCTGATCTGGTCAACTTCCACGGACGTGCCACGGTGCTAACCGGCACGGGGATGGTGGCTGATTTGGTCAATTTCCTTGGTCGTGCCACCGTGCTGACCGGCACGGGCACGGTGGCTGATCTGGTCAACTTCCACGGTCGCGCCACCGTAGTCACCGGCACGGGGACGGTTGCGTCCCTGACGACGCTTCAGGGCATCACCAGCGGGACCGTCACCTTCCTGGGCCAGACTGTGACCGGGCTCGATTTCTCCTCGGACACCGACCTCGACGGTGTGGCCTCCACGCTTCAGACCGCGCTTAGGGCCACCAGCTCCACGGACCTAGACAACGTAGAGGTCGACTACGACAGCGCCGCCTCGGCGTTCGTCGTGACGTTGCCCTTGGACTCCAGTACCGGGGTTGTACCCACTGCAAGCGCCGCGTTCACCGGGGACGACGCGGATGAGCTGGGCCTGGATACCGCAACCATCGTCAACGGAGTGGATGCCATCGTGTCCGGGACCGTTACGTTCCTCAGCCAATCCTTGACGGGCCTTGATTTCTCCGGTGTAACCACCTACGACGGGGTGGCTTCCGTGCTCCAGACGGCGCTCCGGGCCACCAGCTCCACGGACCTGGACAACGCGGAAGTCGACTACGACAGCACCGCCTCGGCGTTCGTCGTCACTCTGCCTTTGGACTCCACTACTGGGGTTGTGCCCACTGCAAGCGCGGCGTTCACCGGAACCGAGTCCGACGAGCTGGGCCTGGATACCGCAACCATAGTGGACGGCGTCGATGCCATCGTGTCCGGTAGCGTTACCTTCTTGAGCCAGACGTTGACCGGCCTGGACTTCTCCGCCGTCACCGACCTCGACGATGTGGCATCTGTGCTTCAGACCGCGCTTAGGGCTACCAGCTCCACGGACCTAGACAACGCGGAAGTCGACTACGACAGCACCGCCTCGGCGTTCGTCGTCACTCTGCCTTTGGACTCCACTACTGGGGTTGTGCCCACTGCAAGCGCGGCGTTCACCGGAACCGAGTCCGACGAGCTGGGCCTGGATACCGCAACCATAGTGGACGGCGTCGATGCCATCGTGTCCGGTAGCGTTACCTTCTTGAGCCAGACGTTGACCGGCCTGGACTTCTCCAGCGTGACGGACTACGACGGGGTGGCTTCCGTGCTCCAGACGGCGCTTAGGGCTACCAGCTCCACGGACCTGGACAACGTTGAGGTTGTCTACGATAGCGCCGCCTCGGCGTTCGTCGTGACGATACCTCTAGCCAGCAACGGGGCGGCAACCAGTGTCAGCGCGGCGTTTACTGGGAGCGAGTCCGACGAGCTGGGTCTCGACACGGCAACCATAGTGGACGGCGTAAGCGCCATCCAGTCCGGGAGCGTAACGCTCCTGGATGAGACCTTCTCCGGTCTGGACTTCTCCGCCGTCACGGACTACGACGACGTGGCCTCCGTGCTCCAGGATGCTCTCCGCGCTGCACCTGTGACGGCCCTGGCTTCCGTGGAGGTGGCCTATCAAGGCGGGGTGTTCGTCGTGACGATACCTCTAGCCAGCAACGGGGCGGCCACCAGCGTCAGCGCGGCGTTCACTGGGGATGACGCGGATGACTTAGGATTGGACACGGCAACCATAGTGGACGGCGTAAGCGCCATACAGTCCGGGAGCGTAACGCTCCTGGATGAGACCTTCTCCGGGCTGGACTTCTCCAGCGTGGCGGGATACGACGATGTGGCCTCCGTGCTTCAGACGGCGCTGCGTGGGGGCACGGGCACGACGCTTGATGCCGTCGAGGTCGCCTACGACAGCGCCGCCTCGGCCTTCGTGGTCACAATCCCGCTGGCGGCCGATGGCTCGGCCACGGCGGTCACCGCGGCCTTCACCGGGGCAACCGCCGACGAGGTGGGCCTGGATACGGTCACGATTGAAGACGGCATAGACACTATCACCGCCGGCAGCGTGACGTTCCACGGTGCAAGCCTTACTGGTCTGGACTTGAGCTCCGTGGCGGGATACGACGATGTGGCTGCTGTGGTCCAGAACGCTCTGCGGGGAAGCTCCGTCGCCACCCTTGATGCAGTAGAGGTGGAGCACGACGGCTCGCAGTTCGTCCTCACCCTTCCTCTTGGCTTAGACGGGTCCGCCACTGAGGTGAGCGGCCCCTTCACCGGAGAGCATGCCGACGAACTGGGCCTGGGTACAGTGGAAATCACCACTGGGGTGGACGGGATAGGAGCAGGCTCCCTCACTTGGCAGGGTTACACCATCTCCGGCTTGGACTTCACCGGTGCCGCGTCTTACGACGACGTGGCCAACATCGTCCAGACTGCCTTGCGTGCCGTGACAGCATCAGGCCGGGCAGATCTGCGCAGCGCGTCGGTCGAATACGATCCCGCCGACTTCTTTCGAGCGAGCCTGGGATTTCGCACTAACGGCGATCCCTACCCCATCGCCGGCTTCATGGCGGACGATGCCCAGGAGCCAGCTTCCGCTCTTGGATTGGATAGCACATCGGGGGGCGGCATCGACCCGGGCCACGCGTCCGAGACCATCGGGGAGGCCATGGACGTCATTAGCGGGCTGGACGATGGCTGGTACTTCGTGACGGTGGACTCTGGGATCACCACGAGGGCAGACCTGCTCGCCCTGTCCCGGTGGGTCCAGGCCAAGGTCCACATGCTGGCGTTGGATGTGGTGGACGAGGGTGTCCTGACGCCTAACGAGTCCACCAGCCTGGCGGCGCAGCTATCTGGCCTGGAGCAGCAGAGGACCTTCCTGGTCTGGTCTAGAACCAGGGACAACAAGGCCCTGTCGCTGGCCGGGAGGCTCTCCAGCGTGAACTTCGATGGTCAGGACACGCTAATCACGCCCAAGTTCAAGAGCCTGCCTAGGACCGTCTCGGACATCGTAACGGCTGCTCAGAAGAAGGAGCTGGACCGGAAGTGGGTCGGGTACTACACCCGCTTCGGCCCGGATGCCATCTTCGCCGAGGGATGGACGCAATCCGGGGACTGGATCGACGTGCGGTATTGGCTGGACTGGATCACCTCGGCGATTCAGGACGAGGTGTACAACCTGCTCAGGCAACATCCAACTAGGGTGCCGCAGACAGCCGAGGGACTGGCCAGCATAGAGGCAGCCATCGAGCGGGTGTGCGAGGCGGGCCGCAGGAACGGCGGCATCGCTCCGGGCCGAGTGTCCGAGACGGTCGCTAACAACATACGGCTGGCCTCGAACAACCCGGCCTTCGATGGGTTCCTGCCAGCGGGATATCTGGTGGCAATAGGCTCCATAGCAGATCAGCTACAGATAGACCGCGACGATCGCAGGAGCCCGACGATCCGGGTATGGCTGAAGGGCAGCGGAGCCATGCACCACGTAACCATCGGACTGGTATTCACCGGGTAGGAGGAAGAACAATGCTTTTTTCGTTGCAAGACGTGACGGTTATTCTAAACGGCCACACCGTGGAGGGTGAGCACATCATAAAGGGCTGGTCTGAGGATTCGGACGCCCTCACACTGCCGGACGCATTCGAGTTCGCCAGCGTTCGGCGCGGCGCGACCGGAGTCATGGCGGCATTCAGCACAGGGGATAGGGGCGGCCCGGTGTCGCTCAAGCTGATGCCCAACTCCCCCTCGGTGCCGTTCTTCATGAACCAGGTGACGCGGATTCTGGTGGATAAGGCCGAAGTGATCTGGGACGGTAGCGTAATACACAGCAGGACCAAAGCTAGTGTTGCGCTCAGTCGGGGCGTCCTCATCTCTGGCCCTTTGTGGTACACGATGGGCAAGGGTGAGGCGGGCAACCTCACCTTCACGTGGGAGTTCGAGCAGATCATCCCCAACTTCACCAACGTGAATTTCGCAGACTTGTCGGTGCTAGGGACGTAAGGGGGAAACTAGATGGTAACGCTTAACGGAATAGGCGGCGACCTTACAAAGACCGAGTTCGAGATCGGCGGCACACGATTTGCCGTTGCCAAGCTGCCGGCGATGGCGGGCTTCGACTTGCTGGAAGCGATCAGGCACGAGCTGGGCAAGTCCCAGGCTCTATCCCTGCCCACAGAGGTCTTGAACGAGGACGACAGGTCGATAGCAGGCTTCCTCAAGATCGTGCTGTCGCTGGACCCTGCGTTTGTGCGGCAGGTGCGCCAGAAGCTATTCGAAAAGGTAGCCTTCTCCAACACGCGGGTTCCCACGCCGCAGCAGCTAGCCGGGGCCGAGGAGATGGCCTTCGACGGCCTGGAGCCCATCGCTATCTACGAGGTGCTGGCGCGGAGTGCAGCCGTAAATTTTACGCCGTCCTTAGACGCCCTCGTCTCCAGGTTGAGAGACGCCCCCCTGGTTTCGAGCCCGTCCGCCCCCTCGGAATAAATCCCTTCTTCGGCGCTCTCATAGAGGCAGGACTGGCTGAATACCTGGAGCTAAAGAATACCTTGGACCTAGACGAAGCGATGGAACTTCACGAGCAGTTGACCGCGAGGATTGAGAACGACCACCGAGCTCACGAGGCCGCAGAAAAGAAGGCCAAGGAGAAGCGGTAGGAGGAGCAATATGATAATCCCGGCAGAAACCCTGACCGTTACCCTAAACGGTCACGTAGTGCTGGGACTCAGCGCACTCGACATTCCCGCTACAGTTGAGCTTGCCACTGTCCGCAGGGGAGCCACCGGGGATATGCCGGCTACCGTTTCCATCATGCTGCAACCTGGCGCCCCATCGCTGTCGCTCTTCCAGCAGCAGATGAAGGTGATAACCGGTGGCGGCATCGTGAACTGGGAAGGGAGCGTCAAGGACGCCAAGCATGGATCGGTTCTGAGGCTCATGCACGGTGTTATGACCAGCGCGCCAATGGGAACGCTTATGGACGAGACGGCTGAAAAGACGTTCACATTCGAGTTTGAGAGACTGTACTACGAGGTCATCTAGCCACCGTGAGAGCTTGGTTCTAGTGTCTAAGTTAGGAGGCGCCATGACCAAGGAAACCCGGATCGTGTTTAGCCTGGAGGACTTGGTGAGTGTCCGGTTCCAGTGTTCCAAGTGCCAGGGGGAAGTCGTGCAGCGATTCGATGGACGCCATTGGCGGCTGCCCACATCTTGCCCTTTGTGCCTTGCCAGGTGGGACGAACGCGATAGCCGCAGGACGGAACTCGACGAACTGCTTCTCATGATGCGGAACCTTTGCGATCGGCCCGACCCTAAGATCAGTCTCCGGTTCGAGCTGGACGGCGCTGCTGTGGAGACGGAGGGCTAGCAGGAATGAGGTGGTTGAAGAAGCTCTTCGGATGTGACAAGGAGCATGAAGGCCCACCGCCTATCCCCAAATGGCCACCACCACCTCCGCCACCTCCTCGGCCTAAGCCCAAGCCAAAGAGTAGCGGCGCTGTAGAATCGGATAGCGAGTAACACAATTCTTAGGGGGTACACCATGACTAAGCAGAAGACGGCCAGGAGGTATAACAAATGCTGAATCAACCGCCCAATTGGGTAGCCGAGCGTGCGGAGTGCAAGATAGATCTGCTCTATGACGCGCTGTGCCAGGTTGTAGAGCGAGATGTAGCTGAAGCGAACAAGCTACCGCCCGACCTGCGCGATGGTTTCGCGTATTCGGTGGAACGGAACGCCGAAGGTACAATGCCGCTTGTGCGTGTGTATCGCTCCCAGGAGGGCGCATCCGCCGAGCCCGTCGCCACCTTCTTGCAATTGCAAGCGAGCATCCATGTCACGGCAATGACTGGGAATTTCCTGGCTCGCCCAGAATGGGTAGAGCAGTCCCGTTCTTGTTTCTTGTCCATTAGCGGCACCCGGTACAAGGTCTGGGAACTGAGCCAGAGAGTCCTTGGCCCAGTGTTCTTTCAGGAAGGCACACCATGACCAAGCAGAAGACCGCTAAGATAGACCTCAATGCTCGCAGGCTTGGCAGGGGATACTTAAGAGGGAGAGAAGGATGGTTTTGCGAATAGGAGAAGTTAGACCGGCACCTCGATCAGCTCAGTCGAGGACTGTGGTTCCGGGATCGGCGCGCCATCTCCCCGTATGCTCTCAAGGTGGAGAACGATGGCTTCTTTAATGAGGGAGCAGACCTCTTCCCTGGTCTCAGCAGCAGCTACACAGCCAGGCAGGTCGGGAATGTATGCCCCAAAGCTTGTGGGGCCTTCTTCGATGATTACCGCATACTTCATCGCCCACTTCCTTCTTCGAGATCTGCTTGTTTCAGAATGCTGCGCCACGTCCCGACGGTTAGGTCTATTCCCAGGTTCCCAGCGATTGTCACCGTGCCCGGCTTCTCTGGATGCTTGTACTGACGGTGACTTCCGCGACTCCTCACCAGAACCCAGCCATCCCTTTCCACTACGCGGATGGCTTCTCGAACCTTGGGCATGTCATCGCCTAGTTTAACACAGGTTGAGAGGCTCAGGAAGGTTCAGGAAGGTTCAGGAAGGTTCAGGAAGGTTCAGGAAGGTTCAGGAAGGTTCAGGAAGGTTCAGGAAGGCTCAGGAAGGCTCGGGAAGGCTGTAGAGGGTGTGGAGATAATGTAATGAGGTACGCACCATGACCAAGCAGAAGACCGTAATTGACCAGTTGCTTACCATGCTGGAATTCAGGGCCGACTCCCAGGCGCTCGATAGGGTTAAGCAGAGGCTCGAAGACTTCGACCTGAGGCTCCAGGCCGCTGCGCGTAGGATGCAGGTCGTCGAGGACGGAGACTCGGAAAGCAAAGTAAGAGGAGGAGCGAACCTATGAAGAAACACATCCAGGTAGCCATGCTGGGGTTAATTGTCCTGGTGGCGGGGGTAGTGGCGGTGGCGTGTTCTGGGGCTCCTACGTCTACCTCCACACTGAGACCTTCTCCGACGCCTGCTACAGCTTCAATATCAGCGGAAGAGTACCGTCAAACTACGATTCGTCTGTTCAACGAATTGCTATCCATGGTGGAAGATGGAGTGGTAAGTCCACTTGTCCCTGACCTCGGATTCAACAAAGGAAATCCACGAGCTAATCGTTGGAGGCAGAATGTAGAGACATTGCGTGACAGTGCCGGAACGGGGGCTGGCGGGTTGTTGTTCAGTGAGAAATGCTTCGAGTTTTCAGACACGTTAGGTGACGACGTGTGCGGAGACGAGCTCCTCACTTTCGTTAATCTGATCGTCTTCGACAAATGGGATGAATACCAAAAGCTAGCCGATAAGTTCTCGCGGCTTTCCATGCAGGAATGAACTCTAGGAGGTACACCATGAAGAGACACATCCAGGTAGCCATGCTGGGGCTTATCGTCCTGGTGGTGGGAGTGATAGCAGCGTGTGGTAGTGGCGGTAATACAATCACATCAGAAGATTATGGAAGTGCTTGGCCCTTTACGGTCAACGAGGTCGAACTGTATTGCGAGGGTGACTCGGACATCGCCGCTGCATGGGTGGAACATGATGGCAAACGGTATGCCCTGACTGGATACTCTGACACTTATTTGAGAAGTCGATACCGCAACGTTCGCGCTCTGGAATGGATCTGGCGGGATAATCCGAGCACGGGAGCAAAAATCAACATATACCAAGTGACATCCGATGGGCTAGCGATGTGCGGTTCTTGAATCGGGGAGGTGAAGTTTGGCAACCATTCTTGATACGCTCGTAGCTGAGATCGTTTTCAAGGGCGACACGAAGGCTCTTGATAACGTCAATCAACGACTCAAGCAGCTCTCGACCAATCTAAATGCTATGGGTCGCAAGTTCGCACTTGCGGGCGGGGCTATCACCACGTTCAGTGGGCTATTTCTCAAGTCCTTTGCCGGGTTTGATGATGCTATGACCCAATCGCTGGCCATTATGGAGGACGTCTCGGATGCCATGCGTAAAGACATGGCGAAAGCGGCCAAAGACGTTGCCCTCACGACGCGTTTCAGTGCCAAGGACGCCGCTGCGTCCTACTTTTTCCTGGCCTCGGCTGGCCTCGACGCCAAGCAGTCTATCGAAGCGTTGCCACTCGTAGCGCAATTTGCACAAGCGGGCATGTTCGACATGGCCCAAGCCACTGACTTGCTGACCGATGCTCAATCGGCCCTGGGCCTAACCGTCAAGGACGACGTGGCCGCCAATATGCGGAACATGGTACGCGTGTCGGATACGCTCGTCGCCGCGAATCAGAAGGCGAACGCGAGCGTACAGCAGTTCTCGGAAGCGTTGACGAATAGGGCAGGTGCGGCGCTCCGGGACCTTGGCAAGGACGTGGAGGAAGGCGTTGCTGTACTGGCAGCCTACGCTCAGCAAGGAGAGAAGGGGCAGCGGGCCGGTGAACAGCTAAACATCGTGCTACGCGACCTTCAAAAATCGGTTCTAGATAACCGGAGCGCCTTCGATCAAGCGGGCGTCACTGTGTTCGACGCAAGCGGCGAGATGGCCAATCTAGGAGAGATCATCGGCGATCTCGAAGACCACCTAGCCGGGCTGTCAGACGAACAGAGACGCGTCGCGCTTACCACCCTCGGTTTCCAGGAGCGGTCCTTATCGGCGCTAGTTACCTTGATGGGAACCAGCGACGCTATACGGGACTATGAGGCCGCACTGCGCGATGCAACCGGTACAACCCAGTCGGTTGCGGAAAAGCAACTACAATCGCTGGCTGCGCAGTTCGATCTGCTGAAAAGCCACGTTGAAGTCGCGATGATCAACATCGGCGGTGCGATAGCACCGCTTGTGGAAACCTTGTTCGGCCCGCTCAGTGCCGCGCTGAGTTGGGTTAGTGGACTCTTTGAATCGAACAATCGGTTCGCGCGTATAGCAGCCCAAGGAGTCGCAATACTGGGCGGAGGCCTTGTGGTGTTATCAGGAGTTCTATTCGGGACGGCTTTGGCGGTCAAGGGCTATGCTTTTGCGCTGACCACCCTGAAAATCCCCCAAATGATTGCCACTCTCTGGAACTCCAACTTCATCCTATCTCTGAGATTCGCGGCAATGGCGGTGCGGGACTTTGCTGTGAGGTTGTGGACCAGCGGAACGGCACCGTTGGGAAGATTCGCAACATCGGTCCGTACCAACGCTATCCCGGCTTTGAGCCGATTCGCCACGACCATCTGGGCATCGACCATCGGGGCGCTGAGAGCGCTGGGCAGACGGCTGGCGATGGCGAGCCTAGCGATGTTGCGCTTCGCCACCCGCGCCATCGTCGCAGGCATCAGCGCCGTGATTACCTTTGGCGTTGCTATCTGGGCCTCGTTGATTCCGCCCCTGATTGCAGCGACGGCAGCGGTCGTGGGGTTCACGATAGCTTTGCTGGCCAATCCCGTCGTCTTGATCGTGGCAGCCATCATCGGAGCCTTCGTTGCCCTTGGCTTCGTGGTCTACAAGTTCCGCCGTCAGATCGTGGGTGCGCTGAAGACAGCGCTGGCCTGGGTCAAGTCCAACTGGCCTCTGCTTGTAGGCATCCTATTCGGCCCGTTCGGCATTGTGGGGGCGCTGATCTGGAAGTTCCGTGACGATATTGTGGGCGCCCTCAAGTTTGCCTGGAACTGGATCAAGTCCAACTGGCCGTTGCTGGTCGGCATACTTCTGGGACCGTTCGGGATCGTGGGGGCGCTGATCTGGAAGTTCCGTGACGACGTTGTGGGCGCGATCATGTGGATCAAGGATAGGGTCACGTCCATATTCACCTCCCTGCGAGACTTTATCATTGGGATTTGGGAAGGTCTTGGCGAGGGCCTTGCGGGAGCGTTCCGAGGTGTAATCAACGCTGTCATCAACGGCCTGAATAAAGCACTGGAGGTAGCTGCCGGCCTGATTGAGGGGATTAAAGGAGCCCTGGACGAGATACCTGGTCCCAATCCTGCCGGTGATTTCTTGCTCGGCGTCGCTAGCAAACTACGCGCTGGCATCCCGAACTTAGCGATCGGCGGCATCGTCCCTGGTCCGTTGGGCAGACCGTTACTGGCCACGGTCCACGGCGGTGAGATGGTGCTGCCAGTAGGGGCGTCCAGGGTCATCGCCCAGATGCTCGAAGGGTTCCGGCTTGGCCCTGCCGCTTTGCCGCAAGCGCCGTACCACTACGGTCAGATGTACAGGTCTTCGGTGGTCAACCGGACGGTCAACATCAACATGAATGAGCCCATTGTGATCCAGACCCAGGCGACGGACGCCAAGGGGATCGCCCAGGAGCTAGGCGAGATGATTCAAGACCAGATTCGGAACGTCGCCTACGACCACGACGGGCCGGTGGAGCGCTGATGGCGGCTCGCGTCATACAGGGCCAAGGTTTCTTGCTCTTCCCCGGGAGTCCTGCGCTGCCGAGCGCCCTGTTCAGGTCGCTACAGCCTCTTGCCTCCATTGCCGACGGGTTCATCTCTGAGGAGCACGCCGTCAGGATCAGCAAGACCTCGTATCCCGTCGAGACGGGCGGGTCGCTGGTGGACCACGCGGTTGTACAGCCGCGCACGCTGAAGCTGGTGGGCTGGGTCTCGGACCTGCTGGCTCCTGAAGGGAGGCGGGGCAATCCGTCTCGCGGCAGTGATGCGTGGCTTCAGCTCAACCGGCTGGTCGAATCGAGGGAGCCGTTCCTGGCGGTCACGCTGCTGGCCTTCTACCCGTCGATGCTGATTACGTCGCTCAAGGCTCCGGTTGATAGGACCACGGGACGGGCGCTCCGCTTCGAGATGGAGCTTGAGGAGGTGCAGTTCCGGTCATTGGAGCGGGGCCAGCGGCCTCCTCCAGTGCGGATAGGCCCCGCCGAGGATAGGTCGGAGGAGGTTGAAAGGGGCTTGGTCAACGCGCCGTCCATAACCTCAATCGATCGGTGGTTGGAGAGTGGACGCTTTCAAAGCCGTTCGGAGGAGGATGACAGGGACAGGGTCAACGCGCCGTCCATAACGTCAATCGATCGGTGGTTGGAAAGTCGACGCTTTCAAAGCCGTAGTTAGGTTCTTGTGGGGAGGGTAATGCAGGCGATACCGCTGACAACGGACGCGAGGCAGCGAATGCGGGTAACGCTGGGCAACCAGCCGGTCATCCTCCGCGCCTGGTGGCAGCCGCTCTCCGAAGCGTGGTACCTGTCGCTGTACACCAGGGGAGAGGAGCCGATAGCGCTGGGGCGTCAGGTAACGACGGCCCGGAGGTTGATTGAGGCTCCTGGCTTCGTCGGCGACTTGGTGAGCGTCCCCTTGGAGCGCTACGGGGCGCCGATAGGCCGGGAGGCGTGGGGGCAGACCCACGGGCTGGCCTACCTTGAGCCGTCCGAAATCGAGCAGGTGAGCTGGGCGCTATGAGCATGAGGCAGTACCTACGCCAGATAAGCGTCGAGATCGAGGACGAGAGTCGCTCTGTGCTCACCGTCGAAGAGCTGCGTATCACCTTCGACCTGCAGATAGACGATCAGTCGTCTTCGTCGCCGTCCACGGTCAAGATATGGAACCTGGCCAAGGCTTCGGCCTCTCACATAGCGGAGCCAGAGCAGATCGTGCGGGTCAAGGCTGGCTACGGGGATATAAGAAACGCTGAGCCGATTTTCGATGGCAAGATACGGCGCGTCCTCCATGAGCGCACTGGGGTAGACCGCGTGACGACCATCGTGCTGGGCCGTTCCGACTCGGCGACGACCGGCGCACTGGTCTCCATCAGCCTCGTGGGGCCGGTCAGGCTGCGCGACCTTGTGCGCCGGATAGTTGACGCTATGGGGCTGCGAATCGAATCCGTCCAGGCCGTTCCCGACGAGGAGCTTGAGGAAGGGTTCTTCTACAACGGCTCGGCGAAGTCGGCTCTCAAGGACCTGCTGGAACCCCACAAGGTTACCGCTTATCAGGTGGGCGGAGTGATGCACTTCACCCACAGGGACAACGAGCCAGAGCGGGGCACGTTCTTTCTCAGTCATGCGACGGGGCTTATCGGCACGCCGTCCCTCACCGAGGACGAAGGGTTTAGGGCGAAGATGGCGTTGAACCGCTCCATCGAGCTGAGCCAGTTGGTTGAGGTCAGCAGCGAGGCCGTGGATGGCTGGTTCACGGTCAAGACCATCGTCCACAGGGGAGACAACTGGGGCGGGGAGTTCGTGACGGAGATCGAGGGGATCAAGGCTAATGCTTCCGCTCTGGCAGGGGTAGCGCCATGAGCAGCATGAACCACGAAACGGACTACTCGAACCTGGCGCAGGCTATCCGTTTTGCCATCCGCCAGTCCCTCAAGGACCTGTACACCTGTATGCCTGGGATAGTGGAGTCCTACGACGCGGAGACCCGGCGGGCGGTGGTGAAGGGAGCGCTCAAGGTGGTGAGCACTAAGAAAGAGGAGATCGAGCGAGAGGCCATCCACAACGTCCTCGTATTGTTCCCGTGGGGAGGCAGATCGGCCTTCACATTTCCTCTGGAGCCTGGGGACGTTGTGCTGCTGCTCTACTCCCAGCGGGGTTTGGCTAAATGGAAGAAGACGCTTGGCGTGGCGGCCCCGGACACAATTGGATTCTTCAGTGAGAAGGACGCCTTCGCCATTCCTGGGTTCGGGACGGACGAACCGGAACACCATATCGCCATTGAGGCGGACGGGATTCACATCAGGACTACCGGCAAGCTCGCTATAGAGGCGCAGGACGTGACGTTCAAGCGTGCTGAGAGCTCGGCGGCGCCGGAGAGCATCATCACCCACACCCACCCGGAGTAGGAGTGCTGATGAGCACCATCTCAGCCGTGGACGATCTCCTTGACGGATTCGCTGTAGTGGATGGCCTTGAGGCCACCAGGCAGCGGGTAATTCAGCATCTACGCTTTAGCTTGGGCGAGTGGTTTCTTGACTCGGACCAGGGCATCCCATACTTCGATGGCCTGTTCGCTGGCGGCAGCAGTCCTGAACTCGCCGCGCAGCTCATTGCCGCCGCAGTGCTCGGCGTGGAGGACGTTACGGACGTAGCTGTCGTTCGAGCCGTCCTTGATCCCCTCACCCGGAGACTGTCGCTGGAGTTCCGCGTCAGTACGGTCCACGGCCAGGTGACGGTCGCGGAGGTGTTGTAATGGCACGGGTGACGGCGCAGGGAATAGAGCCCACGACGCTCCAAGGCTACATCGACGCGCTGGAGGCGGCGTTCCGGTCTGCGTTGGGCCAGGACCTTGATCTGGCCCCGGAGACGCCAGCGGCCCAGTTGGTTGGAACCCTTGCCTTGACGCTGACGGAGGTGGACGAGGCGCTGGTTGCGGTGGGCAACGGCATGTCGCGCAGCAGGGCGCTGGGAGTCCAACTCGACGATCTGGGGTCTCTCTTGGGTATCCCGCGCCTGGAAGGAGAGACGGACGACGAGTACCGGGCCAGGTACGGAAGGCTAGTGGCCAGGAACGCCACGGGCTCGGCTGAGGCGATACTGGCCGCAGTGCTTAGCGTCGAGGGTGTAGCCGATGCACTAATCCGTGAGAACGCCACCGCCGCCGAGGTCACCGAGCAGGGCAAGACCATCGGCGCTCACTCGATATGCCTGGTTGTAGACGGGGGCACGGACGAAGCTGTCGCAGCGGTGATAGCCCGGACGAAGCCAGCAGGGACGGGCACCAGCGGAGAGACTAGGGTTGACGTGCCGCATGATGGAGGTTGGAGCGTGCCCATTCGACTCTCCCGCGTCACTCCAGTCCCAATCAAAGTCAAGCTGGCCCTGACGCTGATGGCAGGCTTTCCTTCGGACGGCACGAGCCGGATCGTCATGCGGGTGGTAGAGCATGTGAAAGGGCTGGCCCTTGGGGAGCGCCTGACCGCACAGCGGCTCCTTGCCAACGTGCTGTTGGTGCCGGGCCACACCGTGAACCTCGGTGTCGGGCGCAAGGCTGGCACGTTGCTCAGAGGCACAGGCACGGTGGCGTCCCTAGATACGTTCCGCGGTAGGGCCACCGTGCTGACCGGGGGGAATCACAGTACTCTGACGACCCTTCAGGGCATCACCAACGGGACAGTTACCTTCCTGGGGCAGACGATTACCGGGCTGGACTTTCTAGTGACGGACTACGACGGAGTGGCTTCCTTGCTCCAGACGGCGCTTAGGGCTACCAGCGCCACGGACCTGGACAATGTGGAGGTCACCCACGACGGCGCGGCGTTCGTCGTGACGTTGCCCCTGGACAGCAACGGGGCGGCAACCAGTGTCAGCGCGGCGTTCACCGGGGACGACTCGGATGAGCTAGGGTTGGACACCGCCACCATCGTCAACGGTGTCGATGCCATCAGGAGCGGCACGATCACGCTGCACGGTGCGACCGCATCCGGTCTGGACTTCGGCGCCGTGGCGAGCTACGACGACGTGGCCACGGTAGTCAAGGCCGCACTGCGGGGAACCTCCGAGACAGACCTGGACCAGGTAGAGGTGGCCTATGTGGATGGAGGGTTCGTCATCACCATTCCCCTGGATGCCGACGGCAACCCCATTGTGGTGTCCGGCGCGGTGACTGGCGATACGGCTGACGAGCTGGGGCTGGATACCGTCGATACGGTCCAGGGCTCCGTCACCAGTCAGGACGACATCGAGTTGACCGAGCGGCTGACGGTTAGCCCCGAAGACATCGCCATCACGGTGTTGGCATCATGAGCGACCTGGCCAAGCGAATAGACGTACACGCCAATGCTGGCCTGCTGCTCCAGCAGTGGCAACAGGCTCCGCGTATGCGTGCCCTGGTGGATGCGCTTCAAGGAGTGGTGGACGACCACCTGGTCAGGCCGTTGGCGGAGATGGAGGAACGTCTCCGCATCGACACCGCTGAAGGGGTCTGGCTGGACTTTATTGGGGAACGGCTGATGCTTCCGCGTCCGGCGACGGACATCGCCAACTTTGCCTTCTTCGGATTCCACGGCTCAGGTGGTGTCGGCTTCGACCAGGGGCCGCTTGCGACGGCGGTTGAGGCGCTGTCCCCCCGTATTCCGGTGGGGGACGTATTCTATCGTAGACTCGTGCGGATGAGGGCAGAGGTCCTGCTAACCGACGGGTCCGTGCCCGCTCTTGAGGCCGTTGCTCGCAAGGTCTTTCCCCGGGCCGAGTACGTGGACCACGGAGACATGTCGGTGACGGTCCGCAATCCCTTCCGGGATCGGGCCGACTGGAACCTCCTGGCCACCCTCAATGCAGTAGGGGGATGGCCGTCCCCCTCGGGTGTGTCGCTATCATCGCACTGGGAGTATATCGTAGGCGGTGACTGCGAGGGGGACGATCCGCCGGCCGTATACGGTCACTCGTCGTCCCACTTGGGCCTGACATACGAGCGGAGCGACGAGCAGGCCCACTCGGGCAGCCACAGTTGGAAAAGCGCCGTCGACCCCAATGGCGAAGATTTCAGCGTCTACCCGGTCTCCAGCTTGCCCTACGCGGATCTAGTTCCAGGGGGCGCACTCACGTTTTCCGCTTGGGTCTACGTCGACTCAGGCACAAGCGACGACTTGGACCTGTCCAACATCTTCCTAGATATCGCCTGCAGGCAAGAAGATGATGAGAGCAACGTGACCTGGGACCACACCCAGTCGGACAACCCCACCGCCTTCGATGAATGGCAGTATCTCGAATCTACCAGGTCCATGCCCAGCACCGCCTGCGACCACGTGCTCCTGGCCTTTAGTATCAACGATCAGAGCGCAGCCCACGTGGTTTACTGGGACGACGTATCTTTCAGGAGCGAACCGTAATGGCTAGAGACGCAGACGCGCTAAAGATTCAGAAGTGGGCCGCAACGGGCGACGTTCAAGACCCCGAGGACGGGGGCCTATCGCGCTCCACCGGTTGGGACGCCACCTACTCCCAGCCCGGCGGCAACGTCCCCAAACGGGAGCACATCAACCAGCTGTTCCGTGAGCTATCCGCGCAGGGCGTGGAGGTCAAAGTCCACGGCGCAGGGCTTGAGTGGGACTCCTCGATCTCATACGAGCATCCGGCTATGGTCATGGGCTCAGACGCCAGACTCTATGTGTCAGTCCAGAATAGTGCAGGTGCCGACCCTACTTCCGACATCATCAATTCGCATTGGGCTCTGCTGGAATCCCAGGGACCGGTGGGCCCACCTGGAACGGCCGGGAGCGACGGGAGCGACGCGACCGCCCTCCAGTTTGACATCACGGCCAACCGGGAGGCGGCCGGCAACAAAGGCGCGTTCTTTTACTCTACCGACGACGACCTCCTCCAGTACGACGACGGGGCGGCCTGGCAGGATATTGTTAAAAGGGTTGTCATCCCTTTCATCATTGATGGTGGTGGGGCTGTAATCACCACCGGTGAAAAGGGCCATTTGCCTCCCCTCCCGCGAGCTATGACTGTAACCGGTTGGACTATCCTGGGCGATGTCAGCGGCAGCATCGTTGTGGACGTAGCCAAGGATACCTACGCGAACTTCCCCCCTGCCTTCCCAGGAGATAGCATTGCTGGTACAGAGAAGCCAACCTTGAGTTCGGCCCAGAAAAACCAGGACAGAACCCTGAGTAGTTGGACAACTGCTCTAGCTAAGGATGACATTCTAGCGTTCAAGGTTGATTCGGCAGCTACAGTCACCAGGGTGACATTAGGATTGGAGGGGACAATGTAATGCGGCACTACCATTATATATTCGAGGCTCACAACGGCATCATGCCAGGCACCGGAGGTTTGTTGGAACCTGTGACCCTAGACCTGGTTATGGAGAACCCCGATCTGCCTTCAGCCGAAGATAAAGCCGCCAGCATGGTGGCCAGGGCTGTGTATCAACTGGAAAAGATTTACGAGCATGACCCTGATTTGGAAGAGGCGTCTAGCCTCAAGAATCAACACGAAAGTGTTTTCCGTAACTCTCACTAATCATGGTCATAGCGGCTAACATAATTGTCTTTTGGGATAGCACGGACGCCTCAATTCCGTCTGGCTGGACCAGAGTTACCTCTTTGGATGCAAGGTATGTGAAGGGGGCGGCGGCGGCTACCAATCCAGATGTAACTGGCGGCGCTGCTAATCACACTCATATTTCCCCATCCCACAGCCATACCTTAGCGTCCCATTACCACTCCGGCATAACCGGTTCTGGTGGTTCGTCATCTACTACTAACTACCAGAATGGTCGTCAACCAGATGATCTTCACCACCATAACTATTCTTCAGGAGCAATCACTGGCACCGGCCCTGACGCAGGCACCGCAACGTGGAATAACACAGCCAGTGACCCCTCCTACTTTGAGGTCGTATTTATTGAGAGTGATGGGACACCGGTTGGTATACCTGATGGGGCGATGTGCTTCTTTAATTCGGGCACTCCACCCACTGGGTGGATTCAACATGTAGGGAGTAAAGACCGGTTCTTAAAGGGGGCCACGGGTGGTGGCAATGGCGGAAGTACCTCCAGTACTTCCGCCCACGTCCACACTGGTATAGCCCACGGCCATGGTGGAACTATAGGTAATCATCAACACGGGACCGCAAACTCTGGTGGAAGTAGGCAATCCCGACCTTGGGCAAATAACTCATCAGGTTCTTTTGGCAGACCTACAACAGATCATGCCCACTCCACCAGTTACGATAATAGTGGCTCCACGGCGGTTGACTCTGCAACTTCAGGAGACACGGCAAGCACCACCTATGAACCCTCATTCCATACTCTCCTGGCCATAGAGAACGACACTGGAGCAGATGAGACACCGGTCAATATCATAGCTTCCTATCTAGGCACATTAACATCGATACCGGACAATTGGTTCCTATGCGATGGCACCAACGGGACCCCGGATTTGAGGGATAAGTTCATCAAGTGTGCCAATGTTGGAGGGGATGTCGGTACTACAGGAGGCTCTGATGGTCACGACCATGGTGACCCAGCAGGTCACTCTCATGGTGCAGGCCATACCCATGCCGCTACCCATGCGACGTCTACGGGAAGTCCCACTGGGAGCAGCGGCTTTGGTGATCCGTTAATGTTGGATCATAGCCACCTAGGCAGCACCACGAATTCTGCTGGGTCCACTACCTCTGATGTGTCAACTATAGATTCTAATAGCGATACACAGCCTCCTTTCAGGACCGTTGCCTATATCCAATTCCAAGCGGTTGGAATCCACAGTGCAATACCCGGAATCATAGGAGTCTAATGCTAGAGCGTAGTGGCAAGGAGCGGCTGGCCACTTTGGAGGTTGATATACTCTGGATCAAGGGCGCGGTCAAGCATAGGCGATATATAATCAGAGTAAGAACGAATGTGGATGTCATCCTCCGAGCAGCAGGCGGCAAAGATGGAGCGAAAAGACCTACTTATTTTGATAGTTGATGCGGCCGGAGGGGGACGGTTTTCGCCGATTCAGCTCCAAAAGTCGATATTCCTTGCTTCCCAAGCGGAATACCCTGAACTTAAAGAGGGAAGCTATGAATTTGAAAAGCACCACTACGGCCCTTACTCTCGAAAGATTCACGACGATCTAGCCGGTCTAGACACCGATGGACTAGTCACTCTAAGCCCATCCGAACGGGGTAATTGGCTTGAATCAGCAATTACCCCAAAGGGCCATCAGCGAGCGCTGGAATTGAAACCAAGACTCAACGCCTCGATGACGGGATATATATCTGACGTTGTGGAATGGGTCCGGAGCCAGACATTCGCCTCCCTTGTGAGAGCGATATATAACAAGTATCCAGAGTACAAGGAAAACAGCGTCTTTCAAGGCTGATAGCCAACATCAAAATACCCGCTCAGACTCCCCCCGGTCGTAGCCATGCGATAGCGAAGGTGTGGCGAAACATATGGGGGGTGGAGCCGCGGGATCCCGGCCCGTCGGCCGAGGCGGGCTAACCGGGCCACCAAGTATTTGTCGCCTTTCAGCTTAGGAGTTCCTGCGGCAGGAACTCCTAGACACTGCCTGGCCTCGGCGGACTTGTTTGCACCGTAGCAGCCGTGGAGCAGCCATCCCCCAGATAGCTCGCCCAAGCATCCATCAGAGCCCGCCGCTTGTCGAACAGGTCCGAGCGGAAGTAGGCCGCCTCCGTTGCATTGGGGACAGTATGGGCCAACGCTGCCTCCATGACCGTGTGGGGCGCGTCCGTGCACTCCGCCGCCCAGTCCCGGAAGCTGCTGCGGAATCCGTGGGGTACGGCGTAACGACCGTCCGCGGCCTTAAGACCCAGGTCTTGCATCCGCTTCCGGTGCGTATTGTTTGAGATAGCCCCCCCTGTTAAATGGGACGGGAATATAAGACCGGAGCCATCGCCCAACTCTCTGGCAGTAAGGAGATTTTCCAATGCCCGAGGCGACAACGGCACCCGGTGTTCCCTACGCTCTCCCTTCCGTCCCTTCATGCGCCCTGCGGGGATGGTCCAGGTCCTTGAGGTCCAATCGACCTCATCCCACTCAGCCAGCCTCACCTCGGTGGAACGCGTAGCAGTCAAGACCAGCAACTCAAAGGACAGCTTGGTTGCCCTGTCCGCATCCGACGCGTAGAAGGTGCGGACCGCCGCCGATACCTCAGTGTATGGCAGCGCCGGTTGATGCGCCTTGGTCTTAGGCATCCGCGGCAGGACCTTGGTCAAAGCTTCGCCGGCGGGGTTGTCTTGGCGGTAACCCTGCGCCACCGCCCAATCCATGACCGCGCCTATGCGCTGCCGGATGCGCCGCGCCGTCTCGTGCTTGCTGGTCCATATCGGAGTCAAAACGGCTAACGCATCGGCGCTGGTCACATCGCCAACAAGGCGCGAGCCTATGACGGGGTTCACGTACTTTGAAAAGGTCATTTCCCACTGGTAGGTATGCTTGCTATTGGTCCACGTAGGACGGTTAAGGGCAATAACCTTGACGGCTGCTTCAGCGACCGTCGGCATAGCCTCCCGGCGTTTGACTGCCAACGGGTCGCCGCCGGCCCGGATGACTTGGAGATTGACTATCGCTTGCTCACGCGCTTCAGCCAGCGATACTGCCGGCCATCCGCCGAGACCCAGGTTGCGGCGTTTGCCCTGGACCACAATCCGCTGCACCCACCGCCGCGCTCCCGACGGGTCCACCCGGAGATAAAGGCCCTGACCGTCGGCGTACATACCTGGCTCCTTTACGGTACGCACCTTCGCCACGGTCAAAGCGTTGTGTGGATGCTTGCCCATCTTCATAATTCGTGTACCTTTCCGTATACCATTTTTATGCGGATTATAGCGAACTATAACGGACTTTGACAACCGGCTACGGTCAATGAGGTGAGGCTGACTTAGCTACGAATTGGGGCGAAAAGAGGGCAGAACAAGGTGTTTCAAAGCTGGAAAAATCGAAGGAATTGGTGGCAACGAAGGGATTCGAACCCATGACCTAGCGCTTATGAAGCGCCCGCTCTGCCACTGAGCTACGTTGCCGCCCAGGGACCGTCCGGCCAGCCGCCACGACGTGCCCCAACTAACCCATGGTACCGGCGCTCATCTGAGAGTGTCAATTGGCCCTCGCTTGCTTTTGAGTCCCAGCGACGCGGCCCCGAACGCTTACTGCCGCCCGCTTCGGCCCTTGGCTGTGCCGAGCCCGCGTAATATCATCAACCGTAGATGTCGGCTCAAGATCAAATCCCTCAAACTCTCTTGGAAGAAACGGCCGCCCGGCTGCATGACGTGGTGGTCAGCTTGGCGGCGCGGCTCCGTCCTTTTCCGGCGTTCTTTAACATGACGACAGTCCAGGCATTAGAACTGGAATTACCGGCAGGGCCGGCGACAGACTTGGGATGCGTGGTGGTGCTGCCGGACGGTGAAATCTGCGAACTGGAACTGAAAACGATTCCTGGTCCGGGTAGCCCGTCAGATGTTGATCAAGTAGAAGAGTACCGAGGGTTGGACTTGCCGCCTGAGCAGTACGTCCTATATGCGGCGAGTGCTATCAGCGTGCTGTACCAAGAACTCCGGCGTCTCGGCCTAGGCTAGTCGACGCTGTTGGACGTTACAGGGCGGTCATCAGTAGGGCCTCGGTAGGGATCAATCGTTGTTGGACCGGGTCCACTGCCAATAAAGCCGTCTCAAGCGCGACGACGCCCAACGACAACGGCGCTCCCTCTTCACGGAAAACCACCGTGGTCGTGATTACTTGGCCCGCCAGCCGCACCACCGTCTCACCGACTTCTCGCTCCAGCACGTTCCCGTCCGCCAGACGAAAACTGACTTTGCGTTGGACGGGTATACTCAGTCTTTGCAACAAGCTGCCTGGTAAGACGGTAAAGGTCGCACCGGTGTCGACCAGGAGCTCAACCCGCTCGAAACGTTCGCCCTGAGGGTCGCCAATTTCAATAGGGTAACTGAAAGAACCCATGTGCACCTCTTCGATGGATTGTACCTGAATCGAGGCGCCGATTCATTCCCTGCCAAGGCCCGGCATGCGGCGTTTGAGCGACCGCCACCGTGGCGCGAGCCAGGAATGATGCGCCAGCATATCCGTCACCGCTTCGGCTGAAATTAGTCGTCCAGGTCGATGTCGCCGCTCTGGCCGCCCCGTTTGCGTACCAAGCGGATGCCCTCGATGCGAATGCCCCGGTCCACCGATTTACACATGTCGTAAAGGGTCAGCGCCGCCACCGACACGGCGGTCAGGGCCTCCATTTCAACTCCGGTGCGGGCAGAAGTGGAGGCAGTGGCCGCGATGTTGATGCGTGACTCGGTGTCATCCAGTTCCAAATCGACGTTTACTTTGTTTAGAGGTAGCGGGTGACAGAGAGGAATCAACTCCGAAGTCTTTTTCGCCCCCATGATCCCGGCCAGTTGGGCTACGGTTAACACGTCGCCCTTCTTCATCAACCCTTCCCTGATTAGTCGGGCTGTCTCAGGTTGGATCGAGACATAGCCGCGGGCCAACGCCTCTCGGTCGGTGACTTCTTTGGCCCCCACGTCCACCATCCTGGCGCGCCCCTGCTCGTCCAAGTGGGTCAGGGAGTCGCCGGGCTGTTGGCCGGGCCGTTGGTTGGTTGCGTTCTTGCGTGCGGCCATCGGGTCTGCTCCTAGGTGTGCCTGGCTACGGTTTCTTGCTGGACGCCAGGCCCGCTTCCTTGCCGGCCACCGAGTCGGCCATTTCATTACCTGGATCCCCGTTGTGGCCCCGCACCCAGCGCCATTCAATCTGGCGGTCCGCCACCAAGCGGTCCAACTTCTCCCACAGGTCGTGGTTCGCTTTTCGTTTCCAGCCCTTGGTCATGGTATTGACCACATAGGTGCTGTCCGAATTGAGGACGATCCGTTCCGAAGGGTCTACCGCCTCCAGACCCTTGATAGCCGCCGTCATCTCCATGCGGTTGTTGGTGGTGTGGGGGTCGTTGCCCGACACTACCCGTTGATGTCCGTTCTGCTGGATGATTGCGGCCCAGCCGCCACGGCCAGGGTTGCCCTTGCAGGCCCCGTCGGTATGGATAACTATCCTATTGTCCGCATTGTCGGCCAAGCTCAGCCGCCAATTTGGTACATTTCGATTTTCCGTCGGCTGGCGTCGCCGCCGGTGGCACTGGCCCGTTCTTCCGAGTACCGGTCTGTGCGCCGGCCCCAGACCCGAGATATCAGGTCGCGGAGTTCGTCATCCGAGGCCCCGCCGCGCATGGGGTCGCGGAGGCTAACTCCTGTGTTGGCGAACAGGCAAGTGAATATTGAGCCGTCGGTCGATAACCGCGAACGGGTGCAGGCGCCGCAGAATGGTTTGGTGACCGAGGCAATTACGCCAATCTCGCCGCTCCCGTCCCTGTAGCGGTACCGGTTTGCGACTTCGCCTGCGTAGTTGCTTGCCATCGGTTCCAGGGGCATTTCGGCATCGATGCGGCTGACGATCTCGTCGGCACTAACCACTTGGTCGAGCTGCCAACCGTTGCGGTTGCCCACGTCCATGTACTCGATGAAGCGAACAATATTACAGGTGCCCTTGAAGTGGCGGGCCAGGTCCACGATCGTATGGTCGTTCACGCCTTTCTGGACCACCGAGTTGATCTTGATCGGCGACAGGCCCACTTCGCCGGCCCGCTCTATCGCGTGGAGGATCCTGCGAACGCCAAAACCCCGGCCATTCATCGTCTTGAAAACCTCGTCGTCCAGGCTGTCCAGACTGACCGTGACCCGGTGGAGTCCGGCGTTCTTGAGGCCTTCCGCCTGTTGGGCCAAGAGGTAACCGTTGGTCGTAAGCGTCAGGTCGTCGATATCGTTTATCTGGGACAGCAGGCCGATCAAGCGGTCCAGGTCAGTGCGCAGCAGCGGTTCCCCGCCCGTTACCCTGGCCTTGTTCACCCCCAGCCCGGCGAAAATTGCGACCAGCCTGGCGATTTCTTCGAAAGTGAGAATGTCTGCCCGGGGTAAAAACTGGTAGGCCTCGCCGAATATCTCGGCCGGCATGCAATAGGGACACCGGAAGTTGCACCGGTCGGTGACCGAGATACGCAGGTCCCTGAGTGGCCTGCCAAATGTGTCGTTAATGGTGGGCATGGCTATCGGCTTTCAGCTATTTGGGACCGGGCTCATGGCTAGCAGCTTGCGCTGCGCCTTTGCGGCGGCGTCGGCCCGGTGGCTAATTTGGTTTTTTTCGTTCAACGAAAGCTGGGCAATGGTTTTCCCAAAGGATGGAAGGTAAAAGACCGGATCGTAGCCGAATCCGTCATCGCCCTCAGGTGAATATTGTATCATTCCGGCCACTGAGCCAACTACCGACGCCACGAGGTCGGGTAGTGAACCCCCCCTTTCGAAAAGGGGGGTTGGGGGGATTTTCCCTCGTTCGGTACCATCTGGGTCCACAATGTCGATAACACAACGGAACCGGCCGGTACGCTTCTCCCAAGGCACGCCCTCCAAGCTCCGCAGTAGGAGCGCCACCCGGTCTTGGTCCGAGCGGCAGGCCTCACCGCCGTAGCGGGCCGACTTGACCCCCGGATCACCGCCGAGGGCGTCCACCTCCAGCCCGGAGTCGTCGGCCAACGTAAGCATGCCCGCCAGCGACCCGTACTCCGAAGCTTTGAGCCAGGCATTCTCCCCAAAGGTCAGGCCCGTCTCGTCAACTTCGTGGGAGATGCCGAGGTCCGCCAGGGATACCAGTTCGAATGGGGCGTCGCGAAATAAGCCCGCGTACTCCTGTATCTTGTCGGGGTTATTGGTAGCGATGAGGAGGCGTTGGATTGACATAACCCGTTAAATCACACCCTTGCTCGACAGCCCTTCTAGATCTCCCTCGCTCATACCAAGCCACGCCCCATAAACCTCAGCATTGTGCTGCCCGATGGTGGGGCCGGCATGTACGACGGCGCCGGGGGTTTCGCTGAATTTGGGGACAATTCCCAACATTTTGGTATGCCCTATTTCGGGGTCGTCGATTTCCACGATGTCTTCCCGCGCAGCGTAGTGAGGGTCGTTGGCTATTTGGGCGGCGTCGTAGACCGGGCCCACTGCGGCGCCGGCTGGAACGATCTGGTCGAGCGTCTGGGCCAGGGTCCTTTGGCCCAGCCAACCGTTCAGCTCGTCATTCAGCGCCTCCCGGTTTTCCAGCCGGGCGGCATTGTCCTTGAACGCCGGGCGTTCGATTAATTCCGGCATCCCCATGGCCCGGGCCAGCGTCTCGAACGTGTTCTGGGACGTGGCTGATAGGCCCAGCCAGCGGCCGTCACCCGTGCGGTAAAGGCTACGGGGAGCGGCATCCGGAAAGTCGTTGCCCACCCGCTCTCGATTGATGCCCTGGAGGTCGTACATGGTCACGTGGGGGATGCAGAGCCGAAACAGCGGCTCGAACAAGCTGAGGTCGACTACCTGCCCTTTGGCCGTGCCTTTCCCTGGCACGTCGTGCCCGGCGTCACGGTGATAGAGGGCCATCATTCCCGCCATAGCCCCGAACACTCCAGCGATCTCGTCGGCCAAGGGCACCGGTGGCAGCACCGGCGGCGAGTCCTGGAACCCGGTCATGCCCACGTAGCCGCTCATACACTCGGCGATGGTGCCAAAGCCGGGCCGGTCCTTGTACGGGCCGGTTTGGCCGTACCCCGAGTAGCGGAGCATCACCAGCTTGGGGTTGACCCGGTGCAGGTCGTCCGGACCCAGCCCCCAACGTTCCATGGCGCCCGGCCGGAAGCCCTCGATCAGCAAATCGGCCTGTTCGGCCATCCGTTTCAGAATTTCCTGCCCTTCTTCTGAACCAAGGTCGAGAGTAACGGACTGCTTGTTTCGGGAGTGGACCTTCCACCAAAGCGATGCCCCGTTGGCAAAGGGGCCCCAGTTCCGCAGCGGGTCGCCGGTTCCGGGACGCTCCACTTTGACCACCTCCGCGCCGAAGTCGGCCATGAGGCTGCTGGCGGTGCCCCCGGCAACAATGATCGATAAATCGAGGACTTTCAAGCCTTTCAGAGGCCCTTGCGGATCGGCCAATGTTCCCCCTAAATTCCCTAGGTTCGCTGAGTTTAGATTTATTCGGCGGCGCCAACACCGCCGGTGCTGGTTTATCCCGAATATATTAGCAGGCTCACCTAATAGCTGATCGCTACAAGCTGATGGCTAGTGGGGTGCCAAAGAATGGACCCAAGTCCCGCTGTAACGGTCCTCACGGCTCTGCTATAATTCACCCGGTTCCAGCCTCCGATCAGCCCTGGTATCCGAAAATAGTGGCATCCGAAACTAGCCCTAGCAGCGGTCAATGCTCTTAGACGACTACTTCCGGCAATACGGCCTCATCGCAATTTTCTCTGTCGTCGCCATTGTGGTCCCGGTCAGCATGTTGCTGCTGTCCCGGACGGCCTCCAAGATCGGTCTCAGGCCCGACACGCCTACCGAGGTCAAGTCCGATACCTACGAGTGCGGCATGGAGGCCATCGGCGGCCGCTGGAACCTGTTCAATTTCCGCTACTATATGTTCGCCATTCTCTTCGTCATTTTCGATGTCGAAGTAGTGTTTTTGTACCCCTGGGCCACCAAGTTTTTGCGGCTGGAACTTTTCGCCCTCATCGAGATGGCGGCATTCGTCGGCATCCTGATGGTAGGTTTGGCCTACGCCTGGCGCAAACACGACCTGGACTGGGCATAAAGGAGACCGTCCGTTGACTACTCACGGGAATATTCCCGAAGGAAGCAGCCCCCTCTCGGCCCGCACCTGGCAACTGGACCAGAGTGAAGGACAGACGGTTCAAGACCTCAAGGATTCCTCCGTGGAACCGTTGGCCGAGCCATTAATCGTAGTCCCCGACGACATCAAAGGGAATTTGATGGTGACCTCGGTCGACGCGCTGGTCAACTGGAGCCGCAAGTCGGCCCTCTGGCCGGTTTCCTTCGGCCTGGCCTGTTGCGCTTTCGAGATGATCGCCAGTTCCATGGGCCGGTTCGACATCGCCCGGTTCGGCATGGAGGTGTTTCGCGCCTCGCCCCGCCAGGCCGACTTGATGATCGTGGCCGGGACCGTTACGTGGAAGATGTCCCCGGCCATTAAGCGCATCTACGACCAGATGGCCGACCCCAAATGGGTAATTTCCATGGGCGTCTGCGCCACCAGCGGCGGACCCTACTACGGTTCCTATAGCGTGGTGCCAGGCGTCGACCACATCATTCCCGTGGATGTCTACGTTCCCGGATGCCCGCCCAGGCCGGACGCGCTGCTCTTCGGCATCATGGAGTTGCACGAAAAGATCAAGAAATACCGCAACCTGCCCAACGGCGCCAACCTGCCGCTGCTGGGCAAGAAGTCGAAAGCTGCGACCTCTTCCGCTGAGGAAGCCTGATGGGCTTGGTCCACTTGGCCGGTCCTGACCTAGCCGCGCAGTTAGAGGCGGCGGTGGCGGATTCGGTGGAGGAATGGAACGACGACGCGGTCTGGGTCAAAACGCCCAGCATCGCCGGCATAGCCGAGTTTCTCCAGGCCGACCCGGTATTGGACTTCCAGTTCCTCAACTCGATATCGGCGGTCGATTACATCGGGTATTTCGAGGTTGTTTACCATCTGACATCATTCAGGCAGCGCCATACGGCCACGATCAAGAGTAAAATTCCAGGCCGAGGTGAGCCGGTCGTGCCGTCGGTCTACCGAGTTTGGCGCGGTGCCGACTTCCAGGAGCGAGAGGTCTGGGACCTGATGGGCATTCGCTTCGACGGCCACCCGAATATGAAACGAATCATGCTCTGGGAGGGATTCCAGGGCCATCCGTTAAGGAAGGATTTTTTGTAGCAATTAGCTGTCAGCCATCAGCTTTCAGCCATTATCGAGCCGAAAGCTGACCGCTGACCGCTGACCGCTAAAAATGAATAACCAACCACTTCCAGTCAGCGGACAGGTAAATATATTCCATGTCGAGAATCCTTGGGTCTATGTAGCCGTGCCCAAGGAGTATACGGAGATGTTTAGAGATGTGGCTGACCGTGGCTTAGTGGCAATTACAGCCACGCTTGGTAGCAGCATATGGGATACATCACTCATGCCGATGGGCGACGGCACTCACTTCATTCCACTAAACTCCAAAGTCAGGAAGAAGGAAAACGTTGAGGTCGGTGACCACATCGGACTCTCATTCATCCTACGAAAACGCGAAAGCTGACAGCTAATAATGACCATCCGAACCGAGCCAATGACGGTAAACATCGGTCCGCAGCACCCCAGCACCCATGGGGTGTTCCGGTTGCGCGTGACCTTCGATGGCGAAGAAATTCTCCAAGTGGAGCCGATAGTCGGCTATCTGCACCGGGGAACGGAAAAACTGGCTGAGGAGCGGAACTACACCCAGATCGTGACGCTCACCGACCGGTTGGACTACGTTTCTTCCATGATCAATAACCAGGCCTATTGCCTGGCGGTGGAAAAACTCTTGGGCGCCGAGGTCCCGCTCCGGGCCAAGTATCTGCGGACCTTAACCGCCGAGTTGCAACGTATTGCCAGCCATTTGATGGGCATCGGGTTCATTCTCCAAGACCTTGGCACCCTTGGCACACCGCTAATGTACTGCTTCCGGTCCAGGGAGCGAATTCTCGACCTGTTCGAGATGCTCTGCGGCGCGAGAATCACGGTCAGCTACATGCGGCCTGGCGGAGTCTATTTCGATGCGCCGACGGACTTTTGGCCTGCCTTGGACCAGTTCCTGAAGGACTTCGACACCGAGTTCAAAGAGATAGAGCAACTGGTGCTGGAGAACGAAATCGTAATGGTGCGCACACGGGGCGTCAGTTCGTTGCCGCTGGACCTGGCCATCAACTGTTCCGTCAGCGGACCGGTGTTGCGGGCCAGCGGTCTGGCGTGGGACTGGCGGAAGATGGAACCCTACGACGCCTACGACCAAGTCGACTTCGATGTCCCTACCGCCACCAACGGGGACAACTACGACCGGTTCTGGCTGAGGATTCAAGAGATGCACCAGAGCGTTCGCATCGTTGAGCAGTGCATCGAGCAGATCGAACCGGGACCGGTACGCGCGGACGTGCCCTTGGTGCTCCGCCCGGAACCGGGCGCCGAGGCCTACGGCCGGGTGGAGGCGTCCAAGGGAGAACTGGCCTTCTACTTGGTAAGCGACGGCGGCATCAGCCCCTACCGGTGCAAGATTAGGTCGCCGTCTTTGATTAATCTAACGGTGACCGAACATCTGCTGGTGGGATATAAATTGGCGGATATGATCGTGACTCTGGGGAGCCTGGATATCAACATGGGTGAAGTCGACCGGTGAACTGCGTCCTCGGTCCCGACAACATTCTCCACGGCACCGTCCTGTACCGGGAGGTGTACGAATTCGTGGGCCAATTGCTGCCTTGCTGGCTTTCGTACTTCGTTGCCGGTTTCGTCATCATGTTCTTCTTGATCAATGCGGTGCTGCTGGGCGCGGCAATTTTCTCCTGGATGGAGCGCCGGTTGATCGGCAAGTTCCAAAACCGCCTGGGGCCAAACCGGTGGGGACCCTTTGGCCTCCTCCAACCCTTTGCCGACATTATCAAGCTGATTTTCAAGGAGGACCTTACCCCTAGAGCCGCCGACAAAATAGTATTTGCCGCTGTCCCCATTGTGATGGTGGCGCCAGTGATACTGATGCTGGCGGTGGTCCCCTTCGCCAAGGACACGGCGTTGGCTAATCTCAACGTCGGTGTCCTTTATGTACTGGCCGTGACTTCCGTCACCTCCATTGCCATTTTCATGGCGGGCTGGTCCTCCAACAACCGTTTCGCCATGTTCGGTGCGGCACGGGGGGTGGCGGTGCTGATCAGTTACGAAGTGCCGGTGGTGATTTCATTGTTGGGCGTGGTGATGGTTGCCGGGTCCATGTCGCTGGCCGATGTGGTCGACGCCCAGACCATACCCTTCTTGTTGGTACAGCCGTTGGCCCTGTTCGTTTTCGTCGCCGGAACTACGGCCGAGTTGAACCGGACGCCGTTCGACATGGCGGAAGCCGAGTCTGAGCTCATCGCCGGGTACCATATCGAGTACAGCGGCATCAAGTTTGGGTTGATCCAAGCGGCCGAGTTCGGAGGCGTGGTGACCGCTTCTGCCGTGATCGTCACCCTGTTCTTCAGCGGCTGGTCGGGACCGGCCTCTAACTACATCGGCTGGCTCTGGTTCCTGCTCAAGGTGGCCGCGGTGGCCTGCGTCTTCATCTGGGTACGCGCTACGTTTCCCCGGTTGCGCATCGACCAACTGCTGGCCCTGGCCTGGAAATTCCTCTTGCCAGTGAGTATTATCAACCTCTTCGCCACCGCACTGGAGGTATACTTCCTCCGGGACGACGCCGGCAGCCTGGCCACCAGTGACTTGTGGATCATGACCGGCATCAATTTTGGGTTGGCCGCATTGTTGATTATGGTGTTCGGGAACTTGATCCGAGAAAAAGTAAGGCCTGTGGGAAGCGGCGCCACTTCGCCGCCGTCCTTGGGCGTCTCCATCACGGAGCCGACCTAGTATGTATGGACTGGCGATGGTCAAGGGGTTGTTGGTCACCCTGAAAAACCTGACCAAGAAGCCCTTTACCGTTCAATACCCCGAAGAGCGGCTGAAGCAGCACCCGCGTTTCCGCGGCGAAGAATTCGTATGGTACGAAGAGCGGTGCACCGGCTGCGCGTCCTGCGCCAAGTACTGTCCGCTGGGGATCATCAAGATCGTCACCACACCCAGCGAAACGGCGCCAGCCGAGGGTGACAAGTACCGCCTGGAAGTCTTCGACATCGCCATCAACCGGTGCATGTTTTGCGGTCTGTGTGTTGAGGCCTGTCCCTACGACGCGCTCTTCATGGGCAGTGGTTTCGAACAAGGCCGCTACTCCCGAAAAGATATGGTTATCACGATCGACGAGTTGCGCCAGGCCGACAAACGCCCCAGCACTTTCTTTCGGCCTCAGTTGGAGGACCAAGGCTACGACCCCCGGGCGGGCCGCCCTCTGGACTGGACCGAGGTGGGGAGAGAGTCGTGGCGCTGGCACCAGCAGGAGAAGGCGGGGATGGGGTTGGGCCAGCGGCCGGCCCCATATGATTCGGCTGATACGGGTCCGGACCCAGAATCCCCAGCGCTCCCTGAGGCTTTTGAAGAAAACCCGTCTCCGACGGCCGACGAACAAGCCGATTAGATGCTGTTCCAAGACGTTGTTTTTTGGCTGCTTAGCCTGGTAGCCATTGGTGCCGCGCTGGGCGTGGTCTTCGTAAGAGACCTGTTCCGGGCGGCATTGTTGTTGGTAGTCGTTTTCGTAGCTGTCGCCGGCTTTTTCGTGTTACTCAGCGCCGAGTTCCTGGCGGTGGTGCAAGTCCTAATTTACGCGGGCGCGATCTCAGTTCTCATCATTTTCGCTGTCATGTTGACTCGGGACGTGCAGCAGGGCAACTTGCCCAACCGGCTGCACTTTCCAGCGGTTTTGTTCGCCTCATTGTTGCTCGCGGCCGTGATCACGGCCGCAGTGGACACGCAGTGGGAGTTTCTCCCCGAGAGCCAGCAAGAGAGGGCAGAGCTGGTCCAGACCGGCGCGGTAGCCGCCATCACCGGAGAGGTTCTGGACCAATCCGGAATCACCTCTCCAGAGGAACAGGCCGAGGTGCAAGAGGCCGGGTTGGCCGACCTGTTGGTCGGTGATTTCGTGCTGCCCTTCGAGGCGGTATCGGTCCTGTTGTTGGCGGCACTGATCGGCGCTTTGGTACTGGTGCGCCCCCGAGCTGGGTCAAATTCCGGGTTAAGCCCCGGATCAAGTTCTGGGGCCGGATAGTCCCATATGTCGTTCGAAGCCTTTCTCATCGTATCGGCGATCTTATTTTGCATTGGGCTGTACGGGTCCCTAGCGCGGCGAAACGTCCTCGCCGTGTTGATGTCCATCGAACTCATGTTCAATGCGGTCAACGTGACCCTGGTGGCCATGGCCAAATACCTGGCGCCAGCCGGATTGCAGGACGACCTGAGCGTGGTTCTCACCGGGCAGGTATTCGCGGTCTTTATCATCACCGTGGCGGCGGCGGAAATCGCCTTGGGACTGGGTATCGTTTTCGCCATGTACCGTACCAACGAGTCGGTCGACTTGGGCGACGCTACTCAGATGCGAAACTAGGTCCTCGAATATGTGGGTAGAGTTTAAGAGAGCCCCCAACTTGATGATGGCCGAGATGTGGAAGGAAGTCCTCGAAGGCGAAGGGCTGCCGGCCCGCATCCTGCCTGAGGGCGATATTCTGGACTGGAGCGAAAAAATTCCTTTCAAGATTTATGTCCCGGTCGGGCGTGAGCACGTGGCCGAGGAAATCTTGAGGAAGCTATAGATGGTCACCGAAGCGGCCGTCTGGGCCATATTCTTGCTTCCACTGGGCTCGTTTGCCCTCATCGTTCTGGTGATAAGGCCATTCCTCAACCGCATCCCGACAGTTAGCGGTCTCGCCACCATTGTCGCCTTGGGAGGGGCCTTCGGATTTTCGATCTGGACGCTCCGCTCGGTCATACTGGGCCACTCGTTGAACTTCGAACCCCTGGAGTGGCTGGAAGTGGGCAGCGCCACTATCGAAATTGGCCTGCTTTTGGACCCGCTGACTGCGGTGATGCTAGTGGTGGTCACCTCTGTGAGCTTGCTCATTCAGGTCTACTCTCTGGGCTACATGAGAGGTGATCCCGGAGTCTCGCGTTACTTCGCCTACATGTCGCTGTTCACCGCCTCGATGCTCGGGTTGGTGTTGTCCACCAACATCATCCAGCTCTACGTCTTCTGGGAGTTGGTGGGCGTCTCCTCCTATCTTTTGATCGGGTTCTGGCACGAGCGCCCCGCCGCCGCTGCCGCCGCCAAGAAGGCGTTTATTGTGACCCGTATCGGCGACGTCGGATTTCTGATCGCCATTCTGTACCTCTTCTTGAGGGCCGACGACTTCGCGGCCGCTGGCCTGAACGCCTTCCACATTCCCGATATCTGGCAGGCGGCCCAGCCTCTGGCGGCCGGCGGCGCGGTGCTGGGCGGCGCCGCTTTGACCTGGATGGTATTGGGGATATTCGCCGGGGCGGCGGGCAAATCGGGCCAGTTCCCGCTACACGCTTGGCTGCCCGACGCTATGGAAGGCCCGACCCCGGTAAGCGCCCTGATACACGCCGCCACCATGGTGGCGGCCGGAGTGTTCTTGGTGGCACGCTTCTTCCCCGTGTTCCAGCACTCCGCCGACGCCATGGCTGTCGTGGCTCTCGTCGGTGCGTTCACCGCCATCATGGCCGCCACCATGGGCTTGGTGATGAACGACATCAAGCGAGTGATGGCCTACTCCACCATTAGCCAACTGGGCTACATGATCGCCGCGCTGGGTCTTGGACTCTACGGCCCGGCGCTTTTCCATTTGGTTACTCACGCCGCGTTCAAGGCGCTTTTGTTCCTGGGCGCCGGCAGCGTCAACCACGCCACCGGCACTTTCGACATGCGTTACATGGGCGGACTCAGGCGGCACATGCCGATGACCTATATTTTGGTTCTGGTCGCCGGTCTCAGTCTGGTGGGAATTATTCCTTTGGCCGGGTTCTGGAGCAAAGACGAAATACTGCTGGGAGCTTGGAACGGCACCGCCTTGGTGGATACCTGGGTCAGCCGGGTCACATTCTCCTCCTTGCTAGCCGGGGTGATAGTAACCGCTTTCTATACCCTGCGGATGATAATTCTGACCTTCCACGGCGAGTTCCGCGGCGGGGCTGAAAAGGAGTTGGAAGAGCGGGGACAGACGGCGCCGGCTGGCGCCGCAGGTCACGGCGGAGTACACCTGGCGGAGTCGCCGCTGGTCATGCTGGCGCCAATGGCGGTGTTGGGTCTGGCGGCGGCGGCCCTTGGGTACCTGGCCAACCCCCAATGGGAAGAAGAAATCGGCATCGCCAAGCACTGGATTACGAGTTTCTTAGGCGACGGGTTGTTGGCTTCGCTGGGCGGGTCGGGCCATGCCGAAACGTTGGACTTTAGCCGCTGGATAGCGACGTTCTCGACAATTGCTGCGGTGGCAGGCGCCGGAGCGGCCCTGGCACTGTATTCTCGCAGGCGTGCCCAGACGTCCGACCCGCTGAAGGCAGCAGGCCCGGTACACACTTTGCTCTCGGAAAAATATTACGTCGACGCACTCTACGAAAATGTGGTGGTGCGCCGCGGCTTCTACCGGCTTTTCGCCGGAACTGTGGATTGGATTGAGCGCAACTTGGTTGATGGCGCGGTGGGCCTTATTGGCTGGATCTTCCGAAATATCGGCACCGCCCTCGGACGGTTCCAGACGGGCCAAGTACAGGCCTACGGCGCCGTTATCGCCTTCGGGACACTGATAATCATCCTTGCATTCCTGTTGGCGTAAGTATGGCCGACATCTCGCAAAGTCGGGTCACCTAGATGGTCTCCGGCTACAGCGGACTGCTCACCGCAACCGTGTTCCTGCCGGCGGTAGGAGCGTTGGTGCTGCTGTTGTTGCTCCGCGGCGACCGCACTATTCGCGGGTTCGCTGTTCTCATCGCCTTGGCCGACTTGGTGCTGTCCCTCTTGGTGTTCAGCTTCTTCGACCACGGAGAGGGCGCCGACCGGTTCCAGTTTGTGGACAAGTTTGCCTGGATTCCGGACGCCGGCCTCAAGGCCAACTTCCTGCTGGCTGTTGACGGCCTCAGCGCGCCCCTGGTGGCTTTGACCGGCCTGCTGGGTCTGTGCGCTGTTCTGGCGTCGTGGCACGTGAAACTGCGGCTCAAAGAATATTTCTTTTGGCTGCTTTTGCTACAGACGGCGGTGATGGGTGTTTTCACATCGATGGACCTACTTCTTTTCTTCCTCTTTTGGGAGTTGGAGCTTGTGCCGATGTACATGCTCATCTCCATTTGGGGCAGCGGTCGGAAAGAATACTCGGCGATGAAGTTCCTGATCTTCACCATCTTGGGCAGCGCCTTCATGCTGGTGGGAATTGTCGCGGTGTTCCTGACCCCTGGGGTGGGCACCTTCAACATGATCGAGCTTTCCACCATGGGTAACGCGCTGACTTCGGCGGCGGTGCTGATTCCCCTGGCCGGGCTTTTCTGGCTGTTCTTCGTCGGCTTCGCCATCAAACTCCCCACGTGGCCGATGCACACCTGGTTACCCGACGCCCATACCGACGCTCCAACGGCGGCCAGCGTGATGCTGGCGGGGGTACTGCTGAAGATGGGCGGCTACGGGCTGCTTCGAATTAACGTCGGCATGTTCCCGACCCAAACCGACCGCTTTGCTTGGGCTATCGTTGCCTTGGGTGTTGTGAGCGTGCTTTATGGCGCCGTCCTCACCATTCGACAGACCGACTTGAAGCGGCTCATCGCGTATTCCAGTGTCAGCCACATGGGGTTGGTGCTGGTCGGTATCGGTTCCGTTGGGATCTCCGAGGGCACTCTGACCGTCACCGGATTAAACGGCGCCGCCATGCAGTTATTCACTCACGGTACCATCACCGGACTTTTGTTCTTGGCGGTCGGCCTGGTGTACGACAAGGCCCACACCCGGTACATTCCCGACCTGCGAGGACTGGCCAGCCGGATGCCGCTGGTGGCGATTGCCATGCTGATTGCCGGGCTGGCGTCGTTGGGGCTGCCGGGCCTAAGCGGGTTCGTCTCCGAGTTGCTGGTGTTCCTGGGCGCCTTCCGCGCCTACGATTGGCCCACGGTATTGGCTGTCTTGGGCATCGTAGTGGCAGCCGGGTATATCTTGTGGATGATGGAGCGGACCTTCTTCGGCGAACGCCGTGAACGGTTCGCCGATCTGACTGACGCGTCTCTGGTTGAGGCGGCGCCGCTGGCCCTAATGGCGGTGAGTATTATCGGCGTTGGGGTCTACCCGGCGATTCTGACCGACGTCTTCGAATCTGGACTGGCGCCGATGGTCGGCGCGTTCAACGGTGGGTAGACCGAAATGACCGCCCACGACCTATACGTCATCTCGCCCTACCTGGCCATGGCCGGGGCCGCCACCCTGGTCATTCTGTTGGACTTGCTGGTGCCTAGAAAGGGCCTCTTGCCCTACTTCGCTTTCCTGGCGCTGTCCGCCCCATTTGTCTTGACCTTGGTCCAGTTCTACGATCTCGGTGACTCCAACACTCTGCTGCGGGGCGCCGAAGCGTTTTCCGCAGAGGAACCCAGCATCCTACTGGGCAGCCTGTCGGTGGACCGTTTCGCGCTGTTCTTCAATTTCCTGGTAATCGGTGCGGCGGCGCTGGTGGTGCTTGCCTCCACCGATTACGTGAAGCGGGTGGACCGGTTCCAGGGCGAATACTTTGGGCTGATGCTATTCTCCGCCACCGGTATGATGCTGCTGGCGGGGGCAACCGAGCTGATCACTATCTACATTGCTTTAGAGTTGACCACCCTTCCCTTGGCTGCCTTGGCGGCGTTCCTGATGAACTCCCGGTCCAGCGAGGCCGGAATGAAGTTCCTAATCATCGGCGCCATTAGCTCCGCCGTGATGCTCTATGGCATGGCGCTGGTTTTCGGCTTCACGGGCAGCACGCAGCTTTCTGAAATCTCCAACAGCATCGGCGGCGCCACGGGCGACGTGGCCTTCGGCAACTATGCCTTGCTGGTGGGTATCGTTTTGATGGTGGCCGGGTTCGGATTCAAGATTTCGTCCGCTCCATTCCAGATGTGGGTCCCCGATGTATACGAGGGTGCGCCTACTCCGGTGGTGGCATTCCTGTCGGTTGCCAGTAAGGCGGCGGCCTTCGCGGTATTGCTCCGGGTCTTGTACCTGGGATTCTTCGACGTAGCCCTGGATTGGGCCGCGCTGATGGCCGGGCTGGCGGCGGCATCCATGATTTTTGGCAACGCCGTGGCAATGGTGCAGACCAACATTCGGCGGCTGTTCGGTTACAGCACCATTGCCCACGCGGGATATCTCCTAGTGGGAGTGGCCGCCGGGGTGAAAGTCGCCGACGGTGGACTGGACGTACCCGAATTCTCGTCCCTCGGTCCCGACAGCGTTCTCTTTTACCTGGGCGCCTATGCCGCAGCCAACCTGACCGCCTTTTTCGCCATAACCGCCATCAGTTCCAGGGTCGGCAGCGATCGCATCGCCGACTACGCCGGCCTGGTCACTAGGTCGCCGGTTTTGGCCGTTACGCTGGCTTTGGCCCTCATCGCTCTAATTGGTGTTCCGCCTACCAGCATCTTTATCGCCAAGCTGTATATATTCACCGCTGCGGTAAAAGCCGACCTGACTTGGCTGGCCATCATCGGCGTCATCAATAGCGCGGTGTCGGCTTATTACTACATCCGGATCATCCGGGTGATGTTCCTTCAGCCTGAACCTTCCGCCGTTTCCACCGCCGCTGGCGAAGACCGTTCGTCCCGTTCACCGGCGCCGTGGGTGGCCCTAGGGGTAGCGGGAGCGAGCATGTTGTTCATCGGTATCGCGCCCGGCTTCGTGATGGAGGCAGCCCAGGGAGCCGTCAGCGCTCTGGCGATATAGCGCCACTTGTTCCTCCTTCCTCGAGGGATGGGGTTAGAATTAGTGTGAACGCCACAACAGCAACCACCGCTCAGCGAAGTTCACCGCAATTGACGCTCGGTTCCGGCCGGTGATAAGCTCCCGGCGCTTCCGGGGGTTTCCTTCAGCTTTCAGGCGTGGTTGCAGGCGTGTATGATAGAGGGGAATGCTCTCCGATGATGGTTAGATGAACAACGTCGGCATCATATATAACTCGCGAATTCCCGAGGCCTTGGACTTCGGCACGGCCATCCTCCATGAATTGGAGTTGTCCGACTCTAGTTGGTTGTCCCCGGCCGAGAACTTGGAGTCGTTGCTACCCCGTGCCAAAAGCACCGATCTCGTAATAACCGTGGGAGGCGACGGCACCATCCTCCGGGCGGTGCAATTCACGGGGCCTGCGGGCATACCGGTGGTCGGCATCAACATGGGCCGTTTGGGCTTTATGACCGAGCTCCAAGTCCACGAAGCCATGGAGGAGTTGCCCGGCTACTTTAATGGTGGGAGTGGTGGCCGCAGGGTCGACGAACGCAGCATGCTCCAGGCCACGGTGCATAAGGCTAACGGATCGAAGAAAGTGGGTCCGTATCACGCCTTGAACGACGTTGTGGTGGCCCGGGGCTCCGCCTCTAGAGTGGTCACGGTGACCGGTACCATCGACGGCGCTCAGGTATCCACCTTCCGGGGCGACGGACTAATCCTTTCTACCGCTACCGGAAGCACCGGCTACAACCTTGCCGTAGGCGGCCCGATACTTGACCCCGAGTCAGACGCCCTCGTCCTGAAGACCGTGGCGGCTCACATGGGGCTGGCGGCGGGGTTGGTGCTGCAATCGTCATCGGAGGTCTCGCTCACCGTCGAAGGGTCTCAGCCAGCCGTAATGAGCGTTGACGGCTACGTCGACTACGACCTCAATCCCGGAGACAGAATCGAGTTGAAAAAAAGCCCGTACAAGGCCAAGTTCCTTCGGGCCAACCCCCCTTCCTACTTCTTCGGCACGCTGACCCGGCGGTTGGGCTTCAGCATCCGCGGCCAGTAGCAAACGTGTCACAGCATCCGCCCAGCTCCAACCCCCAAGAAGAACCGACGATCAATAGTGAGCGCCTGTACGAGGGCCGCATTGTGAACGTTCGGAAAGATACCGTTCGAATGCCCAACGGCCACGAGGCCACCAGGGAGATCGTCGAACATTCTCACGCCGTCTGCATCGTCCCGGTGGACAATGACGGCAATGTGCTTTTCGTGCGCCAGTACCGGAAGCCTACCGAACAATCAATATTGGAAGTTCCTGCCGGCGGCGTGGAAGAAGGCGAGTTGTCGGAAGACACGGTCCTTCGGGAGCTTCAGGAGGAAGTCGGCTATACCGCCGACCGGCTACAGCACCTGGCCAGCTTTTGGGTGGCGCCAGGCTGGGCCACCGAGTATATGCACGCCTACCTGGCTACTGGCCTGAAACCCTCCAAGCTGGTGGGCGACGACGACGAGAACATCGACGTGGTCCGGATTCCTTTGGAGCAGGCGGTGGCCATGATTCAGACCGGCGAGTTAAACGACGGGAAGTCCATCGCCTCGCTGCTGCTCGCGCTGCCACTGCTGAAGGAAGTCAGGTCTTGAGGTCCCTAAAGCGTTCGTGGTGAGGCCTTCGGCAATCTCAGGACTGTCGAGCCACACTCACCGCGGCCGGGCTCATCGACGAGCTCAGGGCGAATTGGAGGGTAGGATGTGCTAGGCCCGTATACTCGAACCTAGATGCCTCCCACCTTTTTTTGGTATATTATTGGGCGGCCTTGGAGCCGGGGACTCCTGAACGCGGACACCTGCGTCCGGCTCCGCCTTCCCCACTGGCATTTCCACTGAGTCTGGAAAGGTTACACCTGGAGGATATAACCACGCATGCTGGAGCATGATGTCCTGGTAATCGGCGCCGGATTGGCCGGAATGCGGGCAGCAATCGCCGCTCGGGCCGGCGGCGCCAGCGCGGCGATTATCAGCAAGGTCCACCCGGTGCGCAGTCACTCCAACGCGGCCCAAGGCGGCATCAACGCCGCCCTCACGGACCGGGGCGACGACTGGGAAGACCACGCCTACGATACAGTGAAGGGCAGCGACTTCCTGGGCGACCAAGACGCCATCGAGGTGATGTGCCGGTCCGCTGGCAAAGCGCTCATCGACATGGAACACATGGGCGTTACTTTCAACCGCGATGACGAAGGCCACCTGGGCACCCGTGCCTTCGGCGGCCAGCGGCGGGCCCGCACCTTCTTCGTGGGTGACTTCACCGGCCAAGCCATGCTCCATGTGATGTTCGAGCAGCTCATCAAGTCGGGCGTGCGCCGCTACGAAGAGTGGTTCGTCACTTCCCTGATTATCGAAGACGGCCGGGTCTGCGGGGTAATGGCCCTGGAGATACGCACCGGACAGATCTACGCCATCAGGGCTAAAACCGTGATCTTCTGTACCGGCGGCTTGGGGCGGATCTTCGAGCCCAGCACCAACGCGCTGATTGTGACGGGCGACGGTATGGCCCTAGCCTACAACGCCGGGGCACAGCTCATGGATATGGAGATGGTCCAGTATCATCCCACGACGCTGGCTGGCAGCGGGGTGCTGATTTCCGAGGCGGCAAGGGGCGAGGGAGCCTATCTACTGGACAAGAACGGCGACCGCTTCATGGAAAAGTACGCCCCCAACATGATGGAACTGGCCTCCCGCGATGTCGTCTCCCGGTCCGAACAGACCGAGATCAATGCGGGCAACGGCTTAGACGGCAACGTAATGCTGGACTGCCGACACTTGGGCGAAGCCCTCATCATGGAGAAGCTGAGCCAAATTCGAGAGATAGGCATCGATCTCGCCGGTGTTGACATGATCAAAGAGCCGATACCGATTCGTCCGGGCATGCACTACATGATGGGCGGCATCAAGACCGACGTCGACGGCCTCACGAACCTGCCTGGCGTTTACGCCGCTGGCGAGTGCGCCTGCGTCAGCGTCCATGGGGGCAACCGGTTGGGGGCCAACTCCTTGCTTGACACCATAGTATTTGGTGAACGTTCCGGGAACCACGCCGCCGAATCGTCACGCAACGCGGATTATGTGGAGTTCAACGTCGAGAAGGCAGTGAAAAACGAAGAGCAGCGGATCCAAGCGCTGTTGGACCGGCCGAATAACGGTGACCGTATTGCCAATATCCGGTTGGGCATGGGCGATTCGATGAACCGGAACCTGGCCGTATACCGCAACCAGGAAGGTATGGAAGAGACGTTGGGAGACTTGGAGCAACTGGCCCAACGATTCAAGACGGTCCCGGTAGACAACAAGGGCAGAATATTCAACACCGACTTGGTCTTCGGTCTGGAATTGGGGTTCATGTTGGACTGCGCCGAGCCCATTGTGGTTAGCGCGATTGACCGCAAGGACAGCCGCGGCGCCCAGGCTCGGACCGACTTTCCCAACCGGGATGACGAAAACTGGATGAAGCATTTGGTGGTGACCAAGGGGGTGACCGGAGCGGAACTGTCCTACTCACCGGTCAGCATCACCAAGTGGACTCCGGAAGAGAGGAAGTACTAACCGATGGATGTCACAGTCAAGGTAATGCGACTGGACCCCGAGGCTGCCGAGCCCACACCGTTCTGGCAGGAATTTCCTGTCACCATCGAGGACAACGCCACGGTATTGGACGCCCTGATCAAAATCCGGGAGGAGACCGACGGCACCCTCAGCCTGCGTTGTTCCTGCCGCAGTTCCATTTGCGGCTCCTGCGCCATGCGGGTTAACGGGCATGCCGCGCTAGCCTGCAAGACCCAAGCGGTTAACGCCTTGGATGAGAACAACACGATTACAGTGGAGCCGGCCGGCAACATGCCGGTGATTAAAGACTTGGTGGTCAACTTCGACCTGTTCTGGGACAAGATCATGGAGGTGGAACCCTATCTCCAACCCCAGGGGCCGGAGCCGAAGCAAGAATACATCGCGTCCAACGAGTCGATGCTCCACCTGTCGGCGGTAACTTCGTGCATCATGTGCGGCGCTTGCGTCTCAGACTGCACCGTTTTGGAGGTAGACCCCTCGTTCTTGGGTCCGGCGGCGTTGGCCAAGGCCTACCGGTTCACTGCCGACCCCCGTGACGGCGACGAGAACGGCTTGTCGCAGGAACGGCTCGAGCGATTGAACGAGCCTTCGGGCATGTGGGACTGCACGCGCTGCTTGGAATGTGTCCAGGCCTGCCCCAAAGGCGTGGCGCCCATGGACCGGATTATGGCGTTGCGGGACCAAGCAATTTCGGCCGGTCTTCATAACACCAACGGCGCCAGGCACACCGAGGCATTTAGCGAGTCGTTGGAACACAGCGGATGGCTAGATGAGTTGCAATTGGTACCCAAGTCGTTGGGGCTCACCAACGTATCGGCATTGATGGGCTACGCGCCGGTGGCGATTCAAGCCTTGACCCACGGCAAGATGCCGCCAATTATCCACAAGAAGATCAAGGACGCCGACAACGTCGGCAAGATTTTCCGGAAGGTGGAAGACCCGGAGCGCTAGGCAGACCAGGCATGTCCCTTCTCCCTCGAGGGAGAAGGCTAGGATGGGGGAAGTTCCCATCAATTCTTTATTCGGAGGCCGGCGTTGAAGTACGCCTTTTTCCCTGGTTGTGTTTCCCGGGGCGGTTGCCCTGAGCTATACCCGGCGGCCAAACTAATCTGTCAGCGTCTCGGGATCGAGCTTCAGGAGATGCCCGCCGCTTCTTGCACCGGCGCCGGCGTGCTGCAGGAGAAAAACCAGCTATTGGGCGACACGTTAAACGCCCGTACCTTCGCCATGGCCGAAGCGCTGGACTTGCCCATCATGACCATCTGCAGCACCTGCCAGGGCGTGATGAGTCAGGCCAATCACCGGCTGAAGAACGAGGAATACCGGGCCCAAGTAAATTCCTACCTGGCTGAAGAGGGTCTGGAATATAAGGGCAACGCCCGGCCCAAACATTTGCTGTGGATTCTGGTTGAGGACTACGGTCTGGATAAGCTGACCCCGCTTATCACCCGTCCGTTGGCTGGCATGCGGTTGGCGCCGTTCTACGGTTGTTACATCGTCCGCCCCACCGACGCTTTGGAAATCGAGGAGCACCCGGACCGCCAGGACTCGCTGGAGAAACTGATCGAGACTCTGGGCGCCACGGTGGTCGATTTCCCTGGGAAGACCCGTTGTTGCGGCTTCCCGATTCTGACCATCAACGAGCGCAACTCCCTGGCGATGGTGGCCAACCACACGTCCGAAGCCAAGGACTTGGGGGCCGACGCGATGATAACCCCCTGTCCGCTCTGCCACCTGAACCTGGACAGCTTCCAACCCAAAGCTGCGGCCCAAGCAGGGCGGGCAATCAACCTGCCGATCCTCCACATGCCCCAAGCAATTGGCCTGGCAATGGGCATCAGCCCCCAAGACCTGGGCCTGAGCCGCCACATAGTCCGCACCACGCCGTTGACCACCAAGTTCGAAATCCCGGTGCGGTAGGCCGCCGGTAAACCCCATAGACCCAAAAAACAAGGGCCGCTGAATTTCAGCGGCCCTTGTTTTTTGTCTCAACCACCTATCGCTGGTGGGACAGGCTCGTCGCACTCTTCACCCTCGAAGCGTCGGCACCACCTCGCGGTAGGCTTGGACGGTTCTTTCGACATCTTCTTCGGTGTGAACCATCGACGGGTAGTATTTTTGAGCGCCTTTCAGGATGCCTCGTTCCAACAGACCGGCGTTAAGCCGGGCCATCATCTGGGAATCGGCGGACAGCGTTTCCCGGTAGTTGGTTACGGGTTGGTCGGTGAAATAGAAGTCGAATATCGCGTCCTCGCCGCAACTCTGGATGGCAACGCCGTTTTCTCGGCAGATGTCCACCAACGCACCCCTGAGCGCACCGCCGGCGCCATGAATTCGTTTGTAGGCACCCTCTTCCCGCAAGACCGCCAGCGTGGCGAGCCCGGCCGCACAGGCCACCGGATTGCCGTTTAGCGTCCCAATCTGGTTTACATAAGTGTCGTCGTCAGACGCCCCACGGTCGTACACCGACATGATGTCCGCGCGCCCCGCCACTGCCGCCAAGGGGAAGCCGCCGCCCATGATCTTGCCAACGGCGCAGAGGTCAGGGGTGACTCCGAAGTACTCTTGGGCACCGCCGTACGCCAGCCGGAAGCTGGTGACCACCTCGTCGAATATCAGAGGAATTTTGTGGCGGGCGGTGAGGTCTCGAAGTCCTTGTAAGAAGCCCGGCTTGGGGGCCAGGATTCGCTGAACGGGCTCCACGATCACTGCGGCGATTTCATCGCTATGGGCTTGTATGATCGTCTCGGTGGTCGCCAGATCGTTGAACGGGGCGATGAGCATTAGTTCATGAATGGCCTTGGGAATGCCCCCGCTGTTGGGCTCGGCTTGAGGGAACTCCTCGGCCGCGCTGGAAGTGTAGCTCATTAAGGCGTAGTCGCTGGTCCCGTGGAAGCCGCCCTCGAACTTGAGAACCTTGTCCCGGCCGGTGAAGGCCCGGGCGGCCCTCATGGCCTGGAACGTGGCGTCGGTGCCGCTGGTGGTGAAGCGCACTTTTTCGGCGCAGGGAATGGATTCGACCAACGCCTCGGCGAGCATAACCGCTTTGTCGTTGGTGGCGAAGAAGGTACTGCCGTGCTCGACGGCCTTAATCACTTCCTCCACCACCGCGGGGTGCGCGTGGCCCAGTATCATGGGGCCGGAGCCCATTAGCCAGTCCACGTACTCGTTCCCGCTAACGTCCCAAACATGTGAGCCCTTGCCACTGGCAACGATGAAGTCCTGCTCAGGTTTTAGCGGCAGATTCCCGGTGTTGCCGCCAGGCAGGTACTTGCCAGCTTTTTCAAGCAGACGTTCTTCCAGAGGAGTGCGGCGCGCCATTATTTACCTCCCAAAGCTGACGGTAAGTGTCATACGATTATGATGTTACTGAACGGTGAACTGGTGCAACATTCCCAATGCGAAGTGGGGCGCACCTGTTGCCCCATCGGGGAGCCCGCATACCAACGCATAATTTCCCGGTGCGAAATCAATGGTAACAAACCCTTGGCCTCCCGGCGATATGGCTTGTAGTCCACCTAGAGGCCGACCAGGTGGCGGCTCCGGCCCACCGGTTTCAACTGCTTCAAGGAATACTTCGACGGTTGCGCCTGGTTCCAACTGCACCACCAAAAACTCGTGATCCTGAGCCCCGGTATTGTTGGCCTGAATAACCTGAGGTCCGCTGGTGATGGTCCCGGAAAGTTCGAAGCCGAACTCGACCATGTCCATCGACACTGTCGGCTCGGGCGGTTTGGCTGCCAGGGATCTGGGCGTGGGATGGAACTCTGACCCGGTCACGGTGATAGGCAAAGCCATGCCCAGGGCCACGTGTGGTATTCCCTCGGCGTTGGGGACAAAGCAAACCATCATGTAATTGCCGGCCATTAGGTCCAACGTGGTCGTGCCGGTTACTCCGGGCGCTATAACCGAAACACCGCCCGCCATCTCGACCCCTGGAGGAGGAGGCGCATCTGGCGGTAGCTCGGCCAAAACGGCCATGAAATCGCCTGTCGTCATTCCTTCCGGCAGTTTGATCAGCTGTTGATGGTGCAGTTCTGTCCCTTGATTCGTCAAAGGCGTAATCGACGGCGTTAAAAAAATCGCATTTGGTTCCGCCGGCAAACCGAACCCGGAGTCCGGCGAAGAGGTTGGCGGCGGTGGAGTCGACGTCGCCGAACCCCCGCAGGCGGCGAACGCCACAGCCACGACAACCATAAGACCTGTCCAAATTTTGGCTCTTGCTTGCATAGCTTCCGCTCGCTATCGTTTTGTCCGGGTGGAACGGCTCCGGAAAGGCGTGCTGTTACCCTGAACTTGCGGCCCTGGCCGAATTCATAACCTCCACCAATTCTTTATTCGGTGTCGGGACGTGAGGTCTCGCAGGCCCTGAAGGAATGTTACTGGACGGTGAACTGGTGCAACCTTCCCAGGGCGAAGTGAGGCGCACCCGTTGCCTCATCGGGGACCCCGCATACTAACGCATAATTTCCCGGTGCGAAATCAATGGTAACAAACCCTTGGCCTCCCGGCGATATTGCCTGTAGGCCTCCCAAAAACACCCCAGGCGCCTGACTGGGGTCAGACTCAACGGCTTCCAGAAATTCCTCCACCGTCGCCTCCGGCGCCAACTGGACGATCAAAAACTCGTGTTCTTGGGCCCCGGCATTGGTGGCCTCTATCACCTGAGGTCCGCCGGTGATGGGCCCGGAAAGTTCGAAGCCGAATTCAACCATGTCCATTGATACGGTCGCCTCTGGTTCCGCTGCCACCGGCCCGGTCGACTGCGTTACGGTCAGAGGCAAGGCCATGCCCAGGGCAACGTGCGGTATTCCTTCAGCGTTGGGTACGAAGCAGAGCATCATGTAATTGCCGACGGATAGGTCCAAGGTAGCGGTGCTGCTTACGCCCGGGCCGATCACCGAAACGCCGCCCGTCAATTCGATGCCAGGAGGGGTAGGGGCGTCGGGCGGCAGCTCTTCCAAAAGGGTAAAGAAATCGCCAGTCGTCAACCCTTCCGGCAGTTTGATGATTTGTTGATGGTGAAGTTCGGTTCCTTGGTTGGTCAGCGTGATTTCGGTTAAACCAGAAGGCAGCGTCGCCGGGCCAGCAAACGCGTAGTTGACGGCGCTGTACGCCACTGCATTGGGTTCGGGGGGCGGAACGGGGTTGACGTCGCTGAATCCCCGCAAGCCGCCAATATCCCTCCCACTACACCCATTAAAACCATTAAAAATTTGATCTTCATCGGCACCACTCTTTTTCGCTACGATTACGCCCAAATGGAACAAGTCCGGATGGCTGCCCTATTTGCCCGAATCCTTAGTCCGGGCCTCGTTCATAACCTCGACCAATTCTTTCACACTGTCGGCCGAGCTTTGAAGAGCTGCCTTCTCTTCTTTGGTTAGGTTTATTTCCAGCACCTGCTCCATGCCACCTGCCCCGAGTTTCACCGGAACTCCGACGCAGAGGCCGTTGATGCCGTACTCACCCTCAAGGTAGGCACAGCAGGGCAGGATGCGTTTCTTGTCCAGCAGCACCGCCTCCACCATCTGAGTGATAGCGGCCGACGGAGCGTAGTAGGCGCTGCCCTCTTTCAGCAACGCGACTATCTCTCCCCCGCCTTGGCGTGCCCGCTGCACCAGTTGTTCAACCTTTTCCTCTGCCATCAGCTCGCTTATTGGTATCCCGCCGACGGTGGTAAAGCGCACCAAGGGCACCATGTCGTCGCCGTGACCGCCCAGCACGTAGGCGTGCACATCCTCCACCGAGACGTTGAGTTCCTGAGAGATGAATGTCCGGAACCTGGCGGTGTCCAAGACGCCGGCCATGCCGAACACCCGGTTTCTGGGGAAGCCGCTGGCCTCGTACACGTTCTGGACCATGGCATCAAGGGGGTTGGTCACCGGGATGATGATGCAATTGGGCGAGAACTTCACAACCTGCTCGGTAACTGAGGACGTGATACGCATGTTGGTCAGCAGCAGGTCGTCGCGGCTCATGCCAGGGCGGCGGGCGATGCCGGCAGTAATCACCACCACGTCCGAGTCCGCCGACTCCTCATATCCGTTGCTTCCGGTGATGGTGGCATCGGTGCCCATTACCGGTCCCGACTCCAGCATGTCCAGCGACTTGCCTTGGGGCAGGTCTTCCACCACGTCTACCAGCACTACGTCGGCGTAGCCCAGTTGGTGAATTCTCTGAGCGGTGGTGGCGCCAACGTTGCCGGCACCCACCACTGTAACCTTACTTCTCATTTAGATGTTATTCCTCCGATTGGTGAGATTGTCCCACACATTCTAATCTCTCCCGACCTGGAAAGGGGGGAGAGATTTTTGAGATTTGTTGTCACCACTTGGTTGTGGAAGGCGACAAGAAAATGAAGCTGTGCTTCTAGGCAGCGTTGACGTAGGCTTCCCACCGGGAGTCGAGTTGGGAGTCTTCAACGGTGTTCATGACGTACAGGCCGAACTCGGCGCTGGTGGCGCCCGTGTCCCGACCGGTCATCGTGATCTTCTTCTCGTACTGGCCGCAGACGTCGAGTGCCTTGTTCAATTTGGCGCCCAACTCGGAAAAACCGATGTGGTCCATTAACATCGCCCCCGCGCGAATCATCGAGCTGGGGTCGGCATACTGTGCCCGGCCCTCCCGCACCATGCGGGGCGCGCTACCGTGGATGGCCTCGAACATGGAGTAGGTCTTGCCAATGTTGGCGGCCCCGGCGGTGCCCACGCCACCCTGTATCTGGGCGGCTTCGTCTGTGAGGATGTCGCCGTACAGGTTGGGCAGAGCGAGCACCTGGAACTGCTTCTGGCGGGAGGGGTTAATCAGCGCCGCCGTCATGATGTCGATGTACCAGCCCTCCCAGCTAATTCCGGGATACCGTTCCGATACCTTTCTGGCAATGTCCAAGAATTTTCCGTCGGTGGTCTTTATAATATTCGCCTTGGTCACGATGGTGACGTTGTCTTTGCCGGTGCGCTTGGCGTGGGCGAAAGCGGCCTCGATAATTCGTTCCGACCCTTGGCTGGTAATGACACGGAAGTCGATGCTCAAGTCATCGGTCACGTTTACGCCCTGACTGCCCACTGCGTACATGTCCTCGGTATTCTCACGGAAGAAAGTCCAGTCGATCCCCTGATTGGGGACACGCACGGGGCGGACGTTGGCGAACAAGTCTAGTTCCTTCCGCATCCCCACGTTGGCGCTTTCTAGATTGGGCCAGCCGTCCCCTCGCTCTGGAGTGTGGGTGGGGCCTTCAGTGTCACGTGACAATCCTTGATCTCAGCCAGCACATCGTCTGGAATGGACTGCATCTTCTTTGCCCGGTTTTCAATGGTCAGCCCGTCGATGTTACGAAATTCCACTTTCCCGCTGGCCACCTCACTCTTGAGCAGGTGCTTAAGCACCACTTGACACTCGTGAGTGATGGCCGGTCCGATGCCGTCCCCTCCCAGCAGGCCGACCTTGATGGAGCTTAACTTGCTGAAATCGATCCAGTCGGGCTCTTTCTTGAGCCGCTCCACGCGTTCTAGCTGCTGGGCCAGCACTTCACCGAAGCGCTCCTTAGCCAATTGAATTTCTGCTTCGTATGCCAATTCTAGCTTCGTGCTGGGTTACTAATCCGGTGGCTTTGATCGACGAGACGCGTACGCCGATGCGTGGTGCCGGTGAGCATTGGGGCGGTTTCGCCAGATGGGTTGATCTGGCAACGACGTTGGGGCACCCAGAAACTGCCTGTTGCGCTCAGGCTAGGAATCGACGCCATTATACAACCGAAAACGGGTAAGGCGGTACCCCCAGCTACAGGCCAGCCTAGGCAGCGGTACGCCAGAATCCCAACAGAGCGACGGTGCTTGAGAAGTCGGATTGGCCTCAGGGTTGGTACATCCGTATCAACCACGTTGGTAGTTTTGCAACTCTTATTAGCGTGTCGAGGGAATTAGAGTAATGGTCACACCAGCAGTAGACAAAGAGGTCTCAAGTGACGAACCAAGAAGCAGCCAGCCCGAACCGGCCTAACAGGGTTTCCAGGCTCCCGAACATTATGAAACGTCGTTCCGCAGTCGGGACTGCCATCAGAATCTGGTCGCTGGCCGCCATACCGGCCGGGCTAATCGTGACCGTACTGTTCCCGCGGTTCGTCGCTTGGGCATTCGGTTTGGCACCGGCGGTCATGGCAGACGCCTTTTATATCCAGACCGTTTGTCCTTTGGTGAAGGGTCAACTCCATCTCTTTTGGAGGGCATTGGGCTATGCGCCGGCGCTGGCCGCGCACCGGTTATTCGGTTACCCAAGGCAGGCGTGATCGGTCGGGAGAATTGCGCTTTCTAGCCAGGACAATCGAGTATCATAGCCGGTACCCGTCTTCCGCCGACCGGAGGGTCCCTTGGGATTATTGCCAAAATTAATACGTCTACTGCCAATACGGCCTAGATACGGAATAGCGCTGGGTGTAGCTGTTTTGGTCTTGGCCGTCCTTTACGGACTGGTCTCTTTCCTCATCGCCCAAGGCGTCACCAGCACCGACAAGGACCCACAGGAAGACCACCCGTCCAATTACGGACTCGCTTTCGAAGATGTGGAATTCGGTTCCAGGGACGGCGAGGTGTCCCTCAGCGGTTGGTACCTGCCCGGAGACGCTTCCGCTCCCCATCTGATCTTCGTTCATGGCAACGGCAGTGTCCGGTCCGGGGACAACGCCGTTGAGCTGGCGTCTCGGCTGGTGGGCCGGGGGTTTAACACCCTGCTGTTCGACTTGCGGGGGCGTGGCTCTTCTGGAGGAGACATGGCATCGGGTGGCTATTTCGAGCGCCAAGATGTGTTAGGGGCGTTCGATTACCTGGTGGCGGAACGAGGGGCGTCACCGGACCGGATAGGACTGGTCGGTTTCTCTCTGGGAGCCGCTACATCCATCATGTCGGCTGCCTTGGAGCCGGGCTTTGCGGCGGTGGTTGCCGACAGCCCCTTCGCCGCCGCCGCCGACATGGTCACCGAAGAAGCCGCTCGTCAGTCGCCGGTCCCGCGGTGGTTGGTACCGATCTTTGTGCCCACCTCGAAACTTATGGCCGACGGAATCTATGGAATAAATATCGGCGAGTTGGTCCCGGAACGAGATGTAGCAAAGCTGGATTACCCGATTCTGGTCATCCACGGTGAGGGAGACGAGCGGGTCCCCATAGAGCACGGCGAAAGGGTTGCTGCGGCGGGCCGTGACGGCACATTTTTGTGGCGGGTGCCAAGAGTGGACCACGTGGACGCCTTCAAGACCCACCCCGACGAATACACCGAGCGGGTCGCGGCGTATCTGGACGCCTCGCTCCGGTAGAATCACTCCTCTTGTTTTTCCGGTTGTCGCCAGAAAGACAACCGGAAAAACAATTATCTGCTACATACCTGCCGAAACGTCATGTGGCCGGACCCCAGGAAACGAAGCACCGGCCCTCAGCCGCCCAACTGGGCGGCAAGCGCTCCGCTATCGGTGACCGGAAGCTGGCAAGCGTAATTCTCGCAGACGTAGGCGGTGGGCTTGCCGTCAACCATGCCCCGGCCTTCCAGAAGCGGCAGTCCGTCGACAACGCTGGCCCCGTCTGTCCCAACTACCACTCGGTTGGCTAAGTAGCGTCTAAAGACGGTGCCTACCAACTGCCGTGTCGCCGGGTCGTCCGCGGGTCCGATGATCGCGATCTCTTTGGGGACAGCCACATAGAAATCCAGCGCGGCCAGCCATCGACCCATTCCCGCTGGGGCGCGGGACATCAGTTCGTTGAGCGTCTGCATCGGCGTGATGGCCTTCTCGGTGTAGTCGTCGTTGCCGGTGACCACCGCTAGGCGCAACAGGAAGTCCGAGGCCACCGACCCACCGCAGGGCTGGGCGTTGTCGAACACGTCCCGGGGCCGCACGACCAGTTCCTCGTGGTCCCTTCCGGTGTCGTAAAAGGCGCCGGCATCCTCGTCCCAAAACAGGTCAATCATCTCATCGGCCAAGTCTGTGGCGGTGATCAGCCACTGCGGGTCGAAAGTGCTTTCGTACAGCGCCAGCAGGCCGTCGGCGACGAAGGAGTAGTCTTCCAGGAATCCGGGTAGCTTGGCCTGTCCCTCGCGGTAGGTCCGCAGCAACCGGCCTGCGGGTTTCATCTCGCGTAACAGGAAGGTAGCGTTTTTGATCGCCGCGTCGATGTAGTCTTGGCGGTCCAAGGCGGCGCCGGCCTCGGCGAATGCCCGGAGCATCAGACCGTTCCATGACGCCAACACCTTGTCGTCCAAGAGCGGGGGCACCCGCTGCTCCCGCACCCCCCGGAGGGCAATTTTGCCACGGCGGACGATGTCAACCAGCCGGTCTACGTCGATGCCTTGTTCCTCGGCAAAGCCGGTGGCCTTCTGGGAGATGTTGAGAATATTCTGCCCTTCGAAATTGCCGCTGCGGGTTACTCCGAAGAACCCGCTAAAAATAGGCGCTTCTTCGCTGCCCAATGCCGATTCGATTTCGTCGGGAGTCCAGACGAAGAACTTGCCCTCCTCGCCCTCGCTGTCGGCGTCGGTGGCGGAGAAGAACCCGCCGTGGAGACCGGTCATTTCCCTCAGGACGTAGTCCAGAGTCTCTTCGGCGATACGGCGGTACATTCCCCGGCCGGTGGCTTGGTGGGCATGAAGGTACAACCGGGCTAGAAGGGCGTTGTCGTAGAGCATCTTTTCGAAGTGAGGGACGAGCCAGTAGCCATCTGTCGAGTAGCGATGAAACCCTCCCGCGATCTGGTCGTAGATTCCGCCTTGCGCCATCTTTTGGAGAGTCAGCTCCAGCATCTCCAGGGCCCGGTCGTTGTGGCCGTGGGCGTAATAGCGCAGCAGCACTTCCAAAGTCATTGCTTGGGGGAATTTTGGTGCGTTGCCGACACCCCCGTTCTGGTAGTCGAAATTAGTGGCTAGCGCGGAGTAGACGGTGTGGAGAGTGCCTTCTCCCAGCTCCGAGTCGCTTTTGGGCATCTGGGCGGTGCGGCCCATCTGCTCGGTGAGTTGGCTGGTGACCCGGTCGATCTCGCTGCGGTTGGTACGGTAGGACCCGGCCACCGACTCCAACAGCCTTGGAAAGCCGGGCATGTTATGGCGGTCTACCGGCGGGAAGTAGGTGCCGCCGTAGAATGGCTTTCCCTCTGGGGTTAGGAAAACCGTCATGGGCCAACCGCCGGACCCGGTAAGCATCTGGACGGCCTCCATGTAGACAGCGTCAAGGTCCGGGCGTTCCTCCCGGTCCACCTTGATATTGACGAAGTGCTCGTTCATTAACGCGGCGATGGCCTCGTTTTCGAACGACTCCCGTTCCATGACGTGGCACCAATGGCAGGCTGAGTAGCCGATGCTCAAGAGAATGGGTTTGTCTTCGCGCTTGGCGCGTTCCAAGGCCTCCTCGCCCCAGGAATACCAGTCCACCGGGTTGTTGGCATGTTGCAGCAGGTAGGGGCTGGTCTCGTTGATCAGGCGGTTGGGCATGGTTCACCTATCTTCATCCGGCGAAACCGGATCATTAGCTACGGGCCATTGTCGGCGAATTCATCAGAGAATGCCAGAGAGCCGACCACACGAAATTCGATAACGGACGTGATACGGCTCGTACCAATCTTCCGCAACCGATTGGGCGTATCTTATAGTTGGAATAAGCCTTCTTCGCAAGCTTGGAGTGAACAATGTGGGGTTCCGTTGACGGCAGAGAGCGCGGAGACCGCAGAGGATTTAGATTTGCCCTCGGCGCGGTCTTCGGACTCACGATTGCTGGTATCTTGGCCTGTAGCGGCGGCGGGGCGACAATCGTTCCACCAGAGCCGACACCAACGGCAACCCGGCCCGCCGCCACGTCACAACCCACTGCGATCGACCCAACGGTGACGGCGGTTCCTGTCAGCACCGAAAGCGCGGCCTCGCCGCCCCAAATCTCGATGGGCGGCAGCGCCTTGGGCGGCAACGCCTCAACGGTCGTCTTGGCCCAGCTTCCGATTAATGATCTCCCCAGCGGGCCCCTGGCTTGGGTAACCCACAGACTTGAACTGGATGACGGTGAATCTTTGGACCACTCCCACCGGATGGCGTTTGTCTATGCCGAACATGGCAACCACCGTTTGGACGCGGGTGGCAGCGTCGAGGATTTGGAAACCGGGGAGGGGGCAGCCGTGGGAGCCCGGATACAACACCGTCACAGCGCTGTCGACGGCCCGTCTTCGTTCTGGGAGACCCGGCTCGACCGGCCCGGCTCCGGTTTGGCGGACCCATACGCGCCCACGATTTTTGAAAGCGAGATTCTGGAGGACATCCCAGATAACCCGCTGGCTGTTTTCGTCTTGGTAGTGGTCCCGCCCGGGGGCGAGACCAGCGTACACACCCATCCGGGCCCGGAGTTCATCTACCAGCAGTCCGGGGACATCGACTACCAAAACGAAATAATCGGGACTAAGAGGTTAATGATTGGTGATGCCGAAGGCATTCCGCCGGAGACCTCGGTGCAAAAGCGCAACCCGTACGAGGAAGACGCGGCGTTCCTTTCTTGGTTCTTGGTGGACCCGGCCCAGCCCTTCGCATCGCCGGCGGTCTTCTCGGACCCCGGCAGAGGCATCAACCTCGCCCTAATGGAGAACGGAGCCAGCGTATCCGGTGTCAGTTCCAATTTCGGAGGCGGGGCCGACGACTCGAACTTCGGCGCCAGGAATGCGCTGGACGGCGATCCGTCCACCGAGTGGTCGTCGGCGGGCGACGGCGACGATGCCTGGATTGAGGTGGAGTTGGCGGAAGTCACCAGGATAAGGTCGGTGGGGTTCTGGACCAGAACCATGGGCGATTCGGCCCAGGTGCGTTCCTTCCAGGTAACCACGGGTGACGGCGAGGTCCACGGCCCGTTCGCCGTGGACGATGCAACAACCATCTACTACTTCGACACCAACCTGGAAGCCAAGCGTCTTAAATTCGAAGTCCTGGAAACCAGCGGAGGCAACACCGGCGCACTGGAGATCGAGGTCTACGGCGACCCGGTGCGGTAGACCTTTGACAATATCCCCTCTCTCTGGGAGAGGGTGAGGGTGGCGAGTTAACTACCACCGGTTGCGTTGCTAGCCGTAGATTCTAGGGCCAGCCGCTCCTGAAAGTCTTTGACCGGCATGGCGCCCAAGTCTTCACCGTCGCGCTGGCGTACGGCCACCGCTCCCGCCTCCATCTCCCGGTCTCCGACCACCAGCATGTACGGTATTTTCTGAAGCTGGGCGGTTCGTATTTTTTGATTCATCCGTTCGTTTCGGGTATCGGTTTCTACTCGGAATCCGGCGGATTCGAGGGTCGCCCGGACTGTCTCGGCGTACTCCTCGTGACGGTCCGCGATGGGTATCACCACCGCCTGCACTGGAGCCAGCCAGACTGGGAAAGCGCCGCCGTAGTGTTCGATTAACACCCCTAGGAACCGCTCCATGGAACCGAGGATGGCCCGGTGGACCATGTAGGGCTGGCGACGGCCACCCTCATCGTCTTGGTAGGTGAGGTCGAACCGCTGGGGTAGGTTGAAATCGAACTGTACTGTCGTGCATTGCCAGGCCCGGCCTAAAGCGTCGGTAATGTTGATATCGATCTTCGGTCCGTAAAACGCCCCGCCGCCTTCGTCCATCGTGAATGGTAGACCTCGTTGTTCCAGGGCGTTCTGCAAGGAACTGGTGGCATGTTCCCACATTTCCAACTCCCCGACGTATTTTTCGGGGCGGGTCGATAGGGAAATACCGTAGTCGTCAAAACCGAACGCCTCGAGGAGTTCAAAGGTCAGGTCCAGCACTCCGAGGATTTCATCCTCCACCTGCTCCGGCCAACAGAAGATATGGGCGTCGTCCTGGGTGAAACCACGTACCCGCATCAGGCCGTGGAGCACGCCGCTGCGTTCGTAGCGGTAGACTGTTCCCAACTCGGCGAACCGCAGCGGCAGTTCCCGGTAACTGCGCATGGCCGACCGGTATATTGCGATATGGAAGGGGCAGTTCATGGGCTTCAGGAAATACTCTTGCTCGTCGACTTCCACTGCGGCGTACATGCTCTCCCGGTAGAAGTCCAAGTGCCCGCTGGTCTGCCACAACTGAGCCCGCCCGATGTGGGGCGAATACACGATGTCGTAGCCGCGGCGGTAATGGAGGGCTTTCCAGTAGTCTTCGATAATCGAACGGACGCGCCCCCCTTTGGGGTGCCAAACCACCAAGCCGGGTCCGATCTCTTCGTGGATGCTGTACAGGCCAAGTTGGCGGCCCAGCGTCCGGTGGTCCCGCCGCTCGGCCTCTTCCAGGCGGGCCAAATGGGCGTCCAGTTGCTCCTCCGACTCGAAGGCCGTTCCGTAAATGCGTTGGAGCATGGGCCGTTTTTCGTCGCCGCGCCAATAAGCTCCGGCGACGCTGAGCAGCTTAAGCGCTGGAATATCTTTGGTGTTTTCCACGTGGGGGCCTTGGCAGAGGTCGATGAAGCCGTTGTGGCGGTAAATCGATAGGGTTCCGGCTTCGCTCAGGCCCTCGATTAACTCCAACTTGTATGGCTGTCCGGCGAATAGGGTCTGAGCCTCCTGTCGGCCCAATTCCTCCCGCTCGAATTGAAAGGCCCCGGCAATGGACCCTTTCATCAGCGCCTCAATCTCTTCCAGGTCCTCCGGAGTGAAGGGGCGGGCAACTTCGAAGTCATAGTAGAAGCCGTCTCGAGTGGGAGGGCCGATCCCCATCTTGGCCTCGGGGAACAGCTTCAGTACGGCATCGGCCATCACATGGGCGGCAGAGTGCCTCATGCGGTGGCGGTGGGCTTGGGTTTCGTCGACGCTCCCTGTTTCGAGCGTGGCGTGGTCTAACATCTTGATCTTTCCCGTTTGAGGATTGTGGGGTCTCTGGCAGGTGTTGTGGCCGTGGCCAGCCGGTTACCATTATAGCCTAACGATACGCGAGGGTGGCAGAGGATAGCGGGGCGGCTAACCGACGGCCTGTCCGTCACTTTGTACGGTCAACCGGCCATTTCGGTGAATAGTTCCCGCCATTGGCGGGCTTTGATGGACATAGTGATGTGTCGGCGAACGCTCGCTAGGTAGGTGACGGTCACCAGCAATGTCAAGAAAACACACAGAGCGATCATGTTGCCGTCTTGGCCGGTGGCCAGCAACAGAGCGTTCAAAATCGCCATACCGAAGGCCGCGCCCAGCACCAAGTTTCGCAGCCGCAACATCATTAATAATCCGGGTACCACGGCGATCACGGTCAGCACAGGCATCAAGGCCAGCGAAATCCCTAAGATGCTGGCCGCGCCCTTCCCGCCCCTGAAGTTGAGGAACACCGGCCAGTTGTGCCCGGCGACGACTAACGTGGTCGTGGCGAACAGGGTCCAATCGTTAGCTCCGACCAGCCGGGGGACTCCGACCGCAAGGACTCCCTTGGCAATGCCGGCCAGCAGCACCAAAAGACCGCCCCACGGTCCGACCTGCTTGTAGGTGTTAAAACGCGCCGACGTTACGGCTGCCCACCTCTCGGATGTCCGCACCGCTGACAATGCGTACGACCAAGTAACCGGTCGGGACCGAACCCAAGAGGTAGGCGCCCAAAGCGAGGGCTATGGCGATTGCAGGTTCCAGACTGCTACGTTCTCACTGGTTCCGTTGCTTCCCAATCCTTCCAGAAATATCTCGAAATCGTTGGCTATTGTCAATTACGGCGATTTCCGGCCCGCCGCCTCGACCCGTACCTTCAAATCGTTCATGTGGCGTAGCACCAGCCGCTCGTAGCGGCGCTTGACGTAAAAACGGGCTACCAACCAACCGGCGCCTGGCAGCCGGTGCATCCTGCACTCGATTTCGCCGGTGTGGGTTATCCGGGTTGCTTCGGTCACATCCGAGAAATCGAACTGTTCTTGTGAATGGTATAACGGTCCTTCCAGATGCCGGAAAGTGATCCGTTCGTTGGGATGGAGGACTACCTCCTCCAGGGTACGGTATGTTTTTCGACCGTCTCTCGAATGGAACTCCATCAGCAGCCGGTTGCCGTCGCGCTCGATTAAGCGGGCACGCTCCACGCCGGCCGGGGAGTCGCCGCCGTGGGCGAATGAGCTTAGCGTCTCGAAAACCAACGGCCTTGGAGCTTGAACAGTGATGCTCTGCTGGCTGAGTTTTACTTTCATTGTCTTATCCAACATCGTGGTCATGGTTGGGGATTCTTTCTCGAAACGAATGGGGAACGAATCAGGCTGGAAGAGCGTGACCGGCTAGAGCCCCGCCGCCAGGGAGTAAGTTACGGGGGCGAAGCCGCTTCATCAACAATAATTAGATGTTCTTGGCAACTGGACGGTGTAAGCCAGTCGAAATTATAAACGTGCCAGGGAACCGAGATTGTTTGTGGACAGCCTGGCTCGATATAATTGCCGGGGATGGATCCCGGCTGTGCCGTCTCAGGAGGGGCGTATGGCGACCAAGGAAGACTTGGAAAGTTTCGTCACCAGGGTTACCTGTCCGGACGACTTTGACGACTTTTGGTCCGGTGTTCTATCGGAACTCACGGAAACCCCGCTGCACTCCACGCTAATCCCCGACCCACTGCGGAGCAACGACGACGTCAACGTCTCCCAAGCGACCTACCTGAGCCTGGGCGGCCTGGAAATTTTTGCCTGGTACAGCGTGCCTGCCAATGGCGAGGGACCGTTCCCCGCCATTCTGCTCCTGCCCGGATACAAGTCGGAGCCAGCCGTCCGCCGAGACTGGGGCAAGAAAGGCGTCGTGGTCCTTTCCGTGGCGGTACGCGGCAAGCTGCCCAGCAGCGCCGAGTTCAATCCGGGATACCCAGGCCTCCTTACCAGCGGGTTGGAGGGACGACACTCCTTCAGCTACAAAGGCGTCATTTCCGATTGCGTTCGCGGCGTTGATTTCCTCCACTCTCGTCCCGAGGTAGACCCGGGGCGCATTTATGCCTGTGGCAGCAGCCAGGGTGGTGGGCTGACTCTGATAACCTCGGCCCTGAGGCCGGAGATCAAGGCCGGGGTGTCGGGCTACCCGTTCCTGTGCTGTTTCCCGGAGTCGATGACCATGCTGCGCTCCTACCCCTACGATGAGCTTTCCTGCTACAAGAGGGCCCATCCCGAACTGGCGGAGCAGATGCTGGAGACGCTCCGTTACTTCGACGCCGTGAATTTCGCCCCGAGGATCAAATGCCCCATGGTAGTGGGCATCGCGCTGGACGATGAAGTGTGCCCGCCCGAGACCAGCTACGCCGCCTACCGTGAGTTGGCCGGCCCCAAAGAGCTATGGCTCTTCCCCAACTCTGGACACGGGAACGCCCACGACTACCCGGCTCAAGAAACCGCCTGGCTGGAGCATCAGATTGGACTGGGCCAGGCACAAACGGTGGCCTCATGACCTACGCACGTTCCAGTGCCAGTGTCTTCTGGGAGCAGACCGAGGCCGGGTTGGCCGAAATTAGACCCGGGGTGAGCCTGGTACCCGACACGTTTTATTCCCAGCCTGAGTGGGACGTTTACCGGATGCATTACTTCAGCAGCGGGAGTGAGCGGCTTTTCGCCTGGCTCTCTGTGCCCAAGGGCCGCGGTCCATATCCGGCTCTGGTGAGGATGCCGGACTACGCCAGCGTACATGACATAATCTACACTCCGCTGCGGCACCGGGCCGTGGTTATGAACGCCACCCACCGGGGCCAGCGCAATAACGACTCGGAGGTGCGGGCCAGGTATCCCGGCCTACTGACAGAAGGAATCGAGACCTCCGAGACCTACGTGATGCTGCACGCCTATGCCGACGCGCTGCGCGCTGTAGACGCGCTCGAGGGCCAAAACCGGTTCGACATTGGGCCGGTCGCATTAACGGGTTCTGGGCTGGGCGCGAGTTTGGCCCTGGCTGTGGCATCCCGTCGCCCCCGTCTGACTGCGGTTGCCGCCGATACGCCGCTGCCGTTGGGGCACCCATCGGCCCTGGAACCTGGGCTCGGTTACCCGCTTGCCGAGTTGGGCGATTATGTTCGGGCGTACCCCGACCGCCGGGGGAGAATGGCGCAGGTGCTGTCGGCGCTCGACCCCTTACATACTGCATCGACAGTGTCCTGCCCGGTGTTGTTGAGCATGGGGAGATTCGACCGGAGCACGTGCCCCTTGGTGTTTGGCGAAGAATTGGCCCAGCGTTTGCCCAACTGCGATTTGAGGCTCTACGACGGCGCCGCCGAAGGCGGTGGCCACGAACACGCCCAAATCCGGACCGCCTGGCTCTCAGACAGGCTAAGGCCTGTCCTGAAGTGATCGGCTACCAGGTGAATCGAAAATGGAGGGGTTCCCGGAACGGTAACTGCCAAGCGCGCTGATATAATGGCCTTAGATGTTGAACGTCCGAATGCACGCAATATGTGTGGCGTTCGGTTAGTCGTGGAGATGGGACCGTATTATGGAGCAACTAAAACAAAATCTATCGACATTGGCGGAGAAGATTGAGTCGGTAGTGGGGCGTCTTTGACCTAGCGGCCAAAGAACAAACAATTGTCGAAATGGAGCGCGAAGCGGGCGCCCCAGGTTACTGGGACGACCATCAGACCGCCCAGAGCAAGATGCAACAACTGGGCCGGTTAAAAGACACCGTGACCCTGTGGCGAGACCTGCAGTCCCGAAGCCGCAACCTGGCTGAACTTACCGACCTGGCGACTGCCGAGGACGACGCCGCTTTGCAAGAGGAGTTGGAGTCGGAGGCCAAGGAATTGGCAAGGGACCTGGCCCGTGAGGAAATCGGACTTACCCTCTCCGGACCCTACGACGAGCGACCAGCCCTCGTTTCCATCCACCCAGGCGTCGGTGGCACCGATTCCCAGGATTGGGCCCAGATGCTCTTGCAGATGTATTCTCGCTGGGCGGAGACGGGCAAGCGGCCCATGGAGGTCCTTGACCTTTCCTACGGTGAGGACGCCGGTCTACGCAGCGCCACGCTGGAAGTGGGGGGACCCCACGCCTTCGGTTACCTCAGCGCCGAGCAGGGAGTGCACCGGTTGGTCCGGTTGTCGCCTTTCGACCCAAACCATCTGCGCCATACCTCCTTCGCTAATATCGAGGTGCTGCCCACCGCCGAAGGGGAAGCCGACATCAGCATCCGGCCCGAAGACATCAAAATGGACACCTTCCGTTCGAGCGGACCGGGTGGCCAGAACGTTCAAAAAGTCGCGTCGGCGGTGCGCCTAACCCATCTGCCCACCGGCACCGTGGTGTCCTGCCAGAATGAGCGCTCCCAGTACCAGAACCGGGAATTCGCCATGCGGATACTCAGGGCCAGACTGCTAAATCTTCAAAACGAACAACGGGCGGCGGAAGTGGCGAAGTTGCGCGGCGAGCGGGTCACTCCGGAATGGGGGAACCAGATACGAAGCTACGTGCTCCACCCCTACAAGTCGGTGAAGGACCACCGGACCAACCTGCAGAGCACCAACCCGGACGCCGTATTGGATGGCGACATCGACCAGTTCATCGAAGCCTATTTGATGTCCAAGGTGGGTGAGTAGGCGGCGTGTCAACGGCGTTGCAATTGAACTGCCCCCAGCCGTGCCCGCTACTCGTAATAGACGACTAAGCCCCCTTTCGCAAAGGGGGCTGGGGGATTTCCACCGCTCTGGCCAACGGCAGGTGGTTCGACAGGCTCACCACGAACGGGACAAGGCTCACCACGAACGGGAATGAATTTCTGGCTGGTTGTTGAAAAAGAAGAGGGCGGTCGTATTGACCGCCCTCTTCTTTTTGGTCCGGTTAGCTGCCGAAGATCAGCAGTTGCCGAGGATGTGGCCCATGCGAGCTTTTTTGGTGGTCAAGTAGCGGCGGTTCTCGTCGTTTACCGAGGCCTCCACCGGCACCCGGTCCACGATCTCCAAGTCGAACCCTGAGAGGCCGGCTACCTTGCGGGGGTTGTTGGTCAAAAGCCGCAGCCTGGAAATCCCCAGGTCCTGCAAAATTTGGGCGCCCACACCGTAGTGGCGCAGGTCGGGCTCGAACCCTAGCGTTTGGTTGGCTTCAACGGTATCCAGGCCTGTGTCCTGCAATGAATAGGCCTTGATTTTGTTGTGCAGTCCGATGCCCCGGCCTTCCTGTCGCATGTACAGGAACACGCCGGTGCCCTCTTTGGCGATTTTTTCCAGTGCTAGCTCGATCTGTTCGCCACAGTCGCAGCGCAGGCTACCGAAGACATCCCCCGTCAGACACTCGCTGTGGATGCGTACCAGCACCGGATCGTCGCGTTCCCATTCGCCCATGCTGAGAGCGATGTGCTCTCCCTGGTCCACGAAGCTCTTATAGGCAATGGCTTTGAACTTTCCGTGGCGGGTCGGTAGCCGGGCCTCGGCCACCCTTTCGATCAACTTTTCGTGCCGCCGCCGATGGGCGATGATCTGGGCAATGCTCAATATCTTGAGATTGTGTTCGTGGGCGAACTCTTCCAGGCTCGGCAACCGTGACATCGTGCCATCTTCATCCATCATCTCGCAAACGATGCCGGCCGGGTACATCCCCGCCAGGTTGCAGAGGTCCACCACGGCTTCGGTATGGCCGGCCCGGGCCAGTACGCCGCCGGGGTGATACCGAAGGGGGAACAGGTGTCCGGGCTTGGTGAAGTCCTCGGGACGCACCGCCGGGTCGGTCATTGCTCTGATGCTGGCAGCGCGGTCGGGGGCGGAGATTCCGGTGGTGGTGTTCTTCTTGTAGTCGACGGAGACGGTGAACGCTGTCTGATTCTTGTTGGCGCCGTTCTGGCTGACCATGAGCGGCATTTGAAGCTCGTCCAGGCGTTCGCCGAGCATCGGCATGCAGAGCAGACCACGAGCGTGCTTTACGATGAAGTTGACTGCTTCCGGCGTCACCTTTTCGGCGGCCATTACCAAGTCGCCTTCGTTTTCGCGTTGCTCATCGTCGACTACGATAAGCAACCGCCCGGCTTTCAGTTCGTCTAGGGCCTCTTCCAGACTGCACAAAGGCATAATTTTTACCCTTCTAGTGCGCTCGGATACCGGATCACCCGGCTGCCGGTCCAGTAGGTTTTCCCAAGAGATTTTCGACGTACTTGGCTAGGATATCGGCTTCCAGATTAACCCGGTCACCGATCAATAATAACTCAAGATTAGTATTATGCAACGTGTATGGTATCACAGCCAGCGTGAATGATGAAGCGCCTCTTTTTACCACGGTCAAACTTATACCGTCAACCGCGATAAAGCCCTTCTCGACCACGTATGGCATCAGCCGTTTGGGGGCCCTGATGCGGAAGATTATCGAGTCCCCATCTACCCTAGTGGACATCACCCGTCCGGTGCCGTCGACGTGGCCTTGGACGATATGGCCGCCCAAACGGTCGCCGACGGCCAGCGCCCGTTCCAAGTTCACCCTGCTCCCGGCATTTAGGTCTCCCAGCGACGTGCGGCGCATGGTTTCCGGGGACAGGTCCACCGAGAACTCTTTGGCCGTTTGGGACACCACGGTGAGGCAGGCGCCGTTCACCGACACGCTGTCGCCCAGTTTCAAGTCACCCATGACTGTGGAGCCCTGTACCGTCATGCCACGTTCGTTTATTTGGGTAACCGCGCCAACCTCTTCGACTATTCCGGTAAACAAATTAGTCCTTCTCGAAATGGATAGTTCAGGTTGATTATTGCTCCTGCCTTCGAGGATAACCCGTTATGAGCCAATCTTCACCTAGGCGTTGCGCGGCAGCCTCTTCGACCCGCCAGGCGCCTTTCATCGTGCTTACCCCAAATCCCTCCACCGGTGAGGCCGCACCCGATCCGCCCACGATGACCGAAGCGACGAAGGCGAACACTTTGTCGACCAGCCCTTGGTCGAAGAACGAACCCAAGACGGTTCCGCCGCCTTCAACAATCAGGCTCACCAAGCCGCGTGACCCCAAGTCGGCCAAGACGTCAGGTAGGCTTACATGGCCCGCCTTGTCCGGCGGCAATAAGACGATCTGCGCCCCGGCGGATTCCAACCTTCTGATTCTCGCCTTTGGCGCGTCTTCTTTGGCGTAAACGACAGTCGTCCCAGGCTGCTGGAAAATCTGGGACGTGGGAAGTGTACGGCAGGCGCTGTCCAGCACGGCGCGCAGTGGTTGGCGTTCCAGAGGAGCCCCGCTCGAATCACGGGCCGTGAGCAACGGGTCGTCGGCCAATACCGTACCCACGCCCACCAGTATCCCGTCGGTCTCCCGGCGCAGTTGTTGCACCAGGCTGCGGGCTGCGGGTCCGGTCACCCACTTGGAGTCGCCGGTGTGGGTGGCAATCTTACCGTCCAGGCTCATGGCGAACTTGGCGGTGACGAAAGGCAGCCCGGTGTTGATGTGTTTGCTGAAGGCCTCGTAGAGTTCCTTGACCCCGTCTACGCCCTCATCCAAGACAGTTTGGAGGCCGGCGGATTCCAATTGGGCCAATCCTTTCCCTGCGACGGCCGGGTTGGGGTCGATTGCCGCCGCATAGACCTTGGCGATTCCAGCGTCGATAATGGCGCCGGTGCAGGGCGCAGTGCGGCCCCAATTGCAGCACGGCTCCAACGTAACGTAGAGGGTGGCGCCCTTGGCTAGGTCGCCGGCTTGGTCCAACGCTCCGATCTCGGCGTGGGCCTGGCCTGGAGGCTGGGTCGCGCCGCGTCCGATTTCGACCCCGTCCTTGACCACAACAGCTCCAACGGCGGGGTTGGGGCTGGTGTTCCCCAGCGCCTGGCGGGCCAGTTCAACCGCGTGACGCATGTAGGTCCGCATTTGGGTCTTTGAAGGAGAAATGCCTTTGTCGGGGGTATTACTGATTGTTTATCACTGATGGCTATGGTACCGCGATAGAAATATTGGGAACAGCGATGCTGTACTAAAAATTCTAACAACCGGGTGGTAGGGCCGCAAGTGAGCCTTATTGATAATTCCGAAGCCGTAGACAAAACAAAAGCTGGGGAATCATCCCCCAGCTTTTGTCGTTCCTAAACCATGACGGCTTTAAGTAATAGTCGGCTCACCGACTGCAAACAGTCGAGCACCTGTGGTTGCCTCATGCCCCTCGGGTTCCTCAACAACGCCGTTCGTGGATTTACTATTAGCTTGTGCGACGAGAATGAGAGTAGACTGAGACAGATGTCTTTCGGCTCCCGGCAATATCTCGAACTCGCCGGGCGCGGCCCACCTGAAGATGTCAGTGTGGTTCCCGACCTCATTGTAAAGACGGCTATTAATATGCTTCAGCTTCCCGCCCATGGTACCAGTACGATGCATGAGGCGGCCTGCAGGGGCCAATGCCACACGCCTATCGTTGATGAGGCCGAGAACGGTAAGTTTCTGCCATTGGGAAAGGCCTTGCAACAGTTCAACGATGGCAGACTCATCAGCGTACGGCCCCTGGGAGCCGTTCCTGGACGCCGGGGGTGGAAAATCCAAATACGCCTGGAGATTCACCCGGTGGGCATGGAGTCTGTCTTCGAGTGTTGTTCTTTCCTCCGCAAGGGTTTTGACTTGATCCTTAACCTTTTCCAAAGCATTCTCAGCGGCTTCGATAAGTCGTTGAGAGGTTACTACGTATGGGTCATTTGGAAGTGTCATAGTTTGTAAGGGTTCCAGAACAGGTGTTTCAATCCTCACTGTTTTATATGGAGTGGTCAAGACGGTTTCGCCGATATAAAGTAACAATATAAACCCAAGGGGTCGGCTCGGGAGTGTAAACCAGCTCCTTTTGATCTGGAATGCTTCCCCGGTTGACAGAAACCCCTTGAGTTGGATGCCAGACGAGGACCATGGTTGCCTTCGCTTCAAAAGCGGAGTACGCCAGGGGATAGAACCTCGTCTGGCTGTTTTATTTACTCACACCCGCCACCACCCTGTCAATAATTATTCATGACACTTTGCGGACTGACGCCCGAGTTCCTGTAGCGAGGGCCTGGGCCTGGCACAAGATGATGGACATCATTGCGTGCAATCGGACTTTCAACCTCCCCCTCCCTCGCAACTTACCCAACTTCCGGTGTTCCTTGAGTCTCCCGTTAAGCCGTTCTATGGCTGTCCGTCTGCTAAAGATGTCTCGCCAACAACTGTCAAAAATGGCGCATTAACACCACTAATTAGCTATGACTAGGTACGAATCACCTGCGTCAGTCAGTATAAAGTAGTGATATCAGGTAATATCTAGACCTAGATGTGCGAAATGAGGCTTGATGCTATGAGACCTTTTTTGACAGACGCGGAGATAAAAGAGGCGCACCAGCAAGGGATGAAGCGGCAGCCCATTGCCGACTGGGCCACACGGGAAGCGGTCAGGTGGGTGTTGAACGAAGTAAGAAGAAGCCCACGTGACACCGGCGAAAACATAGCGACTAAGGTCGAGATGCTGGCCCAGATAGAAGGCCGTTGGTGACGGCATCTACCTACGAATTATGAATAAGGTTCAAGTTGTGGACCCGCCTGAGGCGAAATGAGGGCGAGGTCGATTCGACCTCGCCCATGATACCGAACGGAATGGAACGTGGCGCCTTAGGGTAAGGGGTTGCCAATCTCGAACACGCCCTGAACCGTTACAACGACGTCCAACTCGCCGGATTGGATGGAAGTTGGTGGCGCCGCAGCCGCGAAGGCGAAGTCGCTTTCGAATCTGGCGAAGGGGACCGGAGAGGCCCCGCCGGACTCGGTGATGAAGACCAAACGGCCCAACTCGACCCCAGCCAGACCTGCCACTTGGCGGGCCTTGTCTTGCAGGTCTTCGATTGCCGCGATCCTCGCCTCGTCCTGTAGTTCCTTGGAGTCTTCGATGGAGAAGCTGATCCCGTCGACCCGGGTCAAGTCGCCAGCGGACTCGGTCACACCGTCGATAATCTCACCGACGGAGTCTAGGTCACGGACCTTGACGGTGAGTTGATTGTTGACTTGGTAGCCCACCAGCACTCGCTCGAATGCCACCGAGCATTCCGACCCTGAGGGCTTTTCCTGCCGCACTAGGGCTTCGGCGGCGCTGGGTGGGACCGGGGCGCCGCTGGCGACAGGATCCTCACGGGGTTCTTCGTCCGTTTCCGACTGGCATTTGGTGACTTCAACGGTGTTATAACGCGGGCTGATGTTGAAGAACCGGGTCTGGATATCTGGATCGGCAACACCGCTGGCCCGCAGCACCGCGATGGCGCCGTCGATGGCCACGGCAGCGTCGGCGCGGGCTTCGGCGGCAGTGTCGGCTAGGGCTTCCACTCCCAGGTTCACGATGGCGAGGTCGGGTGCACCGCTGGCGTCGCCCCGCCCGTTAACCCAGATCCCGGTGTTGGTGTTAGTACCGCCGCCGGTGAACGCGCGAACCAGCTCGGCACCGCCGGGACTGGTCAACGTGTTGACTAACGCCGACACATAGCTACCACTTACGGTGTCACTGGCCTCGGATGGGTCGTCGGACCCGCAGGCGGCGACCAGCAGCAGAACCAATGCTGCGCCCATGACAATTAGGTAGGTTTTCCCTTTGAGTATTGCTTGTACCAATTTGGTCCACCTCTTCTAAGTACTGTATCGCCGGATTCACCGGATTCAATAGTGTTCGCTAGTTAAGACGGCCCGGCCACCGAAAAGGTTCCCGGCGTCCGAAAATCGGTCTCGATACCTGAGGGAGGAAGATGAAATTTCAGTTGCGAGAGGCACGGCGCGCCAATACCAACACCACGACGAAAACCAATGCCGCTACGGCAGCCAAGCCCTCCAACACCCGCACCCAGCCATATGTCCCGCCAGTGGTTTCGACGACCTCTGCAGCAGGGGCCGACTCTGGGGCGGGGACTGGCGCTTGAGGCGGTTCCGGCAGGGGTTCCGCCGCTTTCCCGGCCATAGCCGATGGGGTACCGGGTTCCTCTACTGCCGCTGAGTCGGATGGCGGCGCAACCCCTGCCGAGTCTTCACCTTCCAGGGCTGCTCGGCTGAAGGTGGACTCCGGCTCCCCAGCGCCATCTCCTTCCGGCGATCGGGCGGCTTGGTCCGTCAAGGCGGTGGAGTCGGCAGCCGCCGCCGCTGCGGAGGCTTGGGGCGCCTCCTTCTGCGCCTGGGCTGCGGCAGCCATGGGACTGGCGACTGCCGTCGCTGCAGCCTCCGGTGCGATCGCCCGGTTTTGGGGCGCGGTCGCCACCACGGCTTCGGGACTCTCGGCGGCGGGCGACAGCCCGCCGGTGGCGTCCACCGAGACCAACACAGCCAACGCTACGACGGCGATCGAGGCGGCGCCGGCGTAGGCCCAGGTCGGCGCTCGAACAGGGAATGACTGTCTCGCTGGCACGGGCATCGGCGGCGGCGCGGCCATTACGAAACTGCGGCGGGGCTGCTCCATGGGCAGTTGCTGTACGGCGGTGATAGTGGCGCGCAACTCCTCGAGTTCAACCCGGCAGGAGTCGCAGGCCTGCAACCGGCTCTCGATCTTGGCCAGGGCGTTACCGCTCAGGCGCCCGTCCAAGTATTCGTTGAGCGTTTCCGGCTTAATATGTCGGTGTTTGGATTTGAAAAGCCACATAGCTCTATTCTTCTTGACGGAACCGGGAAGGCAATAGTTCCCCGGTTTGGCGAAGGTAGTTTCGTAGCCCGCTGCGGCCCCGGCTAATTCGTGATTTGACCGTCCCCAGCGAGCAGTCCATACTCGCGGACGCTTCTTCATAGCTCAGACCGTGAATGTCGACGAGGAGAACCGCCAGCCGCTGCTCTTCGGGAAGCGCGGACAGTCCGGTCTCGATCGTTTCACGTAACTCTCTCCGTTCCGCCTCGGCTTCGGGAGAGGGGTTGGACGATGGTAGGTCGACCGCGCTGGGATACTGGCTGTCTGCGTCTGGCTCCAACGGCAACGGGTCCAAGGGCACCGTGGGGCGGGCCCGCCGGGAACGGAGCATGTCCCTGCAGTTATTGGCCACGATGCGGAGCAGCCACGCCGCAAGATTTTCGCCGCGAAAACGGCCAAAAGAACGGTAGGCGGAGATGAAGCTTTCCTGCACCGCGTCTTCGGCCAGCGCCCAGTCGTCCAACATTCGCCGGGCCAGGTTATAGGCCTGGGTCTGGTAGGTTTCAATGACGCAGTTAAAACAGTCGGCGCGGCCGGTCTGGTCATGGACCGGTAGGTGGGCGTGGGAGGAGGTGTGCGTGATTTGGGAGGTCTGGGCCATTTAGCTATCAGCAGTCAGCGGTCAGCTTTCAGCCTCCCGCAGGTAGGCAGACTGGTGAGTAGCATTATCTTACGCCTGACAATAGGCTTTTGATTGGCCGCTGCAGCCGAGTATTGCTGGAAGTGCAGCCTGTGGCTGTGGTTGCTAGCCTTGGAACGACGCCCGGCCGTCGAGCAAGGCCCGGGCCATCACGAACTTGTGAATCTCGGATGTGCCGCCGCCGATACGAGCATGCCGTAGTACGTGGTACCAATGGGCGATGGGCATATCCAAAGTTTCGCCCATTCCCCCGAAGATCTGCATGATCTTGTCGATACTGCGCCACCCCCACTCACCGGCGCAGTATTTGATCATCGAGGCCTCCACCCGAACGTCTTCACCGTTGTCCGCCCGGGCCGCCGTTTCTCTGGTAGCGGCCCTGAGCGTCATGATGTCGATGTAGACATCGGTCAGCATCCATTGGATCGCTTGCCGTTCGGCGATGGGCTTCCCGTAGGTAACCCGCTGTTTGGACCATTCGATGGCCATCTCCAACGCGCGGGTGAGGATGCCCAGGGCCATGGAACCCCGCAACAAGCGGTCGTGATGCACCAGCCACTTTTGCCCCAGGGTAAACCCCATCCCCACTTCTCCCAGCACTTTGGTCTGGGGGATCCGGACGTTATCCAAGTGGACCATGTGCTGTTGGGCTTTGGTGGGGTTAATCCACAGCCGGATAGGGTCGAAGCTCAGTCCTGGGCTGGGGTTGTCGACAATGAACATGGTGATACCGCCCCGCTGGCGCTTCTCAGGGTCGGTCACCGCCTGCACCAGGATGTAGTCGGCAGTGGCCGCGCCGGAGATAAACATCTTGGTGCCGTTTAGGACCCAATCGTCGCCGTCCAAAACGGCCCGGGTCTGCATCATACCGCCGGGGTCGGACCCGGCCTCGGGTTCGGTCTGGCCGAAGGCATAGTGGAGTTTCCCCTCGATTGATGGCAGGAGGTATTCCCGCTCCTGGTCCGGGGTGGAAGACCCGATCATCATCATGGGCACCGGAGACGTGGGCAGTTGCACGATACTCTTGTGCACTTCCTCGTCCAGCACCACGTGGCCCAACGCCCCCATACCGCCCCCGCCGTATTCCTCCGGAACGAACGAGGTGTAGATACCGGTGTCTTTGGAAATGCGGTTGAGCCGGTCCCATTTTTCCGGAGATAGAGTGCCTAGGATGCCCTGCAAGGCCTCGGCGATTCCTCTAGGCGCGCCGTCGTCGACGCCCTCTTGCGAGGGATTGGCCAGATATTCCGCCTCCAATGGGACACATTCGTCATTGACGATCTGGCGGATAGTATTCTTGAGGGCGTCCAGTTCCGGTGGCAGGCCGACTTCCATGGGTTCACCTCGGGTTGTCGATTAAACGCAGAGGGCGCGGAGAACGCAGAGATGTTTAGGTGGGGGTCGCAGGTGCTAGTGGAAGGGGCAGATTAGCTTGAAGGTGGAGACGAGAGCATTATCGTTGCCGCTACCGTCGGAATCGTCCGCCTGGTGGACCAGTGCTGTGCTGACGGCGCCCGGCTCGTCCCCCACCGCTTGGCCGATGGCCGCCACGCCGGTGGCGATCACCGAGAGGGTGAGAATTCCGATTACCAGGACAGCGATGATCTTGGGTTTCATTGTGTTTAATCGGGGTCTTTGATCGAGGTCTTTAATCGGGTCTGCGCTGGGGCCTGAGGTACCGTGCTTCAGGTCTGCGGCGGGGGCGTATCGCCGTCGCCCATTCTATACCGGGGGCCTGGCAAATGCCACTTGAATTGGTGTTGCCATACGTGGGAACCGGTGACCCCGTGCTAAAATACAGACTCCAAGCCGGTACCAAAGTAACCTGTAGACGTTTCAGAACCTGATGCAATTTCGAAATCTGCCCAGCGTCGATAGCGTGCTTGCAACCCCGGAGGTTGCTGACGCGACCCTGTCCTATAGCCGGGAATGGGTTGTGGGTCTGGTGCGCCTTGAGTTGGACCAGGCCCGCCAGAGGATTAGGAAAGGCGACGGCGCGCCCGGTCTCGCCGAGGTCGCCGAAGGGGTGGGCCAGCGCATTAAGGACGCGGTGCGCGCCGAGCCGCGGCAGGTCATTAATGCCACCGGCGTTGTTATACACACCAACCTTGGCCGTGCACCGTTGAGCAAGGCCGCGATTCAGGCCGCCGATGAAGCCGCTCGGGGCTACTCCAACTTGGAGTTCGACCTGGAAACCGGCAGCCGTGGCTCGCGACAGGCCCAATTACAGAAACTGCTCCGGGAGCTGACCGGAGCCGAGGCTGCGTTGGCGGTAAACAACAACGCCTCGGCTGTCCTATTGGGGTTGTCTGCGCTGGCGGTGGGCAAGGAAGTGATTGTTTCGCGGGCGGAAGCGGTCGAGATCGGTGGAGGGTTTCGGGTGCCCGACGTTATGCGGCAGAGCGGCGGTACTCTAGTAGATGTGGGCACCACCAACCGCACGTACATTCGCGACTACGAAGTGGCGTCCAACGAAGACACGGCCGCCTTCCTGAAGGTCCACGCCAGCAACTTCAGGGTTGAGGGCTTCACTGCGGAGGTAAGCGCAGGCGAATTGGTGGAGTTGGGCGACCGTATGGGCGTTGCGGTGCTCCACGATGTGGGCAGCGGTAGCTTAATCTCCACAGAGAAGTATGGTATGGCCCACGAACCGACCCCTCAAGAGAGCATCCGGGCTGGGATGGGCTTGGTCTTTTTCTCCGGGGACAAGCTGCTGGGCGGGCCCCAGGCCGGCATCGTGGTGGGCAAGAAGGACTTGGTCGACCGGTTGGCCCGGCACCCATTGGCCCGCGCTGTACGCATCGACAAGCTGAGCCTCGCCAGCCTCACGGCGACCCTGGTCCATTACCTTCGAGAAGAGGCCGAGCAGGAAATACCGGTCTGGCGCATGATTTCCGCATCCAAGGAGATCTTGGAGAAGCGGGCTCAGTCCTGGAAAGCGGCGTTGGACCGCCCCTGCGCGGTGGAAGAAGGGCGTTCCGCCATTGGTGGCGGGAGCTTGCCGGGTGAGACGCTGCCAACCTGGGTGCTTTCCGTTGACTGCCAAATGGTTGACGGAGGCGCGCAAGAGGTGATGCGCCGGTTGCGGGATTGTCGGCCCCCGGTGGTGGCACGAATAGAGGACGACCGGGTTTTGCTGGACCCCCGCACGGTGTCGCCCGAGGAAGACGATGGCTTGTTGGGGGCGCTCCGTGCCTCCCTAACCCACTGAAACCTGAACCCTAACCCGGAATACCTAGGATGAACCGATGACCGATTATCTACTGGTGCACGGCGCTGGCCAAGGCGCTTGGGTCTGGGGCCGGGTGTGGGGACTGCTGACGGCGCCTGAGGAGCACCCGCCAAGGTTGCACAAGGCCCGCAAAGCCAACCGGGTTTTTCCTCTCGACCTTCCTGGGCACGGTACTGACGCCGAGGGGGACACTGCGGCCGTGCGGTTGGAGGAATGTATCCAGTCCATCAACCGGGCGGTGGAGCGGGAGGGTCTGCAGGACTTGGTGCTGGTAGGACACGGATTTTCCGGCAGCTTGGTGCTACAGGCTGCCGCTGAGCTTCCCAAACCACCCAAGCGGATAGTTTTGGTCGCGGGGGTCGTGCCAGCCCAACAGCGGAGCTTGATCAGCGCCTACTCCCAACGTGCCCGCATGGGCTACCGTCTATTTTCGTTTCTGAGTTCCTTATCGCGGCAGGAGTTCAAGCTGCCTAGCCACGCCATCAACAGCTATCTGTGCAATACCATGGATTCGATGGCGGTGGTACAGAATTTGGGATTCTTCGGACCTCTACCTACTAGGGTTCTCAAATCCCGAATTTCGTTGGGTGAGAACGGGCTTCCCGGCCCCCTGACATACGTGGTGCTGGCACAAGACAAGGTGATCACTCCGGAGGCGCAAAGACAGACGGCCGAGCGGTTTGGCAGCGAAGAGATCGTAGAGATCGAAGCTTGTCACCAAGTCATGCTGGAGAAACCGGAGGAATTGGCCGAGGTCCTATTACGTTACGCCTGAGGGCGCGGTGCCTGAGATAAATAAAGCTGCGGAAATGAGAATGGGCCGGAAATTTCCGGCCCATTCTTTGTTCCCGAATTAGGCTGCGGCTCCGCTTGTTACTAACCGGGACGGCGCTCGCCGCAACTACCGCAGAACACGTCCCTCATGGGGCCGTTCTCATGCCCGCACTTGGAGCATTTCCACTGGGCGTCCATCCTGTGTCTCCTTCATCGTGAAGTTGAGCTACCCACCTAATGGGGCGGCCGGTTGTTCCCTGCCGTCCTAGTATCTGGTCCTAGTGGGCGTGCCCGTGGTCGTCGTGATGTTCTTCTTCTTCCTGGGTGATAAGAGAATAGGTGGTCAGAATCATGCCGGCCACGCTGGACGCGTTCTCCAGGGCCGAGCGAGAGACCTTGGTCGGGTCGATAATGCCCCTTTCCACCAAGTCAGCGAAATCGTTACGTACCGCATCGTAGCCGTAGTTAACCGAGTTGTTGCTTCGGACTTGGTCCAATACCACCGCCCCTTCCTGGTTGGAGTTGGCGGCGATAATGCGGACTGGCGCCTCCAGGGCTTCTTTAAAGATGGTTTTGGCGATGGCCTCGTCTCCGGAAAGGCTGACGTTATCCAGGGCCGCCATGGCCCTGATGAAGGCGACGCCTCCTCCAGGAACCACGCCCTCTTCCGCCGCCGCTCGGGTGGCGGCCAGGGCGTCTTCGACCCGCGACTTGCGCTCTTTTAGCTCGGGTTCGGTGGGAGCGCCTATTTTGACCACGGCGACCCCGCCAGAGAGCTTTGCTAATCGTTCTTGCAGCTTCTCTTTGTCGTACTCGGAGGTCGTCTCTTCAATCTGGACACCTATCTGGTCGGCGCGACCCTTGATCAAAACGGGGTCGCCTTTGCCTTCGATAATCGTGGTACGGTCCTTGGTGGTCTCGATTCTGCGGGCTTGGCCCAAGTCGGCTACCGTGGCTTGGTCCAGACGGCGGCCCCGCTCTTCCGATACGACCTCGGCGCCGGTCAGGACGGCGATGTCCTCCAGCATTGCCTTGCGGCGGTCGCCGAACCCGGGAGCTTTCACCGCCAGGCAGTTGAGGGTGCCCCGCAACCGGTTCACGACCATCACCGCCAGCGCTTCGCTGTCTATGTCTTCGGCGATCACCACCAAATTCTTGGTGATCTGCAACGCCTGCTCCAAGACAGGAACCAACTCTTGAGCGGACGAGATTTTCTTATCGGTGACCAAGATGTAGGGGTTCTCGATGATTGTTTCCATCCGGTCGGGGTTGGTCACGAAGTAGGGGGAAATATAGCCCCGGTCGAAGTTCATGCCTTCAACGTATTCGGTCTCGGACTCGATGCCCTTGCCTTCCTCGATGGTGACCACGCCTTCGGTCCCGACCTTTTCCAGGACATCGGCCAACATCTCTCCGATTTCTTTGTCGTTGGCGGAGATGGATGCTACCTGCGCCATCTGGTCCCGGCCGACCACCGGATTGGAGATCTTGGCCAGCTCGGCCACCAAGGCTGTCGCGCACTTGTCCAATCCCCGCTTGATGGCCATTGGGTCGGCGCCGGCCGCGACATTCTTCATCCCGTTCCGAACGATAACCTGTGCCAGAACGGTGGCGGTAGTGGTTCCGTCACCAGCGACGTCGTTCGTCTTGCTGGCCGCCTCCTTGATTAGCTGGGCTCCCATGTTCTCGAAGGATTCTGGGAGCTCAACCTCTTTGGCGATGGATACGCCGTCATTGGTGATGACCGGCGCCCCCCACTTCTTCTCGAGGACCACGTTTCTTCCCTTTGGACCGAGAGTGAGTTTGACCGCGTCCGACACTTTATTGATTCCGCGCAACAGGGCCTGCTGTGCGGCCTCATCGCTGATAATGTGCTTGGCTGGCATTGTGGTTTCTCCTTTTTAAAACAAGAGTCTAAGCCAGGGGTCTAAAACAAGGGCTTGGCAACTTATGAAATCTTGGCCAGGACGTCGTTGCTCCCTAGGACTAGGAGTTCCTTTTCGTCTTCGACCTGTATTTCGGTGCCGGCATATTTGGAATAAATAATCTGATCACCGACTTGAACTTCCATTTCCACGAGCTTACCGTTGTTCATAATTCGCCCCGGCCCAACGGCAACCACCTCCCCTTTCTGAGGCCGCTCTTTGGCGGAGTCCGGCAGGAATATTCCTCCGGTGGTTACTTGGTCCTGTTCCTTGGGGCGGATGACTATCCGGTCGCCCATGGGCTTTAGGTCGGTGGCCGTTTTTGCAGAAGTGGTCATCGAGACCTCCAAAAATTTATCGCTGATTACACTGTTGCGGCCATCCTGTTGTCTGGCGTGTTATCGCTTGGCCGACTGGGTTTCGCAGAATAGAAAGGAGCCTAGTTATGGTACTCGAGGACAACCTTGAACATAGGCTCCATCGATTTTGCCACAGTAAAGGATAAATCCGCGCCTGTCTGCGGTCAAGTGACCGATGCTGCGACACGGAGAGCGATCCTAGAGATAGTTTCGCGGGCAGATTCGATCGTCCTGCGCTCACCCTGCGGTGAGAACGTCACGGCTCTTTCACGTTCGCCGCGTCCGCCGTGCTCGCTCCTGAGTGCCAGTGGGGCCCCGTTGACTAGTTGGTATTCCTAATTCGCTGCCCGCCTGTCGCACCACCTGACGGGCTGGTATCCTTCAGGCATGAAGACTCGTGATGGCGCCTGACCTTGAGTATGCCTATGCAGCTAGGGGCCTCCACAGGTGAATTCGTTGCCGACCTCCATTTGCATTCTCGCTACGCCTACGCTTGTAGCAAAAACCTCACCCTTATGAATATCGCTGCTGCGGCAAAGATCAAAGGCATCGATTTACTGGCGACCGCCGATTTCACCCACCCCGCGTGGCTGTCCGAGCTTGAGGCCAACCTCACCCCCATAGACATTGGCACCTTTCAATTCGAAGGCGTCAATTTCGTGTTGGGCACCGAGGTAAGCTGCGTCTACAAACAAGGGGGCAAGGGGCGGCGGCTCCATCTGCTATTGTTCCTGACATCATTCAACTCCGTGGCCAGGTTTAACGAGGCGTTAAGAGCCCGCGGCAGCAAACTGAACAGCGACGGTAGACCGTCCGTGGGTATGTCGGCGCCTGACCTGACGTCAATGCTGTTGGATATCGATCCCCAGGCAATGGTGATTCCCTCCCACGTCTGGACCCCTTGGTATGGGTTGCTGGGGTCCAAGTCTGGCTTTGACTCGCTGGAAGAGTGTTTCGGAGGCGTGACGCCTGCGGTCCGCGCGGTGGAAACCGGGCTGTCCAGCGACCCGGCAATGAATTGGGCAGTCCCTGAGTTGGCCGACCGGTCCATCGTTTCATTCTCTGATGCCCACTCCTTGCCGAACTTGGGACGTGAGGTCACCGTGTTCCGGCAGACGCCAACCTACTTGGGCCTCAAGGACGCCCTGGAACAAAATAGGATCGCCTACACGGTGGAGTTTTACCCAGAGGAAGGAAAGTACCATTACAACGGACACCGTAGTTGTGGGGTGAGCCAGTCACCGCAGGAGACCCAGGATATCGGGGACCGGTGTCCTGTTTGTGCTAGACCAATGACCCTTGGGGTCCTGCACCGGGTACGCTCCCTGGCCGGTGAAGCCTTGAAACAGCTGCCGGAGCCGGACGGGTTCGTTAGGCGGGAAGGCCGCCCGCCATTCCTGCGACTTGTCCCTCTTGAAGAGCTGTTGGCGGAGACGCTGGGCGTTGGCCGGCGCACCAAGACGGTTGGAACAACCTACCAAAAGCTGTGCGCCGAATTGGGGAGCGAACTAACGGTGCTGGCTAAGGCTGAATTGCCGGATTTGGAACAAGTTGCTGGCGAGCGGGTGGCCGTTGCCATACTGAAAGCCCGAACCGGGCGGGTAACGGTCGAGCCGGGGTTCGACGGACAGTACGGAAGGGTGCAAGTCTGGGGTTGATGATCAAAGTCGCGCGATTTAGATCTCGAGACGCAGTGGCCCGCCAACAAAGTAATCGGTTTACGCACGCTTGGTTATGGCCTGACCGGGAGCGGGTTATGTTAAAATCACCCTCGTCTCTTGGCTAACACCTGGTTGAGCTTGGTTCGAATTGCGTGATTCGATTTCGGTTACGTTACGACGGCTTCGGAGAGAGGACATCGATGAAGTCGTGGAGATCGAAAAGGAAGCCTTCTCCCCTCTCTGGGTGAGTTCCTCGTTCAAGCGCGACATCAGCAACCGTTACGCCAGTTACCTGGTTGCCTGCTTGGATGAAGACGCGGCCGTTGTAGAAGCGGGCGAAGAGCGGGGGAAGGAACCGGTTGGCTCCGGTCTGTCGCTATGGTCGCGGTTGGCGGGGCGCATCGGCTTGGGCGCCGCCGCAGACCGTACAGCGGCGTCGGCCTCGGAAGAGTTCGAGCTTGCAGGCTACGTGAGCGTTTGGTACCAAGGTGAAGAAGCTCACATCACCGAAATCGCTGTACGAGAAATCCTCCGGGGCCGGGGAATCGGCGAGTTGTTGCTGATTGGTTCGCTCCGCGCCGCCATCGAATACGGGTCGAAGGTCATGACTCTGGAGGCTCGTGTTTCTAACTTTATCGCCCAACGTCTGTACCAGAAATACAGCTTCAAGTCGGCGGGCATCCGCAAAGGATACTACTCCGACAACCGGGAAGACGCTGTCATCATGACCACCACCCCCATTAACACCGAAGAGTACCAGCGTATGTTCGACGAGTTGCAGGACGCGTACGAAGCTCGGTGGGGAAAAATCGCTATCAATGATTGAAAGTATCTGCCGAGAGGAAGCCGAGCTTGGTACCCTGTATTGATTCCCAACGTGCCCCGCCTGTTTGGCGTTAAGATTAGGGTAACTATTCAGCCACTGGAGTATCTGATTAAGTTGACCATCCGCAGTCTCATTGATAGAATGGCTCCGGCGTGGCAGGGGCGCAATCTAGCCGTTCCGCGGCTAGCCAACTGCTCCGGGCAGTTTTAACGAACCATGTTGGTGATTGGGCTAACGGGTGGCATTGGTACCGGTAAAAGCGAGGCGGCCCGTTATCTAGCACAACTCGGCGCATCGGTTATCAACGCCGATCAGTTGGGCCACGAAGCCTATACACCCCAGTTGGAAGCCTGGCACAAGGTGGTCGGGGCCTTCGGCGAGGAAATCTTAGACTCCAACGGGGAGATCGACCGAAGGAAACTCGGAGCCATCGTTTTCTCCAACCCGGACCAGTTAGCCAGGCTGAACCAGATCATGCATCCATTGATTGCCCGCATGGTCGAGGAAAAAATCGAGGACTTGCGCGGCAAAAGAGTCGAGGTGGTGGTAGTGGAGGCGGCCTTGTTGTTTGAGGCTGGTTGGGACTCCTTGGTAGAGGAAGTGTGGGTTACCGACTCTCCGGAAGATGTAGTAATTCAAAGGCTCTCGGAACGAAACGACCTGACTCAGGAGGAGGCTCGGAAGCGCATCTCCTCCCAAATGGACCGGTCCGAACGGCTCAGCCGGGCGGACTCCGTAATCGATAACTCCAGTGATATCCCCGCCATGGAATCGGCCATCGATGAAATGTGGGAACGCCGAGTTAAAGGAAGGAACGAGCGAAGATAATGGTTGAAGCCGCACACAAGAAATACAGCGAATATGCGATCGAAGAATTTTTGGTTCGCGCCGAGCCTTATTACCGCGCGGTGGGCGATGAACTGGAACTGTTCAGCGCGGCTTACCACCAGCACATTCCGGTCCTGCTCAAAGGCCCGACCGGCTGTGGCAAAACCCGGTTCGTGGAATACATGGCCTGGAAGCTGGCCCGTCCTCTTACGGTAGTCAAGGACAAGAATGGTGGACAGGAAAACTCGGGCGCCGAAGGCGACGAAATCCGGGTGCCGCTGGTCACCATTGCCTGTCATGAAGACTTAACCGCGAGTGACTTGGTGGGCCGTTATCTGCTTGATGCCGATGGCACCCGCTGGATAGATGGACCAATGACCCGCGCGGTTAAGGCCGGGGCCATTCTTTATCTGGACGAGGTGGTGGAAGCCCGCAAAGACACCACTGTGCTGATTCACCCCCTGACAGACCACCGCCGTATCTTGCCGGTGGAAAAGACCGGTTCGATAATTGAGGCCGATGACAGGTTCCTTCTGTGTATCTCCTACAACCCCGGCTACCAGAGCGCGTTGAAGGACCTGAAACACAGCACCCGCCAGCGTTTCATCTCCATCGAGTTCAATTATCCTCCGCGAGAAATCGAGCGGGAGATCATCGAAAGGGAGAGCGGCTGTACCCCAGAGCATGCGGATTCACTGGCTAAATTGGGCGAAAAGATACGCAACCTGGAAGAACACGGTCTCCAGGAGGGCGCCAGTACCAGACTGCTTATTTACGCTGGACGTCTCATATCAGAAGGGATTACGCCCCGGCGGGCCTGCCAGGTTGCTATTGTTTGGACCCTCACCGACGACGCCGAGTTACAGCGGAGCCTAGAGGAAGTCGCGTCGTCGATCTTCGAGTAGGCGTGTAGATGGTCAGATGGTCCTGACACCGCCGGAGTTGCTCAAGCGGGCCTTGGCAGACCGAGCGTTGGAGCGGGTGCCCGAGCCCGGCCTGACGCCTGCAGCGGTGTTGCTGCTGCTATACCAGAAAGACGGCGACTATTGTGTGCTCCTGAACAAGCGTTCGGAGAAAGTGGAGTACCACCGGGGGGAAATATCTCTCCCCGGCGGGGCACGCGACCCGGAAGACGGCGATTCGCTGGATACGGCCCTCCGAGAAACCGAGGAGGAGATGGGTATCCTGCGGTGCGATGTTACGGTCTTGGGCGAAATGGATGAAGTGGCGACTCGTTCCCGGTTCCGCGTCCAGGTGTTCGCAGGGACAATCGAGTACCCATACGATTTCAGACCCAGCGCCGACGAAATCGCGGAAGTCGTGGAATTCCCCATCACCGTATTAAAAGACCCCAACAGCCGGAGGGTGGAAACCCACTGGCAGCACGGTAGCCCCATCCACACCTACTCTTACGCCTACGGCGAGCATTTGGTATTTGGCGCGACGGCCAGAATTCTCCAGCAATTTCTAGGACTTCTAGATGATGGGCTGGAAAGCGAGGGTCAATAAATTGAGTAGTGCTCCCCTTCCCGAGTTAGAACAGGAGTTGGCCAAACTGCCCCCAGCGGTTCTAGAGGCCTACCAAGAGGCGCTGGAGCCGGTAAAGGTCGCCTTTGGGTCCGAGGAGATCGGACTCTGGGGTAAAGAAGGGTTGGCCATTGGGACTCAGACCATTCGCTCTTGGGAAGCGGCGATCGAGTACTACCGGGTCAGTCCCCAGGTTTCCCGGTATTTGTCATTCCCATCATTCATGCAGTGGGCCCGCTGCGGCACCTACTTGTCGCAAGACTCGCCCACACTAGCCGTAAGCTTTTTCAAGGCCAGCGTAACCATTGTTCCAAACCTGCGTCCCCAGTACATTCCCCGGTGGGCCGGGCTGGGCCGCAGCCTGTACAAGGGCACCTGGAAATCCTCTACTCTAGCCGCGAAGTTCTTCGAGGTCAGCCCCGATCTGGTGCGAAGTTTGCCCTTCTGGGACGTTGAGGTCTTCGCCTCTCTGGTGGAAGCGCTGTCCTACAAGTCCTACGACGTTGCAAGCGAGTGCTTGGTCCTAGGGCGTGATGTGCTGCCCGGCATGGGCCGTGAACGGGAGCCCTTCCTGGCGATGGCCAGGGCGCTGATCGACTCCAGTTGGCGGGAAGTAAAAACCTGCCTGGAGTTGGTGCCACGGGCGCTGCAACAGGTTGACGAAGGTCAGACCGGCCGCTTCCTCAAACTCGGTGAGCGATTGGCCAAGGTCGGGCTGCGGGACACCTCGCGATTTCTCTCCGACGGGACTCAGGCTCTGGGCCGGGTACCGCAAGGGTCCCAGGGCTACATATTGGACCTGTGCGACTCCCTGGTGGCGGTGGCGCCGGAAGCCGTGCCTCCGTTCCTGCGAAGCCTGGACGACGTACTGAACCGGATCACTGTCAGCCAGCTGGACACCTGGTACCAGCACGGGATGAAACTGCTACAGGAGAACCCGGAAAGCGGGATCGCTTTCTTCAAGATAGAGTCCAACACCTCGGAGTCCATGCTGGAAACACTTTCATCCAGCCTGGAACTGGACCGGGTCAAAGGAATATTGCGGCTCTACTGCAGGGCCCTTTCCGGCTCTGGCATCGAGATTTTCAACACCCATGAATTGGTGCGCCGTAATATTGGCTGGGTGGACGAGGACACGGCCTCTACCGACGGTTCCAAGGTCTTTCTGCCCCCGGTGGTGGACAACTACACCAACAAGCAAGACAACTTCTCCTGGTTCAAGGTCGTTTCGACGCATCAGGTAGCCCACCTTGAATTCGGCAGCTTCGAGTTTGACTTCGACCTGCCGGCCACCCAGTTCTCAGATCGCCGCTACGAAATGGAGGAAGACGTCAACCAGCAACGGGCTGCGGGGCGTGCCGAGCAACAGGCCATCGTGGACGTGGCGCAGCAGTTGACCGGGGAAGGAATTGAGGCCAGCATCGCCGGCGTTGCCGGTGTCGAAGGAACTCCCGTTGCGGATGGCAATGGCATGGCCAGCGCCCGGACCTATACCGACATCGGCCGGTTCCTGGCAATGTTCGAGAACGGCAAACTCGCCCTCGATATCTTCACTGTATTGGAAGACTGTCGGCTGGACTACCGCATCAAGGTGGAGTACCCCGGCATCAGCCGCGCGGCGTCTCGGGTACAAGGAGAAACGCTGGAGCGGAGGCCTCAAATCGAGGAAATGCCGATTCAGCAGGCAATGGTTGAACTCCTGATTCATATGAGCTTGGAGAGATTCACGGAACTGCCGGTCCCCAAAGAACATAAGGACGCCGCCGTGATGCTCTCCCGCATTCTGCACCAACTGCGTACTGCGGAAGCCATAGTGGAAGACACTTCGGAAGCCTCGCTCCGCGCCTATGAAATCATCTCGCGCCTGCCCAACGAGACCCAAGAAGAAGACCAGTGGGAGGACCAAGACCTAGAGGAGCCGGGAGATTTCTCCGAGGAGGAGTACCAGGACCTGATAGACCAGTTGCAGGCTGGTATCGAACAGGCCGGCGCAGGCGAGGAGGGGGACGATTACGAGTCACCCGAGCCGGTGGACTACCGCGGCGATTTCAAACCGGAGATGGTCCAGCTTCTTACCAAGCTGCAGGCTGACAGCGGCGAGCAGGGCGAAGCCCAACCCATGACCCAGGAAATGTTGGAACAACTGCTCCAAGAAAGCGACGAGTTGGAGTTGGACGCCGAACAGGGCGACATCAACGAAAACATGAGCACCTTCGCCCAGAACATCATGAAAGAGGCGGGCACGCCGCCGCCCAACTCACAGCCCGGTCAAGGCTATGGCCCGCTGCTCAACGAAGACGAGCAGGGAGGAGAGTTGGAAGCTAGAGAACCCCAGACGTTCTTGTACGACGAATGGGATTTCCGGGCCAACGACTACAAGCCTCGCTGGTGTATCGTCAAAGAGAAGACGGTTGAAGAGGGCGACGTCAACTTCTACCAAGACTCCCTTAAGAATTACGCGACGTTGTCCAACCATATTCGCCGTCAGTTCGAGCTGATCATGCCGGAGAGCATGCGCAAGACATATCGGCTGATCGACGGCGAGGACTTGGACCTGAACGCCACGCTTGAGGCGTGGATCGATCTTCGCATGAAGATCCCGCCCGACGACAAGATTTACTGGCACCGCAACCGCAACCGGCGCGATGTGGCGGTGGTCTTCCTGCTGGACATGAGCGCCTCCACCGCCGAGGCGATAGACGAAGGCCGCCAGATGGTAGACGACCGCGACGCCCCAGATGACCCGGTGGAGTACATGGTCTGGTTGCGCCGACGCCGCGAAGGGCTGGTGCGCCGGAACTACAAGCGGATCATCGACCTTGAGAAAGAGAGCACCGCCCTCTTGATCAATGCGTTGGAGTCAATCGGCGACACTTACGGGATTTACGGCTTCTCCGGCTACGGCCGGGAGAACGTCGAGTTCTATGTAATCAAGGACATCGGCGAGGGGTTCGGTGAAAAGATCAAGCGGCGTATCGACAAGATTACCCCGCTGCACGCGACCCGCATGGGCGCGGCCATTCGCCATGCCATCACCAAGCTGGAGAACCAAGACGCCCACACCAAGATCATGTTCCTAATCAGCGACGGGCGTCCCCAAGACCGGGGCTACAGCCGTGAAGGGGTGGAGAAAGAGTACGCGGTCCACGACACCCACATGGCGTTGGTGGAGGCCAAGCACAAAAACATCACGCCGTTCTGTCTGACGGTGGACAAGGCCGGCCACGATTACCTCAAGAGCATGTGCGGCGACATGGGCTACGAGGTCCTCGGAGAAATCTGGGCCCTCCCGGAGCGCCTCCCCATGCTCTACCGCGAGCTGACCGCAAGGCGGTAGGCGCGCCTCACGCGAAGCGTGATAGAAGAAGCCCGCCCCGATTAATCGGGGCGGGCTTCTTCGGTTTGAGCGTTCTCAAATGCAAAATTATAGAAATGGATGTCAAGTGCCTATTCACGTCTCCAAGTATGCCGCGGATAATCGGCAATCTGAAACCATGTTCGCATTGGGGCCACCCATCATTCCGGCGAAAGCCGGAATCCACCCCGCCGCCCAAGTATATACATGCTCGCTAATCACGCTCTAAGGTCCCTGCCCTCCCTAACGAGAAAATAAGAGGCTCCAACATGGCTACCACCCGTCATTCCGGCGAAAGCCGGAATCCACGCCGCCTCCCCTGTGTCTACATGCTGGCGAGTTGGCGTAAAGGCACGCTGTACGTCGGTGTGACTTTCCAACCTTCTACAAAGGGTCTGGCAGCATAAGGAGGACATGGTAGAAGGGTTCACGAAACGTTATCGAGTCCACATGTTGGCCTGGTTCGAACTTCATGACACGATGAAAAGCGCAATCGCTCGAGAGAAGGCCACCAAAGAGTGGAAACGTGCCTGGAAGATCGAATTGAACGAGGCGTCGAATCCGGATTGGTGGGATTTGTTTGATGGACTGGGGTGAATGGTCTTCGGCTGTCTTAGGAACTGACGGTAGGGTCGGGGTTAACCCGCTCTCCTTGAGGGTTGGGGATACGTGGATTCCGGCTTTCGCCGGAAGGACGGTGGAGGCTGGACCGTGGTGGTGGCTGAAGTCGGGCGCTGAGGGAAGGAGAACGTAACCATAGACATCCCACAACAACAGTCGATCGACCGAGGTCTGCCGCCCTAATACCCGCCCGCCTCCAACAGCTTTCGCAGCTCGATGAGCGCCTGGTTGGAGATTCTTCGCTTGATGGTGATGCGGCGGGGCGGCACTCGCAACTCCGTTTCTTTTAGCACCTGGTTGTTGGCGATGGAGATGTAGGCCAGCCCCATTGGTTTTCCCTCTATTTCTGATGGACCGGGCACGCCGGATATGCCGATACCGAAGTCGGCGCCAAGTTTCTCCCTGGCGGCCTGCGCCATAGCGTTGGCGGTCTGTTGGCTCACCACACCGTGCTCGTCTAGTACCCCGGCAGGCACACCGTTGGCGGCAATTGAGTCGGCGCCAGAGGCCACGATTCCCCCTTTGAAAAATCTGCCCGAGTCGGGTACTTCGGTGATGCTGTTGGTTAAGAATCCACCGGTACTGAACTCCATTACCGCCAGGCTCAAACCTCGGTCTTGTAGCGACTTGGCCACCGCCCCTTCGGGGGTCTCGTCGTCGTATCCCCAGACGTACTCGGCGAGCCGGTCGTGGATGGCCTGCTCCACCGGCACGATCAACGCCCGTGCGGCGGCTTCGTCGGCGGCCCTGGCGATTACGCGAAGATGAATCCCATCGGCCTTTGAGTAGATTCCAAGGTAGGGGTTCTGATGGCCGAAGAACTCCGACATCACCTCATCCACCGCCCCTTCGGACATACCCATCGTCTTAACGTTGCGGGTGATGGTCACATCGCTGTCGACCAACTCCCGAAGACGAGGTTCCACCTGTTCCTCGAACATCGCGTGCATTTCGCCCGGCGGACCGGGCATGGAGACGATGATGGTCCCGTCGCGTTGGGCCCACCAGCCGGGGGCGGTGCCGTTGTTGTTGGCGACGAATTGTGCCGATGGAATTAGCAGTGCCTGCTTGATGTTGTGGGAGGGCATCTCGGTGCCCCGAGCCCGGAAGTAGACCTCCAACCGGTCGACCACTTCCTGCTGGACTGTGGGGGTTTCGCCGAATGCGGCGGCCACGGCCTCACGGGTCAGATCGTCTTGAGTCGGCCCTAGGCCGCCGGTGGTGAAAATAATGTCCGAGCGCTTCATCCCTTGCTGGAAACCCTCGGTCAGCTTGCCCAAGTCGTCACCGATGATGGTGACCCATTGGAGTTGAATGCCCAAGGGCGGCAACCGGTTGGCAATCCAGGAGGCGTTAGCGTCCGTTAGTTCGCCCATCAACAACTCGGTGCCGATGGACACTATTTCAGCGTTCAAACCACCCCCAGGTGAGAAGAAGCTTTTGCTTCCAGGGGCCAGCCCTACGGGGGCTTAGCCCGGCGGAGATTCTCCGTCGTCGGCCTCGTCGGCAGAGGGCGGATCGGTAGCCAGGACGCCGATGGCATCTAGGCGCGTCAAGAGGATGGCGTACAGATTTTTGTCGTTGGTATTAACCACTCGGGCGTAGCGGTGGTCGCCGTCGGGAGTCAGGTTTCCCAGGTGGAATTCCACCGGAGTGGCGCCCCTCAGTCCAATCTGGACCCGTGTCACCGGAGGGTCGAACCCGTATTTGGCGGGGTCGTCTACGTCATGGGACAGTAGTTTGTCTACTCTTGGACCACCCAGCAAAGTTAGGGAGGCAAGCCACTGCTCGTTGACCGGTTGCGGCGGCTCCCCGGCAACCATCCATTCGCCGGAGCTGTCGTCTAGGAAGTAGGTGGTGGTCGCGTCCTCGTTGCTCACTTCCACTACCCGGACGCGGGAAAGGTCCAAGCTGTACAACCTCCCCCAAGGAGGCTCGGTTGCCAGGCGGTTCACCACCTGCGCCCACTGCGCCGGGACCGTAAACAACGCCGTGTCGCCAACCAATCGAGCGTACTGGTTGGCTCCGTCGGGGGTTGGTATGCCTAGGTGAAACTCGAAGGTATTCCCAACTTGGTCGCTAACCCTGACCATGGTTTCCGGTGGTTCCAGGCCGAACGAAGCCGGGTCCTCGATTTCCTCAGCCAGCACCCGGTTGACCCGAGGGCCGCTGAGCAGGAGGGGTGTGCCGCCCCATTTGGGCATGAACACCGGAAATTCGGGGTCTCCCTCTATCTGCCAATCGAGGCTACCGGGATTTTTGTCGTAGTCCACGAGTTCTCCGGCATGCGCGATTTGCACGTGGCTAATCGTCGACTCGTCGATGCGAAAGAGCCAGGGTTTTCGCTCGGTGGGGCTACCGGAGTCGGTAAGGCGGATGACCAAGAAGGTGCCGCCAAAAATCAATAGCACCACCACCAAGAGGATTGAAAGCCGTAGATTCATCGTTTACCACCACGTCCGGCCAGACTCTTGAGTCCTACGGAAGTCTTGAGCGCTACCTTCGCACCCACCATACGAAGCCAGCCAGCAGTGCCATGATTCCCGGCAAGAACAGCCAGGACGAGAACCGCACGAAGTCGTACTCGTTGTTGTCCAGGTTAAACTCCCTGATCGTGAAGGCCTTGGGCCGGATGGACACCAGCGAAAAGTCGCCAACCAGGAAGTTGACTGAATTCAAGAAGAGGTCGGCCCCGCCGCCACGGTCGTAGCCGCTGTTGGCCAAGAAGTCCGAGTCGCCGAACACCACAATGTCCGATATCTGCTCCTCCGACGGGCTGCCTATTGGAGGCGTGGCACCAAATTTACCGACGGAACGCATCAACACCGCCGGTACAAACGGCCCCTTGGGATCGGCATTGTCGCCATTGGTCACCGGTTCCGTACGGTCTGGGTCGACAATTAGGTAGCTTTCGGATGACGTGAGGGCTAAAGGCAGCGCCTGCCGCAAATCGTCATCCAATGCCTGAAGGGCGGTTGTCCCAGGCATGATCACGTTCTGTAGCTGCTGACCTTTGGGGTTCACGATTTCCAGGGGCGCTTGGGGATTGAAGGCCCCCAAGTTTATGGTCCGGGGCAGCCCAGGTACGGAACGCTCCAGGTCGCGGATGTAGCCCCTGCCGAGAACCACTCCCCACTGTGCGAAAAACTCGGCAAACGACTTGGGCGAGTCCGGGTCAGCGAGGAAAATGATACTGCCGTTCTCGCGGCGGCTGGTGCCGTCGGCCGTTCTCCCCTGGAGGTAAAGGTCCAAGGCGGTTTGGTGCGCTTCCGGCAAATCCGAGGTGGGCCCGGCTATGACCACCAAGGCCGCATCGTCAGGGACGGTAACGTCGTTGTTGGTTAGACTCCACATCAGCGGCAAAACGAGGTAATTGTCCTGCTCCAACCCGTTTCTAACCGCATCGTACCCGTCAGTTGCTGTGCTGACCAAGTTCCTTTCGCCGTGGCCCGCCAAGAAGTAGATGGTCTTTTGTTCCTCGCCGGTGGCTACGTAGGTGCTGGTCACCAAGTCCTGCTCCAACTGGTCGTAGTTGACGTCGGTCGGTTGGACAATGTCGAACTCGTCGGTGTCCATGTTTTCTATGACTACGATTTCGGTGACGAAGCTGGTGGGGCGGGCACCGAAATACTTGGCGACTACCTCTGGCTCTAGGTCAGGGTCGACTATGCGATACGAGAAATTTCCGGACCGGGCATCGAACTCTTCCAATGTTTCCCGCACCCGGGAGCGGCGGAGCACAACGCCAGCGTCGTCGGACAGTTCGATCTCTTTGTAAAAGGCGGTGGCCCGGACCTCGGCGTCCAGGTTTTTCAGCAGGTCTTTGGTGCGGAACGAGAGGCTAAATTGATTGGTCGCGGTAACGTCCATCCGGCTGGTGTTTTCGAAGGAAATGACATTGGCGATTACCACGATGCCGGAGAAAGCGCCCAAAACTATCAGGGTGTTGATACCGTAGCGGCCCGACCGACTGAGGAAGGCCGCCACCACGTTGCTGATGAAGACCGCGCCCACCAAGGCTATAAGCCCGCCGCCGATGGCGATATCGATGTAGCCGTAGACCCGCATCGAGGTGACGAAGGCAACTACGGTGATGCCCGTTACCAGCCCGATAATGCCAGCGATGAGCAGCGGCGCGCCGTAGACTCCCACGGCGTCCAAAGTCGGCTCTAGGAAGCTCGCCAACGGGCGGGAAAGGACTACCTCCTCTCCCTCTGGCTGTTGGGAATCAGCCGGTTGTTCCGGCTGCTGCCCGCCTGGTTGCTCCGCTTGGGGCCGGCCTCGACGGCGTCGCCGCCAGTCCCGCGGCCCCTGATCGGAACTATCGGATCTGGACGTCATCTTAGCGCCACCGGCGAGACTCGAGAGCCCGGACCGACAGGAACAGGAAGAAGCCAATCACGCTCAAAAAGTACACGATGTGCTTAGTATCGATTACGCCACGCTCAAAGTCTTCGAAATGGCTGACGAGTCCCATCCCTCCGATTATCTCGCCCGCCAGGCCACCAACCGCCCCGAAAGCCCGGTCAGCGAAGAACAACGCTAGTAAAATACCCATGGCCACCACGGCGGCAACGATCTGGTTGCTGGTTAGGGTGGAGGTGAGGAGGCCGATGGCTAGAGCGGCCGCGCCGTAGAGAATAAGCCCAAGGTAGCCGGCATAAATGGGCCCCGGATCGGGACTGGCGAAAACGAAAAGGAGAATGGCGTAGAAGAATGACATGGCCACCAACGCCAGGAAAAACACCAGGCTGGCCAGGTACTTGCCAACTACCACTTCCCAGTCCCGCACCGGCGACGTCAGCAGCAACTCGATGGTGCCCAGCTTCTGCTCCTCGGCTATGAGACGCATGGTCAACGCCGGGGCTAGGAGAATGAAGATAATAATAGCTGCCTGGAAGAACGGCCTGAGGGTGGCCTCCGGAAAGGGGTCGCCCAGGTCTTGAACGAAGAAGAAGCCGGTCAGAGCTAGGAAGATGAGGCCGACGATGTAGGCGGTTGGACTGTTGAAATATAGCTGGATTTCTTTCCAGGCAACGGCCTGGGCGGTCCGCATTGTTAAAGGTCCTCCTGGGTGGTGAGCCTGAGGAAAATTTCCTCCAAGCTCATACTGACCAGTTGCAGACTCCGCAGGCTCCAACCGTTGCTGACCACCGCCCGCGAGATTTCATCGCGAAGGTCCTTCCCCGACTGGGCCTGAATTGTGTAGGTATGGCGGCCTCCGTTGTTGCTGTGAGTAACGTCGGTGACTCCCTGGATTTTCTGCAGGACCGGCTGGACGTCGGCCGCAGGGCCGCCGACCTCGACTTCCAAGCGCTCGACGCCTTGGAGGCGGTCGGCCAGGTTCTTGGGTGTGTCCTCGGCTACAATTCGACCTTCGTGGATGATCAGAACCCGCTCGCAGATCATGCTGACTTCAGGGAGTATGTGGCTGCTCAGCACGACGGTTTGGGACCGGCCGAGGTCCTGGATCAGATTGCGCGTTTCCACCACCTGTATTGGGTCGATGCCGATGGTGGGTTCGTCCAGCACCAAAACTTCGGGTTCATGCAGGATTGCCTGAGCTATACCCACCCGCTGGCGAAAACCTTTGGAGAGCTTGCCTATCTGCGTCTTTCGGTAGTCTCCCAAACGGCAGACATCCACCACGTCGCCCAGCCGGGATTTGATCCGCCCCGTCGACATGCTCCGCAACGTGCCCATATATTTCAGGTAGTTTGTCACGGTCATGTCGGTATACAGCGGGACGGTTTCCGGCAGGTAGCCGACTCGGCGGCGGACATCAAGGGATTTCTCGACCACGTCGTAGCCATCCAGGGTTACCTTCCCGCGAGACGGCGGTAGGAAGCCCGTCAAGATGCGCATGGTGGTGGTCTTGCCGGCCCCGTTTGGACCCAGGAAGCCCAGCACCTCGCCTTTCTTGACGCCGAAGTTGACGTCCTGAATGGCGGGGTAGGGTCCGTAGTAGTGGGTCAGGTCGGTGGCCTGAATCATTAACGGCTGCAATCTACTACCTTTCCAGTTATGACTGTCTTCGGACCAGCCGGGCAATACCAACCAGGTGAGCCCTGGAATCAAGCTTCCCGGCAATCAAGTTTTAGGAGCGATTGTTCTAGACCACCAGTGATGATATTCTAAACAACTGGTTTTGCCAAGGAGCCGTTCTTTGGTATGGGACTAGTGAGCGTATTATAATTTTCTCGTAATTTGCCTGGAGGCCGGATGCACCTGGTAATAGACGGATACGGTGGGGATACCGGTAAGATGTGGGACACTGAGTTGGTGCGGCAATTTCTGACAGACTACCCCGAATCTTTGGGCATGACCCGCATCACTGATCCTAGAGTTCTGGATTATCGGGCCCCGAAACCAGAAGACTCCGGCATTTCCGGGTTTGTTATCATCGCCGAAAGTCACATTAGCATTCACACCTTTCCTGAAAAGAGCTATGTGAACATCGATATATTTTCCTGCCGGGCCTTCGATTACGAACGCGCTCTGGCCGACGCAACCGAGTTGTTCGACCTCAAAGAAGTCAAAAATTGGCTTCTCGACCGGGGCCTAGAGTGGCTGGACGAACGCCAAGGTTTGTCCGAGGCTCAACAACAGCGCGCGGCGCTGGAGGCCGGAGGGCCGGGAACAACCCGTGCCTGAGTCCCTCGACGTCCCTTGGGTTTACCATAATTTCCTCGCTCTGCCACCGGAACAGTCCGCCTTGGACGCCGCTCGCGTCGTTCTAATTCCTGTTCCATACGACAGCACCGTGTCCTTCCGCAGTGGCGCCCGAGACGGTCCCGAGTCCATTATCAGCGCGTCTTATGGTTTAGAAGATTACGACCCTGAGTTGGAACTGGATGTTTCCCAGATAGGCATCCACACCACCGACGCGTTGGAACCACACATGGGGGGCCCCGGTCCGATGGTGGAACGCGTCAGAGACGCTGTCGCAGCCTTTCTTGGACCAGGAGGGACGGAACCCAAAAAAACGCTGGGCCTGTTAGGGGGCGAACACTCCATTACTGCGGGCTCGGTTCAAGCCCACGCCGAAGCCTATCCATCGCTCTCCGTGTTGTATCTGGACGCTCACGCCGACATGCGTGACGAATACATGGGTACCCCTTGGGGCCATGCCTCCGCCGCTCGGAGGGTTCATGAGCTTTGTCCCATTTCACTGGCTGGAGTCCGTAGCCTTTCCCAAGAGGAACACGAGTTCATTCGCTCCAACAAAGTGCCGACATGGTTCTGTCCCGCACCGGGCGACAGCGATACTCCGGTGGACACCATCCTGTCTGGGCTCAGCGACACTGTTTACATAAGTGTGGACTTAGACGTGCTGGACCCGTCTCTGATGTCGGCGGTAGGAACGCCGGAGCCGGGTGGGCTGAGTTGGGGACAGCTTATATCCTTGTTGCGGAAGGTGGGAGAGTCACGGAGGATCGTCGGGTTCGATGTCTGTGAGTTGGCGCCCAACGAGGGGCCCCCCGCCTGCTCTTACACCGCCGCCAAGCTGGTCTACAAGCTGGTCCAATACGCCTGCGCTTTACCCCGTCACGGCTAGCTGAGGGCCATTCGACCCGCGCTACCTGCTCAAGGGCACCGCTCGTTTCCATGAATCCCTTCTAAACGTTGGTCCCGTATGAGATGCTAGTAGTAGGCTATTTCTAGGCTATTTCACAGTGAACAGCGGGGCGAATGGGATCATCTTTACGTCTGGGCCGGCTTTTCGGAATACCCATCGAAGTAAACGTCAGTTGGGTTTTCGTATTCCTGTTGCTCACCTTCCTTCTAGCCAACGAGTTCGAGGACTCCCGGCTACGATGGGGTGAGGCCCAGCGCTGGTCGGTGGCCGTAATCACGGTTGTTCTGTTCTTCCTATCGGTGCTGGTTCACGAGCTTAGCCACAGCCTGGTCGCCTTGGCCAAAGGAATCCCGGTACAAGGAATCACTCTGTTTATCTTTGGGGGTGTTTCCCGGTTGGGCCGGGAACCGCACCGTCCGCTTACCGAGTTCGTCGTCGCGGTGGTTGGGCCCCTGAGTAGCATCGCTTTGGCTGGCATTTTCGGGGGCATCTGGTACCTGTTGGGACGGGGCGATTCCAGTCTGGAAGTTATCGTGCTGTTGGTAGCCTGGACCAACCTCAGCCTCGGCGTTTTCAATTTGGTCCCCGGCTACCCCCTGGACGGCGGCCGGGTTCTGCGAGCGGGTGTCTGGGGGCTCACCGGCAGCTACCGCCGCGCTACGCAGGTGGCGGCACGCTCGGGCCAAGGGGTCGGTATATTGATGCTGGCTGCTGGAATCGGTCTGGCAATTTTCGTGGATACCGTTGATGGGATATGGATCGCGCTAGTCGGTGGGTTCCTCTTCACCGTCGCCAGCAGCAGCTATCCTCGGTGATTCCGTGGCGATTCCGGTGGTCTAGGCGTCACCTACGCCTGGCTATGCTAAAATAGCGAGACGATTACACTTGAGGGACTACACCCGAGGGAAATAATGGCGGCGATTAATGGCAACTAACGGGGCGACTAAAAGGGGGACGGGCGGAAGAGTCTACATGGACCACGCGGGTACCACCCCTTTGGATCCGGCGGTCCTGAAAGCAATGACCCCTTACTTTACCGAGCTATTCGGCAACCCTTCCAGTATTCATACAGTGGGCCAAGAGGCCCGTTACGCCCTGGATGAAGCTAGAGAGCGCGTGGCCGCAGTGCTCAATTGCCGGGCCCGTGAGGTGGTCTTCACCAGTGGCGGCACCGAATCGGACAACGCCGCTATCGAGGGCGTAGCCACCGCATTGCAGGAGACCGGCAACCACATCATCACGACCAACGCGGAGCACCATGCGGTGCTGCATAGCTGCCAGCGCCTCGAGTCATTTGGGTTCGACGTCACCTACCTGCCGGTGGACTCCTACGGCGCCATCCAACCGGAGTCCGTTTACCAGGCCATCACCGACAAGACCACCTTGGTCTCAGTGATGTATGCGAACAACGAAATCGGCACGGTGAACCCGCTGCCCGAGATCGCCGCCGCAGTTAAACAACGGGCGGGTGAACTTTCGCGCACCATCGCAGTCCACACCGACGCGGTGCAAGCGGCAGGGTTCTTGAACTTGGATGTGCGCCGGTTGGGCGTGGACCTGCTTAGCCTATCCGGTCACAAGTTCCATGGCCCCAAGGGCACCGGGGCGCTATTTGTAAAGAGGGGCACGGCATTCCTCCCTCTGATCCTCGGTGGAGGGCAGGAGCGGGAACGCCGTTCCGGCACCGAAAACATTCCAGGCATCATCGGATTTTCGGTGGCCCTGGAAGCGGCCAACGCTCGCCGGGAGGAGACCAGCATCCACTGCGCCGCCCTCCGTGACCGAGTCATCGAAAACGTGTTGGCCAACATTCCCGGCACCAACTTGAATGGACACCCTACCGAGCGGCTGCCCAACAACGCCAACTTCTCGTTCTCTGGGATTGAGGGCGAGCCGATACTTCTGGGGTTGGATATGGCGGGAATCGCCGCTTCTAGCGGTAGCGCCTGTAGCTCCGGGTCGCTTGAACCGTCCCACGTCTTATTGGCACTGGGCCAGTCGGCGGAAGTGGCGAGAGGCAGTCTCCGGATCACTTTGGGCAAGGAAAACACCGAAGAAGAAGTGGACTACCTATTGGGGGTGCTGGTGGAACTTGTGGAGCGTCTAAGGCAACTGCCCAGCCTGACCACGGCAGGTTCGTGACCCCTCAACAGCACAAACAGTCGCAACGGCCCTTGACTGACCGGGCACTGGGTGACCGGACACAGGGCGCACGGCGTTCCTTGAACGTCTGTTGGCGTTTTTTATGGGTCGGCCTCGCGATCGTTCTGCTGGCCCTGGCGGCGTGCAGTGAAACCTCGTCAGCAATCGGACGGTATCACCAAGGACGTACGCTGCACCTCAATGTGATGAGCATGGACCGGGTGCCGGAGTTACGCTACTCGACCATCGACCCAGAACAGGTCATCCGGCGTTGGCGCCTGACCCCGTCCGCCAACGGCACGGAATTGATCATCGTGCGAATGAAGGTGGAGAATCACAAGGCGGTCAGCGCCATCGTCAACATTGACCGGGCGGCGGCCGAGATGCGAGACTTCTCCAACGGCGGTTATTTTCCTCTGGCCATTTCGGAATCGGTTTACCAAGACCTTCGAGGGGAACCCGATGCCCGGATACGCATGAACCTGGGCCAGTGTTTCGACCCCAACCGCCTGGTGGTCGATACCGGCACCGAGCTGAAGTGGACCAACGAAGGTGACGTCCAACACTTCGTTGAGTTCGACGGCGCGGAGGTTCCTTTGGGGGGAACGGGACGGGGCGAAATCGCGCCCAGCGGCTCCATCTCCCACACCTTCGGCCAGACCGGCGTGTTCGACTACAATTGCGGCACGGCGGACACCCCGCCCCAAGCGGCCCAAGTGCTGGTAGTAGACAAGGTGTCAGGGCCTGATGTCCGCGAACGCTCGGTCTTGTTCTTGGAGGGCTCCTTCGAGTTGCCCAGAAACACTGGTATTGACGGTTGGATGGTGTTCGAGGTGCCGGAAGGCACTCAAATCCGCGACCTCAGGTGGCGGGCCGGCGACTCAATTACCATCCGCTTCTAGTTTCCTTAGCTACGGCGGGCATAGCGGGTTCGTTCCCCACAGCAGTTCCTTACTTCTCCGTTCATCGCGCCGCGCTGTCTGCTTAGCTGCCTCGTCATTCCGGCGAACGCTGGAGCTCACTTGGACACCCCTGTAGAAATCCCCCCAATCCCCCTTTGTTGGGTTGCCCCAAAACTGTCATTCTGAGGAGTGAAACGACGAAGAATCTGGGGGGCTGCTTCGAGGTAGGCTGGACCCACCGCCCGAGACCCTTCGCTGCTCTCAGGATGACAGGGTTTTGCTACTTTTGAGCCAACGCCCCCTTTGCGAAAGTGGGGCTACCTTGCCCCTAGTACTCAGTCAACCTAATTGTTGGCAGGATAGAGATGGTGACGCTTGACTCGGGCGTTCACAGTGGAGAATCTCCAGTCAATGGTTGCTCCGGCTTGGTTTCGTTCTGCCTCCAGGGCCGCGATCTCGCCACTCAAAGTCTCTTCATCGGCAATACGCCGGCGCAGGACTCGCCTGGCCAAGACACTGAACTCGATCTCTGCCATGTTGAGCCAACTACCGTGCTTGGGAGTGTAGTGAAACTCCAAGCGTTTGCGTATTCGCCTAGCCTCCTTGGGCTCGAAGGTTTCGTAGAGGGAAGCTGGTTTGTGGGTGTTGAGGTTGTCCAGCACCACCCGGATCTTCTCGGACGCTGGGTAAGCTTGATTCCCTCGTAACAAGGCCTGTTTGAGATGAGCCCTGGCGTGCGAAGGTGGTCTGGAGCGGAGGAGGCCACGGGATGCCGGCTGCTGGCCTCACCGCCCTATCTGCCGCGCTCAGGACAAGCGTGATCCCGTTGCGGTACCCCTTCCGTGGCTCAGGGCACCCGGTGGAAGTTGTGGAGCGGCGCCCTCATGCGGCCGCGACCGCAGGTACCGTCCCGACCGCCCGCTGAGCCGTGTTCTCCATCTCCACCAGGCGTGCATGGACCATCCGTTTGAAGTTGCACGCCAACGCCTTCAGGTAGACGGCAAGCCGCACCCGACGGCCCCCTCGCACCCGCAAGCGCCCAAGCCCGTGGGCGCGCTTCAGCTCGGAGTTCGTTCCCTCGATACCAGCCCTTATGTCATACCGCTTGCGCCACTCCTCGGTGGCCTCGGCCCTCCGGCGCCGCTCGATGTTCACCTTCACCAGGTCCGCCTTGAGGACGTAGGCCCCCGCACGCCGGTCCAGCTTCACTGGGCAACGGGATCGCAAGGGGCAGGGCTCGCATGTTGTCCCGGCAAAGTGGACCTCTACCCGCTCCGGCGCATCCTTCAGCTCGTACTCCTCGATGGACGGGTGGCCGGCGGGGCACACCGTGGCCTGCTCCCCTGTGACGTCGATCTGAAAGTCCGCGGCGGTGAGCGGCGGTGGTCCGTCACCCTCTCCTTCGTGCGAGTTCCCCGGCGCCGACCCCGCCACCGGGCTCACCAGTTCCGTTCTCCGGCGCGAGGCTTCGAAGGCATTGCGGCCCGACCCATACGCCGTGTCGGCGAAGAGCTCGTCCGGTCGGACCTTCCGCTCCGCGAGCCCGTCAACGACCGGCACGCTCACGTCGGTGTCGCTCCCACTCGAGGGGGTCACCTCCACGTGGGTGATGAGCTGGGTGGCGTTCTCCTCGTGGCAGGTCTCCGCCACCTGCACCTCATACCCCTTCCCCTTGTGGCCGCTGTAGGTCACATCCGGGTCGTGAGGCGATTGCAGCGAGTCGGCGGACACCTGCTTCGGGTCCTTCAAGGCCACGGGCACCTTGCATTCCCCAGCATCGTCGTCATCGTCCCTGGGGCGCCCGTCCTGGTGTTTGCCCACATGGCACTGCTCCCGCAGCAGCCGCTCCAGCAGCCGGTACTCCTCCAGCTGGGCAGCAGTCGTGCCATGGAACCGGTCCACCAGCCGGTAGAGGTCCCGGGCACAGACCGAAAGGCGTCGCCGACCCTCCCCCGTGCGGGCGTCCTCGTAGTGGGTCGCCTCGTCTTCTTCCTTCAAATAGCGCCCTAGGAGGCCCTCCGGAACCCCAGGGCGAAGCTCTGGGTGCTCCCAGCGCAAGGCCCGCAGGAACAACCGCATCGTCTCACAGAACAGGCCCAGCCGGGTGAGTGTGGCGATGTTGCTCATGATGTGGGTGGAGTCCAGCCGTTGCTTTCCGGTGCGTATGCCCAGCGCCTGGATGATCCGGTCCGTGGTCTCCTGGAAAGCCAGCCGGCCACCGTCGTGCTGCATCAGGCGAACTCGGAAGTTGTGGAGGGTCTTCTGGGGCAGGTGGGTCTCCTCGATGTCTAGCCGCAGGGCGTGGTGCCAGAGCAGGTTGAACTCTAGTTGTTCCAGAGCTTCATCGTCGGTGAGGTTGAACATCTCTTTGAGGAGGTGGACCCCGAGGACGGTCTGCACCGCCCGGTTGGGACGGCCGTTGTCCACGCAGTACATGGGAGCAAAGCGCTCCTCGTCAATCAGGGGGAGCGCCTCGTTTCGGAAAACCTCGGCCCAACTTCTCTCCAGGCGCTTAGCCTTCTTCGGCGTCACCAGGAACTGGGACTGCCAGAGGCTCTCTTGCGGGTCTCGTATTCGGAACATCCTCCCCTCCCTCGGCCAGGCGCAGCGCCCACGACCTTTTATTACATTATCCCCACCTTGCCCCAGGCTGGCGAGGGGTTTTTACGAACAAATCAAGCTTCATCGGCCAGCCACCGCATCTGCTGAGCGAAGTCCACCATGGTACGACGTTCGGTCACTGCCACATGCCTCCAGCCCGCCAGGGGCTCGCACAGCATGAACAGGTTTCGGGTGCCATTGCGCTGGTACTCGTAATCGTATCGCTCCCGTCGTGCCAGCTTGGGCGGGATCGGAGACCTCTTTTCCGCCAGCAACTGCTTGGAGGTCTCGTCGAAACAGACCACCGGGCGCTCTGGGTCATAGGGTTCCGCGTAAAGGTCCAGCACATCCTCCATACACGCCACAAACTCGGCGCTCACCTGGGGAATACACCACTCCTTCTTCTGCCACGGCTTGAGACTGTTTTTTTCAACCGCTTGCGAATTCCCTCGTGGGACATGGAGGGCGCCAGCCCCAACTCCACCACCTTGTTTGCCAGGAGCCGCAGGGTCCAGTGGTCATGGCCTGGAGGGGCCTCGCTGCACGCCAGGGCAATCAGGTGCGCTTCCCCCCGCTCATCCAGTTTGGTCGGATGTCCTGGCCGAGGATCTTCCTCCAAGGCCCGCTTCAGTCCTCCCTCCAGGTACCGCCGCTTGGTACGGCACACCGTACCCGCAGACGTGTCCAGCGCCTCCACGATGCGCATCACCCCCCAGCCCGTATCTGCCTTTAGCAGAATACGGGCCCGGGCAACCTTTCGCGCTGGGCTCTTTCCCCCGCGAATCAGTCGTTCCAACTGGTCTCGTTCTTCCCTTTCCAACCGGACCACATACCGTTCTCGTCCCATGGCTGCCACCCTCCTACGTCAACACTCCTAAAAAAGGGTAGCAACCTTAGACGTTTTCTTAAACAATTACCAAAACCGAGTTGACTGAGTACTAGTCTAGTTCGAATCTGCCGCCACAGTCCTTCCCAGAGCAAGCGCCAGAACCGGCGACGGCGTACAATCTATCCCGGTCGGTTTCCCAGGCTTTATTCCTTCCCGGGAGTGTTTGTTGCTACAGCGGTACACCAACTTGGTGCTTTTTGGAGGTGAGCGCCGGACCGGACCGAGGGAACAGCCGAAGTTTTGGCGCAGGCTTTTCCACATCTCGGCCGGGTCCTCTATCCCCATCGTCGGGATTTTTCTATCCCACGATTGGATGATCGCCGCGATGGCTGTGGTTGCTGGCGGTGGGCTGGCCATCGACCTGGCCCGGTTCAACCTGGGCTGGCTCAACCGGCACTACGTTCGCTGGTTGGCGCCGCTGTTGAAGAGCGATGAATCGGCCCACATTACCGGGGCAACCTACATGGTGGTGGCGGGGCTGCTGCTGTTCCTGCTTTACGGCAAGGACGTTGCGGTTCCGGCGATGTTCTTCCTGTCCCTCGGCGACCCGGCCGCCGCCGTGGTGGGCTCACGCCTTCGCGGTCCCCGATTTGGAGGCAAGTCGCCGGGGGGGACCTTGGCCTTTATTGCCGTGGGAGCCGCAGCGACGGCTGTAGTGGTGGCTGCTGGCGGGATAGATCACCATTGGGCCTTGTGGGTTGGCGCGGTGGTGGCGGGGCTGGTCGAACTGGCCTCGATTCCCCCGGATGACAACTTCACCATCCCGATACTGGCAGGGACGGCGATGCATCTGATGGGGGCGTGACGGGGCGACAACGCTACAGTGTCAGGGTCACAGTTAATAGGACCTGGCTCCCAAGATTGCAGCGGCTTAGCCGCTGCCGTTGAAGTCCACCACGTCGGCCTGCTCCCTTTGGAACTTCATGTAAGCCTGCTTCGTCATGGCAGGTCGGTGGGTAGCCTTGACTGCCACGGCCTGCTTGGCGCCGTCGGCCAAGAGATCGATAACCACCATCGCCATGATCTTGGCCGGGGTGATCACCGCCGTATCGTAGTCGCTGATGACGTATTCTTTGCTGTGTCCAGGGCCAGACGCACCCCCGGTGTAGGGATGGCAGGCGGGCATGAGTTGGCTGAGGTCGCCCATATCGGTAGAGCCGCCCCGATTGCGGCGGGCCGGCATCACCAGGGTGGCAGGCTCCCCCACCACCTCCCGCGCACTCGCGAGGAACAGGTCTTGCAGCCGGGTGTCGTGACGCATCGGCATATAGCCGGGGATGGTGGTAATCTGCACCGCTGCGCCAACCGCCAGAGCGCCGGCCTTGAAACACCGGTCCACCACCCTGGAGTTTTCCACCACCACCTTTGGGGTGGAAGAGCGCACCCGCCACTCCAGCCGTACGTCCGAGGGTACCGCGTTAACCACCTCCCCGCCTTTGGTGATGATGCCGTGAATGCGCACGGTATCCTCGGCCCGGTGGGTCTCCCGGTTGGAGTTGATGGCCTGTAAGGCGAAGGTGGCGGCGTTTAGGGCATTCACTCCCAAGTGAGGGGAACTGCCCGCGTGAGCGCCACGCCCGGTGTAGCGAACGTATTTCACCACGTGTCCGTTACTAGTGCCGCCCACTGCGAACTTGCGGTCTCCCATATCGCTGGCGGTGTGGCACATCATTGCCATGTCGATGTCGTCGAAATGCCCCAAGCGAATCAATTCTTGTTTGCCGCCCATGAACTCCAGCTTGCCTTGCGACCGCAGTTCCAGGCGTTGCTCGACCTCGATGAACTCCTCGGCGGGAACCGCGAAGGGCACTATCTCCCCGGAGAGTTGGGCTAATACTTCCGGAGTTAACAAGCCAACGGCTGCCCCCAGCATCATGCCGATCTGGCAGTGGTGTCCGCAGGCGTGGGCGGCGCCCGTTTCCCGGTCGGCGTAGGGATGTTCCGTAACCACCAACGAGTCCAGTTCACCGATCACCGCCACCCGCGGTCCGGCCCCGGCTCCACCAGGGATGCGCCCTTTTAGCCCGGTAAGAGCCAGGCCGCTCTCGTGGGCAATGCCCAACTCCTGGAACTTCTGGGCCACCAGGTCAGCGGTCTTGGTCTCGCGGAAACCGGCCTCAGGATGCGAAAGAATCTGCTTGGAGACCTCAACGATCTCCTTCCTACGCTTATCGATGGCCTCGCAGGCCCGCTGCTTGAGTTCTTCTACAGTTAACAATTCGTGCGCCCCTACGCGCCCTTAAACGTCTCGTCCGAAGCCAGGCCCCGCATGAATTTGAGGTATTCGGGGCGGGTCATTTCAGGCCGGTGGCCGGAAACGATGGAACCGCCGAGGGCAGCGCCGTCTGCCAACAGGTCAATGGCGGTGTTCGCCAACGACTTGGCCGCAGTCACGACCGCCAGCCCATAATCCTCGACCAAGTAGTTGGAGCCGTGGCCCAGTCCGGTGGCCCCGCCCACGTATGGATGGATCGTTGGCATCAAATGGCTGATGTCGCCCATGTCGGTGGAGCCGCCGCGGTGAGCGGTGTGCCCCACGTTGTCCTCGCCCACCAAGTCATCAGCGTTGGCTTTGAACACGTCAGACATCGCCTTGTTCTGCCTAAGCGGCAAATAGCCGGGGATGGTCTTGATGCTCACCTGGCCGCCAACCGCCATTGCTCCGGCCTTGAGCGCCCGGTCCACTTTCGCGTTGGCATCCATGATTGCCTCAACTGTTCGGCCGCGGACGAAAGTCTCCATCCGAACGTCTGCCGGAACGGCGCTGACGGCCTCTCCGCCCTTGGTAATTATTGGGTGCACACGAATGCTGTCCTCGTCCCTGAACGTTTCCCGGTTGTAATGAATGGCGCTAAGGGCGAGGGTGGCAGCGTTCAGCGCGTTTATTCCCAGGTGCGGAGCGCCCCCGGCGTGGGACCCCCGGCCAATGAATTGGATGCGTTTGGCCAGCATACCGTTGTTGGTCTCGCTGATGCACAACTTTTTCTCGTCGGGGTTGGAGGTGGTGTGGAGCATCATCGCCATATCGACATCGTCGAACTCACCTAGCTTGACCAGCTCCGGCTTGCCCCCCAAAAACTCGATTTTCCCATCTTGGCGCAGGTCGTCACGGTATTCGATTTCGATGTATTCCTCTGCGGGAACCGCCATGAACACCAAGCGTCCGCTGAGCGAGTTCAAGACTTCCGGTTGCATCAGACCCATGGCGGCGCCCAACATCATCGCAATTTGGCAGTGATGGCCACAGGCGTGGGCCGCGCCGGTGGCAGAATCAGCGTGGGGGTGCTCGTTGACGATCAGCGAGTCCAATTCACCCAAGATAGCCAGCGCGGGCCCGGCCGTCGCTCCGGCCAAGTCGACCCTGACCCCGGTCATCGCTAGGCCGGCCCTTGAACGGAGGCCAAGCTCTCCAAATTTGTTGGAGACCAGGCGGGAGGTCTTGGTCTCCCGGAAGCCAGGCTCGGGATTATCGAGGATGGTCTGGGCCAAGTTGACCAACTCGTCTGCCTTAGAGTCGATAACTTCGGAAACCAGGCGTTTCAATTCTTCTTTGGAACGGGGAGACTGAGAGCTGGTGGAAGACATGGACTTCTCCAACCGGGATGATCGTGCCGGGATGACCGGGCAAGCCTGTCAGGATTTTAGCAAAGCCGACTGGCCTTGGATATACCGAAGTGTATAATTGCCGGGCGAACTTCTCAGAGGGCTCTCCCCGCCGGTTAGGAGTCGGATGAAGATAGTGATCGCCCCGCAGGGGTTTAAAGGCGGTATTTCCGGTCTGCATGCGGCGGAAGCCATTGCCCGTGGCGTCGTCACGGCCCTGCCCGGGTCGGAGACGGTTTTGGCCCCGGTGGCCGACGGAGGCGACGGGACGTTGAACGCTTTAGTCGACGCCACCGGCGGTCAAGTGTTCACCAGCATTGTCACGGGGCCGCTGAGCCAACCCCTGGAGGCCCAATGGGGCGTGATGGGAGACGGACGCACCGCCGTGATTGAAATGGCCCGTGCGTCGGGATTGGCCTTGGTCCCGCAACGCCACCGCAATCCGAAAATCACCACGACCCTGGGCACGGGCGAGATTCTCAAAGAGGCCCTAGACAAAGGATTCACCAAGGTCATCGTTGGACTGGGCGGCAGCGCCACCAACGACGGCGGCACCGGTATGGCCACCGCTCTGGGCGCCAAGTTTCTAGATGCCGAAGGCCGCCAGCTTCCTCCTGGAGGGGCCGCTCTGGCCCGGCTGGCCCGCATCGACACCTCGGGATTGCACCCAAAGTTGGGTGCAACATCGGTAATTGCGGCCACCGACGTTACCAATCCCCTCTGTGGCCCAGACGGCGCCTCGGCTATTTTTGGCCCCCAAAAAGGCGCTACCGAAGACATGGTGAAGGAACTGGACGCCGCGCTGGCCAACTTCGCGCGCATCGTCAGCCGGGATGTGGGCCGAGATGTGGCGGAACAGCCTGGCGCGGGCGCGGCCGGCGGTCTTGGCGCCGGCCTAATGGCGTTCGCGGGAGCCCAGCTACAGTCGGGAATCGACATGATTTGCGAGGTGCTGGACTTCGACTCCCACTTGGAAGGGGCCGACTTGGTAATTACCGGTGAGGGCCGGGCCGACCGGTCTACGATATTCAACAAGGCGCCGGTGGGGGTGGCGAGGCACGCCAGGGCCCATGGGGTGCCGACGGTGCTATTGGCTGGGAGTCTGGGTCCGGGATATGAAGAACTCTACGACCACGGAATTGCGTCGGTCTTGTGCATCGCCGACCGGCCAATGACCTTTGAGCGGAGTCTTACCCGGACCGGCGAATTGTTGGAGGGTGCGGCCGAGCGGGCTGTGCGGTTAATACAGGTAGGCCGCCGGCTGAACGGCTGGGCTGGGACTGACGGCCCCTAGGTCATTCGTTCCTTCACGAAACCGACCACTTCTGCCGATAGCTCTATGGACCGGTCCGCGTCTATTTCGTCGAACGCCTCGAACGAAGTACCACTGGGCAGGAACTCCGGATAGCGGGTGATGTAGTGGTACTTATCCAGTTGGCGGGCGTCGCTCTTTACGATATCAAACATCATGTCGAATAGCTTGGCGTCTTCGCAGAGGTCCAGCAGGGAATGCCCCCAGACATCTTCCACCCGCTTGTGGTACAGATAGGCTTTTAAGGCCTTCTCCGCAGCTTGCTGCCCTTGGAAGCAGGCCAGGTTATGACGGCCGTTGTCCCGAAGAAACTGGGCATCCTCCAGGTCGCGTTCTGCCTGGCGAAGCCAGCGTGCGCCCTCTGCCAAGTAGTCAGGCCGGTTGTCAGGCATTGAACAGCTCCCGTCCTTCCCTACAGGCCCGGCTCAATGCCGGAAGGGTATCCTTAAGGGTCTCGAACTCTTCCGGGGTGTACACCAAAGCCTCGATTTCCACGGAGCTTCCCAGATGGTAAGAAAAGAAGTCGGCCCGGCGGCCAAAACTGTATTCAGTCTGGTGGACAATCATTAGTTCGATTTTGGTGTCGGGCTTGAAGTCACCCGCCGCCATGTCGCCGGTCAAAATGACTTTCTCGATCCCCAACTGTGGGAAAACCCCCTGGATGCTCTCCAACTCTTTTTCCAGCACCTGTTTCCGAAACTGGGCGAAGCCTGCTACGATCGGCATAGGGTGGTCACCTAACCAACGATTTCCTTAACTGTTCTACTGTACGCCAGATGAAGAATAAACAGCTGATGTTTACCCAAGAAAACCAAGCAAAGAAAACCAAGTTTACTTGCCCAAGAGTACCAAGTGTACTTGTTTGGGGCCGTGGACGCCTTCGACTATAGTCATCTCAATGTCGGCGGTCCGGCTGGGGCCGGTGATGAAGTTCAAGTAGCTTCCCATTTCGCGGCCCCGCTGGTAGTACTCCAACCGGCGCAACAGGAATAGGTCGTCCAGAGATTCCAACACTTCCTGTGGGCGTACTACAGCCACATGCACCGGGGGATACAACGAAACCAACCGGCTCAAGCCGCGACGGGGCATAATTACTAATGATCCTGTCTCTGCCAACGCATAGTCCGTCCCGGTCAGCCCCAAGTCAGCCCGCCTTATCTCCTCTCGCAGGACCTCGCGGGTGTTGGTTTCATCCCGGACGACCGGCGTAATGGTCATGCCATGATTGGCCAGGGCGGCGTCAACCGGCAGCTGCTCGAAGACCTCTTGGCCCGACCGGACCACTCTGGTTACTCCCAACCGCTGAGCCAGTGATTCTATGTGACCGAGAGCATCTTCGATTCCGGGCGCGCGGTGGACGTTCCACCCGCCCTTGGCCGCCATTTCGGCCAGGCGGTCCAGCAGTGCCGGACGGTCTCTCTCCAGCCGGTGGCGTACCTCGGCGGCCCGCTGTTCTAAGTCGGCCTCGGTCTCCAGCAGGTGATGGTATCGCGTCTCCGGCGGCACATTCGCGCGGCCCAACGTCTCGCGGACCGATTCCAGAAACTCGATCTTGGGAGTGCTCGGAATGCTTCCCGGATCAGCGGTCGTCATGGGTCTCCCCACGGGGGTCTTTTGACAGCTCGCTGCGCCAGACTTCACGGAACGAACGGGGTGGCAAAGCCGGAAGATCACGCTTTCTGGTCCACTTAGAGAGGGGAGAGAACGGCACCCGCTTGATCCAACCGCCATCTTTGACGATAGGCGAGAACGGCATCAACCGGTCAGCTGCCTGCAATGTCCGACCGACCCGGGTGGCGATTCCCAGCAATACCGGGCTGCTCATCAAACGTGTATACGCCCGGACCATCAGGCTCTCGGAGACCGCCACGGCCCGTTCCGATGCGTCTTCGCTCTCGGCCGTCCGGTGCCTCAGTTCCAGCAGCATCCTGGGGATGTTAATCTTGACGGGGCAAACCTCACGGCAGGCACCGCAAAGGCTGGAGGCTTGGGGCAGTTCTTTGGCCTGTTTGAGACCTACCAGCATGGGTGTAACGACCGCACCGATGGGCCCGGGATAGACCCAGCCGTAGGCGTGTCCGCCGACCCTCCCGTAGACCGGGCAGATGTTCAGGCAGGCGGCGCAACGGATGCAATAGAGAGCTTCCCGCAGGGCCGGATCTTCGAGCATGCGGGAGCGGCCGTTGTCCACCAGCACCAAATGAAACTCCTCCGGACCGTCCTCATCGTCGTTTCTGCGCGGTCCGGTGATCATGCTCACGTAGCTGGTGATACGCTGGCCGGTGGCGGAGCGCGGCAACAGTCTCAGAAAAACGGCCAAGTCCTGCATCGACGGTATGACCTTCTCCATCCCCGTAATTCCGATGTGCATCCGGGGCGCGGAGGTACAGAGCCGCCCGTTGCCTTCGTTGGTCGTGATGACCAACGTGCCGGTTTCGGCCACCACGAAGTTTGCGCCGCTGATCCCTAGGTCCGCCTCCATGAATTTTTCCCGCAGGGCCACCCGCGCTTCAGCGGCCATGACTTCGATGTCGTCGTTGTAGGGCAGCCCCAGCTTTTCTGTAAACAGCTCAGCCACGTCCTCCTTGGACTTGTGCAGCGCCGGGGCCACTAGGTGAGAAGGAGTCTCACCGGCCAATTGAATGATGTACTCGCCCAAGTCCGTCTCGTAGACGTCGACGCCCAGTGACTCCAGCACCGGATTGAGCTCCAGTTCCTCGGAGACCATGCTCTTGCTCTTGGTGGCGATCTTGACGCCTCGGCTTTTCGCCAAGTGACCGACGATCTCGTTGGCCTGCGCGGCGTCTTTGGCGAAGTGGACCTGACCCCCGGCTGCCGTGACGTTGTCGTAGAGCAACTCAAGGTAGTAGTCCAGGTGGTCCAGGGTGTGTACTTTGATCTCCCGGGCTTCATCGCGCCACCGGTCCCACACTTCGGGCGAGACTTCTTCGATGGCGTTGCGGCGGGCGACGTCAAACCCCGAACCCACCCGGTTTAGGGCGCGCCGGAGCTGGGGGTTTTCCATAGCTGCCGCCGACGCGGAAACAAACTCGTTTGTTTTTATGTCCGCCACTGGGCTTCCTTGTTCGCGGCTATTAAACGCAGAGGGCGCCGAGGGTATTTTCGATTTCTATCTCTTCGTTCTCAACGTTCGCGGCGTTTATTCCGAATCTAGGTCCAGAATTTGGGCTAGGTGACGCACTTTGATGTTGGGCTCTTCTCGGTGGAGGGCGCCACCGATGTGCATCAAGCAACTCATGTCGCACGATACGAGGGTGTCAGCGCCGCTGGCTTTCACGTTGGCTACTTTGTCGGCCAGCATTCCCTCGGATATATGAGGGAGCTTTACAGAAAAGCTGCCGCCGAACCCGCAGCAGGTCTCGGCCCCCGGCAGTTCCTGCTGGTCCAAGCCGGAAACCGCCTGGAGCAGCTTTTGGGGCTCCTCGAGAACCTCCATCTCCCGTAGCATATGGCAGCCCGGATGGAAAACCGCCGAGCCTTGGTAGATGGCCCCGGTGTCCTCAACTCCCAAGACCTTGACGAGGAATTCGGAGAATTCATATACCTTGCCGGCCAGGGTTTCCGCCTGAGATAAAAGGGCCGGGTCGTCGGCGAAAAGGTCTTGGTAAAAAACCCGCATCATTGCCCCGCAAGAACCCGAGGGCACGACGATGTAATCGCTGTTTCGGAAGCTGTGCAGCACCCGTAGCGCCAGAGTACGCGCCTCTTGGGTGAACCCGGAGTTGTATACCGCCTGGCCGCAACAGGTCTGGTCTTCTGGGAAACCGACAGTGACGCCCAGCCGGCGCAGCACCCGCACGACGCTGACCCCAACATCGGGGTAGATTTGGTCGACGATGCAGGTCACGAAAAGGTCGGCGTTTATTGGCTTGCTTTGAGACAAAGAAAGACCGCCTGCGATGCGCCCGGAGGCTTGGTACCGGAAGCGTACCAGAGTGCCGAAACACTTACAACAATGGCTGGCCGGTGAGAACAGCGAACCACCAAATAGCCTTTCGGACGCCCTGTCGGCCCAGTCCGTTGACAGGAATAACGCCCGTGTTAAACTCGCCCCAACTTTGCGAATAGGGGTCTTTGATGATTTCCATCAGCACTGACGTGGCGATTGTCGGGGGCGGGGTTACGGGCTGTTTTCTGGCCTACGAGTTGGCCAAGCGAGGTGTGCGGGCCACTGTGTTGGAGAAGACGACTTTTGGCGCCGGCGCGTCCGGGGCCAGCGCCGGAATGATATCTCCGCTGTGGCACATCGACCCTGGCGTTCCCGCGATGTTCCGGTTGGGGCTGCGCAGCCTAGAACTCTTTCCCACCGTGGCCGCCGAGCTGTCCGAGGCCGGGATGGACCCGGAGTTCCAACAGTCTGGCCTTCTGAAGGTGGCGTTTAACGACGAAGAGATGGCGGAGTTGCGGGCCGGCCTGGAATGGCAAGAAGAATTGAAAATGGGTTTGGAATGGCTGGACGCTGCGGACGCGGTCCGAAGGGAACCGGAATTGAACCCTGAGGTTTGGGGTGGGGTTTATTCTCCGCATGAGGGCAACGTCCGGGGGCAGCGCTTGGTCGACTCACTGGTACACGCGGCCAGACGGTTGGGAGCCGAGTTCCAACAGGGGGTTGAGGTCACTGGACTCAGGAGAGAAGGTAGTCGGGTCACCGGAGTGGAAACAGTAGCCGGTCCTATCAGTGCCGAGCAGGTAGTGCTGGCGGCTGGTCCCTGGACCGGAATCGAAGGCAAGTGGCTTGGGCCGGGTGCCAGCCTCGATCTACCGGTGCGTCCGGTAAAGGGAGAGCGGGTGTTGCTCCGAATGCCTGGGTTTTTGCCTCAATGCCCGGTGCGGAACTTCGAGGCCTACGTGGTGCCGCAAGTAGACGGCGATATTTCGGTGGCGGCGACCAGGACCGAAAGCCGGTTCGACGAACAGGTGACTGCCGGCGGAATAGCCAGCATGATAACCGAGGCCGCTAGAACTTTCCCTATTCTTGCGGACGCGGAATTCGTATCCGCCAGAGCCGGCGTGAGGCCGGCGACACCAGACGGAATCCCGGTGTTGGGCCCGGTCCCGGAGTTCGAGGGTCTTAGTATCGCCGCAGGACACGACGCAGTGGGCATCATGCTGGGTCCAGGGACGGCGGAACTCATGTCCCAATACATACTGGACGGCAACACCGCACCGCTTCAACCGTTCAGCATCAACCGATTTAGGTAGGTGGCTGGCCGCGTCTGTCCTTCGACAAGGTGGCGAGCGAAAGAATAAAAATGGTCCCGGAGATCCTCCGGGACCATTTATTTAACAACCGGGAAGCATCCTCTGAGAAAGCTAAGTCCTGATGGACTCCAGCTTTTTTACCACGTCGTCCGTGGAGACTATGTGCCGGTGCAGGTTCATATCTTTTGGACTGAAGCCCAGCGCCAGCCCCACCAGTTGGGGTAGATGCAAGATGGGCATGTCGATGCTGGCGTCCTTGTGCTTTGCGGCATCGGCTTGCTTGCCGTCGAGCTCTAGGTGACACAGCGGGCAGGGCGTGACCATGCAGTCTGCGCCCTTTTCCCTTGCTTCCAACGTGTGGGTGCCGCACATCTCCAGTGAACTCTCTTCATTGGCGGACAGAATTGGGAAACCGCAGCACTTCCCTTTGCCCGAGATGGTGGTTACCTCGCCACCCAGGGTCTCGATGGTGCTCTCCAAGACGGTCTTCCGGCGCTCCCAGCCCTTGGGGATCATCAGTTCCGGGGGACGGCGCAGGTAGCAACCGTAAAACGGCGCCACTCTGAGACCGGTAAGCGGGCGGACAACCAGTTCCTTCAGGTTTTCCAGTCCGAATTCCTCGTCCAGCACCCAGAGGAAGTGTTTGACCTCCACGGTCCCTTTGTACTCCAGGCCTTCAGACGCCAGGTATTCTTTGTTGATGCTCTCGCGGTACTCGGAATTGGACTTTAGTCGGTGATTGGCCTGAGTGAACGTTCCCTGGCAGGTGCTGCAGATGGTCATCATCATCATTCCCATCTGCTCGACCTTGGCCAGTGTGCGAGCGTTGATGGGATCGGAAACTTCTTGGCTGAGGCACCCCGCACCGCTGCACCCAACGTCCGTAAGCTCCGCAAGTTCGATGCCCAACGTCGCCGCAACCTTCACCGCAGCCGGATACAACTCAGGGCAACCGCCTTTGGATACACAACCCGGATAAAACGCGTATGCCATTATTTTTTGCTCTCCCATATTCGAAAGATGCTCTTGATCCTGTCGGCACCAGGCCTCTTGGGATGTAGAAGGTAAGGTTTGGGAATTTTACCTCGCCACAGGGCCTTCCATGCCAATGGTAGCTGTTTCAACTGTCCCTTGATATTCAACAACCCGCCTTCGGTATCGATGGCCAGCCTGGTCTCGTCCAGCCATCCTTTAGCCTTAACCGAAGCAGCGAAACTCTTGTAATGGCCTACAACGTTTCGAGTACCAGCCCCTACTTTGATGGCCCGGTTTCGCAGGGCGAAAATCCGCTCAGTTGGGCCGATCTCCTTGGGGCAATGCTCGCTGGCCTCGAAGCAGTGGCAGCAGTCCCACATCCCTTGTTTTTCGCTCAGCTTATGCAACCGTTCCGTGGTTCTGGTGTCGCGAGGGTCGGCGACCACCCGGTAAGCCTTGGTCAACGCGGCTGGGCCCACGAATTTCCGGTCCGCCACGAGGGAGGTGCAGCCCTCATCGCACAGCCAGCACATGGTGCAGCTCATGACCTTTCGCAGGTCCTGGATAACCTCGTTCGGCACCTTGTGCTCGCGTTCAGGCTGAGGTTCCGCTGGCTCGATCCAGGGTTCTACCGCCTGGTATTTCTTGTAGACCATCTCCTCCATGTCGAGCATCACGTCTTTGGCCACGTTGATCAACCGGAGTGGCTCGACGGAGACTTCGCCGTCCGTTGCAACCGCCGACACCGCCGTACAGCACGCGATACGACTGCGACGGCCGATGCGCATCGTACAGTCGCCACAAAAGCCGCTTCGGCAGGAGCCTCGGAAGGCCAAAGTGCTGTCCTGCTCCTCCCTCACCTGCATCATGGCATCGAGAACAGTCGCGTTTTCGTCGACCTCCAGGGTGTAGCTCTGCAACTCACCCTTGGCATCGGTAGCCGGGTCGTAGCGGTTTACCTTTAGGGTAACCTCCATTTAAAGGCCCTCCTTTACGGGCGCCACTGGGTTATTACTACGGGCTTGTAATCTAGGGTTGGCTCATCGGGTCCCCCATCCGGCCCCTTAGACGCGATAGTGTGCCGGGACCAATTGGCATCGTCTCGTTGAGGGAAGTCATTGCGATAGTGGGCCCCACGGCTCTCCTCTCGGGCCAGGGCGCTGGCCACGATAACGTGAGCGATATCCAACATGTTTTCCAGTTCAAGGAGTGTTGAGAGGGATGGATTATAGGAGCCGTCGGCACCGGGGATCCCCACCCGTTGAAAGCGCGTTTTCAGCTCTTTTACCTTGTTCAATGCGGCCCCAAGGCCTTGGGCGTCCCGGTACATTCCCACCTGCTCATGCATCGTTTTGGCTAACTCTCGACGCACCGAGCCGATGGTGTCCTCGCCGCCGTTTCTGGACGCCATCTCTTTGATCCGCGTCTCTTGGTCCTTCAGCAAGGTCTCCGACGCTCTCTGTAGGGAAGTAGCTTTGGCGTGGCTGGCGGCCGCTTCACCAGCGCGTCTGCCGAAAACGGCAGACTCCAAAAGAGAGTTGCCTCCCAGTCGGTTGGCCCCATGGACGCCCACGCAGGCAGATTCTCCTGCGGCGTATAGGCCAGCCAGCGCGGTCGCGCCATTCACGTCGGTCTGGATGCCTCCTATGGGGCGGTGCATCGCGGGCTGGACCGGTACCAGTTCTTTCTGTAGGTTAATCCCCCCCAACCGCTTTACCAGCAGTTGGGTTTCAGGTAGCAGGTCATCGAGGCGTTCCTCGGCTATGTGTTGGAAGTCGAGGAAGACACACCCGTCGGTGCCTCTCCCTTGGGCGATCTCAGTAGCGATGGCCCTGGAACACAGGTCCCGCGATGTCATCTCCAGGGTTTCCGGCGAATAGGACGACATGAACCTATCGCCGTTGTTATTGACCAGGTAGGCGCCTTGGCCTCGGGCTGCCTCGGTCACCACCATGCCCGTCCCCTTGAGAGTAGTGGGATGGTACTGGACCATTTCCATGTCCATCAGCGGGACGCCGGCCCGGTAAGCCAACGCCACACCGTCGGCCGTGGCGGTGAAGGCGGAGGTGTTGAGTTGGTACATTCGCCCGAGGCCGCCGGTGGCTAGGACTACGGCTTTCGCGTAAATGGGCTGTATCTCACCTGAGGACAGCTCCTGGGCAATCACGCCGCGGCAGGTCCCGTCTTCCACCAGCAATGACGTTACGAACCACTCGTTGTAGGTCCGCACTTGGCGCCTTAATAATTGCTCGTATAGGACCTGTAGAATGATGTGCCCAGCGGAGTCGCCCGCGTAGCAAGTCCTGGGGCAGGAAGAGGCCGGGAAAGACATCACATCGATGCTTCCCTGGTCATCGCGGCTGAAAACGACGCCCAGATGCTCCAACCGGATAACGTCCTCAATTCCTTCCTGGCACAGGATTTCCACTGCGTCTTGGTCCGCCAGGTAATCGCCTGCTTTAATAGAATCTTCAGCGTGGGACTGCCAGGAGTCCCCACCCGCGAGGGCCGCGTTGATACCGCTGTGAGAACCGGAAGAATGGCTCCTTAAGGGATAAACCTTGGATACCAAGGCCGCGTCGACGCCTGCGGTCTTCGCCGCAATAGCAGCACGCATCCCGGAGTATCCACCTCCAACCACCAGTACGTCGTGTTCGGGCATATCTAGCTCGCTTTCAGACTCATGGCGCGCTCGTACGCGGCACGGTTGCCTATTATAAGATTTGGCTCAGGCTCCGGTCAACAAAGCTATGCGGGACGGTAGGTCTCCACGGGCGATAGGCCTAAGCGAAAAGGAGGCCATTTCCCATGCCAAGAGACATCGGCCACCTGCCGCCTGCCTGCGGACGGCTACTCGCGGCCCACGCCTGAGCGCCAAGGTTGACACCGAAGCACCGCCAATGCAGACTATCTGAACTAAGTGCGCCGGGATGGACGATTGGGATAAGTGCGGCCACACGGAACCGAGCTTCTGGTCGTGGCCTGAAAGGGAGACCGTTAGATGGCAAAGCCTACGTCTCCACATAATGGAGATGGGCCGCTGGTTATCCTCCTAGGAGGAGCGCCTGGCACCGGGAAGACAACGGTCGCCAACATGCTCCAGGCAGAATTTGGCTTGTCCCACCACCTGAGTACTGGCTTTATCAGGGCGTCAATTGCCCATCTTCTCCCAGAACCAGATGCTCGCCTGCTCAAGCACCATACCTACGATGCTTACCAAGCCCTGGATGACGCCGCCTGTAGCGCCAGCACTACGGTACGTTCCGGCGGCGGCGAGCATAGTCTTCTGCTGGAAGGGGCTATCCGACAGTCCCTGGTGCTAAAACCGGCCATCGAGTCGTGTATTGCCCGTGCCGTCCGAGAGGGCATCGGTATGGTCATTGAAGGCAGCCACTTTCTACCCGGCGTCTTGGAACCAGGCACCCTGGAAGCTACCCTGTTGTGCGTCCTTGACGTGCCGGACCGGGATGTTCTAAAGCAACGCGTTCTGAGTCCAAACCATTCTCGCCGCAGGCTATCCGACGCTCAGTTGGAGCGGCTGCTTCACCTTCAAGAAGGAATTGTCGGCCTGGCCCAAGTCCACGGCGCGCCCGTTATACTCAACGACGACCTCGCCAGGGCCATCAAACAGATCCGCTGTTTGTTGGGCAAATAACGACCCGTCAGCTAGCTGTTTTCCGGCATTACTAGTGTCCGTTGGCCTCCACGCTCGAAAGGAACTCGAGAACTCGCTCCGAATACTTGACCGGCTCCTCGGTGTGAGGCTGGACCTCCGCCCACCGGCAGTTGGGTACCAGACGGTGCACCATCTCGGCCACTGCCCTGGGGTGAACGTCGTTGTTTCCCGGCATGACCATCGCCGGGGTGTGGATGCCTTTCAATGCTTTTTCGGTCATCCCCAAAGTCGGGAATGGGCCGTCGAAAAAGGAGTGAATGGTGTCCCGCATGACCTGGACGAAGTCGTCAGTTTCCATGTCCTCCAGGGTCTTCCTGTATTGGCCGTCTGTCTGGGCGATCTCGGGACTGAACGGGGAGAAGCGGTCGTCGAGGTCGAAGGCCGCCACCACCGATGATATCCCGTCGGTAGCGGCCATCTCCATGCTTTTAAAAAGCTTCCCCGTCAAATAGCCGTCGCAAATAACCCCGCCCGCGATGTTGGAAGGGAAAATCGCACGAACTCGCTCGGGCCGCCGGGCGGCGCAGCCGAGGGAGATAGCGGCGCCGAATGATCCGCCGCCAAGGTAAGCCTGTTCAATTCCCAGCACGTCCATCAGCCCGAACACGTCATCGCAAACCATGTCCCAAGATTGCACCACCAGCGGACTGCAGGACTGGCCATCGAATCGGCGGTCGTATGTCACCACCCGGTGTTCCTGGGAGAGAGGTTCAATCACTGGTTCGTAGCTGCTGCCCAGTCCCTGGAGACCCCCGGCGGAAAGGATAATAGGAGGCCCACTCCCGGCCTCTTGGTAGTGGATCTCGGCTCCGTTTACTTTCGCGGTTGCCATAGTCCGGCCTCCCTTAATGCGGATTCTTGCGTTGGCGACAAGCCATCTGCCAGGGCGGATTATAGGTGCGCGGGGGGCGGCGGGCAATCAGATTTGGATCCGGTCTCACCGGCGGGCCACCACTCGGGCCGACGCACGGTCGTCGTACCAGCCTTCCTGGTAGTACACGATTTCCAGCGGCGCGCAGTCCCGGCGTAGTTCACCAGGCTCAGCCAGGTATTTGAGGGACGGGTGGTCGTGGCGCTCCAGGTTGGGGACGGTTGCGACCTCAGCTAGGAAGAATCCACCGCCCCTCAGTCGCTCACGGATGCATGGAAATAGGTCGCGTTGGCGATAGTTGAAGCAGGTGATTACGTCGAATGGTCCTACTGGCAGCGGCTCGGCTTCCAAGTCCAATGCTTTGGTTTCGATTTGCAGCCCTTGAGCAATGGCCGCCCGGCGCACTAGTTCCAGCCCGGACGTTGAAATATCGACTGCCAGCACGTCTAGGCCCAGGCCTGCCAGCCATAACGCCAACCGCCCGGCCCCTGCCGCTATGTCCAAAGCGCATCCCTGGCGGGGCAGCAGGGCATCGAACCCCTCGAGCCAGTCCGGCGGCGTGAGGTCAGTCTCGCCGGAACCGGTGTACCGGAGGTCCCATTTGATACGGTCGGACTCTGGCACCCTTGGTTTAAACCCGCGGAGGGCGGCTAGCCTTGGTTGGCATGGTAAAGAGCGTTGCGCATGACCTTTCCGGGTAGGGCGCCGGTGTGCTCTCCATCTTCGATCAGAACCTCACCATTGACGATGGTGCACTTGATGCCCTCGGCCAGCGTTCGAATACGCCAAGCGCCCTGGGGGAAGTCGTGGACGACCTCCTCATTGGTGGGCCTTACCGTGTCCGGGTCGAAGATAGTAATGTCGGCGGCCATGCCCGGATGGAGCAGGCCCCGGTCGTAGATGCCGAAGGTGGACGCCGACTCGAATGTCAGCCGTCGCACCGCCTGCTCCAGGGACATTATCTGCTGTTCACGCACCCAATACCCAAGCAGGTGGGTGCTGTAGCCGTAGCCGCCTTGAAACTGCACGTGGGCGCCGCCATCGGAAAGACCCACGATGGCATTGGGGTAGTTGAGAATCTTGGCCACGGCTTCCCGGTCCACATTTGTTGTTGCCGTGTTTGAAGCCGGTGTCCAAGTTCTCCTCGACCACCAGATCGAGAAACGCGTCGATAACGCCTTTGCCTTGCATTTGGGCCAACTCATTGATGGTCTTACCCGCCAGCCCTTGGTTCTTCTCCAGCACCGGTTCATCCACCCACATATAGTCATACCAGTTGCGGGCCAGGTTGGTATCGGGCGTGTCCCCGCTCCAGTCCACCGCCTCTGCGTGCAGCTTTTGGCGAATTTGGGGATCGTTGTAGGCTTGCAGCTTTTCATCGTCTGTGGCCCGCAAAATGGGGAACCAGCTAGGAATGCCCCGAAACAACTGGCAGTTGCGCATGGTAAACCGCGAAGCGTTGCTCAGCGGGCTACACAAAGGATAGGCTCGGATTCCGGCCTTTGAGGTCTCGTCGATGATGGCCATGAGTTCCTTCCACCCGTTGGGGTTTCGGGCGGTCTGGCCTAGGTTGTTATACACGACCTGCCGACCGGTGGCCTCGGACAGCCGGCTCATCAGACGGTTCTTCAATTCGGCAGCTCGGCCACCCCCTCCCTGGATAATACCCGTGCCCAGTTCGCGGAGAACGTCACCTAAAGCGAAAATCTCTTCTTCAGTCGCATGCACCGCCGGCACCAAGACGCCTTGGGGGTCGGTATGCCCCATGTTTTTGGAGATGGAGAGACCCAGGGCCCCGGCGTTAATCGCCTCACGGACAATGTCTTGCATCGACCCGATTTCCACCGCCGTGGCCGGGCGGCCCTGGCACTCGTCGCCCATGACGTAGTGCCGTACGGCGGAGTGGCCCACCAGAGTCCCGACGTTCACTCCCAACCGTGACTCCAGAGAATCCATATACTGCGGAACGGTCTCCCAGGAGAAGTCCACGGTTCGCAGAACGTCCATGGGAATTGCTTCCACATAGGACAGGAATTCAGCGATACGGTCCTGGCTTCCCGGCCTAACCGGCGCCAGCGAAAGGGAGCAGTTCCCAATGACAACGGTGGTGGCGCCGTGGTAGCAAGAAAAAGTGCAGAGAGAGTCCCAGGTCACTTGGGCGTCATAGTGGCAGTGGTTGTCCACAAACCCCGGCGATACCACCAAACCGTCGGCATCAATCACCCGCTTGGCGTTGCCGCCCAGGCTGCCGCGTTCCACTATTTTCCCGTTCTTTACGCCGACATCTCCGTGAAACGACGGCATGCCGGAGCCGTCCATCACGCGGCCGTTCTTGATGAGCAGGTCATATTCCATGAAATCTCCTCCTACTTCAACCTTCGAAATGTGCGTAATCTGGTTCTCGGAAATCCATGTCAAGCCAGTGGAAGCCGTCCACAACCTAGGCGGCTTAAAGAGCGGCTAGGTTGCTATCTGACGGCGGCGGGTTTGGCCACGGGCCGATGGCCCCAGATGCTGCCCTTTTCGTGGCGTTGCACTTGCCAGGTGGCGTCGTCCACGGTTCTGGCGCCCCATCCGTATTCCACGTCGAACCCCGACGGAGTCTTCACGTAGAAAGAGGTCATGTGGTCGTTGGTATGTCGGCCCAGACCGCGGGTAATGTCCATTTCAAGGTCTTGGACCAAGTCGTAAGTCGCGCCGACATCGTTCATCGACTGGGTCTGTAGCATGAAGTGGTTCAGCTTCTTGGGCGCCTTCCCCTCGATCAGGGCCAGCGAATGGTGGCGGGGGTTGCAGTGGAAGAAGGCCAGGTTCCTGATAAAGTCGCTGATCTTCATCCCTAGAACGTCGCGGTAGAACTTGACCGCACGGTCTAGGTTTTCGACGTGGTAGACCACGTGGCCGAGTCCTTGGTCTCCGGTCACGAACCCCGAAACGGCTTTCGGCGAGTTAAAGGGCCGGTCGAAGCTGATGGGCGGCCCGTAGTAGACCTCGGTGGGGGTGCCATCTGGGTCTTCGAACTTGATGAAGCCCTCAACGCGCCTGGCTTTGGCTTCGTCGCTGGTGCCCAAGGTGACTTCGACGCCGGCCTGGCGCAACTGCTCCGCGATCTCGTCTAGGGCGGGCTCGTCGGTAACCTGGAAGCCGACGAACTCGACATCGTCCTTCCCTGTGGGGCTAATGATGAAACGTTGGCTGTATTCGTCCATGCGCAACGTCAGTTTACCGTCGGCGTCGATGCCGTTGGACTGCAGCCCCAGGATTTCGGTGGCGAAATGTTCCCACTCTTCAACATTGCTGGCGCTAATTCCGACGTATCCCAATTGAGTGACGCTGGCCATGATTTTCCTCCGTAGACGAGACGGGTAATTTATGGGGGATTTAGGTCGATTAAACCGTGAAAAACCCGGAGAAAGCGGGGCATCCCGTTCCTGACAGTATACAGGACGGGGTTTTTGGCAACTACGTGCCGGGTTGCGACAGTCGGCGTGCTTCGGAGGGTGATGAGGAATATCCCCATTGTTGAAAGCCGGGCTAAATCCTGGTTGCGGACCGGCGTTGGGTGAATCCATGTTACTTCAACGCCGGAGCGGCAAGCCGGTGCTGAAGTTGAAGAATCGGTCTACGCTCGATTCCTTTGGCGACGGTTGCCCGTTGACTTGTACGCTCAGCATCGACCGGCGATAATAACCCACACTTAGACCGGTCCTTGGCCCCGCAGGGACCAAGGACGACTACGGGAGCACTAACAGAAGAGAGGTACGAGGATGGACTGGGGAATGGCAAACCGGATGTCCCAACTGATCCAGCCAGATGGTCGTTGCATGTTCCTGCCGATAGACCACGGTTACTTCCAGGGCCCCACCCGGAAACTCGAGCAGCCCGGAGAGACGATCAAGCCGCTGCTGCCCTATTCCGATGCCTTGTTCGCCACTAGGGGAGTCGTCCGTGCCGTGGTAGACCCGGCGGCCACAAAGCCAATCATCTTACGCGTCTCCGGCGGCACCAGCATGGTAGGCGCCGACCTGGCCAACGAGGGGATAACCACCTCAATGGAGGACGCCGTCCGCCTCAACGTGGCGGCCGTGGGCATCTCGGTGTTCATCGGTTCCGAGTACGAGAAAGAGTCCTTGCTCAACCTGGGTAAGCTGGTTGACGAAGGCGAGAAATACGGTATTCCGGTTATGGCTGTTACGGCCGTGGGAAAGGAGTTGGACCGGCGCGACTCGCGGTACCTGGCCCTATGCTGTCGCATCTGCGCGGAGCTTGGCGCAAAAGTGGTCAAGACTTACTGGTGCGACGATGGCTTCGACAAAGTAGTGAACGGCTGTCCGGTGCCGGTGGTGATGGCTGGCGGTCCTCAGGCCGACACCGAGGTCGAGGTCTTGGAGTTCGTCCACGACGGTATCCAGAACGGCTCGATTGGAATCAACCTGGGCCGCAACGTCTGGCAGAGCGATCACCCGGTGCCCATGATCCTGGCGCTGCGCCATATCGTTCATGAAAACGGGTCAGTGAAAGAAGCTTCAGAGATTTTCGACAGCGTCAAGGCCGGCGAAGGCCAACTGGCTTCCGTGTCCGTCTAACTAAGGCGAGGTTACACCGCATGCGCGTTGCAATGTACTACAACAACAAGGACGTCCGCGTTGAGGAGATGCCGGTCCCGGAAATTGGTCCGGGCGAGTTGCTGCTTCGGGTCGAGGCCAGCGGCATTTGCGGCAGCGACGTCATGGAGTGGTACCGGGTGCAGCGGGCGCCCTTGGTGCTGGGACACGAGGTTGCTGGCGCGGTGGTCCAGGTCGGTGAGGGGGTTGACCGCTTCACCGAGGGCGACCGGCTGGTGGTGACCCACCACGTGCCATGCAACGCCTGCCACTACTGCCTCAGCGGCCATCACACCGTCTGCGAAACGTTGCGTGTGACCAACTTCGAGCCTGGGGGCTTCTCCGAGTTCTTGAGGCTCCCGGCCATCAATGTCGACCGTGGCGTGTTCCCGGTGCCGGACGGTTTAGCTTACGAGGAAGCGTCCGTGGCGGAACCCCTGGCCTGCGTCTACCGGGGCCAACGCCGGGCGAATTTGCAACCGGGCCAGAGCGTACTGGTGCTGGGCAGCGGCCTTGCCGGCCTGCTTCACATCAACCTGGCCAGAGCTTTAGGGGCTGGCAAAATAGTCGCAACCGACTTGGTCGACTATCGTCTGCAGGCGGCGAAGCGGTTGGGCGCCGACTTCGCATTCTCCGCCACTGATGACATCCCCGCCCGGTTCCGCGAGGTCAATGACGGCCGCTTGGCTGACTTGGTGATCGTCAGTACTGGCGCCCGTCCAGCGCTGAGCCAGGCCCTGGAATCCGTAGACCGGGGCGGTACGGTCCTCTTCTTCGCTCCGACCGAACCCGGGGTGACGGTACCGATATCGATCAACGACGTTTTCTTCCGCAACGACGCTACCCTGACCACCACCTACGCCGCCGCGCCGGGCGACTTGGCCACGGCCCTGGAGATGATTGCTTCGGGTCGCGTCCAGGTGGGTGAGATGATCTCGCACCGGTTGGGGCTGGGCGATACCGGACTGGGATTCAAGCTCACCTCCGAGGCTGCGGATTCGCTGAAGGTAGTAATCCAGCCGCAGCGATAAGCCCTCCTCGACCTGTGGTTCTCCGACGGCTGGTGAGGGGACCTGGTGCTCCGAAGTTGCTGACCGAGCGAGGGGCGGTGGGAAACGCAGTCCAAAAGGGCAGCTACACGCTGGTTCTCTGAATTCCCGAGGCACGGTGTCTTAGAGTAGGGAGGCTTGGCGTCTTCTTATTCCCTTCCGGGTTCTATACCTACTTCGGCAGCGCCTTGAACGGCCTGAGCGCCCGCATCGGTCGTCATCTTCGGCGGGAAAAGAAGCTCCACTGGCACATAGACTTCTTAGCGCAGGTTGCCCAACCGATAGGCGTTTGGGCTTTGGAAGACGGCCTCCGATGGGAATGCGAATGGTCTCGAAAGGTCTCGGAGCTCCCGTGGGTGGATGTACCGGTAAGAAGATTCGGTTCCTCCGACTGCCGTTGCCCAACTCATTTGGTACACGTCGAAACCGCCGACGCCGTACGTAGGTTACTGGCTTCGTTAAACCCCCAGCCCTTTCCTTTTGAGTGATCGCTGAGTTTGCGCTTTCCGCCTTCCGCGGGAACCACGGGGAGGCGTGTCCCAACGCGCGAAATCAGCGAAGGCCCGTGTCGATATGTGTCAATGGGCTAGCGATTCAACCGTTCACCTATTACGCTATCTATTAGGAGGAACGGTATGACTACAGAATCGAACCGCGTTGGGATTTTGGTGGGCGGCGGGCCGGCTCCGGGGATTAATAGCGCGATCGGGGCGGCCGCAATCGAGGCGAGACGCTCAGGTCTCTCTGTATTGGGGATTTTTGACGGTTTCCGGCACCTCGCGGCCGGCAATGTGGACATGGTGCGTCCCCTGGAGATTGCGGACGTTTCTCGAATCCATTCCCAAGGCGGCTCGATACTCCGTACCTCCCGCACCAATCCAGCGGCCAAGGAAGAAGACCTGATTCGCACCGTGGACAGCCTGCGTCGGCTGGGCATCAATAGACTCGTAACCATCGGGGGCGACGACACCGCCTTTGGCGCGGCCGAAGTCGCCAGGGCCTCCGATGGCTCTTTGAGAGTGGCCCATGTGCCCAAGACCATCGACAACGACCTGCCTCTTCCAGGCGGAATGCCTACCTTCGGGTTTGAGACGGTCCGCCACTTTGGGACCGAGGCAGTGCTTAGCCTGATGGAAGACGCCAAGACCACCAACCGATGGTATTTCGTGGTGGTGATGGGCCGACAGGCCGGCCATCTGGCCCTGGGTATCGGCAAAGCCGCAGGGGCGACCATGGTGGTCATTCCCGAAGAGTTGTCCGAGGGCCAGAACCGCTTGGATGAGATCGCTCGCATTCTGGAAGGCTCGATGCTCAAACGCCGGGTCATGGGGCAGGAACACGGCGTCGCTGTGATCGCGGAAGGGATAGCCGAGAGGCTTGGTCCAGCAGAGCTGACCAGTCTGCCCGGAGTGGAAGTGAGCCGGGATTCCTACGGCCATATCGCGTTAAACGACATACCGCTGGCGATTATTTTGCGCCGCGCTGTCCAACACAATTTTGACAGCCGCGACGACCATGTAACGGTGGTCGATGTGACCCTGGGTTACCAGTTGAGATGCGCCCAACCGATACCCTTCGACATTGATTACACCCGCACGTTGGGCTACGGCGCGGTCAAATTTTTGGTGTCTGAGCCGGAAACCGAAGAGCTCCGCGTGGGCGGACTGATCTGCCAGGAGGACGGCCACCGCCGGGTGTTGACCTTTGACGAGTTACGAGACCCGGCGACTGGCCGAATTCGGACTCGCACCGTGGACATCGAATCCGAATACTATGAAGTCGCAAGAGAGTACATGATCCGTTTGGACCAAAGCGATTTGGAAAACGGGCCGATGCTCGAGCAGCTGGCCCAAGCCGCTAAGATGACCGGCAAAGAATTCGTCAAGAAATTTAGTGCGGCCGCAGGTGGCGGCCCTCCACGGGCCCGATCTAAGCGTCGCCGAATTGTTGCCTGATCGCTGCGCCGCGTTGGCGGCGTACCTTGACCTCGTACCGGATGTCTGTAGGCAGTCACCTTCAACATTTTTTACGGCCTCGATTTTTTGACATTGCCTTAACCGGCGCGGTGACTGAAGATATTAGTTGTTTAGATCACCAATTTTGATTGAGAATTCCAGTGGTTTGACAATGAAGGTTTTTATTATCGTCGTATCCGTGCTCAGTTTGGCCATGGCCTTGGGATTCAGTGGTGCAGCCGGTGTCGGGCCGCTGGCAATCGGTTAATCCCGCTCCAAGGACTCGGCTCGATGGCTTTCCACCATTACGCCGCTCGTTTGTTTCCGGGACAGAACACTCTCTGGCAGGCGCCCGGTGTCTCCCGACCTTAGCCTGTTGGTCGAGTAGCCCGGTTCCAGTCTAGCCTCACCGATCCTCGGCCGCACTGCCCCTGCTGCAATATCTATCTGCCGAACCCGCCCGAGTGGCGGCCAAGATGATTTGACGTTGCACTTAATCGTCGTGGCTGTCGAAGATATCAGATGAATCGACCATGAATTCTGGAATTATTGATTGTTTTATTTATGAAATTCGCAGTTTCTTTTTTGGTCTTGTTAATCCTGCCCGCAGCTCTAGGATGTTCCGGTGTGACCGGCACCGGCCCACCAGCGAACGGACAGCCTCAAACGGAGGCTCCCCCAATGACTTCTCCCACCGCCGGTTCCTCTCTCGCGTCAACCGAAGAACCGAAGATTGGGCCGACGGCAACGGTAGAACCAGCGCGTGTGCGGGAAGCGGCGACCCCGACGCCGGCCGCTACGCCCAAACCGGTATTAAGACCGCTGCCAACGCCGGTAGCTCCGCAAACGCCTCCTACCGTCGTTCCCTCAGGGTTGCCGTCCAACAGGCCATCGGCCCAATGGCCGACCCCGCCGCCGCCTCCAGTTATCCAAGCGCCGCTACTTGGCCAACCGCCGGTGGGCCAACCGCCTCCGGGTGGAGCGTTGGGCCCGCAAGCCAACCCACGGGTGGTCCCGGTCGGCACCTCCAGCGAGTCTTGGAATTCGGTGCAAGTAAACGGTGATTTCGTGTCGGTGGTCCCAGATGGGGGCTATGCCGACGGCGATGTTTTGGCGCTGCCGGGCGGCGGCTACCGCATGTATGCGGGTTACATGGGCACTCACAACATCGTGAGTCTGAGTTCCGATGACGGCCTGTCTTGGACTTTTGAAGACGGCATCCGTGTCGTCAACGGCGCTTTCCCGGACGCGGTTCAATTGCCGGACGGCCGGGTGCGAATGTACTACCAGGGCAACGGAGGCATCGTTAGCGCCATTTCTTCCGACGGTGGACTCACTTTCACGGAGGAGACCGGAACCCGTATCGGTACGGGTTGGCATGGTGACATCGACCCGGACAATGTCGGTGCTCCCACGACGGTCCAATTGTCCGATGGCAGCTACCGTATGTACTACCGGGCAGGCGATGAGGACGACCGTTGGATGAACCGGCTAAAGTCGGTGATCTTATCTGCAGTGTCCGATGACGGCCTCAATTTTACTCCTGAAGAAGGAGTCCGAGTTAGCCCGGAAGACTGGATCAACCCAATGGCGCCGGATGACATCAGCTACTTGGACGGTCCGGACGCGATGCTGACCAGCGACGGCCGGGTAAAGCTGTATTTCTGGGGCGTTCAAGTGTGCACCGGGGTCTGCTTGGCCGAGTCGGTCGACGGCTTAACTTTCGACCAAGTTGAACAAGTCTTCCCCAACGACCGGACCCCGTTCAACGTCAACGCTGGCGACCCCACCATACTGGCCAGGGACGACGCGCCGTGGCTCATGTATTTCGGCAACGGCTTCGGCGACGACCAAGGCATCTGGGTGGCAGAACGGTCAGAACCGTAACGAGAGTCGCCCTCAACAGTCGAAGGGGCCGGGACCGGTGGCAGTTGGAGTCCCCGAATATTGAGGGCGGCTATTCATTAAGCATCCCGAGATTCTACAATTCATTTGACCACTAATATCAATACCTAAACCGTCCCAAAAACGGAGTGCCCAAGTAATGGAAGACCTGTACCAAGGGGAGCGTGATGTGGAACCGGCGGTCTACGTCGGGGACAGCGACACGGACGTGCGGCTTGAGGTCGAAGAAATCAAGGACGCCGTCCAAGAGATAGTAGATGATTCCGTCCTCGCCGCGAAGGTGGAGTCGTTGCGCGTCACCGTCGAAGACGTTAGCGACGAGATCCAGAGCTGGCGCAGCGGGGCCAATCGCGCTTACGTTGAGGCGATAGAAACTCTCAAGGTCCAGGTGGCCGAAACACAGCAGGAGTGGGGCTCCGTATCCACCACGCTGAATAACCAGCGGGAAAGACTGGAGACCCTCCTGGAATCTTTTCCGGGGATCATCGAGACTTCCACCCTTAAGGCCCTCTCACTGAGGGTGAACCACTTGGAGCAATTGGTTTCGGAAATTGTCGTTGAGACCAACAACAAGTTGACCAAGAAGTCGACCGGCAGGCAGATGAAGCTTTCCCTGGCCGCGCTGGGTATTATGACCGGGTTCTGGATTCTGTCGCTCTGGGTCGTCGGCGTCCCGTAGCCCAGCCTACCATCGTAGGTTGGGTTGCCGCTCCTGCACCAATTCTCCGAATAGAGTTAGGACTTGGTCTATTCGCAGCATCACCACCGCGCCTTCGGTGGTGATTTCTTGGACCAACCCCGACTCAACCAGACGAGATAGCATGCCGTCGTACATCGGTCCATTACGGTGGACGGTGGCGGTGCATCGGAATTTCCACCCCACGTCTGGGACCGCATGGCGGTACAAGACCACCACCTTGGGGTTCTCCTCAATGTTCTCCACGGGATCGCGGCCGCTCCGGTCCCGGTAAACGAACGACTCTCCATCCACCGCCAGCACAGTGCCGATGTATCCCGCATTGGGGACGCCGTCGCCCGAGGCGGTGGCTACGATGCAAGGGTAACCGTCCTCCCTCGCGTGGTTGATCGAGTTGACCATCTCCTCAGTCAATTGGATCATTAGTTACCTCTCGTGCTCCCGCCGTTCGGTAGCAGTGTCGATTGATATCCAGACTTCGGAAAAGGGCGCCTCCGGCCATAAAAAGACCTGCTGCGTCGGCCTCAACTCCCCCAATTGCTCTATAATCGAATTATCGCCCTGTCGACGTGATGGGCGCCAGCGTGTTGGCGATTGTAACGACTCGCTCGGTTCGGTCAAGGCGCCAGCACCAGCGTAGGCTCGGCGACAGTTAATGACAGCCACTCAAACCTAACCTGCCCCATTAGAAGGGAGATTTCTGTGAGAGTTTACTGGAGAACCGCGAAACGTGGAGAAAACTTGGTGATCAGCCAGGATGACGGTACGACCGAGGAGAGGATCGGCGGGTTCAGGGAGACAAAAAAAGGCATCGACGCATACGCCGCGACCTTCGGCTACGAGCCTGAACGGTCCCAAAAGGGCTTCGCCTCCATCGAAGATGCAAAGACCTTTGTAGAGTCCTTCCGGCCCTGGGAGTTGTACGGCGCCCAAGACGCTGCGGTGGAAACAGAGGTGTTACCGGCCTTGGAGTGATGTCCGCCCGTATGGGAGGTCGAATACCCGGGCCAGCCGAAACAGGCCTTCGACAAGTCCGAGAATCTCGACCAATTCAGACTTCCCGGACCACTTTCCCAAAAGATTTTCCAGACTCACCCCGAGGTTTTATTCCGATGGCCTACACCAAGATCAAGGCCTGGCTGGATGAACAGCTTCAAGAAATCAAGGACACTGGACTCTTCAAAGAGGAACGGCCCATAACCACGGCCCAAGGGGCCGACATCGAGACTTCCCATGGGCCTTCCATCAATTTTTGCGCCAACAACTACCTCGGGATGGCCAATCATCCAGAGGTGATCGAGGCGGTGGCCCATGGCTTGCGGACCCACGGTTTCGGCATGGCATCGGTGCGGTTCATTTGCGGCACCCAGGACATCCACCAGACCCTGGAACGGCGGATCAGCGATTACCTCGGCACCGACGATGCCATACTCCACAGCTCCTGCTTCGATGCCAACACCGGCCTTTTTGAAACGTTGCTCGGCCCGGACGACGCCATCATCAGCGACGCTCTCAACCACGCGAGCATCATCGATGGCGTGCGCCTATGCCGGGCACAACGCAAGATATACCGGCACAACGACATGGTTGATTTGGAAGAAAAGCTGAAAGAGACCCGCACAGCTAGGTTCCGCATCATATCCACCGACGGCGTCTTCAGCATGCAGGTCGACATGGCCCACCTGAAGGAGATTTGTGGTCTGGCCGAACAGTACGATTCGTTGGTTATGGTCGACCATTCCCACGCCACCGGCATCCTCGGCCCCGACGGCAGAGGATCTCCTGCGGAGTTGGGAGTTGCCGATCAGGTTGACATAATCACCAGCACCTTGGGCAAGGCGCTGGGCGGCGCCACCGGCGGTTTCACCGCAGCACGGCAGGAGATCGTCGACCTGCTGCGCCAACGCTCTAGACCGTACCTGTTCTCCAATACCCTGGCTCCTCCGGCAGTGATGGGAACGTTAAAAGCGTTGGAGTTGGTCCAGTCGCGCCCTGAACTCCGGGATAAGTTGTGGGAAAACACGAACTACTTCCGAAGTGAGATTGTGTCACTGGGTTTCAACATAATACCGGGCAACCACCCAATAGTTCCGGTGATGCTGCCCGATGAATCAAAAGCAACGCAGATGGCTGAGGAGATGAACCGGCGGGGCATCTTTGTGGTCGGTTTCAGCTTCCCCGTGGTGCCCAGAGGGGAGGCCCGCATCCGGGTGCAAATATCGGCGGCCCACACCCGCGAGCACCTGGACGGGGCGCTGCGTCAATTCGCGGTCGTGGGTAGAGAGCTGGGAGTGATCTGAGATGAAGCGCTTTCTGATTACCGGCGCTGCCGGACAGCTGGGCTCAGAACTGGTGCCCGCCCTTCGGGAACGCTACGGTTCCGAAAACGTTGTCGCTGCCGGACACCGCGCTCCTCTCACCGAAGAGGTGATGGATACCGGGCCAACGACCGAAGTTGATGTCACCGACGCGGACGCGATTGATAAAGCGATCCGGGCCTACGAGATAGATTCCCTTTATCACCTGGGGTCGTTACTCTCGGTTACCGCCGAGTCCAACCGCCGCCTCTCCCATCAGGTCAACATCGTCGGCCTGCTGAACGTCTTGGAGGCAGCCAGTGAAAATAGGTTGGAACGGGTGATTATTCCCAGTTCCATCGCCGCCTTCGGTCTGGATACCCCTCACGACAATACCCCCAACGATACTCTCCAGCGGCCCAACTCCCTCTACGGAATTTCCAAGGTGTTCGGGGAACTGATGGGCAACTACTACTTCGAAAAACTGGGGTTGGACGTTAGAGGGGTGCGGTTGCCGGGCGTCGTGAGTTGGAAGGTGGAGCCCTCCGGAGGTACGACCGATTACGCCGTCGCCGCCTTTTACGGCGCTATCCAACACCAGCGTTACACCTGTTACCTCAGGCCCGGCACCTATCTCCCCATGATGTATGTGCCCGATGCCATTCTGGCCATGATCCAGGTGGCGGAAGCGGAAATCACCAATCTGAAGCACCACGCCGACTTCAACGTGAACTCCATGAGCTTCGCACCCGAGGAACTGGCCGAGGCGATCCAGAGGCGCATCCCGGAGTTCACCATGGACTTCCAAGTCGACCCACTGCGGCAGGCTATCGCCGACTCATGGCCCAACTCTCTCGACGACACGGTCGCTCGGCAGGAGTGGGGCTGGCAGCCGGAGTATGGGATTGATGCCATGGTGGAGGACATGCACGAGAACCTTTGCCGTAAGCTCGGCTACGGTCCCGCCGGAAGAGGGCCCTAGAAGAAAGGCCGCCAATGAGAGGACCATATGAAATTGGACACCCTGGAAGAAATCTTGCAAGAGGTGAAGGAGGTCGCGGAATATGATGGCCGGGACCTGCGCCCTTGGCTCTACCGGGAGATTCTTCTAAACGCGCTGAAGTTCAAGCGCGACGACTTGGACATTCTGGACTTGAAGATCGCTAACCGGGCAATGGACGAATTCCGCTATGCCGCCAGCGTCTTCAAACCATACCGAAGCGTCCGCAAAGTGTCCATCTTCGGTTCCGCTCGGACGCCGGAAGAGGACCCCCATTACAAGATGGCCGCTGACTTCAGCCGGCGCATGGTCGAGGAAAGCTTCATGGCCATCACTGGGGCGGCGTCAGGCATCATGAAAGCGGGTATAGACGGCGCCGGGCCGGAGAACAGCTTCGGTGTCAACATATTGCTTCCTTTCGAGAGTGCAAACAACGTAATGCAGGACGATCCAAAGCTCGTCACCTTCCGGTTCTTTTTCACCAGGAAGATTTCCTTCGTCATGGAAGCCGACGCTTGTGCTCTGTTCCCGGGTGGGTTCGGCACCCAGGACGAGGGCTTTGAGGTGTTAACCCTACTGCAAACCGGCAAGGCTCAACCGATGCCATTGGTCCTGATGGATCTTCCCGATGACAACTACTGGGAAACTTGGGACCGGTTTGTATGCGACCAGATGATGGACCGGGGACTCATCTCTCGGCCAGACCTCTCGTTCTACAAGATTGCCCACTCCGCTCAAGAGGCCGTGGACTGGATCAAGTCCTATTACTCGACCTACAACTCGGTACGGCAGGTCCGGGGGACTCTGGTGATGAGACTGGAATGAGACTTGTCGGACGACCATATGGACGCACTCAACGAGTCGTTTTCAGACCTGGTGAAGTCGGGAAAAATCGTCAAAACGGGGCCGTTGCCGCAAGAGAAAAACCAGCCGGAATTGCTGGCAAAGCCGAGGATCTCGTTTCAGTACGATCAGAGCAACGCCGGACGGCTCAACGAGATGATATTGGCCGTCAACCAAATGGGCGCCGGGCTATGACCGGCCGACAATTTCTTAGGCAGTCCCACAGGTTCTATCCGGCAGCCTGCCGCCCTAATTTCCAACTGTACATAACAACGGCAACTGCGGTAGCCAGGTTGAGGCTGGAGACTCCGGGCGTCATGGGTATGGAGATGCAGTAGTCCGCCGCCGCCATTAATTCGGGGCTTGCGCCATCTCGCTCGTTGCCGAAAGCAAGGACCGAGTTCGTTGGTATTTCGCTTGGTCGTAGCGATTCACCATCGGGGTCAAAGACTACCAGCGTGCGCCGCGGCGTTTGATCAAAGTCGGGAAGCGTCTTGGAGCGGGCAACCGGTAGCGCGAACTGTAACCCGACCCCGGTGACCACCGCCGATGGATGCCACGGGTCCTGTATTCCGGTGGTCAAAATTCCAGCCGCCCCGGCCGCTGCCGCAACTCGGATGGCCGCGCCGATGTTGAACGGGCTTCTGGGCCGTTCCAACAAGATCACCGGGGCCGCCGTAGACTTCGGCGTAGACTTCACGGTACTGTTCAACAAAATGTCATTGGCCGTTACAGCCGGACGCCTGGCTATTGCGATCACGCCCGTGGCTGGAGGGACCGGCGCCAGTTGCTCGAAAACGTCCTTGGGAACCGGAACCAGGTGCTGTTCCAAAAGGCTCAAAATGTCGGGGGCTAAATTCGATCCCAACCCTAGGACAGCGTCGGAATCGAAGCCCACCGCCGCCTCGACTTCGGCCCCGAACCGGAGTGCGTGTTTTAGTGGATGGAACCCTTCCAACACCACCAAGGAAGCGTCGGACCGGGCTCCGCGAAATCGATTTATGAGATATTGGTCGGGCATAATACTTCGGTCAGTTTAGTAGGGGAGCCGGCCTTCCTAGCCCGATCGGTCTGCTGCTTTTATAAGGTCGGTTACGACATTTTCTGGGGTCATCTTCACGATCGCTACCAAAGCCACTAATGCCAACGCCACATCGTCCAACATTATTCCCGGAATTAGGTCTATCGGGCTGATCAGGTAGACCAATACCAAGACCAAAAGCAGCCGAGCGGCCCAAGGTACCCGATTGTCGAAAATGAGCAGACGGAAAAATGTTATTTTAGCCCTCCAACGCAGGCGGGCAAATGAGGCGTAGGGCTCTCGCCGGGCCAGCCAACGAATAACGGCGTACGCCAAGAGCGAGGCTGAGGCCAAGCCGATGGCGGCGGCGATTAATAGAGTGATCCAAGACAAGCTGGCCTTTCCTCGTAGCTAAGCCGATTGGTTTTTCCGAGGCCGTGCCTATCGGACTTCCCGGAATTGCTTACGGTAATGGTTGACCCCGGCCGACACTATACGCAGAATACCTGATTGGTGGCCTTGCTTGTCACGGCAGCAACGATAATACGCCGCAATTACATGATGGGCCCTGGGCCTAAAGCCGTTTGCGGTCGGATTTGCTACCACCATAGTAGTTGGGCTCGCCAGTCTGTTCCTAGTCCTCCTGCTGGGCCCACTGGCGTCGATAAGTTGATGTAATTCGGAGTGGCCCGACAATCACCGGTCCGCAGGCCACAAATAGGTGATAAACTCCTTCCGGTTGTTCGGCTGGAGGCTATCCTAAACGGATGGTTTGCCTAAACTAAATTTGGAGCGCTCCTGGCGCCCCTAAAGGGAATCGATGGGTTTCTACCGGGTTTGGAATGGGGACGATGGGGAAAGCCACATGGAGGAAGTCCAGCCCACGGACTATCCTGAATTGGCTGTGCTGAGCAACTCTTTGGCCGGCGTTAATCCAACAGCCGACGCCAACCGCGTTACTGCGGAGGTGAGCATCAACCGATTCGACGGACGGAGGAATATGGACTTCCACCCCGCACCTGCGGACCCACCGGGCCGCCGACTAATTGTGCATCTTTCCGGCGAAGTAGAGATTGGGACCACTGACGGCACCAAGCACATCTTCCGTGCCGGTGACGTTCGGCTAATGGAGGACGTGACGGACCCGGGGCACACCCATGTCGATTTGAGCCCGTCGGACGCCCTGCACGTATTGCTCAAGGCCTGAGTCCACCATACGGTGTAACAAATTTATTAACGGAGACCGGACCGCCAATGGGAATTTATAGAGTATTCGCTGGGCCCGACGGGGAGAGCCACATAGAGGAATTAAAGTTGGAGGACAGGCCCGAATTGGGGGCGATCACCAACTTGACCGAGGTCAGGGTCCAGCAATTCGACGGCACCAGGAACATGGACTTCCACCCGTTGCCCGAACGGCGGTTGATCGTCCACCTCTCGGGGGAGGTCGAGATCGGCGCGACCGACGGCGCCAAACAGCTCTTTCGCGCCGGTGACATCCGGCTGATGGAGGACACGACCGGCCGGGGCCACTCGCATGTCGACCTTAGCCCCTCCGGAGCTGTCTACGTCTTGCTCAAGGACTAGTCGAATAATCTTCAGTGGCGGCCACCAATGGAGTGCATTATCAGGTTCCCTTTAGCCACCTCAGACATGACTTCCACGGCTTCCGCCAGAGTTTCGTCGTCCACCCCAAGATGCTTCACGGCATCCAAGTGGAAACGCACTCAAACCCCGCAGTTGTTCATCACCGAGACCAGGTAAGCGATCAACTTTTTGGTCTTTAGGTCCAAGCGGCCCGGACCCATCGCCTGCTTGTAGTGAGCCCAATAACTCTCCAAGTGCTCTGGGTTATGGGCGATCATCTGAAAGGTCTCAGGGACAAACTGCCATTCCATCGTGGCCTTGATGTCTTCGTAGATCTCCATGACCTTGCCGGTGGCCTCCGACTCCCGCACCAATTTTATGCTGGTCAATTTACCTCCCGATTACCACAGGACCGTTCGATGAGATAGGACCTGTCTCTCCGGTCAATTCTCCCACATCCCACTATCCCTGGAACAATCTCGCTATTCAACCGTCGCGAGCCACGCTCCAGGGTTCCTAGGCACGGTCCGCGTATGGCCGAAACCGACTTCGTGAATCTCTGAATTGCTGTCGTTGTAACTAGGGAGAGGCACAGACCTTCAGGGTTATCATCTGTGTGATCGAAACTGGAAAGCGAGCCGGTTGGTGAAGGACAAAGCAACATTGTTACTCGACATCCGCAGGCGTCTGCGTCCTAAAGTCGAATGGCGGTGGTACGTCTATGTGCCCCTCTTGGTTATTTCGGCTGGGTGGTTTATCACGGGTTACCTGGTGCGGATGCCCCAGCAGGTGGTCTTCAGCGGCGAGATTGTTCACGGCAGCGACTTAACGCCAGGCACCGAGTGGTCATTCGAGACCAATACGTTGTCAGAAGGTACCCTGTCTACGGTGGCCGACGGGATCTCCGGACTCTTGAGCTCCGGAAGGCCCATGATATTGCAGTTCAACGTAGGACCCGAAACGTGCCAGCGCCTCGAGTCCTCCGGGTTTTTGCAGTCGCCGTCCGTTAAAATCAAATGCGATACAGATTCGGGCCTCGACCTGATAGAAGCGGTTAATGTCGAGCTAAATATCGATTTTGGGACGCCTACTTCGGTGATAGTAAGAGCACTTGGCGCTAGCAATATTCTTTTCCGGGCCGGGGGACTGGCGGGCGATTTCCCCGCCTCGCTGGAAATCGCGGTTTCCAGGTTCGATAATACTCTGTCGCCCAAACAGGTTGGCCGGTGCGCGGATGTGGCAATAAACAACCTGGCCAACCCCGCGCTCTTGGTGAACGTCCAAAATCAACGAAAAGATCAGGCCATTTTCGAACTCGATAGCGACAAAATGCCAGTTACGTTCTGGCCTGGCTCTATGGTGGGCGTAAAGACGCTCTGTCTTTTCATCAACACTTCCGGTGAGGAACTGGGGGCAGCCCTTACGACCCGTTACCGCCAAACTTTCATGCCTGTCAGCGCCAACTACACCACCGATAATGTGGACATCGAAACGACCAACGGGCGCATCACCGTCGGGGGCGATTCAAAAACCCTGCTGCGGGCGGATGCCATTCATGTGCGGTCCAAGCAGGCCGGGCTCCTGTCTCTGAGCAATGATCAGGTGGATTTTGAGTTACCCAAAGCCTACGTCGTCTGCAAGGGTGTGGCGGCGAGCCCGAAGAAATGTGCTGATCAACAACCGGCCGGTGCCGACCTCAAACGACGGTGGCTGGAGACTTGGCCTCCGTGGCTGCAAGCCGCTGTTGGCGTTTTGGTCTCTGGACTTGGGCTCCAAGTAATTATCCCTCTAATCGTTCCGAATCGACTGAAACGATAGGCTGTCTGCTACCTCGGGCCGGATATCCAGTCTAAATCCAAGACTGCGTGGAGTCGGAGGTCTTAATGAGCCCCTATTGGCTGGACCGCAAGAGGTCTTATCTGAAGATAACCACGATACTGGGTCTCGCCGTTGGATTTTTGTTGTTGGTCTCCTGCGGCGCGGACGATACGGCAGCCCCTTCGCCGATTCTATTGGTGACCGGCAACGTGTCCACGAACTCCGATGGGGTTACTGAGCGTCCTCCGGGTGCCGGGCAAACACCGCGGGACGTTCCACGCGGCACCACCTTTGAAATCGTTCCTAGGACGGAAGTAGCGATACCCGCCGATGTCAGAGCCGAAGCCAAAGTCAAGATGGACATCCACCAGGGCGCGGAGCGAACCGCAACAACCACTTGCACTTTGAAGCGTGACACGGCGGTTGAAACACTCCCAAACGGGCCCAACGATAATCTTCTGCTTTCAATGGCAGTGGGGAAAATGGGCTGTAACCATGTGGACACCCGGTTTAGTAGGTACCGGTTAAATGTTATTGGAGCGGGGACTCTGACTTTCAGAGGCACGGCGGTGATTATTGAGTTCCAGGCGGGAAAGGAATTGATGATCGGAGTAGCCGAGGGCGAAATATCGTTCGACTATCTGGAAGGTGTGGCGGAAGGAGACCAGAATCCGGTGATCCGGGAAGGTGAAGCCCTGGCGGTGGACCTGGCTACCAAGATCCAGGAGATACGGCTAGCCGAGTTCAGCCCAGAGGATATTGAGATTCTCGAGGGACTGGAAGTTGAGGAGGTTCCACCCACTTCAACCGAATCCCCTACCCAGACGCCCCCGGGTGAGCCCACCATGGCTGCGACACCCACACCTGTGCCGACCGCGACTATGGTGCCTACATTGCCACCCACGAAGACGCCGACCGTGACCCCGGTACCGACCGCGCCACCCACAGAGGCGCCCACAGCGTTTATCCCCGGGATCTCAGAAGAGCCAGCTTTTTATTTCGAGCCTACGCCTTATCGCGGAAGGGCCGACAGCTTCTTCGACTTGCTCGGTGCACCAGAACTGTACTACGTCGAAGATTTCGAGAACAATTTCATTGAGCGAGGACTGCCGAAAGGGGTCGACATCTTCCCTGGGGATGTCATTCCTCCCGGTTTTGGAGGTCTCATCGACTCGGTGGATGAAGACGACGGGGTAATCGACGGCAGCGGGCTGAAGGGGCACTCATTTTTCACCGGCAACGGATCTGAGGGTATAACAGTAAGCTTCGATGCCGAAGTGCTGGGGTTTTTTCCGATGTGGGTGGGAATTGTATGGACCGATGGGGGTGGAGAAATCACGTTTGAAGCTCTGAATGCGAATGGGAAGCCGCTAGGAACCGTGAGACTGCAAAACGCCCCTGATGGGTCCAACTCGGGAACGACGTTAGAAGATCATTTTTTCGGCATCTGGGCTGATGGCGGGATTTCGGCCATAACGATTGCAAACTCTGCCGGTGGAATCGAGTTAGACCATCTCCAGTTCAGTCCGGCGCCGGAACAATGACCACCGCACCGCAAGTCCAACGGTGGTAACGCCTTCGGTTACACCCCTTGAATATCGTCGTAGAAACTCGGCGCCAGCGGCTTCTTATCGTCGAAGAAATAATCGAGCGGGATGGTTGAGAAGTCGCCCCTTTCGGGTCGGGTTGGAGTGGCTTCAAAATCTGGACGGTTCGGGCTTTTGCATATATCGGGTATGGGCCGAGTTTGCGTTATTTCCGGTCGAGAGGGGATCTCGCCGGTCGCCTCCGCGGTGAAACCGGCCCACCGATTCAGCAAGTCCGACAGCACCCCATTCTCGAACCAACCGGCGGGCTCACTGGTGAGCGTGAAAACACCGGTCCGGTCAATCCAGCCCATCGTTTTATTTCCGCTCCTATCCAAGAAACGGTCGCCGTCAACAATTATTTCTGGCCGGCCACTTCGGTCGTAGATCCATTCCGCCATAGTCCCACCTCAGCTCGGCCCTCTTGAGAAATAGTATTACATCCCAATCGGCGGTTCAATTGCTAGGCTGACTAGGGATTCGGGGCGAAGGCCGCCAGAGCGTCCAGGTCAGGCCAGGGCTGCCTCTCCGGATGCAGAGGCTGGATGCAGACATGGCTGGCTCCGGCGTCGAAGTGTTGTTGGATGCGCTGTTGAATCGTTGAATCGCTACCCCAAGCCACCATGGCGTCCAGAAAACGGTCACTGCCACCGTCCGCCAAGTCTGCCTCGGTGAACCCGAGACGCGCCCAATTGTTGCGGTAATTGGGCGCTCCCATGTAAGGAGCAATCGCTTGGCGCGCCACCTCTCGCGCTCTGCTGGGCTCTGTTACCCGCAGCACCTTTTGCTCGACGCAGAGCCATTTGTCCGGCCCGAGGACCTCCCTTGCCCAAGCAGTGTGTTCGGGAGTGACGTTGTAGGGCAATGCTCCAGCCGTACGCTCCGCAGCCAGTTTGGTCATGTTGGGGCCCAACGCGGCCAACACCATCGGAGGCGGCTCATCCACCGGCGGAGCGACCTCGACCGCCTTGTCCATGGCATCCAGGTACGCTCGCATCGTCGCCACAGGCCGACCGTAATTATGCCCGCGCACGTTCTCAACCAAGAAAGCGTGGGAGATCCCTAGTCCCAACAAGAAACGTCCGCCGGAGAACTTCGCCAAGGAGTGTTGAGCTTGTTTGGTGGCGGTGGCGTCGCGGGCGTAGATGTTGGCGATGCCCGGCGCAACAATCAACCGCTCTGTCTGGTTCAGAAGGAAACTTCCCAGGGCAATGGATTCATAGCTGACAGCTTCCACGTACCACAATGCCCCATAGCCCAGGCTCTCGGTACGTTGCGCCAACTCCGCCAATTCCTCGGGAGACAACTTATCGGTAAAACACCATACGCCAAGTTTTCCTAATTCCATCGTTTCACCTCACTTCGGTCTAAATTGGGTTCGCCGGGCTGCAGTCCCAGAGAAAGTTCGTGGATAGTCCGCCGACATTGCGTCAGAACCAAACGCCTGGGTCGGTTCGGTTCGCGGCCTCCAATGGGGCGTCCCGGGTCTGATTTTACCCTATTGTTGTGCCCAGGAACATTGGAGGGAGGGCGGGGGAGTCGAACCCACCTACCCCGCTACCATCCCTCAAGGCTCTCGCGTCGCGAAATGGACATTTGGCGCTCCAAATGAATCTGCTAATATCTTTGGGTCACGATCTTAACGCAAGGAGATTAGCCATGGCAGTAGAGCGGAGCAATCCTTCGGCACTCGCTAGTCCTGGGGGCTACAGTCATGTCGTCAAGGATGGAAAGAACGTCTATGTGGCGGGTCAGTTGGCGCGCGACAGTGACGGGAAAACCGTCGGTGTTGGAGATTTCAGCGCTCAAGCTGAGCAGGTGTTCAATAACGTTCGGCAAGCTTTGGAGTCCGTGGGCAGTAACATGAACTCCATAATGAAAATGAATGTGTTCATGACCCATCGCGAGGATATACCGGCTTATCGTGTAATCCGTCCTAAGTTCATTTCAGACGACGCTTTGCCCGTGAGCACACTCATACTCTGCTCGGGGCTGGCCGACCCAGACTTTCGAATCGAGGTTGAAGTTATTGCCACTACGCCGGAGTAACTAATAGAAGTTAGATCGAAGGAGGTCACGAGCAATGTATATGATAAGGCACGTCTGGAACTGCGCCCGAGGCAAGGGACCAGAATTCCTGGAAGCCGTGAAGGTTGTCAAGGGCGGGTACGCCAGCGCGGGAAACACTTCCGGCAAAATTTACGTGGACTATGCTGGGAGAATGGATACGGTGGTTTTTGAAGTTGAATTTGAAAGTCTCGATCAATATTTCACCAGTCAGCGAGGGTTCTACGTCAACATAGATCCGGAAGGGACCGAGTTGATAGGACGTATGAATGAAAATACCGTAGAGGGAAACCGGGAAATATGGGAGGTCATCTCTTAAGGCCCATATCGCCTGGTGGACCCCCAACGAGGCGACCTCAGAAGCCGTACTCGGCCCTCTTCGCTCCAAAACCTCGATTGTTACACGCACCCCACTAACACCCTTCTCAATGAGGCTGAAGTAGGGCATGTTGTCTCAGGCCACTCGCTCGGTAATCCAGCCGCCGATGAATGCTAGCTCAGTTGCCGTCGACCGATTGTCAGTGTGGAAGGGTCCACGACTCGGAGAACGCCAGGGCGCAGGTGCTGTGAGCAATTGAACCCCGCTGCCGGGGGAAGGGTCGCCCCTTGGCGAACTCACCGTTCACCGTCAGGCGGGCGCTATTTGCGGGGATCAGCACCGTGGAAACCCCGTGGGGCCGCTCCGCATTGTCACCGGGGAAGCTGTGGCTCAGGAAGGGCTCGCCCAGGTCGTGCCAGGTCAGGGCTATCTCCTCGTCCTTCGCGACAACCGATTCGGTCCAGAACGACCTCAGGTCTCCCGAGCTTTTGAAGCTGGCATCTATGGCCGGAATCTCCAAGTTGCCGAAGGTGGCGTTGATCTTCCCTTGAATCTCCCCCTGAAGCCAGCGGGTCATCTGAACGTTGTCGGTGTACACCCGAGGCTGGTCGCCGGTCAGTTCACTTTGAAAGAAGAGCACGTGGCCAGGCCCGCCTGGGGAGAAAAGAATGCGCCAGAAGCTGGCGTCAGTGGTGACAGGTCCCTGGTCGGTCTCGCTGAGTCGGATATAGGGGTTCTCGCCGGTTAGCAAAATGCGGTTGGGGTCTATCGGGCTGTTCGTCGTCATCGCTGGACCTCCTAGGCTCACGTTCTATCAGTGTGATGCCCCATTCTACCCTTTCTCGCTCGGGATTGGCTGGGGCAAAATTTCTGGCCCTCCAAGTCTAGAGCCCTGCTAAAAGCAATTATTTCGCTAAGCGATCCATTCGCGTTCTGAAAGCGCCCATCCAGTCCATCCCAGCCTCTTGCCCCATCTCACACTCCGGCCCCCTCAGTAATCATTGCTGTAACCTTGCCGTAGGAGCGCGGGTTCGATTCGAGACGGTTTCAGAAATACATAATTTACGCTCTGGCAGATGGCGCGCTCTTGGGTTCCCCCAACCCCAAAAAGAGAAACGCACCCAGCATCGCCATACCAGCAACCGTAAGGAAAGAAATGTCGTAATCGCCTGTGATGTCACGAAGGTAACCAGCGTACAGGGGAGCAAAGAATAGGAAGAGGTTCATTGGAATCATGGACACGCCCGTGATCGCCGCGAACGCCCTCCTCCCGAAATAGACTCCTCGCATGGCGCTGGTGGCCGGACTACATCCGCCACGTCCAATCCCTAGAAGTACTGCAAATAGAAATACCAAGGGAACGGAGTCGGCGAAAACCAGAACGACGACCGACACTGGTTGGAGCGCGGCGAACCAGAAGGCGGTCAACCTCATGCCCAACCGGTCACCAACGTAACCACCGACGATTAGAAACGCAGCGTTTACTCCGGTAAAAGCGGCCACCACACCGCTTATGGTCTGCAAGGAATACCCACGGTCATCCAACATAAGTCCCAAGTGGACCATTACAGCCACCACAATGACAGATGATCCAGCATGGCCAAAGCTGATTAGCCAGAAAGGCCGTGTCTTAATAGCTTCTTGCCAGGTATAGCCAGACGTTTCCTCCTCGAAAGTTTCCGCCCTACCGACAGCCGGAACAACTTGCGGTCGGCCACCATCAGGAAGCATGCCCAAATCTTCGGGGCGGTTGCGTACTAGGCGCGACAAAGGAAATGCCGATGCCATGATGGTGACTCCGATGATAAAGGCGACCAACCGCCACCCGAGGCGTTCGGATACGTCCGGATCGGTACCGCCGATGGCCCAAGCCATTATCAGAGGCACCGTCATGCCTCCTAAAGCATGTCCTTCCATCATGACGGCCATGGCCCGGGTCTTCGATCGGATGAACCAGTGATTGAGCACCGTCATCATCGGCAGCCAGGTGCCTAGGGCACCGCCGAAGCTCATAATTACGAACGTCACATAAAGCTGCCAAAGTTCATGAACCTGACTGAATAGAACGAAACCACCGCCCAGTATCAGCATTCCGATGAGCACCATGGTGCGGGAACCCAACCGTTCAACCAGCATCCCTTCTAATGGGCCAAGCAGACCGCCTTCGATACGTGTGGCGGCGAATGCCCACGACATTTGGCCGGCGCTCCACCCAAAGGAGTTCCTGAGCACGGGATTCCAGACCGGCAACCCCTGGAAAAGGGGGACCGTGCCCATGCCCATGATCAGACCGCCCAATGCCGCCATGCGCCAGCCGTAGAACAGGCCCCGTAACCGGGTCGCGGAGCGGGTCAGATCGCTTAGGGAAGCCAACGGTCCTCGTGGTTGATGAGGAGTGTTTGCAGAGTTGCGCCCCTCCTCAACGACTGCTCCCGGGGGCAATCAATGCCTAGGCCATAAAAATCAGGTCTCAAAGGTGCACCTTGTTGGATTGGTCAATGGTCATCACATCCAAACGAGGATGACGACGAGGCCGGGACGCCCGGATTCCTATCGGCGTCAATGCCAGGCTACTGGTGTCGTCTCTGTTTTAACCGAAGTGTAGTATACCGGCGTAGGCCAGATCACACGATGCGCATCTCGCCTGTCGTTCCACCGTCTTTGTTGGGCATGTTCTTATCAATCGGGGCAATCTGGGACCATACCCAGTGTCGTACAGGGCACAAGCCGGTGATATCGGTACGAATGGCGCCAGAGGCCATTAAGGCGGCCAAGCAGCAAGCAGTTCGGCGGTCCCCCTCCCCGCCGACGAAGGAGCCGGGCAAAAAGAAAAGACCACCCTTACGACTGGTCTTTTCGAAAGTGACCGAATAGTGGCGGGAGTGCGAGGGAGTCGAACCCACCTACCCCGCTCGTCACGAGGCATAACGGATTTGAAGTCCGCAAGGGCCACCGGGCCCCATCCACTCCCCCGTAAAAATCCCTCAGTTAAAAGCGCCGCCATTGGGCGACGCTTTTAGATCGTACCGGTCAATAACACCGGCGAGAGGGGCGTTTAGCTCCCTAGTACGGAGTCGACCTTCTTCTTGAGCACGCCCTTGGGCACTGCCCCGATTATCTGGTCGACCGGCTTGCCATCTTTGAAGAAAATCAGCGCCGGAATGCTTCGGACGCCGTACTGCATGGCGATGTTTGGGCTGCTGTCTACGTCAAGTTTGCCCACGCTAAGCTGGCCGTCGTACTCCATCGCCACGTCGTGGACCGATGGGGCTATCATCTTGCAGGGCCCGCACCACTCGGCCCAAAAGTCGACTAGGACCGGAACGTCCGAGTTGATTACCTGTTCGTCCCAGTTTTGCTCATTTACCTCAACGGGTTCTGCCATTTACCATCCTCCGGAATCTTGTTGCGGCGTTTTTTCCGCGCTATTTCTTGGATGCGCAGGGCGCGATTAGGGTTCTGGGCGTCAGCCTCAGTTTAAAGGCCGCCTCCAGCAAGGTCAACCGCTCCGGGTCCGGCGAATGGGCCTAGTTATTGCCGAGGTCAACTCGAAGGTATATTCGGAAGAGGTCCGATAACCTTGGATTCCCCATGGCGCTCCATTATAGTGTCTCAAGAACATGGACTTGGCCGAACAACAATCTCCACAGGGCACGAGCCCACCGGCGGACCAAGTATCTGGCGCCCTCGAAACGCAACCGGAGGCTCCGGCGACGGTCTCGCCCGGCGAAAGGATTCACCTGACGCTGACCGCGTGGGGCCGGTTGGGCGAAGCAATGGCCGAGCACGCTGGACAAAACGTGTTCGTGTTTGGCGGTATTCCGGGAGAGCAGGTGGTGGCGGAAGTGGTGCGAGTCCACCGCAAATACGTTTTCGCCACGGTCGTCGAAGTGGTTGTCCCTTCTCCCAATCGTGTGAAGCCCCCCTGCCCGTATTACGGCCAATGTACCGGTTGCCAGTGGCAGCACCTAGACTACGAGGCCCAACTCTTGGCCAAACAGGACAAGGTGTTGGACGCACTTGCCAGAGTTGGCGGCTTTGCCAGTCCGGAGGTTTCGGCGGTGTTGCCGTCGCCGGACGAGTACGGGTACCGAAACCACGCTCGCTTTACGGTGAACCGCGACGGGATCCTGGGTTTCGTAAACCGGGAGACCCGTCGGTTCGTTCGGATCGACGACTGTATGTTGATGCATCAGGGCATCAACGATCTATTGCAGCAATTACAGGACCGGTGCCAGGAGACAACGCAGCTTTCGATTCGAGCAGGAAAGTACTCGGGTGATGCGCTGGTCCAGCCGACTCTGACCCACCCAGGAATTACGGTCCCCACCGGCCAGAAGCGCTATACGGAGTCGGTAGACGGTCGTAGTTTCTTCGTTTCTTCCCCTTCCTTCTTTCAAGTTAACGTAGAACAGGCGGCTCAGGCTGCGGCAGTCGTAAGGGAGCAACTTTGCCTGAGTGCCGATGACGTATTGCTGGACGCGTACACTGGTGTGGGAACGTTCGCGATTCTGCTGGCGCCGGCGGTTAAAAAGGTGATCGCGGTCGAGGAGTCATCGTCCGCCGTGGCCGACGCCCGGGAGAACGCCGCCGGACTGGAAAACGTGGAGTTCGTGCTGGGCCGCACTGAGAACGTTCTGAGCGGACTGGCTGAGCGGCCCAATGTCGTCGTCCTAGACCCGCCCCGGGCCGGTTGCCAGGAGGGGGCACTGGTTAGTCTGATCGAGATGGCGCCGCCGCGGGTCGCGTATATCTCCTGCGATGCTGAAACCCTGGCCCGAGACCTCAAAGTCCTCTGCCAAGGCGGTTACTCTCTGGAGCGGGTCGTGCCCATCGACATGTTCCCCCAGACCCATCATGTGGAATGCGTCGCGGTGCTTCGTTGGGCCGGTAAGGAGATCGGGACAACAGCGCCATTGGTGCTGGCCTCGGCCTCACCCAGGCGGCGGGAGTTGATGCAGGGTTTGGGTCTGGAGTTTGAGATTCTGCCTGCCGACGTGCCCGAGGACCCGCTGCCCGGAGAATCTGCCCAAGACTTGGTCCAGCGGTTGTCCCGGGACAAAGCTACGAAAGTAGCCGAAGGACTGGGCCATGGTTTCGTAATCGGGGCCGACAGCGTTGTGGTGCACCAAGGTAAGTCTATGGGCAAACCGGCGAACGACGGCGAAGCCCGGGCCATGCTACGAGAACTGCGGGGCACCACTCACCACGTCTGTACCGGTTTGACAGTGATAGACGCGGGTTCAGGCCGGTCGCTCACCGACAGCCTGACCAGCCAGATTACCCTGCGGGAATTCTCCGACGAGGAAATCGAGACGTCCGTTGCGTCGGGAACGCCCAGGGACAAAGCCGGTGCCTACGCAGTGCAGGATACCGAGTTGCGGCCCGCTTCCCGTTGGGATGGTTGCTACAACAACATCGTGGGCCTCCCCCTGTGCCGTCTGTTGGAGATGCTGTCGGAACTGGGCTACCAGTTGCCCACCCAATGGAGCCCGCCGGACTCGGTAACGTGCGGCCCAGAGTGTCGTTTGCCGAAGTCTCGTTTAGAGAAGAGCAGCTCAGGCGCGACTGAGGCTGCGCCATGAACTTCATGGGTATCGGCATCATGGAGTTGGGCGTGATCCTGTTGGTCGGTTTCCTGGTTCTCGGTCCCGCCCGGTCGGTAGACATGGCCCGCCGCACCGGAAAGGTTCTGGGTGACCTGAGGCGCACCTTCGCCGAGGTTACCGACGCCATCTCTACTGAACAGAGAGAGCACGGGCAGAGAGAGCAGCAACCTCCAAGTCCGCCGCCGGGCGTTCCGACCAGGCCTGACTTTCCTGACCCAGACGTACGCGACCAAGACTTATGCGACCGAGACTCAGGGGCTGACGAAAACCCAGAGCCGCCCCAAAACGGGACCGGCTCCGGTAGGGTCTGACATTGCGCGAACAGACCATCATGCAGCACCTCGCCGAGTTGCGCCGGCGCGTCCTGATTTGCGTGGTGGCGGTCATTGTTGGCAGCGCCGTTGCCTTCGCCTTCTTCGAGCAGTTGATCGAGTTGTTGGTGCGCCCCGCCCGGGACCTCAACCTAGAGGACGGCGGCCAACTGGTGTTTACCGAGGTCACCGAGCTGCTGACTACAGCAGTAAAAGTGTCTTTCGTCGCGGGCCTGGTACTAGCGATGCCCATCATCCTCTACCAAGTAGTGATGTTCGTGGCGCCGGGACTTACCGGCCGGGAACGCCGGTACTTGTTCGGATTTATGCCCGGCGCAATGTTGGCCTTCGTCTCAGGCGTGGCTTTTGGCTATTTCGTGCTCACTCCGCCTGCTCTCCATTTCCTCCTTACCTTCGGCGGCGACGTCGCGGTGCCTTTAATCCGGGTGAGCAACATCATCAACCTGATGATCCGGTTGCTGTTCTGGATGGGGGTCGCATTCGAGACACCCTTGGTAATGTACCTGCTGGCACAGCTGGGAATCGTCTCGGCGCGGGGGTTGTCCCGGTTCCGCCGCTACTGGATAGTGGTGGCCTTCATCTTGGGAGCCATCATTACACCGACCTTCGACCCCGTTAACCAGGGTTTGGTGGCTATACCGTTGCTGCTGCTGTACGAACTGGGCATATTGCTGGCGAGATTCGGAAGTCGAGGCCGCCGGAAGGCTGAAGCCGCGATAATGCGTCCGTAAGGTCCAGACCGCGAACCGGCCCAGCCGTCGAATGGAGAATTAATGCTGCGTACCAAGCTTACCGATTTATTTGGGCTTTCTTATCCAATAATGTCTGCCCCGATGACCAACCACAGCGGTGGCAGGCTCGCTGCCGCTGTGTCTCTAGCGGGCGGTCTGGGCAGCTTCGGAGGCATCCACCCGGGAGGCGCCGACTTTGTCCGTGAGCAGGTCAAATATATCCGGGACCAAACCGATAAGCCATTTGGCGTCGGGTTCATTACCCACATGCTGCCCGACTGGCCGCAGAACTTTGAGGCGGCGTTGGATGAGACAGTGCCGGTGATCGCCCTCTCTTTCGGCGACCCCCAACCGTGGTTGGCCAGGGCCAAATATGCCGGGGCCGTCGTCGTTTGCCAGGTCCAGAGCCTGGAGGACGCGGCCGAAGCGGTGGCTGCGGGCACCGACGCCCTTGTGGTTCAAGGGAACGAAGCCGGAGGGCATACCGGCACGATGAACCTGCTGCCCTTTCTTGCTCGTGTGGTGGAACAGTTTCCTGATATTCCGGTCATTGCGGCTGGGGGCGTCTCCAACGGACGAAGCCTAGCCGCCGTGTTGGCCGCTGGCGCCGACGGCGCCTTGATGGGAACGGCGTTCTTGGCCACACCCGAGGCAGTGGAAGTCCCTGATGCCTTCAAAGAGAAGATCGTCCAGAGCGATGGCCAGGACACCATCTTCACACGGTTATACGACTTGATAGGAGGCGGCCCCTGGCCCCGGGGCGTCGCCGGCCGCGTCTACAACAACCGGTTCGTTCAGACGTGGGACGGACGCGATGCGGAGATACAGTCCCGGTTGGAGGAACTCGCCTCTGACGCCGCCGAGGCCTGGACCAAACATGATCCGGAGGCTGCCTCTGTTTACATGGGACAGTCGGCGGCCAGCGTGGGCTCGATTCGGCCCGTCGTGGATGTTCTGGGAGATGTGTGCGGTGAGGCGGAGCGGGTCCTGCGGGAGCGTGTCCGCGAGTTGGGCTTATAGAGTCGGTCGATACCGGTGGCGATGGGCATGAAAAAAGGACCGGAGGTTTCCGGTCCTTTCACGTTATCGTCTATGAATCGGACGGTGGGGAATCGATGGTGTGGCTCTCAGTAAGGCCCGTTGTCCTCACCCTTGGCTACCGGCTGTTTGTCTTCTGTGCTCTTGTCTTCTTCTCCCATGAGGGCGCTCTTAAACGTCCTGATGCCCTTGCCCATGGAAGAGCCGATTTCAGGCAACCGCCTGGCCCCGAAGACAAGGAGAATTACCGCGATGATCGCTATTATCTCTGGAATGCCCAAGGGCCCTACTCGCATGTCTCTCCTCGCCAGAAATTGTCGGTTTCATGTTAGCAGAAACGGTATGCGCGGACAAATGGCGCGGCGGCGGCGGTTTTGATAGTCCTTTCGCGGTGGACTCTGCCGAGGGCCGAGAGTTGCGGTGAAATCAGCGCATCGGGCGAACGAGGCCGCGGTTACGTCGGCCATATCAGGTTGGGCATGTATTGTAACCATGTAGGCCCCCCAGTATAATTTCCCACTAAACCAGCTAGTGTTATGTCGACGGCTGGATATGGTTTTTTGAGAGGTGCATGGACTCGAACTACGACTTGGCGGTAATCGGCTCGGGTCCAGGCGGCTATGTCGCGGCAATCCGGGCGGGCCAGCTCGGACTTAAAACTGCGATAATTGAAAAAGAATCTCTAGGCGGCGTCTGCTTAAACTGGGGCTGTATCCCCAGCAAAGCCCTCCTAAAAAACGCTGAAATCCTTTCTTACATCAACCGGGCCGACGAATTCGGCCTCAAGTTCGACAACTTCCACGCCGACTATTCGGTGGCCGTCGACCGCAGCCGTAAAGTGGTGGAACGAAACGTCAAGGGCGTCGATTTTCTGCTTAAGAAGAACAAAGTCGACCAGATTCACGGCACCGGCAAGCTCGCTGGCCCCGGCAAAGTGGAAGTGGCCCCCGACGGCACGATTGTCGACGCCAAGAACATTATCCTGGCCACCGGGTCTCGCCCTCGCAGCATACCGCCGCTTCCTATAGATGGCGACCGCGTGATCACCAGCCGCGAGTCCATCGTCCTCACCGATTTGCCCTCATCCGTTGTTATTGTCGGCGGCGGCGCCATCGGGGTTGAGTTCGCTTATATCTACCGGATGTACGGCGTGGACGTAACAGTCGTTGAACTTTTGCCGCGCTTGGTCCCCAACGAAGACGAAGAAATCAGCGCTCAACTGGAGCGCGCCTTCAAAAAGCGAGGCATCAATGTGTTGACCGGCGCCGGGGTGACTGGCGTTGAGACGAGGCCCGATGGGGTAACCGTCAACATCGACCAAGACGGCGCGGCCCAATCTTTGGAATGCGACAAGGTATTGGTGGCCATTGGTGTGCAGCCCAACGTGGAAGGACTGGGGTTGGAACCACTGAGCATCGCCACCGAGAAATTCGGCATTGTAGTTGATGACGTGTTTTCTACCAACGTTCCCGGCGTCTATGCCATCGGGGACGTTACCGGCAAGATGCCGCTGGCCCATGTGGCGTCGGCCCAAGCGGTGTCGGCGGTGGAGCACATCGCCGGAATGGAGACTCAGCCGCTGGACTACGCCTACATGCCCAGGGCTACCTACTGCCAGCCCCAAATCGCCAGCTTTGGGCTCACCGAGGCCCAGGCGCGCGATCAGGGGCACGAGGTTAACGTTGGTACGTTTAACGTAATGGCCAACGGCAAAGCCCTGGCGATGGGCGAAACCGAGGGGCTGGTCAAGCTGGTAGTCGATGCACGCTACGGAGAACTGCTGGGCGGTCATATGATCGGGCCGGAAGTAACCGAGCTTCTGGGCGAATTATCGATGACCAGGATGCTGGAAGGGACCACCCTGGAACTGGGCTGGGCAGTGCATCCACATCCCTCGATATCGGAAATGCTGAAAGAGGCGGCACTGTCGGCGCAAGGACGCGCCGTTCACATGTAATTGCGTTGCAAATGAGCGGTTGAATTGTTAATAGGGAAGGGCAGCGATATACTAGGTTCAGCCTCATGACAGGTTAATCCCTTGAACGCTGGTCGCGACACGGCAAACCCCTAAGCAATGGTAATTACACATTGCCAAGCTGGGTCCCTCAGCCCAAGAAATTAGGAGCACTTCGATGGCATTAGGTACTTATGACTTCGCGTTGAGCATCGGAGGCGAAGCGGGGCAAGGAATTGCCACCCCGGGCGACATCTTGGCCCGCATCGTGGTCAGACGGGGGCTTAACCTCTGCACTTACAACGCCTACCAGTCCATCATCCGCGGCGGGCATATATTCTTAACGCTCCGAATCTGTGACGAACCGATCGACAACCACGGCGACAAACTAGACCTCCTTCTGTGCCTGAACCAAGACACCATGGACCGCCATCAGCACCTGATGGGTCCGGGAACGAGGATCGTTTACAACAGTGACTCGATCACGCCCGGCGAATCCAAGGGGGCAGACCTCTGCGGGATCCCCGTTGCTGAGTTGACCCAGAGTCGTAACAAGCTAATCCAGAACACCGTGGCCATGGGCGTTGTGGTGTCCCTTATGGGCATCGATTTCCAGGTGATGGAGGAGAGTCTGTCCCTCCGGTTCCAGCGTCAGGGCCAACAGGTGGTCGATGAGAACGTAAGCGTGGCCCGGGCTGGCTTCGACTACGCCAATGCCAACTTCCAACCGTTCCCCTACACAGTACCGGAAGGGCCCAAGCCGCTGGCCGTATGGTCTGGCAACGATGCGATAGCCATGGGAGGCGCCGCAGCCGGAGTCAAGTTCTACGCCGCCTATCCCATGAGCCCCGCATCCGGGGTTCTTCACTGGATGGCCCAGAACGCTCGAAACCTGGGTATCATGGTGCGGCAGGTTGAAGACGAGATCGGCGTGGCCAACATGGTGGTCGGCGCCGCCCACGCCGGAACGCGGGCGATGTGCGCCACGTCCGGCGGTGGCTTCGCGCTGATGACCGAGGCCATCGGTAGCGCCGGCATGATGGAAATTCCGTCGGTATTTATCAACGTCCAAAGGGCCGGGCCCTCCACCGGCGTTCCCACCAAGACCGAACAGGGAGACCTGTGGCAGGCGTTGGGCGCCAGCCAAGGCGACTACGAGCGGCTGATCGTGGCGCCCTCCGACGCCCTTGACGCCTTTAACACCATGCCTGAGCTGTTTAACCTCACAGATAAGTACCAGTGCCCCGGCATCTTGCTTTCCGACCTCTATATCTCGGAGGGCCGTTTCAGCTTTGACCCAGGCGACGTAAACATGCATCCCCAAATCGACCGTGGCGCGTTGATCACCGAGCCTGCAGCCGTCAATGGCTATATGCGGTACAAGGCTACCGAGAGCGGCATTTCGCCTCGGGCTTTGCCGGGTCTAGAAGGCTACGTACACATCGTGGCAACCGACGAACACGATGAGAACTCCACGCTCCTCAGCGACGAATTCACCAACCCCCACAAACGGCGCATGATGGTAGAGAAACGGGCCAGAAAAATGGAGACTGTCTTGGACGATATCGCCCCACCCGAGATTGAGGGCCCGGCCGACGCCGGGGTGACGTTAGTCGGTTGGGGGTCCACGCACGGTATAATCAAGGAAGCGATCCAGCAACTGAAAGAGCAAGGGGTGGTGGCCAACCAGCTTCACGTAAAGTGGATTGTTCCGTTCCACTCGGATCAGGTGATCAAGGTTTTCTCTCAGGCCAAGCGCACCATTATTGTGGAGAACAGTTTCTCAGGGCAGTTCGCGCGCTACCTTAGGAGCGAGACCGGACTCTCTGCAGATGGGCATATACGAAAATACGACGGCGAGCCTTTCATGCCGCACCATATCGTCAACGGTGTTAAGGAACAGATCAGCGGGAAGACCGACCGTTATGTCCCCTACCAAGAAGTAGTCGTTTAATAACGAGGTGAAACCATGGCGGCAACAGTCGGCGTGGCCAACGGTAAAACCGATATTCAGCTAACCCCCAGGGATTTCAAGGGCCTTTCCGAACCCGACTGGTGTCCGGGCTGTGGTGACTTCGGGGTTTTGAACGCGATGCAGCGGGCTGCTTCCGAGCTTGGCCTGCTACCCCACCAAATACTTACGATCAGCGGCATCGGTTGCTCTTCCAACTTGCCTGGATACTTCAACTCCTACGGCATGCATACCCTGCACGGGCGCTCCCTGCCCGTGGCTACCGGGGCCAAACTTGCCAACCATGAGTTGACCGTGATCGTGACTGGCGGCGATGGCGATGGTTACGGGATCGGCGGCAATCACCTGGCTCATACCGCCCGGCGCAACATCGACCTGACTTACATCGTGATGAACAACCAGATCTATGGCCTGACGACCGGCCAAATCTCGCCCACCAGCAGCTTGGGTATGAATACGAAGAGCACGCCATTCGGCAGCTTGGAAACCCCGATTAACCCCATCACTGCCTCGATTATGAACGGCGCCACCTTTGTTGCCAGAGGCTACAGCGGGGACATCCGGCACCTGACCGATCTTATAAAACAGGCCATCCAACACAAGGGGTTCTCCTTGCTGGACGTGTTCAGCCCCTGCGTGACTTTCAACCACGACAATACCCACCCCTTCTTCAAGGACCGGATCAAGAAGCTGGAAGACGAAGAACACGACACCAGCGACTGGAAGAACGCTTGCGAAAAAGCGATGATGTGGGGCGACACGATCTACACCGGTCTCTACTTTAAAAAAGAAGCCACCTCCTTGGACCGGGCGGAGAAGGTATTGGAGAAAGAAGGTCCTTTGTCCATGCGGCCGTTGGGGCTGGACTCCGAGGCGGCCCAGAAGATCATCGACAGGATGATGTAGGCCCACCGGGACTCGCTGGGGCGAGATTAGACCAGACTAGGGAGCGGCAAAGCGCCGCTCCCTTTTATTTTTCGACTTCTGAATCCTGAGTCTGGCGACACCTACGGTTGCCCAGGCACCCGCCTTGCATTACTATCTATGGGCGGTCGCCTGTGCCGGTGACTAACTGAGGTAAGCGGTCCGCTCCCAACCAAGCATTGCAAAACGCGCGCTCAGTAGGAGGAAACCTTGGCCACATCAATCGTGATGCCGCAGATGGGCTACGACATGCGTGAAGGCACCGTGGTGCGGTGGCTCAAGAAGGAAGGTGAGGATGTGGCCCGGGGCGAGATCATCGCCGAGATCGAAACAGACAAGGCTACTGTCGAATTCGAGGCCTTCACCGGTGGCGTGCTCCGCAAGATCGTAGCTGGCGAGGGTATCGTTGTACCAGTTGGCCAGCTTATAGCAGTAATCACCGCCGCCGATGAAGCCCTGCCGGACGATATCTCGATGCCGGGCGCCGCTGCCACCGACACCGATACCGCACCGGCACCCGCAGCTTCGGCAGCTATCCCGCCGTTGGCGGCTGCCGTACCCACAGGAGATTCGGGAGAATTTCGGGCGTCTCCTATTGCCCGCCGCTTGGCACGCGAAAGAGGAGTAGACTTGGCTGCGGTCACCGGCACCGGTCCGGGCGGCCGGATCGTCGAAGCCGATGTGTTGGCGGCCAAAGATGGGGTGGCCACCGCTGCTCCTGTCGCCGCGTCGTCTGCAGAGGCGGGAGAAGTGCGCGCCTCGCCCATCGCCCGGCGTTTGGCGCGCGAACGCGGCATCGACTTGGCCACCCTCACCGGTACCGGCCCCGGCGGCAGAATTGTTGAAGCCGACGTTCTCGTCGCGGAAGATGGCCAAGCTGAGGGGTCGGCGGCATTTGAAGCATGGGATTCCGATGGCGCGGGTGGAGTAGCGGCCAACGGTGCTGGACAGCGCATGGAACTGTCGCGGATGCGGCAGACCATCGCCAAGGTGACTTCCGACAGCAAGCGGGAAGCCCCCCACTTCTACGTCGCCGTCGACATCGACATGACCAAAGCCATGTCGTTTCGGCGGGACGTCAACGACCAAGTGGATGCCGATAGCCGGGTCAGCGTCAACGACCTCATCGTCAAAGCGTCAGCTTTGGCCATTGGGCGCCACCCCAAATTCAACGCTTTCTTCCGTGACGACCATCTGCAGATGAACGCCTCGGTGAACGTGGGAATTGCCATCGCCTTCGACTCGGGCCTGATCGTTCCGGGCATTCCAGGATGCGAAAACAAGAGCCTGGTGGAAATCGCCGCCGCCAGCCGCGACTTGGCCGCCCGGGCCAACAGCGGCGCCCTGAGGGCCGAAGAGTACACCGGCACCACCTATAGCGTTAGCAACCTGGGGATGTTCGACGTCGACAGTTTCACCGCCATCATATTCCCGCCCCACGCAGCCATCCTCGCCGTCGGCACGGTCAAAGAGCAGCCGGTGGTGCGGGAAGGCGAAATCGCTGTGGCCCAGATCATGAAGACCACGCTATCCGTCGACCACCGTGTTGCCGATGGCGCCGAGGCCGCCCAGTTCCTAACGGAAATCAAGAAGCTGCTGGAGAATCCAGTAGCGTTGCTACTTTAGCTGTCAGCAATCAGCTTTCAGGGGCCAAGAAGCTAATAGCTGACGGCTGACCGCTGATGGCATCGACGAAGGAGATCACCGTGCCTAAACTCACCGGCGGCCAGGCGTTTACCGAGTCTCTCAAGGCCCAGGGCGTGGACACCGTTTTCGGCATAATTTCGGTCCACAACCTCGACCTGTTCGACGCCCTGTTCGAAAGCCAGGATAGCCTGAGGTTCATCGGAGGACGGCTGGAGTTGGGCTGCGGGTTCATGGCCGACGGCTACGCCCGCGCCACAGGTAAACCGGGAGTGTTGATTACCAGTACCGGGCCCGGCGCCGCCGACTCGGTGGGGGCTATGGGCGAGGCCTATTTCTCCGGCTCTCCGTTGTTGGAGATCACCACCAACGTGGAACGGGAGTTCCTGGGGCAGGGCAAGCTGTCGACCCACGAGACCAAAGACCAGCTCAAGATGTTCGAGGCGGTGACCGACTGGAACGCCATGATCAATGAGGTGGAGTCCATTCCCGATCACTTGGTGGAGGCCTTCCAGCGCTTCCAGACCCGGCGGCCTCGCCCGATTGAGCTGGAGATTCCCACCGACTTATTGGCGGAGCAGGCCGACGTTGAGGTCTTGGGACCCCGCGATCCGAATGTGCCCCAAGGCGATCCAAATAAAGTAGAACAGGCCCTGCAACTGCTGCTGAAAGCCAAGCGGCCCGCCATCATGGTCGGCGAAGAGGTGCAAATGCTGGGGGGCACCCAAGAGATCGTCCGTCTGGCCGAGGCGTTGGGCGCTCCGGTGGTCACTTCCGACGGCGCCAAGGGCGCGTTTCCCGAGGACCACACCCTGTCGTTGGGACAGGCGTTGGGACGGCGGATTTGGGGAGAAAACCCGGCCCAGGAATGGCTGGGCACCTGCGACCTGGTTTTGGTTCTTGGCTCTATCCTATCCTACCGGTCGACGGCCGGGGTGCAACTCAAGCTGCCGGACACCGTGATCCATGTGCTGCTGGACGGCGAAGCCATCGGCAAGAACTACCAGGCTACTGTCCCCATCGTTGCCAATTCCCAGGCAGTGGTGCGGCAATGGCTGGATGCAATCGGCGACAGCGACGTTTACAAAGGCGACTCCTTCCGCGACGAGGTCGGCTCGATGCGAGAGGAAATCTATCAGACGCTTCAGGATACTTGGGGCAACGAGTTGCGAGTGTTCGAGGCAGTGCGTTCGGTGACGCCTCGGGACACCATTTTCTCTTTGGACCCGACAGTCCCTACCAGCCGCGCCAGCCGGTGCCTGCCCATCTACCAGCCTCGGACCTTCATGCACCCTCACGGTTGGGCGGGCTTGGGCTTCGCGTTCCCGGCGGGCATGGGAGCCAAGGTGGGAAAGCCGGAGAGCCCGGTGGTGTGTGTCACCGGCGACGGCGGTTTCCAGTACAATCTTCAGGAGTTGGCCACCGCCGCCCAATACGACATTAACCCCGTGGTCTTGATGTTCAACGACAGCGCCTGGGGGGTCCTCAAAAAGTACCAGCAAGAGCGTTTCGGCGACAGGGAATTCGCTACCGATCTAGTGAATCCCGACTTCGTGAAGCTTTTCGAGTCCTACGGTTTCGGGGGCACCAAAGTTTCGACCGTGGCCGAAATGACCAAGGCGCTGGACAGCGCCATTACTTCCGGTAAGACCCACTTGGTCGAAGTGCAAATTCCCGACGGCTTTGGGGCTCTGGTATAGCCATCAGCGGTCAGCTTTCAGCCATCAGCTTCCGGCTACGCCCGACCGCCGACCGCTGATACTTTTTGACATAATGTTACGGCTGCGGGTCCTTGACACCTAGGCTCAATTCCAGTGTGATTGCCCTAATGCGTATAAATGCGTCAATGCCGCCGGTCAAAGGACCATGAGAACAAACGGCCCAAAGCCCGATCCGTCAGACATCGGCCAGACGTACCCCAGGCGCGTCTATCCCCTGGACGCCCACGAACTTACCGAGGAGCAGATAGCGGTCGCATTTGCCATGACCTCGCGGCGGCCCGAACCGTTCGACGAGATCGCCAGGGAGGTCAGCCAGGAAAAAGCAGCCGACTTTCACGAGAGGTGGGTGCTTGGCTACGGTCACGCATCAGTCGCCGAGCACGCCGTGGTGCATCTGGCGGTGGAGAACGTCTCGCGGCTGGCCTGCGACATGCTGGAGGACAACCGGCTGGCGTCCTACACGGAAAAGTCATCGCGCTACCAAGTGATGCCCGACGACTATTATTTCGTGCCCGAGGAGTTGGAAGAGCACCCGTCACTGAAGCGCGTCTTCGTCGATGCTTGTGAGGCGCTGTTCCAGGGCTATGTTCGCTTAATCGACGGCTGCATTTCGCACCTGCGCGAGACGGTCCTCCAAAGGGAGGGCGAACGCGACGGCCCCTACAATATGCGTTTGCGCCGTGTTGCCACCGACCATTGCCGTGCGGTATTGCCCGCCGCAACGATGACCAACGTGGGGGTGACCGCCAATGCCCGCGCGCTGGAGCACGCTATCTCCAAGCTCCTGTCCGCCAGGCTGCTGGAGGAGAATCAACTTGGGCATCTGATACGGGAGCAGGCCCGCCTCATCACCCCCACGCTGATTAAATACGCCGAAAAGAACGATTACCTGGCGCGAACTCCGGCCCGTCAAAGAGATTTGGTTAGCCGGTTCGGACTGGAAGACCAGCGTGCCGGTAACCCCGCCAAAGCAAATGGGTTACAAGCCAAAAACCGAGCCCCGGAAGTCCGGCTGGTCCACTGGGACGAGCAGGCAACGGAAAAGCTGGCGACGGCTTTGTTGTACGGCGGCTCACACCTGAACTATGAAGAAGTGTGGCAAAGAGTGCAGGACTTGAGCGTCGATGCCCGCCAAGAGATCATCGACGAGTCGTTGTCGGGGCTAGGACCCCATGACGTGCCGGCCAGGGAGTTGGAGGTGGTGGACTACACCTTCGAGTACCTAATGGACTACGGCGCTTACCGGGAATTCAAACGCCACCGGATGCAATCATATTTGCCCCAACCGCTTTCGGTGGCCCACGGGTATCGGGTGCCTGCGGTAGTGGCGGAGGCCGGACTAGCAGAGGAGTTCGAGACAGCCGTCGCGGCGGCCGAGCGGGCCTTTTGGAAAGTGCATCAGCAGTCGCCGGTGGTGGCGCAATACCTGGTGACCCATGCCCACAACCGAAGGGTGTTATCCAAGCTGAACTTGAGAGAGTGCTACCACCTCTTCAAGCTGAGGACTTCGGAGATGGCCCACTTCTCCATCCGGGAACCGGCGGAAGAGGCGCTGCGGTTGGCGGTGGAGGTACATCCCCAGTTATTTCGACATCTGCGGCTCCGCGATTATCCTGAATGGTGGCCTTTCGTTAGAGAGCAGCAGGCCGACTAGGAGGGCGTCAGCCGGGCGGTTATCATGGCCAACCGGGAGCCCAACTCCCGGGCTTGGGCCAAATCGTCGTCGGTCACTCCACCGGTGGTCGTTGCGCCGTAGTATGAACCGGAAGTCCGCATCCGGTCGGACCACGGCAGGCCCACCACGATCATGCCGCATGCCAGCATCCAGTGGACCACTTGCAATAGTGTCATCTCAACGCCGGAATGTCGGCCCCATCCGGAAGTAAACGCCGCAGCCGGCCGCCCTGCCAGTGTCCGTTCCTCCCAAAGGTCCCCTTGATCGTCAAGCCACTGCTTCAACGAACCCGTAATTCCGCTCCAGTTGGGCGATCCCAGCAGAAGGCCATCGGCGGCTATCAAGTCGCCGCGGTTGGCCTGTTCGGTCTTCTTGACGGTAACGGTTGCCACACCCGTGTTAGAGACGCCTTGGGCTGTTGCCAAGGCCAGGTCTTCTATCGCAGGGCCCTTGTGGTCGTAGAGGACGAGGACTGAAACCGGCATCGGGACTTCTCCTAGGGGTCAGAGCAATCCCGGGTAAATCCGCAGTTGAGACAACGGATCTTACATTTCTGCTCTACCATGTGACCCCCGCATATCTCGCAGGTCAACTCATGGGTGGCTAGTTCGGTCCAGAAGACTGATCCGCAAGAGATAAACACACAACACACGCACACAACCCCCCGGCAGGTTGCCGGAGTATAGCATCCGCCAATACATGCGTCCAAGATTAGAGGACTGGTTTACCTTGGGATATTGGGCTGAGGTCGAAAAGAGAGCCCCACTTTCGCAAAGGGGGTTGGGGGGATTTCTACCAGGTGCTGAGCCCGGAAGTTCTGGATTCCGGCCTTCGCCGGAATGACGAAAAGAAGCGGGAATGACGAAAAGAAGCGGGAATGACGAAAGGCAAAGGGACACCGGCTGCGCCGGCGGCGGCGGTCAGGGCCAGACGGTGTAGACCAGCCGCTCTGGCGCTCTGGTGGAGACCAGTGAGGCTTCCAGTACCATGTCCATCGGGCGTGTGGCCGTGTTGCTACCGTTGCCCAGGGTCAGTTCGATCTTCTCAAACCGGGAAATAGGTTCCGGCGGTTGCAGTGTCACGCTGCCCCAACCCCGTGCGTCAACATCTAACTGTCCGGCCCATTTACGCTCGCCGCCGCGCATCAACCAGACGTGGTAGCTTTCGTCAGGCTGCGGGTCCATACCGGACACCATGATGACGCCGCGTTTGCCGTCGGAGGACATGAGCAAGACCCCTTGGGACGGGCTGTCGGCCGCCGGTGCACTTAGCACCAATGCCTGGTTGTCTGGGCGGGCCATCGCCCAGCTGGTCTGCTGAAGCTCTTGAATGTTGTTCATGGCCAGGGTGTCGGCGTCGGTTGCCTGAGAAAATTGCGCGGTCATTGTGGCGTTGCTACGGTTCAACTCGGTCTTGAGCGCCGTGTTTTCATTCTCCAAGTCACCGACACGGCCCGAAACCCGCATGCTCATTGTTACCGCGAAAACCACCAGTACAATCGCGGCGGTCGCGGTGGCTGGCATCAAAACACGCAAGAACCGGTTGTCCATCAGCCAATCGAAGAAGGACCATCGTGGACCGGCAGGAGCCGCAGACACTAACTGCGCCTCCGGCTGAAGTACGGGCGGCTGCAGGTCCAAGGCGTTTGACAGTCGTGCCCGCAGCGCCTCGGGAGGGGCTTGCAGGTCTACGGTCTGGACCAATAAGGCGGCCGCCTGCTGGTATTCGTCCACCGCCGCGGTGCACTGAAAGCAGTCGTCCAGGTGCTCTTGGACCGTTTCCTCTTCTTCGAGGTCCAGAGCATCTAGGGCGAAGGCCTCTAGAAGGTCGTCCGGGTGAGAGGGGTTTATGGGGTTATTCGTTGCCATCTGCTTGCAGCACTACTCGAAGCTTTTGCATCGCCAAACGCACTCGGGTCTTAACGGTGCCCAAGGGTTGGTTGAGTTTATCTGCCATCTCCGATTGGGAATAGCCCTCGAAATATGCCAGCATGATGACCTCGCGCTGGGGCTCAGGGAGGGTGGCCAGAGCCTTCATGATGCGCTCTCGTTCCAGATTTCGCTCGACCTGTTCTTCGGTGGAAGCTCCGCCCGCAGGCAACTGCTCTAGGATCTCGTAGTCGGCGGGCTCGGTCATCACGATGGCCCGGCGTCGCGAACGGATAACATCCACGATCTTGTGATGAGCCACGCTCATTATCCAGGCTTTCGGTTGGCCGCGGTCCGGTTTGAAGCTACCGGCTTTTAGCCAGATGTTGAGGAAAATGTCCTGGGTTACTTCCTCGGCCAAAGCCTGGTGCTTCAACATAAACATGGCCAGCGAATAGACCGGCGACATGTATCTGCCGTACAGGGCGTCCAACGCGGGCTTCTCCTGGTTGGAGACGCTTTGGATAAGCTGGTGGTCGTCCAACGACTCGTATTCAACCACCTTAGCGCCCCCGGGAGACGCCGTGATGTAAATCCCGTACATCGTAATATACGGAGGCAGATACTATCTGGATTTGATCGCTCTGCATTCGGTCAGGCAGGCGATCAGTTGAGGCGGTTGAGAGTTGACCAAATCGCCTCGATTTGCCCTCTAACCCGGTCGGCGTCTTCGGGCCCGTCGGCCGCCTGAAGGTAGTTCTCCAGGTTACGAATTGCAAGCCGGTACTCCTGCAGTTGATAGTGGCACAGGGCCAAGTCTTTATACAAAGACGGTAGAGTCGGGAGGACGATTCTCATCCTTTGTACCATACCCAGCGCCTTAACGTACTCCTCTTTTTGCTCATATATGACCTTCAAGTTGTTGAGCATGCGGAAGAGGAAGTCGTATTTGGTGCAGGGGGTCAGGAAATCATCACTCCAGTTCATGCTGTCACCGTACAGACGCTCTACCAAGTCGCGGCATCCGTCGGCGGTCAGGAGGGTCCCCGCGTTAAACGGGTCCAAGTAGAGGTCTTGGTCTTCCAACCCTACCAGAAAATGCCCAGGCAACCCCACGCCGCGGCACCTTAGTCCGATCCGCCGCCCCACCTCCAAAAACAGTAGAGAGAGGGTTATGGGAATGCCGGTCTTGGTTTCTAGGACGCGGTTGAAGTAGCTATTGTCGGGGCTGTAATAGTCTGTCGAATTCCCCCGGAACCCCAGTTCGTCAAACAAGTAGCGGCCCAATCGGGAGGTCTGTTCCGCAGGACTCGCGCTACCCCCAGACTCCGCCAGTATCTGCTGGGCGAGGGAGTCGAGGGAGCCCAGATGAGAGTCTACATCCAACTCGGGATATTCCTCGCCAGCTAGGTAAAGCGCCGCCCGGTCCATTTCCAGGTCTTCCTCGGGACGTTGGACCTGTTGGGTGAATAAATCTCGGAAGTGACTAGGGCCTTCGGTGGGCTGGTTCATGCTCATCGTCTGTTAGTTGCTCCGGGCAGTTCCGGGCACAATTCTGAGTTCAAGTGGGTGTGGGCTGGAAGGAAAGTGCGCGTGGCCTCGGATTCGTCGTGATTCTGATGGGCCATTAATGGGCTGAGCAGACACGAATCGTCTAGCCGGGATTATAACATGGCCGATTTAGTGGAGTGTCCTGGCGGCCGCCGGAGATTGTGGCCAGGACGGCACGGTGGGCGGGGATGCCGGACGTCGCCTTTGGAATGGAAGCGCCAACTAGACGCTAGACCACGAGGCTGTCGAAGAGCTCTTCCAGGTCTGGCATGTCGTCCAGGGCCCAGATGGCTTCCAGGGCCTCGTTCAATTGTTGGGTCGTCAACACTGCGGATGCGAAGCTGCGGAACTTTGCTTCGACCTCTGCGTCGTCCAACGGGTTGTTTTGATGGCCCTTGGAGTAGGCCGTGTGGGCTGTGTGTATTCCCCCGGACCGGTCGGTGATCGTGATGCGGCTGTTGTACTCCTGAGGGTATTTGGCGGTGAATTCAGCGTCTTCAACCAAGTCCATCTTGGACATAATGGTACGTAGGCTGGCGTCCGCGATGCCCTCGCCGGTAAAGGTGGCCGGGGTTACCGAACCGTCTTTCAAGGCAGCCGCCACCAAGAACGGAATGCTGTGGTCGGCGGTTTCCCTGGTTTTGGGGTCCCACTTTTCCGGCTCGCTGGAGGCGGTGCTGGCTGCCACCTGGTAGGCGTCAATGTGGATGGACTCGATGTCGCCGACAGCGACTTGGTTCCGCAACTCGATCGCTAGGCCGATGGGGCCCTGGGTGTGGATTTGGGACGGATAGGTTTTGAAAATTGTCCGGGAGATGCGGAAGGGGTCACTTTCGGCTCGGTTTCCACCCACCGGGAAGTCCGGCAGCTCGACCGGCCTGCCAACCGCTTGGTCCCATAGGCCCCGCCGGCCTTCGAACGGCTCGAAGGGTCCCATCATACCTTCGGCCGCCAACATCGCCGCGAAAACCGCCGACCGGGTGGCGCTGGCGGTAGCGCAGCCCTTCCACATGGATAGTTCTCCGGTTCGGGTCACTCCCAACGGCAGGTGAGGCGTGACGGCCAAGGAAATAGCGTGGCCCATCTGTTGCTGGTCGAGACCCAGGACCTTGCCAGCACCACAAACGCCGCCGATCACGCTGAAGATTCCTTGGTCCCAGCCCAAGTCGCTGGCCACGACTTCGTCGGAGAGACGGCAGAATACCTCATAGGCCAGGGCGATGGCGGTGATCACCGTGCGTCCGTCGCTGGACATGGGGTCGGCCAGCGCCAGCACTGCCGGGATCATGTCGCTGGGATGGCCGCCGCCCGGCGAGAAGTAGGAGTCGTTGCAGTCCAGGTAGCGGACCATTACGCCGTTGGCGAACCCGGCCATGTCTGGCGAACTGTGGTCCTGGGTGCCCAAGACGCGAGATGGCGTGGTGCTGGTTACCGCCGACGCCATGCTGCGGGCGATCTTGGCGGGCTCGGATACGTAGCCGCCCATGGCACAGCCCAGGGTATCCACCATTGTCCTTTTGACTTGGTGCACCACCTTGGGCTCCAAATCCTCATAGCGCAGGCGGCAGGCGTAGGAACTCAGCAGTTCCGTGGTCCGGTCCATTTGCTCCTCCGTCTCAGCGGTCAGCAGCCAGCTATCAGCTTTATAGTTCGCTTCGCGACGTGTTATCGATGGCCCGCAGTAATTAGCCATAAGCTGAGAGCTGACTGCTGACTGCTAAAGTACCGCCTCGGCCATTCGCTCCAACTGATCTCCCATCTGGGCCTCAGTTTCCACGTGTTCCGGGCGGACGATTACCCGGTCGGCGCCCGCGTTTAGAAGTGACTGCACCAAGGCCCGCTCCGGCGCCTGTCCGAAGACAGAAATCGGGATGGACTTGGGGTCGCGACCGGCTTCTGCGGCCATGGCGTCCAGCTTGGCCCGGCCATCTTCCACCTCGGCGGGGGTTACGCGGTTTGGCAGCCAACCGTCGGCGTGGGCCACCACCCGGCGCAGTACGTTCTTTGCCATTCCGCCCAGGATCACCGGTGGATGAGGCTGTTGCAGCGGCTTGGGGTATGACTTCACCGCCGGGAAGTCGAAATACCGGCCGTGGTACTCGGCTTCGTCTTTGGTCCAGAGTTCCTTCATCACCTCGATGGCTTCCCGGGTCTGGGTCCAACGGTGTTCGAAGTCTCCGCCCATCATCTCAGTTTCTTCCCGCAGCCAGCCGGTGCCGATGCCGAACAAGAAGCGGCCGCCGCTGAACCGGTCCAGGCTGGCGATCTCCTTGGCCAGCAACAGGGGATTACGCTCCGGTACCAGCGTGATCCCGGTGCCCAGCTTGATCTTCGTGGTGACGCCCGACGCTCGGGCCAAGGCGATGTAGGGATCGGTGAAGTGAGAATAGGTCCACGGAATTTCGCCACCGGTGGCCGGAAAGGGGCTGTTGCTCTGGACCGGCACGGCGGGGTGTTCGGCGTACCAGATGGAATCGAAGCCCAAATCCTCGGCCTTTTTGGCCATGAACGCCGGGTCGATGGTGTAAGCCGGTAGCGGTGTGGAGATTCCAATAGTCATTTCTAGGCTCTCCTGCAGCTGCAAAGTCCGTGAATTAAATAGGCGTTTCGGTGTCTACGTCCAAATCGGTAGGCGGCTCTTCGCCGGCGAAGCCGCGCCACCACACGGCGAAGTTGTCTTCGCCTTGTGTGTCACGAAGGCGAGCCAAGTGGGCCCGGACTTGGTCCATCACAGGCAGGCTGTTATCCCTCGCCAGTTGATAGGTGCGGCCGGCCCATTGGAGTGCCCCTTGGATGTCGTCTCTCTCTTCAGCCACCATACCCAACTGACCGTAGGTGCGCGCCATGCGGTTGAGGTCCTCTATCTCCTCGAAAACCTCTCGGGCGCGGTGGTACCAGCTTTCGGCCTCTTCGAGCTTCTTTTGCTCGTGGAAAAGGACTCCCAATTGGCGGCATTCGTCGCCGACGCTTTTCCAATCGCCCAATTTCTCGAATTTTTCCAGGGCCATGGTGTACCAATGCTCGGCGTCGTCGAAGAATATTTCCCGGGCCTGGGCCAGGAGGCCGAGATGATGAAACTCGACGGCCATCTGGGCCTCGTTGCCGAGGCGGTCGCTGAGGGTCAGCGATTGCTGGTACCAGTTCTCGGCGTCATCGAACTGGTATTGGGCGTGACAGACGGTGCCCAAGGAGTGGTAGACCAAGACCGACGTCTCTTCGTCTCGTGCCTCTTCCAGAATCTCTCGCGCACGGTGGTACCAGCTTTCCGCTTCTTGGTATTCGAACTTAAACTGGGCACACAGACCCAGTGAGCGGTAGTCCTTCACCATTTCTTCGGCGTCTTCCAGACGTTGGTGAATTTCGAGAGCTTTGGAGAACCATTCATTGGCCTCGGTGTAACGCCGTTGGTGCTGCCGGACCAACCCCAAGCCGTAGTAGTCGTCGGCCACCGACTCCCGGTCTTCGCCCGATTCGATGATGGCCAGGGACTTGGTGAAACTGTCGTCGGCTTCGTCCAGGCGCCAGCGTTTCCGCGCGACCTCGCCCATCTGATGGTAGACCGCTGCGGTTCGGGGATCGTGGTCGCCGTCCTCTTGGGCCGCCAAATGCTTCAGAAGTAGGTCATTCATCTCGTCGGCGCGGTCCAATTCTCCGGTCTCGATGCATTCGCTGGCCTCGGTACCCAGCAGGTAGAGCCACAACTCGGCTGCGCCGCTGGCTGCGGCCTCGGTTGCCGTGGCCCCGGTGGACTCCAAGATCTGGCGGCGCAGGCGTCGTAGCTCCGGGTACCGTTTTTGCATCCGGAACACCTGAGCAATGGGTTGCACCAACAGTTGAGCGTTGTCCCACTCCCGCGCTTCCAGCGCCAGCGCCAGTGCTTGAGTTAGGTTGCCCTCCTCAGCCAGTATCGCCGTCGTGCCGGCATCCTGATTTTCGTAGAGGGTCTCCATGAAGTAGTCGGCGGTATCTGCGTAGACCCGCACGAATTCGGCTTCCAATTGCCCGATAGCTGACTGTGAGAACTGCCGGTAGAGGCTTCTGCCGTAGAACCAGGGAAGTGACGGGTGAATCTGGTACACGCTTGGGGTTACCGGCTCCAAGAACCCGTTGTTTCGAGCGGAACGCATTAACGTGCGGCAAGCGCCCCATCCCAACTGCTCTCCCATAACTGACCGGTAGACACTCTCCTGGGTTATGTGTGTCAAAATGTCCAACATCACCCGGTTGCGGAACAAGGAAAGAAAGGGGAGGTGGGTGCGGTTACGCCGCGACATCCGGGAGAAGGCGTGGTCCATCAGCACGGTCAAGTAGCTGGGCCGGCCCTGTTCGTCGGCGCCCGGCTGGTGCTCGTTGGCTCCCTTGCGGAGTACGCCAACCAACACCGAGGCGGGGACCTCTTTCAACAATGGGACGGCCATTTCCATTGCCAGCGGGTGGCCTTCCACCATTTCCAGCAACTTCAGGTACTCCGGTCCCAACCGGCCGGCTTCCACCCCGAATTCTTCCAACAGGCGGGTGCTGAACTCTATTCTGTCGTGGGTCGCTAGCCCGCCCAGTTGATACCTGGAGTGGGGTGTGGACAGCCAGGGCTCTTGGTGGCGCCGGCTCACCAGTAGCACCCAAGTACGCCCGGCCTGTGCCACCTCGCCAAGGAACGCGTCCAGTTCGGCCAGCTCTTGGTCTTCCAGCAGGCCTGGCGACCCGGTGGGGAACCCTGCCAGGTTCTCCACGCGGTCCCAAACCAACAGAGTGTCATGCTCCCGGAAGTAGTCGAGCAACCAACGGCGGCGGTCGTCGGCGCGCAAGTCGCCGAAATCCAATCCGGCCAGAGCGGTGCCCGTTTCGTGAAGTACTTTTTCCAGACCGGCGCCAACATCGAACGAGGTGTAGAAGACCCCGCCGGTCCGGCCCCCGCTCTTCTGCATCCAGGATGCGAAACCCAGCGCCAACTCCGACTTGCCGCCGCCGGTGTCGCCGATCAGCAAGACCACTGGACCATCGGCAAAGTTTCGTTCCAGTTCAAGCACCTCGTTGCGGCGGCCGATGAGTCCGTACGGTCCACCTCGAGGCAACTCGTAAGAGACCGGCTCAGGCTGCGCCGATTGCATGCCGGGTATCGGGGCTTCGGTCTGCTCCGGCTGCACTGGCGCTGGAACGTACTCCATCGATTGGTAGGCGACCGGGGTCATCCAGTCCCAAGACACCGCAGGTCCCGACGCCGAAGGACGGTGCGGGCTTTCCATCAACGCTTTTCGGGCGGCGGATATCGCCTGCGACGCGTCGGACCCGTGGACCAACGCGTCGTAGAAGGCTTGAACGAACAACTGACGCCCCGCGCCGACCAGAGGATAAGGCAAGACGGCCACGTTGGGTACGCCGCCTTGGGCCAACTCGTTACCGGCCGTTAGACCATATTGCGCCGATGAACTGGTCAGCAACACCACGGGTGCTCGTCCAGCGTTCAGGGATCGTGCCAACCGGCTGGCGGCGACCCGTTCGGTGCCTCCGCTTCCACTTTGGAACGCAAACCCTTCAGAGTTAACGTCGAACCCGTCAAGGTGGACAAGGTGGTAATTGCCGGGACGCGCCGACAACTGGTCTTCGAGTGCTTGAAATGATACTGGACGCAGACAGTCCAAACCGAATTCCACGTCTGAGGATTCCATGGCGACCAGGGCTTCAGCGGCCACGCTTCCCTTTGGTGAGTCACTTGATTCGGTAGTCCAAGGAGTCAAAAGGAGGACGTTGAATTGGTCGGAGGGGAGGTCAACGGCGAAAGAGTCCTGCGGGCCTTGCTGGTTGCAGCGATAGACATCAGCCAGTTGGTTGGCCAAGTAGCCGGTGTCTTCTTGATTCAGCAACTCCCAAGGTACGGCGTGAAACTCAGGACGGGAAGACACTAATGCCAGGCGGCACCGTTCCCAGCCCAGAGACTCGGCCTTCCGGAAGATTTCTTGGGCCTCGGAGTTGGCCTGAAAAATACCTTGGAACAACAAACGGCCGAGATTCCGCAGACCGGTTTCCACCACGTTGGCACGGTCCTCCGCCGTTCCATAAGGGTTGTCCAGGTAGTCCGTTAAATACCATTGGATTTCCGCAGTCTCGGACTGATTCAGCGGCAACGGGAAAGGCGCCGGCGGCGCGGATTCCTGGTCCCCGGAACCGGAGTTGAAAACCAGTCTTACCTTACTTTCTGCGGCGAGGTCGACAATTTCAAGAGTGTTAGCCAATCGGTCTTCTCGGAACGGAAAGAGAGTCAGGGCAACCGAAGTAGTCAGAAAAGGGGGTTCTCGAATCATACTACCATCGGCCAATTGGCCCGTCCAACGAAACAGGCCCCACCTTCCGAACGCTGGTGGGGCCTGTTTCACTTTGGCCGACGCACGGTGCGTTACCGCCCTGGGTCTTAGCCGGTGCCCCCGGGGTTGTCGATGATGAACTTCCAGGTGCCGTCGGCCTGGCGACGGACGATTTCCACCCCGCGGCCCGACTCCTCCATGGCATTGCCGTTCGCGTCGGTCCCCGTCATGGTAAATACGGAGTTGAGCATGGCGATGTCGCCGGACTGGGCGACGAACGGGACCTCGATGTTGAGGGTGGGTTTCGTCGCGATAAAGCCGGTCATGATCTCTCGAATGGCATCTAGGCCGGTCACTGTTTTCCCCGGCTCGGGCACAAAGGTTGCCTCCGGTTCATACAAGGCCAATGCGGCTTCTAAATCTCCGGCCATGATGGCATCGCAAAGCTGGATATCGCAGTCGGCTGGATTCTGTGCTGGCATGATATGTCCTCCAACTTAATTTAGGATATGGGTCCTACTGGATGGAACAACTACGGGGCGCCCCAAGGGTTGTCGATGATGAACTTCCAAGTGCCGTCTGCCTGACGGCGTACAATCTCCACGCCGTTCCCTTCCATGTCGATCGGGCTGCCGGCTTCATCGGTGCCCTTCATGGCCCACTTGGAGTGTAGAACTGCCGTATCTCCTGCCTCCACGACCAGTGGCACCTCTATAGTTAGGGTAGCCTTCATGGCGGCGGAGGGAATCAACGCCTCACGAATTGCTGGTAGCCCAAATACGGTCTTCCCAGGTTCGGGGAGCAACGCGGCTTCCGGCTCATACAGTGCCACCGCTGCGTCTACGTCTCCGGCATTGACGGCGGCGGCGACGTGGAAGTCGCACTCGGCAGGTGTCCGTGCTGGCATGGGAAATCCTCCTCCTTCTTTTCAGAATCGAAACTAACTCAGGCTACTGGGCGGTGAACCCGCCATCAACGGCCATGGCCATCCCGGTGACCAACGACGCGGCATCGGAGCAGAGCCAAGCTACGGATTCGGCTATTTCTTCGGGCGTTCCTAGCCGCCCTATTGGTTGCCGCGAAGGTATTGACCCCTCGTATTCGTCTTCCCGGCCTGCGATCAACCGTTCGACCATCGGGGTATCGATAATCCCGGGACAAACCGCGTTGACTCGAATGCCGTCGCGGGCGTATTCCAACGCCGCCGCTTTAGTGAGGCCGACAACCGCGTGCTTACTGGCAACGTACGCCGCTAAGCGTCTGGACCCGACGAGGCCTGCCGCCGAGGCCGTGTTGACGATGGCGCCGCCGCCTTGTTTTAGCATTTCTGGTATCTCGTATTTCAGGCAGAGCCAAACGCCCTTCAGGTTGATGTCGATGAGACGGTCCCAGATGTCCTCCGGGTATTCGTGGAGCCGGCCTGACATGTAGCCTTCGATACCGGCGTTGTTGTAGGCGCAGTCCAACCGGCCGTAGGTCTCCACCACTTGGGCTACCAATGCCTGGACATCGCCTGCCTTGGAGACATCGGCGTGGACGAATATGCCGTCGCCGCCGCTCTGTTTGATCGTGGACAAGGTCTCTTCGGCGCCTGAGGCGTTGATGTCGGACACCACAACTTTGGCCCCCTCTCGAGCCAGAATCAAGGAACTGGCCCGGCCGATTCCGGAACCGGCGCCGGTGACCAGGGCAATTTTGTTTTCCAGCGTACCAGGCAAAGTTTGTTCCTCCCAGAACCTACTGAGTGGTGAAACCGCCATCCACAGCCATAGCCATCCCGGTGACCAACGACGCGGCATCGGAGCAGAGCCAAGCTACGGATTCCGCTATTTCTTCTGGCGTTCCCAGCCGGCCAATCGGTTGCCTGGAGCCCACGGATGCCTTGAAACCCGGTTCCCGGTCGGCGGTTATACGGTCCATCATCGGGGTGTCGATTATCCCGGGACAAACGGCGTTGATTCGGATTCCGTCTTGTGCATACTCCAATGCTGCCGATTTGGTGAGACCGACAATGGCGTGTTTACTTGCGCTGTATGCCGACATGCGTCTGCCCCCGACCAGCCCCACGACCGAGGCCGCGTTGACGACGGTGCCACCGCCCTGCTGCAACATTTGTTGTATCTCGTATTTCAGGCAGAGCCAAACGCCCTTCAGGTTGATGTCGATCAGCTGGTCCCAGATTTCTTCGGGGTATTCGTGCAACCGGCCGGCTCGAAAGCCTTCGATACCGGCGTTGTTGTAGGCGCAGTCCAAATGGCCGTAGTTCGCCACTACTTGGGCTACCAATGCCTGGACATCCTCGGCCTTGGAGACGTCGGCGTGGACGAATACGCCGTCGCCGCCTTTCTCTTTGATCGCGGACAGGGTCTCTTCGGCGCCTGAGGCGTTGACGTCAGACACCACGACTTTGGCCCCCTCTCGAGCCAGCACCAATGAACTGGCCCGGCCGATGCCGGAACCGCCGCCCGTCACCAGTGCGATCTTGTTTTCCAAGATTCCGGCCAAGTTGCTTCACCTCGTTAAAAAGCAGTGGACAACCGTAGAAAGCGGTGGTCCTAAGTCTCAGTGCCGCGGCGAGCCCCGGCCCGCCAATCGTCGGGGCTTGGTCTCCGGTCAATGACCACGTCCACCACCGCCGGAAGCCCCGACGATTGGGCGTCATGCAGCGCCGCGGTCAAGTCGCGGGAGTCGTTTACCTGAACGCCAAAAGCGCCGAATCCGCGGGCGACGGCGGCGTTGTCGGTGGGGTAGAACTCGGAGGCGATCTCCCGGCCTGGAGGTTGGTGACCCAGCACCATGCCCAATGCGTTGTCGTTGAAAACGACGCAGGTAATCGGCAGGTCGTATTGCATCGCCGTTGACAGGGCGTTTACGGTCATCATGTAGCCGCCGTCCCCAGTTACACAGGTAACCGGCCGGTCCGGGTAGACCAGCTTGAGGCCCACTGCCGCCGGCAGACCCCAACCCATACCGGCGGTACCGCCGGGACAGAAGAAGGTGCTGGCCTGCCTGGCCTGATAGAAGTGGGCCATCCAGGTCCGGTTGTTGCCGGCGTCCAAGGTGAAGACAGTGGACGGGTCCGAATGTTCGTTCAATAGGTAGACCAACCGTTGTGGCGTGACCGGTGAGCTGTCCACGTGCAGCGCAGGGTCGTTGAAAAAAGCCAACTCGTCTTTCCGTTTGGGAACGGAAGCGGTCCATTCGGCCCGATTGGCCACGCTGTCTTGGGCTGCTGCTTTGGATGCCGCTACCAGTTGGTTCAGAATGCTGCCAGCGTCGCCGATTAATCCCAGTTCGATCGGGAAGCTCCAACCGGCGTTTCGATCGTCGATATCGATCTGGATCAGCCGCTGGCGACCGGGGTCGAAGATGTCTGGCCGCTCTCCCACCGTCTCCTGGGAACGCAGCAGCGCGCCAACCACCAGCACGGTATCCGCGTCTCCCACCAGCCGGTTGGCAACTTCTTGGCCGTAGGTGCCCACCATGCCCAGCGACAGAGGATGGGTCTCGGCTATGGCGCTCTTTCCTTTGTAGCTGGTCGCCACCGGCATGTTCCAGATTTCGGCCAGCTCCTGTAGTTGCGAGTGGGCCGGTGCCATGTGCACGCCGTTGCCAGCGACGACCATAGGGCGGCGCGACTGCCCCAGAATTTCCACCGCTCGCTGAATGTCGGCCGGCGCGCTCTCCGGTTTGGCGGTGTTCAAAAAGCCGGCGGCGTTGTGTATGAAGGGCGGTGACTCTAAATCGACTTCTCCTCCGATGGCCGCCGACCGCATTACTACCGTCGAGGGACCGGGCCGGCCGCTGATCGCGTGTTTGATGGCGACCTGGGTCGCCAGGACAGCTTCCTTAGGACTGGTGGCCACAGAGGTGTATTTGCTCATCGACTTGAAAATGTTGGGCAGGTCGATGCTGCCATACTCACCGGCGCCCGACTGATTCGCTGGCCGCTGGGCCGCGCCGCCGTCGGAGGTATCGGTGAGCACTAGCATGGGTGAGCTGCTGAGCATCGCTTCCATGATGCCAAAACTGGCGTTGGAGCCGATGAACAGACCCTGACCCATGACCACGGCCGGCTTGCCGGTGGCCCGTCCGTAGGCGTCGGCCATGATGGCGGCTGTTTGCTCGTGGCGCACCAGAATTGTCTTGATCCGGTCTTCCCGGCCGTGGAGCAACTGGTATATCTGTCCGGTGCCGCCGCCGGGGATACCGAAGACGTACTCGACTCCGGCTTCTTCCAAAGTCTGTACGATCATCTCGCTGGCTGAAGGCATGATGGCTCCTGAGATTATTAAACGATGAGACCGGAAAGAACGCCGAGATTAAGAATCCTATAAAACTTGTCGGACTCGGCGTTTAATCAAATCCGATAGGGGAATGGTGATGGGATGATACCGTTCGGCCTAGGAGTGGTCAAGGAAGTTTCTAATGGGTATCCCCGCCCAGACTCCTCTCATCTTGACCCCTGTCAGGCGCGGGCGTATCATCCCCACAACTTGTCGCCGGACCTTTTAACGCCCTTTGGCAGGGTCCGCCGGAGTAATCGGCACAAACAAGGGGGACAGCCATGCGCGGTGGCAATGCGTTGATCCATGCGCTGGAAAAAGAGGGCGTCGAGTATATATCGGGCTTCGCCGGGGGCGGCGAAGTGCCCCTTTGGCCGGCACTTCGAGAGTCACGGTCCATAAAAGTGTTCTCTTCCCGCCACGAGCGGATGGGAGTGGAGATCGCTGACGGCTACGCCCGGGCGACCGGGAAAGTTGGAGTGGCCCTGACCGGCACTGGACCCGGCGCCACCAACACGCTGACCGGCATCGCCGGGGCTTTCGCAGACAACATTCCGGTGCTGCTGCTGATGGGACAACACCCGTTGGGCAGCATGGGCCGGGAGATACAACAAGAAGTCCCATCCAGCATCTTCGACAACCTCGTTAAGTGGAAGGGCACCTTTTCTCGAACAGAGGACATCCCGGCCGTCGTCCGACGGGCCTTCACGAATTTGCGGTCGGGTTCCCCGGGACCGGTAGTCTTGGAAATGCCGTTGGACGTGATGTCTGCCGAAGCTCCCGACGAATTGCTCCGTTACCAGCCGGTAGGGCCGGGGCGCAAGGCCGCGCCCGACCCGACGGACATCGACCGGGCGGCGGAAATTCTGGTGAACGCCAACCTGCCGATCATGAACGTCGGTGGTGGAGTCTTGGCGGCGGAGGCCTGGGACGAAGCCAGGGAGTTGGCGGAGTTGCTATCGATGCCGGTGGCCAGCACGCTGGTGGGCAAGGGGGCTTTTCCAGAGGACCACCCGCTTTCACTGGGCGGCGGCGTGTATCCAAGGAGCAAATATGCCTCGGGGCAGGCCATTCATATGAACCGGAAGGCCGACGCCGTACTGGCGGTGGGCAATTCCTTCCGGTTGCCCAACGCCACAGACGGCCGGCCCATCCCCGATGGTGTGAAGCTCATTCATATTAACGCTGACCCCGGCGACCTCAACAAGATCTACCAGGCCGATGTGCCCATCCTGGCCGACGCCAAGCTGGCGCTGCGCAGTCTGATCGACGCGGTGCGGGACCGGATGGGTCCTCGGACCGGCGGTACCAGGGAAGAGGTGGTGGCTGAAATACAGCAGGCCAAAGCCAAATGGCTGGGGGAATGGGCACCGGTCTTCACCGACGATTCGGTGCCGACCAACGGCTACCGGGTGGTACAAGAACTGTTGCAGATGGTCGACCCAGACAAGACGATCGCCATCCACGACGCAGGTGGCAGCCGCGGCTACCTCTCGCCCTTCTGGCCGGCCACCAAGCCGCGAAACTACATCGCCATGGGCGGTATGGCGGCGATGGGTTGGTCGTTGGCGGCGGCCATCGGCACCAAGCTGGGGCGGCCCGACCACCTTGTGTTTCATGTATTGGGGGATGCTTCCTTCGGGATGGTGGGCATGGAACTGGAGACTGCGGTTCGCATGGGCCTCCCCACCCTGACCGTGCTGCTGAACAACGGCGGCACCGGCGGCGGGCTGATGGCCATGGCAAACTCAACTGCCGCGCCACCAGCGATGGCGGAACTTGGCGGCAACTTCTCGGTGGTGGCCCAAGGCCTCGGAGCCCACTCCCAGCGAGTGGAACATCCGTCGGAATTAAAGACCGCGTTCCGCCGCGCCATCGAAGCCACCGAGTCCGGTCAAGCGGCATTGGTGGAAGTAATCATCAAGCCGATGCGTACCCCGGAAACCTCGGAAGATTGGACGGCGGGCTAGCTGACAGCCGTTAGTTTTCAACCATTGGCTGAGAGTGTTGTAATTTCCCAACACCCGATATTTGGACGTACCAAAGGTCACGAAGCGACCGACAAAGCTGAATGCTGACCGCTGATAGCTGACAGCCAACAGCCAAAGGAGTTCTAAGATGAAATCCATCGAAATCGACCGAAGTAAACGGCTCAAAGAGGAGCCGGCGAAGGGCCACAACCGCTGGCACCCCGATGTAACGCCGGTGCTGGAGGCCGACCCCGGCGAGGAAGTTTTGCTGGAAACCCGCGACGCCTCCGACGGTCAGATGCAGCCAACGGTCTCCGTCGAGGACTTCGATAAGTTTGACCAGAAGACCGCCCACCCGCTAACAGGGCCAGTTTACATAACGGGCGCGGAACCGGGCGACATGTTGGAAATCGAGTACGTGGACATCATCCCTCAGTCCTATGGTTGGACTCGGATACGTCCTGGGGGCGGCTTCCTTCGCGATTTGTTTCCGAATCCCTACGCCGTCCACTGGGATATCAAGGACGGTTGGGCGACTTCCGCCGGCTTGCCCGGAGTGCGGATTCCCAATGGCTCTTTTATGGGGACCGCAGGAATCGCACCGTCTAGAGCCCAAATGGAGGCCTGGACCCGGCGGGAGGCCGACCTAGTCCGCCGCGGCGGCATCGCGCAACCGCCCGACCCCCAAGACTCGGTGCCGGACCACGGTCCCATCGCCACGGAAGGCCTTCGGACAATTCCGCCACGGGAGAACTGCGGTAATGTCGACGCCAAACAGCTGACCAAGGGTTCGAAGCTCTTCATCCCGGTCAACGTCCCCGGAGCTCTCTACTCGGCCGGCGACGGTCACTTTGCCCAAGGGGACGCCGAGTGTTGTCTTACCGCCGTCGAGATGGGGGCCACGGCGGTGGTCAAGTTCCAGTTGCATAAGGGGGAGGCCGAGCGGAACAATATACGGTTCCCGCGTTTTGCCCATCCCGACTACTTCCTACCACCTGAGTGGGCCGCCCCTCGAAACTTCATTGCCACCATGGGCATGCCCATACGGGATGACGGGACCCAAGAAGGAGAGGACCTGACGCTGGCGGCACGGAATGCCCTTATCAATATGATCGACCTGCTCCAAGAACGCGGTTGGAGCCGGGAGCAGGCTTACGTAATCTGTAGCGTGGCGGTGGACCTTAAGATCAGCAACTTGGTCGACTTGCCCAACGTTACGGTGTCGGCCTTTTTGCCAGAGGATATTTTTCAGGGCTAATTACGGCCAGGGCTAATAACGGCGGTTAAGACCACCGGGATTTCGGGTGTAGCCGCTCACCAAGACGTATTCGAAAAAACAAAGGCCTTAAATCGAGCGACAGGGCCGCAGGTTTTCCGTGGTTAAAAAGTGAAGGGTTACCAAAAAATCAAGGCGCCCCGATTAATCGGGGCGCCTTGACAACATTTCAACTGCCGGTCTACGGTTGGGAAGCAAAGCTTCGTTTTCTTGGGCCGCTAACAGGTCTCCAGGGAGACTTCTGGGGTTCAGTCAGATTAGCCCGTGCGGCACAGGGTCCGTGGATATTAACTGATCCGCTTCACTTCTAGGGTTTCGCCTGGTGCTAGGGCCACCCGCCGTACATTTATACCCAACTTGAGAAGCCAGTAACCCAAGGTGGCCTTACTCACGCCAAGTTCCTCGGCGGTGGCTGATAGGCCGATTTCGTTTACCCGTTCGGGCAGTAGGCGCTCCAAGGGGCGCTGGTGCTCTTTTTCCACCCGTTGCATGAGCTTAGTCTTTCGTGCCACGGTAACCCTCCTATTTACACCGGTTTATACCGGATACTCTCCGAGCCTGTGGCGAGTAAAATAACAATAGCACGGATATAAGACAGTGTCAAGGTTTAATTCCAAGTTAATTTTATACAAGTATAAGAACTATTTAGAACACGAGACTGGAGAAGTTGCTAATGAGTGTAGCGTAATCTCGCGGAATTGCCAACCCAAGTCTCTATGATCCATATTGTCGAGACTTGGTTCCTCGACATAATTACCACCCTGTACGAGGCCATAGGCTGGCCCGGGGTGGTATTTCTGATGGGGATAGAAAGTGCCGCCATTCCTTTTCCCAGCGAACTTATCATGCCGCTGGCCGGTTGGCTGCTAATTCAGGACACAGGCGGTTCAGTATGGTGGGTGGCCATGGCCGGCTTTTACGGCGCCTTGGGGAACCTTATCGGTTCCTGGGTGGCCTACTGGGTTAGCCTTGTAGGCGGCCGGCCCCTTCTACGCAAGTACGGCCGGTACATTTTGGTTACTCAGGAAGAGGTTGACCGCGCGGAGGTCTGGTTCACCAAGTACGGCGAGTTGGCCGTGTTTGTGGCACGACTGTTGCCGGTGGTCCGCACCTTCATCAGCGTGCCCGCCGGTATCGCCCGGATGAACATCTGGCGGTTTAGCATCTACACTTTTCTCGGTTCCTACCCGTGGAGCGTCGGACTGGCGTACGGCGGCTTCAAGTTGGGCGAGAACTGGGAGGACCTACGCGAGGCAATGCGCCCCTTCGACATTCCCATCGCGGTGGTCATATTGGCGGTGATCGCCTGGTTCGTCTACCGGCGTATCAAAGCGATCAGAGCCCAGGGCCGAATGCCGGAGTAAGCAGTCGACGACGGTTCAATACAGCAATTCTAACAGAGGGCGCCGGGTGCGCGACAAAGCGTTTGACACTGTGGTATTCGCAACCTAAGCTGATTACGTGGGCCACTTTGCTCCAGATCCATCCGTAACGAAGCACTCGCAATCTCATTAATAGTTATCTATCAGTTATCTATTAATAGTAGAGGAACTATGAACGCTCCCACGCTGCGGGACGTCTATCAAGCCAAGAAGACCATCGCTCCTTATCTTCAACGTACCCCTTTGCACTATTCGGCTGGACTCAGCCAATTTCTCGATGCAGAAGTGTATTTAAAGCATGAGGAGTATCTGCCTCTCGGAGCTTTCAAGGGTCGAGGCGGCATCAACCTGCTGGCCAACCTGAGTCAGGAGGAAAGGGATCGCGGTGTCATTACCGCATCGACCGGAAATCATGGCCAGTCCATCGCCAATGCCTGCCGGGAGTTCGGGGTAAGGGCTATGATCGGGCTCCCGGAAAAGGCCAACCCGGTGAAGGTGGCGGCCATGCAGGCGCTGGGCGCCGAGTTGATATTCCATGGTGAGAACTTCGACCAGGCCCGGGAATACTGCGAACGGCTCGCCCGGGAAGAGGGATACCGGTACGTGCACGCGGTCAACGAACCGTTGTTGATTGCCGGTGTCGGCACCGCAGCGCTGGAAATTATCGAGGACCTGCCCGACGTCGAAGTCTTGATAGTTCCCTTGGGCGGCGGTTCCGGCGTGTCCGGCGCCTGCGTTGTGGCCAAAGCAATTGACCCTGAGATAGAAGTCCTGGCGGTGCAGTCGGAGTCCGCGCCGGCTGGTTACCTTTCCTGGAAGGCAGGTGACATCGTACAGGCCGAGATGACCACCTTCGCCGAAGGAGTGGCGACCACTATGGGTTACGAGTTGACCCAGAGGATCATAGCGGAACTGTTGGACGACTTCCTATTGGTCACCGACGACGACATACGCTACGCCATCGGTCTTTTGGTGGAGAAGGCCCACACTTTGGCCGAGGCTGCCGGAGCAGTGGCACTGGCAGGAGCGGTCAAGAACGCGGACCGACTAAAGGGGAAAAAGGTATCTATTACAGTCAGCGGCGCCAACATTACCGCTGGCACTTTGGCAGATGCGCTAAAAGTGTACAAAGCCCGGTCGTAAATTCTAGCGCCGTCAAGGCCCGCCGGTGGTCGAGGTAGAAAAGTAACGAGCCAACTCGTCCCGGCTGAACGTCGGCAATTCCACCTCCCTACCCAACCGGTCGAACAATACCAGGCCTTCCTCAGGCGGCAGCATCCGCCCAATTTCCCAGGAATCGATTTCCGCCTTTTCCAACGCCGAAAGCAGGCCAGGCACTTCCTGAGTGGGAAGTGTAATCAATAAGGCCCCCGAAGCCAACAGCCCCATGGGGTCCAAGCCTAAAGCTTCGCAGACCCGCACCGTCTCTGGCAATAGGGGAACGCTATCCTCCTCGATGGCCAGCCCCAACTTTGAGGCCGCCGCCACTTCTCGCAATCCGGTGAACAGTCCACCCTCGGTAACGTCGTGTAACGAATGGACTTGGACGGTGTCGCAGGCAACACTGGCGTCCATAATTACACTTATCCCTGGCTTGTCCAGCAAGACTGCACTTTTATCAACAACTTCTTGTGGCACGCCGGCTTTCCGGAGGTCCGCTGGCCGCTCGCGGGCCAACAGGGCGGTGCCTTCGATCGCAATTCCTTTGGTAACGACGATGCTGTCGGCTTCTTGCGCCCCACCGGTGGTGACTAGGCGGTCCCGTTCCACCTCACCCAACATGGTACCCATTACCAGCGGCCGGTCGATGCCGTAGGTCACCTCGCTGTGACCGCCTATTAGAGTGACGTCCAGCGCTCGGCAGGCTTCCACAACCTGCGTAAACAGCTCTTCGGCCTGCTGGCTTGAGAAACGCTCCGGCACCAGCAACGTCGCCAGAAACCACTTGGGGGTGCCGCCGGTGCAGGCCACATCATTGGCGTTGACCTGAACGGCGTACCAGCCGATGCGGTCTGTGGCGAAGGTCACCGGGTCGCTCTTGGCTACCAGCAGCCGCCCACCGACCTCCAATACTGCTGCGTCTTCGCCGATCCCGGCGCCTAATACCACGGCCGGATCGCCGGACTCGACACCCGCCAAAAGCTTTTGCAGCAGGTCGTGGGGGAACTTGCCAATCTCCAAGGGACGCTCCATCAAGGTACCAGGCGGTACAGTGTTTTTTCGTAAAGGTGGGGTAATATTAGTCCAGCGCGGCTGCCGCTGCCAGTTTGCGGCTGAACTCAGGCTCGTTGACACCTGTTAGCGCTATATGATAAACAGATTGTGATAAAAAGAACAAACTCGACAGTCACTAGCCGCAGTTAGATATTGGGGAGGACTTGTTGTGAAACGTCCAGGTTTGTTATCGGCGGCCTTGCTCGTCATTATCCTGTTGGTAGCCGCGGCCTGCGGCAGCGATGAACTGGACCCCAACGCCACTCCGACCCGCCGTCCTCCGGACACCGTGCCGGCATCGGCCCGGACGCAGGAACCGACACCGACTGCCACAACCGCCGCGGCCCCGACCGCTACCGCCCCTGCGGCGACTCCGGGACGGCCCTCGGGCCCTGTAGCTCTGCAGATCGGGGTTAACGGCGAGGCGTTGGAGTTCGACACGGGCGGCCTTTCGGTAGCAGAGGATTCGAACGTGGTACTGACCTTCAGCAACTCTTCAGTGGTTAACCAGCACAACTGGGTGCTGGTGTCTGCTGGGACCAAAGACGACGTGGCTCTGGCCGGAACGGCCGCCGGGCCGGACAACGATTGGATCCCGGTTGACGACCAACGGGTGTTGGCCTCCACCAAGCTGTTGGACCCCGGCGCCACCGGAGCGGTGAAGTTCATCGCCCCGCCCGCCGGCACCTACCAGTTCGTTTGCACCTTTCCCGGCCACAACTTCACGATGTTTGGCGACTTCGAAGTTACCGGATAGAAGTTACCGGATAGACCCGGACTAAAGAAAGCAGCGGCCTGATTAACCGTTCGACAGAAATGGTGGCGGTTTATTATGGCGGTTTACATAGAAAGGGGCATTTGGTAGCATGAACGAGCCGGACCCGACCGTTGGGCCAGCGGGTCTGTTGCCCTTATCGGAAAGTGGGGCGTTCGTCTAGCGGCCCAGGACACCGCCCTCTCAAGGCGGAGATCAGGGGTTCAAATCCCCTACGCCCTACCAAATTTAGACACGAAAAGACCTCCGGGTTTTCCCAGAGGTCTTTTCTTTTGCCGGTTTGCTAACGCAATTGTGCGGGTGCCTCTTCCATGGAAGCTAACTTGGCCTCGTCCATCGCCATGTCGAACTGTACTGCCGCGGCTTCTTGGACGCCAGCAGACAATGGCTATACAAATCCAGTGTAATCGTCACGCTGGCATGGCCAAGGCGTTCCGCGACTGTCTTTGGGCTTACGCCTTGTTGTAAGTAAAGTGAAGCCATAGTGTGCCTCAGATCATGTAGGCGGACTCCTTCTAATCCAATGCGTCGCATCAGCCGCCTGAAAGCCAGAGTTAACGTAGATGGAACTCGTGGGGAACCATCGGGATGGCTGAACACCAAATCGTTCTCTGTTAAGGGTTTGCCCAAGAGAGTGGCATCTCTCTCTTGCCTTTCTTGGTGGTCCCGCAATACGAGGCACGAGCTCGGAGATAGCGCAATCGCCCTCCGGCCCGCTGACGTCTTCGGCTAAGCCCTGGTGGGGGTCTGGGGTATCGGCATCGCGGTCCCCGTCGAACCGCCAGCTGCAATGCTGGGCGGGATACTGGAACGAATTGGTCGGCTTCGGGTGGCTCCTGGCTAGCCCACTTTAGGAGGGTCGGGATTGATTACGGTTACGGGGTCGTACAGGGCAAAAAGGCTTCCCAAGAGGGAAACTTGGGCGTAGACAAGCGGTTTGGGGATTTTACGCTTGGCAGTACAGTGGTTGCCCTATGAAAGCGGGGAATTTGAGTGAATCAGGCCGCATCAGACCGCATTTGACACTCTTGGAATGCGGGATTATATTTGGCGGTATCCCCGCGGGAGCTATATCCAGGAAAGGTGGTTTGATCTGGGGAATCCCGGTTGAATATACTGCCGCAGCCTTTTTGTTACCAGAGATTGCCCGCATCACTGGCGAAACCGACCTCTTTGAGGTTGCTGAAGCTGCCGCCGGAACCGTACTCTCATCGCCGTCAGCGGGCCTTACTTTCATCATGTGGGCCAGAGCCGGCCTTGCGATGGTGGCGGTGCAACAGGGCGATACTTTAGCAGCCGAGGAGCAGCGGGCTGCTCTGGAATATCGGCCCGCTGCCATGGTAATGTTCACCGTCTGTGACCGGCTGTTGGGCCTCCTGTCTGTAACCCTTGGCGAATTGGACCAGGCAGCGGCCAACTTCGAGGAAGCCCTAGCTTTTTGCCGCAAAGCGGGCTACGGGCCCGAGCTGGCCTGGACCTGCTGCGATTACTCTGACATGCTGTTAAAGCGGGACGGCGAAGGTGACCGTGCCAAAGCCGTGAGACTGTTGGAGGAGTCCCTGACCATCTCCAGCGAACTCGGCATGCGGCCCTCGACGGAGCGGGTGCTGTCCCGGCGGGAGATACTGCGGGCGTAAATTAACTCGAACAGTAGAGGCAGCTTTGAGGGCTATAGCTTGTCTAGCGGTCCTTCTCGGTTTGATTGCAGCCTGTGCCCAGCCTGAGGTAACCTCCACGCCGGAACCACCATCACCGCCCGCTACAGTTTCTGCCACCACTGCAGTGACACAACCCATCTCCACTTCCGTACCCGAACCAACACAAATCCCGACTGACGCGCCAACTGCCACGACAGAACCGGTCCCTGAGACTATACCTACTATCCGTCCCACGCCCACCGTAGCGCCGCCGTCGGCCTCGTTCTCGGTTGACGTGGAAGCCGGGACTGCCTCCTTTATTGTCAACTTCACCAACTCGACCCAGGGTCCCGTCGCCCTCGTAAAATGGGACTTCGGCGACGGCCAAACCAGTACAGACGAGTCTCCCACCCATCGCTACACCACCGCTGGCAGACACACTGTAAGCCTTGAGGTTTCAGGGCCGGGTGGTAGTGACACGAGTGTCATGGCGGACCTGATCACCGTAGAGCCCGGACCGGCGGTGAGTATAGAGGTCTCGCCTTCAATGGCTACGCTCGCGGTCCAAGAGAGCGCGCAGTTCACCGCAGTTGCTCAAGATGAATTTGGAAACTCTGTGCCCGAAAAAATCTTGTGGACCGTTGCCGCTGATGGGGGTTCCATAGACGAAAACGGCCTGTTCATTGCGGATACGGCAGCGGGCTCATATACCAATACCGTTAAGGCTTCTCTGCAGTTAGATACAGGGGAGCTAACGGATACAGGCTCGGTTACAGTAAAGCCGGGCCCATTGGCTGAAGCCAGGGTAGAGCCTGCTGGAGTTGCTCTGGATTTAGAGGCTACCCAAATATTCACTTTCATGGCTATCGACGAGTTCGGAAACCAAATCTCTGATGTCCTCAGTTCGTGGACCGTACCCTCTGGGGCAGGTGCCATAGACGCAGCCGGGGTCCTGACCACCGGGACTAGGGCGGGACTTTTCCTAGGCGGCGTTCAGGTGGATGTCGTCAAGGAAGCCGATCGAGTTTCAGCGGCTACGGACATCGCCATCCTGCCAGACCCCCTAGATGCCATCGATGTTCAGCCGTCCAACATTTTCGTTGAAAGAGGAACTGGCCAGAGATTAACGGCTTCAGGGATGGATCAGTATGGTAATACGATTCCAGGTCTTGCCTTCCTTTGGGAGTCCACAGGTGGGCGGATAACCCAGAACGGATTCTTCACTGCAGGGGAGAAGTTTGGCGTGTTTGAGGTGAGTGTGGAAGCGACCTTCAAAGCCAGTCGGGGCTTTAGATTGGTAGAAGTGGCGATACCCTTTTCTTGCTCATACGTCTCAGAGATTCCCACGTTGGAGTGTGAAGCTCTTGTCGCCCTGTTCAATGCCACCGATGGCACCAACTGGACGAACAATTCTGGATGGCTGGAAAGCGATATCCCATGTAGCTGGCACGGAGTCGTTTGTAGTGCTGGCCATGTGAGACTATTAGTCATGAATGACAACCAGATAATAGGAAGCATACCAGTCGAGTTGGGCAATCTGTCCAACTTGGCCTCTCTCGTCCTGACTGATAACCAGTTGAGCGGAAGCATACCAGTCGAGTTGGGCGATCTGTCCAACTTGACCACTCTCGACCTGTCTGGGAACCGGTTAAGAGGAAGCATACCTGTGGAATTGGCCAATTTGTCGAATTTGATAAATCTCCGACTGTGTTGCAACGGGTTGAGCGGGAGCATACCTGCAGAACTGGGTAATTTGTCTATGTTGCTCGACCTACATCTGGGTTACGGCAACCAGTTGAGCGGAAGCATACCAGTAGAGTTGGCCAACCTGTCTAACTTGAAACATCTCACGCTGATAGGGAACCAGTTGAGCGGGAATATACCAGTGGAGTTGGCTAACTTGTCTAACTTGCAGGATCTCGAGCTGTCTGACACCCTGTTGTTCGGGCCCATACCCCAGAACTTAACCAAGTTGAATTTAGCTAGATTTGTCTTTAATGACACCGCTCTTTGCGAACCGCCCGAAGCTGGATTCCAGGCATGGTTAGCTAGCATTGATGACCTGCAAACCACGGGAGTGATATGTAACTAGGCCCTATACCAAAATTCCTGTGACCAGATAAGCATACGCACCATGTCAAGATGCTAAATCAGGTTGACGCAGTGTAGGCGGTTGTAGGGGCAGCGAGGACGCGCTGGAGGCCTGTCAGCGGCGGAATAGGAAAGTGCGGTAGTGAGGTAAGCCAGGGTAACTATCCTTTATACGCCGACGTGCTGAGGGAGCGAGACGGCGAAGGAGACCGCGCCAAAGCCGTGGCCCTCCTAGACGAGTCCCTGGCCATCTCCAGCGAACTCGGCATGCGGCCCTTGTTAGACGATTCCCCGCATCGTACCTCGATGAGGAAGGTGTACCTGAAACCGCTAAGCCCTGCCGGGGGGGTGCCTGCTGTTTCTTGCTAACGCTTTTGCTAACGCACTAGGCGGTATCAGGTGCGACGGGATAAGACCGTAGTCATAAAACCTATGATCGCTTTATAGAACATCGGTACGGGAACGTGCCTGATAACATGGGGTAAGATGTACCCCCTCGCCCTCTCAAGGCGGAGATCGGGGGTTCAAATCCCCTACGCCCTACCAATCGGAAATACAGGCCCAGACAAGAAGTGTAGCGAGCCTCCGGGAAACCGGGGGTTTTTTATGGGAGGACCGGCTAACTTGCCTTTAGCGCGTTTTCCTGCAGAGGGTCCTTGGTATGCCTCATCCTCGAACTTATCAAACCGAATGACGCGCCTACTGCTCGTGGTAGCCACCCGACAGCCATCATTGGGATCACCGCCAAGGCTAGGATCGACATGATCCCTAGGAAAGTCCCTACTCTGGTCAATCTCACAGTCAAACCACTACCCCGCCGCGACTCCATTACATGCTATTGAGCCAGCGGGAGTTAATTCAACGCGCCTAATGTTGAGATTTCGGGGATTATACTCGTGATTACCCCCGTTTTGGTTGTGATGCGGGGTCGTCCTGGCACTGCCGCCTAGTAAATACCATATTGGACCGCCATATTGCCCGTCGACCGGACTGATAAATACCTGATAATTGAAATACCCGACACGGGTCACGGCATCTCCGAAACGGATTTGGCCAGGCTCGCCGATCCGCTCTTTTCCACCAAGAACCGGGGGTTGGGGATGGGGCTTCCTTTGGCCGACGAAGTTGTCAAGAAGCATGATGGCGTGATCAACCTGTCCAGCGTTCCCGGGCAGGGGACTATCGTAATGATGACGTTGCCGTTGAATCGACCATCACCCGCGGCCGGGGGGTTTCTGGCCGCTTAATCCCTTGGCCAGTAGCAGCACCTCCACCAGTTGTTCCATGAAAAGGCGGCCGGTGTTGGTATTGCGTGGACTTGGGTGGTAAGAAGCCACCACCGCCGGGAGAGAGGGCCCGAAATGGTAAACCTCTCCATGGCCGAACTTGGCCCTCAACCGCTCCTTGGCCACCTCTCCCAAAGCGAGTAGCGTCGCCCGGAAGGCGATCTGGCCCAACGCCATCACCACTTTCAGGTTGGGCAACATTTGCATCTCTCTCACCAGAAAGGGCAGGCAGGTATTCTGCTCTTGGGGCGTGGGCCGGTCGCCGGGAGGGACACAACGCACCGCCGCACACACGTAGGCGCCGGAGAGCTCCAGCCCGTCGTCGCGGTGGTCGGAAGTTGGTTGGTTGGCCAAGCCGGCCTGATGCATGGCGGCAGTCAAGAACTTCGCTGATGGGTCGCCCGTAAACACCCTGCCGGTCCTGTTGCCGCCGTGGGAAGCCGGAGCCAGGCCCAGCAGCATCAGTGGGGCCAAGGGATCTCCGAAGCTGGGGACCGGCTTGGCCCAATAGTCCCAGTGGGCGTAGGACGCACGCTTCTTTTGCCCCATCTGCTCCCGGTGCTCAACCAACCGGGAACATAGCCGGCAGGCCACAATCTCTTCCATCAGGGCCGCCAGCTTGTCCCTGGGACCGCTGGCGACAGTTTCACTTCCACCGGTCATCGCCGCAACCGTGGGGCGCCCGATAGCCCAGGCCATGTAATCTCCGCCATATAATCTCCAGTGGTGCACGTTCTTTTCTTGGGCTCTCGCGTGGCTGTTTTCCTAGTCCGGCGGCTTGGTGCGTTCTTGCTAGAAAACGTCCTCGTTGTAGACCTGATGATCGCCCCAGCACTGTAATCTTCGGCCTTTGAGTGCGTAAGACATAATGTATAATACCGGAGCCTGGAAATGAGCCTCCGGAATTGAGGCGTCGTTCTCTCTATATAGAATACGGCCCAGGCGAACCAAGACCTGGGTAGAGCCTTAGAAGTGCCACAAGCAGTGCCCTAAGGAGTGCAATGATAAACCAAGAGCGGCTGGTAAACACGTTTTGCGAGCTGGTGAAAATCGACAGCCCGTCCGACGAAGAGGAAGCGATAGCCCTGCACCTGACCGGTGAACTCACCCGGTTGGGTTTTCACGTTGAGCGCGACGCCCACGGCAACTTGATCGCGTCGGAAGACGGTGCCGATCCACTAATGCTGTCCGCTCACATGGATACTGTGGAACCGGGACGGGGCATCAAGCCTCAGGTCGTGGGCGACCGAATCGAGTCAGACGGCACCACTATTCTGGGCGGCGACTGCAAGGCTGGCTTGGCCGCCATCATGGAAAGCCTGGAATCGGCAGCGGAGGACGACGCGCCCCGTCGCCTGGTGCAAGTGGTCTTTACCCGCGGCGAGGAAATCGGATTGATCGGCGCTGCCAACCTGGACTACTCGATGATCAAGTGCAAGGAAGCGGTGGTTTTCGACGGCAACGGGCCAGTCAACACCATCACCGGCGCCAGCCCGACCTATATCAAATTCGACGTTACAGTGACCGGCCGGGGAGCGCACGCTGGCGTGGAGCCCGAAAAAGGGTTGTCCGCCATTCGCATCGCATCTGAAATCATTTCCGACCTGCCCGACGGCCGGCTCGACGACGAGACTACGTTCAATGTTGGACTGATTACCGGCGGCACGGTTCGCAACGCCGTTCCCGTGGAGGCTAGTTTCGGCGGAGAGTTCCGCAGTCGAAACACCGAGACGGTGGACCTGCTGCGGATGCAGGTGTTGGCCTCGTTGCAGAAGGCCAGGGAAAAGTACCACGAGGCCGCCATCCGCGAAGAGATCGAGATGTTGTTCCAAATGTACAACCTGGACCCCAACGAACCGGTTGTGCGCTTGGTGACCAGCCTTCTCAAGAGTCAACGGCTGGAACCGGACATCAAACCCTCCGGTGGTGGGACAGACGCCAACGCCATGCGCTTGAACGGGATCGACTGTGTGGTGGTGGGCATGTCGACCAATGAGATGCACACCGTCAATGAATATGTGGTGGTCCCGGATTTGATGGCCACCGCTCGCTTCTGCCAAAGCCTGATGACCCCTAATCAACCGGCGCGGGCGTAGCCCTCACCGGTCCAAATTTATCGCTGCCGACCTAACGGTGCTATACTGGCCGCGCTCCGGGCAAGGGGAATTGTTCCTTCTAGCCGTCGCCTGGGCCGAATTGACATTAAAATACTCTCTCCTCTCTGGAGAGTTATGAGTGAGGTTCGGATATGAACGGTGCAGAGCTAAAACAGACACTAAATGACGGTGGACGGGTTTTCGGAACCATGCTGAGCATCGGCCGTAGTCCCCGGTGGGTGCCGGTACTAACCGGTGTCGGCCTGGATTACGTCATTATCGACACAGAGCACAATCCCCGAAGCCGCGGCGAATTGGGCGACTACCTGATCATGTTCAACACCACCGGAGTGGTGCCCATCGTGCGCATTCCAATCCCGGACTCCCATTATGTGACCATGGCCATGGACGCTGGGGCCCAAGGGGTGCTGGCGCCCTACTGTGAGACAGCAGAACAGGCAAAGGAGGTTGTTGCGGCGGTAAAGTGGCGTCCGCTAAAGGGCGCGGCGGTTGACCGAATCATGGAAACCGGCGAACACGTAAGCGACGCAACCCGAGCCCATCTGGAAGAACGCAACAAAAACGGCATCGCCATCATCGGCATCGAGAGCGTAGCGGCCATCAACAACCTGGACAAGATACTGGAAGTGCCCGGCATCGACGGCATCTTCGTCGGTCCCAACGACATGAGTATTTCCCTGGGCATCCCCGACCAATACGACCGCAAGGAATACCAGGATGCAGTCAAAGGAGTAATAGACAAGTCGGAAGCCAAGGGAATAGCGGTTCTGGTACACCACCAGAGTCCGGAGCTATCCGCATTCTGGATTGGACAAGGGGCCCGCTTCGTGCTGCACGGCACCGACCGGCGCGCCCTAACCGAAGGCTTCAAGAGCGACTTCGGCCTGCTCAGGGAGCATGCCAAGGCGCTGTAGTTGGCGGAAACGGCCAAGAATTAGTAAGGCCGGAGGTTCGGGTTTAGGACAACTGCACTACCTGAACCTCCGGCCTTTGCATTGTTAGATTGCCCTTAGAGTTAGACTTAGTCCTCGGCATCAGGAGCCGCGTCAGACCAACGTTCGACCCGGGCGCTCGCTACCCATTTGTTGAGTTCCCTCTGCCCTTCTCCCAGCGTTCGCGCAGACTCTCCACGTAGACCCGGTCGTAATCGCCGTAGTGGGCGTTCTCCGGAGAACCTCCCAATAGCTCGGCCCACAGGTACTCCACGTCCTGCCATTGGATGGGGTATGGAGGCTGGTCGAAGAACGCCCCCACCGCGTCCTGGGAAGTCGTGCCTTCGGGGGCCTCGATATAGCCCATCATTTGAAAGTTGTCGTAGGTGTTTCCGTGTTCGGAAACGAACCTGCCTTTCATTGCGGCCACTATGAGGTAGGTGGGCATGTGCGGTCCAAGCTATCAGCCATCAGCGTTCAGCTATCAGCTATCAATTTGCGGAACGGCAACTAGGCTGTACGCCAAAAGCGGCCTTGCCTCAAAACCGTCATTCTGAAGAGTGAAGCGATGAAGAATCTGCGGCGGGAGTCCCCCTAGCGAGGCTGAACTCCCGAACCGAGACCCTTCGCTACTCTCAGGGTGACATGGTTTTGCCGACGTTTGAGGCAAGGCTCTCCAAAAGCTGATAGCTGACCGCTGAACGCTAACCGCTACTTCGTCAGAATATGTACTGTGGTGACATCGCCGGCGCCGGAGCATTGGGCCAGTCCTACTTTGGGGTTGGACACCTGCCGAGGTCCGGCTTCTTCCCGCAACTGGGTCACGGTTTCGTGGATCATTCGGATTCCCGAGGCGCCGAATGGGTGGCCCATGGCCAAGAGCCCACCGTCAGTATTGGTCGGTATGTCACCCAACAGCGCTGTGCGCCCTTCCACCGTGGCCTGCCAGGCCTCGCCGAAGGGCAACAAGTGCAACGCCTCCAGTTGCTGCAATTCACCGATGGTGGCGGCATCGTGTACCTGCACCAAGTCCACATCCTCCGGCCCCAGCCCGCTCATCTCGTAGGCCTTAACGGCGGCGGGCTCGGTGCGGTAAGGGCTGAACGCCGAGTGGTCGGCGCCTTGGCCGTTGTACCGGCCCGAGGTCAGGACAGCGGCAGCCACCGTCACCGCCCTGGATTCGTCAATTCCGTAACGGCCCAGGGCGTCCCGGGCGCACAAAACGGCGGCGGCCGCGCCCTCGCTGGTGGGGCAGCACTGGTACAAGGTCAGCGGGTCGGCCACCAGCCGCGACTGCAACACCTCTTCGACGGTGTAGGTGTCCTTGCGGTGGGCGTAGGGGTTAAGCGCCGCGTTCTGTCTCGCCTTCACCGACACTTGGGCCAGTGCCGTAGGCGGCGCGCCGGTCTCTTCCATGTACCGCCGGGAGCGTAGGGCATAGCCCGCCATCATGTGGTCGCCGCCGATGAACCGCTCCGGGCTGTCCTCGGCGGTCACGGTCACCGGACCCCTGGGGACCTTCTCCGCTCCAAAGGCCAATGCCAGGTCGTAGAGACCGGTGGCAATACCCCAGTAAGCTTGCCAAAAAGCGGTCGAGCCACTGGAGCAGGCGTTCTCCACGTTGATGATGGGGACGCCAGTGAGGCCGAGCTTGGAAAGAGTGGTCTCACCCACGGACATTCCTTGGTAGTAGACGTGGCCGAAGTAGGCGATGGGGATGTCTTTCCATTGCACACCGGCGTCTTTCAGTGCCGGCACCACCGCCCCGAGAGCCAGAGCGCTCAGGTCTTCCTCGGGGAACCGCCCGAAGGAGTGCAACCCGACGCCGGCCACCACGACTTCCCTGCCTGGTCGAACCTGTGTCACCAACGAGCCTCCTGTCGCACCCTCACTATCCTGTCGCCCCCGACCCAGTAGACGATGGCCGCCACTTGTAGACAAGCTTGTCGGGTCCGCCTCCCTCGGCTGGGACCGCCTCAATTGCCAGTTCCACCGGCAACCCAATCTTTAACTCGGCGTGTTCGCAATCGACTACTTCAGCCAACACTTGGGGTCCTGACGGCAATTCCACTTGGCCCAACACGTAAGGCACTTGGCCCGGCCAGCCAGCCGGCGGTATCCTAACAATGGTGTAGCTATAGAGCGTTCCCGTGCGGCCCAGATCAGCTGCCTCCAGGCCGGACGAAGTGCAAGACTGGCAGAAGGTCGCCAGCCCGAAAACGTGGGTGCCGCAGTCCCTGCAGCGGAAGCCGACAAGAGTGCCTTCGAGGCCGGGTTCGTCGATAATTTTGAGGCGGTTGGGGTCTACTGACTCTGCCATCGTCTCTGGTCTGGCATATTAAATAAACCGGAAATAATCCGGGGAAATCCAAGCTTAACCTTGGTCAAATTGAGTGTCAACCGCAGCGTGGCGCCGGTCATTGACCGTCCAATGACGACGTGTTAGTTTGGGGTCGCTCTGCCCGGTTAGAATCCCGTTAAGAATCAAGTATGCAGTTGACATGAGTGCTTCCGAAGGACAGTACCAGCAGGCTCAACACCCAGGCCAACGCGCTTGGGAAATGTCCCTGGGCCATTTTCTGCAACAGGTTGCGGACCGCGACCCGGACAAGGTATTCGTCGAAATCTCCGGCGAGAAGTACACTTACCGCAGTTTCTACACGGCTGTCTTGAAAACGGCGTCTCTGTTTCGGGACATGGGTGTAGGCCACGGCGACCGGGTGTGCCTGTTCATGCCCAACTGTGTCGAGTATCTCTACTGCTGGTTTGGCCTGTCGGTGTTGGGGGCAATCGCGGTCCCCATCAACACGGCCTACAAAAGGGATGAAACCGCCTATATCCTGAACAATGCCGATGCCGTCGGCTTGGTCACCGGCCCCGATCTAATCGATGTCGCGACGGCCGCCGCAGACCTGGTACCGGGAATCCGCCACCGCTTGGTCGGCGGTGCCCGAGGTGTCCCGCCGCTTGGGTGGTTCTCTTTCGGTGACGCCCTTGATGCCGCGGCGCCGATTGACACGTTGCCCGAGGTCAGCCCCCAGGACGTCTCCATGCTGGTCTACACCTCCGGCACCACCGGCAACCCCAAGGGCGTGCAAGTAACCCACAAGATGTACGTGGCCGCCGGCCAAGGGTTCGCTCACTGGACCCAAGCCACGCCTGACGACCGCTTCTTCACCTGCCTGCCCTACTACCACGCCAACGTCCAGTATTACTCCACCATGGGGGCGCTGGCCGCTGGGGCCACGCTGGTGGTGGTGGACCGGTTCAGCGCCTCACGGTTCTGGGACCAAGTGCGGGAAGCCAGGGCCACAGTGGTGAACTTCATCGGCATGATGATGCCGGTGCTGTCCAAGCAGCCCGAGTCCCCCCAGGACAAAAAACACGGTCCGCCTGTTCTATGGTTCACCTTCGTTTATGCCCGAGTTTCTAACGGAGTTCCAAGAGCGGTTCGGCACCGATGTCGTCGTCGGCTTCGGCATGACCGAAACCTGCTACGGTACTATCGAAACCATCGGTGTGGAGCGCCGGGCTGGTTCTTCGGGTCGGCCCAGGCAGCACCCGGACCCGGGATTCAGTAACGAGGTGCGCATCGCTGACCCTCAAACTGGGGAGCATATCGGGCCCGGCGTCGTCGGCGAAATTACAATCAACAATCCGGCGATCACGCCAGGCTACTGGCGCAACGAAGAACAAAACCGCGAGACATTGCGCGACGGCTGGCTCTACACCGGCGACCTGGGATGGGTCGACGACGATGGCTTCCTGTATTTCGTCGACCGGAAGAAGGACATCATCCGGCGTAGGGGCGAGAACATTTCCTCCCAGGAAGTCGAGGATGTGATTAAACGAAACCCGGATGTCTTGGACTGTGCGGTGCTGGCGGTCCCATCGGAGTTGGGCGAGGACGAGGTGAAAGCCTACGTCACGCCTCGTCCCGGGGCCAAGCTGAAGCCGGAGAGTGTGATCTATTGGTGCGCTGAACACCTGGCCTATTTCAAGGTGCCCCGCTACTTGGAGATCAGGGACGAATTGCCCAGGACGCCCAGTCTCAGGGTGCGAAAAGATGTGCTGCGGCAAGAAAGAGATGACCTAATCGCCGGTTCCTTCGACCGGGAGGCGGCCGGCATACGACTAAGATGAGCGGAGAGGCATCGTCTCAATAAGCTGATAACTGAATGCTGACCGCTGACCGCTAAGACTCAAGGAGCTAACAATGGCCGAACCAAAATACTGGTTGTTCAAGTCGGAGCCCAACGCTTATTCCTTCACCGATCTTAGGAACGAGACGGACTCAACTGCGGAGTGGGACGGCGTTCGTAATTACCAGGCCCGCAACTATATGCGCGACGACATGAGAGTTGGCGACGGTGTCTTGTTCTACCACAGCAGCTCAAAGCCCTTGGCGGTGGTGGGCACCGCCCGGGTGGTAAAGGAAGGCTACCCAGACGCCACGGCCTGGGACCCTAACGACATGCACTACGATCCCAAGAGCGGTCCCGGCGAGACTGTCTGGGTGGTGGTGGAAATAAAGGCCGAGAAGGAGTTCTCCCGGCCCGTGACCATGGACGAGATCAAGGCCAACCCACAACTGCAAGAAATGCTGCTCATTCGTCGCGGCATGCGTCTGTCCATCCAGCCGGTGACCAAAGAACAGTTCGACGAGATAGTGTCGCTGGGTGGCTGACCGCTAGCGGTCAGCATTCAGCTATCGGCAATTTGCTCTAAGATGTTTGCGATTGGCGATGAGCAATGGTTCCATTCGAGGGCGGTTTAATAACTGGATCGGCATGTCTGTAAGCTGGATGCTGAATGCTGATGGCTCGCACAAGGAGGTCACGGTGCCCAACAGCGACACGGACGCCGCTTGGAAATTCCACGAAGCGACCAAGCTAAACTACATAAAACTCAAGACCAAGCCTGCCCTCTACAAGTCCTACTCCGGGCTTCCCCAAGTCGCGCTCCCATCTGAAAATACTTCACCCAACATGCCGGCGTTGAAGGCGGTTGCCGCCGTAGGCGGACCGGTGGACGGGCTATTGGACCTCCAGGCTGTCGCCCAACTGCTTCACTACTCGGCAGGACTGATCAGAAAGAGCAATCTGCCCTCGGCGGGAGAGGTCCACTACCGGGCAGCCGCCTCCGCTGGTGCGCTGTACCCGATTGAGGTTTACTTGGTATGCGGCGATCTCCCCGGCCTTGATGCCGGGGTCTATCATTTCGCCCCTGACCAAGACGCGTTGGTCCAACTGCGTCGCGGCGACTTTAGAAGAAACCTGGCCGAAGCGGCGGCAAACGAAGAAGCTGTTAGCCACGCGCCAGCCATCGTCGTTTGTACTGCGGTGTTCTGGCGCAGCGCCTGGAAATACCGCGCCCGCGGCTACCGCTACTGTTTCTGGGACAACGGAACTGTCTTGTCCAACTTGCTGGCGGTGGCATCCAGCCTGAGGCTGCCCGCTTGCGTCGTTGCGGGGTTCATCGATGATGAGGTTGATCGGCTGCTAGGGGTGGACCCGGAAAAGGAAAGCGCCACCTGCCTGGTGCCTATAGGCGGTGGCGGCGCTGCTCCTCAGGCTTCAGTGTCTTTCGATGTTATTCCATGCGGTGATTTGGGTGACGAGCACCGGTTGGTATATCCGGAGTCCCAGCAATTGAACGAGGGCAGTCGGCTCAGCACCCAAAATGGAGTGCTGGAGTGGCGCGGGTCCTCCTCGCCGATCTCGGATGTGGCAGCCGATTTTAGTTGGCCGAGTTCGGAGGCGTTGGGCAGTTCGATAGGTCGCCGGGGCTCCACCAGAAGGTTCGCCCGCGAGCCCATCTCCGAGAGCCAACTGGCGGGTCTGTTGAAGGCGTCCACCAGCCCGTTTGCGGCCGACTACCGAAATTCAATTATCGGCGAACGAGGCGCCCGCGGCCGTGGGATCATCGATACTTACCTGATCGTCAACGCGGTGGACGGCCTGGCGCCCGGCGCGTACTTCCATACCGGGGCCGGGTTAGAGTTGTTGAAGGAGGGAGAGTTCCGCGAAGCAGCGGGCCACCTCTGTTTCGAACAGGCGTTGGGCGCCGACGCCAGTGCCGTGGCGTTTTTCCTGGCCGACCTGGAAGGTATCCTGGACCGCTTTGGCAACCGCGGCTACCGGACAGCGCAATTGGAAGCCGGTATCTTGGGCGGCAGGATGTACCTTTCCAGCCACTCGCTGGGCCTGGGCGCCACCGGTATGACCTTCTTCGACGACGCGGTTACCGCCTTCTTTTCTCCCCACGCCGCAGGCAAGAGTCTCATGTTCTTGGTGGGGTTGGGTGTAACCGGCGACCCCAACCAGGTCAGGCCCTTTCGTTCCCGAATCGGGATGTTGAAAGACTCGCTGGCCCGCGGCGCCGGCGGTGGACGCCGCCCCGTCCCCGAATGGCTGTACGACTAGGATGACCCATTTACCTCGCATACATGATCACGGTAACTGAATTCCAGACTGTGTAACTTCATCAGGAGGAGTAGAAAGATGGAAACCGTAGGTTTCATCGGTCTCGGCAACATGGGTGGCGGTATGGCCAACAATATTCAAAAGGCGGGCTACCCCTTGGTGGTCTACGACGTTCGGGAAGGGGCTGCCAGGCCATTCTTGGAGGCCGGGGCCAGTCTCGGCAGCTCCCCCGCCGATGTCGCCAGCCGCAGCGATGTCACTCTAACCTCATTGCCCGGTCCTCGAGAAGTAGAGTTGGTGTCCATCGGACTCGAAGGTATCCTTGAAGGTAGCAAACCCGGGTCGGTTTACATCGACCTTTCTACCAGCCGCCCGACCTTGATCCGGGAGATCGAGCCCAAATTCCGGGCCAAGGGCGTACACGTATTGGACGCGCCGGTCAGCGGCGGCAAGTCCGGCGCCCAGAACCGAAACCTGGCCGTTATGGTTGGAGGAGAGCGGGAAATCTTCGACCGGATGAAACCGCTGTTGGACGCCTTTGGCGACAAGGTTTTCTACGCCGGTAGCATCGGCGCGGGCTCGGTGGCCAAGTTGGTTCACAACATGATCGGCCATGGTGTGCGGCAGGCCATCGCCGAGGGGTTGACCCTTGGGGTGAAAGCCGGAGTGGAGCCGGAGCCATTGTGGGAGTGCGTTCGCCGCGGCGCCGTGGGCCGGATGAGCTCTCTCCACGAATCGATCGCCAATACCGTTTTCAAAGGCGAGTTCGAGCCCGCCAGCTTCGCTCTGAACTTGGCCCGCAAAGACATCGGACTGGCCACGGACCTAGGCCGGGAGTTCAACGTGCCCATGCCGGTGGCCAACCTCGCGGAACAGATCGCCATCGAGGCAATGAACCGGGGCTGGGGCGACATGGACAGCTCGATTACTTTCCTGTTACAAGAAGAGCAGTCCGGAGTCGAAGTACGGGCCCCTCACGTCGACGCCAAGAAGGCGGCACGATTCATCACGACTCACCCGGACGGCTAGTCTGCGGGAGCTGGACCCCGAAGGCTAGTACTCAGTCAACTCGGTTTTGGTAATTGTTTAAGAAAACGTCTAAGGTTGCCACCCTTTTTTAGGAGTGTTGACGTAGGAGGGTGGCAGCCATGGGACGAGATCGGTATGTGGTCCGGTTGGAAAGGGAAGAACGAGACCAGTTGGAACGACTGATTCGCGGGGGAAAGAGCCCAGCGCGAAAGGTTGCCCGGGCCCGTATTCTGCTAAAGGCAGATACGGGCTGGGGGGTGATGCGCATCGTGGAGGCGCTGGACACGTCTGCGGGTACGGTGTGCCGTACCAAGCGGCGGTACCTGGAGGGAGGACTGAAGCGGGCCTTGGAGGAAGATCCTCGGCCAGGACATCCGACCAAACTGGATGAGCGGGGGGAAGCGCACCTGATTGCCCTGGCGTGCAGCGAGGCCCCTCCAGGCCATGACCACTGGACCCTGCGGCTCCTGGCAAACAAGGTGGTGGAGTTGGGGCTGGCGCCCTCCATGTCCCACGAGGGAATTCGCAAGCGGTTGAAAAAAACAGTCTCAAGCCGTGGCAGAAGAAGGAGTGGTGTATTCCCCAGGTGAGCGCCGAGTTTGTGGCGTGTATGGAGGATGTGCTGGACCTTTACGCGGAACCCTATGACCCAGAGCGCCCGGTGGTCTGTTTCGACGAGACCTCCAAGCAGTTGCTGGCGGAAAAGAGGTCTCCGATCCCGCCCAAGCTGGCACGACGGGAGCGATACGATTACGAGTACCAGCGCAATGGCACCCGAAACCTGTTCATGCTGTGCGAGCCCCTGGCGGGCTGGAGGCATGTGGCAGTGACCGAACGTCGTACCATGGTGGACTTCGCTCAGCAGATGCGGTGGCTGGCCGATGAAGCTTACCCAGCGTCCGAGAAGATCCGGGTGGTGCTGGACAACCTCAACACCCACAAACCAGCTTCCCTCTACGAAACCTTCGAGCCCAAGGAGGCTAGGCGAATACGCAAACGCTTGGAGTTTCACTACACTCCCAAGCACGGTAGTTGGCTCAACATGGCAGAGATCGAGTTCAGTGTCTTGGCCAGGCGAGTCCTGCGCCGGCGTATTGCCGATGAAGAGACTTTGAGTGGCGAGATCGCGGCCCTGGAGGCAGAACGAAACCAAGCCGGAGCAACCATTGACTGGAGATTCTCCACTGTGGACGCCCGAGTCAAGCGTCACCATCTCTATCCTGCCAACAATTAGGTTGACTGAGTACTAGGCTGTGTAAGATTGTACGTTTCTAGAATCATTCCACCTACATCGGCCAAATTGTGAACCCGCTGGGCGGAATGCGCATGGACTTCGGTTGCTGAAGCCGCCGCAATCACGACTTCTAGGTCTGCCGTTTTCGCTTTTCAATCACTCTGGTTGGGTCACGTTCTTATGAAACTGCCTATCAATAACAGCATCGCTTCGAGGCTCGGACGCCGGTCGAAAGAGAACTATATGAACGAGACCGGGTTTCAGTCCCTGTTCGCCCACTATGTCGACGGCGTCGCCTTAGTCGATGCGTCAGGCGTAGTTCGATTCGTAAACCACGCTGCTGAAAAAATCCTAGGCAAAGAGTCCTCCGAGCTCTTGGGGGAAGAATTCGGGTTCCCGCTTACCGTCGGCGTCATCACACGGCTTAACATAAAAAGGCAGGGGCTGGAAAGAATCGTGGCCGACCTGCAGGTTACTACAACCGAAATTGGCGGCGGCCCCGCCTTTATCGCCAACTTGCGTGATGTTTCCGCATTAGTCCGCGCTGAGGAAGGAGTTAAAAGCCAAGGAGTTGGAAGCACTGGCCCGCATCGGCGGCATTCTGGTGCAAGACCGACCGCTTAACGCCAAGTGCACTGAAGCATTGGAAGTGCTGGCCGAAGTTGTCCAAGCCGATTTCGCCACCATTCGGGTGCGAGACTGCGAAGACCGGGCCCTGCGATTGGTGGCCCAGAGTGGGTCTGGACGAATGAGCGCGCGTTCGGCAATATCGGCCCATAGATCGGCCGCCGCCGAAGCCCTGCAAACCGAATCCCCGATCATTCTGAACAACTACTCGTCGGACCCTTTGGCGGACCCATTAGACGTAAATCGGGGGATCGAGTCGGCAGTGATTCTGCCCATCCGGTCGAATGGCCAGGTGGCCGGAGTCATTAGCGTGGTCGCTAAGACAACGGGCCATTTCACCATCGAAAGAATTGAAATGCTCACCTCCATATGCTCGTTTCTAGGCGTCATCCTCGAAAACGTCAGTCTGAGTGAGCAGCTCGGCACAGAATCTCAGCAACGAAAACGCGGCGAAGAAGCGCTACTCGAGGCCGAAACCCGGATTCGCGAACTGGTGGAGGTTTCCGGCGAGATATGGTGGGAAACCGATTTGGACTTGGTTTATACGTTTTGTAGCCCCAACGTTAAGTCAATTCTCGGATATTCCCCAGAGGAGATGATTGGCCGAAGTCTTTTCGATTTCATTCCTTCATCCGAGGCCGTGCGGGTGGAAGTGGTGATTGGGCCTAAAACCAGCTTGGGCCAGGAATTTTCTCAGGTGGAACACGAAGCCCTGCGCAAAAACGGCCAAGTGGGGACTATGGAGACCAATGGCAAACCGGTACTGGACACCACTGGTACTGCCGTGGGTTACCGTGGGTTAAGCCGGGACATATCCAATCGCAAATAGGAGGAGCGAGAAAGGCGGAATCTGGAAGTCAATGCCCTAGCGCAGTCCAAGCTGGCGACCTTGGGCGAAGTTGCTACCGGCGTAGCCCACGAGATTAACCAGCCGTTAACCTATATCAGCACCATGATCCAGCCGTTTCAGGAAGACCTGGAATTGGGCGACCTAGACCCCGATTCTACCAAGCGACGTCTTTCCCAAGCGATTAACCAAGTGGACCGAATCTCTGGAATCGTCCGACATCTACAGTCCTTCGGACGGCGCGACCAGGAAGAGTTCGGGCCGGTCCGGCTACGGGATGTTTTGGACAATGCACTGGTTCTGGTGAACGATCGGATGCGCTCCCGGAAAATAAAGGTCGAGACAGAGGTCTCTGCTGAACTGCCTACGGTATTTGGCAACGCTTCCCATTTAGAACAGGTCCTCACCAACTTATTCCAGAACTCCATCAACGCTCTTCAAGAAAAACCCGATGGAGCTAAGGTCACGGTGGTTGCGGCTGTTATTGAGGACGGCAAGGCGATCAGAATCGACGTTTCCGACAATGGGACTGGCATATCCCCGGCCCACCAGGAGAGGATATTTGAACCGTTCTTCTCCGGTCACCAAGACGGCCAAGGCGCCGGACTGGGTCTGGCCATCGTAGCCGGGGTCATGCGGGACCATTCCGGCTCCATTACCTGCGAAACCGAGTGGGGCAAGGGAACCACCATGACGTTAGTCTTCCCGGCTGTTGAGGGACACTAATGAGCCAAGCTACCGTCCTGGTTATCGACGACGAAGAGGCGATTCGGGAGGCGGTCGCTGAAGACCTGAAACGTGAGGGATACAGGCTGGTATTCGCTGAAAACGGCAGCCAGGGATTGGAACGATTGGCGGAATCGGCGCCAACGGTGATCATATTGGACCTTCGAATGCCGGTCATGGACGGATTTGAGTTCCTGAAGGCCATCGACCATCGTCCTGAAAGCCCCTTCTTGGTGGTCGTTCTCACCGGTCACGGCGATGCGGACGCTATAAAGACCTGCTACGACTCTGGCGTGAGTAATTTTATCAAGAAACCCTTCAACCTTTACGAGATCAGAGGCGTGGTCAAGAACGCGGTTGCAGTTAAACAGTTGACCAATCAACTGGACGAGTTGGTTAAAGAACGGACCCGGGAGTTGGAACAACGGGTGCGAGAGGTGACCGCCCTCAACCAGATGTTCCAGGACCAGATCGCAGAACGGACTGCCTCCGGACCGGGCGGCGGACAGAACGCCGGTACCGGCCAGCAAGACCTTGTGGCCGGACTGGAGACTCTGGCCCAGCAGACCAACGACTTGTTGCGATTAGCCAGAAGCCGGCCCGAAGCAAACGGCTAACAACAACGGCCAAGTAAGAATAGCGAAAGCGCCGCACATTCACCGGTCAAGGTGATTGCTGCGGCGCTTTCGACGTTAGCCGTTAATCCGTTTCGGAGCGTTTGGTCCGCGCTCGCCCCTTTAAGATCGCGCCTCTAATCGTTCTCCAAGGTTCCAGACAGGTGGGCGCCGTTCGACAGACCGTTTAGCGCTTCCCCGTCGTCTATGTCGAACTGGCCGTTGGTCAGCCGGGTGGCGATATCTTCTCTGCCGTTCCAAATCTGTTTCAAATCTTCGTCGATCAGTTCAACGATGGCGTTTCTAACGCCGGAATCTTCGCCGATGTCTGGATAGAGCTTCCAAGACTCCTTCCTAACCGACTCCAACCACGCCGCCTGATTGCCGTTGCCGCCACTGAAGTCCTCGAAATGCCAGGCATACCAGGCGTTCACCATTTCCCGGAAGATCGCCAGGTCCGAGATCGGTGCACCTACCGTTGACATTTGTACCTCGAAACGGTGGTTATCCCCTGGATGGCCCTCAACGGCAGCGAACTTCCGCCCACCACCCAAACCTCGGAGCACCGAATCGTGCAAGTTGGAAGCGGTGATGCCTACTCCTGCGGCTGAGTCCACGTGGCCCACTCGGACCTCGCCGACCCGCCACAGTTTTTCTTCCATCGCGGCCGCTCCCATGTGCATGTCCACCAGCAATTCTCCCAACTCCTCGCCGAAGCGGGCGCCGGTGGAGATAAGAGACAGAAACCCGGTATCGATGGAAACGGTGCTTCTTATCTTCTGGGCCGTGGCCATGGCCAACAGGTCTTCCAATTCTTGGGTATCGACCCTATTGGTGCCGTAAACCGGCTTACCGTCCAGCGCCTCATGAACGACCTGGCTGATTTCCACCAAGTCTTGGTTACTCAACTGGAACCGGTTAAGGATGCGAGCCGAGATGTCTTGGGCCTGCTCGCCCGACAGCAGGTTCTTTACCGTTGGGTCGTCGCTGTCGAAGGTCCAGTATTCCGGGTCCGTAACTTCCTGGAACAGACGTCCCCCTGCCGTGGCATGCCGCCTTAGCTCGTGGATGGTTTCCATCCAGCTTGCGGAGTAGTCGTTCAACTCGTCCAGAAGGCCGCCGATAATATCACCGACGTGGTTTAGGCAGAGAGTCTCCAGCCATTCATCCGTCTCCGCCTGCCATCGCGCGAGACGCTTTCGCCGTTCTGTTGGCGCCACGTCCAAGTCGTTGTGGGCGGGCTCGGATACGGAGGGCAAGTCCCTCCGAACGGCCCGGTCGGCCAAGTTGGCCCACCGGCGTACCGGTGGCTCTTGATCGGGAGCTATAACCAACTGTTGGACGAACATCGTTTCCAGGCGCATTGTAATTTCCCGATGCATCTCGTCCCGTTTGACGTCGGCAAAGGTACTGGCCCGGGCCAACTCGGTGCGGACATCGCTATTGGCCTCGAGAACCATGCGGTCGCTGACGTTGCCCTCAGGCCGCAGGCGTTCGAAGATCGAGTTGATCGATCGTTCCACCTCGCCCAAGGTGTTGTGGAGCGCACCGTGAATCTGCAAATACGCATCCCTGGACCCGGAACCGGTGCGGCCCGCGCTCAAGAAGTCCAACGGGTCCACGGGAGATGGGACCCGGTTAGACATTTCGTTGAATGAAAGATGCTTTCGTTTGAATCCGAATCGTGATCGTGCCATTTTTTTGCCCCCTACAGCCGGCTGCGCCATTGGTGTTGAAGATATTGCTTTGCCGTCTGAACGAAGAATCCTTCCAGCAATCCAACCTCGCGGGAACTGATGGAGCCGAACCGGGCGTCCTCTTTGTTGTTGGCCTCCCGCATGGTTTCGTGGAATCGCGCCCACCAGTCTTGGCCGGTGCCCCAGGCGTCGGCCACCAAGTCCTCCAGTATGCGCGCTACATGGACCCGCTGTACCGGCAATGAGTCTTTGGGCGATCGGTGTAACAGTGTTACATCGAAGTGCGGGCCGATCGCCTCCACTCGCTTGTCGGGATACACGGTAATAGTGAATGAGTCTTTTCCGGTATATTCCCCTTTTCCAACTCGCACGCCTGTCGCCGACCGCAGAAATTGCAGGGTCGAGTATGCATTGCGCAGCTGCAGTGGATAGGTGCTTTCTGGGTCGCGGGACATCCCCCTCTGTGGCAGGATCAGATGGAGGACCACGCTGAAGTTGTAGGCGGTGCCCCGGGCTTCCGCCAAGGCCGCCAACAGCACCGGCAGGGCGCCTGAGGTACCACCGCCCAAGAAACTGACCACGTGAATTCGGAGGTAGGTAATTCCCTCGTAGTAGGGGCAGACCTGTTCGATGGTCGAGTCTACATGACCCCGGATATTACCGTAGTTGAACCTGGCAGCTACCCCGGCGTTAGCGAGGGTGCCCAAAGCGCCCTCGCGCGAAAGGCTCAAGTACTTGAGCTCAGGCACGCACTCGGTAATCCACGGGCGCATGTCTCGAAGGTTGGAAAAGTGCGGGAGTGTAAGCGGTATGAATCGCGCCGAGCGGGAGATCTCGCCCCTGGTGGCCTCCCGGGTGTCCATATAGAGGAAACCCAAGCTCTTGCGGTCTGTGAAACTCCAGCCGCTGGAAACTTCTTCCAGCCTTCTGGCGATCTGGCAGCTGGTCGATCCCAACCCAATCACCACCGCTGGCGATGCGACCCTATGTGCTGTCTTGTTGGCCCCCAACCTGGGGAATGCCGTATCCCTCAATGAAGTAGTAACCATTAATCCTCCCTACCGTCGGCAACGGTAACCCAGGAGCCTCCCAGGTGATACAGTATCACAATCTACGATACGGTCCGCCTTGTTGTCAAACGAAGCTCGGGTATCCTCGGATTCTTCACTGGAATTCTACTAATACTGGGGAATCTGTGGGCCAGTGGAGACGAATTCGAGCCTATTCGCTGTAAGAAAATACACACCACACCCGTTGGGTAACGGGAGTACCGGTACCTATTTGTGCAATAAGGATACAGGGATATCTTTGGGGTCACCAATGATTTGTCAGGCGAATTTTGACGAATATACCCACCGGCGGGCTTATATAACGAGTTTTGGGCAACGGAAGAAGTTGAAGCAGGCCGGAACGACAAGTTGGGCGACGCTACAAGGAACCGTCGATGCTAACGTCGATCAACCCAGGTCTGCCCCTTTCGAAGGCCCGCCGAACGGCCGCACCGAGAAGGGCTGGGTCTTCTACCTTTTCGCTCGCTACTCCCATGCCTTGAGCGATGGCGGCAAGGTCTAGCGGATTGGCGAAATCCATGCCAACGTACTCGCTTTCTCGTTCCTCATCGCTCAACATGCGTTTCAGATATATGTCCATGTTTACTTTGAGGATGCGGTAGGCGCGGTTATTGCAGATGGCGTACACCACAGGGATGTTGAAGCGAGCTGCGGTCCATAGAGCTTGCACCGTATACATGGAAGCCCCGTCTCCCACCACTGCCAGCACCGGCCGCTCCGGCTGTGCCAGCTTCACTCCCAGCGCGCCGGGCATGGCCCAACCCAAGGCGCCTCCCCGTATGCCGAACAGACCGCCGGGCTGATCGAAATCAAACGACTGCATCATTGCCCGCTGAGATGTGATCGACTCGTCGGCGACGATGGTATTTTCGGGGACGGCTGCGGCCAGCTCGTGCATCATCCGCCCCACAGCCATGGGCCGCTGGTCCCAACTGTCTCGCAACTGCCTTCGGTAGTCCTCGTTGGCCCGGCGGCGGGCCTCCGCAAGGTCGGCTGTCCGGGTTACGGCAGCCTCTTTCGCCGAGGCCGACATATCTTGGTCCAACGCGTCGGCCAGTTCGGCCAACCCGGTTGCGGGATCGGCCAACACCCCTACTTCGGTGGCGTATACCTTCTCAACTTCGCTGGAGTTATTGTCTAGGTGTACCAGCTTGGTGGTGGGGTCCAAGAAAGGCACGTCGACATAGAGGAACGAAGAGAAGATATTTGCGCCCACGGCCAAAACGACATCGGCGCCCGAAAGCAGCCGCCGGGTGGCCGGGCTGCTGGTGTTTAGGAGACCAGAGTAGAGGGGATGGCTGGTGGGGAAGTTGACCTCCGAGAAGGAAGTGGCGTAAACCTTGCCGCCCAACCGCTCGGCAACCTGCACCAATTGCTCCACGCCACCCGACTGAGCGACTCTGTCCCCTATCACAATTACTGGATTTTCGGCCTGGGACAGCAGGCGGGACGCCTGGGCCAACGCCTCGGTGTCGGGACGCTGCCGGTAATAGCCCGGCGAGGAGCCGATAACATCAATGTCGGCCGTCTCATCCATGGTGTCCCAAGGAAACGACAGGAAGGTGGGCCCGGTGGGCGGCGTCTTGGCTTCTTTGAAGGCGCGGCGCACTGCCATCGGGACATCGCCGGGGTGATGAATCTCGTGGCTCCACTTGGTGAATTGGGAGGTCATTTGGACCAGATCGCCGGAGAGGGTTGGCTCGGTCAGCAACATCCTGGTATCCGAGTTGCCTGCGGTCAGCACGAGGGGCGTGCCCCCACGGTAGGCGTTGTACAGCGCGCTAATGCCGTTGGCCAGACCTCCGGCAATGTGGATGTTGGCGAAGGCCGGCCGGCCCGAGGCTCGGGCGTAGCCGTCGGCCATGCCCACCGCCGTTCCCTCTTGCAACGACTGTATGTATTTAACTTGAGGAAAGTCCTGAAGAGCGTCCATCATCGGGGTCTCGCTGGTACCCGGATTGCCGAAAATGTACCCAACTCCTTCGGCGATGAGCATTTGTACCAGCGCTTCCTTTCCGGTCATTGCAGGCATCTGGTGACCTTCCTTCGGTGATGAAATCGGGTGATGAAATCGCTGAGGACTTGGAATTTCCCTATACTATCTTCAACCTTTCCCTCTGACAAGGCTGTCCCAATCCATCACCAAGCAACCAGCGGCTGCAACCTGCCAAAATTCCCGCATTCCTCGAAGATATGGTAATTTAGGTTCCACTTGCGGTATTGGCTAGGGTATTGGAGGATAAATGTTCGACATCCTGCTCCAAAACGGGCGCATCGTCGACGGCACTGGCGAAACTTGGTACCGCGCCAGTCTGGGAATCACCGGCGACTCCGTGACAGTCGTGCGCGGCGACGTTTCCGAAGTTTCGGCCGGCCGGACCATTGATGTGGCCAACTCCGTCGTCTGCCCTGGGTTCATCGACATGCACTCCCACTCCGACTTGATCCTCATGTCGGAGCCGAAACATGAAGCCAAACTTCGTCAGGGAGTGACCACCGAGATACTGGGTATGGACGGTCTTTCCTATGCCCCAATCTCGCCTCGCAACCTGGAGCCTTTACTCTATTACTTGTCGGCGATCAACGGCACGCCTCCGCCTGACGTCCGCTGGAGCTCGGTCAAAGAGTTCCTCGACATTTTGGACGGGCGGACCGCCTGCAACGTTGCTTTCATGGTGCCTCATGCCGCGATCCGCATCGAAGCCATGGGCTGGGAGGACCGGTTGCCAACGGCCCAAGAGTTGGGCCGCATGCAGCAGTTGGCTAGGCAAGGAATGCAGGATGGGGGGTTCGGCTTCACCACCGGGCTTACCTACGCGCCCGGAGCCTATAGCGATACCAACGAGTTGGTGTCTGTCTGCGAGGCTATCTCGGACTTGGGTGGGTTCTACATGACCCACGCCCGCTACACTCTGGGCGACAAGCTGATGGACCCCTTCCGCGAAGCGGTGACCGTCGGGCAGCGGAGCGGTGTTCCGGTACACATTTCGCATTACCACAACCCGGTGCAGGGAATGGGCGAGCGTATGGTGGGCCTCGTTGACGAAGGCCGCAACTCCGGAATCGACGTAACCTTCGACCAGTACCCCTATGCCGCCACGTCTACAATTCTGCACTCGCTGCTTCCATATTGGGTGCATGCCGGCGGTCCGCCTGCCCTTTTGGAACGGATCAAGGACCCCAACGTCCGGGACGAAATCGGCGACTCGGTGGAACCGATTTGGGGTCTGACTCTGGACGATTACATATTTAGCAACATAGCCTCCGCGAAAAATAAGGAATGGGAAGGCCGTTCGCTAGGGGATATGGCCAAACACCAAGGGAAGCGCATGGTCGATACCATCTGCGACCTGTTGATAGAGGAAAACCTGGAAGTGGCCTTCGTCGCCCGTACCGGCAACGCGGAAAATATCCGCACGATTGTCCAACATCCCGCCCAGATGGTGGGTTCCGACGGTCTGCTCACCGGCGAGATGCCCAACCCCCGGACTTACGGCACCTTCCCGTATGTATTGGGCCAGTTCGTCCGCGAAGAGGGATTGCTGCGATTGGAGGACGCCGTACGAAAAATGACCGCGATGCCAGCGCAACGGTTGGGTCTCCAAGACCGGGGAATATTGCGCGACGGCATGAAGGCCGACGTGGTCGTATTCAACCCCGACCAAGTGCGGGCCAATGCCACGTTCGAATCGCCCAAGCAGTACCCCGACGGCATCGACTACGTGCTGGTCAACGGAAAACTGGTCATGGATAATGGTACCCACACCGGCGCACTGCCGGGTCGGGCGTTAAGGTCGCAGTAGGAACAGTCTGCCGGCGGTTCGCAATAAATTTATAGGCCAGTAAAGCCGTTTGAAAATGACCCTACAACACAACATAAAAGCGGTGATCCGGAGGGGAGAGCATGACTTCGTGGCGGAGTGCCTCGAGATCGCGGTAGTTACCCAAGGATCAACTCTAGACGAAACCGTGGCCAACCTCCAGGAGGCAGTTAGCCTGCATTTGGAGGGCGAAGATCTTGCAGACCTTGGATTGGCTCCCGATCCGCGGATTCTGCTGACTTTCGAGGTCGAACTCGTAAATGCCTGGGCTTCGGCGTTTATCGGGCGATGAGGTCGTCTCCATCTTAATCCGGTTTGGCTTTCAGATTCATTCGCAGCGTGGAAGCAGAGAAGAGTTCTATACCGACTAAATCCATTGACCGCTGAATCGGCAACGGTGCGGGATCACAACTCCGCTATACATTTCGAGATATTTCCCGGAGGCCCCATGGATTTCGAACCGCGCTATACCCAGGACCAGGAAGAGTTTCGCCAGCAGGTCAGGTCTTGGTTAAAGGAGAACGTCCCCCAGGGCATCGAACACCCGGCCGATCCCATCGACCTGACCGAAGAGCAGTACCAGCTCCGGCGCGACTTGGGGCGCAAGCTGGGCGCCAGGGGCTGGCTCTGGCCGACCGCTCCCACCGAATTCGGAGGTGGCGGGCTCGATGTGGACCACGCAGTGGTAATTGAGGAAGAGATCGATGCCTACGGTCTGACCAACCCGCCCTACTACGACTCCGGCGGCAGGTTGGGCGGCGCTTCGATCTTGGTCTGGGGCACCCAGGAACAGAAGCAGGCCTTCTTGCCTCCCATATTCACCGGTGGCGTTCGCACTTGGCAACTACTTTCGGAACCTGAGGCCGGCTCCGACTTGGCCAACGTCAAGACCACCGCCATCCGGGACGGCGACGAGTACGTGATAAACGGCCAGAAGATATTCGTGGGCAGCTCCTTGGGCTGCGACTACATGTGGACCATCACGGTCACCGACCCCAAAGCGAAACGTCACGAGAACCTGGGCTGGTTCATGATCCCTTCCGGCCTTCCCGGAATTACGGTCCAACCCATGGACCTGCTGATCTCCGGCGGAGAATCGGGTGCCGGGTCGGGCGTTAAGAACACAGTGTTCTTCGATAATGTCCGTGTGCCGGCGTTCAACCTGATAGGCGCCGAGAACGAAGGTTGGAAGGTAGCGTCCACGCACTTGGAATTGGAGCATGGCAGCGGCGGCCGCATCGCCCGCAACTGGCTGGTGGACCGTCTGTTCGAACACTGCCGGGGTACCACCCGCCGGGGCCAGCCGATGACCAAGGACCCAGATGTCCGCGACCGCTTGATCGATGTCTACGTCGAGGCGGAGATCGTCCGGCTCCTTAACCTGCGAAACTATTGGATGCGGCACAGCGGGGCCGACATGACCTATGAGGGACCGCAGGCATCGTTGGTCCGAAAGACCTCCGGGCTTCGGCTATCCAAGGCCATGCTGGATATTCTCGGCCCCGCGAGCCTAACCCACGACCCGGAGTTGGGCGCCGCCGACGGACACATGGAAGCCCACGCCCGCGCCGGCATCGTGGCCATTCACCCCGGAGGCACCCCCGAAATCCAGAAGGTAATTATGGCCCGCCGCATCGGCATCGGCCGCGAAGTGAAAGAAAAAGCTGGCGCCCTGTCGTAGACCCATCCTAGCCTTCCCCTTACCAAAGGGAAGGGACCGACCCAAAAGCTAATGGCTGACCGCTGACCGCTGATAGCTACAAGGAGCCCCATGGACCTGGCCCTGACCCCGGAACAGGAGATGCTCAGAACGGCGGTCCGCCAATTCGTGCAGCAGGAATACCCCAAGGAAACCCTGATGAAGATCGCCTCTCCCGACCATGCGCCCGACGATTTGACGCCTAGCGAGCCTTGGGACAGCCTCGCCCGCACCGGTTGGCTGGGCATCCTCATCTCCCAGGAATACGGTGGTGAGGGAGGCTCGTTTACCGACGCCGGGGTGCTGTTCGAGGAGTTGGGCCGTGGTCCGGTGCCCGGGCCGCACCTGAGTTCCAACGTGTTGGCGGCTCTGACTATCTTGGAAGGCGGCACGGCTCAGCAAAAGAGCAATTGGCTGCCTCGGATCGCCAGCGGTGAGATGCGAGTGGTGCCCGCGATTGCCGAGCCGGAATATGGCTGGTACGAAGAGGATGTCCGGTTGGCGGCATCTGTCGACGGCGATAACTACCGTCTCAACGGCTCCAAGTCCTTTGTCTACGACGGTCAATCGGCCACCCATTTCCTGTGTGTCGCCCGTTTTCAGGACGCTGACGATGTGGGACTCATACTGGTGCCGGCCGACGGACCAGGCGTAGCTAGCAGAGGATTGGCCGGGTTTGCCTGGAACCTGTCGGAGGTGCGCCTTAGCGATGTGAGCGTGGGACCGGCCGACCTGCTGGGCGGAACTTATGCCGGTGGATGGGCGGCTCTGGAGCGCGGCATCGCAAAATCGGTCCCGGTGCTGTGCGCCTTCCAGGTCGGTGGCTGCCAGGCCGTCTATGAACTATCGGTGGAATACAGCCGCACCCGCATCCAGTTCGGCACTCCCATCGGTCGTTTCCAGCGAGTTCAGGACCATGTGATCAATCTGGTAAACGCTCTAGACGCCGCCCGGTGGACTGCTTACGAGGCTCTCTGGAAGCTGGACACCGGAAGAGAGGCCGCCGACAGCATCCATTTGGCGAAGGCCGTGGGCAGCGAAAGCTACTACGAGGCCTGCAACTTTGCCCACGAAGTCCATGCCGGGGTCGGCAGCATGACCGAGTACGGCCTCACCCTGCACACTGCGGCATCCCGCACCCTCTATCACTATTTGGGCGACCCCAAGTTTCATCGGCGACGGTTGGCCGAAGCTCTCGGCCTGTAGCAGCACGGTCGTCCCCCAACAAAGGCCTCAAAAACCCGTTCCCGCATACGGAAGGTCGGCCCAAGCTCGCCCGTATAATTTTAGCCATGAAACGTCCTCTGATTATTGCTATTGCCGCCTCGCTCGCCATTCTGTTGCTTGCCGCCTGTGGCGGAGGTGAGGAGACTGGCCCACCGGACTCTACTACCACACCGATCGCAACTGCCCAGCCGACGGCGGCACCAACTGCTCCGACCACGCAGGCCCCGACGCTCACTCCCGTTGCTACCCTGGCCCCGACCGCCGCTCCAACCGAAGCTCCGGGGGCTGATCAGGAGCCTACAGCGACGCCGGTGGCCACCGAATCCGAGTTTTTCCTCCAGTTGGTGGAACCAGCCGATCTGGAAGTGATCACCGCTGAGTCCACCATCGAAGTAATTGGCCGGACGAGGGTCGACGCGGTGATTACTGTGAACGACACCTCCGTGGAACCCGACGGCGAAGGTGTCTTTTCTGCGGAGGTAGAGCTGGAGGCGGGTCCCAACATTGTTGAGATAGTCTCCAGCGTCGCCTCGGGAGAGCAGGCCGACTTGGTATTGGTGGTTATCTACGTACCGTGACGTCCGTCCGTGATGTCCAGGCCCCAAATAGGCCCCCGCCCAGCGACAATGACTTAAATGGCGCTCCCCAAAAGAATGGGAAATTGACATCAGAAGTAACCCAGGGGTGAATATGCGCGTTGTGTTGCTGGCATTATCGTTAATTATGGCCGTGGCCTTGATGGGATTTGGTCCCAACCCTCAGACGATCGAAGAGCTGTTGGGACAGGCCCCTCCAGGCCGGGCTGCCGGCCGGGCCGCGATAGGCTTGGTCGCCGACCCCAGTACCGGTGAGGGCGACAGCGCCGTCATGGGCGCCGTCATGAACGGGGCCATTGGCCGAGTGGTTACCATCCAGACCGAAGCTGGCCCTGTTCAGTTGATCGTTGACGAAAATACCCGAATAACCTCCCCCTCGGGAACCGACCGGGTGCTGGAACGAATCGCCGAGGGTCTGCCGGTGCGAATTGCAGTGGTAGCTGACCGGCTTTTGGTGGACGGCGATGGCACGCCGATCGCCGAAGCCGCCGTCGCCCGGCAACTCACTATCATCCCTATCAAAGCGACCCGTGAGCACCGGCGGGTGATCGTCGCTGAGAAGGGCACCGCTGCCAAAGCGACGGCCCTTGATGAAGACGGTAATTCAATCCAACTGGAAGTCGACCCCAACGGCGCAGCGGTCGATGGGCAGGTAGGAATAGGCAGTTCTTTCGCATCCGAAATACCAGAACAGGGTGAAAGCGCTGTCTTGCTGGTACGCCGAGGTGGGGACGACGACAAAGGCGAGCGGGTCACAGCGGTCGTAAACACCCGAAGAGTCGCAGAACGTCTTAGCGATTTGGCCGGGAACTCCAAGCTCCAAGGCGACGATCCTTTCCGTTCTGCTCGCTTGGAGGCCGCCTTGGAACGCCATCAAAGCGATATACAAGTACGCTTGCAAAAAGTATTGGACCGCGCCCAAGACCGTTTCAAAGAAGTCGTGACCCGGGCCGTGGACCAAGCCAAGATCAAAGTGGAGCAAAGGCAAAATGTCCGCGAGGTAGTCAGTGGTCTGGACCCCGAGACTGTTGAATGTGTTCGAGGAATCCTTGGCCGCGTGCCGGTCACCAAAAAGGGGATTCCCCCCGGGCAGTTTCGGCGCGTTGAAGTCCAATGTCTGGAGCGGGAAGTTGAGCTGGAATTGACCATAGAGCCGTCTTCGTCATCTGCCGACGTCGGCGATACCATCACGATTACTTTGAGGAGAGACGAACCGGAGCGGGGGTATCCCTTGATCTGGTGATCAACGGGGAACCGCAGACACCTGATGAGGTTACTCGCACCAGCGCCAGGCTGGACTACACCGTACCCCGGGGAGTATCAGAGCTTATCATCCAGGCTCGAACGACGAACCGGGAGGGCCGGACGACGTCGGCGAGCCGGGTGCTTAAGATCCGGCAGGACCCACCGCCCCGGGTGGAATTTAAGACGCCGGGGCCCCGTGAGGTGCTTGTTGCGGGCTCCAGTTATAGGTTCACCACCCATTCGGAAGACAACGGCGATGTAGTATCCGTAGACCTCTTCGTGAACGGCGAGCGGTATTCGACCGAAGAATTCGAGGTGGAGGGCGCTACTCGTGGCCGGGTCCGTGGCGCCGACGGAAGGATTTACGGCCCAGTGCATAACGGCGCACTGGTACCCATCCCACAAGGCGCTGCGTCGGTCACTGTTCGGGCAGTGGCCACCGACAACGTGGGCAACATAGGTACCACCACCAGACTGTTCAGGGTCGGCTCCGATGCCGCACCTACGGTATCGATAACCTCCCCCAAAGAAGGCACAGAGTTGCGTGCGGGAGAATCGATAACTGTTGAGGTGATTGTCGACGACAACGGGGAGGTGGTATCGGTCACGGGCTCCGTGACCGAGTCCGGCGGGCGGACGGCGTTAGTGTTCGAGGAATTCCCCCAGATGGATTGGCGTTCGAATCCATTTACCGTGCCAGAGGGCCAAGATTCGCTGACCATAGAAGTAACCGCCACCGACGACCAAGGCAACACCGGCACCACCACCGAGGCCTTCAGAGTCACTGCCGACACCGGTCCTACAGTCTCAATAACCTCGCCTGTCAGAGCAGCTGAGGTCGATGCAGGACAATCGTTAGTTGTTCAGGTGCTGGCCGACGACAATGGCGAGGTGTCATCCGTCGCGGGCTCCGTGACCGAGTCCGGTGTGCGCACCCCGTTGGTGTTCGAGGAATTCCCTCAGATGGACTGGAGGTCAAATTCTTACGTCGTTCGGGGAGGCGCCACCAGTTTTGGCGCCCCTGACACTTCGGTACTGCCACATTTCTTCACGGGCACCGTCACCCTGGACGGGGTGACAGCTCTCGACGGTACCAGAGTCGCGGCGACAATAGAGCGAGCCATAGGCGCCGTTGTTTCCATTGAGGTAACCGCCACCGACGACAATGGAAACACAGCCACGACCACTCGGGAGTTCAAGCTGCGGCCCAGCGGTGTCGAATTAATCAGCGGGGTGGTCAGCGGCGGGACATTTTCTCTGCTGTTGGAGCAGCCTCTCGGGGAGTCGTTCGGTGGGGAAGAGATAAAATTCACCGTCGGCGGCCAGGAAGCGGCACAGTCAGCAACTTGGGAGTTCGGAGGCGTTTCGGAATTGAACCTCTCGGCAGGCGTCGGCCGTTAACTATTGCAACGCACGGTCTGGTCAACCCTGCGGACCGTCCCCCCAACGACGCGGGGAGTTGTGGACTTCCGGCCTGTTCCTGGTGCATTCCGATCCGCACCAGGTTGAGTTCGACGTAGGAGTAGTCCTCTCCCAGCATTTCCCGAACCGGCCTTAGCAGCGTTTCGCCGGTGGCGGCGAAGGCTTCTTCGATCTTCTGCCGCCTTTCCGGATCGGGCATCAAATGTCCCAACTGTACTTCCGTGCCGGACTGAACCAACCGCTCCAGATGTGTCAGGATCGTAGTCTCGGCCAAGCTGCGTTTCGACGCTGCTTGGGACAGAGACGCGCCAGCTGACACCACCCTCCCGGTCTCCCGCACGTTCTGACTGATGATGCCGGTCGCCGGCTTTCGGGACGCCGGTTTTCTTGCCGACGAGGAGTCGAACTCCGGGAGTCCGTTGGTTTCAACGTAGCTGGCTACCAACTCAAGAAACGGCTCGCTAAGGTCCTTCAGCTTGGCCTCGCCCACTCCCGAAATTCGGGAGAACTCCTCCTGAGTCCGGGGCGCCTTCCGGGCCATGTCCTGGAGGGTTTTGTTTCCGAAGATGACATAGGCGGGCACCCGCCGCTGGTCCGCCAGTTGTTTACGCAAAGCCGACAACTCGGTGAAGAGCTTGATGTCGTACGCCGGACTCTCGTTACTGGGCCTCGATGCTGCGCCATTGCGGTGTACGGCCCTGGTGAGGGTCAGACTGTCCCGCGCATTCAGGAATGCTTTGCCCTTGGGCGACAACTGGAGAGTGGGGTACTGCCCGCCCGCTGTCTCCAATAGGCCCTTGCTTCCCAAGGCCGCAAACAGTTCCTTGAGCTCGTCAGAGGAGTGCTGGCTGGCGATACCGAATACCGACAATTCTTGGTGCCTCTGGGCAACAACTTTCTTGGTCCCGGCGCCCAATAGGACGCTGATGACGTGGCCCGCGCCGAACCGCTCGCCGGTCCGCACCACCGCCGACAACACCTTCTGGGTGATTTCGGTAGCGTCGTATTCTTCACGGGGCAGCAGGCAGACATCGCATCCGCCGCAGTTTTGTTCCGGCCACTCCTCGCCCAAGTACTCCATTAAGAATTGGCGGCGGCAGGTCTGCAGCGTGCAGAGCCCCAACACTTGGTCCAGTTTGAGTCGGGCCCGGTCCTGTTCTTCCGGGTCCTCGATCTGGTTGATAAAGAATTCTTGTTTGGTCTTGTCCCCGTAGGAGTAAAAGAGGACGCACTCGCTGGTTATCCCGTCGCGCCCGGCCCTTCCGGTCTCTTGGTAGTAGCCTTCCAAACTCTTGGGCAGGTCGTAGTGGACCACTAGCCGGATGTCCGGTTTGTCGATTCCCATGCCGAAGGCGATGGTGGCGACCACGATGGGAATTTGGTCCCGAATGAACCGCTCCTGGGTGGACCGGCGGACCTCGGGTTCCAACCCGGCGTGGTACGGTTCGGCGTTATGGCCGCTCTCCGACAACGCCTGCGCCGTTTCCTCGGTGGCCCTGCGGGAGGAGCAGTAGACGATGGCGGATTCGTCCCGGTGTTTTTCCAGCAAGCGCAACAGCGCGGCCAACGGCTCTTTCTTGGGCTCAACCGCGTAAGTAAGGTTCGGCCGGTTGAAGCTGGAAATGAACACGTTGGGCCGGCGCAGTCCCAACTGGGAAAGAATGTCTTCCCTGACCCGTTCGGTGGCAGTGGCGGTCAAAGCGATGGCCGGAACATGGCTGAAGGCCCGCCTGAGCTCTCTCAACTCTCGATAGGCCGGCCTGAAATCGTGGCCCCACTCGGAGATACAGTGCGCCTCGTCGATGGCGATTAGGCTGACGTCCAGTCCTGCCAGGAATTTTTGGAAGCCGGGAAGGGTGACCCGCTCCGGTGCGACGTACAGCATCTTTACTCCGCCGCAGCGGACCAATTGCTTGACTCTCGAAATCTCCGGCGCGGTCATCGAGCTGTTGATGAAGGATGCGTTGATCCCGTTGGCCTTCAGGCCGTCAACTTGGTCCTTCATCAGCGCGATTAGCGGTGAGACCACCAGAGTGAGCCCGCCCAGCGCCAATGCCGGTAGTTGGTAGCACATGGATTTGCCGCCGCCCGTTGGCATCAGGGCGAAGGTGTCTTGCCCGCCCATCACCGAGGCGATGATCTCCTCCTGTAACGGGAGGAAGGCATCGAAACCGAAATGGCTCTTCAGGAGTTCCAGCACGGCGCAATCCTAGCTAATCTGTTCGGTCTCCCGCAATCGCTTTGTGTCAGGATTTCCACCGGAATGTTCGGGTTTATACTGCGTTCAGAGAGGATATTGAGCCGCGGCGTCAGAGGTGAGGAACGTTAAGATGTTTCGTAAGGTCATGGGAGTCGCGTTGGTGTGTCTGGTGGGCGTTGGTTTGGCCTGCGGAACCAGTGCCCCGGCTTCCACTGGGACCCAGCCGACGTTGCCGGCCAACACCCCCGCGCCGACGATTACAAGGGCGCCGACCGTCACACCCTTGCCAGGCGGTCCGATAGATCCTGCGGTGCCGGCGACCGGCAAGGTTACGGGTACCGTTTCGTATCGCGAGCGGATCGCGCTAACGCCCGATGCCATCCTTGAGGTCAAGCTGGTGGATGTTTCCAGGGCCGACGCGCCTGCCGTTACCATCGGAGAGCAGGTCACCCAGAACCCTGGCCAAGTACCCATCGACTTTGAGATCGAGTACAACACCTCTGAAATCGACGAAAGGCTAACCTATGCCGTCCAGGCGAGGATCATGGAGGGCGACAGGCTCATGTTTATCAACGACACGGCGTACCACGTGATCACGCAGGGTAACCCCAGCCAAGTTGACCTAGTCCTGGTGGTGGTCAGCGTAGGTCCTCCATCGGGACCGGGGCCATCCGCGTTCCGGCTGGACGCCTGCAGCCTGACCCGAGCGGCTCAGTTGCCCATCGATTTTGAGTACCAGGGGACGGTCCCCACCGGTTTTGATGGGATCAACAGGGCGAACTGTTCGTTTACCAAGGCGGTGAAAACGGTTACCGTGACCCTGACCGGGCCAGCCACACACTCCGAGATATTCACCTTGGCGGAACCGGGCACCGATGTCCCGTTTCCCTTGCCGGACGGAACGCCATCAATCACGACCTTCGAGATCGTACCGCCCGGCGAGTACCAGCGGGAGATGACAGCTACCTCCGTTGACGGAGAGTCGTTGGTGATCAGCGACCTGAACCGGGTCCTCAAAACAGTCACGATAATCGAATCGATTAACGAAGAAACAACCGCCGAATTCACCTTCGAGTTCGACGCCGACGCCCAAGGTTGGATAGCCGGGTTCGCCGATCTCCCGGTCAACTTTGAACCGGCGATTTATGAATTAGACTCCGGTTACCGGCCGCTGCCCGGCGACTTGGAAGGAAGTGGAGTTTACCTCCAAGGGCACAACCGGAGCGACGACCTTTTCATGTTTCTGAAAAGGCAGGTTGAAGGCTTGCGGCCGGACACCTTCTATACGGTGACCGTTTCTCTCGACCTAGCTACAAACGTACCCGCCGGGTTGGTTGGCATCGGCGGCGCCCCAGGCGAGGGCGTATTTGTAAAAGCGGGCGCGTCGGTGGTCGAACCTCTGGTAGTGGAAGATGACGACGCTCACCTGAGGATGAACATCGAAAAGGGCAATCAGGCAACCGATGGCGAGGCCATGATCAATATCGGCGACGTCGCCCACCCCGACGTAACGGGCGAGGAGTATAGGATCAAGACGTTGGACAACCAAGAACGGCCCCTCCAAGTAATCAGCGACAGCGAAGGCCGAATTTGGTTGATCGTGGGAACGGACTCAGGGTTCGAGGGCCTTACCGCTATTTACTACGCCCGAATCGCCTACACTTTGACGAGCAATTAAATCGCCGGTTCATCCAGGTAATAGAAAGGGGCCGCAATGGTATTCCATTGCGGCCCCTCGCTTTTGTACCGGTAAGCGTACCAAATGCAGGGTTAGACGCAGGCGTCGCGGACGGCCTGCGATACGGCGGCCAGCCGCGGGTTGTTGTTGTCGTTGCCTCGGAACCCATTGGTGATGTAGCCAACGGCCAGTCCAGAGTCAAAGTCGGCCCACCCGATCGACGTTCCGGCGCCACCGTGGCCAAAGGTGTTCAATGGCTTGCCCGCCGATTTGCCTGCTCTCTCGTCGGCCAAGGCCAGACCCAGCGACCGCTGGGCGAACAACTCCAATGACTGGTCGATGCCTTCCACCTGTAAAGAGACGCCATCATCGACGGTTTCCGGCCGCAGTACCTGCGCTCCGTCCAGGGAGCCGTGGCGCTCCATCATCGCGTAGAACCTTGCCAGATCGCCTGCCGAGGCGATACCGTTGGCGCCTGGGCAAATCCCATGGTGTACTTCAGGCCGGTCGAAGGTGACCGAGTAACCGTTGGGGTCGGCGTCTTCTTCCATTAGATGGAGCCTAGAGACTCGACCGTCCAACGAGGGAGGAAGTCCAACGTAGGTGTTCCCCATTTGCAGCGGGGCGGCCAAATCTTCGGCGATGAACTTGTCGAAGGTCCGCCCATCGACTCGGCGGACCAATTCCGCAATGACCCAGCCGTAGTTGATGGGGTGGTAGGCCATTACCGCTCCGGCCGGGGTCTTGGAGGGCGCTTGCTCCATGGCCCGGACGACCTTACTCCAGTCGGCCCAATCGGTCCAAGGCAGGTCAGCCGGTGTTTCAGGGAAGCCGCCTTGGTGGCTGAGGAGATGGCGGACTGTCACTTCTCCCTTGCCGTTCGTCGCGAACTCCGGCCAGTGCTTGGCCACCGGGTCGTCCCACTCCAACCGGCCGCGTTCCTTCAGCATGTAAACGCAGGAGGCCGCCAGCGGCTTGGTGGATGAAAATAGCACGAACATCGTTTCGTCATCGACCGGACGGCCGGTCTTGACATCGGCGACCCCGCCGTTGATATCCAACACCAACCTGCCGTACCGGTAAACGGCCAGGCCCGCTCCCGGATGCAGGCCGCTTTCGATCTGCTGGTTGAAAAGGTCTTTAACCTGTTGCAGCTTGTTGGGGTCCATCGCCACTGTGTCCGGGGCAGATAGAGTCGCCATTTCGGGCCTCCCTCGTTTAGTTGACATATTCTAGCATGGCAACGGTGATATCAAACCGGGGGCCGCCTCAAAGTTCCTCAGCTGTCCCCCCTTTCGCAAAGGGGGTTAGGGGGATTTCCTCCTCAACCACCAAAACCTTCGGACCCCTACCGGTTCGCCTAAGCCGTCACGTCGAGCCGCGTTCTAGCGGTAGCGACCCACCGATTATGGTATTCTTCTGCCCACAGTTGCGCTGAGCGAATGCCTGGACTTAATCCGAAGTCGTTTCTGGAAGCTCTGCCAGCGCCGATTTGAGGTGTCACCAATGGAACGCCCCATTTTTCAGCCTGTCGGTACCCCCGTCGAACAGTTGGACACCCCGGCCTTAGTCGTCGACCTCGATGTCATGGAACAAAACATCCGGACCTACCACGACTATTTTCAGAACACCGCTGCCAAAGTCCGGCCGGTGGTTACCAGCCACCTGTGTCCCCAAGTTGCCCGCCGCCAATTGGCTGCCGGTGGCACCGTGGGCGGCGTTGCGGTAACCACGGTCGGCGAGGCCGAGGTTTTCGCCAACGCCGGGTTCGACGACATATTGGTGGCCAACCAAGTAGTCACCGCCGCCAAGATTCGCCGCCTGTGCGCTCTAACCGGACAGGCCCGAGTGACCGTGGCGGCGGACAACTCCGACAATGTCGCTCAGCTTTCTCAGGGCGCCACCGCAGCCGGAGTCGAGTTGGGAGTCTTGGTGGAGATCGAGGCAGGCATGAGACGCTGTGGGGTCGACCCCGGCGCCGACGCCGTGGCCTTGGCCCGGCAAGTAATCGGCGCGCCGGCGCTGCGGTTCGAAGGTATCCTGGCCACGGTGCCCGGCCCCAAGGGCGAAAACCCCGAACACCACCGGGAGGAAACCCGTCGCAATCTGCAAGTCGCTTTGGACTCGAAAGACCTGATGGAAAGCGCCGGGCTCGCGGTGCCGGTGGTCAGTGTCGGTGGTGCCCACTGCTATGCGGTGGCCGCCGGTCTGCGGGGTATCACCGAGGTCCGGGCCGGGCGGTACCCGCTGATGGACGTGCGCCTGAAGGAGCACCTATCCCAACTGACCCAAGCCGCCTTTGTGCTGGCCACGGTAGTCAGCCACCCTGTCGACGGTATCGCGGTCCTGGACGTTGGTCACAAAGCCATCGGCCCGGACCAAGGACTGCCCGTGCTACAAGGTCCTACCGGCGCCAAGGCCATGCGGTTCAGCGCGGAGCATGGGATCGTTGACCTGCAAGGCGATGCCCGTCGCGGCCTCAGTCCCGGCGACAAAGCCTGGTTGGCCCCGTACGAACTGGCCACCTGTGTCAACCAATACGACTACATCCGCGCGGTCCAAGGCGGAAAGCTGGAAGGCTTCTGGCCTCTGACCGCCCGAGGCAGGTTCGCGTAAACCAGGCCATCCGCCAGCTCAAATGCTGACAGCTAGTAAAGGAGCTCCAAATGGACGAGTACTACCGCCCGCTACCCGGCACTCCGATGGAAGAATTGGACACACCGTGTCTGGTCATCGACATGGACGCCATGGACCACAACATGAACGTGGTCGCCGACTTCTACAGCAGCCGCTCCAGCAAGCTGCGAGGCCACAGCAAGAACCACAAAACGCCAGCCATCGCGCTGCGTCAGATCCGCCGCGGTGGCACGGTCGGCGGGGTCTGCTCCGCCAAGGTCTCCGAGGCCGAGGTGATGGTCCACGGCGGCGTGCCCAGTGTGTTCATCACCAGTGAAGTGGTGGGCGAGATGAAGATCGAGCGGTTGTGCGCGCTGGCGGGTCAGGCCGAGCTGATGGTCGCCTGCGACAACGCTGACAACGCCCAGGCCCTCTCCCAGGCCGCTCAGGGCCGCGGCGTGGAGCTGGGCGTGGTGATAGAGCTCGAGACAGGAATGGGGCGTTGTGGCGTGCAGGACATCGAGCAAGGCGTGACACTGGCCCGAGAGATCGACAGCCTGCCCGGCCTACGGTTTCGGGGCATTATGAGCCACCAAGTCATTTCCGGCGAGCCCGGCCCCGAGGAGCGGACCGAGGAGGGCGTCAGGGTCATGGCGGGGGTCATCGACCTCAAGGACGCCATCGTCGATTCGGGCATTCCGGTGGAGATCGTCTCGACCGGCGAGACTTGGAGCTACGACGTGGCTGCCGATATCCCTGGCGTGACCGAGATACAAGGCGGCAGCTACCTACTCATGGAGACCCACTACCGCTACATGAGCGAGTTCAACTACGCCGCGAAAATCCTGACCACCATCATCAGCACCCCCCGCCCCGGCGTGGCCATCGGCGATGCTGGCGTGCGTGCCGTGAGCTCCGTCCGAGGCCTGCCCGACGTCTCAAATCTCCCCGGCGTCACCGTAGAGTCCATGGACAGCGACCACGCCGTCTTCAAGCTAACCGACGGCGCCTCGCTAAAAGTCGGCGACCAAGTCCTCCTAATCCCGGCCCAACAAGACGCCACGGTCAGCCGCTGGGACCGCTTCGTAGGCCTCCGCAACGGCCAAGTAGAAGCCGTCTGGGACATACAGGCGCGCGGGTGTCATAGTTAGAACCAAACACCCGATGCCTGAGCCGATGCGCGACGGTCTCGTGAACGTCGTGAGAAGTTGAAATGGAGATGAACGACTTACTACAGAGCATAAATGACGCGATCGGTAACGGTGCCGAGTCTCTGGACCTGTCCGAGGGACTACACCTCACCGTCCCACCAGAGATTGGCCAGTTAGCTGGCTTGACCAGACTTGATCTTAGTAACAACCAGCTTGCCGCCCTGCCAACGGAGATAGCCAGTCTGACTAGCCTGACCGTCCTTGACCTGAGCGGCAACAACATCAGAGTCGTGCCACCGGAGATCATTCGGCTGACTAGCCTGACTGAGTTAAACCTGAGTCACAATCTCCTATCTGACCTGCCGCCCGAAATCGGGCAGCTGACGGAGCTGACCGAGCTCCACCTATCGGACAACCAACTGGCGGCCCTACCGCCGGAGATCGGCCAACTGACGGGCCTGACGAACTGGCCTGACCGCTGACGGCGCTGCCACCGGAGATCGGGCAACTGACGGGCCTGACCGAACTCAATCTGGGGGAAAACAAGCTGACGACGCTGCCGCCGGAGATCGGGCAACTGGCGGGTCTGACCGATCTCGCTCTGGAGGGGAACCAGCTATCCGACCTGCCGCCGGAGATCGGACAACTGACCGATCTGGACTACCTCGACCTGGATGACAACCTGCTGACCGCTCTGCCGCCGGAGATCGGGCGACTGACCGGCTTGACCGTCCTTTACCTGCTACGCAACCAGCTGACCGCCCTCCCTCCGGAGATCGGTGAATTGGCCGAGTTGACCTCCCTTGATCTAAGAAACAATCCCCTACCTGTTCCGCCGGAGATACTGGAGGACATCGACAACCCAGCAAGTATCATCAACTACTACCTGGAGCAACTCGATTCGGCCAAACGGCCCCTCAACGAGGCTAAAGTGCTGGTGGTCGGGCAAGGCGGCGTAGGCAAGACGTCGCTAGTAAACCGGTTGATACATAACGATTTCGATTCAAACGAGGGCAAGACACAAGGCATCGACGTTCACCGGTGGGGTATCGACTGTCGAGGAGAAGAAGTGCGGCTCAATGTCTGGGACTTTGGCGGGCAGGAGATTATGCACGCCACCCACCAGTTCTTCCTCACTAGGCGAAGTCTATATTTGCTAGTCCTCGACGCCCGCCAGGGCGAATTGGAAAGTCGCATCGAGTACTGGCTCAAGCTCATTCAGAGTTACGGCGGCGACTCTCCCGTAATCGTGGTCTCCAATAAGAGTGACCAGCACGAGCTGGACTTGGACTGGACCGGTCTCCAGCGCAAGTACCCGGCCATCAGAGGCTTCGCCCGGATGGTCTCCTGCCGAAGCGGAAAGGGTATCCCAGACTTGCGACGGATGATCGAGCGGGAGGTGGGCCAACTCGAGCACATCCACGACGAGCTACCCGCAAGCTGGTACAGTGTTAAATCCGAGTTGGAGAATATGGAGGGCAACTACCTCCCCTACGAGCGTTACGAGGAGATGTGCGTCGAGCAGGGCATAGACCGAGAGGAAAGCCGCCGTACCCTCTTGGGTTTCCTACACGACCTTGGCGTGGTGCTCCACTTCGGCGACCATCCCATTCTTCACGAGACCAACATCCTCAATCCCGAATGGGTGACCAAGGGCGTCTACCAAATCATTAATTCCGAACTTCTGAATAAGAATCGAGGGGTCTTGCGGATCCGAGACCTCTCCAAAATGCTCCGCCCTGCGGAAGACTACCCCAGAGACCGGCATCTCTTCCTCACCGAAATGATGCGCCGGTTCGAGCTTTGCTTCGATTTTCCGGGGGAAGCGAATCAACGTTTCCTCGTTCCCGACTTGCTACCCCGAGAGGAGCCTGATACCGGCGCATGGGACGATTGCCTTGAATTCCAGTACCATTACGACGTGCTGCCGGGCAGCGTGATCTCGCGTTTCATTGTGGGCATTAACGAGTTCATCCACGAAAACATTTACTGGCGTACCGGGGTGGTGCTGGAGTACGAAGGAGCCCGGAATCACGCGCTGGTTCGTGCCGATCTGGAGGACGGTAAAGTCTTCATCCAAGTCTCCGGCAACGAGGGAACCCGCCGGGAGTTTCTGGGTGTAATTCGAGCGGAGCTACTCCGGATTCACCGGAGCATTTCCGGCCTCGTTGTCCGGCAAAAGGTCCCGATATCCGGACACTCTACTGTATTCGCTGACTACGACTATCTGCTCGATCTGGAGGAAATGAGAGAGTTGATTTTCGTTCCCCAGGGTCTGAAAGAACGAATCGACGTGAAGCAGGTCCTGGATGGAATCGAGCCGGAAGAAGCCCGTAGGGAAAACCGGCGCCACAGCGACGGAGAAAGGGCTGGCTCGACTTACAATTTCTACGGTGACACTCACCTTGGAGACAAGTTTGAATCCAAACAAATCGGAGTCGCTGGCAGAAATTCCCGCAACCGTGGAGTGTCGGTGAGCCGCGTAGAAAACAACATCGACCTGGTCGCATTGGCCGACGAGCTAGCGAAGTTAAAGGCTCAGATGCTGGCTGAGGCCTTCGATCCCGATCACTTTACCGCCGTAGCTGAGGTCGCCCATGCCGAAAACGCCGCCCGCGGTGGCGACGGGCAAAGTGCGTGGCAACACCTGGCCCGCGTTGGAAATTGGGGCATAGGTGTTGCCACTAAGATCGGAGCGGAATTGGCGGTGGCCTACTCCAAATCCGAAATGGGCGTGTAGACTTCTCCGCTGACCGCTGACCGCTGACCGCTGACCGCTGACCGCTGACCGCTGAATGACCGCTCCGGTGACCACCGCCCAGAATAAAGACATGCTGACCGCCACCTTAACCCTATCTGGCCAACGCCGCCCTAGATGGCACCCTAGCCGGCCATGCTATCCCCGCATGATTTGTTCCGCATTCGTTTCGAAAACGAATCCCCAACCATGAACACTCGACGTGGTGCGCAGCTAGCCAACACCAACGCCTTGAAACACGGCAGATTCTCCACCAGGTTCACCAACCTGGCGACCGCCATCGCCATCGCCACCGCCACCGCCCATTTAATACCCTTGGCTAACGGTCGTATTTCAGGAACTCCGTCGCGGAAATCCCCCCAACCCCCCTTTGCGAAAGTGGGGGTATATACGCTTCCGCGGCGTAAATAAAAAATCATCCTAGTCCAACGCTCATTGAGAATCAGACTAGGATGATTGTCGTCGTTCGTTGTCCATCCACTAGGACGAGCCAATCTCCCCCTTTCGCAAAGGGGGATTAAGGGGGATTTAGTCCCGCCGCAACGACTACGGTAGGAATCCAGCGATCAGCAAGCTAATAGCTGACCGCTGAATGCTGACAGCTAGCAGCTACCCCGTTTTTTCTTTGAGGAACGCCCCGGCGCGGTCTATGGCCCGTTGGCCTTCGGGGAGTATCGGAGCAAAGGCGTGCCAGACGTGGAACATGTCGTCGGCCACTTCGGTGGTCACCGGAACGCGGGCTTCCTTGAGCTTGTCCGCCAGTCTCGTCGAATCGTCCAGTAGCGTCTCGTCGCCGCCGACCTGTATTAGAATCGGAGGCAGACCGTGCAGGTCGGCATACAAAGGGGCCGCCAGGGGTGTGCGCCGGTCGCGGTCGCCGACATAAAGCCCGGCCATCCACTCCAGGCCTTCTTTTTGTACCACCGGATCGACCTCGGCGTTGGTGGTCATCGAGTTGCCGATACCTTCAAGGTCGACCCACGGCGATATCAATAGGCCGGCCCCGGCCATGGGTTCGCCAAGGTAGCGCAACGCCACCAATGCCGCCGCAGCAAGCCCACCGCCAGCCGAATCGCCGCCGATGGAAATTTTGCCCCCATCGAAGCCCTGGGACAGCAACCACCGGTAGGCCGCCACGGTGTCTTCGACGGCCGCCGGGAAGGGGTCTTCCGGGGCCAACCTGTAATCGAGCCCCAAGACCTTGCCGCCCGACGACTTGACCAGCTTGCTCATCAACATGCGGTGGGTTCGGACCGACCCGATGACGTAGCCGCCGCCGTGCACATAAATCAGCACCCGGTTGGGGTCGGAATCGGCCGCGGACATCATTTCGGCCGGAACGCCGCCAGCGCTCAATCGTTCGAAAGTTACTCCCTCATCAACCGGGAACGAGGATATCTTTTCGTAGGTAAGGCGCATTCCTTCGATCAGGCCCTGGGACTCATCGACGTTGGAGAACTCGCTGAACTGTCGAATTGCTTCTGTTAGTTGCGGGGACTTTGCCATTTTTCGCTCCTTTGCGTATACAGTTTAGATTTATAAGCTCGGATTATCGGATCATCGGCTTATTGGTGAAGCAACCGCTTCAGTGTTCTGGCGCTGCTGTGTGGCGCCGATAGGACCGAAACCGGCGATACTTGCTTCAAGTGGTTGAGCGCAGAGGCGAATGAAAATTGGCTCAGCAAAATGACATCTACCTCTGGCGCCAAGCCCATTACTTCCTCTTCTAGGCGGCGTTCGAAGGCTGGTCCTCCCTGTGTCCTGAGGACTGTAATGAGGTCGTCGGCCACCCGCGCCTTTGGTTCGACTTCCGTTCCGATCTCTTGGGCAGCCGACCGGAGGTAGCGTTCGGCGTCGCGAATGGTGGCGTCGTTGGAGGCTATGATGCCTACCCTTGGACCAGCGGCCACGGCCTCGGCCATCACCGGACCGTAGGAGGACACCAGCGGAACACTGACCAAATCGCGGGCCGAGTCTACCACCGGCGCGTATACGGAGCAAGCGAGACCGATGGCGTCGGCGTGATTGTCTTTGGAGTAGCAGATGAGGTCGCTCATGCGGCGGCGGAGTCCAGGGGTGATGTGGCCTTGGAAATCGGCGAGCAGGCCCTCGTCCAGCAGGTTTACAACTTGGGCTTCTGGGAATTCGTCCTGGAAAGCCATCCGGACCGGCGGTATGGACTCAGCCAGGGCATGGATCATGACCACTCGCATACTTGGGTATCCTATTTAACGTCCAGGTCGCCGCGGAAGATACCCTAGTATACCTGTTAGGACAATAGCAGTTTAGGCGGCAGCGTTAGGTGGGTGCGATTTCACCCTATTTACGCCCCAGAGCGGATGCCTGAAATGGGCGGAGGCCTGAAATGCGCTGTCAGCTTAAGCCGACCACCTCGCCTTCTGGGGTAACGTCCATGTTCAACGCCCGCGGCCGGGTGGGCAGACCGGGGAGGGTTTCAATCCGGCCGGCTAGGGCGTACAAGAAGCCAGCGCCTACCGAGGCTCGAATCTCGTTCACTGGAAAGGTGTAGCCCTGTGGGCGGTTCCGCAGGCTGGGGTCGTGGGAAATCGACAGGTGGGTCTTGGCCATGCAGATAGGCAGCCCGCCCCAGCCCTGGGACTCGAAATACTCCAACTGCCGCCGGGCATCGGGGGTCCAGCTTACGTCGGCCGCGCCGTATATCTTCTGGGCCAAGGCCAACACCTTGTCTTGGGCCGAGGCGTCGGTCGGGTAGGAGTAGGTGATTCTGCTTTCGGTCTGGGCCGCGCCGACTACGGCCTGGGCCAATTCCTCGGCGCCAGCGCCGCCCTGAGCGAAGCAGTCGCATTCCACAGCGGCGGTAGCCCCGGCGTCTTGGGCGATCTTATTGACCGCATCCAATTCCTCGGCGCTGTCGCTGCCGAAGCGATTGATGGCCACCACCACGGGCAGACCGAAACTCTTTACGATGCCGACATGGTGGGCCAGATTGGGGCCGCCAGCCATCACCGCATCAACGTTGGGTTGGTCCAGTTCCCGGCGGCGCGTGCCACCGTGCCACTTTAGCGCCCGGACCGAGGCCACCAGCACCGCCGCGCTGGGCGGGAAGCCGCTCTGGCGAGTTTTGATGTGCATGAACTTTTCGAATCCCAAGTCCGAGGCAAACCCGGCCTCGGTTACCACGTAGTCGGAATAGGCCAGCCCCATGCGGTCGGCCAGGATCGAACTGCAACCGTGGGCGATGTTGCCGAAGGGACCGGCGTGGATGATTGCTGGCTGTCCTTCCATGGTCTGGACCAGATTGGGCATAACGGTCTGGTGCAGCAGCGACATCAGAGACCCGGTGACGCCGAGTTGGTCGACGCTGACCGGCTGACCACCCTTGGTGACTCCGACCACGATGCGGGAGATCCGCGCCCTAAGATCGTCGGGGCCGTCGGCCAACGCCAGGATGGCCATTATCTCCGAGGCCGAAACGATGTCGAACCGTGCTTCTCGTAGCGGTCCGTAGCCCGAACCGCCGACGCCAGCCACCACCTGCCGCAGCCCCCGGTCCGAAGCGTCGGTTACCCGCGTCCAGTGAATCCCGGTGGGGTCGAAGTCTGGAATGGTGCCGCGAAACACCGCGTTGTCCACCAACGCCGCCAACAGGTTATGCGCCGAGGCGACCGCGTGGGCATCCCCGGTGAAGTGGATGTTTATCTCGTCTTCGGGAATTACCCGGGCCTGCCCGCCGCCGGTGCCACCACCCTTGATGCCGAAGATCGGCCCCAGAGTCGGCTCTCGCAGGTTGACCACTACCCGGTGCCCCAGCCGCCCCATACCTTGGGTGAGGCCGATGGCGGTGGTCGTTTTCCCCTCACCGGCCGGAGTGGGAGTGATGCCGGTAACGACGATTAGCTTGCCTTTATTGGACTTGCCTTCTGCCAGGGCGTCCAGGGATATCTTGGCCTTGTAGCGCCCGTAAGGGAGAACATGGTCGCCGTTAATACCCAGGTCAGCCGCGATCTTAGCAATGGGTTCCATGCCGCCTCCAAGTTGCTGTGGATCGCCCCACGTTTGAATCGTAGATTATTTGGTCAGAGTCAGGCTAGAGCGGCTCTTGCGGTTCCGCCAGATTTGGTTGCTGCCGTGGATAGAGGACCAAGTTTTCCTAGAGGAGGATTACCAGTTACCACGCAACTGATTGTAAAAACCGCAGCTAGGCCTGAGCCAACTCGCGTTCGAGCTTTTCGATGTCAGACTCGCTGAGGTTGAAGTATTTGGCGTCGGGGTGGTGAAACACCACTGCGGACACCGAGGACTCGGGGTCCATCATGAAACCCTCGGTCAACTCAACATCCAGTTGGGACGATACTTCCAGGAGCCGGAAAAGCTGCTCTTGGTCCTCGAGCCTAGGGCAGGCAGGGTAACCGAAAGAGAACCGGCGGCCCCGGTACTGAGTCCGGAACAGGTCCTGCGCCGTCATTTCGACCGGGTCCCCTAGGCCCCACATCTGCCGCAGTTGTTGGTGCAGCAACTCAGCGAAACCCTCCGCGCCCTCCAAGGCCAGGGCCTGAAGGATGTGGGCGTTCAGGAAATGCCCCTCGGCCATCCACTGCTCTGTAAGCCGCCGCACGCCGGGCCCGATGGTGGTGACGAACATACCCACGTAGTCCATGCCCTCCAGCCCGCTGGCTGCTTGGCTGGGCCGGGGCAGCACGTAATCGGCCAGGCAGAGGCCATCCCGTTGCGACTGGCGCCCGAAGCAGAATTGCTCCAATACCCGAGACCCATCGGCCGAATAGACTAGCAGCTGGCGTCCGTCGGACTGACAGGGAAAGAATTTAAACACCGCGCTGGCCTTAATGTCGTCTTGGGCTAAAACCAAGTCTTCGACCTGCCGTACTGAGTCCTTTAGTTCCAGGGCGGACTGCTCTCCGGCCTCCAACGCGTCGGCGAACCTCCCCTTGTAGCCCAAGTGCCTCACGTAGAGCATCTGAGGGTTGATGTAGGGGAAGATTTCTTCCAGGTTGTAGTCGCTGAGCACGTGCAAGCGCAGGTCCGGAGGCTTGGGTAGCGGGAAGTCGTGCCGCACTTGGGCTGGCGGCACCTCCTCGGGCGCATCGGTGGCGGCCCCTGCGGCCACGGCATCGGCGTTAAGCATCGTCTCGGTTTCGGCCTCAAGCGACGCGGCCAGTTGCACCCTTTCGTCGGCCTCTTGAATGGTGTTGGCCAGGGCCAGGCCGGTCATGGCGTCGGGGGCATAAGCCACCAAGCCGCCGTACTCGGGTGCGATGCGGAGCCGGGTAAACCGGTTTGATAGAGCCGCGCCACCCACCAAGACCGGGCAGGCCACGCCGGACTGGCGGAAATCACGGACTGTTTCCACCATCATTTGGGCCGACTTCACCAACAAGCCTGAAAGCCCAACGATGTCGGGCTGGTGCTGGTTAACGGCGTCGATCAAATCTTGGGGCGGGACCTTGATCCCCAAATTGATTACTTGGTAACCGTTGTTGGACAGGATGATCTCCACCAAATTTTTGCCGATGTCGTGCACATCGCCTTTTACAGTGGCCAGCACCACACGGCCTTTTATTGAACTCTCAGCCCGTTCCATGTGGGGTTCCAGGTGCGTAACCGAGAACTTCATTGACTCCGCCGACTGAAGCACCTCGGCAACTATCAACTCGTTGGCATTAAACTGGCGGCCGACTTCGGTCATTCCAGCCATCAAAGGGCCGTTGATTATTTCAAGCGGTGACCGCCCTGCCAACGCTTCGTCCAAGTCGTTCGCCAGTCCCTCTTTGGTGCCCTCGATAATCGCCAATGCCAGCCGCTCGTCCAAGGGCAGGCTCCGGCGTTCCTCATTGGTCGTAGCCGGTGCTTTGTCCCGGAAATGGGCGGCGAATGCCGCAACTGGGTCGTCGCCCCGGTACCAGATGAGGTCTTCGGCTAGTTGCCGCTCCTCCTCGGGGATGGACGCATAGCGCATCATCGCTTCGGAGTTGACTATCGCCATGTCCAGCCCGGCCTGCACGCAGTGGTACAAAAATACCGAGTTGAGCACCTCCCGGCCGGCCGCAGGCAGCCCGAAGGACACGTTGGAGATCCCCAGCACGGTCTTAGCTTGGGGCAGCGCCTCTTTAATGAGACGGACCCCCTCGACGGTCTCGGCGCCCGAACCCACGTAGTTAACGTCGCCGGTGCCCACCGGGAACACCAGCGGGTCGAAGATCAAATCTTCGATGGGTACGCCGTATTTTTCGTTGAGAATCTTGGCCGAACGCAGCGCGACCTCCAGCTTTCGTTCCTTGGTGACCGCTTGGGCCTGCTGTTTGTCGTCGTCGATGCAACCAACCACCAATGCGGCCCCGTAACGCCGGGCCAGCGGCACCACCGCCTCAAAACGGGCCTCGCCGTCCTCCAGGTTCACCGAGTTGATGATCGACTTCCCTTGTAACCGTTTCAACGCCAACTCGATCACTTGGTGGTCGGTGGAGTCGATCATTACGGGGGCCTTGACCTTCTTGGTGAGAAGGTCAAGGAACTGGGCCATGTCGGCTGATTCGTCCCGGTCCGGGTCCTGCAAACAAACGTCCAGTACGTGGGCGCCGTTGCGGGCCTGGCGCCGCCCAACCTCGGCGGCCTCTTCGAAGGCGCCGTCGTTAATCAGGCGGCGGAAGCGGCGGCTACCCAACACGTTAGTGCGTTCGCCGACGATCGCCGGGCGGACCTGATCGTCTATCAGCAACGCATCGATGCCCGACACGCGGGTCTCGTCTGACTCGACCAATGGCCGTGGCGACTTGCCTTCGACCATAGCTGCAAGCAGGCGAATGTGGTCGTTCACGGTGCCGCAGCAGCCGCCGACAAGGTTAACCCAACCGGAATCGACGAACCGCCCCAGAGTCTCGGCCATGGCTTCTGGGGTCTCGTTGTATCTGCCATCTTCGTCGGGCATTCCGGCGTTGGGGACAGATGCCACCGGGAAACGGGACAGTCCGGATAGGGTGCGGATGTGGTCCGTCATGAACTGGGGGCCGGTGGCGCAGTTGATGCCGATCCAGAGCAAATCGCGGTGCGCCAGCGATACGTAAAGCGCCTCGACATCCTGCCCGGCCAGTAGGGTTCCCATCGGCTCCACGGTCCCTTGTACCGCTACCGGTATCTCGCGGCCCAACTCGGCGAAGGCCCTGTCAATGCCTTCAAGTCCCGCCTTGATGTTCAGCGTGTCCTGGCCGGTCTCCAACAATAGGAGGTCGGCCCCGCCCTCGATCAGGCCAGCGGCCTGAATGTGGTAGCTGTCCGCCAGTTCGTCGAAGGTCACGCCACCGGTCACCGAAATGGTCTTGGTGGTGGGGCCCATCGAACCAGCAACAAAGCGGGGTTTAACCGGGGTGGAGGCGGCATCGGCAACCCTTAAAGCAATGGTCGCTGCTTCCCGGTTTAGGCGGCGGGCTTCATGAGCCAGGTTGTATTCGGCCAGCACAATCGGCATTGCGCCGAAGGTGTCAGTTTCCAGGATATCGGCGCCGGCCTCCAGGTGGCCTTGGTGGATGGTCTGGATGACATCGGGCCGGGTGACGACGAGGTATTCGTTGCAACCTTCGTACTCGGGGCCACCGAAATCGTCTGGGCCCAAGTCGAAGGACTGTATTGCGGTGCCCATGGCGCCGTCCAACACCAAGATGCGTTGGGCGAGCGCCGCTTTCAGGGCAGCGATGCGTTCATATTTATCCATATTCAGTCAATCGCCATATGCGTAACGTAATTTTCGGCGGAAGTCGATTCTAGCACCGGCTGGTGTACGCCGAAAGTGGACCGGTGGGAGATGGCAGACGGTACGGGCCCGCTAGCTCCCCAACCAGGCGTTTAGTTCCTGGCGGTTCTGTTCCAGCCATTTGATGTTCAGGCGCACCCGTTCCAGCGCCTGCTGGATAGTGCGGTCGGCCGCCGGAGCTGGATGCTCGGCAAAGAAGCTGTCGATGTCGGCCAGGTGCGCTTCTGAGTTGAAATGGCTGCAGATCGACACCAGCCGCATCAGTCCGAACCCGCCACCACCGTAGCGACGGTCAAATTCCGTCCAATTAGATTTCACGAACTCCCAGGCGGTATTCCGGCCTTTGGGGTTAGCCGCCACCCCGGCCACTACCATGATGGTGTCCTGTGAGCGGACCCGGGAGGACATGGCTCGCTCAAGGGTCTTGGTCAACAACTCGGCTTGCTGGAACCTGGTCACAGCCATCAGCAGCCGCATCTTTTCTTCCTGAAGTTCGGTCTGGCCCTCGAGTTCCCATAGTTGGTCGTAAGTCGATTGGTCTCCGCCCTGTCCGGCCAAGCCAAAAACCACTCCGCGAAGGTCTGGATGGACGGCGTCGTGGTCGTTGAGATACTTTTGGAACAGGTCCCTCGCCTGCTGCAACAACTCTTGGTCCTCGTAGCTCCCCGCCTGGCCCAATACCGTGCTGCGCAGAAGCGCGTCCAAGTGGCCGTCGCCCGGCCGGGGTTCCCAACCGGCGCGCCGTGCCGCCGGACCGAACAGGCCCTTGGCGAACTGCTGATAGGCTGGGTGAACTGGCTCGGTGGAAATTAGCTGCTCGATGTCCCGTAGATTGGAGGCCAAGTCGCCCCAGACGGAGGCGTCGTTTTCGTTCTCGTAGGCCCGGGCCAACTCCAAAAACTGGGTCACCGGAAGCAAGCCGGCCCTGGACAGGGCGTAGGCGTCGTTTTGAATTCCCAGCCGGTCGGTTGCGGGCAACTCCAGAGACCGTACCGCTGGGACCAGTCGCTGCCAGTCCTCGGTGCTGTAGTTCACCCGGTAGAAACCGGTCTGCTCGGAGTTGACTTTGAACCACCCGCCGGATGCCGCCGGCACCTCCAACTGCGCCTGGCGGCCTTCCATAACCATGGTTCTCGCCGTGGCTGCCGACTCTTCGCCCTCGTAACTAACAGTAACCGGCACCCGCCAAACCTCGGGGCTGGGCTCGCTTTCGCCCAGCAGGCTGTCATAAACGAACCGCTCTTGGGAAACGGCCAGTTGTACCCGCTCTTGGTCGCGGTTGGCTTCCACTTGGAGCACCGGATATCCCATCTGTTTGACCCAGGAGTCCATGATCGAGGTTACGGGCTGGCCGGATTCGGCCTCCAGCGCCTCCCACAAGTCTTGGGTCCTGGCATTGGCGTACATGTGGCCGGAGAGATAACGGTTCAACCCTTTGCGGAACGTTTCGGCGCCCAGGAATTGTTCCAGCATCCGGATGACCGATGCGCCCTTGCTGTAGCTGATGGCATCGAAAAGTTGGCTGACCTGCGCCGGATTCTTGACCTCTTGTTCGATGGGATGGGAGTTTTTCAGACCGTCCAGGCTCAAGGCCCGGTTGGTGTCCATGTTGACGAACTGGGTCCACATCTGCCAGTCGGGAAATAGCCAATCGACCGCCTTGGTCCCCATCCAGGAGGCGAAACTCTCGTTCAGCCAGAGGTCGTCCCACCACTCCATGGTGACCAAATCCCCGAACCACATATGGGCCATCTCGTGGGCGACCACTTCCGCGACGCGTTGGCGGGTGCCTGCCGATGAGTTCTCCGGGTCGACCAGCAGCGCGGTCTCCCGGTAGGTGATCGCGCCCCAGTTTTCCATGGCCCCGGCGGCAAAGTCCGGAATCGCTATATGGTCCAGCTTGGCCAGAGGATATGGGATGCCGAAATAATCGTTGAAATAACCCAGGAGCTGCACGGATGTGTCCAGGGCGAACTGGGCCTGGTTCTCTTTGCCCGGCGTGGTCCAAATGCCGACTCTGGTGCCGTTGGGGGCGTCCTGCTCCACCGATACCAAGTCGCCAACGATAAACGCCAGCAGGTAGGTCGACATAACCGGTGTTTCGGCAAAGATGACCGATTTCAGGCCGGGTCCAGGCGACGTCTCTTCTACCGCCGGGGTGTTGGAAACCGCCTGGTATCCATCGGCAAATACCAGGGTTACCTCAAAGTTCGCTTTGTGGGCCGGTTCGTCCCAACAGGGGAAAGCCCGGCGGGCGTCGGTGGCCTCGAACTGGGTGGTGGCCAGGTATCGGGTTTCCCCATTTTGGGAGGTGTACTCGGACCGGTAGAACCCCAGCAGCTTGTCGTTAAGAACCCCCGTGAACTCCATTTCCAGTTCAGCTTCTCCGGCTGGCTGGGTCTCCCCGAAGTCCAAGGTAGCCGTCTGGGTCTCTTCGTCCAAGGACACGGACCGGCAGCCTGTGGCGGTCCCGTTCCGGCGTAGGCTGACGGCCCCAATCTCCAGGTCGATGGCGTTCAGAACTATTCGACTGATGGGCTCGAGTATTTCGATATCGACGCTTTGACTGCCCTTGAAGGTGAAATCGTCGATGTTAGGCTGCAGCGTTAACCGGTACTTTGTCGGTCGTACCGTGTTCGGTAATGTTGTGGCGTCAGTCGAGGGCATGAAACCAGTCCTCCCCAAAATCTCCCAGTGTTAGGTCGGGGCACCGTAGGCCAGCCGCCTGAAATGGCAGGTTGCCAGGAGCGGTGGAAGTTAGCCTGGAAGTTGGCCTGATGGTACCGGATGAACCGCCGTAGCGGTCGTAGTGGATGCAAGGATTGGATTCCAGTGTAACATTTACACGAGTCTCCGTCTGCCCACAGCCGTGGCCCTCAGCTGCCTGATTGTCGCTTGGCGTCCCCTCTCCCTCTGGAGGATCGTTAAGGTGGGGGCCGCCTCGCGACCAACAGAGCCTATAGCCCCAAACATAATGCTATAATACGGGCCGGTTTTCAGCCGCCGTGCCTCCGCCGTGCCCAAGGAGCGGGAGACAGGCAGAATTTGCAGGAGAAGAATTTCGATGCCTCCTAAGACGATGTTCGAGAAAATTTGGGACGCCCACGTTGTTCACCAAGAGCAGGGCGAGCCTTCAGTCATCTATATCGATCTGCACCTGGTCCACGAAGTAACGTCGCCCCAGGCATTCGACGGACTCCGGATGGAGGGCCGGAAGGTGCGGCGCACCGACTTCACCGTGGCCACCGCCGACCACAACACCCCGACTTGGGACTTGTCGCTGCCGGTAACCGACGAAATATCCAAGAAGCAACTCGACGCGCTGACCCGCAACTGCGAGGAGTTCGGGGTCACGCTGTACGACCGCTTCAGCCCGCTCCAGGGCATCGTCCACATCATTGGCCCTGACCTGGGTTACACCCAGCCGGGTAAGACCATCGTTTGCGGCGACAGCCACACCTCCACACACGGCGCGTTGGGAGCCTTGGCGGTGGGCATTGGAACGTCTGAGGTGGAGCACGTGCTGGCTACCCAGACCCTGCGCCAATTCAAACCCAACACCATGGAAATCAGGGTTAACGGCACGCTGCCGCCCGGCGTATCGGCCAAGGACATCATACTTGGCATTGTCGGGCGCATAGGCGTTAACGGTGGTGTCGGTTACTGCATCGAATACACCGGCGACGCCATCCGGTCGCTGTCGATGGACGGCCGGATGACCGTCTGCAACATGAGCATCGAAGCCGGCGCGCGGGCTGGGATGATTGCCCCCGACCTAACGACCTTCGACTACCTCCGAGGGCGTCAGTTCGCACCGCAAGGCGCCGACTTCGACGCCGCAGTCGACAGATGGCGGCAACTGCCTACCGACCCCGACGCGGTGTACGACAAGACCGTGATAATCGAGGCCTCCGAACTCGAGCCGTTTGTGACCTGGGGCACCAACCCTGGCATGGTTGCGCCCATCAGCGGCCGCGTGCCTGACCCGGCAAACTTCGAAGATGAATCGGAAAGGGAGTCGGCCACCCGGGCATTGCAATACATGGACCTCAAAGCGGGTATGCCGATCCAAGACATCAAAATTGACCGAATTTTCGTCGGCGCCTGCACCAACGCCCGGTTGGAGGACTTGAGGGCTGCCGCCGAGGTGGTCAAGGGCCGCAAGGTTCATCCCGACGTCTACGCCATGGTGGTGCCCGGCTCCGCCAAGATTAAGAAAGAAGCCGAAGAAGAGGGCCTGGACGCCATTTTCACCGAGGCCGGCCTTGACTGGCGGGTAGCCGGCTGCTCCATGTGCCTGGGTATGAACCCGGATACTCTGGACCCGGGGCAGCGCTGCGCCTCGACCTCCAACCGTAATTTCGAAGGCCGCCAAGGCAAAGGGGGCCGTACCCATCTGGTAAGCCCTGCCATGGCGGCGGCGGCGGCCATCGCCGGACACTTCGTCGATGTCAGAGACCTGTAGCCAACCGGCCGGCGCAGCCGGTTTTCCATAGCCGGCACAACCGGTTTTCCATAGTGGTCACATTACACGAAAAAATTCACGCATTCGGGAGTTATTGAACATGGACCCGTTTACAAAACTAACTGGTGTGGTCGCCCCTCTGGACCGTGTCAACGTGGACACCGACCAGATAATCCCGGCGGTCTTCCTAAAGAGTATCGAGCGTTCCGGGTTCGAGGACGCCCTGTTCGCTGCGTGGCGTTACAACGAGGACGGCAGCCCCAAGCCCGACTTTGTACTCAATCAGGACGAATACCGGAGTGCGAAAGTCTTGGTAGCAGGCAACAATTTCGGTTGCGGCTCGTCCCGGGAACATGCGCCCTGGGCCCTGCGGGACTACGGCATCCGGTGCATAATCGCCCCAAGCTTCGCCGACATCTTCTACAACAACTGCTTCAAAAACGGCGTATTGCCGTTGCGGCTGCCGGAAGAGCAGGTGCGGGAGATCATGGAGAAAGCCCAGTCCAAGCCGGGGGTTAACCTGACTGTAGATCTGGAAGGGCAGAGGGTCTGGGACGAGGACGAGGAGGTCTCGATTTCCTTCGAAATCGACGGCGCCCGCCGTCACTTGCTGGTCAACGGCTTGGATGACATCGGGCTCACCCTACAAGTGGAAGATAAGATCGCGGCGTACGAGGCGAGTCGGGGGCTGTAGCTGTCAGCCGTCAGCTTTGGAGTTGACGAACGATAGCTGACCGCTATTCCTGCGGCGCAAACGCTCGGGCCACTTGTTCTTGGAAGTCCGTTTCGTAGCGTTGCATTCGCCCTTGGCGCACTTGCTCGTCCAGCGGGGGACGGCGTACCGGGCGCGGGTCGGCGGGGGCGTACCCGATAATCCCTTCAGTCTCTAGGCGGGTAAATTCCTCTTCTGGTTTTCCCAACAGTTCCATCAGCAAGTAGCGGTTGTGTTGGCCCATGACCGGCCCTGCCTTGGGAATTACCGCTGGTGTCTCCGAGAATCGCCAAGGGCGGCTGGCGTAAGGCAACGGCGGGATACCGGTGCTGGGGTGGTGTCGCACCACCTCGTAGAAGCCTCTATCCCGCAGGTGCGGGTTGAAAAGTAGGTCCTTGCTGTCCAACACCACCCCGGCGGCGACCCCGTTTTCTTGCAGCGCGCGCATCAAACCGTGGGCGTCCCAGCCAGCAGTCGATTGCTCCAGTCGGCGGTCCAGTTGGTCCTGGTTCCGCAAACGATCGAACGAATTGGAAAACCGCAGGTCGGTCTCCCATTCGGGTTTCGCCAGCACCCGGCACAACCCCCGCCACTCTGCGTCGCCGGACACCGCGATTGCGATCCACCGGTCCTCGCCGAGGCATGGGTAGCAACCGTGAGGGGCCATGGACGGGTCCCGATTGCCCCCACGAGTTGGTAGCCGCCCGTTGGCCGCGAAGTCCAGCAGTGCCTCTGGGATTGTGGAACTTGCTGTCTGCGTTTGTGAAACGTCGATGAACTGGCCGTCCCCTGTGCGCAACCGGTGCATCAGGGCGGCCATTACGGCGAAGACTGTGTGCTCGGCGGCGGTGTAGTCGGTGTACGGTATCTCGGACAACACGGGTGGTCCGTCAGCGTACCCGGTGGTATAAGCCAGTCCTGATGCTCCCTCCGTGGCCGGGCCGGTAGCGCCATAGTTGGCCCAAGGGCCCGAGTAGCCGTAGCCGGTGGAGGACACCATGATGATGTCCGGCTTTATGCGCCGCAGGTCCTCATATTCCAGGCCGAAATTTTTGATGACACGCGGCGTGAAATTCTCGGCGAAAACGTCGGCAACCGCGATCAACTCTCGGAGAACCTCTAGGCCCTGCGGCCGGTCCAACTCCAGCGTGATGCCCAGCTTGTTGCGGTTGTGCTCGTAGAAGTTGGCCGCGCGGTTCCAGAACTCACCCTCCACTTCGTTGAGATAAACGGAGTCGCTGCGGTAGCTCTCCACCCGCCGGGTCGACTCCAAGCGGATTACCTGCGCGCCCATGTCAGCCAACAGTTTGGTGGCGAATGGGATGGCAATAAGCTGGCCCATTTCGACGATGCGAACGCCATCCAACGGCCCTGCTTGTACCGGTGCTGCCATCAGATAGCGCCCTCTGCCCGCATCTGGCCCAAATCGGCGTTGGAGTAACCCAGGCGCCTGCCCAACACTTCCTGATTGTGTTGCCCCAAGCCCGGTGCGGGACTCAAAATTTGCCAGGGTGTGCCCTCCATGTTGACCGGAGCTCCAGGGTATTTCAGCGGGCCGATCGTTGGGTGGTCCACCTCTACAAAGTAGCCGCGGGACTCGAACTGCGGGTTCGCCAGCACCTCCTCGGGCGATTGAATCACGCCGTAAATGAACCTGTGTTGTTGCGAGCTATAGAACACCTCGTACTTGTTTTGTTTGATGAAGTGGCCGTCCAAAATCCGGCCCAACTCTTCGGCGTTGGCCAGACGGGCCGACGGCGTGCTGAATTTGTCGTCGTCTAGTTCCGGTAGGCCGAGAAAGTCCACCACTGTCGTCCAGTTGAAGCTGGCGAGTCCCGGGGTCGGCAACATATGGCCGTCGGCGGTGGCGCGCAACCGGTTGAGGTCGCCGCTGTGGTTGGGCTGCCGCCGCCGGACCGCTCCGCTGTAGGTGAAGTTGTTGACGACATCCCTTAGCCCTGCCGCCACCGCCTCCTGGATAGAAACGTCGATGTGTTGCCCCTGTCCGGTCAGCCGCTGATGATAGAGGGCGATTAACGCGGCGGAAGCGGCGTCGGTCCCGGCCTTGAACTGGGCTTGGTGGAACGCGTGCTTCAGCGGCTCCCGGTCGTAGGCGCCGAAGATATACATGAGACCGCCCAAGGCGTATTCGACGATGTCGGTGGCCTTATAGTCGCGGTAGGGCCCGGTCTGGCCGAAGTTGGAGATTGAGACCATGACCAGTGCTTGGTTTTCCTGTCTCAGGGCTTCGAAGCCCAGCCCCAGAGAAGACATGACACGGGGAGCAAAATTCTCCACGACGATGTCGGAATCACGGGCCAAAGACCTGATAATATTCTGACCGCTTTGGGATTTGAGGTTTAGGGTCACGCCCTTTTTGTTGGTGTTGAGGTAAGCGAAGGGCAGACCCTTCTCCGGGTCTGGCTCATCGTGGAAGAACGGGGCGAGTCGCCGGGCCGGGTCGCCTTCCGGCCGCTCGATTTTGAGCACGTCGGCCCCAAAGTCGGCCAGCAGTTTAGTGCAGTAGGGGCCGGCGATGTGATGGGTGAGGTCCAGTACCCTCACGCCCTCTAAGGCGCGCAGAGCTGTCGAATCGGTGCGGGCACTCTCTGCGGTAGGCAAGTCAAAGCCACCCGTTGCCGACGGTCTAGCCTTGGGGGTACGTGAGGCGCAGCAGGGTGTGTTTGCGGTTGGTGGTGAAGGGCCTAACCTGCTCCGGCCATCGGCCCAATTCCACGGCCTCGGCCCACGCTGCGGAAGTTAGTACCTCGGGGCTCTCGATTTCGTACATAGCATGAAACCGAGGCTCGCCATCCGGGGTTTTGGTAATTGTTTAAGAAAACGTCTAGTTACAGTCCTGGTCTCGCCGCCGATCGAACGGCTGGGCCTCGAACCTAACGATCTCGCCGACGCCGGCCACGCACCTCGAACGGCTGGGCCTCGAACCTAACGATCTCGCCGACGCCGGCCACCTTGCCCAGTTCGGGGCAGTGCTCCGTGTCATAAACTTCGTTGAACAGGGTCTCCTTGGCCGCATCGATGTCCATACTAGCTATAAACAGGTATTTCGATCTCGTTGCCATGATTGCTGCTCCTGGTACAAAGTCTTAGTCTGTATCTTAGTCCGTTTAAAACGCCCGGCGGTGCGAGGCTTCCGTTTCTGAACTCGTGATGAACTCCAACAAAACCGCCCTGCCTTCTTCCTCGGTAACTTTGCGGGCCCTGGCGAACGCGGCAGTCACCTGGTTTGGGTCCTCTATGCGTTCGGAATATCCACCCATGGCCTTCCCCATCTCGGCGTAATTCCCGCCCAGGTCCCGGGTGTTGTACAAACGGTGGGAGTCCGCCATAGAGGCCGTCTCCACCGCCATTGTCGAGTTGTTTAAGACCACAGTGATTATGGGGAGGTTGGACCGCACCGCGGTCTCGAAATCCAGGCCGACCATTCCAAACGCCGCGTCGCCCATGAAGTTGACACAGACCTTGTCCGGCTGGGCCAGCTTCGCGCCGATAGTCAGGCCCAGACCTGTTCCCAAGCCATGGGACTTGCCCCAGCCCAGGTACGTCCGCGGTCCGTTGGAGCGGTAAAAAGGAGTGATCTGGTCGCGTGGGCTCCCGGAATCGTGGGTAACGATGGCGTCCTGAGGTGGGATGGTGTGCATGAAGTCCCAGATTACCCGGTAGGGGTTAATGGGTGTTGAGTTGTCGGCCAACTTGTGCCGCCACTCCGTGAGCCAGCCCTCGCGCTCCGAATTGATCTCATTGGCGGTGGAGGTCTCATTCTTGCGGCTGTTGCCCACAATTTCGCGGCAGGCTTCGATCATCTGGCGAAGCACCAACTTGGCGTCGCCGACGATCGGGTAATCGATGTTGTAGTCCTTGTTGATGTCGGCCGGGTCGTTGGTGGCATGAATCATGGTCTTGCCCGGCGGCACAGTCATGCACATATTGTGCTTGGTGAGGCTGGTCCCGATGCCGAACACCAGGTCGGCCCGGCGTACGAAATGGAACACCGTACCGGACATTGAGAGGGCGGCGCTACCCAGGGCCAGCGGGTGTACTTCCGGGAACGCGCTCTTGCCCAACAGGGTGGTGGTTACCGGCACCTGTAACAGCTCGGCCAGCTCTATCAACTCATCGGTGGCCTTGCCGTACATTACCCCTTGGCCAGCCATGATCACCGGGTAGCGTGCGGCGCACAGGGCCTTGGCCGCGGCCTCGATGTCTCGTGGGTCGGCCTGGTAGGCCACGGGGCGGCTGGGCACGTAATAAAACGACTCTTCAGACACTTCCTCCACCGCCACGTCGGCCGGTATTTCCACAACCACCGGTCCCGGACGGCCCTGTCGCAAGGAGGCAAAGGCCCGACGCATGACTTCCGAAGTACGGTCGGCAATGTTTATCTGCTCGATGCTTTTGGTAATCGACTCGTAGCTGTTCAGGGAACTATAGTGGGGCGAGATGCCGTGACGTTCTCGGTTATGCCCAAGGGGTAAAAGCAGTAGCGGGACCGAGTCGGAATAGGCGGTGGCTGCGCCCGAGTAAGCGTTTTCGGCGCCGGGCCCGTACTGCATGGCGAACACACCCATTCGGTCGCCGTTGGTCACGCGGCTAAAACCGTCCGCTATCCCAACTCCTACCCGTTCTTGGCGACAGATTATGGGTCGGATCCCTGCCGCCGCCGCCGCCTCTATGACGGGAGTGGTGGGGAAGCAGGGCAGATACTCGACACCCTCTCTTTTCAGGATCTGGGTTATAGCGTCAACTGTTTTCAACAGGGGGCCTCCTGCGCTCAAATCCTATGAACTATTGAATATGGAATGCGGCGCTAGTTAATGCCGTGGGGATTAAATGCCTCTATTCCGGAAGAGACAAGCGCTGTTTACAGAGCAGTAACCTGTCGATTGTGGTCTCGGGAGAGGCCACGGAGAGTATAACATCGGACCCGGCGGAAGATGAGTCCTTGGTCCACCCCCAGATGAACGGGCTGGAACTCGATTACCGTTCGTCCAGAGGTGGTCGAAGGACATATTCAAGTAGCTGGGACTCTAGTTGCTGCGGGCGGCCCGCATCGATTCTATTCGGACCGTCGCGGGTTTGAGGATCGCATAAAGGAAATCGTTGACCGGCGTGGGCACGTCGACTTCCAGTCCCATGCGTATCAACGTGCCGGTGAGCCCTTCCAACTCGACCGGCCGGTTTTCCAAAAAGTCTTTCGCCATTGATGCCCGTCCCTGGCCGGGAAACCGGTCCATAGCGTCCATCGCCCAGCGAAGCGAGTCGGCCATGACTGGCGCGCCGCGGGCCCGTCCCACGGCCAGCGCTTCCTCGATGGCCCGCTCGATAAGCCGGCGGGTCGAAGGTATCGTACGCATCTCCTCGTAGACGCAGTTGGCTGCCGCGCACACCGCCGCCGAACCGGCAATATAGGCGAACTTCTTCCACAGCATCCCAGGCATGTTCTCGTGGAGATTTACGCGCCATCCGGCCTCTTGGAACTGCTGCAACAAGTCCTCACCGCGCCTGGTGATCGCTACATGCATCTCGCCGACGGCAGCCGTGCCCGGTCCGCCCTGGGTCACCACGCCCGGTTGGGAGATACGCCCTTCCATGTAGGCCGAACCGATCATCACCTTGGACGTACCTACCGCATGGGCCAGTTGCTCTCCGTTGTCAATTCCGTTTTGCAGCGTCAAGACGACAGTGGAGTCCCCGACCAAAGGGGCCAGCGACGGGATTGCCTGGGCGTTGTGGTACATCTTGACAGCAAATAACACCAAGTTTTGTTCGCCGGCCTCCCCAGCGTCTTGGACTGCGAGGCCCGGTACTGTAAAAGTACCGTCCAACTCACTCTCGACACGGAGCCCGTTTTGCTTGATGGCCTCCAAATGCGCTCCGCGGGCCACGAAGGTAACCTCATGGCCTGCTCTGGCTAGCAGACCTCCAAAATAACCCCCCACACCACCGGCACCCACTACTGCTACTTTCATAGGTTCCAGGCTCCTAGTTAAAGTTTCAGGGGGGAACGATCAAGATACGGTTCAAGGAAACGCGTTCCCGGTTGGCTTGTCTTCACTCTTTGGCCACCACGGGGTAGCCAAACTCAGCCCGCAAGTCTCGTTTCAGAACTTTCCCCATTACATTTCTGGGGAGTTCGTCCAGAAAAACCACCGATCTGGGCCGTTTGAAACCGGCCAGCTTCTCGCGACAGTAATCGATAATCTCATCTTCGGTCACGCTCTCGGACTTGCCGACCACCACCGCTCTCACTTCCTCTCCCCATTCCGCGTCGGGAACTCCGATGACTGCCGCGTCGTCGATTCGGGGGTGGGACAGCAGCACCTGCTCGACTTCTCCAGGGGAGATCATTTCCCCACCCCGCTTGATGAAATCTTTGGCACGGCCGGCCAAATAGATGTAGCTGTCTTCGTCCTTGTAACCCAGATCGCCAGTGTACACCCACCCCGACCGGAGGGTGTCGCGGGTGGCCGATTCTTCCTGCCAGTAGCCTGCCATCATACGGGACCCTCGGGCCACGATCTCGCCCGTTGTTCCAACCGACACGGGTTGTCCGGCCTCGTCCACGATCTCGACCTCGACGTCCTCCAAAGGCTTTCCGATGGACGTGAGACGGCGCAGCTTGACCTCGATTTCCTCGGCGCTGCCGTCCAGCACATGGTCTTCCGGTGGCAGCATGGTGATAGTTGAAGCGGTCTCGGTCTGACCAAAGGCGTTAATGAATCGGACGCCTGGTAGCTTTTCGATGGCTTTACGGATAACCTCGATCGGCATCGGCGCCGCGCCGTAGGTGACGACATCCAACGACGATAGATCGTAGTCAGGGAACCTTGGATGTTCAATCAGCTGTTTCAGCATGGTTGGGACCAACATTGCTCGGTTGATCCGGTACCTTTGCACCTGGTCCATCCACTCCACCGGCTCGAACTGCCGCATCACCACCAGAGTCCGGCCCCCGTAGACTGCGGCCAGGGCGGCCTGAAGCCCTGCAATGTGGTAGAAGGGCACCGTAATTAGGTTGCTTTCCTCAACGTCCGGGTCGGCCGGTGTCACCGTTGCCAACAAATAGGAAGAAAAGCTGTCGTGGGTCAGCATTACCCCTTTGGGCACGCCGGTGGTCCCGGCGGTGAACATGATGACCGTCGTGTCGTGGTCGTCCGCCTCGGGGAAGTGCATCTGGTCGGGGTCCGCATTCGCCAGCAGTGGTTCGTAGCCTAGGCGGTCACTGGCAGGGGCGCCGTCCAACACGATCACCCTTTCCGCCGCCAGCCCGATGTCTTGAGGCAGGTCTTCGATCAGTGGCAGGTATCGCTCACCGATCAGCAGGCAAGAAGGCCTGGCGATGGAGAGCATCTGTTGCAACTCTTGGGTCTTGGCCCTGAAATTAACCGGTACATAAATGGCGTCCAATTGGGCGGCCGCGAAATATGACTCTACGGAACGGTTGCTGTTGACTTGCATAGTGGCCACGCGGTCTCCGGCTCCGACGCCCATTTCCGAAAGCACGTTGGCCAGCCGGTTCACCCGCTGCCCCAAGTCCTCGAAAGTGAACTGTTGGCCTTCGAAGACGACCGCAGGCCGGTCGGGAACGATGGCGCCGGCAATGGTCAGGAACTCAGACGTGTTCATGCCGCACCGGTCAACTTAGCAGCCGGGCTGCCAGCCGTTCCTCAAATTCCAGTCCTCGAACCAGTTCCAAATCGTCTCCTACCCGAAGGGCTTCCTTCATTGCCGCCACCGGCCCCGGTTCCAGCACGGCGAGCGCTTCCGCCAACCGCCAGCCTTCGTCTACCAGCCGTTGCGCCGGGGTGACTCGAGTCAGCAATCGCATAGCGAGCGCCTCGTTGGCGTCGAACCGGCGTCCGGTGAGCAGCAGGTCCATTGCCCTGGCGTTTCCGACGGACCTGGGCAACGTCTGTGTGCCCCCGGCGGCGGGTATCATCCCCAAGTGGACCTCCGGCATTGCGAACACCGCATCGTTGGCGGCGATGCGCAGGTCGCACAACAACGCAATTTCCACTCCTGAGCCGATGCAAAAGCCGTGTATGGCCGCGACAGATGGCTTGACCAAGTTTACCATCTGCCCCCAAACGTCTCGTTGCCAGCGTACCCGACGGGCAATTACCTGTGAGGGCGCCGTGCCGAATTCCGTCAGGTCGGCCCCGGCGCAGAAACCGCGGCCTTCTCCGGTAATCAGCAGTGCCCGCACCTCCGCGTCATCGGCCACTGCCGAAAGTGCTTGGGAAAGATCGTCCCGCATCTGCACGTTGTAGGCATTGAGCACTTGGGGCCGGTTGAACGAGATGCGGGCAACAGGCCCTCGCATTTCGTAGAGCAGCGTTTCGAATGGAGACATTTACCTGCCCCGCTTCTCGCTATAGTTATGGGCCCGTGGTAGGGATCAGGTGGTTTGCACCGCCCGGGAGTGAAGCTCGTCCAGTTCCACTTCGGTGTAACGCAGTCCGATGTTTTCCAGGTTGTGAGCGTCGCTCACCTCTAGGAGTAGCAGCCCGTTTGTTTTGGCGATCTGCTCCACTTGGGCTTTGCGGATGTGCCAATTATGAATGTAGTTGTCGATCTCGATGGCGTGAACGTTCTCCTCGATAACTATCTCTGGGGAGTAGTAGCCCGGGTGGCAATAGCTCCGGAACACACCCCCACCGGGAAGAAACAACTCCGCCACTTGGTACTCGGCGAAGGGGTTTTCCTTTGGCCGTATTTCTATCTCCCAGCCCGGAATGATCAACGCTTCGCCGGGAAAGTGCCGCTCCACCAAATCACGGAATTCGAATGACCACTCCTTGTTGTGGTGGTCGGTTATGGCGATGCCGTCGATCCCCCGGGACCGGATACGGGAGACAACCTTTTCCGCGATCTCCACTGTGGGTGGGACGAAGTTGAACGCCTCCCACACGTGAGTATGAAGGTCCAGCTTTAGCTTCAAGCTAACTTCCTTTTCGGCCCTGGCGTTTACTCGCCGTGGAATTCGGGGGGGCGCTTTTCCAGAAAGGAATTGATGCCCTCCGCCCGGTCGGTTGTGCTTTGTAAGATAACATTGAGGTCGGCTTCCAAATGCAGGCCCTGCGCCAGGGTCAGGTCCATTCCTTTGGAGATCGCTTCTTTGAGGTAGCGGGCGCCCAATGGGCCGCCCCTGGAGACCAGTCCCGCCAGGTCGGCGGTAATCTGTTGCAGGTGGTCAACGCTGTCAGCCACCCGGTTTACCAGGCCGATGGAGTAAGCCTCGGCGGCGTCCACCATCCGGCCGGTCAGCAACATGTCCCGCGCCCAGGCCGGCCCGACCAGCCGGGGCAACCTTTGAGTGCCGCCGTCCCATGGAAACATCCCGGGAGACAGGACTGAAAACCCCATGCGCGCACCGGTGACGGCCAACCTCAGGTCTCCGGCCAAGGCCAGTTCCAACCCGTGATCGATGGCGTCACCGTTCAGTGCCACGATGACCGGCACTGGGATTTCCGCCAGGGCCGACGCCACGCGCCTGCTGTTTAGCCAATCGATGGGGAAACGGCCGGATGGGGACCGGCCAATCTCCTCTCCGGCGTCAATATCGTCTCTGCCGGTCGAAAAAACGCTACCGTTGGCAGTTAGCACCACCAGGCGAAGTAAGTCTTGTTCCGACAACCGCTCCAGGGTTTGTCGAAGCTCCGCCGCCATGCGTTCATCGACCCTGTTGTTGTTGTCGGGGCGGTCCAGAGTGATGGTGACGACGGAGTCTTCCTGTCGCAGTGCCAATGAGGTGTGCTGGATAATGTTATCCCCGTGGACCCAGATTAAACGGTGTTTCCGGATTATAAGTGGGCCGGATGTGGGCTGGAGGAAATTGACCTAAGAAATTGGCCGACAACCAGTAAATAGTAGGCCCGTCAGGATAATCTTGACAAGGCCCATCGCCTTGATTACCATAATTTGGCACTCGCGGCGTTAGAGTGCTAAGTTTGCGTAGAAAATGCCGGGCCAAGACTAAAAATCCCGGCTATGAGAAGGAGGCCACGGTGGCAAATTTCGTGCCGTTGGGCGAACGTGTGGTAGTCAAACCCAGTGAGGGTGAACAGACCACCAAGGGCGGCATCTACCTGCCCGATACCGCTAAGGAAAAACCACAGGAAGGCGAAGTCGTAGCTGTTGGACCCGGCAGGATCAGCGACGATGGAAACAGGATCGCCATGGAGCTAGCCAAAGGAGACAAGGTCATCTATTCCAAGTTCGCCGGCACCGAGTATAAAGATGGCGAGGACGATTTCCTGATTCTTCGCGAGAGCGATATTCTAGCTAAAATCTCTTAACACGGCCAACTAACACGGCCAATGGGAAGCACGACCTGCTCCCCAGAAATTAAGGAGGATTGGATGCCAGCCAAGAAGCTGACCTATTCGGAGGATGCTCGAAAGTCCCTCCGCACCGGAATCGACATCCTGGCCGATTCCGTAAAGATTACGTTAGGCCCCAAAGGCCGTAACGTGGTGCTCGACAAGTCGTTCGGCCCCCCGCAGGTATGCAGCGACGGCGTGACCATTGCCAAAGAGATTGAGTTGCCCGATTCCTTTGAGAACATGGGCGCCCAACTAATAAAAGAAGCTGCCACCAAAACCAATGACGCCGCTGGCGACGGCACCACCACATCGGTGGTACTAGCTCAAGCGATCATCACCGACGGTTTCAAGAACGTAACCGCCGGGGCCGACCCGATGGCCATCAAGCGAGGCATCGAGCGGGCCGTGGCCGCAGTAGTTGGCGAAGTCCAAGGTATGTCCCAGTCTGTGGAAACCAGAGAGCGTATCGGCCAAGTGGCCAGCCTCTCGGCCCACGAGGAAGCCATCGGCGAGACCATCGCCGAAGCCATGGAAAAGGTCGGTAAAGACGGCGTCATCACCGTCGAAGAGTCCCGTGGCCTCTCCGACGAGATTGAATACGTCGAAGGTATGCAGGTTGACCGCGGCTACATCTCACCCTACTTCATCACCAACCCGGACCGGATGGAGTCGGTGATGGAAGACCCCACGATCATCATTACCGACAAGAAGATCTCGGCCGTGGCCGACATGCTTCCCGCATTGGAGAAGCTGTTGCAGGTCGGGAAGAAGAACGTTGTAATCGTTGCCGAGGATGTGGATGGAGAGGCGCTGGCCACGATCGTGGTCAACAAGCTCCGCGGCACCCTCAATGCCCTGGCCGTCAAGGCCCCGGGGTTTGGCGACCGCCGCAAGGCCATGCTGGAAGACATCGCCATCCTGACCGGTGGCACCGTCATCAGCGAAGAGACCGGCCGCAAGCTGGACTCGGCAACCATTGAGGACTTCGGCCAGGCCCGCCGAGTGTCCGCCACCAAGGACGAGACCACTATCGTCGAGGGTCGTGGTTCCGAGGACGCGATCCAAGCCCGCATCACCCAGATCAAGGCCCAGATCGAAGACACGACCTCCGAGTTCGACCGTGAGAAGCTGCAAGAGCGAATGGCCAAGCTATCCGGCGGCGTCGCGGTAATCAAGGTCGGTGCGGCCACGGAAGTCGAGCTTAAAGAGCGCAAGGCCAGGGTGGAAGACGCCCTCTCGGCCACCCGTTCAGCGGTGGAAGAAGGCATCGTCCCCGGCGGCGGTGTCGCCCTGGTGCGTGCCCAGCGAGCCCTCGACAATATCGAAGGCCTGACAGCCGATGAAACCGTCGGCGTAAACATCATCCGCCACTCCCTGGAACAGCCGCTAAAGCTCATCGTCGAAAACGCGGGCTTCGAGGGATCGGTGGTGCTGAACCAAGTCAAACAACAGGCCGATGACTACGGCTACGACGCTGATGTCGGTGAGTACGGCCCGATGCTGGAGAAAGGCATCGTGGACCCGGCAAAGGTAACTCGCTCGGCCCTACAGAACGCGGCCAGCGTTGCCGCCATGGTGCTCACTACTGAGTCCATGATCAGCGAGATCCCCCAGGACAAACCGGCGATGCCGGCGATGCCTCCCGGTGGTGGAATGGACTTCTAGTCCGCTCCGGATTTCGCGCCTCACAAGGCAATCAAAAACCGTCCCGATATTATCGGGACGGTTTTTTTGTTATAGGGCCATGCAACACCGTCCTTACCCATCCCAGTCCCCGTCATTCCGGCGCAGGCCGGAATCCAGGCGTTTTAGGCCTGACGTGGTGAAACTGGAATTGATAGCTCCAAAGAGGAACCCTCCCCCTTGACGAGGAGGAGGGTCCGCTTCCGGACCGGCAGACGCTTTGTCCTTCTGGATTCCGGCCTGCGCCGGAATGACGGTAGAAGCTAGAGCGTCTTGCGCAGTTCGTGGTCGCTAGTTGATCTGCGAAGGCGGGCTGACTACGGGCATGATTTTTGTAACGATTTCTTTCCCCGCGTGGTTGTTGGTTGTTCGGACCGCTATAATGCGTGTCTGCGGTCTCGAATGGCGAGCCGCATCCTACAGCACCCTCCAAGGTATGGCTAATGGCTGAAAATTCCGGCAGCCAATCGGCAACATCCAGAAAGGTCTACCCCTCGGCAGCCGCCGCTGTGGCCGGGCTGACAGATGGGGCGGTGGTCGTTATCGGCGGCTACGCCGGCCGGGGAGTGCCGGAGAACCTGGTCCGGGCGCTGATTGGTGCCGGGGCCAAGAACCTGACCTGTGTCTGTCAGGGCGCCTGGCCCGGGCAGGACGGCTCTCCTGACCGGGTGGATGTGGCCGATTTGGTCAAAGCCGGACTGGTTAACAAGCTCATCGCCCCGCTCCCCTTTCACCCCGAGCACGGCGGCCCCGTGAAGGACCAGTGGGAAGCTGGAGTTTTAGAAATTGAAGTAGTGCCTACAGGGATCTTGGCCGAAAGATTGCGGGCGGGTGGCGCCGGCATGGGCGGCGTTTTTCTTCCAACCGGGGCCGGGACCCGATTTGCCAACGGAAACGAGGTCCGAGAGATCGACGGCCGGGACCACCTTTTCCAACCGGCCCTGAAAACCGACTTTGCTTTGCTAAGGGCCCACGCGGCCGATACTCTGGGCAACTTGGTCTACCGGGGAACCCAACGCAACTGGAACCCAATAATGGCCATGTGCGCCGCAATCACTGTAGCCGAAGTAGACCAGGTCCACGAACCCGGCGACATCGACCCGGAACTGGTGATTACCCCGGCTATTTTCGTGGACCGCATCGTGCAGACGCTATGACAGGTGCGAGGCTGGATTCCCACAGCATGGCCCGGCGCGCCGCAAGCGAACTCAGGGCCGGCGAAGCAGTAGCCCTTGGTCCAGGGCTTCCGTGTCTCATACCGGGGGAGACCCCTGTTGATGGCGGGGTGTGGTTTATCGCCGATAGCGGGGCGGTGGGGTATCACGCCGATACCGGTGCGGACGCCGACATCGCCGTTGACTCTGGTGGCAGCGCCGCCGTGATATTGCCTGGTGGGGCCTTCACCGGCGTTGTCGATGTTGCAGGCATGCTGCGCAGTGGACGAGTAGGGTTGGCAGTTCTGCAACCAGCCCAAGTGAGTGCCCGAGGGGACTTCGTCCACTGGACCACCGTCGCCACTCCGGGGCTATTCGCCCCAGGGCCTGCCGTCGACCTGGCTTCGGGCGCCCGCCGTGTGGCCGCGATCATGTTCCACAACAGGCCGGACGGCGCCCCTAACATCGTCGACAGCATTAGGCTCCCCGTTGACGGGGTTCGTTGCGTATCGACCATCATTACCGATATCGCGGTATTGACCGTCGGTGAAGAAGGGCTGGAATTGCGCGAGGTCGCTCCCGGATGGACCTCAGAAGAAGTGGTGGCCTTGACCGGCGCACCCGTAACAGTTTCGGGCGGCCTTAGAGAAATGACTTTCGAGGTGCCGTCGACACGCCCGTTAGACAAGGTTTACGCCACGGCGCTCGAAGCGGTGTGCGATGTCCCCGACGGCGCCGTCGTGAATGTTGACGGTTTTGCCGGACCCGGCGGAATGGCCCACTACCTGCTTACCGGCCTGCGAGACCACGGGGCCAAGGGGCTCACCATGATTAGCAACACCGCCGGCATCGCCCGGGTGGTCAATTTCGGTACGCCAGCGGGGCTGGTCCCCATCGACCACAGTATCCTGGTGGAAAACAAGCAAATTGCCAAGTCCATCGCTTCCTACCCGGTTTCTCCCTCCGCCGCCCGGCCCAGCGCCTTCGAGGAGGCCTACCAACGTGGTGAAGCCACGCTGGAGGTGGTCCCCCAGGGCACCCTGGCGGAGCGGCTGCGCTGCGGCGGCGCCGGCGTAGCGGCCTTCTATACCCCAACCGCCGCAGGCACTCTGCTTGCGGAAGGGAAGGAGACGAGGGTTATAGATGGCAAGGAATATGTCCTGGAACTGGGGATCAAGGCCGATTTCTGCATCATGAGGGGACACAAGGCCGACACACTGGGGAACGTGGTCTACAAAGGCACCTCCCGAAACTTCAACCCGGTGATGGCCACTGCGGCCAGGGTGACCGTCGTCGAGGTGGACGAGATCGTGGAACCGGGCAGCCTGGACCCCGAGGAAATCGTGACACCCGGAATTTTCATCGACCGCATCGTAAAGCGGCCGGACGATTTTTCGCCGTACCTTTAGTGGCCCTGATTATTTAGTCTGAAAGGCGGTTGCGCCGATACCCGATCTCGATACCCGATCTAAGGTGGGACTATGACAACCTTCGCGGACAAGGAAAGGCTACCCCGGGAGATCGTGGCCATGCGAGTGGCCAAGGAGCTGCCGGATGGGGCCTACGTCAATTTGGGCATCGGCATCCCGACCCTGGTCTCCAGTTTTGTGCCCGAAGGCCGGGCGGTCTTCTATCACAGCGAGAGCGGCATCCTAAACTGCGGCCCGTTGGCGGAGGAAGGCGATGAGGATATCGATCTGATCAATGCCGGCGGCCAGTTTCTGGAGCCAGTGCCAGGCATGTCCTTCTTCGACTCGGCCCAAGCTTTCGCCATGATCCGCGGTGGGCACGTCGATATGACCGTCCTCGGGGCTCACCAAGTGTCGGCAAAGGGCGATTTGGCCAACTGGATGCTGCCGCAACGAGGCGTGGGCAACGTGGGCGGGGCCATGGACTTGGCCGCAGGCGCCCGGGGGGTGATCGTGGCCATGGAGCACACCGACCGCCAGGACAACCCCAAGATCGTGGAGGAATGCACCTTTCCGGTGACCGGCAAAGGCTGCGTCTACCTGATCGTTACCGACCTGGCGGTAATCGAGTGCATCAACGGTGGTCTGCTGCTAAAAGAAGTAGCCCCGGGCTGGACACCTGAAGAGGTGCAACAGCTAACCGGGGCCACCCTTGTCGTCGATCCGGATGTCAAGGAGTTCGAGCTTTAACTCACAAACCCAATCCTGCCGATACTGTAGGCGGTGAGCTAGACCAATACCGTTGGTGGTGAGCCTGTCGAACCATCTCCCCGCCCGTCGACGAGCTCAGGGTGAACGGTCGTCTCAAAATTAGATTTACCACCAGATGCCTACTCGTCTAGGTACAGGACCTCGGCGTCTATTATCTTGAACCCGGTGTCAAACACATTGGCGCTGCCGTCATGGCCATCGTAGATAAACACCTTAGAGTAGTCGCCGCCTTCGAAGGTGGGGCTCACCAGCACCAGACCGCTGTCGGCGTCGATGCCGGAAAGGCTGACGATATTTCCATTATCCGGAGAAAGTTGGAAGCTATTACCGACCACGCCACCGGATTCCAGCGACAGGTCGTAGCTCCAGACCTCCATCACCGGTCCGCCTGCCGCCTGGCGCGCGGCCGCCCAGTACGCGGTGCCGTTGTCCACCACGGGCTCCCGCCAGCTTCCCGGAAGATAGCTAGCCAAGTTGTCAACTTCGAAGGCCACTAAGTAGTCCCCGGCCAGCCCGGTGGTCTCGTCCACCGTGAACACCCCCGTCAGGGGGTCCCAGTCCGTGGGGCTGGTCGACCCGTATAGATTGCCCTGAGATGCCAGGAGATCGAAGTAGGGTTTCCTTTCGGTGAGAACGGCTTGTTCAGACCTGTCTGACAGCGGAGAACGAATTATCTCGCCACCGGTGATAGTGGTGCCGGTAAACCGAACATGCTCCTCGGTGTTGGTCCGGTAAAAGACCTGATCGTCGACCAAGGCATAGTTAGGGTCGTCGACGTCATTTTGGGTTTGCCAGGAACTCAGCCGGTTGAGTGTTTGGGGGTCATACTCGGTCAACGAAAGTGAGCCGCCGTTGGTGTATTTATCGGATATGAACAGCCGGTCATCGATGGTGTAGGGCCGTTTAACGTGGGGCGCGTAGCTGGGAGAGCTGTAGGTATCGATTACCGTGGCGTCCCCTGTGGCAGGCAAGTAGAGAACCAACGACCGGGACTTACTCTCCAGGTTGATGAACTTGGTCCCCAGCGCTTCGCCGGTTCCGGGGTCGCGGACCAGGGTCTTCAATGTCCCCGTCGATGAACCTCCGCTGACCGTCAATACGATTCCCACAGTATTTACGGGGAGCGCGGCGCTGATGATTTCCGTCTCCGTGTCCGTGGTAGGAGCCGACGGTTCAACCCGTGACTCCGCGCTGGCGTCCCCACCGGGTGCGGGTCGCCTTCCGCTGGATGTGGACGAAGTTTCCGTAGTTGAGTTCGACCCTGCAGCCTCTTGAGAACTTCCGGTACCCGGGTCCGTAGTGGCCGGAGGAACATTGGGCGCCGTGCTGGCGGTGCTTCCGCCGCTCGTGGCTTCATTGCTGCCTATGGCGGTCGTCGACGCGGTGCTGCCGCTATCCTCGCCTGGGGGCGCCGTCTCGGCGCTGCCACTCGGCTGGGTCGCAGTGCGCCCTTCTTCGGCGGCGGTCGGAGGCGGCCCGCTTGGTTCACTCGGCGATGACGCGGTAGTACACGCTAAGACCAAAGTCAGCAACCATGCAGCCAGCAAGATACCGACGATTTGCTTGGAATTTGTCACCCGGTTTTTTACCGAGTTTGTCCCGGGGATGGTTCTATTCATACCTGCCTCGCCCTAACCGTTCCTCGCCGTTCCTGATTCCAGGCGAAGGCGTCTATATGCCACGCAACCAGATCTTACGGCGGGTGTTTTTATCATCTCGGTGACCGAGGGTTATAGCAATCCGCCGCCGTTATCCGGGGCCGCTATCACATCGAGCGAGAGTTTGGCCGGGCCCCATGTTGGCTCCGCTTTTTTCGCCGTGGCGCTCTCGTTGACTTGCCAACAGACCTGGTGTTAAGCTTTTTGCGCATCAGAACTCCAGATACGTTCTGGCGGGAGCTTGGGTAAGCCAGGCTGAGAGGGCGGCCAAAATCGCCGCCGACCGTCTGTACCTGACCCAGGTAATACTGGCGCAGGGATTAGACGCTACAGTTGGCACCAATTAAGCCGCCAGGCCACGACCGGGCGGTTGTTTTGTTTTTTAACGGACCGCGTCGATTGGCAACCCTAATCTCCAAGAAGAGAAGGCGAGATGACTGACGAATTGCTCATCGGCGGCAAGACATTCAACTCGCGGCTGATCATCGGTACCGGCCGCTACCGCACCATGGAAGAGATGGTGGCGGCGGTAGAGGCATCGGGTACCGAAATGATCACCGTGGCCATCCGTCGGCTCGACCTAGACGACCCCACCAGCAAAACACTTCTGGACTACATCGACTGGAACCGCTACCAGATACTTCCCAACACGGCAGGGTGCGCCACGGTTGACGAAGCGGTGTTCGTAGCCCGATTGGGGCGCGAGGTCGGCCAGACCGACTTCGTGAAGCTAGAAGTGATTCCCGACCCCAAGTATTTGTTCCCCGACGGTGCCGCGACCCTGGAGGCGGCCCGCCGGTTGGTCGCGGAGGGGTTCGTCGTCCTGCCCTACATACACGCCGACCCGGTTCTGGCCAAGAACCTGGAAGACGCCGGTTGCGCCACCGTAATGCCCTTGGGCTCGGCCATTGGCTCAGGTCAGGGCATACATACGAGTGAAGAGATTCGCATCATCATCGAACAGGCCAATGTACCGGTGGTGGTCGATGCGGGCTTGGCCGTTCCGTCCGACGCCGCAGAGGCGTTGGAGATGGGTGCCGACGCAGTGCTGGTCAACACCGCCATTGCCCAATCCGCCGACCCGGCGTTGATGGGCGAAGCGTTCAAGCTGGGAGTGGAAGCTGGACGAAAAGCCTACCTGGCAGGGCGCATCACTGTGCGAAACTACGCCGCAGCCAGCAGTCCCACCACCGACGTTCCACAACCGGTGCCGGCTCGTAACTAGTTGTATGCCCGCCGCCCTGCCCGAGCCGTGTCTTTGCCTGGTGACCGACCGCCTTCTGGCCGGTGCCGGTGAACTGGCGCACCGGGTGTCCCTGGCAGTCGAAGGGGGCGTGGACCTGGTGCAGCTCAGGGAGAAGGACCTGCCAGGGAGCCAGCTCTTGAAACTGGCTAAAGAACTGCGGGGCGCCATCGGCACCCGAGCTTCCCTGATAGTCAATGACCGGGCCGAAGTGGCGGCCGAAGTTGGGGCTCAAGGAGTCCAGCTTGGCGAGGAGGCGGTGCCGGTCAAAACCGCGCGCAAGTTGCTGCCGTCTGGCGCCTTGATCGGCCGGTCAGTGCACAGCGTCGAGGCAGCGCTGGATGCTGTTTCGGAAGGCGCCGACTTCTTGGTAGTGGGAACGATGTATGCTACCGACTCCCACCCCGGTGTTCCGCCGGGTGGCCCTGCATTGATGCTGGCGGTGGCCCAGGAATGCCGGGTCCCGCTGATTGGCATCGGCGGAATCGCGCGCGAGAACCTGAGTGAAGTTGTTGCGGCCGGTGCCTCGGGCGTGGCGGTCATCCGAAGCATACTGGCCGCCCCCGACCCCCGTGCTGCGGCGGGTGAGCTTAAACAAACGCTGACCGACGCCTGGCGGTCGCGGCCGTTATTGACCAACCCTTAAGAGGTCCAAACCGCAATGATCAATTTAACGGTGAACGGCAAGCCCAGGCCCATTGAGGTCAGCGTTGACCTTGAGAGCTATCTGGACTCCTTCGGTCTAGACCTTAAATTCGTTGCCGTCGGGTACAACGGCGAGGTGGTCAAGCGCGAGCAATTCCCGGAAGTTATCCTGCAAGACGGCGACATTCTCGAAATCGTCAGACCAGTGGGTGGCGGCTAACAATCACACCACCGGACGACTAACCCGCGCCGGCCCGTCTGTTAAACTCAGACGGGTCTTTTTATATCCAGAGCACCGGGCATAGCCGAATGACTCAGCGAAATACCTTGGACCAGGAGCAGTTGGACCCGGTGTTGGGCCGACTGGTTCGCGAGCACCAAGACAAGGTGGTTGCTTGGATTAAAGGTGAGCCGGGAGCCTGGGGTCATCTGGCTGGCCAGGGGGTTACTGCGGCCCGGCTTCATCTGGGAAGGTCACTAACCGGCCCGGAACGAAGGCTGGTGTGGCACCGGCTTTGGTGGTTCTTGGAGCAGATCAAAGCCAACATCCTCGACACCAGCTAACACAGTCTCCTGGGTCCGGTATTCGTGGAACGTGGTTCGGATATAATTCCTGATGAAACTGCGGCGCAGCGAAACCAGCTGCGTCGGTGCCTCGTATTCTTCCCCGGGGGATTTAATGCACGACTCCATTGTTCGCGCCACCGGCGTGCACAAGACCTACGATACCGGCACAGTGAAGGTCAATGCGCTCCGTGGGGTGGACCTGACTGTGGCCCGCGGCGAGATGGTGGCCATCATGGGTCCCAGCGGCTGCGGTAAGACCACCATGCTCAACTGCCTGTCCGGGTTGGACGATATCGACTCCGGCGAGGTCATCGTAGACGGTGTCGTGCTACACGACCTGCCAGACGACGAACGCAGCGACTACCGGGCCCGCAGCATGGGATTCGTTTTCCAACTCTACAACCTGCTTCCGGTGCTCTCGTCGGTCGAAAACGTGGAAATGCCCCTCTTGGTGTCGGGAATTAGGGCGGCCGAAGCCCGTCGGCGTTCGATGGAAATGCTGGACTTGGTAGGTCTTTCCGACCGGGCCCACCATCTGCCTGGCGAACTGTCCGGCGGCCAGCGTCAAAGAGTCACCATCGCAAGGGCCTTGGTGAACCAGCCCTCCATCGTTTGGGCGGACGAGCCCACCGGAGACCTGGACAGCGAGACCGCTGGCGAAATCATCAATCTAATGACCGGCCTTAACAAGACCAACGGTCAGAGCTTTGTGCTGGTCACCCATGCAATCGAGGTTGGCAACAGCGCCCACCGCATCGTTCGCATGCGGGACGGCGAGATCGTGGATGACGGCCACGGCAACGCCCAAGCAGTGATCGCAGATCGTATCATTGGGCCAACGGGTTAACGCCTGAGCCGCCGATCATAATTTAGGCAGATACTGGCAGGTTCCCGGCGTAGATTTTCGGCGTAGATTTTATGGAAGAACTCTTCGGAGTCCCGATGGACTCCATAATGATTGGGTTACTGGTCATCTTCCTGCCGGTGCTGGCCTTCATCGGCCTGATGGCCTGGCGTAGCCGCGTCATGCTCAAGCTGGGCCTGCGCAACATTCCCCGCCGCCCGGCCCAGACCGTGCTGATCATCGTCGGCATCATGATCTCGACGTTGATCATGGCCGCCGCCTTCGGGACCGGCGACACGATAACGTTCTCCATCCGCAAGGCCGCAGTGGACGGCCTTGGGACCATCGACGAAATCATCGTTTCGGCCCGGGCCACCGCCGAAGACAGTCTGGGCAGCTCTACCTACGTCCCATTCCAGCGCTTCAGCCAATTGCAACAGGAGCTGGCGGACCTGGACACCATCGACGGTTTGGCGCCCGGTATTGGAGAGTTCGCCCCCACCGTCAACAGCCGCACCTCGCTTAGCGAAGGGCAAATGCGGATCGCTGGCGTCGACCCCGATACCCTCGAAGGTTTCGGGCGTCTCCGTTTGGAGGACGGCGGCGATGTCCGTTTGGAAGACCTAGGTCCCGAAGAAGCGTTCATCAACAAAAAGGCGGCCGACGAGTTGGACGCCGTTGCTGGCGACGAACTGATCACATTCGTGGAGGGCGTCGGAATTCCATTTCGGGTGAAGGGCGTCGTCGACCAAGGCGGGTTGGCTGGAGAGGACTCGACGCTGCTGGTGCGGCTGGACCGCGCGCAGGCGATGTTTGGCAGGGAAGGGCTGATCAACTCTATCATCGTCTCCAACCGCGGAGATGAGTTCGGCGGCGCCAAACTGAGTGACGAAGTGACTAGCGCGCTCCGTGTCCTTTTCACCGACCGCGAAATTGCCACTCAACTAAAGTCTCAACTCGCCAGGCCTGAGGTGCTTAAAGAGCTGGGCCTGATCGAATCAGGCCTTTCCGAAGACCTCCGGTCCGACTTGGGATTATTGCGCCGGGAATTGCAGTCGCCGGGACTCAGCGATGAGCTGCTGGCCGTCTTGGCTGACGACGACGTCCGCGAAGAGGTCTCGGACGCGGTGGACAATACCGGTCTGCAGGATGTGAAACGCGAGGTCAACACCCTGCTCGCCGGCCTCGGTGAGTTTCGGGTTATCGACATCAAGCAACAGATCCTGGACCAAGCGGACGAGGCCGGCAGCGGAGTAACCAGTTTCTTTGTGATAATGGGCCTCTTCTCGATTATGGTGGGAGTTCTGCTGATCTTCCTCATATTCGTCATGCTGGCGGCCGCCCGGCGCTCAGAAATGGGCATGGCTCGGGCCGTGGGAGCCAAGCGTCGACATCTGGTCCAGATGTTTGTTTTCGAGGGCACCGCCTATTCGCTAGTTTCCGGGGCAGTTGGGGTCGTTTTGGGTCTGGGGGCCAGCGCCCTGATTGTCATCGTCGCCAACCAAATTTTTGCTGGCGGCGCTGGAGGGGGAGCTGACGAGGATTTTCAACTGACCCGGCACTTCGAGCCTAGGAGCGCTATCGTCGCCTACTGCCTGGGAATGGTGATCACATTCGCTACGGTCGGCATATCCGCATACCGCGTGAGCCGGCTCAACATCGTGGCCGCCGTGCGCGGCCTACCACCGCCCCGGGAAACGACGAACGCCAGGTTGCGGGACGTTTTGCTGGCGCCGTTGCGCTCCGCCGTCCGGCCTGCGGGGTTGGCGGCTGGGAGCGTTGGGGCGCTGGTTACGTTGAAAGGAGGCAGGGCTTTCGGGTTGATAGTCCAAGCCGCTTGGGCCGCCGTCACAGCGCCAATCGCCGTACTTGGCGGGATATTACAAATACTGTGGCGTCCATTTACCCAGGGCTGGCTGGCAATCATAATCGGCGTTCTGCTGACCTGGAGCGGTACGGCCAACGATTCCGCCGCGCCGTTCACTATCGGATTCACCATAGCCATCATCGGTGTCGGCCTGACGATTCGGACGCTGCTCAGACGGGCCGGTGTTCGCGAAGATATCAGCGACCGCGTCGGCTACACTTTCATGGGCGTGGTCGTCCTGATCTTCTGGGTTATCCCGTTCGATACCTTGGAGCCAATTTTCGGCGAAACGGAAGGCGGCATCGAGATGTTCTTTGTCTCCGGCGTCTCCATGGTGGCGGCCGCAGTGTGGACGGTGATGTACAACGCCGACCTGCTACTCAAAGGACTCACGTTGGTAACCGGCCGCTTCGGGCAGCTGCGTCCGGTCCTAGTCACGGCGGTCGCTTATCCGATGAGCGCTAAGTTCCGCACCGGTCTGACCCTCGCGATGTTCGCCCTGGTTATTTTCACGTTGATTGTCATGTCCATCCTAACCGAAGCTTTCAGTACAGCGGCCGGTGATGTAAATGCGGTGGCCGGGGGTTGGGACATTCAGGCCGAAGTCAACTTGAACACCCCGATAGATGATATCCGGCTGGCGATCGACGAGAACCCCAACCTGCGCAACGACGATTTCGAGGCCATCGGCGGGTATACGACATTTCCGGTACAAGCCAGGCAGTTGGACGCCGAAGAGCAAAGGTGGCTTTTCTACGCTGTGCGGGCCGCCGACAATGAGTTTCTGGCCAACACGGAATCCAACCTGAAGCTGATTGCCGATGGCTATGGAGAAACGTCGGACGACGTTTGGGAGGCGATGCGCGAAGACTCCAACCTGGCGGTTGTGGACTCTCTGGTGGTCCCTTCGCGTTCCGGGTTCGCCGACGAGAACATTCCTTTCGCCCTGGAGGGTGTTTACTACGAAGATGACGACATGGAGGCAATCGACATCGAGGTCCGGGAGCCCCGTACCGGCGAGGTGGTCCCCCTCAAGGTCATCGGCGTGCTGGACCGGCTCTCGGACGCCTTTGGCGAGTTGGGGTTGGGTATGCTGGTTTCCCGGACGGCGCTGGACGAAGCCATACCCTTCCGCATCCCCACCACCACCTACCGGTTCAGGGTAGCCGAAGGAGCCGACGTTGACAGACTTTCCCGGAATTTGGAGTCAGGGTTCCGGGAAAACGGCATGGAGAGCGACTCTTTGGAGCAACTTGTCGAGGACCAAGCGGCCGCCAACCGGGCGTTCAACTACTTATTCACCGGGTTCATGGGGCTGGGGCTCTTGGTGGGCATCGCCGCGCTGGGTGTCGTTAGTCTCAGGGCGGTGGTGGAACGCCGCCAACAGATCGGCGTCCTGCGGGCCATCGGCTACCGGCGGCGGATGGTCCAATTCAGTTTCTTAACCGAGTCGTTCTTTGTCGTTCTGATGGGCGTGGCTATCGGAGTCGGTCTGGGGACGATCATCTCCTACAACATCGTCAAAGACATCCAGGACGAGATCGAAACAGTGCGCTTTACGATTCCCTGGCTCCAGATTGTCATCATTGTGGCCATCGCCTTCATTTTCTCGCTGGCCACCACGTTTCTTCCGGCCCGCCAAGCTTCCCGCATCTACCCCGCCGAAGCGCTTCGCTACGAGTGACGGCCGCCAAGTAGTCGGTCGAGCCCATTCCCAGCATCGTTTCAGCGCGGGCCGGGGTCCCAAAAATGTCCTGCGCCTGACCTCAAAGCACCGTTCAAACTTGCCACTCCTCCCGGTTGAGGGTAGAGTGTTGGCGGTTCTCCTCACCTCTCTAACCCTTGCTGCCATCCCGGCCCTCGAATCGAGGGGCCACTTTGCAACAGGAGGCACAAATGGCGCTGAATCCCATTAATCTTTACGACTACGAAGCTAGGGCTAAGCTTGCCCTTTCCCACGACCACTGGGACTTTATCGATGCTGGCGCGATGGACGAATTCACCACTCGGCGCAACCGCACCGCATTTGAAGAATTGTCGTTGCGGCCACGGTTCATGCGGGACGTTAGCGAGCGCAAGATCGCTACTACTGTGCTGGGCCAAGAAATCAGCATGCCGGTGATGATCGCCCCGGCAGGCAGCCACATGATGGCCCACCCGGACGGCGAAGTTGCCACTGCCAAAGCTGCGGGCAAGTCAGACACTCTCATGATGCTCAGCACCTCGTCCAACAACAGCATGGAGGAGGTGTCTGAAGCCGCCACCGGGCCGCTGTGGTTTCAGCTATATCACCGGGGCTACGACTTTACCGAAATGCTGGTCCACCGGGCCGAGGAGGCCGGCTTCAAGGCTATCGTACTGACTATCGACACGCCGGTGCCCAGCCCCAAGGAACGCGACCTGCATAATCGATTCGAACGAGTGTTGGAGCTTGGCAACTTCCGGGGTCTGGACCGCGCCCGAAATGAGATCAGCGGGACCGACGAAACGCCGGGTTGGGACGTTTCCTATGCCCAGCCGTTGACTTGGCGGGAATTGGAATGGCTACGCAGCCTCACGTCGCTGCCCTTGGTTCTCAAGGGCGTGCGCACCGCCGAAGACGCCCACTTAGCCGTGGAAAACGGGGTCAATGGGATTTTGGTGTCCACACACGGAGGCCGACAATTTGACATGTCCATGAGCGCCATTGAAACGGTCCCCGAGATTGTGGCCGCCACCAAAGACCGTGCGGAAGTCTATGTCGATTCGGGTGTTCGCCGCGGCAGCGACGTCATCAAGGCCTTGGCCTTGGGCGCTAAAGCAGTCGCCATCGGACGGCCGTTGTTCTGGGGTTTGGCCATTGACGGCAGCGACGGGGTTCACGGCGTTCTGGAACTGCTACGCGAAGAAGTCGACCGATGCATGGCGTTTTGCGGACAGTCCGACGTTAACGCCTTGGAGCCCGGCTTGATCAACATCCCCTACGGTTGGGGCGCTGGCGCCACCGCCCCCTGAATAACTCCAATATAGACCCAATCGAAAATGCGAGAACGGGCACGGCATGCCGTGCCCGTTCTTCTTTGTCCGGAGTCAGTAGACCAGGTGCGTCTAGTCAGCCGCCGAGCTTGCTGCTTTGCCGGCCTGCACCTGGGAAAAGAATTCGGCCACCAGCCCATTGAACAATTTTGCCACCTCGAAATGGGTGGAATGGGCCGCCCCAGCTACGACTTCGACGCGGGAGCCCTTAATGATCTTCCCAGCCTCGCGGATTACTTCAACAGGGAATATCAGGTCCTCGTCTCCGGCTATCAACATCGTGGGGACGCTCCAGTCAGCGAAGTCGTCGGCACTGATACCGTCTGGCCGATGGAACGCCGGTAAGACCCCGTCGTCGCCTCGTTCCGGGTTCAGTCCGTCAATCTGCTGGTAGAGGAAGGTCGCCGTGGGGTACTGGTCGATGAATCCCTGTGCCAAGGCCCGTCGCGGACCTTCGGCCGGCGGATTAGCTTTGTCCAGGCCTTCCAATAGAGCAGGGCTGACTACACCACCGGTGGTGGCGCCCAATACGAGGCCCAGTGTGCGTTCGGGATTGGCCAAAGCGAATTCCAAACAACTTAGACCGCCCATCGACTGGGCCACCAGAAATACTTGGTCGATGCCCAGATGGTCGATTAACCCGGTCAGGTCTGGGGTGAAGTTGTCCCGCAAAGGGGAACCGAACTCGGCCACCGACTGGCCCCAACCGCGGTGGTCGAAAGTGACGCAGCGGTACTCTTTTGAGAAATAAGGGACCTGTTGCCACCAACTCAGATGGTTGCCGCCGCGTCCGTGGGCAAACACCATCGCCGGTCCGCTGCCGTGGGACTCGTAGTACAGTTCAATTCCGTTTATCGCTGTCTTGGGCATGACCCACCTCCGACTGGATTAAATTAGCATTCAGAAATTCTGTTCATGGAAAACCCGTCTAAGCCGGCCGGTGGCCACTGCTCCCGGCTGTACGCCGCTTCCCAAAACATGTACTCGTAGCGGCTACTTGTCAAGAACGCACGGCGCATCGCCTCCAATTCCGCAGGGCTGGCGTCGTGGGCGATCCGGTCTACAAAGCTGCGCCACGCCTCGACGCTCTCTTCCAGGAACCCGGCCACGTAGAAGCTGGTCCATTGGCCATAGAGCGGGTGCTCCGACTGCCCCACCTCCTCCCGCAACAGGTGATAAGTCCAAGGGCAGGGCAGCAGCGCGGCGGCAGTGGGCCCCAAACCGTAGCGGGATGCTGTAGCCAACATGTGGTTTACATAACCTGTGTTGGTTGGCGAGAGTTCAGCCTGCTCGACCCGTTCCATAGGGATGCCAGCTTCGGCCACCAACTTTTGGTGCAGCGGCCGCTCCACCGGTGTCAAGACCCGGTGGGACAGCTCTTCCAGCAACTTTGAATCGGGCGCCTTGGCCAAAGCCATCGCCACCGTCCGAGCGAACCCTTCCAGGTAAAGATAGTCTTGCGCCAGGTAATACTGGAAGGTCTCCAACGGCAGCGTGCCGTCCTTGATCTCCCGCAGGAACGGGTGGGCGAATATCTTCCGCCAAATGGGCTCGGCTTCAATACGTAGCTGCTCGGAAAAACTGCTCATCGGTACCAGGCCCCCCGACGGGGTGGGATGAATCCCTGGCCATTGGGAAGGATACTATGGCAGCTTCGCCGTTTCTAGTCGGAAACACAGGGGGCCCGGGAGCGGTTCCCGGGCCCCCTTGTAGCTCTCGCCCTAAACGAATCTACCCCGGTTATCCGGTTCCTTCCCCCTAGTCGTCACTAGAGTCGTCAACGCCGTCATCGTCAAGGTCAAGGCGGAGCACCTCTCCCGAGCCTACACACACCCCACAGTTGGAAATGTAGATCGACTCGCCGTCGGGGTCGAGGGCGATGCCTGCAGGCGTGTGCAGGCCCAAGACCAGTCTCTCCCGTGAGCCGTCGGCGTCGACGCGGACGAGATCGCCAGTGGAAAACTCGGTACCGCCAAATACATTCCGCAACGTCACTGTCGCCATCTCCAGGACGTAAAGGGTCCCATCTTCATCGAAGGCTATGTCGATGATATGAGAGAACCCGTCCAGGTAGACCGGCGGATCGTCCGATGCGACGTGGTCTTGCGGTATCCGATAGATCCGAGACTGGCCCGGAACGAAGGGAAAGCCGGTCAACTCACCCACGTAGAAGGCGCCGTCCGGGCCGAGGGCGATCGTTGTAGGCACAGAATCTAGATCGGGTATACCGAATAGGAAAGGACCGTCTTCGGCACTGTGCCGCGGGAACAACGTGACGACGTCGGTGACGGCATCGTCGTCGTCCACTTGATGCAGTTTGTTCAAGCCGGCATTGACGACGATGCGCCGGTCCTCCAGGGCCAGTACCGCATACACGTTACCGCCAATGTCTACCGACTCCAACTCCTCTTCATCCAGCGACATCCGAATCAACCGACGGAACCCAGGACCGTTGGCTGGGCCACCGCCCAGGGTAATGTACGCGTCGTCGTCGTCAAAGGAGATGTCGCTCGGCCCATCAGCGAACCAACCGTCGGGGTGCGGGCCATTTAAGAGTGGGTCGACTAGTACTCAGTCAACTCGGTTTTGGTAATTGTTTAAGAAAACGTCTAAGGTTGCCACCCTTTTTTAGGAGTGTTGACGTAGGAGGGTGGCAGCCATGGGACGAGATCGGTATGTGGTCCGGTTGGAAAGGGAAGAACGAGACCAGTTGGAACGACTGATTCGCGGGGGAAAGAGCCCAGCGCGAAAGGTTGCCCGGGCCCGTATTCTGCTAAAGGCAGATACGGGCTGGGGGGTGATGCGCATCGTGGAGGCGCTGGACACGTCTGCGGGTACGGTGTGCCGTACCAAGCGGCGGTACCTGGAGGGAGGACTGAAGCGGGCCTTGGAGGAAGATCCTCGGCCAGGACATCCGACCAAACTGGATGAGCGGGGGGAAGCGCACCTGATTGCCCTGGCGTGCAGCGAGGCCCCTCCAGGCCATGACCACTGGACCCTGCGGCTCCTGGCAAACAAGGTGGTGGAGTTGGGGCTGGCGCCCTCCATGTCCCACGAGGGAATTCGCAAGCGGTTGAAAAAAACAGTCTCAAGCCGTGGCAGAAGAAGGAGTGGTGTATTCCCCAGGTGAGCGCCGAGTTTGTGGCGTGTATGGAGGATGTGCTGGACCTTTACGCGGAACCCTATGACCCAGAGCGCCCGGTGGTCTGTTTCGACGAGACCTCCAAGCAGTTGCTGGCGGAAAAGAGGTCTCCGATCCCGCCCAAGCTGGCACGACGGGAGCGATACGATTACGAGTACCAGCGCAATGGCACCCGAAACCTGTTCATGCTGTGCGAGCCCCTGGCGGGCTGGAGGCATGTGGCAGTGACCGAACGTCGTACCATGGTGGACTTCGCTCAGCAGATGCGGTGGCTGGCCGATGAAGCTTACCCAGCGTCCGAGAAGATCCGGGTGGTGCTGGACAACCTCAACACCCACAAACCAGCTTCCCTCTACGAAACCTTCGAGCCCAAGGAGGCTAGGCGAATACGCAAACGCTTGGAGTTTCACTACACTCCCAAGCACGGTAGTTGGCTCAACATGGCAGAGATCGAGTTCAGTGTCTTGGCCAGGCGAGTCCTGCGCCGGCGTATTGCCGATGAAGAGACTTTGAGTGGCGAGATCGCGGCCCTGGAGGCAGAACGAAACCAAGCCGGAGCAACCATTGACTGGAGATTCTCCACTGTGGACGCCCGAGTCAAGCGTCACCATCTCTATCCTGCCAACAATTAGGTTGACTGAGTACTAGTTCCTGCAAATAACCTTGGCCCGAGGTTATTTTCCTTTTAGCCGAATAAAACACACTTAACCAGCGACCGCAGTGACGGTTAAGGCACTGGCCCTTCACCGTGGGGGGCGTGTCTTCATTCAGGGGTGGCCTACATTTGACCCGAAACGGCGCCGTTTCGACCGGAAGTTGACGTCGAACTGAACTAGTGGCGGCACTGATTTTCCTTCCCCAATTATCCACGTCCCGGCTAGCTCATCACAACCGGCTTTTTGGTTGACCTTCGTTTATAATGTCTCGAATGTCCTCAGGCGCATTAGAAAGGGGCCGACCACTGGATTAAAACGTAGCCGGTCGTTGTTGACGAAGTTGAAATGGTAACGTCCACCGAAAAGGGCCAGCGGCCCAGCCTTCTACAACGCCTTCTACAGGGCGAATTGCTTATCTCTGACGGGGGCACCGGCACGTTCCTGCAACAGCACGGTCTTGAGCCCGGCGGATGTCCCGAGGAGTTCAACGCCAGCCGCCCCGAAGTCGTCCGGAAGATGGCCAAGGCCTACTTCGATGCGGGCTCCGACATGGTGCTAACCAACTCCTTCGGCGGCAACATCTTCATGCAGAAGAAATACGGCTTCGGCGGGCAGGCCAGAGAGTTCAACCGCTTGGCCGCCGAGCATGCCCGCAGTCAGGCGCCGGATGGGCGCTTCGTCATCGGGTCCGTGGGGCCCACCGGTGAATTCCTCGAGCCTTTGGGCCAGGTTTCAGAAGCGGAAATGTACAACGCCTTCGTCCAGCAGGTCACGGCATTGGAGGAGGGCGGCGCCGATGGCATAGTGGTGGAGACCATGACAGCCATTGAAGAAGCGTCGTTGGCCATCAAAGCGGCCCGGGAAACCACCAAGCTTATAGTGATTGCCACCATGGTTTTCGATAAGGGCCCCAGAGGATTCTTTACCATGATGGGGGTGACCCCCGAACGCGCCGTCAACGAGTTGCAAGAAGCCGGCGCGCATGTCGTGGGCACCAACTGCGGCAACGGCATCGACAACATGGTCGAGGTCGCCCGGATCATGCGGGACGAGACAGATGGCTTCCTGATGGTCCAGTCCAACGCCGGTATCCCGGTCATGAAAAACAGGCAAATTATCTATCCAGAGTCTCCGGAGTACATGGCGGAGCGCTTCAAGTTGCTGGCGGACTTGGGTGTGAACATCGTCGGGGGCTGCTGCGGCACCGGGCCGGAACACATCCGGGCCCTGGCACAGGCGTTGGGCCGCCAAGCCCAAGACCAATAGAAGGAGACGGGTATATGGCCCTGATAACAGGCAGCGAGCCCAGGCCAGCCGAAATAATCGAGAAATACGGCCGGTGCCTGGAGTTAGTGCCGATCGACAAGTATTTCAACGACATCAGTGTGGGCCTCTACGTCAAAGGGTCCACCTGTACCGTATGGACCTACAGCAAGAAGCCCGGTGTTGACGATCGCCTTAGGGAAATCAGGGACCAGATGGTGACCCTGGGCGGGATGGAGGCGATTGAGGGCACTAGCAACCAAGTCCGGTTTCCTTGCGGGCAATTGCACACCCGGCCCCTGCGCTTCCTCATCGCCCAAGCGGTGGGGAAGGCGCCAGATTACGCCCCGCCCCAAGGGAAAATGTCCATCAAGGACTCCAAATCACCACTCACCATCAAGGTGGACAGTTCAGACACCGTTGGCGAGTACCAGGTCTCCGTGGAGGGAGAGGGCGGTAACCCCGCAATGCGCCTTCGGATGATCCTCGCGGGCTTCGCCCGCTACGGCGAGATGGAGCAGGCCGGAGACTCGGCGGTCTCATTCTCCTGCGGCATCAGCCACGACGCGTTGATGCGGATCCTGTTGCCCTATTCCAGGAACATCTCCAGCGTGGAAACAATGATGGCGGCCGAGGCCCTCAGAGGGCAAATGACCACCGGGACCCTGGGGTTCAGCCAGGTATAGCCGTCCAAATACAGCCGTAGGGAGGCCGTAAATGCCTTATCAAGAGACAATGACGCCTCGGGAAAGGGTGATGAAGGCATTGGCCAGAGAGCCGGTGGACCGCACTCCCGTGGCCAACCCCACCAACGTAGCCACCGTTGAACTAATGGACATGGTGGACGCGCCGTTTCCCCAGGCCTGCCAGGACCCTGAGTTGGCGGCCCGGCTGGCGGCCACCGGCCATACCGAGTTGGGTTTCGACTCCATTTCCCCCTATTTCAGCATCATCCAAGAGTCGTCGGCCCTCGGTTGCGACATGCAGTGGGAAGAGAAGGACAACTGGCCGACGGTCCGCATGTACCGGCCCATTTGGAAATCGGCCGACGATGTCCGTGTGCCTGCCGGTCTCTTGGAACACCGGGATACCAAGGCGATCACCGGCGCCATCCGGCACCTCAAGGCCGAATTCGGCAACGAGGTAGCGATCATCGGCAAGACCATGGGGCCTTGGACGCTGGGATACCACGTTTTCGGTGTCGAGTCCTTTCTTCTCGGCACCGTCGACAGCCCCGACGAGACAATGCGGGCTCTGAACAAGTTGAAAGAGATATCGGTCCTCTTTGGAGAGGCCCAGATCGATGCCGGCGCCGACATCCTCACGTTTCCAGATCACGCCACTGGGGACTTGGTCAGCGGGGAGTACTACAAAACGTTCCTACAAGACATCCACGCGGAGATGGTGGAACGCCTACCGGTGCCCTTAATATTGCACATCTGCGGCAAGACCATCGACCGGATGCCCTACATCGCGCAGACCGGCATGGCCTCGTTCCACTTCGACTCCAAGAACGACCCACAGGAAGCCATGGACGCGGTCAACGGAGGGATTGGGTTGGTGGGAAACATCAACAACCCGGAGACGCTCTACGCCAGAGGACCCGAAGAAGTGCGCCAAGAAGTCTATCGCTGCCTGGATGCCGGAGTGCAGATGGTGGCGCCGGAGTGCGCCGTACCGTTGGCGACCAAGATTGAGAACCTGATGGCCATTCCTCAAGCAGTAAAGGACTGGACTTCAGAACATACGCCTTAGCTTGCCCCCAATCGCCCTAACCTAATAATAGAGGTCTAGTAGATGCCGGTTGTTCACGAGGGACTCGAAAATGAGCTGGGTTACATCGAAAACCCTGACGAAAAACGACACATCAGGGCGCTTTGGGACGACGCCGACCCCCTGATGCAAGAAATTTCTCACTGCCTGATCCTGGGCAAGAACAACGATGTGGACCGGCTGACCAAACAGGCGCTTGACGACGGGTTCTCCGCCGACACCATCATGGACGACGGGCTTATCGCGGGTATGGCAATCGTGGGCGTCAAATTCCGGGATAACATAATCTTCGTCCCGGAAGTGCTGGTGGCGGCACGCGCCATGAAGGCCGGAATGGCATACATCGAACCGATCCTGTCGGCCTCGGGAATCGAGCCCATAGGCACCGTAGTGATGGGAACGGTTAAGGGCGACCTCCACGACATCGGGAAAAACCTGTGCATCATGATGCTGCGCGGGTCCGGATTCGTGGTACACGACCTGGGTGTCGATACCCAACCGGACGCGTTTATTGACGAGGTCGCTGATAAAGAGGCTGACGTCTTGGGCATGTCCGCCCTGCTTACCACCACCATGCCCAACATGGGCAAGACCATCGAGGCCTTCGAGGAAGCCGGGCTCCGCAGCGCGGTCAGGATCATGGTCGGCGGTGCACCACTTTCCCAGGAGTTCGCCGACGACATGGGGGCCGACGGCTACGGTAAAGACGCTATGGCTTGTGTCGACCTGGCCAAAGAGTTCGTCAGTCAGCCCGGTATTGAAGAGTCCGTGGCGACCCCGGGGTGAGGCATGCCAAGCGAGTTTCAGAAAATAGACAAAGCGAAATACCAGAAGAGCCTGGAACGCCTCAACGAGATCTTCCAAGTTATCTCAGAGACGGTCACCGAAGTATCGACCTGGCGATGCCCGTACAAGAACGCGGAGAACCGCTGCACCGCCCAGTTCGGTTGCCGCAACCAAGACCGCGACGTCCCCGCAGGTCAACTCTACATTTGCACCAGTAGCGACGACCTGGACTATCGTTCCGCCTGGGAAACCTGACCGGCGCTCACCGTCACCCTCCGGTACCGGCCAACCTGACAGCCGCATTTGCTAGAATAGGCCAATGTCTCCCGTATACCTCAGTGGGCAGGAACTTACCTCCGCCAAGGGGAACACGCTTTTCGACTACGCAGACTCGCTGCGGGTCCGGGTCCCCACATCTTGCGGCCGAACCGGCCAGTGCCACGAATGTATCGTCGAGATACGGCGGGGCATGGAAGCCCTGAGCCCACCGGCCCCTTCTGAAGCATTCTTGCGGGATAAGTTCCGTCTGGCCTGCCAGGCCACGGTGCAGGACCCTAGCAGCGACATCGATTTCGCCGTTCTAAGGCGTCAGCCCAGAATTCTCACCAGCGGCGTCCGGCGCTCTGTCCCCTTAGCGCCTAACGTTGTCCGGTCGGGCGACGATGTCCTGACCGGAGGCCAGCCTATCGATCACTATCAAGGCACCCTCCTAGGACTGGCTGGAGATATCGGAACGACCACTGTCGTTCTCAATCTGGTCGACTTGGAAACCGGCGAGGTTATTCTGACCTCTTCCTTCGAAAACCCCCAGCGCTTCGGTGGAAGTGACATAATGCACCGCATCTCCTACGACGGCGGCGACAGCCGTGGCGAGCTCCAGCAGGTGATGTTGTCGGCCATCAACTTCGAAATAGGCGAAATGACCAGGCAGGTGGGAGTGCACCGAAGGCGAATCTACGACGTGGTGCTGGTGGGCAACACCACCATGCGAGACATCATGTTCGGTCTGGACGTGCAGGCGGTGGGGGTAAAACCCTACAAGTCCACCGTCGAGTTGGAACACGAGGCGGGTCAACGCGACGGCACCGCCCTCCACAGAACCGCCGAGAAGCTGGGACTGCGCGTGTTTCCCAAAGCCCAAGTCTACAGCGGTCCCATTATCGGTTGTCATGTGGGCGCGGATGTTGCGGCCGACCTGCTGGCCGTCGCCATGGACGAGCAGGAAGACCCCGTGATGCTGGTGGACGTCGGCACCAATACCGAGGTGGTTGTCGGCAACCGGCACCGGATGGTGGCCGCGTCCTGCCCCGCTGGCCCGGCGTTCGAAGGCGGCCAAATCACCTACGGGATGCCGGGCTACGACGGAGCGGTGGAGTCGGTCAGTATCCAAGACGGAGATGCAGTCATTTCAACCATCGGTGACGCGGAAGTCCAAGGCATTTGCGGCTCGGGGCTGGTCGACCTGCTGGCCGAACTGCGCCGCCACTCCCTGATGAACGAGTTGGGCGCTTTCCCCGACGGAACAAACAGCTTCTGCTTCGCGCCGCAAAAAGACATGACGCTCAGCCGGTCCGATATCAGCGCCCTAGCCCAAGCGAAGTCTGCCAACTACTCGGGGCAATACATTGCCCTGCGCCACTATGGCAGACCGCCCGACGAGATCGCTCGCCTGTACCTGGCAGGCGGTTTCGCCAACTATGTGAACGTTTCCAACGCGGTGGACATCGGCTTCATCGCCAACCTTTCCCAAGAGCGAATAACCAAAGTCGGCAACGCCTCGCTGGAAGGGGCCACCATAATGCTGCTCTCGATGGAAATGCGCCGCAAAATTGAGGATTTGGTCAAGCGAATCGAGCACATCGAACTGGAAACCACCCCCGACTTTTTCGATATCTTCGTAGAAGGGTGCATGTTCAAGCCGATGCCACGCCACATCAGCGCCTGACAATAAAATGCGTACCGCAATTTGGCTAGGCCGGAGAAGATCCTTCGACGAGCTCAGGACGAACGGGGTTGTTATTATTCCGTTCGTGGTGAGCTTGCTGAACCACTCTTTTAGGAGACCGACATGACCTGGAAAGTTCTCGAAACAGACTATGTATGGCCGACCACCGACCCGGAGCGAACGGTGCTGGAATCCGGCGGCGCCGAGCTCGTGGTGGCCCCCGACAGCAACGAGGACACGCTGGCCGAGCTGGCCCGCGACGCTGACGGGATCATGACCTGCTTCGCCCCCGTAACAGAAAAGGTCGTCCGAGCGGCCGAGAAGTGCGTGGTCATCGGCCGGTTGGGCGTCGGCGTCGACAACATTGCCGTGGCCACCGCCACCGAACTGGGCATCGCCGTAACCAACGTGCCCGATTACTGCGTCGACGAGGTTTCCGACCACGTCATGGCCCTGCTGCACACCTGGAACCGCAAAGTCGCCCTGCTCGACCGTTCGGTGCGGGACCAAGGTTGGGGCAGCGTCCCCCTCACCATGCGGATGATGCGGTTGCGGGGAAAGACCATCGGCATCATCGGCTTCGGACGCATCGGGCAGGGGTTGGCTGCCAAGGCGCGGGCTTTCGGCCTCAACATCCTGGCCTACGGGCCTCGGCTTACTCAGGAGAAGGTGGACCCCTTCGGCGGCCGGATGGTGGATCTTGCGACCCTCCTACGGGAGTCCGATTTCGTTTCGGTCAACGCCCCGCTCACCGAAGAAACTCAGGGAATGATCGGCAAGGCCGAGCTCGATTTGATGAAACCGGACGCCTACCTGATCAATACCTCCCGAGGGGCCCTCATTGACGAGTCCGCCCTTTATGACGCTCTGACAAGCCATAAAATCGCTGGCGCCGGCCTCGACGTCATGACCGGAGGCGTCCCGGCGCCGGATAACCCGCTTATCGGCTTGGACAACATCATCATCACCCCCCACGTAGCCTTCTTCTCCCAAGAGTCCACAGTCGAGATGGAGGAGCGGGCGGCCGAAGCCGTGGTCAACGTCCTACAAGGCAAAATCCCGGGCAGCCTGGTTAACCCCACCGTCCTCCAACACCCCAACCCCAGGCACAAGCTGCCCAGAGGCTAGCTTCCGTCTGTCCAATCCGCTAACAAGAGGTTCATCGAGTTCGTCACTCTGCAGTCTTTTCGAGAACTAGTCAGAATTGTGACCCCGGTTTGGAGGAAATCTTGAGATACACAAGTTTTGAGATCCTGAATTTCAAGGGTATCCGCAAACTGCGTTTGGACATGGACTCGACCCCTCACGGACGAATCCATACACTAGTACTCAGTCAACCTAATTGTTGGCAGGATAGAGATGGTGACGCTTGACTCGGGCGTCCACAGTGGAGAATCTCCAGTCAATGGTTGCTCCGGCTTGGTTTCGTTCTGCCTCCAGGGCCGCGATCTCGCCACTCAAAGTCTCTTCATCGGCAATACGCCGGCGCAGGACTCGCCTGGCCAAGACACTGAACTCGATCTCTGCCATGTTGAGCCAACTACCGTGCTTGGGAGTGTAGTGAAACTCCAAGCGTTTGCGTATTCGCCTAGCCTCCTTGGGCTCGAAGGTTTCGTAGAGGGAAGCTGGTTTGTGGGTGTTGAGGTTGTCCAGCACCACCCGGATCTTCTCGGACGCTGGGTAAGCTTCATCGGCCAGCCACCGCATCTGCTGAGCGAAGTCCACCATGGTACGACGTTCGGTCACTGCCACATGCCTCCAGCCCGCCAGGGGCTCGCACAGCATGAACAGGTTTCGGGTGCCATTGCGCTGGTACTCGTAATCGTATCGCTCCCGTCGTGCCGGCTTGGGCGGGATCGGAGACCTCTTTTCCGCCAGCAACTGCTTGGAGGTCTCGTCGAAACAGACCACCGGGCGCTCTGGGTCATAGGGTTCCGCGTAAAGGTCCAGCACATCCTCCATACACGCCACAAACTCGGCGCTCACCTGGGGAATACACCACTCCTTCTTCTGCCACGGCTTGAGACTGTTTTTTTCAACCGCTTGCGAATTCCCTCGTGGGACATGGAGGGCGCCAGCCCCAACTCCACCACCTTGTTTGCCAGGAGCCGCAGGGTCCAGTGGTCATGGCCTGGAGGGGCCTCGCTGCACGCCAGGGCAATCAGGTGCGCTTCCCCCCGCTCATCCAGTTTGGTCGGATGTCCTGGCCGAGGATCTTCCTCCAAGGCCCGCTTCAGTCCTCCCTCCAGGTACCGCCGCTTGGTACGGCACACCGTACCCGCAGACGTGTCCAGCGCCTCCACGATGCGCATCACCCCCCAGCCCGTATCTGCCTTTAGCAGAATACGGGCCCGGGCAACCTTTCGCGCTGGGCTCTTTCCCCCGCGAATCAGTCGTTCCAACTGGTCTCGTTCTTCCCTTTCCAACCGGACCACATACCGATCTCGTCCCATGGCTGCCACCCTCCTACGTCAACACTCCTAAAAAAGGGTAGCAACCTTAGACGTTTTCTTAAACAATTACCAAAACCGAGTTGACTGAGTACTAGTGGGTCTGAACGAGAGCGGCAAGATGACGATCCTTGAGGCTATCGACTATTTCAGTAAGGGTATGGAAGTCCTGGACCCTCAAGAACTCGCGGGACGGATAAGGCCCGAAATCCATGGCCTTATTCCTATATCGGAACGTGCGAACTTCAATGGCGTAACTCGGATCACTGCGGGCCTGGAGTTGGATGATCAGGAAGTAGATCAGATAACGGAATACCTACGTGCAAGCCATGGCTACAATGTCACTCGCATTGAGCGTAATTTTACTGTGTCGGATAGGTATCAATTCGAGAATAGTCAACACACAGACAGTTCGGTCACATGGTGGATCAACATCTTTGGACGACTTAGAGGCGGCCGCGTCGAACGAAATTTGTCTAGGCAAAGCACCGAAATCCTAAAACAAGTATTTCCTTTCGTTGGCGATCGAATCCCTCCAATTTGGTATTTTCCGAATTTTCTATTTACCTTCCCTCAGAAGTTTTATTTGACTCCGCAGTCGGGCGACACAAATATTGACCGATTTTACAGGGCTCTGCTCCAAGACATTTTGAATGTTTCAGTGCCTGGAGCGACAATAGAACAACACATATTGGAGAGAGCTGAGTCTGGTACTGGCCCACAACGAAACGCGTTAGATCAACTGTTGCTAGAGATAGGTAGGAAGATTACTCAAGACGTTTTCGAAGCTTGGGATCAAATGTTTCACCACGTCGTTGATAAGAGAATTGTCCTCCGAATTGATAGTGATGAGAAGGGTCAATGGTTTGTGGAGTTTCGCATCGAGGACGCTGACGGAGCATTTTTCATCCATGAACGGTCCCTCGGCTTTTGTTGGTTTTTTGTATTCCTTTTGCTGACGACTTACAGGGGCGCACGAGAGGATTCTAGGCCTAACCTTGTTTTCCTATTGGATGAACCGGCTTCAAACCTACACTCATCCGCTCAGGCTAAATTACTTGGCTGTTTGGAGCGATTGGCCGGCAGTAGCTCGGTGATCTACACGACACATAGCCATCATCTAATTAACCCTATGTGGCTAGAAAACACACATGTGGTCAGGAATAAGGGGCTCGATTTAGAAGAGGATGTCACTGTTTACCACGGAGGGAAGACTGATATAGTCGTTGAACCCTACAGATTGTTTGCCTCTCAGCATCCAGAGCAGTCTCATTATTTCCAACCAATACTTGATATGCTTGACTACTCCCCGTCAAGCCTCGAATATGTGCCCGATCTCGTAATGGTAGAAGGCAAAAACGATTATTACAGCCTGCGTTACATGAACGATGTAGTTCTTACCCTAGGGCTGGATCTTCATCTGCTGCCCGGAGGAGGAGCAGGCAGCCTCGACGATGTAATCAAACTTTACCTAGGATGGTCAAGAAATTTTTTGGTCCTTCTAGATTCAGATGAGACGGGCGAAAAGCAAAAGAAACGGTATATCGAATTATTCGGTTTCCAGGTCGAGAAGCGGATTTTTACTCTAAAGGACTTTGACTCAAAGCTGGCGGGCAAGAGCCTCGAACGTGCGTTCGAGAAGACTGATCGGGACGCGATACAAAGTTTTGCCTATTCCGGGCAGGCCTATACCAAAAAAAGTTCAACAGGTCAATCCAAGAAGCTCTGGTGGCCAAAAAGGCCGTACCGGTCAGCGAAAATACCCGAAAGCGGTTTTCCGAATTTCTATCTGGCCTCAACACCACCCTACAAAACATCAAGTGAAGTGGCGTTGAGCACCGCGCCTGAGGGGCACGAGCAACCTAAAGAGGTATGCAATGGACACCATCCTGCGCAACGCACGAATCGCGGACGGCGCCGAGGAGCCCACGGTTGACATCGGTATCGAAGGCGGCCGGATCGTGGCAATTGGGCTGGACTTGGCCGCTGAGGGTGAGACGTTCGATGTGGGCGGCCGACGGGTCACGCCGGGGTTCGTCGAGACGCACATTCACCTAGACAAGTCGTGCATCCTGGACCGCTGCAACTCCCAGAAGGGAGATCTGGCCGAGGCCATCGAGGAGGTGGCCAAGGTCAAGCAAGCCTTCACTCCGGAGGACGTTTACGACCGCGCCAAGAGGACGCTGGAGAAGTGCATTCTCAACGGCACGACCCACATGCGCACCCACTTGGAGGTCGACCCAATAATTGGGCTGCGGAGCCTGGAGGGCATTCTGCCCTTGGTCCACGAGTACAAATGGGCCATCGACATAGAAATCTGCGTCTTTCCTCAGGAAGGATTGCTCAACAACCCCGGTACCGATGAACTGATCCTGGCGGGACTTGAAGGGGGCGGCTCCGTGGTGGGTGCAGCGCCCTACACGGACAGCGAACCTCACGGCCAAATCGATCGCATCTTCGAGATCGCCCGGCAGTTCGATATTGACATCGACATGCACCTTGATTTCGGCCCCGACGCCAGCGACTTGGACTTGGACTACGTCTGCAAGCTCACTGATGAATTCGGCTACGGTGGACGGGTCGCCATCGGCCACGCCACCAAACTATCAGCCGTAGAGCCGGAGCGGTTGCAGGAGAAAGCCCGAATTCTAGCCAGCGCCGGTGTGGCCGTGACGGTTCTGCCAGCCACCGACCTGTTCCTGATGGGCCGCCATCAAGACCACAGCGTGATGCGGGGTGTGGTGGCCGCTCACCGGTTGCTCCGCGAAGGCGTCAACTGCTCCCTGTCCTCCAACAACGTCCTGAACCCTTTCACGCCCTTCGGGGACTGTTCCCTGGTCCGTATGGCCAACCTCTACGCCAACATCTGTCATGTGGGCGCTCGCAGCGACATTCTTGAATGTTTTGAGATGGTAACCAGCCGCTCCGCCAAGCTATTGCGCCGCGAAGATTACGGCCTGGAAATCGGGAAGTCCGCCGACCTGGTCGTGCTGGACTGTTTCGACCGCGCCTCGGCCGTCGCCGAACTGGTCCAGCCGGTTCTGGGCTTCAAACGGGGCCGCCTTACGTTCAACCGGGAACCGGCCACTCTGAATCGTCCGGTCGCGGGTTAACCGATGGCCAGCCGACCTATTTCAATGCCACCAGACGACCCGCTGGGCGCTTTCTGCCGGGAAAACCACGTGGCATTGGAGGGAGCACCGGCCGGGCCACTGGTGGGACTGACCTTCGGAGCCAAAGACGTTTTCCACATCGTTGGCCACCGAACCGGGTTCGGCCAGCCTGACTGGCTGCGCACCCACCCTCCGGCGGAGGTGACGGCGACGGCGGTGCAGCAACTGCTGGATGCCGGAGCCAGCATGACCGGCAAGACCCACACCGACGAGTTGACTTACAGTCTCAGCGGCCAGAACGTTCACTACGGTACGCCGGTGAACCCGGCCGCCCCCGATCGTATCCCAGGCGGATCGTCCAACGGCTCTGTTTCCGCCGTGGCGGGTGGGCTGGTCGATTTCGCTCTGGGAACCGACTGCGGTGGGTCGGTACGGCTACCCGCCAGCTATTGCGGAGTCCTGGGGATTCGTCCCAGCCACGGTCGTGTTTCGCTGGACAGGGTACTACCTTTCGCTTCCAGCTTCGACGTTGCTGGTTGGTTTGCCCGCGATCCCGACATCTTCTACAAGGTAGGTACCGTAGTGCTTGGCGATGCGGCGGATGGGACCGTCCCGGCCGCGCCGAAACGTTTGCTCTACGCCGGCGACGCCTTCGACTTGGTCGATGCCAGGGTGACGGAGGCGTTGGAGGGCTCGGTTGCGAAAGCGGCCGCCGCCATCGGCGCTCGGGAGGATGTCGTCGTGAGTCCCGAGGGTCTGGCAGGCTGGAACGAGACGTTTCGGGTGCTCCAGGCAGCCGAAATATGGAGCAACCTCGGAGCGTGGGTCCAGGCCGTGAAACCCAGCTTCGGCCCCGGCATCCGTGAACGGTTCGAAGTAGCATCTCAGGTGAAAGAAGGGGATGTGGTACCCGCTAAAGCAAAGCGAGAGGCGATCAGAAACCGGATGAACGAGCTGCTACAAGAGGGCGATGTCCTATGCCTGCCGACCTCGCCCAGAGTTGCGCCCCTGAAGGACGCCCCATACGACGATTTGGAAATCCGAGTCCGGCAACAGGCGATGGGCCTCCTGTGCATTGCCGGCTTGGCGGGACTGCCCCAAGTAAGCCTGCCGTTGGCGACCTTGGACGGTTTACCGCTGGGATTCTCGCTGATAGCCCGTTGGGGAGCCGACGCCCAACTTCTGGCCCTAACTAATGTGCTAATGACCGGGGGCTAACCATCCCTCACTTGCTCCCGCCTAGAGGATTCTTCCGCCAGGCATGTTCACCCAGGCGCTCATTTCGTGGGGCTGGGTAGTGGGTTCGGCTTTGCAAACGAAGGATGGTGTTAGTTGGTCAATAGAGGTGACTCCGATCAGTCCCATGGCGACACGAATCTCGTGTTCCAATATCTCTAATACCCTAACAACTCCCTCCGCCCCATTGGCAGCCAACCCCCAAGCTTGTAGCTTGCCGATGGCCACCGCGTTAGCGCCCAAAGCCACGGCTTTGACGACGTCACTGCCGCGTTGCACCCCTCCATCGATGATGATTTCGGTTTTTCCTCCGACCACATTCACAATCTCGGGCAGCATGTCCATGGTCCCCATTCCGTGATCCAACTGGCGTCCGCCGTGGTTGGATACCCAAACGGCGTCGACACCGTGCTCCAGGGCCAAAACAGCATCTTCGGCAGTCGCAATCCCTTTTAGCATGAACGGAAGGCCCGCGTACTCTTTGATCCTGTCGATGCTTTCCCAGGTCACCGAAGCCTGCCATACTGGATCGAGAGGGCTGCGCTGGGTGATGGGAGTCCAACGGGATATTAGGGGCCGCTCCCGTATGCTATACGCGGCAGTATCTACCGTGATGCAAAGGCCTTTGTAACCCGCGGCCTTCGCCCGATCGATCATCTCTTTGGTCCACTCCCAGTCGCCGTGGATGTAGAGCTGAAATATCTTCGGGCTGCCCGATGTCGCGGAAATTTCTTCCAAAGAAGGCTCGGTTACAGAACTAACCACGTGAACCGTCCCGAACTCGCCAGCCCCTTTGGTAGCGTCCGCTCCACCTCCTGGAATAAACGCCTGCAAGGACCCTACAGGCGCCAAGATCACCGGGATACGCAACGAATGACCTAGAAATGTGGTGGACAGATCAACGCTCGATACATCCACCAATACCCTGGGCCGAAAAGCCACCCGGTCGAACGCAAGGCGGTTGCGCCGCATGGTCGTCTCAGACTCCGAGGCGCCCACCAGATAATCCCAGGGACCCTGAGAAAGGCGCCGGCGCGCCTCCTGAACGACCTCTTCGTTGCTTACAAACTCGGGACTCAATCCATGTCTCCTTTGAACGCCGGTCCATTGATCGGAAACCCGGGAATCCAATATTCAGGTTGGCGCTACGTCGCCCACCATTCTATTCCATGTCGATCCAAGCGCAACCCGTGCGGCCGTTGCAGTTGGTCAGTATCAAACGCAAGTGGATAACTCCCTCTCGGGTAATTGTCGCGTGTGGATTGCTTGAAAATGCCGCACGGGCCCGGGTCGGCCTAAGCCAATACAGGGGCTGGCAATACAGGGTCTGGGTTGTTATTTGGGTTGTTAGCAGGGGTCTTGGTAAGGCGTTTAGAAACCCTTGAACCAGGCATTGAAGTTCTTGGCCTGGTCTCGGGACCCATCGATCGACAGCCGTCCGTCGGCAACGGCGCGTTCCACCTGCAATCGCCCGAACATCAAGAGGAGATAGTTCCCGGTGTTGCAGCGAAAGACGGCGTCGGCGGGTTCCGGGCCGGACGGTCCCGCCCGATAGGCGTCCTTGTTTACCAGCAGGTCCTCGTGAACCGCCACCGGGCCTGATACATCAAAGCGATACCGCACCGGTGTCGGGAGCTCCAAGCCAGGAGTGAAGGCAGTGCGAAGCCAGCGGGGCACCAAATCAACCAGCACAGGCAGAGAACCCTCCCACAGTTCGGCCTCGCTATTCAGACCCCAACGAATATCCCAGCCATGCAGAGCCAGTTCCTGTAGCTGTACGCCGAGATAGGCCTTAACCGGAAGTGCACCGCGCCTGTGAAAGCAAGATTGATTTGTTCGTAAAAACCCCTCGCCAGCCTGGGGCAAGGTGGGGATAATGTAATAAAAGGTCGTGGGCGCTGCGCCTGGCCGAGGGAGGGGAGGATGTTCCGAATACGAGACCCGCAAGAGAGCCTCTGGCAGTCCCAGTTCCTGGTGACGCCGAAGAAGGCTAAGCGCCTGGAGAGAAGTTGGGCCGAGGTTTTCCGAAACGAGGCGCTCCCCCTGATTGACGAGGAGCGCTTTGCTCCCATGTACTGCGTGGACAACGGCCGTCCCAACCGGGCGGTGCAGACCGTCCTCGGGGTCCACCTCCTCAAAGAGATGTTCAACCTCACCGACGATGAAGCTCTGGAACAACTAGAGTTCAACCTGCTCTGGCACCACGCCCTGCGGCTAGACATCGAGGAGACCCACCTGCCCCAGAAGACCCTCCACAACTTCCGAGTTCGCCTGATGCAGCACGACGGTGGCCGGCTGGCTTTCCAGGAGACCACGGACCGGATCATCCAGGCGCTGGGCATACGCACCGGAAAGCAACGGCTGGACTCCACCCACATCATGAGCAACATCGCCACACTCACCCGGCTGGGCCTGTTCTGTGAGACGATGCGGTTGTTCCTGCGGGCCTTGCGCTGGGAGCACCCAGAGCTTCGCCCTGGGGTTCCGGAGGGCCTCCTAGGGCGCTATTTGAAGGAAGAAGACGAGGCGACCCACTACGAGGACGCCCGCACGGGGGAGGGTCGGCGACGCCTTTCGGTCTGTGCCCGGGACCTCTACCGGCTGGTGGACCGGTTCCATGGCACGACTGCTGCCCAGCTGGAGGAGTACCGGCTGCTGGAGCGGCTGCTGCGGGAGCAGTGCCATGTGGGCAAACACCAGGACGGGCGCCCCAGGGACGATGACGACGATGCTGGGGAATGCAAGGTGCCCGTGGCCTTGAAGGACCCGAAGCAGGTGTCCGCCGACTCGCTGCAATCGCCCCACGACCCGGATGTGACCTACAGCGGCCACAAGGGGAAGGGGTATGAGGTGCAGGTGGCGGAGACCTGCCACGAGGAGAACGCCACCCAGCTCATCACCCACGTGGAGGTGACCCCCTCGAGTGGGAGCGACACCGACGTGAGCGTGCCGGTCGTTGACGGGCTCGCGGAGCGGAAGGTCCGACCGGACGAGCTCTTCGCCGACACGGCGTATGGGTCGGGCCGCAATGCCTTCGAAGCCTCGCGCCGGGGAACGGAACTGGTGAGCCCGGTGGCGGGGTCGGCGCCGGGGAACTCGCACGAAGGAGAGGGTGACGGACCACCGCCGCTCACCGCCGCGGACTTTCAGATCGACGTCACAGGGGAGCAGGCCACGGTGTGCCCCGCCGGCCACCCGTCCATCGAGGAGTACGAGCTGAAGGATGCGCCGGAGCGGGTAGAGGTCCACTTTGCCGGGACAACATGCGAGCCCTGCCCCTTGCGATCCCGTTGCCCAGTGAAGCTGGACCGGCGTGCGGGGGCCTACGTCCTCAAGGCGGACCTGGTGAAGGTGAACATCGAGCGGCGCCGGAGGGCCGAGGCCACCGAGGAGTGGCGCAAGCGGTATGACATAAGGGCTGGTATCGAGGGAACGAACTCCGAGCTGAAGCGCGCCCACGGGCTTGGGCGCTTGCGGGTGCGAGGGGGCCGTCGGGTGCGGCTTGCCGTCTACCTGAAGGCGTTGGCGTGCAACTTCAAACGGATGGTCCATGCACGCCTGGTGGAGATGGAGAACACGGCTCAGCGGGCGGTCGGGACGGTACCTGCGGTCGCGGCCGCATGAGGGCGCCGCTCCACAACTTCCACCGGGTGCCCTGAGCCACGGAAGGGGTACCGCAACGGGATCACGCTTGTCCTGAGCGCGGCAGATAGGGCGGTGAGGCCAGCAGCCGGCATCCCGTGGCCTCCTCCGCTCCAGACCACCTTCGCACGCCAGGGCTCATCTCAAACAGGCCTTGTTACGAGGGAATCAAGGCTTGTCCCAATCCTCGTCGCTCAGGCTTTCCAGGACCTTCCGGAGACGGTCGTGCCCGGCGAGAAAGGCGTCCAAAATCTGGGTCCCCGATTGCTGGCGGGACTCTCTGGCGGCTGGGCCGGCGGGGTGGGAGGCCCGCTCTCCGGGAGGCAAGAAAGACTGTCCTTCCGGAGGCCCGGCGTCGCCGGCAACGGCCCTGGTGATGTTGCTGGCCCAACCGCCGGCGCTTCCGGCAAGATGGGCCACTACATCCTCGATGGTCCATCCTTCACAAGTACTGTCGTTCGCCCATGTCTGTGGGTCAAGGCCCGACAGAAAATCTTGCAAACGCGACGCCTCGCCGATGACCGTTTCGACTAGATTGCTTGTCTGGCTGGTCGCCACTGCTCCTCCTTGGTATAGCGGATCGAGGGCCTCTCAAAGGCATGGTGTATTATCTCGAAAAACGTGGTCTCTAACCAGTATTCACAGGAAACCGAAGGCACCGGCGGGGCTAGACATCTTATTTAGGGTGTCTTATACATGTTAGGCGGCCTGCCAGGACCGGGGCGGAATCCTGGGTTTGACACTCCCTATGGACATGCCGGAGCCCTTTACGCGACTGCTCGTCATGAACACAGCGATTGCGACCGGCGAACCGATCTCGGACGGCTTCGCGAAGTGGAAGGCGGACGCGGCAGTGGTCCAGAAATCCCAACGGGCGGCCTCATCGCAAGGGACGCGCCCCGAGCTGTAAATGGGTTGGACATCGTCGCCTACGAGTCACCTTTCCCAGACAACCGGTACAAGGCAGGCGTGCGACGCTTCCCCCAACTCGTCCCAGTCGAGCCGGGGATGGAGGGTGCCCAACTCGGAAGGCGAGCGCGCGAATTCTGCGGTGAGCCGATGAAGATCGAAAACGCCGGCCACTTTGTGCAGGAGTGTGGTGCACCCGTTGCCAAACGTGCGCTAGAATACTTCGGAATAGCGTGAACGTACCCGTCCAGCAAGTCGCTGCACTCGACGCCGAGCGGCTATCCTGATTCACTGCGGGTGTTCTGAGATCGGTTCTTCTCCGATACAGACCGTCTCGTGGTTTGTGGGCACGACTCGGCGCGGGTGAGCGCCGGGTAGTTAGATAGATAAGGACTAGGAGTACCAACAGCGGTGCGTTGTGCCAACGCTGTGCGTCAACATCTTTTCAGTTATCTTCTGTCCTCAGGCGTAAAATCGTGGGGGTGTAGCTCAGCGGAAGAGCACCTGCTTTGCAAGCAGGGGGTCAGGGGTTCGATCCCCCTCACCTCCACCACAAGCTAGGCGCGATACGTTAACAGGTAGATAACGGGTCTAGTAAAAAGGGTAGGCAACGTCTCTCAAAACAGCTTCTGCCGACCCGTTAACTATACTCGCCGGGTACGCGAAATTCACCGGTAAATTGTCAGGAATTGCCAGCGAGACCCCTTAGGGCTCGTGAGATATGAGCAATACAAACTGCTCACTGGCATATTTGAAGCCTTCGTCTCGATAGGTGTACACCGACTTGCGGGTTACTCCCATTTCACCGGCTATCTTTGAAATCGTCTTACCCTGGGCATACTTGCCAAGGAAAATAGATATCTTCTCTTTGTCCGGGACCTGGGCTAAAATGCCAGCAACTTGCTGCGCGGCCTCGATTAGCAGATGGCGAAGGGCTTGCCCTTGCGCCATGGCTTGGCGGGGTTGGACATGTTCTTGAAGCTCTGGACGGTGGGCGAGTTGGCATTCTTGGAGCCAATCTAAGCTCGGCAATTTACCATAGGCTTCTTGGACTTGTTGCGGTAGAGGAACCTTTCGTGGTCGCCCTCGCTTGGCACCTCGAGGTGTGATCTCGGGTTCTGGTACCGGCTCTGGCTCGCTGACAACCTTCTCTTGTGACACCGGTGCTTTGGATCTCTTCGCCCGCTTGACATCCTCGGGCTTGGTTGTGGGTTCGGGCACTAATAGGGGTTGGCTCACAACCTCCATGTCCTTTTTCCGATGTGTCGCTGGGAAAACCGGGGCGTTGGTGTCGCCCAACAGCTCAAACTCATCCTCATACTCTTCGGCTTCCAGGGCTTGCCGTCTGCCTGCTGTTTCTATAAGGACTTCCTGCTCTGGTAGAAACACCTCTGGGTGGTTGGACAGATACAGTTGCCGCCAAGCCTGCAGATTCTTTTCATCGTCTGGGTATGACCTGACGGTGCCAATCTCAACGAGTGTGGCATTTCCTCGGCTGAGCCTGATGTAGGCGTGCTGGGGAGGGAGGTCCAAAAGGTTAGCCACTTTTCTTGCCCGCTGCTCCTCCAAGCTGAAAAATTGCGTGCCTGTGCGAAGCTCCTCAAGAACTGGCCTGAGGCGCGTCCCCCAGGTGGTCCCAGTAGAGCCGTTCTGCATGAAGATAGAGGCAGTCGATCCACCATCAGAGACTGAGTGATTCGTCACGAGCATTACCTCTCCGCTTGGAGTGGCGATCTGGCTGGAGCCGCTTCCTGACGTCGACGCATCACCAAAAGCAGTGCCCTCAGCCCACCCACTCGTCTCACTCCTGGTTACCGTTGTCTCTTCCTGGTAGCGGACCGTCATAGGCAGCCGGACCTCGTCTTTGACTTCCTTAAGCTCGATATCTGGGAAGAGGTAACGGACTGCGTACTCGGCATCATCAGGATTGTTCAAACCGAGCACTATTTTGTTGTCGCTGTTACCGATCACGGAACTAAACAGTTTTCTGTTCCCTTCGCGTATCTGATCCAGTGTTTGGTGGGCCATGATGAGGTGAATTCCACGCTTTCTGCATCGATCCAGTAGTGTATTTACGTCACTACTAATCACATACTCTTCGAACTCATCCACAAATACGAAAAACGGCTTTGCCTTGCCAGCTGCTTCAGATCGCGTGAGCGCGTAGTCGGTAATATCACTAAGGAAACAAGTTGCAAGAATTCGGCCGTGATCTCTACCCAGGAGGGCTTGGTCTCTGGACACGTCCAGAAATACCCAGTAACCGCCCTCGACTAATGCAGGGATGTCCATGGTGTTATCGTGGCGCATGATGAGATTAATGCATTCGTTGCGCCCGAACTCTGTAAGGCGACTCTCCAAGCTTCCCCACTCATCCGCCTTCATCTTTGTGGATTTGGCGTTGTGTACAGCCATGAACTGACGGCGAACAGTAGCGGTATGCGTCTGCTCGACCAGCTTACGCCGGACATGTGCCACTGAGTCGTCCAGGCTCACCAGGTATTCCATTTCTTGGAACGTTAGCTTGGTTTCCAGGGCAACCGTAGCGGCATTACCAGCCCACTTTCGGTACCTGGGCATGGCGTCGGTGTTCTCCCCCCAGGTCTTCACCATTGCCTCTCTCAAGCTCTCAGCATGAACGCTTAGAGGGGGTGAGTTGTCAGTATGCCTGGTCGGGCTGTACCCAGCCCACATGCCCGTAGCCTTCGCTTCCGATGGGGAGATTGGGATGATGCGCTTGGCCAACTCCTCCCTGTTAGGGTGCGAGGCTGCCCAGTTCATGAGGTCTTTATATAAGGAGTGCTCCGGGTCAATGACCAACCCGCCTCCGGTGTTGAGAGGGATTAACTGGCAGATCATTGACTTCATCAGGCTGGTCTTGCCACGGCCAGAGGCAGAAATGATATGAGTGGAATTGGCTTGCAGGGCCTGCACCGGGATGCTGAACACCTCTCCTGTGTCCAGGTTCACTCCAATGACTATTTCTTTGGCCTTGGCCGTCTCCCGAAGGCGGTGCATTACCCGTTGGCGCACTGACGGGTTACTGGATCGAATCAATCTGAATAAGTTGTTGTACACCTGCACATCAGTCGTCATGTACCGTTCCTCCGTCTAATAGCAGCGAGCTCTGCAAGGTAGTCAGGGTTGTTGGGGACTGCGCGGACAACTTCCTCGATGACCCTGCCGGCCTCGTAAAGGCGATTGGTCAACCGGTACGCTCGAGCGGCAGCAAAGTACAAGTATGGGAAAACTAGCTCTTGGTGCTTCCGCCGAAAGCTGTTAAACACAGAGATGACCTGTTCGTATTCCTGCCGTTTCAGAAGATCATAGGCTTGCCAGGAGTAGACTTTGAGAATGCGGTCAACCACTTCGGGCCGATGACTTATTAGTACACCGCGTGCGTACACTTCCTTGTTCGTCGACAGCTCTTGGATCGCCTCTCCATACTTTCCCTCATCGATCAAGGAGTCGATCCACTCAAGGTGTTCCTTAAAATAGTCTTTGCGAGGAGGGCCTTGTTTTAACTGGCGCTCATATTCGGCCAGCTCGTGCTCCTTGGCGATCCGTATCTTCTCCATCTCCACTTCTATACGGTTCTGCCGCCACAGGTCGCGGATTTGCTGCTGAAGCTCCTCGTCCTCTTCTAACTCGTTAAGTTGCTGGTCATCCGCGCCGACAAGTCCTTGCTTATCATAGTGATCGTTACGTTCGACCAGCACATCGCCCTCCCGTTCTTGTCAGTTCTTGTTCAGCTAAACGTCTGTCCCACTCCTCCATCTCCTCCGGGGTGGATAGATTCATGTCTTCCTTCATGAGAGCACCTCATCCAAGTAGAAGAGGCTCCCTGGTATAGGGAGCCTCACCGAAAGTGCAAAATGTAGACTTGCCCTCACCCTGCGCAAAGTTCTAAGCAAGACGTCAAAAGGGGGGCTAGCGCTGCCTTGGCAGACTGAAGCGCTCTAGTATCGAGGGTCGTGAAATATTCGGCGTAGAACGGGTTATCCTCGTTCCTTTTCCCGCACTCGACTACGTAATCTTCGAGCCACCGCATAACCTCAGATCGGGATGACTCATCGAGTTGGGTCATGGATTTTCGCATAAGTTCCAAGGCTCGTTCGACGCTGGTCTTGGCTGTCTCAAGACCCTTTAGAGCCCACGCTAGCTTACGTTCATCGTTTTCATAACTGCTGATTTGGGCGGGCAGTTCATCCTCCAGCATCATGACTTCGCGTGTCTGTGACCATAGAAGCTGCGCATCAAGGTAAGCCATCGGCAGAAAAGGCATAAGTCCTGAATCAATCTGCACTTCTTCTGACACAGGAACACCTCCTTGGACGTAATCTTCCGCATCCCCTTCGGCAAGCCCTGCTGCTACTTTTTCCCAACCTTGCCTGTCTTTGGGAATCTCGCCGAGCTGGATACCCTTTAACACTGCCTGGGTGCGGCTGTGGACTTCCAATTTCGGAAATATGCCCTCCAGGTGTTTACTCACCGTCTTTGGCGTTATGCTGTAGTGCTCGGCGATGGCTGCGTCCGCATCTAAGAGCGCCACCCCCGCGAGCACCTGGCGCTCTCGCGGTGTTAGGTTTTCGCGTTCGACGTATAAATTGTCCTGTTCGCTATACATTGGTACCTCCATTTGCATGATAGTGAGTATCCGCTTGACAGATAGAGTTTGATCTTGTATCGAGAATCGTAGGGAAGTATGGGGCGGTGCTATCGCTTCCAGCTTCCCAAAGGCCGGCGACGCTCCTATACACGTCGTCGGCTGATTCTTTTTATGGGTGGAACGCCCCAAGCGAGCGCGCCTCTATTTTGATGGTTGCCATAACCTAAACGCCTCCTTTGTAGCAGGAATGCCAATAGGATAATTCACATCACAGCGACGCGAATGAGGCAAATACCTAATCTCTGGCAGTCAATGGCCGACAGGAATGCCGCCCTCCTCGCGGTGGCCAGTGGATGCGACATGCAAGACTTGTTATTCAATCAGCGAGTGCAGCTTGTCGCAGTTCCTGCGGCCACACGTCCAGATTGGCTCTAATATCTTCGGATTCGTGACGCTGAAATCCTCGGCGCTCCCAAACAAGAACATCTGGCTACCCTGAGCTCGCTGGTCGGTTTGCCATGCCAGTTTGCGGAGATTTTCTGCCCTCTCTCGCGTCAGGCACACCACCAATACCTGAAAGTTGTTGATGTTCAAAAACTCCGCGTACTGCCGCCTTCCGCCCCAATAGGCCCTCAATTTACTGAAGAACCGTTTGTGGGCCATGGTGCTCCTGTCCGCCTCTAGAGCAAAATGGCGAAATGGCCTCGGCTGGCCAAAGAGCCCAAGCGTAAAAAATCCGTCTGGACGTATTGGTAAGCCTTCGCCGTTGATTGCGACTTTCGCGTTCAACGGGTCCCCTTCTGGCTGCCAATGGCCCAGCTCTACTCCTTCAGCTTGGGTTGTAGCAACCGTCAAGGCAACGCCAACGCTGCTTGCCATCAGGATGTGCTCAATTTTGTCGGATCCAATCTCGCGATTTCGCCTCTGCCAGTTCGTATTCTCCCTTTCAACACCATCGATCTTGGCGAGTAAGTCAGCTCCCGCATTGCCCAAACCATGAACCATTGGTCTATGCCCCGCAATATGGTCCTGGAACCTTGGTGGCCTGCTTGTCAGGCCATTGTGAAACATCCCATATAGGCGTCTTTTCCACGAGCGCGTGTTCCTCGGGAACAGGGCTTGGATTTGGTCCTCATCTAGCAGGCGATACCTGTCGCGCAAGAGCCGCAATAGTTCAATATCCCTCTCTTGAATCTTGAAGGGAACTCGCTTCCGGCTACGAACGTATGGGTTAGTGTAAGGTCGTTTATCGGCCATCTGAGCAAGGATAATATCTTTGATTCGATTTTAGGGGTGGGAAAGCATAGTGTGGCAATCATTTCCAGAAGACATGACTTGTCACTCTATGCTGGGTGGGCTAGCTAGTAGTCTACGCTGGACCGCAGGCCAGAGCCAGGATGGGGCGCGTCGGGCGGGGCACAGCCCCAGACCGACGCGCCCCAGCCAGTTTCAGCGTCCGTTCCGGGCGCTGCGCCGCTAGGCGTAAACTCCCTTTGGGAGAGCCCGCGCGTGGGACATCTCTTTTGGATGTACCGCCAGTCAATTCAGCATCCAATAATTGACATCTTGATGTACAGGTAGAATCACGGGTTGATGAATGCGCGGCCTGCCTAGTGGATGGCGATGACGCTGGATTTTCTAGCCTTAGTAGTTATCAAAAAATTTAACCTGGTAGCTACTGAGTATGTTTAATCTGCGTATTGATTCATCTATATATTATTAGAGTCAAAATTCACGACTTCTAGAGGTACGTTTATTGGACTTCTAGATGCCCAATATTTTGACATCAGGATGTCCCCTACTTCTTTCTTCGAGCAACAAGACTGAGCTCGTAGATATTTACTTTCCCCTGTCCTCTCCTTGATACCTTAATGAACCCCTTGCGCCGAAGTTCTTGAATGTAGCTGTTTGTGCTTTGGCGGGCGACACCCATATCCTTAGCCAGCCGCTCCTGGCCGGGAAAGCAATAATCATTGTTCCAGGCGTAGCTTAAAAGCATAGCGTAGGTGAGCTTTGATCCGGGAGAGAGATCGGCGTTTTTTAGCACGTGGTTTGGCACTTGCGTGAATCCTTCAGCTGAGAGCATGTCCGCTCCCCTGAGGACAATCGTTCGCTCTTTAAGCGACTCCCCTATTTTCGTGAATCCCTGGGCCATATTGTCTGTTGCTTCAGTCTGGCATATTTAGTCAAGACGCACCATGTGGAAAACTTTTTTGGGGCGTCTGCTGCCAGCGTGCTAGCTTTGATACATGGACCAAGGCCACGGCGAAGGCGACATGGAAACAATCGAGGACGTTTCCGAAGAGTCTGGAAAGCTTCCGCACGATTCGGAAAGCTCCGGAAACATTCTGGGATCCAAAGACAAATCGGAATATCACACCATCACGGTGCGAGAGGCTGCCCGTGTGCTTGAGAATGCCGGTATTCCCAGAACCGAGCGGAGCATCATTAACTGGTGCAACCCAAACCAACAAGGCATTAGCCGCCTTGATTGCTACTTTGAGCCGAACGAAAAGAAATATTTCATTACGCCACTGAGCGTAGACCGAGTAGCCCAAGAAGAACTGGCTAAAGGAAGACAAAGCGCGGAAGGCCTTCCGAATGCTTCGGAAGACTTCGGAAACGTTCCGAAGGTTTCGGAAACCCTAAATAGGGGGGCCTGACAGGTCGGCAGAAACGGATGCGAATGGAAATAAAATCAAAGAACTGGAGTTCAAGCTGAGGGACGCCGAGATCGGGAGCCGGGCAAAGGACTTACACATTGACAAGCTAAATGAAGAACGGAATTGGTTCTTCGAAAAGATTACACAAGCCAGCCATCAGATCGGTGTTCTCGAAACCAAGCTCCTGCAACTTGAAGGTCCAAATCAAGGGCGAACCGCTCAGAATGAGGACGACATCGGCCGCATAGTGGGGAATGGCCCTCCTGAATCGAGGGAGCAAGATACCAGCGAAAGTGCGCCGGATGATACCGTCAAAGAAGATAACGGGGACGAACCCATTCTATGATTGAGATTCTCCCAACATACCGAATCAAGATTGATGCTTTGGCTTGCTGTGACCAATATCTAGTATGCGCCAAAGACAGAGACGGCGATTTGATTATTACGGGGTTAACCCGATATCTCCAGCGAGGAGGCCGTAGGCCAAAGGTTCAAGAGCTACAGAGCTTCTTGGAACATGCACGGCCAGCACCAGGCCAGGGGCAACATTCCCGGCGCCGGCATACGTAGGCTCGTCAAAACTGGGGAATAGCTTTACAGGTTTGGGCATTCCGCTATAAACATTTCAGAAATATGAACACAGCTTCAAATCGAATTCAGGAACGAAAAATTGAAGAAGTCCGGGTACTACCCCTTCATGGAATTGGGATATCCTATGCTTCTCTCCTAGAGGCAGCAGTTTTTGTCAAAAGCTATATCTGGAGCGATGCGGCGAAAGAATTCGTGAGATTTGAAATCGAAGTTATTTATACCGACGGCGTGCGCATCAGAGGAGATTTTTTGGAAAATGAAAGCGCCGCCGAGTTTCTCCTCAACAGAGCAAAGGGCCTGCTTTAGAGTTCTTGCCCGCCATTAAACAGCGCTCTTGGGTAGATGGGTGGGGGAGGGCAGCAGCCAAAAGTCCCTATCAATCGACAGGAACTCTTAGTTCTTGGTTAGTTTGTTGGCCTTGTCTCCAAAACGCCAACCCGTTTCTCGAGTGCAGCCACCTTCTGCTTTAACATTGGGATATTGACTGCTTCCAGTGTGGTCTCAATAGCGTCCAAGCGCCCGTCTATGGTTTCCAAGCGAACGTTGATATTATCCAACTTTGCTGGTACGCGTTGGAGGTTCTCAATCCCTTCAGCTACCTGTTGGACCTTGCTCTCGAGGTCTTCGGCAACCACGTCAAAATGCCTCTTTGTCTCTTCGGTCGACTCCTCGATAAGTTTTTTTGATGTTTTCCGCCATAGTGGGTGGTTAGTGCTTATATACTTCTCAATACAATCTTTACAAAGGCAAGTCAAACGACCTTTCGGACAGGGAACCTGCCCGTCTTTACTTGCAAACGAATCCCGCCTTGGAGCGCTGTCAAGGTGGAGGCCGGTAGTGACTGGTTCTACCTTGACAGGGGGACGCGAGAAGGCGGGGTAGCATGGAGAAGAAAGGGGGACTTTCGGATGATGCCGAGGGGGTGGGCGGCGATTCCGCTCCCAGCCCCAAACAAAATCCCGCCTCTGGTGGGAGTTCGCGGAGCTTCCGACGTTGAGTATTAATGGTTCACAATAACCCGTGCTCCGTGGTCCAAGATAACAGAGAACTGACGTAGTATACCGAGGCCAATCATGTATTCGTCGCCAAGGGCGACTACCGCAACTGGGATGGGTTCAAAGTCGCCTAATTGAACCGCGCCTCGGAATACCGGAGCAGAAACCTGTGACCCGTCGGCAAGGGTCCAGAGTTGATACCAATCAGGTTCTAGGTCGGCCAATAAAAATGGAGGCATTGCCATGCCTCCGTCAAAGCCAGTGTCCAATAGGGCCTCTGCTTCGTGGGTTTCCTGGTCCAGCTGCACGCGGATCGGAAGATAAGGGAACCGAGAGCTTGTCAGTTCCTGGCTCATCGCCACTTGCCGACAGCTTTCTCTCCTACCTTAAAAACAAAGCTCCCTTTACCATATTGAGCGAGGGCCTGGTCAGATACATCCATGAGGTCAGTTCCCACGACAGTCCTTCCATCTGGGAAGACGGCAACGTATTCTCCCCAGTGGTCTTGCTCCAGGGGTTTGCCGTATTGGTCGTAGAGTTGTTCTGATTTCTTCATAAGTTCGCTATTTGACTTCGACATTGTTGCCCTCCTCCAGCGGTATGGGAGACTGTTCTACTTTCTTTATAGCCCGTTGATTGGAAGTGTCAAGCCCGGTTGGATTGCCTGGTATCCGAATTAAGCCAATTGCTAAATCTTGAAGAGGTCGAGATTGTGTCGAGGAACTTTGAAGCTAACCCAATCGTCCTCAATATCGCAGTGGATTACCATGACCGGTTGACTGTTGCTTCGCCGTGGAGCTTTAGTTAGGTGGAACTGGCTCTGATTCGGACTGCGTTCTCACCTCACCCACGACTCCGATAGAAGCTCTGCCTGCTCCAAAATCGTATGGGTGGCTTTTTCTTGCTTGTCCGGGGGATATCCGTGCTTACGAAGGATGCGGCGCACCAGGACACGGAGCTTGGCCCGGACGTTCTCCCGCACCATCCAATCGATATCTATGTTGTTGCGGACCGTGATTACCAACTCCCGTGCGATATCGCGTAGCGTCTCGTCGCCCATGACATTTACCGCGCTGTCGTTAGTTTCTAGGGCGTCATAAAAGGCCAGCTCCTCTTCGGACAGACTCATTGACTCGCCGCGGGCATTGGCCTCCCGAATGTCCTTGGCCAAAGCGATAAGTTCTTCAATGACCTGCGCTGTCTCAATTGCCCGATTTTGGTATCGGCGAATGGCAAGCTCCAACATCTCGGCGAAGGACCGGGCTTGGACCAGATTCCGGCGGCTCCGACTGGAGATTTCGCCGGATAGGAGCCCTTCGCAGTAACTCAACGGCTAGGTTGCGTTGGGGCATACCTCGGACTTCGGCTAGGAATTCGTCTGACAGTATGGAAATGTCGGGTTTTTTAAGACCAGCGGCGGCGAAGATGTCCACCACTTCGTCCGAGGCGACAGCACGGGAGATGATCTGACGGATGGCTTGGTCAACGTCGAAGGTGGTCTGGCCTTCGCCAGGGGCGGACTTGGTCATTACCGCCCGCACCGCTTGAAAAAAAGCTACGTCGTCCCGGACCTTCAGCGCCTCTTCGTGAGGCACGGCCAAGGCAAACGCTTTGGAGAGCTCGGTCACGGCGTGAAGCAGCCTCGCCTTCCCATCTTCCTGGGCCAGGATATGATCCTGGGCAGCAGGCAGGACCGCCAGCCGTTCCTGGGGAGTACCTTTGAGCCAGGCTGTCCAATCGAAGCCGTAGAATAAGCCGAGACATACTTCATATTTTTCCAGCATGACCGCGACGGCCTCAGCTTGGTCTATCGCTGTCTCCCCGGTGCCGCCGCTTTCGGTGTAGGTCGATAGTGCCTTCCGCAACTCGTCGGCCAGCCCCAGGTAGTCCACCACCAACCCGCCAGGTTTATCCCGAAACACTCGGTTCACTCGGGCAATTGCCTGCATGAGACCGTGTCCCCGCATTGGTTTGTCAATGTACATGGTGTGCAGACTTGGTGCGTCGAAACCGGTGAGCCACATGTCCCTAACAAGAACAATCTTGAAATGGTCGCTGACATCGCGGAAGCGTTGGGCAAGCGCCTCTCGCCGTGGCTTGTTTCGAATGTGGGGTTGCCAGTCCAAGGGGTCGGAGGCGGAGCCGGTCATCACCACCTTTATGGCGCCCTTGTCGTCGTCCTCATGCTCCCAATCTGGCCGGAGGGACACCAGAGCCTTGTACAGCTCGACGCAGATGCGGCGGCTCATACAGACCACCATGGCCTTACCTTCCATTGTCTCCAGGCGCTGCTCGAAGTGGTTGACCAAGTCCTGAGCAACCAATGTGACCCGCTTCTCGGCTCCGACTATCGGCTCCAACTGGGCCCACTTGGTCTTGAGCTTCTCCCGACCTTCCACCTCCTCGCCTTCCGTGGCCTCATTGAACTCTGGGTCGATCAACGGGCGTTCGGCCTCGTCCAAAGCCAATTTTGCCAACCGGCTCTCGTAGTAGATGGGCACGGTGGCTCCGTCCTCAACGGCCCGCCGGATGTCGTATACGCTGATGTAATCGCCGAACACGGCGCGCGTGTTCCGGTCTGTCAATTCTATTGGTGTGCCGGTAAAGCCGATGAAAGAAGCCTGGGGGAGCGCCTCCCGCATGTGCCGGGCGTAACCATCTATAAAATCGTATTGGCTGCGGTGGGCTTCGTCGGCGATCACCACGATATTGCGTCGGTCTGAAAGCACTGGGTGTTGGTCGCCCTTCTCTTCAGGAAAGAACTTCTGAATGGTTGTAAAGACCACACCGCCTGCGGCCACTCGCAACTTTTTTCGCAGGTCGGCCCGGTTCTCGGCCTGGGTGGGCGGTTGGCGGAGCAGTTCCTGGCAGCGACCAAAGGTGCCAAAAAGCTGATCGTCCAGGTCGTTTCGGTCGGTTATGACGACGATCGTAGGGTTTTCCATTCTTGCGTCAAGGATCACGCGACCTGCGTAGAACGCCATGGTCAGGCTCTTGCCCGAACCCTGGGTGTGCCACACCACTCCTGCTCGCCGGTCCCCCAGTTCCCCGCCCGGCCGGCGGCCGGACTCGTAGCGACCCTGCTCCTCCGCGATCCCGCGCGCGCGGTCATCGAGGCCGACAGATGCCCGTAATGTCTCTTCCACTGCAACGTTGACGGCGTGATACTGGTGGTAGCCGGCCATCTTCTTGGCCAGCGTGCCGCCCCCCAAGTCCTCGAATACGACGAAGTGCCGCACCAGGTCCAGGAACCGGCGTTTCTCAAACACGCCCTCCAGCATCACCTGAAGTTCGGAGAGGGTAGGGGAGGCGAGCGCCTCGCCGGTGACGGTTCGCCAGGGCAGGAACCACTCCCGGTCCGCGGTGAGGGTACCGATGCGGGCCTGGACCCCGTCTGAGATCACTAAGGCCGCGTTGTAGGTGAACAGAGACGGTATCTCTGCCTTGTACGTCTGGAGCTGCTGAAAGGCGGTCCAGATGGTGGCGTTTTCGTCCGCGGCGTTCTTCAACTCAATGACGGCCAGCGGCAGACCATTGACGAACAGAACCACATCTGGGCGCCGAGTGTGATTGTTTTCCGAAACGGTGAACTGGTTGACCGCCAGCCAGTCGTTGTTGCCTGGAACGTCGAAGTCTAGTACCCGCGCCTGGGCGCCCGCAATAGAGCCATCCTGCCGCCTGAACTCTACGTTCACCCCATCCACTAGCATTCGGTGTAAATTGTGGTTCCGCGCCATGAGGGTCGACCCCTCGGAGCGGGTCAGCTTTTGGAAAGCATCGTTCAGAGCCTCGGCAGGAAGGGCAGAGTTGAGCCGGGCCAGGGCCTGCCGAAGACGATCCTCCAGAACCACCTTGCCGTAGTCGGTGCGTTCGGCCTCGGGACCATCTGGCGCTACCTCCGGTCGATGGCGGACTCCATAGTCCAAGGCCTCAAACCAAGCAAGCGCGGCCTGTTCAACTACAGATTCGGCGAACTTCGTTGCTATCATTCCGTAACCCCGTCGCCAGCTTCTGTGGTCGATTCTTCGATACCATCGTCAGCTTCGGCACTGAATCCAGCCAGAGCGTCCCGGTACCCTTCTTCGTCGACGTTAAACAATACTTCGCTCGGTCTGTATTCCAGGTCGAAGATTCTGGCGGGATCATTTGACTGGTCCACATACTCATTGAATTCCGGATTATGATCGTACTCGAGGCGAGCCCCCGGCAGCCGAGCTCTTTCCTGCCGATGGACACGGTGAAGGAATCCCACAATTGCGTCCGCAGTCTGTGCTGACAGCAACGCCTGTGCCCTATCCAAGCCGGGTCGTTGCCGGTCTGTCCCGTGAGAAGCGAATCCTTGAGAATTTCGTAATTCGCAGACTCCTTGCAGAGCCGTATGAAGACCGCCAATAGTCCGCTTTATGCTATTCCTCGCGTTAACGTCGGAGGACGCGGACTGAGGAAGAAACGGTAGCCGTTGGGTAGCCGTCCTGAAAAGTGCCGGTAGGTCGTCGTCGTTCTTGAACCCGATTCCCCGCTCGGTAAGAATGGTCTTGCAAGCACTCTCGATCAGAGTCTTTGACAAGTCGAAGGCAAGGCCGGTGTTCTCAGCGACCGCTTGCTCAACGCTCTTGATTTGCTCCTCAATGTGGGGCAGCCCAGTGGCCATCGCTTCGCGGGCCCCGTACATGGTGAACGCGACACCGGGAGAAGAGTTGGTAGTCACGGAGTTCCCTGGACGATGTGTTCGCCATCCTTTACACGAATCTCCCCTGACAGCAGCTTGGGAAGCAACGTGTCACGCAGGGCGGCGAGGGTGCTAGACTGGTCGTCATTTGACTTCATCCTTTTCAAGTACGTCCGGGACAGATCGCCAAACTCAGACGCAATCCGGTCCGGTGGTATGGAAAGTGAATATTCGTCAAAGCATTCAGCGGGAACCCGTTGACGCCCCGAAGTTCCCGTCATGTTCGAAATCGCAAACGCCCGAAAGTCCTCCGTGCGGGCGAGGAAGTAGCCAAATTCGACCGGCAGGGGCGACCTTGGACGAAAAACAATATATTCAGTTGATCCCCACCCAATCTCGCCTTCTTTTAGGAAGTCTACAAAGCAAGTTTTGCCGTTTTCAAGGCACGGAGTAATTTTCGCTACCAGAGTGTCACCATTAGCGAAACGCATGCCGGAGCCGAACTGACGACCGGTTACTTGTAATGCCCTCGCTCCTTGAGTAGGCATGTTCGCCATACCCAAATAGGGTGCCTGGGCCCCTTTGGGCAGCAGCCTGGACGGATTTAAATCTATTACTTCCGGGAGCTTGCACACCCCCCACCCCGCCGGAATCTGACCTGTCTCCGAGTTCTCGAACCTATCGGGGAAAAGGTCGGCGAATTGCGAAGGCAGTCCAGAGTCGCGGCCCTCAGCTTTGGCGCGGACAGGGTCGAAGTCTACGAACCAGGACTTGAAAATCGCCCGCGCCATGGCCTCTAGCGTTTCATTCATCTGGCGGTTCAGGTCGATTTTGTCATCCAGAGTGCCCAGGATGTGACCGATAGCGCGTTGTTCGGAAATATCTGGAAGGGGGACCATAATCGATCCTAGTAAACCCCTGCCCAATTCGGTCTGTCCGGTTGAGCCCTCCGCGAGATCCGCTATCTCGGCTTGGGCGTTTTTTAAGACATAACCAAGGTACCTTGGACCAACTTTAGCGGGGTTTGGCCTGACGATAGTGATATGGGAATCGACGGTTGCCGCCTCCGAAAGTTCCATCACCTGCGCTACGCGACCAAGTGTCCCGACTCCAGTCGAATTAACTAAGACATCGAACCGTCTTATCATCCGTGCTTCGGAAATTGGTTTTCTTTTCGTATCTGTTCTCCTCGCCTCGTCGATTATTATGCGCTGATCTCTAATGCACTTTTGGTTTAAGACCAACATGCCACCACGTTCGAGATATGATGGGGCTGTACCTCTGTTAAGAAACGTGCACAGGTCGGCAAGTGGTATTTGGTCGAAATCATCCACCATACCCAATTTCCTTCAAGTTCTTTGAGATGGCGGTGTCAAGGGCAACGGCCTGTTCTCTTTGTTCTGCAAACAATGCGGACAAGTGGGTCATTTTGTCGTCGAAAGGCACGCCGTCGTCCTCAGCGGCGGCGGCGCCTACATAGCGGCCCGGCGTTAGGACGTGGCCGCCCTTGCGGATCTCCTCCAGCGTTGCCGCCTTGCAAAAACCGGGGACGTCTTGAAATGCTTGTTCGTAACCGTTGTCCCCTCGCCAGTTATGGTAGGTCGCGGTAATCTTGGCGATGTCCTCAACGGTTAGCTCCCGATGTACCCGGTCCATCATCCGGCCCAGCTTTCGGGCGTCGATGAAAAGCGTCTCGCTCCGTCGGTCCCGGAGCCCCCTGTCGCCTTTCTTGTCTCTGGCAACGAACCACAGGCACACCGGGATCTGTGTGGCGTAGAAGAGCTGGCCAGGCAGGGCGACCATGCAGTCCACGAGGTCCGCCTCAATAATGGCTCGCCGGATATCACCTTCCCCAGACGATTTAGAGGACATCGAGCCGTTAGCCAGGACGAAGCCCGCTATCCCTGCTGGCGCTAGGTGGTGGATGAAGTGCTGCACCCAGGCAAAGTTGGCGTTACCGACAGGCGGCACACCATAACTCCAGCGCCTGTCCTTTCTGAGCAGGTCTCCCCTCCAGTCGCTGTCATTGAACGGTGGATTCGCCAGCACGTAGTCGGCCTTAAGGTCGGAGTGTTGGTCGTTGTGGAAGCTGTCGCCGTGGGCGATCTGCCCGTCGATGCCCCGGAGGGCCAGGTTCATCTTGGCCAGACGCCAGGTGGTGTAGTTGGACTCCTGGCCATATATCGCTATTTGTCTTCGGGCGTCGCCACCGTTGCCGTTGCCGCTGCGGTGGGCCTCGATGAATTGCTCCGACTGGACAAACATGCCGCCGGAACCACAGCAGGGGTCGTAGACTCGACCTCTGTAAGGCGCCAGCATTCCCACCAATAGCTGAACGATCCAGCGCGGCGTGTAGAACTGACCGCCCTTCTTACCCTCGGCGCTGGCGAATTGGGAGAGGAAGTACTCATAGACTCGGCCGAGGATGTCCTTGGAGCGGTTCTCTTTGTCACCCAGGCCGATGTTAGTCACCAAATCGATGAGCCGACCCAGACTCTGCTTGTCCAGGCCCGGACGGGCGTAGTCCTTGGGAAGCACACCTGTGAGGGAGAGATTGTCGCGCTCGACGGCCTCCATGGCATCGTCCACGATTTGGCCGATGTTGGGTTGGCGGGCGGTCCCCCTGAGGTGGGACCAGCGGGCCTCCTTCGGGACCCAAAAGATGTTCTCTGCCCGGTACTCGTCCGGGTCCTCTGGGTCCGCGCCCTGGCTAACTTCGGCTTGTAGCTTTGCGTGCTGCTCCTCGAAGGCGTCGGAGATGTACTTGAGGAAGATCAGGCCGAGGACGACATGCTTGTATTCGGCGGCGTCCATGTTGTTCCGAAGTGAGTCGGCCATCTGCCATAACTTGGATTCAAAGCCCAGATCGGAATTGGTCCTGGCATTGGAAGCTTGTGTGGTCATTTGTCCTGACTTGCTGAAAGAAGTTTCTAGATTAAGGTCGAGTGCTTTTAGCGGCGGTCCCTACTATGATCGCCCTCAATCTTGGGCATCGACCCACCTAGATGAGTATTACGATTTGGTAACCCCATTGTACACGGACATCGGTCAGCACTGCCTCGGAACGCGTCCTGCCCAGATGGTCGTGGCTGCCTGGAGAACATTCCCCAAACAAAAATTAAGGAACAACAAAACGAATGGGATTGGCGGCTCCTTTAGCACGGAACTTGTCGGGAACCCGCTTTCCGATGTACATACTTGTCGTCTTTGCTTCTACACCCTCGCCCACAAAGCCCCATCGGCCTGGCACTTCATTTTCTAATTCCGGGAAGTTTGCTGTGGTAGCCTCCAGCCATTTCTCCGGGCGGAACGCCCCAACAACCAGTCCCCGACGATGCAGGTATTGGCCACAAGACGGCCCAGGCCATAGAGCGGTACTTGCGGCGGCGTCAGTCTGATAGCCCATGGCTTTGGTTGGTCACTGGGAACAGAGGTCCGTTCACAATCAACGGCCTACGGATGATGCTGGAGCGGCACTTCAAAGATGCTGGTGTGGAGTTTCGGGGAGCCCACGCCTTCCGCCGGGGGTTCGCCATGTCCTACCTAGCCGCTGGTGGGCAGGAGAATGACCTGAAAGAGCTAGGGGGATGGTCAAGCTATCAGATGGTCTCCAAGTATGCCCGTGGCAACGCCGGAGAGCGAGCTGTGAAGGCCCACAAGAAGCTGAGTCCGGGGGACCGGCTGAACGTTCGTTAGTGACGAATCAGGTGGGCAATTGAGACCCCAGCAAGATTACCGAGGTCTCTTACCTTCCAGGCGTTAACTGGGCCATTAGGTAAGAATCCGTGCGACGCCACGGCAGGGCTTTGCTCAACCACTGGGGGCAGGACAAGTACCGTATTTTCGGAATAGCCGGATTTATACTTCTCGTCCCAAGGAAATACGTTACGACGCTTTGCTTGACAACCCTGGATAATTCGAACCCTCTCAGCAGGTGTTGAAATGCCTGACCCGTTCACGATTCGCATCTTCGTCCCCAACGGTGACCCACACGGTGTCCGACTGATAGACCGAATGAATTGGACTGGAGTGGGAATAGTCTTCCCTCGAACTAAATGGTCCGATGCCCGAATCCGGCTAGAACTCCAACGCACCGGAGTCTACATATTGGTAGGATCTGCAGAGGAAGACTCAAATCTCCCTACTTTATACATAGGCCAGGGTGACGGGGTTCGGAACCGAATTGACAGCCACGTCCAAAGCAAGGACTTTTGGGACTGGGGCATCGTTTTTGTGTCTTCGAGTGGGGGGTTGAATCGCGCCCACGTGACATGGCTTGAATACGCGCTTATTAGCCGGGTTAACGAGACAAACCAGTGCGTGTTGAACAACGCAAATAGCCCGCAAGAACCGGCCCTTATGGAGGCCGAGAAGGCTGACACCAAAGGCTTTTTAAATGAGATTTTACAGATCCTTCCTCTCGTGGGTTTGCGAGCATTTGAATTTCCCGAAACGGTTGCGGTGCCTGCAGCCTTAGATTCGGGGACAAGTTCACCTTTAATTCGTGGCGGACTGGATACTGTGGTGGTCCCTGCTCAGAAGGAAGGATTCGAGCAGGTGTTCCTAGGTGAAGATTGCTGGTATGCCATCCGTATTTCTGGCGTGATCGGGGCTCCGGCAGCCAATGCCAGCGACATAGAGGTTCGGTGGGACATTGTTGACGTTGTCGATTTTAGTTTGTTCGTGAAAGGCAACGTTAATCCCGGCGGGGAAGCATCGGCGCTTGCGGAGGATGGCTCCAAAATCACACTTACTGGTTCAGGGACCTTCAAGGTAGATGATGAGCCTGACGATGATGTGACCGGCGGGGGGACGTGGACAATAGATGGCGGTCCGAATCCCGGAAGTGGCACGTACGAGGTGACGAACTTCGTCAGTTTTCATCAACCGCCAGGTACGTTGCCTTTCTTTCTAACCGACAACATCGGCAACCGTGCCGTCGCCGCTAGCGGCCTGGTCCACCTGACCATTGAGTACTCGGATGGGAGTCAAGGGGTACTGGTTGTTGCCTGTAGATTCCCAGATTCGCCGGGGAACATAATGGGAGGTATTACTGCATCTAAGGACGACGTGAACTATTGGGACCGGCTGGAGGCGGTGCCGCCCCTAAACCAGAACCTCACTATCTTCCACATCCTTTCTGACGGCGATTCCGATGACGAGTAGATAACCCAGGTAATTAGGGTCCAGCAAAAGAAGGCCTGGGTAGCAGTTTCCAGGCCTTCTCCCTTTTCAATTCGGGTGGCAGGTTAGAGTATCGCTTAGTGGACCAGGATCACGAAACGCTCTACCGCCGTCGGCCCAGCCACCGGCCATAGTCGAAGGTCACCGCCGGCTCCTGCCTTGGGAGACGGCCCGACTAGCGCTGCCACCCGGCTTCGTGGGCACATCGGGGAACACCAGGTCGTTTATGTCCAACGTCCGACCATCCAGCCCCCTACCAGGGCTAAAGGAACTTGTGGAGGGGGACTCTCCGCGGGCCCGGTCCACTCCTAAAAATGCACGAAAACTCCCCTAAGTCACATTTTTCGACCTATCTGTCTGGCCCTTTGCCCCAATTGTCACGCAAAAAAACATATGGCGTGATTGAGATTAATTTGAGAAAGAAAAAGGTTCTAGAAAATGGTGAAGAGGTAACGATCAGAGACAGCCATTTGTTCGTCTAGCGTAATGGGCCATAGTTCTGTACTGTGGCGAGTCATTTCGCTTCGACCTAACCCGACCAAAGTCTGTCTGGCGCTTTGCCCCAATTGTCACGCAAAAAAACATATGGCGTGATTGAGATTAATTTGAGAAAGAAAAAGGTTCTAGAAAATGGTGAAGAGGTAACGATCAGAGACAGCCATTTGTTCGTCTAGCGTAATGGGCCATAGTTCTGTACTGTGGCGAGTCAAAGGAGAAGTGCGATAGCCACTCGCTGTATTTGGAACCGGCACAGGCGATAACCCGACCAAAGTAACCCGACACCTCAAATTCGCTAGTCAGGTGGCGGTCTATGTGTACGGTGCCTGGTAAAAGTTAGGAAGAGGGCGCTGTGATAACGCCGAGGGTTATGATCACGGTGGCCTTACACGATCAAGACCTGGCTTACGGCCCCTGCCAGTAGCACCTCACCTCTATGCGCACAACTCGTCGGTAGGAACGGTAGTGGGCCGCAATCTGTTACCCGTTTTCTGCCACAGCGCGATCCATTCTCGTCTTCGCTTGTATCCATCAACGATTCCATAAGATCATGCATATCGGAGATGGCAAATCGTGACATAGTGGTTGGGCGTATCAGAACCTGAAGGGGGCGTTTCCAGGCCTCTCTAGGCAGTCAACCAGGCCACCGCAATGGCCGAACCCAGACCGAGCAGGATCCATCCAATGGCGCTCTCAACTGCAGTGACGACGGCTACCCGGCGTACAGGAAGACCACCATCGGTGTCCCAATCATACTTCCACGGCCGGATACTGGGAGAGATCACGTCAAGACTGAACAGCAAAAGTTTTCCCATGTGGTGGAGGATTACACTGCGACGGTTATTTCTAAAGCGCCAGTAATAAAGTGGGGTGAACAAGACCCAAGAGCCACCGAAACTCCCCGCGACCGTCCATACCCAAAGCCGCAGATTGAACCGACGCCGTGAGGTGCGGACTTGCCCACTATCCGCGGCCTTACCGCTGTTCGTAAAGAAATTCTCCCATTCACCATACAGGTCAATGTTGTCTACTCCTGCGGGAAAGGTGCCATTAATCTGTTTCCAAGTCAGCTCAGTAAATATGATGCCCGAGGTTGGAGGCCGTATCTCACCGCTAATTATTTTTGGCTTGAAGAATAGCCTATCGAGAAATGCTGCACCGAGGAAGTTTGATTTGTTCGTAAAAACCCCTCGCCAGCCTGGGGCAAGGTGGGGATAATGTAATAAAAGGTCGTGGGCGCTGCGCCTGGCCGAGGGAGGGGAGGATGTTCCGAATACGAGACCCGCAAGAGAGCCTCTGGCAGTCCCAGTTCCTGGTGACGCCGAAGAAGGCTAAGCGCCTGGAGAGAAGTTGGGCCGAGGTTTTCCGAAACGAGGCGCTCCCCCTGATTGACGAGGAGCGCTTTGCTCCCATGTACTGCGTGGACAACGGCCGTCCCAACCGGGCGGTGCAGACCGTCCTCGGGGTCCACCTCCTCAAAGAGATGTTCAACCTCACCGACGATGAAGCTCTGGAACAACTAGAGTTCAACCTGCTCTGGCACCACGCCCTGCGGCTAGACATCGAGGAGACCCACCTGCCCCAGAAGACCCTCCACAACTTCCGAGTTCGCCTGATGCAGCACGACGGTGGCCGGCTGGCTTTCCAGGAGACCACGGACCGGATCATCCAGGCGCTGGGCATACGCACCGGAAAGCAACGGCTGGACTCCACCCACATCATGAGCAACATCGCCACACTCACCCGGCTGGGCCTGTTCTGTGAGACGATGCGGTTGTTCCTGCGGGCCTTGCGCTGGGAGCACCCAGAGCTTCGCCCTGGGGTTCCGGAGGGCCTCCTAGGGCGCTATTTGAAGGAAGAAGACGAGGCGACCCACTACGAGGACGCCCGCACGGGGGAGGGTCGGCGACGCCTTTCGGTCTGTGCCCGGGACCTCTACCGGCTGGTGGACCGGTTCCATGGCACGACTGCTGCCCAGCTGGAGGAGTACCGGCTGCTGGAGCGGCTGCTGCGGGAGCAGTGCCATGTGGGCAAACACCAGGACGGGCGCCCCAGGGACGATGACGACGATGCTGGGGAATGCAAGGTGCCCGTGGCCTTGAAGGACCCGAAGCAGGTGTCCGCCGACTCGCTGCAATCGCCCCACGACCCGGATGTGACCTACAGCGGCCACAAGGGGAAGGGGTACGAGGTGCAGGTGGCGGAGACCTGCCACGAGGAGAACGCCACCCAGCTCATCACCCACGTGGAGGTGACCCCCTCGAGTGGGAGCGACACCGACGTGAGCGTGCCGGTCGTTGACGGGCTCGCGGAGCGGAAGGTCCGACCGGACGAGCTCTTCGCCGACACGGCGTATGGGTCGGGCCGCAATGCCTTCGAAGCCTCGCGCCGGGGAACGGAACTGGTGAGCCCGGTGGCGGGGTCGGCGCCGGGGAACTCGCACGAAGGAGAGGGTGACGGATCACCGCCGCTCACCGCCGCGGACTTTCAGATCGACGTCACAGGGGAGCAGGCCACGGTGTGCCCCGCCGGCCACCCGTCCATCGAGGAGTACGAGCTGAAGGATGCGCCGGAGCGGGTAGAGGTCCACTTTGCCGGGACAACATGCGAGCCCTGCCCCTTGCGATCCCGTTGCCCAGTGAAGCTGGACCGGCGTGCGGGGGCCTACGTCCTCAAGGCGGACCTGGTGAAGGTGAACATCGAGCGGCGCCGGAGGGCCGAGGCCACCGAGGAGTGGCGCAAGCGGTATGATATAAGGGCTGGTATCGGGGGAACGAACTCCGAGCTGAAGCGCGCCCACGGGCTTGGGCGCTTGCGGGTGCGAGGGGGCCGTCGGGTGCGGCTTGCCGTCTACCTGAAGGCGTTGGCGTGCAACTTCAAACGGATGGTCCATGCACGCCTGGTGGAGATGGAGAACACGGCTCAGCGGGCGGTCGGGACGGTACCTGCGGTCGCGGCCGCATGAGGGCGCCGCTCCACAACTTCCACCGGGTGCCCTGAGCCACGGAAGGGGTACCGCAACGGGATCACGCTTGTCCTGAGCGCGGCAGATAGGGCGGTGAGGCCAGCAGCCGGCATCCCGTGGCCTCCTCCGCTCTAGACCACCTTCGCACGCCAGGGCTCATCTCAAACAGGCCTTGTTACGAGGGAATCAAGGTTGGCTGTCCCTCGCCGGTCAGGTTCCAGCCTACGTGGTCGGGGTGGAGGTGGGTCAAAAAGACAGTGTCGATGTCTTCGGGGCGCACCCCCGCTTTTTGCAACTCGGTCATCATCTGCCCATCCACTCCTGCGACGAACGCCGCCACGGCGCCCGGATTGGTGGCATTGCTCCCCATCCCGGTATCCACCAGGATGGTCCGTCCTTGGGAGCGGAGCAGCATACCCCCGAAATGGGGACGCCAGGTGTCGGCGCCAACAAAATGCCCCGCAAAACGCTGCTGATAGGGCGCCCAGGACTCCAACGGGACGTCTGGGAAGATATCGGTCAAGGGCATGATGAAGTCCACCTCAATGTCGGTTATGCCCACGATCTCCACGTTTCCTACGGTTAGCTTTCCAGCGACCATGTCACTCCTTTATTACCCGAAATCTGGTGCATGGGAAGTGGTCTGAGAATATAGTCATAGCGCGGATGGGCGGTAGTTTAGGCGCGATTTCCGGGCACGTCAATCAGCCCATGACGGTACTCATCGAGAGGGTCGCCGAAGCGTGTCCAGTTGGGTAATACCCGCTGCTAGTTGGTCCGCCCGGTGATCCCCTCCACCAGCCAGTCGAGGGTTTGCAACTCGATGTCAGTGGGAATCGCCCCGGCGGGGATGCGGATGTTCCCGTCTTGGTCGGTTACCGGACCGGCGAATGGGTTTATCGAACCATCTCTCAGGCCCTCAACCGTATCCAACACCACCTGCCTGACTTCGTCAGAGACCGAGTTGCCGAATGGGGCTAACTTAACCCAGCCAGCTTCCAGACCGGCCAGCATGATGGAGCTTTGGTAGACACCGCTCCTGACCTTTCCCACCATTTCCGCCATGATCGGACCCCAGTTCCAGGACGCGCCGGTCAGCCAGGCGTTGGGCGCGGCCTCGCTGGCGTCATGGTGGTAGCCGGTTACCCACACTCCGGCACGCTCCGCCGCCTCGACAATGGTCTTGGTGCAGTCCTGATGCTGGGTGATGACATCGATGTCGGCGTCAACCATCGTCTGGACGGCCGTGGCCTGCTTGGCCGGGTCGCACCAATCATTGGTCAGAAGAAACGTAGTTTCCACTTCGGGGTTAACCGACTTTGCGCCCAAGTGAAAAGCATTGACGTTGAGTATCGTCGGTGGTATCGGGAACCCGGCGATGAACCCCAGCTTCCCAGTTTCGGTGGCGTGCCCCGCCGCCTTGCCAGCAGCGAACTCCAACTGCCAAATGTTGGCAAAGAAAGAACCGTAGTTCTCGAATATTTCCAGGTCGCCCAAGTGTAGGAACATGACGTCGGGGTGTTTATCGATAATCTCTTTGATCGGCCCGGAGTAGCCGAAGCTGGTGGGGAAGATGATCTTGGCCCCTTCGCGGATCATCTGCTCGGCCACAGCTTGTACGTCAGCGGTTTCAGGGATGTTCTCGGACCGAATTACCTCGATGTCGGAGAATGCCTCCTCCAGATAACGGCTGCCCTCGGACACCGCCTGGTTAAACCCCAGGTCCCGTTGAGAGCCAACGAAAATGAACCCGATTTTCAGTTTTTCGCCCTCGGCCAGCGGCTGCGATGCGGCGGCGAAGTCGGAAGTGGGCCTGAATATGGAGCCGCTGGCGCGCGCGTCTTCGAACACCTTGGCGAACGCCTCCGGCGACCCTCCGCCCAATTGCTGGACCGACGGCGGCGCAGGGGCAAACTTGGGTAGCGTCGTGTAGCGGAATCCGGGGCCAGGTACAGCGGTCGATTCGGTACCGCAGGCCAGCAACGCTAGCAACACGGCCACCACCAGGGCAGCCAGCGATTTACTCAAGTAAGAACGGGTCTTTCCGAACAGTCTCGACAATCTGAAAGCTCCTAGATCAAGTTGCAACAGTCATAGAGTCTGGCGGCGGTTGCCGGGGAATGCAAGTCGTTTATTTCCTGAGATGTCTGCCCGCGATTTCACCCGGAGCGCAAAACGCTTTTGAGCCCGTCCGGCATCGATCGCGCGGCGGGTCCGGTCCAAATCGCCAGAACTGCGATGGTAATCACATAAGGGAACATGTCCAAGATAAATGGTGAAACCGGCGCGCCGACAGCCTGGAGTTGGAGCTGCAACCCGATCGCGCCGCCAAATAGGAAGGCGCCCACCATTGCCCGCAGCGGCGACCAAAGCGCAAAGATCACCAGCCCCACAGCGATGAACCCCCTGCCGACCGTCATCCCTTCTGACCATGTATGGGTGAACGCCACCGACAACTGGGCTCCGCCCAATCCGGCCAGCGCTCCACCCAGGACTATTGCCGCCAACTGGATCATTTGTGGGTTCCGGCCCGCCGCATAGGCCACGCTCATACTTTCCCCGACTGCACGGAGGCTCAGTCCCCACCGGGTGAAACGCAGCACCGCCCAGATGAGCGGCCCCAACCCATAGGCCACGTACGCCAGGATATCCTGCCGGAACAAGGCGTCCCCAACTACCGGAATGTCGGCAAGAAGTGGGATGGCGATCGGGTTGAGATCGTTGATGATACTGTCGACATAGTCCCTACCGGCATAGGCCGTGATGCCGCCGCCGAACAGCGTTAGAGCAAGTCCGGTGGCCAGTTGATTGGCGTCTCGGTAGACCACCATATAAGCGTGCACCGCCGCCAATCCACCGCCTGCCGCCATGCCGGCTAGGACTCCGGCCGTCGCCGAGCCGGTCTCGGCCGTGGCGATGAAGCCGAAGCAAGCCCCCATGAGCATGCAGCCTTCCATGCCCAGGTTGATCCTTCCGGCACGCTCGGTAATGAGTTCGCCGTATACCGCGTAAAGCACCGAAACACCGGGTCCGACCGCACCGGTCAGTGTTCCACTCAGCACCACCCAGAATGTGCTCATGCGGTGCTCCGCTCGGAGCGCCGCAAGCCCAACACAAAGAACAAGACCAGTCCAACTAGAATCAGGCTGGCGGCCGAGGGCAGGCTCCCGCTGAGTTGAAGAACATCACCACCAACGAAGATCAAGGCCAGCAGAAAACAGGCGGCAACTATGGTGACCGGGTTGTGTCCCGCCAGCCAACTGGCCAAAAACCCCAGGAAGCCCAGGTTGTTGGAGATACCCGGCCTCAGGTGATGCTGGATCCCGGACACCTCCACCATCCCCGCCAGCCCGGCCAGTCCACCGCCGACGATCATTGCGATAACCAAATACCGTCCCACCGAGATGCCGCTTCTCTTGGCGGCATCGGCGTTCCCACCTACGGCCCTCATGTTGAACCCCCACCTGGTCCGGGAGAACACAACGTAGCAGGCCGCGACAGCCAAGATCGGCATTATCAGTCCCAAATGCAACCGTGTGCCGCCGATGGCCGAAAGGATCGCGGCTGGCCCAAAATCAGACGTGTAGGGATAGCCGAAGCCGCCGGAGTTTTTCCAAGCGCCAAATACGAAAACGTTAACAACCAGTATGGCGACATAGTTGGAAAGAAGGGTGGTGATAACTTCATTTACGCCTCGCCAGTTACGCAACAAAACCGCCGCTCCGGCCCATAGGCCGCCACCGGCGATTCCTGCCGCCGCCATTATCGGCAGCATCAGCCATGTTTGGCCGGTGCCGAGGTGAAGGGCCACTCCGGTGGCCGCCCAGGCTCCGACGTATAGCTGGCCTTCTCCACCGACGTTGATGAGGCCCACCCGGGCCGGGATGGCGGTCGCAAGGGCGGTAAGCACGAACGGGATCATACGAACGCCAACCTCGCTCATTCCCACCTTGCTGCCCAACGTCCCATGGAAGACCGTGACCAGGGAATCGAGGGGGTCGCGTCCCACTATCAGTAAGAACAGCCCGAAAACCACGAGGGCCAAGCCGACACCCAAAAACGACCGCACCATTGGAGGTGCGGTCGCGTCGAGAGTCAGACCGTAAGCTTGGCGGATAGTGGCGCGGTATTGGCCGTATTGCCCGTATCGCATCGTTCCGATTTAGTGGCCGGTCATCAGCAGCCCAATTTCCTTGATCGAAACATTATCAGGTGCGGCATTATCAGGCGCGGCATTCTCGGGCTGAAACTCACCCACCATCCGGCCCTGGAACATCACAATGATCCGATCGCAGAGAGCGAATAGCTCGTCTAGGTCCTCCGAAACCAAGACGACGGCCCTGCCTTCGTCGCGGCAGTCAACCAGGAGACGCCTGGCGGATTCCGCAGTCAAAACGTCCAATCCCCTGGTTGGATAGCAGGCAAGTAAAAGTTTGGGCCGACGGGTCATCTCCCGTGCCAGCAGGACCCGCTGAACGTTGCCGCCAGAGAGTTGGCCGACCCTGGCTTGTCGGCTCGCCAGTGGCAGCGGGAATCCAGTTAGGGTTTCAGCCAACCGGTCTCCGGTCTTGTCCCAATCAAGCCAGAATCCGGCGCCTGCGCTAGGAGTTTCCCCCAGTATTAGATTCTCCTCGACCCGCATTTGGGACACCAGGGCCATTCCCATCGCGTCCTCAGGAATATAGCCCACCCCGTTGGCCAAGATATCGGCAGTCGACCGGCCTTTCAAATCCTCCCCGAACAAGTGGACCGTGCCCGTTCGCGGCGGCAATAGACCCAGGAGTACGTCCCCCAATTCCTGCTGGCCGTTGCCTGCAACACCGGCGACGCCAAGGATCTCACCAAGATCTACCCGGAAACTGGCGCCCCGCAGGCCGCGTATCCCGTCGTCATCAGCCGTCCACACCTCTCGGAACTCCAAGGCCGGTTCGGAGGCCGGCCTGGAGTCCCGGACTGCCCGGACACCGGTCCGTACCCGCTCTGGCAGACCCTCGCCGACCATCATCGAGACCAAGGATTCCGCGTTTACGTCTCCCCGTGACATTGTGCCGGAAATCGCTCCGTTCCGAATGACCGTCACCACGTCGGACGCCGCCAAGGCCTCCCGAATCTTGTGGGTGATGAATATCACCGCGTAGCCGTCGTCCCTCAACTTACTGAAAACATGAAATAGGCTGTCGACTTCGTGAGGGGCCAGGACGCTGGTGGGCTCATCGAATATCAGCAGCTTGGCGTCGGCCAGAAGTAGCTTGATCAGCTCTACTTTCTGGCGTTCTCCCAAAGACAGTTGATCGACTCGCAGAGATGGGTCCACGTGAAGACCATACCGTCCCGAAACCTCCTCGATCCGCCGGTGGGTTTCCGGGCGGCTAAGGAACATTCCTTGTTGCGGTAGGAACAATGCCACATTCTCAACAACAGACATCGCCGGGATTAGTGAAAAGTCTTGGAAGACCATACCGATCCCCAGGCGGCGGCTGTCGTTGGGCGTGCGAATTCCGGCTTCCCGCCCGTCTACCGAGATGGTGCCGGCATCGGGCCGGTAGAAACCGTAGATGATTTTGGTCAGGGTGCTCTTGCCAGCGCCATTTTCTCCCAAGATGGCGTGAACCTGGCCGCCGTAGATTTCCAAGTCGATGCTGTCGTTGGCCACCACCCCAGGGAAAGCCTTGGTGACACCGTTAAGCTCGAGCATCGGACAGCGGCCGTTGGGCGGCGCACTTTGGGAAGGCGGGGCCGCCTTCGCCCACGGGAACCACTTCTTGAATTTCGCCGGCAATGGAGCGCGAGTAACCAAGTCTATTACAGCCTCGCCCTGAGGTGTTTTGGCTCGAATGAATTTATTTGTATTTGAGATTCTACCAAAGAGACGAACAACTCCGGGACAAACCAGACCCCGGCCTCCGCCGACTCGTACAGTAGACACCATCGCGGCGAGATCGCACCAGGTCCTCGACATTCCGGCCTGCGCCGGAAAGACAAAAGAAAGGACATGAGAGATTAAGGAGAAAACGCCCTGGAGCCGTAGTACTCCTGGGCGTTTATACGTGTCGATTGGGACCGGGAGACTATCCTGTCGGCCCAAGGCCAGGACCCGAAGAAGCCCCTCCGGATCAAATGGAATTGCGGCCCGGCTTTACTGAGAGTCTTTGGGCAACACTTCGAGTTCGAACCGGTAGTCTTCGATTACCGGGTTGGAAAGGAGTTTCTGGCACATCTCGTGGACTTGGGCTTCGACTCGAGCGCGCTTCGTTCCCTCGATGCGCAACTGGAGGTACTTGCCCATCCTCACGTCCGACGCCGAATCGTAACCCATGCGCCGCAGTCCGGCCAGAACCGTTTGCCCGGGAGGGTCGTTCACCGTGGGCTTGAGCGTAACGTATATCTTGGCTAGAAACATCGATTCTCAATTCCCGCAGTCGCCGCGCCCTGCCACCGGGCCTGGGGCGCTTTGAACGCCACTAACAGGGAATGGTCTCGGGTCCCAATGCCCCGGAGTAGGACTCGAAGAACGTAATGATACGGTCCCGGTGCACGCCCTGCATTATATCCAACACACCCCACGCCGCCAGAGCGACCGTGCCGGGCTCAATTTCACCGTACGAACGAGCTATCCCCCAAACGTTCGCCAGGCCAATGCCTTCAACTGCGCTCTTAAGCGCTTGGACATCCGACTCGATGGGCAGATTGTAGCTGACTACAACGTTGCCGTGTTCCAGGTTGTGGGTAATCCGCTCGTCGGGCAGGCCGTCTTCGTAGAACCCGCAGCCTTGCGGGGTGTCCCAATGGTCGCCTGAGGTCGGTGGGGTGGTATTGTAGTCGACCGACCGGCCCTCGGGCCGGTGGTTGCGAGTGGGCATGATGTCCTGCCCGACGCCGACGCCTTCGACGTAGGAACTGGACTCGCCGAGGCCGGATTCGTTGGGACCGTCGGCTACCGGGGCTGCTAAAGTGGCCGCGACCTCAGCTATAACGGCTGCGTCAATGTCGGGTGTCCCGTTGACGGTCGGCTCTCCCCCGGGAACCTGAACTGGCGCCCCAACAGGGTCTGAGCCGCACGCCAGGGTGAGGAGAGCTAGTACTCAGTCAACTCGGTTTTGGTAATTGTTTAAGAAAACGTCTAAGGTTGCTACCCTTTTTTAGGAGTGTTGACGTAGGAGGGTGGCAGCCATGGGACGAGAACGGTATGTGGTCCGGTTGGAAAGGGAAGAACGAGACCAGTTGGAACGACTGATTCGCGGGGGAAAGAGCCCAGCGCGAAAGGTTGCCCGGGCCCGTATTCTGCTAAAGGCAGATACGGGCTGGGGGGTGATGCGCATCGTGGAGGCGCTGGACACGTCTGCGGGTACGGTGTGCCGTACCAAGCGGCGGTACCTGGAGGGAGGACTGAAGCGGGCCTTGGAGGAAGATCCTCGGCCAGGACATCCGACCAAACTGGATGAGCGGGGGGAAGCGCACCTGATTGCCCTGGCGTGCAGCGAGGCCCCTCCAGGCCATGACCACTGGACCCTGCGGCTCCTGGCAAACAAGGTGGTGGAGTTGGGGCTGGCGCCCTCCATGTCCCACGAGGGAATTCGCAAGCGGTTGAAAAAAACAGTCTCAAGCCGTGGCAGAAGAAGGAGTGGTGTATTCCCCAGGTGAGCGCCGAGTTTGTGGCGTGTATGGAGGATGTGCTGGACCTTTACGCGGAACCCTATGACCCAGAGCGCCCGGTGGTCTGTTTCGACGAGACCTCCAAGCAGTTGCTGGCGGAAAAGAGGTCTCCGATCCCGCCCAAGCCGGCACGACGGGAGCGATACGATTACGAGTACCAGCGCAATGGCACCCGAAACCTGTTCATGCTGTGCGAGCCCCTGGCGGGCTGGAGGCATGTGGCAGTGACCGAACGTCGTACCATGGTGGACTTCGCTCAGCAGATGCGGTGGCTGGCCGATGAAGCTTACCCAGCGTCCGAGAAGATCCGGGTGGTGCTGGACAACCTCAACACCCACAAACCAGCTTCCCTCTACGAAACCTTCGAGCCCAAGGAGGCTAGGCGAATACGCAAACGCTTGGAGTTTCACTACACTCCCAAGCACGGTAGTTGGCTCAACATGGCAGAGATCGAGTTCAGTGTCTTGGCCAGGCGAGTCCTGCGCCGGCGTATTGCCGATGAAGAGACTTTGAGTGGCGAGATCGCGGCCCTGGAGGCAGAACGAAACCAAGCCGGAGCAACCATTGACTGGAGATTCTCCACTGTGGACGCCCGAGTCAAGCTTCACCATCTCTATCCTGCCAACAATTAGGTTGACTGAGTACTAGTGCTCCTCCTAGTAAAGCAATGCGTAACGTTCCGTAGGCGTCGACTTGCATATCCTATTGGCCGGGCCCGGCTACCGGGCCTGGGACCGCGGGCTGGGGCGGTTGAACGCCACTAACAAGGAATGGTCTCGGGTCCCAATGCTCCGGAGTAAGCCTCGAAGAACCTGGAGATCCGGTCCCGGTCCACGCCCAGCATTGTATCCAGCACACCCCAGGCGGCCAGAGCGACCGTGCCGGGTTCGATATCAGGGTAGAAGCGAGCAACTCCCCAGACATTAGCCAGGCCAACACCGTTGATTGCGCTCCTAAGGGCTTGGACATCCGAGTCAAGGGGCAGATTGTAGCTAATCACGATGTTGCCGTGTTCCAAATTGTGGGTAGTCAGTTCGTTGGGCAAGCCCTCCTCGTAGAACCCACAACGGGGGAGCCCCGACAGTGGGTCCCAATGGTCGCCCGACGTTGGAGGATTGGTGCTGTAGACCACCGGCTGGCCTTCGGGAAGGTGGTTGGCACTCGCCATGAGGTCTTGCTCGACGCCGACGCCCTCAACGAATTCGTTGGCGTTGCCTGTGCCGGATTGGCCCCCGCCGCTGAAACTGGCAAACGCAAAGCTGGCTATTACCAGCACGGCGATAATGATAGACGCCCCCAGGTACCATCTGTTGGTCCTCTTTTTACGGGTCTGAATAACGTTGCTGGACCGGGCGGCCCTGGTGGCGCTCCGGCCCCGTCGGCGTCTCGATTCGGGCAATCTGGGTTCCTCCGCCTAGAGCGCGGCGCCGGTAAGCCGCTGATAGGCTTCCTTGTACCGCTCTGTGGTTTTGGTCACGATATCGCTGGGCAGCTCCGGTGCCGGGGGCTCATGGTCCCAGCCTTGCGCATCGAGCCAGTCCCGCACGAACTGTTTATCGAAGTTGGGTTGGGAACGTCCCGGCTCGTAGCCCGAAGCGTCCCAGAACCGGCTGGAGTCCGGCGTTAGCAACTCGTCAATTAGGATCAACTGGCCTTCCAGGATGCCAAATTCCATCTTGGTGTCGGCCAATATGATTCCTTTCTTTTGAGCAAAGTCGTGGCAGTGGCCGTAAACAATCTTGCTGGTCTCTTCCAATTTCTGGGCCATCTCGCTGCCCACCATGTCGAGGACTTGTTGCGGGGACATGTTTTCGTCGTGCCCCTCCTCCGCCTTGGTGGTGGGTGTGAACAGCGGCTCGGGAAAGGCCTGACCCTCGACCAACCCGGCTTCCATGGGCATGCCCGATACCGTCCCTTGTCGGCGATATTCGGACCATGCGGATCCGGTGATATAGCCGCGCACGATGCATTCGATATCGATGCGTTCCGCCCGGCGAACCAACATCGCTTGTCGGGCGATTTCATCGGTCATGCCCGGCCCCATGCTGCTGTTCTGCAGGTAGGGCCCGGCGAGGGGTGAGTCGGCCAAGCACTGGAGATGATTTGGAACCAGGTGCTCGGTGCGTTCGAACCAGAAGGCCGAGATTTGGTTCAAGACCAAGCCCTTATCCGGGATGCCTGTTGGCAAGACCACATCGAAGGCCGAAATCCGGTCGGTGGCGACCATCAACAGCAGACCGTTTCCCAAATCGAAAGTGTCCCGGACCTTGCCCCGGTGGAGCCGGTTCGGCAGCGGTGTCTCGATAATCATCGTGCGTTTATCCTCTTCGCCTTTGTTACAGTCCTTCGACAAGCTCAGGACGAACGTGCACCGGGCACCCCTCTGTTAGTGGTGAGCCTGTCGAACCACCTTGGCCCCGCAACGACCCTTAGATGGGCTCAGGGCGAACGGGAACGGGACATCGTCCCTTCACCCGCGCGCCACCGCCGATTGGCGGGCCCTGGCCGGCTTCTTGGGTCCCGACTTTCTGGCCACGGGCAGGAGGCCCAGGCGACGGAAGGTGTCGTCAACGTAGCGGGTGTAGTAGCTGTAGTCGAACAGCCGGTCTAGGTCATCCTGAGAAAGGTACGCCGCCGCTTCGGGGTCGGATTTCAGCAACTCCCGGAAATCGGCTCCATCATCCCAGCATCGGTTGGCATTGGACTGGACGATCTTGTACGCCTCTTCCCGGGCCAGGCCCCGGTCGACCAACTCCAGGAGCACCCGTTGGCTGAAGACCAAGCCCCTACTACTTTCGATATTGGCACACATCCGGTCGGGAAATACTCTCAGACCCTCGATGATCCTGGTGAAGATGCTGAGAATGTAGTCCAAGGCCAGGCATGAATCGGGCAGAATGATCCGTTCCGCCGAGGAGTGGCTGATGTCCCGTTCTCCCCACAAGGCCACGTTCTCCATGGCTGTCATCGCATTACCGCGGATCAAGCGCGCCAGTCCGCAGATGCGTTCCGAAAGCTCGGGGTTGCGCTTATGCGGCATGGACGATGAGCCGGTCTGACCCTGGCCAAAGGGTTCTTCCAGTTCGTGAATTTCGGTACGTTGCAGCGACCGAATCTCAGTGGCGAACTTTTCCAGCGACGCGCCGATCAGCGCCAATGTAGTAACGAAATGGGCGTAGCGGTCACGTTGGATCACTTGGTTGGAGATGGCGGCCACCTTGAGACCCAGTTGATCGCAGACCCGTTCCTCCACCGAGGGTGGCACCGTGGCATGGGTGCCGACCGCGCCGGATATCATGCCCACCCGAACGGTTTCCAAGGCCGCCTGCAACCGTTCCCGCTGACGTTGCAGTTCGTCCCACCACAGGGCCAGTTTCAGGCCCAAGGTAATGGGCTCGGCGTGGACTCCGTGGGTGCGTCCCATCATCAGGGTATCTTTGTACTGCACCGCTTGGTCCCGCAGGGCCTTCTGGGCGCGGCCGACCTCTTCCTGAAGCAGGACGCCGGCTTCCACCAACTGCAGGTCCAGTCCCGTGTCCAGCATGTCGCTGGAGGTTAGTCCCAAGTGCAGCCAACGGCCCTCGGGCCCCAGGGACTCGGTGATCGACGATATAAACGCAGTGACATCGTGGCGGGTAGTTTCGAATATTTCGGTCATCCGCTGGTGGTTGTACCTGGCGGTCCGCAGCTTGGCCATGTCGTCGCCGGGGATGACTCCCTCGGCGCACCAAGCCTCGCAGGCGGCCAGCTCCACGTCCAGCCACTTCTGGTACTTGTTTTCATCCGACCAGACCCGCTTCATCGCGGGCCGCGAATAACGGTCGATCACTAGCCGTCCACCTGGCCTTTATTTTTCGGTACCGGGGAATCCGGATGATTACCGTTGCGGGACAGCTCCCGGACGGCCAGAAGCATCCCTTTGAAGTTCTCAAATGGAGTGTAAGGGATACCTTCCTCGTCGCAATGCCGCGCCAATGTGCGGTGGGCAAACACTAAGTCGGCTTTCCGGGCCGCTTCCAAGTCGGACAGGCCATCCCCGGCGTACACGATATAATATCCCCGGGTCTGAAATCCGTCGACGACGAAGCCTTTGGAGTTGCCCTTGCTCTCCTGCCCCGGGTAGGTATAGTTGTACTCGTAGCTGATTGTTCCTTCGGAGAACTTGGTGTTGACCGCGTACACCGGTATTTCTTCAAACCCGCCCTGTTGCAACAGGGCGGAGATGTAAAAATCCAGCCCCTGACTTACCACCGCCATGGGGAACGCATTCTTTTTACAGAAGCCCCACAATTCCCCAAAGTAGGGCCTGAGGGACGCGTGTTCCTTGACGTAGGACTGCATGGTGGGGCGGTCGGCCCTGATGTTGCGGAACGTTATCTCTTGGTACTCTTTCAGGTCCAACTCGCCATCACGAAACTGCTGGCGCACACTGGTCCAAGTGGGGTCGCCGAAGCGGGTCAGCAACAACTCCGCCACGTTTTGGGCAGCGGCGGTGTCGTCGAAGTCGGTAAGTACAGCGGGGACTTGCCTACCGCTCGCGTAGCTCGCGCCGGTAGTCTTCATAGGCCTGCCTTATTTTTTCGTGTCGAAGACCGAGGATTTCAGCAGCAAAATAGGCGGCATTTCTGGCCCCCCAACCGCCAACAGCCATGCATGCGACTGGAATACCGGGAGGCATTTGGGCCGTCGCAAGCAGCGCGTCCATGCCTTTAAGCTCGCTAGACGCCAAGGGAACGCCGATCACCGGGAGAGTGCACCAAGCCGCCAGCGTCCCGCCCAACGCGGCAGACCCTCCGGCGGCGGCAATCAGGACCTCGATTCCGCGGTCCCTAGCTTGGGTGGCATATTCCTGCACGCGTTCCGGGGTCCGGTGAGCGGACATGACCCGAACTTCGTAGTCAATCCCCATCTGCTCTAGGGTATCAATTGTGCCCTGCACCACCGCCTCGTCGGAGGCGCTTCCCATAATAACACCTACCAACGGCAAGACGACCTCCCCACCAAGCCCAAGGTCATAGGTCCAACTCGTCGCGAAATGCCTCTACCAGTCCCTTCTCCAAGGCTTCTCGCTCCGGCCGAATCTCTATGCCATTTATTTGCAAATACGTGCCTTCGTCCGATAGTCCTATGTCCACCGCGATTTCCAGTTCGCCGCCCTCGTTCCAAGATAAGACTGTGGTGATGACGTCACCATCGTCCTCACTTCCTTCGTCGTCGCCTCCCAAGGCTACAAACGCAGGCTCCGCGCCGTCGCCTAAGGTGTCGTTATCCCAACCGACGATTGTCTCGATTTCGCCGCGTCCCTCCAAAAGGGTGGCATTCATCTCCGACAATAGGCCGGAAATTCCCAGCGATTGGGCCTGCGAGGCGAGTTCGTCCCGCTCGCGCGCCAGTTCAGCATCCTCGGCAGTTAGCCGCTGCTGGCGCACAGACCGCACGTCGGCAAGTTCCTGTTTCAGGTTCAGAAGTGTGTCGCGCCAGGCCATATTACCGCCCGTCTATCGTTTGGGAATCAGCAATTGGAGTTCAGCGAATTTGCGAAATTGATCGTATCATACAAAAGAAAACCGATACTGTCCCGCAGCCCGCCAGTTGGATTAGCCTGGAACGCCCTACTATGCCTCCGGATGCCCGGCGCCGTAGGGTCAGCCCCTCGCCGTCGCTCGTCCGGGAGACCAAGTCCGGCTCCTATCGTTGTCGGCTCCAATGTCGGTGCGCCACTGGGCCCCCTCGAATGATATGTCGGCCAACCGCCGGTACGCCAGGTCCCTGGCATCGGCAATGCTCTCACCGCCGCCGACGACGGTGAGAATCCGGCCACCGGATGTAACGGCGCCGCCGGAGGCTCCAGACTTGACGCCAGCTTGAAAGACTATGGTCTCCTCGGAACCGTCCCCGTCCAGGCCCGATATCTCGGACCCGGTATCGTAGCGGTCCGGGTACCCTCCCGACGCCATGACGACACCAACGTAGTTACGGGAAGTCCAGCGTACATCCACCCGGTCCAAATTGCCTTGGGAGCAGGCCAGCATCAGCTCGATCGGGTCAGAAGACAGTAGCGGCATCACCACCTGGGTTTCGGGGTCCCCCAATCGGCAGTTGAATTCCAGCACTTTCGGTCCGCTACCAGTGAGCATCAGCCCACCGTAGAGTACCCCCCGGTACGGCGTACCCCGCTCCGCCATAGCCGCCACTACCGGTCGCATGATGGTCTGCTCTATTTCCTGGGCCAGCTCCGGCGTCCAGAAATCAGGCTGGGCAAAGCTGCCCATCCCTCCCGTGTTGGGACCTTGGTCTCCGTCACCAAGGCGTTTATAGTCGCAGGCGGCCACCAGCGGGGCGATGTGTTCGCCGTCGGTAAAAGCGAACACACTGATTTCCGGGCCTGTCAGCAGTTCTTCCAGAACCACGGTGGCCCCGGCCTCGCCAAAAATCTGGCCAGACATACAGCTTCGGACAGCTTGCGCCGCTTCAGCGGTATCGGAGCAAATCATCACTCCTTTACCCGCAGCAAGCCCATCCGCCTTGACCACAGTGGGACCGGGGTTGGCCTTGAGGTGGCCCAATGCGGCTGCCTGGTCGTAAAAGACGTGAAATTCTGGACAAGGGACACCGGCCGAGTGCATCAATTCCAACGCGAAGGCTTTGCTGGACTCGATCTTTGCGGCAGCCTGGGACGGGCCAAAAACAGGTATTCCCATAGCGGTTAGCCGATCGGCCAAGCCGCCGGCCAAAGGCGCCTCCGGACCCACCACTACCAGGTCTGCCTTGGTTGTTCGTGCGGCGGCGGCAAGGGCGTCCACATCGGCGGGATCGACCTCGAGGTTAGTCGCTATTCTCGAGGTGCCGAAGTTGCCGGGAGCGACCCATGATTGGGTAAGCGTTGGGCTTTGATTGATTCGCCAAGCGAGAGCGTGTTCGCGGGCCCCGGCGCCGACAATTAACACATTCATAAAAACGGGAGATTTCACCGAACGCGCCTAGATTGAGTTAAGAATCCATGGTGTCGACCGGATACTGGGTGAGTGCGTCTAAAGCCGGGTACGGGCTATTCCCACTCAATAGTTCCCGGTGGCTTGCTCGTGATGTCATACACCACCCGGTTAACGCCAGGGACCTCGTTTACGATCCTGTTGGAAATGCGGGCCAGAACTTCATAGGGCAGCCGGACCCAGTCGGCGGTCATGGCGTCTTCGCTGCTCACGACCCGAAGCGCGCAGACGTAGCCGTAGGTCCGATAATCACCCATCACTCCCACGGTACGGCTGTTGCTTAGCACGGCGAAACTCTGCCATACCTGGTCGTACAGGTTGGCCCCCTTGATCTCGTCGATGACGATCCAGTCGCAGGACCGGAGCATGTCCAACCGCTCCCGGCTGACCTCACCGATCACCCGTATCGCCAACCCGGGACCAGGGAAGGGCTGCCGGTGGACCATTTCGCCGGGCAACCCCAATTCCAGTCCAACTTCGCGGACTTCGTCCTTGAACAGGTAGCGCAGCGGTTCCACCAGCTTGAGTTTCATGTTCTCTGGCAACCCACCGACGTTGTGATGGGTCTTGATACGCGCCGAAGTGCTGTTGCCCGGTGTTGCGCTTTCTATCACGTCTGGATAAAGAGTGCCTTGGGCCAGAAAATCGGTATGGCCCAGGCCGGACGCGGCCTCTTCGAACACCCTGATGAATTCTTCCCCGATTACTTTCCGTTTCACTTCGGGGTCAACCACGCCTTCTAAGCGTTCTAAGAACCGGTCACTCGCGTCCACATACGTCAGGTTAAGCCCCAGGCCCCGCTTGAAAGTCGCTTGCACCCGTTCGGCCTCTTCCAATCGCAACAGGCCGTTGTTGACGAAGATGCAGGTCAACTGGTCTCCCACCGCCCGGTGCAAAAGACCGGCGGTAACGGCGGAGTCGACTCCACCGGAAAGCGCGCAGATAACCCGGCCATCGCCCACTTGTTCCCGAATTCGGGCAATCGAGTCTGCAACAACGTTGCCGGGAGTCCAGGTACCGACACAGCCGCAGGCGCGGAATAGGAAATTCTCCAGTATCGATTGGCCTAAGGGGGTGTGATTGACCTCCGGATGAAACTGGAGGCCGAACATGTTGTCGCCGTTGCCTATGGCGGCTACCGGGGAATTCTCGGTGTAGGCCAAGCTTGCGAACCCCGGCGGGAGGTTCTCGACCCGGTCGCCGTGGCTCATCCATACCTGGAACGATGGCGGCAGCCCGTTGAATAGCTCCCCTTTGGCGTCGTCCTGGTGCAGAACGGCATAGCCGAACTCCTGCTTGGCTCCCGACGCCACTTTCCCGCCTAGCTGATGAACCAACGCCTGCATTCCGTAGCAGATACCCAAGATAGGCAACCGCCGCTCGAACACCCAATCGGGAATTAGGGGAGCGCCGTCTTCATAGACGCTGGCCGGACCCCCGGAGAGGATGATCCCTTTGGGATTCATGTGGCGCACCGATTCCCAGTTCTCGGTGGCCGGTGCGATCTCGGAATAGACCTTCAGTTCACGTATGCGGCGAGCGATAAGGTGGCTGTACTGAGAGCCGAAGTCGATGACGACTATCCCTTCGTTCACGGCTTGCTGGCCGTCTGTGCCGACGCCTTCCAGCCCCTTGGCTATCTCCAGGTACGCCGACAACTCCAAGTCGTCACTGGTGGCGACTCTACGGCCCCGTGGCAGCTTATCTTCAGTCGTGGTTCCGCCTCCTGAATGGGCGTCAAAAACTATGTGCGCAGACTCTGGGTTTAGGATGCAAATTTGAAGGTTTGTGACCGGCTCCGTACGTTGATTATACGGGCCTAGGATATCGGAGTATAGCGTCGGCGCTGGACATAATGTCAACCGGATTTGAGCGGGTAAAACAGCATGTTTCCTGCGTAATCGCCGAAGCCGACAGGCCATTTTGGAGGGCCTCTATGTTATACTCGTTGAGCCTCATTTGCGTTCTTCATAGCTTCGGGTAAAGGCTTAATACCACATTTGACAGGGGCCGATTTCCAAGAAAAATCAGTGTCCTCCTTATCCCATGAGCCCTTGTCGCATGAAATAGACGAGGCCGTGCGCTGCTTGCGGGCCGGAGGTGTGGTGGCCTTTCCCACGGACACCCTCTATGGCTTGGGAGCCGACGTCTTCAACCCAGTGGCCCTGGATAAGGTGTTCGCCGTCAAGGGGCGAAGTTCCGGTTTGGCCTTGCCGGTGCTGATCGAGAGTTGGGAGCAACTGGACCGCCTCACGTCGAACGTCCCCGCCAAGGCGCGGGTCTTGGCGGACGCGTTCTGGCCGGGACCGTTGACGCTGGTGATGAACAAAGCCAGTGAAGTTCCAGACAGGCTGACCGCCGGTGCGCCGACCGTGGCGGTTCGGCTCCCCGGCCATCCGGTCGCCAGAGCCATCCTGCAGCGGTTTGGCGGACCCATCACCGGCACCAGCGCCAACCTCAGCGGAGAGCCTGACCCCATGACACTGGCCGAACTTAAAGGCCTGCTTGGCGATAGTGTCGATTACATTATGACTTGCGGCCCAGCTCCGCAGGGCATTGCATCGACAATAGTTGACATAACCACTGAACCGCCAACCCTCATCCGTGAGGGGGCGATTCCCTTTCGGAAAATAGCCGAAATCTGGCAACCGGCCTAGATCACAAGGCCTGTTGCTCCTAGCCGGACCCAGGAGGGCGAAATACCACTTCCAGAGCGCTATCAGGCCTACAGCCAAGCCGTTGAAGAAGAGCTAAAAGCCGTGTTCGAGTCGAGGCAGGGGTTCCTCTATGACGTGCTACGCTATCATTTGGGTTGGGTAGATCAGCAGGGGCAGCCCGAACCCGGAGCCACGCCGCTACATTTTCAAGCGGCGGTTGCGCTGGCCACTTGCGAATCTCTGAAGGATGACTTCCACGACGCGCTTCCTGCGGCGGCGAGCGTGGAATTGGTGTACAACTTCACCATGGTCCACAGCGACGTCCAGTCCGGCCGGGCCGAGGCTGGTGACCGGCCCAGCATCTGGTGGGTTTGGGGCCCGGCCCAAGCTATTAACGCCGGTGATGGATTGCACGCCCTTGGGCGCACTACTATAATGCGCCTGGCTCAACGGGGGGTCCCCCCCGAGCGTGTTTTGAGCGCGGTGCGTTCCCTCGACCAGGCCTGTCTCACCCTATGCGAAGGCCAATATATGGACCTGGAATTCCAGGACCAGATCATGGTGTCCAGCGCCGCATATCTGGACATGGTGGGCCGTAAGGCCGGTGCCCTCGCCGGTTGTGCCGCAGAGTCCGGGGCATTAGCCGCCGGCGCCAGCGAAGATGTTTGCGGCACCCTGCGTGACGTAGGCCGGGGCCTCGGTTCTGGATGGCAAATCGCCCGCGACATCGAAGATCTTTGGGGTGAGCGCGGTGACGGTATGACTCCCAGCAACGTTCTCAACAAGAAAAAGAGCCTGCCGCTGATCCACGCCCTGGAGAACGGCAGCGTCAGCGTCAAACGGGAGTTGGGCTCGATTTACATGAAGCGGGTCCTGGAGCCCGAAGACGCCGCCAGGTTGATCGCCATCCTGGAGGAAGCCGGTTCCAGAACCGCGGCCGAGCACAAAGCCAGAGAATTGGTGGAACAGGCTTTAGACGCTGCGGTGGGCGCCGGCGTGCCTCAAGAGGAGCAAAAACATCTACAGCAATTGGGCGAATGGGCACTAGAAGGGGGGCGCTGATTCCGAATTCTCGAACAATTGGGCCCGAATTAATCAGGCCCGAATTAATCAAGGTCACCGGGGGTGGCTGTGGTCAAACGTAGCCTGTATGAAATGGACGTGGCGGGCCGCCGCGTGCTCGTCAGGGTTGACTTCAACATCCCCACTGAACAAGGTATTGCGGCTATCGACTCATATGACCAGCGGCTGCGGGCCACGCTCCCGACCATCAATCACCTTGTCGACAAAGGCAGCCGTATCATCCTCTGCTCCCACCTAGGCCGTCCAGACGGCAAAGTGGTCGAGGAGTTGCGCCTGGCCCCGGTAGGCGACCGATTGGCGGAGCTGCTGGAGCGGCCGGTCAAATGCATGAGCGAAATCTTCGGCCCTGACGTGAACGCTGCTATTTCCGGGATGTCCCCCTGCGATATCATCTTGCTGGAAAACCTCAGGTTCGATCCTGGTGAGGAAAACAACGACCTTCAATTCGCTCAAACGTTAGCCAGGCTTGGCGACCTGTTCGTGATGGACGCCTTCGCGGTCGCCCACCGGACTCATGCTTCGACGGTCGGCGTGACCGACTTCCTGCCCTCGGCTATGGGATTCCTGGTGGAAAGAGAAATTAAAGCCTTGGGCCGCGCCATGAATTCGCCGCAAAAGCCGGTGGCGGCCCTGATGGGTGGGTCCAAGGTTAGCGACAAGATTCTGATGCTGGAAAACCTCCTGGACAAATTGGACCACCTGTTCATCGGCGGCGGGATGGCAGTGACATTCCTCAACGCCCTCGGGTACAACACCGGCGCCTCCCGAATAGAGGAGGACCGGCTGGACTTCGCCAAGGATATTCTGGAACGAGCCAATGGCCAAAACATCACTGTCCATCTGCCCCGCGATTTGGTAGTAGCCAGCGAATTCGTCCCACGTCCGGCCCAAGTGGAAATAGTCGAGGTCGACCAAGTCCCCGACGGTTCGTATATCATGGACATTGGACCCAATAGCGCCATGGAATTCGCTAACGGTCTGGGTGAATGCAAGACCATAATCTGGAACGGCCCCATGGGCGTTTTCGAAATAGCCCGGTTCAGCCAGGGCACTCGGGCTGTGGCCGAGGCCATTTCCCGCTTGAGCAGAGTAACCAGCGTGGTGGGCGGCGGCTCCACAGCCGAGGCCGTAGAGGCTCTGGGACTAGCCGAAAAAATGACCCACGTTTCCACCGGCGGCGGGGCATCCTTGGAGTTCCTGGAAGGGAAAGAACTGCCTGGAATCGCTGCTCTGGCCGACTTGCAGCGGGATCAAGGATCATTGTCGGATAGAAACCTGATTTGACCGGCGAGTATAACCTGATGAGGGCAACGGATGATCGACCTTGAAGTCCTCCGCGACTGTTACACCGCCTCACCCACTAAGATAGTCTTGTTGGTGGTGGACGGTTTGGGTGGTTTGGCCCGCCCCGAGACCGGCCTTTCCGAGCTTGAAACCGCACACCTCCCCAACCTGGACGCCATGGCCCAAGAGAGTGCCTGCGGACTGACCACGCCGGTTTTGCCTGGAGTAGCTCCCGGGAGCGGCCCGGGCCACTTGGCCCTGTTCGGCTACGATCCCCTAAAGCACCTTATTGGGCGGGGCGCCTTGGAAGCGCTGGGCATTGAGGTGGATCTCCAGCCTGGCGACGTAGCCGCTCGCGGCAACTTTTGCACCGTGGATGGAGACGGCCTGCTTGTTGACCGCCGCGCCGGGCGCATTCCAACCGAACTCAGCGCCCCCATTTGCCAGCGTCTAGACCAAATAGAACTGGACGGCGTCCAAGTGGACGTCTTTCCGGTCCAAGACTACCGCTTCGTCCTGCGGCTGAGAGGAGAAGGGCTGTCGGAAGCGGTCACGGAAACAGACCCCCAAATTAACGGCGTGCCTGCGTTACCGGTTAAGCCCCTCAACCCAACGTCCCAAAAGACCGCGGACCTAGTAAACGATTTCGTCGGCCAGGCAACCCGGCTGCTCTCCGAGGAAGACCGCGCCAATATGCTATTGTTGCGCGGCTTTGCCCAGTTGCCCAACCTTCCGGCTATGGGCGAGGTGTACCGGCTCAACCCCGCCGCCATCGCCGCCTACCCCATGTACCGCGGGCTGGCCACCGTCGCCGGGATGCGGGTTATCCGCACGGGCCACACCTTCGCAGACGAGGTGGAAACGCTACGTGAGAACTTCGAGTCCCACGACTTTTTCTTCATCCACTACAAACCGGCAGACGCCGCAGGAGAGGACGGGGATTTCGACGCCAAAGTGAAGCGGTTGGAAGAGTTGGACCCCTTAATACCCGCCATACGGGAGTTGGAGCCGGACGTTTTGATGGTCGCCGGCGACCACGCCACCCCCGCTATTACCGCAGGGCACAGCTGGCACCCGGTCCCCTTTATGCTACATTCCTGGCTCACCAAGGGGGAAGGGGTGAGCGCTTTCAACGAGCGGACCTGCGCCCAGGGCTCCATCGGAAGAATTCCGGCCACCAACGCGATGCTTCTGGCCCTTTCTCACGCTGGCAAGATGACCAAATTCGGCCCCTAGCCAACAATTGTCCTCGGCGCGGGGCCTCCGATTCTTTCCGCAAATTCGACACGTAACGGGAGCGGGATATGCCTCGTGCCTATATAGCCGCTAACTGGAAAATGAACACCACCCTGAGCGAGGCGACCGCCGTCGCCTCAGGCGTGCGCCAGGGCATCGACCCCGCTTCAAACGTAGAAATTATCCTCTGCCCACCTTTCATCTCGCTTGCTGCGGTGTGTGAGGCCGTATGTAACTCAGCGATTAAAGTCGGCGCTCAGAACATGCATTTCGAAGGCTCAGGCGCTTTCACCGGCGAAGTTTCTCCCTCGATGCTCCGGGATATTTGCGACTACGTAATCCTGGGCCACTCGGAGCGCCGTCAGATTTTCGGCGAGACCGACGAGTTGGTGAACCTTAAAGTCCGTGCGGCCCAGGAAGCGGGCCTGCGTCCCATCCTCTGCGTTGGCGAGACCCTAGACCAAAGGGAACAGGGCCGCGCGTCCGAAATCGTGGGTGGTCAAGTCAGAGCAGGCCTCAAGGATGTAGTTGACATAAACGACATTCTAGTGGCTTACGAACCGGTGTGGGCCATTGGAACCGGGCAAGCTGCTACACCCGAAATCGCCGGTGAAATCATGGGCGGCGCCATCCACGGGGCGTTGCAGGGATTGTTCGGCAGCGCGGCCGACCAAGTGCCCCTCCTTTACGGTGGGAGCGTTAATCCAGGCAACGTAGCTAGCTTCGCTGCCCTATCCTGCGTTCACGGCGCATTGGTAGGTGGGGCCAGCCTCCAAGCCGACCAATTCCTCCAAGTCGTTCAAGCCACTGCGGCGGCAACGGGGTAACGTAGACCCGGTACCGAATAGCATGTCACGGACTCCCAGACCATCGGGCGGCAATCCTCGCCTCGTTTGCCCTAGTCTTGTTGGCCCCCGCTTTGTTGGAATAGTCGGACCCACCGCCGTCGGCAAGACCCGCTTAGCGGTCTCCCTGGCGCAACGGTTCACCGGTGAGATCATCAACGCCGACAGCCGCCAAGTATACCGGGGCATGGACATCGGTACTGCCAAACCCACTCTGTCCGAGCGGGCCTCAGCGCCCCACCACCTTGTTGACTTTATTGACCCTTCCGAAAGTTTCGGACTTGCTGTTTTTCTTGACTTGGCGAAAAGGGCAGCGGACGAAATCGGGGACCGAGGCCATCTGCCCATCGTTGCCGGCGGCACCGGCCAGTACGTTTGGGGTTTGCTGGAGGGGAAGGGAGTGCCACGGGTCCCGCCGGACCCGGCGTTTCGCCGGGCCCTGGAGCAGGAGGCCGAGGCTGATGGCGGGCAGGCCCTGTACCGGAGGCTTCAGGAAGTGGACCCTGCACGGGCCGCCACGCTCGACCCTCGCAACGTTCGCCGTGTAATCCGGGCGCTGGAAATTCACCAGGCCACCGGCAATAAACCTTCCGGGCTCTCAACTGACAAAGACTTCTCTTTCAATTCGTTGGTCGTCGGCCTCACCATGGATCGGAAGGCGCTCTACCGCCGCATCGATGAACGGGTAGACCGGATGATGGACGACGGGCTGCTGGCCGAGGTAGAAACGCTGGCCGCCACCGGTTATCCTCCGGGCCAGGGACCCCTTGGCAGTCCCGGCTACCGTGAAATGGGACTCTATTTGTCGGGACAACTCAGCCTAGACGAAGCGGTGCAACGGACCAAGACCCAGACCCACCGCTTGGCCCGGAGACAGTACAACTGGTTCAAGCTCAACGACCCCAGAATCCACTGGTTGGACGCATCTGGCTCAGGCGTGGACCAAGAGGCCGCCGAACTGGTTGCCGCGTTCATGGATGCAGACTCCCCTGTGATACAATAATCGCGCCCTTGGGAGGGGAGCCAGGCACATGAAATTCACCAAAATGGAAGGCGCAGGCAACGACTATATTTACATTGATGCCCGTTCTCAGGAGCGCGATTGGCCAGAACTTTCACGGGAGATGAGTGACCGCCACTTTGGCGTTGGCGGCGACGGAATCATACTCATCAAGGACTCGGAGGTAGCCGACCTCAAGATGAGCATGTTCAACTCCGACGGTTCGGTCGGGGAGATGTGCGGCAACGGGATACGCTGCTTCGCCAAGTACGCCATCGACCACGAAATAGTGCCTCCGCCGACCAACGGCCTGAACGTGGAGACACTGGCCGGCCTTCGGAATATCGTTCCCACCTACTCCGGCGACCGGATCACCGGCGCTAGGGTGTCCATGGGCGCCCCCATCTTGGACCCGGCCCAAGTGCCGGTGACCTTAGACCCGGCCGGGGAATACGGCCTGGGACCGGTACAGGATTATCCTTTTTCCATGGACGGCTTGGAACTGCCCCTCAACTTCGTTTCCATGGGCAACCCCCACGCGGTCGCCTTTATCGAGCAACCGGTTGCCGAGTTTCCGCTGCACACCATCGGGCCCAAGGTCGAACACCACTCAATCTTTCCAAAACGTGTCAACTTCGAGATAGTCAATGTCGATGGGCCAGGCCGACTGACCGCCCGGGTATGGGAGCGAGGCTCCGGCGAGACCCTGGCCTGCGGCACCGGCGCCTGCGCCATCGCCGTGGCCGCCCGCCTGGCCGGGATCTGCGAAGACACAGTCGACATAACATTACCCGGCGGCGCCCTGAGAATCGAGTGGGACGGCACTGGCGAAGTTTTTCTGGAAGGCCCGGCGGTAGAAGTGTTTAGCGGGGAGTGGGGGGACTAGTGAGCACAAAAGCCAAGAAGCTGACCTACGAGAGATGGCTTGCGCTGCCGGAGATCAAGGAGCGCTACGGGATTGTGGACGGGGTTTTGACAATACCTCCTGGACCTACGCCGGCTCATCAGTGGTACCGGATGGAGTTGGCCGTGCGCCTTAGGGCTTTCGTCGAAAGGGAGGAATCAGGTGTGGTGCTCGCGGCCCCCGTGGACCTGCTTATCCGGCGTGATCCATTACGTACGCGCCAACCGGATATCCTTTATCTAAGCGCCGAGCGGACCGGAATCAGAGGAGTTGCCCAGTTGAAGGGTCTACAAGCCTTGGAGATGCCACCCGACTTGGTGGTGGAGGTGCTGTCCCCCAGCAACACCCGTAGAGATATTCAGCAAAAGTTGGATGACTACCGGGGTGTCGGTGTTTTGGAATGCTGGCTGGTCAGCCCCGAAGCCGAGACGATAGAGGTCTTACGGCTTTCAGCAGAGGAAGCCACAACGGAGTATATCTTTGGGGTTGATGACACGCTGCGGTCTCAAGTTCTCGGCGATTTCACACTGTCCTTGCGAGATATCTTCGGATAGCTTGAAGTCTCCGGAGCCGGAACGATGAATATTCCGCAGAACGCATGATGGATCAAGAGCCAATTTCGCGAAGTTCGGGATGGGCTGTTGGTGTTCTCGGACAGGTCTAAGTCCTTGATCGTGGGTTTCCCGCTGGTAACATGGTTCTGAGTGACTGGGTTGTCGAAAATGTATCTGGTTTTTTTGTTTATGGAATTGCCGTGCAGTTGAAACGGAAGACGGCATCGGTTAAAACAGTCAAGTACCCGAGGGATATCTAGACGTTATGAAATTTTCTGACCGCCTAGGCAAATTGGCGCCTTATCCCTTTGTGGAGATCTCGCGGATTATTGCCGAGAAGCGAGCGGCCGGCGCCGACGTTGTCACTTTCGGCATCGGCGACCCCGATATCCCGACCCCCCAGCCGATAATCGACCGGCTCCTGACCGCATCTCAACATGCACCCAACCACCGCTACCCCGAAACCGACGGTCTGCCTGAAATGCGCCGGGCCATCGCCGAGTGGTACGAGAAGCGATTCAGCGTGAAACTCGACCCCGACAAAGAGGTGCTGCCGCTGATCGGCGCCAAAGAAGGCATCGGCCATGCGGCTTTCTGCTTCTTGGACCCAGGAGATATAGCTCTAGTACCCGACCCGGCCTACCCCGTATATGGGGTTGGCACGATGTTCGCTGGCGCGGAAAGCCACACTATGCCATTGTACGAACGCAACGGTTGGCTCCCAGAGCTGGACGCCATACCGTCCGACGTAGCCCGTAACGCCAAAGTGATGTGGTTGAACTACCCCAACAACCCCACCAGCGCCGTGGCCACCGAGGAAGACTTCGCATCGGCCATTGCATTCTGCAAAGAAAACGACATTGCCCTGCTCCATGACGCCGCTTATAGCGAGGTGGGTTATGAGGGCTATCAAGCCAGCAGCTTCCTCCAAGTGGAGGGGTCGAAGGATATCGGGATCGAGTTTCACTCCCTATCCAAGACCTACAACATGACCGGTTGGCGCATTGGCATGGCTGTGGGCAACGCCGATATGATCCGCGCTCTGTTCCAAGTCAAGGCCAACCTCGATTCCGGCGTCCCCCAAGCCGTTCAAGAAATGGCCATGGAGGCGCTCACCGGCCCCCAGGGCTGTGTAGCCGACAATGTCGAGATTTACCAGAGGCGCCGGGACCGGGTGGTCAAGGCGGTGAGGAGCCTGGGGATGGACGTGGCGGTGCCCCGGGCGAGCCTGTATATCTGGGCGAGGGTACCGGAAGGCTATACCTCAGCCGAATTGGCCCAGCGCCTGTTGGAAGACCTCGACATAGTGGTTACCCCAGGTTCCAGCTACGGCAAGTACGGTGAAGGCTATATCCGCCTTTCCCTTACCACGCCTGACGAGCAGGTGGAAAAGGGCTGCCAACGGCTCGAAACCTGGCGCCTTCCGCCCGCCAAAGGAGGTTAGGCCCATAGGTAAGCGTTCGATACCGGTTGAACCTGAGCCCGAGCGCGCGGTCTTGGTGGCGGTGGAGTTGAAGGGCCGTGACCAACTGTGGGCGTTGGAAGACACTCTTTCAGAGTTGGAATACCTGGCTAACACGGCCGGGGCCCAAGTCGTGGGAGCAGTGACCCAACGGGCCGACCGGACCACTCCTACCTACGTCGGCAAAGGCAAGGTGGAAGAAATACGCGACCTTGCCGAGGAACGGAAGGCCGATGTCGTCATATTCGACGACGAGTTAACCCCCACCCAGCAGCGCAACCTTGAAAACGCGCTGGCCCTGAAGGTCATCGACCGAACCGCGCTTATCTTGGACGTATTCGGTCGCCACGCGTCCACCTACGAGGGCAAACTTCAGGTAGACTTGGCCCAACACGAATACCTTCTGCCCCGACTGGCCGGGCAGTGGTCCCACTTAGAACGCTTGGGCGGAGGTATCGGCACCAGGGGCCCCGGTGAGACCCAAATCGAGACCGACCGCAGACTGGTACGCCGACGAATCCAAAAGGCCAAGTCCGATCTTGACGGGGTCCGTCGTCGCCGCACGCTGCACATGGAGCGCCGCAAGAAATCCACCATCCCCATGGCCACGCTGGTCGGCTACACCAATGCCGGCAAGAGCACCTTGTTCAACGCCCTGAGCGACGCTGACGTCAGGGCCGCCGACCAGCTTTTCTCGACTCTGGACCCGGTGACCCGCCGAATTCGGTTACCTTCGGGCGCGCCGTTGTTGCTCAGCGACACAGTAGGGTTCATCCAAAAACTCTCGCCCAAAGTCGTGGCCGCGTTTAGGGCTACCTTGGAAGAATTGGAACAGTCCGACATACTGCTGCACGTCATCGACGTCACCCATCCCAAGGCTCCGGAACAAACTGAGGTGGTGGAACAAACGCTGGAGGACCTGGGACTGGGAGACCGGCCGCGGTTGTTGGTGATGAACAAAATGGACCTTCTGACCGGCGGTTCCAACGGCGCCCATAAACACGGAATGTCTCTGAAAGAGAGTACTCCCGGGGTCTTGGTTTCAGCGGCGAAACGTTGGAACCTGGACGACCTGTTGCGAGAAATCGAAAACCGGCTACTGGCCATCGAAGGACCGCTGACAGTGGCATCCGCTGCCGGAGGTCGCCGGCGTTAGACCGCCATAAGGATGGTCGAAGCCGGATCAGAATACAGGTTGGTTCGCACAAGATATGTTATGTAATTTCGCCGCTCATCGCGGCGTTAACATAACGGCTCCGGTCTCTCCGCAAGTCTAACGCAGGTATTCCACCGGCTCGACCAACTCCCAATCACCGTCGCACTCGCCGTCCTGGCGTTCTAGCAGCAACCGGGATGCACCAGGCATCGAAAGCAATAATCGTCCCGGAAATGGCGATTCGACGCCGCCTTCGTTGGAGATCGCGCCGTGGTAACAGTAGAGCCCATCGTCGGGCGTTACTTGGCTGAACTCCCGGTTGATCTGGCCGTTGTTCTCTGCGGTGAAAAGCCACAGGCCCTGCTCCATCACGACGCCACCCACCGATATGGCGGCACGAGTGGGGTCGACATGATCGTGGACCAAGGCCAGCTCGCTCTGCCAGTCCGTGCCACCGCTGGACCCCACTGCGAACCAATTTCCTTGTGCAGTGCCGGGCACGTCCTGCATCACCTCGCCGCAGAGCGGCGCGATAGTCCGGCTGTGACCGTTAATGCCCCCCATTCGGGACAAGTGAGCGTCCCTCAGATCGTCAGTGAACCAGTCGAGAGGACAGCCCACGTAGAGCCGGTTGTCCGCCGAAGAAACGTATCGGCTGGGATTGGCGTAGGCCAGCGGTGGGGCCGAAAAATCGTATGCTTCCAAGTCCAACGCGGCGCTAACCTTACCTCCGGTGGTGCCAAGTAAGGTACCGGCGCTCACGTCCAATTGGACCGTGGAAGTACAGAAGCGGTAACGGCCCTCCGAGGACCCATACTCGTTGCAGCGATCCGGTTTTGTGATTTCCTGAAGATGGGTCAACTCTGGACTCAGAGTGCTTACGTGGATCAGCACGAACATCCGGTCGCGGCAGGGCGCAAACGTTATATCGTAGTCGGTGTAATTCCCGCGTGGACCGCCGTTGGATTCCGTAAGATTGATACCCAAGATTCGCACATCGCCAGGCGCTCGCACGTTCGCCACTTTCGGCGTTCTTTGGCCTCTGTCGCCCGAATCGTCGGAGACAAGATGATAATAGATGTGGCTAGTGGGTTGGACGTGCTGGGGTATAGTCAACAACCCCAATGGGACTATCACCTCATACGCGTCTGGGTCGATGGGAGACACACTGAACTTGTTGCTATCGTCGCACGGCGGCAGAGAGTCAAGTCCGGGCATGCGGCCGTCGGAACCTGAATCGTCAGACTCTTGGGCGGCGGGTGCAGAGGCGCTTGCCGCACCCTCCGATGGGGTTGTACCGCTTGAGTCGGCTCCGCTCGACGGGGCATTATTGGGTGGTGTTGGCGTCGCGGGCTTGCTGGTCGGCCCCGCCTCCACCGTCCCGAATGATTCGCTATCGTTCGGGGTCCTAACTGGGGCGCTAACTGAGCTTTCTGGTGTTGGAGCCGTTGCTGCGGGTCTGACTTCGGACCCTTCGCTGGCGCAGGCTGTTATCAGAGCCAGAATAACGAAAGCTATTGCGCTGAAGGTCAGCTTTCTCATACTTCGATTCTATCCAGAGTTGACCCCAACAGCACGCCGCAGTCAGCCGGTCACTACGCCAATGCATCGTGACCGACGGAAACTGCGAAGAAAGGGTTCAGCGATACATTGTGTGCGCATCAGTCGAGAGCGAATACCGGCCTTCCGGGCACTGCGTTCCCGTAATCCCTTCTATGGTTAGAGTCCGGCCATCTTCAGAAACCTCGACAAGTACCACCTCTGTGACCGTTTCCTCCCACCCCCACACCGCCGACTGGCGGCGGAGTTCGGCGCAGTACACCTCGCCCGGTACCACCGAGTCCCACTCACGATTGACAAAACCGTCTGAAACCGTCCCAATCCGGAAATGGCCTTCTGGGATTCCGGGTAGTCGGCTCCCGCTATGCAGTTTGTGAACTGACTCATCTATCCAGTCTTCGAAAAGGTAGAGCCCTAAGGCGAGCCCTTCCCCGCCTATTCCTAATAATCGCCATACACTCCCCTGCCCACGGTCCGGGACGCTCCCATCGGCAGGCGGTGGTACGGGCAACCACACTCCCATAGCAGTGCCCGGTACGTCTTGATTAATCGGGCCGCACCTTCCCTCCATCATCTCTAGGTAGGACGTCCTATAAGGCTCCGGGAAGTACTCTAGCGTACAAACAGAAGTCCCTCCTGAATAAGCCCAAGGGTTAATGGAGTATCCGTAGCTGGGATGCTGCCGGAGTTCCTCGGCCGTGAGTCCCCGCAGCTCAAGGCCAAAATCAAATCCTGTTGAGTAGCCGCTGGATCTCGAGATGGGTGCTCCGGCGCTGATTGGAGGATTAAAGAACACGCGCCATACGCAGGATCCGACTCTGGTCGTTACCAACGCATCTTCGGTTTTAGACACGGGACAGTCGGACCAATCTCTCGGAACGGCCTTCCCGACCATTACGAGGATTTCATCGATCGGTGTTCCAACATGACCAAAGGTCAGGCGGTAGCCTCCGCAGATTTCGGTGTTTATGGCCCAATCTTCGTAGGTCCCACCATCGTGCGATTCACGGACAGTCCGCCAGACCTGCATGGAGTAGATGTCTGCGGGGGCAAAAAGTTGGACCTGCTCTGAGGCAGGAACACCAGCCGCTGGGAACTCATCATTGAGCTGCCGGGTAGACCAGTACACCATGTGGGAATGTGGGTATACGTTCTCCACTAAGAAGAAGGGTGTGGCATCTTCCGGGTCTACCAAAGCATGAGTGAATATGGAATCACCGCAGCCTGGAAACGGCTTACCGTCTTGCCCAACCCCGGCCCGGTTCCAAAACTCTTCAGACTCGCTCGGCGCCGGAACAGGAGTTGGACTTGGCGTTGCTGTCCCGCTGGCAGCAACCGCGGTCCCGGCTGATTCCGGAGTCTCGGAGTGCACCTTTGGCGTTGGGGATTCGTCGGTGAATAACGAGGTCTGTGCAGATTCGGTGGCCTCTGACGGCTGATTGCCGGGGCCACGTGTCGTAGCTTGGACAGCCGCTTCTGTGTTAATCGCCGGTTCGGCGGCTTCGTTCGGGGTCCCAACCGGCGTGGCACCTGAGCTCTCTGGCGTTGGTACTATTGCTGCGGGTCTGACTTCAGACGCTCTGCCCGCGCAGGCCGTTATCAGAGACAGAATAACAAGAGCCATCGCGCTGAAGGTCAGCTTTCTCATACGTAGATTCTATCCAGGGTCCAACCCAATGACACGCCGCGTTTTAGCCGACTATCACGCCAATAACCGCTGCGCTATAATTGCTCCGGGCTAATTAAAACTATTATGTCAACGAATCTCGAGGTGCGACATGCGGGTTGCAGGAAAGGTGGCACTAATCAGCGGGGGCTCCGGCGGTATCGGCGCCGCTTCCGCCAAACTGCTGGCCGGAGAGGGCTCCGCCGTGGTGATCGCCGACATATTGGTGGACCAAGGGAAGGCCACCGAGGCCCAGATCGCTGAAGCGGGAGGGCGGGTGCAATTTGTCGAACTCGACGTGACCAGCGAGGAAAGTTGGCGTTGGGCGGTCAAGAATACCATCGACAACTTTGGCAAACTCGACATTGTCGTCAACAACGCCGGCGTGGTACACCGCACCGGAGTCGAGGAAACGACGGTTGGGGACTGGGACCGCGTGATGGACGTGAACGTTAAAGGTGTGTTCTTTGGAACCCGGGCAGCTATTCCGGAGATGCGGAAGGCCGGGGGAGGGTCGATCATCAACATCTCGTCGATCAATGGGCTGGTCGGCAGCCCAGCCTCCGCCAGCTACCACGCCTCCAAGGGCGCCGTCCGCATCTTCTCCAAGTCGGCCGCCGTGCAGTACGCCAAGGACAAAATCCGGGTCAACTCGGTCCATCCCGGGTACGTCGACAGCCCCATGACCCAGGCCTTCCATGACGTTCCTGAGGTCCGGCGGGAACGGGTAGGCAAAACTCCATTGGGGCGTATGGGAACGCCCGAAGACGTTGCGTTGGGGATTGTGTATCTGGCATCCGACGAATCGTCGTACGTCACAGGTTCCGAGTTGGTAATCGACGGCGGTATGACCGCCCAGTGACGGGGTTGCACGCCTCGCACGGGCCTGCCTATAATTTAGGCTGTAAGAGCGGCTTGGGCGGTTGGCTCAGTGGTTAGAGCGCCTCGTTCACACCGAGGAGGTCGGAGGTTCAAATCCTCCATCGCCCACCATGCAGACGGTACCTCGGAAGTCGGGCCTGGTCTGCAGTCGAGGCCGTCCTGCCAGGCTTTTCGATGCCGAGGTGGCGGAACGGCAGACGCGCTGCGTTCAGGGCGCAGTGTCCTTACGGATGTGTGGGTTCAAATCCCTCCCTCGGCACCACACTAGTCGAACAGCCGTCAGCATTCAGCGGTCAGCCTTGAGACTAGCTCCGGACTGATCGCCGAACAATAGTTTCACCGTGCGCTTGTAGCTCAGCGGATAGAGCGCTGCCCTGCGGAGGCAGAGGTCGTGGGTTCGAATCCCGCCAAGCGCACCATTTTCGTAGCTAAAACGAGAAGCCCCACCCCGACACGAGCAACATAATTCCACCGTCGCCTCCCGTTGTAATTTTCCTCGCCTCCCTGGGTCGTCCGCTCGATACCGGGTGTGGCCTTGCCATTAGTCCAGAAACTGTACTGAAATCTCCCTTTTCCAGCTACGCTCTCCGGGTTGAGCCGCAGGCTCAACGGGAGTAAACTATGCGAGGTTTTTCCCGCGCCATCCCGCTCGTTGTTAGGCCTGCTTTAGGCGATCATTCATGATTTCCCGGCAGCGCGTTGCCTAGGCGGCCAGCGCGGGTTAACCTGCCACGGCGTCTCAGAACAACCGCGTGGCGGTTGGTTGGGCTGGTCTAACGTGGTTCGGTTGTCTAGTACTCAGTCAACCTAATTGTTGGCAGGATAGAGATGGTGACGCTTGACTCGGGCGTCCACAGTGGAGAATCTCCAGTCAATGGTTGCTCCGGCTTGGTTTCGTTCTGCCTCCAGGGCCGCGATCTCGCCACTCAAAGTCTCTTCATCGGCAATACGCCGGCGCAGGACTCGCCTGGCCAAGACACTGAACTCGATCTCTGCCATGTTGAGCCAACTACCGTGCTTGGGAGTGTAGTGAAACTCCAAGCGTTTGCGTATTCGCCTAGCCTCCTTGGGCTCGAAGGTTTCGTAGAGGGAAGCTGGTTTGTGGGTGTTGAGGTTGTCCAGCACCACCCGGATCTTCTCGGACGCTGGGTAAGCTTCATCGGCCAGCCACCGCATCTGCTGAGCGAAGTCCACCATGGTACGACGTTCGGTCACTGCCACATGCCTCCAGCCCGCCAGGGGCTCGCACAGCATGAACAGGTTTCGGGTGCCATTGCGCTGGTACTCGTAATCGTATCGCTCCCGTCGTGCCGGCTTGGGCGGGATCGGAGACCTCTTTTCCGCCAGCAACTGCTTGGAGGTCTCGTCGAAACAGACCACCGGGCGCTCTGGGTCATAGGGTTCCGCGTAAAGGTCCAGCACATCCTCCATACACGCCACAAACTCGGCGCTCACCTGGGGAATACACCACTCCTTCTTCTGCCACGGCTTGAGACTGTTTTTTTCAACCGCTTGCGAATTCCCTCGTGGGACATGGAGGGCGCCAGCCCCAACTCCACCACCTTGTTTGCCAGGAGCCGCAGGGTCCAGTGGTCATGGCCTGGAGGGGCCTCGCTGCACGCCAGGGCAATCAGGTGCGCTTCCCCCCGCTCATCCAGTTTGGTCGGATGTCCTGGCCGAGGATCTTCCTCCAAGGCCCGCTTCAGTCCTCCCTCCAGGTACCGCCGCTTGGTACGGCACACCGTACCCGCAGACGTGTCCAGCGCCTCCACGATGCGCATCACCCCCCAGCCCGTATCTGCCTTTAGCAGAATACGGGCCGGGGCAACCTTTCGCGCTGGGCTCTTTCCCCCGCGAATCAGTCGTTCCAACTGGTCTCGTTCTTCCCTTTCCAACCGGACCACATACCGATCTCGTCCCATGGCTGCCACCCTCCTACGTCAACACTCCTAAAAAAGGGTAGCAACCTTAGACGTTTTCTTAAACAATTACCAAAACCGAGTTGACTGAGTACTAGAGTCGGTCGGGTTCACTCCTTATCGTGTCGACCAGGACCCCCACAACGAGAAAATTGACGACCGAATTATCGCCGAAATTCGAAGAAGCGGTCTGTTGGTAGCGGACGTAACAGGGCATCGACAGGGTGTTTATTTCGAATCGGGCTTCGCAATGGGTTTGGGAATACAGGTATTTTGGACGTGTCGGAATACTGATATAGAGCTAACACACTTTGATACCCGCCAATACAATCATGTGGTTTGGGACGATCCCGAAGACCTTAGGCAACAGCTGGCTACTCGGATCGCCGCCAACATTCCGGGTCGACAGATCCAACGCGAACCGGAATGATCCAATCCCATACCTCATTCGAAGTTACATTTAGAGCTCATGACCCGCTGACAGCAACTCCCTTGAGAGGAGACGTAGCAATGGAGGCGAGTAAGCCCTAGGAGAAAGTGAAACCGTGGCTACCAACGAACGTCAAGACCAAACCAACAACCAACCATACAACCTCCTGGAATCCGGAGGCGCGCCCACGGGTCCCGGGCTGGTGGACCACCTGCTGTACGAGCCCGAAGAGTCGGGCATCCTCTGGATCAGGTTCAACCGCCCCGAGCGCATGAACGCCCTCATCGGCAACTCTCAAGAGAACGCCACCGTGCCCAAGGTCGGCGAGTACATGCGGGCCGGCGACGACGACCCGAACGTCCGGGTGATCGTGCTGACCGGCGTGGGGCGCGGCTTCTGTTCGGGGGCCGACATGCGCCGCGACAACGACCCTGCGGTCACCGGAGACAACTCCATCGGCAACCGCGGCAACGAGGAAGGGCCCGACGCCGCACGCCAGCACTTCTTCCACGGCTTCACCCAACTCCACCGTGACATCTCTCTGATTCGAAAACCCACCATCGCCATGATCAACGGCCCGGCCGTGGGTTCAGGCATGGACATGGCACTCCACTGCGACATGCGTGTGGGCTGCGAGAACACCCGGTTCATCGGTTACCAACAACTGGGCCAGATTATCGAGAACGGCGGCAGCTACTACCTACCCAAGTTGGCGGGCTTGGGCAGGGCCTTGGAATTCGCTTACACCGGGCACCTGGACGCCCAACGGGCCTACGAATGGGGATTGCTCAACTACCTGGTCACTTCCGAGGAACTAGAGCAGACGACCCGGGACCTGTGCCAGCGGATTATGCGCACTCCGCCGATGGTGCAGTGGGTCAGCAAGCGGATCATGCGCTCGGCCATCGACACCAGCTTGGAGAACACTATGGTGCTGACCTCCAACGCGGGCGGCATCCTAAACGGCTCCGACGATGCGGAGGAGGCCAGGCTGGCCTTCCTAGAGAAACGAGCGCCGTCGTTCAAGGGCCGGTGACCGGTGTGGCCGGCTATAAAAAGAACCACGCCATCCGCTGTTGACCCCTGACCCGTAGTAGAAGTTAGACACCATCAAGGAGCGCCGAATTGTCGACCTTCGGCGACATTGAGCGAGTCTTCGCCGACCTCTACCCTTACCGCTGGGCCTTCGCCGCCGGCGTGCTGGTGTTCATTGCGGCGTTGACCGGCTACGGCTACTGGAAGGGCTGGCACCATGCGATTTGGCACTACCGCTTGCCGGTAGGGATAGTCGCCACCCCGGTGCTGGCGTTGACCATTTGGCTGGGTTGGTCCCTCGGCTCGCCACTCTTCACCAACACCACGGTCGATGAAGAGTTTCCCTTCGCTTTCGCCGCCGAGGTTCCTCCAAACATGGAGCGGGAAGATGTTGAGTTAATAATGTCCGGGATTGCCCAGGTAGACATGCCGGTGAATGAGGCGATGCCGACGATGGCCGCCGCACCAGCTCTGTCGGCTGCCCGAGCCACACCAACCGCCGCCGTACCAACCGCTACACCAACGGCGACGGCAGCCGCAGCGCCAACGCAATCTCCGGCAGCCACACCGGCGCCACAGCCAACGGCGACATCCGTACCCCAACCGACCCCGGCGCCCATGGTGACGCCTACCCCGGTGGGCCCGGTAAAGCTCAGAGTCGGTCGATTCCAGGACATCGACAGCTTCCACAAAGGCAGCGGCGACGCCACCATTTACCGTGGCCCTGACGGGTCCCATCTCCTTCGCCTGGAGAACTTCGAGGTCACCAAAGGCCCCGACCTTCACGTCATCCTGTCGCCGTGGGTGGGGCCCCAAGGAATTGGCGGCCGCCTCAAAACAGAAGGTTATGTCGATCTGGGCAAGCTGAAGGGCAACATCGGCAACCAGAACTACGAGATCCCGCCCGAAGTCGACATCGAAATCCAAAACACCGTAACCATCTACTGCGCCCCCTTCCACGTCATTTTCAGCGTGGCCGCTCTGCAAGTGGCGGACTAAATTGGGCTCAGCCCGCCACCGCCAATCCGCCCAGTAACCCCCATCTCTATATCCAGCTTGAAACCGTTTGAATGGAACGTATCTTGAAAACGTTCTAATCAACGCTGACGCGCTTGGCACGACGGGCCAGTATGATTATAATCTCGCTTGTAGGACGGAGGCGGAGCTACAGGAGCAGGTCGCTTTAAGCTTTCCCAGGAAGTCCTAGGCTACAGAAAGCAACTAAAGGAGAATCGATCATGGCTGACTATCGGATAATTTCATCGGACAATCACGTGGTTGAGCCACCGGACCTGTGGACGAATCGAATCGACCCCAAATTCAAAGGACGGGAACCACATGTCGTTCGTTTGCCCGACGGCTCCGACCGTTGGTTCACCGACGGTATTAAAGGCCAAGGAATGTTCGCCGGAGCCCAGCCAGGTGTAAGGTTTGAGGCGCCAGAAGATCTGGGCACTCAGTTTGCGTTCGAAGACGTACGCCCCGGGGGTTATATCCCTGAAGAGCAGATTAAGGACATGGATATCGACGGAGTAGACGTGGGCATCCTTTACCCCACCGTCGGTCTTCAGCTATTCTGCACCGTGCCGGACAGCGAGCTTCTTTCGGCAACGTTCAGAGCCTACAACGACTGGCTTGCGGAGTTCTGTAGTCCCTTCCCTAACCAACTCAAAGGCATTGCCATGGTCAACGTGGATGACGTGCAGGACGGAGTCAGCGAGTTGGAACGCTCTGCCAAGATGGGTCTGGCCGGCGCAATGATCACCATCTACCCCCGTGAAGACAGTCCCTATGATTCCCCAATGTACGAACCCTTCTGGGCTGCGGCCCAGGACCTCGACATGCCCCTCAGCCTCCATATCACGACCAACCGGCCCGGACCCGGCCAGCAGTATACGGACCTGGACACCACCAAGGCGTCATTCCTTTGTAACACGGACCACTGGGTGAGGATATCCCTAGCAGACATGATATACAGCGGTGTGTTCGAGCGATATCCGAAACTGATCGTGGGGTCCGTCGAGCAAGAGCTGTCTTGGGTGCCTCACTTCCTTGACCGGCTGGACTACAACTATAGCCAAAGAGCAATCGGCGATACCTCCTACCGGTTCAAAAGCGACGCCCTACCCAGCGATTTCTACCATAGCAATGTCTTCCTTGGCTTCCAGGAGGATGCTCTCGGTATCAGAGACCGCGACATAATAGGCGTGGACAATCTCCTGTGGGGCTCGGATTATCCCCACCAAGAGTCCACGTTCCCTAGGAGCAAGGAGATAATCGAAGAGATACTGGTGGACTGCACCGAGGAAGAGAAGGCCAAAATCGTGGGCGGCAACTCGGCCAGAATATACCATCTCTAGGACCTGAGGCCCATCGACCGTTGAATCGAGGTCTCAACTGCGCCTGCCCAATGGCTTCTGGGGCTAATAACCCCAGAAGCCAACCAAGCCCGTGTTCGGAGGACCGAAAGCCCTCAGGGCCCCAGGTGGCTTGCCTTGCTTGGTGGCCCTGTATCTTACGGCAATTCTAGGGGAGTAGGTCCTTATTCGGCAGGTCGCCCTGAGCGGCCTTCACCGAGGGCGGTCAAGCAAGCATACACCGGCCTCCAAGACCCCAGAGCGGGTCCTCTCCTACCCGTCCTTGGCGCTGGAGGCGGTGGGGCTAGCCCATGGACTCGAAGAAGTGCGGGAACCCCAAGAAAGCGCTGGAGAGGAGCGCGACCAAGTGCAGGATGAAGAGAGTGCGCATCGGGGATGACGGCACAGAGTGCGCCCCGGTCGGGGGCCACAGACCAAACCGGGGCGGTAGGTCATTTAACTGCGGCTTTGCTTTTCAGCCCCTTTCTCCGATTTCTGCAGCTGGTCCGGCCCCTCCTCTGGTGACGGCTCTTCCCAGTCATCGGGCCGTTCATCAAATCCTCGTGACTCCCAATAGGCGTCATTGTTAGAGTTAAGCTGGTTAGCGTGATTATCAAGGTCGCTCTGCCGATTCATTTTTCTCCTCCTATACTTTGTCGAATGACCAAGTCTGACCGTGGCCCTGGCAGTAGGCGCAAACGGACAGACAATGTGGCCGTGCAAAGTCAGGGTCGAGACGGCACGCCAGAATTGGGTCGGTAACGGGCCCACCTGCCTGAAAAGTATTCTAGCGGCTCTTTTCACTTCTGCCAATCGTTTGCTGCGGGGCCACAAGGCACAACCGCTACTTGCTCTAGTAAAGGTAGAGGGGACTTGCGTTGGTATACGGGTCCGGTTAAGCCAAGCCACTCGCCTCTGTGCAAGCCTGGAATGCGGGTTCAACGGTACCCGCGTCGCTTGTGAGTCTTCGCCTATACATCGATAATAACCGACACACTGCTTGGTCGGAGAAGGTGATATGGAGAGGACCCGACTGATGCCCAAGGGCCATTGGGACTGGAGTATACCCACACCTTTCTCCCAAGGGTGGAAAGTCGGCGACCTAGTCTTTGTCGGCGGTCAAATTTCGGCCGACAGTCGGGGCCGCACCATCAGCCCGGGCGATATTGCCACTCAAACTAGAAACGCCTTTGAGAACATTCGCCGTGTGCTAAAGGAGGCCGGCGCCGATATGACCGACGTGGTCAAGTTGAACACCTATTATCAGTTCGACGGCGAAGGACCGGCGGTCACCGACTTCTGGCAGGAGATGACCAAGGTCCGGTTGGAGTTTCTGCCTGACCCCGGGCCGGCCGGAACCGCGGTTCGGGTCAACGGGTTCGCTTACGAAGACCTCTTGATTGAGGTCGAGGCCATCGCCGCCGTTGGAGTCGAAAAAACCCGACTGATGCCCAAGGGCCATTGGGACTGGAGTATACCCACACCTTTCTCCCAAGGGTGGAAAGTCGGCGACCTAGTCTTTGTCGGCGGTCAAATTTCGGCCGACAGTCGGGGCCGCACCATCAGCCCGGGCGATATTGCCACTCAAACTAGAAACGCCTTTGAGAACATTCGCCGTGTGCTAAAGGAGGCCGGCGCCGATATGACCGACGTGGTCAAGTTGAACACCTATTATCAGTTCGACGGCGAAGGACCAGCGGTCACCGACTTCTGGCAGGAGATGACCAAGGTCCGGTTGGAGTTTCTGCCTGACCCCGGGCCGGCCGGAACCGCGGTTCGGGTCAACGGGTTCGCTTACGAAGACCTCTTGATTGAGGTCGAGGCCATCGCCGCCGTTGGAGTCGAAAAAACCCGACTGATGCCCAAGGGCCATTGGGACTGGAGTATACCCACACCTTTCTCCCAAGGGTGGAAAGTCGGCGACCTAGTCTTTGTCGGCGGTCAAATTTCGGCCGACAGTCGGGGCCGCACCATCAGCCCGGGCGATATTGCCACTCAAACTAGAAACGCCTTTGAGAACATTCGCCGTGTCCTAAAGGAGGCCGGCGCCGATATGACCGACGTGGTCAAGTTGAACACCTATTATCAGTTCGACGGCGAAGGACCGGCGGTCACCGACTTCTGGCAGGAGATGACCAAGGTCCGGTTGGAGTTTCTGCCTGACCCCGGGCCGGCCGGAACCGCAGTTCGGGTCAACGGATTCGCTTACGAAGACCTCTTGATTGAGGTCGAGGCCATCGCTAGCTTAGCCTGAGGTGTTAAGACCCAACCGCCGAGAAGGAGAAGGAACGATGATTAAAAATCCGGTGCCATGGCCCAATGGAGCACGATGTGCCGTGGCGTTGACCTTCGACGTAGACACTGACAGCATTCTGCATCTCGCGCACCCGGAGCGGGCCGATACCCTGGTGGCGTCCCAGTCGTGGCTGCGGTATGACGAGATCGCGGTTCCGCGAATAGTGGACATGTACAAACGATTCGGCATTCGCCAAACATTCTTCTTCCCGGCTTGGTGCATGGAAAGGTACCCGAGAAACGTAGAAGCCATCCTGGAAGGGGGCCACGAGATCGCCCATCACGGATATCTTCACGAGCACCCAAACGAACAGACGCGCGAAGGTGAGCTTTATTGGCTGCATCGGGGTATAGAAGTGATTGAGCAAATGACCGGGAAACGGCCCCGGGGCTGGCGTGCGCCGCTGTACAACTTTTCCAAGTACTCAGCCGAGTTTCTCGCACAGGAAGGCTTCCTCTACGACTCAACCCTAATGGGAGACGATGTTCCATACGTGCTTGAGACAAATTCGGGCCAAGTGGTGGAACTGCCATCCCACTGGGCCATGGACGATTGGCCCCATTATACTCACAGTATAGATTTGAATTACATGATGCCCATCAAGTCGCCAGACGAAGCCATGAACGTCTACATGTCGGAGTTTGAGGCAATTTGGGAGCACAGTGGTCTATTAATAGCGGTGTGGCACCCATTCGTCTCTGGCCGGCTGGCGCGGTGCATGCGCGTGGCCAAGTTTATAGAAGATATGTTAAGCAGAGGCGGAGTGTGGTTCGCTACCTTAGAGGAGATCGCACTGCATGTTCGTAAGTGCATCGACGACGGCACCTATGAACCCCGAATCGACAAACTGCCCTACTACGATGGTCCTATTCCCGAGCTAAAAAACCGCCAGAGCGGTTATACCCCTTCACTATAAAGACGTGGCACTCCACCTGAAACACGGGCTAGCATTGTTGGTAGCCATTGAACGGCGCCAATCCTTACCGGCTTAGTATTGACTGATAGGCGCCTCTTTTACTACCACTGTCATTAAGTAGAGCCTTCGTAGTTCCCCATCAGCACATCGCGTGTAAGCTCCATTTGGCCGTGATGCTGCGCTAGCTCCTCGTACGCATGAATCAGCGCTGTTCCCTCCGTCCAATCTCCGAAGTCCGTACTTCGCAGTGGGTTATACAGTGAATTCGGCGCCGATGCCAACGGCTTCTTACCTTGCACTTGCTCGATATCTGCTACAAGCTTTGACTTAAGCTCACCCACTCTTTCGCGCAACTCAACAACTGTACCGCTCGCCCTAAACTCTGCGTCCCTATCCCGGAAAACCTCGCGCACACCCCAATGCATGCCCAAAAGTGTTTGGATACCCGTTGCTTGGCCGTTAGGAACGCGGGCTCCACAGCATAGCAGATCAGTTTCATAGCTAGGATGCCCGCCGCCAATGGACAATCTTGATTCCCTCGTAACAAGGCCTGTTTGAGATGAGCAATGCGTCAAGATGGCATAGGGCGAGTTTGCGCCGGGCAAGTCAGGACGCATATTGGAGCGCTCCTCGCCCAGTTCTTCCACGATGCGCAACATGCCATCTAAGGCACGGTCAATAAACATCAGAAAATCATCACGCGATATCTCCATGGGAACCTCAACCAAACGGACATTCTCACAAGTCGCGTTGGATACCCGTTGCTTGGCCGTTAGGAACGCGGGCTAACCCACAGCATAGCAGATCAGTTTCTATAGCTAGGATGCCCGCCGCCAATGGACAATCTTGTGCTTGCGCAGCCTGACAATGGGTGTTCAGCGTTGCACGTGCGCTCGGGGCGCCCTGCATCCCAAAGCTTGTAACCCTCAAGTCCATCATAAAGCTTAAAGCTCAGGTCCGAAGGCAGATAGCGGGTAGCCGTGAGCACCTCGTGAAACCCAGGCTCCCCGAAGGAATTGGCGGCGGCCAATTAAAACTCGCCGGCGAACAGCATTCTCCCGGCGACAGTTGGAAGGCTGGCGGTCTCAGTTGCGGGACTAAGGGCAGGGGCCGTGGGAGTCGGAGCTGGTGTTGAGGTGGTTAATCGGAACTTCCGCACCACTCCATTCCCGGTGTCCGCTACATATAGCGCACCGGTACTGTCAAATTGTAGCCCGTGCGGGCCGCGGAATGTGCCTGGCGCAAGCTCGAATTGCAGCTCTCCGTCACGGCTGAATTGTCGCACCCGATTCCCTGTAAACTCTGATACCCACCAGTTGCCGTCTTGGTCGAAGGTGATGTTGGTCGGCGAATTGAACGCCCCCCGACCCGCCTGTGTCCAGTGCTGGACCAACGTACCATCCAGCGTAAACCGCTGAATGCGTGAATTGCCCCTGTCCATCACCCAGAGGTCACCTTCGGGGCCAACCGTCACTCCTGTCGGGTTTGCCATCTCCCCTAAGCCTGTGCCGGGCGTTCCGATCTGATGCAGAAACCGCCCAGTGTTGTCGAAGACCTGGACTCGGCTGTTCCCCCAGTCACTCACGTAGATGCGCATATCGTCATCCAAGGCCACTGTCATTGCAGAAGCGAACTCACCCGGCCCACCGCCGAAAGAGCCCCAAGTGTCCAAAAACGTGCCTTCGGAAGAGAAGACCTGGACCCGATGGCCGCCGCTCTCTGTAACGTAAATCTTGCCATCCGGTCCAACGACGATCCCTGTGGGCGAACGGAGTTGGCCAGGTTCGCTGCCAAGGCCTCCCCACTCTGCAAGAAGTTCCCCCTCCGGCGTAAACTTCCGCACCCGATGCCCCCGAAACTCCGTGGTATAGACGTGATCTGCCGCGTCGATGGCGATGCCGTTTGGACTATTGAAGCTCAGCCCATCCGCGCCGTTGCCCCATCTCGCCACTTCTTCCCACCGCGGTCCTTGAGGTGTCGTCGTGGCCGACGGCTCAGATGGCTCCACAGTGTGCGTCGGAGACGGCGAAATGGCGGCGTTCGTGTCAGTGAGTGTTGGAGTGGGAATAAATGTCGGGCTAGGTGTTTGTGAAGGCGTGGGGGTCGGCTCAGGCCCGCCGCAAGCAGCGAGTACTAACGAAATAACAACAGACAGGAGGAGCGTTCGACTAGTGCGCTTCACACACCCATCATAAAAGTATCGCATTTCGCTGACAACCTGGTGGAGGCGGGCTGGGCACGCTGAAGACAACGACCTCGATCACAGTCGCCTTCAGGCCGGGGAATACGCCCCCCTGGCCTGGTAGTCAAATCAGGCGCTTGCCGGTCCGTACATAGTCCGGGGGGACCAGTGGCCAACTTAGCGCCATCAACACTGCCACCCCGTGTTTCATGTGGAGGTTGACCCTCCATCGTCTCGACCAGAAACATAAATTGGCCGCCGCTCTTCTCCCGAGTTATAGCGAGTATAAGTGCTGAACAAAATTGACAAGTATCTAACGGTATGGTAGGTTCGCCCCGCACGCAAAGCGGTTACTGGAGTGCTACGCCAACCACGCGTACAATACCCCAATATAGGCCTCCCAATACCATGCCCTGAGTCCTCGACACCTACTGCTTTAACGGCGGAGATGGAGTTTATGACCAAGCAACTAAGGGCGAAATTTGGATTGATCGGGCCAATGACGGCCGCGTTTTTACTGGTGATAGCCTTGGCCTGCGGGTCATCGGCCACTTCAACTCCCGGACCTGTAGCAGAGGCCACTTCGGCGGCGCCTGCTGCCACGACCGCAGCGGTTGCCGCGCCCACGGCCACTCCCGTGCCAGCGCCGGCTGCTACAACCGCGCCGGAGGCTATGGCGCCGACCGGGGACGCGCCCTTTGGGCAGCTTAACGTTGGCATAAAAGCGTTGGGCGTCTACCACGCACATCCCGGCCTGACCAGCTATCCTGAGTATGCGAATCTAGGCGTGGGCGCCATGGAATCGCTGTTTCTTCGGGACGGCCAAGGGAAATATGTGGGCAGGGTGGTAGAGGAGTGGTCCATCGCCGAAGATGAACTTACCTGGACCTTCAAGCTTAAGAAGGGGATTCCATTCCATATTGATGTCCAGGGTAATGACTGGGGAGAGTTCACGGCCGAGGACGTCGTATGGTCGTTTAGAGCAGCCGGGGCCGAGGCCTCGTTGAGCACCGCCCTTGGCCAGATAAGAAGAATATTTCTGAACGAAAAAGGCCATTTCAAAGCCATAGATGACTATACCGTCGAGCTCAACACCGGCGCACCCGCGTGGGATTTGTATGATCAAGCACTTACTCCTAGCGGATCCGGATCGTGGCTTACCAGCAAGAAGCAGTGGGAAGAGCTGAGCACGACCATAGGAGAGGACGCGGCCAACTCGATTATGGTCGGTACCGGGCCCTGGCGGATGGTGGAGACAAGCACCAGCGAGTTCTGGAAGTTCGAGGCCCAGTTGGACCACTACAACAAGACTCCCTTTTTCCAGGACCTGACTCTCTTCGAAATACCAGAAGAATCTACCCTGATAGCGAACTTCGAGACGGGCAACATAGATGTTTTCCAGGCACAGCCAGACTCCCTGCCCCGTCTGGCGCAGGTACCCGAAACCAAGTTCATGTCCCAAGAAAACGGCACCCAGTCACACATAGGCCTCTACGGCAGTTGGTACGCTACCTACGATGAAAACAACTGTCCGGAAGGAGCCACACACTGTCCTGCGCCCGGGTGGAACCCCGACGCGGCCTTTATATCCAGCAACCCCGATATCGACTCTCCCGAGTGGGAAGCGGCCCGGAAAGTGCGCCTGGCCATGGGCATATCCATAGATAGGCAGAAGCTTGTGGATGAGCTGCTCCGGGGTGAGGGAAAGCCCCAAGCAATGTGGGGTTGGGGCCTTTCCGAGGACAGAGAGCTGCCCCATTGGGTGTGGGAGTACAATCCGGAGAAGGCCAAGCAGCTGCTGGCCGAGGCTGGCTATCCTAACGGCATCGAGTTGGATATCGTGCCCTCCATTCGCGGTGGGCCCGCCGAGACAGAGATCTGCGAGGCCATTGTCGACATGTGGGCGGATATTGGTATCACCGCTCACCTCAGTAAGCTTCCTTTCAGCGCAGTCATTGATGGGCAGGTGGCCCGTACCAATCAGTATTTAGACTGCCACTCCGCGTTTCCGTTCATCGAGCCGGCGTCCCTATGGAACTTCATGTTTGACCCTAAAGCGGGCTGGAGCGCCGGCGTCGATCACCCCTACATTACTCCCCGGTTATATGAGATCCTGGAAACATTCGACACCGAAAAGCGCTGGAAGCTCGAACAAGAGCTAGCCGACTGGATCTGGGACCAGTCGCTGGACCTCGGGTTGTACACCGCCAACTCTGTATACGCCCTCGGCCCCAAGCTTGATAGTTGGCAGGATCACATGGAGATGGCGGACCCACGGCGCATAAGCGGCCTAAATTATGCACCTCATCGGAAGTAGGAAGGGAAGGTAGCAAGAGTGTGAGGCTAGAGTGCTAGGGGTTGACCCCTAGCACTCTTCAATCTTTAGACGAACAGCGGCAAGTGGTTGTCTGTGGCAAATACACCGAAATGGGCAGTGGCTGTCTGTCTTGGTCGTTGCCAGACTGTTAGTATCCTCCTCCGGCTCCGACGCTTTGCTATTTCGGGCCGCTTACTCCGTTCATGGCGACAGGCTTGGCAACAAGGCCCTGAAGAGGTGGTGACCAGTTATGCAAAGGTTCCTGGTACGGCGGATCTTAATAACCCTGGTTACCATCCTGGCCGTGACGGTAATCATCTTTATTTTGAGCCGGGCCGCCGGAGACCCCAGGAACATGATGATTGGCGCGCTCCAAGCCGGTGACAACGACCAGTGGGAGGAGCTAGGGATAAAGTTTGGCCTGGACAAGCCCTACTATCAGCAGTACGGGATATTCCTGAAAGATTTGGTGCGGGGAGACCTCGGACGGTCTATTCTCGAAAGCCGCCCTACCACAGAGGTCATTGGTGAGCGCATCGGCGCCACCTTCGAGCTTGGGCTATTCGCCTTTGTGTTCGCCGCGGTTATAGGAATACCCTTGGGTGTGCTCGGCGCCGTGAACCGTGGCGGGATTCTGGACCAGATAGGTAGGGTGCTGGCCTTGATCGGGCAGTCAGCCCCCACTTTTTGGCTGGGCCTGATGCTCATGTTTATCTTCTCGGTGAACTTGGGCTTGCTACCTCCCTCCGGCCGGAACGAGTGGACGGGCATCATTCTCCCAGGCGTGACCCTGGGCTGGTTTTTCATAGCGATCAACATGAGGCTCATCCGCTCAGCGATGTTGGATGTGCTGGACTCCGAGTATATAAGGCTGGCCCGGGCCAAGGGCGTATCATCGAAAGTTGTCATCTGGAAACACGGTCTGAGAAACGCCTTGATCCCGGCGCTGACCTTTGCTGGCGTCAACCTGGGCAATGTAGTGGCTGGCGCCCTGACGGTCGAGTTGGTCTTTGCCTGGCCCGGCCTGGGCCGGTTGGCAGTGATCGCTATGCTAAACAATGACTATCCGCTGCTTCAGGGGGTAGTTATCGTGTACACCTTACTGTTTGTCGGGGCCTCGTTGTTGGTCGATATCATTTACGCCTACATCGATCCCAGGATCCGGTATGCCTGAGCGTAAGGGTTGGTAGACGATGGCCGGAGGTGACGCCAAGGCCATTTTTTTGGCTCCACACGGGGTTCGCTTCCGTATCGTTAATACGATACGTACCTTGCGGCGTTATCCGCTATTACCACTGGCCGTGCTGTTACTCGTCCTCGTCGCTGGTATTGGGGCCGACTGGATTGCGCCCCACGACCCGGAAAACGCAGGCGACCTTTCAGATAGAATTCAGCCGCCATTTTGGGGAGGGGCATCTAACCTCGAGAAAATAGTAGTCGAAAAGGTGGGGGTGGGCCAAGGTTTCCGAGAGGTCAGTCTCGAGGAGGCCCAGGAAATCCAAGAAGATGTCGTTTTGGGCGACAGGGTGGACGTGGTGATCAGGCCGGCAGGCACTACCAAATTTCTGCTGGGCACTGACCACCTGGGCCGCGACATGTTAAGTCGGTTGATTTATGGCGCCCGCATCTCCCTGATAATCGCGGCGGTGACTCTCGGGGTCGGGGGTACTCTAGGAACAATTATTGGCTTGATGTCCGGTTGGTACGGTGGCTGGGTGGATGAGCTGACAATGCGCACCGTGGACGTTTTCCTGTCGGTGCCCCTTATTCTGGTAACTCTGGTCTTGGCGACGGCATTCGGCCAGTCCCTTGAGCTCATAGTGTTGGTCCTAGCCCTGTGGATATGGCCCTATTTCGCACGCATGATAAGAGGGGAAGTGCTCCAGATCAAAAACATGGACTACGTGGCCCTGGCCCGAGTGTCCGGCGCTTCTACCTGGCGAATAATGTTCCAGCACCTTTTCCCGGGCACCATAAATACCTTGATAGTGGTCGCCACACTGCAGGTAGGAATAGTGATTCTGGTGGAAGCTACCTTGAGCTTCCTGGGGGCGGGAGTCCCGCCGCCCACGCCAGCGTGGGGTTCCATGGTGGCCGACGGCCGGGACCGGGTGGCCGATGGCTGGTGGATTGCCACGATGCCGGGAATCGCCGTCTTGCTCACCGTAATGTCCCTGAACCTAGTCGGCGACTGGCTGAGGGATACCCTCGACCCACGGCTCCGCCAGCTGAGGTAAGCGCTGCCACCACCGACCGGAGCAGGAAATAGCGTTACACTTCGATAGCAGTAGTATGACAGACGACGAGGATACCGAGCTTGGGCATTGGAATGCAGTTGCCAGATTCAGGCAGGGCCTATGTCCAGCCTGTGGTAGGAGTGTGGGGGATGCCAAAGGCCTCGAGCGCAGATGGCGTTCTCGGGACATCTACTGCCACACCTGCAAAAAGGCTTGGCCCGTAGAGATTGATCCGCTAGACTTGCGCGACGAATGTCGTCAATTAGGCGCCACAAGAACGGAGACTTTTGGCTTGGATCGCCCAGATGTCGACGCACCTCAGATTGGTATCGCTCGAAATAGGGTGGCGGAGAGCGCTATTAGACGGTTCTTCAAGAAAATCAGCCTTCGGCACTAGCTCTATGGCAGCTCGGCATTACCAGCAGCGGGCCTCCGATTAATCGTTCTAAAACGCCGTCACCAAGGGGTCATCCGGAACGTCTGAAATCACTCGTCGGATTTAACGATACGATGAAGACTCCCGCCTGTGGCGACCAACACCGCCAACCCGGGTTTCAAGCCGAGTTCAACCCCAGTCCAACTCCCTTTCCAATCGGTGATGATAGTTATTAAACCTTTCCATCCAGACGGATGACCAAAGGTGTTTGCAAATAGTAAACACCCGACCCTCCTCCGTCTCCACCATAAGGGTCTGCCCCTTTCAAACGATCACCTATTTATCCGGTCCTGACGGGTTGCGTCCAAGCCGACGGTGCCACTAGAAAATGCACCCCTGATTATTGCACTTGGTGACTCGATGAGACCACATGACCATGCGCCCCCATCACTACACAACCTTGTTGAGGCAGCACGCCAATGCCACCACAACGACGAGTGGGCCGAGTACTAGTACGACTTGTTAACTGGCCGATCCCTATGATCGGGTCTCATTGGCGCGGTCCGGAGAAAGTCTCCGGCAAATCGGGATGCCATTCTGCGGGAGAAGGAGTCGTTGGAAGGGGATGAGCAGCCGGAGTATCTTGCTTAGGACGTTTGCGGCATTTAGGCCGGGGCTGCGGTAGGAGCATGACCTATGAAAGGACAGCTATAGCTTCTACTTCGACCTTGAATTCTGGCGATACGAATGCCACGACAACGACAGTTTGCGCGGGCAAATCGCTGCTCAGGTATCTATCCTTGATAGCCATAAATCCTGGGAAGTCGCCCTTATCAGTCAAGTAAACCATGATTTTAGCGAGGTCTTTTAACCCTGCGTCTACCAAATCAAGTGCAGCTATCAAATTCTTGAATACTTGTTCCGTTTGAGATTGAAGGTGTCTAGACATGGTGCGTCAGGGTGGAATAGTGCTCCTGAAACGAACAGCCAACCTCAAGGCGTAAGTTGCTATCTTAGTAGCGGACCCCACCTGACTGGGCAGGTGGGGTGTCCTGGGGTTGACGATGTGTCCTCACCTTGGACTCCCTTGTGTTCCTATATGTCGTTGGTAATAATTGGGCAGTCTCGAAAGCCTACTATCATCATCTAACACCGCGGCCAAGTGAGGAGGTGTCATGGAGGAATCCCAATTCGATAAGCTGGCGAATCAGGCTAACGAACATTTGTGGCCTCACTACACGATGCGTGACGCCTTTCCCGCCATGGCCGGGTCTGGCATCGTCGTAGAGGCCAGAGGAAGTTATTACATAGACGGCAAAGGCAAGCGTTACCTTGATGTCACGGGAGGGTTCCACTGCTGCTTGGTGGGCCACGGCCGCCAAGAGGTAACTGATGCCGTCTACCAACAGATGAATAGGGTAGAGTTCGTCGGCGAGTTCGTCGGTTTCACCACGGTCCCCACCGCCGGACTGGCCGCCAGGCTGGCCCAGATGACCCCGGGAGACCTCTCGAAAGTATATTTCTCCCTCTCAGCCACTGAGGCGATTGAAGACGCATTGAAGATGGCTATCCAGTACCAGGCCCAGGCCGGCAACCCTCGAAAGTACAAGGTCCTGTTCAGAGACGGGTCCCATCATGGTTATACCTTTGGAGCCATGGCCGTAAGCGGAGACCGCTCTATAAGGTCTCCGATATTTGGTCCCGTCACCCCTCCCATTGGGGTGATGGTGCCCGAGGCCCACGCCTATCGCTGTCGCTTCTGCACAGGAAGCTGCAACCTGGGGTGCGCCAGCGCCATTGAAGATGCCATCGAATTTGAGGACCCTGAGACCGTGGCGGCCTTCATCATGGAGCCGGTGGCGAAGGGCGCCATCGTCCCCCATCCCGAATACTGGGCCACAGTCAGAACCATCTGTGATAAGTACGGCATACTGATAATTGACGACGAGGCTGTCACTGGGTTTGGCCGCACCGGCACAATGTTCGGCGTCGATCACTGGGGCCTTCAGCCGGATATCATGCTCTTCGGCAAGACACTGGCCAGCGGCTATCAGCCTATCGGGGCAACCATCACGACCACCGAGGTGGCGGAAAAGTTCATCGGGCCAGGGAAAGACCTCAAAATGGCCCATACACTGTCGGGCCATCCTGCCGGGACAGCCGCTGCCCTGGCTAACCTGGACATCATCGAACAGGAGAACCTGGTAGACCGCTCCAGGAAGATGGGAGAGTACCTACTCACCCATCTTGAGATGCTGATGGAGCACCCCATTGTCGGCGAGGTGCGCGCTCTTGGCCTCCTGGCAGCCGTGGACTTGGTCAAGGACAAGAAGACCAAAGAGGCACTGGGAGACCCAGCCATGGGCCGCAAGATGACCCGGTTCATGCTGGACAATGGGCTCTACTTCTACACCCAAGGGTCCCGGTTTGAAATTCATCCTTGCCTAACCATAACCAAGGATGAGATTGACGAGATGGTCTCGATATTAGACCGGACAGTGGGCTACGCCGAAAAAGAGTTGGGTATCGCGTAAGCTAGCTTGACGGGTTGGTAGGCTTCGACTCTACTCCAATTCCCCGCCCAGAGCTCGGAGGTTCGTATTCAAACCGTGCCGGGCAAGCGGAGAACCAAGGGTGATTTGTTCGTAAAAACCCCTCGCCAGCCTGGGGCAAGGTGGGGATAATGTAATAAAAGGTCGTGGGCGCTGCGCCTGGCCGAGGGAGGGGAGGATGTTCCGAATACGAGACCCGCAAGAGAGCCTCTGGCAGTCCCAGTTCCTGGTGACGCCGAAGAAGGCTAAGCGCCTGGAGAGAAGTTGGGCCGAGGTTTTCCGAAACGAGGCGCTCCCCCTGATTGACGAGGAGCGCTTTGCTCCCATGTACTGCGTGGACAACGGCCGTCCCAACCGGGCGGTGCAGACCGTCCTCGGGGTCCACCTCCTCAAAGAGATGTTCAACCTCACCGACGATGAAGCTCTGGAACAACTAGAGTTCAACCTGCTCTGGCACCACGCCCTGCGGCTAGACATCGAGGAGACCCACCTGCCCCAGAAGGCCCTCCACAACTTCCGAGTTCGCCTGATGCAGCACGACGGTGGCCGGCTGGCTTTCCAGGAGACCACGGACCGGATCATCCAGGCGCTGGGCATACGCACCGGAAAGCAACGGCTGGACTCCACCCACATCATGAGCAACATCGCCACACTCACCCGGCTGGGCCTGTTCTGTGAGACGATGCGGTTGTTCCTGCGGGCCTTGCGCTGGGAGCACCCAGAGCTTCGCCCTGGGGTTCCGGAGGGCCTCCTAGGGCGCTATTTGAAGGAAGAAGACGAGGCGACCCACTACGAGGACGCCCGCACGGGGGAGGGTCGGCGACGCCTTTCGGTCTGTGCCCGGGACCTCTACCGGCTGGTGGACCGGTTCCATGGCACGACTGCTGCCCAGCTGGAGGAGTACCGGCTGCTGGAGCGGCTGCTGCGGGAGCAGTGCCATGTGGGCAAACACCAGGACGGGCGCCCCAGGGACGATGACGACGATGCTGGGGAATGCAAGGTGCCCGTGGCCTTGAAGGACCCGAAGCAGCTGTCCGCCGACTCGCTGCAATCGCCCCACGACCCGGATGTGACCTACAGCGGCCACAAGGGGAAGGGGTATGAGGTGCAGGTGGCGGAGACCTGCCACGAGGAGAACGCCACCCAGCTCATCACCCACGTGGAGGTGACCCCCTCGAGTGGGAGCGACACCGACGTGAGCGTGCCGGTCGTTGACGGGCTCGCGGAGCGGAAGGTCCGACCGGACGAGCTCTTCGCCGACACGGCGTATGGGTCGGGCCGCAATGCCTTCGAAGCCTCGCGCCGGGGAACGGAACTGGTGAGCCCGGTGGCGGGGTCGGCGCCGGGGAACTCGCACGAAGGAGAGGGTGACGGACCACCGCCGCTCACCGCCGCGGACTTTCAGATCGACGTCACAGGGGAGCAGGCCACGGTGTGCCCCGCCGGCCACCCGTCCATCGAGGAGTACGAGCTGAAGGATGCGCCGGAGCGGGTAGAGGTCCACTTTGCCGGGACAACATGCGAGCCCTGCCCCTTGCGATCCCGTTGCCCAGTGAAGCTGGACCGGCGTGCGGGGGCCTACGTCCTCAAGGCGGACCTGGTGAAGGTGAACATCGAGCGGCGCCGGAGGGCCGAGGCCACCGAGGAGTGGCGCAAGCGGTATGACATAAGGGCTGGTATCGAGGGAACGAACTCCGAGCTGAAGCGCGCCCACGGGCTTGGGCGCTTGCGGGTGCGAGGGGGCCGTCGGGTGCGGCTTGCCGTCTACCTGAAGGCGTTGGCGTGCAACTTCAAACGGATGGTCCATGCACGCCTGGTGGAGATGGAGAACACGGCTCAGCGGGCGGTCGGGACGGTACCTGCGGTCGCGGCCGCATGAGGGCGCCGCTCCACAACTTCCACCGGGTGCCCTGAGCCACGGAAGGGGTACCGCAACGGGATCACGCTTGTCCTGAGCGCGGCAGATAGGGCGGTGAGGCCAGCAGCCGGCATCCCGTGGCCTCCTCCGCTCCAGACCACCTTCGCACGCCAGGGCTCATCTCAAACAGGCCTTGTTACGAGGGAATCAAGGGTGTTTGCAAGTAGTGAACATTCGACCCTCCCCCGTCTCCACCATAAGGGTCTCCACCTCTTCAAACAATCACTTGATTATTTAGCCAGCTCCGATAGGGTTGTCTCCGCGCCTGGAGGAATTCCAGAAATTGAACCCTGATTATTTATGCCGGTAGGGTAGTCTCCACGGCAACCTGTCGAGCAAACACCAAACAAAGGGACCTTTGTTGGGTCGTAGGATGGTGAGCGAAGCGATTTAGTATGGACGAGGATGCTATGTAGCCGTCGGGTAAACCTGTCTGCCGCCTACAAAGGTCCGCAGAACCTTCGTGTGACGCACCTGGTCCGGTGAAGCCGACAGCGGATCGCGGTCCAAGCAAATGAAGTCCGCCGCCTTGCCTACCTCTAAGGAGCCTACAACGTCCCCCATTCCAAGGACCTCCGCCGACCCGACGGTGTACGCCCGGAGAGCTTCGGCTATTGAGATACAGTGCTGGACCCCGATAATCCCGGCTACTTCCGTGTCCCGCGTCGCAAACCCGTAGACGTTAAGCCACGGGTCATAGTCCGTGACGGGCGAATCGGTGCCAGCGCCCACTAGGGCTCCCGAATCCAGCCAGCCCTCGACGGAGTACAGTCCGCCGCTCTTTGGTGGCCCCAGTAGGTCTGCATATTCCCCGCCAAGCTGTAGACGAGGGCGTGTTGCAGGGTTACGCCGATGCCCATTTCCAAAGTCCGCCGCATCGACCTTTGTACAGGAGTGAATGCGTGCTCTAGAGCGTGCCCGCGGCCAACCGTTGAAGACCGGGAGTTCACTACCTGGAAGGCGTCCAGTGCCATTTCCAGGGCGGCGTCGCCAACTACGTGGACCCCGACTCTCCAGTCGAGGGAGTGGGCCTCTTCCACAATCGCCGAAAGGTTTTCCTGGGTGGTGAGAGGGAGGCCCCTGAATTCTGGATTGTTGGCATAGGGCGCGTAGAAGTAGCCGCCCTCTACACCACCGTCCAGGACCACCTTGAGGCCCCACACGCTTAGCCACTGGCCATCCCCTTCGCTCAGGGCCGCCAACCCATGGATCCGTTGCCGTTGTTCTTCGGGCGATGTACCCAAGTCGAGCCGCCACATCAACGAGGTTCTGATCGATTTCTCCTCGGGTATCACAGACTGGAAGGAAAGAATCTCTGCCTCGGTCAGGCCCGGCTCCCTAACTGCCGTGATTCCGGCGCGGCTGTAGGCTTGTATCCCAGTTCGGGTAGCGGAGCGGCGTTCGTTTTCGGTGGGCAGCGGAAGCAGCCGGGTGAGTCTGGAGAAGGCGGGCCGTTCCAGTAGCATGCCGCTGAGCCGCAGGGCGGCGTCACGCATGAACTCTCCGCCGGGCGGGTCCGGGGTGTCCGGCGCGATACCAGCCATTTGCAGGCCAAGGTTGTTGGTGACAACCACGTGGCCTCCCCTAGGGAGATACACGGGGTTGTTTGGCGCGACTCGGTCCAATTCGTCGGCAGTGGGCATGCGTCGCTCGGCGAGGTTGGTCTCATGCCATCGGCTCGAGCAGAGAATCCACTCCCCGGGCGACGTTTCACGGGAACGCTGATCGATCGAATCCAACACCTGGTCGATGGAGCGAGCTTCATTAAGCTGCAGCTGGTCCCAGCCCAGGGCGGTCCTGAGAAGTGGTTGTGGCTGTCGATGAGGCCGGGCATTACGATAGCGCGTTCCAAGTCGACCACCAGAGCGTTCCCGGCGATAGAGAGAATTTTCTGGTCGGAGCCCGCAGCGATGATGTCGCTGTCACGTATCGCCAAAGCGGTGAGACCGGTCTCCAACTCAGGGCGGCCTTGCATGGTAATCATGCCGGCGGCATTTAGGACCACCAAGTCTGGTCCAAGGTCTCGCGTCATATTGGCCTACCTCGTTCCTCCACGGTCTTTATAGGCGGAGGAACCGCGTCAACAGCGGGTCGCTCGTCCTTGTCTGGGAAATGGCAGAAATATTACGGATTCGAATTCTACAACATTCCCGCGCACAGAGGACTACACCTCCCTGGTTTGATGGGGCGCATCTGGCAGGTGGTTGCTCCACGATTAAGGCGGTTGACGCGGACGGAGGGCGAGAGCAAGAACCAAAAACGGAACCATTATAATCTGGTACCGGCATCAAGGACTTGGCGCGCTATTCGGCCACCCAAGCCAATGCGTGGACTTCACCAAAATCCCTAGCAAATTTGGTCCAGGAATCTCCGGCGTCGGCGCTGGAGAACACTTGGCCGTTAATCGTACTGGCCAGGATGAATTCCGGATCTGATTCATGGACACCAAAGTTCCATATACCGCCGTTGGGCTGGACCGGCAACGGAAGGGATTCCCAGGTAGCACCCCGGTCCCTGGAACGGTGAATAGCCCCTCGGCCGCCGAAGGCGCTTTCTCCATTACCCATGAAGATCGTTTGAGGGTCGTCAGCCTTGACCGCCACCGGTCTGCAGTATGGGAATGAGACCTGCCCGGCCGCTTGCCCCGGTGACCAAGTCTCGCCATCGTCGGTGCTCAAGAAAACTTCGCGGGGCGTGATGGTCAGAAGCGTTTTTGGTGGGCCAACGGTTATGGTGAAGTCGTGAATATCGAGGTCGTTGATGCCCCCGGTGACGGTCTCCCATGTGTCGCCCCCATCTCTGCTGCGACGCACACCGTCCACCTCTATCCCGGCCCAGATGTTTCGATGGTCCAACGGGTCAACCATCAGCGCCGTGACTCTCGGAATGCGAACGGCGGGGCATTCCTCGGCGATGGTCGCCGGTAGCTTCTGCCAAGTTTCTCCCCCGTCCTTGGAACGGAAAAAGGCGGCTGGCCGGATGCCAGCAAAGAGGGTGTCGGTGTCTACCGGGTCTATCGCAAGAGACCAGACAGGACTATCGTTCAACGCAGAGTCCAATCGCTTCCAGCTCTCTCCCAGGTCATCGCTCTTATAAACTCCGTCATCAACCCCAGCATAAACCACATTGGGAATCTTAGGGTGAACGACCAGCGCCCGTACGGAACTCTCTCCGTAAAGGCCCTCCCTCACCCGGAGCCAGGTATCGCCACCGTCGATGCTTCGCCAGATTCCTTGTCCCAGGGTCCCCACGCAAATGGTGATGTTTCTAGCCATAGCGGCCTCCTGTGAGCTTCTGGATATCTCCGGTGTTGCTATCGGGTTCCAGCCATTTACCCAACGAGACTCGGAAAAGAGGCGTTGCCAAAGGAAGCTGAACGCACTTATGAGATTGGCGTGAGTGTAGCAATGGCTTGCGGAGTGGTCAACGTGGCGTTCAGCCGGGCAGGAAATCGAAGGGATATAATTTTTGCTTGTGGGCTCGGTAGCGCGGATGTACAATGCGGCATCGGCTGCGGGTGCCGTATCAGCCTTTTCGGAAACCAAAAATGAACGAGTGGGAACGATTAGCATCATGAAGTTCGATATTCTACTCCTCCCGACAATCCCCGGAACGCTGGAGGACCGAGCTGCTCTGCGCCCCATCGGACGCAATAACGAGCGCTATCAACAGATGCTGGATGAACTGCGAAAAATCGCCGTACTTGCCGACGACATGGGTATCGACGCATTTTCTACCACCGAGCACCATTTACATTCTGAAGGCTTCGAGGCCTCGGTGGCGCCGCTGCTGCTGTATGCCGACCTGGCAGCCAGGACCAAACGCATCAAATTTGCGCCTCTGGGACTGGTGTTGCCGTCCTGGGACCCAATCCGGTGCGCGGAAGAGTTGGCGATCCTTGACCACCTAACGCAGGGCCGCGTCATTGCCGGATTCGCCCGTGGTTATCAAGACCGTTGGACCAACATATTGGGGCAGCAATACCACGTAACCGGCGCGCCAATGGATGGCTCGGAAGTAGACCAGCATAACCGGCGTGTGTTCGAGGAAGTCTTCAAGATAATAAAAATGGCCTGGACCCAAGAAACCATCGAATACCATAGCGACTACTACTCGATACCGCAGCCCTACGAAGAAGGAATCAGGCGCTGGCCGGCAAGGGAATGGACCAAGTTGTACGGGGCCCCCGGTGAACTCGACGAAGAAGGCGTAATTAGGAAAGTAAGCGTCATCCCCAAGCCGTACCAGGACCCGCACCCTCCGTTGTGGCAGCCCTTCTCCGTAAGTGAATCTACTATCCGATGGTGTGCCCGTGAATCGATACTCCCTTGGATATTGACCTCCTACCCAGAAAGCTTCAGCAATTTATGTCAGGTCTACAAGGACGAAGCGGCCAGCGCCGGAAGAACGTTGCGCCTGGGGCAGAGCGTCGGCGCCGCTCGGTCGATCAGCATCGGCCGGACCTACGAAGAAGCATTCGCTCTGGGCGCCAGAACAACCGGTGTCGCATTCCACGCCTATTTCTCAGGATTCGGGTTTCTGGAGGCTTTCCGAAATCCGGGTGAGGACGCGCCAGCACCACTAATGCTGCCCAACGCGGAGGCAGTTTATCAGCGTATGGTGGAACACGATTTCGCCATTTGCGGCACTGCGGATGATGTAAAGCGGAAGATGGACTCGATCTCCAAGTGCTACGGAGACGGAGAACTTGAGTGGTTTGGCTGGGGATTTCCTCAAGGCTTCTTGACCTGGGACGAGGCCCAATGGCAACTCGAGACGTTTGCCACCGAAATTCTGCCGGAGTTCAAAGATTAGCCTCCTGAACCGGCGCCGGTGAGGTGAAATGAGGTGACGCCATCGAGGATTTCGGAGGCCGTGGAGTTGTCTTCCAGTCCGCTTCCTTAGGCACAAAACGGCAGGCACAAAACGGCCCAGCAACTTGCTGGGCCGTCATTTTCTAGGCTGCTATACACAGAGCCTGGGGATGCCGGTCAAACATCGCACAAATATAGGAGAGATAGTATGGAAGTGGAGAACAAGCTAAAAGCGATGGGTCTGGAACTTCCTGCCGCCGCGCCGTCGCCGCCCGGCCGCGCAGGGGCGGTTAAAGTCGGAAACATTTTGTTCGTCGGCGGGCACACGCCTGGGCAGATGCATACAGGCAAGCTGGGCGCCGACATCACTGTGGAGCAGGGTTACGAAGCGGCACGGCAGGCTTGCCTCAATTGTCTGGCCGATGTGAAAGCTGTCATAGGCGACTTGGACAAAGTGAAGCGAGTGGCCAAACTGCTGTGCATGGTCAACTCCGCCCCGGATTTCGGCCAGCAACCCCAGGTTGCCAACGGAGCAACCGACCTTCTGAGCCAGTTGTACGGCGACGCTGGAGCCCATGCCAGGTCGGCAGTGGGCATGGCCGCGCTGCCCAACGGCGCCTGCATAGAAATCGAGATGATCCTGGAAGTCGACGACTAGCCTGACCGTCCCGAAGATTCGCTGCCCTCTAATGCAGGAAGACCAGGGTTAATACGCCGTTTGTCGGGCCCCGACCACATGATGATCCCGGTTTGTGGCGGTGCTGCGTCCGCTGTCGAAGGGGAGGTCTCCCATGAAGTTCCTAGCAATTACTCTCATCCCGTACGCCCCTGATCCCGTCACCGGAATCCAGCCCTCGACCACGGAGCGTTTGCGCTCGGTGGTGGACAACGCGGTCCTCGCTGAGGAGTTGGGCTTTGACGGCTACGGCGTCGGGGAACGGCACGAGCGGCCTTTCCTCTCGTCGTCGCCGCCGGTCATGCTGAGCCACATCGCCGCACGAACGTCGACCATCAGGCTATTCACCACGGTTACCACATTGAGCCTGCTCGACCCGGTACGAGCATTCGAAGACTACGCGACTCTTGACCACCTCAGCGGAGGCCGCCTGGAACTCATGATTGGCAAGGGTAACGGCACGGCCCAGGCACAGCTATTCCATGTCACTACGGAGGACCAATGGGAGCGCAACCGCGAGGGCTACGAGCTATTCCGCCGGTTGTGGCGGGAGGACAAGGTGACTTGGTCCGGCCAGTACCGCCCATCCCTGGACGCGGCCGAGACCTGGCCCCGTCCATTGCAGCAACCGATTCGGGTCTGGCACGGCAGTGCGACCAGTGAAGCGTCGGTGGACCTGGCTGCCAAGTGGGGAGACCCGCTGTTCTCGGCGAATGTTACAAATCCGATTGAGCCTTACGCCGCACTGGTCCGCTACTACCGGCAACGCTGGGCTTATCACGGTCGCGAGCCGGGCGACGCAGTGGTCGGAGCCGGCACCGCCGGGTACTACGCCGCCAAGACTTCCCAAGACGCCGTCTCGAGATACCGCCCTATCTTTGAGGCTCGGCAGGCGGCGTTCCGTAGCCAGGGTATCCCACAGGTGTTCCACTCGCTGGAGGATGCGATTGAACGGAGCTCTGCCTTGGTCGGAAGCCCGCAGCAGATCATTGAGAAGGTGCATCGTTACCACGAGCAGTTGGGGCACGAGGTGCTCAATATAAACGCCGACGGGGCCGGCCTCACCCCGGCGCAGCACCGTGCCACACTAGAATTGTTCCAGAGTGAAATCGCACCTGTATTACGCCGGGAGATTCCGAGTCGGCCTTTTCCACCGGCCGGTGTTTGAGTGCCAGCATGGTTCGCTCAAGCGGCTGCAGCGCAGCTTTGACGAGCTGGCTCCCAAGACCACCACCGTCCTTGCCGTCGGCCCGTGTTTCGGAGGTGTAGCGCAACTCCCAGTCCCGTTGGGGATGATCAGTTCTTAAACTCTTCTTCGTAGGCGGGCGTGAAGATCGCGTTAACGTCTCGACATGTGAGGGGACTCCCGCCACGCCTTAGCCCGGCTGGCTAACGTGACTCAGGCATCTTTTCCATAGTCATGAAGAATCCGATCGTAATCTCGTTCAGTGAAATAGGTAGCGGGCCATTCACAACTTGACACTTGTGGCACAGAACAGGTAGCTTTTGCGTCTGAAAATCTCGTTGACTGAAGTTTGACGGCAGGTAGTGTTCGAGAGCTTACTGCAAGGGAGAACAATACGATGGCCTATCGATTAGGGGTAGATGTCGGCGGGACTTTCACCGATCTTCTCCTGATGGACGAAGACACGGGGGACACCTACGAAGCCAAGGTCCACTCCACACCCGAGGACTCTTCGGTAGGTGTATTTGCGGGGATCGAGCGAGTCTGCAGCATCGCTGGTGTGAACCCCTCTCAGATTGCCCAGATCATGCATGGGACAACCGTGGCGACCAATGCCATCTTGCAAAGTCAGGGCGCAAAGATGGGTCTCGTTACCACGAAAGGCTATAGGCAGGTATTGCAGATCGAACGGGCCTTCGTACCGGGCGGCCTCGCTGCCTTCATAGTCTGGAACATGCCTGATCCTCTTGTCGACCTAGAGCTGACCGTCGAGGCTGACGAACGAGTGAGCGCCCGTGGCGAGGTAATTGCTCCCCTCAACGAAGATGCGATTCGCAAGGAGTTGAACTATCTAAAGGAAAAGGCCATCGAGTCCCTGACCGTTTCTCTAATCAACTCCTACGCTAATGGCGACCACGAACGTCGCATACGGGAGATAGCAAGCGAGATCATGCCGGGCGTTCCGGTCTCCATATCCTCGGAGATTCTGCCGGAAATGTATGAGTTTGAGCGCACGCTGACTACGGCGGCCAACGCCTACGTGGCACCCGTGATCACCAAATATCTCGGCAGAGTACGAAATGAGCTGGGAGAACGCGGCATCAAGGCTAATCTGCACATCCTGCGCTCCGACGGCGGCCTGGCATCGGTTGACATGGTTCAAAACGCTCCGATAAACGTTCTGATGAGCGGCCCAGCGGGCGGCGTTGCTGGTGCCGTATGGATAGCGGAGCAGGCAGGATATAAGAACCTGCTTACCTTCGACATGGGTGGCACCTCGACCGACGTTTCCCTGATTGAAAACGGGGTGCCGCTGGTAAGGCGTGAGACCAGAGTAGGAGATGTGACCATCCGGGCTTCATCCTTGGATGTGCGTAGCGTGGGCGCGGGCGGTGGTTCCATCGCCCACGTACCAGAGCTGACCAGGGCCTTGAGGGTCGGGCCCCAGAGTGCTGGAGCCGATCCTGGGCCTGCGGCCTATGGCAGAGGTGGAGAAAGCCCCACAGTCACCGATGCCAACGTAGTGCTTGGTCGTCTTCCGACGGTTCTCGCCGATCAGACTCAGCTTGACAAGTCTCTCGCCGAAAGGGCGGTCAAGAATGTTGCCGACGCCCTTGGCCTGGACTTGAGGCGTGGCGCCGAGGGCATCATCGATATTGTCAATGAAAACATGTACGGCGCGATGAGACTGGTCTCTGTCGAGCAAGGCTACGACCCCCGGGACTTCGCCCTTATTGCCTTCGGAGGGGCGGGACCCCTGCACGCCAACGCCATCGGCAGGCTCACCCAGTCATGGCCGGTCATCATACCTCCGTCTCCTGGAGTGCTATGTGCCTATGGCGATGCCACCACACGGCTCCGGAACGAGGCGTCCCAGACCCTGATCCGGCGATTTTCCGAGACCTCCAAGGAGGAGATTGGGGCAATACTCAGCGATCTCGCCGACCGGGCGGCCCAGGCACTCGATGCGGAGAACGTACCTCGTCCCGATCAAAGCACCCAATATCAGTTGGATTGCCGGTACCGAGGTCAGGGCTTTGTGCTTACCACCGAAGTTGGATTGGACGAATTGAGAGAAGGTGGTATGGACCTCGTGGGCCGCAGGTTCGCTGATATCCACACCCAGATGTTCACCTTTGCCCCAGAGGTCGAGCCGGAAGTGGTCAACGTCCGAGCGATCGCCCAAGGAAAGGCCACAATAGCCAAGGCCCGCGCTGTCCAGAGCGGCACTGCCGATGCCGCTGGAGGCAAAGTAGGTACCACCAGTATGTATGTCGACGGCGCAGAACGAGAGGCCACCGTCTACGATCGCTCCAAGCTATTGGCCGGTAACCTGATCCTGGGACCAGCCATGATAACCGAGATGGACTCCACCACATTGATATTGCCGGAACATGTAGGCGAGGTGGACGCCCTGGGAAATATCCTCATCAACCCGGTGAGCTAACTCCCGAGAGATATATAGGAAGGTCCGACATGCCAGCAAACATTATTGAAACCAACCCGGCAGAGTTTCAGGACGTTGAAGTCCATCCTATAACTCTTGATCTCATCGAGAGTGGTCTGCGGAATACCCGTTGGGAGATGGACGCGGTACTATTACGTACGGCTGTATCCCCGGGGATCCGTGAGCAGGGCGACGAGTTTCCTATGATCGCCAACCGGAAGGGGCTGATGGTGGTGGGCCAATTCGGCTCGTTCATCCCACCCTTCGTTGAAGTCTATGAGGGAGCCGTTGAGGAAGGGGATATATTCCTGACCTCCGACCCTTATTCCTGCGCCGCCGCCATTAGCCATGCCAACGACTGGCTAACCATGCATCCCGTCTATTACGAAGGCCGGCACGTAGCTTGGGTCGCCATGTTCGGACACATGACCGACGTGGGAGGCGCGGTTCCCGGCAGCCTGCCTACTCAGGCGCGGCAGATTTACGAGGAAGGGATCCTTATACCTCCGGTCAAGGTCTATAAGAAAGGTGAGCGGCAGGATGACCTGCTAAATTTGATCTTCCACCAGGTGCGCCAGCCGCATTTGAACCGAGCCGACCTGGACGGTATTTTTGCGTCGGTGCGGACCGCCGAGAGGCGCATCCTTGCTATGTGCGATAGGTTCGGCGTCGACACATACGTTAAAGCAGTGGAGTTGTTGCTGGAGCGCAACCGGCGGGCCATGGAGCAGCTCATTGTGACCAGCGTGGCCGAGGAGAAGATCTACTTCGAAGACTACGTCTGTGATGACGGTCTGGGCATGGGCCCCTACAAGATAGCCTGCACCCTGTGGCGAGAGGGCAACAGGGTCGTCTTCGACTTTGAGGGAACCGATCCCCAGTCTGCGGGTTCCATCAACTTCTTCCTCAGCGAGGCCATGTTCAAGATGTTTGTTGGGACCTACATGATCAACGTGTTCGATCCACAAATCCTCTTCAACGACGGCTTCTACGAGCATGTGGAGGTTCGTATTCCGGAAGGAACGCTCCTCAAGCCCGTCAAGCCGGCGGCTCTGTCCTGTCGCACCCACGCTTTAGGCCGAATCTTCGACGTGATCGGGGGAACCCTGGGCCAGCGGGCGCCAGACTTCCTCATCGCCGCCGGTTTTTCCGACAGCCCCCATTTGATGTACTCCGGTTACGACAGGAATGGTGAATGGTACCAGCTGTACCAGATCGGATTCGGCGGTATCCCCGGCAAGCCCTTCGGCGATGGGCCCGACGGCCACTCGCTGTGGCCCTCATTCACGAACGTTCCCAACGAGTTCTTGGAGAACTACGTTCCGGTGCGGATGGAGATCAACGAGACCATCGCAGATTCTGGTGGCCCCGGGTTTTATCGTGGCGGCAACGGTTGCAAACTCGGGTATCGTTTCCTAGAGCCAGGGGAGATTTCCATTCACGACGACCGCTGGCTTACCTACCCATACGGAGTGAACGGTGGCTTGCCAGGCGGACGCAGTTGGAAGAAGCTATTACGGAAAGACGGCACCGAGGAGATGCTGCCCTCAAAGTGCGACCACGTAAAGGTAGAACCAGGAGACCTTTTCTTCTTCTGCACCTGGGGTGGGGGCGGTTGGGGCGACCCTTATAAACGGGACGCTGACATAGTCGCCCGGGACGTCAGGCGCGGCCTAGTGACGCGAGAAGGCGCCGAACGCTACGGTGTCTTGCTCAAGGACGACCTGGCGGTGGATGTAAAGGCGACGGAAGAGTTGCGGGCCAAGCTTTCGGCGGAGCGGGGCGAGCCTCAAATGTTCAACCGTGGTTTCGATAGCATTGAAGAGCTGAAAGCCCGCTGCTTCGAGGAAACAGGCCTTCAGCCGCCGGTTGCGCCGGTGTTCCCAGAACACATCCTGCGCATGTACGAGAGACAAGGGTTGGAGGCTCCGGCAGCAGCCGACAACTAAACGGCACAGGTTGACTGTACTGATGCAGCCAAAGGACGGGTGAGCATGGCAGAAGAAAACTTGAAAAGTAACTATCAGGGAGTCTTCGACGGACGTATAGGCTACGGCCGAAAACCTGCGGTAGCGGTAATAGACTTCATCAATGCTTACGTAACGCCCGGGTCCCCGCTATACGCTCCTCCGGTGATCGACGCCGTCAGGGAAACTGCGGACCTGCTTGACATCGCTCGTAATAACGGCATTCCGGTAGTCTACACGCGAGTTATCTACTCGCCCAATGGGCTCGACGGCGGTATCTTTGTGCAAAAGGTCCCAGCACTGCGAAAAATGATCGAAGGCGAGCCCTTGGCTGACATCGTTCCCGACCTACCTCCTGCCTCTGAGGACGTGATCATCAACAAACAGTACGCCAGTGGGTTCTTCGGTACGTCATTGGCGCCGCTACTAACAAGCCAAGGGGTAGATACATTGATCGTGACCGGCTGTTCGACCAGCGGTTGCGTTCGCGCCACAGCAGTGGACGGCATGCAGTACGGCTTTCGGGTCATCGTGCCCCGTGAGTGCGTTGGCGACAGGCACGCGGCTCCCCACGAAGCCAATCTCTTCGACATCGACAGCAAGTACGGAGATGTGGTGTCGAAGGCCGAGGTAATGGAGTACCTAGCCAGTTGCGTCGGCGTCTATAAAGACTAGCTCGCATTGCCGCTTCGCAAATCCGAGCAACCCGGTACAGGACTTCTTGCTGCCCGAGAACCACGTCCGCCTTGGTTATGATGCTCTCGTATTCGAGTCTATCGAACCGTGATCCTATGCCGCTACCACCTCCCGATTAATTTTCGGACTAGAGCCAGACGCACGAGTTGGCGATGTTCGGGCGGTAGTGAGACTCAAGGCAGGCATGTTGCCGGGATAGCCGCCCGCCCTCGCAACGCTGCCGTCAGTTTGAGGGGATGGCGGTGCTCAACTCTACTCCGACTGAGAATGACGAGGGCCAGAGTGCCGTTTGGCTACCTGTCGAAGGCCCAATTGTGCCCTCGGCGAGTGTCATATATGTAGACGATGCTCTCATCCGGGAAGATGACGAAATGCTTGACCAACAACGTCAGGCCACCCAGGTCTGGAGCACGTTCAACCCCAACCTCTCCAAGGACACATCCTTCAACCGTCATATTGAACAGATGACCGCGAAATACCACGGCCCAATCATCATCTCAGAGGAGTTGATGCGGCTTGGGGTTTAGGGGATTCTCCACCCATGTTAAACTGCCCTCCAGCCCTTTCCCAGAAACTACCCCAGGAGTGACACCATGCAAGCAGAGATAAAACACCTGTCCACGGCCGACTTGGAGGCTGGGCTTGATGAGATACGCAATTCGCCAAAAGACCAGAGCGTTCTCGACCTGATTGTCAGCCGGCCTGAAGAGGATGCTCGTGAGGTTATGGAACTGGCCGACCTGAACGTTGAGGTTGGTCTGGTGGGCGACACCTGGCGGAACCGGCCCAGCATCCGCAGCGCCGACGGTAAGGCCCACCCCGACATGCAAATCACCATGATGAACTCCCGGGTTGCGGCCCTGGTGGCCCAGTCCAAGGACCGCTGGCCTTTGTCCGGCGACCAGTTGTTTGCCGACCTAGACCTGAGCAAATCTAACGTGCCCCCGGGCACCCGCATCTCCGTGGGTTCGGCCATCCTCGAGGCCACGGACCAGCCCCACACCGGCTGCGGGAAATTCGCTGGCCGGTTCGGCGTTGAGGCCTTGAAGCTGGTCAGCTCACCCGCCGGTCAAGAACTCCAACTACGCGGTATCAACCTCAAGGTGGTCCAGGGCGGTGAGATAAAACCAGGCTCCGCTGTTAAGAAACTTTGATTCAAGCGCTCCGCTAACGACAAAACCGAAGGAGATATCAAGACCGCCTGACTATGGCACCTCCAGTAGTGGTTTGCCGGTGGCTTTCTGAGGCTTCGCGCCACAGCCTCCGTGCTGGAGAGGGACAGGCCATACCTGTTCGTGGCATGTACTAATCGCGAGCTGCCCGCATCTCGATCCCCGAAGACTCCTCCTGCAAGCGAACCGCTATCGTCCGGTCACTCTCGCCCCAGCCGCGGTTCACGGCATGCGTCATGATCTGATCTACCAGGTTCGCCACCGGCATCGGCACGCCGCTCCGCCGGCCCAGGTCTGTCGCTAGTCCTATGTCCTTTCGGGCCAGATCCAGGGTAAAGACTGGTGGGTCGAACCGTCCTTGGAAAACTGTTGTCAGGCGGTCGTTCAATGCGCCAACTGGGCCACGGCTACCAGAGTCCAGAAGGACAGGCAGCTCGACACCTGCCTTAATGCCAAGTGCCAGAGCCTCGGCGACCACCTGCTGCATTGCAATGGTGGTCAAATTATGAACGAGCTTGCAGACGTTAGCCGATCCTAGTCCTCCCGCGTAGACCACTTTGTCGGCGAAGGCGTCAAGGATAAGATGCAGGCGGTCGAATATCTCCCGGTCCCCGCCTACCATCACGATCAAGCCTCGATCAAGGGCATCCAAAGGGCTGCTCAATACTGGCGCATCCATCACGTGAGCTCCCTTCTGTTTGAAGAACGGCTCGAGGCTCCGGATCAGATCCGGACCACAGGTGGACATGTCCATGTAGATTCCACCGGGCCGAATACCATCTAGTATCCCTTCGGGGCCTTTCACCACCTGTTCGACAACTTGAGGCCTCGGTAAACAGGTAGCGATTACATCACTGAGTAGCGCGACCTCCGCCGCAGACCCGGCGAGTCGTGCCCCACCATCCAGTAGAGGCTTAGTCGCTTCCTCCCGGGCGTCATAGACTACCATCGAGTAGCCTGCCTTCTGTATGTTGACCGCCATTGGTGTGCCCATCTTGCCCATGCCTATGAACCCGACCGTCTCCATATTCACTCCCGCTAGTTTGGTTTGTTGTCGTGTAGCACCATCAAGGAACCGACGCCTTCCTGGAGAAGTGATTCACCCCGGCCCAGGCAGTCCTTGTGGTAGAAGGCGTGCAAAGGCTGGACCCTGCCCGACGCCCGGAAGGCCACAACGTCGGCGCTCTCTAGATGGTTGGCCACCAAGCGTATCGTCTTGGAACCGGCTAACGGTCCCCGATCGGGATACTGGTCGAAAACTACCCTAGCCTGAAATGCGAGGCAGTTTGGATTCTGGCTGTGCCACGACCAGTGTGCTTCGGAAGATCGGCCCAACGACCTGGAGCACGGATTCGATCATAGTGAGGCCGTTTACGGTCGGCGATGCTGTTCGGAGTCGCCATGCCCATGCGTCGGCTTCGTCCACCGGCCAAGACCCAGGTGTCGGCGTTCAACATTGGCGGATTCGCCGACGAAGTTTAACAACTGGACGACTCTGTTTCATGGTAGGTTCCCGGGAATGAACTTCATTTTTTCGAAAATTTGACCCGCTGGTATGGTCCTCGAAACGAAACTAACAAAAAGACCGGTGTTCGTGTGGCGGCCACCGTCAGACGGGGGTCACCAACACCTCTACCCCATGTACCGCGGAGCTTTCGCCCATATCCGTCTTGATTCCCGGATTCAGGACGTTCACGTTCGCCTTGGTTTCCTCCAGTTTGGGCCAACGGCCTTTCAAGGATAGGGCGACACCCGGTGAGGTTTGGTCCGATATCCGCACCTTTAGCACGAGTTCACCCGTCTCATTGCTAACCCTGGCCTGATCCCCGTCTTGAAGTCCCAAGGTGGCTGCGTCCGCTGGGTGCAGTGCAACGTAAGCCTGACCCATTTCTTTGGCAACGAGTTCTTCGTTGGCGAAGGAATCGTTCATCAACCAGGGCGAAGCCGGTGTTAGGAGCCGTAACCGCCCCTCAGCAGGACGAGGGTCCGCGGTGGCCTGGGGCAGCCTGGGGTGGCCGTCGGCCTCGGCCTGCTGGCTGGCGATCTCGATGCGCCCGCTGGGTGTCGGAAACTTGAGGTCCCAAAATTGGGGGACTGGCTCCGGCGTGAGGAAGACGGTTCCAACCTCTTTTAACTCTTCGAATCCTCCGTTAAATGACGTTCCTTCCAACAGATGCTGTATTACCGCCTGATCGGATTCATAAAGTTCCGGCTCCTGGTATCCCATGGCCCGTGCCAAGCGCCGGAATATCTCCTGGTTGGGCAACGACTCTCCTATGGGCTCCTGAGCCTTCGACTGAGGCCCGATGGTCCAGTGGAAGTACGATGTCACCAAGTCGTCGAACTCAAGGAAGCTGGCTGCTGGCAGCACGATGTCGGCCAGGTCCGCGGTATCGGTTTGGAACAGTTCGCACACAACGGTGAACAGGCTGTCTCTCGAGAGCGCCTTTCTTAGCCGCTTCTGTTCCGGGCTGGATGCGGCAGGGTTAATGTTGAAGCAAATCAATGCTTGTATGTCCGCCGGGTCTTCCAGCCGTTGGGCGAGGTCCATTTGGCTAAAGGCTCTTCTACCACCTGGGCGCAGGTGCGGCGCCTCGATGTATTCATCGTCGAAGCCCCTCATGGCGCCATCGAAGTTCATGTAGTAGAGCCCCGCCCCGGGCTTGCCAAAATTTCCGGTTACCGAGGGGAGCATAGCGCAAGCCCGGAAGGCATTGCCTCCGCCGGGCTGCCGCTGCATTCCCTGACCAAGCCACAACAGAGAAGGGCCGGAGCCGTATATTTTAGCTGCATCCTCTATCTGGGCAGCCGGGACATCGGTCTGCTCTTCACCCCATTCAGGGGTGCAACGGCCCAAGAGCGGCTCTATCTCGTCCCATCCAATGACGTTTTGGGCGATGAAGTCGCGGTCGATCATTCCTTCCCGGCGCAGCACGTGAAGGAAAGCGAATGCGAGAGCGGCGTCGCTACCAGGAAAGAGCTGAAGGTGAAGGTCAGCCGACTGGGCGGTCCTGTGGCGAACCGGGTCTATTACTATCTTCTTGCCGGGGAATTCGGGCAGCCAATGCTTGTGAGCATGGGGGCCCGTGGCCGATGGGTTGGCGCCCCAAATGAAAATGCTGCTGGCGTCCTTGGCGGTCCGAGGGTCGAAGCCGATGTATGAGTTGCCGATGGTGTACCGGAGGGCCTGGTGGCCTGCTGCGTTGCAGACCGTCTCAGGATCGACCTCTAAAGCACCCAAGCGGTTGAAAAAACGAAGAGGAAATCCGAAGGCCAGCCTGGACAGGGTTCCGGAATAGTGGGCGAAAGCGATGGCTTCGGGCCCTTTCTTGGCGATGACGCTTTTGAGCCGCTGCGCGGTGGTTTCCAGCGCTTCATCCCAAGATATGGGATCAAACTGGCCTGTACCTTTAGGACCGGTTCGCTTAAGGGGAGTATTCAGCCGCTGTTCGGGGTCGCGCACCACGCCGTTGTAAGCCACTGCACACTTGCCGCAAAGAGCGCCCCGGTTCACCGGATTGTTCTGGTCGCCCCTGACCCTGGTGATGGCGCCGTTCTCTTTGATCACGGCGATACCGCAAGCGTCGTAACAGTCCCTGGGGCAGGTGGTGAGGATAATTTCATTGTCGGGCATCGCATCTCCCGTCGACTGTGATATTGGTCCGACTGGCCCTTCCGGGAGAATAGTGTTACGACCGCGTTAGACAGGACCCCAACATCTAATTTCGGCGTTCACCGGTTCAACGAACAGCCTCGCCGGATTGAGGCGGCAATCGTAACTAGGCACCCGCGCGAACCGAATCAACCAGGTGGTGGTGTCCCCTGCCGCAGCGACCGACGTCCATGAACGGCTCGCGACTCTCCCCGTTCCGTACTGCCGGTAATGCTGCTAACCGGCGTTGGTCTCTTGGCGGGACGTCCCAGCGAGGATTTCCTCGAGAGGGGTGTTTTCGTATTCTGGGGCCACTGCGTATAGCTCGATCTCGATGCCGTCGGGGTCCAGAATGTATAGCCCTTTGGTGGCCCCATGGTCGCCGTAACCGGCTACCCTGACGTCGTTGTCCACCACCACGCTATAGGCGTCCTTCAGCTCGTTCATGTCAGCCAGTTCCCATGCCATGTGATACAGGCCGACCCGGTCAGGTTCCGGTCCGGGGGCGTCTTCGCCAATTTGGGCGATGGCAAGATCATGATCCACTTCCTGGTTGCTTCGGAAGAAGACCATGGTGTCTCCGGCCCGGCCCTTGACCTCTAAGCCTAATACTTTACTGTAGAACTCCTCGGAGCGCTGAAGGTCGCGGACTCTGAGCACCAAGTGTCCCAATTTCCTGGGTTTGATCATTGAATTACCTCCGTCGGTCGACGCCTTAAACTCGATGGCTACCCCATATTTTTGGAAGAACCCACTTGAGCAGATCTATTCTAGTCCATCAGCACGGGCTACCGTGTTCTGAAGAGACCGGTACGCCAAGCCCATAACCGGGTCTAGAATCTTATAATGCCAACCGACTGCACATGAATACACTACAGCAGTTATGGTGTGAGTAACTGGACGATTTCCTCGACCTTGGCGATGTCCTCTAGGTTATCAACTAGCTCGACTAGCCGCTTCATGTTGGGCTCGGGTAGATGTTGGGCTCCGGCCTGCCAGCAATTCCGGAACTTGGCCAAGTGTTGTTCCCGCGTCAACGGCTTATCTGGGTGGCCGAGCATTTGCCCGAGAGACAGCTCGTGGGCGTCCCCATTCTTAAGCTCTATCCGTAGGTGCAAGGGCATCATAGCGTTTTGATCGTGAATATTTTCGTCTTCCCCAACCCGTATGCGACTCGCCAGATTATGTACCTCTGGATCGCGGAGGGCATTTTGCCAGAAATCGGTGACAAACACGGTATTTCGGATCAGGGCGGTCGCCATAACAAAGGGAATGGAGAGCTTGGCATATTGCGCCGATGGGTTGTCGGAGTCCAGAGGTCGGCCCACCAACCGGTATACCAAGGGCGATACGACAACCTTGCACTCCGCAACATCGTCTGCGGCGATCCGGTGGCTAATCTGTAACTTCAGGGCGGCCTCGACCGCGCCGTGTGTCAACCGTCCGCACGGGTATGGCTTGTGTCCCACTCGTTCGACTTGCCAATCCTTTCCCAGGTTGGCCAGAACCTCGTCAATCTCGTATTCCCCCTCAAAGAGCGGGAAGTAGCCGTAACGGCCCTCTAGCACATTCGAAGCCCCTATAACCCCTTCCGCTGCCAAGGCGATGGCAGTGATGGCAGCCCTGGCGTTGAATCCCGTCTGCATTGAGTTGACCATAGCCCCTTCGTGATGGGGCTGTAACGTCCCGCAAATCTGGCTATAGACGATGCCCATGGCGTTCCCGAGAGTCTGTTCGTCAAATCCGGCGATCTTGCCGGCAGCGGCAACTGCGCCGAACGCACCGGCTGTACCCGGTCGAAAATGGGTGATCGGGGCTCTTGATGAGATGCCAATCGAGCAAGAGACGTCCACTCCCAGGGCGACGGCGGTTAGTAACTCCCGGCCGGTGACACCGCCCTTGGTCTCAGCCAGAGCCAAGGCAACAGGCAAAGCTGTGGTGAATGGGTGTAGAACTGCGCGGTCGTGGACGCAATCGAACTCCTGGTTGTGCATGAGGAAACTGTTCATCATTGCGGCGGATGGGGACGGCAGCCGGTGCCCAGACACCAACACGGTGCTCTCTTTCTTACCTCCCCATTCACCCAGGACCCGAAGCGTCTCCTGTACTCCGGGTGCCAGGCTGCCCACGATCGCTACCCCAAGGGAATCAAGAATAAAGGTCTTGGTGGACTCTACCGCTTGTTTCGAGAGGTCTTCATAGCCGCTCGCCACCACATGGCGTACCAAGCCGTGGATTGCGTCAGCCTTGCGTTTTGTTTCAGACCCGTTATTTCTCATCCAGACCGGCTCCCATTCCAAATTGCTGGCGCATTGGCCTGAAACAAGCCATCGGTTGACCAGCCATCGAGGATTATAATTCGCTCGACGAGCCAACCCCCACGGAAATGTCCACTCGGTAGCCCTCAGTGTCGGTTACGCACATCCGTCGTTACGACAAAGTCGTTGGGAGAGCCCCTTCTCTTGATCATGTCTGGCTCTTTCGAGACCGCGCAGGCACTGGACAATTTTCAAGCTGAGTGGTCTCCCACTCACACTATTGATTCATTGTGCCCCCAAACTCCCTGCCCTTCAACTTCCAGTTTCGACGAATGTTGCCGATCCAGAACACCCACCGCCCATCGCTAATCAGGCCAGTGTTGGAAACAATGTGGAAGATGGTGGTACCGGCTTCATTGCTATTTCGTAGTTTGGCGTTGGCCGCGCCATGGAAGCGTCAACCCGCCCACTAACACTATTCGCCGATAGTATCAGTCCATGCTCCCATCTTTACCACCGCGCTTGCTTGTGTAAAGAATCTCAACCCCGCTGCTCGTTTTCACTGTAGAATGCATCGAGCTCGGATAGTGTCATGCTTCTATCGTTAGCTGCACCGCGGAAATACCGGCCTTAATCTATAAGTGGGCCGCATCATTCAAAGGAAAGATCGAATAATGACGAATCTCAAGGAAGCCCTTGAGCAAATTGACCAGTTCGCGGAGGCCACTACCAAGGAGGCAAACATGCCGGGCTTGGCCATCGCGATTACCGATCGGGACAAGGTTCTTCGGGTCGCCACTTTCGGATACTCCGACCTAGCCTCAGGAACGCCGATAAAGACTGACTCAATGTTTGAAATAGGGTCGATCGGCAAGTCGTTCACTAACATCGCACTGATGCAACTTCACGAAGAAGGCCACCTGGATCTTCACTCGCCCGTGGCCCGATACCTCCCCTGGTTCGAGGTTCAATCCGATTACGGGCCCATCACGACCCATCATCTGATGAGCCATACTTCAGGCCTGGTTACCGGCACCGACGTGGCCCCACCGGGGTCCTACGAGTCATGGGCCTTACGTGAGACCAGGACTGGCGCCCCTCCGGGGGACTACTTTCGTTACTCGAACATCGGGTACAAGACGTTGGGCCTCTTATTGGAAACGATAGCTGGGGAACCATACCAGAATGTAATACAGGCTCGAATCCTTGACCCTTTAGACATGCGCAACTCACATCCGGTCACTGGTTTCGAAACCCGTAAGCGGACGGCTGTAGGCTATCGAAGCTTCTACGATGATAGACCTGAGCACCGCGACCATGGCATCGTGCCGGCCATGTGGATGGAGTACGTAGCAGGCGATGGATGCCAAGCTTCTACTGCCGAGGATATGGCCACTTACTTGAGAATGCTCATGAACCACGGCGCCGGGTCCACGGAACGTATCATGTCCGAAGAGAGTTTTCGTCTGATGACCCAGCACGTGATTCATACTCCGCGATGGGGGGGTGCCGATTATGGGTACGGGCTCATCATGGCAGATGTAGACGGCCACGATTACCTCGGGCATGGCGGCGGCACTCCGGGATTTCTGTCGACCATCGTCGCGGATATGACCGATAGTCTTGGAGTAGTTGTCTTAGTCAACGGAAACGTCGAGTCCTATGGAGTATTCGGGATAGCGACGCACCTACTGAAGATTCTGCGCGCTGGGCTGCATGGAGAGGAAATCCCATCGCCACCGTTGGCGGCGGACCCCAATTTGCTAAATAACGCTACTGATTACGTTGGAACGTACCGCGCCGGCCAGCAGACCCTGATCCTTACCTCTCAAGGCGGACAGTTACTACTGAAGCATGGCGGGCAACATATCGCAATTGAGGGCCGCGGTAATGACAGCTTTTACGTAGGGCATCCAGACCTGGAGCATTTTCTGCTCGAGTTCGGGCGCAGCGGCGGCAAAGTAGTGGAGGCAGCCCACGGTGCCGATTGGTATGTTGCTGATGGTTACCCCGGCCCGAGGAGCTTCAATTACCCTAAAGATTGGGAACGCTATTCCGGGCACTATCGGGCCTACAACCCGGGGCTGTCCAATTTCCGAATAGTCCTTCGTAAAGATGATCTACTGCTGATTTCCCCTACTGGTGGCAAGGAGTCGCTGGTACCTGTGAATGACAGTTTATTCCGAATCGGTGATGACCAACGCTCCCCGGAGACTCTTCGTTTCGATGCTGTCGTCGGTGGGCAAGCTCTGCGCGCTGTCTACTCGGGTTGTCCCTACTACCGTATTAACACCTAATTCGAATCTTCGTATTGGTCATTTGTCCCAACCTTTTATGGATCGATCGCACAAAAAGAATCATTGAGCGCTACGGGAGGGATCATGACGGGCAAGGACCTCGACTATTCAACGTTGTTCAGCAGAGATTTGCCAACTCCCGCGGGGAAGTGGCAAGGTCATCCGAAGTACAACTTCATTGGCGGTCACCACGACCCGGAGCTTCAACCGATGGAGCAGTTCATTCAGGCTGCCACCAATGTTTTCAGAGGTGACCCGCGAAACATCTCCATGTATAACTTAGATGGCCCACAAGGAACCCTTCCTCTGCGCCGTTTCTTGGTGGAGAAGTTGAGCAAGTATCGTGGCGTCCACGTTACTCCCGACGAAATACTAATCACGTCCGGTTCCGGGCAGGCCATCGAACTCATTAATGAAATTCTCCTGGAACAAGGCGACACTGTCATAGTTGAAGGCTTCAGTTTTTCTGGCGCCCTCACCTATCTCCGACGCCGGAAAGTAAACATCGTAGGGATTGAGTTGGACCAGAACGGGATGCGGATGGACCAACTGGAAGAGACGCTGAAGGACTTAGCAACCAAAGGGGTGCGGCCCAAATACATCTACACCATACCCACCTTGCAAAACCCGACAGGTACGGTGATGACGATGGATCGGCGTCGTGAAATCTTGAGGCTCGGCGAGGAATACGCCGTCCCGATTTTCGAGGACGAGTGTTATGCCGATTTGATATTTGAGGGCGAATACGAAAATGCTATTCGCTCCTTGGACGACTCAAACCGGGTGCTGCACATCGGCTCCTTTTCCAAGTCTTTGGGTCCAGGGGTTCGCCTCGGATACGTGGTGGCGTCCTGGGAAGTGATGAGCCGGTTGCTGTCCTGCAAGGCCGACGCCGGCACCGGGGTAATGGATCAAATGATCGTCGGCGAATACTTCTCGAACCACTATGAAGACCACATACGGGACGTTCGGACTGGCCTCAGGCGCAAATGCGAGGCTTTAACTGCTGCTCTTCGGGAACACTTCGGACCAAGCGTTGAAGTTTCACCACCTAGAGGCGGCATGTACCTCTGGGTCAAGCTGCCTTCTGGAGTCGACTCACGTGACTTTGTGGAGCCGGCATTAAGAGAGGGCATCGCTTTCAATCCCGGTCCAGACTGGTCCGCCGACCCAGAGGCGGCTGCCAATTACGTTCGGCTCTGTTTCGCGCTTCCCTCTGAAGCTGAAATTTGGGAAGGCGTGGCGAAGCTTGCTGAGGTGTTCCGGGCTTAGTGGAGGGCGTCCCTAGGAACGCCCAGATACGCGGTGACGTATTGGCCGAATTGCTGATTCATAGGTTTTGCCTGAAGTTTGGGTACGACCGTCGCAGCATTTCCAGGGACCTTCGTTTATCTATGTTGTATTAATGGACGGCGTATCCGGATGGAAGATTGGTGATTTCCGCAACGTCAATTCGCGAATTTACCTCTAAGTAGGCGACGAAATGCCGGCGGCGTCCAAGTAGGTCTTTGGGGTCTCGGGGAGCGGTTCATAGCGCGAAGCGCCAAATTAAAGGATTTGAGCAAGTTGACGCCCGTTCCGGTGGGTGCTTCAATTGGGGCGGAAGGTGCTTGGCGCATGGAAGTACACTCCATAAATGAACGATTGCAAGTTGGCCAGTTATGCGCTGTGCGAACGGTGTGCGTCAACCACTTTTCAGTTATACGCTCTTCCTAGGCGTACAATTGGGTGGTTAGCTCAGTTGGTTAGAGCGCCTGCTTTACACGCAGGAGGCCACAGGTTCGAGTCCTGTACCGCCCACCACTACTTTCTAGTTCGTTTGCGTATTGCCGCCCCACATTCTAGAGTCACTTCCGGGACTTAGCACGCATCCAGCACGAAGTTGTTTTACCACAGTTCGCCCAATTTCCTTGTGGTTGGCGTGCAATTGGTGGCCGATTTGGGTTATGCATGTGCGATCGATGACCAACTCTCGGTTGTAAGGTGAAGTATAATTCGGACGCCACCGAGGTTCTGTGTTCCGAACGTGCAGGCCTTCCCTTATTTGAAGCTAAGCCCCCGGCAAATTCTAGCCGGGACGTTCAACGATGACATCAATGGCACCCAGAGAGGTGAAGTAATTGGTTGATAAAGAACAAGATTGGGAGTTTGGTGTGCGGACGGAAGGCCATGGCCTCGACGGCCAGAGTGCCGGCCCGGCAACCTTGGGTGAAAATGGGTTTAAGTACCGGGTTTCGGGCGACAACTGGGGCAATCTCCCCGAGGGCTGGGTCTATAAGGAAGGGACTGCGGTGGACATAGACTCAAAGGACCAAGTCTATGTTTTCAACCGTGGGACCAGCCCCTTGATCGTGTTCGATACTGAAGGAAACATCCTTCGGACTTGGGGTGAAGGGGTTTTCAAGAACCCCCACGGCGTGACTATCGCGCCCGATGATACTGTCTTTTGTGTGGATAACGGAGATAGCACGGTCAGGAAGTTCTCACCCACCGGCGAGTTGCTCATGACCCTTGGTACGCCGAACAAACCAAGCCCCAAGATGAGTGGGGAACCCTTCTGTGTACCGGCCCACGTGGCCTTCGACAAACGCACCGGCGATTTCTACGTAGCCGACGGCTATTCCAACGCCAGGGTTCACAAGTTCGCGCCAGACGGAAAACTTCTCTTCTCATGGGGCGAATCAGGAACCGGGCAGGGGCAGTTCAACATTGTCCACAACGTGGTTGTTGACAGCAATGGTTGGGTGTACGTCGCCGACCGCGAAAATCACCGGGTCCAGATTTTTAGTTCCGAAGGCAAGTACGAAACCCAGTGGGGAGACCTTTCGCGAGCGGCTGCAATTTGCATCGACGACCGTTCCGGCCAGGAACTAGTGTATATCGGCGAATACTTCTGCGGGATTAGAACGAACGACATTGGTACCGATCTTGGTCCCCGGGTAACCGTGATGAACACCAATGGAAAGGTTCTCGCCAGGTTGGGGCGCGAGACCTATGGAGCACAGACGGGTCGATTTTACTCCCCTCACGGAATCGCCGTGGATTCTAAAGGGGACATTTACGTAGCCGAGGTCTCCTGGAGTGACTACGGCCAGCATATGGACCCGCCGCGCGAGCTACGGTCGATGCAAAAGCTGGTTAGGGTTTCGGATTAGCCGTTCATGGCTCAATACGCTACCGGTACAGAGAATGTCTACGCACCAGCAACCGGTATCAAACTTATCTAGGAGGAAGGTCGAATGCCCAACGAAGGGGACATTGCCCCGGACTTCAATACGATCGACCACGCCGGCAACGAGGTCAGCCTTTCAAGCCTGAGGGGACAAAAAGTATGGCTCTGGTTCTTCTCTTCGGCCGGCGGTGGCAATTGAACACGCCACAGTCACGGGTACCGTGACAACTTTTCCGACTTCCAAGACAAGGGAGTGGTCGTCTTGGGGGTCAACGACCGTGACCGTGAGACGGCACAGGCCTGGGTGGAAAAGGAAGACCTGCCCTTCCCCATTCTGCAGGACCCCGGCCGGTCGATAGCGATCTCTTTTGGGATGTCGAAAGCCGGAGACGAACGCTACCTGGCCAATGGGGCTGATGGCAGGCGGCCCGGAGTGGTCATCGACGAGCAGGGCATCATTCTAAAGCTGTTGCCCGATCTGGCCACTGTAGAAATGCAACAAGAGGTGCTGGCCTCTCTATAGGTTGCAGCCAGCCCGCCAGTCGTCAACGGAGTGAGGTCGGTCTGGGTTATCGTCGGCAAGATCCAACGCATCTCGCAACTCCTCCCAGACTTCCGGCTCCGGCTGTGGGCCCCAGCCATCGTAGTGCACCAAGTCTGCCAGGGGCAAACGGTCCCGCCAGCCCACCGACTGAAGTAAGGGCTCCTTTGGAAATTCAGTGGGATAGCCAAGGCACAGGTACGCCACCGGGATGATATGAGGCGGGATCTCTAGGATTCGTCGCAGTTGAGGCCGCTTCAAGATGCTGACCCAGCCTACCCCCACACCCTCCGACCGGGCCGCCAACCAAAGATTTTGGACCGCGCAGCAAGTGGAGTAGACATCGGTCTCGGGCATCGAATTCCGGCCCAGCACCTCCTCGGCTCTCGTGGGATCGCAGGTGACACAGAGGTTGATGGGCGCTTCCATGATGCCTTCCAGTTTAAGCGACAAATATTGAGACCGGCGCGGCTCATCGAAAAATTGGGCGGCAGCCCGGCGCTCTCTGTCGAACAGGTCTTTTACCCGGCAGCGGACTTCGGATTTGCGTACGAGTATGAAGTCCCACGGCTGCATGAATCCCACCGAAGGGCCGCTGTGGGCGGCCCTTATGATGCGCGCCAAAACATTTGCCGGGACCGGGTCATTTCGAAAGACTCGGATATCCCGCCGCGTATTGATAGCCCGATAGAGCCCCCGGCGTTCCTCGGGCGAGAAAGCGTCAACTAGACCGGCCTCTATTGCAGGCTCAAAATATTGCGTCATCATCAAATCCCCGTCTCTCAAAATTGCTCCGTCTCTAACAATTACTAATGAATAGAAAAGCCCCCGCCCTCTTGGAGGACGGGGGCTTTTACGCGCTATTATCCGCCCGCTCTATCCACGAAGCGACTAGGCAAGCGCGGCAGGTCTCCTGACTGATGGATCTCCACCCTTCGGCGCCTTCCCGTCCCGACGAGTCGAGGCAGTGACCGGCGAAGCCGTGCCAAAAGGCTCCCCAATTATAGTGGCGGGCCCGTGCCGGAATTTCACCGGCTTCCCTATTCTCCCTCGTTTTTTCATTAATCGAGAAACGAGGGCACCGCGCGCTATTCTGTTTCCGTCACCCAGGTTATGTCAGGTGGTAGCGTACTGTCAATTGCCAAAATGACGTTGACCAGCACCACCACCGTCACTTGCTTCGCCACCTCCTCGAATTACCTCCCTCCGAAACTCGGATTACCCGATCGGCAAGAATCCCCGGACATACTTGCCATCGCGAGTGGGCGTCTGAATTCCGACTCGATTCGAAAGGCATAGAAGCCCCATTTCATAGGGGTGGCTGGATCTAATTTGGTCCTGGAAACCTCCGGCGCCAACCCCTGCGGTCCAAGGCATAGGCCCCGCTGGCTCCCGATAGGTGACCCACCGAGAACCGGCAGAAAGGTGGATTTGCCCCACGCGCCCGGTCCTATAAGGGCTTGGAGCCCTACATCTCTCGTGAGAGCATTCCTGTTACAGAGGGTCGAGTCCTTCTGCCGACTTTCTAAGCTTTCTTGTTTTACGAAATTTGCTGCGATTACCGCAGCCTGCCGACAGGTAAACCAAAGCGGCCGTTAGCGTATATCGATGATCCGGTACCGGCGTAACGCATCCGGTACCACTTCGTCGCGTCCGGCTCGTATGGCCTGTTAAACCGACCGTCGGCGAATACCGGAAGACCGCGCTTTCCGTGACTGGCAGGGCACGAAACCTGTGACCAAGCCGCCAAGGGAATCGTATGAACTGGGACGCGACTATCTATTGGCATTTTGGAGTGGAGAAATTGAACGACAAGGCAGCACACTCAGGTGGATGAACATTTGAGCGAAGGCGCGGAGATGGTGGTGAAGGGAACCACCAATGCGGTCGCCGGCCTCTCTCAAATGGTAGACCAGGTTATCGAGGTAATTTCCGTCAGTGTCCGGGAGATCCCGGCCAACGATATCGCGTCACTGTTCGGCGGCAGAGAAAATGCGACCGTAGCAGTGTACTTGGCCGTGACCGGCTCAGCCGAAGGCCGCACGTATTTGTTGTATCCGCCCACCACCGCGCTTTCGTTGGCCGACCTTCTATTAGGCCAGGACCCGGGTACGACAGTTGGGATCAACGAAATGGAGGCTTCTGCTTTGGGCGAGATGGGCAACTTGATGGGGTCGTATTATTTGAACGCCCTAAGCGACGCCTCTGGCCTGATATTCATGCCATCCCCACCAGCGGTGCTCATGGATACGGCGGGCGCCATTCTCGATATCGCTCTGGCCGATATTCGGGAGGAGTCCGATCGCGCGCTAGTTGTTGAGACAGACTTCGGTTCCGCGGACCGGCAGATCAGCGGAAGTTTCCTAGTATTGCCGAGCCCCAATTTCCTGAGGCAATTGACGGAGCACAGAAAAGCTTAAGTACCTAAGGTAATGGTGGTTGACGGAGCCGCCTTTATGAGAATGCGATGCGAGAAGCTCTTAGTAGAAAACGGCTATGACGTTATCGAAAGTCTATTGGACGCGAAGTTGTTGGGGCTCCAACGCTTGTTCGCGTCGTTCTTCGTCAATGATCAGGAAGACAAGACTCGGCACCCCTGGATTGAAAATCGAGAGCGGCTTGATGCCAGCTTGCGGAGATACCAGATGCGAAGGATAGGCACACCCCACTCCCGCCGAGGCGTCGTAGTCGGCCGGCCCGTCTTCGACGGGCGGTGCCACCTGTTCCTAGACGCTGATACCGAGTTAGGTTTTATGGGAAGGCCAATCGTGCGGGTGTGCAGCCTGGTAGGAACTAATCACGTACAACGGCCCTACGACATCAACTTGGTCCGACCGAAGCATCAGACCCAGTTGGCCGTAGAGGTGGACGCATACCTGGAACCGGTGTAGCCGATGGAAACTGGCGACAAAGTACTTTCTCAGGCCGAAATCGATGCGATGTTTTCGACCGTTGCTCCGAGCGGAGGCGCATCGCCTCCACCTCCGCAACAGTCCGAAGAACCGAATACGCCGCCACCCATCAACGAGGCACCTGCGGAAGGCGCAACGACATCTCCGGATGACTTGACCAAGCGGGTGGAGAAACTCGAAGAAAGCATTGTGCAGCTGGGACGGCAGGAAGGTACACCTACAAATATCTCCCAGTCGGTAACGCAAATACAACAAGACATACAAACGTTGGCGAGCCATCTGCAGGCTTTGAACACAAAGCTAGAAACCACGGTGGCCGGGCTTTCCGGAACAGTTGGCTATGCGGCACACGATAATTTCCAGTGCCAGGAATGCGAATCCAAGGGGACCGTGGCGGCCCAGCTGACTTGCACATCCTGCGGCAAGCAGTCCTGGTGGGGGTGGTTTCCACCGCCAGCTGGATGAACGCACGAATTTTTGCATAGGAGCGCCATCACGCCAGACGAGGGTTGCACCCAGCCAGCGTTTACCGGCCTACCGGTTGGACCGTCACGCCATTGGGGCGTCGGCGGCAACCTAGTCTACGGAGAGACCGTATGAGGAGGATCGGGATAAAACACGCTCGCTTGGGGATGGAGCTTGGCCGGGCTGTGTTAGACAGCAACAGCTACATTGTTTTGGACGCCAAAATCAAATTGGACAAAGAGGCACTAGTACTCAGTCAACCTAATTGTTGGCAGGATAGAGATGGTGACGCTTGACTCGGGCGTCCACAGTGGAGAATCTCCAGTCAATGGTTGCTCCGGCTTGGTTTCGTTCTGCCTCCAGGGCCGCGATCTCGCCACTCAAAGTCTCTTCATCGGCAATACGGCGGCGCAGGACTCGCCTGGCCAAGACACTGAACTCGATCTCTGCCATGTTGAGCCAACTACCGTGCTTGGGAGTGTAGTGAAACTCCAAGCGTTTGCGTATTCGCCTAGCCTCCTTGGGCTCGAAGGTTTCGTAGAGGGAAGCTGGTTTGTGGGTGTTGAGGTTGTCCAGCACCACCCGGATCTTCTCGGACGCTGGGTAAGCTTCATCGGCCAGCCACCGCATCTGCTGAGCGAAGTCCACCATGGTACGACGTTCGGTCACTGCCACATGCCTCCAGCCCGCCAGGGGCTCGCACAGCATGAACAGGTTTCGGGTGCCATTGCGCTGGTACTCGTAATCGTATCGCTCCCGTCGTGCCAGCTTGGGCGGGATCGGAGACCTCTTTTCCGCCAGCAACTGCTTGGAGGTCTCGTCGAAACAGACCACCGGGCGCTCTGGGTCATAGGGTTCCGCGTAAAGGTCCAGCACATCCTCCATACACGCCACAAACTCGGCGCTCACCTGGGGAATACACCACTCCTTCTTCTGCCACGGCTTGAGACTGTTTTTTTCAACCGCTTGCGAATTCCCTCGTGGGACATGGAGGGCGCCAGCCCCAACTCCACCACCTTGTTTGCCAGGAGCCGCAGGGTCCAGTGGTCATGGCCTGGAGGGGCCTCGCTGCACGCCAGGGCAATCAGGTGCGCTTCCCCCCGCTCATCCAGTTTGGTCGGATGTCCTGGCCGAGGATCTTCCTCCAAGGCCCGCTTCAGTCCTCCCTCCAGGTACCGCCGCTTGGTACGGCACACCGTACCCGCAGACGTGTCCAGCGCCTCCACGATGCGCATCACCCCCCAGCCCGTATCTGCCTTTAGCAGAATACGGGCCCGGGCAACCTTTCGCGCTGGGCTCTTTCCCCCGCGAATCAGTCGTTCCAACTGGTCTCGTTCTTCCCTTTCCAACCGGACCACATACCGATCTCGTCCCATGGCTGCCACCCTCCTACGTCAACACTCCTAAAAAAGGGTGGCAACCTTAGACGTTTTCTTAAACAATTACCAAAACCGAGTTGACTGAGTACTAGCTATTTTCCTTCTATTTCTTTGATTCGATCTGAGGAGAGGAACGGATGGCAGGACCAGCCGCCAATGCCGGAATGGGGCAGCCCACAACAATCACAACGGGCAGCACAGAGATCGACAAAAAGTTGGGTGGTGGAATTCCGATAGGTTCCCTGGTTCTCCTAGAAGGCCAATCGGACGCTGGGAAAAGCGTACTGACGCAGCATTTCAGTCATCAGTCGCTGGTCAACAGGATGTCTGTCGGCCTCTACACCACCGAGAACACAGTCAAGAGCCTGATGTCTCAGATGAACTCGTTGAATCTGGACATTACCGACTACTTCCTTTGCGACCGTATACGGATTTTTCCGATCGAAATGTCGTCGGAAGAAGAAAATACCGCTGAAGCGTTCCGGTCTTTGAACGAACATTTCGAAGACCTGCCTTCTCGTTTCCAACTGTTGATCATTGATTCGCTAACGGCGATGGTGGCTCACTCGGACGACCGCGGCATCATCGATTTCTTCGCCGGCTGCAAGCGGTTGTGCGATACCGGACGGACTATCGTTGCCATCGTCCACTCCTACGCCTTCGATGAGAATATGCTCATTCGTGTTCGGTCCCTGTGTGATGCGCATCTGATCATGAAGATGGAACAGATGGGTGAGCGGTTGGTCAAATCGATGGAAGTGGCCAAGGTGCGAAACGCTGAACTATCAACAGGAAACATCATCAGCTTCGACGTTGAGCCCGGAATCGGGATGAAGATTATCCCACTCTCCAAGGCTAAGGCCTAGAGCACCGGGCTGGTCACCGGGCTAAGCAAGAAAAAGGACTCCCACTCCCACAAGGATGGGAAGATCTGCCCTGTGGTCAAAATGCTGCCCAAGAACCTGCAGCAGGAAACCAAGATCAGCGAACACCTCTTGGACTACATCCATGAGTTGCCGCTGGATTCCCTTGGTATTCCAGAGTACTACCCCGAGTTGGAACGGGGATTGGGCGACATGAAAGACTCCAACCTTATCTACCCAATTGGAGGGGGGCTCTATATCCACATACTCCCCGACCCCACCGATGCCAGGAACTTCTACTACGCCATAGAGCCGGGCATGGCCCTGGACACCGACAAAATCATGGAAGACCTGGAGGACCGTCTGGTTGACTTCGTTGAAGAGCTAGACGACCTAGACGGCCAGCAGATTGACCGAGGCAAAGTGCTCCTGAAGGTGCTAGGCCGCATCTGCGAAGTGGTTTCACCGAGAGAGCTAAAAAGCGCGACGGCGAAGGCGAAAAAGAAACCGGGGTCGAAGCTACCGGTCACCAAGGCACAGTTGGCGGCGATGAGGTACCTTCTGATCCGGGATAAAGAAGGGCTGGGGCCACTCCAGCCTCTGGTACTAGACCCCCACTTGGAAGATATAAGTTGCAGTGGGACCGGCCCGATTTTCTTGGAGCATAAAATATTCAAGGGTCTAAAATCCAACATCGAATTCGACGACTTTACGCAGTTGGACAATTTCGTGATCCAGCTCTCGGAGCGCATCGGCAAGCCGGTAACCTTCCGTCGGCCAATCATCGACGCCACCCTGCCCGACGGTTCCAGGATAAACCTGGTGTACGGCGAGGATGTGTCCAAGCGGGGCAGCAACTTCACCATTCGTAAATTCGCTGAAACACCTATCAGCATCGTCGAGTTGTGCGAGTTTGGTGGCCTCACCTACGAGATGGCGGCCTACCTTTCCCTGGCGATGCATCACGGACAGAACCTCTTCGTGTCTGGTGAGACCGCCTCAGGAAAAACGACCTTGCTGAACGCCATCACCACGTTCATCCCCGCCGCCAGCAAAATCGTAAGCATTGAGGACACACCGGAATTGCAGGTGCCTCACCCCAACTGGCTAAGGGAGGTCGTGCGCGCCTCCACCAGCGAAAGTGGGGCGGGAGTTGACATGTTCGACCTGCTGCGGGCCGCCCTACGGCAAAGGCCAAACGAGATCATCATTGGTGAGATTCGCGGTGCGGAAGGTGCTATCGCTTTTCAAGCGATGCAAACCGGCCACGCCTGTATGGCTACCTTCCACGCGGACTCGGTTGAAAAGCTGATCCAAAGGCTCACCGGCAACCCGATCAACATTCCCAAAACCTACGTTGACAACCTCAACCTGGTAGTTATCCAAAGTATGGTCCGTCTCCCCAACGGCAGGGCCGGGCGGCGCCTCATAAGCCTGAACGAAATCGTTGGCTACGACCCGCCGACCGATTCATTTTCCTTTGTAGAGACGTTTCGTTGGAATAACCACGACGATACGTTCGAGTTCACAGGCTTCATGAACAGTTACATGTTGGAGGAAGTCATCGCGCCAAAACGAGGGCTGCCACCCGCCCGCAAGCGGGAAATCTACGATGAACTGGCCCGGCGGACAAACATACTTCGCAAGCTCAAAGACCAGGGAGTAACCGGATTCAATGATATTTACAAAGTCCTCGCGCAAGCCAATCGAGAAGGTATCTTCGGATAGCGACTCTCTCAGTTTCGACCTCTATTCGAACCTGACCTACATGGCGGCGCTGTCCGTTGGTGTGCCGTCGCGTGATGTGATGCTGGCCAAGGCAATCACCCAAAACTTCGTGACCGGCGTCTTCTTCCGCCAGGTTTACCTACTGTCGAAGCGCGCCGGTTTTGAGTACGCCCGGGCCTTCCGCCTGGTTTCTCGCAAGGCCCACGCCGAGTCCATTAAGAACCTGCTCCTGCGGTTCGCCGGCGCAATCAACTCCGGCGTTGAAGAGAGTGAATTCCTGCTGGAAGAGGCACACGTCGAATCGGAGCAATACAACAGTTCCTACCTGCGTAGCCTGGAAACCCTGTCCAAATGGGCTGACGCCTATGCGGCGCTAATGGTATCAGTCACCTTGGTCGTGGTAGTAGCCATGGTGTCGGTGATGCTAAGCCCTTTGGGCAACGCCTTTTTGATGGTTCTTACGGTATCTCAATTCTTTGTAACCGCGTTCGGTGTCTACATAGTTTTTCGAGTAGCCCCAACCGAAGAAACCACCTATCAGAGCGGACGGGGCCCGAAGCACCGGCGCATTGCTAAGCGTCTCTTTCTCATCTGTGGACCAATCGGCCTATTTGGCGGGTTGTTCTTGAGCTATAGCTTTGGCATAGGTGCGTTGATGTTGGTGTTCGGGCTGGGCCTCATGCCAGCCGGGATATACGGCTTTATCGACCACCAAAGGGTCAGCAAAATAGACAAAGAGGTCGCCTCTTTCGTTCGCGCCATGGGGAACATCACCGCTTCCCTGGGTTCTTCCTTCGCAGCCGCCATGGGGAAGCTGGACCGAAGGTCCCTAAGGAATTTGGAACCGTTGATCCGCCGATTACAAATTCGGCTCGACCGAGGTTTGGATGCTAACAAATCATGGGAGGCCTTCCGTGACGAGGCGGGCAGCGAGCTGCTCAACCGAAGCACAAGGATGTTCGTGGACGGCGTCAACCTGGGCGGGGCCCCGGATAAAGTGGGCTCGATTGCCGCCAAATACGCCATGGACACCTCGTTGTTGCGGGAACGCCGAACGGTTTCGGCGGCCCCATTCGCTTTTTTGACCTTCCCGCTTCACTTCGCGATGACCGCCTTGATGGTCTTCATCCTGGAGATCTTGTTTACCTTTAACGACCAAATCACGTTAGCTCTTCTGGACGTTACGGAACAAGGCGCTAATTCGGGATTGACCTCGTTGCCAGCCTTGCCGGTTTTCCAAGAACAAAATTTGGCCCCATTGGCCGCTCTCACTCTCGCGGCGCTGATCGCTATGACGGTCGCCAATTCGTTAGCCCCCAAGTTCGCCATTGGAGGCCACGCAGTATTTTCCACACTCTTCGCCTCCATTTGTTTCATCCTCACCGGACTCAATATGCTGATTATCCCCAAAATTGCCAGCGGGATCCTGCTATCAGGGACCAGCTAGAGGAGTATTGTTTTGGGACTTCTGAATAAGCTCAAGAAGAACAAGGGCGACGAGGACGACGACACCGACTTCGATGAACTCGGTGAAGACGATTCGGACGACGAGGAAGAAGGTGGAGCCTCTGCGAAAGGCGGCCGGTTCGGGATGGCAAAGTCTCTCCTGAAACGCGGCAAGAGTTCCGGAGACGACGACGAAGAAGATTCAGATGACGGCGAGTCTGATGATGACGATTCAGACGATTCTGGCGGCGGCCGCAAGAAAAAGAGCAAGGTCGGCAAGCTAAAAGTTCCACCGAAGAAACAGGGTGGCAAGTCCAAAAAGCGAGACGATGACGACGATCCCGAAGACTCCGATGAATCGGAGGAACTTGAGGCCGGTTCTGACGACGAGGACGACGACGAGCAGGAAGTGAAAAAGCCCAAAAGACGCTCGGGTTTGGAGGAAAAGCTCGCGGCCGCAAGTGCCGAGAATGATGATGGCGAGGACTATGATGACGATGATGACGATGACGACGAGAACGACGATGACAAAGGCCTGGCCGCACCGGATGGTCTTGATTTCTCACTGGACGATATTTTCCAGGAAGAAGTCGTTGTCGACGCCGTTCTAAAGGACCTGGCTGAATCGTTGGACGATGTCTCTGCCGTGGAATTGGCGTCAGATCTGCGTTCACTCCTAGAAGAGATCCAGAACCCTACGTGAGGAAGCGGCATTTGCATAGGGCGCCGACCTGCTGTGGCCAGCGTAATCAAGCGCCGGAACCGGCTAGAAGCCGATTCGCATTTGGTCGGTCGCAGGCAGAGTCGAATCGTCGATGCGGAAGTCAACTGAGACGGTCTCTTCGGAGCTATTGGCAGTCGCCTCAGCGTAAAGATCGATCTCCAGATAATCAGTACTCGCCACCACCGTGTATTCGGAAAAGCTATAGGTTGCGGTAAAGGTCTGCCAACTGGAAGACGCTATATTCGAGGTGTTAGCCACGCCGCTGCCACCACCATCGTCCAGTGTGGCGCTCACCGCCCCGTCGGTGTCCCTTATCACGATGTTCATGTCGGCGTGGACATCCATACGCACCAACCTCGTATAACCCGCCAAGGACACGTTAACGGCGGCGTCACCGAGGAACTCATCCCACACGTTGGCTGAATTTATACCCACCGCCGCGTGGAAGTGGGTGTCTCTCTCCAGGTTCTTGTTCCAATTGTCGTTGGAACTACCCTCACGAAAGCCTGCCTCGTGGTCGCCGGCGGCATCTGTATTTTCCACCCAGAACAGGAGGCCGTTGGCATCTGAAGAGACCGGCGGCGAAACGTCATCGTCGGCGTCCAAGTCCACCCATTTGCCGAGATCGGCGGGCTGGGGGTCGTCGACGGCGACGTCGTCTGTGTTATAGACGATCGAACCTTTGGTCTGGCCGACAAGATAAACCTTCACGTTGCTGTTTTCGATGTAGGCCTGGAACTGGTCCGAGCTGTCGATGCCGACGAGATACATGGTGTTCCCGTAGGCGCCGAGCTTACGGTCGGTGGTGGAGTATGAACTCCCTATCTCCCTGATTCCGTAGTTACGTGCCGAAGCATCCTCTGAGTACAAGAACAGAATCACGCCGTCGGCATCGGAATCCACGTGAGCTGACACGTTCACCGTGGCCCAATCCCCAGTCGTGCCTGGGGTGACATCCTGCGGAACTGTAAGGTATTCCGGATCACTGCCAATGGTGTAGGCCAGTAGCTTGAAATCGATATCCTCGTGCTCGATGAACCCTTGGATTGTTTGGGAGCTGTCGACCTTTACCATCTGCCAGCGGTGGGATGACGCATAAAGGCGTTGGAACTCCAAATTGGACATATAGTCGTTGGTGTCTTCGGTCCCGCGGACCACTCCGCTGTAGTTGTTGGTGGACCCGGCATTGACTATCTCGACCACGGCCCCAGTCGCCGTAGTCGGGATGTGGGCGGAAAGGTCGATGTTGTTCCAGACTCCCGTTCCAGTGACAGGGATACTAATATCGGTAGCGCTGGAGGACCAGACGAAGCCAAAGTCGGCCTTGTCCCGCTTCACCCGGTAGGTTGCAGTCCAGGTTAAAGCTGGAATCGTGGCCGTCTCGGTCAACAGGAACGTGAACTTGCCGTCGTTAGTCGTGGGGTTGACCCGGCCGGTTTGCCCGGACGTAAAGGCCGAAGATACGGTGACTCCGGTCACTTCCTCAGTTACGTCGGTTTTCAACTGGAAGTAGTCTGTTGAATTGATAGAATTGGTCTCGTTGTGGAAATACATGAAATTCGGGCACTCGAAATACTCCGAGTCGGTCACGCCCAAGGGGGTGGCAATGAGGACCGGACCGGTGGCGTCCTCTTTCATCGCGGGGTCGATGGCGAATTTGAACGTGGCGGTTTCCTGAGTGTTCCAGCCGTTGGGGTCCCGGTTGTCTTGGGTAAACCCAGTTACGGTCCACTGGTTGCCAGTGACCGCAGTAGTAGCGTGGCTAAGGTAGGTGGCCACCTTGGAACTGCTGGAGTCGGTGTACTCCACCAAGACGTCGCCATCTGAGGGGTCTATTATCGACGTTTCACCGGAGTTAACGACAGTGGCGTTGAAGTTGTCGCAGTCTAGATCGGTGGCCGTAGTCCTAGCGGAACTAATGGAGATGGCGGTGTTTAGTCTGTCAACTTGGTGGCTGGCCGCCGCAAAGAGTTCGTCAGTGCTATTGTTCCAAGTATTCAGGAGGGTGGAAAAAGTGACCGTGGCCAAAAAAAGAACAAGCTGAACACTGCCGCGGCAGGTACGATTGCGCTCATACATGTGGCCTAACTAAAAGAACAAGCATTGCCGCAGTCATCTATCAACGTGGATCGAGCCTTCGTGCTTTCCTGTTTGGCCACAGCTAAACGTCGGCCTCATTTGCCGGCTTCCGCCTCGCCGCCCGCAATGCAGATTTCAGTTGGACCAGCCGGTGTCGGGCATCGCTTACCAAGTCCGAAGGCAGATCGCCGCTCCGGTAGGCGGTCCGCCAAATTGCTTGGGTAAACCAAGAGACTTGTCGGCCGGCTTCAGAATCCGGGCCAGCCGCCGACAAGTTATACCCGCTAACGGTCTGCCAGACTTCCCGCTTTCTGCCGAAATTCCGTCGCAACGCTCGTTCCGCCTCAGCGTACAGCTTTCTCAGCTCCTTGCGGCCGTCACCAGGTATGGCCACGTAGCCAAGATATAGCCTCCTGTTCATCTCGCTGGAATGCCTCGCGTGTTTCTGGAACCATTTGAGAACCAGCACTATGAGGAAAACCGCAGAGCCAACAATCAACAGGACTGGACCTTCTAAGGCCCCGGTTAGCGCTTCAAAAGCAACTTGCGGCCCATCTCGCAGCGACCCGTAGACTCCCTCTCCAATGTTGGCCTCAAAAACGCGGCCGACTCCGGTCGTAGCATGGTCCTCGAAAAGATGTTCCGTTCTGGGCGCGCTGTCGAAGGGTACCCACCCGTTTCGGCGGAAATAGACTTCCGCCCAGGCGTGTTCATCGCTTTCCCGCACCCGGTAGGTGCCGGTCAATGGATCGCGGATGCCCGGCAGATATCCCATAGCCAGCCGAGCGGGCAACTCGGACGCCCGAGCCAGCATGACCGTTGCTGTCGCGTGGTCGATGATGCTTCCGGGCTCGTCGTGGAACAGAAAATCATCCAACGACGCCGATGAGGTAAACGAATCGGGCTGGTTAGGGTCGAACAGAGTTTGTTGGTCAACAAACGCGATAATCCGTTCCAATCGCTCGAAGTCATTTGCGGCCCCAACGCTTAGACGTTTCGCCAGCGCCGATAATTTTTCGGAACCGGGCGGCAGTTCGGTCAAGCTGGGGTAGCTCCCCCGAGAGCGGTCCCGCCTGAGGCGGTCGGGCGAATGTTCCGGTAGGGCGGAGATGGCCCGGTAAGTCGTCCCCCCCCTTCAAAACAGCTTCTTCCGAGTCCACGGCGATACTCGGTGCGACGATTTGCAGACCCTGGTACCCGCTGGATATCGGAGTTTCAGCGTCTTCGTTAAGGAAGAAGGTGTGCTGATACCGTACCCTGATATCCAGGTCAGAGTTTTCACGGTCGAACCAAAAACTAGGACTGCTTCGACTTCTGACCATCGTTTGCAGTGGGGAGTCGTAGTCCCATGTGGTTCCGTCGTAATCCTCGAGCACCACTCCCCGCCAATACGAGGCAACGTTGCTTCGAACGTGGAAAACCACGTCGTCGTCGCTGGCTAGACCCGACTCATTGATAATAAATTGGGAGGCGCCCGATGCGGCCGGCATTTGAACCTTAGCTGCGCCTTCGGGTGAGGTTGTTTGCGGGTGGACGGCGCCGGATTGCGGACCGGAGTTGGGGGAGTTGTCCGGCGGGGCCTGTCCGGAAATGCCGCTGGGCGTAAATACTGGAGCAATGGCTACAGGACCGCTAAGGACATTCTCGCCCAATACAGTGTCGGGGATGAGAGACCCTTCCGGCTGGGCATCCGGCGCGGCGTCGGGGTTTTGCTCTCCCCTATCTGGTCCGGCGTCACCACCAGCGAGACCTTTGGCCTCGGCAGGCCCTGTTTCGCCCAGACCACGCTCAACCTCGGCCAGTACTGAATCCCTGATTTCATCGAGCCTGAGGTCATCCAGATTGATGTTGATAATTTCTTTGGCGTTGCCTAAGTTATTTTGGGAATATGGGAGAACCGCTATTTGAGGGGGACCGATTAGATTGTCGTCGCCCCGCGGGATTATCCAGAACGCCATCGCGGCCATGACAAACAGGGCGCAGGTAGCGCCGATCCAGTAGGCCACGTTAAATGGCCGGTTCGGCGACCAGTGGACCTGGGCCGACCGTATGCCGTCCTCCAGAAACGAAACCACCAAGAAGCCCAAGATAACTACGATAAACCCGATAACGAACACCCCGAAACTGTAGTCGAACGCTTGCTGGCTGGAGAAAAAGAGCATCATCCCGCTCAGCACCAAGCCTGTGTAGAGACCTCCTCTGGTCCGGACATCGAAGGTCGAAAGCGCCGTGACCATCACCAGGTAGTGACCAACGGGCACCCAGTTGCCGTTAAACGCCTCCATGATTTGGTTGCGCATGATGAGGGACAGGACGATAACCGCGACTGAAACGCCTAGGGGCCGCCACCGGGAGGGCCGGTTGCGCACTTTGTAGCTTAGAGCGTGGCCCACAGTGCCAAGAATCGCGCCACCAAGAGCGAACCTCAGGTCTCCCCCCACCCAATAGAGGCTCATGGCCGACACCCAAAGGGCCATCAGACCCAACGCCCTCAACCTGCTGGAATCTTCCACTCGGTTGGAGAAGAAGGCGGCGAAACGGCCAGCTAACCAGGAACGCAGCTTACCCATTACGCGGCCTCTTCCCGGTGCGGGACATCGGTGGAACTAGGTACGTTGCTTGTCCTCGGGTTACGGGCACCCGTTCCCTGAATCGCGCTCAACGTCTCGAGCAATTCTCCGGGTTGGCAGATTGCGATCCCAACGTCGGGCCTCTTGGGCGATACCGTCAAGTTCCGGTCACTGGCCGGCTCACCAAATCCCTGAAAACGAACGGCCGCTAGACTACCCAGGCTGGACATGCGTTGGTCTAGCGCCTCGAATACGGCCGCGTCGGCACAGGATGCGGCCAGGAATATGTTTGCTCCGGTGGGTAGTCGGTCCAAAGTCTCAGCCAAGGTTTGTCCCTGACCGGGCTGAACCTAGGCGAGGGCTTCCAGCAATTCATCCCATTCGACTGTGTTTCCGGTCCTCGAGTGATCGTGGGCCAGTACGACGCCGGCAAGGGCTCCCCCCCAGACGGTAACCGACACCTCATTAATCAGTGCATAGTTGGCCACTGAAGCCGCCAATTTGATTCCGTACTCCAAGGTGGTGTCCTTGTCTTCACCCCATACGTGGACCGCGTCGAACAGGACGTGCAATGCTTGGTCGGTCTGTTCTTCAGACTCTTTCACCATCGGACGACCGGCCCTGGCGGTGTTTCGCCAGTGAATCATGCGTCGCGAATCGCCATGAACGTAGGGCCGAGAGCCGACCGGATCCATACCTGAGCGCGATAATCTGGGCTGGGTGGTGCGGCCACCGATTCCATCCACTACCAACAACCGTTGCAGAGGGTACACCATGGGTAGAACCAAGATAGGGGTGGCTTCCGAGAGGGTCCGGCGGCGGCGAAACATTCCAAATGGCGCTGTGGACTCCAGGGTCATCGGGCCTAGGAAGTGTAGGCCTCGTCTTGATGCCTCGATCGTTGACTCCAAGGTTGTCGTCGCAGAACCTGGCAGATGAGCCAGGAAGAATCGCTGTAGCCTGGACTCGGCTGGGCCGAGAGGGGAGTCGTAATACAAGAAACTGAAGAATCTGGGGAAAAACGCCCGGTTGTGGAGAAGGGCTTTGATCCGGACCGGCTCTTCCTCTTCAACGCTGAGTCGCGCCAGCTTTCCGGGCGGTCCTCCGGGTCGCTTGCGGCCGGGATGTCTGTCCGATGCCGGCTCCGCCGTCCGGGTGGCGCGAACGAATGCAACGCTCACCCAGGGAACGACTGCCGAGAGGAATAGCATGCCCAATAAGACGGCATCAATTAGATAGAGCCATCCAACTTGAGAAAGACGGGCTAGAAGATATATGGCGACTGCAGCCACCAGGAACCCGGTCCCCTTGGCCGTAATCATACTGGGGAACCCTTAGAAGTTTATGATCGGGAACGAATGTAGGACCATCGACACGGTGCTTGGCCCCGATATCATTCCGTCTTCAGGACCGGTCATGATGTAGGCAGTGATGGCAATTGCGAGAAACCCCGCCACTTTTAGGAACTTCATTAGGTGACAGCTCATCAGAGGGGCACCGGAACGGTTTCCAACAAACGTTGGATTGCCTCGGTTCCAGACGGAGCACCACCGCCGGGGCGAACCACAACGCGGTGGCCCCAGACACACGGCGCCAGTTCTTGCACATCTTCCGGCACAACGAAATCCCGGCCTTCGAATGCAGCCCACGCCTGGCACGCGCGCGCTAGCCCCGTGGACCCCCGGGGGCTAACTCCCACGGTGATGCCGTCGCTGTCTCGAGACGCCGATGCCAGGTTTACCAGATACTGCTTCACGGAGTGGGACATTTCCACGGTCAACACCTGCTCCTGCATCTGAACAGCCCGTTCAGCAGTTACCACTGGATTGAGAATCGGCATTCCGTGCTCAGACCGGTACAGAATTTCAATTTCTTGTTCCGGCGAGGGCAATCCCAAGCTCATTGAGACCAGAAAACGGTCGAGCTGTGAGTTAGGCAACGGGAACGTGCCGTGGCTCTCCACTAGGTTTTGGGTAGCAATGATGAGAAAGGGCGTGGGCAGCTTCAAACGCTTGCCGTCTGCCGTTACTTGACCTTCCGCCATCGCTTCCAGCAACGCCCCTTGGGTGCGAGGGCCGGCCCGGTTAATTTCGTCGGCGATCACAATGTTGGCGAATATCGGCCCAGGAACGAACTCGAAGCTCTGGTTGCGCATGTCGAAGACCGATGTCCCCGATATATCGCTGGGGAGCAGATCCGAGGTGAACTGTATTCGGGAAAAATGCCTTCGATAGATTCGGCGATTGTCTTGGCGAGGAGTGTCTTGCCGACGCCGGGAAGATCGTCCAACAAGACGTGACCCTGAGCAAATAGGCCGAGTAACGCCAACCGGATGTTCTTGGGTGACGTGACGACAACGCTGTTGACGTTTTCTACGATCTTTCCAAGCTCGGCCTGGAAATCTTCCAAGGAGTGAGACCCGTTGAGAGTCGCCTGGGTCCGCTCGGCTAATTCCATCTACTAAACCTCTCGGCTTGCACAGCAGCCCTACGGCGTCCAAGCACCGAATGTGGCCGGTGCCGGTATCGCCGAGGGTTATCCAGCTACTTTGGGAACGTTATAGGTGCGGTATGTGTGTCGGCCGCCGTGAGACAGCCGCCGGGTGATTCCCGAGTCCGATTGGGGCACCACCGGCGGTGGCACCGGTCCCGATTTGACCTCAACCAGAACGGACTGTTGGCCGGTTACATCTTTGCTTAACCCACATTGCATGCAGGTTACGAAGGAGCCGTATTGGTCTTGATCGATAAACAAGTCGCCGCAACACCGCGGACACTGCTTAAACCAAAACATTCATGCCTCCTGATCACTCTGAGGCGCCCGGGTCGCAGCGGCTACAGGTCTGCCAGTTAAATTCCTTGCCGGGATTCCTGGCATAATCCTGTCTTTTGTGCGCGCCCTGGCCCGGTGCCAATTTCCGCTAAGGTTTTATTACGTGGGATGAATATTCCTGTTCCGGATCGGCAGAGTATTTAAGGACGGAGGCTGTATATTTTTCGGGGCTAGCTCCTAATGCGTTGATAACCTGTCCATGTGATGGGCTAATCGACTAGCCAGTCGCTTTTTTCCGCTTGGGCGACGCCTTCTTCTTTTGGGCCTTGGCTGGCTTCGGCTTGCTTGCCAACGCGGCGTCTACTGCCTTGGAAGCTGCTTTCTGCATACCGCGTAGCTGCTCTAAGGCCTCAATTGCTCCGGTGTGGCCATTAGCAACGTTGGAGTCGTTGTCATGCGGGGTAGCGGAGCCGCCAAGGGTTTTGGCCAAGTCCGCGGCGCGATTGACCTTCGACTGACGGTCAATGTCGGCGCCCCCTACGTCTTTGTTGGTCTTGATCGGCCGCGCTGCCGGTGCCGAGACTCTTTCGGTCTTCGGTCGGCTGGAAGCTTTGATCAAAGCTTCGGTCCGGCCGCTTCCGAGCCTGCTACGGGCCTGGCTCAACGTTCCTTGAGAGTCGGCCTTGAAGCGGGCGGCCTCGGCGTAAATCCGCTGGGCTTCCAGTTCCTCAGCGGCGGCATCCCGCATCACGCGTGCGTGGGCCATCATTTTGTCGGCCTCGATAGATGCCCGCTGCTTCATTTCGGAGGTTTCGCGTTCGGCGGTAGCTCGGGAGCGTTGCAGAAGCTCTTCGGCCTGGTTCTTGGCTTCTTCGACCAGGGAGTCTCGGTACTCTTCGGCATCCTTGCGGATTTCCTCAGACCGTTGGACCTCTTCGTGAGCCTCCAGATGCTTGCGATCGGCTTCGCCTTCTAGGAAGCGGGCCTTTTCCAGAGTGCGCTCCGTGTCAGCGATTAATTCACCGCAGACCGCTTTCGCCGCCTCAAGAATTTCGTTGGCGATTGTTTGCCGGGCATTCTCCGCATCGCTCTTCGCGGCTTGGGCTGTACCCAATTCGTCATTGTTGGCCGGGTTTCCGGTACGTGACTGTTCCCAGGGGTCCACAGTAGCGTTTTGGTAACCATGGTTGTTGGGCTTGTCGTTGCCAGACCCTTTGCTGAAATTAACGGAAGTCAATGATTTCTCCCTCCCGGCCGTAATCAAGGCCGTACCGACCGGTTCGCGGTCACCAATACATCTTGTCAACCCTGTGGCTGGAACCTAAGTGCCTTCCGGGCCGATTCGCCTGGCGCGATGGGCCCTTCCATTAGTAGGCCCCCAAACATTGCGTGTCCGGCCCGTAAGGACCGGCAGATGGCCCCAGGAGTCCAATTTAAATGCGAGTGCGGTGGGTCTGGGTTTAGCTGAAATAGATAAGGCCCCGGATGATGAATCCGGGGCCTTGGAGCTGCAGCTAGGAAATACCTTGCAATACCTTGCAATTAGTCAATATCCAGTAGCTAATTAACCTCATGTGCAAGTTAAGGCGCCGGCCATGTTATTCCGACTCTTCCGCAGGCAGATGAGGAATTTCACACCTCGATTGTGAAGTGTCGGTCCAAAACGGACGGTCGCCTAAGCAGAACTGGGGTGAAAGCTCAGCACGAGACCCCTAGCTACTCTCGGGGTGACAGAAAACCCGGACATCTGGTTAATTAAATAAGAAACAGTCTTGCAGAACTATCGTCAAATGAAAATTCGAATCCTTTCAATCATCTCCGTTGGGATAACGATGGGATTCCTACTGGGAATGGCCGTCATCGGGTTGCTGCGCGCTCTGATCGACGGCCAAAACCCAGGGCTGGAGGTAGCCTTCGCTGCCATGGTGACCATGATGGGAGGATGGCTAATCTACTACGTGGCCCGGACGATCAGATAGACGTATGGCCGAAAAACCCGAAGCCGGTAGAAGATAGCTGCAGTTTTAACTGGGTAGACGGGACTGGTGGGAGTGGCGTGGTGGTCGGGCCGAGGAAGGTTCGATACCGAAGGCGAGGTTCCTACTTCTTGGATTGAAGGCCATCTAGAATGTCTTCAACCACTCGTTCAATGAGAGGCAGGTAATCTGCGGGGGCTTCGGATATTCGGCGGAACACGCGCTCGGCGACTTCGGACCGCGTGTCATCCGGGGACCCTTCCTCTCCAGAAGCCCGATACTTGGCTGACCTTTCGGCTACCCTGCCGTATTGGCGCTCGGTCTGTCCGTATCGGACATCTCCCTCTTCTAGGTCCCCTTCTTCCAGGGTGAGAAACCACCGCAGAGGCTTGTCGTATAACTCACTCAGGCGTAACAGAATGTCGTCGGAAACCGCACGTTGGGAATGTTCCCATCTGAGGACGGTCATCCACGAAACACCTACCCGCTCCGCGACCGCTTCTTGACTAAGTCCGGATTGGTTCCTGGCTCGCCTCAATCTGCTACCCAAACCGGGTAAGCTTATGCGCATTAAACGTCTAGTATCCTTGCAAGTTCGGTGAGCATCTTCTCAAATACCTGGAATGTCTCCCATATCCGCTGCGGTAAGGAGGGCCTTTTCACTTACCGAAATCGTTATCAACAAATCTGATTTCGTCGGTAGGCCTCAGTCCCATCATTAATGATCCGGGACTTTTAATCCGGGATTAGTAATCCAGGAATAATATTCAATGTAGCAGCCAACGGCTTAACATCAACTCCCTGAGTTCGCCTTGGGGGTCCGGCGCTGGGTTTTGGGCGGGACAGCCGGTCGAGCATGTTGACATCCATTGGGTCATCGGGCAAAATCCCGGTGAGCCAGAGCTTCATGTAGAGGAGTAACGTCATGTTGAAAGTCGGCCACGTCGTGGTTCGTCCCGGCAGGAGGATCGGCGACGGTCCGGTGGAGATTCCAGTGCCGGAAGAGTTGGAAACCGTCCCCGGAATTCCGATGGTGAGCAAGGACGTCGACTTCTACAGCAGGGAGTACCCGCTTCAGCGGCAACAGGTTGAGCACGCCGCAGACACCGAGTGGGCTCCCAGCATTGGCACAGCAGCCATGCAGGCATACCACGTCCAGCACGAAGCCGTGATGGAAGAGTTCTACCCCGCGATGAACCGGACCGGCGACCTTGAACCGACCGGGACCCCTTCCGGGGAGGACGTTACCGATCTGGTACGGGACATGGCCCGGGATATGGGCTTCTTGGAGGTCGGCTTCACCTCCCACGACCCGCGCTACGTCTATCAAGACCGGAAAGCCCACGTCAAATATCCCAACGCCATCTGCCTAGCGTTGGAGCAAGATTTCGAAGAGACCCAAACGGCGCCCAGCATGGCCGCCGAACATGGGCACTACGGCACCTACGAGGTCCAAGCGCCCATGGGCCTTCGGATGGTCGATTACATTCGTTCGTTGGGCTACCATGCCCAGCTACACGGCCCTAGCAACCATAGCGCGGCCACTATCCCAATGTTTGTCGCTGCCGGGCTGGGCCAGTTGGGGGCCAACGGCCAGTTGTTGACCCCTCATGCCGGGGCACGCTGTCGCCTGCAAATTATTACCACCGATGCGCCAGTCACATTTGACGAGCCCGTGGACTACGGCTTTCACGCCTTCTGCCAGGTCTGCCAAGTATGTATTAACCGTTGCCCAGGCCGCGCACTAATGCGAGAGAAGGTCTGGTGGCGTGGCGTGGAGAAGAACAAGTTGGTCTACAAGCGCTGCCGCCCGGTAATGTCCCGTTACGAGGGCTGCGCCATCTGCATGAAAGTCTGCCCGATCAATAAATATGGGGCCAAGGCCGTGATGGAACACTACGTTCAGACCGGATTGGTGCTGGGCAAGGGTACTCACGATTTGGAGGGGTACACTCTCAACGAAGAAAGTACCGGCAAATACGTCACCGGATACTTCGGCCCCGGCGAGTTGCCCACATTTGACGCCAGCTTCTTCAAAATCCCCGCCGGTACGCGCGAGGCTGCGACGCTGGACGAATTCATCGACTACCTGAAGGAACACAAAGACGCCATCGACCCGTCGGAAGACAACAAGGCGCTGTTCGATTTCCGGGACCGTATGCGCCAGATCGTTTCCGGCGACGCCGTTAGTGACAGCACGATGTTCTAGACTTGGGCCGACGCTACGTGACTTGGCCTGACTTGAAAAAAGGAGCAAGACGTTGATCTTGCTCCTTTTCTTATCTGGACAAAACCGTTGAGCGGGCGCTATGTTGTGGTTCCGGTTAACCCTCCGACATTCTTAGGACGTGGCCGACCTTGAATCAAGAATGGTGGCTCGAAGGGGACCTTTTTGAAGGCTGCAACTGTAGCCTTCTCTGTCCCTGCCACGTTTCGTTCCGCCAACCCAGCGAAAACCCCTGGTGCGACAACATCTGGGCGCTAACGGTGGACAGCGGACAATTCGGTAACGTTGACCTGGTTGGCTTAGGCGTGGTCGTCTTCGTTCACTGCCCCGGTCCGACCATGGCAGATGGCGATTGGACAGCAGTGTTGTACATCGACGAACGGGCCACGGACGAACAGTTCGCAGCCCTGCGGGGTGTCTTCACCGGCGAATCCGGTGGCCCTTGGTCCACCATCGCTCAGTTCTACAAAGACGGTGAATATATGGTGGTCCGCAGGATGCCGTTGGAAATCGCCATCGATGCCAGGTCCCGCTCGGTAAAAGCGTCGGACCGGTTGATCTTGGAGGTGGAAGCCATTCGAGGCGCCGACCGGGAAGGCGTGGCGACAATCAACAACCTGCCCAACGTGATACACGGGCCCGAACACGTGATGGCCCGCTCGAACCACAAGGTAGACAGCGAAGGCCTAAGCTGGGAGATCGAAGGGAAACACGGACTATATAGCCGCTTCCGGTGGTCGGGATAACAGACAGGCCAAACTAAGAACCTCGGCCAATGGGAGTGATCCCATCGTGGTGGACCTTTCCGCCTTTCATCACCAGTTGGACATTTTCTTTGTCCTGAAGGACGGTGATGTCTGCCAGAGGGTTCCCGTCCACGACCACCAAGTCAGCAATCTTTCCTGCCTCGACCGTGCCTAACTCCTGTCCCAATCCCAGGCAGTCAGCCGCCCAACCGGTGCCCGCCACTAGCGACTGCATCGGTGTCATGCCCGCCTGCACCAACATTTCCAGTTCTGCGGCATTGTTTCCGTGGACCCAGCCGCCGGCGTCGGTTCCGGCCACCACCTTTACCCCCTCGGACATTGCCCGCTGCACCGTCTCCACGTGATGGCGTTTGAACGCCTGGGACTCTTCCTGGGCGACCGGGTTTCCCTGGGTCTCATGGAAGGTGAATACGGTCAGCGTGGGGACCAGATGGGCGCCTTGGTCGGCCATCATCTTTAGTAGGTCCGGCTCCAGGTCCAAGTAGCACCCGTGCTCAATGGAGTCCACCCCGGCTTCCACGGCGGTGCGCAACCCCGGTCCTCCGATGGCATGGCAGGCTACTTTCTTGCCCAGGATGTGAGATTCATCGACCAGCGCGCGTAGCTCATCCAATCTGTAAGCAGTGTCGACGTCACGGTGGGTGGCGCGGCCAAACCCTGTCTGGAAAACTTTAATCACGTCCGCGCCCACCCGAACAAGCTCCCGGACCGCCGCTCGAACTCCGTCGACGCCGTCGGCGATTCCGTAGGGCAGGATGGGGTCCGGCATGGTGTAACGCCGGTGGCCCGAATCGCTGGGCCGGTCCTGTGCCCCGTGTGTCGGGGACAACGGACTCGATGCCACCAAGAGGCGTGGCCCGGCAACCAGACCCTCATCCACCGCCATCTTGAACCCGGCGTCCAACCAACCACAGTCCCGGACAGTGGTGTACCCAGTGCGAAGAGTGTCCTCCAATACCCGGGCTATGCGCAGGTCGCGGGTGCTACGGGGCTCCGTCAGACCCCAGCGGCTCTCCAGGCTGTAGCCAAAGGAGGCCAAGTGGTCATGGCAGTCGATCAGGCCTGGCAGGAGCGTCTTGCCGGTTATGTCAAGTTGGGGTACCTCCGGTGCAATTTGGATGGAGCCGCGCCTTCCGGCCGCCTCAATTCGGCCTTGTTCCCCTACCAGCACTACTGAGTCGGAGACCGGCTCCCGGCCCGTGCCATCGATCAAAGTTCCGCCAACTAACGCCAACATCTAACCACCTCCGAAGTGTCGGTTCGACCAAGGATGCCTCAGAAGTCATGCATGACTTTTTCGAGTAGAAGAGGAGCTATTCCGGGAGCCGCACCTGGATCCCGGCCCGCTCCTCCTGGAGTGTCAGAACGATGGAGCTGTCCTTCTCCTCCCAGCCGCGCTCCATCGCTTCTTCGTAAATCTCACGGCAGACCTGGGCCAGCGGCATCGGCACTTCGAAAGCTTCCGCCAAGTCCTCGCCCAAGTGGAGGTCTTTGTTGGCGGTCCGCAGCGCGAACCGGGCGTTGAAATCTCCACGGAAATAGGTGTCGGGCAGCCGGAACCAAAGATTGCTCATCCTGCCGATGGCTCCGTGCCGGAACACATCAATGATTGTTTCGGGGGACACTCCGGATTTGATGGCCAGCGTCCAACACTCGTTCATTGCCATGTCTGCGGTGAACACGGCGGTGTTATGCATCAACTTGCAAATGCAACCAGTGCCTATGCCACCGGTATGTTTAACGCGCTCTCCCATGGCTTCCAGTACGGGCCGACACCGCTCGAAAATCGCTTCGTCGCCACCGGCCATCAGCAGGAGGTCGCGAATCGCCGCACCTTCGACGCCCCCGCTTACCGGCGCGTCCAGCATGGCAACGCCTTTTTCCGCGAACGCCGCGTGCACCTTACGCGCCAGCAGAGGGGAGTTGGTGGTGTGATCGATGTAGACCGAACCCTCTCGCGCCCCTTCGAGGATACCACCGGGTCCCAAGGTAACCGGTTCCATCTCCGCAGGCCCAGGCAGACAGGTGCAGATGATCTCGCACTCCGCCGCCAATTCTTTCGGTAAGTCGGCCCACTGTGCCCCCGCTGCCGTGAGGGAATCTGTCTTCTCTTTGTGGATATCGTTGACCACCAAATCAAATCCGGCCTTGAGAATGTTGGCGGCCATTGGGGTCCCGATATTGCCGGTGCCGATGAATCCGACTCGCATGACGAACTCCCTATTTACCCCGTCTTTCCGGCGAAAGCCGGAATCCAGGAACGTTAGTCTTTAGCCCGCCGAGGAAATCCCCCTAACCCCCTTTGCGAAAGGGGGGGACCAAGATCGTCTCCCCAGAAGACCAACCGGATAGCCTCCCGTTGCGGGCTCTTCCTCTGGGACACTGTCCGGCTCACATGAGGACATCAGAGGCTGCACCACCCTTGGTCCAGATACGATCGGGACGACGGAAGCGTTATTAGCTACAGCTTGTATAACCGTGCCGGGTTGTCCCACAAGATTTGGCGCTTGCTTTCGTCGGACAGCGGCAGCTTCAGGAAGGTATCTATGGTGTGGGGATACTTGGCGTCGCCGTGAGGGTAGTCGCTGGTGGTCAGCAACCGCTCCCCACCTACAGCCTCAATTACGTGAGAAACAAACGATTCCTCGCACTCGACGGCGGCGTAGCCCTGGCGGTTGAAGTATTCCGAGGGCTTCATCTTCAGGTCCTGCATTTCCCCGTATGGGTGGCGCCATTCGTAGTGTTCGTCCATTCTTCCCAGCCAGAAAGGCAGCCACCCACATTGACCTTCTAGGAAGCCAAATTGGAGCTTCGGGAACCGCTCCATCACGCCTCCCATAATGACGTCCATGCAGACCATCATCTGCTCGATGGAGTGCGTCGCAATGTGGGCGATGCCCAAGTCGTCGGGGAAGCGGTCCGCGCCGGCAGCTGGCATCCGCGAGCCAGTTGTTTCGTGGAAGCCCACCGCAACGTCCAAGTCTTGGATCGTGGCCCATAGCGGTTCATAGTAGGGGTCGTGCCATGACCGGTTGTTATACATGTTGGGCCGCAAAAACACCGCCTTGAATCCCAGGTCTTTCACACACCGCTTGGCCTCGGTCACAGCCGTCTCTACGTCATGGGGCGAGAGCGCTGCCGCGCCGAACATTCGGGTCGGGTCACCGGCCTCGATATAGTCGTAGAGCCAGTTGTTGTAGGCCCGGCAGGCGGCCTCGGCGAACCTGGGGTCCATCCCGTTTCGGGCAGTGATGAACATACCGGCCGTTGGGTAGAGGACCGCCAAGTCCAGACCTTCATTGTCCATCGCCTTAACTTGGGACTCCGGGCTGAAATTGACGGCGATTTCCTCGGCGTACCGGTTCGCCAAAGACTCTGCCTCTTCGTTGCTTCGGGCTGGCCAGTTATAGTCAGTCATGCTGGCCATCACGTCGCCTTCGACGACTGTTCGTATGTCCCAGTCGCGTTCGGTTAGCCGACGCGGGGCCCGGTCTTTGAACTCCGGGTCGATGTATTTCTCCCACAGGTCCGCCGGCTCCATCACGTGGAGTTCCGCGTCGATTATCTTGAATCCGTTCTTGGCCATAGGTCCGACTCCTTTTTAGCTGCCTAGGTGATTACAAATTACGCGGAATGGTCTAGATGGGCTGCCAGTTACGGCGGCCATCCATTCTAACAATCTTGCCGAACCCAGGCGCGGCCATGTGGACGGCGGCGACCGAGATTCCTTCTCGTTCACACCACTCCATCAGGTTCCGGCGCGTTGCTCGGGTCTGCTCTGGATCCATGTCGGCAAAGGAGACCCAATCTGTGTTTTCAATTTGAGCGGTATTGTGCAACGCGTCGCCCAAAACAAGGCCGCCTGCACCCTGAGAAGATATAGACAGACTTATATGGCCCAGGGTGTGTCCGGGGGTAGGCAGAGTACTGACCTCGCTGGTCAAGGGGTACTCGCCGTCCACCAACTGGATAATGCCCAATTCGTCTAGGGGCCACAACGATTCGGGGGCTTTTCCAAACCGGGACTCTACGAGTTCGGGATTGTGGCAATCTTCCCACTCCTTGGTGCTGATGTAGTAGGTGGCGTTGGGGAAGGTGGGCGTGTATTTGCCGTCTCGCGAGACCAGGTTCCAACCGATATGGTCGAGGTGGGCGTGGGTCAAAACAACCATGTCCACTTCCTCGGGCCGGATCCCGTTGGAGTCGAACTCATTCATCAGTTCCCCCCAAGCAAGGTCGGGGGTGGCCTTAGGGCCCATACCGGTGTCTACCGCTATGGTGTGTCCTTCGGAGCGGATTAGAAAGCAGGCAAGGTTCAATCTTAGATTGCCCACCGGGCTGAGGTGGCTCTCCAGACCCTCCCAGTTCTCTTTGGGTATATCCGGGAAAAAGTTGCAGACGTCGAACTCCAAGAGCCCGTCAGATAGTGAAGTGATCTTAACGTTGCCGATGGTGAGTTCATTATTTGGCAATTCGGGCCTCCTCGAAGGCGGTCGACGGCTGACTTGCGGTGGCCCGATTATAGAACGCCCATTTGGCCGTGGCAAACGAGATGTTGTAGAGGCTAAAAAGGCCTAGCCGAGCTGTCGGCGACAATGCAGCCCTCGTTCACGACTGCCAGGGAACACCAACATCAGGTCCGGAATCCGGGTGGTGAACCAAGGAAGCAGAACTGAGTCCGACGGCAAATCCCGGGGAAGTAAACCTTAACTAGCGTGACAGCTGGCAGTCCGATCGAGCGTGCAGGTTCAATATCTTCGCGCCTCCTTGATGCCAGACAGCTGTCGAATCTGCCACCAATTCTCCTACAGTGAAAAATATTATCTCGCCATCGAAGTCGCTGTCTTCCGGCTGAGAAACGAGGATTGTGAACGTCCCACCTCTCACCGTCGTAGTCGAACCTACATCTTGGCCCTCGACCCATGCATTGACCACGACCCCCTCTCGTACGGCCTCCCCGTCAATGATAGCCCGTCCAACGAACGCGTGTGGTGGTATTCGTGGGTTATCAACGATATCAGACCGGCCGGGTTCAATCTGATTGCATGAGCTATTGGGTTTAACCGCAGCAGTCGGCCGCGGGGGTTTCGTAGGGGGCGTAACCGTAGGAATTGAAGTCCCGGTCGGTTCAGGATCGTGCATGGAAACTGGTGTTGGCGACTGGAGGGCTATAGGTGGTGGCGTCGTCGCCTCAGGTGTGCTCGGCGGGCCTCCGGTGTAGTTCAATGCCTCCAGGAGCACAGCTTCAAGCTCAGCCGAGAGGTTGCGTTTCGGATGTGCCACCCAGCAACCGCAGCGATATCCTGAAGGTGGATAATGTGCTCAGGCGAGGCGCCCAGGGCGACGAGCCAGAAATTAGCTTGGAGGGGCAGCCCACTCATTCGGCCTTCGACCCGCTCCACAAAGTTACTGTGGCAGGTGTCCACGCCGCTAGTGATGACGATGAGATTCATTTTCTTGTCGGAGTCCAGGCCGTTGAAATCGGTAGTCGCTTCGCGGATTCCTTCAACCAGAGTTGCCTCGCCGTAGGGCGACTCCAGTTGCATTGCGGTCAACGCATCTTTGACCTTGGTTCTGTTATTGAGGCCAAAAGGCACCACCAGCTTGGTATTGTCACGCTGGCATGGTCCGCCGAACTCTCGCAGGGCCAGACTGTCCCTATCCGATACTTGGATATCCACTATCTTCTCTACTGCGTCCACCGCAGCATCGAACTTGGTTTGGCTATCAAGCATTTCGCCCATGCGGCTTGACCGTTCGATCACGACTTCAGTATTGGTCAAGGCCGAAGAGTTCGATCCGAAGGGCGGCCAGTCGAGATCGTTGGCAACCGGAAAGTAGACCGCTGCGCCTGTCACAAGCAGGGTTAATAGGGCGATGACCAGCATGACTTCCATACCTCAGCGCTGAGATATTGAGTCCTGGGATTGGCGCCAGTGCCACAGGACGCTGGAATCGAAAGCTACATCGTGCAAGCGGTTCGACGGTTCAATCGAACGCCCCCGTTGGTATTTGCGGGCCAACGGGGGCGTTTCCGTATCAATTGTTGTTTAGGCCGGTATCTTTGGAGTTTGGCTGGAGAGGGCTACAATTTCGGGGCCCCGACTATTCTAATACGGAGCTCCTTCGGCGGACCGATCTCCAGCCGATTCATCTCGGAAGGACGAGCCTGCCGAATGGTTTTGGCCCGTGTCTTCGGCATGGGGGTCTTGTTCCTGTTGGTCCCCAGCATCCCGGCTTCCGTTGGAACCATCGGAACCGTTGGATTTGCCAGCCCCGGGCGGATTGGAATAAGCCCACGTCCCGAAGCCCGTTTCGGTCTTTTGGTAATTCCCGTTGGTTTCGGCAAACAAGATTTCGTCAATGCGTTCTATGCGCTTGTCCAACGCGTACAATGTGGCCACGGTCGCGTGCAACTGCCTGGCGTTGGGAAAGTCTCCGAACAGTGCATGGATGGTCAGATCCTTTACCGCAATGATCGGCAGGCAAACGATGTTGACCACGGAGCGTCGTATCCTAACCGGCAAAGGGGACTTGCCCTGCAGCCTGTCGGCGGCGTCCTCGTTCGGCCGGTCCGGGAAGTTGCCGGCACCGAAGAACAGGGTCGTCAGTGGGTATTTCCTCCAAACTCCTTCGGCTTCAAGCTGTTTCCTGACTTGATCCGCCAGATTCTCGAGCTGGGCGTGCGCCAGCGGCAGTACCACATGAATCCGCCGCAGTTTCAGGTCGGTATCGAACCTATCGTCTGTTGCCGCTCCGTTGGTGGGACTTTCCCCGGCACTGCTACCGTTCTGACTGCCACCGTTGGTGTTGGGGCACCTGGACCAGCCCCCGCCTTGGGACGTGTCACGCTTGCTCTCCAAGAGGCTTCCTTGAGTCAAGCTATCCTTGATGGCCGTCTTGACTTGGAGGACTAGCTCGTCGTCCGAGTTCCAGACAAGACGAGGCTGCCGTAGAGGAAACTGCCAAACCCAGGCCCTGCGGGATGGCAGGTTCTTTCGCACCACGTTCATGCCCATCCAGCCGTGGGCGTCGTGTTTGATACCACCGACCGCTTCCGGTAGAGATCCCCCCTTCATAGCATCAGTTCTGGCTGCTTCTATCGCGGCTAGGCCCAACGCAAGGCGGTCGTTAGGCGGGGTATCGATTGCGTTGTTGATAACGAGACAGTCTTCGTGTTTTTCCAGGATCAACTGGTCTTGGTAAGCATTCCAGGTCCCGTCCAACATCCATTGGTCCACAGGGTCCCCGTGGGCGGGTTCCCGCAACGGCTCACGCATTCAAGCCTGGAGGGTTGGGTCATTGGGCAATGCTATCACCGGCACTAAGTGAGCATCTGGGAACGCCTCTCGAAGCTTGTTGTGGAGGATCAATCCCACCATCGCGTGGCCGCCGAAGCCGAGAAACTCGATGATCAACTGCGGAGGGGAGCCAACATCGTTGGCACGGTCCTGTAGCTCTTTGACCACAATATCCAAATCTTCCTCGATTGCGCCTCTCATATCACAAAACGCCAAGGGGTCGAGGAGGAACCCGTCGCCGGCGCGGACTTTCAACGGTAGGTGAACGCTGGTAAAGTAGTTGCCCTTCGACCGGGCCAAGCGCCGCTTGATTTTGTCGACAGTGCTTTGGTTGTAGTCGTACAAGCAGGCAGATTGGATCCTGGGAAGCTGACCGACATCCGTCATACGCTGTATGAAACGCCAGGCTCGGGTTACGCCAGCGATCCCTACGCTCACCGTAAGCAGTGGAGCTGGCGCAAGTCTCGGACCGCCTGGAAGCGCTTCACCATAAGGAGCGGGTTGGCCTCGAAATGGTAACGGCATGTCTTTACCCCCTATAACCGACGACCGGTCGGTGGCGGTGGGCTGCTTCTATCGTCGGGAGGCCCACCAGGTACACTGGGTTTTGGTACAATTCCCGGAATTGTCAAAAACGACCTCAATATCTATTGACACGATGTGTCTGGATTATCTACGTTGTATACTAACGATAGCGGTTATCTAACCTTTTCGTTAAGCAGATTATTCACATATCTGAGCACTCTGTCAAGTATCCCGCCATGAGCTTGCAATGGCCGTAACTTGATGCTTGCAAGGACTCGCTGTTCCGGTAATCAATTACCGCAATTGTAATCAAAGAGGGCGGTTCCCAATAGGGACCGCCCTCTTTGATTGAAACAGCTATCACTAGGCTCTTCGGTTACCGACCGCCTAAAGCTAAGGGTTGAGGAAGTGCTATCTAGGCGGAGTGGGCTGGCTCCAAGCCGCTGAGGTCTTTGACCTGGATGTTGGAGACCAGCATGATCAGTTCGTCAAGGCGGCGGACTTCAAACTCCATGAATTCATCCTCCACCACCATGTAACGGGACACGACATCCCATATCTCGCGTTTCATCGCCTCCATTTTCTCCGGCGCCAAGTCCAGACGGTCCTGGATCAACACGAGACGAAGGCGCTGGCGTGCAGTGTCCTTGGAGTTGCCTTCTTCATCTTCCGCGTTGGCTATGCCGAGCAGCCAGCGTAGTAGGTCACGCATGAGAGTATGCCCTCCCATTCATGCCTACTAGGTCTTTGAACCGGGTCAGCAGGCCTGATTTGGGTCCAACTTCCATCAACGGGATGTCGTCGCCGTCAACCCGCGCAGCTATTTGGAGGAACGCCTCGCCAGCCAGGGATTTGGGGTCATGGACCACCGGCACTCCCCGGTTCGCGGCGGTCACAGTCCGTTCATCGGCGGGGACCAACCCGATTACCTCTATAGCCAGAAGGCTCTCCACGTCCCTCTGGTCCATCATGTCGCCGCGTCTCACCATCTCGGCGGCGATGCGGTTGATAATCAGCTTGGGCCGGTGGAGCCCTGCGGACTCCAGCAGACCAATCACTCGGTCGGCGTCCCTGATGGCCGAGACCTCCGGAGTTGTGACGATCAGAGCCTCGTGAGCGGCGGCGGTGGCGTTTCTGAACCCTTGCTCGATGCCGGCGGGACAGTCGATCAAGACGTAGTCGAACTCTTCTTCCAGTTCCGCGCACAACTCCCGTAGCTGTTGGGGTTCAACGCTGTTCTTATCCCTGGTCTGAGCAGCCGGTATCAAGTACAGTTCGAACTCATGCTTGTCCTTGATCATCGCCTGCCGCAGCTTGCAGGTGCCTTCAATCACATTGACCAAGTCGTAGACGATACGGTTCTCCAGCCCCATGATGACATCCAAATTCCGGAGCCCGATGTCCGTATCGACAACCACCACCTTTTGGCCGCGCATGGCCAAGGCGGTCCCGATATTGGCGGTTGCGGTGGTTTTACCCACCCCGCCCTTGCCCGAGGTTAATACAATGGTCCTACCCGTCATAAGGTACCCCTTTGGTATATCTCGCGAATCGTCCCACAAACGGCGCCACGTATATCGAACGGCGCCGAACGAAAGCAATCATGGGACGGGTTGCGGATGATTTAGATTTGCGTTTGCCCGGTGGCTGAGCGGTGGCATCGTAAGGCCCGATGCAGATTCTGGGGGACGCCAGTTCCGTGGCCACGATCGTCGCTTTGGTATCGCCCGCCGCGCCGGCATGCGCCAGGCCCTTCAAAGCCCCGAGCACAACGATGTCCCCATCGGCCCAGATCTCGGAACCGGGGTTAACGTCGGCCAGCACCACTACGTCTCCGGGATGCTTCACGACTTCTCCAGAACGGAAAGTAGCCTTGATGAGCAGAGCTTGGGAACGGTTGCGGCCGTGGTCTTTGGTGAGGTCTTCGGCCATCCTTTCAGCCGCCGCTGCACTGAGCTCAGCCACCGCTACACTGAGGTCAGTGGCCAGCGTGGCGATTGGAGGCTCCGGAACTGGCGCTGGCCGGGGTGGCGGCTCCAGCTCGGGAACCGCAGAGGGAACTGCGGACTTGGCCTCCCAGCTGAACGACCTGCCTTCCAGACCGTCCAAAGCGTCGGGGGAGCACCAGAACCGAGTGACCGTCAGACCGGAGTTCGTCTCGATGATCTGGCGAATGCGGCCTAACTCGTCCCTGGATACCATGCGCCGGCCCGCGTCGACAGTGATGTTGCCCTTGGAGAACAAGCCGCCCTTGTCGGCCAGGTATTCTGCCAGCTCCTTGGCTACCTGGCCGATAGGAGCCTCGTCGTCTATCACGAAAGCGATATCGGTGCCGCGACCAGTTACTTGGACCGCACCTGCCGTCAGCATGAGTCCGAACCGACAAGTCGGGACTGTTTTCGATTTGGATACACCACGCCCAGCATCCCCACCTTCCACCTTATGTCACCTTGCTTTATATCAAGCGCAAGCTGGGTGATTCAACGGTTTCATGGCCATTTTTTAAGCATTTTCTTAAATTATGTCCAGTAGTTTACTTATCAGCACCATCATTACAGTCGTTCCGGCCTGCACCCGCGCATCTGGGGTCTGGCCCCTTATTAAAGGAGGCTAGAGGAGCCCACCGGGGTTCGGGCATCCCTGGTTGCTTCTCCGTTTCGTCTAACCGCGCCGGGCGATAAGCCATTGAAGCGCTTAAAGGCGCGACTAAATGCCGCCTCTGACTGGTATCCAAGGCGGCTGGCGAGCTCGGCCAGGGTTACTCTATCTTCATTCAGCCAAGTGAGGGCCAGGTGCATTCGCCAGCGTGCTACGTAGTGCATAGCGGGCTCGCCGACGAGCTCCGTGAAGCGCGCTGCAAACGCCGAACGAGACATCGCGACTTTGCTGGCTAGGGAGGCCACCGTCCAGGGGTGGTCAGGATCACGGTGAATAAGCATGATAGCGCGTCCCATCTGATTGTCCTGAAGGGCCCCCAGCCAGCCCTTCTGAGCGGTGGGGTCCTCCTGGATCCAAGACCGGATGGCCTGGATTACCAGGATATCCGCCAGGCGGGTGATGACAGTCTCACCCCCAGGCCGCAGCTCCATCGCCTCGGCAGCCATGAGCCTGAGGGTGCTCTGCATCCAGTCCATCTGAGGCGAGCTTGATGCTTGGACGTGGATCACTCGTGGCAGGAGCTCCAGCAAATTACGCGCAGCGGGGTGGTCGAAGCGGACTTCGCCGCAGATGAGCCTGGTGCTTGGGCCGCCACCCTCATACCTAAGGATGTAGTAGCGCTCACTCGCCTTCTCAATATTGAACTCTTCCAGAGAAAGCGCAGGCACACGGGGTTCGCTGGAGAGGCAATGACCCGCACCGTGCGGCACCAAGGCCAGGTCACCGGGTTGAAGATAGAAAGGGTCGGCCCCCTCGACCTCCAGCCAGCATTCGCCGGAGGTCACCACGTGGAAGCTCAAGCAGTCTTTTTCTACCGGCAGCTTTAACCCCCAGGGCGCGCTGAGTTCCGAGCGGCAGTAAAGAGTGCCGCTCATCCGTATACCCATGCTACGTTACATCGTCCAATTAATTTGGACGCATGAGCATGTATTGGCGACTCACAATCATTGTTCGTCCTAATCTGAGACTAAATAATGGACGATAGGCCAATACACCCAGAGGGAGGACAACATGACCACGAAAACAACCTTGGTTCTGGGCGGCACGGGCAAGACTGGCCGCCGGGTGGCAAAGCGGCTCGTGGCCCGCGGCCTGCCGGTACGGATCGGTTCGCGCTCTGGTGAGCACCCATTCGACTGGGAGGACCAGGCCACGTGGGCGTCGGCGCTGCGCAACGTGGAAGCAGTGTACGTTTCGTACTACCCAGACTTGGCGGTCCCGGGTGCTGTTACTAAGGTGGGTTCGTTTGCTCAACTGGCGGTGAAGAACGGGGCGAGGCGGCTGGTCCTGCTGTCCGGGAGAGGTGAGGAAGAGGCGCGGTTGGGCGAGCAAGCAGTCATGAACTCCGGAGCTGACTGGACGATCGTGCGGTCGACCTGGTTCAATCAGAACTTCAGCGAAGGTTTCCTGCTCGACCCAGTACTTAGCGGCGTGGTTGCGCTACCGGCCGGCGACGTGTGCGAGCCTTTTGTCGATGCCGACGACATCGCCGACGTTGCGGTCGCCGCGCTAACCGACGACCGTCACGCCGCCAGCTCTACGAAGTGACCGGCCCCCGGCTGCTCAACTTCGCGCAGGCGGCGGAGGAGATCGCCAGGGCTGTTAGCAGAGAAATCCGCTACGTACCGGTCTCAATGGAGCAGTTCACGTCTGTGCTGACGGAGCAGGACGTACCGGCGGATTTTGTCTGGCTGCTGACCTATCTGTTAACCGAGGTCCTATATGGCCGCAACGCCCATCTAACAGACGGCGTCCAGCGCGCCCTGGGCCGGGAGCCCCGAGACTTTGCCGACTACGCACGCGACGCCGCCGCCAGCGGCGTCTGGGAGGCATCTACAAATGACTGATGACTTGGTCCTCGCCTTGACCCTAGTCTCAGCGGTGGGCTGCGGGCTGGTGGCCGGAATCCTCTATGTTTTCTCCACCTCCGTGATGAAGGCCCTGGCCCGCCTGCCGTCGGCGCAGGGCATTGCCGCCATGCAGTCCATCAACATCGCGGTGATCAATCCGTTGTTCATGGGAGCGTTCTTTGGGACCGCCGCGGCCAGCGTTTTGGTCATAGTCTTCTCGCTGCTGAGGTGGGGCGAAGCCGAGGCCGCCTACCTGCTCAGCGGCGGCCTAGCCTACCTCATAGGCGTCATCCTGGTGACGATGATATTCAACGTTCCTAGGAACAATGCATTGGCGGGCGTAGATCCGGCGGGTGCCGCCGGCGCCCTGCTATGGGAAGGTTACGTCACTAGTTGGACCGCCTGGAACCACGTCCGTACGGCGGCAGCGTTGGCGGCAGCGGTATTACTCACCTTGGCGCTTATTCTCTTGGATCGAGGTTGAACCCCGCATTGGAAGCAATCAAATTGGTGGCGTTGCTAGTCGCGGGTGCCGAACATTGCCACCGAGCAGGTGAACGAGCCAGGACGGCCGCCGAGGTTGTGGGTGAGCCCCAGATCGGCCTTCTTGAGCTGGCGGTCGCCGGCCTTGCCCTGTAACTGTTTGTAGACCTCGTAGATCATTCGAATCCCGCTGGCGCCGATGGGGTGTCCGAAACATTTAAGGCCGCCGTCGGTATTTACCGGCAGGTCGCCTTCCAGAGTGAACGTACCGGCTTCAACGTCGGCACTGGCGCGACCCCTGGGGCTGAAGCCCAAGTCTTCATAGATGATCAGTTCGGTGATGGTAAAGCAGTCGTGGACCATGGCCAAATCTATCTCTTGACGGGGATCTGAGATGCCCGCTTCCTGGTAGCAGGCCTGGCTGGCCCGGACCGACTCTGGAAAGTGAGTGAAGTCCCAGTCGTCGCGCATGATACCGAAGGCCCCGACCGAAAGTCCCAACCCCTTGACCAAAATGTAGTCGTCCCGGAACGTCTTGGCGATTTCCGGGCTGGTGATGATGGCAGCCGCCGCGCCGTCACTGACTCCACAACAGTCGAACAGTCCCAACGGCCAGGCAACCATCGGAGCATTCACGACCTGGTCCGTGCTCACTTCCCGCTGGAAGTGAGCCTTGGGGCTCATGGTGCCGTTGTGATGGTTCTTGGCGGCGATCTGGGCCAGTGTCAGTTTCCCTTCATCGAATGGGATGTCGTACTCATGAAAATACCGGGTTGCGGCCAAAGCAAACTGGGACGGAGGCGGCACCGGCGGCGTGACATTCGAACCCGGCGATTCGGCGATGGCCAGTCCCGAGAACCCCGAGTCCTTCAACTTCTCGACACCCATCACGAGGACAATGTCGTAAATTCCTGCGGCCACAGCGTAGCAAGCGTTTCGGAAAGCGTCGGTGGCGGTGGCACAGGCGTTCTCCACCCGAGTGATGGGAATGTAGTCCAGCTTAAGCGCCTCGGCCAACGGCTGGCCCGTACGGAAGGATGAGACTGTGCCCAACCAGGCTGCCTGGACGTCTTTGCCTTCGATTCCGGCATCGGCAAAGGCCTCGTAGGCTGCCTCGACCATCAGATCGGCGGAACTGGCGTCCCATCTCTCGCCGAACTTGGTGCAACCCATGCCAATAATCGCCACTCGGTCTTTGATTCCGGCCATCGTTTTTCTCCTCGCCTACAACAGCAAAAGTAGGGTCGAAATGTGGTTCGACAAGCTCGCCAAAAACGGGAATTTCATCCGGTCATCCTGAGCTTGTCGAAGGACCATCCTCTAAGCCGCCACTCTTCGAGGTATCGCCTTCCAATAATAGTTGTGAATACCGTCAACCACTCGAAGCTTCCGGAAACTCATTTCCACGGGAAGCCCGACTTTGATTTCAGCGAGCTCCCGGTCGGTCACCATGCAGAGCACCCGTCCACCCTGCTCGAAATCGACTACCGCGATGACCAGGGGCGTATCGGTGGTCCCGGCCAGATAGTCCAACGAGTAAGTAAATACGGTTCCCGGCTGGTCGCTGAGCCGGACAGGGGTGGCGTCGTCCTTGGCCTGGCACTTGACGCAGACCCGCTGCGGTGGGTACTGGACGGAACGGCACTGGTTGCAGGCCGCGCCGTAGAAGCGGATATTCCGGTCGCTTTCCCGCCACAGCGCCGATACGGAGGGCGATTGGGCCTGGGGACGGCGGGATGCGGCATCGGTTACCCAAACGTCGCGCCATTTGGCGTAGGTCTCGTAGCTATCCAGAGGTTGTTTGGCGTTCAGGTAACCGCCGACTCCCACGCTGCTTCGATCATTGCTCGCACCAGCCGTGGCGCGGAATCCCAGGACATCGCTCCCGTCGCCATAGGAGACGGTAACAATTAACTGGCCGGCCACCGCATCCTCTAAGGCACTGGCCAACAACATCAGCGGGAACGCCGCCCCGGTGTTTCCCAGCCTACCGAAGAGAGGGTCTTGCACCTGCTCGACGGCGAACCCCAATTGGCGTACCAACTGGGCGTGGCGGCGGCCGTCCGGCGCGTATAAGGCCAGCTTACCCACGTCTCGGACAGAGATCCTCAGCTTCTCCATGAAACCGGTGACGGCGTCGCCTAAAATCCGCTCCAAGCCCTCCTCAATGGTGAAGCGGTCTTCCCAGGAACGGACGAAGGATTCACCAGCACTGCGCCAGGTGTCCATCATGTTTTCGGTGATGGAATACGACCCTTGGTGTTCAGCGATGACACCGTCTTGCGAGACGACAAAAGCGGCGGCGCCGTCGCCTGAGTTGCGTTCGGCTTCACCTTTGGGCGCTCCCTGCCGGTTATCGCTGGCAATCACCAGTACGTTCTTTGCCGAGCCGGCGGCAACCGAGTCCAAAGCCGACATCAGGGCCGTAGTACCCGCACGGAGGACATCCGTAATATCCGCCGCGAAAATCTCCCGCCGTAGGTCCAACGCCGCAGCGATAATCGACGCACACTGCTTTTCGGCGTATGGGGGAGTAGTGGTCGCGAACAGGAGCCCGTCTATATCCTGGCGATTACGGCCCTTGAGACAATCGATGCCCGCCGCTACCGCCATGCTGACGCTGTCTTCGTCGAAGTTGGCGACCGAACGCTCGGCGGACGAGTTCCAACCGTCGGTCGTTTCGCCCAACCGGTATCTCGGTATGTAGGCCCCGAAGGCCGAAATTCCTGCCAAGGGAGCGCCTCCCGGAGGCCAGATACGGCCATGCTAGCAGCATGCCAAATGGAGTGTCAACGAGCCGGGCATAGGCAACAGTGCGCCGGTAATTACCACCTATCCCGAGGGGGATTCAAGGCGCCCCGCGCGGGATTTAAGGCTCCCCACGCGGGATTTAAGGCGCCCTATGATACAATTGGTCTCCAGGGCGTAGGCGCGCCGTGACTATATCCCCCGGCGTTCCGCCCTCGTCCAGCCGCACAGGAGAAAGCCCGTGACCAGGCCTCCAATCTACCGTATTTCATTACTATTAATGGTTGTAGCCATTGGAGTTGGCATCGCCGCCGCCTGTACCAGCCAGAGCAGCGGTGACGACTCCAATGTGGAAACAGCGGCCATTGAAGGCCTTCCGGCCGAGTTTTCCCGCCTAGCCGAGGTTTGGGCGTTGCTCCAACGAGAGCACATCGATAGCGGCAATTTGGACCCCACGGCCATCAGCGACGGCGCGATTCGGGGCATGTTGTCCGCCATCGACGACCCGTACGCCGCCTTCCTAGACCGGGAGCAATTCCCTTTGCAACAGCAGGACATCCAGGGCTTTTTTGAAGGAATCGGCGCGGAGGTCGGGATCAGAGATGGCGTGATAACTATTCTCGCCCCAATACCCGACACGCCGGCGGATGAGGCAGGGATACGGCCTGGGGACGTGATTTTGTCGGTTGACGGCGAAAGCATTCAAGGCCTTAACCTGTTGGAAGTGGTGAATTTAATCCGCGGCGAAGGCGGGACCACTGTGGTCTTGGTGGTCCGTCACCTAAACAGTTCTGACCCAGTCGAGTTGGAGATCGAGCGAGGAGTTATCTCGCTGAAGAGCGTCACTCTCTTGATGCAGGTCGGGCAAATCGGGCATCTCCGCCTCTCCAGTTTCACTGGTACTACCAACGAAGAGTTAGAAGCTGCCCTGGACCGGTTCAAACGTTCTAAAGGTCTTGGCTTGGTGGTGGACCTTCGCAACAACCCGGGTGGCCTGGTATCTTCGGTGGTCGATGTGACCAGCCAGTTTGTGGACGAAGGACTGGTGCTCTTCTCGATAGACGCCCAAGGCAACCGGCGAGAATGGAACGTGAAGTCAGGCGGCATGGCTCTCGATGTGCCCGTTGTAGTGCTGGTCAATGAGTTCAGCGCCAGTGCCAGCGAGGTGTTCGCTGGGTCGATCCGGGACCACGACCGGGCGCTAGTAATCGGCACCACCACGTTCGGCAAGGGGAGTGTAGGCAACCTATGGGCGTTGACCGACGGCTCTGGAGTCAACTTCACAACGGCTCGGTGGTTCACTCCGGAAGGTACCCTCATCGAAGGCGAGGGAATTGATCCCGACATTATCGAGGAAGCCTCGGAAGATGAGTCGGAAGACGTCCAGCTTGACCGGGCAATCGAGGTCCTGCAGGAACAGATCGTCAGGGGCGGATAACCGGTGGCCAAGAAGAGATCCGTTCCCACAGCCACACCCGCCAAAGCCAGCAGTAACGGCAAACCCAGCGGCGGCAACTTCAAGACAGCGGCCTCCAACCGCAAGGCATTCTTCGACTATGAGATCCTTGAGCGGTACGAGGCTGGCATCGCGCTAACCGGTACCGAGATCAAATCCATCCGCGCCGGCAAGGTGGACTTGAGCGACGGCTACGCCCGCGCCCGGGACGGCGAGATGTGGCTGTTCAACGCCTACATCGCCCCCTACGATCCGGCGAGTCAGTTCAACCACGACCCGCGAAGGCCCCGGAAGCTGCTGCTCCACCGGTCGGAGATCCAAGAGTTGGTAAGCGCCATCGCCGAGAAGGGCCTGACCTTGGTGGCGCTGCGGGTCTATATCAAACGCCACGTGGCGAAGGTGGAATTGGGACTTGCCCGGGGCAAAAGACAATACGACAAGAGACGGGCCATCATCAACCGCGACATGGACCGGGAGGCCCGCCGCGCGCTCGGCACCGTTCGCTAGCATTTTTACCGCAGAGATCTCCGCGTGCTCTGCGGTTAATTTACATCGGAGGAATGGTTTGATTCGAAGTCTTAACGGCGTTTCGCCAAACGTGGCGGAAACCGCGTGGGTCAGCGAGTTTGCCTACGTCGTGGGCAACGTGGAAATCGGCGAGTACGCCAGCATTTGGCCCGGCGTAACGATTCGCGGGGACAGTCCCGATGCTATTAAGATTGGCGACTACGTGAACGTTCAAGAAGGCTCGGTGGTTCACGGCAACGGGCTGGTCATCGAAGACCATGTTTCCGTCGGCCATTGTGTGGTGGTGCACTGCGACCGGGTCGGCAGCGGGTCGCTATTGGGCAATAACAGCACGATTCTCAATCGGGTAAAACTGGGAGAGCAATGTCTGGTGGCGGCCAACTCGGCAGTTCTTGCCGGTGCCGAGATTCCGGCCAAGTCCTTCGTCACCGGCGTACCGGGCCAGGTCAAGCGGGAAGTGACAAAAGCCCAGTTGGCCGCCATGCGCCACACCAGCGAAGAACTCGTTAAGCGGGCCAAGACGTTCCGCGACAGCGGCCTGTAGTCCGCGGCGGTTTCCAAGCCTAGGGCCACGGGCTTGCCTCAAAACTGTCACTCTGAGGAGTGAAGTGACGAAGAATCTAGGGTGGGGCTTCCTCGCGTGAGGCTGGACCCACGGCCCGAGACCCTTCGCTGTTCTCAGGATGACATTGTTTTGCTACTTTATAAGACAAGACCGAGGACCGCTGGAAGTAAGGTCGCGGACCTGTCAGCTAAACCGAGATGACGTTACGGCCCAGGGAGTCGCCGTTTTTGAGGGCATCGAAGGCCTCCTCGACATCTTCCAGCGAGAACGAGCGGTCGATGATGGGGCGGATCCGGCCTTGGGCCACCAGGTTCATGGTGTCTTGCAACTCCTGCATGGTGGTGGCCCGGGAGCCCATGATTTCCAATTCTCCCAGGACTAATTCATGAGGCATTATCGGCAATGGTAGCCCAGGCACATAGCCGACGAAGACGAGCCGGCCCGCTTTTTTGAGGCTCTGGTAGCTGGAAGGCAGCGTGTCCGGGTTGGAGACGAACTCCAACACCACGTCGGCGCCCTCTCCGCCGGTCAATTCCCTGATCGCTTCATGGAACGGGCGAGTCCCGGCGTCGACCAGCTCATCGGCGCCCAGTTGTTGGGCTAGAGCGAGGCGTTTTTCGTTAATGTCGACGGCGATGGTCCTGGCGCCAGCCAACCGGGCCATCTGCAACGCGTGGAGTCCTACGCCACCGACGCCGACCAGCGCCACCGTCATACCCGGCCGCACCTGGGCTCGCTTGGTAACCGCGTGAAAGGAGGTTGCCACGGCGTCGGCCAGGATGCACGCTTGGTCCAACGGTATGTTATCGGGCACCTTGCAAAGATTGACGCCGGGTGTCTTCATGAAGTCGGCCATTCCACCGTCCATGCTGAACCCGTGCTGCCGGACCTCGTCGCATAAGGTATCCCGTCCTTCGCGGCAGAAACGGCACCGGCCACAGGTGACATAGAAGGCGACGGTCACACGGTCTCCCGCCGCGAACCCCTGGACCTCGGACCCCACCTCAGCGACCTCACCGGCAACCTCGTGACCCATGATCAGCGGAAGAACGTCGAGTCCCATACGACCGGCTCGAATTTTGACGTCGGTTCCGCAGACCCCGATGTTCCTGACCCTGACCAAGGCCTCATGAGGAGCGATCTCCGGCGTCGGCAACTCTTTCATCACCAACGGTCCTCCGAACTCTTCCAACACCAAAGCGCGCATTCCTTATCCCCCTAATACAATTCTCATGCTCGTTCCTTGTGCGACGCGGAGGCAGTATACCGTTGAGTCCAGAAGCAAGCAAAAAACCACCAGCGGCTTCTACAGCGTCTAGGCCTATGACACTGTGAGGTCCAGTTGGATTGATCGTCGTGACTGTACAGATTGACGGAAGGAGCAGCGAAAACTATTCCAAGTCTTCGGTATCCCCTTGATTCGCCGGACTCGTTCCCGAGTGAGTTTGACGAACGATTACAGGTTTTCCGGGCGAGGGTTATCGTGATATACTTTGGGCAACTCTGGAAGTTACCCTTCCAGGCGCAGACACGATTTACTCCAGTATTTCATCCAAGATTTTAGGAAAGTTAGTTTTTCAGGAGGCCGACTGTGGAAAAAGGTAGTACAACGTTCGATTTGGGTCCCATTAATATCGCGATGAGCTATCGTCAGGAAATCATGGACGACCAAGGGCTTTGCGTCCAGGTGTACTCAACCATCGATGGCCACGATACCGAGATTCTCAGGTTCGATTGCTTCGACCAGACACCTCACTACCACTATGGGCCGGAGAACCACAATATTCGGCTGAACATGGACAAAACCACCGCAGGCCATCCCTTCGCTTGGACCATTAACAATCTTCGTAACAGGCTGCCAGCCATGATACGGCGGTCCGGCTATGAAGACTTGGCCACCACCTTGGACTCCAACCCCATCTCCCACGCGAAGCTGGATGAGGTAGAGGGCCACGGCTGGAAGATGGTAAACGGCGAGAGGCGAACGGTTCATCATATGATGCCCGAGATGCTTGAAGGCGACAAAGTCGAGATCGGCAACCTGCGTTTCGGCTTGGAGTACCGCCATCTGCCGCAAATCAACGACGAAGGTATGGCCATCCATGTGTTGGCCGACGTGGCTGACCAAGAAGTGGAGCTGCTGGCATTCGACTGCTTCGAAAACGGCCCTCACTATCACTACGGACCGCGCAATCAGGACATACGAGTGGTCTGGGACGTGACCACGTCCGGGGAAACCCTCCGTTGGACCCTTGACCAGTTCAAGGCTGGCAAAATACGGGATATGATCGAGCGCGCCGGCTATCCGACGATCGCCAAGGGCGTAGACGAGAGCCTCTTCCAGTCCAAGTTGCCCGAAATCGAGGCCCGCTGCTTCGAACTGGTAGCCGAGAACAAGGCCAAGCACAACGGGGCAAAGGACGACCGGAAGACCAAGGCTCAGCTGATAGAAGAGCTTGAAGCCCTACGAGAGCAGGTATCCGCTCTCTAACGGCTGCTGTTCCCACCACAATTCGGACACCTTAAACAAAACGGCCCCGGACGATTTCCGGGGCCGTTTTGTTTATTCGGGCGTCTTAGATGGGAGTTTTGAACGACTTGACTCTTGGAGTCTGCTTGGAGGCTGGGCTGGGAATCACATCATTGTGTACCCGCCGCTTACGCTGAGGGTCTGGCCGGTGATGAAGCTAGCCGCGTCCGATGCCAAGAATACGACGGCGTTGGCTACCTCATCAGCGGTGCCCATTCGGCGTAGCACGTAGTTGCGCTGCACCCGCTCCAAGACGTCGTCAGTGAATATATCCCTCATCTGGTTCCACATGCTTTCGCCGCTGATGGACTCCTCCTTGGGCGGGACCACCAACCCGGGTGGCCGTCAGTCGCCGTGACTAAGAGCCAGGATTTAGGGGTGAGGGCGGAGGCACCGCCGGAACCCCGCCGAATCGCAGTCTTAGTAATCCCTTGAGGTCCTCGGTTGCCGTCTTCATTACGTTTACGGTGCTGTTGGGATCGTCCTGCCATTTCACCGGGACTGATTTAATGCGATAGCCACGTTTGGCCGCGATGATCAACAACTCGGTATCGAAAAACCAGTTGTTGTTCTTGACCTTGGGCACTATGGCCTCGGCAGCTGACCGGGTCATAGCCTTGAACCCACACTGCGCGTCCGAGAACCCTGTGAAGAACATTGCCTGAATCAGGAAGTTGTAGGTACGGGACGTGAACTCGCGGCGAAGGCCTCGGTGGACTTCCGAGCCCTTGCTCAACCGGCTCCCGATGGCCAGCTGATACCCCGATTCCAGCGACTCCAATAACGCCGGGAAATAGGCGATGTCGGTGGAAAGGTCAACGTCCATATAGCTGACGATGTCGGCCGTGCTGTCCAACCAGGCGGCCCGGAGAGCCCGGCCCCGGCCCTTTTGCGGCAGGTAGAGGTAGTTGACCCCAGAATAACGCTGGCACAGCATCTCCGATACCGAACGGGTTCCGTCGGTAGAGGCGTTGTCGGCGATGATTATTTGCCAGGGGTTCGACAAGTTTTCCCGGAGGAAGTCGGCCAGTATCACGATGCTGCGAGGCAGGGCCTGTTCCTCGTTGTAGACCGGGATAACAATGTCGACAGTGGCGCTCATTCAGATGGTTTCAGTCCGATGGTTTCCGTTGTTCTGCGGACAGCAGTCTAGTGCCGGAAATGGCGGACTCCGGTGAACACCATCGCCAGTCCGCTTTTGTCGGCAGCCGCGATTACCTCGTCGTCACGAATGGAGCCGCCCGGTTGCACTATCGCAGTAACTCCCGCCTCCGCAGCAAGCTCTATGTTGTCGGCGAAGGGGAAAAAGGCGTCGGATGCAAGCACCGATCCTTTTGCCTTGTCGCCCGCGATTCGTTGGGACAGATGGACACTGACGACCCTGTTGGGCTGCCCGGCGCCCATTCCGGCGAGGGTTTGGTCCTTGGCGAAGACGATGGCGTTTGATTTGATGTGTTTCGCCGTCTTCCAGGCGAAGGCCAAGTCTTCCATTTCTGCGTCCGTGGGCGTCCGCTCCGTCACGTTCTTCCAGGTAGCCGGGTCCTCATCGATGGTATCGGGGGCCTGAACCAGCATCCCACCGCTGATGGGGCGAATGTCGTAGGCCGGACGGTCCGGTTGCACCTCGACCGAAAGAACCCGGAGGTTACGCTTTTTTTGAAGCATTTCCAGGGCCGGTGGTTCATAGCCGGGGGCGACGACAACTTCGTAAAACACGGAGTCCATCGCTTCGGCGGCAGCAGCGGTAACGGTCCGGTTGAAAGCGACAATTCCACCAAAAGCACTCACGGTGTCGCCTTCATAGGCTTGGCGGTAAGCCTCGGCGATATCCTGTCGGCTGGCCAGTCCACAGGGGTTGTTGTGTTTGACGACTGCCACGGTGGGCGACTGGAAATCCGAAACGGTGCGCCAAGCGGCATCGGCGTCCATTAGGTTGTTGTAGGAGAGCTCTCGCCCATGTAGTTGCTTGGCCCCTGCTACGCCTGTCGCCTGGGCCCCAGCCGGAGCATAGAGCGCACCCGGCTGGTGGGGGTTCTCCCCGTAGCGCAGTCCGGCTATTTTCTGAAGAGTAATGTTTAGCGAGTCCGGCAGTTCGTCCTTGGGGTCGCCTTCGCCCGCGAGGTACTCCGTAACTGCGGCGTCGTATACAGAAACATGGTGGAATGCCTTGGCGGAAAGGTTGCGCCGGTCTTCGTGGGTCAGGCCACCCGCAGAGAGCTTTTCCCCAACCCACGCATAGTCGCCGGGGTCGACAACCACCGCTACCGAGGGAAAATTCTTGGCAGCGGCCCGTAGCATAGTGGGGCCGCCTATGTCGATGTTTTCCAGCGCGTCGTCCAAAGTCACGCCGGGTTTGCTGACGGTAGCAACGAACGGATACAGGTTGACCGCTACCAGGTCGATTGTCTCGATGCCGTGTCGGTCCAGTTCCGCCAGGTGTTCGGCCGAATCGCGGCGGGCCAAAAGTCCGGCGTGTATCACCGGATGCAGGGTCTTTACCCGGCCATCCAAAATCTCCGGCGAGCCGGTGACTTCCGCCACCTGCTTGACCGGGAGACCGCCTTCGGTCAAAGACCCGTGTGTTCCTCCCGTGCTGATCAGTTCGTAGCCAGCGGCGACCAGTTGGCGAGAGAATTCAACGAGCCCGGTCTTGTCGTAAACGCTGAGTAACGCTCTCAAGATCTATTCCACCCCGTCGATTATCACCTGGCTGTCACCAGTCTGCCGGATGACCCTGCCGACCACCAGCGCTTCGCCCAATTTTTCCTGCACTTCAGGTACCTGTGACTCCCGGCAGACGGCCACCATGCCCAGACCCATGTTAAAAACACGGAACATTTCCTGGTCGCTTAGGGAGCCTTCCCGTTGGACCAATTGGAAGATTGGGGGCACCACCCAAGAGCCCGGCGATAATTGTCCGGCGAAGCCGTTTGGCAGTATTGCGGGCAGTTTGCCCGGTAGTCCGCCTCCGGTGATATGGGCCAGCCCGGTCAACAACCCCAAGACCGGCTCCAAAAGGGGATAGTAGCAACGGTGGCGCACCAGCAGCTCTTCGCCCAGTTGGTGTTCCAGACCGTCGAACCTGCGGTGGAGAACCGCTGGGTCGTTGTCTGTGTTGAACACCTTGCGGACCAAAGAAAACCCGTTGGTATGCAACCCGCTGGACGGAAATCCCAGCAGGTAGTCGCCCTCCTGGATGTTTTGAGACTCCAGTAGCTGGCCCCGTTCCACCGCGCCTACTACGAATCCGGCCAAGTCCAGTTCGCCGTCGGTATAGACTTGGGGCATCTGCGCCGTCTCTCCACCGATTAGCGCACAGCCAACCTCACGGCAACCCCAAGCGACTCCACGCATTAACGCGTCCAGCGATTGGATGTCGACCTGGCTAAAGGCCAAGTAGTCTAGGAAGAACAGGGGCTTGGCTCCCCTGGTTAGGATGTCGTTGACGTTAAGGGTCACCAAGTCTTGGCCGATCGATTCGAAATGACCCAACTGCGCCGCGATCTTGACCTTGGTGCCGACGCCGTCGGTGCTGGCCACGAGAACCGCCTCATTGAACCCGGAAAGTTGGTAGAGTCCGGCAAAGCTGCCGGCGCTGTCCAACACCTCGGGACCGTGAGTAGTGGCGGCGAATCCTTTGATTCGCTCCTTGAGATTCTCCATCCGGTCCAAATCTACGCCGGAGTCGCGGTACGCTTCGCTGGCCAATCTGGCGGACCTCCCAATCCCAACCACTGGTCAAAACCCAAGGTTATGTAACCCAGTTAGAAGGTTAATTGACGGCCATGCCGATAGCAAGGGGCAACGTTAACAGGAAGTTGGATCAACGTGAACCCGGGCTACACAAGAGAGTGTGGAAAGTGGCAAGCTACTAAAGCCGGCTGACTTAAAATGGCATACCAAAGCACGTCTCAGGTGGTCCTCGGAAGACGAGGGCGACCGCCTCTAAACTTCGGCTAGGACGACTGGCCGGCTTGGGGTTGCCGGGTACCGTTTTCCAGCACGAGTTTGGTGAGTTCTAGCTGGACGGGCACCGGGTAGTTGCCGGTGAAACAGGCGTCGCAGAAGCCGCCGTTACTGCCACCGACCACTTTCATCAGACCTTCGACGCTGAGATATCCCAAGGTGTCGGCGTCGATCATCGATCGGATCTCCGGCACGGTATTATTGGCCGCTAACAATTCCTGGCGCGACGCCATGTCCACACCCATGAAGCAAGGGTGCCGTATGGGCGGAGCGCAAACTCGCATGTGCACTTCTTTTGCGCCGCCTTTCCGTAGTAGCCCAACAACGTGGGGGGTTGTTGTGCCCCGGACGATACTGTCGTCGACAACGACCAACCGTTTGCCCTCTATGACATGGGACAGAGTGTTGAACTTCTGCCTAACCCCTAAGTCCCGTAGCCTCTGCTCGGGTTCGATGAAGGTCCGTCCAACGTAGCGGTTCTTCATCAGCCCTTCGCTGAAGGGGATTCCGGATTCCTGGGCATAGCCGATAGCCGCAGCGGTCGAGGAATCGGGTATCCCGATGACCAGGTCGGCGTCGACCGGATATTCACGGGCCAGTTGGGCCCCCAACTCTTGGCGAGCGGAATGGACCAGTTGCCCGTCCATCACACTGTCCGGTCTGGCAAAATAGATAAGCTCGAATACACACAGGGCGCGGCGGCCCTGTGCTCCCTGGCTGCCGGGCCACGTAACCGTACGAAGTCCATTCTTGTCTACAAGAATGACCTCTCCAGGATCGACCTCACGAATGAACTCGGCCCCCAGATGGTCCAGCGCACACGATTCCGATGCCACCACCCAGCCCTTGTTAAGGCGGCCCAAACAGAGCGGGCGAATACCCAAGGGGTCGCGGGCCGCGATCATCGTGTCCTTGGAGAGGGCGACGATGGAGTAGGCACCCTCCAGTTGGCGCATGCACTGAAATAGCTTGTCTTCCCAACTAGTACCGGTGGCGTTGGCCAGCATTAGGGCGATGATTTCGGTATCGGTCGTGGAGTTAAAAGAGCAGTTCCATTCGTCTTGGAGCTGCTCTTTTAGTTGAGGCGAGTTGATTATGTTGCCGTTGTTGGCCAGGGCCAACTGTCCTGAATGGCCCTCAACCAGCATGGGCTGAGCGTTGCAGAGTTCGCTGCTGCCCGTGGTGGAATAGCGGGTATGTCCAATTGCCATGTCGCCAGCCAACGGGTAGAAATCGGTCTCCCGGAAAATCTGAGTAACGAGACCCATCTCCGCATGGACCTTTACCACCTCCCCGTTGGTGGCGGCGATGCCGGCGCTTTCCTGGCCCCGGTGTTGCAACGCGAATAAGCCGAAGAAGGCCAACCGGCTGGCCTCTTCCTCTGGGGTGTAAACGCCGACGACCCCGCACTCTTCGTTCGGGTGATCGAATGGGAGACGACGGAACCCATTGCCCACGGCTGAGAAATCCGGCTCGCTACTCACGGCTCAATTCTCTTGCCTCCCTCGCGGAACGGTCTTCTACAACCTTTGCACTTGGGGCCGGAAACGATGGTACCACGCGCGCAACTGCGGGGAAACCACTCATCAATGTTAGACGCCGGATTATGTTATTTCAATGGCGGCCCGTTATGTCCGGTAAAAACGAGCGGATTTTGACTTGTTGTCAGCGGTGAAAAAGATTCAACGCGGAACCGAGCCTGAACCAATCTAGTTGGGACTCGCTGTACGAGTGAATGAGCTGCAATGTATCAGAGGACCCGTCGGAGTGCTTCACTTGGCATTCCACCGGTTTGCCCGGGGCTAGGCCCTGCAAACCGACCAAGCTAAAACGGTCGTCTTCGCGGATCCGGTCATAGTCGGCCGGGTCGGTGAACGTCAGGGCCAGCAGCCCTTGCTTCTTGAGATTGCTCTCGTGGATACGGGCGAAGCTGCGGGCGATCACCGCAGCGCCTCCCAACAACCTGGGCGACAGAGCGGCGTGTTCACGGCTGCTGCCCTCCCCGTAGTTGCTGTCGCCAACGGCTACCCACTTCACCGATTGGGCCTTGTAGTCCCGAGCGATCTTGGAGATGCCTACTCCCTCCTCGCCGGAAATCACATTCTTGCCCTTGCCGGCTTCGTCCGTATAGGCGTTGATCGCTCCCATAAACATATTGTCGCTGAATTTGTCCAGGTGACCGCGGAAGCGGAGCCAGACCCCCGCCGGGGAGATGGAGTCTGTGGTGGTCTTGCCCTTGGTCTTGACCAAGACCGGCATATCCGCGAAATCCTTGCCGTCCCAAGCCGGCCACGGCTCGAGCAACTGCAGGCGCTCGCTGGCCGGCGATACTGTTAGTTCGATGCCACTGCCGTCGTCGGGTGGTGCTTCGTAAGAGGAATGACCCTGGGCAAAGTCGCTCGGTGGGACCTCCGGCGCAGGCTTTGGCGGGTCCAGCACGAACTGCGTGCCGTCCGCTGCCGTCAGGGCGTCGGTCATTGGGTTGAACGACAGCCGGCCGGCCAGCGCCATGGCCGTGACGATTTCCGGGCTGCCAATCAAGTTCATGGTCGCTGCCTGACCGTCGTTCCGGGCCGGGAAGTTACGGTTATAGGAGGTGACTATCGTGTTGGGTTTACCAACCTCCTCACCCGCGCGGCGCCATTGGCCGATACAGGGTCCACAGGCGTTTGCCAGAACGGTGGCATCAATGTCTTGAAGGGACTTCATCTGTCCGTCTCTCTCAATGGTGGCGCGGACCTGTTCCGAGCCCGGAGTGACCATGAAGGGGACTGCGGTTTTGATGCCGTGGGCCTTGGCCTGCTCCGCCACGTCTGCGGAGCGGCTCATGTCTTCGTAGGACGAGTTGGTGCAGCTCCCGATGAGGGCAGACGAAATCTCGTCAACCAAGTCTTGGTCTTGCTTGAGCTCGGCAGCCATTTGAGAAATGGGACGGGCGCGGTCGGGAGAGTGAGGTCCGACCAGATGGGGTTCCAACTTGGACAGGTCGATCTCGACAATCCGGTCGTAGTACGGTTGCGGGTCTGCTTCGCATTCCGGGTCGGCGGCCAGAAGGTGCCGGTATTGATCGGCCAGTTCCGCCAGGTCACTGCGGCGGGTAGCCCGCAGGTACCGGGCCATGCGCTCGTCGTACGGAAACACCGAAGTGGTTGCCCCTAGCTCAGCGCCCATATTGGTGATGGTGGCCTTGCCGGTGGCGCTAATGGACTGGGTACCGGGGCCGAAGTATTCAATGATGGCGTTGGTGCCGCCGGACACTGTGAGCTCCCCGGCCAGGTAGAGAATGATGTCTTTGGGAGCGGTCCATCCGGTCAATTCCCCGGTTAGGCGCACCCCTATGAACCGTGGGTAGAGCACTTCCCAGGCCAGCCCAGCCATGACCTCGACGGCGTCCGCGCCGCCTACACCTACCGAAAGCGAGCCCAACCCGCCTCCCATAGGGGTATGGGAGTCGGTACCGATCATCAACTCCCCAGGATAAGCATAGTTCTCGAAGGCCACCTGGTGGATGATGCCGGCCCCGGGTCCCCAGAACCCAACACCGTATTTAGCCGAAGCGGTGCGCAGGAAGTTGTATACCTCATCGTTCTCGGCCAAGGAATCCCGGAGATCGGAAGCGCCATCGACCCGGGCCTGGATCAGATGGTCGCAATGAACCGACGTGGGAACGGCGGTGGTGGCGCGCCGGGTCTGCATGAACTGCAGCATGGCGGTCTGACCCAACACGTCTTGCAGTATCACTCGGTCGGGCCGCAGTTGAACGTAGGTCTGACCACGCACCACACCGGTGGTCGAAGGGTCGTCCAAGTGGGCCATGAGAATCTTGTCAGCCAGGCCCATCGGCCGGCCCAGATTAGCCCGGACTACTCTGAGGTTCTTATCCAGGGTTTCGTATACCTTGGAGACGACTTCACGAGTCGGTTCTATAGCAATCAAACTATGGCCCTCCCCAAATTTTGATTTACTAACGAGCAATCAGCTGACCGCTGATTGCTGAAAGCTTGGAACTAGCTTTCCCGATTGGGCATTATTGTCACCTTGCGGTTGTCGCCCTCGCCGGTGCTCTCGGTGGTCACACCTGAGTGCTCGGAAAGCGAAGTGTGCACAATCCGGCGGTCAGCGGGAGGCATCGGCTCCAGCGTAATGCTCCGGCTGGTTTGGACAACCCTGGTGGCGACCTTGACTGCCATATCCCGCAGCGAGGCTTCACGCCGCGCGCGGTAGCTCTCCACATCCAGCACCACTCGGACTTCCTCGCCGTATTCCTTTCTTACAATCAGGTTCACGAGGAATTGGAGAGCCTGTAAGGTTTGCCCTCTGCGACCAATAAGCAGCCCCGAGTCCTCTCCAGCCAGGTCAATGATCGGGCCTCCCACTTCAGGATCGTGGGCAGCGCGGAGCGTGCGGCTCACATTCACTCCGGCGGATTGAAGGATGCGGCTAAGCGCCGCCGTGGCCAATCCAGCGGCGCTTTTGTCTTGGGAAATGCGGGTGACTCGCACTCTGGCCATTTCCGCGCCAATGCCAAGGAACCCGGACTTACCTCTACTTAGTACTTCTACCTCGGCCTCGTCTCGGTCGACGTCGAGTTCTTTCAGCGCCAGCTCGATTGCTTCTTCGACGGTTCGCGCGCTCATTAGTTGAGGCTCCATCGACTTCAACCTCCTGTGATTGAACGACTCTTGTTGGTTGCGCTGGGGCGGCAGCGGCCTCTGGTTCCGGCTTGGGGAACAACGGGAATATCGGCTGCCACCCGGTAACAAAATATTGTATGCCTATGCCCATAAGGTTTGACGAAATCCAGTACAGTGCCAGTCCGCTGGGCAATGTGAATGAGAAAAACGCGATCATTAGCGGCATCATCCAGAGCATCATCGTTTGGTTGCTGCTCTGTTTCGGGTCTGCCGACGGGGTCATCGTCATCTTCTGCTGGAGCCAAGTCGATACGAACACCAGAACCGGCATGATGAGGTTCGTGGGGTCCGGCTCGGCCAGGTCCAACCAGAGGAATTTCGACTGCAGCGGCGCCGCCGCATAGATGGGGACCACTGGAATCCAGGTGTAGAGCTTTTCCGACAGGCCGACAAGGTTGTCGGGCCGCGAGAACAAACTCTGTATCAAAACGCGGAAGAGCCCAAATAGAATGGGCATCTGGATAACAAAGGGGCCTAAGCAACCGATGGGACTGACCCCGGCTTCCTTGTACAGACGCATCGTCTGCCTGGAAATCTCGGACCGGTCGTTGGCGTAGCGGGTCTGTATTTCCTTCATGCGGGGTTGAAGGGCGCTCATGCCCCGCATCTGTCTTAGTTGCTTGATCGTGAGTGGGAGGGTGACGAGCCGGACAATGGCAGTGAAGAGGATAATGGCAATACCCATCTGGTTGAAACAGATGGTGTACAAGACCACTAGGCCGTTCAGCAGTGGCCGGATTATTATTTCTCGCCAGAGGTCGCCGAATTCCAAAGATCCCTACCTGAGAGTTCTTAAATTTCGAGTCGGCCGCGCGACCCGGCGCCGGTTTAGTTGCATCGGCCATCCTTGGTGTGGCGGCACCACATCACAACCGGCCCGGTCTTAACTTCCACCCGCCGGACCGTGCTGTCCTGGGAGCCCACGTACACCGATTCCCCGGCCGCGAAAATAGGCGCCTTGACCTCGGCGTCGCCCAGTGTCAGAACAGAGAGTTCCCTCTGACGACCGGCGTTGGGTCTAACATCGAGCAGACTGAGTTTACCTTGTTTGTTAACGACTACCAGACCCGTGGGCACCAACACCGGGGGAGATACTATCGAAGACCCTATGTCGTGTTCCCATTCCAGGTTGCCTTCAAAGTCCAAGGCGTAGATTTTGCCGTTCATGTTGGGAGCGAATATCGTTTCCCCATTGGTGACCGCTCCGGCCCAGAACCAATTGTCGGCTTCGAATTCCCACAACAAACTCCCGTCTAACGCGTTCAGAGCATAAAGTTTTTTGTCGAACGAGCCAGCTATCACCATGTTGTTCAGTAGCAGCGGCCGACCGGCTACTACCCCACCGGTCGGGTAACTCCAGATCTCTCGCCCGTTGGCCAGGGAGACCGCGTAGACGTTATGGTCGTGTGACCCAAAGTAGGCGACGGCGTCGCGAATGGCCGGGGTAGACCAAATCTTATCGCCTGCTGAGAACGGGGTCCAGATGCTTTCGCCGGTGTCGGCGTCGTACCCGTAGAGGCGGCCGTCTTCGGAACCGATTACGACTAGCTCGTTAATCGGGTCATATGCCGGCCCGCCAATCAATGGTTCCAGGTCTTCGGATTCTCCCTGGGGCCGCCGCCAGCCCTTGTCTGTAATCGTTCCTGTCTCCTTATCCAAGGCGTACAGGAATCCATTTTGCGCGCTCACATACAGCAGGTCACCGACCACCAAAGGCGGGTTGTAGACGCCCTCAAGGTCAATGGAACTCCCTGGGGCGGGAAATGTCCAACTTTCCCGAACGTCTCCGGACTCATTGTCGATGAGGGCCTTGACCTCCCCCTGCTTTGTTCCAACGTATACTATCCCTCCGTTGCTGGTCAGCGCGTTCCACCCGCTGGAGGTACCGCCTATGCCTCTTCCGGTGCAAGCGGCCAGCAATGGGACCAAGATGAGGGCGGCCACGAGTAACAACCACCGACTGGCCGGTTTGTAATTTGTCAGTCCGGCCCGGTGTTTAGGTGACCGCTTGATTATGGTTTCAGGATGGTTGAAGTACTGGAGCAAATTAAATTCGAAAGACGAGTCCGGGTGCTCAGGGCACCGGGTCGTAGCCGTCGCCACCTAGTGGGTGGCAACGCGCCAGGCGCCTGGCGCCCAGCCAACTCCCTTTGAAGATGCCATATTTTTTCACTGCTTCATGGGAGTAGTGAGAGCAGCTCGGTAGGTACCGGCAGGAAGTAGGAAGGAAGGGAGATAGCGTCTTCTGGTATATCCGAATGCCGAAGAGGACGGCTTGCTTCATTTAGACGGTTCCGCAGGTTGAAGATTCCGCAGGCGACGCCGGTCCGGATTCTTGAGAGCCGCTATCTACCAAACCGGTTTGTAGGAGCAGGTTTCCGGCCGCCCGCTTGAGTTGCTGGAAAGTTGCCCGCTCGATACCCCGGCGGGCGATAAACACCGCGTCCCAGCCTGAATTGACCGAGTGGTGACGGACCGCTTCCCGAAGACGGCGTTTCACCCTGTTTCTGACTACGGCGTTGCCGATTCGCTTGCTTACCAAGAAGCCGAACCGGCTGCGGTCTAGGTCATTAGCCAGGTATCGGACCACCAAAAAACGGTTGGCTATGCTGGTGCCTTCCGCATGTATTTGGGAAAATCGTTTGCTTCCCGTCAGACGGTGCCTGCGTTGCATGGCCAGGGGCCCATGATCAAACGCTTAGCTTATGACGGCCTTTGAACCGCCGTCTGCGCAGAACAGCCCGGCCATCGGAGGAGCTGGAGCGGGCACGGAAGCCGTGGACTCTGGCTCGGCGGCGTTTTTTCGGTTGGTATGTTCTTTTAGGCACGAGTATAGACCTTCTTGCTGGGGATTATAGGGCGTGCTGAAATCACCCGTCAAGGCCAGTGGCCGTCGCCTTATCTACCTAAGCCAAACGTCCACGATTTGAAGTGTGAATACGGCCATTCAGACCGCGGGACGGACGTTACTCCGTATTCGGCTGGCAAGCCGGGCAAATTCCTCATCGGTCAGTTGCCGCTGAGGAATATCTTCCTCCCAAATGGAGCTTTTCGGGTTGGGATCAGACTGGCGCCGCGGTATCATGTGCCAATGGAGGTGAGGAACGGTGTTGCCCAGCAAAGCGTGGTTCAACTTGGCTGGCTGAAAAGCCCCTTCCAAGGCCTCGGCGATCCTGGCCGCATCATCAGCGAAACGGTGCCTCATGTCTGGTGTGAGCTGATGGAGTTCGGTTTCATGGCCCCGAAAAACCAAAATCGAAGCCCCTTCATAGTACTGCCAATCGCGATTTAGTATCGCGATGGACACGTCTAGATCCATGATCTTACGCGGGTGCTCGGACCCCACCTCGGCAAACATTGGGTCCTCACACATCTCACAGCCGTCTCGCCGGTCCATTTAATCTCCATGCATCGCATCAATCCCGTAAATATCAACTGGGCTCTCCCAGTATCCCATGTTTCGGGCAAACCACCAGGGTGGATGCGAGTAGAATTCGGCAAAATGGGCAACACGACCGCTCACACTTGTTTCAGAGTAGAAACGGAGCTGGTTTAGCTATAAAATATGCACGCGCCGAGGTGGCGGAATCGTAGACGCGCCGGTCCCAACATCAGTGGCCAGCGCTGTTGTTTTGTACGGGCACCCTGTAGAAACCCGGGCGGTACCCACGGAGGCATCAAAATGGCGGGACGCTTGAATGGCAAAGTCGCTCTCGTGACCGGAGCCGGCTCCGGGATTGGAAGGGCTTCCGCCATTACCGTCGCCAGGGAAGGCACCGAGGTCGTTGTCTCCGATGTGATTGCCGAAGGCGGCGAAGAAACGGTGCTTATCATCGAAGACGCTGGCGGCGAGGCCGTCTTCGTTAAAGCCGACGTATCGGCGGCGGGGGAGGTCGAGGCGTTGGTCAATGCCGCCGTCGAGACCTACGGGCGGTTGGACTGCGCCCACAACAATGCCGGAATCGTGGGACCTGTGGCCGAGACACATGAATACCCTGAGGACGAATGGGACGATGTCATACGTGTCAAACTGAAGGGCGTGTGGCTGTGCATGAAGTACAAGATCGCCCAGATGCTCCGTCAGGGAGGCGGCGCCGTCGTCAACACCTCGTCGGCGGCTGGTTTTGTGGGCCACCCGTGGCAGACGGCATACGTCGCCAGCAAACACGGGGTGAATGGGCTGACTAAAGTAGCTGCTTTGGAAAACGCTAAGGGGGGCATCCGGGTTAATGCAGTGTGCCCGGGCATCATCCGAACACCAAGGATCGAACGATACATTGCCAACAAACCAGGTTGGATTGAGGGTTTTATCGCGCAGGAGCCCGTCGGACGGCTGGGCGAATCGGAAGAGATCGCCGAGGCGGTGGTCTGGCTATGCTCAGATGCGGCATCATTCGTTACCGGCCACATCATGCCTGTCGATGGCGGGTTTGTGGCCCAATAGCTCTCAAATTAGCTGTTTCACCTTGCGTCTAGAACCCCAAGAAGGCTAGAACCCCGGAAAGGGCACGACATGTCAGTATTCTTAACGGCATAGGAGGAAACCGATGGTAACCACCAGTGGCGGCACACAAATGAACGCAGAGGCACTTCGGGCCACTGAAGAGCTCTTCTTCAAGCAAATCGATAATAAGTTGCATCCAGGCGCCGCCTTGGCGGTCTACCGTCATGGCGAATTGGTTCTAGACCTCTATGGTGGCGTGGCCGACACCGAGTCGGGTGCGCCGGTGGTTGAGGACACCATGTTCGTCTTCTACTCCTGTACCAAGCCCCTGGCCGCATTCGGCCCGTACCTGTTGTGGGAACGCGGCAAGCTCGATTGGGACGACCCGGTAGCCAAATACTGGCCCGAGTTCGCCAAAAACGGCAAGGATGCCGTAACTGTGCGCCACGTCATGACCCATCAGGCTGGCTTCCCGACCACACCGGCGGAGTTGACCTGGGACAAATGGCAGGACTGGGATGCTGTGGTCCAGGCCCTCGAGAACGTCTCCCTGGAATACCAGCCAGGCAGCGTGTTGTCCTACCATCCGATGAATTTCGGATGGATGTGCGGCGAGTTGGTGAGGCGCATCGACGGCCGTCCGTTCAACGAGTTCATCAAAGAGGAGTTGACCGCTCCTCTGGGAATGAATGACACCTATGTAGGTCTGCCGCCATCGCTGGAGGGGCGCGTGTCCAAAGTTCATGCCATGGAGGACGCCGACGCCGCCATGCGGTCGCCCATCGCCAATCTCCCAGACCTGGTCTCTATTTGGAACCGGCCCGAGGTCCACCAAGCAGTAATACCAGCGGCCTGCGGCATCGGAACAGCCCGGGACCTGGCCAGGTTCTACGCAATGATGCAGGGCGGGGGTATCCTAGACGGCGTCAGGCTTCTAAAGCCGGAAACCGTCGCGGAAGTCACCAAGCTACAGGTCGAGGGGGCAGATCCCGCCAACGGGAGCTACAACCGGTTGAGCCTGGGAATGGCATTGGCCGACCCCCGTGCCGGGTTGTCCCGAACGACAAACATCCACACGTTCGGACACGCTGGCGCTGGTACCTCCGTGGGCTGGGCGGACCCCGACTCAGGTCTGGCAGTTGCTATCATCACCAACGGCTTCCGGCCCGACGGCACCAACAACGCCCGCCTAGCGGCATTCTCCCAATCGGTGCGTAGCGCATGTCTATAATCTGCGGGAGCCGATGTTGGAAAGACAAAGACGGAAGCGGTTTTCAAGCTCGCTTCCATAACGTCATCGCGGTTGCCGGTTGCTACTGAACTCTGTCGTAATGTAGCTGGCGTCCCGGTTCCTGGCGGTATTCCGGCGAGAGCGGGCCCCTGAGGGTAGCTATTCGATGAGGGTGGCTATTCGATGGGGGTCGCTATTCGATGGTACTTTCACCTGCACTTTCATCGAGAACTCGGCTCAGGGCCTGACGAACCGGATGGGTATCCATATAGACTCTCAGTGTCTTGAATTTTTCATTCTCGAAGGTCCAAAAGTTCAGGTTGTCCATCACGATGAAATCGCCATCTCTGTTGTTCAATTCCGCATGGAGCGATGCTACCAGTTTGTTTCCCTCGATGACCATATCCGTGGGCTCAATAGAATTGCTGCCAACTAAACCGGAGGCTAGTACTCAGTCAACCTAATTGTTGGCAGGATAGAGATGGTGACGCTTGACTCGGGCGTCCACAGTGGAGAATCTCCAGTCAATGGTTGCTCCGGCTTGGTTTCGTTCTGCCTCCAGGGCCGCGATCTCGCCACTCAAAGTCTCTTCATCGGCAATACGCCGGCGCAGGACTCGCCTGGCCAAGACACTGAACTCGATCTCTGCCATGTTGAGCCAACTACCGTGCTTGGGAGTGTAGTGAAACTCCAAGCGTTTGCGTATTCGCCTAGCCTCCTTGGGCTCGAAGGTTTCGTAGAGGGAAGCTGGTTTGTGGGTGTTGAGGTTGTCCAGCACCACCCGGATCTTCTCGGACGCTGGGTAAGCTTCATCGGCCAGCCACCGCATCTGCTGAGCGAAGTCCACCATGGTACGACGTTCGGTCACTGCCACATGCCTCCAGCCCGCCAGGGGCTCGCACAGCATGAACAGGTTTCGGGTGCCATTGCGCTGGTACTCGTAATCGTATCGCTCCCGTCGTGCCGGCTTGGGCGGGATCGGAGACCTCTTTTCCGCCAGCAACTGCTTGGAGGTCTCGTCGAAACAGACCACCGGGCGCTCTGGGTCATAGGGTTCCGCGTAAAGGTCCAGCACATCCTCCATACACGCCACAACCTCGGCGCTCACCTGGGGAATACACCACTCCTTCTTCTGCCACGGCTTGAGACTGTTTTTTTCAACCGCTTGCGAATTCCCTCGTGGGACATGGAGGGCGCCAGCCCCAACTCCACCACCTTGTTTGCCAGGAGCCGCAGGGTCCAGTGGTCATGGCCTGGAGGGGCCTCGCTGCACGCCAGGGCAATCAGGTGCGCTTCCCCCCGCTCATCCAGTTTGGTCGGATGTCCTGGCCGAGGATCTTCCTCCAAGGCCCGCTTCAGTCCTCCCTCCAGGTACCGCCGCTTGGTACGGCACACCGTACCCGCAGACGTGTCCAGCGCCTCCACGATGCGCATCACCCCCCAGCCCGTATCTGCCTTTAGCAGAATACGGGCCCGGGCAACCTTTCGCGCTGGGCTCTTTCCCCCGCGAATCAGTCGTTCCAACTGGTCTCGTTCTTCCCTTTCCAACCGGACCACATACCGATCTCGTCCCATGGCTGCCACCCTCCTACGTCAACACTTAAAAAAGGGTAGCAACCTTAGACGTTTTCTTAAACAATTACCAAAACCGAGTTGACTGAGTACTAGGTTCTGGTAAAAGGCTCGCAATGCTGCTTTCCCTTGAATCACTTTTTCGCCATTCATGGGATTGAAAAGCTGCGCGTCGTTAGCAAATAGAGCAAGAATTCCCTCGACATCACCCTTAGCCGCGCACTCGAAATAGGTACGGGCCGCTTCCTCCATCTGCCGCTCGACAGGGCCTCGGGACTTTACGGCTTCATCATTCATGTTGCCTTCCTTCACTAATTGGCTGGAACGAACAAGGATAGCACGGCGTTCAAACCACGGTTCTTCGGGAGTTATTATCGCGATACAAACCGCGGAAGCGCCGCGCAACCGCACAGGCGTACATTGGTATGAAACCATGACTGCTCAGGAATCAGAGACGGTTCAGGTTTGACCCGTTGGCAAAACGGGTTAGGGGCGCTTCCAACAGGGTAGCGGAGGGCCTCATTTAACTATAAAATGGCCACGCGCCGAAGTGGCGGAATGGTAGACGCGCCGGTCTCAAAAACCGAGGAGTGTTAGTATTTCCGGCGGGATGGGAGTTGCTGGCGAGGTCAATTCGTAGCTAAAACGCTCCATATCTCAACCCTCGGACCGGCAGAGAAAGACTAACATCTGATGGGAGAGATTGGCAAAAGATTGGCAAAGGCCAACCGTTGTCCGATCTCCGTTATATCGGCTGGTGCTGGAACGGTGCACGGATTCCGCAGCAGCTTCCGGGACTGGGCGGCTGAGAAGACAGACGCACCGCACGCGGTCATGGAGGCGGCTTTAGCACATGTTGTGGGAAACTCTACCGAAGCCGCCTATTTTCGCTCGGACCTGTTCGAGCGGCGGAGGACGCTTATGGAAGCATGGGAAGCGTATTTAACTGGACGATAACGTGCTGTAGCTAGTTGGAAGAGGGAGAGAGCCAAAGACTTTAGGAAAACTGGATTCTCCCTGTTTTCCCGTCAACTGTAAACGTGTACTGGCAGAGTACGTCCCGTCCTATGATGGCATCCAAAATAAATCCGTTAGCCTGTCAACAAGTCTGCGCGCACACTGTTGGCATTATCGCACGAACGGCACCTCGACCACCAATGGCTACATGGCGGAACGTAACACCGTTCCCATTTTGAGGTTCATGGCTTAGTGTTCCCTTAGTTTAGGCTCGCGGTGTAAAATCAATTATGTTACGAATAGTCTTAGTCGCGCCCTTGGTGTAGTTGATGGTGGCTTGGGTATTGCCCTCACCAAAGGCTCGTGTGTTAATAGCGATTTGTTGTGCTGACCGGCCAATGAACAGAAACCCCAAGAAAGGCATCAGTAACAACCCTAATCCAAGAGTGAATACGACCAAAAGGCCATAGGCGATTAGGATCAGCCAGCGTACAACGCCGAAGGCTGGTTCCCGCCGAAGAATCAATGAGTTGTCCGATTGGCTTTGAACCATCCAGTTTGCATCATTCGAAACAGCCATCAATGACTGCGTAAACAATTGTTCTGGTTCCCAAGTGGTGTTTAGTTGAGTGATAGGCATAAAAAGCCCCTCGCAACATGGACTTGGCAGTTCGCCACCGCCAATCCCAACAAGCAACGAGGGAGCATGGATTTGCTCCATGCTCATGCTTGCTGGGACTGGCGGTGGCGAACCACGGGGGGGAGTTTACAGGATTAACTAGGATGTGCCAAGTGCTCAATCGCCATTCATCTTGACACTTCAGCCGCCTTCTCGACTGGCCGATCAGAGATAGGCGCAGCCTACCCTACGTGCGTCCCATCGACACTGTAGACGTACACCTTAGCGTCGTCGAAGGTGTCCACTACGTAGAAGTCTGCTCCATCCCAGGTGATGCCACGCCAAACTCGACTTGTAGGCAACTTTGGCCCACTGACCAACGTGTGTTTCGCGTGGCTAGGTTATCTGATACCTTCGGTCGGTGAGAATAGAGGGAAGCATTTGGAACCGGTGCGAGATCATCATCCACAGCACTGGCGAGTTGATTGCCACTACGCTCCACTGGATGCCAGGACTAAAGCGGCTGGCGCTGCCGTATGAAGGCAAGCTGGTAGTGTTTGCGGTGGTACATTACGTGGACCGTGGGGAGTACAAGCCGCAGATACGGGTTGAGCCAGCGGACCGGGTGTAAAATGTTTGGAGCAGTGGGAAGTGCCGTGGTGATCTCTTTTGAGAGTGGGATGTGTGACGATGACGACCACTGGTTTGACGCCTTGTATCTGTTTACGGTGCGGTCATGCCTGGCGAAGTGAAGAGCCGCCAGGGGAGTGTCCGAACCGGGCCTGTCGTAGTCTGCACTGGGATAAACCACGAACCGTGATGCTTTTTTGCGTTAGTTGTGGGACGCCCTTTGAAGGTGGAGTGGGCAATACTGGTCGCGGAATCCCGAAGCGCATCTATTGCAGCGACTCTTGTAAGGAGAGCAGCAGCGGTGGTTTGAAAAGAGGAGGCACACCTAACCATCGAGGCCAGCCGATTCGCCGGGGACAACCTCGTGGTTGAAATGGGGCATTAAATCGGTAGTGTTAGTACAACCGCCGTCACGCCGCTGGCCGCTGCGGTAACCAAAGCTCCCAGCGTCTTCACCCCGACGTGAACCGTCAGACCTCCGTTGTTTTGTCCGTTCCCCACTTCCTCCAGGATAGCTCCCAGCACGATCAACTGAGCATCCCCCTCGTGATCGACGCGCTCGGGAGCGGCGAATCGGTCCAGGGCATCTTGGATCAACTTCCGGGCTAGATAATGGTTTCTTCGATCCATCAATGCGAATACACCCGGACTTCGCCTCGCGCGCCAGCACCACCGGCACCGCCTGTCGTTCCCGGTGCACCGCCGCCGCCACCGCCGCCGGGAGCACCGCCCGCACCACCAACGCCGCCAGTCCCTGAGCCTTGACTACCGCCGCCGCCGCCGCCAGTACCCAACGAGTCGGAATTGGAAGTCCCCGCAGTTCCAGCGCCACCGTTTGCCGCACCGCCAGCACCGCCGCCGCCCGTCAAGAATGTGCCGTACCCACCGCCAGCACCGCCGCCGATTTCCTCGCCGCCGTTGCCTAGACCGCCGCCGCCGCCACCTCCACCGGCACACATGCCCGAGTCACCACCAGCGCCACCTACAGCTCCCGCGCTCCCCCCGCCTCCGCCGCCGCCGCCGCCCGCGCCGCCCATGTGGTCACCGACGCCGCCTACCGATCCGGCAGTCGAAGCTGCGCCGCCATTGCCACGTGCCGACGCCGCAGCTTCACCAGCGCCACCGTTGCCACCATACGTACCGCTTGTGGACGTGCCCGTGGCGTTCGAGGCCAGACCGCCCTTGGCTGTCTGAGTGACTATCCCGGAGCCGGAGAAGCTCGAATCGTTGCCTGCCGTGCCATTCGAACCGGCAGCACCCCCCGCTGCCTGTACCCCAACGGTGACCGTACAGCTAGCCGGTAATTCGTCGGCATCGTACAGGTAGACCCGGCGACCACCGCCTCCGCCGCCACCGGGAGCGCCGCGACCGATCGACGATTCGCCACCGGCACCGCCTCCGCCACCGCCGATGATCTCGACGAAGACCCAAGCCGCGCCGCTCGGCTTTGTCCAAGTACCGTTGCCAGTGAAAACCTGAGTGTCGGGAGCCGTATGGTGGGTGCCGCCCGCGTGAGTCGCGTCGACCGTAGGCGAGGCCCAGCTTCCGCCCAGCTCGCCGCCCGGAGTGGTACCCACGACGATCTCGGCCGAGAGGTCACCGCTCGCGGTTCCGACCAGGAAATTGATCGCGCTGAGATCGGCGCCCGAGAGCACACCAATGAGGTCCCACGAGCTCCCGTTGTCGACGTAGAGCGCCTCATCTCCGCCCCCACCGGCAGCGCCGTCACTGGCGATGAAAGCCACCCCTTTATTTCCGGCCGTCGGGCGGCTTGCAAAGACGTTTCTCTGGACATACATAGAGTTGCCCTGGTTCGGGCTTCCCTCGTCTCCTCCAGCCATCGGGCCGTCGTAAGTAATTCCGTCATTAAATGCCATGATCTGCTCCTATCCGAAGGTCACCGTCCACACAAATGTCGCGTCGTGCGGGTCGGCAGCGTTGTTGAAGGTAACCAAGGCCCGAGCGAAGAGCTCGCCGGTTCCGTTGGTCGAGGTGGCCGTGCTGTGGCCGAAAATTCCGCTCTCCGCGACGTTGACGCTGATGTCGGCCGCAGGGAAGAAAGCCCGGTATTCCACCACGTTACCAGTCCGGGTCGGGCTGCTGATCACCGCCTTCCGAATGGTCGGGGTCACCAGGGCGGTATCCCCGACGCCTGGAGTCGTGCTTCCCGTTCCCACCTCGATCCAGGTGAGTCCGGTGTCGAAGCCACTCTCGTCCATGAGCACCTTGGCCACCAGGACCTTCCCGGCGGTGGTGATGAGGTTCGGGGTCTCATAGACCAATTGCCAAGGCCCCGAGGCGGCGGGACGGTCGCTTCGAGGCCGGATGAGGACCTCGACCCGGCCAACTATGGCCAGTCCTGCGTTTGAGTTTAAGTTTTCCATTCCCACTCACCCCAAATTATTTGAGTCGGTCCTGGTGTAGTCGTGTATATGTACTTCTCGGGCTCGTCGGCCCTGGTGTCCACGGTCGGGGCGTCGTGCGCCAGGGTGAAGCTCTCGGTAGTCTCGATGAACTCCAGGAGGACCTCCTCGTCGGCCGTCTCAATCCGCCTGGCCTGGTTATTCATGCCCCGCAGTCTTTCGAAGAAATCGTCGCCTAGCGTTGTCATGTCACCGCCGTCATCTGGACTTGGTACTCCGCCACCTGCCCGCCCAAGAGCCGGGTGACGACCTTGTCCACGCAGTAGTCCACCGGGTTCCCGGCCGTACCGATCCCCAGCCGCAGGTTGACGATACCGAGCTCAACCCCGGCGAGGATGCCGTCTTGGGTGGTTCTCAATGCCAACCGTTCGGCCTGCCCATTCTTGGCCAGCTCCGCCCGCGCCCGTAGGTCGGCATGGAGGTCCGAGACAATGCTCTGGTCCTTAACCGAGAGGCCGTAGATGCGGCCCAAGCTCAGGATGCTGGACTGGTCCGACCGTCGGGCGATCAGGGGCCTCAGCCGGTCGGCCTCCACTCGGAAACTGTGCTCCTTATTGCCCGGTGCCGTATCCCATTCGAGGGTCCGAGCTGCTGGGTCCCACAGGACATCAATCGTGCCTCCCAGCGTGTCCGACCCAGCCAGCCCCACCGTCTGCTCGGTCTCGGTCCAGCCCGGAGGAGCTGCGTCTGCTCCGTCGTTCAGGTAGACCTTAATGCGAGAGTTGCCGCTGGACGCTTGCCAGAGATACCCGAGGTTAAAGAGGGTCTTGGTCCCATCGGCGTCGTAGTCGGCATCATCCTGGCTCAGGTCCGCGAAGAGCTCCCGGAGCTTGGCACCCTCCACGGTTACCTGGTTGACCAGCTTGGCGATGTTGTTGACCTGGACCAGGTCCATGTAGCCGAAGCTGGCAGAATCGTCAGGATCGTCCGAGAGGTAGAAGGAATGGCTCGTAGTCCCAAGGGGCTCATAGACCACGAGCTTGTCCGGGTCCACGTACCAAACGAAGTTGATCGCAATATCCTTGAGGGTGTCCATTACGTCCCGGATCGTCTGGCGCTTGAATTGGAGGAATTGGGTGTTGCTCTTGCCCTCCAGGACCCGGGCGCTGGTGAAAGTGAAGTCACTAAGGTCGGTCTCGCTCTTGACGAATATTCCGTCCGTCGCGTCGCTGATGATGAACTGGTCCGACTTGCCCCGGTAGGTCTGATTGACCAGGGCACGGTCCAGGAGATAAGTCCAGTCCAGGGCTTTGCACTTAAATCTGCGTCCCGGGCCGTGTTGCCTGGCCGACACCTCTGTTAGCACCCCGCCGAATTTCCGGTCATTCGAGTCGGCAAAGGCCTCGATAATCACGTCCACGCCTCGGGCGATGCTGATCGCGTTGGTGGGGTCGTCAATGGTGAAAGTGGCGTGATCGAGCTTCCCGTGCGCGTTGTGCTCGATCTGCCATTCGGTTTCGAGGAGGTTGTCCTGCCGGTCGGTGCCGTCGATTTTCAAGCGTATTTTCAGTGCCATGTTAGGAGCGGGAATCCTCCATTTTTGGAAAGCGGTGCTATAGTCAGTAGAGGACTATAGGGGGGCGGTCACATGATTACCTGTGCCAATTGCGATAGACCGGTCATGCCGACCAAGGCCTTCTCCGTCGGCTGGTTCGTCTTCTGGTTTCTTTTCGCTGGAATCGGTGCCATCGGTTATCTTATTTACTTCATGGTCAAGCCAGCGAGAGAATGCCCGATCTGCCGTGCTGATATTTACGTTAGGGCTCCTGGGGGATCGAATGAGCGACCAACGCCATCGACAGCGCAAATGGCCATGCCCCCGGAAATGGGGGAGCGAGGTCTCCTAATCGGCGTTGGCGCTGTTATCGTCGTGACTATAGTCATATTGGTCGTGGTGGGTATGTTTATCTTCTAACCCAGACCCAAGCTCGGCTCCCTCAGAGAGACCTCGTCATTTAGCACGTCGATCACCAGCGTCCGCACCGGTTGATCCCCAATCGTTACCGGGATAATGATCGTCCGTGGGCCACCGACCCCTTCCAGTAACGAGGGCAGGCGGCTCAGCGGCGCCACTACCTCGGGGACCTCTCCCACTCTTGCGATCTCGGGCCGCGTGAAAATGCCGCCGTGCTGCCGTGGAACCGGCCGAGGGATCGGCCGGGGGATGGGTACCGGCTGACCGGGCCGTGGGGCAGGAGTGACCTGTGGGCCGCCAGCAGCGGCGGCGGCCGCCTGTCCCAATGCTAATTCGACTGAGGCGAGGAGTCTCTGGGCTCGCCGAGCGTCGGACTCCAGGCTATCAATCCAACCGGTTTGCTCGGCTTTAATCCTGTCGAATTCGATCTCGGTGACGGCCCGCAACACAGCGAGATCGAATTTGTTGTTCCCATATTCCTTTTCGAGATCACGGACCATTTGGGCGGTGGCCGGTGAGACCTTCTCAATTTCGGCGATCCTGGCATCGTGCTCCTTCTTGACCGCCGTCGTATGAGTAGCCTCACCCCCGATTGCCCGCTGGATGTGGCCAAGGACCAAGCTCACATTCTCCCCGTAGGCACCCCCATAACCACGGAGCTCGTCGGCTTCTTGCGTTTTCCCAACCAGGAAACTCAACACCTGAGCCCGTTCATCATCGGTCAACTCGGCCAAAATCCCGCGTATGCCGTCCGCGTTCTCACGGAATACGTTGGCAACATTAAATAGCGCCGTCCTCTGCTCGTCTGTACTGACCTGGGTCCCGGCAGCCAGCGTACGTAAAGAGCCGAGTACGCCGGTTTCCGTGATTATCGTTGCGGCGAGGAGCCGGTCCATCTCCTTCCGTAGGTCCTCGGAGCTGCTGATGGGGCGGCCTATTAACTCGCTGATAGGCCCGAAATTCTCTTGGAAGGCTTCGCCCAAAGCGGCCACAATCGCCCCTGCCCGGTTCTCCCCGAGGGCGTCAATCAGCAACCGCTCAAAGTTGCCGAAGGTGTCCGCAGTGTCCTTGTCCATCCGGCCGAGGAATCCTTGCAGCTCGAAGTCCAGGCCCGGGAGGGCTTGGAAGGCCACGCGGCTGAGACTCCCTCGGAGCTGGTCAACGGAGCTGGTGGCAGTGTCGGCGCTGAAACCGGACAGGAGGAACTTATTTCGCAGCGCCTCCGCCGCTTGAGCGGTCTTCCGGCTTTCCTCGCGCATCCCCCTCAGCCTGTTAATACCCAAGGAAAGACCCAGCCCGACACCGGTAACGGCGACACCCATGACACCCATACTGCCGATGAGCGACCCCATCGGCCCCAAGACCCCACTCGTCGCAGATGAAAGCGTGCCCAGAGAACCCGCCATGCTGACGACGCTTCCCTGGACACGTCCGACGTTCCGCTGGACATTTTGGAGGACGGGGCTCGCCCGATCCTTGGCGCTGATCGTGAAGGCAACGTCGTTACTGCCCCTGGTCGTCATCTCTTCCCACCCATGCGGGTCGCCATGGCGTCAACCGCCGCGCCTGCCTTGAGCTCCTGAATGAAGGCCCGGGGTTGCGCCCGATATTCCCACCAGTTCCAACCCATATGCTTTATGAGCTCGGCCCGGACGTACCATTCTGGTGGGCGCCCGCCAAGTCCTCGTCTCCAATTAACTGCGGTCCAGAACTCTCCGCTATTAGGGCCTTGATGGCCTCCCACGCTAAAGGGTACCAACGACTCATCACCTCGTCGCGTAGGCGGTCGGTTATGGTTCCTTTCATCGCCCGGATTTGTTGATAGGTCGGCACATACTCCGCCCCGTCCGGCGGGATGATCTTGGTAATGGCGACCTCCAGGAGCTTGGTGGTCCATACTGCCGTCCCGTCGCCGCCCTGTGTCTTATCCCAAGCGGTCAGATCGTCGTCTGCCCCTTGGGAGAGGTCCCGGAGGAGGGCAACCTTGGTGCCGTCCTCCAGCTCGATTGTGTCCTCTTCTCCGACGTAGATACCGGACATATCCCTCCTATGCCAACGCCGTCTGAGTGTTGCGGACCAGGGCGAGGAGCTGGCGGTCCGCCGTGGGGTCGTGGAAGGTCCGGCCGCTCAACCGGAAGACATTCTCCCCGTCCTGCTCGGACAAGAGCTCGGGAGCGTCGGTATAGAAGACCGACCCGTCCAGACGGAAGAGCTTGTCATAGGTCGGCGATACCTGCTCAATCTCGCTGCCGGTGGTCTCCAACCGGATAAACCGCTGGGTCCCGTCGACCCAATCGTCATATTCGTCTTCGCCCGAGGTGTTGTGCTTGTAGACCAGCTCCCACTCCGAGGTCCATTTGTTCTCCGAGTGTGAGCTAAACTCCAGGCCCCCGTCGGCGTACCGGACCGGCGCCAAGCCGGTGGGGATTCGCACGACCGCCGAGATCAGAGTGTCGGAGATTTGGGTGGTCCCCAGACCCGCCCAGGTGGTGTCTATGCATAGCTTGGTCTTCTGGCTGACCGCATCCTCCACCGTCACCTCGGTGGGAGTCCCGCCGAAGCTCACCTTGGTCGGGAATTGGCCGAATAGGTCGGCCGACACCACCAGCGGCTCCCCCATGGCATAGGTGAATTCGAGCTGGGAGGCCATCACGTAGGAGCTCTGGTAGGCCTGCTGGTTGTCCCCGTATTGAACTGTGAAGGCATTCTGGACGGCCGAGGCGGTCAAGGTCGGCTCGAAGGTCCAGTCCCGGGTCAGAATACCAGCGGTCGGGGTTCCGATTACGCCGGTGCCGCTATCGTCGGTGGCTCCCTCCAGAGCCATGGCCAGGAAGTTGATGATCTGCTCGAAGTTGACCGAGCCATCGTACCGGAGGGCGGCCTGCTGGCCGGTGATGGTCCGCCGGTGGAGGAGGGCCAGGCTGTTCCGGTCCTCGTCCTCCGGCATGTAGAGGCTGAGGTTCGGGGTCATCGTCAACCTGCCGTTGAGCAGGTCCATCGCCGTTGTCACCGGCGTCCCCCGGGTAGACTCCCGCCTAATCTGGATTTTCCTGAGTCCCATCATGCTAGGTCTTCCTCCGCTTTTAGCTGATGTTGGCGATTATCCGGAACCATTTACCCTCCCAGAGGCTTGCGCCGACCTGGGGGCATAGCGCCATCCGGGATTGGCTCCAATGCTCCCGAGGCAATCAGACTGGCTAACTGGTCGGGCGTGTACATCCCCAGAAGGTCCTCTTCCGTGATGGTGTCGCCGATGTACCATTCCTTGCCATCGGGGTTTCGGAAGCGAGGTGTCGGAGCTTCATGGCCCCGGATGACCCATGGTCCCTTTGCCATATTGGTCTTCCTCCGGTTTTAACTGATGTTGGCGATTATCGAGACGCGGAAATGGCAGGCGAACTCCCAGACCCGGTCCTGCCCGTCCCGGTCGCGGGTGGCCTCGCTGCTGAAGACCACCTCGGCGTCGGTGCATGAGCTGTTGAGCGTCCGGTCGGTCTCGACCGCCGCCCTGATGCTCTTGGTGCCGGTGGGAGAGCGGTATTCGTCCATCTCCTTCCACCCGGCGGCGCTGTCGTGTATCTGGATTAGCAGATCGGCCAGCAGCTCGAACCGGGCGTCATTGGTCCCAATGGCCCCGGTTTGGTAGTCGATCTCTTCGGTGACGTGGACCTGGAGGCAGGGGTACTCCTTGACTCCGTCCGTCTGATAGGGGTAGACCTGGAGGGTCGGGATCGCCGCCTCCACCGTCGTCTCGAAGCCCTCTCTTATGGCCGACAGGTTCGACATCTAGCCCTTGAGCTTCCTGGTAACGTCCCGGCCCATCTCATTGGCGAACCGTTGGATATGTGGGGCCGCAGCTTTCGCGCCCCGGGGGAAAATGCGCCGAGCCGCAATACCCCTCCGGGTGTCAGATCCGGCCCGCCGACTGCCGCCGGCCGAGGCTCGCCGTCCGGCGTAGGTCCCACGGTCCAGGAACCGAACAACATGATGGCGGCTAAAAACGGTGGCCTCGAACCGGCCCAACTTCTTCCGGGTCCGCACGCTGCGGCGGGACTTTCCGGTCTCACCCTTCGGGATACGGCCCCTGATTTCCCTACGGCCGACGTTGACCGACTTCGTCAGGAATTGCCGCATGGGTTCCTTGACGTTCTCCGGGTTGGCCAGACGCACCCGCCAGGCTTCGGCCCCGGTAATTTGGACGTTCATCTGGACCATTTAGGGAACCCTCAACCGGTATTCGTTGAGCATCTCCTGGACTTCGCGGTCCATACCGATCCACGGGCGGAAGAAGCCGGTCTCCGAGTCGCCAACCTCATTGGCGTAACCGGAGGCCCTGCGGGTCCACAGACGGGAGGCTTGCATCAATACGGCCTCCACCACATCGTTGGGGTACCGGTAAACGTCGACTACCGCGTCGAGGTGGGACGCCGCCGTGGTGCCGTTGACCCCACGAACTACCGTCAGGGTGTGGGTACTGTCGGTGGTGACGGCCGTGACGTACATCTGCTCAGAGTCCACCAAGATGGTCTGGAGGACCTCAAAGTCGGCCTCGTCGTCGACGATCACCGTCGTCTGGCTGGCGGTCAAGGCTCCATTCAGCAGGCTATCGCTGCGGACCAGGTCCTCGTAGAAGCCCCACTTGCCGACGACCTCCACCGCTCGGGTAGCAATCGGGAAGCTCAACGTTCCGTTAGGTGCCTTCGCAATCTCCCAATACGGCCTCTGATCGTTGGTCGCGTTGAGGGGCAGAAGGTCGTAGTCGGTGGTCGCCCAAGTCTTCTCATAAGTCCGGTCACCGTCCCCGTCGGTCTTCAGGGTGGTGACTGACAGGAGCCCCAAGCCGAGCCTCTCGGCGTCAAGCAGAATCCGGCCGGCTGCCTGGGGCGAGAAGTAGTACGTGGCGAGGTAGGTGCGGAAGGTGCGGCGGACGTAGGCGTCGACCTCCTTGGTCACCGCCTCCAAGACGCGACGCCGCTGGGCGTCGTCAGTGGTGAGGGCAATCTTCCCGATGAGCTTGAGATCGTCGATAGTTGCGTATGAGTACATGCATTTATCGGTTGAGCTAGTTGACCTCTACGGCGTCACGGCCTGGTCGGAGGTGAGCTCGAAATTCTCGTCGGCGAACTGGACAGAGATGCCGTCGTTCTCGTCGGCGGCCGTGACCATCTCAGCGGTGTAGCCTGCGGTCTTGCAGTGTCGGGCCGTAGCTCCCACTTGATGACGTTGTGCCCGACAGCGTCCACTATGCGGTGCCGGTGGGTCTGCCAATAGACGAGGGCGCCTTTGACGTACCTGGAATGGACTGATTCGGCCACTTGATCGCTCCTTCGAGCGCCCGTTCAGACGGGCGATGCTCGGCCTGTTAAACGGGTGGTGCTAGGCGAGGACCGTACCCTTGGTCGCCTGGCCATACCGGGTGGGCTTGCCACCGAGAACAACGTGGACGCCCCCCAGCACCGGGTCGTTCGCGCTCTCGACTGCCTTGAGCCGGATGAAGCCGTACTCGCTGGGGAGGTCCTTTGCGTCGGCTTCCACCAGGACGAATTTGCTGGAGCCAGCGGTGGTGGTGAACCCGGCGGCGGCCTGCCGGGTTATGGCCCCCTCGGTATCGCCGGACGTGATCTCACGGCTCCAAAAGGGAATGGCCGTGGTGTTGGTGGGGACCACGTCGTCACAGGCCTCCACGGTTAACGTTGAGTTCCCGGTGGTGCCCACGCCCACATAGATAACGAAAAGGACGCGGCCGTAATCGCGCATTGCGTACACGTCGGAGTAGACGGTGCCAGCGAAGGCGTCCGCTACTGGATCGATCCCCTTGGCGAACCGTAGGCCTTCCATCAACTCGGTCATTGTTCGGCTCCTTTTAGCTGGCGTTGCTGCTTGTTCGGGTTAGGCTCTGGTGGCCAGGGTGATAAAGCTGGACTGGGTGTTGGTGCCCTTGTACGGAGTCAGCGCCGCGTTCCGCTTCGGCTGGCCGTCGGCGCGGAGGATGAACCGGAAGGTGGTCTCGTCGGTCAAGAACTGGACATGGATCGAAGAAGCCGCCTCTATCCCGCCCTTTTCGATCATCAGGTATTCAAAGAAGTTGGCGAGGATGATGTCTCCAGAGGTCCCCAGCGTTTCGCAGTGCTCGATGGGGGTGACCGGCCTACCCATGAGAGCGCCGAAGGGGGCGTTAACCATGCCGCCCGGAAGCATGAACATGGGGACTCCCCCGGTGCCGATCACGTGGGAGAGCTGGAATAGTTGGGGCCACACGTCCTGGTTGATGTACCACTCGGAGTTCATAAGGCCCCTGGCCCAAGCCCGAGCCCACATGTTTTCGACGTTCTCCGCCAAAACGGTATTGGCGTCCTGGCCGGTTTCCTTTGCCACGTTGACGGTGCCAGCGTGCCCCAGGATTCCCAAGGGCATCCCACCGCCGCTTCCCCTGATGATACCGTCGTCGAGCTTGAAGCCGAATTCTTCGGCGAAGGCGTCCTGGATGAACGCGCCTAGTGCCACGGTGTCCATCAGGAGCTCATCGGTGGCGTAGTAGAGTCCAGTCAGCTTCTGGAGCGAGAGCTCCATCTGCCGGTACTTGGGCTTGGTGGCGGTGAGCGAACCAGCCTCTGCCGTCCAATACGCCCGGACGCCTCCCCAGCGGGAGCCGTCCACCCGGCTGGTCTCGTCGACGGCGTTGATTTTCAGGCCATTGGCGTTGGGGCTGATGGGTTTACGGTCGGTCCGCTGCGAGAGGACACCTGTCTCGTGGACCAAGCGCAATAGTTCAGCGGTGAAATCGGTTTGGACCAAGAAGCCGCCGTCACTGGAGATGCCTTCGCTGGCCCCCGAAGCGGCTTGAATCTGTTGTAGGCCTCGAATTCCGGCATGGCGGCTGGTGGGGTCGCGGGTGAAGGCAGCCACTGCGGAGAGTTGCTCACCAAAGGACTTGAACGGTGTGGGAAGCTTGCCGGAGTCGATAGATTCGGGGTCATCACTTCCATGGCGTGCGGCGGTTTGGGCGATCTCGTCCTCTTTGAACCTCTCCCACCGAGACATCCCAGCCCCGACCTCGATCATGCGGTCATCGATCTCGTCGAGGCGGCGTTCGACTGCTTGGAAGTCGCTCTCCTGTCTGTCGCTGAGACGACCATCACCGCCTTCAGGGCTGTCTAGAATGGCCCGTCCCCGGCGCTTGAGAGACGCCTGTTCCCGTGTCAGGTCCGCCGACTCTTGGCGAAGTACTTTGATGTTCATCGAACCACCCCTGTTGTAGCTGATTGACCGGTAACGCCTCGCCGAAGCACGGTCTTCGTTGACTGGCTCTTCTCTGTCTTGGGATTCGTCCCAGGAAGTCCGGCACTCAGCCCGGCGCTCTCCTTCGTCTTCGGTGTCGTTTTCCAACATGCACCGGTCCATGAATTCGCCTTGGGTCTCCTGGGGGTCCGGAGTAGGTGCGGGCATCGTGTCCCTCCTCTTTGGACGGGGCGCTCAGGCACAAAAAAAGAGCGCGACTATGAACACTGCTTTCGCAGGATCCACAGTTACACGCTCTACGGAGGCTTGGCTGTGCCTCCCGGCGCCTTCCGGTCTCTTCGGAGCCTTCTGACGGCGGGGCCCCCAGGGCCTTCCGGTCTCGACGGAGCCTTCCAGCGGTGGGGTGCTAGGCTATTTGGTTGTTATCGTCGAAATTAACACAAGATGTTGAAAGGTGTCAACGACCTGTACACCATGTAGTGGGAAGAAATTTGCGCGGTCAAGTACCGCCACGATAGACCATTGTCGTGGTGGTGGTGGCCTTGTGACCATCGGGCTCCTGAAGTGGCTACCGCCTAGTGATGAATGGAAAATAGCGATGATCGAACGCGGATTTATCGAAATCAACGGTAAATCATAAGCGGGAGAAAGGCGATGTGAGTCTTTGTGTGCACGAAGAGTTCCTGGGACAAATTCGAAGGTTGGGCAACCGATGGATAGCCCCGTGGATCAGCTGTGGCTCGTTGATACAGATTTGACCTCCGAGCAGATCCTGATGACGGCGCCAGGCGACCGTTTGATCATTACCGCGCTCTCGACTACTTATTTGTACGGGTGGTTGCTACCGCCTAGTGATGAATGGAAAATAGCGATGATCGAACGCGGATTTATCGAAATCAACGGTTCCATAACCATGACTCTAGGTTATCAGGAAGTGTAACAATTTGCAACGGAAATGCTTGACTCAAACGTAACATTCTGTTACACTTTAGGCATAGAAAAACCCCGGCGCTAAACCGGGGCGTTTCATCGGGGCGATGCCAGAGTGGACGATTGGGCCCGGCTGAAAACCGGGTGAAGTCTCACAGCTTCCGAGGGTTCGACTAGGTGAAGTCTCACAATTACTAGTATAAACCCGTACCGGTTGAGCCATCAAGCCCCGCCCGGTATTCTTCCCCTTATTCGGCGTCGAGCCATGACGAATTGAGAAACGCCGGTTCGGGTTGCCCTTCAAACTGGACACCGTATTCCGATTTGCCCGGTGTTTTCTCGACCACTGCCCCTACCAGACCCTTGTAGTCCCCTGGGGCTTTGTCGTTGGCACGTACTCGTTGCTCCACAATGAACTTGGTGAGTCCTGCCGACGGCTTTACCACCGGCACTAACGCCCCGTCCTCCACCAAGGCCTCGATGTGGTCCGGGCGGTAGATTGACAGCAAGTCCGTCTCAGTGATGGTGTCGCCATCCCACCATTTCTGGGTATCGTGTCGAAACCTTGGTACTCCGGGATCACCTCGGACGATAAACTCTTTCGTCATAAAAGTGCAGCCCTCCTCCTAGATGTGCTATCAGCCTTCGCACGTTGCTGGTCCCGACGGTTCCCAAGCAACCGCTGTACGGTGCTGTCCAGGGTACCGATGCGGTCGGCCATACCGAGCTTGACCGCTTCGCCAGCAAGCACCGTGCCCCCTTCGCCGAACCCGTTACGGACCTCAGATGCTCCCACGCCGCGGCCGCGAGCGACGGCGTTGGTGAACATCGAATAGTAGGCGTCCACCTTTTCTTGGATGCCCTCCTTGGCCTCGTCGCTAAGTGGCTCGAATGGATTGCCCAACACCTTCTTCTTCCCCGCGCTTACCAGCGTGGTCTTGATGCCTTCCCGTTCCTGAGCGCCGCTCAGGTCTTCGTGAGCAGCTAAGACACCGATGGACCCGACCTCGCCCCCAGGGGTCACCACGATTTCATCGGCGGCAGACGCAATCCAGTAGGCGGCGCTGGCGGCTACGCTGTCGGCCACCGCAACGATGGGCTTGCCTCCTCTGGCGTCCATGATGGTCTGCCAGAGTTCGGCCACACCGAAGACGGACCCGCCCGGTGAATCGATGGCAATGACCACTGCGCCGATGGCCGGGTCAGCAACGGCCTCACGAAAGGCCTTGCCGAAAAGCTCGGTGCTCGTCCCGCCGCTCATGTTCATCATCAGGTTCATTCGCTGACCAATGACGCCGTAAAGAGGGAGCACCGCCACCGCTCCGTTACGGGCCGCTCCCCGGCGGGTGTGGGCTGCTCCGATGCGAGACTCGATCTCTTCCTCGGTGAGCTTCCCTCCATTTGCCCGGGTCCGAACCAGCCCGCAGATGGTAGCGTACGTCTCGGGCTTCAGTGCCCAAGGTTCGTTGAAGACTGCTTGGCAAACTTTGGGAAGGAGCATCGCGCCCGATTCTCCCAAGTCTTCGCTCCAATCAATACCTTCGGAGACGTGTTCAACCAAAGGGTTCTCAGGGTCGTATTCACGTAGTTGCATATTCTTCTACCTCTCCGAACGCCAACGCGGCGAGTTGGGATGTCCGCTCTGTTGTGGTCAGCTCCAATTCCTCGGGGCTCAGGGCTTTGCAGCCATCAACGTGGGCTAGGGCTGCCGCTTGGTCAAGATGGAGGGCCTCCACGATGAAATCAACGTGTTCGGCCCAAAATTCATCGGCCCAATCCCGGAAGCCTTCGGCGTCGTCCTCGTATCGAACGGCAGCCCGTTGTACCGCCGTGTTCTCTTTTCGGACGACGCGGCCGGCGGCCTCCTCAACGAAAAACAAAAGTCGGGAGTCCAAGGATTTGGCGCCGGTGCCGGAGGGCATCCCGCCCTGGTCAGCGCCCTTGTTGAGCGGGTGTACCTCGCCTTGCTCGTCAACCATCGCCATGTTCTGAGGGACGAGGAAGTTGTCCAGACCAGGGGCCTGGTTCATGTTCTCCCGCTCACGGACCTCGTTTGGTGTCATCCAGCCGGTAACGATGGCGGTTCGGTAGGCGTTGTAGCGAGCCCTGATGTCACCGCGTTGTAGGTGGTCTAACAGGAACTCAATGAAGAAGGTCTCGGGGCGGAGCACCAGGTCCTTCTGGATGCCCTGCTCCCACCTAGTGATCCAGGGGATGAGCGTGTAGGCGATATAGCCGAGATTAAACTGCTCGATGCCGGAACCCCAGCTCGTGGCCTTTTCCGTATGGCCGATGCGGTGGAGGGGCACCCCGAACCATCGAGCTAGGTCCTCGATCTGATGGTCGCGGGTTCCCAGGTATTGGGCATCCTCGTTGGACATGCCCACCTGCACCCATGTGGTACCTTCCTCCAATACCGCCGTTCCGTGGGCTTTTCCGAGTCCGGTGTGTCGGTCGTCAAAGCCCCTTCCCAGCCGCTTCGCCGCCTCGTCGCTGATGGTGCCCTTCACTTGCAAAACGCCGCTGAGATTGGCACCTTGGCTGAAGACACGGGCCCCAAATTCCTCCGTGGCAAGGGCCAGGCCCATGCTTTCCCGCGCTAGCCCGACTACCGAGAGGCCGGTTATCCCGTCGCTGGATGGGCCTCGGAGGTGGAATATCTCGTCTTGGGTGTACGTCTCTTTCCGTAGGGTCTCCCAGGTGTAGGTGTACCGCAGGTTGCGATTGGGGAGCTGTTCGACCTTCATCCTGGCCGGATTGAGAGGGATGAGCTGGTCGGCGAACCCGCGCTCCCCAGGTTCAATCAGGTTATAAGCGTTGCCTCGCAGTAGCAGATGCCCCATCATCATCTCTCGCCACTCGAAGCTGCTCTGCCATTGGTTCGGTTGGTCGTGCAGGACATCGTAGAGAGGGTGGTTCCGGGCCCGCTCCTTTCCACGAGGGAGCCGCCGGTACATGATTAGCGGCATTGCCGCGATGTCCTGAGAGATTGCGGAGACGCAACGGAAGACGGTGGAGATCCGAAGGGCGGTCTCTGGGGTTACGTCAAGACCAGTGAGTGATTTGGCTACTCGGGAGGTGTACCAGTAGTCATCATCCGGCGCGTAGGCCTGAATCTGTGAGCCGAAGAGCCTATTGAGTATTCCCACGCTTCACTCCCGCCACCGCCCAATATAGGATTCCGCACCCTACCAATAAGAGAGCTAATTTCCAGTCCAGCACTATGCTGGTCACAATTAACGCCAAGCCGATAAACGCGGCCCCGTCGCGCCGGTCAACCATGCGGTATATCGAACGAAGGTAGTGTATCAAATCACCCTCAAATCTTGCGTCTCGTATATGGACGGACCTCTCGTGTGTTGCGCCCCAGAAGCCACAGCGTCGTTGCGGGCCTCCCAAGAGAGAACACCGGCCATCGCCAAGTCGATCTTGTTGGGAGAGTCACCGCGCTCCTTGCGAATGTAGTAGAGGGGTCGGTCCTGGTCGTCGCGTTGATGGAGCTCGTGTCTGTGGGCATTGGCAATGTGACGGGCCATGGCTTCGTTGCCGTCGTGGGATAGAGCAGCGGTGTGGAGGTCGGTCTGGAACGCCCTGATAGCGGCGCTCATCTGAAGGGGACGGTTGGTGCGCCACTCGACGACGCGGTCGGCTCCGAACTGCCCGGCCCATTTTGCGATCCAGGAATCCCAATACGGAGGGTCGGCATAAAGGCGCCAGACGTTGTACTGCTGGAAGGCGGCAATGACGGCGTCGTCAACCTCTTCCTCGGGGACTTGCCAGTCGTCGCCGGTGGGACCGAAGGGTTGCTCCCAAACGCCGAGGACCTGCTGGAACCCGGCGGTAACATCGGTGGCTACCAGGCCGGTGGCATCGTGGAACATGGCGCCGTCGAAACCTAGTGTAATTAGGGCACCCTCGGGAATCTTATAGTCCGCTTTGGCGAGCTTTGCCCATTGGACCGGGTCGAAGGCTTTGGAGCTGCTCTTCACCATCCGGTTTAGGAAAAAGCGCTCAAACTCTTCTATGGGGTATTGGGGATCGGCCCACAGATTTACTTTGGCCTCCATGTTCTGCCACGCTGCCAACGGGCCGTAGGCGTCTTCGAGGGCAGTGCGGACGACCGTTTCCTGTGTCAAATCGAGCGGCCCATCGCCACCGGCTTGGCGGTGGAAGAAGAAGAAGTTGCGGGGTTTGGAGCGTCCTTCTTGGACGGCTTTAGCGTACTCCATGGTTCCCTCGGCCACGGAGCGGGCGCCCGGCTCTGGGGCGGTGGTGGTCTCTAGGCTCCAACCATCGGCCTGTTGGCGTTTGGTCATGTTGGCCAGCATTACCCGGTAGGCATCTTTGAGCCGGGGCAGGGTAAACCGGTGAGTTTCATCGAAGTGTTGGAACGTGGTGCGGTCGCCATCTGCGGCATTGGGAGAGGTTGAAAGCGCTTCCGCCCTTCCATCGCCCCGGAGACGGACAATCCTTTCTAAGCCGATGTCAAAGTCGGACGCAATGGGGCTTTCCTCAAGGATAGTTTTGAGGGCACCGTAGGCCAGACGCTCGACCTGCTCTTCGGCATAAGCGATCATGGGGATATACGGGTCCGTGACAGGGCGGCCCATGGGGCGGCCCTGTTTGTCGAAGCCATCGCATCGTACCGGGGCTTCGTGGTGGAGCTCACAGGCGGCGATGAGAGCCGCGAACTCGGTCTTGGCCGAGCCTTTGGGGAGGGAGAGGCAGGCGCGTTCGAAGCGGCGGCGGCCGGCCTGCGGATGGGGCTCTCCATTGTCGTCCAGCTCGGGATAGACCTCGTACAACCGATAAACGAAAAACCGTTTCTCGTCGTCGAGTACGACGGACTCGCCGCGTAGGTCTCCCGGACCGAAGACGAGGTTCTCTTCGATGAACCGGCAGACCTGGGGACCGAGGGTGGGCCAGCTACCAGGGTCGTTGGTAGGAACCATTATGCCTGTCATTTCTTTAATCCACCGTCCCTAATTCTTCGCCGCCTGCACAGACCATTCGAATGCCTTACGGGGATCAGGAGCCTCCCCCCGGTGCTTCTCGCCGTCGGTTTCATTGGGCGGTTCCGGGCGTCGCCGCTTGGCTCCCTTGGGGAGGCGGCTTCGGGAGGCCGGGGTCATCCCAAACTCGCTCATGAATTGCCGCATCTGTGACAACGCCTCTTTATTGAGAGCGACGAATGGGGATGTGCCTTCGCGTTTTCCGGTCCCGATCCTATTCCTCACGATCATTCCATATTGCGGTGCCAGGTGAGACTCGCGCTCGAGGATACAATTGCCCAACTCCCCTGTAGCTCCCTGCCCTTCCCGAGGGTCGCAATTGGGACAGTAGCCGCCCGGTCCCTGAAGCATAGCCTCCGCTTCAACGTGGCGGGCGAAGGCCGTGCAGTACACCGCAAGAGCGGTGATGTCCAAACTGGTCAACAGACCTTCCTCGATCAGTTGGTGACCGACTCGCGTCCATTCGGTCTTCGCTACGTCTGAGAGATAAGACGGCGTTCGGGGCAATCGTTGGAGCGCCGAGCTCGGTCGGCCCTGCTCCCGCTCACGTTCCGCAATGGTACTCGCGTTCGGCTTTCGCCCTTGTTGCCCCTTGTAACCCGACACAAAAACTACTTTCTCATTTCGCAGACACAAAAATCATGGTCCCCAGCGTTCCGAATCCCCTAGAGCTGTGAAGATTCCGAACCCCCTACCCCCCCTCGGCGTTTGTCGCCAACCAACTCTGAGATGATGGTCAAACACGAATCCAATGCTGCCTGCATGCCCGGTATAGCTTCTTTGAGACTCTGTTCAAGGGCTTCTCTCGCTTCTTGGTGCGTCGAGGTGAATCCAGCGGACCTCATGCCGATTATATCCAACGCCCGCCTGATCGTTTCGATGTTGGCAAGATGTTCGTATAGAGCCGTCGCGAGTTCGTCGTCTCTCGGTAGGGCTACAACGTCACCGTTGAGGAAGTGGAGCAGTGCTGAAGGGTCCAGAGCACCCAAGATTCGGTTATTCCCCAAAGCGTCTGCCAGCTCACTCAAATGTTGCCGGTGATTCTGCAACTGGTTGAGCAAGACTCGCAGTATAGAGTGCCGTTTCCTGCGATAGTTCCATGAACCGTACAGGTGGTTGCCCAACTGACTCATCGACACGCCGATTAAGGCAGAGAACACCGCAACGATTAGCGGGTTCATTGATGCACTTCCTTGGCCTCTTTGACCCGCTTGGCGAACACGACATACTCATCGTGGTCGAGGTAGATGACGAGCCCCTGGAGCTCCTCGCGCTTTGTGTCGAGCTCATCTCTTAACCGGTCGGTCTCCAGGCGGAGAGCCACCGCCCGGTCGAGCCTCTCTGTCGGTGTCATCGGAGCCTTCTTGGTGCTATTCATCGGTTACCACTCGTTCGGTATCAGGCAGTCCCAAGCCCGAAGCCTTGTATTCCAGAGATGTTGGGTAGCTTCCCGGCAAAACAATCCATGCCAGAACCATCGAACTCTCTTCACGGTCCCACCTCCCACCGTGACGAGCCACCTGCTGGGCCATCAGCATCGCGGCCCTTGGCTGGCCTTATTTGCGTCGAAACCCGTTTATGCTCCTGGTGTCGATTTCGCCAGAAACCGCAACGGAGTAACCGCAGTAGTCTCCTCATGGATTACCTCCCCACCACTGTCTTCTTGGAATGGCACGAGACACACAGCCATCGGACGTTGGAGCGGGCCAGGGCCAGGTCCGGCCTCTCCACCAGGGTCTTGATGTGGTCCAGGTCCAGGCGGCCGTCGGACCGTCCGCAGATGGCGCAATACTTGGCCCCCTCGGCGTCCACCTCCTGACGCAGTCGCCGCCACTCGGGCGACCTGTAGAAGGCATGGATCGCCGGGCGGCGGCCGTTGTATGCCCGGTGGCGCTGGCGCTCATGGGCGTCGCATCGAGACCGGCCCTTCGCGACCAGGGTGGGGCAGTCGGCGCATGGGTGGAGGGGCCTAGACGTCAAAATTCCGCCAGCCGTTCCGCGTTATCAGGGAACCGTTTGCAGGCTTTCCGACAGGCCTCGCTACAGACCACCACCACCGGCTTGGAATCATCGAGGTCCTTGGCCGACCCATACCACAACCAGGTCGGCACCCAGATGTCCTCCTTGCCGCACTGGACGCACGTCCAGATTTTCCTCCCCAAGCGTTCCTCGAAGGACCGAGCCAGAAATTCCACCGCTCATCCTCAACGGCACCGTCCTATCAACTTGTGCCACCACTGAGTCCGGCCACACCTGCGCTATCTCCGCCGATGAAAACAGTTCCTTCATGGACCAGGCCAACTATGCAAGTCATTTGTCCTCCTCCGTCCACCACTAATCTACTAACCTTCCCGGCCATGCTCTCAACGTCCCATGGGTTGGTATCGCTAGAGCCCAGGCATCCGGGGCCTCTCTTCGCCGTGGGCCAGGATATCAGCCGGAACCACTTCCCTATGCCCGCAGCCCTCACAGACAAGATATCGCTCCGGCGGCTCGTGGGCGTCTGCCTGGAGCCACTGAAAGGTCATCTTCTCGCCGCACTCAAAACACGTTGCTTCGATCACCTCGACCTTCCTCCTCAGAGTCGCTGTCACCCCAGCGTTTTCTCGATGATAGACCAGGACTCGGGCCACCAGGCATAACTCTCCACTCCGCACGCCACCAGCATGTCCAGCGTCTCCCGCTGTTCTTTGGTCAGCCTCCCCCGACTGCTTTTCAGTTCCGCCACCACCATCCTGGGCGGACGCAGCAGAACTAGGTCCGGCCAGCCCTTGGGGCTGTGGCGGGAGTCCCAGACACAGTAGCAATACCAGCCTCGAAGCCGTGCATAGTCTCGCACCGCCGCCTGGAACGCCTTTTCAGTCTGGTACATCACCACGTTGGACCGTCGGTGTTAGCGATGGCGCGCTGGTCATCCATGGGCAAAGCAGCATCCTGCGCCGGGTCATACACATTCCAGCCGCAGCGGAGGCACCGCCAACCATCCCCCGGCGAAAGATTGATGCGCACTAGGTTCACCGTCCCGTCCGCTTGGCATTTGCCACACTCCGCCGGCTCGGGGGCATACAGCCAAGGTTTGGGCGGCGGGATCGGCTTGCCCTCACCCGTCTCCCGATAACGCACAATGTAGGCCCGGCCGATATCAGCCATTTTCCGCAATCGTGCCTCGCGTTCTTGCTTTGTTTCCATCGCATTCGCAATAGTCGTCACTACAGACCAAAGAGATCGCCGCAGATTGTTCGTAAATGAGCTTTAGCATCGGACTAGTCCGTCTCCTTCGCCTCCTGACAATCCGGGCACGGTCGCGGGCTCACAAACCCCAAGAGGATTGCGGGACCGCCATGCTTGACCGGCATATCGAGCCACGCGCTCCACGGCGTTATCTCGACGCCCTCACCGGTCACTTGCCCACAGCCCTCGCAGGTCGGGCATAGCGTCAAATCGTGGGCCTCGCGTTGTGGGTCATTTGGGTTCATGCACTGCTCCTCGATGTTTCATTTCCAACATCTCCTAGGGTCTTCTATCTCTAGAACCTCTCCGGATGACGTTCTCCACGACGTAGGGATTCCCCAAGCCCTCCAGCATCGAGCGTGGACAGCAGTAGCAGCGGGTAGTCCCGTCCCCTGAGCCACGGCAGGTTGTGCATGATGCTGTAGCCTTGGCATGGCGGGCTCGCGTGGATGGCGTCGAACTCGTCCCCGTGGTCGGCCAGGAACTCCAAAGCGTCGGCCTGGACGAACTCAAACGGGTAGTGCGGCTGCGGCGCAATATCCACCCCGACGATCTGGTCGAAACCCGCGCGGTGGTAGCCGACTGCTGCCCCACCAGCCCCGCAGTACAGGTCCAAGAGCCTCACAGCGCCTTCCCTCCGTGCCGGTACGGGCTATCAATCTTGCCCTCGGCCTCTTCCTTTGTGTCGAACCAGCGCCCCATGAACCAGTGCCCGTCCTTCTCGCAATCGGGACAGGTACACTCGTTCCACTCTTCCACTGCCCACGCTGGCCTACCACCGGGTATCACCGCTTGACCTATGGTTATCTGGACGAGACGCTGTTCGTAACGCTTCGGCATGTCGCTCACAGCGTCTCCCCGTCAGGTTTCCAGTCCCACAATCCCTGATGCCCCACCGCAGGAACCGGGGGGTTGCACGGCTCAACATCCATGAGGAACCACAACCACCGGCCAGTGGAGAAGTCGCCGTAGGGATCGGGTTCTACCCACCCTGTATAAGACGGCGACGAGGCCAGGACTCTCCCCGCGTAGTGTTGAAACCTCACCTGCCGGGCATCCATCAGCAGAGCCGTAGCGACAACCGCCCCTAGCGGAATCCGGTCACCCCAGCCAACGCCATACAGGTCGAGCACAGCACGAAGGGATTCAGGATGGAGATTCCCCGAAACTTCCCTCTTTCGACCAGCATGGATCGCGATCCGCTGCCCGATGAGACGGCGTGGCGGTGGCCAGTCGCGGGTCTCGATGCTCTTGACACCGTGGGCGATCAGAGACGCCCAAGGCTGGTGTAGGGTAAGGGCTTTCACAGCGCCTTACCTCCGTGCCGGTAGCTTCTGGTCCGGTTGTACTCCATCTTGGCCTCGATGGCGGCGTCTAGGTCGATGCCGTAGTGGGCGGCCATGCGCTGGATCAGAATCACCAGTGACCCCAGTCTCCCAAAGGCCATCTTTATGCCGTGCTCGGGATCGTTAGCGTCTTCGTGTAGTTGTTCCATGGCCTTTGACGCCAACAGATGGCAGCATGTGATCCATTCGCCAAAGGTAGTGATCCCCGACAGGTCGGACTCTCGCAGCGAATCAAGCCACTCCTGCAAGTTTTCCACCCCGTACCACTCCGCCATGTCCGCCACCCGGATCACCACGTCGGCCAGTTCTGACGCGACGCCATCAGGTTTCGTTGTCCAGTCATCAGGCACCTTCGCCTGTGAAAGGTTGATGTCGAAGTATCTATAGGTACGGTCGTTAGGTGCAGTCGCCGAGATCACCGACTTAAGGCCCCACTCCCGATACGCCTCCAGCGCCTCGCTCAGCTCGCTATGCACCAGCGCTATCAGGTCACCGAAGCTGCGTTCCTCGTCCCACCAGCCGTGGTCCTTGGCGATGGGGTGGGCCTCTTTCTGTAGTGCCTTAAGGTCCATCACTCCTCCTCTGGTGGCTTAGCCCCACCATTACCAGACCGTCCAGCCCAGCAGCGCCGCCAGACGCGGACCGCCTGCTGGAAGTCCTTTTCACTACCTCGTTCGGTAATCCCCACTGTGGGATCTCCTATCTAACATCTCCTAGGGTCTTCTATCTCTAGAACCTCTCCGGGATGGTGAGGCTGGGTTCCGGTGGGCATAGCGAGGCTAACCCCTCCGTAGAGGGGGCCTCGCTATGCCCGGTGTCTTGTCTCCGGTATTGGAGCCAGCTTGGGACACTCAGGGCCTCGACAGTGGCGCCAGGACGCCCTACCGAGTTGACCGCTACTTCCCGATGCTCTCCTGGCATCGCCCCTCTCCCTTCGGTCTTTCGCGCTGGGACGGCAGCTTTGAGGGGACCCCATCCGGTAACTGCCTACTCACGCTCCCCGCCGCACGTTGTATTTCTAGCCAAGCCGGGGAGCGGGCGGACTGTCGCGCCGCCTGCGTGGAATGCGACTATCGTCGCCTCACATGGTCGATTGCATCCTCCTCAGCTCTTCCGCCAAAGCCCCGACGCCGTGGGCCTGGTGGTAGTCGTTGGCGTCGGTCCCCGGTTCTGGCGGCATCCAGTACGGGAGTCCCGTCTGCTTTGCATACTTCTCACCTGCCGGTTCGGTTACCCCCGAAGACCCGCAAGAGGGACAGCGTTTAGACTCGTAGTCCCACTTGGCCCGGCATTCTTTCTTGGGGCATCGCCACCAGTCGTGGTCGGCGATCACGTACTGCGCTCGCGGGATCGAACCCGGAGGCGTTGCGACGTGGGGCAGGTTCCCCGCCGAGAAGCACACTGCCACCTGGTCTTGCCGGTACATCCGCTTGAGGGCCGCTTGGACGGACAGCCCGGTGACGTAGCCCTCAACGTACCAACGGGTCCAGGACCGCCCAAGGTTGTACGCCGCGCCCTTGGGCTTGCCGCCGGGCAGGAACTTCTTGGAGCCGTCCGCGGCGATGGTCTGGAGGGATTGCAAGGTACCGGTCAAACTCCGCATGGGCACTAGCAGCTTGCCGTCCAAGACCAAACCCTGGGCGTCGGGGAATCCCTTCCTGGCCAAGTAATCGTGGGGGCCTAGCTCGGCCTCTTGGAGCATCTTGGAGGCCACATCAGCGGCCCGCCGCGCCGCCCGTTCCCGTCCCTCTTCCTCCCTGCGGGCCTGCTCCTGGCCCCGGTGAATCTCTTCCGGCGTCGGACGGGGCATGACCGGCGCCTGGCCTGCCCAGCCGTTCTCCTTGGCCATGTGGTAGAGGGTTGCGATGGTGATGCCGCCCGTGGGCTTTACTGAGCGCCACACAGCCCTGGCGTCGGCGTCCTTGTACCGGTCAGACTGCCGAGACCAGGTGTCCCACATCGTAAATCCGGCTTCGCCTCGATCAGATTTGATAGCCATGGCCATGGTCACCCATGTCTCACGGTCGTCGGCGAGGATGCTGTAGAGGGCCGCGTGCAGCGTGTCAGTCATGACGACACCTCCGCCACCGTGTTCAGCAGCGGTGCATCGGCCACGATCCGCCGGCGAGCCAGCTCAACGTACTCCGGGTTCAACTCGATGCCGATGAACGACCGCCCATGCCTGAGCGCGACCACGCCAGTCGTGCCGCTGCCGCAGAACGGGTCCAGCATTGTAGCGGGCATCGGCTCAGCGTAGTGGTCGCAGGTTGGTTGCCAGCCGATGGTTGTGGAATCGGTAGTACCTCGCGGGAATCCTTCCCATCCATTGCTGGCGTCCATAGGTTTCTGGTTGCCAGCACCCTTGACACCCTTCTCTGCAGAGACATCGTCTTGAGGCATAAAACTGCGCTCCACGCACCGCTCCCACGGGTCACCTGTCACGCCGCAGACGCCGCGCTCGCTGGTGCCCGCCAGGATGCAGGGGCGGACAAGTGCCTCCGGAAACGTAGCGAAGTGTGCGCCGGGGAATCCCTGCGTGGCGATGCTCCAGACCGTACGCTTGTTCGCGCCCATTGCCTGCTGCTCTTCCTTGCTCATTCCGTCCCAGCGGTCGTTGAATCCATCGTGACGACGGGAGTGGCCGCGTTGCTTGTCGGCTTTTTGCGGGTAGTGTCCCTTCTGGTTCGATTCGTCGTAGTTGACGTTCCATCCGGCAGGGGTCCGCCGTGCCAGGTTCTCAAGTGCGCCACGCGCTGAGCGGTTGGGATTCACTCCGTTTCTGTGGTCCTTCTCGCCGCCAGTCTGTTCCCAGAACGACTCCTGCGAGATCCGCTCAATGCTGGATGCGGCCATTGGCTCCCGAATCGCGTCCGCGTCGTAGAAGTACCGCGCGCTCTTCGTGAGCAGGAACACGTACTCATGCGCCCGCGTGGGCCGGTCCCGCACTGATTCTGGCATCGGGTTCGGCTTGTGCCACACGATTTCCGACCGGAGCCACCAGCCATCGGCCTGTAGCGCGAAGGCCACTCGCCAGGGCAGCCCTACGAGGTCTTTGGGCTTTAAGCCTGCGCCGTCACGGTTTGCACCTGATAGGTGCGGCGCCCCACCGTCGAGAGTCGATCCGCCTCCACGTCCATTCGATGGGTTGGATACGTAAGCATCGCCAAGGTTCAGCCACAGCGTCCCGTCCTTGCGCAGCACCCGCCGCACCTCACGAAAGACGGTGACCATGTTGGCGATGTACTCCTCCAACGTCGGCTCCAGCCCGTAGGCCCCGGCCACGCCGTAGTTGCGGAGGCCCCAGTAAGGCGGGCTCGTCACGCAGCAGTGGACGCTCTCCGGCTCCATGCCGCGCATGACCTCGATGGAGTCACCTTGCAAGATGTCCCAGGCGGGGTTCACGCGGCCCTCCGCGATTTGGCGTACCGGATCAGGTTGTGTTGGACTCGCTTCGATACCCTTTCGTCGACGGGCCCGTCACATGGCTTGAGCGGACGGCCCCATTGCGGCCACCGCTCGTATAACCCTTTGTAGTAGCCCGCGCATTTCTTTTGCGCGGTGTCGACGTCTCCGTGGGTTCGCTCCAGTGCCAGGCGGGAGACCTGAGACCAGACCCAAGACTCGTCCTTCATCCATTCCGACGGTTGAGACCTCGCCCATTCCTCCATGCGGCCTGGGACTGTCGTCGAGCTGGTCCTGGCCCTTGACCGCGGCTTGCCGCAGTACGGGCAGCTGCCCGCTTTCGGGGGAAGCACGTACCCGCAGCCCAGGCACACCACCTCTTGGCGCTCCCGGCCTTCCTTCCGGCTCTTCTTGGGTACGGCGGGATCGGGAAGGCGCTCCACGCCGTTCTCCCAGATGTCGCACACGTCGTCGTACCAGCCAGCCATGTTCCCGGCGTGGTCAAGCCAGAGCCCGTAGTCCTTGCCGGGGCTGGAACGCATCACCCGGCCCATCTTCTGAATGACCTCGGACAGTGAGCTTGAGTTGGGGCGGGCGTCGATCCCGCACAGCACGTCCTTCACGTCGAAGCCTTTGACGAACTTGGCGACCGATACTAGGCCGGTGAACTCCCCCTGCCTGAATCCCTCGACCAGGCGGTCCGTGTCGGCGTCGGAGTCGTGATACGTCGACTGCCTGAAGTCGTAGCCTTGGGCCTGAAACGCCCGGCACAACTCCTCGCCATGGGCCACGTCCGCCGAGAACACCAGCGTCTTGACCGGCCCGCCGAAGTGCTGGAGGGTCTTGCTGGCATACTCGCTCACGATGTCGCCCAGGATCTTGCCGCCTCGGTTGCGGACCTCGGATCTCGTCCACTCCCCGGCCTTGTCCTTCGAGGCGCCGGCCATGTCGATCTCGGTGGCCGCGTAGATGCGCAGCGGGGCCAGCCAGCCCTCGGCCAAAAGAGTGTCGGTGGTCGTGGAGTTCACGATGTGTTGGTAGGTCTCGCTCAGCCCCTTGGTCAGCGGAGTAGCACTCAAGCCAATAACCGGGCCGCCCCACTCCCTCGCGAACTGCAAGATTTTCTTGTGCTGGATGTGGCATTCGTCGATGATGAGGAGGTCCAAGCTGTTCCAATACCCACGTTTCTCGATGGTCTGGGCCATCGCCACCTGGATGTGTTCTCCACGGCCCTGGGTGTTCTTGCCTTGGACGTAGCCGTGCGGGATGCCATAGGCGGCGAATCGGTCGCGGGTCTGCTTGACCAAGGGAATGCTGTCCACCACGAAGGTCACCCGGCGACCCTTGGCCTGGGCCTCCTGGACTAGCTGGATTGCCATCTCGGTCTTGCCGCTGCCCGTCGGAGCGCAGAGGATGATGCGCCGGTAGCCCTGCCGTAAGGCTTCCCGCAGCTCCTCGATGCTGTGGACCTGGTACGGGCGCAAGTCCAGTGTCTGGGTGGGTTCCCACAGGGATGCCGTGGTCATACTAAAACTCTCCGTGCTCTTGGCCGTCCCAGCCCTCGTAAATCGGAGACTCGGGTGGCCCTGTTTCCTCGCCAGGGTCCGGCGGTTCCGCTTGGCCCTCCCGCTTCCACCCGAGGGACCTGGCCTGTCGCTCCCACCAGTTGGCCCGGCGGCGTTCGTCGTTGTGCTTCGTCTGCCACTGATTCGCCGACCCGCGCAGGGCTGAGATCATGGCTTCGCGCTCGTTGGCGACCGCCTCCCGCTCATGGGGATACTCGGATTGCTGCCCCTTCGCCTCGCGGAGCTCCCGCTCCAGCCCCTCGATTCTTTCGGCCTTTTCGTGGACCTCCATCTGTAGGGCGTCGACCTGCGCCTCTAAGCGCTCGGTGAGGGTTGAGCCTTTGGGCTTGGGCGGCTTCTCTGCGGGCGGCCCGTCGTCAGTGTTGGGTGTCGTGACTACCCCCGGTCCATCCCCTTCGGGTCCCACGTCGGGTTGGGTGGTTTCTGAATCTCCGGTAGCTGGTCTATGGCCTCCGTCATCTCCTGTATGAACGTCATCCGTTCCTTCGTCGGGAGAGTCCGTCTCATCTCCGCTGCCTGGAGTGAGTGATTCATCAGGCTGACTATCTGCTGATACTTCATCGTCCTTCCCTGCCTTCGTTTCGTGGATTTGGTCAAGGAAGGGCTGCGCCGGTTCTCCGGCCATCACCTGGGGGCCATACCCAGCCTTGACGATGGCTAGTGCGTCCATCCACCCTGGGCGGCTCCCGCCATGTTTCGCTATGTGCTCTTGGATGGAGGGTGGAAGAGGTATGGACTCCATACCTCTTTTGTTGCCGTGTTCCCCCCAACTGCGTACCCCGTGGCTCATCAAAATCCCCGCGCGGTACTGCATCTGCGTCAAATGCCGCCGGTGAGCGTTGCGGGTAATGACGAAGGTCACCGGGTCTTGGCCTTCCGGCAGTGGGTTAAAGAAGGGCTCGATCCCGGCTTCCTGGCACATTCGGTAACGGTGCCAGCCGTCCAGGATTTTGTCCTCGTAAAGGGTGATAATCTGCCGCGTCGGGGAGCGCCGGAATTCTTCGACCATCTCGGCAAACTCCGCTTCCGGGATATTGCCCCATAGGGCGCTCAGCGGGTGGCGCGTTAGCTGCTCCATATCGGCTCCTTCAGCGCCCACCACAGCCCTAGGGCCAAGCGATAGATGGCCTGCGCCTGGGCGCGGTCTTCGACGGCCCGGACTTCGTAATGCAGGTCGCCCTGGCCGTCCTGGGGAAGGCGGACCACATAGGCGCCGGCCACCGGCTCATCGGTAAGGGCCTCGATCGCATCGGCGTAGGCCGCCACCTGATAGCCGTGTTCAGGATAGATGCCCTTGGCCCGCTTCCAGTCCACCACCACCAGCCGGCCATCGGCATCACGGGCCACGAGGTCGATAGTCCCTGCGTACTGCTGGGAGGGGTGCCAGACGAGGTGCTCTATGGAGACGGGGCTGAGCCGATAGTCCGCGAGCATCTCCTGGGCCCCCTGGACCGCCGGGCACAACGCATCCGGCACCATGGGGCTTCCGCCCTGGAGGATGGCAGCGATCAACTCATGGGCATCCGTGCCGGCATCGGCAGCGCTGTCCTTCGTGCGATATATCCGGTCCTTGGCGCCCGCCATGACGTCGGCCACCCACGGCCCTTGATCCTCATCCCGCCAGGGCACTGTGATCTGCAACTGCGCATGGAGCTCTGCTGCCGCCTTCTCCAATGCATCCTTCCTTGCCCAGCCCACCAAGGGGCCGGACTTGTCTATCACCTTGAGGAAGGTCGTCACGGACGGCAGCAGGGCCTCGTGACCGCCCACCCGGTACCAGTGCTGCCCCCTTCTCGCCTCCATCGCGATGGTCGTGTCACGGTACTGGGGTAGCAGCTGTAGACGTTCACTAGTCTGCATTGGCCGTTTCCTCTCCTGACTGGCCTACCATGGCCGTCAACTCTTCCAGCTGCTGCGCGTTCAGGCCGCGCGGCCCAACGCCAAAGCGGTTTGTGGACATGGCCACCAGCTCCTCGGCATTCCTTCCGGCCTGCTTCCGCGCCTCGTTCAGGGCATGCAGCGACTCCTGTGGTGCCCCGGTTGGCCCTGACGGTTGCTCACCGGTCGACGGCGGCGCCAATGCCGGCGGCACGATCTCACCGGTAGCGGGGTCCACCATCACCGGCACGGCATCCGGTACGGCTGCGACCTCGGTCTCGTCCAACCATCCCAGGCCCACTAATCGCAACACCGCCCGGCGGCAGGCTTTGGTCTCCGCCTTCATCAGGGCGTTGGCCTTGGCCTCGCCTTTGAGGGATTCGATCGGGACCGCTCCGGTGGCGTCTACCGAGCGGTATTCGGTTGAGGCCGTGGCCTGGACTAGATAGACGCCCTCAATTGACCGCCCTGGCTGCAACTTAATGCTGACGTGGTGCATCTTCGCCAGTTGCTCCGTGGCGTCCTTCTTGGCGTAGAGGGTGAGCTTGCCCGACAACTTGATGTAGTCGAAGGGCCGGGTCAGGGGATTGAGTCCGAGGCTGTCGCAGACTTTCTCGTAGTACTCCATTCGCTCAGCCGCCGACAGCTTCTCAAGGTCGCCCTCGATTAGCACCTTCTCCAGCAGCCCGGCTTGGTTTGTCGCTAACTCATTTACCATGTCTCTCCTCCTCCTTTTCGATCAAGCGGCGGTGCCAGCAAGGGGCTTCCTGCGGCCCGGCGCATAAGTTCCTGTTCTAGTTTCCCGGCCAGGTCCTGGGCTTCTCGGGCTTCTTCCTGGGCGGCGGCGAAGATGCCGACTAGTTGCTCGTCGGTTGTTTCGGCCCGCCATTGAGCAAGAACAGATTCTCTCCATGCAGGAGCTTCTTGTTCGACTTCTTCTGGAAATGCCCCCGGAAGAGGACCTTTAGCTGTATCCATTTCTCTCCTGTCTCCTGTGTCCGATGTGATACCTGGGGCAGTATCGGCAGGGATACGCTTGCATTGGTGAAAACCGTAGCGCCACCCTTCGGTCGTACTCCTGGGCCGCTGCCTCGGCTGCCTCCCAGGTCCGGTAGCGCCGCTTCCTGCGGCGGCGCAGCCACCGCTCCGTCGCGGCCAATGGCATGAGTGTGCCTATCGGCGACAAGGGTCTATTCCAGGGGATGCCCGGGAGTGGACTCCATCGGATGCCGCTCTACCCAGTCCTGCAGGGCGTCGCCGGTAATCTCCCAGCCCTGTGCCGGCAGCTCGCACACCACGTCCCACTTGAGGCCCTGGTAGCGAGCGCAGGCGTAGGCGTCGTCCTGGGTAAAGTCGGCAAGGAGGGCCAGGGAAGCTGGGAGGGGCCGCTGCCGCCGTAGCCCCACTCGAAGCCGGTGGGGGAGTGGTTCCGCAGGTCCAGGCGGGGCGGCATGGGATAGGAGCCGTGGCAAGAGCGTACCTCCACCACTGTGCCGAATCGGGTCCGGCGGCCAGCGTAGGAACGCTCGGTTTGGGACGCAGGGGTAGCTATACAGACAAGCGTAGGGGTTGCCATGCGGTTCCTCCTATACTGCCCGCCCGGTGGTAGCTCACCGGGCGGGCGCTTTGCTGGGATGGGTTGTGGGTTTAGCCACCGGGGTCTTGGCTTATGCCTTGGATTTATGGGGGTGTTCTCAGCCCCCCCACCTTCGCTCGCCCTGGGCTTTCGGGAACGGTGTGAGGGCGGGAGGCCAGCCACTCGTCCACCTCATCGGAGTGCCATCTGGCTGCCCGCCGACCGACCCGCACAGGACGGGGAAACTCGCCTCGCGACATCATCCGGTAGACCGTCGCACTGGACAGGCTAACGAGCCCAAGTACTTCTTCCCGCTTCAGAGTCCGCCTTTCAACAACGCTCATGCTTCCTCCCCCCGAACCGCCGGACGCCGGTACTCGTCGATGTCGATGCCACTCCGAGCATAGACAAGAGCGTTGCGAGTAATTCCCATTGCGGCTTCGAGGCCATACAGAAACCCATCTGTGGGCTCCAAGCGCCCTCCTAGACAGAGGCTCAGATAAGACTCGGAGCATCCGGCTTTCCTGGCTAACCAAGCTTGAGACCTGTCGATTTCCTCGCTCTTCAGCCAGCCCTTCACAATCTCTTGCCACACTAAGGATTACTCCTTGAATAAGCGTTTCACTTATTGTCTGTAGATATCATAAAGATTTATGTTGCTGTTTGTCAAGGATGTCTTGTGGCAAACTGGATAATAATAAGGAGAGTGGTTATGGTTGGGAGTGATCGAAACGTTGCTATGGCAGCCAAGCAAGCGGCCCTGAAGGCGTTTGGAGCCCGACTCCAGGAGGCAAGGAGCAACACGTCTCTAACCCAGGAAGACGTGGCTGATAAGCTGACTGTTTCGACCCAGACAGTGAGGAACTGGGAAGCTGGTAGGACTGAGCCTAGCCGCAGTGACAAGGAACGACTGGCCTCCCTCTACAACAAGCCCGTGGAGTGGTTCTTCGGCGAGGAAGACGAACCACAAGGGGACAGTGGCCGTGTCAATGCGCCGGAGTCGGCAGCCCAATCCGAGCCAGATGCGTTGGGCGTCATCGGTTCCCTGGCTCAAGTCCGACATGAGTTCAGTGCCCGCTTCGACAGGCTTGAGACCTACATCCGCGCCCAGGCCCCAGTCCAGGCCATCGGCGAGTCCAGGGCAAACTATGGCCCCAGCAACTACGATACGTCGGACAGAAGCCCAGTACGGCTGTTGGAAGTCGCTTCGGCAGCGGGCGTAGGCGCGGAGGTCTACGACGAGACACCAATCGGGCTTCTGTGGTTCCGCAACGACTGGCTGCTAAGCCACTCCATCGACCCGGAGCAAAGCAACATCATCAGCGTCCGAGGTGAGTCTATGGAGCCTACACTGCCGGACGGCTGCTCGATCCTGGTGGATCGTAAGCGCAGGGAGCCGCACCAGGGCCGAATCTACGTGATGCGGACCGAGGAGGGCCTAGTGGTGAAGCGTCTGGGGCTGGACGAAGAGGGGAATTTGCAGATCGAGAGTGACAATGAAGATTGGGAGCCCGTGCCCTGGGTCAACGCTACCGAGATCATCGGAGAGGTGCGATGGGTGGCGAGAACACTATAGGGGAGTAGGAGCTATGACAATGGATAAGGCCCGCGCCGTAGATGAGGGCCTCCGGTCAATAGAGGGTGTCGACAACAAGCTGCTCAATAGTCCAGAGGCGTTGTTTTTGCGGTCCATCCTTGAGGATGGTGAACTTCCTGAATTGGTGGCAAAATCTGGCATCTCCGACTTTGTAGTTGCGACCGATAGGAGAATACTAGCAGTTCAAAAGTCTTGGTCTGGAAAACCAAAGGGACACAAGTCCTTTAGATACGAAGATATTCGAGGCATCGACCCTCAGGAAGGATGGCTAAACACTGTGACGATAGTCACACTGGATGGCTCGAAACACAAAGAGACTACATGGAACGTTCCAGGGGGACGTGCGCAGGAAATCGCCGACTTTGTGGAGGGGAAACTGTCTCCCACAGAGAGAATCAAGAGTCATCGGCAAGAACTCGCCGACCGGCTTGAAAAGAACAAAACCCCGGTGGCTATCCCGGACGAAATACTGAGGATTGATGCACGCTGGCACGCTGTCAGGCCCAAAATATGGGGCGAGAATATGCATAGCGGCGAACGAAAGATGCTCTACGAAATCCTAGACATGGACGAGGACATTGAGAGTCTAGTAGGGGGTACATTCCGGGCTGACACGAATCGTCTGCACAAACACACCGGCGTTGCCTTGGCAACTAGTAAACGCGTGATCTTTCTCGACAAGGGGGTCCTCGGCAGCACGGAAGTCCAGGAGATACCTTACCGCAACATAGAAGGAATAACCTACAGCACTGGAATGTTAAGGGCGGGAGTCCAGATCACGGGGCGTGGGATGGCGGGTTATCGCATCGAGGACATCCCTCAGAAGGATTCGGTAAAGCCATTCGTAGATTGCGTCCGAGCGCACATGGAAACTGTCTTCGCTGCCCCCGAGCAGGTGATTAAACAGGCCGCGCCGGCATCCGCCGCTGATGAGATTGAAAAACTGGCGGGGCTTTTAGAGAAAGGCTTTATTACCCAGGATGAGTTCGATGGGAAGAAAAGGCAGCTTCTCGGGCTCTAACCTGGATACCACGTAGTGTCCTCCCCTCGTGCCGGTGCGATGGGTGGCGAGGACGTTCTAGGAGAAGCGGGCCTGGAAAGGAGTTGAGACATTGCCTAGAACAGGGGAGACCTGTCAGCGGTCGGGGCTATACCAGGGTGATTGCGGACATGAACATCGGTTCGATCAGGGCGATACGTTCACGCCATGCACTTACTGTCAGCGCGCTGTTGAGTGGACGTGGATTGGTCCTTAGGCTGGCCCGCAAACTCACGGGAGTCGTGCTCGGCTATGGCGCTGACGGAGTAGCCCAACAACAGTCCGATAATACGGTGGTGCTGTCGAAGAGGGGCATGGTCGTAGGACCACTGGAGAAGCTCAATCACCCATGGAGCAGCGGCGAATCCCGTCATCGCGCAGTTCATATCCCTGCGAGGCAGCACGAAGGGGATGGCAGGGTCCACTGCGACTTGGTTGAGGCGGACAAACGTGTTGATCATCTCCGCAGGTTCAAGACTGACGGATTCCAGTAGAGCCAGCGGACGTACCCCGCGTGACACCAGATAGGCCTGTTCCTGGATGAGATCATCCGAGAGCATATCGATAGTATATCAGTATGAGGACGGTTAACCCGGGCTTGGTCTTGACTCGCTGGACTAGCAGGTCGGAAGCTACATTTAGGGGGTAAGAATGCGCACCATCATAGCATCCAGCCTGCTCATGCTCCTAGCGGCGGTGGCCTGCGCTACTGAAGCGCCTGAGCCCGTGGCCACAACGGAGACCGCCGCGACGGTTGCAGCCACGCCATCGCCTACGGTTGTACTTCAGATGACCGAACCTAACTTCCGCGACAAGACAATCTGGACTGTGCTAAGTCATACTACTATGTGGTCCTCTACTACTAGTGTGAGTCCGAGCAAGCGGAGGGCTCTTTCTATGGTGCTGATGTGAGAGCGATGATCCGGGTCGCGGAGTTTCCTGATGGCGCTCTCGGTAAGACCGAGTTGCTTGGCAAGCGCGACATTGGTCATGCGCGACCTACGCATGGCGCTATTGAGGGCGACCTTGGCGGCGGCTATAGGCTCAAGGCGAACGGACTCTTGCCCCTCTTCGAGTGCACTGGGAAGGGGAATGTCCTTGCCGAGGCGGTAGTAGCCCCCGAGAGCCGCCACGAGAGCGTCTTCTGCCATAAGAAGCGCTTCCTCCCGTGTTCCGCCTCCGGTATTAGCTCCCGGCACATCTGGAAACGACACCCAGAAACCGCCGCCTTCTTCAGGATGCAACACGCATGGATACACGTATCTCATATGTCACCAGTCCTTTCTGTTGATGCCAAGCTCTTTGAGCATTGCGGCCAAGAGGCCGGAGCCTATCTCGCCGTGGGGAACGACCGTGAATCTGGAGCCGAGGTAAATGGTCTGGTGGCTCCCCTTGCCACGACGTACGTCTTGCAGGAATTCCAGCCCGTTCTTGCGTGCGTATCGCCGCGTTCGCCGTATGAATGCCTCACCCTTCATGAATATATTATCGCACCTATCGGGACGAATGTCAAGGGGTGTAGGCACCGAAGATGGGTGTCAGCCAGTGGTTGACCCCAACTTCGCCGACAAGACTATTTGGACTGGCGACAACCTGGACATCCTGAGGGGCATGAACAGCGAGTCGGTGGACCTTATCTACCTTGATCCGCCCTTCAACTCTAACCGCAACTATGCCGCCCCGGTGGGCAGCCAAGCGGCCGGCGCGGCGTTCAAGGACACGTGGACGCTCTCAGACCTGGACGTGGCGTGGATGGGTCTAATCGCCGACGAGCAACCCGCCATGTACCAGGTGCTACAGGCCGCCGGGCTGACCCACGGGAAGGGGATGCAGTCCTACCTCTGCATGATGGGGGTCCGGTTGCTGGAGATGCGGCGGGTGCTGAAGGACACGGGCAGCATATACCTGCATTGTGACGACACCGCCACCCACTACTTGAAGTTGCTAATGGACGCGGTGTTTGGGGCAGGGAACTTCCTGAATGAAATCGTATGGCAACGCACATCGGCTCACAATGATCCGAGCAGATTCGGACGTATCGGGGATCGTCTATTGTTCGTCTCGAAGAGCAGACGGGAGAAGACCTTCAACCCAGTGATGGGTGATTTGTCTGAAGCTCAGAGATGCCGGTACAAGTACGAAGATGATAATGGTGTGTATAAGGCCGAGCAGCTCACGGCCCCCCACTTCTCGTCCACTCGGACTGTCGAATGGCGTGGTGTTCATCCAGGCAACAATCGTCAGTGGAGGTTTGGGATTGAGGAGCTTGAACGACTCTACGGTGAGGGGAACATTCTGTGCCGCCGAGATGGTCTTCCCCGGAAAGACGGGCTGAAGGAGTACCTTCACGAATCAGGAGGTGCTCCTGCCCAAGACATTTGGACGGACATTCCGAGGATTGCAAACACGTCATCAGAACGCATCGGCTACCCCACTCAAAAGCCCCTTGCCCTCTTGGAGCGCATCATCAAGGCGTCCTCCAACGAGGGCGACATGGTGCTTGACCCCTTCTGCGGATGTGCGACCGCCTGCGTCGCCGCCGAGAACCTGGGTCGTCAGTGGATCGGGATTGACCTGTCACCCAAGGCTGTCGAGTTGGTCAACATGCGTCTCCAGCAGACCATGGGTAGCCTGTTCCACCACGGCTACGTCACGCATCGCACCGACATACCACGCCGGACGGACATCGATGCCCCAATACCTTACCGCCAGAATAAGCACGTCCTATTCGGCCAACAGGAAGGGCTGTGCGGTGGGTGCAACGAGATGTTCCCCTTCCGCAACTTCACCATAGACCATGTGGTGCCACAAAGCAGGGGTGGGACTGACCACGTAGGCAACCTGCAACTGCTCTGTGGGGCCTGCAATTCGCTCAAGGGTGACAGAGATCAGGCGTATCTCATAGCTCAACTCAAGAAGATGGCAATAGTCTGAGGCTTGGTATATATATCGGCGAGGACATTTTAGTTTAATGGGTGAAATGTGGGGTATTAGAGTCACAGATCCCCATGTTCAGCTACAAATATAGCTTGATTTAGAATCCCACTCCCTCCGCCAAATGCGCTACAAACCGCCCCATGCCCCCTGGCCGTCACGGCTCAATGCCTGACGGCCTGTTGGCAAAATGTCCAAGAGAAAGCGAGAGTTGACTGGATGCTAGAAATGAGGACCGTAACCGCTGACGAGTTTGTTATGTGGCTTCGTGCTGAGTCGCGGGCGCATAGCAACCGGTTGGACCATGACCCAGAGGAACTGAGGCCGCATTTCGATTTGGACCGTTCGATCGCCGTGTTCGACCAAGGAAACATCGTCGGCGGCGCCCACTCGCACAGGCTGGAGATGTCCATCCCTGGGGCATCGGCGGTCGTAGCAGGAGTGGCCAACATCGCTGTACAGCCCACGCACAGGCGGCAAGGGGTGATGACCCAGATGATGCGCCACCAGATTAATGATATCCACGAGCGCGGAGAACCGTTGGCTGCGCTGTTTGCCTCCGAAAGTGTAATCTACGGCAGGTTCGGATATGGCATTGGGTCGGTGCATGAGCGATGGACGATCGATCGGCCGTACACCGGATATGCTCGGCCATACGAGAGTCCCGGCCGAATCCTTTTTGTGGAACCAGAAGACATTACAAAAGAGCTTCCTGATGTCTTCCGGCGGAGCACCATAGATCGCCCAGGCGTGTTCCAGAGGGCCCCTCATCATTGGGAGCGGGATTCCCAAGCACCTGAGCACAAACAAGGTGGCCCAGGTGGCATTTTTTACGCTGCTTATGAGGATGGCGGGAGAGTTGACGGCTACGTGACTTACCGTTCCAGCAGGCCGACACTTGTCGTGAACGAGTTGATGGCAGTGACTAAAGAGGCGAATGCCGCATTGTGGCGGTTTTGCTTTGATATGGACCTGATGGGCTGCACGGAGGCGACCAAGCGTCCGGTAGATGACCCTTTGCCGTGGATGCTAGCGGACCCACGGCGGTTGCAGAGATCGGCACGTGATGGGTTGTGGTTGCGTCTGATAGACGTGAGTGCCTCCCTAACCCTACGGCGTTATCTGCAAAGCGACCGTTTGGTGTTAGAGGTTCGAGACGAACTATGTCCCTGGAACGAAGGACGGTTCGAGTTGGAAGGTTCTTCTGAAGGGGCCACATGCCGAGCGTCGAGTTCATCTCCAGATTTGGTGCTTGCTGTTTCTGATTTGGCCTCGGCGTACTTGGGGACCGTGAGCTTCAGCACGCTTGCGCAAGCAGGCTTGGTGGATGAGCGCACACCAGGGGCATTGCTGCGTGCTGACCGCATGTTCGCGGTCCGGTATCAGCCCTGGACTCCGCACAACTTCTAGTGGCGGCCGTGGACACGAGAAAAACACGGCCAAAACACCGCGACGGCCTACCCGGTTTCGGTGATTGAGGTTAAACTTGACCCGGATACTTGACCCGGAAAACCGAAACGGGTCATCAGAGGATTAAGAATGAGTTCCAACGGCAGGGTCGCGATTGTAACGGGCGCTGGTACCGGCATCGGCAAGGTTTCCACTCTGGCGCTCCTCCGCGACGGCTATTCTGTCGCGTTGGCGGGGCGCCGCATCGAGCTTCTGGAATCGGCGCTGGCCGAGGCCGAGGAAGCCCGCGAAAGGGCGATAGTTGTGCCGACCGACGTGGGCGATCCCGAGTCGGTCAAAGCCCTTTTCTCCAAGACCATGGAGGCGTTCGGGAGACTTGATGTGCTCTTTAACAACGCCGGGACCGGGGCACCCCCGGTCAACTTGGAGGACCTGACCTACGACCAGTGGAAACGGGTGGTGGACACCAACCTCACCGGCACCTTCCTGTGTACTCAAGAAGCTTTCAGAATCATGAAAGACCAGGACCCGATGGGTGGGCGCATCATCAACAACGGCTCGATCTCGGCCTATGTTCCCCGGCCCAATAGCGCCCCGTATACCTCCACCAAGCATGGCGTGGCCGGCCTCACCAAAGCTACTTCCCTCGACGGCCGGAAATACAATATCGCCTGCAGCCAGATCGATATCGGTAACGCAGACACCGAAATGTCGGAGAGGATGAACACCGGTATTCTTCAGGCTCATGGGGCGGTGGTCCCAGAGCCGAGGTTCGATGTTAATCACGTCGCCGAGTCGATCGTCTATATTGCCAACTTGCCTCTCGAAACCAACGTGCAATTCATGACGATCATGGCGACCAAGATGCCCTACATCGGACGGGGCTGATCAAGTGCGGTTTAAACGCAGAGCACGCGGAGATAGCAGTGGTAACGATAGAAACGGGTGATTTTCGCTTCGAGGTCGACGATAACTGGGGTGTGTTGCCCGACGGTTGGTCAGTCGGTGTGGTGACTGGAGTGGTGGTCGATTCTCAGGACAGGGTCTACGTCTGCCAGCAACAGCGAGACCCGCCGGTGCTAGTGTTCGACCGGGTAGGCAGGTTCCTGGACTCCTGGGGATCCGGCTACATCGTCGAGCCCCACACGATGTTCATTGGCCAGGATGACCTGATTTACCTGGCTGACCGGGGAGAACACGTGGCGTTAATACTGAGTGGGGACGGCCAGGTATTGTTGGAGCTTGGCACACGCGGCCAGCCTTCGGATACCGGTTGCTTCGAAGACGAAGGCGTAGTCCTTCGGGCGGCAGGCCCGTTCAACCGACCAACCAGGTTGTCCCCTGCGCCATCGGGCGAGCTGTACGTTTCCGACGGTTACCGCAACAGCCGAGTCCATCGTTTCGCCAACGACGGGAGCCTCATTGACTCTTGGGGGCAGCCCGGCACCAGTGCTTCCGGCGAGTTTTTCTCACCTCACAGCCTTTGGGTGGATTTGGACGGCCCAGTCTACGTCTGCGACCGGAAGAACAACCGTATCCAGATCTTCAACCCCGCCGGAGAGTTTGAGGGGCAGTGGACCAACGTGCAGCTTCCTACCGACCTCCATATTGGCCAGGACGGCCTCTTTTACTTAGCCGAACGAGAGAGCAACGAGGCAACAGAGAATCTGCTGACAATCCGAGACCGGGACAGTAATGTCCTGGCTAGTTGGACCACCCCCCGAAGCCACCAGATCTGGCCTGACGCCCACGGCGACATCTATTTGGTCAGCGGTGTGCAGACCAGTTTGTCGGGGACCGTCGCCACTAAGTACCTCCGGACCCGTTAGAGCGACTTAGTTTTACCTAACATCAGGTTACTGAGACGACTCCAGCAGTTCCGAGGCTACCATCCGGGCGATCGTGATTTCGTTGTCGGTCAGGTTCATACCATTGGTCCCCGAAAAGAGCAATCGCCCGGGGTCATGGGACGTGTGAGGCAATCCCAAGATATGCCCCAACTCGTGGCTGCTCACCCGTCGATCGAATACGCTGGGCTCGTCGGTAACCATGAAGACCCGGCTGCTAGGAAAGGAAATTCCATTGGGCCCGCCCAGGTTTCGAAAGTAGAAGCCGTTGATCAGGCTGGGACCCGGCGGCTCTACGCTTCCCCCTAGCTCTTGGAGTAAAGCCCGAACGTCACCCCATGTCACCCTGGTGAGCATTTCTTTGGGCACCTTGATAGTAGACACCGTCTTGGCTTCAAGCCGGATACCGGCAGGAGCCCAGATTTCGTTCATGCGGGCCACAATTTCCAGCAGTTCCTCTTCCGTCCGCTGACTGGAAATCGCCGGGTCGGGTTCGTCGCAGTCTCCCTCCAACCGGTACATGGAAATCCCGAGAGTTATTATTTCCAGAGCTTCCTCGCCGGTTGATTGATCTACAGGTGAGGAAACAACAGTCGATCTAGTACTCAGTCAACCTAATTGTTGGCAGGATAGAGGTGGTGACGCTTGACTCGGGCGTCCACAGTGGAGAATCTCCAGTCAATGGTTGCTCCGGCTTGGTTTCGTTCTGCCTCCAGGGCCGCGATCTCGCCACTCAAAGTCTCTTCATCGGCAATACGCCGGCGCAGGACTCGCCTGGCCAAGACACTGAACTCGATCTCTGCCATGTTGAGCCAACTACCGTGCTTGGGAGTGTAGTGAAACTCCAAGCGTTTGCGTATTCGCCTAGCCTCCTTGGGCTCGAAGGTTTCGTAGAGGGAAGCTGGTTTGTGGGTGTTGAGGTTGTCCAGCACCACCCGGATCTTCTCGGACGCTGGGTAAGCTTCATCGGCCAGCCACCGCATCTGCTGAGCGAAGTCCACCATGGTACGACGTTCGGTCACTGCCACATGCCTCCAGCCCGCCAGGGGCTCGCACAGCATGAACAGGTTTCGGGTGCCATTGCGCTGGTACTCGTAATCGTATCGCTCCCGTCGTGCCGGCTTGGGCGGGATCGGAGACCTCTTTTCCGCCAGCAACTGCTTGGAGGTCTCGTCGAAACAGACCACCGGGCGCTCTGGGTCATAGGGTTCCGCGTAAAGGTCCAGCACATCCTCCATACACGCCACAAACTCGGCGCTCACCTGGGGAATACACCACTCCTTCTTCTGCCACGGCTTGAGACTGTTTTTTTCAACCGCTTGCGAATTCCCTCGTGGGACATGGAGGGCGCCAGCCCCAACTCCACCACCTTGTTTGCCAGGAGCCGCAGGGTCCAGTGGTCATGGCCTGGAGGGGCCTCGCTGCACGCCAGGGCAATCAGGTGCGCTTCCCCCCGCTCATCCAGTTTGGTCGGATGTCCTGGCCGAGGATCTTCCTCCAAGGCCCGCTTCAGTCCTCCCTCCAGGTACCGCCGCTTGGTACGGCACACCGTACCCGCAGACGTGTCCAGCGCCTCCACGATGCGCATCACCCCCCAGCCCGTATCTGCCTTTAGCAGAATACGGGCCCGGGCAACCTTTCGCGCTGGGCTCTTTCCCCCGCGAATCAGTCGTTCCAACTGGTCTCGTTCTTCCCTTTCCAACCGGACCACATACCGATCTCGTCCCATGGCTGCCACCCTCCTACGTCAACACTCCTAAAAAAGGGTAGCAACCTTGATTTGTTCGTAAAAACCCCTCGCCAGCCTGGGGCAAGGTGGGGATAATGTAATAAAAGGTCGTGGGCGCTGCGCCTGGCCGAGGGAGGGGAGGATGTTCCGAATACGAGACCCGCAAGAGAGCCTCTGGCAGTCCCAGTTCCTGGTGACGCCGAAGAAGGCTAAGCGCCTGGAGAGAAGTTGGGCCGAGGTTTTCCGAAACGAGGCGCTCCCCCTGATTGACGAGGAGCGCTTTGCTCCCATGTACTGCGTGGACAACGGCCGTCCCAACCGGGCGGTGCAGACCGTCCTCGGGGTCCACCTCCTCAAAGAGATGTTCAACCTCACCGACGATGAAGCTCTGGAACAACTAGAGTTCAACCTGCTCTGGCACCACGCCCTGCGGCTAGACATCGAGGAGACCCACCTGCCCCAGAAGACCCTCCACAACTTCCGAGTTCGCCTGATGCAGCACGACGGTGGCCGGCTGGCTTTCCAGGAGACCACGGACCGGATCATCCAGGCGCTGGGCATACGCACCGGAAAGCAACGGCTGGACTCCACCCACATCATGAGCAACATCGCCACACTCACCCGGCTGGGCCTGTTCTGTGAGACGATGCGGTTGTTCCTGCGGGCCTTGCGCTGGGAGCACCCAGAGCTTCGCCCTGGGGTTCCGGAGGGCCTCCTAGGGCGCTATTTGAAGGAAGAAGACGAGGCGACCCACTACGAGGACGCCCGCACGGGGGAGGGTCGGCGACGCCTTTCGGTCTGTGCCCGGGACCTCTACCGGCTGGTGGACCGGTTCCATGGCACGACTGCTGCCCAGCTGGAGGAGTACCGGCTGCTGGAGCGGCTGCTGCGGGAGCAGTGCCATGTGGGCAAACACCAGGACGGGCGCCCCAGGGACGATGACGACGATGCTGGGGAATGCAAGGTGCCCGTGGCCTTGAAGGACCCGAAGCAGCTGTCCGCCGACTCGCTGCAATCGCCCCACGACCCGGATGTGACCTACAGCGGCCACAAGGGGAAGGGGTACGAGGTGCAGGTGGCGGAGACCTGCCACGAGGAGAACGCCACCCAGCTCATCACCCACGTGGAGGTGACCCCCTCGAGTGGGAGCGACACCGACGTGAGCGTGCCGGTCGTTGACGGGCTCGCGGAGCGGAAGGTCCGACCGGACGAGCTCTTCGCCGACACGGCGTATGGGTCGGGCCGCAATGCCTTCGAAGCCTCGCGCCGGGGAACGGAACTGGTGAGCCCGGTGGCGGGGTCGGCGCCGGGGAACTCGCACGAAGGAGAGGGTGACGGACCACCGCCGCTCACCGCCGCGGACTTTCAGATCGACGTCACAGGGGAGCAGGCCACGGTGTGCCCCGCCGGCCACCCGTCCATCGAGGAGTACGAGCTGAAGGATGCGCCGGAGCGGGTAGAGGTCCACTTTGCCGGGACAACATGCGAGCCCTGCCCCTTGCGATCCCGTTGCCCAGTGAAGCTGGACCGGCGTGCGGGGGCCTACGTCCTCAAGGCGGACCTGGTGAAGGTGAACATCGAGCGGCGCCGGAGGGCCGAGGCCACCGAGGAGTGGCGCAAGCGGTATGACATAAGGGCTGGTATCGAGGGAACGAACTCCGAGCTGAAGCGCGCCCACGGGCTTGGGCGCTTGCGGGTGCGAGGGGGCCGTCGGGTGCGGCTTGCCGTCTACCTGAAGGCGTTGGCGTGCAACTTCAAACGGATGGTCCATGCACGCCTGGTGGAGATGGAGAACACGGCTCAGCGGGCGGTCGGGACGGTACCTGCGGTCGCGGCCGCATGAGGGCGCCGCTCCACAACTTCCACCGGGTGCCCTGAGCCACGGAAGGGGTACCGCAACGGGATCACGCTTGTCCTGAGCGCGGCAGATAGGGCGGTGAGGCCAGCAGCCGGCATCCCGTGGCCTCCTCCGCTCCAGACCACCTTCGCACGCCAGGGCTCATCTCAAACAGGCCTTGTTACGAGGGAATCAAGCTTCATCGGCCAGCCACCGCATCTGCTGAGCGAAGTCCACCATGGTACGACGTTCGGTCACTGCCACATGCCTCCAGCCCGCCAGGGGCTCGCACAGCATGAACAGGTTTCGGGTGCCATTGCGCTGGTACTCGTAATCGTATCGCTCCCGTCGTGCCGGCTTGGGCGGGATCGGAGACCTCTTTTCCGCCAGCAACTGCTTGGAGGTCTCGTCGAAACAGACCACCGGGCGCTCTGGGTCATAGGGTTCCGCGTAAAGGTCCAGCACATCCTCCATACACGCCACAAACTCGGCGCTCACCTGGGGAATACACCACTCCTTCTTCTGCCACGGCTTGAGACTGTTTTTTTCAACCGCTTGCGAATTCCCTCGTGGGACATGGAGGGCGCCAGCCCCAACTCCACCACCTTGTTTGCCAGGAGCCGCAGGGTCCAGTGGTCATGGCCTGGAGGGGCCTCGCTGCACGCCAGGGCAATCAGGTGCGCTTCCCCCCGCTCATCCAGTTTGGTCGGATGTCCTGGCCGAGGATCTTCCTCCAAGGCCCGCTTCAGTCCTCCCTCCAGGTACCGCCGCTTGGTACGGCACACCGTACCCGCAGACGTGTCCAGCGCCTCCACGATGCGCATCACCCCCCAGCCCGTATCTGCCTTTAGCAGAATACGGGCCCGGGCAACCTTTCGCGCTGGGCTCTTTCCCCCGCGAATCAGTCGTTCCAACTGGTCTCGTTCTTCCCTTTCCAACCGGACCACATACCGTTCTCGTCCCATGGCTGCCACCCTCCTACGTCAACACTCCTAAAAAAGAGTAGCAACCTTAGACGTTTTCTTAAACAATTACCAAAATCGAGTTGACTGAGTACTAGCCTTCGTTGGCCAAATACTACCGTTTCTCCATCGACCCAGCCCAGGCCAGGAGACCTAAACTTGCTTATCCCGTACACAGGGCGCCAACCCGTCAACCATTGCGTCAAGGATCCACGCCAATCCCTTCCATATGAATCGTAGCCCTCTTCCGTCTGCCATCCTATCTGCCCCTTGGTAGCGAATTAGCCTGTTACGACCATATAGCATCGACATTGGGAGGATATCCTTCTACTCACTGATTTCAGAATAGACAAACGGCTGATATCAAATAATACAAACGACTGATGCCGACATCAAACTCTCGATAAATTGGTGGAATCCGAGATGGATTTTCGGGTGCTCTCGCGACCATGTCCACTTCGTGATGGTAGATGTCCGTGAACCGATCGTCCGCCGCGTCATAGCGAGCTTAAAATTTCGCCTATTGCGTATCCGCTGTCTATCAGGACGTTAAGAAACTCTACGTTTAGTCGACGAACTAGATGGATCGAAGAAGCCGGCGGAATAGGGGGAGTGCGGGGGAAATCCCTCTTTGTGTAAGGAGCATCCAAAATAACGACTGAAACATTTCCTGCCGGAATTCGATGGTTCGTTGACTTGGGCTTGAGTCTATGAACTGTCGGTATTTTTTGCTGTGGTTGGCGGTGGTCGGTGCGTTGGCTAGTCTTGGGTCTCTCCTACGTGTGGCCATATATAACCACCGATTTGCTTCCCGGGTGCCCCCGGCGCGGCGAAAAGAAGGTTGTGCATTTGCAAAGGTCTATTGTGCGTCTATTAAGCATCGATTTTCTAATAATTTTTTTGGCCGCTGTCACAGTTACTATGTTTGCCTTTGCCGGAGTTCACAACAACGACCTCTATTGGGGGGACTCCACCATACTTTCAGCCCTCCGGGTCGACAACGAAACCTGGGCGCGGTTCTTCGCCCGGTTCGACCTCACCATCCCAATTAGTGTGAGTTCCGTGTTGGTGGTGTCCGTTGGGCTCTGGGTCTTTCGAAAGAAGTTGGAGGCCGTGGCATCCCTGCTTATCCTGCCCGCCATGGTCTTGACCATAACGCTGCCCAAGTTCCTTGTCGGGCGACCCCGGCCCGAGGGTGAGCTGGAGGGTTTAACCAACAGCTTTCCCAGTGGAACGGCTGCAACATCAGTATTAGTGCTGGGGTTTCTGATATACCTGGCTGGCGAATTTGTGGCCCCTAAGAAGCTGCGTATTGGCCTACAGTTGTTGCTTGGGCTTGCAGTCGTGCCGCTGGGCGTGTTCAGGATGTTGGCCGGCGAACACTGGCCCAGTGACCTAGCCGGTGGCTATATGGCAGGGGCTCTAGCGCTATTCGCCATCATCTGGCTGTACCGCAGGCTACGGCAGCGAGGGAGACGTTCGAGCCTTGCACTCAGCTCGACCGTGTAGCGGTCCCGGCGAGCACGCGCGGAGCGCAGACTCTCGATAGAACGCCACTCAACAGCGTCAAATGTCAGCAAAGCAGGCCCGAGACGTTGTAACGCCTGCGCCTCCACATTGTCCTGTCCTGCGGCAATCAGGGCCGGTCGGGCGGCATTTTTGTCGAAGGTCTGGGGTCCACGATCCACACTAAGTTTGCGTCGAAGCGCACCTCAGCACCCCATCGACGTTAGCCACATTGATGCCTCATCGTAGCTCTCAATTGCCAGGTCGAAGGGAACGAAGTCCGCAGCCGCCTCGGAAATCGACAGCCACGTGCTGGATGTTCGTCACGTTTATATCGCGGAGCGGCTCCAACGTCACATTGGTGACCGGCTCAGTAAAGCGCATTCGGCCGAATTTACACCATCAACCCGCTGGCAAAACCGCTGGGTAGCGGGTCTTGCCCTCCAGGCAGCAGGATCGGGGTAGCAAGGGGCAATACCATGTTACGGCACACTGGACGGGTCGAGAGCAGGAGAAGCCCAGGTGTTGGGGATGGCGCCGGTTCAGTATGCTGGCCGCCTCCACCCGCCAGCGCGACCAGACCCAACTTGAGGAGTGCGGCAACCGGGCCATTTCGCAACACGGTTCTTCAACATCCTGTCGTTGGGACGGAAGAGACCGGTGTCCGGTTTGCTTTCCCCGATGGCCAGGGAGACCGTCCGACTACTGCCGAACCGTAGTGGGTTTTCGAAAACGTAACGGGTAAGGAAACAAACGGTGGTATCATCGATCCTGCGGTTCCGGGGAAACTCATGGGTTGGAATGCTTTGGTGAAGGCGCAGGGCACACGGTTCCGTTCTTCCTTACGAGTCCACCCGGTTTCACGCTGAATGTCACCGTCGGCAGGTGTCGCCGTACACCGTTGCCAGAGGCAGAGTATGAGATTATCGCTTCCTTCTTTCTCACGCCCGAAACTCTCCTTGTTACCCAGGGAAAACAAGTTCTTTTTTCTCCTGCACCAGGGCTCTTTGAACATCCAGAAGACGGCCGGGCGGCTGCAAAACCTGGTGGACGAGTTTGACAACGTCCCGGCCAAGGTCCAGGAGATCAAAGACTTGGAGGAGGTTGGCGACAGGATCATCTACGACATAACCCGAGCCCTTTACCGGACCTTCGTGACTCCCATTGACCGGGAAGACATATTGGCCTTGGCCGGTAGCTTCGACGATGTGGTGGACGCCATAGACGAGGCAGCCCAATACCTTCTTGAGTACCAGATCGAGGAGCCCACCGAGAGCGCCCGCCAACTGGCAAGAGTCATAGTGCAGTGCGCCGACCAACTGGAAAGGGCCATCGCCCTGCTGTCGACCCGAGGGTCCAAACTGAGAGACATCCTGCCCATGACGGAAGAGATAAACCGATTGGAACACGAGGCGGACCGGATTGCCAGCGTGGCCCGAAGCGAATTATTCAACGACAATTTCGAGACTAAGCAAATACTCAAGTGGCGCGACATCTATGACGACTTGGAGCAGGCCACCGACCGTGCTGAAGATGCCGCGGACATCCTCGAAGGGATCGTGCTCAAGCACTCTTAATCCAGGCTGATCACCCCGGCCAGGGACAACTCAGACTGCTCGTTTAGTGCGACGGAGTGAACCTTTGGCAAGGTCCCAGCGAACCCCGTCTATCCAGCGCCTAACCGGCCACCTTTCCTTTAGCAGTAACGGCACCAACGATTCCTGGCCCGATTAATGATTGACCCGACTTCTCTTGCCTTCCTGGTCGCGGTAATCGTTATTGCGTTGGCCTTTGACTTTGCCAATGGCTTCAACGACGCTGCGAACGCCATCGCCACAGTCGTTTCCACCCGGGTTATGTCTCCCGTGGCCGCAGTGACCATGGCCGGCGGCATGAACTTCTTCGGCGCAATATCCGGCACCGCCGTGGCCAAAACGGTTGGCAAAGGGGTAGTCGACCCTGAGAGCATTACCCTGCAGGTGGTGGCCGGTGGGGTTGCCGCCGCCGCTGCTTGGGTGATGAAAGCTTCCCGGCTGGGCCTGCCCGTTAGCGGCAGTCACAGTCTAATCGCCGGGGTGGCGGGCGCGGGGATTGCCCAAGCCGGCGTGGGCGTGCTGGTCTGGTCTGGAATACGAAAAATTCTGTTTGGTCTGGCGTTCTCACCCCTGCTGGGTCTGGCCGGGGGATTCCTCATCATGCTGGCGGTCTACTGGATTTTTCAAAAAATGACGCCGGCCATGATCACCACCATCTTCAGCAAGCTTCAAATAGGCACCGCAGCGGCGATGGCCTTCAGTCACGGCTCCAACGACGCCCAGAAGACTATGGGAGTCATCACCCTGGCGTTATTCGTCAACGGGCGCATCGATACATTCGAGGTTCCTTTGTGGGTGATCCTGGCAGCAGGGTCCGTTATCGCGGCTGGCACTTACCTGGGAGGCTCCAGGGTCATCCATACACTGGGTGTCAGGATTGTAACCATGAGGCCGGTCCACGGTTTCGCCGCCGAAAGTGCGGCCGCCGCAGTCATCGAATTTGCCACCCGGTCCGGCATTCCCGTCAGCACCACTCACGTCATCACTTCCACCATCCTGGGAATGGGCTCCGCCCGGCGGTTGTCGGCAGTGCGCTGGGGAGTGGCAAAGGGAATTGTATACGCTTGGGTGCTTACCTTCCCAATTTGCGGCTTGCTCGGCGCAGGGCTCTTCCACGTATTAAAATTAGTAACAACGTAGTGCAAACGTAGTAGTTCACCGGTAGTAGTTCACTGAGGGCCCCGACCGGTAGCGACCGATGTCAGGGCATTGAGGTTGTTGCCCGAGGATGGAAAATAATGACCACACTTATGCCAAATATTTCGGTTAAAGCCGTGTTAAGTCCGCGGTCTCTACTCTGGCTAGCTGCCGTCGGGATTCTGGTTGCACTGCTCTCCCTGCTGACCCAAGCTATCATGGACAACCCAACTCCATCGCAAGACGTTGATGTGTTGAAGTCGGTAGCTGGTTGGGACCTGCGAGGCCTGACAACTTTCTTCGAGGTAGTTTCATTTCTTACCAGTGCGTGGGCAGGAGTTATTTATGGCACGGTGGGTATCGGCTTTCTCCTGCTCCTGGGGAAAACCCGCGCGGCGGTGGTGTTCTTCGCGGTCGGCTTGACCATCGGCCTCGTAGCTGTCCTGGGCGACTTTACGCTGGGCGAAATCGTAGACCGGGGTCGGCCTGGTGCGGCAGGGGACCATCCGACTCCTGCCTTCCCCAGCGGCCACGTCTTTGGCAGCACGGTGTTCTTTGGCTTCATCGGGTTCCTGGCGGCCTACTATGGGCTGAAGAAGAAGCTTCTGTTCCCGTTACTGGTGGTTTTCGTGGCTATTATCGTGTTGGTCGCCCCCGCACGGATCCATGAGCAGGCCCACTTTCCCAGCGATGTAGCGGCGGGATACTTGCTGGCGGCGATCTGGCTCCTAGTCATAATCCCCGTCTTTGCCTACCTGAGGGGAACACAATGGATGTCCGCCTGGCAGAACAAGGAAAACGCTGGGGTAGTGGCCTGTGAAAGTTGCATGGTGGCAAGTTCTATTGCCAGCGTGGTGGTGTTGGACCCGGAGGCTGGGACCGCCACCAAAGTGTACGTGCCACCGCCCTTGGTCAGGATACTCTATCGGATGGCGTTTCAAGCCAAATTCCCTTACGAGACCAACCGCGCCGCTCTCGAATCGGGGAGATACCGCCGCCAGATTGCCAGCCTGTTGACCACTCACCGGTTCGGTAAAGACCTGGTAGCCCCGGTGACCACAATAGACTGCACGCACGGCAATTGCAGCTTCGTCACCGAGTCTATCCCAGGTGAACTGGCCAAGAACGACGAACCGGCCCAGAAATTCATGGGTGAGGTGTCCGAATCCTTCGCCGAGGCCGGCCTGTCCGTCTGGCAAGTGAACCCGCGCAACCCCCACGCGCATACCAACTTGATACTTACGCCAGAGGGTGACTACAAGATCATCGATCTGGAGTCGGCTGTGATCAGCCTGTTCCCGGCACCGGGCCAGTTTCGATCCTCGCTAAAGAGCGGAAATATTCCCATTTTCGACGACATCGACTTCCCGAGACTGCGGAACTACATCAGTACCAACGAGGCAGCCCTCATCACCAGTATTGGTGCTGATGGGGTGGAAGCCCTAAAGCAGGCCACCGATCACGGAGAGGAAGCGATCAATATCTGGAGGGCCTCGGAGCCCCGAATATTAAGTCGTCTCGTTGCCGGGACCTACAAACTCATGGATTTTAAGACTCGATTCACCCACATTAAGGGCGCGCTGACAGGCGCTGACGCTGCGGCTGAGCTATTCTTGAATAATGGGTTAGAGCGGTGGGAGAAAGAGGGGAGGATTATCCCTGCTGAAGCTGCTGGGCTGCGCGCCCGCCTGTCATCCGGGTCCGCGAGATTTGCTACTCGTCACCTGGGCGTTCACCTTGTGATGAGCGTAGCCATAGCCATTCCGATACCCGGCATAAGAAGCGCGGCGCGCTTTTTGTGGACCCTTACCTTCTGGGTTAAGGCTCAACTCACGCGTTTGCGCCGGAAACGCGTGGGAGATGCCGAACAGGGTTCCAACATCCATACCCCGTTGGTAATGGGGCTGGCCCTAGTTCCTGCGTTGGGCGGCGCCTCCTACATGGTGTCTCCTCCGTTGCGGAGCAAGCTTTTGGCGCGCCTAATGTTAGACCAAGTTGCTTGGAAACTGCCCTTCAAGCTCTACCACAAAACGCGCATTGGCCGCTGGTCGGCCCCGCCGGTCAAGCGGGCGGAGCCCAAAAGCGTGGGTTAGATCCCTACTGAAACTTTGTAGCTTTCGCCCTGATAGCGGCTCTAATAGATTATTCAACGGAACTCGGTTTTGACGCAATTGCCCGGGAAGTGGGGGGTACTACTTAAACTGACCTAGACGGGGAGTTCGAGTTAATTGCACAACCCCCGTCTCCCCGTCCAATTCTCTAGGCACAAAACGCCCCGGCTATTGAGCCGGGGCGTTAATTCTGATCCTGGTGGAGACGGGGGAGAGTCGAACACCGCCTGAAAAGCGGTCTGGCGGTGTTGGTAGCAGCGACCTGGACTCTTAATGCTACTTCCTGCCATTTCCCTGTTGCCTAAGCCCCAACGACACGTTCACGCAGGAGTTGGTCCAGTGTTACGAGCCGCCACCATCGTTGATAGGTATTCGGACAAATCTCGAAGCGTTGTTGGCCCGGCAATATGGAATGTGACCGTTTCCTGAAGGTTATCGCCTGGCTGCGCTTGCCACCCCGGTTTATTGAACTCGCCTAGGGTCTTGGCATCGCATCTCTGTCTCTTGGTGTCGAGAGCTTCGCATAATTTTTTGAAATAGGTGAGCCAAAATGAACCCTTCGGGTGCCGGGTCAGCACCAGCGTTACCTACCCGGCGAGCTTCATGTTGGTGGCGGCCATGAATCCCTGCCGAATCCCAGCCGTCGGCAGCATGAAGTCGGTGGGCAAATGGGACAGGATATTCACTTAACCACGTGTCCGAAAAACCGGTCCACCTCAGGAACATTATCGGCCTTCACCTGACCTTTCCACCACGATGGTCTTCGCCACCAAAGTGGACAATTAAGCCAGTTACTTCTCCCTTATCGTCATTGATGAAAGTAATTTCCACTCCAAACTCCGGAACTAAATATTTCGTTTCTGATTCGGGGAATAACTCCGTCTTGGACTCCCCGGTAGCTTGAGCGAAAAGACGGTTGTTTTCCTTCGTAACTATAAGATTGAATCCAAGGGATGCGATCTCATATTGGCCGACGTAAGCATCGAAGATTTTGGGATCAAGCTTAATAGGCTCGACTACGGTGACTGTCCCATTCATGGTGGGGTGCAGGGTACAGGTATAGGGATACTCTCCTGGTTGGTCGAACCTGAGGGCAAAGGACTGGCTGAGGCCGATGTGTCCAGAGTCGAACCCCTCCTCGGCTACACCGCGTGCGCCGGAAGTAACGGTGTGGGGCACCCCGTCCATGTTGGTCCAAGCCACGGTCTGGCCCACAATTACACGGGCCTCTTGGTGGTTAAAGTTCTCGATGGCCAAGGTCACGGCGCCCGGTGGGGTGACGATGCTGCGGGAACGTATTTCGCCTGGTGAGACCACTGGTGGCACGTTCGGGTTCCACATGTGGAATACCCCCAGAGGATTGTCCTCCCATACATAGGCGTGGATCATCCACCCATAGGAGAATTCCCAATGGCCTCCATCGGTGTGGCACTCCTCGGCGGTAGTTGAGCTGAATGTGCCAGCGGAGCTACGGCACAGGTTGTAGTGTACGTGCCAGTTGTCCAAGGGGCCGGCGAAGCCCTCGGGATGGTCTTCACCTGAATCTTGGTGGGGGAGGATGAAGGCGGTACCAACGAGCTCCCAATCGCCGGTGTTCTCCTGGCTGTAGAGCACGATCTCGGGCTGGGAGGGATCGAACACACCGTCCTCGACCAACTGCTGGTTGACAAAGTGCGCCCCCATGTTGGGAACATCCCCACCCAACTGCTCGTAGCCGTCGGCCATCGCCGCCCCAATGTCTCGGTATTTCTCAGTGGCGTCACGAACGGTGTCAAGCTGGCGCACCAGCCTACCCAATTCCGCCTGGGACATCTGTAGTTCTTCAGGTGGCGGCTCTCCTTGGGCATACAACTGCTGCAGTTCTAGGTACGAGATGGGCGATCGCACCTGCTCCCCCCGCGGACCCTCCACTAGGGTGGTCACCACTTCCCCTCCCACGTCCTCGAAGACGTACTGGGAGAAACCGAAGGAACCGGTAGGCTGGTCCGGCGAGTCAGGCGGTGGGGAGGCATCGGTCAGGCCTTCGGCGATTGTTAAGGGCTCGGAGGACACTGGGAGCACCACCTCAACGGCGGGGATTGGTGTGGCTGTTTGTGACCCGCCACAAGCAGCAGTGACCAGGACAACCACTGGTATGGCTAACAGCGGGATGAAGCCCTTCATGACCTTCCTACTAACAACCTAACAACGTAGCGTGCTTGGGCTATCACAGTTGCGATCATGGCTTTGCCCCTCCAGCAATGCTTTGGGCTCTGACCTAATTGTCAGCCGTAATCCGCCATCAGATTTTAACTACCAGACGAGCCGTAGCGCTAGTGCCGGCGCCTGTTGCTCAAGGAGCTCGACGATGCGCTCGATGGCCGCAGTCGCGGTGGCGGCCACCGCAAGTCCGTTCCGTCGCAGCTGGACGCCCTACGTCTGCTGGCCGACAGCCCAAAGCGGGACCTCCCGCACTCCTCGAGGCGAGAGCGCGTAGATACCGTTCGAGGGCCTATCGAACCAGCCGAAGACGTCCCGGTACAGGATGCTCCTGGCCTTCGGGTCTCCAGTCGCGGTAGCGACCTGAGAGGCCTTAGTCGGACCGGTGGTCTGGAGGAACAACGCAATCTCTAGCACTCGCCGCCCCAGACCCAAAACGAGCCTGAGGCGTCTGAACCGTGTTTCTGGTGGAGACGGGGGAGAGTTGAACTCCACCTGGAACACGGGTTGGCGGTGCTGATCGCCGTAAATTGTACAAGGTTAGATGGGTCACCCAGCTCCATATTTGGAAGGTCCCCAAGTCACAAGACCTCTTTCGGCTAGATCGGGAGCCTTACCTTATCCTGGTCAACCTCTGAATCGCCTGCACTCGCAATCACCTTCGGTCCCGATTACTGATCCCTTGACCCATGTACGAGCTCGCCACGGCTAACACCCTGTTTAAGCCGTCCATATTCAGAGGAGAATTCGGCACCTAGAATCAAGACGATAGCGCAGAAGTAGGTCCATACCATCAGAACGATGACTGAAGCGACGTTGCCGTACAACTGGTCGAATTGAGCGAAATCTTCCAGGTACCAAAGAAATAAACCCTTCCCGATTTCGAACAGCACTGCCGCCACAGCGGATCCCAGCCAGATATATCTCCAATAGGTCTTGGTGTTGGGCAGAAATTTGTAGATCGCTATGAATATGGCGAAGCTAATCGACAGCGCAGGCAGCCTCAGCAGTACGGCAAAGACCTGACCACCTAGTAGGTCGACCACCGTCCGGCCGCCGATTTCTATGGTAGCGGCCCATTGAATGAAACTGGTCAAAGAGACCGACATGACGAAGAGGACGCCCACCCCAAGTGCCATGCCCAGTTGCCTGGGCTTGTTTTTATAAAAAGGTAGGTTTTGAGACACATCCCAAGCGCGGTTCACTACCCTTGTGATGGATCCGAAAACCGCGCTTGCCGACCATATCAGTCCCAGGACAGCAACAACACCCACTGCCGCGCGAAGACTTTGTACCGTTGCGACGCTATCCCGTACAAATTGCTCCGATCCCGGCAAGAAACCTACGATGAACTCGACTAAATCATCCTGGCGGCTCTGAGGGCCCACCACCCATCCGACGATAGCGGTCAATGCGAGTATAAGTGGGAACAGGGACAGGACGGCGTAGTAGCTGACGCTGGCTGCCATGTGGGTAGCGTCATCTTCGCCCATTTCATGGAAAACCCTGACCATCAATCGTACGGGAGTACTTCCGCCCAGACGGGTTCCCTGTAGCTCCGTGCGAAGTTGGTGCCCTCCCTTGCCAAAGACGGCATGGAGGTGAAGCAGCCTCGACCAGACCAACCCAAGGGAGCTACGCATGTAGCAATTGGTTAGCCGCCTTTGCTAGGGAAGATCTAGAGGGCCCCCCTAGGACGGCCGGTCCGTTGAAATGCGACCAACTTACCGGCGGGCACCACTGAGCAATCTGGGTCCTACGCAACTGGTGACCACCAAAAAATCCAGGCTATTGCGTTGCCGGGCCGGAAACCCGAAGTAGCGAAGACTATTTGTCGCCTCTCACCATGATTCAGCGCCAAACACGCATCACTACTTTTTCTCTTCACCCCCAAAGGGGGCTTGGACTACCACGCGGACACCTGAAATCACCCCGGTCACGGCGTTGCGGGCGGTATTTCCGGCGGTTTCGCTAATCTGGCTAGCCGCCTCAACAGCCCCGGTTGCCGCCGCCGCCGCCGCATCCTCGGCTGCCAAGCCCATGTCTTTAGCGCCTTCGATTGCCCCCTCAACGGCATTACGCGCCACGATGGCCACATCACCACCCACACTCGCGGCGGTATTGATTATCGCGCTAGCGCTGCTTCGGACCGCACCAAGGGACTCTTCTCCCACTTCCTGGGTACCATGGACGGTTCCCCGTACCGCGGATTTAGCAGTTGCCGCTAGGTCCCCACCGACTTCATTAGTCCCCTCTATCGCCGCCCTGGCAACACTTGTAACCGAGTCTTCAAGGGTCATGCCGACACTTTTGGCTGCAACAAGGGCTCCCTCGACCGCACCTTGGCTTGCACCGGCTACATCCCCGCCGACCTCCTGCGTCCCTTTAATTGCGGCACGAACCGTGTCGCTCAACGTTCCAACGGTTACGGTTGTCACTTCACCGACACCCTGCACAACTCCAATAACGGCGCCCTTCGCCGCAGAGCCGACGCTTGACCCGGTTTCACTCGCCGCTTGTACTGCCCCCGTGACGGAGTCCGTAACAATACCGGTGGCCTCACTGCCGACGTCTCTCACCCCTTGAAGGGCCTTCACGGTACTTTCACGCGTGGCGTCTATCGTAGCACCCACTACGTCTCCAACTCCCCGAATGGTACTCGTCAGCGCATCCTTGATTCCCCTTCCCAGATCTCCCAATGGCATGGCTCCTCCTCTATGCGAGTGGATAAGGTATTATACCGTAGCCGGTTGAGCCGGTCTAATTGTGCTGATCTCGGGAATTATCCCCTAGAGCGTCGGAGTTCTCCCGATCGAAGGCGAGGATGTTCTGGCTAAGTTCACGGACCCTCTGCCAGTTTGACTCGTCGGCCGCCCTTCGGCCTGATCCAGAGGACGATCCATGCGCCTTTGCATTCGGTCACGGGCCATGATAGAGGAATATTAGCGCCGGCTATGAACACATGTCCAACTAGGCGGGGCGCTCCAATAAGGGAGTACAGTGCGCCCTAGCCACAGAAGGTGTAAAATCGGGGGCACCAAAAGGACTTGGTTTTAATACCAGTTATGCAGTGGATCGATGGGCAGGCCGTTTATTCCGCGACGGATCTCGTTGGTTTCATCGCCTGCGAGCACCTCACCGACCTTGAGAAGGCTTCTCTTGGTGGCCTTGTATGGCGCCCGACGCGGCCGGACCCTGAGCTGGACCGCATAGTACAACGAGGCCGGCAGCACGAAGTCAGATTCCTCGGTGAGCTCCGGGCGTCTGGGCAAAGCGTTCGGGAAATCCTGCCGGACGGCTCCATTGACGACCACGTGGATCGTCTGACGGAGGCCGCCCGGCTCACCAGGGAAGCGATTGTGTGCGGTGATGACGTCATCTATCAGGCGACCTTCTTCGACGGCCGTCGCCGAGGCCACGCGGACTTCTTGCTTCGCGTCCAGCGATCGAGTGATCTGGGGCCATGGAGCTACGAGGTCTGGGACACGAAACTGGCTCGTCATGCCAAGGCGTCCGCAGTCGTGCAGCTCTGCTTTTACTCTGATCTCCTAACGGATATCCAGGGAGTCGCGCCAGAGCACATGTGGCTCGCACTCGGAGGCAGCCAGGCAGAAAAGATCGCCTTCCGTGTCAACGACTACTCGGCCTATTACCGAGTCGTGGCCCGGGAGTTCGAACGTTTTCTGGGTGCCAGCGAGCCGACCTATCCACCCTCATCGCTTCCTGACCCCGTACAACACTGCGATGTCTGCAGGTGAGCGAAGTCTGCTAGGTCGCGCTACCCACGACCGACGACCTTTCGTTAGTCGCCGGTATTACGACGCGGCAGCGGTCTGCCCTGCGCGCTCGCGGAGTGCAAACGCGGACAGCTTTGGGTGCCCTCCAGCTACCGCTCGAACCCCCTCTTGAAAGAGTCAACCGGCAGAGCCTGGAGAAGGTTCGGGAGCAAGCACGCATCCAGGTTCAAGGAGATGAGAAAGGTCAGACCATCTACGAACTCCTCGAGCCTGTCAGGACTAAGGATGGGAGCCTCGAACCTGACCGTGGTCTCCTAGCACTTCCTGCGCCGTCTCCGGGCGATCTCTTTTTCGATATCGAAGGGGACCCCTTCGCCCTAGCCGACGGAATCGATTACCTTTTCGGCGTTATAGAGCCGGCCCTTCCAGACGGTAACGGAGGGAGGTAAAGCCTTTTCAGCTTCCAGCTCCTTTAACCTACGCTCCCGAGATTCGGCCTTCAGGGCAAGCATTCCGTTGATGACAGCGAGGGCCGCACCAGCTATCTCCTCTGGCCTATCCCGTCGCCAAGCGGGGTCCCCAGCATTCTTCTTGGCGATAAGTAGCACGTCCGACCCAATTCCTTTGCCGGGGTTGCTGAGCCGGTCCATGGTCGTGTATGTGACCAAAATGTGACCGTCTAGGGAGGAATCCCCGACCTTTCTCCCCACCTAGGAACCTCCCAGGTCTACGGCGTGGCTGAAGCCCTCAGCGCAGAGGCCAGAGAGAGTCTGAAGCTGGCCGGACCGCTGCTAGAAGATCCGAACCTTTTCAGTTGCCTGAAAGAGGTTCTGGTTGAGATCGGTTACGCGGGCGACCCGAGGCCACCGCTGATCACTTATATAGCGCTCTCCAGCCGGTTGCTGGACGATCCTCTAAAACTCGCTTACATCTCCGCCAGCGCCGCTGGCAAGAACGCCGCCGTGGACGCTTCACTTCCGTTGTTCCCCGATTCCGCCTACTACGTGATAAAGGCGTCCTCGCCACGAGCCCTGATTTACAACGAGGAGATTTTCAGTCACCGCACGGTCATATTGACCGAAGCTGACAGCCTTCCTGAAGACGGTCCAGCGGCGTCAGCGATCCGTTCGCTCATGTCCGATCGGTACATGTCATATGAGGTCGTGGAAAAAGGATCTGACGGAAGCTTTAAAACCCGAAAGATCGAAAAACCCGGTCCGACTGGTCTTATACCACTGGAATCAAACCTCTCGGTGAGCAGGCCAATACCAGGGTCCTGACTGTCCATATTTCCGACTCCATCGATCAGACGCGGCTGATCTTGGAGGCGCAAGCCGACCGGGCGAACCATGTCCGGCCTTTGCCAGACCATCGGTCATGGGTCGCGTTGCAGCGGTGGCTGGAACTTGCCGGAGAACGCCGGGTGAGGGTCCCGTTCGCGCCCACCTTGGCCCGACTCGTGCCCGCCACTGCTGTTCGGATGCGGCGCGATTTCCCTCAATTACTCAGCGCAATCAAGACAATCGCCTTCCTCCACCAACGTCAGAGAGAGCGGGACGACCAAGGATGGATCATCGCGACTTTCGAGGACTACGAACTCAGCCGATGGCTCATGGAGGAAGTCTTCACCGCCACGGTAGGTGATGGAATAACCCCAGCGGTCAAGGAAACGGTTTACGCCGTTGCCGAACTTCTGAACCAGCGGGATCGGGAGTCGGTGCTTGAAAAGGAGATCGTTCAGCAACTCGGGTTATCGAAATCAACGATCAATTACCGAGTCCGCCGTGCGGTGCAGGCTGGTTTCTTGGTCAATCTGGCGACCCCGAAGGGCTCTCCGGCTCGCCTTGTCCTTGGTGCCCCAATACCGAAGGGATGCCCTGTGCCTGATTCTGAGGACTTGCTTGTGTGTGCTGAGCCCCCGGGAAATGCTTCGAACCTTCATACCGATTCCTCAGATTCAGTCACGGACCAGGCACCAGCCGCAGCCCCCGAGCCGATTCGAACCCGGTTCGAATCCGGTTCGAATCCGGTTCGAATCCAAGCCACGGCTATGAAGGCACGCGGTTCGAACGGTTCGAACCGATTGAGGGGGATGTTGCACACACACAAGACCGATCGACGCCGGAACCAAAGAATATGCCGTGGGACGACTTCCTAAAACAGGTGGACACAGATGAACCGGACTCTCGCTGAAAACATTTTGCGGGGCAGGAAGGCAATTTTCCTGGCCCGGCAGCGCGGGTTGGACACCTCGGAATGGCGACAGTCGTTGAAGGATCTGTTCGCCGAAGCCGGTCGCGAACCGTGCCAGGGACAAGGAGTCGAACCCTGGATGTTGTGGGAATGGCGACGCATCAGCATCCCTGAGTGGAGGTCGATCCTACAGCAATCAATTGAGAACGAAGACCAAAGGCGTGAGGAGTACGCCAGATGGATGCTTCGTGAAATCCTGTTGGATCCCGACTACCCAGACGGTGAGGTCGCATGTTAGGCGCCGCTGGTGCAACGGCCAGCACAGTCCCCTTCCAAGGGACAGAACCCGGTTCGACTCCGAGGGCGGCGCTCCAATCTCTTTGGGTCTCACCTGTTCCGGTAAAAATCGCCAAGGAATTAATCGTCCGAAACCATTACCTGCACAGTCTGCCCGGCGGCACTCAGATCACCTTCGGGGTGTTCTTAAGTGGGCGTCTACTTGGAATCGTTGTCCTCGGTGTCGGTTCCTTCAACGCCAAGTCGTTAGTTGAAGATGCCGTCGCAGAGGATTGTTTGACGTTGACCCGGCTCTGGCTTTCGGATGACTTGCCCAAGAATAGCGAGTCCCGAGTAATCGGCGCGGTGCTTCGCTTTCTTAAGAAGGACACGGAATTGAAGTTCATCTTGAGCTACGCGGATCCTGCCCAGGGTCACGTGGGCACTATCTACCAGGCCACTGGTTGGATCTACACCGGTCTCTCCGTCGCCATGCCCCTCTACGACACCGGCGACGGCAAACTCCATCATTCCCGGTCCCTAGCCCATGCGTATGGCACCCATTCCATGCACTATTTCGCCCGTCACGGTGTCACCGTGCAGCGGATACCACAATCGGCAAAACATCGGTACATCTATCTCCTAGATCGAAGCTGGGAAAACCGGTTGCGAGTTCCGGCCCTACCCTACCCAAAGTTGAAGAGAACTTATGCAGATAGTTGAACTGCCCTTGGACAATCTAAAAGAAGCCCCATGGAACGCCAACGAGATGGACCTCCGCATGCTGGACCATCTAGCTGAATCCATCTCCCGCTACGGCATGGTTCAGAACCTGGTTGTCCGTCCCTTGGAGGACGGCACATATGAGGTGCTTTCCGGGAACCAGCGCCTCCGGGTGTTGCGGGACCGAGGAAAAACGACCGTCCCTTGCATGGTGATCAACCTGGACGACACCCAAGCCCGTTTGCTGGCCCAAGCCCTGAACCGGGTCCACGGTGAAGATGACCTGGGCCTCAAGGCTGAGCTGGTCCGTGAGGTCCTGGACACGCGCTCACGGGAAGAAGTCCTGGCGTTACTACCCGAGACCGCCGAAAGTTTGACCGAGTTGGCGTCACTGGGCCAAGAGGCCTTGGCCGAGTATCTGCAAGGCTGGCAGCAAGCCCAACAGGCCCGGCTGAAGCACCTTCAGTTTCAGCTAACTCCGGCCCAGTTGGAGGTGGTTGAGGAGGCGTTAGCTCGGTTTATACCGATGGCCAGGAAATCCTTGGGGGACAGCCCCAACGCTAAAGGGACAGCCCTGTTCCTGCTCTGTTCGGAATATCTGCAACAAGAGGAGTTTTCATCATGAGCAACGTAGCCAAAATGGCGCCCTGCCTGGTTTGCGAAGAACCCTTGGAACTTCGAACCGCACAAGGCCGCGGGTCAGGTAAGCCATTCCTTATGCTGATCTGCCCACGAGACGGACGACACTTCCGTGGGTTTATCAACGATAAGGAGTTCGTGGCTGGAGTGATGTCCCGCTTAGAGGGCCATACACCGGTCGCTAACAGTGATCTTGACCGGGAAGACGGCGATGCCCCTGCGAGGCGCTCCAAAACTAATTTGGAGCTACCTAGTTAGGCCATGAAGGTCGCCATCTATGCCAGGGTCTCCACTTCCGATAAGGAACAAGACCCAGAGACCCAACTCATGCCGCTTCGGGACTTCTGCGCTGCCCAGGGCTGGAAGGTCGCGGCCGAGTACGTGGACCATGCCTCGGCCAACGACCAAGCCCACCGGACCCGTTGGCGTGACCTACTGGACGACGCCGCCAAGCGCAAGTTCAAGACCGTCTTGGTGTTCAAGTTGGACCGGGCTTTCCGCAGCGTCAAACACATGCACGACACCTTGGCTGCATGGGAGATCGCGGGCGTTTGCTTCCAAAGCGTCAGAGAGCAGTTCGACACTTCAACCGCCTTGGGCCGCCTCTTGTTAAACCTCTTGGCGTCACTAGCCGAGTTTGAATTAGAGCTCATCCGGGAAAGAGTTAAGGCTGGTATGGACCGGGCTCGCCGTCAAGGCAAGCACATCGGCCGACCTCGTGTATGGGACAGGCGGGGCTTCAATCGCAGTTTTGGAGCTATCTCGGAGCGCCTCAACGCCGGAGATATCTCCCGCCGCAAGGCTGCCAAAGAATTGGGTATCGGCTACGCAACACTGAAACGGCTGCTGGACGGTCAGGCTAAAGAGCATCTTGAGGCGGGACGGTCCAGTGAGCACTGATCTGGAAAAAGTGCATGACTCGCCCGGCGAAAGTTGTCCCGAAAATGGGTTGACTCCTATACACGGGCGTATACACTGTGCCGCCACTCAACAGGTGGAGACGCTCAATGAGACGGAAAGGCTTCAACTTGATCATCTCTTGGCCGTACTGGCCGACGTCGCCCTCTCCGTCGCCAAGAGGCGTCTCACCACCAGGCAGGTAACAGGTAAATGCGAGCCGTAGCCTATCTCCGGGTCTCCAGTGCATCTCAGGTCGAGGGCTATTCCCTGGACGCCCAGGAGAGACTGTTCATGGACGGGTGCCGTAACCGAGGTTGGCAGCCGGTCCGGGTCTACCGGGAGGAGGGGCGCTCGGCCCATTCCGACTCGGTGAACAAGCGGCCACAACTTCGCCAGTTGCTCCGAGACGCCGCCAAGGGAGAGTTCGACCTGGTGGTGGTCCATACCCTGGACCGGTGGGCCAGGAACCTCGAGGTGCTGATTCGCACCATCAAACAGCTAAAAGAGCATGGGGTCCAACTCCAGTCCATAACCGAGTCCCTGGACGATTCCAACCCCCAGGGCCGGCTCCTCTTACAGGTCATGGGCAGCTTCGCCGAGTTCTCCTCGGACGTCCTGGGCGAGCACGTTAAGAAGGGGCTAAAAGAGCGCGCCGTTCAGGGCAAGAGGGTCGGAGGCATCCCCTTTGGCTACGCCTCCTGCTGGACCAAGGAGCACGGGGAGAAGAAGCTCATCTGCCATCCTGAACATCCCGGCGGGATCCACATGATCGCGAACGAAGCCGAGGCTCTGAGAAAACTATTCCACCGCTACTGCGCAGGTGATGTCTCCTGCGGCGAACAGGCTTCCTGGCTTAATGAACAGGGATTCCGGACCCGGAACACCAAGAAACTGCCTGATGGCGATGGCGCACTCTCCCAGGAGCCCCGGCGATTCACCGCCCATGGGGTAGCCGATCTGTTGAAGAACCGTTTTTACGTCGGCTACGTTTCCTACAAGAAGGAATTCTTCCAAGGAAAGCACGAGCCCCTGGTCTCCCAGGAGATTTTCGACCTGGTCCAGGACGTCCTTAGAAAGAATAACGGCCGCTCCCGCACCCTGGTTTCCCAGCCAGCCAGGCAGTATCTGCTTAAAGGGATCATCCGCTGCGCCTACTGCCTGATGCCCATGTGGGCCCAGACCTATCATTCCGGCGGGCGATACTACCGGGAGCACCGGAACTCCCGAAGCCATGGCCCCTGTCCCGCCGTCTCCGGCTCCGTTCCCTGTGAGGTAGCCGACGGGCAGGTGTCCAAACTAGTTACCGCCATCGAGCTTGGCCCTCATTGGCTGGAGGAGGTCATGGCCATCGTCGCCCTCAAGGACCAGGTGGAGGACGTGAATCGGCAGCGCAAGCTAGCGACCGAGAAACTGCACCGCCTGGCCCAGGCCTTCGTTGATGGCCACTACCCCGAAGATCGTTACCGCCGAGAGAAGCGCCGCCTAGAGCTTGAATTGGAATCGCTGGTGGTGCCCGAAGTCAGTGCCGCTGAAGAAGCGGGCCGGCTCCTCTCGGACCTCCCGGCCCTCTGGCGGGACGCCGACTTAGAAGAGCGGAGGACGATCCTGCTAGGCATGTTGGACGCAGTTTACGTGGAGACCAAGGAACTTAGGCAGGTGGTGGCCATCCAACCGAAGCCAGCGTTTGGGCCGGTCTTTCAGGTGGCCACCGCTCGGGAGGGGTCCGGGGTGGTGCTTATAAAAGAGCCTCCCCAGGTAAACTTTGAGCCTGGGGCGTCCGGTTCGTGTTTCTGGTGGAGACGGGGGAGAGTTGAACTACACCTGAAACACGGGCTGACGGTGTTAGTCGCCTTAGGGGGATTCTTCATCGTACCGTTAAATCCGATGAGCGATTACAGACGTTCCGGATGACGCCTTGGCGACGTCGTTTTAGAACGATAAATCGCGGGCCCGTTGCCGGTAATGCCGATCTGCCATAGGGCTAGTGCCGAAGGCTGATTTTCTTGAAGAACCGTCTAATAGCACTCTCCGTCACCCGGTTTCGAGCGATACCAATCTGAGGTGCTTCGACATCTGGGCAATCCAAGCCAAAAGTCTCTGTTCCTTTGGCGCTTGATTGACGAAACTCTTCGCGCAAGTCTAACGGATCAATTTCTACCGGCCAAGCTTTTTTGCAGGTATGGCAGTAGATGTCCCGGGAACGCCTTCTGCGCTCGATGCCTTTGGCATCCCCCACACTCCTACCACAGGCAGGGCATAGTCCCTGCCTGAATCTGGCAATTGCATTCCAATAACTAAGCTCGCCATCCTCGTCGTCTGTCATTCTACTGCCGTCGAAGTGTACCGCTATTTCCCGCCTCCGGCCGGTGGTGGCAGCACTTCACCACGGCCGCTTCATCGGAAGCCAGGTCCGGCAAGTGCCGCCGCTGATTCCCTGCGTCACGAAGACCACGATCTTTCCCAGACTTCGCAGTTCCTCTTTGTGGCGAATGCACTCAGCCTGATTCCGGCCAAACCGGCTCGTGTGATCAGCCAAGACTATATCGAACAAGTCCGAACGGGCGTCGTCCAAGAATTGTTGTAACTGGCTTCTGTTCCGAGAGAATTGCCTAGACCAATATTAGCTGCCGAAACGGCTGAATTATACGATTACCTGTCCTTGGTCAGCGACCACGACTCCGCCTTTAATGACGGTCTCCACTCTTTGCAGGGCGGAAATGTCGGTCAGCGGGTCTCCATCGACTATTATCACATCGGCTTTCTTGCCGGGTTCCAGGCTGCCGGTCTCCTGGCCGATTCCAATTGCTTCAGCAGCCAGACTTGTGGCCGAAGTGATTACCTTTGCGGGCGAAATTTCCAGCTTGACCGCAAGGAATTCCAGCAAGAGGGCGAATTCGTCGATGCGGGTATACGTGCCACCGGCGTCGCTGCTGGCCACCACCAGTGCGCCTGAGTCGTACATATGGCGGATGGCATTATACCTGGGGAGGGTCATCGCTTCCCTGCCCTCAAAGGGCGTGCCATCCTTGAGTTTATCCAACGGCACCCGGTACCAGGCCGCCGGAAACGCCAAACTTATATACACGCCCTTCTTGATTATCTCCTCCAACACATCCTGGTCTACTTTGATCCCCTCTGGAGTCATCCAGCTGCAGTGTTCCACGGTATCGACGCCGGCTTCAACCGCGGACCGGATGGCTACCGTTGGGTGAACGTGGGATGCAACGTACTTGCCCAACCGGTGTGCTTCCTCCACGGCGACGCGAAACTCATCGACGCCGTACTGCGCCGCGAACGGGTTGCTCCCAGGAGTGCCGAGGCCGCCTGAACCGAATATCTTGATACAGTCAGCACCGCCCTTGATGATATGACGCACCGCCTTTTTCATCTCATCCGGGGTATCCACCTCGAGAGACTTAAAATGGGCATGCCCTCCGGTAGTGGTGATAGCACTGGCGCAGGAAACTATCCTAGGTCCAGGAAGAATTCCTTTGGCGATGGCGTCTCGGACTGAAACGGTAATGAAATCTTTACCGCCCAAGTCGCGGACGGTGGTAATACCAGCTTTGATGGCAAGCAGCGAGTTCTTCATGCTGCGGATAATCATGTCGTCGTCGGTGGAGGCCTTGGAGTCCGTCGAGGCCGACGGGCCGCCGCTGTTGACCAGATGGACGTGGGCGTCAATCAGGCCTGGCATGATGGTTTTCCCTGGCGCCTCAATAACCGTCGCTCCATCCGGTTGAGCTATATCGGCCTGACGTCCGGCCCCGACAACGGTGTCGCCATCTATCAAAATGGCGCCGTTGTCTATGGAGCCGCCTTTGCCGTCGATTAGTTTGGCGCCTCTGATCAAGGTAGGCATTATTCTTTGCTCCTAGCTGAGACCAAACTGCTCGGCCGCGTTGCCGCCCAGCATACGGGCTATAATCGGCTCTTCGACATTCGCGTTGGTGAGCGCCTCGATGGCCTCGTGGGCACTGGTTGTATCGTGGTTAGGGTAGCGGGAACCCCAGACAACCTTGTCCTCATACGTATGCGGCAAAGCCTGGACCAACCGCTCTTCGGCGTCAAATCCTAGCTTAACGTGTCCTTCCTCCCACATCTGTTCCGGGTCCGTCCGGACCGGGTATGCGTGAATCAAGACAGTTACCCGCGGGTTGGCTTCCATCTTTTCCAGGACTTCCTCCAGCCAAGAGGCTTTGCCGTGAGACACCACCACCCTCATGTCCGGGTAGCGCTGCATCACGGCAAAGCCGATCAAAGTCGAGGCAACAAACATGTGATTGTCCAGCCAGTTGGCGATGATCGGCGCAATGGGGTGGCCCAGCGGCCCTGTCGCATCTGATTTGGGGAGACCACCGACCTGGGTTGGCACCGGGCCGCCGCCAGCGGTAGGCCCGCCTCCGCCACCGTTAAGGGACGCCGACTGACCGAGCCGGTCTTTGATTTTTTCCATGAACGGCCCGTGGGAAATCCACTCGGGATTCCAAAGTCCGGCCGTGGGGTGGACCGCAGCCGCTAAGCCCAATCGCTCCAGCTCCGCCCATAACGGGTCGTAGTAGGGGTGTACCAGATACCGGTCCTCGACAAACATAGGCCGGATGAATGCCCCACGGAAGCAGGAGATTTTAGAGACCCTGCGCAATTCCTCCAGGGCAAAGTCCATGTTCTGCAGCGGTACCATGGCGGCTGCGAAAAGCCGGTCCGGCGCGGCGCTACAGAAATCGGCAATCCAGTTGTTGTAGGCCCGGGCGAGAGCGTAGGCGACATCCGGGTCCTCTATCAACGGGAAACCCTCGGCAAACCAGGTCGGATAGAGGAAGGCCCAGTCGACGCCCATTTCATCCATGTCGCGGATGCGTACTTCCGGGTCCCAGCTGCCTTCATTTATAGGATGGTTTGTGTCTGGGTCCAGGCCCCCGATCTCATCCCAGGTCATCCCAGGCCTCCAGATTGCGTGGCGTGGGATGTTGGAGTTGCCGGTGTCGCGGAACATCGTGCCGTTGACCTTGAGGTAGGCGCTGAATTCGCCATCCTCCCGCCACAACGCGTGTTTCCCCAAGGCCCGGTACTCAGGCTCAAGGTACTCCTCCCATACAGCTCGGGGTTCCACCACATGGGAGTCTGCATCGAATACTTTGAAGTTCTTCTTGTTTGTCATATTCTCTAGGTCCCCGGGGTTTAAGTGTCCTACGGTAGAAAAAAGCCCCTCAGCGTTAGACGAGGGGCTCCTCTCCTCTGCTCACAGTCTTGAAGTTATCGACGCGCGACCGAGGCCTCCGCTTGAAGCGCCATCTTGATCTCTTCTTCGTCGGGCCACCAGTCGGGTCTTTCGATTTCGGTAACCCGGTCTCGGACGAATATTTTGGGGGCCCCAATTTTGTACAGATCGCGGGCATTGCCCCCCAAGAACCGGGCTTGGTGATCTTCGGGCAGGTCGCACTCCTGCATGGTCTCAATGGCCCTCCAGGCATCGTCTCCATCCATGTGGTAAACATCGGAGGCCCAGGCCAATATGTCGGAGTAAAACTCGGGCAGCCGGGAGGGCGGCGCCTCGTCTCCCTCGAAGCCGGTCACACAATGGGCGCGGAACGTCTCGCTGGGCAGGTTCTTCAGCGGCGGCATCTGGCGATCGTTCCGGTATAGCTTGTAGGTCTTGTCGCACTCGTCGAGCATGAAGCTCAGCCAAGTGGACGAGGCCTCAAACACCGCCGCCCTCATCTTGGGGTGTCGCTCGAATAATCCAGACATCAGGGCTATAGCGACCCAGGGCGCCGCTTCGGCCTGGAAGTTTTGGACGTTACCCATAAATGTGTGGCGGAGGTCCGACGTAGCGATAGTCCGTCTGATTAGTTCCCCGGCCGAATACTGTTCCGAGTAGCCGGGAGGCTTGGGCAGGCCGATCGCGGGGAACGGATGCATTCCGTACACCATGCCGGTGTCTTCCAAAGCGTTCCACACGGTCTCGTACCTGGGCTGGATGGGGAAGTTTCCAAAGGCGTCCATGGGCCGGATCAAGGCCAGCCGGCAACCTCTGCCAGCCAACCGGTAAACTTCCTCGACGGCGAATTCTGGATTTTGCATTGGAAGCAGACCACCAAAATACAGCCGCTCCTTGTTCTCCTGGGTGTATTCGTAAGCCCACTCGTTATAGGCCTTGCAGGCGGCCCGAGCGCCAAGGGCATCCCAAATCCAGGGATAAGTGTCGATGCTGGTAGGAATGATCATCACTTGGTCGATACCCTGGATGTCCATGTCCTCTAGTCTGGCCTTGGGCTCGCGGGCCCCTTTGTGTGCGAGGTACTCTGTTTGTTCCAAGGTCATGGCCGTCTCAGGGTTGACGTTCCGCACGTTCAACGCACGCTGCACGTCGTGTTTCAGTCCCGGCCCGCCAAGACTAATGTTTTCCATCACGCCGGGGCCGACCCTTGGAACTGGTGAAAAGAAGAGGACGTCGGCTTTCCCGTTGACGATCATCTGCTTGGTCTCAGCGTCGTACCACAAGCTGCCTTTAAGGGCTTCCAACTCGTTCTTGGAAAGGTATTCGCCTGCTCGTTCCCATAAACTGAGCGGCTCCGCAATGTGAGCATCGCAGTCGAAAGTCGGGAAGTTCTTCGTCATCGGTTCGAAACGCTGTACAGGCAAAGGGCACCTCATCTAAAGGAAATGGGCGAAGCCCACTTCAGAAGCTAATTTTAGCAAGGGGTATTTCTTCAGTCAATCTAAAAACCTGCAGTCAATGGCCGACCGGACTCAACGAGCGCAGCTCCTTTGTTCCGCTCCTCCGTTCAGATCAAAAAGACCAACGGCCTCCCTACGTCAAGGAGACCGTTGGTCTTTCGTTCCAGCACGGTACGTGCGCCGTGTGCAGAGTTACCGGACAGCCTTCACGAATTCAAAGTCTCGCGGAGGCCGGTTCCCGGACGTGACGTAGTCCGCCACAACTTCCGGGTTCACCGCAAATCTGACGCTGAGCCAGAACATGGGCAGGGTGGCGTAGTTGTCGTAGAGGACGTTACCACCCTCTCTCATGAAACGGTCGCGATCGGCAGGCAGCGTCGAGTCCACCAATCTTTCGTATGCTGCGTCTAGATCGTCGTTCTCGAAAAAGTGGCAGCAGAGGTTGTTTCTGCTGTAGTAGATATTCCGGAGCATCTGCGGGTCCAAGAACCGTCTGCTGGCGTCGGTCCAGGCAACCCCTCCGATGGTCACTGTAAAGAAGTGGCTGGCCCATTCCGAGAACTCGCCGGTGACCAACTCAACGTCGGCGCCGACCTCCCGCCAGTAATTGTTGACAGACTCCCCTATGTCCAGTAGCTCCGGTAGCTCGGGACGAGGGGTCAGCAGGAATATGACCTGAGACCAGTCAAGAGTCCCCACGTCCGCTTCGACCTCTGCCAACAACCGCCTGGCCAGTTCTGGGTCGTACCCGTAATGATCCTCGTAGTTGTCGATCCATTCCGGGTTCCAGCCGGGAAGGGTCTCGTGGAAGAAGGTCACTGCCATTGGCTCTCCGCGGCCGCGCAAGATGGTGTCGCGGATAGTGTTGCGGTCCACCGCGTGGTTCAGCGCCTTCCGGACTCGCTCATCCGCCCAAGGCACCTCTGTGGGTGGGTGGTAAATGTCCGAATAAGGCAAGTCGGGAGAGTCGCCCTTCCTGATGCTACCCTCCCGGATTATTCCATCCGCATGGAAGGCGCCCCCGAACATGGTATACACAGGGGTGGACGGTATGGCGGCCTCGATTATTTCCATGCCACCCGCAAGGGCTACCGATTCCAAGTCTCCCGGAATGGAAGCTATGTGGGCTTCGCCCGCCAGCAGCATCGCTAACCGGGTGGAGTTCTCCCCCACCTTCATGATCTGCAATTCATCGAAGTCCGGGTTCACCCGCCAATGGTCCCATGGCACCCGTTCGTAGAGCACGTGGGAACCCAACACCCTCTCGACGAACTGGTAAGGACCGGTCCCTACTGGAGTGTTGTCCAAGCCGTCTTGGCCCTCAGCATCGAAATGGGCTTGGCTTAAGAGTGAATGGTAGGCATCGTTGGTCTCGATCGCCCACCAGTCGATGGTCGCGTCTCCGGTGTAGATAACCGTGTGGTCGTCTACTACATTTATCCCGCCGCTGTCGACCAGCGCCTTATATTTGTTGAGATTGGGAGAAACCGATTCTTCTTTAATTCGTTGGTTGACTGAGTGAACCAAATCGCGTGCGGTAAAGTCCCCGAAACCCCGGTGCCATATGACATCGTCTCTCAGATTCCAGGTCCAGGTAGTCAAGTCCTCGCTGAACTCCCAACTTGCCAACATGGGTTGGTAGTTCCCGTCATTGGCGATAACGGAGAGACCTTCGTACATGGGCGCGTTTTGGAACGCGAACTGCAATACCATAGTCGTCGGGTCTGAGCCCTCACGCTCCAAGCCGGCAGCTACCAGTAGCCGCCTTGTCTTGGCCGCTGTCGGAGGAGCCTCGGTCGGGACTGCCGTCGGTGCAGGGGCAGCGGTGGCTGCCGCTGGAGGCGATGTAGGAGCCGGGGTAGCTGCCGCTGGAGGCGATGTAGGAGCCGGGGTAGCTGCCGCTGGAGGCGATGTAGGAGCCGGGGTAGCGGTCGCGTCACTCCCGCAAGCCACTATGGCCATCAATAGAACAATTCCGATTCCAAGGACGATCAGTCTCGCTGTGCTGTTCATCTGCTTACCTCGGGTGCCGAGTTTAGAGTCACGGCGACGAGTCTACGAGAGTCGCAAGGTACTAAAAATATGGAATAACGACCGAGTCAACCGGATTATAGGGAACCCAAGATGGGAATTCAAAGTCTATAGGGACGCGGATTTGGCCAATTTAAAAGGCAGTCCTTTAGATCAATACAGGCTCAGTGTGTTTCTGGTAGACCTGGAACCGGTGCCCGCTGGTGTCGACAATGATAATACGGTCAGTGTCGTCAACCTTCACTGAAACTGGGGTCCACAAGATTCTCTCCGGCGTGAAGTCTCGCACGCCGTTCCTTTGCCGGATCATGTCGGGGTTGGACTCTATCTTGGCTACCCCCCATTTGGACAGTCCGGCATCGCCCGTAAACTGGGTGATGAACCGGCCTTCCGGGGTCAGCACCTGGACGCGGCTATTCAGCCAGTCGGCCACATAAATGTCCCCATCCTTATCAACCGCGACGCCAGACGGGCGATTGAACAGCCCAACGGGGGTGTCGACTACGGTGATGCCGCCGTGAATCCTCGCGTTGAACGCGTTGCCTCCGGTCCCAGGCTGGCCGAAGCTGGCCAACCACTTCCCGTCGTTGGTAAAGGACTGGACTCGATCGTTGCGCCAGTCGGCCACGAAAACGTTCCCTTCTTTGTCCAGGCAGATGCCCCAGGGCCTGTTTAGCTGTCCGGGCCCGTCGCCCAAGCTGCCAAACTGCGCTATGAATTTACCGTCCAAGGTGAACTTTTGCACCCGGTGGTTGCGACTATCTGCCAGGAACAAGATGTCGTCTCGTATCTCTACTCCGGCGGGTCCGTACAACTCTCCGTCACCGGAACCGTGGATGCCCCAATGGCTCAGGTAGTCGCCGTCCTTGTCGAAGACCGTAATACGGTGCAGATACTCGTCTGACACGTACACGTTGGTGTGTTTGTCTACCGCGATGGATGAAGGCCACAAGAACTGGCCCGGCCCATCGCCGTATGACCCAAATTCGGTGATGTAGTCTTCACCATGTTCGTTCAAGCTGAACACGGTTACATGAATACCCATGGCTCGGGCCTCGGGGGCCCGGTTCACCGTGTAAACCACATCGCCCGGCGCCAGCGCCAGATCAACAGGGTTGCGGAAGCCGGTCCCGAATACTTCGGAACGGCCTGCTACATATTGATAGGTAAAAACGCGGTCATTTATTCCCAGAAAAACACTTGCCATTGTTACCTCAGCAGATGCCCAGTCAAGGTGTTAGATAAAAAGGTGCTAGAGAAAATTGAGGGTCTCGAAACTGCCGCCGACAATGGGCTTGGCGTCCAGGCCCATCCAGCGCTCCAGTACGGTGGTATAGACAGCGCGGTAGTCTACGTTGTGCTGCAAGTTGCCGCCCTCTTCCAGCTTGCTCGGCTCCAAGGAAGGGTACTCGCCGTAGAGCCCTCCTTTAACCTTCTCACCGATGACGAAGGTAATTCCGCCGGTCCCGTGATCTGTCCCGGAGCCGTTGTCGATGGCCCGCCGTCCAAACTCCGAGTAGATCAATGTGACTACGTTGTCGGAAATGTTCAACTGACGCAAGTCCGACATGAATGAATCCACGTTGGTCGCCGTATTCTGTAACAATCCAGAATGGCCGACCGCCTGGTTAGCATGGGTGTCAAAGGAATTGTAAGGTGCGGTAGTGAACATGACACGGGTCCCAAACTCGGCATTGTGAATCTGAACCATGTCTCTCATGTTGCTGCCGATGATCCCCAGATTGTACTCGACGTCGGAATGGTACTTGTCCGGTGCCGTTGTCAGGATATCGGCCCCCTTCATGGCGGCTATGCCGGTCCGCCGAATGACGTCGTTCGCCCCGCCGCTGCCGATGACCGGCCCGTACAGACGGCTGAACCGTTCCAGGGCGCGGTCTCGTTCTTGTTCTTGTTCAATGTTGGTCAGCAGACCGTAGTTATCCAGATCGCCCACGGATGCCACTGCCACCCCTTCCATCGCCATGGCCCGGGCCATCCCTCTCCCGAAGTTGACCCCGGTTAGGACGTTTTCACCGTTGGGGTCGATCGCCTGTACGGCCCGGCCCAGCCATCCCTCCGTACTCAGAACATCAGGTTCGCAGGTAGCCCATATGTCCATAGACCGGAAGTGCGACAACGACCCGTTGGGATATCCAACCCCCTGAATAATTGCCAGGTTGCCGTCATCCCAATACTTCTTGAGGAGACCGGCAGACGGGTGGAACCCCAAATCTGGTGTGAAAGGAACAATTTGGTCCTCCGGGATTCCCAAAGAGGGTCGGTAGTCCCGGTAGTGGGGGTCGTTCAGTGGAATGACGGTATTCAACCCATCGTTTCCGCCTGATAGGCAGACAACGGCCAGCACCGGGTCCTTGTTTGTAGATACCATAGTTAACTCCCTAGCCTTCCGCTATTGGGATATTAGTGGGTCCCTTATCCGAATTGGAACTCGGACGTGGTTGCGATCATCTGAAAAACTTGGCCTGCGCGCTGTCGAAAGTCAGCCCGTTCAGACTTTCGGGCGTATCGTAAATGGCCGCCCTCAGCCGCGAGGTTGATCAGTTCGTCGCGAGTCTCGGCGGCCACGGTCAGCGGGCCTACCAAATCCAGACAGCCGTCCACCAACTGATCGGCTGTCATAGAATCCCCTTGAGACATTAGGCGGTCGACCATATAACTGACTCCCGGAAGCTCAGTGTTACCCAGCAATCCGGAAGCGTAGTTAATTCGGTCGATCAAAGTCCCGCTGTTTATCCATTCCAGACCGGTGTGCCATCCCTCAACGGTTGGCGGGTTAAGGAGGTCGAGACCCTGGTATTTGGACTCCATCGCCACGAACAACAGACCGGGCTTGGGTTCGTAGTGATCTTGGACCATTCGGACGGTGCCGATTACTACCTCAGCCGGGTTTTTGACCTTGGCGTAGTGCGCGGACTCGGATTTGAAGAAATCGGATGTGAACAAAGCTCGGAGCATTGCCCCAATTTCGTAACCGGATTCGAAGTAGGCGTCTTCCAAGACCTTGATAGCCTCCATGTCCATAGGTTCCTGAAGTCGCCAGGAAGGGACGGCGACCTCGTCCGCCACAAAAAAATCGTACAGCTTTCTGGAGACAAACCGAGCGGTGGCGGGTTGCTTGCAGATTATCCCTATGACGTCTTCCCCGTTCCAGCGCCCGGTCTCGCCCAGGAATGTCTTCTCGCCATCATCGTGGTCCCCGGGGTCAAACTGAAACTCGAAGGGCGTCCGCCGGTATGGAAACACCGGGAGGGTGGGCTTCAGGTTCCAACCGGTAAAGGCCCGGGCGCAGGCTTTGACATCATCTTCCGTGTAGTTAAACGCTCCGTCCCTGCCCGCTCCCATGGAGAATAGCTCCAACAACTCCCGGCCGTAGTTCTCATTCACCGCTACCTTGTGGCTTTCAATGTTGTCCAGGTAGTAGAGCATACAAGGGTCTGTCGAAAGCCATAGCAACAGGTCCCTGAAATTGCCCATCCCCTTTTCCCGGAGTGAGTCATACATCAGACCGGTGGTTCTGGCGTTGTCTACCTTGTTGTCTCCGGCGCAAAATATCATGTGCCAAAAGAGAGCCATCTTCTCTTTTAACTGGTACTTGGAATTGATCATCCGGTAAACAACTTCGGTTTGGACCGTTTCGACCGCCGCTTTGTCAAAGTACGACGGGTAGGCCCGGAACATCTCGTCTTCATCGATTCCCGGTCCGTTCTCAGGGTTAAGCAGCTCCTCCAAAACGCTGTCGTATCCTTGGACCGTTTTGGCATCGATCTCTTCCCGACAAGCTCCAAACGCCGCCCGGCGCATGAGGTGCGCCATTAACGCAACGTCTTTGTCCGCCATGTAATCCCTCCGTGTCAGCCCCATCAAAGCTGCAAGCCGAGTATACGTCAGTTCGATGTTACAGTCATTGAAAAAGTTGGCCGTCGGTCAGTCAAAGGTGCATTGAGCAACGCCTTGAACCGTCAGATTTGCGGTTCATACCTTTGGAATTTAATATCCAAGCCCGACTTCTGTCAATTATTCGAAACGAACTTTGGCGCTTTAAAACAATAGCGACGCCCAACGCTGTACAGGAAGTGAGAAGCATTCAAGAGGCGCGACACGGGGCCAAATCTGGAGGGTTACTGCCAACGTACAAAACCACGGGGCGCCGACCGTTAGCCGCCGGGGTCCACACTTGTTAGACTAATATCCGCTGAAGGGCTACCCGAGTGGAGTCGGTTGGTAAATGACGTCCGATGAAAAACTCCCGACAGCACCGGATATCGAATGTCCCACACACCACTACCGGCCGGCCGGCCGGTAGTCGTCATAGTTTGGAGATAAGGGTTGCAGCGTTACATATTGATCCGTTTGGTACAAGCGGTATTCGTACTCTTTCTCGTGTCCATAATTGTGTTCAGTCTGACCCGCGCCTCGGGCAACCCGGTCGACCTGATGCTTCCGATCGACGCTACTCCCCAAGACCACGAGCGCTTGACCGCCTTCTGGGGCCTGGACAAGCCTTTACACATCCAGTACGGGAAGTTCCTGGGCAACGCACTCCGGGGCGATTTCGGTCAAAGCATTAAATGGACCGGGGAAAGCGCTATGGGAATGGTCATCAGCCGGATCCCTGCGAGTCTCCATCTTGCGGGCACGGCAATGGGACTAGCCATCGTCCTTGCGCTCATCCTCGGAGTCGCCAGCGCCGTCAATAAAGATTCGGTCGTGGACATCATGAGCAAGGTCTTTGGCCTCGTCGGTCAGTCTGCTCCTGCTTTCTGGATAGGCATCATGCTGATCTGGATTTTCGCCGTGGAGTTAGGTTGGTTCCCCACGTCAGGCCGGGGCGGCCTCAAACACATGGTTCTGCCCGTGATAACCCTGGGTTGGTTCCAGGTCGCGGCGTTGATGCGGTTGACCCGTTCCTCAATGCTGGAGAGTCTGGATTCGGAATATGTCAAACTCGCCCGAATCAAAGGCCTGTCCGAGCGCAAGGTCGTGTGGAAGCATTGCTTGCGCAACGCTGCTATATCGCCTCTAACCTATGTTGGGATAATCGCCGGAACCCTGGTGCTGGGGTCGGTAATCGTGGAGACAGTATTCTCATGGCCTGGAATAGGAATGTTGACCGTTGAAGCGGTCGTCGCCCGGGACTTCCAGGTTGTACAAGCAGCCACTCTTTTTTACTCGCTGGTGATCATCGGGACCAACCTGTTGGTCGACATACTCTACGCTTACGTGGACCCGAGGATCCGGTACGGGTAAGCCAGGCTTGAGCGACAATATGCAACGAGCAAAACGCCAGTGGCTGCAATAGGGGTGGCGAAGAACGGGTCCCTGGCCGTGCTTGGCTCACTGGCGGGTGTCGTCAAAGCAAGCCGAAGGTATCCGATCTTCTCTGCAACCGTATTGATGCTGGTGCTAATTCTGCCTTCGATTTTGGCCAACGTCGTTGCTCCTTATGACCCTATTAAAGCCGATCTGGTACATCGTCTTGAGCCGCCTGCTTGGATGGGACCGAAGATCATAGTTAAGACCGTATCCGAGAGGCGAACGACTCTAGAATTGATTCCCTTACGCGACGTCCGTAGACTGAAAACCGGGACAAACACCGGGCAGACCATGCATCCTGATCCCCAATCATTGGTCGTGGGTGACGAAGTAGAAATCATCGAGCGCGTGGGTGGAAGTTGGACGCGACCACTGGGAACCGACAAATTGGGCAGGGACTTGGTTTCACGGATGATCCACGGCGCCAGGTATTCCTTGTACGTTGCCCTGGCGGTAATTGGAATCGCCGGAGTGGTTGGTACAATTCTGGGCATGACCGCGGGCTACTTTGGCGGCTCGATAGACTACCTCATATCTCGAATTATTGATGTTTTCATGTCGCTGCCGGGGATTCTGGTACTGTTGGTTCTGGTGGTGGTGATCGGTCCGGGACTTGTTCCTTTGATCGTGGTCATTTCAGGGCTTCTGTGGTCCAACTACGCCAGACTGGTACGGGGCGAAGTGCTAACAATCAAGGGTTCCGACTATATTGCGCGAGCCAGGGTAGCCGGAGCGTCACCGCCGAGAATCATGCTGAGACACATTTTCCCCAACGTGGTTAACAGCCTTGTGGTTCTGGCGACGCTACAGGTTGGGTTTGTGATAATCATCGAGGCATCGGCCAGTTTCTTGGGCGCCGGCATTCCAAGGCCCACTCCCTCGTGGGGATCGATCGTGGCCGACGGGAGAGACCTGATTATCGTGGCCGGCTGGTGGGTTTCGGTTTTCTCTGGCATGGCAATCATGGTGACGGTGATGTCGGTAAATCTTCTGGGCGATTGGCTCCGCGACAAGCTGGACCCAAAACTAAGGCAAATCTAGATGAAGAACTAGTAGAAGTCATGGCCCTCATCCCATGGATTCGAGCTCTCTTCATGGAGCGGTATGGGCGCGTTTCCGGACCAGACGAACGGCCCACGACTCCTAGGTATGAATCAAAGCCCTCGGTTGAAGCCCAGGTCTTATCTTTGGCGTTCTGCAACCTCGTTGCAACCAAACACTATTTGCGCATCCGCTGGGTCCACCTTGCAGCACACCGCCGAAATAATCCGTTATTCCGTGTCGACGAGAAACGCAAATTCCCCAAGCCCAAGTCGCCCAGTAAAATCCGTGGATATTGAGGATCCAGGAATTCCCCCTCCCCTATCAGCCCGTTCTGCCTCATTGCGGGAAGGGGCGGTTAATGTGGCAGAGATCGACAAATACCGCCTAGCTGACCCGGAATGGGAGTTTGACCTAGTGAATAACCCCCGTCTCCCCGTCCAATTCCTCAGGCACAAAACGCCCCGGCCATTGAGCCGGGGCGTTAATTCTAGGCGTGGTGGAGACGGGGAGAGTTGAACTCCACCTGGAACACGGGTTGGCGGTGCTGATCGCCGTAAATTGTACAAGGTTAGATGGGTCACCCAGCTCCATATTTGGAAGGTCCCCAAGTCACAAGACCTCTTTCGGCTAGATCGGGAGCCTTACCTTATCCTGGTCAACCTCTGAATCGCCTGCACTCGCAATCACCTTCGGTCCCGATTACTGATCCCTTGACCCATGTACGAGCTCGCCACGGCTAACACCCTGTTTAAGCCGTCCATATTCAGAGGAGAATTCGGCACCTAGAATCAAGACGATAGCGCAGAAGTAGGTCCATACCATCAGAACGATGACTGAAGCGACGTTGCCGTACAACTGGTCGAATTGAGCGAAATCTTCCAGGTACCAAAGAAATAAACCCTTCCCGATTTCGAACAGCACTGCCGCCACAGCGGATCCCAGCCAGATATATCTCCAATAGGTCTTGGTGTTGGGCAGAAATTTGTAGATCGCTATGAATATGGCGAAGCTAATCGACAGCGCAGGCAGCCTCAGCAGTACGGCAAAGACCTGACCACCTAGTAGGTCGACCACCGTCCGGCCGCCGATTTCTATGGTAGCGGCCCATTGAATGAAACTGGTCAAAGAGACCGACATGACGAAGAGGACGCCCACCCCAAGTGCCATGCCCAGTTGCCTGGGCTTGTTTTTATAAAAAGGTAGGTTTTGAGACACATCCCAAGCGCGGTTCACTACCCTTGTGATGGATCCGAAAACCGCGCTTGCCGACCATATCAGTCCCAGGACAGCAACAACACCCACTGCCGCGCGAAGACTTTGTACCGTTGCGACGCTATCCCGTACAAATTGCTCCGATCCCGGCAAGAAACCTACGATGAACTCGACTAAATCATCCTGGCGGCTCTGAGGGCCCACCACCCATCCGACGATAGCGGTCAATGCGAGTATAAGTGGGAACAGGGACAGGACGGCGTAGTAGCTGACGCTGGCTGCCATGTGGGTAGCGTCATCTTCGCCCATTTCATGGAAAACCCTGACCATCAATCGTACGGGAGTACTTCCGCCCAGACGGGTTCCCTGTAGCTCCGTGCGAAGTTGGTGCCCTCCCTTGCCAAAGACGGCATGGAGGTGAAGCAGCCTCGACCAGACCAACCCAAGGGAGCTACGCATGTAGCAATTGGTTAGCCGCCTTTGCTAGGGAAGATCTAGAGGGCCCCCCTAGGACGGCCGGTCCGTTGAAATGCGACCAACTTACCGGCGGGCACCACTGAGCAATCTGGGTCCTACGCAACTGGTGACCACCAAAAAATCCAGGCTATTGCGTTGCCGGGCCGGAAACCCGAAGTAGCGAAGACTATTTGTCGCCTCTCACCATGATTCAGCGCCAAACACGCATCACTACTTTTTCTCTTCACCCCCAAAGGGGGCTTGGACTACCACGCGGACACCTGAAATCACCCCGGTCACGGCGTTGCGGGCGGTATTTCCGGCGGTTTCGCTAATCTGGCTAGCCGCCTCAACAGCCCCGGTTGCCGCCGCCGCCGCCGCATCCTCGGCTGCCAAGCCCATGTCTTTAGCGCCTTCGATTGCCCCCTCAACGGCATTACGCGCCACGATGGCCACATCACCACCCACACTCGCGGCGGTATTGATTATCGCGCTAGCGCTGCTTCGGACCGCACCAAGGGACTCTTCTCCCACTTCCTGGGTACCATGGACGGTTCCCCGTACCGCGGATTTAGCAGTTGCCGCTAGGTCCCCACCGACTTCATTAGTCCCCTCTATCGCCGCCCTGGCAACACTTGTAACCGAGTCTTCAAGGGTCATGCCGACACTTTTGGCTGCAACAAGGGCTCCCTCGACCGCACCTTGGCTTGCACCGGCTACATCCCCGCCGACCTCCTGCGTCCCTTTAATTGCGGCACGAACCGTGTCGCTCAACGTTCCAACGGTTACGGTTGTCACTTCACCGACACCCTGCACAACTCCAATAACGGCGCCCTTCGCCGCAGAGCCGACGCTTGACCCGGTTTCACTCGCCGCTTGTACTGCCCCCGTGACGGAGTCCGTAACAATACCGGTGGCCTCACTGCCGACGTCTCTCACCCCTTGAAGGGCCTTCACGGTACTTTCACGCGTGGCGTCTATCGTAGCACCCACTACGTCTCCAACTCCCCGAATGGTACTCGTCAGCGCATCCTTGATTCCCCTTCCCAGATCTCCCAATGGCATGGCTCCTCCTCTATGCGAGTGGATAAGGTATTATACCGTAGCCGGTTGAGCCGGTCTAATTGTGCTGATCTCGGGAATTATCCCCTAGAGCGTCGGAGTTCTCCCGATCGAAGGCGAGGATGTTCTGGCTAAGTTCACGGACCCTCTGCCAGTTTGACTCGTCGGCCGCCCTTCGGCCTGATCCAGAGGACGATCCATGCGCCTTTGCATTCGGTCACGGGCCATGATAGAGGAATATTAGCGCCGGCAGACCTGTGAGTCTGGACTGTAGCCGAGGCCACTCGTCCGACATCGTCCGATAGTCCTCTAAGGCATTCCATAACCCCGATATGTTCATCTATAGCCTCAAGGAAGGGGTTTTTCACATTTGTACCTCTCGATATGAAACGTCTCCGGCGTCGGATGTTCCCGGCAATACAGTTCAGTAACTCCCAGGTGTCTGTACCGGTGGCAGGGAGCTCACGTGCTCATGTAGGAGGCTTAGGTCAAAGGCAATCTGAATTTACTGTCAGGCGTTAGCGAGTATAGCAGCGGCGCTGACCGGGCACCCTCCCATTAGGGCCGGGAGTACCTATGCTAGATCGGGAAATTCAGGCTTAGACGGCTAATCGTAGTAAAATGTGCGCCATGACGGGTTTGAAGACCTGGCTGCGCGACCAAGGGCTTACGGTACGTGAGCTTGCCCTGGAACTAGAGGTGCCGCTTAAGACGGCCCAAGATTGGGTATATCGAGACGTGTCGCCGTCTCCGGTGAATCGCAACAGGATTGCCGATTACGTCGCTGCGCATTGTGCCCACCACTGGGTAATCGCGGTCCCTAATGGACCCATCAGTGAGGGCGTGTGCCAACGTTGCGGACATCAAAGGAGTTTTGCGAATTCGGCGGAGACCACAACACCCTGGGCACCGAAACGAACAGCGGGGTAGTGTCGCGACGCAAGGATTTCCCATAGTAGTTACGCTCCGCAATTGCGTAGGAGCGGTCGCCGGGCGCGGCATTCTTGGGAGAATTCTAGCCGTGATCAAGGTACAGTCGCGATAACTTGGACCTCGATACGGTAATCGGGGTCGGCTAGCCCGGAGCAGAGTATGAGTGTGCTCACGGGCAAAGCGTCGTCTGGAACGAATTTGGCGCGGACGACACGATAAGCCGGTATATCCTCGCGATGGGTCATGAACACATTCATTTTCATGATGGCGTTCATGTTGCTGCCCACGGACTCCAAGGCTCCTCGAACGTTGTTGAACACCTGCTCGGCCTGGGCGCTGAAATCTCCAACACCTACGGTTTTCCCCTCACTGTCGCGCGCCAACTGACCCGCCACGTAGACCGTCTTCCCGTCCTTTACAACATGACTGTATCCCGGCGGATTAACGAGTGTGGAAGGGTTGCTTCTCTCGACTGCCATAGCTGACCTCCTTTTTACTGCTTGTAACCATTGTCAATCCAGGGCAAACTGCGCTGTGCCCAGGCGCTTGCGGGACGGATTGTATTTGGCTGACAATGTTCACACGCTGGCCCGGTTCGCGCTCCCTGGCGATCGCATTCTACCTAGCTCGATGCACTCCATCAGGTACCCCCTCCTCCGGCTCGAGTATTGCGGGATTCTACGTGGTCGCAACGAATGCAGACACCGCTTTCCGTGCCAGAGAAAAACCCATCTGATTCCCAATCTTTCACACTGTGCACATCTTTTTTGATAATTTGCGTACCGCATCCCTCACACAGACGAACGTGATCACACTGCCCTGGAACAAAGACCCAAATGCCACGGTGTATTTCGAATCTGCAACCTTTGTCCAGAATCCACTTCAGCATTAGCGACTCCAATCGCAGGTCGGATTCATAGGCAACGGATACCGTGTGCTGGATTCGGAGAAGCTGGCACTACGAGGTAGACCGTGATGCCGGTACCCTTGACCCCCCGGCAGGGCTTAGCCGATTCCCGCATACCTGTTGATACCGCTGGAGACATTTTGTGGAAATCGCAACGACCCTCCGGTAGCGCATCCGCCCTCACCACAGACAACCAGCGGACATTCTTATTCCTTCCCGCTCCGGCCCCACTAGTTAGTCCCGGTTCTGGCCGTCCCGCGTCCAGGCGGTGTGGCCAAGGCCGCCCGGATCAGAGACTCGTAGATGCTGCCGCCGTCTTCGGTGTAGGCGTAAGAGAATAGCCAATTATCCGTCGTGGACATGAAAGAAGCCCGTCACTGATAGATTGGATCGCAATGGTCGTGACAGGATAGCGCGTCCGGTAATAGGTTTCAGGGATACGCTTTTTTGATTCACCTGCGAGCTGCATCTGCAGGAGGCAGTTCGCCTCGGCGAACGTGGGCTTCAATCGTTGCATGAAAGATGGAGATCGACATCAGAGGGGGAACTTCTAATTCGACCGAATCTCTGGAACAGTGATGATAAAGACGATCTGTTGTGGCTCCAAGATGAGCTGAGCGGCGACATCCTAGACCTCTACGACCAATCCAAGCCAGGGAACTCGAGAAGAGAGCTGGCGACCTTTGTGCTCGGCTCAGGAGTATACCGCATGGTCCGCATGCTGTGCCTCAATCGAGCGCCCTCAGCCGGGCCTGATCACAACCGAGATCACCAACCGGGGAGCCCCGGAATCAGACCGATCACATGCGGTCGACGTTCCAGATATAGGATTACCAATGAAGCCCTCGTCTAGCGTAGTTGCAGGTCGCTCCATGATACGTCCAATGGGGAGCGGACCCGTTTCGTAAACCGCAGGTCAAGAGTTCGACTCTCTTCACCGGCTCCACATTTTAGGGACGAAAATAGGCCCCTGAGCGATTTCAGGGGCCTTCTCATTGGCACGAAAAGTGCACGGGATTGGGCGATTGCTACAAAAAGCTTCCGCATGGCGTTGCCGGTGGCCTTCCCTGTCGCCTGCCCGTTGGCCTACCTTGCCTTTTTTGACGGCGTTATCATCCCCCACCAGCTTGGCCAGGGTATACCAGATACCGCCGAATCCAACAAAGGGGACAGAAGATCTAGGCACGCGAGGACGTAACCAGGGGCACCAAAACCAAGTCCTTTTGGTGCCCCCGATTTTACACCTTCTGTGGCTACGCCGCACGGGACTCCCCTTCTGGAGCGTCAGTTTCGACGATTGACACATCGTTTCGTCCCTATACTTGACGTATACGCTCAGGCCTCGCTGTAAGCTGCCGCAAGATGCCAGCGTTCGACTGTAATCCTTCGATCTTAGGCCGACCCGCATCCTCAATTCGTTCAACGACCCGATCAGATTGCCCTACCGGGTCCCGTTCAATTGACCGGCGTTGAACCGGTCATCGTTCAACCCTGGCTTTGATTGACCGGCGTTGACCCAACACGCTTTCGGCCCTACAGTGGCCAACACTTTCGAGTTTGAGGTCAATTATGGCAATGAAATGGGGAGCCGCGGCGGTTTTGGTTTCCGGAGTGTTACTACTCTCGCCTAACGTCCGTCGCCATTTGGGAGAATTCCTCAACGGTTTGGCCGAGGCCGCAGAGCGGGAAAAGAAGCGCAAGGAGGCCGAACTCCCCGCCGTCGAAATACCGGCGATTCTGGACCACATCGAATTTCTTCCGCCTAATACAGAATTGGCACCCAAGAACCCGGTTTCCCGCTCCCTGGTGGAGCCCGACGCCCGCTGGCGGGAGGTGGTCGTTCCACCGGCGGTGGTCTTGGTCTTGGGCAAGCGCGGCAGCGGCAAGTCGGCCCTGGCCTACCGGCTGCTGGAGTTGTTTAGATACCGGCTCACGCCGTATATCGTGGGCGCTCCAGCCCAGGCCGGAAAACTGCTGCCCGATTGGATTGGGACAGTCCCCACCCTCGAGGACCTTCCCCCGGACTCCATCGCTTTGGTGGACGAGGCGTACCTTCTCTACCATTCCCGCCGGAGCATGGCCCAGGAGAGCGCGGCCATGTCCCAGCGGTTGAACCTCTCCCGCCAGCGCAACCAGACCTTGATCTTCGTCTCCCAGGAAGCCCGGCAGGTGGACCGGAATATAGCCAGTTCAGCCAGCGTGGTCATATTCAAAGAGATGGGGATGCTCCAGCCCGAATTCGACCGGCCCGAACTGAGAAAGCTGGTCACCCAGGCCAATGAGGCCATGGCGGGACTGCGCAAAAATAAGAGAAAATGGGCCTTCGTCTATTCCCCGGACGCCGACTTTGTGGGGCCATTGGAGTCCCAACTGCCCGGCTTCTGGAAGCCGTCCATGAGCCGGTTATACGCCGCCGGACCTGCCTCTATTTCCCAACGCCCCGGAGCCAAGATGAGCCGTGAAGAACGGGTCAACCTGGCTAAGGAACTCAGGACCAAGGGATATTCCTACTCCCAAATCGCCAAGGAATTGGGGGTGTCCAAGGCCACGGTGGTCAATTACTTGAAGGGGTATCCGTACCGGCCCAGGTAGTTCTAGCTCTCTGACCGGCTCGGCAAGAACCGGATAGACCGCTCGGCGACTTCTATTGGAGACCGGTGGGACACCAATTGCATCTACCCGGCACAGTGTGGCGCACCAGATGTTCCTCGGCCGCCCTCCGTGCCTTCGCCGTTGCGACCTCGAGACGTTCATGCGCCGCGGCTCCCGCTTTAACTTCCCGACATTCAGTCAGCATTTCGATGAGATCCAGCAGGAGCGCTTTCAAATTCGTGCCAGCGGCAAGGCCAGCAATCAAATAAGTACCGGTTCGGGGATCCTCAAGCCGACCCCCATCTTGTTTCAGCCTTTCCAGAAGATCGCTGGCGCCAAGTCCGAGCGCCCTCCGCGTCAACTCCTGCCTGGTTAGCCAAATCAATGCCGTGGTCAGCCTCGCCTCCGGAGGACTGGCATCGGTAACCTGGGCTTGAAAAACCTCTTCGGCTTTCGCCTTTATTGCCGCATTGAGATCGCCCCTCGCCCAGCACTCCGTTAGAAGGCCGTCCTCCCACCGCATTAGCGCGTCCTGTAAAGAATCGCCCGAAAGGTGCTGCTGGAGCGATTGCCAAATCACCTCTTCTTCCACCTGGAACCGGACCCGTGCAGGGTTGCCGTCTGCGACCACAATCTCCACGGCTGGAACGCCTTGGAATTGACCGAAGACGGCAGCCAAGGGGTCTGACATTGAAAAACCACCACTGGGTGAAACGAAGCCCAAAGAAACGAGTCGATCTTTGCTCACATCACCAGATGGCAGTGTGTTCTCAAGCCCAAAATCCGCCGGGTAAGCGCGGAAGTCCACGCTTGGGGCGTGAATGGTGTGGCGGAGCCAATCAAGAAGTAACAGTAAATCTTTTCGGTGTCGGTCGCAGAGGGATCCGAAACCGTTCGCGATAGTCGCATTTGTTGGACCGGTGTCATCGCCTCCGAAGTATTCGACCCACCAAACCCGGATCTTCTCGACATAGCCTCTTCCCCAGCCGGTTTTTTCGGTGACCTCATCCGTCGATAACCCGTCCTTGAATGCGCTATTTGCCTGGACGTAACGCAGTAGTGTTCTGGCAGAATCGTACCCCTTCTTGTTTTTATACTTCGCAACTACGGGCTCCGTCTGAGTACTCTCCCGCACCTCCTTCCAAAACTTGACTGCCTGCGCTTTCCTCATCGATACCCCTGCCGACCGCTACAAATAACGGTGTCAATACCCCCTGCCCAGACAGCGAATTGGCCACTCCAAGATGGCGAAAACTGGCAACGCTGTGGCACTTCAATGGCAGATCGGTGCACGAAGGAGACGCCGAGACCGGGTGTATACCTAATTGTAAATCTCAATCGACGAGATGCTAAGAGAGGAAACGGACAGAATGAGCCGAAAACGCCTACGTTCCATCTTAGGAACATTTAATTCATGAGCGCCGGTAGTGTAGCAGGTGCACGGTCCGCATCCCAGCGGGCAAGGGGCGGTGCAAGTCCGACTTCGGCGCTCCAATTCCCCTTACTCTTTGCGCCGAAAGACCTTGTCGTGCGGCCCATTTCTCCTCGAGTGGCCCGCAGTTTGTGTGAGGAGCATCACTACTTGAAGAGTTATCCGGGGGGAACACTATTAGACCTGGGCGTTTTTGGGGGCGCAAGGCTGCTGGGAGTGGCGGTCATCGGCGTCGGCCCGTTCAATGTCCACCGCGCGTTCCGGGACGCAGAGACAAGAGAGGTTGTTTGTCTCTCCCGCCTTTGGCTCGACGACCGCTGCGGGAGAAACTCCGAGAGCCGGGTCCTGGGTGTCATTTGCCGGTCCTTGCGCCGTTGGCAGCCCAACATCAAGGCTCTAGTCGCGTACAGCGACCCTGGGGCCGGTCACGAAGGGACAATCTACCGGGCGGCTGGCTTCGCCTACTTGGGCACGAGCGAAGCAATGCCGCTCTACCGCCTTCCTGATGGGACCGTCCACCATAGCCGGACCCTCGCACATAGTTTCGGGAGCCACAGCTTGGCCCACTTCCAGGCCCACGGAGTTGAGGTCCAGACCGTGCCCCAAGCCGCCAAACTCGTTTATGTGGCCTTCATCGACCCGGTTTGGAGGGACCGTCTAACCCGGGAGATTTTGCCCTACCCGGTCTTGGAGGCAGACCATGGAGGTCATTGACATCCCCATCGACCACGTTTCGGCGGCGATCTGGAACGCCAACGAGATGGACCCGCATATGGGAACCAGGCTCCGCCGCTCCGTCGAGCGCTTCAGCCTGTTGGTCCCTCTGGTGGTTCGGGAGGTGGCCGAATGTGCCTACGAGACCATCGGGGGCGCCCAGCGGCTGGCTATCGTCCGTAGTTTGGGGTACGCCACAGTCCCCTGCGTGGTCACCCAAGCGGACGACGGGGAAGCCCGGCTCCTCTCTCAAGCGCTCAATCACATCGCCGGCCAAGACAATCCCGGCCTCCGGGGAGAAGCCCTCCGGCGCATCTTGGAGTCGACGCCCGAACGCGAGGTGGCGGAACTCCTTCCAGGCTCTTTGGAGCGGCTCAAGGAGCTGACCCAGATCGGGCAGGGAGACCTGGCAGAGTATCTGCAAAGCAGGAATCAATCCATTGAGGCCCGTCTGGAACACATGGTGTTTCAACTTAGCCGTGAACAACTCGCGGTCGTACGGACAGCGCTACGTAGGGCCAGTGGCGCCTCCCAAGTCAGCAACGACCGGAACCCCAACCGCCGCGGCAATGCCCTGTTCGCCATCTGTAAAAAATATCTTCAACAGGAGTATCAACATGACGATCTTGACCGATAGCGGATCACCGTCTGCGTATAGTAATACGCCAAATTGCCTGGTTTGCGGCGAGGCCTTGGACCTCCGCCAGACCCAAGGGCGAAATTCCCGCAAACCGTCGCTGATGTTCGTCTGCCCAGTGGATGGCCGTCATTTCCGAGCGTTCGTCACGTTTCGGCCCTACGTGGAAGCGGTCCTAGCGCGTTTGGAGGGCCATGCTTCCGTAGGGCGGACTGATATTGACCCAGCAGACGCCGTCGACAGCCATTCCCGGCGCTCCAAAGCTGGTTTGGAGCGTGACAAACAGGCATGAGGGCAGCCATCTACGCCCGGGTCTCGACCTCCGACCGGGAGCAGGACCCCGAGACCCAACTAATTCCCCTTCGGGAATTCGTCCAGGCCCAGGGCTGGATGACGCACTGGGAGTACGTGGACACCGCCTCCGCCGCCGACCTCGTCCACCGCACCGCTTGGCGGGACTTGTTGGACGACGCAAGCAAGCGGCACTTCGACCTGCTGCTCGTTTGGCGGATGGACCGGGCCTTCCGCTCGGTCTTGGACGCCGCCAACACCTTGGAACGGCTGCGAACGTGGGGCGTGGGACTCCGGTCGTACTCCGAGCCCTGGCTGGACACGACCTCGCCTTTCGGCGAGGCCCTCTACTACATCACCGTAGCCTACGCGCAACTGGAGCGGGGGATCCTCAGGGAGCGGGTCAAGGCAGGGATGGATCGGGCTCGTAAACAGGGCAGGATGATCGGCCGGCCAAGCGTCTGGGTCAGGAAGGGCTTCAAACGCCGTTTTGGAGCTATTTTGGAGCGCCTTAACGCCGGAACTGTCTCGCGCCGTCAGGCGGCTAGAGAGCTGGGCGTCGGTTACGCCACCCTGAAACGTCTCTTGGACAACGCAGCGGGCCGGGAAGGTTAGGGGGACCGGAGGTGGCTGCAGCGGGGAATAACGGATTCTATCCAGAGTCGGAAAGTGGTCCGGTGGACGCGTTGACTTGTATACACGGGCGTATACACTGTGCAGCCGCAGACCAACCCGGAAACGATGCGGATGAACTCCAGCAAATCGAAATACGCCACTTCATCGACACCCTGGCCGAGGTCGCCCTGGCGGTGGCACGGCGCAGGGAAGGGCTAGGGTCGTGAGGGCGGTGGCCTACATCCGGGTCTCCAGCCAAGACCAGGTGGCCGGGTATTCCTTGGATGCTCAAGAACGGTCGTTTAACGAGCTTTGCCAATCCCGAGGTTGGGAACCGGCGGGGATCTACCGGGAAGAGGGCCGCAGCGCCCATACGGACTCCATCTCCAAACGGCCGGTCTTCAGACAGTTACTCGAGGACGCTGCCCAAGGCCGCTTCGATACGGTGGTGGTTCACACCCTGGACCGCTGGGCGCGCAACACCCAGATCGCCCTGGAATCGTTAGGGACGTTGGCGAAGAACAACGTCGCCTTGGTTTCCGTTACCGAGAACATCGACTACTCCACCGCCCAAGGCAGACTGCTGACGACCTTGCTAGCAGGATTCGCCGAGTATTTCAGCGATTCCCTCAGTACCCACATCAAGAAAGGACTTGGAGAGCGGGCCCACAATGGCCGGCATCTGGGCGGGATCCCCTTCGGGTACCTGTCTTGTTGGGAAGGTCCCAAAGGTGGCCGTCAACTTGCTTGTGAATCCGAGCACCCTGGGGGACTGCATTTAGACCCTGAGGAGGCGGAATCGGTGAAGGAGATGTTCCGGAGATATGCCTCCGGGAGCACCACCTTGAGCCAATTGGCGGGCTGGATGAATCAAGAGGGATTTCGTACCAGGAACATGCATCGACGGGGAAGTGACGATGATGGAGGAGCGGCGGACTCTAGGATGTTCACCACCGCCTCGGTCCGGGGCATCCTGCACAATCCTTTCTACGCCGGGAAGATCAAACACGGGGACCAGCTCTTACCTGGTTCCCACGAGGCCTTGGTACCCGAAGATGTTTTCAAGGCCGTTCAGATCGCCATGAAACGTAATTCGGGCCGGTCTGAAACTCTGCGGTCCAGGCCAGAAAGAGAATATATGCTCAAAGGCCTGATTAAATGCGGGCACTGCGGCTTACCGATGTGGGCCCAGACGTACGCCAACGGGCACACCTACTACCGTGAGCAGAAAGGATCCAGGGGATCGGGTTATTGCGTTGGTAAGAGCCGGTCCTTGCCCTGCCAGGTGCCGGACGAACAGGTGGGCCGAATCGTGGGTGCCATCGTCCTGCCTGACGCCTGGATGGACCGGGTATTGGCAAAGATTCATCTCGCCGACGAAGTTAACAGGATCGGACAAGAACGACTTCAGGCGGAACAACGGCTCAAACGGTTGGGGAAGGCCTACGTCGACGGGCTTTATTACGACGACGACTACCGGAGGGAGAAGCGCTCTTTGGAAGAGTTGCTGGCGGGGTTGGTGATACCTGGGGTGAACTCTGCTAAAGAGGCGGGCAAGCTACTTGAGGACCTTCCGGCCCTATGGGAGGCGGCTACCTTGGCCGAACGGCGTAAGTTGCTATTAACGATGCTGGACGGGGTCTACGTGGACACTGTTGACGAAAAGGCGATTGTGGCTATTCGACCCAAGCCGGCTTTCCGGCCATTATTCGAGATCGCAACCACTCGGGCGGAGAGCGGAGTGGTCTTGATAAACGAAACGCCCCAGGTCGTTGATGAGCCTGGGGCGTCCGGTTCGTGTTTCTGGTGGAGACGGGGGAGAGTTGAACTCCCCGTCCAGAAGAGCCCATAGTCGAATGTGCTACAAGCTTGTTCGGTGGTTCGTTACTCGCCCTCGTGAGGCACCACCGACGGAGCCTCTAGAGGGCCAGCCGGTATGTCTTTGGCCGCCTTACCGGCGTAGGGCTGGCCGCATCCCGGACTTATGGCGCCTGACATCCCCTCTTCCGGGAATAGCGAGGAGCAGACGTAGCCGTTGTTACGCGGCTAGAGCGAAATTACGTTCGCCAGTTGTTTTTTGCCACCTGTTTAACGAGGTGAGATGGCACCTCGGCTTGCAATCCGCTACAGGACGCCCCTGTCGAACCCGCGCGTCCCCATGTACATCTATATTATCCCATGCCCGTTTTGGGTGGTCAACGAGGACCGAAGCAGGAAGGTCGTTCGCCGCAAGACGTTAAACCGGGCCTGGTATGACATTGCCCTAGTATTTCTCCTATGCGACCATTTATCCAATGGCCCTAGACTTATCCAATCTCCCGAGCCGCTAACCCCTTACTTCGGGTTCCATCAACACCTCCGATACGAATCAGGCTGCCCAACCAGCCTCGACGTCATCAGTCGAGACTTCTAGAAGAACGCCGTGGAAACTGATTGCGGCTGCGGCCGTCGTCGTAGCCGTGGCGGTTGCAGCCGTCGCCGTCGTTATGTTTACTGGATCATCGGCGGAAATTCCCGCCGCCGTCACGGTGCAAGAGGTGGTCAACCGCGTGGAGGCCGACCGCCCTCGAGATTCCGCCCCTGATTCGATCAACTTTCTACCGGCAGCCATCGGCCAAGACCTGTTGGCCGGCGACGCAATTAAGACCTACGAGGGCAGCGAGGCCCGGGTAGACATCGTCGTAGGCGACTTTATCCGAGTGACTCGCACAAAGCCCAACACCCTCTGGCGGCTGGGCCAGTTCGTCCTGGACGAAGACACCATCATCGAGATAGAACAAGGAAGAGTTTTTCTATTCGACGACGGCGACGACCCCGATCCTCGTCCGATCAAGGTGATAACTCCAGCGGGTACCGCGTTTCCGAGAGGGACTTGGATGAGTTTCGCCCACGACCCGGTGAAAAAGGAAGCCGAGCTGCAATGTTTCCGGGGCACCTGTGTTTTGGAAAACGGTCTTGGCACCCAGGTACTGGTAGACGAGCAAAAATCAACCGCCACCATAGAAACCCCGCCCGAAGAACCGCTGGTAATGTCAGCAGCGGAGACCAAGGAGTTTGAAGAACTGCCGGAGGCCAAGACGGGCGAGGTCATAATCCCAACTCCAGAGCCGCCTGCACCAACTGCAGGGCCGTCCGGGAATCCTGAGGCGACTTCGCCCGCTCCCAGCACCGTACCCACGCAACAGGCAACCGCCGGGCCGCAAGCGAGCCCAACACCGGACACCCCGGCGACCCCAAGCCCACTGCCAACGGAGCCGCCCGCTCCGACGGCTCAGCCTGAGGTGAGGCCCGAGGCACCCTCTAACACGCCGGTTCCCGTTGTAACGCCGGTGCCGCCGCCTACTTCTCGTCCGTTGCCGACTCCCGATAGAGTGACACGAGTGGCGCCCACCCCGGTGCCAACGCCATCGAGAACACCAACGACCATGCCGTCCCCGACGCCACACCCGACGGCTACTCCGACTCCGGTAGACGTCCCTCTACCTCCGGTTAATCCCCAAGCATTGCCTCACATCTTCGTCGGCACTGCCAAGCTGGGAGGGCTACCGGCACCCGACGGCACGGAAATCACCGCCTGGATGGAGGGGTTCTCGGAGTTTCTTGCCCGTTCAGAGGTTGGCTCCAACGCGTTCAACATCCTCGTGCCGCAATACGGGCCCGGGCCGTTCGACGGTCGCACGATAGAGTTCCGGTTGGACGGTATCGTGGCCGAACCGACAGTAACTTGGGTGCGCGGCGGGGCCGACGTTGTGGACCTAATCGCCAGTCCCGATCCGAACCCTTAACTTCACCAAAGCCTGTTTCAGAATTTCGTCAGCCAATGGACAATCCTTCGACAGGTACTACTCCGTCGAGACCCTCGACGAAATCAAAGCTCAGGACGAACGGGATACGGGGCCGCGGGGTCGTGGACTAGTTCGCCCGATATGCGGGTTCCTCTGTCACCCCGAGAGAAGCGAGGGGTTTCGTGCCTGAACTTCCACCCAGGGTCGTTTGTAAGCAGCCATTCGTCTAAGTCCGACCCTTCCGCAATCGATACGCGAGATTCCTCACCTGTCTACGACAGTTTCGGAATGACATAGCCAAGTAAAGCTTGCACATCGGATTAGTTAATCTAGGACCAGGAAGTCGGAGATGAAAAGGCGAGGGAGTCTTCCGAAGAGGCCAGAAACTGGGCAATAAAAAATCCCCAGCCAAGCCGCTGGGGAACTCAAAATTCAATCTTTTATTGAAACTAATCGGTATTATATCAGATCCGGCCCAGAGTATGCAAGTGTTCGTTCCTAAATTGGGTAAATAGGTCGTAATTTCCGGTCGGTTATTAACCTTCTACGAGCAGCGTCTCCAGACCTGTTATCCTAGGCAGACTCGACCCTTGAGGAGAGACACATGCCCGATCTAGACCCTATGGCGGCCTCCGTAGGCGCGCTATTGAAAGAGACCCAACAGAGCATCGCAGTGGCCGAGTCGGCCTGTGGTGGATTGATCTCGGCCGCACTGGTAGCGGTGCCGGGGGCATCGGCCTATTACGTAGGCGGCACCGTGATTTACACTCGGGTCGGCCAGAAAGGACTGCTCCAGATACCCGACGAGACAATGGCTGACATGCGGGCCAGTTCCGAACCCTATGCGATGCTCAACGCGCGGACTGTACGGGAAACCCTGGGGACCGTCTGGGGCTTGGCCGAGACCGGCGCCAGCGGGCCCACCGGCAACCGGTATGGCGATTCCGCAGGCCACGCCTGTATCGCGGTCTCTGGACCGGTGGAGAAAGTAATCACCATCGAGACCGGGGATTCGAACCGTGAGGCCAACATGTGGGTGTTCGCGACCCGCGCCCTAGAGTTGCTAGAGGAATGCGTCCGCGAGTCCCGTTAAAACATCCACCAAACGGTCGATTCATTCATCAGAGGAGTCCTTCGATGCCGATAATTGAGTCCAAGCTGGCCGAGTTGGGCTACAGTTTGCCTCCGCCGCCAAAACCGGCCGGCAACTACCTGCCGGCCACACGCAGCGGCAACCTGATGTGGATGGCCGGTGTTGGCTCTCGGAGCGTCGACGGCTCCAGAATCGCTGGAAAATTGGGTGACGACCTGACCTTGGAGCAAGGCTACGAAGCCGCCCGGATGTGCGCTTTGAACTTGTTGGCCCGGATGAAGGCAGAATTGGGTGACTTGGACTATGTTACCCGCATCCTGAAGGTGGTCGGCATGGTCAACAGCACGTCAGATTTCACCGAGCAAGCACTGGTCGTAGATGGGGCGTCGGACCTTTTCCATGCGCTCTTCGGCGACCGTGGGTGGCACAGCCGGACGGCCCCAGGCATAACTGCGGCCCCCGGAAACATCGCGGTGATCGTCGACTGCGTGGTGGAAGTTTCCAGCGAAGCTCCTCCGCCGACATCATAGTCTGGGACGGCACGATTGCAGCACATCCGTCTCTACAACGAGTTGGCGCACCTGTGGCCGGTGATCAGCCCCCCAGAAGAGTACGCAGAAGAAGCCGGATACTGGCGCCGGGCCATTCGCGACAACCTTGGCCCAGGACGGCATCATCTATTGGAATTGGGAGTCGGCGGCGGGCACAACCTATCCCACCTGACGGCCGAATTCCAGGCCACCGCCGTCGACATTTCCCCTAAAATGCTGGATCTCTCCCGCCGCCTGAACCCTGCGGTCGACCACCACTTGGGCGACATGCGAACGGTACGGTTGGACCGGAAATTCGACGCCGTTCTGGTCCACGACGCCATTTCCTACATGCTGACCGAAGACGACCTACAAGCAACTTTCACCACGGCCAAGGAGCACCTCAACAACGGAGGCCTTTTGCTGGTGGCGCCGGACTTGGTCCAAGACGAATTCACAAACGGTGTGGTATTAACGTGGTCCAGCAAGAAGGGGAACATCGAGGTAGAGATCGAAGAGCGAATAACCGATCCCGATCCATCGGACACAATGGTCGAATCCCTCTATACCTACACCATTAAAGAGGGAGGAGCCGAGCGGGTGGAGCGCGACACACACATCTCAGGACTATTTTCCATCGCGGCTTGGACCCGCGTTTTTGAGGAAGCGGGCTTCCAGGTCGAGCGCGTTTCGCTGCCTGGTTACCGGGGCTATGGGGAGCACCTATTCTGCGGGGTTCTGCGTCAACGCTAAAAGAGATCTCGTCCTTTTCAGTTGGTCGCCCCCAAAATCACCAGAACCACTCCACCAACGCTAAGCAAGGTCCCCAACACCAAGACAATATCCACCACCTCCAGACGCCGCAGAAAGAGCCAGGCCAACAATAGAGCGATCAATGGTTGGCTGGCGAAAATGGGGCTAACCACAGTGACCGGCGCCCGGCTTAGCGCTTGGAACAATGTCGCCACCGCCATCCCTTGGATCAGTCCCGCCAGCCCACAGATCGCAATGTATCGAGGCGAGACGGTACGGACGGTGTTGACCGCTCCCCGGTGAGTAAAAGCGAACAGGATTAACCCGCCGATGACCAACGCGAACCCGGCTGTCACAAACGGGGGTGCTATGCCGGTCACTACGTGGCGGCTGACCACGTCGCGGCTGGCGAAGGCGGTAGCGCCGCCGACAGCCAGCAAATAGCCCAGGTTTCTAACGTTGACTACCCGCTCAAGGGTACGAGAGCTGGGCCGAGGCAACACCACCAACAGCAGTCCAACTACGATAATCGGGGTGCCCACAGTCACCAATAGGTTGGGCCGCTCCCCCAGCAGCAAAACCCCGAGGGTGAAGGCTATGACGGGTTGAAGCGAGGTCATCGGCAACGTCCGGGTGGTCCCGACCATTGATATCGCCGAATTGTGCAACACTCGGGCCAATGGATAGGCCATAAAACCCATCAGGGCGATCCAGCCCAGTGCTGTAAGCGGAAGGGTTTTAATTTGGGAAAAGTCGACGGCGAAGGCTATGCTGCACACCAGAATCGCTCCGGTGAACACGGTGAAGAAGGTGGCGACGGGCGCAGCGACCCGTTGAGTCCCGATCCTGATCAGGATGCTCCCGACAGCAAATCCAGAAGCAGCGCCCAACGTCAGGACAACGGCTAGCAGCAACCCAGGGTTCTCACGCCGGACACAATAGTACAGCTAGTCATCGCACTTAAACATCAGTCATCCCAGAGTTCGAGAGGGAATATCGCCTACGGCAACACCACCGTCATCCCGCTGAAATCCGGAATCACAGTGAGCGGCGAAAATTCGAGATGACTCACGTCTTGTCTACAAAATTGGGGAATGCGGCAGCGGCTACAGAGCTTGGAGGAACTGATCGGTTGTCATCACCGTTCCCTGTCGCGGATAAACCTTCTCGGTGAGCACCCGATGTACTTCGGGGTCGACGTCGGAGCAGGCGTCGGACACCACAATAAACTTGTAGTTGACGTCGACGGCCCATCTGACCGAGGAGAGTACGCAACCGCTGGTGGCCACGCCCATCACGACCAGAGTATCTCTGCCCATTTCCCGAAGTGTCACGTCCAGGGCGGTGGTGGAAAAGGGGCCAGGCTTGGTCTTGGTAATGACCATCTCACCCTCGGCGGGGGCGACTCCCTCATGGAGTTCCACGTCGGGGGCATATTCGGCAAAGGGACCGCCGCGGTGCACCACATAGATCACAGGCACACCTGCCTGCCTGGCGCCTGCCAACGCCCTGGCGGCGTTGAGCACCACAGCTTCCGGCTCACTGGCGAAATTATTAACAATGCGTTGTTGAAAGTCTTGGATCAGCACCACCGATTTTGCCGTGTCGATCTTGGTAATCTGCTGCGTCATGATTGTTCGTCCTCACAACTTTCTATAAGAATCTTAACTGGGGTTCGCCGAACCGAGGCTATCATAAGCGTACCGGGTAGCCCAAGGGCAGGGCAGTTTAGCCCACCTGGCCGCGGGCCCAAGCCGTTATCAAGTGGTAGGCGATGGCGATCGAACCTGGAATGGCCAGAACGTCGCTCTTCTCGTCCAAGGCGAGAAGCACTTCTTCACGGTCGAACCAGCGGACATCCGCCATCTCTTCTTCGTCCATTGCGATCTCTGTGGTCGCCGCCTCAGCATGGCAGCCAATCATCAACGAAGATGGAAAGGGCCAGGGTTGAGAGGAATGGTACCGGACAGCTCCCACTTGGATTCCGGCTTCCTCCATCACCTCCCGAGCCACCGCCTCTTCTATGGTTTCCCCTTGGTCCATGAACCCGGCCAGAGCGGAGTACCTTCTTATCTGGACCATGCGGCCTCGAGATTGCCCCAGCAAACAACGGTCACCGTCAGACACCACCGTGATGACTACCGGATCGGTTCTTGGATAGTGTTCGGTTTCGCACTTGGGGCAACGCCGGACTTGGCCGCCCCGGGCTATGGACGTCTCATGGCCACAGACCGAGCAGAAACCGTGGCGGTTGTGCCAGCTAAGATGGGCCCGGGCCTGGGCGATGATCCCCGAATCCGGCCCGCTCAAATATTCGGCGGCGGCCCTAGCATCTTCAAACGTCAGTTCCCCGCTGTCCCGGAGCTCTTTCGCCGCTGGTTCGTGGCCTGAGATGTCGACAACGAAATGGGCCACACCGTCCAACAACCCGAGGAACATCGGCTGGGCGTCGACCTCCAGCCGCTTCAGGTCGGCGGCCCCCATCCAGGCAAGTCCTTGTTCTGAGCCGGAAGTGATGGGGACGTCCAGGTCATGCATGGGCAACAACTTGCTCTTGCTATCTTTCGCCATCCGCGTGATCCACTCTTCGTCTCGGCGTTCCCGTTCGCCCCGATCGAAGGGATTTGCGGCAAAGATATGAGGGATGGTGGTTCGTTCGTTCATAGCCTCGTCCGGTACAGAATTGGCAGGCTTCCACCCGTGTTTTCCTGTGTATTGTGGTATGGAATCGCCGATTCGTCCACTATGGCGGTGGCAACGGAGGCAGTACCGCGCGTCCGCGGTGAGCTTTGGGGGTGAGAAAAGGTTGGTACGCCCGCGCTTAAGATTCAATAACGCGCGGGCGGACCAGAGGATGGGGAGTGGCACGGTCAGTGATCGTGTTCGCCGAACTCTATGATCGGGCGAACCTCAATTGAACCCGATGTCGCACTAGGGATCTTGGCGGCCCAAGCGATCGCCTCGTCCAGGTCCTTGGCCTGGATCATGTAGAAGCCGCCCAGTTGCTCCTTGGTCTCGGCGAACGGGCCATCGGTGGTCAGGGTCTCACGGTTACGGACCTGTACCGTCGTGGCCGTGGCGGTGGGCTGCAGGGCCTCGCCGCCGAGCATGTTGCCAGATTCCTGCAACTCCGTGGTATAGGCCTCATAGGCCGCCATGATCTGGCCCATTTCTTGCTCGGACATGTTCATATTGGTCTTTTCGTCTTCGTAGATTAAACATAGGTAACGCATTTCGGTCCTCCGTCTGTTTCGAGTGTTTGCCCGGATACAAGTTTTCCGGGTTCAATATATACGACGAACGGCACACTTGGGTTTCGACAACAACCCAATACGACTTGGCTAGTCCGCCTTGACCCACGGTCCGCCTCGTAGCCGCAACGGCTATAATCGCGAATTGAAGTCTGGCGCCCCAGTAGAGCCTTGAACGGAGAACGAATTGAGCACATCCAGCGACCGATCCCTAGACGCGCCCCCGGCCGTCAACCCGGCGAAAAGTTCCTTCACTGCTCGAATCGCCACCTGGAGCGCGCGGCACCGGTGGTGGGTGCTGCTGGCGTCGGCCATCGTTATAGTTCTCGCTGTCCTGGCTTTAATGGCCGTGGGAACGGAGACCCGGGACGACGAAGAAGGTGTCGGGGAGTCCGGCCAGGGTCAACGGCTATTAGAAGAGCGGTTTCGGTCGTCGGCTCCTTCTGAGGGCGAACAAAGGGCCTCCACTCGAAACGAAGGCGTAATCTTCAGCAACCCGTCACTTGATGTGGACGACCCGCTGTTCAGGCAAACAGTGGAGACCGCAATGGCGTCAATCCGTTCATTGCCGGGGACTGCTACCGCCTTCAGCGCTTTCGATACTGGGGACCTTGGCAGCGTGTCCGAAGACCGCCACGCGGTATTGGCCGCTGTGTCCCTTGAAGGCCGAGACGCTGAAATCGACCCGCTTTTAGATGCTGTAGCCGCTGCCTCGGAAGCGGCGCCTGGGTTCCAAATCGAAGTGTACAGTTTCCGCCTGATCGAAGACCAATTCGACGACATTATTACCGAGGATTTCAACCGCATTCTCATCTTCTCATTGATAATCGGCCTGATCATCCTTATCTTCGCATTTCGGGCTCTGATAGCTGCCGTCATCCCGCTGGTGATGGCAATTGGCGCCATCTTTAGCGCTTTGGGTGTGGCCGCCCTCGTAAGTCAGGTCTACCCGCTGGTCGAATTGTTCGCCGAGATGATCCTGCTCATGGGTCTGGCCGTGGGGATCGACTACTCTCTGTTTATCGTGAGCCGGTACCGTGACGAGCGCCGCGCTGGACGGGAGAGAATCGATGCCATCACCGCAGCCAGCAATACCACTGGCCGTGCGGTGTTCTATGCCGGTGTTACTGTCATCCTTTCCTTGGCAGGGCTGACGCTGACCAAGGACTTTACTTTCATTTCATTGGCCCTGGGGGCAATCATCGTGGTTTTCATCGCGATAATTGCTTCGCTGACGCTGCTGCCTGCGCTTCTGGCGATCCTGGGAGACAAAATCAACCGCCTGTCGATTCCGCTGTTGGGGCGGCAGTCACAGGGTCCCGGATTTTGGGCAGCAATTACCGACTGGGTACTGAACCGTCCATTAATTCTCGCCACCCTGGCCGCAGCGGTGTTAATCGCGCTGGCCATCCCGGTAGGTTCTCTCAATCTGGGGTTCAACGGCGGGGCCGACGCCTTGCCTGATGATTTGGAAGGCAAGACGGGTATTGAACTATTAGAGCGTCATTTCTCCAGCAGCCTGATTGTGCCCGCCATCGTGGTAGTGGACTCTCCGGACGTTGACTCACCCCAGATCCAAGACGCGCTGTCCCAATTCAACGAGACGGCAGGGGCCGACCCGGCGTTCTTGGGGCCATTCGACGTTTTGGCCAACAGCGAAGGCAACCTGTTGCGGATCAGGGTCCCTCTTGCGGGCAAGGTGGATGACGAAGAGTCGAAACGTGCTCTGAAAAAGCTTCGTGAGGAGATCCTTCCCCAAATTTTCGGTGCCGCCGGGGCCTCCGTGTACGTATCCGGGGACACGGCTGAGAGTGTCGATTTCACCGAGAGAATGTTCGACTCGGCGCCGATCGTTTTCGCCTTCGTGTTGGGCCTATCGTTCTTGCTGCTTTTGTTCATGTTCCGGTCCATTGTTATCTCGATCAAGGCGCTGGTGCTCAACTTGTTGTCGGTGGCGGCCGTTTACGGAGTACTAGTAATGGTCTTCCAATGGGGTTGGGGAATCCAAATTCTCGGGTCGGAAGAAACCGGCATTATCGAGTCCTGGCTGCCCTTGTTCCTATTCGGCATCCTGTTCGGACTATCCATGGACTATCACATGTTGTTGCTCAACCGGATCAAGGAAGAGTACGACAAAGGGCGCGGCAACGATGCGGCGGTCTCCACGGGCATCCAGCTCACCGCCGGGCAAATCACCAGCGCCGCCGCGATTATGATCGGGGTTTTCGCCGCCTTCGCCACCAGCCGGGTCCTGGGGCTCCAGCAGTTCGGTGTGGGGTTGGCGGTGGCCGTTTTCATCGATGTCACGATTATTCGGGTGGTCTTGTTGCCCGCCACCATGAAATTCTTGGGTGAATGGAACTGGTATCTTCCAGGCTGGTTGGAATGGCTACCGCGCATATCACCGGAGGAGCCGGACCGTATGGCGCCTCCTGGCGCCAACGCCCCAACGACCAGCGACGACTAAGCCGCCGACTGGGCGAGCGCAACGCCAAGCCCCGGCCATAGGCCGGGGCTTTTCATTTGCCTTAGGGTTAGGCCCAACGCGACGACGCCCTCTCCTGTTAGTACAAATGAACCATGAGTTCGCCGTCATCGCAGACCAAGGTTGGTACATCCGTAACTTTTTGCCCAATGCCTCGCCGCCGGACAATGATTCAATGAATCCTCTGCCTCTACCAAACGCATTCGTTTTCGAAACGAATGCGGAACGAAGCAGGCAAGGATGGCATGCCGGGCTAGATTTCGGTGCGTGAATAACGGGCGCATGAGACCTCGGGGTCGGCGAACCAGTCACTTCAAGGTAACTCATCGGCATAAGCTCGGCTAAGACGCGACTGTCAGTAGAATTTTCACTCGAAAACCAGGCCGTGACTCGGCCCGGAAGAAGGAGCGCGAAGAGTGATTTGCAGCAATTGTCGACGTGAGACCGCCCCGGAGCGGTTTTGTATCCACTGCGGGGCCAGGCTTGGAAGGGGCTCCGGTTCTGGGGCTACGCCGCCATCCAGGACAGTTCCGGGCAATACGGAGGAACGGCTAGGTTCCATTAACCAAGAAATCGCCTTGGCCTTGTTCCTGTCTGACGAGATCGAGAATGATTCCGGCCGCTTAAGCCAAGAGTCCCGACGGCTGGCGCTTCGAGAAGTGGATTATTGGCAAGCCGACCTGCTGCTGTCCGCTGCCCAACTCCATAGAGAGCAGGGGCAATGGGAGCAGGCACTGGAGGCGGCACGCCGCACCTTGGGCCTGAGGCCCAGCGACGCAGAGGCTAAATACATCTGCGGCCTCGCATATCGGACTATGAGCCAGCCCGGCGATGCTGTCAGGTGTTTTCTTGAGGCCATTGAGGCCCGGCCCGGCTGGTCCGAGCCTCGGGTGTCGTTAGCCGATTTCTACGAGTCCCAAGGACAACCGTCGGAAGCGATCAGGGAACTCAGAGAATACGCCAGGGTCACCAACGACGTGACCGTGCGGGACCGGGTCCGGATTCGGGCCCAGGCTCTGTCGGAGGCGCTGCCCCAGTACGGCCTCGGCCGGCCCGAAGCAGACCACACCGCCCAGACCGACACCCCCCAACACCTGGCCTACGCCGTCGATAGTGTGGAGATGCTGCACCGCAACGGCGTACTTTCCGCTGACGAGGCAAACCAACTACAGGAGGACTACGCCCAACGGCGCCAGGCGCTGGGATTACCGGCGACTCGGCAGCCCAAAGTTCGTGCTGCGCCAGCAGCGCCAGCCACAAGCCGGGACGAGGTCCACCCTAGCTATTCCGCACCAGCGGCCGGTGGGGGTCTTACCGCTTTCCTGACGGCCCTTCTATCGGAAAGAAATCTCCATGCCGTGCTCTACATCGGGGCGATGCTACTCCTGGTGTCCTCGGTGGCTATCACGGCCATTTCGTGGGACCAAGCCGACTCGGCAGGAGAATGGGGGGTTCGCCAGGCGGTCTTGACGGTTGCCGGCTTACTGTTTTTCTGGATCGGACACATCATCCGAACCAAGTCTCCGGCCGACCGTTCGGCGGGAACCCTGCTGACGGTCGGGGCGCTATGGGTACCGATTGCTGTAGGACATATTGTCTACCGGTTCATCGAACCACAGGGTGAAACGATTATCCCTGGGTTGAACGTCGCTCTCGACCTGCCCACCGAAGGGTGGCTGATCATAGCCGCTGCGGGGGTTCCCGCCTACGCGTTACTGGCCTTCAGGTTCCAACTGGTTTCCATGGCCGCTGCGGCCGGCGTGGCCTTCGCTGCGTCCTTGGGCCTGGCACTGGGCTTAACCGGACTCCCGGGCGGTTGGGACTTGGCGTTGATGACGTCTCTCGGCCCCGTTTATTTGTGGGTGTCGCGTTGGGCCAGGCACCGGGACTCATCAGTAATCGCCGACGGACTGTGGTGGCTGGCCCACTTGGGCGTTCCGGCAACATTCGTTGCTCTCGTTGCCATTCAGGCAGAGGTAACTTCAGCATTGGCGGTAACCGCTTGGTCGGCGGTCGCGCTGTACGGCGTATCCCGGTTCTACGCGAGAACGCCGGGATACGAATATGCACTCGGCGTTGCGTTCCCCGCAGCCCTCCTTTTGACGTTGTCGACCGCTTCCTCGATTCACCAGGCGTGGTATGCACCCGCTCTGATGGCTATAGGCGCGGTCTATCTTGCGATTGCGCGGCTGAACCAAAGGAGACCGGAGGCTGAACCGGACAGTGGCAACGCAGCGCAAACATGGCCGACCCTATTTTCTCCCTATCACGCCCTGGGAATCGGGTTGGTCTGCGTCAGCTTGCTCTGGGCACCCATGTGGCCGGGGGAACCTTGGGCCGCTCGCCTCGTGACGCTCTACGGCGCAGCCGCAGCGTTTGGCGCATCCTATCGTTTCCTGAGGCCGGGGACCCTGGCCCTGGCATATCTTTCCGTTGGGCTTCTCGCGGTGGCTTTTTTGGTCACGCTAAGCCAAACACCACTCCCGGACGAATGGTATGGGATTGCCTTTGCTGTTTTAGGAGCGGCCTACGTCTTCTTCGGTGTGAGAGTTTTCCCTGAACCCCTTGCGACGGCGGGCGGACGCCTAGAGTACTTGCTGCGGCCCCACCTGCTGGGTGCCTGGGTCCTCTCTGTAGTTGCCCTTGCCTGGTTTCCCATGTGGTCCGAAGGCGAGGACGCCAGCAGGATCGCAACTCTATACACCGCTGCCGTAATTTACGGCGCCTCTGCGTACTTGTTGCGTCCTCGGGCCTGGTTCCTGGTCTTTTTTGCCGGGGCTTTGCTCCCCTTGGCGTTTTTCTTGACACTACTGCCCTTGGGTCTGGGACCAACATGGTATGGTCTGGTGCTGGCGCCGTTCGCCGCCGTGTACTGGTTGGCCGCCGAAGTGCTTCGAGACTTCCCTCGGATGTGCTTCCCGCGGTTTCGCCCCGATCAGTCAACTTCTGGGTTCATCATCGACTCACCGGGTGCGCCGCTCTACCTCTTGGCCATAGGGCTGAGCCTGGCCATCCCAGCTCTGTCAGTCTTTCAGCCGTGGGTATTGGCGACAAGCCTGTTCATCTCCGCCGGGTCTTTCTTTTGGCCGGCGTGGATTTACAGACGCAGCGTTTGGCTTTACCCGAGTCTGGCGGCAGCGTACCTGGGTACCGCACAAGTCCTATATCTGGCAACTGACGGCTCATGGAACTTGTCTGGGGCCTACTTCGGCGTCGTCGTGATTGTGGTAGGGAGCGCGGCCGCCTGGCTGGCCCGGCAACGGAGGATGGAAACCATTGACGTGTTCCGCACCTCACCCTTGGCGGCTCTGGCTGGATTCTGGTCAGTTCCTCTCTGGATCTTTACGGTCATCGGCCTGGTGTTTTCACTCGCGTCGTCGATGCTTGAACCTCAGACCGGATTCGCGATGGCGCTTGTTTACGGAATATTTGCCGGGGCCTTCGCGGTGTGGTGGCGGAATGGGATATTCGCCTACGGGTCTGCGTTCATATTGTTGGGAGTGGGGCTGCCAGCAGGCCTATGGGCTGGCGGGGTCCAGTTGGTTCACGCACCGCTGTATGGGACTGGATTGGCCCTGGCGATTGGTGTGTTATTCCACCTTGCCGGAAGAGGCCGGCGGTCAACCCTCAGAGAGAGCATATGGGCCGTATGGTCCCAACCGGTCCGGTATTCGATTCTGGCCCTCGTCGCCGCTGCTACTGTCGTCAGCCTAACGCATGCAGGCGTGACATTTGACCAAGGTGACCCAGGCGCACTACGCGCACCAGGCACGGAGTCCGATCATTTCCGTTGGTTCGCGATTGTCTTGGCGGCCTCGGGGCTGAATGCCATCTTCTGGGCGTTCGCCGACAGAAATCGTAGGCTGACTTATCTGGGAACAGGATTGGTTGGAATCTCCTACATGGTTTTTCTCGGCGTTTTCCAGATCGGCCAACCGCTATTTTACGTGGTGCCAGCGGGGCTGTTCATGATGGCGGTTGCCTTCGCCGAGCGGAGATGGGGAGATAGGTCGGCGGCCCATACCTTGGAGGCGGGCGGACTGGTATCGCTGCTGGGGGTGACACTGGGGCTATCGATATGGGAAGCCTGGCAGTTCTTCGGAGAGGATAGCCACTTCTACTACGGAGTCTGGTTGTTCTTCTCCAGCCTGGCCATATTCCTCTGGGGTGGTATGGTGCGCTGGAAATGGACTTTCCTGGCCGGCATCGCCGTCTTTGTCGCCAACTTCCTCACCCTTCTTAGCCTGCCGGTGGAACTGGCCGGCGGAAGCATCTCGTGGTGGTGGATTGTGCTCGCGATCGCGGTGCTGTTAATCGGCGGCGCGGCCGTTTTGGAGCTGCGACGCGAACAGTTGATCGCGGTTAGCAAAGAGGCGCTGGAGCGGTTGGAGGCTTGGTCTTGACCGCTACGGCATTCTGAAGAGGCGTGGCCGAAGTGCTATGCAGAATTGAAAGCCGGGCGAGATTGGTCCGACCGCCCGATTAAGCCTCTCCCAATAGTGAACCGACCAGATCGAGCATGTTTTCCGGTTCAACCGGTTTGCTAATCAATGAAAATGCGCCAGCCGTAAGGGCTCTCTTGGTGCAATCTTCCACCTGATGGCCGGTAATAAAAACGACTTTGGCCCGTGGATCGGCGTCTAGAACCTGTTCGCAGGCTTCATAGCCGTTGATCCCGGGCATTTCTATATCCATCAACACCACCCCAAAGTGTTTTTCTTTTACTTGGGACACAGCTTCATTCCCGTTATGGGCCACTCCGACAATCATCCCGCTGTCTTCCAAAAGCATGCGCAGCGAGTCTCTCGTTGCCTCGTCGTCGTCAACCACCAAGACGCAGGCCGACTCCACGACTGACCTTACTATTGAGAGGATCTCCGGTGGCTCCAGGGGTTTGTATAGTACGGTGTAAGCACCCTCGTCAATCGCCTGCTTGACCAAGTCCTCGACAGAATGCCCGGTCATCATGACCACAATTGTCCCGGGGCTATTTTGTTTAATTTTCCGGTACGCCTCGACCCCGTCCATTCCGGGCATGTTGACGTCCATGAGTATCAGTGCGAAATGCTCTTGGCCGACCTTTTCGATCGCCTGAAACCCATCGGTAACACCGCATACTTAAAAACCGTCGAATTCCAGAATATCTATGACGGAAAAAAGCATCGCTGTGTCGTCGTCTACGACCATTATTTTGGGTTTGTCTACCGCCACTAGTACTCAGTCAACTCGGTTTTGGTAATTGTTTAAGAAAACGTCTAAGGTTGCTACCCTTTTTTAGGAGTGTTGACGTAGGAGGGTGGCAGCCATGGGACGAGAACGGTATGTGGTCCGGTTGGAAAGGGAAGAACGAGACCAGTTGGAACGACTGATTCGCGGGGGAAAGAGCCCAGCGCGAAAGGTTGCCCCAGCCCGTATTCTGCTAAAGGCAGATACGGGCTGGGGGGTGATGCGCATCGTGGAGGCGCTGGACACGTCTGCGGGTACGGTGTGCCGTACCAAGCGGCGGTACCTGGAGGGAGGACTGAAGCGGGCCTTGGAGGAAGATCCTCGGCCAGGACATCCGACCAAACTGGATGAGCGGGGGGAAGCGCACCTGATTGCCCTGGCGTGCAGCGAGGCCCCTCCAGGCCATGACCACTGGACCCTGCGGCTCCTGGCAAACAAGGTGGTGGAGTTGGGGCTGGCGCCCTCCATGTCCCACGAGGGAATTCGCAAGCGGTTGAAAAAAACAGTCTCAAGCCGTGGCAGAAGAAGGAGTGGTGTATTCCCCAGGTGAGCGCCGAGTTTGTGGCGTGTATGGAGGATGTGCTGGACCTTTACGCGGAACCCTATGACCCAGAGCGCCCGGTGGTCTGTTTCGACGAGACCTCCAAGCAGTTGCTGGCGGAAAAGAGGTCTCCGATCCCGCCCAAGCTGGCACGACGGGAGCGATACGATTACGAGTACCAGCGCAATGGCACCCGAAACCTGTTCATGCTGTGCGAGCCCCTGGCGGGCTGGAGGCATGTGGCAGTGACCGAACGTCGTACCATGGTGGACTTCGCTCAGCAGATGCGGTGGCTGGCCGATGAAGCTTACCCAGCGTCCGAGAAGATCCGGGTGGTGCTGGACAACCTCAACACCCACAAACCAGCTTCCCTCTACGAAACCTTCGAGCCCAAGGAGGCTAGGCGAATACGCAAACGCTTGGAGTTTCACTACACTCCCAAGCACGGTAGTTGGCTCAACATGGCAGAGATCGAGTTCAGTGTCTTGGCCAGGCGAGTCCTGCGCCGGCGTATTGCCGATGAAGAGACTTTGAGTGGCGAGATCGCGGCCCTGGAGGCAGAACGAAACCAAGCCGGAGCAACCATTGACTGGAGATTCTCCACTGTGGACGCCCGAGTCAAGCGTCACCATCTCTATCCTGCCAACAATTAGGTTGACTGAGTACTAGTTAACCCCGTAGAATCCTGTTGAGTTTCATTCATGATCGAGCCGACCAGGCTTAGCATTAGGACAGGGTCTACCGGTTTAGTGAGTAGCGAAAACGCTCCGACGGATAACGCGTGCTTGGCTGATTGATCTATTTGGTAATCGGTAATGAAGACAATCTTGATTCCCTCGTAACAAGGCCTGTTTGAGATGAGCCCTGGCGTGCGAAGGTGGTCTGGAGCGGAGGAGGCCACGGGATGCCGGCTGCTGGCCTCACCGCCCTATCTGCCGCGCTCAGGACAAGCGTGATCCCGTTGCGGTACCCCTTCCGTGGCTCAGGGCACCCGGTGGAAGTTGTGGAGCGGCGCCCTCATGCGGCCGCGACCGCAGGTACCGTCCCGACCGCCCGCTGAGCCGTGTTCTCCATCTCCACCAGGCGTGCATGGACCATCCGTTTGAAGTTGCACGCCAACGCCTTCAGGTAGACGGCAAGCCGCACCCGACGGCCCCCTCGCACCCGCAAGCGCCCAAGCCCGTGGGCGCGCTTCAGCTCGGAGTTCGTTCCCTCGATACCAGCCCTTATGTCATACCGCTTGCGCCACTCCTCGGTGGCCTCGGCCCTCCGGCGCCGCTCGATGTTCACCTTCACCAGGTCCGCCTTGAGGACGTAGGCCCCCGCACGCCGGTCCAGCTTCACTGGGCAACGGGATCGCAAGGGGCAGGGCTCGCATGTTGTCCCGGCAAAGTGGACCTCTACCCGCTCCGGCGCATCCTTCAGCTCGTACTCCTCGATGGACGGGTGGCCGGCGGGGCACACCGTGGCCTGCTCCCCTGTGACGTCGATCTGAAAGTCCGCGGCGGTGAGCGGCGGTGATCCGTCACCCTCTCCTTCGTGCGAGTTCCCCGGCGCCGACCCCGCCACCGGGCTCACCAGTTCCGTTCTCCGGCGCGAGGCTTCGAAGGCATTGCGGCCCGACCCATACGCCGTGTCGGCGAAGAGCTCGTCCGGTCGGACCTTCCGCTCCGCGAGCCCGTCAACGACCGGCACGCTCACGTCGGTGTCGCTCCCACTCGAGGGGGTCACCTCCACGTGGGTGATGAGCTGGGTGGCGTTCTCCTCGTGGCAGGTCTCCGCCACCTGCACCTCGTACCCCTTCCCCTTGTGGCCGCTGTAGGTCACATCCGGGTCGTGGGGCGATTGCAGCGAGTCGGCGGACAGCTGCTTCGGGTCCTTCAAGGCCACGGGCACCTTGCATTCCCCAGCATCGTCGTCATCGTCCCTGGGGCGCCCGTCCTGGTGTTTGCCCACATGGCACTGCTCCCGCAGCAGCCGCTCCAGCAGCCGGTACTCCTCCAGCTGGGCAGCAGTCGTGCCATGGAACCGGTCCACCAGCCGGTAGAGGTCCCGGGCACAGACCGAAAGGCGTCGCCGACCCTCCCCCGTGCGGGCGTCCTCGTAGTGGGTCGCCTCGTCTTCTTCCTTCAAATAGCGCCCTAGGAGGCCCTCCGGAACCCCAGGGCGAAGCTCTGGGTGCTCCCAGCGCAAGGCCCGCAGGAACAACCGCATCGTCTCACAGAACAGGCCCAGCCGGGTGAGTGTGGCGATGTTGCTCATGATGTGGGTGGAGTCCAGCCGTTGCTTTCCGGTGCGTATGCCCAGCGCCTGGATGATCCGGTCCGTGGTCTCCTGGAAAGCCAGCCGGCCACCGTCGTGCTGCATCAGGCGAACTCGGAAGTTGTGGAGGGTCTTCTGGGGCAGGTGGGTCTCCTCGATGTCTAGCCGCAGGGCGTGGTGCCAGAGCAGGTTGAACTCTAGTTGTTCCAGAGCTTCATCGTCGGTGAGGTTGAACATCTCTTTGAGGAGGTGGACCCCGAGGACGGTCTGCACCGCCCGGTTGGGACGGCCGTTGTCCACGCAGTACATGGGAGCAAAGCGCTCCTCGTCAATCAGGGGGAGCGCCTCGTTTCGGAAAACCTCGGCCCAACTTCTCTCCAGGCGCTTAGCCTTCTTCGGCGTCACCAGGAACTGGGACTGCCAGAGGCTCTCTTGCGGGTCTCGTATTCGGAACATCCTCCCCTCCCTCGGCCAGGCGCAGCGCCCACGACCTTTTATTACATTATCCCCACCTTGCCCCAGGCTGGCGAGGGGTTTTTACGAACAAATCAATGTTGATATCGGCGAACTGCCAGGAGTAGGCAAGCCTTCGCAAGGTTGAGTCGATGAACACGCCGCCGTCTCCGTCGTAATGCTGGCTGCCCGGTTGGGGGTCGATCTCTGGCATGGTGGTGTTGACGATGGCGAAGTTTGCTGGCGACTCGCCGTAGTACATCTCCGGTTGCCGCACGGGGAAAACGGCGCGAATCGGGATGTCTTGGATCAAGAATTCCGGCCTCCCCTCGTCCGGGGTGAAACCGATGGCGGAGCTCATGGCAACGCCGTAGCCGTGGGTGTACTGCAGCTTGCGGTTCACCCAGTTCTGGGCGTCCACCGGGAGGTTATCAGAGTCCAACTCTCGCGCCGCCAATAAGACCTGCCGTAGCCGGCCGTCCACTTCGTAGCGGTCCGAGTCCATGTTCAGGAAGTTGTAATAAAGCTCCAAGAACTGGAGTTGGTTGTAAGCGTCTTGTAAGGGTTGGGCGTCCCAGAGGCGGATGTTGTCGATTACCTCACGGTTTTGGGCTAACAATTCCCCGGTGAGGTCTCCCACAGCCGGGAAAGAGACGTCTTCTACACCGTCCAACTGATAGGCGGCACGCGTGGCTTCGATATTCCGTTCGATGAAGGGGCGCTCCTTGGAGAACTCGTTGGGGTCTACTTGGAAGCGCTGAAACATGGCGGGAAAAGCTACATTGGCCAGCAACACCATTATTACCCAAAGGCTGAACGAACCGATAATGAGCCGTAGGCCGCCGTAGTAGATGCTGGTGGCGAACCCCACCCCCGCCAGGGTAGCAATGCCTGTCATCAACCAGAGTACGGGTATGCGAGCATTAATGTCCGCGTAAGTAGCTCCGGCAACCAGCCCCCCCGGCGAGAGGACGATCTCGTACACATCAAGCACATGGCCCGTTGCCACACTAACCATCAGAAAGGCGCCCAAAATGGCCATGTGTTTCAGCATCCTGGGCGCGACGACGAACTTGAGACCTCGAACGGCATAGATACCGGCGTACAAGGCCAGTGAGGTAACTACGCAGGTAATCAAGATGCCCATGAACCAGCCTTGAACGAACTGGAGCAGATGGAGCGTTACTACGAAGAAGGACAGGTCTTGGCCGAACTCCGCATCTGTTACCCCAAATGACACCTTGTTAAAAAACAGCAGGAGGGTCTCCCAATGCCCTTGGGCTACGGAGCCGAAAATGGGGGCGGCGCTAATTATCGTGATGGCCGCACCAGCCACGATCAACGCCGAGAGTAGGCGCAACGAATCGGCATGAAGGGCGAGTGTAGACGGGCCTCGGGCAAACCGGTGGACAAGGTAAAAGTTGCCCAGCAGGACTCCGCCAGCGACCAGCGTCCCTCCCACGAAGAGCCACAGCTTCAAGACCAATATCTTGGTGTATACGGTGCGGAACCCGAGACTGTCGAACCAGAGCCAATCGGTGTACACGGTCCGCAGCCACCACAAGATCAGGAACAGGAAAAGAAGCCCGATGACGGCGACACAGGCATTTCTGATGCGGCGAAGACTTACCAGGGAAATACCGGGGAAGTTTTGTCCCGGCGGTTGTTCTCCGTCGTTTGTTAGGTCAAAACTCATGGCCGAAGCTAGTGAGAAAGGCTAGAACGGCTGCTAGGTCGGCTGTTTAATACCATGGTTTTGGACCGTGACCGGTCAAGAGGCAGAAGGCCTCGCCGGTTGGCGGGGATTAAAGTCGCTGACGATGGTGGTCCCGGTGGACCTTCCGCGGACACATTCCAACAGTGCGTCAGGTTGACGCCCATCGATAATATCGGCAACGGGTGAACTTTCCAACGCTCGCAGACAAGCCGAGAGCTTGGGAATCATGCCGCCCTGGATAACTCCGGAATTAAACAAAATACCGGCGCGCCGGCGGTCCAGCCGCTGGATCACACGGCCGTTACCGTCCATCACGCCGGCTACGTCGGTCAAGAATATTAGCTGATCGGCTTCCATAGCGCGGGCGAGTTCACCGGCGACCGTGTCTCCGTTGATGTTCAGGGGGCTTCCGGAATTTTCGGAGCCGTCCTCTTTGTGGCGTCCCAGCGGGGCCACCATGGGTATGTACCCAGCATCCAATAGCGCCCTGATTGGTTCGCTGTTCACCTTGGAGACCTCGCCGACGAAGCCAAGTTCGGGGTTGGCGATCTTACACTCCAACATGCCACCGTCGATTCCGCTAAGGCCAATGGCCTTGCCTCCCAACCGGTGCATCAACGACACTAATTCTTTATTGATCAGGCCCGTTAGCACGGCGACGACAATTTCCAGGCTGGCGGCATCAGTCACCCGCAACCCGCGTACAAATTGCGGGGGTATTCCCTGACGCTGCATCCATTGGGAAATCACGTTACCGCCGCCGTGGACTACCACTACCTCCGCCCCCTCCCGTTGCAGCGTGACCAAGTCCTTCAGGCTTGTATCGTGGCTTCCCAGGGTGCTGCCCCCGATTTTCACTACGATCGGCAGGCTGGGCACTCCTTAAATCAGAAGATGTCGTTAATCAACTTGGTTATCAACTTGATGGGTAGGGTGGCGTAGCTGGCAGGCCGCCCAGGCCGGAAATGCGGGGTTGGACCATCGGCCCTCGGCACAGTTCAAGCCAAGGACTCGAGCCGGGAGGACCGGGGATGAACTCCCGCCAGCGCCGGGGCTGCCCGAATCTAGCCCGCCCAAGTTCAGCCCACCAAGTTCAGGTAGTATAGGCGCTGTTGATGATCACGTATTCTTCGGTCAGATCGCAGCCCCAGGCCGTGGCTCGCGCGTTACCTAAGTTTAGCGCCACCCCGAATGTTACCTCGGTTCCTCGCATCAAGGCGACAACCGCGTTTCGATGGAAAGGAATCGGCTTGCCGGCTTCCATGATGCACACGCCGTTGATGTAGAGGTCGAGTTTGGTTTCTACCACCTCTGCCTGGCTACGTCCCAACGCGGCTAGCAACCGGCCCCAGTTGGGATCGGCGCCGTAGACTGCGGATTTGACCAGCAGGGAGGAGCCGATAGTCCTAGCGGCGGCTCGCGCGTCCTCGATATTTCTGGCTCCCTGCACCTCCACCACCAACAACCGGGTGGCGCCCTCCCCGTCTTGAGCCAACTGGCGGGTGAGTTGAACGCAGACCTCCAGGAGGCCGGCTTTCAGGTCGTCGGCCTCTGGGCTGCCGGTGGTGATCGGGCTGTTGCCAGCGGCCCCGTTGGCCAGCACCAACAATGAGTCATTGGTGCTGCTGTCGCCATCCACGGTCAACATGTTCAAAGAGGAGTCAGCAACTTCCGGCAATATCGAGCGAAGGCAGTCTTGGTCGACTGCGGCGTCGGTGGCGACGAAGCACAGCATTGTGGCCATGTTGGGGTGGATCATTCCAGCGCCCTTGGCGACGCCGCCGATGCGCACCTCGGTCCCGCCTAGGTTCAGCGTGACGCCCACTTCTTTGGGATGGGTATCTGTGGTCATCATGGCTCTGGCCAGAGTGTTGCCTCCATCGGGAGACAACTCAATCTGGTTTACGCCCTTTTCTATCAAGGTCATCGGTAACTCGACGCCGATGACTCCGGTGCTACAGACCAAGACCTCTTCGGTTTTGATACCCATGGCCGAGGCGCCCAGCGCGGCCATCTCCTTGGCGTCGATGTACCCTTGGTCGCCGACTCCGGCGTTGGCGATTCCCGAATTGACTACCACGCCCCGAACTGGGTTGCCGGCAGCCAGCGTTTCCCGGTTCACCGTAACCGTGGGCGAAATAATGCTGCTCTTGGTGAATACGCCAGCCACCGCGCACGGCGTATTCGATAACAGCATGCCGACGTCCATCTTGTCTTCCGAGAGCGTCTTTATCCCCGCGTAAGTGCCCCCGGCGCTGAAGCCGCGGACGGTCGTGACGGTCCCCTGCTCTACGTGGGTGATTGAGGCGGCCATTGGCAAAATTCCTTGCGAAATTCGAATCTGAAAAGCATCTGGGCCGTAGCAGGAAACGAGTATATCACAGTGCCTAGTAGCCTAAAAGCAACGGATTCGGACACGCCGGTGGCCAGGTGGACTGGCCATAGGCCGATCACTATAATCGCCTGATAGGGTGGCTTTTTATATGGCAGCGTTTCACCCTTGGCAACGGCCACCGACAGGCGTATCAGGGCAAGTGTTTTAGAGCAGGTGCTGGATATGGCGGCAGTCAGTCCCTTTAGAGGGTGGCGATACAATCCGGAGAAGGTCGGTGACATGGCATCTGTGCTGTGTCCCCCCTACGACATGATCACTCCTGAGATTCAAGAGTCGTTGAAGCAACAGAACCGCTACAATGTCATCCACCTTGAAGCTGGCGAAGGGCTGGACTGGTCGAAGCAAGCGGAAGGCCAATATTCCGGGACCGCAGACCTCTTTAATTCATGGATGCGCGACGGGGTCCTTAGCCAAGACACCCAACCCTCCTACTACCTGTTGCGTCACGACTTTTCGTTGGATGGCGCTACCCGTTCCAGGCTGGGTCTGATCGCCGGTGTGGGTCTGGAAGACTACCAGACGCGCCAGGTTCTGCCTCACGAGTTCACCGAGGCGCCAGCGATCCGCGACCGGGTGTCCCTGATGGAGTCATTGGGAGCCAACATCAGTCCCATCATGGGCCTGTACCGGGATGCCGCCCACGGGTTGGAGCCGATATTTAGAAAGGTGATGGCCAGCCAGCCGGAAATAGACGCCAGAGACGAATTCGGGAGCGTTACAAGCTTGTGGCGTATCGCAGATCTCGACGACCAAGCGAAAATCCAGAGGTTCTTCCAAGACCGGCCGGTCTACCTGGCCGACGGGCACCACCGCTACGAGGCGGCCCGCCACTATCAATTGGCTCGCCACAGTGAGGACCCCGCCTCCGCCTCGCCCAGTCTGGCGCACAATTACGTGATGATGACCCTAATCGCTTTCGACGACCCCGGACTAGTGGTCTTGCCGTACCATCGCAGTCTCAACGGGTTGCCAGAGGACAAGCTGACCAGCATTCTAGGCCGTCTGGACGAGATTTTTGTATCGGAACGCTTGGAGTCGGCTTCGGCCGACGAGATGGTCCAGGAAGTGGAACGGCTGGGAAGAGAGGGCAGAGTAATGGCCTCGGTGGGCCCAGGTAGCTCCGGAGACAAGCTTCTGAGCCTCAGGGAATCGGCCGTCGGAAAGGACTGGGGCCCGCTGGCGGTGTCGGAGGGCTGGGTGCTGGAAGAAAAGGTTCTGCAGCCGGAATTGGGGGAATCGACGTTGGAGCACCTGGGGTTTTTACACGATCACCGCGAGGCGGTAGACCGGGTCGCCAGCGGCCAGCTACAAATGGCGTTCTTGATGAAGCCGTTTCCTCTGGGAGCGTTTGAACAAATCGTCGGTGACGGTCACCGGTTGCCCCGCAAGTCCACTTTCTTCTACCCCAAGCTGCCCACCGGCCTGGTGATCAACCGGCTGACGGGCGACCTATAAGAACAGCCTTTAGGAACCCTCACTGGCACGCTCCGGGTAGTCGTCTTGGTAACGGTCGGTAATCGCCTGTTCGGCGCGTTTGCTGTTGGCCGCAATGAACTCTTCCAGGCGCCGGATCTCGCCTTGCGTATCGGCGTCACCCCCTCTCGAAGCGGCCCGACCTTTGAGGGAGCTCAGGCTCGTGCGGGCCTCATCCACCTGTTTCAACACTACCAGCGCTTCCAGTTCCTGGGACGCGGTCTTCTTTATTTGGAGCAGGCGCCGGCGGTTGGCCACCGCATCGGCCAATCGCTCCTCGATTTCCCCCATGGCCGCCAGAGAGGCGTCTAGACCAGTCGGTCCGTACATTACCTGCCGGGGGAGCCGACGGAGTTGGGTCCGGAACTGGTGAATGACGGTGTCAAAGTGCTGCTCTTTGTTTTGAATTTCGGCCAGACCCAGGCGCAGGGTGGCCATCGCTTTTTCCAACTCGGAAATCGCCAAACCTATTCCTCTCTGCTCAGTCGTTCCACGAGCGATACCATTAAGCCAATTCCGTTAAGCCAATTCCGTTCTAGGCAAGCCGGTTCCGTCCTAGGCCGCCCCGAACCCGACTTGGGGCAGCAGCGCCCGCAATGCCGCCACGACTTCGTCAATGTCCGCTTTGGAGACGTGCCCCAAATGGCCGATGCGAAAAATGCTGTCGCTTAGCTTGCCTTGGCCGCCTGCCAGGACAACATTCTTCTCCGTTCGCATCAGGCCTCTAAGTTTAGGGCCGTCCACATTGTGCGGGACCTTCACCGCCGTCACGGTGTTTGAAGCGTACCGTTCGTCCTGTACCAACAGATCCAGGCCCAACTCTCGTATGCTATCCCGGGTGAACTGAGCAATGTCGGAATGCCGTCCGAACACGTTCTCCATTCCTTCGGACAGGAGCATGTCCAATGCCTGGCTCAACCCGTACATCGCCGAAATGTTGGGAGTGAAGGGCGTCTGCCCTCGCTCCAGCGTCCGTTTCGCTGATTCCAGGTCAAAGTAGAACCTGGGCATCTTGGCAGTCTTCTGCTCCTCCCACGCGCGTTCACTGATGCTGATGAACGCCAGCCCTGGGGGGATCATGAATCCCTTCTGGGAAGCCGTTCCCACCATGTCGCAGTCCCAGGCGTCAACCGGTATCGGGATGCAACCAAGACTGCTCACCGCGTCGACCAGCAGCAGCTTGTCGAACTCCTGTTTGGCGATCCTGGCGATCTCCTCAACAGGGTGGGTGACGCCGGTGGAGGTCTCGTTGTGGGTGATCATCACTGCTTTGATTCCGGGGTCGGCTTGCAGCGCCCGGCGGATTGCGCCGGGGTCCACGGGCTCGCCCCACTCGAAATCCATACGTTGGACGTCGGCTCCGAAGGCCTCGGCCATGTCGATAAACCGGTCGCCGAAGGACCCGGCGGAGGGCGAAAGGACTTTGTCTCCGGGCGACAGCGTGTTGACCAGAGACGCTTCCAGGGCGCCGGTGCCCGAAGCAGTGAGGATAAGAACGTCGTTTTTGGTAAAGAAGACCTGCTTCAATTGCTCGGTGGTCTTTTTGATTAATTGGCCGAACTCCGGCCCCCGGTGATTGATCATCGGCGTGGACATCGCGTTCATGATGTCGTCTGGGATCGGAGTGGGGCCCGGCGTCCTCAGGTTCTGGGGAGGGGTTTCCAACATTATGAGTCCTTATGGCTCTTTGGAGCGTTTACATCCCGTGCGACGGGCAACGTCGATGCTTACTGGTTCGGGTTGCGGGCAGTTATTCGGGAAGTAGTTACTGAAGAAAAGTCGGTAACAAAGTCCGGTCAGGGGAGAATGGTAACTGTTGTGCCGCCGCCACTAACGGTCTCGTCAGATTACAACCCATCTGTATTATCAATGTTGCAGGCAAACCACAAGCGTAGGTTCACAGCTTGGCGGGGCGTCCATTATAACATCCAGTCCAACGGCAGGGCCATTTTCGTGACTGGGCGAGCGGCGTGGCTAGATAGTGAAACAGGCCCCGATGTTATAATTGAGCGTAACGAATCGCGCCGGGAACCGGCTTTTATTGGCGTATCTTAGGTAGCTCCGCGAGCCTGGCCAAGGCTGTTAGTCCGCTTCACCAATGACGACCGCTGATATTTTGGGCAAAGTAGATATTTTCGAGGGCCTGAGCGCCAGCCAGCTCGCTCCTCTGGCCGAGCACTTGCGCCGACGGCGGTACGGACGGGGCGAGGTGGTGTTCCACCAAGACGACCCCGGCGACCGTATGCACATCATCGTCGAGGGCCGGGTACGGATTTCCTTGGACTCCGACGATGGCCGCGAGAAAGACCTCGCGCTGCTGAAACCTGGGGAATGCTTCGGGGAAATGTCCCTGTTTGACGGGTCTAACCGCTCGGCCAACGCCACCGCCGTGGATAACCTGGAAACGCTGGTCTTGCTGCGTGAAGACTATCTGGAATTTCTGGGGCAGCACCCGCAAGTAGCGGCCCAGATCACCGCAGTCCTTGCAACCAGACTGCGCAGCGCCAACGAGATGCTGGGAGACCTAGCCTTTTTGGATGTGCCGACCAGGGTGGCCAAGCACCTGTTGGCCTTGGCCGAGACCCACTCCGCCGGCGCACCTGATACTGCTGATACTGCCGATACTATCGAAATACCTATTGGCCAAGAGGAACTGGCCCGGTTGGTGGGCGCCAGCCGGGAAACCGTCAGCCGCGCGCTGAACTCCTACCGGCGCATGGGGCTCCTGACAACGTCCCACCGCCGCATCTCCATCACCGACATCAAAGCCCTCCAGCGCATGGCGGCTTAGCCCTCGGCATAACCAGCCACCCCGGCCCATCCCCTGGACCGCCGCGCTATAATGTGCCTGCCCCTCACGTAACGTTTCGTTGCCGGTAATCTATGTGTCGGTTAAGTTCCGGCCGGGCTATCCAGAGCGGCCCGCCAACTCCGGCCTCTGGGAAGGTCTGCACGGGGCCAATGCCCTGATCGAGGGTACCTGGGGTGCCGCCATTCACCCCGCAGTGACCCCGCTAGACGGCGAGCCGGTGGTGACCAAACGCGCTGTTTCGGCGTTTATCGCCTCGGACTTGGAGCCCATTCTAAAGAACAAACGCATCGGCACCGTGATCCTCACCGGTGTGGCGACCAACTTCGTGGTGGAAGGGACAGCGCGCGAGGCCTGCGACCGCGGTTACCGCGTGGTGGTTGTCGGCGATTGCTGTACGTCGGTCTCCCAGGAGGCCCACGAGGCCGCTCTAACCGTCGTCATGCCCTTTCTGGCTACCGTGGCCACGTTGGAGGAGACCCTGGCAGCTCTTTCTTGACGCCGTTGGTAACGCCCTTTACTGATGCCTAAACCGCCGGTTTCAGGCACGCCCCGTGCTATAATTCCATCATGACTCAAGGGGCGGATGTTCTCGAGGGATTGAACCCCGCACAGAAGGAGGCCGTCGAGACCGTTGACGGCCCATTGCTCATTGTTGCTGGTCCCGGCAGCGGTAAGACTAGGGTCATAACCCACCGCATTGCCTACCTGGTTCGGGTGTGCGGCGTCAGCCCCTACAGCATCCTGGCCATGACCTTTACCAACAAGGCGGCCCGGGAGATGCGCGACCGGCTGGAACGGCTGGTCGGCAGCCGTAGCGACGCGCTGACCGTAGGCACATTCCACGCCTTTTGCGCCTTGCTGCTGCGGCGCGACGGCCACCACTTGGGCCTCCCTTCCAACTACTCCATCTACGATGCCGACGACCAAGCCAACATCATCAAGCAGGCTATGGAATTGGCCGAGATGGATTCCAAGCGCAACCCCCCCAACGCGGTCCGCAGCGCAATCTCCAAGGCCAAGAGCGTGCTGCGGGACTCTCAAGCGATGGCGCGATACGCCGATAACTATTTCGAAGAGAACTGCGCCCGGGTCTACCGGCACTACGAGGAGCTGCTCACCCGAAATAACGCCGTCGATTTCGATGACCTGCTCCTGAAAGCGGTTCAGTTGCTGGAGGGTTTTCCCGAGGTCCAGAAGCGCTACCAGGACCGTTACACGTATTTACTGGTCGACGAGTTCCAGGACACCAATGTGGCCCAATACCGGTTGGCCCAGTTGCTGGCGGACGGGCAACGTAATATTTGTGTAGTCGGAGACCCCGACCAGTCGATATATTCCTGGCGGAGCGCCGACATCCGCAATATCCTCAGCTTCCAGAAAGACTACTCCAATGCCCAGACCATCTCGCTGGAGCAGAATTACCGTTCGACCTCTATCATCCTGGACGCTGCCAAACATCTGATATCGGCCAATGGACAGCGAATCGAAAAGGACCTGTTTACTGAGAATATCAAAGGCACACCAATCGAGATCCACGAGGCCTACGACGAAGACGAGGAGGCTGCCTACGTGGTGGCCGAGATCAGTCGGCTGGTGCGGGATGAGGGGTTCAAACCAGGCAGCTGCGCGGTGATGTACCGGGTCAATGCCCAGTCACGGGCCCTGGAAGAGGCTTGCCTCCACCAGGGTGTGAAATACCGGTTGGTGGGCGGCGTCCGTTTCTACCAGAGACGCGAAATCAAAGACCTCACGGCCTACCTTCGCCTGATCTACAACCAGAGCGACGATATCAACTTGGCCCGGGTGATCAACGTGCCACCCAGAGGCATTGGCGCCAAGTCGATGCAACATCTGGGTACTTGGGCCGATGCTGAAGGAATTCCTTTGTTCGCCGCGATGCAGCGGATCGCGGCCTCGCGCAAGGCCGGCGAACCCTGCCCAGTGCCGGTTACCGCCAGGGCTGCGGTCTCCATGGCCGATTTCGCCGATCAAATCGATCGTCTGGTGGGTCTGAGCCAGGTAGCTCCGGTGGTCAAACTACTGGACTTGGTGTTGGAGGAGACCGGATTTCGCCAATTCATCCAGGGCAGCGATGACCGTCCCGATGAACGGTGGGAAAACATCCTGGCGTTCCGGGCCACAGCTCAGGAATTCAACGCCGAAACACCGCCCGACGGCCTGGCGACTCTGCTGGAGCGCACCTCTTTGGTCGCCGATGTCGACACCTACGAGGACGCCGAAGATTCGATTACCCTCATCACATTGCACCAAGCCAAGGGCCTCGAGTTTCCGGTAGTCTTTATCGCTGGCATGGAAGAGGGTCTTCTGCCTCACAGCCGGTCAATGGACAGCGAAGAACAACTGGAGGAGGAACGGCGCCTCTGCTACGTAGGAATCACCCGTGCGGAGAAGCGGTTGTACCTGTCGAGGGCCTTCCGTCGTGGGTTTATTGGCGGCAACCGGGCGGGACCGGCGTCACGGTTCCTGCGGGACATACCGCCTGAGTTGGTCGCCTCGGGTCGAGTGCCCGACGCTCCGAAACCGCACCGGGCTGCGTGGGAAACCTACCAGCCCACAAAAACCGCAGTTGAGCAGGCCGCCCGGCCGACCCTCAAAATTGGCGACCAAGTGCGCCATGCCACCTTCGGCGAAGGCGTGGTAACGGCCTGCGACCCGTCGGTTGCCGACACCGAAGTGACCGTCGAGTTCAGCAACGGCGTCGGAGTCAAACGCCTGCTGCTAAGCTTCGCGCCACTGGAAAAAGTCGCCAACTAGCGTCCGGTCTGGAATGTCGGTCCTAGGCTACCACCAACGGGACCCGCATCTCCGAAGGCGTTAGGCCGGAATGGTGAGATGCACTATTGACGATGCGTCCGGCCTTGCTGTCGGGCCTATATTCCAACACTCCCGCTCCTCGTGAAATGGCCAGGATGTCCCCCACTCGCCTTCTGGTCTGAGTAGACAGTGGGCCCGGCCCCAGCAACTCGAGGTTCTCAGCTTCGTTTGTGGTAACCACCATGAATCGCTGGCCGAACCGTTCCCGCAGGTACTCTTGAACCCTATCTTGAAAGCCATCTATAACGTGGAAGTAGAGCACCCGAGCGTCACCGGACGGCGCCGCCTGTAGGTCGCCCTTAAGCTCATCGATGGCGTTCATCTGGCTCCTAGCCGACGGTGGGGCGTCGAGAAATCCGTGGTCGGCGCACACTACCAACCGGGCTCGGTCGGCCAGCGAATCGGCCAGCCGCTCCAATTCCCGGTCCAAGTCCCTAACGGTCGCCCTGACCTGCTCTTGTCCACTCCCCAATTCGTGCGCCATATTGTCGACCCGTGGGGTATAGAGGTAGGTGTAGGTCGGAACGTTCGCCGAGGCAACCCGCTCCACCACTTGGTTAATGCCTTGTGGCAGCGATTTATAGGCGCCTTTGGGGGTTCCTCCAGTGAAATATTCGGAGTAGACGCTGGCCCACAGATGGTCTGGGAACAGCGAAAATATGTCTCGGGTCATTTTGGGCAGGAGCGATGGCGCCAGAAATACCTGGTTCGGGGTCAATCCTGCTGACGATAGCGACTGGCCGTTCCCTCGCACGACGTAGGGAAGCACCTCGCCGACGGCTGAAGCCTCGGGGAAATGGGTCCATCGCCCCGTCACACCGTGAACGCTGGGCCACTCTCCCGAGGCCAGGGAAGTGATGGCGGTGGCCGATGATGATGGAAATACAGTGGTCAGGCTGGTTGCCAGGTGGCGTTTGAGGAACGAACTGGCGTCGAGTGGCTCGATTAGCGACATCCCCAAGCCGTCAACCAGTACAAATACCAAGTGCTCGGAGGGCCCGATTATCCCGGCAATTTCGTTCGACCCAGGCGTCGGCTCGACATTCCGCGCCCCGCAGAGGATGGCGACGGCGCGGGAAAGATCGACGATGTTGAGGGCAGCGTCGGTGGGACGCAACAACTCGCCATTGTCGAAGGCAGTGAGAAGTTCGCCCAAGTCACTCATGGATACGAAAATTTCTCCTGCGGCCCCTGCGTCCTTGGAAAACAACTCAATTACGCTGCCGTTAGCACCCAGATGCTGACCGGCAGCGTAATTTATACTAACATGGGCGCAATTCCTATTGGGAACCGGCGTAAAGGCGGCTCGATCAAGGCCCGGGCGCCTGAGGTGTTTCGGGGTGCTCAGTGGTAGACCAACATTCTTCAGGTAATGCCAGCTCCCTCAGGGACCAGTTCGGTCCGCGCTACACTCAGTTCAGCGATTCAGATGCGGCGCGCCACCTGGCCCTACTTGATTCCGTCGGCCGCGATGAAGACGTGGCGGTGGCCGACGTGGCGCTGGCTGACGTGGCGGTGTCAATCGAAGACGAGGGTGAGGACCGGTGGACGATCACGGTCAGCACCTGGGACTGGCTTGGAACCCTGTCCATCCTCGCGGGACTGATAAGCGTCTACGGTTTGGATATAACCAGCGTTGATGTCTTCACCCTAACGCCAGTTCGCCAGACCCAGACGGTCCATGCCGGACCATTGCGCCGGGGGGCCGCCCGGCGCCGTTCCTCACCCCCAACTCGACCGGAAGGCAAAGTCCTCGATATTTTTAGCGTCAAGGCTATTGGTCCCAGCACCGAGGTGGCCTGGGACGCGTTTCGAGCAGACCTAGGAGGCTTGATCGGTCTGTTGGTGCAGGGTTTTCAAGACCAGGCCCGGGAAGAGATCACCGATCGCTACACGGTGGCGGCGAAAGACGCGGGAGACGTTCCGGGATATCTGCCTGCCGTCTCCGTTCAGGTAGACAACGAATCCTTAACCGAGTTCACCCTCCTCAAGATCCGTTCCCAGGACACCACCGGCTTCCTTTTCGCCTTTACCAACGCCATGGCGGTGCTCAACATCAACGTGGCCGGTGCTGAGGTCCGCACCGTGGGCAACGAAGTGAGGGACACCTTCTGGCTTACGGACCAATCAGGACACAAAATACAGTCGAAAGAACGGGTCCAGCAACTTCGCGTGGCGACTTCACTAATTAAACAGTTCACCCATCTCCTGCCTTTGTCTCCCAATCCGACACTGGCGCTACGACAGTTTCAGGCGCTGGTGCGGCAAATGCTCTCGAGTCCCCAGTGGGCATCGGAAACTCAAGGCCTACAGTCGGCCACGGTCTTGGAGACGTTGGCCGAACTAATGGGAGTGAGCCAGTTTCTTTGGGAAGACTTTCTGCGCATGCAGCACGAGAACCTCTATCCGGTGGTGGTCAACTCCCCAGACCTCGACCGCAACAAGTCGGTTGAGCAACTGACGGACGAGTGCTGCCCTCCCGAGGCCGCGTCTTCCCCGAAGGATGAGAGGGTAAAGCAATTGAACCGGTTCAAGGACCGGGAGATGTTCCGCATTGACTTGCGTCACATCACGGGCCGCATTCCGTTCTCAGGCTTCTCCAGAGAACTCTCTGATTTGGCCGAAGTGGTCGTGAGGGAGGCGGCACAGGTTGCCCGGATTGCCTTGGACGAAACCCATGGCCGTCCCCTGCTGCAGGATGGCCGCGACTGCCCATGGTGCATCTGTGCCCTGGGCAAGTTCGGCGGCCGGGAACTGGGCTTCGGTTCTGATGTCGAGATCCTTTTTGTCTACGAAGAAGAAGGCACCACGAGCCACGGGCCTTCGGTCCCCAACTCCGTTTACTTCGCCGATTTGGTCCGAGAATTTTCGCGCACAATAGTCGTGCGGCGGGAAGGAATTTTCGAGGTGGACCTGCGCTTGCGGCCTTACTCCAACGACGGTCCGCTGGCTGTAACCATGGACGGCTTCAATGCCTACTATTCTGAAGAAGGCAACGCTCGAAATTTCGAGCGTCTGGCCCTAGTCAAGCTGAGACCGGTCGCCGGAGACCCCGAATTGGGAGCCCGAGTTTCCCAGTGCCGGGACAATTTTGTCTACTCCGCAGCCGAGCTGGACGTGGAGAACATTCTCCACTTGAGGCGTCGGCAGGCCACGGAGTTGGTGACTCCAGAAACCACCAACGCCAAATACAGTCCCGGCGGACTGGTGGACGTGGAATACTATGTCCAGGCCTTGCAGATTTTGATGGGGAATGGTGACCCCTCCGTTCGCCGTACCAACACCCTGGACGCGATTCAGCAACTGGTGAGGCGGGGCCATCTTTCTCAAACTCGTGGCGAAGAGCTGGAACAGGCTTATGGGTTCTTGCGACAGTTGATCGACGCGCTACGGGCAGTGCGGGGCCACGCCAAAGACCTGACAATTCCAGCCCTCGACGCTGCGGAGTTTACTTACTTGGCCCGGCGCTTAAACTTCGAGTCAACGGAACTGCTCCAAGACGCGATTGCCACCAACATGGGCCAAGCCAATAACATTTGGGACCAGGGAATACTCTCCGGCTGACGACGCTGGTCGCCAAATTTGACACAAGGCCGCGCCTAGTTGATCATAGACGCCGATCTGGAAGGCCAACCATCGTGCGCAACTCGCGCGATTAATTCAGAACCAGGAGTATTGAAGTGAAGGCCGCTGTTCTCTACGAAACAAAGCAGCCCATGGTACTCGAAGACGTGGAGCTGGACGATCCAAAAGAGGGCGAAGTGCTGGTGAAAATCGGAGCCGCAGGCATCTGCCGTAGTGACCGTCACTTCATGCACGGCGACGCTCCCATCGACCTGCCCGTGGTGCTGGGCCACGAGGGAGCCGGCACTGTGGAGAAAGTGGGTCCCGGCGTCACGTCGGTCCGACCCGGCGAACAAGTGATACTGTCCTTCGTCTCAGCCTGCGGCCGCTGCCGTTCCTGCCTCGAAGGCAACTCCCAAGTCTGTGATGTCCACATGGCCGCTGGCCCCAACATGATGGACGGCACCTGCCGCCTGCATAAGGGGGGCCAGTCTATTCACCACATGGGCAAGGTGGCCTGCTTCGCCGAATATGCGGTGGTCCCGGAGATGGGCTGCGTCCCCGTCGAGGCAAATATTCCCATGGAGATAGCCGCGCTCATCGGCTGCTGCGTGCCCACGGGAGTGGGGGCGGTGGTGAACAGCGCCAAGGTGCGGCCCGGCAGTACGGTCGCCGTGGTCGGTTGCGGCGGGGTGGGGATAAACGTGATTATGGGCGCGGCACTCATGAACGCCACCAAGATTATCGCGGTGGACCTAAGGGAGAGCCAGTTGGAATTCGCTATGAAGTTTGGCGCTACCCATACGGTTAACTCTTCGGACCAAGACCCGGTGGCGGCGGTCAAGGAAATTACCGGAGGCAGAGGCGCCGACTACACGTTCGAGGTCGTCGGTCTGCCGGCCACCATCAAGGCCGCCTACGACATGGCTGGCAAAAGTTCCACTGTAACCCTGGTTGGTATCGCTCCTTTCGGGGCCGAAGCCCCACTGAACGCCGTGGAAATGGTACGGATGGAAAAAACCGTGCGAGGCACCTATTACGGGTCGACTCACGCCAAGGTCGATATGCCCAAGTTCGCCGAGTTGTACCGCATGGGTAAGTTGAACTTGGACGACCTAGTGGTCCGCCGCTACTCTTTGGACCAAGTTAACGAAGCCTACGACGACATGGACCAAGGCGAAATCGGCCGGGGTGTCATCGTCTTCTAGCCTCTTCGGAAAAGGTCGCCACCCCCCAACCGTTCCCCTTGAGCCCCGTCCAAGGGTCGCGGCGGCGAGACAGTGGTTCGACAAGCTCACCGCGAACGGTTACGGTACTTCGAACCGTTTTAAGAATTGTTTAGCCTGGAACTCACTCTGGTGACCCGATGCAAGACGTTACGGTGAAAGTAGTCGAGACCGAAGAGGAGTTGGAGGCGGCGATGGGCGTCCGCTTTCGGGTTTTCGTCGGCGAACAGTCAATTCCGCCGGAAGAGGAACTGGACGAAGACGACTCCCTTGCTACTCATGCCATAGCACTACAACAGGGCAGGGTTGTTGGCACGGGACGGGTGGTCTGCCGCGACGGGGCCGCCCGCATCGGCAGGATGGCGGTTGACTTGGAGTGGCGGCGACAGGGAATAGGTGGCCGGCTGCTTCAATTCCTTGAAGAAGAAGCCCACTCTCAGGGCATGACCAACTTGGTCTTGAACGCTCAGGAATACGTTAAATCGTTTTATGCCGCCCACGGCTACGAGGAACGGGGCGGCGTTTTCCTGGAAGTCGACATCCCCCACGTATCAATGCATAAGCAGGGGCACAAGCACGCGCACAAGCAGGGTTGACGCTACCGGCCTGAGACTAGATGGCCGATGGCGTAGGGACCCGCTCGATTACCCGCGCCTCGATCTTTGCGATGTGGCTGTCGGGCTTATCGCCCAAGGCCGTACGCTCTGGGGAAGCGAAATATTCGGCTTCCTTGTCTGGGATTGCTTCGGCGCTATCGAAACTGCGGACCCAGATGAAATCGGTCCGGTCGGCGTTCACCCAAGTTCCCTCCACCGGGATGCCAAGTTTTTTGTGAATGGGCCGGATCTCCTCGTCGAATAACTTCAACCAAGAGTCCATCATTCCTTTGTTGATGGTGTAGATGCGTAACTGCGAGACCATTTTGAACCTCCTGTTTGAGAATACAGAGTTCCCTAAGCTACCTGGTAACGGTTGAGTGCCTCTTGGTCGAAGGCCAGGCCCAACCCAGGCTTGTCGGGTACTTCCAAGTGCCCGTCCGCGAATTTGGGAGTCTCCTCGAACAATTCCAGAGTCCATGGCATATATTCCAAGGTTAGCCCGTTGGGAATCGCGGTCATAAGTTGGACATGGATCTCCGGCACCAAATGGCTCACCACCGGCATGTTGAAGGCCTCGGCCATCGCCGCTACCTTTCGCCAGGGTGTTATGCCGCCGACTCTCAACAGGTCGATCATCACGATGTCCACCGAGCCCGCCTCGATCATTTGCCGGAAGGGATTGATACCGTAGACGTACTCGCCGGCGGCCAAGGGCGTGTACAGGGCGTCGGCTACCTTGGCCATCCCTTGGTAGTCGTCATGGGCCACCACGTCTTCCAGCCATAACAGGTGGTAGTCCTCCACCCGGCGCCCGATGTCGATGGCCTGGTTAACGCTCCACATTTGATTGATGTCGCACATGAGGTCTATGTCGTCGCCAACCGCCTCCCGCAACACCCGGATTCGTTCCACTTCCTTTGCCGCAGTGGGCTCGGCCCCCATCTGGGTTTTCAATTGCCGGAAACCTTTTTCCACCAGCATCGGCCCGATTTCGGCCATACGCTCAACGTTGACCGGACGCATCAGCGCTCCGCTGGCATAGGTAGGCACCCGCTTCCGGTAGCCGCCTAGGAGGGTTGACACCGATTGGCCCAAAGCCTTGCCCTTGATGTCCCACAGTGCGATATCCACCGCCGCAAGGGCCAAGGCCAAGACCCCACCGGGTCCGGAACCGCTGGTCGCGTCCTTCAGACCCTCCATGATGCCTTCGATCTCCAAGGGGTCCTGGCCGATGGTTAACTCGGCCAAGGCGTCCACTGCCGTTCTGAGGGACGGTAGCAGCGGGCTGGCGCTGAGCGCCGGGATGAATGTAAGGCCGATGCCTTCGATTCCGTCGTCGGTGGTCATCTCAAGCGTAACGAAGGCCGCTTGGCGCCCGTGTCTGGCAAGCTGTCGGCCAGCGGGTCTCTGGCCGGCGTATTCAAAATCTTGGTCTTGAAGTTGGCTATTTTCATATTGCAGGCCTTCCTAGAGTCGTTTAACTGGGCTGGCCGCGCCCTTGGTGGGCGACGGACATTCTACCACACCCACCCTCAATTCTTGACCAATTTCTCGATTTGTCGGCTGGTGCATTGACATGGAACGGACCCCATAGTAGAATACCCAACGAGATTAAGTATTTAACTCGGATTAGTAAAGCCAATTGAGTATAGGGCTTTACCGAAAAGGAGAACCCGACAAGATGACCACGATGCAGACTGAAGAGTACTGGGAGAACCTGGTGAAGCGCAGCCTTTGCCGGTTTTTCCTGATGTCCGAACTCGCCAAGGGGCCGGTCCACGGCTACGGGATCAATCAGGCAATTAAAGAGGCCTGCGAGGGTTGTTGCGAACCCACCGAAGCAATGGTCTATTCCACCATGAAGGAACTTCAGGACGGCGAATACGTGGAGTGCCGGACAGAGGAGCACAACGGGAGGCAGCGCAAGGTTTGCTGGCTCACTCCCTCGGGTGAGGAGGCGTTTCGGGCTGCGGCGCGGGTATGGGACCGGATGTTGCCTAAGGTCCAAGTCTGCGTCGACCAAGCGATCGGCGTGCCAGTATCTATAAAGACCAAATGAAAAACCAGATAATTGCTCTGACGGCCAAAAGCCAAATCTGAAATCAGGGTGATTGAACAAGTAACGGAGGTTAGAAGAATGTCCATCGAGTCGAAAGACATAAAGGAATTGGTGAAAGAACGCTACGGCGCCCGGGCCAAGCGGGTGATTGAGCTATCACCGATACCGGTATCAGCGACGGAAGATCGCGAGGGCGCCGGGTGCGGTTGTGATGCGGGCGGGGACTGTTGCGGCCCGGTCGATTTGGACCACGCCGTCCACCTGTACAACGAAGGTCAATTGGCCGGTCTGCCGGTGGAGTCAGTGGCGGCTTCAGCGGGCTGCGGCAACCCCACGGCGCTGGCCGGACTGCGTGAGGGTGAGCGCGTGTTGGACCTGGGTTCCGGCGGGGGCATCGATTGCTTCTTGGCGGCACAACAGGTGGGTGAAACCGGTCACGTAACCGGCCTGGATATGACTCCCGCCATGCTGGCCCTGGCCCGTAAAAACCTGGCCAACGTGGGCCTGACCAACGTCGAGTTCGTTCAGGGCGAAATGGAAAGCATGCCATTGCCGGACAGCGCTTACGACGTGATAATTTCCAACTGCGTGGTCAACTTGTCGCCGGACAAAGACGCGGTCTTCAGCGAAAGCTACCGGGTGCTTTCGCCTGGCGGGCGTATCCATCTATCCGACGTGCTAGCACTGACGGCCGACGGCCCGGCTGCGACCGACGCGGAGTCGTGGGTTGGTTGCACTGCCGGGGCCGAGTACAAAGACGTTTACTTGGACCGTCTTCACAAGGCGGGGTTCGTGGACATCGAAATCTACAGCGAACACTTCCAATTCAAAGGTGATGACGAAGCGCGAATGCCCACAAACACGGCTAGCTTCAAAGTAGTGGCCCACAAGCCGGCTTAGCGGCGCCACGGTTTGCCTTGGGCGGAAGAGAGGGAGGCTCATTGGCCTCCCTCTCTATTTTTGCTGCTTAGAAACTACCTACCACATTTTGATCCGCTTGAAGGCTTCGGCGTATTCCCAACCCACTTTCTTCGCGGTTTCGGCGCGGCCCATCAGGAAATATTTGTCGGCCGCCTCTTCACTCACCTGGGACCGATGGGCCTTTAGCGCCTTGATCGCGGTCGCCATGTGGTCGGCGACGTCGATGAACATGTCTGAGCCCTCGCCGCCGCCAGCGATCCATATCTCTTTGACTTTGTGTGGCTCCAACCCCTCGTCCAGCAGTTCTGGAAAAGTCAGCCGGTCGCGAGCTGTCGGAAAGACCGCCGACAACGTCGCCTCCCCGGCTGCCAAATGGTCGGGATGCCCCGCGTAAACGGGTTCATTGAGTCCTCCCCGTACTGGGCTCTCGGTGATCACCACATCGGGGCGATGGCGTCGAATCTCCCGCGCCAAGTCCTTGCGTAGCTCCATGGTTGGCTCCAACTGTGAGTCCGGGTATCCTAGGAAAACAACGTCCTTGAGACCCAGTACTCGACCGGCCTCCCGTTGCTCCTCCTCACGTATTTTCACCAGTTGCTCGCTGGTCATATTTGGGTCGTCACTGCCTTTGCTACCGTCGGTGCATAGGACGTACACAACCTCCCAACCTTCAGCGCACCATTTGGCAACCGTTGCCGAACAAGTCCACTCCGCGTCATCTGGGTGCGCCATGATAATCATTCCCCTGTGGAATGGCTGTTCCTGGTCTGCCATCGATACCTTCCTCCAAGACTCTGAACAATGTGACGGACAAGAATAAACGGGACAAAAAGGGACGCCGGTTGGAAACCGGCGCTCATCATTCTGGTCCAGTTGCCCTTGCGGAGCCCGCCGGGCGACCCCTCTAGGGTAACCTAAGCAGGGTCAGAATTTCCAGAATCAATTGATTGCGGTAGTGCATTAGTTGGAAGCTCTTCGTTCCGGCGCAAGCCGGAATCCAGGCATGCGACGTTCCATGTGCTGAGACTGGAAACTAACACGCTGCCTTGCCTGACGAACACTCCTGCACCACACCGACGCAACCGGCCGGTGTTGCCCCCACGTAAGGGCGATGATAGCCTGTTGTGGCGGAGTCGGATTCGGGGAATACGCAGGACGGAGGACGAGTAATGCCCAGATTGTGGGCCAAGACAGTCGACTACCAGACGGTGTCAGTCGGGGACCAACTGCCTATTTTGGTGAAGTGGGAAACTTCAGAATCCATCCGCCGCTTGGCTGCCCAGTTTGGGACTGACGAACTAACGGAAATGGCTGAAGAAGGTCTGGCCGTCCCGGTCCTCGCTTTCGTTACGTACGTCAACGCGGTCTTGGAAAAGGCCTTCCCGCGAGACCGCGTCACGGCCGAGGGCAGTAGTGTAGAGGTCGAGTTCCTACAGCAAATCCTCGCCGACGAGACTATAAGCATCTCGGGAGAGGTCGTCGACAAGCGAGAGGAAACTGGCCTACGACTAGTGGAGTGTCGGGTCGTCATCGAGAAGGAAGAAAACCGGGAAGTGGCCGCGACCGCCAGGGCCGTGGTCAGCCTGTAACCGGACATCCCAACCACAAAAGTCTGCGGTCCTATTTTTTGTTGTTAACCTCAGCCTCCACCGGGTTGCTTAGAACACCGATTCCAGGGACTTCAACCTCCACCACGTCGCCGTCGCTCAACGCCGTAGTGGTGCCGGTGGAGCCCGAAAATACAAGGTCGCCGGGCCGGAGGGTAACCTGTTGGCTGATGTAGCTGACGATCTCGGCAAACGTAAACAGCATATCTTCAGTGCGTCCGTGTTGGACCTCCTCCCCGTTTAGCCTAACGATCATCTCCAAGTTTTGTGGTTCCACGTCGGTTTCAATCCACGGTCCTACCGGGGCGAAAGTATCGCTGCCCTTGGCCCGCCAAAAGGTCCAATCGTCCTTCTGCCAGGCGCGTTCACTCACGTCATTGCCGCAGGTGTAGCCCAAGATGCATTTCCCGGCTTCCTGGGGTGTAACCCGGCGGCACGTTTTGCCGATTACCGCCACCGCTTCCCCTTCGTAATGGATCTCGCCACTGGCGTCATGCGGAAGAATAATGCTTTCCCCGGTACCGGTTAGGGACCCTCGCGCTTTCACCCACGGTTCCGGGTGTTCCGGAACATGGGGGTCTTCGTCTCCCAGCACCTCCGCCGCGAACGCCAAATGATTGGCGAAATTGAGCCCGGGACACCACATCTCGCTGGGATCGGTCGGGGGCAACAGCTCCACGTCGGCCAGCCGGTGTTTGGTGTCGGTCATACGAAAACGACTATAAATACTGCCACGGATCTCGATCACCTCATCCCCCTGCACTACCCCATATGCTGTTCTGTTATTGTAGCGAAATCGCGCAATTTTCATGCGGCAATTCCCTCCCCATACAATTTGGTTACAGCGGTAAAGCCGGGAGTTTACTATCTAGCCGGGAGCACCGCAAGGGAGAATTTGGCTTGGCACCCCTTGAATCTGGTATAAAATACTTTCCGAAAGGCCGGATACGCTGCCAACAGGCGGACGGTTAACGGCGAGGAAATTGGAGTAGCAGGCGTGAAGCTTGGTTTCTTTGTAACCAATCAATATCTACCCGGCGAGTCTATGCCCCAGAAGATCCAGGAAAGCGCGGAGCAGGTACGAGCCGCCCGGGACGCCGGATTCAGCCTGATTGCCACCGGCCAGCACTACTTGGCGGCGCCCTACCAGATGAGCACCGTGTTCCCGTTGCTGGCGCGGCTGGCTGCCCAGTCGAGCTGGCCGAGAGCATTGCGACGATGGACAGTATCACCGGCGGCCGGTTCGTTTTCGGTATTGGCCTGGGTTACCGGGACGAGGAATATTCCGCCTTCGGCATCCGCAGGGACGAACGGGTGGGCCGCCTCAACGAAGCGATGAGTGTCATCAGACGGCTGTGGACCGAAGATGAGGTCGAATTCCAGGGGAAATACTACACGGTGCCCAAGACGCAACCGACCACCAAACCGGTGCAAAAACCCCACCCGCCCATTTGGGTCGCCGCTAATAACGACCTGGCCATCAGAAGGGACGCTCGCTGGGGCTACCCCTGGCTTATCAACCCTCACGCTACCGTGCCGATGGTCGAGGACCAGTGGGGACGTTACCAGGAGGCGCTGGAAGCGGCCGGTAACCCGATGCCATCAGACCTGCCGATGATGCGGGAGTTGTATGTGGCCCAAGACCAGGAAACGGCCTACATCGAAAGCCAACCCTACCTGGAAGCCAAATACGCCGCCTACGCTTCCTGGGGCCAGGATAAGGCGCTGCCGGGTGAGCAAAGTTTCAGTGTCCCCTACCAGGAACTGGCTAAGGACCGCTTCTTGCTGGGCTCGCCGGACGACGTAGTCTCGGAACTGAAGCGGTACGCTCGCGAACTGGGCGTCAATTATATGATCTTTCGGATGCAGTGGCCCGGCATGCCACAAGATCAGGTCTTAAAGCAGATCGAGTTGTTGGGCCGCGAGGTCATTCCACAAGTCAATGACATTTAGGCCGTCGCGTTGCCAGTAGACCCCTTGGTGGCCGCCCCAATCACCGTGATAGACTGACGCGGCTGCCCGACGATTGCCGTTAGATAACTAAGGAGTAAAACGTGGTTCCTCCCGGGGATATAGGCTCCCTTCCCATCTGGGTCTTGGTCTACGTACTGCTGGGCCTTGCTATGGCCGTGGCCAGCTACGTTTTTTACTACCGGGTGGTCCGGTTGGTGCTCCAAGGAAAGCCCGACTTGCGTTTGGACCGGCCCATGGAACGGTTGACCGGCGCCGCGATGATCGTTCTGGGCCAGCAGAAAGTGCTGCAACGAGTGCCCTTCGGCGACTATGCGGGATTGGGCCACGCGACGGTGTTCTGGGGCTTCCTGACATTCCTCCTCAGCTACGCTATCTTCATCTTCGGCGCGGCGGTATGGCGTCCCTTCCCCGAGAAGCTGCTCACCGAGACCGGTGCCATGGCCTACAGCAGCTACCTGGACATTCTGGCGGCGGTGCTGGCATTGGTCTTGATCTGGGCTGCGGTACGCCGCTGGGTGGTGAAACCCCGTCGGCTCAGTTTCGATTTGACACGCAACCCCGACGCCATAGTCGTGGTGGCCCTAATATTCGGACTGATGATCTCCACACTGCTCACCCACGCCTTTTGGGTGGCCCAAGGTGGGACCGGTCCAGAGGCTGACGTCCTGATTGGCGGGGAGTTGGGCGGCCTGTTCGCCGACTGGGGGCTGGGCATCAGCGCGGCCAACACCCTTCAGGGCGTCTTTTGGTGGACCCACCTGAGCATCATCCTGTTTTTCACGGTCTATATTCCGTTCTCCAAGCACATGCACATGGTGGCCGCTCCGGTGAACGCGTTCTTCCGTTCGTTGGAGCCGCGGGGCGCACTTCCTGCCATGGACTTGGAAAACACTGAGAGGTTCGGGGCCAGCCGCGTCCAGGATTTCACCTGGAAGCAACTTTTGGACGGCTACGCCTGTGCCGTCTGCGGGCGCTGCACCGACGTTTGCCCGGCCAACATGACAGGCAAACTCCTCTCGCCGATGCACATTGTGGAGAACCTGAAGGACCACATGGTAAGTATCGGCCACCAAGGACCGAGGAACCCTGAACACGTAGAGCCCGCACCTATACTCAACAATGCCATCCCGGAAGCAGCGGTGTGGGACTGCCTCAACTGCGGCGCCTGTATGGAGGAGTGTCCGGTGGTGGTGGAGCACGTGCCGACCATCATGGACATGCGCCGCCACCTGGTGCTGGAGGAGTCCAAAGCCCCGGAAACGGCGATGAACGCCCTGCTCAGCCTGGAACAACGCGGGCATCCCTGGCGCGGGACCCAATACTCCCGGACCGATTGGGCCGCAGGACTGGATGTGCCTACGCTGGCCGAAAAACCAGACGCGGAAGTATTGTTCTGGGTCGGTTGCACCCCGGCTTTGGAGCAGCGCAGCCAGGGAATCGCCCGCTCCATGGTGAAGGTCCTGAAGGCTGCCGGAGTCGACTTCGCCATCCTGGGCGACGAGGAGACCTGCACCGGCGACCCGGCCCGCCGCATGGGCAACGAGTACCTGTTTCAGATACTGGCCCAGCAGAACATCGACACATTGAACCGGTACAATGTGAAGAAGGTCGTCACTACGTGCCCTCACTGCTTCAACACCATGAAGAACGAGTACCCTCAGTTGGGCGGGGATTACGAGGTGCTCCACTACAGTCAATTCGTCGACCGGCTCATCAAAGACCAGCGGATCAAGCCGGTCAAACTGACGGACGTTACCGTGGCCTATCATGACTCTTGCTTCTTGGGGCGCCACAATGGCATCTACGACGAGCCCCGCGACGTGGCCCGGGCCATCCCCGGGCTGAAGCTGGTGGAAATGGGCTCCCGGTGCCGGGAGCGGGGTTTCTGCTGCGGCGCCGGCGGTGGGCACATGTGGGTCGAAGAGAGCCAGGGCACCCGGGTGAACCACACCCGCACCGAGCACTTCCTGGAAACCGAAGCCCAGACGGTAGCCGTCTCCTGCCCCTTCTGCCTCCAGATGATGACCGAGGGAATTCAGGCCAAGGGTCTCGAAGGCAGCAAAGAGTCAAAAGATGTCTTAGAGCTGCTCTCAGAGAGCCTAGAGGATTAATCCAATCATGCCGATTGATGAAGTCATAATCTCCCGCCGGTGCAGCAACTGCGGTACTGAGATCGAGGTCGTGGCGGTCAAAAAGGACAATATGATGCTCTCCTCCAAGGAGCTCGTGTCGTGCCCCAAATGCCAGGCGGAACATCCCGAGGTACGAGACATCGCCGGTCGCATGGAGTCGATCAAGACGGAGCAAGAGAGCTACCCGCCAAGTACCACCGTGGGACCGGGCCACTCCGCCCCGTAAGATTGAAACCCCGGACTAAGAAGCCGTGCTAGCCGGTTCGCCTGCGTAGGTCTCCCCTCGTTTGTTCGATGAAGTGTTGGGATTGGGAGGGACCGTCACTGTAAGAAAGGTCAGGACAATCCTCATTAGCCTGGCTGCGGGGGCCGCTCTGGCCTATGGAGTAACGTTCCTGGTGTTGTGGGCGCAACTGGAAAAGCGTTTCGTATTTTTCCCAAGGTCTGAAATCGAGTTCACTCCAGACCAGACCGGCCTGGAATACGAAGATATTTCATTTTTCACACAGGATGGACTCATCCTCCACGGATGGTTTGTTCCGGCGCCCGGCAACCACGGAGCCGCCGACGGCCAGACCTGGGTCTGGTTCCACGGCAACGGCGGCAACATCGGCCACCGCGTTGAAGAACTTACCCTGCTCCATCAGCGCCTCAACGTGAACCTGTTTCTCTTCGACTACCGGGGATATGGCCGAAGCCAAGGGACGCCGTCGGAGAAGGGCACCTACTTGGACGCCAGGGCTGCTCTGCAGTACTTGCTGGAACGTCCCGACGTCGACCCGCACCAGATCGTCTACTTCGGCCGTTCTTTGGGAGCGGCAGTTGCGGTGGAGTTGGCCGTTGCCAGGCCGCCAAAAGGGATGGTGCTGGTCTCGCCTTTTTCGTCGGTCAGAGAAATGGCTAAGATGGCCGTGCCCTTCCCGGCGGCCGGATGGCTGGTCCGAAATCACTACCCAACAATCTCTCGCATCCGCAACGTGCAAGCACCGGTGTTGGTGATTCACGGGGACTTGGATGAGACAATTCCCATCGCTCAAGGCCGGAGGCTGTTCGAAGCGGCCAACGAGCCCAAGACATTCCGCGAGCTAACCGGCGCCGCTCATAACGATACCTACATCGCGGCACCGGGGGCTTTCTTTGGGGCTCTGGAACAGTTCCGTGCGGGTATATCTTGAGAGTAGGACCAAGTCATGTGGTTAAACACCGGAAATTATTTCGATCTCGTAATCCAGTAGCTCGACGTCCCGCCGGGAGCTTTCCACAAACGAAACTACCTTGGAGATAATTTCGTTGGCGTGGGCTGAGTCGTTGCTAACGCAGGAGATTCCCAGGGTCAAGCGTTGCCGGAGTTCGTTGTCCTCCACCTCAGCTACGGAAACATTGAACCTGTTCTTGATGCGGTCGGTGAGAGAACGGGAAACCTGGCGCTTTTCCTTCAAGCTGCTGGCATCCGGCACGTGAATCATCAAACGGCACACGCCGATGTGCAATCTATGTTCCTCCGAAAGCGCCGTTCCAAGGCCGCATAGCGGCCGGTGGTTGACGCGGCTCGAACCGCCATTATAGATTATAGCGACTGCATCCCAATTAGCTTCACAATCGAACCGAAAACAGGTCTTCGTTCGCCTTTTGTTTGACGAAACACGTAATTCGTCCGGCAGTGACGGGGGAAAGGCGGGATAATCCAATGGTAGGCGATCCACTGTCCCAGGAATATAACCGAGCCGAGGTGCCGGAGGTTGTCGTTAGCCGGCTCCCCCAATACCTGCGAATTCTGAACCGGTTATTGGAAGAAGGGACCCTGGTGGTCAGTTCCCAGCAACTGGGCGACAAACTCCAGGTTACTCCAGCCCAAATCCGCAAAGACCTCAGTTATTTCGGGCGCTTCGGTAAGCAAGGCCGTGGCTACAGCGTTCGCGACCTGCTGGATAGGCTGCGGCAGATTCTAGGGGTCAACTCCTACTGGAACGTCGCGGTGGTCGGTGTAGGCCGGTTGGGACGGGCCATTCTCAACTACCCCGGCTTCAACCCTGACGGGTTCCACATAGTCGCGGCGTTCGACGTCAGCCCTCAGGTGGTTGGTGAAGAGGTCGGCGGCCTCGCTGTGCGGTCGCTGGATGAACTGCACCGAGTGACTAGCGAGGAAAGAATCAGCATTGCCATCGTCGCCGTTCCTGTCTCGCAGACCCAAGAGGTGGTTGATCAGTTGGTGGCGTGCGGGGTGCGGGCGATACTTAACTACGCTCCAATCGCCCCCCACGTAAGAGAAGGGGTGCGGATTCGCAACATTGACCCTGTGCTATCACTACAGTCCATGACCTACTACATCAACGACAGTGGCCAGGGCTGATTAACATCCACAGGGCACCTCTCGGGCTGCAGTGCGCGGAACATGGTAGGTGAAACAGAAAAAGGCCCCGACCGTTCGGGGCCTTTTGACGCGTTGTCTAATCGGTAGCCCTGCCTACCCGCCGCTCGAAGCGGGCGGTGGCTGGCCCAGACCGGTCCGCGGCCGGTGCCGGCGCACCAAGTCTACCCGAATTTGGGCCCGGCGCAGCGAGGCCATGGCCCGTCCCAATTCCATTTCAGCCGGCTGGCTCGCGATTCTCTCTTGCGCTCGTAGCACTGCCGCTTGAGCCCGCTCTTCGTCTATTTCGTCCGAGCGTTCGCAGGCGTCGGCCAAAACGCTCACCCGGTTGCCCAGAACCTCGAGAAACCCGCCGGTTACTGCCAGATAGTCGTCCGAGCCGCCCTTTCGGATGGTAATTTCCCCCGGCTGAAGCACGGTCATTAGTGGAGCGTGGTGAGGAAGTATGCCCAGTTGACCGTCGATGCCCGGGGCAATGACCATGTCCACCTCTTCCCCGTACACCTGGCGCTCCGCAGTGATTATTTCCAACATCATCGGCATAATGGACCTTACCGCAAGGTCTGGGCCTTTTCCACCGCTTCATCGATGGTGCCCACCATGTAAAAGGCTTGTTCCGGCAGATCGTCGTGCTTGCCTTCCAAGATTTCGCTAAAGCCGCGAACCGTCTCCCGCACCGGCACGTACTTGCCGGGCTGGTTGGTGAATGTCTCGGCAACGAAGAATGGCTGGGTCAGGAACCGTTGGATCTTCCGCGCCCGGAACACGGTCTGCTTGTCTTCTTCCGACAGTTCTTCGATTCCCAGAATGGCGATGATGTCCTGAAGTTCCTTGAAACGTTGCAGCACCTGCTGCACGCCCCGGGCCAAGCGGTAATGCTCCTCGCCGACGATACGTGGCTCCAAGATCCTGGAGTAGGATGCCAGCGGGTCCACCGCCGGATAAAGCCCTTGGGCCGACAGAGCGCGCTCCAGTGATACAACGCCGTCCAAGTGGCCGAAGGTGGTGACGATGCCGGGGTCTGTATAGTCGTCGGCCGGGACGTAGATGGCTTGGAACGAGGTGATCGAGCCGCCCCTGGTGGAAGTGATCCGCTCTTGCAGCGCGCCCATCTCGGTGCTTAACGTGGGCTGATAGCCAACGGCGGACGGCATCCGGCCCAGCAGCGCGGAAACCTCCATGCCGGCCAAAATGTAGCGGTAAATGTTGTCGATGAAGAGCAGTACGTCCTGGTTCTGCTCGTCACGGAAGTACTCTGACATGGTGAGCCCGGTCAGGCCGATGCGAGCCCGGACGCCGGGCGATTCATTCATCTGACCGAAGACCAGCACGGTGTTGGCGAGCACGCCCGAGTCCTGCATTTCGTGCCACAGGTCGTTGCCTTCGCGGGACCTTTCGCCCACTCCGGCGAACACCGATACTCCCTGGTGGACCGCGCCGATGTTCCGGATCAGTTCCTGGATGATGACGGTCTTGCCGACCCCGGCGCCGCCGTAGGCGCCGATTTTTCCGCCTTTCATGAACGGAGTAATTAAGTCGAACACCTTGATACCAGTCTCCAGGATCTCAACCGACTGGCTCTGGTCGTCGAACGCAGGCGGGTCTCGGTGAATCGGCCAATGCTGTTCGGTCTCAACGGGTCCCAGATTGTCCAACGGGGTGCCGGTGACGTCGAACAGACGGCCAAGGGTCTCGGGGCCCACCGGGACAGTTACCTTCTGCCCGGTGTCGTTTACTTCCACACCGCGGGCCAGTCCGTCGGTGGCGCCCAAGGCCAGGCACCGCACCCAGTTGTTGCCGATGTGCTGCTGAACCTCGAGCACTAAACGCTCGCCTACGTTGTCCAACTCCAATGCATCGAAGAGATTGGGCAACTCGTCTGCCGGAAACTCTATGTCGACTACGGTGCCGATTACTTGAACGACTTTCCCGGTGGCCATTGGCTTCTCCTGAAGGGTTTCTAGATGAAGGGGTTCTTCGCCTAGGTTACCTGGCCTCCAACGAGGTCCAGAAGTTCGTTGGTGATACTTTCTTGCCGCAATTTGTTCATTACTATCGTGAGGTCTTCGCTGAGCGTATTGGCGTTGTCGGTGGCGTTGCGCATGGCAACCATGCGGGCCGCCTGTTCGCTGGCGATGGCTTCCAAGAGGGCGTGGTAGACCTCCATCTCCACGAACCGCGGCAACAAGCTCTGCAGAACCAAGAGGTTATCGGGTTCGTAAATGTAGCCGACCCGTTCCGACCCCGTAAGCTCCGAAGGCGCCACCGGCAGCAGCTTTTCCACCACCGGTTGTTGACTCAGCGTGGAGACGTAACGGGTGTAAGCCAGATATACCTCGTCGGCGCCACCATCGGAGTAGGCGTCAATCAGCAGACTGGAGATCGCTGTTGTATCCGCCAGTAACGGTGTCTCGCCCAGATCGGTGAACGCCGCTTTGAGGTCCCGCCCGGTGCGAACCATGAAGTCGCGGCCCTTGCGACCCACGGCGATAGCCTCCACCGGGACCTCTAGGTCCAGGATAAATTGCCCAACACGCCGGTTAAGGTTGGAATGCAGGCCTCCACAGAGACCGCGGTCCGGGCTGATTACCAAGACCGTAACGCGTTCCACCGGCCGGGTCTGCAATAGCGGCTGGATAGCGAAAGTATCGTCGGTTGGTTGGGCCGCCAAATGGGCGATAACTTCCTGTATCTTCTGGGAGTAGGGCCGCCCTTGGAGAACGGCGTTCTGGGCCCGGCGCATCTTTGACGCCGCGATCAGAGACATGGCGTTGGTCACCTTGCCCGTGTTGTCCACGCTGCGGATTCGTCTTCGTATGTCTCGAACGCTGGGCATTAATTATTCGTCGTTCCGGTTCGCAGCCACCGGCCTATAGTGCTTCTGCAACGGGTGGTTCGACAAGCTCACCGCCAACGGAAACTTCCCAACCTTCGTTCGTCTTGAGCCTGTCGAAGGATTGTCCAGGCGGTTCGCAGTCGAAGCTGGCCCCATAATTAGCCCCATGATTAGAATGTGGCCTTAAAGTCGTTGATGGCTTTGGTCAGCTTTTGGTTGGTATCGTCGGTGATGTCCTTGGTTTCTGCAATGCTCTGCAAGATGTCGGGATGGGAACTGGAGATGTAGCGGAGCAACTGTTGCTCGAAGTCCGCAGCCCGGTCCAAAGGAATTTCTGTCATCAGGCCGGAGTCGACCGCGTATAGCACCACAACCTCTTGTTCCAAGGATAGCGGAACGTATTGGGCCTGCTTCAAGACCTCGGTAGCGAGCTGCCCTCGGGCCAACTGGTCTCGCGTGGCGGCGTCAAGGTCGGCGGTGCCGAACTGGGCAAAGGTGGCAAGCTCGCGGTACTGGGCCAAGTCCAAGCGCAAACTGCCGGCTACCTTCCGGATGGCCCTGGTCTGGGCGGCGCCTCCCACCCGGGATACCGACAGCCCCACGTTCACCGCCGGCCGGATACCGGCGTTAAACAACTCGGACTCCAAATATATCTGGCCGTCGGTGATGGAAATTACGTTGGTGGGGATATAGGCGGAAACGTCTCCAGCCTGGGTCTCAATGACAGGCAAAGCCGTAATCGATCCACCGCCGTGTTCTTGGTCCAGGCGGGCGGAGCGTTCCAGCAAGCGGCTGTGCAGGTAGAAGACGTCTCCGGGATAGGCCTCCCGGCCCGCTGGCCGCCTCAGCAGCAGCGACATCTGGCGATAGGCCCATGCATGTTTGGTCAGATCGTCATAGACAATCAGCACGTCCTTGCCCTGGGCCATGAATTCCTCGGCCATGGCGCAGCCGGCGAAAGGCGCCAGGTATTGCAATGGGGCGGAATCGGACGCGCCGGCCGTCACCACAATGGTGTGGGCCATGGCGTCGGCTTCTTCCAAGGAGCCCACCACCTGAGCGACCTTCCCCTGTTTCTGGCCGATGGCCACGTAAATGCAGATCAGGTCTCCGCCCTTCTGGTTGATGATCGTGTCAACTGCGATGGCAGTCTTTCCGGTTGAACGGTCGCCAATGATCAACTCCCGTTGCCCCCGGCCAATGGGAACCATGGAGTCGATTGCCTTTATCCCGGTCTGAACCGGGGTGTCAACCGACTGGCGCACCACCACGTTGGGGGCCACCGTTTCTGCCGAGCGGCTGCCCGTGGTGTGCACCGGACCTTTGCCGTCCAGCACCCGTCCCAGGGGGTCGATCACGCGGCCAATGAGTCCATCCCCCACCGGGATTTCGATAATCCGTCCGGTGGAGCGGACCCTGTCGCCCTCTTTCACCGCGTTGGGATCGCCTAGAATGGCGGCGCCCACTAGGTCCGCTTCCAGGTTCAGGGCTAGCCCGAGAACATCGTTGCCAAAGTCCAGTAACTCATTCGAACGGACCCCTTGCAGACCCTGGATGCTGGCGATACCGTCACCCACTTGGACTACGGTGCCCACGTCCACCAGGGCTAAATCGCCGCCAAATTCTTCGATCTGGCGTTTGATCAGCGAAACTATATCCTGTCCCCTGGTCACCATTGCAGGCTCTCCTTATGGTTCCGGCTCCTCTGCCGGTTGACCATGTGGTCAATTATTGCGCAAGCTAGATTGTTTGGCGGTTGGCGGGTTCAGGCCGTAGGCGCCGGCGCATCGGAATGCAACTGCTCCCGCAGGTGGTTCAACCGAGCCTGCGTGCTTCCGTCCAACAGGCGGTCCCCAATCTGAATGACAACCCCGCCCAGAATAGATTCGTCAACCTTGGTGGTGATCACCACCTCTCGTCGCACCAGATCGGCCACGAAACGGGTGACCCGCTCAACTTCCGCATCGTCCAGTTGGACGGCCGAGGTGACCTCCACCCGTTGACGCCCCAAGTGCTGGTCCAACAATTCGGTGTATCCAGCATACGCATCTGGGATGGCATCGACCATGCCTTTGGAAACCAATAGGTCGACCATGTTGCGTATAAGGGGATTAACCCCGGTTAGCACCGACTCCGTAGCCCGGAGTTTTTCCGCGGCAGGAACGTCGGCGTGCTTCAACAGGGCATCGAACTGAGGGTCCTGGAAGACCTCGGCCACCAAGGCCAAGTCCTCGGCCCATTGGTCAACCTGGCCGTTTTCCAGGGCCAGTTCGAAAATCGCCTGGGCGTATCGCTTGCCCGAAACCCGTTGCGGCATGGGCTATTTAACCCCTTCTGAGGGATTCGCCCTCTTCGAGAACCTGAGTGATCAGTTCCTCGTGGGCCTGCCGGTCCAATGAGCGGCGGATGACGCGTTCGGCGGCGGTGATGGCCAGGTCTCCGAAGTTGGCCCGCACCTCTTCAATGGCGGTGTCCCGCTCCCGCTGGATGTCGGCTTTGGCTCGTTCCACGAACGCCTCGGCCTCCTGGCGGGCGCGGTCCATTTCCTCACCCCGATAACGCTCCACGGTCTCCCGTGCTTGGTCCATGAGGCGTTGGCCCTCGCGCCGGGCTTCCACGATTTCGGCCTGAATGGTTTCTTGAGAGGAGGCGGCCTCTTCGCGGGCTCGCTCCGAGGCCTCCAGACTCTCCCGTATCCGGTCAGCCCGTTGGTCCATGAGCCGCAGGATCGGCTTGTACGCGAAAGCGTACAGGATGGCCAGAACCAACAGGAAGTTGATGAGGTAGATTAGCAGGCTTGGGAAATGAATTCCCAATGTTTCCAGCATATCGTACCCAGCCTCAGAATATGAATCCGATCATGATGGCAACTACCAAACCGTAGATGCCCAATGCTTCAGCGAAGGCGATGCCTAGGATCATATTGGTTTGTATGTTGCCGGTAGCTTCCGGGTTCCGGCCAATCGCGCTCATGGCGGCCGCCCCCAGAATCCCGATCCCGATACCCGGACCGATCAGTCCAAGACCGATCGCCAGCCCGGCACCCAACAGCCTAGCGGCATCGGCCTCTATCTGGGCCAACGGGATGTTGACCAAAGACAAAAAAGGCTCCATTGTCCCTCCTCAAGGTCTAAGTCGAATTATTCCCGGCCGTGATCCAGTGTTAGTCTTGCCTAGACGCATAGATCGCGAACACGCCACCCAAGGCCGCAGCGGAAATGCCTACTGTCGCAATGACCATCAAAAATATGATTATCTCCATTGGCGCCCCCTATATTCTTAACCCGTTCTGGGGAACTTGGGTTAGCTAGCCAACGTCCGCTAGCCCCACCAGATTAGCTACGCGGGAATTCGGTGCTAATGCTCCTCGGCATGGTGGCTAGCCATGGCCACCGTCGCAAACACCAGGGTCAGGCCCGCGAATATCAGTCCCTGTATAAATCCTACCAACAACTCCAGGCCATACACACCTACGGTGGCCACGAACGGCACCAAGAAAGCCGAAATCAGGACTAGGATTTCTCCGGCGGTCATGTTGCCGAAAAGCCTGAAGGTAAAGCTGACCAGGCGTATCACCTCGCTGAATCCCTCTAGAGGTCCAACGAAGAAGAAATCCAGCAGGCCTTGGAAGGCCTCGAGAAAACGCAGCCGGAACAGCGCGCCCATGCCCCGTTTCAGACTGCCGATCCGGACGAACTTGTTAAAGTAGCTTAGGCCCAGAGTGCGGATCCCCAGGTACTCGACGAATATAAAGGAGATCAAGGCCAACGCCAACGGCATGTTGATGTCGGTGCCGGCCGGACGTAATAGATGAATCGCGATTGTGTCGTCGGGTATGAATCCCAGTGACGGATAGATTGGGAGCAGGCCTATCCACGCGTTTATCACCACAAACAAGAAGATGGTGGCGATCATTGGGAAGAGCCGCCGGGCGCCCTCTCTGCCCGTCACGCTCTCGACGAAGCGAAGCAAGCCCTCTATCACGATCTCGCAGAAGTTTTGGAACCGGCCGGGAACTAAGCTGGCCCTTCTCGCTCCGAAGAAGAAAATACCCACTAAGACGATGCTGGCGATCCAAGACGAGAGCAGCGTGTTGGTAACGATGAACTTGGTGCCGCGAAACGGCCCCTCCTCTACCAACTCGTGTTCCTCGGGAAAGTCTGCTTCCAGGGCCTCTTCGCCTATTTCCTTTTCTTTTTCCTCGGCGTGCAGGAAGCTTTCGTAGTGCTCCCGCTCGGATGTGGGAAAGATAACTTGCGCCGGCAGATGGACCTCTGGTTTGGGGATGAACGGTCCTTCGGCGGTTTCTCCCGCAGCCTTTTCTGCGTCAGACTGTACGAGCCCGGCGCCAATTGCGCCGGTGATTAGGCCAGCAATGAAAAGCGCTGCCACGACCAACAGGCCCAATACCATGAACCTGCGGGTGCCAGAGCCAGAAGTCACTAAGGGTTTTCTCCGTTGTCGCCGGGCTTTTTGCTGTATTGGTCACTGCCGAGGAGCGGGCGAACCATCTTGTAGAGTCCGTAAAATGCCGCCACTGTACCGAGCAATACTCCCAGCAGGGTGAACAGAGGTGCGACATTCAGGAGCTTGTCGAGTGCGACACCACCCACGACGCCGACCACGATACAGGCTGCTACGTACCACCCCAGGCCCGTAAGGCGCAGGGCTAGGAGACGACGGTCCATACCACCGCCAAAGCCGGGGGGATAGTATCACTAAGCATTTTAAAAGTCAATTGAGCCTGACACTACGAAAAACGGCGCGACTATAACGAAAAACGGTCCCGAATTTTTCGGGACCGTTTTTGACTTTGAATTAACGGACTGATTTGCGAGCCGCCGTCTCTTCAGCGGCCTCCCTGCTGTTTGCCGAAGTCTTCCAAGTCTAGAGAATCTATGAAGTCGGTGAACGCAGACATGCTCTTCAACTCTTCTTCTCTCACCTCGGTGCGGGTCTCGGCCATCGGACCATCCCCTTCCGCATTTTGACTGATGGGCTTGCCGGTTTCTTTATCCAGTAGGATCCCGGCTTTGTCCAGCACGGCTTCCTCGGCGAAAATCGGCACCTTGGCTCGCACGGCCAGCGCCACGGCGTCGCTGGGGCGGCAATCTATCTCCTTGGAAACCCCGTTGGCCTGGATGGTGATTTTGGCAAAGAACGTGTCGTTGTGGAGGTCGCTCACCAGTATGCTCTCGATGGAACCGCCGAGAGTGTCGATGATTGTTCCAAGCAGGTCGTGGGTAAGAGGGCGGGGCACGCTCAAGTCCTGTAGCTTGACCGCGATAGCATCGGCTTCGGCCGGGCCGATCCAGATGGGGAGGTACCGGTCAGATTCCTTCTCCCGTAGGATTACAACCCTTTGATAATTCATGGGACTGACCCGGATGCTGTCTACGGTCATCTCGAGCATTATTGGTGTTGCCTCCGAACCGCCTTTCGGCTCTGCAAAATTGTATGCCTGGCAGAATTTCCATGTCAACCCGAAGCAGGTTGCCGCCGAAGCTATTCTAGACCTCCCGCCGCTCCTAGGTGTTGGTGTTGGGGGGTCGATTGTGGCCTGATTGGTCCGTTGAATTGGGCCTTGGTCAGTCCGTAGCGCTCGCAGGCGCATCTCATATAAGTGGACGGCATGTATAATACCGGACACGGCCAAATGCACGCTCATCGTGCCTGAGGCCGCCTCTTCGCCGATCCCCAAGGAGGACCTAGTACTCAGTCAACCTAATTGTTGGCAGGATAGAGATGGTGACGCTTGACTCGGGCGTCCACAGTGGAGAATCTCCAGTCAATGGTTGCTCCGGCTTGGTTTCGTTCTGCCTCCAGGGCCGCGATCTCGCCACTCAAAGTCTCTTCATCGGCAATACGCCGGCGCAGGACTCGCCTGGCCAAGACACTGAACTCGATCTCTGCCATGTTGAGCCAACTACCGTGCTTGGGAGTGTAGTGAAACTCCAAGCGTTTGCGTATTCGCCTAGCCTCCTTGGGCTCGAAGGTTTCGTAGAGGGAAGCTGGTTTGTGGGTGTTGAGGTTGTCCAGCACCACCCGGATCTTCTCGGACGCTGGGTAAGCTTCATCGGCCAGCCACCGCATCTGCTGAGCGAAGTCCACCATGGTACGACGTTCGGTCACTGCCACATGCCTCCAGCCCGCCAGGGGCTCGCACAGCATGAACAGGTTTCGGGTGCCATTGCGCTGGTACTCGTAATCGTATCGCTCCCGTCGTGCCAGCTTGGGCGGGATCGGAGACCTCTTTTCCGCCAGCAACTGCTTGGAGGTCTCGTCGAAACAGACCACCGGGCGCTCTGGGTCATAGGGTTCCGCGTAAAGGTCCAGCACATCCTCCATACACGCCACAAACTCGGCGCTCACCTGGGGAATACACCACTCCTTCTTCTGCCACGGCTTGAGACTGTTTTTTTCAACCGCTTGCGAATTCCCTCGTGGGACATGGAGGGCGCCAGCCCCAACTCCACCACCTTGTTTGCCAGGAGCCGCAGGGTCCAGTGGTCATGGCCTGGAGGGGCCTCGCTGCACGCCAGGGCAATCAGGTGCGCTTCCCCCCGCTCATCCAGTTTGGTCGGATGTCCTGGCCGAGGATCTTCCTCCAAGGCCCGCTTCAGTCCTCCCTCCAGGTACCGCCGCTTGGTACGGCACACCGTACCCGCAGACGTGTCCAGCGCCTCCACGATGCGCATCACCCCCCAGCCCGTATCTGCCTTTAGCAGAATACGGGCCCGGGCAACCTTTCGCGCTGGGCTCTTTCCCCCGCGAATCAGTCGTTCCAACTGGTCTCGTTCTTCCCTTTCCAACCGGACCACATACCGATCTCGTCCCATGGCTGCCACCCTCCTACGTCAACACTCCTAAAAAAGGGTAGCAACCTTAGACGTTTTCTTAAACAATTACCAAAACCGAGTTGACTGAGTACTAGATGCCAACAGCAAACAAGTACCGAGTCGACTGGAGGGACACCTCTTGGACCTGCGACCTAGAGCCATTGGCGTTCCAGTGTACCGACGAGTTAGCCCCTTTGGACCGATTTATCGGCCAAGACCGGGCCCAAGAGGCTATCCGGTTCGGTCTCGAAGTGGACAAACCAGGCTATAACCTATTCGTTACCGGGCTCACCGGAACTGGGAAGACCAGCGTCGCGCCCAAGAAGAGACAGACCGAAAAGCCACTCAGGAGGCCATGGCGGGGTTGGAACAGGCGGGTCAGGAGTCCAACTTTGCGGTGCAGCTGACGCCCGCGGGGGTGACCATATTCCCGATGACCGAAGGGAGACCGATGACCCCCGAGGAGTACCAGGCGTTGGATCAGGAGGCGAAGAGCAAGATCGATGACCTTCGGGCTGATCTGATGCAACAGACTCAGGAAACCATGTCCACGGTCCGCGAAATTGAAAAAGAATCGCTCGAAAAGATACGGGACCTGGAACGCTCAGCTGCCAGCAATTTGGTGTCTGTGTTGTTGCGGGACTCGCACTCGCTGTCCCAGGAACTGCCGGAGATGCGAGACTTTCTGAATGGTCTCTCAGAATACATCTTGGACCACCTCAACTTGTTCAAGGAGGCAGACCTTCCAAAGCCCCCGCAGGCCGGCTCTGGGCAGGCACTGACCGGTGGCCAGGCACTGGCGCTCAATCCTTTCCTTCCCTTCGAAATAAACGTTCTCGTCGACAACAGTTCAATTGACAAAGCGCCGATTATTGTCGAGCCCAACCCCAATTGGGGAAACCTGTTTGGCCGCATTGAGCGCCGGGCCGTCATGGGGACCTACGTAAGCGATCATGGAATGCTCAAAGCGGGGTCGGTACACCAGGCCAACGGCGGCTACCTCGTGCTAAACGCACGGGACGTGCTCATGGCCCCGGGTGTCTGGGAAGGACTCAAACGGGCTATTCGCAACAGAGAAGTCCGTTTGGAAGACCCGGTGGAGCAGTCTGGCTTCTTCATTCCTCAAGGACTGAGACCGGAGCCGATCCCGCTAGACGTTAAGGTTATCGTTACCGGCGACGAACGGATCTACCGGCTTTTGACCTCCGCCGACAACGAAGATTTCTGGGACCTGTTCAAAGTGAAGGCGGAGTTCGATTACCGCGTCGATTTGAACGAGGAGAATATGGCGGCCTACTGCGCCTTTATCTGCTGGACGTGCAACGAAGAGGGCCTGCGGCAATTTGAGACCGGTGCGGCGGCCAAGGTGTTGGAATTCGCCGCCCGGCAGGTGACCGACCAGAAGAAACTCTCAACCCGCTTCGGCCAGATCAAAGACCTGTTGATAGAGGCGGACTATTGGGCCGGCAAGGAAGAAAGCCCCAGGGTACAGGACCTGCACGTCCGCCAGGCCATCGGCCATAAGATATACCGGCTGAACTTAGTTGAAGAGCGCATCCGGGAAATGGTGGCTGAGGGCTCTTTGCTGCTTAACCTGGCCGGAACGGCGGTAGGCCAAATAAACGGTCTCGCAGTCTATGATCTGGGCGACTTTAGCTTCGGGCGCCCCACCCGGATCACCGCCGAGACGTTCGCCGGTAGGCAGGGGTTGATCAACATTGAGCGTGAGGCCTCGCTAAGCGGACCAACTCACAATAAGGGCGTGTTGATACTGAGCGGCTATTTGGGGGCTAAATTTGCCCAAGACCGCCCGCTAACCCTGTCGGCTAGCCTGGCCTTTGAGCAGTCTTACGAAGGTGTTGATGGAGACAGTGCGTCATCCACAGAAATCTACGCCATCGTTTCCAGCCTGGCCGACGTACCGTTGCGGCAGGATGTGGCGGTCACCGGTTCGGTCAATCAAAAGGGAGAAATCCAGCCCATTGGTGGGGTGAACCAGAAAGTAGAGGGTATGTTCGACGTTTGCCGTTCGACCGGAGGCCTGACCGGCACGCAAGGTGTGATCATCCCACACCAAAACGTTCGTAACTTGATGCTTCGCGATGACGTTGTTGAAGCGATTCGCGATGGTAAATTTCACATCTACGCTGTCAAGAGCATAGACGAAGGGTTGGAGATTTTAACCGGCGTTGAAGCCGGGGCGAGAGGGCCCGACGGTAGCTACCCCAAAGGCACGATTAATCACCGGGTCGAGAAGCGACTGCAAGAGCTAAACAAGAATATGCGGGGCTATTACCAAGAGATGGCAGCCACGGGCAACTGACGAACTAGTTCGGTTCCATGAGCTGGTCAAATGACACCGCAGCTACGTTCAGCGATTGCTGAATGTAGCTGCGGTGGTTCGTTGTTGAGGTCGAACCGTCTGGGGAGTCCTTCGACGGGCTCAGGACAAGCGGGAATTGGGAGCCGTTCCGCTCTTAGTAAGTTTGTCTAACCGCTTTGAACAGGTCCCTAGCGGATCATCTCGGCGCGTGACTCTTCTTCGTCGAAGTACTGGGCGTTGAGGTTGGCTGACGCCTGGCCCGCCAAGACTTCAATGCCCTTCCGAACCGAGCCGACGATCGCGGCCAGCTCAGATTCCAGGCCTCTGAGGCTGCGTAGGGCATAGGCATCGGCGTCGGTGCGGCGGGAAGTGGACTCTGCCTCGGACTGTTGGAGGATGCGGGTGGCCCGCTCTTCAGCGTCACTCACGGTTTGCTGTGCTTTAACTTCCGCCTGAGTTACAAGTTCGCTGTGGTTCAGGCGTTCCCTAAGCTCGTCTTCCGCCGTGGCCTTGGTACGCCGGGCGTCGGTCTGGGCCATGTTCAGAATCTGGTCTTTCTGACCCAGAACTTCCTCGGCCGCACGCACCTCTTCAGGCACGGTCAACCGCAACTGGTCCACCAGTTCCATTACCTTTCTTCTGTCGATCAAGACGTTGCCGCTTACCGGTACGGCTTTGCTCGTGTCGATTAGAGTTTCCAACCGGTCAATGATATTTATGATATCGATGATTGCCCCCTCACCCGGTCACTACCCTTTCAGGACCGGTTATCTGAATTTTTTGTACACCGCTTCCGCAACGCTCGGAGGAACCATGTCCGTTATGTCCCCGCCTAGCCTGGCAACCTCCTTCAACAGACTGGCGCTAACAAACATGTAGTCCTGGGAGGTCATGAAACATACAAGGTCCACATCCGGCTCCAACTTGCGGTTCATGAAAGCCATTTCGAACTCGTACTCAAAGTCCGACCCGCTTCGCAGCCCGCGAACTATTACTCCGGCGCCCACCTCCTTGGCATACCTCACCATCAAACCGCCGAATTTTGTCACTTCTACGTTTGGAAGGTGCTGACAGGACCTCCTTAGCAGCTCCAGCCGCTCATCGGTGGTGAACATGAGGTCCTTGGACGGCGTTTCGTAAACGGCAATAACCACCTTTTCGAACAGTTTGGCCGCCCGTGTGGCTACGTTTATGTGGCCCACCGTTACCGGATCAAAGCTCCCGGGGTAAAGGGCGGTTACCATGCCAAATCCCCGGCTCCACTGCTGTTGATGTGGTCGGCTCCGGCATCCTCGTAAGTTTGGCCGGGATTCTGACCGAGATTATGGTTGGAATAAAAATCGACCACGTTTTCTCCATATTGCCGGTGTGAGGTCTGGTTCAGGTTTCCGTAGGCGGCCCGAAGTTCCAACCGCTTGGAGTGCCCCGCGATCACCACCCCACTCTCAACAATCAGTCCCATCTGCGAAGCGATGGCCTCCAATACCTCGTTTAGACCTTCCATCTTGTAGGGCGGGTCCAACAAAACGAGGTGGTAGCGGCCGGGCAGAGAGGGAAGAGCCTTTAGCACGTCGGCGCGGTGGACCACCGACTTGTGACTGTATCCGGTCGTGTCTAGATTGGACTCGATAACATCGCATTGCCGCCGGTCTCGCTCCACGAAGTCGGCCCAGTCCGCACCGCGGCTCAGCGCCTCGATTCCCAGGCTGCCGGACCCGGAATACAGGTCCAACACCCGGCATCCCTCATATTGGCCGGGGTTCAAAATGTTAAAGATCGCTGCCCTGACCCGCTCAGTGGTGGAACGGGTACCGGGGCTGACGGCGCCTTTTAGCCGTCGACCTTTCGCATCACCACTCGCTACGCGCATCGGTCTGGCAAGCCTGAATTATACATAACGTTGGGTCCTTTTCCTAGCGTAAGTGGTCGAATTTTTGACGAATTTAAAGAAACCGATAAGAAAAGTCTGAGAAAAATGATGCCGATTTCACGCCTGAACCGGGCTTATTTTCGGTTGTTGGGACGGTGAGCAGACAGTGGTTTCGCGTTGACGCTAAAATGCCGCTGTGCTAACATCCAGCGCACCGGACCCCTCTCTTGGGTTGCTACTTTTTGGGGTGGAATGGCCCTTTCGGTCTTGGAAGGGGAGTGGGAGAACGGCGTACAGAGGAACCAGTTATCAACCAGTTATCAATGAGCTTTCGCCAACTTTTGGCCAACGCCGCTCCCGACAGAGACACCGTCCTCACCGTCGGCGTTTTCGACGGGGTTCACCAGGGTCACCGCCACCTGCTTAGCCAGTTGATCGGTCTGGCTGGCTCCACCTGCATCCCCGCAGTCGTTACCTTCAACAATCGCCCCATCACCATTCTGCGACCCGGTACCGTACCCAGTAACCTTACCACACCGGAACACAAGGTCCGCCTGCTGGAAGAACTGGGGATCCAGCTCGTGGTCCGCCTGGATTTTACTCTCGAGCTATCTCAAGTGCCGGCCCATGACGTTGCCCAGGTTCTTGCCGAGTCATTGCGGATGAAAGGCCTGGTCATGGGGCCCGACTCCGCGTTGGGCCACGGCCGCCAAGGGGACTTGGCGTTCATGCGGGAGCAGGGCGAACAATTGGGGTTTTGGGTCGACTCCGTAGAGCCGCTGGAGATTGATAACGAACCCGTGAAGAGCCGCCGGGTACGCGACGCCCTCGCCAGCGGGGAGGTTTCGCTAGGCGCGAAGCTGCTGGGCCGCAATCATTCCCTTAGCGGCGTAGTCGTGCTGGGAGACCAGCGGGGGCGGAGCCTGGGTTTTCCCACCGCCAACGTGAACGTCGACTCACAATTGCTCCTGCCTGGCGACGGGATCTACGCGACTTGGGCCACCATTGACGGAGTGCGGCGGCCATCGGCAACGAGTATTGGCGTCCGCCCCACCTTCGGGCTAACCCAACGCCTGGTCGAAGTGTATGTGATGGATTTTAGCGGCGACCTGTACGGGGAAACGATAAGCGTAGAATTCGTAAGGAAGGTCCGCGACCAGGAAACGTTCAGCGATGTCGAGTCCTTGGTCAAGCAGATCGGTCAGGACGTTACCGATTCCCGGGAGGTCTTGGCCCAGAACCGAGGGTCGCAGGTTGCTTAGCCCCGAATTACTGACCGCCATCACCGAGCGGGGCGTAAGCGAGATCATTTCCCGCGATGAATTCGTTCGTTTGTTACAATCCGGGAAGTCACTCCGTCTGAAGATGGGCTTCGATCCCAGTCGGCCCGACATCCACCTAGGCCATGTGGTGGGCCTGCGAAAGCTCCGCCAACTCCAAGACCTTGGCCACCAAGTTATCTTGATTGTCGGCGATTGGACCGCCCAGATCGGCGACCCCAGCGGCCAGTCGGCCACCCGTCCTATGCTGACCCACGAGCAGGTAATGGAGAACGCTCAGTCCTACCTGCGTCAGTTTTTCAAGGTGGTGGACAAAGATAAGACCCAGGTGGTCCAACAGAGCGAATGGTTTGGGAAGTTCACTCTGGCAGACGTCATCAACCTGACCGGCAAGTTCACTGTGGCCCAGTTCCTGCAGCGGGCCGACTTCGCCCAGCGGTTCGCCGATCAGCGGCCCATCGCCCTTACCGAGTTGCTCTATCCCCTGCTTCAGGCCTATGACTCGGTCGCCATCGAGTCGGATGTCGAGTTCGGCGGTACCGACCAGATGTTCAACATACTGGTGGGCCGGGAGTTGCAAGGAATAGTCGGCCAAGCCCCACAGCAGTGTTTCCTCATGCCCATTCTAGTGGGCACTGACGGCGTCCAAAAGATGAGTAAGAGCCTGGACAACTACGTCGCGGTGGAAGAACCGCCTGTAGAAATGTTCGGCAAAATCATGTCGGTTTCCGACGGTCTGATTCTGTCCTACTTCGAGTACCTGACCGACGTACCTCAAGCCGATTTGGACGACATGGCCAGGGATTTGGCGCAGGAATCCGTTAACCCAATGGGCTACAAGAAGAAATTGGCCTGGGAAATTACCAACCAGTTCCACGGCCCGAAATCGGCCGACGCCGCCCAGGCCCAGTTCGAACGGGTGGTACAGGGTGGAGACCTGCCCGACGGGATTCCAGAAATCACCCTCGAGTTCCTGCGCGGCCAAGGAGTGCTGGCTGACGGCGAAGCGCGTGTCAACCGGCTGCTGGTGGCTACAGGCCTGGTCTCCAGCAACGCTGAGGCCAAACGAATGGTGGGCCAGGGAGCCGTAGAAGTGGTACGCCAGTCCGGCCACACAGAGTCCGTCTCCTCAGAAAACCCGGCTATGCCGGTCCAACCGGGTGACGTGGTCAGGGTCGGGAAGCGCCGCTTTATTCGTATCGTAGAGAACTGACCCGGCCGCTACCAGCCAGGTTCCATCCTCGTAGATCCCTCTGTGCTCCGCCTCCGGCGGTTCGCGTTGACACTAGATAGAGCCGCTGTTTAGACTGAATTTGAGGCCGAACCGGCTCGTCTACGAACTCACCATTAGGTTAACGTGTCACGGAGGTAGTCTTGTACTCCGCCAAAGAGTTGGAAAAACTACGGAAGCGTGCTGCCAAATGGCGAGACCGGCAGGACCCCACCGCCGAGCGTAAGGCCAACTTCCGCACGCCCTCCCAGATACCGGTTGACCCGGTTTATACCCCCTTGGACACGGCCGGTGATGATTTCTTGGAGAACACCGGCCTCCCCGGCGACTACCCCTACCTGCGAGGCATTCACCCTTCGGGTTACCGGGGCCGCCTCTGGACCATGCGCATGTTTGCTGGATTCGGGCTGCCCGAGGAAACCAACGAACGGTTCAAGTTCCTGCTGGAGGAGGGCCAGACCGGACTGAGCGTCGCCTTCGACATGCCGACCCTCTATGGGTACGACACCGACGACCCTCGAGGCGCTGGGGAGTTCGGCACCTGCGGCGTCGCCATTTCGTCGCTGGCCGACATGGAAGTGCTGTTCGACGGCATCCGGTTGGACCAAGTTACGACCTCCATGACCATCAACAGCCCCGCCGCCATCATCTGGGCCATGTACCTGGCCTTGGCCGAAAAGCAAGGCGCGTCCCTGGAACAGATCGGCGGGACCATCCAGAATGACATTCTCAAAGAGTACATCGCCCAGAACGAGTACATCTTCCCCCCTCACCCGTCCATGCGCCTCGTGACCGACACGGTGGAGTTCGGCACCAAGCACGTGCCGCGCTGGAACCCCATCAGCATCAGCGGCTACCACATCCGTGAGGCCGGTTCCAACGCGGTTCAGGAGTTGGCTTTTACCCTGGCCGACGGGATTGAGTACGTTCGCCACACTCAGGCCCGTGGTTTGGACATTGACGAGTTCGCCCCGCGGCTCAGCTTCTTCTTCAACGTTTGCAACAACTTCTTTGAAGAGATCGCCAAGTTCCGGGCCGCCCGGCGGATCTGGGCCCGGGAGATGCAGGACACCTTTGGCGCCAAGAACCCCCGGTCCCACCAGCTCCGCTTTCACGCCCAGACCTCCGGTCAAAGCCTTACGGCCCAGCAGCCGGAGAACAACGTCGTGCGGGTGTCATTGCAGGCGATGGCTGCGGTGCTGGGCGGTTGCCAATCGCTGCACACCAACGGCAAAGACGAGGCCTGGGCATTGCCCTCCGAGGAAGCGGCACTCCAGGCCCTGCGCACCCAACAAATAATTGCCCACGAGACCGGTGTGACTGACACCGTGGACCCTCTGGGAGGCAGCTACTTCCTGGAGACGATGACCAACCAGTTGGAATCCGGGAGCTACGATTACTTCCGCCGCATCGACGATATCGGCGGCGTGATACCGGCCCTGGAAACCGGCTTCCTGCAACGGGAGATAGCCGACGCGTCCTACCTCTACCAGTTGGAGGAAGACCGAAGGGAGCGTATCACCGTCGGGGTCAACGAATATAAAAACGGCGAAGAAACCGATATTCCATTGCTGCGGGTCGACCGTGAAGGCGAGAAGAAACAGATCGACGGCCTTAACGATTTGCGTCGCCGGCGTGATAACCGGGAAGTTGCCCTAAAGCTGAAAGCCTTGGAAAAGGCCGCCCGCGGCTCCGAAAACCTCATGCCGCATTTGGTGGAGGCGGTCAAGTCCTACGCCACCCTGGGCGAGATGATGGACGTTTTCCGCGACGTGTTCGGCGAGTACCATCCGTCTTGGGGTTATTAGCCCCGCCAAAATCCATCCTCCAATAGTAAAGGCCCCGACATTCGCCGGGGCCTTTTTGATTCCTGGACTCGCGGGCCTGTTACTCGTCCTCTTCCTTGGCCCTCTTGGCTTCTTCGATTACTTTGGGCTCCAAGTTGGCTGGCACCTGCTCATAGTGGTCGAATTCCATGGAGTACGAGCCGCGACCTTGGCTCAATGACCGCAGGTCCTGAGCGTAGCGTAGCACCTCCGACTGGGGGACCTCAGCTTCGATTAGGGTCACGTTATCGTGGGGGTTCATGCCCAGAATCCGGCCTCGCTTAACGTTTAGGTCGCTCATGACCTCGCCGGTATAGGCGTCGGGCACCGTCACCGACACTTTCATGACCGGTTCCAAGAGAACCGGGCTGGCGTCGCTCACGCCCTTCTTCAGCGCTTGATTGCTGGCGATCTCAAACGACATGCCTGAAGAGTCGACATCGTGGTAGCTTCCGTCGTACAAAACGGCCTTCAAGTCCACCAACGGATAGCCGGCAAGGGATCCCTCGTCCAAAGCCTTTACCACACCTTTTTCCACCGCTGGGATGTATTCCCTGGGCACCTTCCCACCGACGACTTCGGTACCGAATTCGAAACCTTGGTCGCGGTCTCTCGGCTCCAGCCGCAGGATTACGTGCCCGTATTGCCCGTGGCCGCCTGATTGTTTCTTGTGCCTGTATTCGGCCTTGGTGGTCTTCGTGATCGTCTCCCGGTACGGTACTCGTGGCAGCTTCACCTTGAGGTCGGCACCGAACTTCCTGCGGATCTTGTCCATGGCCACGTCGATCTGCGCATCGCCCAAGCCCGTTATCAGTGTCTCGCTGGTGCTGGCGTTGCGGGACATATGGAGGCTGGGGTCTTCTTCGATAATCCGGCCCAGCGCCATCGACATCTTATCCAGGTCCGCCTTCGATGCTGGCGAAACGGCGACCCGGTAGTAGCCCACTGGCAACTTAATGGTCTCGAACTCGACCTGATTGTCACGGGAGCAGAGCGTGTCTCCTGTGACAGTCGATGACAGTTTGCCCACGGCGCCGATGTCTCCGGCGCTGATTTCGGCTACGTTGTCTTGGCTTTTGCCCTTAGGCAGATAGAGTTGCCCGACACGCTCGGCCTGGCTTTGGTTGGCGTCCCAGACCTCGGAGTTGCTCTTGATCGTGCCTTGGTAGACTCGGAACACCGAGAGTTTGCCGACGAAGGGGTCGGCCATGGTCTTGAATACCAGCGCGGCCAACGGAGCATCGGGGCTGGCCGCGTGTTCGACGGCGTCCTTGGTCCCTGCCTTGAACAACTGGGGTTTCGGCGCGTCCACCGGCGAGGGCAGGAATGCCCGGGCCATGGCAAAGAATTCGGAAATGCCCAAGTTTTCGGTGGCGGAGGTGGCAAGTATCGGCACCAACTCGCCTTTCAACACTGCGGTGCGTAAGCCGGTCTCAATCTCTTCGGCGCTCAATTCCTCGCCGCTTAGATATCTGTCAGCTAATTCGTCATCGCTTTCCGCTGCGGCTTCTATCAGCCGTTCGCGGGCCGCCTCGACCTCTGCGGCCAGTTCGGCCGGAACGTCTGCGGTGGGGTCGATAACGCTGACGACGCCCTTGAAGTCTTGGGCGGCGCCGATGGGGATCTGAAAGGGGACGCATTGCCGACCAAAGGTAGCCTGGATATCGGCTACGTTGCGGTCGAAATCCGCGTTTTCCCGGTCCATCTTGTTGACCACAATGAGGCGGGGCAACTTGGCCGACTCGCACATCTCCCACGACCGCTCGGTGCCCACATCGACGCCCGACGGCGCCGCAAGCAGTATGGCCGCGCCCTCCACGACTCGCAGGGCGCTGTTAACTTCTCCCATGAAGTCCTCGTAGCCGGGTGTATCCAAGAAATTAATCTTGAACCCGTCGCCGGTGGCGGCTACCAGGGTCGTTTGGATGCTGCTGCCCCTCTTCACCTCCTCGGGCTCGTAGTCGGAAACGGTGTTGCCGTCTTCAATTTTGCCCAACCGGGTTACTGCCTTAGTGCTGAACAGAATTGCTTCACTTAAGGAAGTCTTTCCGGCTCCGGAGTGTGAAAGCAGGGCGACATTTCTCAGATTTTGCGCATCCATATAGGGCATTTCTCCCCTCGATGAATTTTCCTGTCTAATAAATGGGTAATAACCTCGAGTTGCTGGAGTGAAGTTCGGCGACGCAAATCGTCAGGGTTGACGATATTTCTAGTGTGCAGTTTATCGGTTTGACGCCTCGTAGCGCAACATGTTGCGAAGTGAAGCAGCGCGGCCGAACGAGTGTCTATTAGAGCGCGGTTGCCCCGTCCGAGAGGTCAGTGTCCACCCAGTCCTGAAGTAATGACCCTGTAACTTAGGTCGGAATCGGTTTCCGGCTCGAGGATTACATCGGCTTTTCTGAGCATCCGCTGGCAGTTCTGGCTCAGGTTAGAAAGACTCAGTGTCTTACCCACACGGTCGTAACGCCGGGCGAGGTCCACAATTGCCTCCAATCCCGAGTGGTCCCACACGCGCGAATGTACAAAGTCGATCACTACTTCGTCTGGATCGGTTACCGGGTTAAACAATTCTCTGAACGAACTGACCGAACCGAAATATAGATGTCCGTGGAGAGTGTAGACGGACCGGTCGAGCGTGTTATATATGCTCGGCACAAGGTAGATGTGCCTTGAGGTTTTCCAGGCGAATACTAGGGCGGATACGACCAGACCGATGAGGACTGCCGTCGCCAGATCGGTAACCACTGTGACCGCCGACACCAGCACCATCACGAATGCATCTGCAAGAGGCACTTTCCCAATAATTCGCAGACTGGACCACGAGAAGGTCCCAATCACCACGGTGAACATCACGCCAACGAGAGCTGCTATCGGAATTCGTTCAATCAGTGACGAAGCAAACAGAATAAAGAACAGCAAAAATAGGGCTGCTGAGATGCCCGCCAGCCGCCAACGTGCGCCGGCTTTAATATTTATTACACTCTGGCCGATCATGGCGCAGCCGCCCATGCCACCAAAGAACCCGGTAACCACATTCGCCGCACCCTGCGCCAGACACTCACGGTTCTTGTGGCCCGTCGTGTCCGTAACCTCGTCTATCAAGGTCAGAGTGAGCAGCGATTCCAGCAGCCCGATTCCAGCCAAGATAAATGCGAACGGCAGGATGATCCGAAGGGTTTCGAAGCTGAGCGGCACATCCGGCACGCCGAAAGACGGGAGCCCGCCCGAGATGCTCGAGATGTCACCAACCGTACTGGTGTCAATGTTCCCCAGAATTACTACTCCCGAGACAATGACGATCCCCGCAAGCGCGGCAGGGAACCGCTTGGTAAGTCTCGGCAGCAAGTAGATCACTGCCATCGTAACCGCTATCAAGCCGAGCATGATCAACAGAGAATTACCGGCCAGCCACGACTCGACCCCGTTAGCTCCTTCCGTTTTGAAACTTTCTAGCTGGGCGAGGAGGATGACGATCGCCAATCCGTTTACGAAACCGAGCATTACCGGGTAGGGCACCATGCGGATCAGATTGCCCAGTTTTAGCGCGCCAACGGCGATTTGGATGATTCCCATGAGAATCACGGTGACGAATAGGAAATCCAAACCGTGGTCTCTAACGAGCGCTACCATGACAACCGCGAGCGCCCCGGTGGCGCCAGAAATCATGCCAGGCCGTCCGCCGGTGACGGAGGTGATTAGTCCAACTATGAACGCGGCGTACAGACCTACCAAGGGTTCAACTCCCGCTACGAAAGCGAAAGCTACCGCCTCGGGCACGAGGGCCAGCGAGACAGTCAGTCCGGCCAAGCATTCTATGCGAATCCTGTCCAGACGAGGGACTTCTAGCATTTACCAGTCCGCCGGAAGATGAAAACTCACATGTCGCAAAGAATAGCAATACGGTCCCAGGGAAACTGGAACCGTTGAAGCAACCTTGGAGATTACGTAATCGACTGGGTCAGGTGCTGGTCAAGATAATCCACAACTCTGTCGCATTGGTCACCATGGGACATCATTTCGACGAATATCGCAATATTCCCCGCAAAATGATGGGGAAACCAATGACGGCAGACACTGTGGATCGTTGATACTCCACCCAACTGGTTATTCTGGAATATTAATTCAACGACCGCTGCTATGATATCGGCGGTGTGCTACGAAATCAACTTTCGATGGAGTCGCTCGTGGACTTGGCTGGACCAGATGGGCAGAAGGCGGCTGGGGACTTGGCCGGGAAATTAGAACTATTTGTCGGCAACCCGAATAGCCGATCCACCGGGCGCGAGGCGTTTTTTGTTGCCGGTTAGTAGACGGCCCGGTGGTGGAACGAGGAGTTATGCCGCTTGCGATCTAGAATCGGTGGCCTTTTTTATCGCACTCTTCAGGGCTTCCAGACGAAACGGCTTACACAACATATCGACGACCCCCAATGCAATGCAGTCTTTGGCAAGTTGCTGGCGCAGACTCCCGCTCATTACGATAACCGGGGCGGAATTGCCGCCCTGTTGTTCCATCCGAGAGAGAAATTCCAGGCCATTCATTTCAGGCATTAACATGTCCAGTATTATTAGGTCCGGAGAATTTTCCTCGGCCGAGATCAGCCCTTCTAGACCATTGGCGGCTTCCATAACGGTGTAGCCGTCCCACCTGAGTTGTTGGCCGATCAACGATCTGATGTTCGCTTCGTCTTCTATGACCAGAATAGTCGTTCCGGTCATAGCGTTATTAGTCCGGCGAAGTATGGCATTGGCGGTGACGGCTGGCGAATCATGACGAGCAATGTGCCTGAAATGGAAGAACTTCCTGCGGGATCCCTGGTTGTATGTGGCTTGAATTATCGTAATCCCGATTTAGGGTGTCAGGCAAACCGCATTGCAGGCCGTCACCAGCGGGTCAGGGCGCCGGCGGCCGCGCCGCCGAGAACCATCAATAGAAACGTAATCGTAATGCCAGAATCCCAGGGTCCTTAACGACGCATAGAAACCGTTCCATCTGCGGCTACTCCCTGTATCCCTGCGTATCAAATGTTTCAACCGGCAGCCTGAAGGCGAACCTCGTCCCGCCTTGGGGACTGCTCTCCACTTCGATAGAACCACCGTGGGCTTCGACCAGCTGCTTGGCGATGGTGAGGCCAAGTCCAACTCCACCGGTGCTTCTGGAGCGGGAAGGGTCGGCGCGGTAGAAACGGTCGAACAATCTGGGCAGGTCATCTGCCGCAATGCCCAAGCCCGTGTCGGTTACCGATACTTGCACCTGGTTCCCGTTCAGCGGGCCCGCCGAAATGCTGATGCTGCCCCCTTCCGGCGTGTGAATGATGGCGTTCTCCAGGAGATTGCCGACCACTTGGGCGATTCTGGTCCCGTCCATTTCGACCCACGGAGTCGCGGGATCGGTTTCCAGGCTGATGCCGACACCCTTGCCCTCGGCTCGCGGCCGCACCGCGTCGAGGCAATGCTGTAAGAGCTCTGGCAGAGGGCCCGGAGTCCGGTGAAGCTGGAGTGCACCGGCCTCAACCTGGGCGAGGAGCCTCAGGTCTTCGACCAGCCGGGATAGGTGCAATACCTGCCCGTAGATGGTATCGATGGTGTCGGCGCCAGGCTCCAAGAGCCCGTCCTTGATCGCTTCCAGGTAGCCCTGAATGTTCGAAACGGGAGTGCGCAATTCGTGAGCCACATCCGCCACCAGATTGCGCCGGTGCCGTTCGGCTTCCTCCAAGTCTGCTGCCATGGCGTTAAAGCTGTTGGCCAGTTGCTTGATCTCCGTAGGGCCGTCGGACGGCGCCCGCTGGGACAGATCGCCCCGGCCGAGCCGAATCGCTGCTGCTCCAAGACTCGGTACCGGGGCCAACATGCGCCCGGACAAGATCAGGACCAGCAGGGTTCCCAGAGCCGCCGCCGCCACTCCGGTGCCGATGAGGGACTTGTTGACTGCTGAAACGACGCTGGTGGCGGCCGGTTCGACAATCCCTTCAGGTTGCGCATCGACGAGCATCGAGAACGCACCGACCTGCCGGTTGTTCACGTACAGAGGGAGTGAGCGTCTGGGAGGATTCCCTGGTTGGGGGACGGTTGCTTCCTTGAATCTGTCCCTCCGGCCACCTAAAAACCGATGGGAGTCACCGACCACCTCCCCCTTCTGGTCGGTCACGATGATACGCCGGCCCGAAATTGAGCCGGCTTGTTCCAAGAGCGGTTGTAGCTCGGACAATTCCCTCCGGTCGGAATAGAACCCCGAGACTAGTACTCAGTCAACTCGATTTTGGTAATTGTTTAAGAAAACGTCTAAGGTTGCCACCCTTTTTTAGGAGTGTTGACGTAGGAGGGTGGCAGCCATGGGACGAGAACGGTATGTGGTCCGGTTGGAAAGGGAAGAACGAGACCAGTTGGAACGACTGATTCGCGGGGGAAAGAGCCCAGCGCGAAAGGTTGCCCGGGCCCGTATTCTGCTAAAGGCAGATACGGGCTGGGGGGTGATGCGCATCGTGGAGGCGCTGGACACGTCTGCGGGTACGGTGTGCCGTACCAAGCGGCGGTACCTGGAGGGAGGACTGAAGCGGGCCTTGGAGGAAGATCCTCGGCCAGGACATCCGACCAAACTGGATGAGCGGGGGGAAGCGCACCTGATTGCCCTGGCGTGCAGCGAGGCCCCTCCAGGCCATGACCACTGGACCCTGCGGCTCCTGGCAAACAAGGTGGTGGAGTTGGGGCTGGCGCCCTCCATGTCCCACGAGGGAATTCGCAAGCGGTTGAAAAAAACAGTCTCAAGCCGTGGCAGAAGAAGGAGTGGTGTATTCCCCAGGTGAGCGCCGAGTTTGTGGCGTGTATGGAGGATGTGCTGGACCTTTACGCGGAACCCTATGACCCAGAGCGCCCGGTGGTCTGTTTCGACGAGACCTCCAAGCAGTTGCTGGCGGAAAAGAGGTCTCCGATCCCGCCCAAGCTGGCACGACGGGAGCGATACGATTACGAGTACCAGCGCAATGGCACCCGAAACCTGTTCATGCTGTGCGAGCCCCTGGCGGGCTGGAGGCATGTGGCAGTGACCGAACGTCGTACCATGGTGGACTTCGCTCAGCAGATGCGGTGGCTGGCCGATGAAGCTTACCCAGCGTCCGAGAAGATCCGGGTGGTGCTGGACAACCTCAACACCCACAAACCAGCTTCCCTCTACGAAACCTTCGAGCCCAAGGAGGCTAGGCGAATACGCAAACGCTTGGAGTTTCACTACACTCCCAAGCACGGTAGTTGGCTCAACATGGCAGAGATCGAGTTCAGTGTCTTGGCCAGGCGAGTCCTGCGCCGGCGTATTGCCGATGAAGAGACTTTGAGTAGCGAGATCGCGGCCCTGGAGGCAGAACGAAACCAAGCCGGAGCAACCATTGACTGGAGATTCTCCACTGTGGACGCCCGAGTCAAGCGTCACCATCTCTATCCTGCCAACAATTAGGTTGACTGAGTACTAGGCATAATTGATTCCCTCGTAACAAGGCCTGTTTGAGATGAGCCCTGGCGTGCGAAGGTGGTCTGGAGCGGAGGAGGCCACGGGATGCCGGCTGCTGGCCTCACCGCCCTATCTGCCGCGCTCAGGACAAGCGTGATCCCGTTGCGGTACCCCTTCCGTGGCTCAGGGCACCCGGTGGAAGTTGTGGAGCGGCGCCCTCATGCGGCCGCGACCGCAGGTACCGTCCCGACCGCCCGCTGAGCCGTGTTCTCCATCTCCACCAGGCGTGCATGGACCATCCGTTTGAAGTTGCACGCCAACGCCTTCAGGTAGACGGCAAGCCGCACCCGACGGCCCCCTCGCACCCGCAAGCGCCCAAGCCCGTGGGCGCGCTTCAGCTCGGAGTTCGTTCCCTCGATACCAGCCCTTATGTCATACCGCTTGCGCCACTCCTCGGTGGCCTCGGCCCTCCGGCGCCGCTCGATGTTCACCTTCACCAGGTCCGCCTTGAGGACGTAGGCCCCCGCACGCCGGTCCAGCTTCACTGGGCAACGGGATCGCAAGGGGCAGGGCTCGCATGTTGTCCCGGCAAAGTGGACCTCTACCCGCTCCGGCGCATCCTTCAGCTCGTACTCCTCGATGGACGGGTGGCCGGCGGGGCACACCGTGGCCTGCTCCCCTGTGACGTCGATCTGAAAGTCCGCGGCGGTGAGCGGCGGTGGTCCGTCACCCTCTCCTTCGTGCGAGTTCCCCGGCGCCGACCCCGCCACCGGGCTCACCAGTTCCGTTCCCCGGCGCGAGGCTTCGAAGGCATTGCGGCCCGACCCATACGCCGTGTCGGCGAAGAGCTCGTCCGGTCGGACCTTCCGCTCCGCGAGCCCGTCAACGACCGGCACGCTCACGTCGGTGTCGCTCCCACTCGAGGGGGTCACCTCCACGTGGGTGATGAGCTGGGTGGCGTTCTCCTCGTGGCAGGTCTCCGCCACCTGCACCTCGTACCCCTTCCCCTTGTGGCCGCTGTAGGTCACATCCGGGTCGTGGGGCGATTGCAGCGAGTCGGCGGACAGCTGCTTCGGGTCCTTCAAGGCCACGGGCACCTTGCATTCCCCAGCATCGTCGTCATCGTCCCTGGGGCGCCCGTCCTGGTGTTTGCCCACATGGCACTGCTCCCGCAGCAGCCGCTCCAGCAGCCGGTACTCCTCCAGCTGGGCAGCAGTCGTGCCATGGAACCGGTCCACCAGCCGGTAGAGGTCCCGGGCACAGACCGAAAGGCGTCGCCGACCCTCCCCCGTGCGGGCGTCCTCGTAGTGGGTCGCCTCGTCTTCTTCCTTCAAATAGCGCCCTAGGAGGCCCTCCGGAACCCCAGGGCGAAGCTCTGGGTGCTCCCAGCGCAAGGCCCGCAGGAACAACCGCATCGTCTCACAGAACAGGCCCAGCCGGGTGAGTGTGGCGATGTTGCTCATGATGTGGGTGGAGTCCAGCCGTTGCTTTCCGGTGCGTATGCCCAGCGCCTGGATGATCCGGTCCGTGGTCTCCTGGAAAGCCAGCCGGCCACCGTCGTGCTGCATCAGGCGAACTCGGAAGTTGTGGAGGGTCTTCTGGGGCAGGTGGGTCTCCTCGATGTCTAGCCGCAGGGCGTGGTGCCAGAGCAGGTTGAACTCTAGTTGTTCCAGAGCTTCATCGTCGGTGAGGTTGAACATCTCTTTGAGGAGGTGGACCCCGAGGACGGTCTGCACCGCCCGGTTGGGACGGCCGTTGTCCACGCAGTACATGGGAGCAAAGCGCTCCTCGTCAATCAGGGGGAGCGCCTCGTTTCGGAAAACCTCGGCCCAACTTCTCTCCAGGCGCTTAGCCTTCTTCGGCGTCACCAGGAACTGGGACTGCCAGAGGCTCTCTTGCGGGTCTCGTATTCGGAACATCCTCCCCTCCCTCGGCCAGGCGCAGCGCCCACGACCTTTTATTACATTATCCCCACCTTGCCCCAGGCTGGCGAGGGGTTTTTACGAACAAATCATAATTCAACCTGTAGCCGCTGCCGTAGACCGTTTGTATGTATTTGCCCCCGCCCGGCGCGGCGTTCATCTTCCGGCGGAGACTGGACACATGGGCGTCAACCGTGCGGTCGAACCCGTCGAAGTCGTAGCCGAAGACCCTGTCTATGATCTGGTCTCGGGAAAAAGTGCGGCCGGGTTCCCGAACCAGCAGCGCCAGCAACCGGAACTCGGTCGGAGTGAGTTTGATTTCGGAGTCGGCAACAGATGCCGACCGCTGGCGCAGGTCAACTTGTATTGTGCCGGCCGAGAAGCTTTGGGGTCCGGTCTCCGACTGGTCGCGAGCGGCCCGGCGGAGTACGGCCCGTACCCGGGCCGCCAACTCTCGAGGGCTGAACGGCTTGGTTACATAATCGTCCGCACCCATATCCAGGCCAGCCAACCGGTCGTCCTCTTCCACCAAGGCGGTCAACATCACTATGGGCACCGACGATTCGCTTCTGAGGGTCCGGCAGACCTCCATTCCGTCCAAGCGAGGAAGCATCAGGTCCAACACAATCAGGTCGGGTTGCTCTTCTCGCGCCAACTCCAAGCCCCTTACGCCGTCGCTGGCCGACAGCACGCGGTAGCCGTCCCGCTCCAAATAGAGGCGGCCTAGCTCCACAACGTTTGGGTCGTCTTCCACTATCAGAACAGTCTGGGGAATAACAGTCTGTGGTGATTCGGTTGAGGCCAACGCAGCTTCCTCGTCCTGGATTTAGGATCAGGGTGATGTCTGGCACAGCACCCCGATCATTTTATCGGAACCGGGACGTTTCCCTTCTCATTTGGTTATGCGGTGTGGATCGCCTTCGTCAGATCGGAGGCCGCACTAGAACGATGTGACTTCCGGAGCAGGAGCATCGATAGCCGGAGCCCTTTGCTGGAGACCATCACGCAGGCCGTCCAAACCGCGGCCGAACCCTCGCCCGCCAAAGAACTGGCGGTGATGTCCGAGTCCAAAGGGGCCCTCCCCCGATTGCAGCCGCTCCCGGAGTTCTTCCGCACGCTGCTCCGTGATCCGGCCGCCTTTCAGCATCCGGTCGACCATTGCGTCTACCCGCTTGTCTCTGAGTTCCTGGGTCGCCTGGGTAATGGCGTCCTGGACCCTTTGTTCGTCCAACTCCAATATCTGGGCCACTCTGGCGGCCAATTCGGATTTGGGAGTTACTTCACCGGTGTTGTTATGGGCCAGCGCAACCCCACCGGTAATGCTGGCGGCCAGCACTCCCGTGACCAACGTTATCATCAACCATTTACGTTTCATCGACTATACCTCGTTTAAAATATGTCGCCGCGACGTTGCATATGTCCAATCTAAACTCGAACCTTTAAGAAAGTTTGAAGGCATTGCTGTATGGGGTCCCAAAGCCGTTCCCGGCAGGGAATGGCCGTGTGACAACTGGTCTTCTCGCGGGTTGTATGGCGGTTCTGCATTACCTAAACCGGTCGCTATCTACCTCAGGGTTAGCGCCATCAAGGGCTGCTCCTGTGGATAGAGCCGACTATATATCGCTCTATTACAAATGGATTAACACTTGCATTTTCGAAATAATGACGGTTAACTATTATCAGTTGTCCATAGCTACCCAACCCGATTAACGCCGTCAAGAATCGTTTGACCGGAATGAGTGGCCGCCCGGCTGGGAGGTGAGCGGATTATATGCTGGACCCTACCAAAATATTGGTAGTGGAGGATGAACCAGATATGCTCGCTCTGCTCAGCGAGTGGCTGGAGGAAGAAGGCCACAACGTTGAGACGGCTAGCAATGGATGGGATGCTGTCGAGGCCTTCATCAAACTGAAACCGGCGTTGATGATTACCGACCCTCGCATGGCCGGCATGGATGGGTTTCAGTTGATCCGGCGTATCCGCGAGATATCCGAGGCCCACGTCATCGCCTTGACAGCGCTGGACGGGGACGAGCACGAGATTAAAGGCTTCGACCTCGGCGCCGACGACTACATAATAAAACCGGTTTCGAAAAGGGTCTTTCTAGCTCGCGTTCGTTCTTTGCTCCGCCGAGCCGAACCCGACAGCGAGGTCCCCGTTGAATACCGTGACGACACCGTTACCGTCAACTTCCTGACCCATGAAGCGAGCGTGCGCGGCGAGCGCCTACATCTCCGTCCCACTGAATTCAAGCTCTTGGTGTTCCTGGTACAGAACCCAGACCGCGTGCTGGGCCATCAGGAGCTATTGGACCGTGTTTGGGGTGACCAGACCGGTTCGTTGGACAGTCTTAAGTGGTATATATCGTCGCTCCGGGAGAAGATTGAAGACGATACCCGGAGCCCCCGAGTTATTTTGACGTCCCCGAGGGTTGGCTACCGTTACTGTCCTTCAGGTCTCCATCCCCGTTCGAACTAGGCTTCCCGTCCGTCGGCAGCCGGACCACCACCGTTGTCCCGTTTCCGCTACTGCTTTGAATATCCACGCTGCCTTGGTGCATCTCCAAAATATGCTTTGCCGCGAATAGACCTAGCCCTTGTCCCTGGGGCTTGGTGGTGTGGAAAGGTTCGAACAGCCGGGATATTTGGTCTGCTGGAATCCCGACACCGTTGTCGGAGATGCGTACGGCGACTGCATCGTGTTCCGTGGCAGCGGAGATCGTGATCTGGCCGCCGTCGTCCACCGCGTCCAACGCATTGCCAAAGAAGTTTGACAACGCCTCTCGGATCAATAGTGGATTGCCGTAGATCAATGGCAAGTCTTCGGAATACGACCAGCGTGTTTCGATGTTCTTGGATGTGAGAAGCCCGGCCATACCCAGGCTTTCATCCAACAGTTCACGGATGTTCATCGGCACCCATTCCTGTCGACCAATGTAGGCGAAGGTCTGGGTCAGTTCCTGAATCCGCCAACCAGCTTCTTGCGCGATGTCCACATGCCGGCGCTCCCGGGTGCCCTCGGCCAGCTCGTCTTGAAGGCCTTCTAAACGCCCTAAGACGATAGCCAATGGGTTTTTGATCTGGTGGGCCAAGTCCAGGGAGATTGCCCCCACCGACGCCAACTTGGCGGTGCTCAAAATCCTCCCGTGAAGCGTTTCCACTCGTTCCAGGGCTCTCTCGAGCCGCGCGTTGCTCACAGCCTGCCGGGAGAAGGCGAGGTAGAGTATGGCTACCGGAATGACTAGCGCAGCCGCGGCCCACGGGCTTTGGTGGTAAACGACCGCCCCCAGGAATCCGAAAGCCAAGAGGCTTAGTTCAGCCAGCCCATTCCCCTTCGTGCCGGTCAACCAGAATTTGAAAGGGTTCGCTTTGGATTCTAGGCCGACGACGGCGGTGATCAATGTCGTGTTGGATAGGTACATGGCCGCCGCCGCCGGAATGATGAACGGTGTCAGGTAATCGCCGGAAGTGCCGACGGAGTGGAACAGTACAGAGGCAACAGCCGTGGTAATCGCGGCTTCCCCCAGGTTAAAGGGGACCTTGTAGTAGGGATACCTGTACCCCGGCACGCGAAGCCGCTCTCCGAACTCGTTGAGGACGAGGTAGGTGATCAGCTTGCCGGAAACCGCTGTGGCCACGGCGATTCCAGGCTCCAGAACCAAGGCCAAGCAAAAGAGTACTGCGGTGCTTAAATCGGCGGTCGCCCTAGGGGCGACCGGCAGCGGAAAGCTGCCTGTGATGACGATAAGTAAAATGAAAAAACAGGAGTCGCCGATGATTCGTGATCCCCAGGTTTCTTCAGTAATTAGAAACGCAAGCCACACTGCCCCGGCCGCCGCAACCAGGCCTGTGTAGACATTAACGGTGATGGGCAATCCGGTGCGCATGCTAATTCCAGAGCTCCATATCGCCTGGAGACCGATGCGTCTTTAGTTGGACGGTAGCCTGAAAGCCTGGGTTACGCGTGGCCTCAAAAAAGGGTGCTGGCTTTGGTGCTTCGGCCTGAATGAACCCTTGGCATGATGTTGGGTTTCAGAACAGGCGAAGAAGCTCGGTCTGAATGGGGTATTGCCCCAATTCTATCAGGCAGTCACCGCTATTTACGGAATGGAACGTGCTAATTGTACAGGATTTCGTTGAATTAGAAGAAAGACGCCCCGGTCCTACCCACCACACCCCATCCCGCGAGAGGCGATTGGTTCGTTAAGTGAAAAAGGCAGTTCCGGGGCATCGGACAAAAGTCGAAGTCCAACTATGTATTGGCGCCGCTGAGATTGGTCCTAGGGGTCGTCAGTTAGGCGCTTAATTTCGCTGCGGTCTTCGTCGCTAAGCCTGGAAATCCGCTGCTCGAAGATTTTGTGCCAGTGTTCGGCCTCCCTACGATTTCGGATATGAGACTTCCACGCTGCCATCGCCAAAGCCAACCTTGAATCTTGGCTTCCGGTTACGGGTCTCACTGCAGCTCCTATTCTTAAAAGCATTTGCCTTCAACCACCCATCATCAATTTAGCTAAAAGTAAGAGTTACCTCTCGCTCGAAGAGTGCTATTTGGTAACGAAAAATCCCGAGTTAGAGATTCCTATGCCAGTGCGCCGGTAAAGGGCTTCCGGGTTAAGCCGGCTCGTGTTTACGTCTTCTCCGGCAGCCCCTACCGGTACACCACCTGCCGACGGCCGGGACCAATCTACCCAGGTATAGAAATTCCTCATGGCCCAACCCGCCTCAAAGAAAGCCTGCCACTGAGACTCTTCCACCCGACTAACATCACTTTCCCTCGTCTCAGTCTGGTCCCAGCATTGCCCACCGGTGGATAACCCAAGCCCGTGAAATGCCCCCATGGGTTCGTACCCAACCCCGCCCCACGTTCGGCGGACCGCTGTGACCAAAACGCCCCCGATACTACCTTCCTTGGTGAGGTGCCCAACACAACCCATTCCCACCGCTGGAGCAACCCCCCGCCGGGAACAACCCCTCCCGTGGCGCCCCAGCGGTGGATGCCACTTGGCATCGCCCCTGATTCGTCACCGTTTGTGTAGCGACCCAGAATCGCCGCTATGGGATTGCCTCGGAATACGCGCGGTAACCGAACGCCGCGCCGTCAATGGCCGCCAGGTGGCTCGACTGGTGCCTTGGTATCACGACAGCGAGACTAATCTCGGTGCCGACGGGACCGGACCCCGAAGCCAGTACCTGTTCGCCTTGGTGATCGTCACCATCCAACCTCACGACTGCAACCTCGACATGGCGTCCGTCCGCGAGGTGATTGGGAGCGACGGTGAATTCTACTCTTGCCTCCAGATTGTGTCCTCGGTCCATTAAGGCATCATCCCTGGCAATTTCCACCGTCTCCATTTCTGGTGACAATTCGTATATCGAGGCATCGACCTTAGCTGGGATTGTCAATACAATCTTGGTGCGGTAGCGGCTCGCCCCGTGTTCGTCGTTCGTCACGCTCCAGCGAGTGCTAACCTTCACTCCGCCTATGTTTATTTTCGCGTTCCAGCCCCAGCCTGCGAACGCTAAACCTGAGACCAATTCACCCAACACCGCCGCCCTGTTCAGAAAAGTACCAACTGTTACTAAAGTTCGCTCACCTTGGAGTGATCGAGAGTGGCAACGCCAAGTATCCGGGAGGTCATGATCTAAGTAGTGTGAGAAGCGTGTGCGTAACCGGCAATTTGATAGGGGGTTAAACCCCTGATTTAGAAGCTTTTTAACAGAGGGGTTTTTGTAGTTCCGATTGCCAAACGGAATGCTTCGAGCCCTTTCAATTCAGGCGAGACGCAAGCGTGGCGGTTATGGTAAAGTAGAGGGTGACCGGGCATGGCAATATTTCTTCACTCCACCACATCCCGCGGGGGGCGTAGCGACGGCTGCGCCCCCAATTATTTCCCCGCCAAGCCCTAAGCCGCGTCGCATTAGTCGATTTGGGTTGCAATCGGATTAAAAAATCTCCCCTTGTTCAAGGGGGAGATTGAGAAGCCGTCAGTCGGGGGAAGTCCAGCGCTAGAACGCGGGCTTCTGCAAAACGGCGGGGTCGATCTTTCGCAGGATTAACTGTCCGTCGTTGGGTCCGCCGCGTAACTCACCACCGTCCACCATGACCTTGCCTCGCAGTATCACCGTGGTAGGCCAGCCCTGGATTTCCCAGCCCTCCCATGGACTATAGTCGCGTACGTGAAGGTCGGATATGGTCAACGGCTTCCTTATAGACGGGTCGATGATGGCAAAGTCGGCGTCGCTGCCCACGGCGATTGCGCCCTTCCGTGGGTAGAGCCCCAGTAGCTTGGCCGCGTTTGTTGACGTTACGTCCGCGAAGCGCTCCAAAGACATGCCACGTTTCGCTACAGCCTCGGTGTAGTTGACTCCCATACGGATCTCGATTCCGATGTTGCCGCCGCGAACGTCATTTACATTGGTGCCAGCGATTTTGTCCAGATAGGTAGTAAAGCTGCTGTCGGTGGCGGTGAACGACAGGTCGCTCTTCATGATGCCGTCCCACAGGCCCTGGCGGTCCTCGTCGAACTTGAGCGAGGGGTAAGTGTGATACTTCATGCCGTCACTTTCCTTGTACTGTTCCGCATGGAACGACAACGCCAAGGTAAGGACCTCGCCATATACCGGCATACCGGCGGCCCGGGCTTCCGAGATCACGTCCAGCCCGTCTTGGGCCGTCACGTGGACGAAATACATGCCGACGCCCGTCCGCTGGGCCAGCCGCACTACATGGCGGAACGCCAAGTCTTCTACGGTCTTGGAGTGAATCAAGTGGACGTTGTACCAGTCCCATAGCCCTCGCTGCTGGGCCAAGAGGTAGTTGTACATCACCAACTCGTCGTCTTCACCGTGGACCGCCAGCACCCCGCCGTGGCGGCCGATCTGTTCCATGAGGTCGCCCAGCCGGCCCGTGTCGATCTTGCCGACGGGAGTTAAGGATGTTCCTCCCGCTATGGGCGGCCGGATGTTAGTGGTGAAGATTTTGACGCTGGGAAACCCTGCGTCCACAAGTTCCTTGTAACGTGCAATGGAGTCCGGGGTGTTTTGGTTGCGGTAGATGCAATGGGTAGAGTAGTCGGTGTAAGCATTGCCCAGCCAGGGGTTGAGATAGTCGTGGATGCCGGCCGCTAGGTCGCCTTCGTTGGGGACCGGTGCAAAGTCCACCACGGTGGTGGTCCCGCCCCAGATCGCGCCCAGCGAGTGGACGGCCGGGCCAGCGTTGGGCGTGCCGGGCACCGACTCGGGAGCGCCAGGCTGGACATTGGCGGCCGCGTGGGCGTGGGCTTCGACTCCACCCGGGACCACGATCTTGCCAGCGGCGTCAACGGTTCTGCCGCCTTCATCCGACAACACGCCGGGTAGGGTCACCGCCACAATCTTTTCGCCCTGCACCCCAACGTCCCACTCTCCCACCCCAAACGGGGTAACAACCTGGCCTCCTTTGATCACCATATCTAGCATCGTCAGGCTCCTTATTGGCTGAATGGGTATTCCGTTGGCGCCGTCGATTGTCGAAGGTCTGCAGGGCCTCCTTTACGAAATCTCCCGGGCCACTTTGGCCGAATCGAACCCGTATAAGCCGGCCGCGTTGGCGCCTACGATCTTTGCTTGTTCGTCGTCGGGAACGCCCGACAATATCTCGGCCAATATCTCCTGGGACCGGGGGAAGGTGGACTCGGAGTGAGGGTAATCGGAACCCCACATCAAAGACTCCACGCCGATGATGTCTCGTAAGCGGATGCCCACCGCGTCTTCTTGAAAGCTGAGGTAGACGTTGCGGTGAAAGAAGTCGCTGGGCCGGGCGTCGCCTTTGAATCGGTAGAGGGCTTCTTCATGCCGTTCCCGATAGGTGTAGTCGATGGAATCCAGCATGTAGGGCACCCAGGAGACCTCGAACTCCACGATAACCAACTTGAGGTTGGGATGCCGCTCGAACGCGCCTGAGAAGATCATGTCGCACATGGAAGTTGCGGGGTAGTAAACCTTGTTGACGCGGCTGCTGGCGTCACGGACTGAAGTTGCTCCCGCGCCGAGGCTTGGTCCCTCGCGGCGGGTTGCGGTATGCAGGCTGAGCGGCATGTTCAGGTCTGCGGCTGCCGCCCATAGCGGCTCATATTCCGGGCTGTCGTAGCGCCGGTCTTCTGTTGGGTACTCTGTGATCATTGCGCCGGCCAGTCCCATCTTGGCGGTGCGCTCCAGCTCGGCGACACCCTCAGAGACTTCGTCCACGTTGATCATGGCGATCCCCTTGAGCCGGTCGGGGTTCGTGCGGCAGAAGTCGGCCAACCAGTCGTTGTAGGCCCTGAAGATGGCCGACATCAACGGGGTGTCGACGACCTTGAAATAGAACAATCCTTGAGAAGGGTAGAGCACTTCGCCGGCCACGCCGTCGAGCTTCATGTCCTTGATGTGCTGCTCGGGGTCGTACCCGCCAATGTGTACGTCTTCGAACCGGCCTTGGGCGGAAATCTGCTCGGGGTTTTCGAAACGTGCCCCGGCGTTGGAGATCAGTCCTATGCCGGCGATCATCTGGTCTTTCTCGACGATCAGTTGATCGACGTCTCCCACCCGCTCTATTCTGGGCGCGCGGTTCCTGAATTTGGCGTCTATTCGTTGGGCCCACAGGTCTGGCGGCTCAAAAACGTGGGAGTCCGACGATATCACTAGGTGGCTGTCCATAGGTGCCTCCTGCCGGGGCTGGTTAACAATTCACGCCTATTCTAGCACCCGGCGAGGGTCGGCGGTGAGCGGTTAGCTATCAGCGACCGACGGTCAGCATTCAGCTATCAACGGCAGTAGTATAATGTTCCGGCTTAGGTGGTTCCGAAATAACGTCTTTTGGAGGGCGTACAATGCCGCAAGTGGTAATCCAGGCGTCACCAGATAGTGTTTTTGAGGCCATGTGTGACCTCACCCGCCACGCCAAATGGGCGTCCCACGATATTGAGATAGCGGCCAAGCAAGAGGGGGCTGCGGCGGTGGGCCACACTTACACGTCGTCACACAAGGGGAAGGCCCCGGACCAACTGAGATGCTGCCGAATCAGCGTTTGGCGTTTCAGTCGGTAATGGCCAACAAATGGGAGCTTGCCTTCGAGATGACGGTGGCGCCCCAGGGAGAAGGGACTCTGGTAACCCGCAGTGGCCGGCTCACCAAGGTCCCGTTGCTCCTAACCCCCATGAAGCTGCTAATCGCCATGGCAGGACCCATGGGCGACAAGAAGCTACTGAACAACATGAAAGCGGACTTGGAAGGGAGTAGCGGATAGCGGTTTGAGAGGGAGTAGCATTAGACTGCTGACTGCTGACTGCTAAGACCCTCCCTGCCGGTACCAGGCGCCGTTCGTTTGGTCGCGGAAGACAGTGAAATGCCGGTTATCTTCGGTGGTGACCTGGTAGTACTTCCTTGAAATGGGCCTCTCCCGCCACCACTCGTCATCCACCTGCCACAAATCGTCGATGGATGTCACCCTAAAGGTCCGGCCATTTCTGGTAGCCGGCGTTTTAGGGGGCCTGCCCCGGGGAGCGGCAGGGGTTAGAGTGATCGACAGGGGTCTCTCCTGGCCGTCCTCGGCTACATCGACAGGCGCCGGCAGGTTTAGAGACCGGTAGCTTATGGGTCGAACGGCACCAGCACTTGGCGTCTTTCGGGAATTCGCGACCATGGCTCTATCTCCTTCATCTGGTAGATAGGCGGCTTCCCACCCAGGTGCACCTCCAACTGCCGCATCATCTCCTTGAGTTGTTCCTGCTTACGAACGTCGGAAAAAAGATTGGTCTGGATGCCCGACTCGCCGGTAAAGCCAGCCAGGGTCAACTTCATGTCTTCCAGTGGTCCTGGCAGGACCAGACTGTCCATGCGGCTTTTTAGAGCGGACAGTGCCTTCTCTTTGCTGCTTAGGGCCTCTTTAAAAGTAAACCGCTTTACCCAGGGGGGATGGCGGAATACATGGCTCTCCAGAGTGGCGGAGCGGACGTAACGGCCGCCCACTTCCGGACGGGCGAAAGCCCGGCCCAGCAGGACCCCCAGAGCCGTTAAAATCGGGTGCCAGGTAACGACGGGCGAAGGGAAGGATAGGGATTCCTCCACCGTTGGTTCGGAGCGGTGGACCACCAATGGGCTGCTGTCCAGTCCCCCGGCCAATTCCCAGGCCTCTCTCCCCTGGGTGCCCAACTGGGCCTGAACGGCTCCTATAGGGAGGCCAGCCAACTGTCCCAGGGTGTAGATGCCGAAACGTTGCAACCGGGTCTTGTTCTCCCAAGACAATGGCAGGAAGTTGACGGACAGCCCACTCAAAAACCCGGCCACGTCTTGGGGCACTTTGGTGGCCCGGCCGCCTTCAGCGGTTGCGGCGGCGACGTAGGCCGGGAATTTCCCCCCTGCCACCCCGACACGCGGGTTGAACTCTGGGGGCGCCGCTTGGATCAGGGAGGCGATGACCCGGGCCTCGCCTCCATACATCAGATCTAACCCCTCCAGGCCTACGTAAGCGCAGCCCATGCCAGCTTTTTCCACCAGGGGACTTCGCGTCTCCAGTGAGCGCACCAACTTGTCGAAAGCGTCGTTGTAGTGGGGGCAATCGGCCTGCAACAGGACTGCCTCTTTACACTGGGCCATCGCTTCTTGGAGAGGCATGCCTGGTGCAAGGCCCCGGGCTTGCGGAGAGCTGTCCAGCACCAAGTCTTTGGAGCCGTAGCTTTCCGTGATAACGACCGGCTTTCCTCGCAGTTCGGGATAGCGCCTCACCTCAGCCTTTACCGGCAGGTGGGTGACCAGCACGCAGGCGATGGAGCGGCCGGAGCGATCAGCGTTCAGCATTCAGCGCTGCTTTGAGCGGTCTTTACCCAGCAATAAATCCATCTCTCCGAGTACCACGGAAACCACTGCATTCCGTTCAATACCTCCAAGTTGGTGCTAATAGCTAATAGCTGAACGCTGACAGCTATTAGCGCTGTGCTTTGAGGGTTTGGATGAAGGATGTGAGCATTCGCTTTACTTCGATGACATCTTTTAGAAGGACCTCATATTCCGAAGCTGGTAAATAACCCAGGTCCCGGCTGACTAGAAGGTGGTATTCCAGTTCGCTTGCTGATCCCATAGCTATTTGGAGAAACCTTGCAAACTCGGTGTCTCCGTTGCGGCCACATCCTTCCGCAATATTGGCAGGGATAGAAACGCTGGCCCGCCGAATTTGGCCCGTCAGGCCGTACATCTCAGACTTTGGGAAATTCTCTGTTGCGCGGTACGCCTCCAGAACCAAGTGGTGGCTTTTCTCCCATACTTTAAGTTCCCTAAAATCCTTCATATCGGACCCGCTGTGATAGCATTTCGCTGACCGCTGACCGCTGACCGCTGACCGCTGACCGCTGACCGCTGACCGCTAACCGCTGACCCGTGGGCATCGGATTATATAGAACGTATGTGCGACTCATCAACAAGCGTTGGTCATGTTTTATTGAATTACGATTAAACAAAGTTTAAAAATCGATTAACATCTCAAGCCGGACACAAGAAAGGACTAGATTCGTTACCGTATAAGCTAAATTAAGCCGGAATCCATTGAATTACATAAATTCGGAAACGAGTCTGGAATTCCGGCGGTAACTCCCTCCATATTCCTTGATTTTGGGTGTCTACATTCGCTACTTTCTAAGCACAGGATTAATCCAGCACCCAACTAGGCATCCGGAGAAACCCTCGGCGCCCGTGTTAGAAGGAAGCAGATGAAGCGATTGATGTCATTCTTACCCTTGGCTGTCGGCCTATTGATCCTGTTGGCCTGCGGCGGGGAAGATCCGACTCAACCGCCGCCCACCGCAACGGAGACGCCGCGTCCTACCGCGACCCAGCAGCCGACCACCGCGCCTCCGGAAGCGACCGCAACCCCGTCGCCAACAAATACTCCAGTGCCGACGCCCAAGCCGACACCGACGAACACCCCGATCCCTCTGGTGATAGCCACGGCAACACCGGTCCCCCAGCCGACCGAGCAACCTACGGCGACACCTGCACCCTCCGCCCCCACGCCGGTGCCAACAGCGACACCGGAGCCGTTGCCAACCGCTACGCCGGAACCGGCGCCAACTGCTACGCCGGAGCCCACGCCGACCCCGACTCCAACACCCGTACCGGTGTTTGCTTTCGTTGCCGGCACAGCCTCGGTCAAACTGGTCTCTAGCGACGGCTTCCTAAACCATACATTCGGCACGGCGGTGGACATGGATGGTGGCTCCGCAGTGCTCGGTGCCCCCGGAGACACCGATTCCGGCACCGATTCCGGCTCTGCCTATGTCTATATCGAGAGTGGCGGCACCTGGACCGAGCAAGGGAAGCTGCTTGCCGATGATGGTTCGGGGAGTGACCAATTCGGTCTGGCCGTGGCCATCTCTGGCGACACTGCGGTCATCGGAGCCCCCAACGATTCGGCCAATGGAACCGATTCCGGTTCCGTTTACGTCTTTGTGCGAAGTGACGGCGCCTGGAGCCAACAGGCCAAGTTGACGCCCGGGGATGGTTCCCAGAACGATCAGTTCGGACGGTCCGTGGCAGTTAGTGGAGACACACTCGTCGTCGGGGCGCCTATCGACACTCCTAAAGGGACGGACTCCGGGGCGGTGTACGTTTTCGTGAGAAGCGACGCGACTTGGACCGAGCAGGCCAAGTTGGCTGCCAGCAACGGAGGACAAGCGCACAATTTCGGTTGGTCTGTGTCGGTCGACGGCGATTCGTTGGTCGCGGGTGCTTTCGGAGAATTTTCCAGTGGGACCGACTCTGGAGCGGCCTACGTTTTCGTGCTTGCCGACGGAACCTGGTCGGAGCAGGCCAAATTGATCGGCGACGATACCGCCGGAGGAGATACGCTGGGCCGGTCGGTGTCCATCGACGGCGACCAAGTGGTTGTAGGGGCCCCCGGTGACACTGTTCAGGGGACCGACTCTGGTTCCGCCTACGTTTTTGTCCGTTCCGCCGGCGCTTGGACGCAACAGGCACGCCTCATAGCAAGCGACGGTATCCAGAATGACAATTTTGGCTGGTCAGTTTCGATAAACGGAGACAAGGTGGCCGCAGGCGCCTTTGGCGACACTGTCAAAGGCACGGAATCAGGCTCGGTATATGTATATGTCCGCGAAGGTGAGACCTGGAACCAGCAAGCCAATCTGACCGCCTCCGACGGGAAAGGCGGCGATAGATTCGGCCGGACGGTCGCCCTCAGCGGAAACAATTTGGTAGCTGGAGCCCCCAACGATACCGAAAAAGGCACCGACTCTGGCTCGGCCAACATCTTTGCTGCTGAACTCCAGTAACTAATTAACTAGCCACCATCAACTGGCCTCGACCGGCCAGCCACCGTCATCCCGTTTCTTCGTATTCGGCCCCTAAACGGGCGCCGCCTCCTGAGTTACTGCCTATCGTCCGTTTCTGGCGCCAATTGCGGTGGCTGGCGCACCACCACCGCACCACCACTTTGATGGCAAGAAACGGATAGAATAGCCTCGGCCGGTGGGATAATCTAACGTCATCTAAAAAGAATCCCACTTGTTGCGGCCGGCGTGAACCGGACGAGGAGAAGTAAAGTGACGACAACAACCCAACCTCGGGCGCGGATTGACGACCAACAGTCTTGGCGGGCGGTGCAAGAGCGGGACAGCCGCTTTGACGGCCAATTCGTCTACGCGGTCAGGTCGACTGGGGTGTATTGCCGCCCCTCCTGCCCGAGCCGCCGGCCGGGACCGGCCCAAGTCCAGTTCTTTGCCGGACCGGCCAACGCCCAGAGCGCGGGGTTCCGGGCCTGCCGCCGCTGCTTACCGGACCTCCCGCCGGCTAAGTCGCGTCAAACAGACTTGGTGCGCCGCGCCTGCGACTACATTCGAGACGAAACCCGGGACAATCCCGACGGCCCGCCTACACTCTCCGAACTCGGCGGGGCAGTGGGTGTCAGCCCCTCCCACCTGCAAAGAGTATTCAAGAAAGAAACCGGGGTCACACCGAAACAATACGGCCAAGCCTGGCGGCTGGACCGGTTTAAATCTCTGGTACGCCAAGGCAACGGAGTCTCCTCCGCAATGTACGATGCGGGGTTCAGTTCAACCAGCCGCTTGTATGAAAAATCGGAGGTCCACCTGGGCATGAGTCCTGGAAAGTACGAAAAAGGAGCCCCGGGCGCCACCATTTATCATACTGTCGCCGATTGCGCCTTGGGGAGGCTATTGGTGGCTGCCACCCAACTGGGAGTGTGCTCGGTAAAATTGGGTGACGACTCATCTCAGTTGGTGGAGGAATTGCGGAAGGAATTTCCGGCCGCGCTTCATCAACAAGATGACGGATTGCTGGAGTCCTGGGTTATCGTGGTATTGGAGTACTTGGAGGGGCGCCAACCGGCCCTCAACCTTCCTCTAGATGTACGGGCCACCGCCTTCCAACGTCGGGTTTGGCAGCTATTACAAACGATTCCCTACGGTGAAACGAGGACCTACCAGGAAGTCGCCCAAGAGATGGGCCTGGAAAACTCTAGCCGTGCCGTCGGCCGGGCCTGTGCGTCCAATCCTACCGCGTTGATAGTGCCCTGCCACCGGGTTCTGCGGAAGGGCGGCGCGTTGGGCGGCTATCGCTGGGGGTTGGACCGGAAGGAAGCTCTATTGGCGATGGAGCGCGGGAGCCAGTAGCGGCTACTTGGGCTCCTAAACCGGTAGAGCGGATAGGGCGTTTCCAACGTATAATCAAGTAACACCAGGGGTTTTCTGCCTCTGGGAGATTCGCTCAAGGTGCCCAAAGCTTTGCCGGTTCCTTCACCTCGGCCCAACCCTCTAGGCCAAACCAGACATCGCTCTGTCCTGTTCGCCGCACTGGCCGTTCTGTTATTCCTGATCGCCTGGCATTTTGATGCGCCGCGCCCGGTATCGGCCACCGGCGGCACCATCCAAGTCGTGGACACCGGCGTTGTGGTGAGCTTCCCAGGGGAAGTGGATTTGACCCTGACGGCTGAGGGCGAGGAAGAGATCGTCGAGGTCCGGGTCTTCTACCGTCCGGCGGGCGGCAAAATTTGGGCCTACGCCTACGCCGACTTCGAGCCGAACACCAAGATTATTGCCACGCAGATGCTTCCGCCGAACGCTGTCACCTATCTGGCGCCGGGCGCCGAGGTGGAATACTACTACGAGATCCGCGACGTGGAAGGTAACGTTTTCACGTCCGAGCGGAGCGTGGTCGAGTACCTGGACCATCGGTTCGACTGGAAACGCACGCAAATTGGTCCACTTACGCTTCTCTACTACGACCACTCGGATTCTCGTGTGGCCGCCGTCGCCAAGGAAGTTCAACAGGACTTGGACCGGATCGTCCGAGTGCTCCAAGTGGAACCGTCAGGCAGCATGAAGGGCGTGATCTACAACCGGGGGTCCGACGCTCAAGAGGCCTTCCCCGAGCAGAGCCGGACTACAACAGAGCGGGGAGTCTTCGGTGGCTTCGCATTTCCAGAACAAAGGGTCTTTGTCGGCCAAGGTCTGGACCGGCGCATCATCGCCCACGAGTCGGCCCATTTGCTTTTCGCGCAGGCCCTGGGCGAAAGGAGCCCCGATCTGCCGGCCTGGTTGGAAGAAGGGATCGCCAGTTACTTCGAACCGGGCGGGAGCGCGCCCAGTGGCCGGGTTCTCGCCGGTAGGTCTTTGCCGCTAAGGGCCATGACATCCGTCACCGGGACTCCCCGTAACATCGGCGTCTTCTATCAGAAAGCCGAGAGCGTCGTCACCTATTTGATCGATGAACACGGTGAGGAGAAGTTTCGGCTATTCGTTGCGGGATTGAGTGCCGGTCAACAGGTCGAGAAATCTTTGCAAGACACCTACGGCTTCGATATTGATGGCCTGGATGCCCGCTGGGCCGGCGTCGAACCGGTGCCCGCCGAGGGCAGCCGGAGCCCGTCGCAAGCTCCCAGCAGAACGCCGGATTCGCCGGACAATGGATCGCCCTTCGTTTTCTTCAGCAGTTGGTTGATCATTGGCGCATCGTTGGCAGTTATCGCCGCGCTGGTGGTCCGCGGAGTGAACCGCAAACTAAGGCCGGCGCGGGACCTGGACGAATACCCCGAATACGACGACTACCCGTACTGACTAATCTTCACCCCGCACCCCACATTCTGGTATGCTCATGCCCGTGTTGCGGGGCGGGGCAGTTCCTCTCCATATCTATCTAACCACCCCTAGCCTGCCCCAGACATCCGACGAAGTCTCGAGGTCATATGTTTGAGCGGGTCGCCATTGTCGGTGCCGGGTACACCCCGTTTCGCCCGGTCACTCCTGAAGTTTCGTTCAGGGAAATGATCTTTGAGGCTGCGGTCAAAGCCTATGAAGACGCCGGTATCGAGCCCAACGACGTAAGCACGTTCGTTTCCATCACTGAAGACTACGTTGAAGGCACGGCGATCGCCGATGAGTATGTTCCAGACCAGTTGGGCGCCGTCCTCAAACCCGTTCACACAGTAACCTCTGATGGCATCACCGGCCTGGCGTCGTTGGTAATGCAACTGGAAACCGAGCAGTTGGACCTGGCCGTCATCGAAGGCCACAGCAAAGCCTCCAACATCGACTACCCGGCCCACATCGAGGCTTTCGCCCTCGACCCCATCTTCGCCAGGCCCCTGGGATTTCATCCGCGCTACGTTGCCGGGCTGGAGATGCGAGCGTTCCTGGAAGAAACCGGCAACACCGAGGAACAGGCGGCAATGGTCGCTGTCAAGAACCGCCGGGCCGCCCTCTCCAACCCTTTGGCCGCCTACCCGGCCAAACTCACAGTTGATGACGTGATGGCCTCGCCGCCGGAGGCTGAGCCCCTAAAGCGCGGCGATGTCGCCAGCCTGGCCGATGGGGCAATCGTCTTGGTATTGGCCCGGGAGTCTATGCTTCCTCGAATCAAAGGACAACCGGTGTTTATCAATGGGATAGGTTGGAGCCAGGACTCCCCAAACATCGAGGAGCGCGACTTCTACCGGGCGGCCTATGCCGAGCAGGCGGCAAAGCGGGCCTACCGCATGGCCGGAATTCGAGACGCTGGCGCGGAGATCGATTTCGCCGAGGTCGACGATACTTTTTCTTACAAACAACTGCAGCATCTGGAGGCCTTGGGATTGGCTCTGCCCGGAGAGTCGGGCCAAATGCTGGAACGAGGCATGTTTGACGCATTGGGAGCCCTGCCGGTCAACGTCTCCGGTGGCAACCTTGGCTGCGGCGCGGCCCACGATATGTCTGGACTCCGCAGCATATTGGAAGTCGTGCTCCAACTGCGCGGCACCGCCGGTGAGCGCCAGCTCTCCAAGGTAAAGACAGGCCTGGCCCAGTCGTGGCGCGGCATCCCCACTGCCACCGGCGGTGTGGCGGTGCTGGGTGTGGAGTAGTAGATAGCGATGCCCTACAAAAATAGAGTAGCGGTCGTTGGCGCAGGGTTGACCAAGTTTATGCGTCGCGCGCTGGAGACCCCCAAAGAGCTGTCCTTCGAAGGCGCCAAGGCTGCCTTGGACGACGCCGGACTGACCATCGACGATATCGAGTGTGTCGTCTCGGTCACGGCCCCCGAGGCCTTCGACGGCGTCCACATGAACGGTGAGTACATCGCGGACGGCGCGGGCGCGTGGGGCAAGCCCTACATGCGGACCTATGTTGGTGGCGGGTCCGGCGTGTTCGGCCTGGTTACCGGTTGGTACCACATTGCCAGCGGCCACTTCGACACCTGCCTGGTGGTGGCCGAGGAGAAGATGTCCCCGGCTTTGCCCCACCCGCAGGGCGCGTTCAACGCCATCTACGACCAGTTCACCGAACGGCCTCTCGGTGTGAATCTGCTATGGATCTTCTCCCTGGAAATGAACCGCTACATGCAGACCTACGGCGTGCCCATGGAAACCTTCGCCCGAGTCGCGCAGAAGAATAAACGAAATGGGTTGGACCACCCGTCGGCCCAAGCGGGCGTGGCGGGTGACTTCGAGATTGAAGACATCATGGCCTCTGAAGTGATGGCATGGCCGGTCCAACGCCTTATGGTGTCGCCCATCAGCGACGGCGGCGGCGCCATGGTTCTGGTCTCGGAGCGATTTGCCCGCCGTCTGAGTAAGGCACCGGTCTGGATCGAAGGAGTGGGCTGGAATCTGGATACCTCGTACTGGACCAACCGCGACCTCTACTACCCCCGTTACGTGGAGAAAGCGGCCCGTATGGCCTACGAAATGGCTGGCATCACCGACCCCAAGCGGGATATACATGTGGCCGAACCCTACGACCCCTTCGCCTACAAGGAACTTCATCACTTGGAGGGACTGATGCTGGCCGACAAGGGCCAGGCGCCCAAGCTGCTGGAACAGGGACACTGGGACCGGGACACCGAAACCGGCATCCCTGCCAGCCCATCCGGCGGTCTATTGGGTGTGGGCAATCCCATCGCCGCCGCCGGATTGATGAAGTGCGCGGAGATTTACTGGCAGCTTCAAGGTGAGGCGGGACCCCGCCAGGTTAAGCGCGAAGTACGCCGGGGTCTGGCCCAAGCCTGGGGCGACCTGATGCAGGTCGGTACCGTCGTCGTAATGGGGAAATAGCGGGCAAGTAGTGCGGGTAATTAGTAATGAAGCAGTTTAGCGGAACTTCGCTAACCGACCACGCCCTCACCACCGGAGAGGTGCTGGTCACCATGTGGCAAGTAAAGTCGGAGTACCACTGGGACGCCGGCCTGGCCATGAGCCGGTACCTGGAAGGCTTCAAGCAGGGCAAGATCATCGGTGTCCGTTGCCCCGAGTGCCGCCGCACCATGGTCCCGCCTAGGGCGTTCTGCGAGTTGTGTTTCCGGCCCATCGACGAGTGGGTCGACCTGAAGGATACCGGCAGGATCAACACCTTCTCCATTTCATTCGTCAACTGGGATGCCTCCAGGAGGCAGACGCCGGAAATCCCGGCGGTAATCGAGATCGATGGCGCCAGCCCTGGGATGGCCATCCTTCACAAGATGGGTGAAGTGGGTGAGACCATTGAAGAGATACAGGGCCGTCTTCGTATAGGCACTCCTGTGGAGGCTGTCTGGAAGCCAGCGAGGCGGAGAGAGGGACTGGTCACCGACATCGAATACTTCCGCCCGGCTTAGCCGCCGGCTTAGCCGGATTTCCATCGGGTTAAAGAATACCCGTGGCGCAAATCCAGGCCCCGTACTCAGGGGGCCGTGTATTTGCAAATCAGTGGAGACCGTTAAATGCTGGATAAACCAGGTCAAACGAGAAGTCTGCGCCAAGTGGCTGGCGCCATACCGATCAGCCACCGTTATACCTTGGGTGTGGCCGGAGAGAGGTTTTTCAAGGGGTTGCGGGACAATAAACAAATTTTAGCCTCGCCGTGCCCCAAATGCCTGGACCTTCTGCTGCCCGCCAAGATGTATTGCGAGCGGTGTTTCGAGGAGACCAGTGCTGAATGGGTCCCAATGGAGGGCCCCGGTTTTGTGCGCAGCTATACCGTTATGCATCAGAACCTAGAGGAGCAGCCGCTGCGACATCCGTTGGTCGTGGCGTTGGTTACCTGGCCTGATGCCAGGGGAGGCCTCATCCACCAAGTGGAGGGTATCGATGCGGCGGATGTGGAATCCGGATTGGCCGTCGAGCCAGTTTGGTCCGAGGAAAGAACCGGCGCAATGACCGACATTCTGCACTTTAGGCCCGCGTTTTGGGAAACATAGACAACTACAGCCCGAACAGATTCTTCGTTTTTTCGGCGGGCGGTCCAGGCATAAATCAAGCCCTTGTGCTATCCTCATAGTCGAACCGCGACCTGCCTCGTGCCTAACCGGCCGGGCAATCATCTGATTCTGGAAAGGACGCAATGCCACCGATGAGAATCTGGATTTGGCTCACCCTACTGGCCGCAACGTTCGCGCTGGCAGGCTGTCTTATCGAGACCCCTACGCCGGCTCCCGCTCCGACGACCGAACCCGTCCAGACGACTTCGCTAGCCCCCACCTCGACTCCTTTCCCAACCCCCACCGGCCAGGCCGGTCAGGGGACAGTGCGACGGTTTTCCGGCCCCCCGCCGTTGACCATCGACGTTTCTGCCGAATACACGGCCACCATTCGTACCAACCAGGGCAATATCAAAGTCGAACTGTTTCCTGGTCAGGCGCCAAACACAGTGAACAGTTTCGTGTTCTTGGCTAACCAAGGCTTCTACAATGGGCTCATTTTCCATCGAGTCATCAAAAACTTCATGATCCAAGGGGGCGATCCGCAAGGCACCGGCACGGGTGGCCCCGGCTACCAGTTCCAGGACGAAATCGCTGCCGGGCTCGATTTCGATACGCCAGGCCAACTGGCCATGGCCAACAGCGGACGCGGAACCGCGACCAATGGCAGTCAATTCTTCGTCACCACGGTACCGACGCCTCACCTAACTGGCAACCACACGATCTTCGGACAAGTTATCGAGGGCCAATCGGTGGTCGATGCCATCTCGGGTGTCGACACTGACAGCCGGGACCGGCCGTTGAGGCCGGTGACAATCGAAGGTATCGACATAGTGGTTACTCCGCGTTCTTAGCTGGGCTGTAACGAATCGGCGTCTGCACGCACGGGGGCCCTAACCCTAACGGAATCCGTTCGTCCTGAGCTTGTCGAAGGGCACCTCCAGCGAGGGTGTGGTTCGACGGGCTCACCAAGAACGGAGAACGAATAATCTGGGTAACTTCGGACATTCCGAGCGTGGCCACCGTGCCGCATACAAAACAGGAGCCTGCCGTGGCGTTTCAAAACATCATCTACGAACGTCAGAATTCCATCAGCTACGTTACGCTCAACAGGCCCGAAAAGCTGAACGCGCTGAACGCTGACTTGGTGATGGAGTTCCGGGAAGCGTTGGACGTGATCGAGGCCGACCCGGAGGTGCGCGCCGTCATCCTCACGGGCGCGGGCCGGGCTTTTTCGGCGGGGTTCGACATCCAGCGCGGCCCAGGGTCTCCAGACCCGTTCAACGGCCCGCCGGACGCCTGGCTGGCCCATCTTCAGGACCACATCGACACCTTCATGATGGTGTGGAACCTCAGCAAGCCGGTGATCGCCGCCGTTAACGGCTACGCTTTGGGCGGGGCCTGCGAGTTGGTACAGGTCTGCGACGTCAAGATCGCGTCGGACCGGGCGATAATGGGAGAGCCCGAGATACGGGCTGGGTTCGGTGCACCTCTGCTGATCACGCCCTACAGCGTCAATTTGGCCAACGCCAAGGAGCTACTGCTTACGGGAGACACGGTCGACGCCCACGAGGCCGCCCGCATTGGCCTCGTCAACCGCGTGGTGCCCCATGAGGATCTAATGGCGGAGTGCGAAAGAGTGGCCAAGAAAATCTGCCTGCTGCCCCAACTTGGCGTGAAGCTCACCAAAGCCGCTATTAACCGGTCGCTGGAAAGCATGGGGTTCTTGAACGCCGTCAACCACAACCTGGAACTGATGACGATTTTCGATACCAGCACCAGCCCGGAGCAAGAAGAGTTCAATGCTATAAGTGCGGAAAAAGGACTGCGGGCGGCCTTGGACTGGAGGGACGCCCGCTTCAAGGAACTTGGGTAAGGGTGGCTTCCTTAGCCTTTTTGACCGTCGGTGAGCGGATTAGCTGCCGCCCTTGACCTCGATCTTCGCCAAGTCTTCGATAAACTTCAACAAAACCGAATGATCGGAATCCTGCTCGCCTTCGTTCATCAAGGCCCCCAGTATCTGTTGCAACAGCGAGGTTACCGGCAGCGGCACGGCCAACTGATCCGCCGTCTGCAGCACGTTGCGAAGGTCCTTCTGGTGTAAGCGGACCCGGAATCCGGCCTTGAAATTGCGGCTGAGCATCATGGGGCCCTTGGCCTCCATTACTGCGCTCCCGGCCAAACCGCCCCGGATGGCGTCGAACACCCTCTGTGGGTCGACACCGGCCTTCTGCGCCAGCACCAACGCCTCGCTAAGACCAGCGATGTTGGCGGCGACGATTATTTGGTTCGCCAGCTTAGTTACCCCGCCCGCGCCGATATCCCCGGTCAACACCACGTTTCCGCCCATGGTCTTGAGCAGGTCGAAATTCTGGTCGAAAACTTCCTGCTTACCGCCTACCATGATCGCTAGAGTGGCATTGATTGCTCCCGGTTCACCGCCGCTTACCGGGGCGTCCAGCATCTCCACGCCCTTCTTTGCGCACCCGGCCGCGATTTTTTGAGAAACCAGCGGCGCGATGGAGCTCATGTCGATCACTACCGACCCCGGATTCGCCCCCTCCAGCACGCCGCCCGGGCCCAGAATGGCCTTCTCGGAGTCGGCGGAATCGGGGACCATCGTGATGATCTTGTCGGTGGAGGCAGCGACTTCAGCGCAGGTAGAGGCGGCAGTGGCCCCATCGCCCACCACTTCCTCCACAACGTCCCCCACGATATCGAAAACTGTAACTTCGTATCCGGCTTTGAGTAGGTTACGGGCCATTGGCTTGCCCATAATCCCAAGTCCAATAAATCCAATCTTTTCGGCCATCTTCCGGCCTCCTCAATCGCAAATCGCGCGCTGCCGTCTAAAGCGCAGAAACTGTATCATATATCGTGGTTCGCTCCAACGTTCGCCGACGCTTCGCCAACGCTTCGATTGATTCCTGAGTGCAATTCAGGCGGCGTTGTACTGCCAGGCTGGTTGGGTTTATCATATTTCCAGGCTTCCCCGGTATTCGGCCGGGGAATTTTTTAGGGACGGCCACAGTCCGTTTGCCCAATAATTCAGGGGTGCAGCATGCCCGAAGGGAAGACCGCGTTGGTAACTGGAGGGGCCGGCTTTATCGGCTCCCATATGGTAGACCGTTTGCTGGAGTTGGAGTATCGGGTCGTGATCATCGACGACCTCAGCAACGGGAAGATCAAGAACCTCAATCACCACGCCACCTTCCACCATGCCGACATCACACAGCCCTCTTCGGCCGAGGTCTTCGAAAAAGAGAAACCGGACTTAATCTTTCACATGGCGGCCCAAACCAGCGTCACCCGTTCGACGAAGGAACCGATTCTAGACACCAACGTCAACGTGTTGGGAACGCTTCGCCTGCTGGAGGCGGCTCGCCACGTCGGGGTAGAGAAGATCATCTATTCATCCACCGGCGGCGCTCTGTACGGCAACCCCGAGACCGTGCCCTGTCCCGATGACGCAGCCGTGGAGCCGGTGTCTCCCTACGGGATGTCCAAGTACGTGGGCGAGCAGTACCTGCGGTTTTACCACCGGCAGTTTCGGTTAAACTACACCTCGCTGCGTTACGGGAACGTATACGGGCCGCGGCAAGACCCCACCGGCGAGGCTGGAGTGGTGGCGATATTCACCTCTGCAATGCTGGAGGGAAAGCAGCCCCAGATTTTCGGCGACGGTAACCAAGAGCGCGACTTCGTTTCGGTGTTCGACGTGATCGACGCCAACATCGCTGCCATCGACCAGGCTGACGGCATGGAAATGAATATCGCCACCGGTGAGGCCACTACCGTAAATCGAATCTTCGAGCTACTCAAAGGCATCACAGGATATAAGTGGGACGCCGTCCACGCTGCGGGCCGCGCTGGTGAAGTGTACCGAATCAGCTTGGACTGGTCGCGGGCGGCCGTTGAACTCGGTTGGGCGCCCAAAGTTGATTTGGCCGATGGGTTGGCCGGGACTGTGGACTTTTTCCGCGAGCAAATGCAATCGGCTGGTATAGGTCATCCGGCCGCCTAGGAGGAATGCTTAGATATGGAAGTCGATTACGATGCAATTATCCTCGGAGCTGGCGCCGCTGGCCTGGCCGCTGGCTTGTATACCACCAGGGCAATGATGAAGACCCTGATAATCGAACAATTGGGACCAGGCGGCCAGTTGCTGATAACAGATGAAATTGAGAATTATCCGGGTTTTCCCGAAGGTGTGAAAGGCCAGGAACTGGCGACGATGATGGAACAGCAGACCACCCGCTTCGGCGCCGAGATCGAGTATGCCGAAGTGCAGGGTTTGGATGACGTTGACAAGCCGGTCAAGACGGTCCATACGGACGAACGAGACTACACCGCCAAATCGCTGATCATCGCCACCGGCGGGTCCCACAACAAATTGGGGGTTACGGGCGAAGACGAGTTCTCGGGGCGCGGCGTCTCCTACTGCGCAGTCTGCGACGGCAACTTCTTTCGGGGGCAGGACGTTGTAGTTATCGGAGGCGGCGACGCTGCCATGGACGAAGGGCACTACCTGACGGGCATCGTAAACTCTGTCACCTATGTCCACCGGCGCGACGAGTTGCGGGCCGCCCCGATACTACAGGAACGAGCGTTTACCAACGATAAGGTCAAGTTCCTCTGGAGCCACGTGGTCGAGGAGTTCACCGGTAACGAGGCTCTGGAGACCGCGCGGGTCAAGAACCTCAAGACCGAAGAGATTTACGACTACCCTACATCTGCCGCCTTCATTTATGTGGGATTCCATCCCAATACCGAGTACCTCAAGGGCCTCTTGGAGATGGACCCGTTGGGGCACGTGTTCACCGACATCCATATGCGGACTGGAGTACCCGGCGTCTACGTCTGTGGCGACGCCCGGGCCGATTCCACCAGGCAACTGGGCGCTGCGGTCGGCGATGGTATCACCGCCGCCTTGACGGCCTATCACGACTTGCAATAGCAAGCGCCCAACCGTCAGTATCCGCTGAACGAAAGGAGCACGCGCCACGCGTGCCCCTTTTCCATCGTCTCCTTTCTGGTGTGACCAAGAGGCGAGCTAATTAGGCTGGGTTCTCCATCGCCCGAGTTAGCAACTCGACCTGTGACCTCACCTCGGCGTCGATCTGGACGGGGAACGGTTGCCCCTCCTCGACACCGACATACACCAGGCACACTCCATCATTCCCTACAAAATCGGATTCGAATTTCTTGAGCCAGACTTCAAGATGGTCGCTCAGTTGGCGGGAACTCGGGAGTTCGGCGGCGTACTGTGGGTTCGCTCCAAGGTGATTGAGCATTCCTCGATTGTGCCTGGAGATTTCATCGGTTAACTGTCTTGAGGAATCGCAGAGTCTCCGCTCTTCATCGTTTAGCTGAGTTCCATACCGCAGGAACAGCTCTTCAACGGACTGGTACGACTCCATATCGGGACGATTCTTCTGCATGAGGTCTACAAGCTGGTTCTGGACGGGAAGTTGGTTACGAAAGGCCGCGTTAGAACCGGTAAGGTAGGCTTCCATTTGCTGGTGGAAAGAAAGCTTCCTTCGCAAGTCGTCGGGCGTGGTAACCAGCGGGATCGGGGCCTCTACAGAACTTGTTTGAGACTGGCTTTGCTCGACAGTTTGGGCTAAATTTATTCCTTCCTGGTTTGAGGTTATGGGCTCTAAATCGAACTCCTCTTGCTCCATTACCACTGGCCGTTCTTGCTGTTGAATATTAGGGACTTCTTGCTGCTGGAATTCCGGCTGGGCTAGCGGATCTTCCTCTTGCACCACATTGGGCTGGTCGACCTGTTGTTCGTCAGGCTCTTCAGTCTCTTGCTCACCAGGCTCTGTGATGGCGGGCGTAATAACCGAAACATCCTGAGTGACCAGGCGGCGGACCTGGCCCGAAACCCGCAGAATGCGGTCGATGTTTACGTCCGCCAGAGACCAGAGATCGGGACGGTCGTCTTCGGCACTCTCTGAGCCGCAGCAGCCCAGCCGCAGGGCGTTCCTAAGGTCTGACCGGTCGCGCCAATAACTGTTTACAGGAGAAATCTGCCCCGTCGGGTTAGCCAGATCACAAGCCTCGCGTTGTACCCACCCTAACAGTCCCTGGTCTTCGCTCACCGCAGCCAGGAATAGAGGCCACTTCTGCCCGATTACCACGAACTTGGCTAGCTGCTGTAGGGTGAGCAGAGAAACATCGGGCGAGTCCGAAACCCTAGCTTCGAAAGTCCCGGTCTCGGCCGCGATCAAAGCACGCAACCGGAAGATGTTCGTAAACTGCTTTACTCGACGTGGGTTGAAATCCAGGGCGGGCCCCAGGACGCCAAGAATCTGCCGCAGAGTCGAAGAATCCTCCGCCAGCAGGATTTCTATTTGTTGTGTTCGTTTGAGACCGACTTTTTCCGCGACATCGGCCGCGTTCACACCTGCCAGTGACCAACGGGAGCCGGGTATCGAAGCACCGGTCGAGTCGTCCAATCCAAGTTTCAGAAAATCGGCAACGTCCGGCCGACCGGCCCATTGCTGGAACACCCGTTTGTCGGCTGGGTCCATCGAATAGACCAGCCGACTCTCGATCGATCTATCCACTGCAAAAACTTCGAGCGCGTCTAGCAGTATAAGATGGCGGCCGGAATCATCGACTAAGAGTGGCCACCGAAGTTTGATTTGTTCGTAAAAACCCCTCGCCAGCCTGGGGCAAGGTGGGGATAATGTAATAAAAGGTCGTGGGCGCTGCGCCTGGCCGAGGGAGGGGAGGATGTTCCGAATACGAGACCCGCAAGAGAGCCTCTGGCAGTCCCAGTTCCTGGTGACGCCGAAGAAGGCTAAGCGCCTGGAGAGAAGTTGGGCCGAGGTTTTCCGAAACGAGGCGCTCCCCCTGATTGACGAGGAGCGCTTTGCTCCCATGTACTGCGTGGACAACGGCCGTCCCAACCGGGCGGTGCAGACCGTCCTCGGGGTCCACCTCCTCAAAGAGATGTTCAACCTCACCGACGATGAAGCTCTGGAACAACTAGAGTTCAACCTGCTCTGGCACCACGCCCTGCGGCTAGACATCGAGGAGACCCACCTGCCCCAGAAGACCCTCCACAACTTCCGAGTTCGCCTGATGCAGCACGACGGTGGCCGGCTGGCTTTCCAGGAGACCACGGACCGGATCATCCAGGCGCTGGGCATACGCACCGGAAAGCAACGGCTGGACTCCACCCACATCATGAGCAACATCGCCACACTCACCCGGCTGGGCCTGTTCTGTGAGACGATGCGGTTGTTCCTGCGGGCCTTGCGCTGGGAGCACCCAGAGCTTCGCCCTGGGGTTCCGGAGGGCCTCCTAGGGCGCTATTTGAAGGAAGAAGACGAGGCGACCCACTACGAGGACGCCCGCACGGGGGAGGGTCGGCGACGCCTTTCGGTCTGTGCCCGGGACCTCTACCGGCTGGTGGACCGGTTCCATGGCACGACTGCTGCCCAGCTGGAGGAGTACCGGCTGCTGGAGCGGCTGCTGCGGGAGCAGTGCCATGTGGGCAAACACCAGGACGGGCGCCCCAGGGACGATGACGACGATGCTGGGGAATGCAAGGTGCCCGTGGCCTTGAAGGACCCGAAGCAGCTGTCCGCCGACTCGCTGCAATCGCCCCACGACCCGGATGTGACCTACAGCGGCCACAAGGGGAAGGGGTACGAGGTGCAGGTGGCGGAGACCTGCCACGAGGAGAACGCCACCCAGCTCATCACCCACGTGGAGGTGACCCCCTCGAGTGGGAGCGACACCGACGTGAGCGTGCCGGTCGTTGACGGGCTCGCGGAGCGGAAGGTCCGACCGGACGAGCTCTTCGCCGACACGGCGTATGGGTCGGGCCGCAATGCCTTCGAAGCCTCGCGCCGGGGAACGGAACTGGTGAGCCCGGTGGCGGGGTCGGCGCCGGGGAACTCGCACGAAGGAGAGGGTGACGGACCACCGCCGCTCACCGCCGCGGACTTTCAGATCGACGTCACAGGGGAGCAGGCCACGGTGTGCCCCGCCGGCCACCCGTCCATCGAGGAGTACGAGCTGAAGGATGCGCCGGAGCGGGTAGAGGTCCACTTTGCCGGGACAACATGCGAGCCCTGCCCCTTGCGATCCCGTTGCCCAGTGAAGCTGGACCGGCGTGCGGGGGCCTACGTCCTCAAGGCGGACCTGGTGAAGGTGAACATCGAGCGGCGCCGGAGGGCCGAGGCCACCGAGGAGTGGCGCAAGCGGTATGACATAAGGGCTGGTATCGAGGGAACGAACTCCGAGCTGAAGCGCGCCCACGGGCTTGGGCGCTTGCGGGTGCGAGGGGGCCGTCGGGTGCGGCTTGCCGTCTACCTGAAGGCGTTGGCGTGCAACTTCAAACGGATGGTCCATGCACGCCTGGTGGAGATGGAGAACACGGCTCAGCGGGCGGTCGGGACGGTACCTGCGGTCGCGGCCGCATGAGGGCGCCGCTCCACAACTTCCACCGGGTGCCCTGAGCCACGGAAGGGGTACCGCAACGGGATCACGCTTGTCCTGAGCGCGGCAGATAGGGCGGTGAGGCCAGCAGCCGGCATCCCGTGGCCTCCTCCGCTCCAGACCACCTTCGCACGCCAGGGCTCATCTCAAACAGGCCTTGTTACGAGGGAATCAATATTCTGCTCAGCGACCAAATAACGTCCGACACTCGGCTCCAGTACCGCCGCCGGGTGGCAGACCGTGTCCATGCGATCGCTCCTTTTCTGAAATTAGACGAGGATCCGTACCCGGTGGTGGACTCCTCCGGCAAACTATGGTGGTTCCAAGACGCCTTCACTACAACCGACCGCTATCCCTACTCCGCCCGGGCCGCCGGGGGCTTCAACTACATCCGGAACAGTGTCAAAGCGGTGGTCGATGCATTTAATGGCGATGTTGTCTTTTACGTTATGGACCCAGACGACCCGTTGCTGCAGATGTACCAAAGGGCCTTCCCAGATCTTTTCTCCGACTTCTCCCGCATGCCGATGGATCTGCAGAAGCACATCCGATATCCAGTAGGCCTTTTCTCGCCGCAGACCGACATGTACCTGCGCTACCACATAACCGACCCTCAGGTGTTTTTCAACCAGGCGCAGCAGTGGGGTATACCTTCGGAAACCCGATTCGGGAAACGCGGGGTTCAAGTTAGTCCGGCCTACTTGATCTTGAAGCTACCCGGCGTTGAGAAGGAAGAGTTCACGTTGATGCTTCCATTTACCCCAGCCGCAGATAAAAAGAACCTGGTAGGGTGGCTGACCGCCCGTAACGACCCGCCCAACTACGGGCAGCTAATCAGCTTCCAAGTTCCCAGCGACCCCCAAATAGACGGACCCAGTCTGGTGGAGGCCCGGATTGAGAACGACCAACTGATTTCCCAGCAGTTCACCCTGTGGGAAGGGGCTGGCTCCGAGATCATTCGAGGCCAACTACTGGTCATACCCGTAGGGGATGCGATAATCTATGTGGAACCTTTGTACCTCCAGTCGGAAGTGCTGGCGTTCCCGGAACTCAAGAAGGTGATCCTGGCCGACCGTGGCAACGTGGTAATGGCAGACAGCGTCGCGGAAGGAGTGGCAATGCTCCTTGAAGGCGGAAGGGAAGGCGGAAGGCCCCCGGTAGAACCGGGAGCGGTAAGGGAAGACCCGGCGACACCGAGCCTTGACGAATTGGACCGGATCGAAGACGCGGTAACCGGGCTCGATGAGGTTCTTAAGGAGCTTCAAGAGGCGGTGGAAAGTTTACGCGAATCTTTGGGCGAATCTTCGGGAGGAGACTCACAATGACCAAGAGCAGCGAATGGATAGACATCGAAAAGAAGTACTACGCGCAAACGGTCCGCCGCCAACCCGTGGTGATCGTTAAGGGCGAGGGCACCCAAGTTTGGGACGCGGACGGCAAGCAATATTTGGACTTTGTAGCCGGTTGGGCGGTCAACAACCTGGGCCACTGTCACCCCGCCATAACCCAAGCAATCACCGAGCAGGCCGGCACGTTGGTGCAAACCTCGAACCAATTCTACTCCGTGCCCCAACTTCAGCTTGCCGAGATCCTCATCGAGAATAGCTGTCTCGACCGGGTGTTCTTTGGCAACAGCGGCGCCGAAGCCAATGAGGGCGCGCTGAAGCTGGCCAGACGCTACGGGAAGCTGAACCGCGACGGCGCCTACGAGGTAATCACTGCCCTCAATTCCTTCCACGGCCGGACCATGGCCACTGTGGCCGCCACCGGCCAGCCCCATTACCAAGAGAACTTCACTCCGCTACCGCCCGGTTTCGTTCACGTCGACTACAACGACGTGGAAGGCATCATGAACGCCACCAACGACAAGACAGCGGCGGTTATGCTGGAGCCGGTCCAGGGTGAGGCGGGCGTAATCATCCCCGACGACGACTACCTGAAACGGGTCCGGGAGTGGTGCGACCAACAGGGCCTGCTTCTCATCTTGGACGAGGTGCAGACCGGCATGGGCCGCCTGGGCAGTCTGTTCGGCTACATGGAATACGGCGTTGAGCCCGACGTTATGACCCTGGCCAAGGGCTTGGGTTACGGTGTCCCAATCGGCGCTTTCCTCTCCAAGGAATACTGCATGGCCTTGGTTCCCGGAGACCACGGTTCGACCTTCGGCGGTAACATGCTCACCACGGCCGCCGCATTCGCCGGGACCAAATTCCTGATTGACAACGACATACCGGGCCGGACGAAGGAGATAGAAGGCCACTTGCTGGGCCGGCTGAACGACCTCAAGGGCCGCTTCTCGTTCATCACAGAGGTGCGCGGCAAGGGCCTGCTGGCCGCCATGGAGTTCGAGAGCGACATTTCTCCCCAGGTGCTGACCAACGCCAACGAGGCGGGCCTTCTGTTGAATGCCCCCCGGCCCACGACGGTCCGCTTCATGCCGCCGCTCACCATTACCAAAGAGGAAATCGATGAAGGCACGGAGCGCTTGAGCATCGCGCTGGCCAAGATCTAGGAACCTAATACCCGGCAAGGAAAGAAGTAGCTGTGCCGGCCCCCGCGGGAACAAAATTGGGCCGTGGGATTAAAGGAAAATTTTGCGAGACGCCCAGGTCTCGACTGATGGGCTTTTTAAAAGCTCTAGATATTTAACCGGAGCCGGCGACATCTATGGCAAACGACAAAATAGTGCTGGCCTACAGCGGGGGTCTCGACACCACCGTTGCCGTGCCGTGGCTCAAGGAAAAATACGGTGCGGACATCATCACCCTGACCGTCGACTTGGGTATGGTGGACTTGGAGTCCATCCGCCAGCGGGCTCTCGAGATCGGCGCCTCTGAGGCAGTGACCGTTGACGGCAAGCAGGCGTTGGTGGACGAATTCTTAATGCCGAGCCTCCAAGCCGGCACCGTTTACGAAGACCAATACCCTCTGTCGACTGCGCTGGGCCGGCCGCTGATCGCCCGTTATCTGGTTGAGGCCGCCCGCTACCACGGCGCCTACGCTATAGCCCACGGTTGTACCGGTAAGGGCAACGACCAAGTTCGCTTGGAAGTGGGAGTCACCGCGTTGGAGCCTGACCTTCAGGTGATCGCACCCATCAGAGACTGGGGTATGAGCCGCGACGACGAGATCGAATACGCTCAGGCCCGGAACCTGCCCATAAACGCCAAGAAAAGCAGGTTCTCGGTGGACGAGAACCTGTGGGGCCGCAGTGTCGAGGCAGGAGAATTGGAAGACCCATGGATCGAGCCCCCTGAAGACGCCTACGCTTGGTCCAAGCCTGCGTCAGCCACACCGGAGGAACCGGCCTACGTTGAAATCCATTTCGACACCGGAATTCCCACAGCCATAGACGGCGAAGCCATGTCCGGCATCGATCTGATCCGCCACATGAATGCTCTGGCAGGCAGCCACGGAGTCGGTCGGATAGACCATGTGGAAAACCGACTGGTCGGCATCAAGTCTCGAGAAGTCTATGAATGCCCGGCGGCGTCGGTATTGCACACGGCTCACAAGGCTCTGGAGGCGATGACCCTCAGCAAGGAACAGGCCAGGACCAAGGCTCGGATCGCCCAAGAGTACGCCGACGTAATTTACAACGGCCTCTGGTTTACCGCCCACCGTAGCGACTTGGACGCCTACGTTCAAAGCACCCAACGGTTCGTGACCGGAGACGTGAAAGTCCGCCTACACAAGGGCTCATGCATGGTGGTCGGGCGCCAGGCCCCCAAGGCCCTCTACCAGTACGGCCTGGCTACCTACGACCGCCAAGACCAGTTCGACCACGCTTCGGCCGAAGGGTTCATTAAGATTTACGGGCTTCCCGTGCGCACCCAGAACCAGGCGCAATCGGAGTGAAGCTCTACGCCCTTCTGGTCCCTTGGGCTTCTTACTCCCCAAGAAGCCCAACAAGCGTTAGACTAGCCTTGGGAATTAGTCGAACTCGCGCCAAGTGATGTTCGCAGGGAGCCGCCAATGTATCCGGCCCCTGCCGCCCAAGGAGAAACCAACAGATGACTGTAGCCGCCCGAATGATGGATCTGGGAACCGAAAGCGCTTTCGAGGTTCTGGCCAAAGCCAGAGCCCTCGAGGCTCAGGGCAAGGAAATCATCCACCTAGAGATCGGCGAGCCTGATTTCGACACACCCAGGCACATCGTCGAAGCGGGTATGCAGGCAATTAGCGACGGCTTCACCCACTACGGCCCCACCGCCGGTCTGCCGGAATTGCGTGAAGCAATTGCGCGCAACAGCCGCGAAGTCCGGGGCACCGACACCGACCCGGCCAACGTGGTGGTCACGCCGGGCGCCAAACCCATCATGTTCTATACGCTGCTGGCCTTGGGCGAGCCGGGCGTCGAGGTGATTTATCCCAATCCAGGCTTCCCTATCTATGAGTCGATGATCCGTTTCACCGGCGCCACGCCCGTGCCCATGCGGCTCTTGGAAGAAAAGGCCTACCACCCCAACTTGGACACCCTGCCCGGGCTGATAACGGACAAGACCCGGCTTATTATTCTGAACTCACCGGAAAACCCCTGCGGCTCGGCCCTGACCAAGGCTGAAATGGAGACCATCGCCGACTTGGTAAAACAGCATCCGGGAATCTATGTGATGGCCGACGAAATCTATAAGGACATTCTCTACACTGGGGAACACTACAGCATCGCATCGATCCCCGGGATGGAAGAGCGCACCATCATTCTGGACGGTTTTTCCAAGAGCTACGCCATGACCGGTTGGCGGCTGGGCTACGGGATTATTCCCGAAGAACTGGTGCCTCACGTGGTGAAACTAGCGGTCAACAGTGTGTCGTGTGCCGCGACGTTTACGCAAAAGGCCGCAATCGCCGCCCTGGAGGGCCCCAAGGATGGGGTCGAGGCCATGGCTGCGGAGTTTGCTGTTCGCCGCCGCCTAATCGCCGACGGGTTGCAGAGCATCCCCGGCATCAACTGCCCTGAGCCTGAGGGTGCGTTCTACGCATTTCCAAGCATAGAAGGCACGGGGCTCAGCAGCCTCGAGTTCGAAAACCGGGCGATGGCCGAGGCCGGAGTCGCCCTACTGTCGGGTAGCGCCTTCGGCGAGTACGGCGAAGGCTACGTACGACTTTCCTACGCCAACTCCCAAGAAAACATTCAAAAAGCCATTAGCCAATTGGACCGCCTCGTCCGCTCCCTATAGTTCGCTTGTAAAAATCGTGGACCGCGTGCCTTGCGGCTACCGGATACTGACAAAAAGAGGGTTACGAGATGCCAGAGATTAAAGTTGTCCATCCAGAAGGTCTCGAGGTGGAAATTCAGTCGGGTGCGATGACTAGGCTGGCCGGAGTGTCGGAACAATTGGTGGGGTCCACCGGCATTCACCTGGCTATTGCTACCATTCCACCTCACTGCGCCTCCAGTCCCCATTATCACGTCAACTGCGAGTCGGCCATCTACGTAGTCAAGGGACAGGGACGTTTTGTTGTCGGAGACAACTTGGACCAAGAACTGCCGATAGGTCCGGGCGATTTTATCTACGTGCCGGCCGAGGCGGTGCACCAGCCGGTGAACGACGGCTCGGAGCCCATGGAGATCATCGTCGCCCGAAACACGCCGACGGAAATTGTGGTCGAGGTGTCGCCTTCGACAGTCGACGCGACCTAGAGAGTTGCCCCGCCAAACTAGGCCGCGATCGTGTCCCATGGGATTTCTTGAGCCCCAAGAACCGATGGGCTATACTAGCGGCGCTTTCGCGGCCCTCCCTTCTTGGCCGCACGTAACCACAATTATGAGAGGCTAACTACATGGACCTGGGTCTCACCGAAATCCAGCAAATGCTCAAGACCAGCGCCCAGGAGTTTCTGTCGCGGGAATGCCCCATTACGCTGGTGCGGGAAATGGAAGAGGACTCGCGAGGCTATACCGACGAACTCTGGCGGCAGATGGTGAGCCTGGGCTGGACCGGCGTACCCTTTCCCGAGCAATACGGCGGTACCGGTGGCGATTTCTTGGACCTAGCGGTCCTGCTGGAGGAGATGGGCCGAGCGCTCGTTCCAGGGCCCTACTTTTCGACTGTCGTACTGGGCGGGTTAACGGTCATGGACGCCGGGACCGACGCCCAGAAAACAGAGTTGGTCGGCCGGATTTGCGACGGCAATCTACTGATGACCCTGGCGCTTAACGAAGCCAGCGCTACCTACGAGCCCTGGGGAGTCGAGACCACCGCCAAGAAACGAGGCAACGACTATGTGCTGAACGGCGTCAAGCTATTCGTTCCCGACGCCAGCGTGGCGCAAGTCATCATCGTCGCTGCCCGCACCTCTTCTGAAAAGGACCCGTCCAAGGGGATCACGCTGTTCCTGATTGCCTCCGGGACGGCAGGTCTGGCCATAAACCGTGTTAACACCATCGGCTCGGAACGGCAGTTCGAAGTAGTTCTCAACGACGTGACAGTACCAAGCCACTCGATACTGGGTGAAGCAGGAAAGGGATGGCCCGTGGCGGAAAGGGCGGTCCAGCGGGCGATCGCTGGCCGATGCGCCGAAATGCTGGGCGGGGCTGGCGCCGTCCTGGATATGACCGTTGACTACGTTAAGCAAAGGACTCAGTTCGGGCGCCCGGTGGGGAGCTTTCAGGCGGTACAACACCACTGCGCCCAAATGGCCACCGATGTTGAAGGCTCGAAAAACATCGCCTATCAAGCGGCTTGGCGCTTGGCTGAGGGGATGCCGGCCCAACGGGAACTGTCCATGGCCAAGGCTTGGGTCAGTGAGGCCTATCGCCGAGTGTGCTCAACCGCCCACCAATGCCACGGGGCCATCGGGTTTACCAAGGAGCACAATCTGCAACTCTACACTCGGCGGGCCAAAGTCCACGAATTGAGTTACGGCGACACCCACCACCACAAAGAGTTGGCGCTCCAGAATATTGATAGCGATTAGAACAACCACCGGCAGCAACCGCATCGGCGGCGCCCGATTAAGTGCGGCGGGCATGGAGGCCAGACCGGCATGACCACCGAGAACTGCTTATTTTGCACCATGTCCCAAGACCCGGCCCACACCTCTCCGATTTATCGGGACGACCGGGCGTTCGTGGTGAAAGACATCAACCCCAAAGCGCCGGTACACCTGCTGATCATCCCAAATATGCACATTGCCTCACTGGCCTACGTGGGCCCCGGACAAGTCCCCATCATGGGCCATCTATTCGTGGTGGCGGAGGAGATGGCGCGCCGTGAGGGTGTGACGCTCAGCGGGTACCGCTTGGTTCTCAATCAAGGGCCCGATTCGGGTCAGGAGATTGTGCACCCACACGTCCACCTGCTGGGCGGCCGGCAGTTGGGCGCGATGGGTTAGAGGCCACACTTGCCCCAGTCTCCAATGTTGCTCCAGAACCTGCAATTCCGTGTCGAATCGCTGCCCAACGGACTGAAGGCACACATCTACCGGGCCCGCGACGTGGCGTTGGAATTGGCGTCGCGCCACCCGATCGATCCACTCCAGGCGGAGTTGGCTATGCTGGCTCACGACGTAATGCGTGCGATTCCCGGAGGCAAACTCCTACGGATGGCCGAAGATTCTGGAATCCCGGTGACCGCGTTCGAGCGCCGGTTGCCGATTTTGCTCCACGGGCCCGTGGGCGCTGAATCGGTGCGACTAGAGAACGGCTTGGCCGACGACGAAATTCTGGAGGCCGTACGCTGGCACTCCACGGCCCATCCGGGTTTGAGTCCGCTGGGCAAGCTGGTTTTCATCGCCGACAAGCTGGATCCCCAGAAGGCCGCAGCCTACCCGTATCAGCCGGAACTTCGTAAGATGGCCGAAGAGGACTTGGACCTAGCGGTGCTGGAGTTTCTGTCCCGGGAGGCCGAGGGCCGAATCCAGCGGCGTGAGCCGGTCCACCCCATCAGCATCGAGACTATCAACTGCTTGCTGGCGGCCCGCTCTGAGGCCTCCGGCTAAGCCATGAATTCCTAAAGGGTTGCACCCGACAGGGGGTAGGCAGCATCATATACGCAGGAAGACTGGACAGCGCTAGAGTTCTGGACCCCGTGGGTCCACACATTGAGGTGCATCCGTGCGCATTGAATTGACCGAAAGAGCGGTGGACCACATCCGTAGCCGCGGAGGGCAGGCGGCCGTCGACCTACTTTGCTTCTCGTCTTGAGCCGGCAAAATCGCTGAGGTATCGGTCGATACCCGAATATCCCGCCGCGACACTTCACCCTATCAGAAGATAACGCAAAATGGAGTGGAACTGTTCGTGTTGCCGGCGCTGGCCCGGCACACCAGCCAGTTGACCATCGACATGAAAAAGTTCTTGTTCTTCCAGAACTTGACGGCCGAAGTCGAGTTGGACAACGGCGTGGTTCTGGGGAGGCGCGCCTCCTTGGCTTAGGTTCAAAACCCCAGCAACTGTAGCCTGGCCTAGGTAACGCCGTACCACGCCGCCACCAAGGGAATTGTAATGAAGAGGCCCCGGAACAAATCCGGGGCCTCTTCATTATCTGTTACTGAGTGATTTCCCGCGTTTTCTACATATTAGAACAAATATTTGGATAATGGCCCAAAAGTGTTGACATCTTCCGAACGGGCGTTCTACAATAAGCGGACAATACTAGAACAAGTGTTCAGGAGGGTAGCAATGACCAGTCAATTAATCGCCAGTCCGCTAGTTTCAATCCCAGCATCGTCCAGTCCGGTAATTTCAAGTCCGCCTTCGCCGGTTTCAAATCCGGCTTTGCCGGTGGCTTTGCCGGTTTCAGTCGTAGACGCGGTACCGGAGTTCTACCATTACGAGGATACTGGCTGCGAAGTCTCCGCTTCTTGCCTCAATTGCCCTCTGCCCCAGTGCAAATACGACGACCCGGTCTGGTACCAGCGCAACCGGCGGCTGGCCCGTGACTTCAAGGTCTGGTCGGCGATACAACAGGATGACCTAACGGTAGAGGAGGCGGCAGAGCGGTTTTCGGTCACCGTGCGAACCATTTTCCGGATCATGCAACGGTGCCGCGAGGCATCGTTGGAGGTGGGAAGCGACGAGCTATTGGCCTTTGCCGCAGACTAGGTACCGTCTACGGTTCGGCCTTGACATCGATAACGTCCACGCACGTCTGTTCCCAGCGGGCCGGGGCCGTGTGCCAATCCCCGGCCCGTACGGAAACCTCGGTTAGTCCGCTGATGGGGATACACCGCCAGTTCTCGTCCGAACCGTCGGGGCCCAACCCCGACGAACTGGCGCCGCCGAATTGGTAGAACAGGGCCTGAGGGCGGCCATCTTTGACTCCGAGGATATGCGGACACATCTCCCGGCGGTGCCCCTGGTAAGTGGTAATAACCTGCTGCTTATTCAGCACCGCTTGGCGAATGAGTTCGTAGGTGTCGGAGACCATGGTCTGTTTTTCTTGTATGGGTCACCTACACCGTACCACGATTCCAGGGCCGTCGGGCCTCGAATGCGGCTGGCATTAACAAACTAACGTCCATACGATTTAGGTGACTTGCATTTCGAGCGGCTGCCGGACCGATGGGACTGCTTCAGTTTTCGGCACGGCCCAGATGGACGAAATTGTTAGCCAGACTCGCAATAATTGCGACGCGTGCCCCCAAGCCCCGCAGACCCCTGGCGGTCATCGCCGCCGTGATTGTCGTCGCGCTGTTCCTGGCTTTGCCCATTCACGGTTCAGCCCAGCAGGAGCCATCGTGGGACATATTCACCGGTAACGCGTTAATCGATGACTTACCGGTAGCGGATGGCACCGTTGTGGAGGCCTGGGTTCGCGATGTACCGGTGGCGTCTACCAAGACCTCCGGTTCCCAATATCAAATTTACATTGAGCAACCTCAAGGCGAATTCTTTGCGGGGCAGTTTCTCGAATTCAAGGTGGGCGGCTACGGAGTCGATCATCAGCACGGCTGGGAAGCGTGCACGCAAGCCAAGGCCGCTCTGTACGCTTACACCGAACCGCAGCGCGGCGGCAACTGGAAACCATCACCCGATTCCGGCGCTGTGCACGCCATAAAGGAACTGCAAGCTAGGCGATCAGAGTTGGAGCGGGAGCGCTTCAGATTGTCCGCCGAACTCGAGCACCAAGTTGAGATTGATATCGCCAACGTCACCAATCAATGGGAACGCGCCATTGAGGAGCTTCGGGCCGAAACGGACCAGGAAATCCAGCAGATAGAGCGGAAATTTGAGCCAGAGCTAAGGCAGATTCCCATTGGCCCCGATAGAGAGGCCCAGGTTAGTGAACTGAAACGCCAACTCGCATCATGGATCAACGAAAAATGGGAGGATTTTGAGTCCCAATCCAAGTTGAAGCAACAGTATTTACGCGACGACATCACCGAGATTGACCGAGCGAAATACTTTGAGTTGAACGAAGTCCACCAGCGCATCTACCAAGTCCAGGACGAATTACAAGAGCGAATGATGGAGATTGGGACGCTTTTCAGTTATGCCCCATACACCGAGTCTCCGAGCGACTTCGTGGATTATTGTCCAAGGCCGCCGCAGAACTGGGAAGAATATAGCCCAGGTCCCGAGAGCCCAAGTCCCGAGAGCCCAAGTCCCGAAGAGTCCTCCCAGAACCGTGGGTTTTTTACCAACTCCATATCAACCGATAAGAATTCTCTCGACAATGCGCTGGACCCGACGACGCTGGCGGTCTTAGGAATATTGCTAACTTTGGCTGCTACCATGGTCCAGCTTGCGAAGGGGAACTAGAATCGCCGCTTCGCTGGCCCCCCTCGCCTAACCCCTGGGCAATCCCAGCCCTCGGCCCGCGATGATGTTGCGCTGGACCTCTGAAGTGCCGGCCGCAATCTTACCAGCGAAACTGTTCATCCAATGCTCTTGTATGCGGCCCTTTAGCGGCGCCCACTTCTCTTCCCGGCCCAAGGTGCCATAAAGGCCCAAAACCTCTAGGGCAGCTTCGCTTGCCCGCTGCACCGTTTCGCTGCCGAAAACCTTGCTCATGGAGGCTTCTTTGGTCGGCACCAGACCCTGGGACTGCATATGGGCCACGTTGTAGGCGATGAGCCGGGCAACCTCGCATTCGATGTAACGGTCGGCCATCAGACTGCGCACCCACGGAATCTCGATGATCGGCTGTCCGTTTCGTTTGGTCTCGGTGGCGTATTCGCGGACATCATCCAGCAACCGTCGAGCGCTGGCCGAATATTCGATTCCGGAGCGCTCGAAGTCCAGCAGGGTGACGGCCACGTACCATCCCCGGTCTTCCTCTCCCACCACGTTGGCTCGAGGGACGCGTACGTCGTCAAAAATCACCTGGTTGAATTCGTGACCATTGGCCATGTTCACGATGGGCCGGACCGACACCCCCGGCGTCTTCATATCGACCAGCACGAAGCTGATCCCCCGGTGTTTGGGGGCATCTGGGTCGGTCCGGGTCAGCAGCATTATCCAATCGGCGCGGTGGGCCAACGTGGTCCAGATCTTGGCCCCGTTGATCACCAAGTCGTCGCCGTCTCTCACCGCCCGGGTGCTTAGCGACGCCAGGTCGGAGCCGGACTCGGGTTCGCTGTAACCCTGGCACCACTGCACCTCACCTCTAGCCACCGGCGGCAGATGAGTCTTCTTCTGCTCTTCGGAACCGTGAATCATCAGGGTTGGGCCCAGCATCCGGACGCCGAATATATCCCGGCCCGGAGCCCTCTGATAAGCGATTTCCTCGTTGAAGATGGCCGATTTTACGGCCGATGCGTCCTGCCCGCCGTACTCTTCCGGCCAGTGCATGGTCAACCAGCCCCGCTCCGCCATCTTGCGGCGAATGACACGGGTCAGGTCCCAGTCGTCTTCTTCAGGGTATCGCCCGCCGCCTTCCCAGCCCGGCGGCAACTCGGTATCAACGAACGACCTCAGCTCATTCCGAAAGGCTTCGTCTTCGGCAGTGAACTTGAACTCCAAAACGGTACTCCTAAAGGGATGCGGTTAACCGCCCACGGCGACACAAGTAACAGTACGTACCACACCAGGGACGGTGTGGATGCGACCGGTGACCAGATCGCCGACAACAGCAATGTCGTCGCCGTTTATGAGGGCGATGATGTCGTAGGGTCCGGTCACCACATCCACCGTTGCTATTCCCGGAAGTCCGGTCAACGTACCAGCCACCTCCCGGGTCTTTCCCACTGCGGTTTCTATTAACAAATATGCTTTCGTAGCCATATTACGCCTTCCGATGTAACTGTTTTGACGGGTTCTGGGTGCCGTTCCCACTACGTTCCCCGCCCACTCCAGTGCTAGCCCGCGATTGGAGCACATTCTACGGCCCGGCTTCCGGCACTGTCAATTGAGCCTGTCCGCCAAGCGGATTAGCTATAATGGAACACGATGAACGGAAGTATGGAGAAACTCGCCGCCGGGGCCGCCGAGTTGGGCATCCACCTGTCCCCGGAGCAGTTGGACCAGTTCGAGACCTACTTCCACGAGTTGGTCTCGTGGAATGAACGCGTCAACCTCACTTCGATCACTGAATATACGGAGGTCCAAGTAAAACATTTCTTGGACTCGCTAACCGCTCGCATAGCGGTCGAGGATGACCTAGACGGCGGAGCAAGAATCATCGACATCGGCAGCGGCGCGGGGCTTCCGGGCCTGCCCCTCAAGTTAGCCTTCCCCGAGTCAAAGGTGGAGTTGGTGGACTCGGTTGGCAAGAAAACCGCGTTCATAGATCACATGGTCGAAACGCTGGGGCTGGAAGGTGTCGTAGTCCACACCGGCAGAGTGGAGGTGCTGGGCCAAAAGCCCGGAATGAGAGATTCCTTCGACCTGGCTCTGGTGCGGGGTGTGGCCAAGCTGCCGCTGCTCTTGGAATACGCGCTGCCGTTCTGCCGGTTAAGCGGCAAAGTCGTCGCGTGGAAACACGGTGACTTGGAGGACGAGTTGGCCGGGGCGTCCCACGCGCTGGAGGAGGTGGGCGGCAAGCTCACCGGTGTGTACCCAGTAGAATTGGAAGGGTTGACCGATAACCGGGTGGTGGTGGCCTTCGAAAAGGTGGCTCTTACCCCCAGCCGATACCCTCGTCGCACCGGGATTCCTGCCAAACGTCCCTTGTAACCGCCCAGCTAGTTATCACCGGGATTGTCTCCCCTTCTCGACACCAGTATCATTTACGGGCTTGGCAGGCTGCCCGTTAAAGTAATTCCGGAGGGGCGAATGGCAGTGATGGTAACCGGTGGCTCCGGGTTTATCGGCCATAGGATCATCCGCAAGCTGATTGAGCGGGGTGAGGAAGTGGTCTGTTTCGATCTGGCCCCTCCCCGGGCCAACCTAACGCCCTACTTGGACCGCATCCATATGTACCGCGGGGACGTGACCCAGTTGCCCCATCTCTTGGAAGCAATCAACGATCACCGGGTGCATAAGATCATCCATATGGCCGCCCTGCTCCCGCCGGACACTGAAGACCGGCCGCACTACGCCATGCAGGTAAACATCGGCGGCACTAACAATGTCTTCGAAGTGGCCCGGTGGACCGGCATTCAGCGGGTGGTCTACGCCAGTTCCATAGCCGTCTACGGGGTTCAGAAAACCTTCGGCGAACGTCCGATAAACGAAGACGACCTCAACGACCCCATCAATGTCTACGGGATGACCAAGTCGGTCAACGATTTCTCGGCGAAACGCTACAACGACCGGTACGGTCTCGATATCCGAGGCATACGCATCTGCACCGTGTTCGGACACGGGCGGGTAACTGGAATGACCGGGATGATCGGCGGCTTGATGGTCTCGTTGCCAGCGGTGGGCAAGCCGGTGAGCATGGCGCTCCACCAAGACGAGCCGTCGCCCATGATCCACGCCGAAGACGCCGCCGAAATTTTCGTGCGGACGGCTCTGGCCGAGAACCTTAACCACCGTGTCTACATTAGCGGCGGCAATCTTGCCACCATCAAAGACATGGCTGACACCGTCCGCAGCTTCATCCCCGAAGCCCAAATCACCACCGGCGACCAGTCGGTTCCCCATGTGTACTTGGTGGACAACAGCCGGATGCTGGTGGACATCGGGTACGAGATTGCCCCGCTCCGCCAGCGAGTGCTCGAACACATCAATGACGCCCGTGCCGAAGCGGGTATGGCGCCCATAGGCGGGCAACCGTAGTTCCCGATTAGGCTTTGGACGATGGCGGCTGGCTTATGGGTTATAATCCGAAGAAGCTTCAGCCGCGCCTGCGGGCGGTCACAAGAGGATTTTGATGAGTATCGCCATCGGTTACATGCCGGGAGCATTCGGAGAGGGTGGGGAAAACCCCGACTACCTTCGTCAACTGGTGTCAGTGGGAGACAAGCACGGCTACGACTCCATCTGGCTGAGCGACCGCATCGTCAGTGAGAAGTTCAGCCTGGAACCGATGATGGCCCTGGCGATGGTCGCGGCGTACTCAAAGAAAATGAAATTCGGGACCAGCGTATTGGCCATGCCCCTGCGCAACCCGGTGGTTCTGGCCAAGCAGATCGCCACCCTGGACTATCTTTCGCAAGGCAGGTTCTTCCCTGCCGTTGGTCTGGGGCAGGAGGAGCCGGAGGAGTACGAGGCCTGCGGCGTTACCAAAGAACGGCGCGGACCGCGGACCGACGAAGCAATCCAGCTAATGCGACGTTTGTGGGAAGAAGAAAACGTGACACATGAAGGTGAGTTTTACTCCTGCCACAACATTACGGTGACGCCCAAGCCGTTCTTGCAACCGTCGACGCCGGTGTGGATCGGTGGCCGGACTCCGGCGGCCGCCCGCCGCGTTGGGCGCGTGGGAGACGGCTGGCTGGTTTCCAGCGCAACCCCGGCCGAGGTCAAGGAAGGCCGGGACATTCTCTTTGAGACGGCCGAGGAATACAACCGGGAGATTGAAGACGACCACGTAGGCGTCCTTTTGGGCTACTACGTCAGTTCCGATGTGGAAGAAGCCACCATAAAAGCCAACAATTTCGTCATCCGTGAGCGTCCCGACGCTCACTTTACCGAGTACACGGCGGTCGGCCCTGTCGAACGGGTGGCCGAGTACATCCAACAGTACGTGGGCTCGGGGGCTTCCAAATTCGTCATGCGGCCAATGTGCCCTGCCGATGAAACTATGGAGCAGCTCGACATCCTGGGAGAAGAGCTGCTGCCCCACTTCCACAAGTAGCGGTGTATCCCGACTAATCCACTACTCCCTTCCAGGCACAGCCTGAAGAACTCGGCTAACCCTGGGAACGGCTCTCCCAGGTTATTAGTAATTCCCGCATCTCCGACCGCCAGAGAGGCCTGAAGCCTTGGTCACTTCGGCTGAAGAGTTGGTCGAATTGCTCTTCGAACAAGACCTGGGCGCGTTCCCGGTCTTCGTCTCGCAACCAGCGGCCCTCAAGCGCCAACTCCAGAGCTTCCGCGCGGGTCGGCAGCCACCAAGTCTCCCACCACGACGGTTCGGGCAGCACGCGAACGTCCGGCAAGATTCCCATTTCCCACAAGGCCGGCAATAGCTGCCGGTAGCCGCACCTTGGGGCCTGGTCTTCGCCGTACACGCGACGGAACAGGCCGGCGCGACGGTGGGGGGGCGGTTCGCTCCAGACAGTAATCATAACCCGTCTGCGCGCCGCCGCTTCCATCTTCTCAATAAACGGGACAATGTCCCGGACGAAATACGTCACGTCCGAGGTGGTGACCACGTCACCGTGAATTCCCTCCGTCTCCAACCAATTTGTAGGTACCAATCGGGCGTTTTTGATTCCTGACTCTTCGATAAGGGAAGTGAACTCTGCCGCCATTCCCGGCGAGGGCTCAACGTTGATGGCCTCGCGGCACCTCAGAGACAATGGCAGCGAAACGCGGCCGGCGCCACCCCCAACGTCAATCAACACGTCGTCGGGTTCCAGATACGAAGCCATGACCGCCAGGTTAGCGTCCAGATGCCTGTGCGGGTCGAACCGGAACCCAGCTGCGGCGGGCCCGCTCCAAATGTCTCCTTGGGCCGGTGGCCCGTAGATTCGGGCACTCTGAGCGGCCAGGGCGTCGGCATGCGCGGCGTAGATTTCAGCGGTGGTGGTCATAGGGGGATATCATCGGAAGCGAGTTCACTCCGCCGACAAAACCCAGAGTCGCCCCGAAGCGGTTAAGGGGTCTGGGTGATAGACGTAGCTTTCTCCTTGAGCTAGCCTCTCCTGGTAGAGCACTTCCTCGTGATCACCATATCTGATAATCAGCGCGTACCAGTCACCGCGAGGCAGATCCATGTTCGCGTAGCCCTGCGCATCTGTTAGGTAACGGCCCAGTCCGGTGACCACAACCTCCGCGTCGGAGACTGGCTCGCCTGCCCGGTCAAAAACCCGGACCCGGCTGCCACCCGTTGGCGATAAGTGTCTGGTGGGCGGACTGAGTTTGCTGGCTTCACTATGGACCGGACTTTCCGGAACCAATTCCAGGATGTCTTTCTCATACCCAGTCTTTTTGGGAGTCATCCAATCGGTGCCATACTTGAAACGCAAGTATTCTTCCGGTGGATTTGGCACAAGGAACTTCTCGCCAATGAAATCGATCTCCTTCAGCTGAGTGACCAGTCTGACGGGGATCCGGACCCCTGGGTACTCGAATATGCTGTCTTTAATGATCCAGTTGCAGGTCCAGTCGGTCCTAATGTAGGACTTCATCATTGCCACACTAACGTAGTAGTCGTTGCGGTCCACTTTGGCGAAATACCCGTTGTCCCTGAAGGCAGCCACAACCCGGTCTATCGAATCCTCAGTGAATCCATGAAGTCCGATGATGGAGCCAAGATCCAAGTCATCATCCCACGCAATGAATCCGTTTTCCCTAATCGCGCCGAGACATGTGCCCTGCTGAAGGAAGAAGACCACTCCCAGTTTGTCCAAGATACGCTTCGCTTCCCTCAACATTCTTTCGGCCGCGGCTACGTCTATTGGCTGCAGAACTGCATACGACCTCTCCAACGCCGCCAGATCCGCTCCATCGCTCGATTCCATTCTTCTATGCCTTGTCCCGACTACCAGCGCTATGACTTGCCGACCGGTTTCCCAGAGCGAGACGATGCTGATTTGTCCGGAAGCGGGAGAGCATCTAGGCTATCGTCCAGAAGCCGAAAACTCTATGGGTAGGTCATCTAGGTCAATTACAGGTGCTCCGCCCTCCTGGCCTCCCTTTAGGACCAACAATATGGTCATGCAAACTTCGTCGTACGGCGTCACGGCTTCCTTGGCTACCTGATGGAAATACCCGGTACCGTACAGCGCCTTGGGCTTCGGCTCCAACTGGAGGATGAAATTCACCACGGCGTCTGCGTCGTTCACCACATAAGGAACTGTGGCCTCGACACCGTTGCTGTCATACTGAATCTTGTAATAGGATTTCTGGAAGTCCTTCTCGTCCCCAATGCCTTTAAGCAGTCTCACGTCGACGACTACGGTCCGGTTGGACACCCGGTACATCTCTTTCAGCATTTCTTGGTAGCGGGGTTCGTTGACCAAGACACTGGTGCAGTGAACGATGTCAAACGTGTTGTCCTCGAAGGGCAACTCGATTCCCCCGTTGACTTCGAACCTCGCTTCTGGGTATTTCGTTCGAGCCAGTGCAACGGCCCGTTCCGCGAAATCGATCCCGGTGTACTCAACGAGAGGCTCGAGGGAGCGCATGATGTTGAAAAATCCGCCCGAGGCGCAGCCCACGTCCAGCACCTTGGCGCCGGGGAATAGCACCCGAGGCAGGAATACCCTTTCCGACGGATAGAGGTCCGAAACTTCCTGGCGATTTTGAGAGTAGTAGTCTATCGCGCTCTGCTTGGACCATTCTTCAGCGGTACCCAATGAAAGTCTCCTCTTCTATCACGGCGGCACATGCGGGCCGTACCAGCCTGTCGCCGCTAGCCAGCCGCAGCGGAAGCGGCGTCGAACATCCTTTGTGCGTCGCGGAGATCGCCCAGCGTATCGATCTCGGCCCACTTGCTGTTTCCGGTATTCATTACCGCCATCTTCATGCGGCCGGACTTTATGAGGCTGGCGAAAACCGCTTCGTAATACTGATCGGTCCGCCCTTGGGTGAGGAACTTCTCCATTTCCGGGACGATGGTTTTCGCCAGGGATTCGCAGGATAGTTTATATATGTTCACGGTCTTTAAAGCGGAACCATAGTCGAACCCGGGGCCTTGATCCACCTTCAGAACCATCGATTCTGCAACTTCCCCATTGGCCAAGATGACTGTGCCGTCCATGTATGACCGAAACTGGTCCACCACTGCAACGTTTCGTTCTTCCATTTGGGTCAGTTGACTGACCAAATGGTCATCGATTACCAAGTCTCCCTCTAGCAGGATTATGTCGTCGTCGAATTCCGCCTTGGCCATCCAAAGGGAACAGAGATTATTGGTCTTGGCATAGTCAATATTCTCTACATAGGAGAGACTAACTCCACGGTAGTCGGACCCGAAATAGCGGCACACTGATTCGGCCATGTACCCGACCACGATGATGCATTGTTCGACTCCGGCCCTTCTCAGTGAATCCAATTGGTATTCCATCATGGGCCTACCCGCCACGTGGACCATGCATTTGGGCCGCGTGCGGGTCAGGGGATGGAGCCGAGTGCCCATTCCCGCAGACAGTATCAATCCTTTCATCGGCTACCTCGCCTGAATGAGATCAATCTTGCTAGGGTCGGTGAATTTCGCAAGCCGCTTGAGTGCATCGATCAAACGGCCATTCTCTTCTTCGGTGCGGCAGGCGATACGTATGAAGTTGTCTTCGAGCCCGTCCTTCGACCCGCAGTCGTTGACTAGGACCCGGCAGTCCTCAAACAGGCGGGCCGTAAGCTCCTGTCCAGTGAACCCGTCCAAGGTCCTACAGAGGACGAAGTTGCCCTGTGTAGGGTATGGGAACAGGAAGGGGACCTCTTCGAGGCCCTGGACCAAGATGCGAGTTGCCTCCCTAACCCGGCGGCAAGACTCAGTGTATTCCCATCGGTAGTCGCCCATCTTCTCAAGGAAATACTGGGCGAATGAATTGATACTCCAGATGGGCAGATCGCCGCGCAGGGCCGCCAACCGCTCCGAATTCCCGGTTACCGCGTAGCCTAGACGAATACCCGGTATGCCACAGTTCTTGGAAAGGCTCTTTAACACCAACAGATTGGGAAATTCGTTGATCAGGTCCAACGCTGATGGGTCGGACCCGGCGTCAACAAAGTCTAAGAAGGACTCGTCCACCAACACCAAGTTAAGAGACCTCATGTGCTCCAGGAAATAGACCAGGTCGTCCTTAGCCAAGTAGCTGCCCGTTGGGTTGTTTGGACGGATGATCAGGGCAGAGTCCGAGCCTGTATTTTTTATGTGTTCGATAAAAGCGTCGACATCCAGGTTGAAACGCTGTGCCGGCCTGAAGGGGCAGACCTCCCTGCCCAGAAACTTGGCACGGTTTACGAACTCCTCAAAAGTTGGCACCGGCACTGCCAGCCGGTGGACAAACCGTGACACGATGGGGTTGATGAGTTCACTTGCTCCGTTGCCGACGACCAATTCGTTATGGGTGAGGCCCAACTGCTCGGCCATTAATGACGAAAGATGCCAATTCGTGGACGGGTAACTGCCGATCAGCTCCGGCAGTCTGGCCTGGAGGTCCTCGATCATCCGGCGTGGAGGGAAGTACCGGTTGGTCATATAGCAAAAGTCCAGGACATTGTGGCTCCAATACCCTCCGTATAGGGAAGAAAGGCTGTTCAATTCTTGAGTTTGCATGGCCCTCTCTTTCGGTAACGAATATTGCGAGGACATAGAATTACATCCGCAGCGGGGGGTAGGAATCGTCAACTTGGGCCTGCCACGCGTATCAGACCCGGTTAGGATTTAAACTGAAACAAGGGTTCGGAAGGATCCGCATGGCAACGGTACCTTGGATTGAGAAGGCAGTTACGCGGAACAGACGGAGGGGTCAGCTAGTAGAAGGAAAGGGGACAACAGAAGATATACCTGTGGTTGATAACACAAGACTTGGTGAGGGAGGATTTACCCATACTAGTCCTCAGTGGACCGGTCGCTAGTGCCGTGTCGCTGCGTGCCTGATGTTAGCACCAACCGATAAGGTGGTCAAATGACAGGTTTATCTCCCTTACGGGTTCCGATTTGGTGTGCTAACGTCATGAAATCCTCGCCAGCGCCCGACACAAAAATATGCTGAGCATACCGCCAAACTGATCCCTGCCGAAGGTTCCATATCCATTGTGTGCCGACGGCGAAGTTAGCGGCTAGGACACTTTTGGCGCCCCTAGAACGGCGGGCGTGTTTGGGACCAGCCAGCGTGTTGCTGGTAGGTGTAAGCCGCTTGGATCACACCGGGTTCGTCGAAGGGTTTACCAGCAATCTGCATCCCGATGGGGAGTCCGCTTTCGGTGAACCCGCATGGGACGGATATCGCGGGTAGCCCGGTGACGTTGAACGGTGCGGTAAAGCTGCGGCCCATAATCGCGCTGACTGGGTCGTAACACTCGAAGGCCGCCGCCGGTTGGGTCATGGTAGGGGTTACCAGTAGGTCGACCCGCCGCAAAGCGTCGGAAAATTCTCTCCGGCACCACTGCCGAACGCGTTGTGCCTGTAAGTAGTCGCTGGCTTTAAGCAACCCACCAATCCGGAACCGGCCGCGCACTATCTCGCCAAAGTCTTGAGGCCGGGATTTCAGGTTCGGTTCGTGGAAAGCGTAGGCCTCAGTGACCATGATGACGGAATTGGCAGCCCTGACGTGCTCCAGGCTTGGAAGCGTTACTTCCTCGACCTGTGCGCCCAACTCTTGCAGCGCCGCTACTGCTTTCTCCACGGTGGACACGACCTCGGAATTCACACTGGGGTCGGGGTCGAAAAAGTAGTGTCTCGGCAGGCCCACCTTGACGCCCCTGATGTCCTCTTTCAGCGAGAGAGAATAGTCGGGCACCGGCGCGCGGCTGGTCGTGGGGTCTTTCGGGTCGTGGCCAGCGATGGCCTGTAGCATATAAGCGGTGTCTTCAACCGTCCAAGTCATCGGCCCGCAGTGGTCTTGTGACCAGCTAAGGGTGACGACGCCGAACCGGCTCACCCTGCCGTAGGTCGGCTTGAGGCCGACGATGCCGCATAGCGATGCCGGCCCTCGAATGGAGCCGCCGGTGCAGGACCCCAGAGCGCCCATACACTGCCCGGAGGCTACGGCGGAAGCAGAGCCGCTGCTGGAACCGCCGGTGATATAGTCCAGGTTCCAAGGGTTTCGGGCCGGTTCAAAAGGCGTAGTCCAATCGGGACCACCCAAGGCGAACTCGTGCATCGCCAGCTTACCCAAAAGAATCGCTCCGGCATCCTTGAGGCGAGCTGTGGTGGTGGCGTCCTCGGTGGGCACCCGGTCGAAGTCGACCCTGGAGCCCGCCGTGGTACGGATACCCGCCGTGTCGTATAGGTCCTTTAGAGCAATTGGGATGCCGTGGAGCGGCCCTTTGTAGCCACCCCGTTGAATCTCCGACTCGGCAGTTCTCGCCTCCCGCATCGCCTCTTCAGGCAGCAATGTGATATACGAATGGAGTCTGGAATCTGTCTGGTCGATGCGATCGAAGAACGCCCTAGTGAGTTCCACAGGCGACAGTTCGCCTTTGCGTATCAATTCGCCGGCCTGTCTGATGGTTAGATGGCACAGCCCTGTATTGGTACTAGTCATTTTGCTCATCGCTAAGGTTGAATACGTTGGTGAATATGTTTGGGTAGGAGTTAGTTCGAGGACTCGTCCGGCCAGTCGGGGCGAAACTCCACCACCATCTCTTCCGATCTGAGATCGATGTTATGCAACTGATCAGCGTATCGGGCGTACATATCGTAGACGGGCTTGAGTTCCACCAGTTCTTGTTGACTCATGCCAAGCCCCGCCCGATCGGCCAATAACCGAAATTCGTCCATGGACATTTCGCTTGGTGACGACATTGCATCCCTCCCATCTCCCGTAGCGGTGTGTGGGCGCCGCGAGGAGATGCCTGATTATACATGTAGAACAGCTTGTCTAGGAATGGCGGATTTAGGAGCGGCAGACGGATGGGGATTCGTTTTCGAAACGAATGCGGAACGAATCAAGTGGGATGGCGTGGCCACCTAGAGTTCCGCACAGGGCGGCGTTGGCGCCGGGGGCCAGAGAGAGGGCCTTGCTGTTGATGCCCTGGCTGAGGACGAAGGGCTCGAAGGCGGTGATCGCTGCTATGGCGGTGAGGGTTACGGTGGCGGTGAGCATGCCTTTTTTCTGCGAGGTGGTCACCGGAGCGGTCTAGTCGCTTTGTGCCAGCTTTCTGCAGCGGGAGAGGGGGAACCCTGAGGGGCTCTGCGGAAGCTGCTGGGGCCGCGAATTCTTAAAAAAGGCGACTAACTGCTTAGGCCGTCATCCCGGCCCTTCCGCGGAAGGGCCAATCGCGGATGGGATACCGGGAAGACAGAGGATAAGAAGGTCGCACTCCTGACACTGCAATGAGTCAACTAAAACTCATCATCGCCGCTGTTCTGGCGGGTCTTGGCGGTGCTGCAACCGGAGCCGTCGCGGGTGGGGTCGCCGCCGCCGCCACCTGCGAAGGTGGTCTGGAATGTCTGGGCAACGCTGTAGTGGGTGTCGGGAGCGGCGCGATACTTGTGGAATCGGTGGCCATGGCTGCAACTGTCTACTTGGTCAACGGGAGGCAGGGCAACTTGTTCGTGGCCCTGCCGGTCACGATCGTTCTGGCCATCCCGGTCCCGTTCTTGTTGCTACTCGGCTACGCTGCCCCATTGGCGCTTCTGTTGTTTGTTGCCCAGGTGTGGGCGTGCATCAGGGTGCTGAGGGGCAGCGGCGGGCGACACCGAAGGAGGCGGGCCTAGTAGGTCCGGCTACTTGCGGCCGGGCGGTCGCGGGCGAGACAGCGGGGAGCCACTCCCCCTCGCGCTGCCAGGGGGGCCGCTGGTCCGCCTATTTGCAGCGGCGCCGGGAGTCCTGCCGTTGGATTGGTTTCCGGAATTCCGGCGGCCTGAGCCCGGCCGGCTCGGGAGTGAAGGGCCGGAGCGAGGCTGCACCGGCGAGCCGGAGCGCGGCCGTCTGTCTGGACCGGAGCGAGGCTGGCTGTCCGAACCCGAACCCGGTTGCCTTCCCGGTCCAGTGCGCGGCTGCCGTTCCGAGCCGGAGCGAGGCTGCCGTTCCGAGCCGGAACGCGGTTGCCTGTCCGAACCGGAGCGTGGCTGCCCGTTGGAGCTGGAGCGTGGCTGGCCGTTGGAGCCGGAGCGTGGCTGGCCGTTGGAGCCGGAGCGTGGCTGGCCGTTGGAGCCGGAGCGTGGCATCCCGGAAAACTGCTTCTCCGGTGAGAAGTCCCCGTAGTCGAATCCGGGCAGACTCCGAATTTCCACCGGAGCGTTCAGCACCTTCTCTACTTGCCGCAACATCGGCGCATCGGCCGCAGTAGCCAACGTGTACGCCTCGCCGTCCTGAAGTGCCCGTCCCGTCCGGCCAATCCGGTGGATGTAAGCGTCGACGGTGTCCGGCATGTCAAAGTTGATAACGTGGGACACTTCGGGGACGTCGATGCCGTGAGCGGCTATATCGGTGGCCACCAGAATGTCGAACTTGCCGCTGCGAAAGCCGTCCATGGCCTGTTGCCGCCGGCTCTGAGAAAGATTGCCCTGGAGGGCCGACACCCTGAAATTGAGATTGGCCAAGTCTCTGGCCAGGTTACGAGCCCGAAACTTGGTCCGGGTAAACACCAGGGCCCGTCCGGTGGGCGTTTGGTTCAAGAGCGCCGCCAACAGTAGTTTTTTGCGGTTGTCAGGCACGGGGTAGAGGGCGTGAGACACCGTCTGCGCCGGTCCTATGCGACCGATTTGCACGATCGCCGGGTCATTCAGGACCCTCACCGCCAGCTTGCGTATCTCCTCGGGCATGGTGGCCGAGAACAACAGCGATTGGCGCTTCGCCGGCAAATGGCCGAGAATACGCCGCACGTCGGGCAGGAAGCCCATGTCCAACATCGTGTCGGCTTCGTCCAACACCAGGATCTCGATCTTAGACAGGTCCACCGTGCCTTGTTCAACGTGGTCCAGCAACCGCCCCGGACAAGCAACCACTATTTCAACGCCGCGGCGCAGGTCGGCCAGTTGGGGGATTTTGCTGACTCCACCGTAGATGGCGGCGCTTCGAACGGTGGTGTTCCGGCCCAAAACCGCGCTGGCCTGGTGCACCTGCTCGGCCAACTCTCGAGTGGGCTCTATGACCAAGGCGCGCACTCCACGCTCCCCGCGTGCTCGCGGATTGCGTACGAGTTGGTCTAGGATCGGCAGCATGAACGCCGCAGTCTTTCCGGTGCCGGTTTCAGCCAGGCCCAGGACGTCTCGACCTTTCTGGGCTACAGGGATTGCTTGTTGCTGAATTGGAGTGGGTACAGTGAAGCCGGCTGCTTCAACGCCTTGAAGAACAACGGGAGCTAGTGTGAATTCTTTGAAAGTCAATTAAATAACGGCTCGCGACGGTGACGAATATGGGGACACAATTAGTATAGCAGCCGGGCCGCCGCAATATCGGCGAAGTAACCGCCCGTTGGGGCCACCCTCAGGCAATGGTAAGATGTTCCCCGGGCGCGGCAGGACGCCGACCCAGGAGTTAATGAGATGGCGATTTACGCCTACGTATCGCTACAAGACGAAGACCGGATTTCCATTTTCGCCATGGACCCGGCCACGGGCGCACTGGAGCACCGGGGAGATTCGGCCTTGACCGGCATGCCGGCTCCCTTGGCCATAGACCCCCAGAAGCGATATCTTTTCGCCGGACGCCGCCAGGCTGACGACTACGGGCTTTCCAGCTTTCGAATCGATCGCGCGACGGGCGGATTGTCGCTTATCGGTGGCGTCCCTATCCCAGGGAACCCAGTCCACATTTCCACGGACCGGAAAGGGGACTATCTGCTTACGGCCTGCTACTACCAAGGGAGAGCCGGGGTCCATGCCATCGGCGGCGACGGGTCACTGGGCGGCCAACCAATCGAATGGCGAGAGACCGGGATCGGCGCTCATTATATCCAGACAGAACCCAGTAACCGTTACGCTTTCGTTCCCCACATTGCCAACGGGGCAATGACCGGGCTCAACGCAATTTTGCAGTTCGATTTTGATGATGCCACCGGTACCCTGACGCCCAACTCAACTCCCCGGGCCATACCCCAAGCACTCGATGGACCGCGACATATTTGCTTCAACCCGAACCTCGACATCGTCTACTCGTCGAACGAGCAGGGCTGTAGCGTTACCGCCTATAATTTCGATTCGTCCCAGGGTACTTTGTCGCCCTTTCAGACGGTGTCGACTCTGCCGGAAGGTTACACGGACCACAACACGTGCTCTCAGATTCAGATCACTCCTTCGGGTAAATTCTTGTACGCGCCTAACCGGGGGCACAACAGCATCGCCTGTTTCGGGGTGGACGAATTCGATGGCCGGTTGACCTCAATCGGGCAGGTGGCAACAGAGCCAGTGCCCCGGGCGTTTAGTCTAGACCCCGCAGGGAAATATTTGTTCGCCGCGGGCCTGGAATCGGGCCGGCTGGCTGCGTATCGCGTCAATGAGGCCAGCGGTTTACTGGAGCCTTTGCGGGTCTACCCCGTTGGACAGCACCCCATGTGGGTGTTGGTTACAGAGCTATGAAAGCAGGACTACGGTATAGGAGACCTAGTCCTCTAATTACCAAGAGCGTCAGTTCAACTATTCAGTGGTTGCCTTTGACTTGCCGGCCAGATTATACCTGGCCTTTAGGCTGTGGCTCCAGAACCAACTTGTAGGCAACCTGGCCCTCCAGCGGAAGTCTTACAGTGAACGTCGTGCCTACACCCACGGTGCTGGCAACTTGAAGGGCCCCTCCGTGCCTACCGACTATTTCGTTGCAGATGGCGAGACCAAGCCCCGTCCCTTTGAATTTGGTGGTAAATAGAGGGTCAAAGAGGCTTTGTAGGTTATCGTCTTCGATTCCTATGCCGGTATCGTTGAACTCTATCTCCGCGTAGGACTCGGCTGTCCTAGTTCTTACGGTCAACCGGCCGCCGTCGGGCATCGCCTCACAAGCGTTGATTGCCAGATTTGCGAATACTCTGGAGAGTTGGACGGCGTCAGCCAGTACCGGCGGCATCTCAAGGTCGTACTCTTTAACGATCTCAATTTCATCGATCTCAACGCGGTCACTGCCATCCAGTACAGTCAGGCTTTCGTCAACAAACTCGGCCATATTGACAGGAACTAGAGAGGTCCCTTTCACCTGGGAGTAGTCCAACAAGTCGGAGATGATGGCGTTAGCACGGGCGACCTGTTCGGTAATTACTTCGATACTGTTGGATATCTTGGAGTTGGATTGTCCGCTCCCTTCGGAGACCAGCCATTTCTGCAGGGTGTAGGCCGCATTGTTGATGGCGCCCAGAGGATTTCGCAGGTCGTGGGCGACACCGCCGGAAAGGCGGCCCACGGCGATCAGCTTTTCGGTGCGGATGCGTTCTTCCTGGTCTCGCTCCATCTCTTCGGCGGTGTTTTCCAATTTCCGGTATTCGGCACGCCGGGCCGCTTCCAGCACCTCGCGTTGGATTGCCGGGACAAGGCGCGTCATATTCCCTTTGAAGATATAGTCGTGGGCGCCGGCTTTCATTGCGGCCACGGCGGCGTCTTCACCCATCACTCCAGACAAAATGATGAACGGGAGGTCCAACCCGGACTCCTGCAACAAGATAAGCGCGGCGGAAGCACTGAACCGCGGCATGCTAAAATCGGCGATGACCAAGTCCCAAGGCCCTTCGACCAAGGCCGACTTCATCCCCTCCGGTGTTTCGACGCGCTCGAATTCCGGATCGTAGCCGCCACGCCGAAGTTCGTGGACGAGCGCTGCCGCGTCGTCCTCGGAATCCTCGGCTATCAGTACCCTGAGAGGGGTGGCCATTTACGCTGCTCTTTGTACGGGAGGAGGCTCGTTGAGTACCAACCAATAGAGGCCAACGTGTTTGACGGCCTCGGTGAACTGGTCAAAATCAACCGGCTTGCGAATGTAGCTGTTGGCGGCCAGATCGTAGCTGCGCACGATATCGACCTCCTCCTTGGACGAGGTCAGCACAACCACATTTATCAACTTCGTGTGTTCGTCTTCCCGCATCCGCCGCAGAACTTCCAGCCCATCTATTTTCGGCATCCTCAAATCCAGTAACACCAGCATAGGCATGACGCGGGTGTCACGACCAGCATGGATGCCGGTGCCGAAAAGGTAGTCGAGGGCCTCAACCCCGTCGCGGGCGACAACGACTTCGTTCAAAATATTTGCTTTTTTAAGGCACGGACAGTAAGCTCCTCGTCGTCGGGGTTGTCCTCCACCAGCATGATTATCCCGTTGGCTGATTGTTCCATTTTGATCCTCCCGTCTCTTGTAGCTGACTAGAGCGTGAAATAGAATGTTGCACCTTCATCGACTGCGCCCTCGGCCCAGATCTGCCCGCCGTGGCGATGGATGATACGTTGGGCAGTGGCCAGTCCTACGCCTGTGCCTTCAAATTCGGTTGTCGGATGCAACCGCTGGAAGGCGCCAAACAGTTTGTGAACGTACGCCATGTCGAAGCCAGCACCGTCGTCGCGGACGAAGTACACGAGTTTGTCATCTCGGTAGGTTGTGCCAAACTCGATTACAGCCATCGGATGTTTACTGGTGAACTTCCAGGCGTTGGATAGCAAGTTTTGGAGCACTCCGGTCAGAAGCCGTTGGTCACCGACTACCGACACGTTCTTGGCGATCACGAATTCCACTTTGCGTTTCGGATCGGCGGCCTGAAGATCGGTGGCAATTGAGCTTACGATCTCGCTAAAGTCGACTTCCTCGCGGTACATCTCGCCCCGGGATGCCCGGGACATTTGGAGCATGGCGTCGATCAGCATTCCCATGCGCTGGGTGCCAGCCCGTACCCTTCCCAGGAAGTCCTTCCCTTGGTCGTCCAACTTATCGTCGTAGTCTTCTATCAACGCTTTGCTGAAACCGTCGATCGTCCGCAGCGGACCGCGCAGGTCGTGGGAGACTGATCCGGCTGCCGCATCTTGAATCTGAGAGTGTTCGATTTCGGAGTGCCCGACAGCGCCAGGGTTGGTGCTCCACACGATTTCGCCATTAAGGTCGAACAGACTTGATTCGACCACCCCCAAACCTTCCACCAACATGGAATAGTGCATTGGCAATCCCGAAGAGCCGGTCAGGAGGTCCAATGTGAGAGGAGCCCTGCCCAGGACCATGGACTGCTCCACTTGCATCGACGCTCCGGCATTAGGATCAGCGGCCACTAATGTCACTGATCCATCGCCGTCCATGACCATCGATTCTCCGGAACCGTTCGTCATGGTGTGACCGGCCTCCATAGCGGTTTCACCGTCTGATTCCATCGCCAGGGAGCCTTCCGGGGCCATCGCCATGGTGTGGTCTTCACTGTTGGTCACGGCGTGGCCGTCTTCCATGGCGGTTTCACCGTCCGCGTTCATCGCCATGGTGTGGTCTTCACCGTTGGTCATGGTGTGACCGGCCTCCATGGCGGTTTCACCGTCCGCGTTCATCGCCATAGCGTGGTCTGCACCGTCGGTCATGGCGTGGCCGTCTTCGATGGCAGTGTCTGATTCCATCGCCATGGTGTGGCCCGCACCCATACCGATCATCGAGTTTCCACCGATGACCATTGACTGGATATGCAGTGCGTCGCGGGTGGTGTTCTCTTCCGCTAGGTCTATTACTTGCTTCTCAGCAACTCCGGCGATGGTGCTGTTTACTTTGGTGGCGGCAAAGGTGGCGGCGATCGCCATTACAATCAATGCGGTGGCCGCGAACAGCATAGTCTGCCGGTATTTCATGGGCTTTCGAGCGGCCACCGGAGCCTCCCGTGCAGGAGACTGATCCGGCGCTTCGACCGTTGGTTGGTAGTTCTGACCACGTTCTAATGACGCCATTTCGTTCATCCCCACGTTTGAGTGAATATTCCCGCTTTTCACATTCACCGTGGGCCAGCCGGAAGGTGAATGTCTGTCAGACGAATTAGCTCGGCTTCATAACGGGGATATCGTTATATCGGCTACATAATTTTTTCACTCAAGATTCTTGGTTATAAGGCCCAAAGAAATCACAATAGCGGGCCAATCGGGCCAAAGGCATGGCCCAATTTTCTCGAGACAAAGCCCGGTCTGGGGTTGGGCATCCGCATCCCGACATCTGGCTGGAGCCCTAACCTCCCTGCGTCCGGCGTGTCTGAGCAGAACTTTCGAAGTACGGGACACGCGGTTGGAATTAAGAAACCGGCCAGCCTATGATCGATTTATAGCCATGCCAGTCCGCTCAGTCGGAGCAATTCGAATCTCAACATGCGGCTACTTCGGGCCGATAAAAGAATGGCAACAACAAATACCAGGGGCCCCGTGGACACGCCACTGACACAAATCAAGCGTCCCGGTCGCGGCAGACCTTTAACCAATGGGCATTTGCGCACCGGCCAAGGGGTCAGGGGTTGGAGAATGCCGCTCCTCGTCGCGGCTTTCGCTGCGCTTTGTGCCTTCCTCCCTCAACTCGCCCTAGCGCAAGGACCCCCGGTTCACGTTTTTTTCGGAACCGTCACCGTCAACAGACTGCCACCCAAAGACGGAACGGTCTTGACTGCGTTCGTCGATGGGCGTGAGGCGGCATCGACCAAGGTGATCGACGGGGTATTTGAGTTCAGGGTTAACCGGCCATCCGACCGGCCACTCGCGGGCAAAGTCGTCAGGTTCAGGGTCGGCGGTCTGGAAACCAGCGCCCGGGCCGTTTGGGAAGCCGGAAAAGAAACAGAGCTGAATATCAGAGTTGTCCAGGCGTTGCAGACCCCGGTCCGGATTCCAAGGAGACAGGTTGCCCGCGTCGTCGATGCGGACCAAGACACCGGCGAGGTCCAAGATATTCAACGGAAGATCCAAGAGTTAACGCAGGATCGCGACAAGGCGAAAACTAATCTACAGGAGCAGGTCAATTCGAAATTGACTGCCCTTGACGATGCGATTAACCAAAGGAAGAAAGACCTTAGGGTGGCCGCTGGCGAAGAGCTAGACGCCGTTGTCCAAAAGGTTGAAGACGCGGTAAATCGGCCGAGGTTAAACCCACTCAATCCTCAACAGGTCAAACGCCTTGAATCAGAGGTCGACTCGACCGAAACGGACCTAAGAAAAGATTTTGATGAGAAGATGCGGCTTCTGAACCAAGAGCGCGCCGACCGGGAGAGGGAATTGATCCGCCTGGCCAACGGCGAATTGGACGACTTAGACCGCCGGATAGAAGAAATGAAATTGGAACTTGAGCGGAGGATCGGCGGGCAGGATTCCACCGACGAGAAATCCACCGACGAGAAATCCGCCGACGACCGGCGTAAGCAAGACCGGCCGGTATTGGCCGTTCAATCACAAGACGACGAGCCAGTGGCAGCGGCCGCTTCCGACACCGCTGGGCCTGGGCCGGATGAAACAGTAGCGGAGCGGAAGGGGAATTCGTCCAGCCGGGGCTTCTTTTTCAACTCGGTTTCTGGGAATGTCAGCGGAATTGACGAGTCCCTCGACCCGACCACTATCGCGGTCCTGGGTATCCTGATCACTCTCGTCGCCACTACCATCCAGTTGGTAAAGGGGAATTAACTGTGGGAGTATTGCTGGGATTGTTGAAGCGCCTGGGTGTCAGTGTCATCATGGCCGGACCGTTCATACTGGCCGGAGTTTACGGTGCGCAGGACCCGGAATTCCCAGAGTGGGCTTCCGCCGTGGTTCTGTTGGTCGGTTTAGCCCTCGGCTCTGTCGGGTTCTACATGAGCATAACCGGGGTCGTACCGGCCCCTAGCCTGGTCGCTGGCGAGCAGGTTCTGGTGACTCGCCACCCGACGATGAAGCCGGCCTTCGCTCGCATGATGATGAGCATTCCTTTTTTCTTCGTCGCCGCCTACCTGTTCGAGCTTACCGACGTACCCTACGTTTTTCCTTTCGTTTTCTTCCTCGTAGGCCTATATCTATTTTTCAAGGGCGCGATGCGGTACCTGCGCAACCTGCACATCACTTACACGGTGACCAACCGCAGGGTGGTCCACCTATACCGGTTCTTGTGGTTACATACCAAAGAAATCCCGGCGGCCAGGATCATCTCAATATCAGAAGCGCGTAACTTCTTCGAAATTATCACGGGACGGGGTAGCGTCGTCGTGTCCAGCGGCATCGGCGAGCGCCAGACCATACGTATGGACGACATATCCGACCCCGGTCCCATAGCCGAGTCGATCAGGGGCTTTTTCTCCTAAGTCAGTTTTCTGGTCGCGTAGATACCAGCGTAAGCTGCCCCAGCCACATACAAACCCCCAAATCTAGCGCCGCCTTGACTTTGAACTTTGGAAAGTTCGCTAGTCCACCATCCACCACGGGTCTTCCAATAAGCCCTTCACGGTTTGTAGAAATTCCGCTGCCGGGGCACCGTCCACAACCCGGTGATCGAAGGTCAGGCTCAGGCACATCGTTGACCCTTTCACAATCTGATCGTTGACGACGACAGGCTTTTCCACCACTCTCCCCACTCCCAAGATGCCGACCTGAGGCGGATTGATGATGGGTGTGAAGGCGTCGATGTCATTGGCGCCCAGGTTGGTTATGGTGAACGTGCCGCCGGTGACTTCCTCAGGCCGGGCCCTCCCGTCTCGGGTTCGCGCCGCCAAGTCTCTCCCTTCTGCGGCCAGCTGCGCCAACGGCTTGGCGTCGGCGTTGCGAATGACCGGTGTGACCAGCCCCTCTTCCAAGGAGACCGCGACGCCGATGTTAATCTCGTCCATTAGCCGTACTTGGTCTTCAGATTGAAGGGCGTTGAGCCTGGGATGTTGTTTCAAGCCTTGGGCCGTGGCCCTGATGACTAGGTGGAGCGGGCTGATGTTCCCTTCCGGTTGGTGTCGCGAAAGACCGCGACGAAGGGTCATGGCCTCGGTTACGTTGGCCTCGGTGGTCAGGGTGACTTGAGCCATGGTCTGGAGACTCTGGAGCATCCTGGTCGCGATGGTTCGTCGAATCCCCTCGATTAGCACCACTTGGCCACCCGGCGCACCGGCGGCCGCCGGTGCGGGCTCCGTTACTGCTTGACCGCCAATGGCCTTCTCAACGTCTTCAATCAGTATCCGGCCCTGAGGGCCGCTGCCCCGGACGCTGGCCAGATCGATATTGTTTTCTCGGGCCAACCGCCGCGCGGCCGGAACCACCGGGACCCTGGCGCCGACGCCGTCGTCCAACGGGCCTGACGCTGCCGGGGTTGGTTGCTGAACCGCCTTCTGAACGTCCTCGACCATTATCCGGCCTTGGGGCCCGCTGCCCCGAACAGTGGCCAAATCGATATTGTTGTCCCGTGCCAACTTCCGGGCAGCGGGTATGACCTGCACCGGGGGACCATCAGTGGAACGGGGAGGGCCGGACGCCGCGCTCGGGCCGACGGGAGCGGAAATTGGAGGGCTCGCTACTGCGGAACGGCTAACAACTTCGCCGGGCTCGGCTATTACACACAACAGGCCTCGGATGGGGACGATCTCGCCTTCTTGGGCCACGATGCGGTCCAAGACGCCGGAGACGGTGGACTCCAACTCCGTCTGCATCTTGGCGGTCTCGATCTCGACGAGGGGCTCGCCTTCCTCGACCGAATCGCCTTCTTTTTTGAGCCATCGGACGATGACACCGTCCTGCATTTCCATCCCCCACTGGGGAAGAACGATATCCGAGGCCATAGCGCCTACTCCTTGGAGCATGGGGAGACCTGCCCCTGAGCTTTGCCTGACGGTATCTAGCCAGGCATCTATTCCAGAAAACTATTCCCCGAATTACTCCAGGGTCGTTCGAGCCGCTTGGGCGATGGTCTCCGCAGTGGGATAGCAGAGCGGTTCCAACGCCGGACTGAATGGAATGTGGACGTTGGCGGCGCCCATTCGCTGGACCGGCGCCTGCAAAGACCAGAACCCCTCCATTGCAACAATGGAGGCGATCTCACTGGCGGCGCTGCAGGTCTTGTGGGCCATGTCGACTGTAACCAGATGTCCGGTTTTGGCCACCGAGTCCAGGATCGTTTGCTTGTCCAGTGGCACCAGTGTCCTGGGGTCGACTATCTCAGCGGAAACGCCTTCTTGGGCCAGGGTTTCTGCAGCGGCCAGAGCGCGCGGCACCATGCCGCCGATGGCCACTATCGTCACATCAGTGCCTTCCCGCTTTATATCGGCCACGCCAAAGGGGATGGTGTACTCCTCTTCCGGGACCAAGGCGCGGGCGCCGAGGATGGTGCGGTCTTCGCAGAAAACCACCGGGTCGTCGTCCCGGATGGCGGTCCTCAGAAGCCCCTTGCCGTCGTAGGCGTTGCTGGGAAAAACGACCTTGAAGCCTGGAATGTGCATGAAGATCGGGTAGGACCGGTCCGAGTGGTGCGCCGCCATACTACCGTCGTAGTACATTGAAGCCCGGTAGACTATCGGCAGGTTCACCTGACCGCCAAACATATAGCGCATTTTGGACGCCTGGCTTACCAGCGAGTCCATCGCGACCCACATGAAACAGAAGGCGCTTTCCACGATGGGCCGCATACCTACAGCGGCCGCGCCCACGGCGGCGCCCATGAAAGCGTTCTCCGAAAGTGGACAGTCCCTGACCCGTTCGCCGCCAAATTCGGCGAACAGTCCTCCGGAAGCCCCATATACCCCACTCTGAATGTCTTCCCCCATGATGAATACGGTCTCATCGGTGCGCATCTCGTCACGCATCGCTTCGTTGAGCGCCTGGGTGAGCGTAATTTGCCTGGTTTGAGATTGTGTCTGTGTCATACCGTCCCTCCTGATATTCGCGGCACGCCATGGTAGAGGATTGTCATTCCGAGTTCAGGCGCCAAGCTCATTCGAAATGACAATATACTGCGTGCAGCGGCTACTCCAGTGGAATAGGGTTGGCGTACATGTCTTCGAACAGTGCCCCGGGTACCGGATAGGGACTCTGTCGGGCGAACTCCAGCGCTTCGTCGATCTGAGCCATCACCTGGGATTCCATCTCGTCCATCTCTTCCTGGGTAGCGATGCTCTGAGACAGGAGCCGTTCTTTATGGATGTCTATGGGGTCCCTCTTTTGCCACTCTTCGACCTCTTCGTCCGGCCGGTAGGGGTCGCGGACGATTCGGCTAAGGCCCAGCGAATGGTCTTGGTACCGGTAGGTCCGGCCCTCGACCAGTGACGGCCCCTGGCCCGCTCTGGCCCGGGCAACGGCTTCGGACACCGCCTCGTACATGGCAATTACGTCTTGGCCGTCCACCAGTACTCCAGGAATGTTGTAAGCCACCGAACGGTCCGAAATGTTGTCCGAGGCTACCATCTTCTTAAAGCTGCTGGTGACAGCGTACTGGTTGTTTTCGCACAGGAACACCACCGGCAGTTTCCAGACGGCGGCCAAATTCACGGACTCGTGGAAGGCGCCCTCGTTGCTGGCGCCGTCGCCAAAGAACGGCACTGCCACCCGGTCGTTGCCCTGAAGCCTGCTGCCTAGAGCAGCGCCTACGGCCGTGGGAATCGAAGAGCCCAGAATTCCTGATTCGCCCAGAATGCCGATGCTGAAGTCGGCCAGATGCATCGAACCTCCCTTGCCCTTGCAAAACCCGGTGCTCTTGCCCAGCAACTCCGCCATCGCTTTGTTCACGTCGCCGCCCTTGGCGATGGGGTGCCCGTGGGACCGGTGGTTCCCGGTTATCCAGTCGTCGTCCCGAAGGGCAAGGCAGGCCCCGACCGCCACGGCCTCCTCCCCAATGTAGGAGTGGGCCGCTCCGACGATCTCGCCACGCTCAACCAGCTGTATGACTCGCTCCTCAAAGTAGCGGATGCGCAGCATTCGCCGTTGCATCTCCATCAGTAATGGCTTTTCCAGCATGAATTCCTCCTGATGCCTGGCCGATTAGGAACCGTCTGTGCCTGAGCCGCTGAAATAATACCATAGAAGACGACAGGAGAAGACGGCAGGAGACGGCACACGCGCGACCCCGGCCGACAAGGGTTCCGCTTGTAACGCTGTCGGCCAAGGTGTAAAAGGGGAGTAGGTTCCGTAAAGAGTCTGTAATGAAGGAGCTAGCAATGCCGTTCATCAATAGAGCCGACGCCAAAACCGAAGAGGCATATCCCGGCGTGCCACGCACCGCACTGGTGGACACTGCCCGAGGCGCGAAATCGCTATTCTTGGGACACTTGGACGTAGATCCCGGCGCAACGATCGGCACTCACATTCACCCGGACACCGAAGAGGCCATGGTGATCGTCGAAGGCGAACTGGAGGCATTGTTGGGCGACGAGACCGTGACGGTGGGGACGGGCGACACGGTATTGGCGCCGGCCGGTGTCAAGCACGGGTTCGTGAACCGGTCGGGGGCCAAGGCGTCGCTGCTGGCCATATTCCCCAAGACCGAATTCCAACGTGTTCCTGTGGATTAACGTCCAGGCCGCCGCCAATGGTTGAACCCGCTCCAACATAGAAGTCAGACCCCACACCCCCAAGTACCGGTCGACATTGGCTGGGCGCTCTATGCCAGAGCTACCGGTAAGCCTCAACTAGCCATCGGACACTCTTCACTGCGCCCATGAAAAGCCAAGGCCCCGCAATGTAGCGGGGCCTTTTTCTGATTCCGTTTCGTTGATCGGATATGTTGATCAGATATTAGGGTCCGGTGGGCACCAGCTTCCTGAGTTCGGGTGCAATATGCTTGGCGAACAACTCCATCGACTTCCACGAGATCTCCGGCGGGTCGAAGTCCTGAGCGAGCAGCAGCAGCGTGCCGAAGCCGCCGGTTTCCTCGTAGAGACTCTTGAGCTGACTCAAGCAGTGTTCTGGGTCGCCCACGATCCAACGGTGGTCCATCAGGTATTCCACGTTGATTTCATCGTCGGGCATTTCGGGATCGGTCTTGAAGATGTCAAAGAACCCGGCGTGTTTGAGCAACGGGAAGAAATATTCGTTGAAGGTACGGGCCATGCCGTTGTTCAGAACCTGGTCACGGGCTTTCTCGGTGGTTTCAGCGACGTGGATGTCCACGCACACCCGCCAGTCGCGCCGGTTCGCCGTTCTACCGGCCTTGGCCGCGCCTCTGGTGTAAGCCTCCCAATGTGTGTATAGAAAATCCTTGGGTAGGATTTCGGTGCTCATGGGAATCCAACCGTTTTCCCCGGCCCATTCGATGGTGGACGAGTTCCGGCTGACTCCAGCGACGGCTATCGGTGGGTGGGGTTTGGTTTCAGGCTTGAACCAAAGGCCCAGCCCGATTTCAGGTACCTGAGGCGGCGCCTTAATCTGGTAGAACCGGCCCTGATAGTCGAGATCGCCGTCGGACTCCCAGATCTTGAGGACAGCGTCTACGACTTCAGCCGCCCTGGCGTGGCGGTCTTCTTCGTCGATGCCGAAGAGCTGGAACTCCGTCGGAACTCCTCCGGTCCCGACCCCGAAGTAGAGACGCCCGTCGCTCAAGTGGTCCAACATGGCGATCCGGTGGGCTAGGTCCTTCGGGTCGTGCAACTGCAACAATACAACGCCGGTGCCGATCTTGATGTTCTTGGTCTTGGCGAAGGCCTGAGATATGAACAGGTCTGGGGCCGGCATGTTTTCCCATGGGATAGTGAAGTGCTCACCGACCCAGGCTTCATCAAAGCCCAGTTCGTCCGCCAACACGATGGTCTGCATGTCTTCCTTGATCGTCCTTGGCAATCCTTTTCCTGGGTAATGCACCGGCATCATGAACAGACCAAATTCCATTATCTCCCCCTCTTAATTCCCGAAAAGTAACCAGCGGCTAGTCTAACATAATCCTCCGGTCCGGGAGATTGGCCGCAAACCCGTCCCGATTGACGGCCATCAGGCACGCTGCTAGAATCCCGCCTACACGGGCGCGGCCCACGAAAACCAACCTTAGAGGAGCGGAACATGGTTCTGAAACTTCCACCGCGAACACCGCAGTTGCCGTCATTCCTGCGCCAACTGACCAATGAGGAGTTCAAACCGCTGCCGCACACTCCTCAGCAGCGCGTGGTAGTCGCCAAGCTTCGGGCCGCCAAAGACGACGCGCCTGCTCGCTTGAGCCTGCCGACAGCGGACTATTGGTCCAGCCGACAAGGTACTGCCGCCGCGTTGATCGAATTGAACGAGGCATACGGCCGGTTCTACAACGTCCCGCCCGAGGCGGCGGAAGACAAAGACGCCGCCGACGCCGCACTGGGCAGAGACCAACTGGTCATCGACGTCCAGACCCATTTCATCGCCGACCGGGCCCCTATGAAGGAATGGACCGACGCGCTGGTTGAGTTGGCCGGACCAGTAGCGGGCGACCGTTTTAGGGGGCTCGGCAAGCTGGTCATAGACCAGCATGTCGCCGGGTACTCCCTTGGGGAACACCTGCGAAAAATATATATGGAGAGCGACACCAATATAGCGGTACTCTCTTCAGCTCCCGGCGACGAGTCGGAAGTGCCCTATTGGAACGGCCATAGCCCGGCCGAGATGCGCATGGTTAACAACGCCGAGATGGTGGGAGTCCGGGAACTAATCGAGCGATTGGGCGGCACCGGGCGGTTGCTGAACCACAGTGTCGTTCATCCCAATATCAACGGCGAACTCGACAAAATGGACCGCTGGAAGGAATGGTGTAAGCCGGTGGGTTGGAAAGTGTACACCGGCTACGGCTCCCAGGGCGGGACGATCTTCAAAAAGGACGATGTGCCGCCGTGGTCGCTGGACGACGAACGGAGCGGAATTCCGTTCCTGCAACGGGCCATGGACACCGGCGTGCGAATGATCTCGGCCCACAAAGGAATAAGCGCCGGGGCTGATACCGGCTGGAACGGCGCATTCTCGCCCAAGGATGTCGGTCCAGCGGCGAAGGCGTTCCCAGACATCACCTTCCTCATCTACCACTCGGGCTATGAACCCAGAGAGGGGGATCAGGAAGAGGGTCCCTACACCGAAGAAACCGCCAACTACGGTGTCAACCGCTTGATCAAGAGTCTCAAAGACGCCGGCATCGGCGCGGGCGGAAACGTGTACGCCGAATTGGGCGCGCTTTGGTACATGGTCTGCGCTCATCCCCAGGAGGCTGCCCACGTGATGGGTAAGCTGCTGACGCATATAGGAGAGGACAACATCGTTTGGGGCACCGACTGCGTCTTCTTCGGCTCGCCGCAGCCGTTGATCGAGGCCTTCCGCGCCTTCGAAATCCCGGAGGAGTACCAGCAGAGGTACGGCTATCCGGCGCTGACCGAAACGGCCAAGAGCAAAATATTGGGCCTCAATGCTGCCCGAATCTACGGTATCGACCCGGATCAAGCCTACGCCTCCACGCGCAACGACGACATGGCCTGGGTAAAGGCAGCCATCGCGGAGTGGCAGGCTAAGGGTACGCCGACGCACGTCTAGGCGGACCGATATCCGGTCCTCAGGTCGGGTGCGTTGAAACAAATAAGGCCCCGGGTGTTCCGGGGCCTTATTTGGTACTCAGATCCGCTCGAACGGCGTCGGCATGGGGCCGACCGGCACTTCGATCAACGTTGGTCCGTCGTGGGCCAGCGACGTGCGTAGCGAGGATTCCAGCTCCTCCGGGGAGTTCGCCCTAACACCCCTAGCGCCGTAGGCCTCCGCCAGCTTGACGAAGTCAGGGTTGTGCAACTCGGCCCCGTATTTTCGTCCCTGGAAGCGGTTCACTTGGTCCCGCATCACGTTGCCGTAGGCATTGTCGTTGAAGACCACGACGACAGCGTTGATGCCGTACTGTACGGCGGTTGCCAACTCCTGGGAATTGAACATGAACCCACCGTCGCCGGATAGCGCGACCACGGCCCGGTCCGGTTGCGCTACCTTGGCGCCCAGGGCTGTGGGAAAGCCGTAACCCAGGTTGCCGGAGTAAGACGACGTGATTAGAGTCTTGGGTTCGTACACCGGAATGTAGGCGCGGCTGTAATAGCCCAACTGGGTCATTCCGGCTATCAAGATGCCGTCGTCGGGCACGGCGGCCCGCACCGCCGCCATGTAGGAATCCTGCGGTTCGACCCTGTGTGAAGCCTCAGCCCGGCTGGACCTCAGGGCCGCGACCTCATCTCTTCGGTCCGGGCGCGGCGCTGTTCGGGTCGATAGCGCCTTGGCAAGGGCTTCCAACGAGACCCGCGCATCCCCGTGAATCCCGAATGTATTCTCGTAATTTCGTCCCAGTTCCTCAGGGTCGACATCTATCTGAATGACCTGCTGGCCCCCCAACAATTCGGGGAAGCCCATTCTGGTGCCAACGGCCAAGATCACGTCGTGAACGGCCGGGTCTTTGGCCACAGGGTCGTTCCGGAGCCAGAGGCAGCCCAAGGCCAGCGGATGGCGGTCGGAGATGGCCCCTCTGGCTTCGGTGGTAGTGATGACCGGGGCCTGGAGGTGTTCGGCGACCCTGACGAGCACCTCCGACGCTTCCGCCGAAATTACCCCGCCACCGGCCCAGATAAGTGGGTTGGTGGCCGCGTCCAGCATTCGGGCGGCTTCGGAAATCTTTTCAGCGCTGGGTTCCACGGGATGTCCCATTTCCGGTTCGATCAGTTCCACGTCCGCCACTTCGCCCAGAGTTTCCGGCGGGATCTCGATCTCCACGGGACGTGGCCTGCCATTTTTCAAGTGGTGGAAAGCCTCGTGGACCGCCTCTGGAACTTCCGCCGGGTCCAGGATCCGCCTGGCGAACTTGGTGATGGGCCGTATCGCCTCCAACTGGTCGTTGACCTCGTGGAGAATGCCGCGGTTACTGCCGATAAGGTCGCGCTCCACCTGTCCGGACACCACCATGATCGGTGATGAAGCGGAATAGGCGGTGGAGATAGCGGCGGAGGCATTCAGCAGGCCCGGCCCGGGTACAACCAAGGCGGTGCCGATTCCGCCGCCGGCGCGGGAGTACCCGTCGGCCATGTAGGCGGTGGCCTGCTCGTGCCGGGTGGTGATGAACCGGATGCCTGGCTCGTCGTAAAGTGCATCCATCGCGTAGTACAGCTGCACACCGGGCAACCCAAAGATCACCCGCACACCTTCGAGATATAACGATTTAACCAGGGCTTGGCCACCGGTCATTCTAGGCATAGTTAGTCCTTTGGACAGATTGCGGATCGAGTGACGCCTCAGGCGCGTTGCTTTGACTACAGGTACGGAGACGTTCGGTAGATTATAAGCGGCTACTCTTGGGTACTCAACCGATCAAACCCGAGGTCGTGCGCGTCCGTCTCTCCGCCGGGTTATACTGGCCGCCATGAAGCGCGCATTGATCATTCGCCACCATTTCGCAGAGACGCTGGCCAGCAACTTCCGGTCGATTCTCGATGCCCGCGGGTTCGAGCTACAGCCGCTTAACGTCTTCGAGTCCGCTCCCCGGTTCGACGAGTTCTCGCCCCCTGCAATCGACGATATCGACTTGGTCATGGCCTTCGGCGGACCGATGTCGGTTAACGACGACTATCCAGCGTTCCACCAAGAACGGGAATTCTTCAGAGAGGCCATCACGCGCGACATACCCGTATTTGGGGTGTGTCTGGGCGCGCAGATGATGGCAACGGCTCTTGGCGGCGACATCGAGCCCTCCGGCGGCTATCAGTTTGGGCTGCGAAAGATAGACTTGACTGCCGAGGGAGACGCCGACCCGGTATTCGGCAAAATATCCGTCCCGCTGGTACCCACTCTCCACGGGGAGTGTTTCACGGTCCCGAAAGGAGCGGTGAAGCTGGCCGAACAGCATATCTTGTGCCGGGATGGAGGCTTTCGGCGGATTAACATGTCCTTCCGTTACAAGAACTCCTACGCCTTCCAGTTCGAGCCGCAGTTGACGTTGGAAGAGTTAATCGTCTGGAACGAGGAATTTGCTGACGACTTCAAATTGATGGGTGACCAGTTCGACCCCCAGGAAGAAGCAGCACGGAACCTGAGGGAGTTCGCCAAGTTTGCTGCCGTGCACGAAGCCCAAATGGCCGAGATGCTGGCGGCCTTCTTAGCCAACGCCGGGTTGGACTAGCCTCCCGCCAACCAGCTTTGAAAACTAGCGAGTCTCGAAGACTGGGTCCCAGTCAACGATGGAGCCCAGTTCCACCTGTTCATCCAAGGGGACTGTCGCAGGGACTGTCGCTCCCTCGGGCACGTCGGCCACTACTCGGTCACGGACCAAAGCGTCGAGGTGTTGGTCTGACAGACCCAGCACCTCCCGCAACAGGTAGTCGTTATCTTGCCCCAACAGAGGCGCCGGTGACTGCATCCCAAGGTCGTTGGCCGACATTTTCCAACCGCGGCCGATGTACTCCCTACGGCCAAGGCCGGTGACTGCGGGGTGCTCCACCGCCTCGAAGAAGCTGCGGGAACGGAAATGAGGGTCGGCCAGCAGCCCGCGCGCATTCAGTACCGGACCTGCCGGGACGCCAACGGACTGTAACTGTTCCATCAACTGGTATTGGCCTCGGGAAGAAGTCCAACCCGTTACGATGCGGTCCAATTCGTCCTGATGGGCCAAGCGGCCCAAGGTCTGGCCGAACTTCTCGTCGGCGATTTCCGGGCAGTCCCAGACAACCACATCACGGAACGCCTGCCAGTCGACGTCGTCGCGAACCGCCAGGGTGACCCATTCGTCCTTGCCCGCGCAGGGGTAACAACCGTGTGGAGCCATGGACTGGTGGCGGTTGCCCATACGCCTGGTGCGCCGGCCGTTGTAGGCGTAGTCCAAGAGACCCTCTCCCACAAACGAGGCGCCCACCTGGTACATGGCCAAGTCGACCCAGGTCCCTCGCCCGCTGCGGGCCCGGTGAAACAGAGCGGCCATTATCGCGGTCAGCGCGGTCCAAGTGGCCAGGAAGTCCGTGTAAGAGTTGCCCATCTTCTTGGGCGCATCTTCGGGCGCACGGCTACCGTCGGGGCCTTCCGCCAAGTAGCCCATGAACGCTCCGGTGCCGTGGGTGGGCTCCAAGGACGACGCCATGGCGCCGAAGTTGGACCAAGGGCCGGTGTGGCCATAACCGGTGTTGGAAACCATGATCAGGTCCGGCTTAACCGACCGGAGGTTCGCGTAATTCAGGCCGAAACGGGCCATTACCCGAGGGGTGAAATTCTCCAGCACAACGTCGCTCACTCGGACCAAGTCTCTAATAATGGCCTGGGCCGCGTCCGAGCGCAGATCGAGAGTGAGGCTTCGTTTGCCCCGGTTCAGCGTGTGAAAGGTGCCGCCCTGTTCCCAGTAGAATTCCCCCGGTTGGTTATTGGGAAACGGACCGCCGGTGAAGCCACTGGCCCGGCTGGTGTCCATAAACGGAATGTGGTGGGTGTCGACTTTGATAACGTCGGCGCCCAAATCGGCTAGATAGGCCCCCACATAGGGCATGGCGAACACGCGGCTCAGGTCTAGCACCCTGATTTGTGACAGTGGAAGTTGCCTCATGATCGCAACTGAAATGACCGAATCATAGTGCGCATCAAATTACCGCCATCGCCCGAAGATTTATCAGGTCTTCCGGCGTGTAACCCAGTTCGTCGCAGAGTATCTCGCGGTTATGTTGTCCCAACAACGGGGCGGGCCTCCGAATTTCGAATTCCGGCCCGGAAATCTTGGGCCCCAGGCCTGGATACTCCGCCCGGCCTGCCACCGGGTGTTCCACTTCCACGAAGAAACCTCGCTCTCGCAGTTGGGGGCAATCGAAGAGGTCACCTGCATCTTGGGCCATGCCGAAGACCAAGCGCCGCTCGCCAGAGGCTTGGAACAACGGCTTGCGGTCCCACTCCGCCAGACCGTCGATCAAGAGTTGCTTCAGTTCCTCACCGTGTTCGATACGACCCGCGCCGCTGGCGAACCGTTCTTCCTTCAGCGCTTCCAGTCCGATCAGGTCGGCCACAACCGCCCAGGGTTGTGAGCCCTGGACCGAAGGCACCACGTAACCGTCCCGCGCCGGCAAGAGCTCTTCGAAGCCGGACCCGCGTACCGCCCGTCGGCCCTTGATGGCGCCCATGTAGCTGTAATAGGGGACCGCCTGTACCAGGTGAGAGGCCAGGCACTCCACAACCGAAACGTCCACGTGCTGTCCCTGCCCGGTGGTCAGCCGCTGGAACAAGGCGGCAAGGGTCGCTGCGGCGGCATTGGCCCCGGCCACGTAAAACGATTGGTCAAGAGCATTCCTCAAGGGCTCCCGGTCCGAATCGCCGGAATGGTACATCAGACCGCTCACCGCGCAGGCGACGATGTCGGTCGCTTGGAAATCACGGTAGGGGCCGGAATGCCCGAAGGGGGTGATCGAGGTGTGGATTAGGGCTGGATTGACACCGCCAAGGGTTTCATAGTCCAACCCAAGGACTTGTGCTTGCGCCGGAGGGTAGTTCTCAACCACGATGTCGGCGGTCTGGAGCAGTGTATGGAACGCGGCCCGGCCGGACTCACAACCCACATCCAAGCTGATGCCGCGCTTATTGGTGTTCAGGTAGAGGAACGGGATGCTTTTGTCCGGGTCGGGGCCGTCTCCCACGAACGGGCCCGACCGGCGAGCCGAGTCGCCCACAGACAGCGACTCTATCTTGATTACATCGGCGCCGTAGTCCGCCAGCATTTTGGCGCAGAAGGGGCCGGAAACACCGTTTCCCAGTTCCAACACCCGGACGCCTTCCAAGAATCCCCCGTGTGTACCCGGCTGCATCAACTGAATAGCCTCAGCCTACTCGTCAGCGATTCGGTGGCCGGAACGGCGAAGGTACCGTTTGAGATTCTCGGGTTCATAAACCGGCTCTCCAGAGTCGTACCGCGTTTTTGCTGTTGGATGCAGCGCTTCTGTGTTGCTGTTCGCCCGGCCCAGCGTGCGCCGGTGTTCGGAAATAAACTTGTAGAAGCCCCTCCGGGACTCCTGGATCGGCGACGCCCAATTCTCTTGGCTGGCTTCGGGCAACATCGACCAATCCAACTCCAAGCCACTGTCCCGCGCCTTGCCAGCCATCCAAGACAGAGCGATGTCGGAAAGGCCCGGATCCGTGGCACCGCCGCCAACGTTGCTATGTACCCCAGCAAACCACACCTGCTCGACCTTTTGGTCCGGTGTCGGCGGGTTGGACCAGATGGAGGGTTTGAATGGGCCGCGTTTTTCGTCGATCGCGATAGCATGGTAGGCATGTTTGACCGACCGGCTTAATGTCACGTCATGAAAACTGAACCGCCAGTTGTATAGACGGCCGATGAACTTAAGGGGAAGACCTCTTGAACCCACCGTGTCCCACACTCCAATGAAGTGAAGATCTGTTACTTTCGAGTACCGGTCTTTGAATTGCTTTGCCTCATCGGAGTCAGGGCCTGAACCTCGCTTTCTGTATAGCTTTCGAGCGTCCGGAATCTTGGCGATGTGCTCGGGCCTGAGAATGCCACAGTTACGGATCAGACCGGCCAGGCTTCTTGCGGTATAGGCGCCTCTGCTGTATCCGAAGAGATAGATCTCATCCCCGTCCTCGTGCTCCTCGATCAGCTTCTTGTAACCCTGGGCGATGTTCTCCTCGAGCCCTGCGCCTGACACCCCGCCAAGAATCCGTTCCAGCAAATTTCCTTGGACGCCGACCCCTTCGTCGTAAAAAGGGACTTGCACCTTTCCGTTGGCCTCGCCCTCTTTGGTCGCCTGGTGCAATTTGGTCACGTTGGTAGGACGCGCTTGGTCGGCGCTATTCCAGGTCCCATCGAAATACAAGGCGATTCGTTTCGTCATAGTTGAACCCCCCGATCAGATTCCTAGGTCGGCAGACTGTCTTATTTGACGAACAACGAGCTACTCGGCTTCTTGAATTTGTCGATACATTGCCAACGGGGTGGCCGCCAACAGACCGGCGTCGACAGGGAGCGTCACGCCCGACACCCATCGCGACTCCTCCGACGCCAGGAACACGGTGGCCCAAGCGACGTCCCACGCGGTGCCTTCGGTGCCCAGCGGACCTGCCTTACGACGCAGGTCCAACATTTCTTCGGTGGCATTTCGGGCCACCATGGGGCTGCGGATGTGTCCCGGCGCCAAGCAATTGACCCGGATGTTGTCGCGCCCGTAGTGGACCGCCATGGAGTTACTAAGCGCAATGATTCCGCCCTTGGAGGCCGCGTAGGGATGACTGGCGCTGAAGCTCCCTGCTCTGAGGCCGACTATAGAGGACAGGTTGACGATGGAGCCGCCACCCGCTTCAACCATTTTGGGGATGGCGTGTTTGCTGGTTAGCATGACGCTCTTCAGATTGACGTCGATCACCCGGTCCCAGAAGTCCTCATCCACGTCGGTGACACGGCCGGGGCCGCTGATACCCACGTTGTTCACCAGCACGTTCAGCTTTCCGTAGCGGCTCACCGCCTGCTCGGCCATGCCCTGGCAGTCGTCGCTGCTGGTAACATCGCCCAGAAAAACGGAGGCCTCTCCGCCTTCTTCTTTTATCTGGGCCAAAGTAATATCGGCGCTCTTTTCGCTTAAGTCGACCAGAAGCACTTTGGCTCCCTCGCGGGCCAGAAGCACGGAAATCGCCTGTCCGATGCTGGCGAACTCCTCATTTCCCGTGGCCCCGGCGCCCGTAACGATCGCGATTTTACCGTCCAATCTTGCTGCCATTACTTACTCCTGGGCCTCAATTCGAGGTGTGCCAATTCGAGGTGTGATAGATTGCCATATTCGACCTCCGCGCCTTTATTGTGCGGGTTATTTATGCCGGATAGTAGTTGCCGTACCAAAGCAGGGGCACGGTAAAGCTGGCAAATAACTTGGCCTCCCGGCCTCACTGCGCTGGTCTCGAACAACCGGAGGCGGCTTCGGGTGAGCCCGCCGCAATTCTTAGGGCTGGCCGATGAAGCTGTTGCGGAAGCGATAGAGGGTGAATTCAGGCTCGACGGGCGCCACAGGCATGTATTCGGCTTCTTCGATCTTGGCGACGATGAAGTGGGGGCCGTCTTTCGCAAGCGCGGCGGAAAGGACGCCTTCCAATTCCTCCAAGTCGGTTACGGTAGACGTGTGGCCGATACCGCAACTGTCGGCCACCTGTTGGAGGTCCGTGCCCATGGCGGTGTGGCTGGGTTGGTGGCCGGTCTGGCCCCATTCCTCGTTGTCCCAGACCACCACCGTCAGGTTCTTGGGTTGTTCCCGCCCTATGGAAGCAATTGTTCCCAGGTTCATCAACAAAGACCCGTCACCGTCCAGGGAGATCACTTGTTCATCGGTGGCCAGCGCCATTCCCAGGGCGATGGACGAACAAAGGCCCATGTTGCCGTAGGTGTAGAAGTTACGGTCACGGTGCCCGGCATGCCATAACTCGTCTGAGGTGGGGCCCAAGTTGCCCACAATTGCCGAGTTCCCAGCGAGCCGCAGCACCAGTTCAGTGGCCTCGAACCTAAGCAAGTTTTCCTCCGTGTAGCAACTGGGTCAAGCAGATCGCCACTGGCTGGCGGTTGGCGTGGCAGAGCTTCATAGCGCCGTCCACGATTTTATCCATCTTGTAGTCGTCATCCAGGGTGAAGTGGACCAGCCCCAACAGATCAAGGATGGGCCGGGTGGTGCGCCCCATTGGTACCTGGGAAATATTGAACTCGCCGGGGCCGCCGCGCAGATTGATGAAGATCGGGATGGGAGTCCGGGCCGGGACGCATAGGCTGGCCAGGGCATTTACGCTGTTGCCGAAACCGCTGGACTGCATGAACACCGCAGCGTTCCGGCCGGCGGCATAGGAGCCGACCGCGATGCCGATAGCCTCTTCTTCCCTGGTGGCTGAGACCAGCCTGAAGAAGGGATCCTCGTCGATCAAAGCGGTGACTCGGTGGATCGATATGTCAGGAACGTAGGCGATCAGGGACGTATCCCAGTCCTTTAGCGCCTGAACGATTGTCTCAGCCCAATTCATCGCGATGATGCCCCCGAATTGCTGCTGCCTATTTTATAGCCCAGGCTGCAAGCGGGTTAAAACATACCAGTGGCCCTCTAGAAAGTCAAAAGATAGTCATGGCTCAACTGCAAGAGTAATCGGCGGTCTGGGAAATCCGGGTTGCCCACTCGTCGGGACAGCTATAATCTATGTTGGTCAATCATGCCTTTCCAATCTTGATTTGTTCGTAAAAACCCCTCGCCAGCCTGGGGCAAGGTGGGGATAATGTAATAAAAGGTCGTGGGCGCTGCGCCTGGCCGAGGGAGGGGAGGATGTTCCGAATACGAGACCCGCAAGAGAGCCTCTGGCAGTCCCAGTTCCTGGTGACGCCGAAGAAGGCTAAGCGCCTGGAGAGAAGTTGGGCCGAGGTTTTCCGAAACGAGGCGCTCCCCCTGATTGACGAGGAGCGCTTTGCTCCCATGTACTGCGTGGACAACGGCCGTCCCAACCGGGCGGTGCAGACCGTCCTCGGGGTCCACCTCCTCAAAGAGATGTTCAACCTCACCGACGATGAAGCTCTGGAACAACTAGAGTTCAACCTGCTCTGGCACCACGCCCTGCGGCTAGACATCGAGGAGACCCACCTGCCCCAGAAGACCCTCCACAACTTCCGAGTTCGCCTGATGCAGCACGACGGTGGCCGGCTGGCTTTCCAGGAGACCACGGACCGGATCATCCAGGCGCTGGGCATACGCACCGGAAAGCAACGGCTGGACTCCACCCACATCATGAGCAACATCGCCACACTCACCCGGCTGGGCCTGTTCTGTGAGACGATGCGGTTGTTCCTGCGGGCCTTGCGCTGGGAGCACCCAGAGCTTCGCCCTGGGGTTCCGGAGGGCCTCCTAGGGCGCTATTTGAAGGAAGAAGACGAGGCGACCCACTACGAGGACGCCCGCACGGGGGAGGGTCGGCGACGCCTTTCGGTCTGTGCCCGGGACCTCTACCGGCTGGTGGACCGGTTCCATGGCACGACTGCTGCCCAGCTGGAGGAGTACCGGCTGCTGGAGCGGCTGCTGCGGGAGCAGTGCCATGTGGGCAAACACCAGGACGGGCGCCCCAGGGACGATGACGACGATGCTGGGGAATGCAAGGTGCCCGTGGCCTTGAAGGACCCGAAGCAGGTGTCCGCCGACTCGCTGCAATCGCCCCACGACCCGGATGTGACCTACAGCGGCCACAAGGGGAAGGGGTACGAGGTGCAGGTGGCGGAGACCTGCCACGAGGAGAACGCCACCCAGCTCATCACCCACGTGGAGGTGACCCCCTCGAGTGGGAGCGACACCGACGTGAGCGTGCCGGTCGTTGACGGGCTCGCGGAGCGGAAGGTCCGACCGGACGAGCTCTTCGCCGACACGGCGTATGGGTCGGGCCGCAATGCCTTCGAAGCCTCGCGCCGGAGAACGGAACTGGTGAGCCCGGTGGCGGGGTCGGCGCCGGGGAACTCGCACGAAGGAGAGGGTGACGGACCACCGCCGCTCACCGCCGCGGACTTTCAGATCGACGTCACAGGGGAGCAGGCCACGGTGTGCCCCGCCGGCCACCCGTCCATCGAGGAGTACGAGCTGAAGGATGCGCCGGAGCGGGTAGAGGTCCACTTTGCCGGGACAACATGCGAGCCCTGCCCCTTGCGATCCCGTTGCCCAGTGAAGCTGGACCGGCGTGCGGGGGCCTACGTCCTCAAGGCGGACCTGGTGAAGGTGAACATCGAGCGGCGCCGGAGGGCCGAGGCCACCGAGGAGTGGCGCAAGCGGTATGACATAAGGGCTGGTATCGAGGGAACGAACTCCGAGCTGAAGCGCGCCCACGGGCTTGGGCGCTTGCGGGTGCGAGGGGGCCGTCGGGTGCGGCTTGCCGTCTACCTGAAGGCGTTGGCGTGCAACTTCAAACGGATGGTCCATGCACGCCTGGTGGAGATGGAGAACACGGCTCAGCGGGCGGTCGGGACGGTACCTGCGGTCGCGGCCGCATGAGGGCGCCGCTCCACAACTTCCACCGGGTGCCCTGAGCCACGGAAGGGGTACCGCAACGGGATCACGCTTGTCCTGAGCGCGGCAGATAGGGCGGTGAGGCCAGCAGCCGGCATCCCGTGGCCTCCTCCGCTCCAGACCACCTTCGCACGCCAGGGCTCATCTCAAACAGGCCTTGTTACGAGGGAATCAATCTTGTCTGTCCAATCTTGTCTGTCCAATCTTGTCTGTCCAATCTTGTCTGTCCGATCTTGCCTGTCTGATCTTGTCGGTATCGAGGTGACTTTTTGAAAATCGACCCGCAGAACTTCGAAGGATTCTACCGCGTTCTTACCGGTGTGGTGGTGCCCCGGCCCATCGCCTTCGTGTCCACCATGTCCGCCGACGGCATTGTGAACCTGGCCCCCTACTCCTTCTTCAACGCTGTGGCCTACGACCCTCCCACGGTCGTATTCTCTTCCTCGCGGAATGTGGGCAGCAAATCCAAAGACACCCTTCGCAACGTGGAAGAGACGGGTGAATTCGTAGTGAATGTAGTCGTGGATGACATCGCCGTGGCAATGAACAAGACAGCTGCCGAGTTCCCAGAGGATGTCGACGAGTTCGAGATCGCTGGCCTCACCACTGCCCCATCGGACATCGTCAAAGCACCCCGAGTGGACGAGTCACCGGTGAACATGGAATGCCGGTTGGAGCAGGTGGTCTCCATCGGCAGCCCCACCGAAGGCCATGGACTGGTCATCGGCACGATACTCCTGATGCACATCCGAGACGACGTCATTGATGGTCACCGCATCAACCAGTCCAAGTTGAAACCCACAGGCCGCTTGGCCGGGAACATGTACTGTCACACCGGCGACACCTTTGAGTTGACGCGCCCGGTCTACGACCCGAAAAATAGCCTGTCCTCGTACCGGTAATCCAAATTCAGGCTGGACGGTAAACGGCGGTACACCGAAAATAAATGTTAAGGGACTCCCCAGCACTCGACGGAGTCTTTACACAACTGAAAGAAGGTGTTACTCCGTGAGGCCAACAGAATCCGTTATCAACATCTCGATGGCCAGAACTGCCCTGATCTTTGTTCTGGCGATCGCAGCTTTGGCCTTGCTCGCTGGCTGTGGACAACAAGCGCCGGCCCCTGCAGCTACCAAGACGTCCGAGGTCCCGCCACCCGCCGTAGCGCCAACCCTGGTAGCCACACCTGAACCGTCACCTACCGCCGCTCCTGTAGTCATCCCGGCGGAGGACAAAAACGCGGCGGATGAGGATCAGCCCCCGGCTCCGACAGCGACCTCGATCTCGGCGTCAGGTTCCCCTAGCTCAGAACCGACCTCCGAACATGAGTCGACTCCAGTGCCTACCTCGGCCCCGGCTGCAGTCGCGCAAGATGGGCATACCGGTACATCCGGTCAGCAAGGTTGGTCACCGCTGTTTACCGAGCTTACAGGCTACGAAGAGAAAGACGTTGTTTTTGGTGTTTCTCCAATTGACGTCGACCAAATTTCCGCGGTTGAACCCCAGGGAGAACTGACCGGGTTTTATTCCGGGCATATCACTCCGGGGGATCACGTAGGGTTTCAATACGATCCTGCCGGACCGGCGCGGAACGTCTATGCGTTGGCTGATGGTTACCTCAAAAGGGTCGAGCGGCAGCCCTCCTCACAAGGGTTTGGCACTTCTGTGGACGTGAAAAATTACCACCTCTATTTTGAGTACTCCTGTTCTTTGTTTGGCAGCTATGTCCACGTAACGGAACTTGATCCAGCGGTTGCCAGCGCCGACCAACGACTACAGGAACTAAATTCGGGCCCTCACCCAGACAACACCACGAGTCTGTACCCCAACATACCTGTAAAGGCCGGACAACTGATCGGTCAAGCCGAAGCGTTCGGTCTGTTGGGAATGCTCACGGTAGATACCGCAGTGACGCTATCCGGCTTTGTGACTCCCTCCCTTTATGAGGGTGAGCCATGGAAAATCCACTCGGTCCCTCCCTTTGATTATTTCGCGGAACCGTTGAGGGACCAGTTACTGAGTAAGAACCCTCGGACCATTGAACCAATTGGTGGGAAGATTGACTTTGACGTCGATGGAACATTGGCGGGCAACTGGTTCTTGGACGGGGCGGGTTATTCGAACAATGACGAAAGAGGATGGTGTGGAGACTATTACTGTCCCTACTGGAACACCCACCTGGCCTTTGTCTACGACTTTGTTGACCCGGACCAAGTCAGGGTCTCCATCGGCTACGATTCGGGACTGTATCCGCAGGGCCCCTATGGGGTGAAAGGAAATTCGCCGAATCCCACCGCAGTGAGTGTCGAATCAGGGCTGGTTGCCCTCGAACTGGTGGATTTGGAAAATAGGGACGCTGAATTTGGCATAGCGACCTTCGGAAAACCATTGATCACCCGAGGCACCGACAACGTTGTGGGAGTAATGCTGGTTCAGATGCTCGACGATCGTTCGGTAAAGATGGAGATCATCCCAGGTGTGACCGCCTCTCAGGGTCTCGGCTTCTCTGACGCTGCCACGGTGTACCAGAGATAGACCTAACAACTCGGGGGACAGGGTGGAAGGTGTCATTGCCCCGGACCAAGGCGATGGACCCGCCCAGATTGTTCGTGGGAAACAAAAAACCCGGCTCTGCAATCAGTGCCGGGTCGCGAAAGGCTATCAGCGGGGCATCCGCAGATCAGTAAGGTGTGGTCGGGCCTCTGGGATCTTCCCCGCTACTTAGTCCACTTTCGTTGTCGAAAGGCGGCGGCTCGTCGCTGCCGAAAACCGTCGGCTCTTCGGTTGTGCCATCGTAGGCTGTGGAGCGGCTACCGAAGTCCTCGGGTTGGCTGCCTTCAGCGACCGTTCCTTCGACGTGGTCCGCGCCCCATTCCTCCCCGTGGTACCCGCTAAGCGCTTCGTCCAACCGAGCCCGGAATGTATCGGGGTCTCGCGCCATCACCATCAACCGCCGGCCGTTGACCATCCGTAACCGAAGCCGTTCGCCGGTGGGCAGCGCTATCGTCTCTAAATGGGAGATCTCCGCGAAGGGGATCGCCTTAACCCTCGGCCGACCGAAAACGATGACCAGAGCGTCTCGGTAAATGAGGTACTGCCTGGGGTTGGTGAGCCAGCTATAGGCCGCGACGCCAAGGCCAATAATTAGCAAAGGTGGTTGGCCCAGCACTCCGATAACTGCCACGATAAGGGCGAATATCAGAGTGAGGTTGAAGCTGGAACGGTGATTGTCCCAGTGGAGTGGCTGTTCCTGCTTCTGGTCCATTGGGCACATTCTAACACAAACTATTAATAGTAAACGCTCTCCCAGGGCCGCTTTCTCGACTGTGGCTGAACAGGCGTGGTAACATCCGGGTAATTTTCGTGCCTATCGGACGCGCAACAAACGGAGACTTGAGAGGTCGCATGAAGATCGGTGTCAACACAGTTATCGATAGCAACTCCGAGGATGTGGCCGCCATCGCTCAGAAGGCCGAGGAGCTGGGCTTCGAATCGTTCTGGCTGCCGGAACACCCCGTAATCCCGGTCCACACCACTTCGAGGTACGGCGGGACACCCGATGGGTCCATTCCGCCCTTCATGAACGACATGGCCGATCCCTTCATTGGACTGGCTCGCGCCTCTGCCACCACCAAAAAGATCATGCTGGGTACGTCCATCTGCCTGGTGCCAGAACACAGTCCCTTGGTCCAAGCCAAACAGATCGCAGCTTTGGACTTCCACTCAGGAGGCCGTTTCATCTTCGGTATCGGCGCCGGTTGGCTCCGGGAAGAGACGGAGATCATGGGCGGCGATTTTGATCACCGTTGGACCCAGACCCGAGAGGCGGTCGAAGTGATGAAGGAGCTTTGGACCAAAGACGAGGCGGAATATCACGGCCGGTACTACGACTTCCCACCGGTAAAGGTCTTCCCCAAGCCGGCCCAAAAACCCCATCCGCCGGTTTTCCTAGGAGGCACCGCCACTAACGTGTTCAAGCGTGTGGTGACGTGGGGCAATGGCTGGATGCCCTCGCGGGCCACCCCCGAGCAAGTTAAAGCCGGGCGGGCATCGCTTGACGAGTTGGCCGACGCCGCCGGACGGGACCCCAAGAGCATCGAGGTCCTGGTATTCGGCGCGGCGGACCTGGACGAAATCAAGCGAATGGAAGATGCCGGAGCCACCATGGCCACGGTCAGCGTGCCCACCAGCGCTCCCGGCGAAGCCCTCCCCGCGCTGGAAAAGATGGCGGAGGCGTTGTTGGGGTAGCTTCCCAGAAGCGACTTGGCCGCCTAGTTGCCCTCGCGTATGAACTCGGCGATCCGTTCTCCGATCATCATGGTGGTTACGTTGGTGTTGGCGCGGATGCAGTTGGGCATTACCGAGGCATCGACGACCCGCAGATTTTCAAGCCCGTGGACCCGGCCGTACTGGTCGACCACCGCCATCGGGTCCGAGGCCGGCCCCATCTTGCAGGTGCAGGAGATGTGCTGCCCCGTGGTCACCTCACGTAGCATATAGGTGTCCAGCGCGTCGTCTGAGGACAGTTCCTCGTCGGTCGGCTCGATACGTTCTTCGATGATTTCCTTGAAACTCTCGTGCTGGCCCAAGTTAACGCACAAACGCACAGCCTCTCTCAGTCGCCGCCGGTCCTCTTCTTCCTGCATGTAGCGGTAGTCCAGGAACGGCTGGACGTTTGGGTCGGGGGAGGTAAGGCGCAACTCTCCGGAGCTCAGTTCCAGGTCCAAAACGCTGGACATGCGGATGCCCAAGGGGTCCATGCGCTCGCCGCCCCGGTCAATCCGCTCGGTGGCGTACGACATCATGAGAATCATCATGTCGTTGCGCAGGTCCGAGCCTTCCGCAGTCCACCGCAGCGCCATTTGCACTCTGGGCGCAAAGCCGTCCAGTGGATAATCCTTCTTGGTGCGGAATGTGGTGAAAATCATTGGGTGGTCCCGGAGGTTTTGTCCGACGCCGGGCAGGTCGCGGACTACTGGTATATTCATGTCGGCCAGGTGAGCAGCCGGGCCAACCCCGGACAATAGCAAAAGATGGGGCGAGCCGACGGCCCCTGAACTCAGAATTATTTGTTCACCCTCCACCTGGAACCGCTCGCCGCCGCTCTCCACGTCGACGCCCACGGCTTTGCCGCCGTCGAAGATCACCCGGCGGGTCATGCAGTTGGAACGGATGGTGAGATTGAGTCGATGCCGCGCCGGGTTTAGGTAGCCCAAAGCCGTACTGAACCGGATGCCGTTGGGATTATTGAACGGCACCGGGCCTACGCCACTGGCCTCTGGATGGTTGTGGTCGGGGGTGTCTACGAAACCAGCGTCCACGCAGGCCTTATGGAAAGCGGTTTGATCGGGCAGCATCTCCTCTCGTTTGAAACGGCGGGCGATGATCGGGCCCTCGGAGCTATGGAAGTCACCGTCGGGAAAGTCGGTGTCCGTCTCGATTCTTCGAAGGTATGGGATTAGCTTGGGAAAGCTCCACTCGTCGTTGCCCATGGCGGCCCAGGAGTCGTAGTCCTCGGGAACGCCCCGCAGAAAAACCTGACCGTTAATGGCGCTGGAGCCGCCGGTGACCTTGCCTCTGGGGACCATCATTGGCGGCGCGGTCTCCGTGGGTTTCCCCCAGAACTGCCAGTTGTGGTCGCTCACCATGATGTCGGTGGCGGTGGCGTAGCCGAACTTAACCTCGTCGGGAAGGCGCTCGAACTCAGGATAATCTGCGCCTGCCTCCAATAGCAGTACCGAACGTTCCGAGTCCTCACTCAGCCGGGAAGCGACGATGCTACCGGCAGAGCCGGCCCCGACAACTATGACATCGTATTTCACGGTTGCTCTCCATATGTTGTCTGGATCGAATTCTCTTTGGTCAGGCATGGATGATAAGCCGGGCCCCATTTGGCGTCAACCGAACGGCTGGCACAACGCCCAGTTGTTGTTCGATCGCAACCCGTGGAAGAGAAGGGCGGACGGACCCTGGTGACGTATGCCGTTGGCGAAACGCCCTGCGGCTACGACATTCCGCGTTATTTTGTCGTTGAGCAGGTTGACATCGTGGAAGCCGGTGGATATATTGCGGCCAGAGTGGGGCCGTTGAGAGTGCTGCAGTCAGCCTAAGCCCCCTATGAAGATAAGCCAACAAAAAGGAGTTTGCCGCCTCATGATGCAAACAAGCGGAAAGGTACGAGTTCCAGCAGGCAACGTGACCTTCGTGGTTCAGCACGAGTTGTGGGATGGGAACATTCAAGACCATCCGGACCAAGGGGTTGTTATCCTCGTGACCGGCGACGACGGCGGCAAAGATACCACCCTGCTGCGGTTCAACTGTTTAGATCTTGAACGCAGCTACATTTACGGTCCAGAAAAGAAAAACAAGCTGTTCCGGATGGACCACACCGTCGACGGCAACCCAATCGGTTGGACTGTGAAGACAATTCAGAACAATCTGGCGACCATGCTGACAGAGGCCGGCTATCCCGAGATCGCCGGTGGCGTGGATAAGAAAGCCGTCCAGGACGGTCTGAAAGAAGTTGAAGACGCGGCCAGGGCGAAGTTCATGGCTGACCGCAACACTGTGAAGCACAACCGGGGAACTGACATCTTCGAGGCGGGTAATATCAAGTTTGGCTTGGAAATGCGGTTGCTGCCGGGCGGGGACGGCGGTCTGGCGATCCATGTTTTGTCCGACCTGTCTGGAAACACTGGCCGCGTATTCACTGAAGAAACCGAACTGCTGGCCTTCGACTGCTTCTGGGACGGACCACACTACCATTATGGTCCCAGAAACAAGAACCACCGCATTTACTGGGACAAGACGCTGGTGCCAGACCCTCTGGCGTGGTGTCTGGAGCAGTTCAAAACCAAAAAGTTGGGTCCCATGCTGCAGCGGGCCGGATATCCGGGAGTGGCGGCCGACTTGGACGAAGACCTGATTGACTCCGTGGTAAAAAAGGTCGAGGCAAGGGCCAGACAAATGGAGGCGGCGGGACTCCCCAAGGCACCGACTCCCAACCTGGTCAGCTGATCAACCCGCTACTCATCAGGCGACAATAGAATAAGGCTGCCGCTCGGACGAGCGGCAGCCTTATTCTATTGTCCGAGAGCGGTCACGACCCCGGATGGAAACTATTTCGTGCTACTCCGAAAACGGCGCAGTCGACATCAAGTAGTCGACTATCAAGTCAGCCACCGCCAAAGCTCCACCCTCGTTGAAGTGAACATCGTCATAGAAGGAAGATACGTCTTTCGGGACCGACGGCGCCAGGTCAAGACACTCTAGATTGTCTTGCTCACAAAGGTCCAGAAGCTCTCGGTTGTAAGCGTCCATGCCTGCTGCAACGTCCTCCGGAGTCAGATAACCTTTGGGATCGAATTCCCGGCCGATCCAACCGAACCAAAGAAGATTCTTCTCTTCATCACTGAGGTCATTTCGCCACATGCTCGGTTGGGTTAGAAATAGGCAACGACTGCCGTTGGCTTGGCACTCTTGGGCGATACTCCGAATTCTAGTACCGTATTCCGCCAGGCCACAAACCAGCTTCCCTCTACGAAACCTTCGAGCCCAAGGAGGCTAGGCGAATACGCAAACGCTTGGAGTTTCACTACACTCCCAAGCACGGTAGTTGGCTCAACATGGCAGAGATCGAGTTCAGTGTCTTGGCCAGGCGAGTCCTGCGCCGGCGTATTGCCGATGAAGAGACTTTGAGTGGCGAGATCGCGGCCCTGGAGGCAGAACGAAACCAAGCCGGAGCAACCATTGACTGGAGATTCTCCACTGTGGACGCCCGAGTCAAGCTTCACCATCTCTATCCTGCCAACAATTAGGTTGACTGAGTAATAGGGTGGCGACATCGAATCGATATCGCCACCCTATTTTTTGCCGTTTGGCGGAGAAAATCAGTTTCCACGGCTATTGAGCCTTGATGGCCTAACGGAGAATGCCTGCCATTTTGTGGCGGGTGTGATGAGCTTCTACAGCGACATTTTCGTCGTGAGGTTCTGGAAAGAGTCTCGCGGCAACAGCAGCCAGACCAAGGCGTTGCGCGGTGTTGTCGAACACGTACATACCGGGGAAAAGCGTTATGTCGTCCAACTGGATCAGGTGTCTGATTTCATCAACCGCTACATCGACGATGAAGGGACCGCTGTTGACCGGTGGGAAGGTTCAAACAAATGGAAGAAATTGAAGCGCTGGCTCGACGCCTGTCGGGCTGGGTTGTCGATTCGTTCAGGTATGGCCAATGGCTACCGGCGTCATGACGATGGCCAAAAACCGGAGTTGTGAGGATTTGACCGGGCCATGAGCGACTACCGGGTACTTCAAGACATTAGCCTCCACCTGCGCGGCCTGTTGTTCGACGGTCTGACAGGTGATGACGAGGTAGGGAGTTCATTCACTTCGGAAAGCAACATTTCTCTCGCCTCCCCCGCCGCCCTAAGCGAAGGCAACGCGGATGTAGTGGTCTCGTTGTACCTCTACCAGGTGCTTCCCAACCCCCATCTCAACAACCGGGCGCTGATTCCCATTGGAAACGACCGGCAGCAATTTCCTCCCGCAAGCCTGGACCTCTTCTACCTGCTGACACCGATGAGCGCCTCGCCCGAAGAGGACCTGGTGGTTCACACAAGTACTGATTTCTGGAACGGTGGAAGACGGTCTCACCGGCGACGTCCCTGCAGGGGCGCTGACTGTTACGTTGATTGACCGGAATTCAGGAGAGCAATTTCCGCTTAATCAGAAACTCCAGAAGGATGGCCGTTTCGCCTTTTTTGGGGCGCCGGAGACGGTGTTCCCCCTTCTGGCGAACCAAGACTACCCACTCAAGGTGGAGGCGTCGGCAGACAATTACCAAACAGCATCCTTTGATTTCAGCGTCGGTCCGGAGGCCGGGCAGCCGGAGGAAGTCACTAGGGTGATGACCGCAGCCGGAGTCGAAGACACGACGGTAAAGGTGTTCAACGGAGGCGGGCTGCCGGTTTCCGGGATTGTCTTGATTCTGGCCCGAAACCAAGTTGTGTTGACAGGGAAAGTCCACGAATCCGGTGACCCGTTCAAGGGTATCGCCGGCGCTCTGGTGGAGGTCCTGACCAGCTCCCAAACCGTGGCCGACGGCGAAGGAGATTTTCAAATGCCCCAATCTCTGTCAGCCAGCCCAATGACCCTGCGGAGCGAGAAGCCGACCAGGCGGCCCAAAAGGTCGTTGGTGTCGCTGGCCCGGCTGCCGCGCCGGTGGCCGGTGTCGTTTCAGTACAGCAGCGCACGACCGGCCACAGCAATACATTACATCGCGACTCCCCGACGGATTCGAGTCAGCCTGACCAGGCCGAGCCCAAAGAAGACGAGGTTGAAAAGGAACCGACCAATATTGAACTGCTGGACGATATGCTGGATGACTTCAACGTGAATGAAGCTGGCGTCATTGGGTTGTTGGGCAAATTGTCCCCGGTCGAAAAATCGGTGGTCCTGGCTGGGACCTCCTATCGCAACAAGATGGCAGGCGCGTTCAACGTTGACGAAATGGTTCTGGCGGTCAACGCATTAGGTCCCGACTTGGCCACCAAATTGGAATGGATAAAAGCTGCGGAAGGGACTGGTTACGACTACGAGAAGATCAAGCCCCTAATCGTCGCTGCTCCCTTGGCCCAACGTAGTGCCCTGAAAACCGACACATGGAAGGAATTCTTTGTCGGCGTTTGCACCAACGACACAATGCCCGAGGCCGTTGACGACCTTGGTTTCGACCTGGAGACCAAACTCCGGTGGATGCTCGCCGAAGGCGCCTCACTTGAGAATATTCGTAAAGCAGTCGACGCCGCACCGGTCGCAGAGGTTGAAGCGGTGCAACAAGACCCGGCGCTATACGCCCTGGTTACCGACGAAACCGGAGATTCCGACGTAGTCGCCGAACGGCTCGCCCGGGAAGTCTTGGCTTACATTCAGGCCCAAGCGGCGGCGAAGGCGGCGGTGCCACGTTCGATCGATCCAGCTTCCAATTTCTACAAGGCTCTGAAAGACAAATACCTGAAAGACTACTTGGCCGCGCCTTCGGTAGCCGAGGGCGAAGATGCGGTACAGGGGATTGGCCGGAGTATGGAGACCCGGCGAAGCCCCACCGATCCTGCCATCATCGAGGTGAAGCCCGAGGCCGGTATGTGGCGGCCTGCGGAAGGCCGGTGGGAGGAAGGGGCTGAACTTTTTTGGAATAAGCAAAAGCTCCCCACCCTGCCTCCGGAGCTCATGGACCTGCCCATGTTCAAGAACATCAAGATCTTGCCGACCGAAACGGCCGCGGCCACCGACATGCTGATCAAGGAAAACCTCACCGCATTACCCTATCCAGACGTTCCGTTCTTGCTGGGCGTTCCCAACACCAGCACCGCAACGTTGACAGCGGATGTCGTCAAAGGCGGCAAGAACTTATCCCAATTGATGCACTGGGCCACGGGAGTGAAATACTCCAAGGAATCGCCGGAAGGAATGCGCGAGCTGTTCCTCGCCTATGAAAAGTGGCATCTGGAAGGATGGGATGTGTTCGGCCAAGACGCGCTGAACGACCTCATCGCCGAGGAACAGGGCCGCCTTCTGGGAGCGGAGCTACAAAAAGGGCCCGCCGGTGCTATCAAAGGCGAGGCGGACCTGATCCCCTTCTTGAACGAGTCATTCCTGGAGTCGCGCGCTTGGGTCGGGGCACTGTTGCGCCTGCGGAAGGCCGAGCTCGACCAATGGATCCTGGCCAAAGAGCAACGAATGGCACAGATGCACTGGGGTGCTCTGGGAGAAAAGGACCTATGGAGAGGTTCTCCCACCGTTTTCCAGATGATAGCGTCGGGCAAGACGATGGCCGACGTGAAGAGCTCTTTCATGGTGCAGTCGCAAATCGAAATCTACACACTATTGTTCGAGGCCGACCTGTGGGAGGCCGCCAACGGACCAATTGCGCTGACCGACTTCGAAAAAGCGCTGGTGGCCGGCGATATAGACGCCATTCTGGCCTGGTCGGCTACCGGGGCCACATCCGAAGGCGCCGCAGCCGCAAGCGAGCAAAAGAGGAAGCTCCAAGGCGGGTCCTAGCTGGGGCAGGCCCAACGCTCAGCAGTCTTTTCAGGGAATCAGCGGACAGGCGGCAAAAGGACCTCAGGTAAGAGGACCTCAGTGGAGGTGGTGTCATGGCAAAGATATTTTCTGTCGCGTCTTGGAACGTTGAACATTTCAGGAATTCATCCGCCACCGATGCGACTCGGATTGAACGGGTCGGCAAGTTCATATCGGGGGAAGCTGGCGGTCCCACCTCCGTCCCTGACGTTTTTGCTCTATACGAGGTTGAAGGGAAAGAAATCTACCAGGGTTTCATGGAACAATTCCCGGATCACCGCTTCCACCTGACCGAGGGCAAACAATCCCAAGAGATATTCGTTGGCGTTCACAGGTCGTTTCAGACATTCTCGACACAAAGGCTGGAATTCAAGACCGGCCGAGAATATCAGCGCCCGGGACTGCTTCTGACGCTCAGGATCGGCGGAGTCGACTACTCACTGCTATTTCTCCATATTCGGAGTGGGAACGGGACTGAGGACTTCGGATTGCGTGATGCCGCCATCGAACACGCCTATAACCTGAAAAAAGCCCTGGACAGAGCAACTGAGGACAACGCCAATTTCATCTTCCTTGGAGACCTCAATACCATGGGCGTGAACGACCCCGTGCCATATTCGAAGAAATTGGATCTAAGCCCGGAAGAGGAAGTGGCGCGGATCGCGGATTGGGCGAGACGAAGAAACATGTTGCTTCTAAGCAAGGACCCAACGATTGTCGATGGAATCAGCAAGGAAGTGACCTGGTACAACGGCGGCAGTACCTACAAACCAGGGAATCTCGACCACGTCGTCGCTTCAGAGCACCTACAGATACACAGTCAAGACAGTGGGTCTTTTCATGTTTCGGTTCTTGGCTGGACCAAGCTGGCGGAAAGCGAGTGGTCTAACTGGTTCGATCAGTACTCAGACCACGCCCTGCTCTATTTCGAAGTCTGGAATTAGTGGTCGGGCAGCAAAGAAAGAGACCACCCGACAGGGTAGTCTCTTAAAATACTGAAACCTGTTTTTGGTCGGGGCGGCCAGATTTGAACTGGCGACCCCCTACACCCCATGCAGGTGCCCTACCGGACTGGGCCACGCCCCGACATGAAGATTATAACACGCACGGGGCAGGTTTCAGGTGTAACACACCGTACGCCCATTATTTCCCCAGTTGGCGACCATTCTTTTTCACCATCCTTTCGGCAAAGGTCTGTTGCCGACTGAAAGTATCAGAAAAAACTGACGGCCCATCAGAAAAAGTTATGATTTTTGGAGGGTGGTACAGCGACTTTTCGATCATTTTGAACACCCGTTCTCATGATGCCCGTTATGTCTCATTAGCCTCGTTGTGCTGACTCCTGTACGATAAGAATAGAATCTGTTTCCTGGGGGTCTGCATTGAAATCAGAAAACGACAGTAGGCCGAAACGATGCTTCGTGATAACTCCGGTTGACACTCCGGAATCTTCAGTTCGACGGTCGACCGATGGCCTGTTGAACGCAGTTATCAAACCAATCTTGCAGGAGATGGGCTTCGAAGTTTCTGTTTCCCATGAGATAGCCGATCCAGGCTCCATCACCCGTCAAGTAATCGAACACCTGCTATCCGATGATGTGGTGTTGGCGAATTTGAGCGGACTGAATCCTAACGTGATGTACGAGTTGGGAGTCAGGCACTCAGCCGGGACTCCTGTGGTTGTTCTGGCCCTCGACGGCACCAAGCTTCCTTTTGATATATCCGTCGAACGAACTATCTTCTATTCGGACGACATGGCGGGGGTAGAGGAACTCAAGCCCGCACTACGGGAGGCCGTGAAAGCTGCGCAAAGGGAAACTGAGCCAGACAACCCAGTCTACCGGGTGGCCCTCAAAAACATAATGCGCGAGGTTACACCACGTAGCGATATTAACGAGTACATTCTTGACCGCCTAGACCGAATTGACTCGGCCATCCAACGCCAGTCCGCGACCTCCGCCGGCCCGAAGGACCGGACCGGTTTCCAGATGATTGGAAGCCCAAATCAACTGATCGCCACCGTCACCGTCAATGTAGACCGAGATTCACCAGAAATAGACAAGATAGTGACTGCTTTATTTGGAATCACCGGTGCTTCGGCAGTTCGGCCATCCAAGGACGATCTCGGAACTCGGTTTGAACTTTTTGGTGATCGTCGCCCGTTTGTTCCCACAGAGATACATGACAAGATCGCCGATCTTGGGTTCACGGTCAAAGAATTGTCAATTAGCGTCCCGACCAAGGGTGCCTCGGAAACATCGTAGGACTCGAGTCGATTTCATACCGCGCGCATTACCAGATAACCCGGCCTCGCTAGTTAAGGCGTGCCCGACAGGGAGTCGTGTCAGGCGTCACCGGTACGGCTTCTCACTGGCCGGGACGCCATCCGCAGGCTCATTCCTCTGCGAGCACATTGAGAAAGAAAGCCCCTGGCCATCGACGGCCAAGCCCCTGCTGAGCTGCCCGCTGACCGCTGACGGTTACTTTGAAGGGAAACGTGCCGCCAGAATATCGACAATGAGCCTGGCGGCAACTTGGGCCGTTAGCTGGGACGAGTCGTAGGGCGGGGCCACCTCGACCATGTCGAACCCCACCAGGTTGGATTTCTTCAGCAGCTCCACGATGCAGACCCTGGCCTCCTCGTAGAAAAGGCCACCTGTCTCCGGTGTTCCGGTTCCCGGGGCTTGGCTGGGGTCCATGACGTCTATGTCGAAGGTGATATACAGGTTTTCTCCCTCGGGGATGGCGCTGGCCACGGCTTCGGGACCCAATTCCCGGAACTGCTGTGTGCTTATTACCAAGGTGCCGTCTCGCTGCGACTCCTCGAAGGGTTTGCGGCGGGCCGCCCGAATGCCGATGGACGAGATATGGCCGACATGGTCCAACTCCCGGCAGCGGCGAATGGGGCTGGCGTGGGTGTAGAGGTTGTCTTGCACATCGTGGGTGTAGTCCAGATGAGCGTCGAAATGCACGATGTTCAAAGGCGCGAACTTGCTGAGCGCCCGTACCACCGGAAAAGTGATGGCGTGGTCGCCGCCCACCACTACTGGGAAGGCGTTCCGTTCAACCGCCTTGCCGACCGCGCTGGTGATCTTGTCGAAGTTGCGCGCCACCTCCGACGGGACGACGGTGATGTTGCCGCAGTCGGCCATAGTGATTCCGCGCAGCAACTCGTCCTGTGCGTCAACATCGAAGAAACCGCCAGCCTCGGCCTGTGAGCCGTAGGGGTCGGAATAGGCGTAGGTCCGGGGAGCGTCCCGTATGGCGTCGGGGCCGAACCGGGCGCCGGGCCGGCCCAAGGTCCCTTGATCGAATGGAACGCCGATCAGCGCCACGTCGGCATTGAGCTCATCCATGTCGGTGCAGAGAGGCGCCCTGAAGAAGCTTCGCGATTGAGCCCGGATGTCGGGCCAGGCTTCTTCCGGAGTTTCGGTAGGCTGCGGGGTCTTCCCGGACCTAGGCATTCGTGATCTAGGCATTTATCTTCACCTACCGGCCGGATAACCCTGACCGAAATGTTCGCCGTGGGCAATCTCCGACAATGGCTTCCGCTGCTTGCCCCGGCCCTTTGCCGCGTCACTGGGATATCCAAATGCCATGACCGTTATCAATTCCTTGTCTTCCGGTATCTGCAGCAGTTCTTTGACCTTGTCGTTTTCCTCGCCTCTGATGCCGGCGACACAGCCGCCAACCCCCTGAGACCAAGCAACCAACTCCATCTGTTGCAAAGACCGGCCGGCGTCCAGTTCGGGACGGCCCTGCTTTTCCATCACCACCGCAATACCCAGGGGGGCATCGCCGATGAACGACCCTGAGGAGGCTATCTGGCCGATCTGGCCCAGTGTCTGGCGGTCTTTGATTACGATGAAGTTCCAAGGCTGCCGGTTCCTGGCGCTGGCGGCCCACCTGGCGCCACGGAGCATCTGGGCTATCACCCCATCGGGCACTGGATCGGGCTTAAACTCACGCACCGTGAGCTTGGACCTGATGCACTCGTAGACCTCCATCGCGTTCCTCCTTCCCGTGCTCCGGGTCCGGTATTCATATCTGGTACTCATATTAGTGGCGCTTACGCGCCCAGCACAAGCAGAATGGCCTTCGGACATTCGACCTTCGGATATTCGGGCATTCGGCAGCAGGCCGAGAGCCGCAGCACCAGTTGACACACCCAGCGGGCTGTGTTGGAATTCCGGTAACCAGTAGGGCAAGCAATAAGTTGGGCGAAATAAGCCTGGAAGGAGGCGGAGCACATGGCTGGAAAGAGGTCTTACGTTTACGCAGGTCTGGCAGGGGAGACCGCACCAGGAAGGGAGGTTAAGAGCGGCCTATACCGGATGACCGACGATGACGGACAGTGGGAGTCGTTGGGCCACGGACTTCCAAATGCTCCGGCGGTGCGGGCAATCGCTGTGCATCCCAAGAACACGGAGGTGATCTTCGCCGGTACCCAAGAGGGTCCCTACCGCAGCGGGGACAACGGCGACCATTGGGACAAGGTCAACGTCGGAGACCACGGCCTGCCGGTCTGGTCAATGATGTTCCATCCCCGCGACCCCAATGTAATGTTCGCTGGTTACGAGTCCTCGGAGATCTATCGAAGCGACGACGGCGGCGAGCGGTGGACGCAGCTACCGGTAAGCGTGCGCTTTCCTGAAGTTACGGTGGGGCCCGGGGCCAACCTGGCCAAACGGGTGTTGATGATGTCGGCCACGATGGCCGACCCTGACGAACTGTACGGTGCTATCGAGGTCGGCGGAATCATTCGTTCCACCGACGGCGGCGAAAGCTGGGAGAACCTGAGCCACGGCCAGTACGTTAATGACGACGAAGTCGACATGCACGGTGTCTTGGCCAGTAGCTTCCGCCCTGGAACGGTGCTCAGCATCGGCAGGGCCGGGATGTTCCGTAGCGACGACAAGGGCGATCACTGGATCCGTGTGCCCATTGACGCCTTGAACGATAAGGACCAGACCTACTGCCGCTACATTTGCCAAGCGCCGGGCGACAACCGGAATATCTGGGTGGCCGCAGGCCCCAACTTCCAGAGCGATCAGGGGGTTCTGTTCCATAGCCCCGACGGTGGCACCAGTTGGCGCACGGTGGAACTGGGTTTCGAGGCCATCAGCACCATGTTCGGAATCGCCTTCGACGAGTCCGACCCCAAGAGGATGTACTGCGCCACCAATGGCGGTCAGGTTTTCGGCAGCCGGAACAGCGGCCATACTTGGAGCGAAAACTCCTTGCCCGAGGGCGCCGACCAGCTTTATTCGTTAGCCTGCAGCTAGCTCGCTGGGCCGTTAGGCGGAATTTCTTTCGTTACGTTACCCCGGCAATTAAGGTAACGGAAAACCGTTGCGGCTTCGCAGAATCCTGGGGAGGGCCAGCCACATGGTCAAAAAGAAGGGTGCCGCGCTCCTGTTCGTGCTCGTCGACGTCGATTCCGAACACGACGCCGAGTTCAACCGTTGGTACAACCAGGAGCACCTGCCGGAGCGGCTGAGCGCCCCAGGGTTCCTGGACGCCGCTCGGTACGAGGCCGTGAAGGGCGGCCCGCGGTACCTAGCGGTCTATGAGTTGGAGTCGGCGGAGGCTATGCAGACGGACGAATACCTCCGTCAAAGCCAGAACCCCACCGAATGGACCAAACGGGTAGGGCCTCTTACCATAGGCCGGAATTTTGTGCGCAACGTCTATACCCAGATTTATCCCGGCGAAAGCGATGCCGACACCCTCGGGCGAGGCATGGCCCCCGCGCTACAGATCGGTCGCATGGAAGTGCCGCAGAACCTGGAAGCCAAATACAACGACTACTACGACAACGTCCGGACACCGGGCAATCTCCAAATTCCAGGCTGCCTTTTCGTGCGCCGCTACCACGCTGTCGAAGGCGGACCCAGGTACCTGACCATGTACGAGTTCGAGCATGAGAAGGTGCCCGAGACGCTGGCCTGGGAGCAGCAGAGGAGCCAGGACACCATGGGCCAGTACATCGGTGGCGCGTACACTCACGCCGCCGGGTCGCCCGGCGTCTACCGCCGCGTGTTCCCGCCCCGGGCCTTTTAACCGCCGCCATAGAGGGTTAGGGCTATCGCAAGTCCAACTCCTATAATTCCGAGCCGCCAGAGCCGGACGAAGAAACCCGCGCGGCATTGTCTCTTCCCGCAAGAGACATGCCTGAACCAACGACCACCCTCTCTGTAAACTTCTCCCTCAAGGGAGAACGGACTGTTGGACAGCGGTTGCCGCTACTCCTTGGCCCACAACGCTTCCAGGACCTTGTCTGGGGACATGGGCAACTCGGTCATGCGGACACCCACCGCATGGTAGATGGCGTTGGCGATGGCTCCCAGGGGCGGCACCAGCGACACTTCGCCGGTACCGCGGACGCCAAACGGGTGCCCGGAATTGGGCACCTCGATAATGACAGTGTCGATCATGGGCAGGTCCAGGCTGGTGGGCATGCGGTAGTCCAAGAAGCTGGAATTCAACATCTGGCCTTGGTCGTTTACGAAGTATTCCTCGTTTAACGCCCACCCGATTCCTTGCACCGCACCACCCTGGATCTGGCCCTCCACGTAGCTAGGGTGAATCGCTTTGCCGGCGTCTTGCAGTGCCGTGAACCGCAGGATTTCCACTTTTCCTGTTTCCGGGTCTACCTCCACATCAACGATGTGCAGTCCGAAAGCGTTGCCCACGCCGGGTGGGTTGACCGTAGCCCGGCCGACGATTGGTCCGCCGGTGCCGTTCAACCTGGGGGCCAGTGCTTTGAGAGTCGTTCTGAGCTCAGTGTCTCTCTTGTGGGTAATCGCTCCATGGTCGTACTCTACGTCCTCGGGTTCGACCTCCCAAATACGGGCGGCGCGTTCGATCAGCTGCTGTTTGACGTCTTGGGCCGCCTGATAGCACGCGGTCCCCATCTTGAAGGTTACGCCGCTCCCGCCGGCGCCGGAACTGTAACCGATGGAATCGGTGTCGACGATCGACGGCTTGACCTCCTCCACCGGGATGCCGAGTACCTCGGAAACGTGCATCGCCATCACGGCGCGAGAGCCGCCGATGTCGGGCTAGCCTTCCACCAGGCTGACCGTGCCGTCGGGGTTGACGCTGGCAACAGCGCTGGCCGGTCCGGTGCCGTTGAACCAGGCCCCGGCGGCCACGCCCCTTCCGCGGTTGGGGCCGGTCAAAGGCTGGGCCAGGTGGGGGTGTTCCTGGGCCGCTTGGAGTATCTCTTCGAAGCCGATACTCCGGAAGACCGGGCCGGTGGGCTGGCGGGTCCCCTCTTTGGCCGCGTTACGAAGACGAAACTCTATTGGGTCGATTTCCAATTTCTCGCACAGTTCGTCAATAACAGATTCAGCGGCAAAGGCCGAATTAGGCGACCCGGGAGCCCGATATGACCCTGATTTCTGGGTATTGACCAGCACATCGATGCCTTCGATGTAGCTGTTGGTGATTTCGTAGGGCGCAAGCATGGTCCGGCAACCTGCCGGGACCGGCGAACCCGGAAAAGCGCCGGACTCGTAAACCAAGTGGCATTCGGCAGCCGTGAAGCGGCCGTCTTTAGTGGCCCCCAATTTGACCTGGATGTGGGCGGCGCAGGTGGGTCCGGTGCCTTCAAAAACCTCGGCCCGGGTCATGGTCAGCTTTACCGGCTGCCCCGACTTCCGGGACAGCACTGCGGCCACCGGCTCCAGGTAGCAACCATTCTGCCCCTTTCCTCCAAACCCACCGCCTATCTCCATGGGCACTATCTTGACTGCACCAAATGGTTACGGCGCCGTCGGTTCCCCATAGCGCCGTCGCCGAATGGGGTTCGATGTAGCCCTGATGGACCGGCCGTGTGTGAAACTCCCGTTCCACCACGACGTCCGCCTCCTTGAACCCCTGTTCGGCGTCGCCAATTCGATACTCGAACCGGTTGGCAACGTTGGTTCCGCTCTCGCGGTCCTCATAGCCGCCTTGACGGAAATTGGGATTCGACAGTGTGGCCAGCCGTTCGTGGAGAATCGGAGCCCCTTCCCTCATCGCCTCCTCGGCGTTGAGCGCCGGCGGCAACACGTCGTAGTCCACGTCTATCAGGCCCAGCGCCTTTTCAGCCACCGTAGCCGAAGTCGCCGCCACAGCCGCCAAGGTATGTCCCTGGTAAAGAACCTTCTCGCGAGCCATGACGTTTCGGCCGTAGAAGCCGTAGTTAACGTTCCCTCCTTCTTCCTGGTCCGCAACCTCGGCGGACACGTCTGGGAAGTCGGCGGACGTTGCCACGGCCTTGACGCCGGGCAGTGCCAGCGCGCGGGTGGTATCGATGCTTTTGATTGCGTCATGGGCGTGGGGACTGCGCAAAATTTTGCCGTGCAGCATACCCGGAGGGTGAACGTCGGCGGCGTAGCGAGCGCGTCCTGTGACCTTGTCCGGCCCGTCGTGGCGTATAGGGCGAGTACCGATCACGTCGAATTCGCCGTGACTGAGCACCAAATTGTTCTGATCTGTAACCACGGTATTGGCTCTCCTTCGCAACCCTGCTGAACGCTAAATGAAGCTGGCCCCGACGGTGCCCAGCCGGCTGTAAGTGACCTTTACGAAGTCTCCCGGTTTCAACCTGACCGGAATCACCATCGCGCCGGAAATGATGGTTTCGCCAGCCTTCAGATAGTCGTCGAACTCGGCCAGCTTGTTGGCCAGCCAGACTATTGGATTGATTGGGTTGCCCATGACTTCGAAGCCGGTGCCGCTGCCGTGAAGGCTGCCATTGAATTCCACCGTTACTCCTTCGTATTGCTGGTCCAAGTCTTCCAAAGGGACCATCCGCGAGCCGACCACCACACCGCCATGAAGGGCGTTGTGGGCCACAACGTCGACCGCCGTTATGCCGTCGCCTTCTATTTTCAGGTCTACCAACTCCAGGGCGGGCACGACGGCATGGGTGGCCTGCATCACTTGAACCGGGGTTACGCCTGGCCCTTTGATGTCATCAGCAAGAACGAAGGCGGTCTCTGCTTCGATATGAGGGTCGGCCAAATTACCTATGGACACCTGAGAGTCGTTGGCATATACACATCGGTCGAGGATGTGCCCGAAACACGGTTCGTTGACGCCAAGATGTTCTCGGGACGCTTTGGTGGTCAGGGCTACCTTGTGGCCGACAACTACCTCGCCGTTGCTCCGGAGCCGGTCGATAAGACGGTACTGCACCCCGTAGGCGTCAACTTGGGTGAAGGCCGGATCAGCGAACGGAGGACTGCTAACACCGGTCCGAAAACTGCGTTCAACCTGGCCGAGATACCTATCGACGTCTACACCGACCATGCCGCCTCCGTATTGTTTGAGATAATCATTTGACTTGAGCCCGGGGACATGAGACCGGAAACTTCCAGGAATACTAATCTCAAGAGGGTACGTTGTCCAACGGTTGGCCGCAGTCCTGTTCTTTGAAGGAATGGAGGATACGGGGAGTCTCTTTGCGGCCATTTGCCGCTTTTAGGATAGTGGGGGGATAATGGGCCGAATCGTAAAATCTGGAGGCAAGGCCCAATGCCGGGACCGTTGGATGGCATTAAAGTAGCCGACTTCACCGAAGTGATTGCGGGTCCGCTGGCCGGCCGGTTGTTGGCCGACCTCGGTGCCGAAGTAATCAAGGTTGAACCGCCTTGGGGGGACCCGTGGCGTTTTACGCAGCGCTTCACACCCACGGAGAGCCGCAATTTCATGGCCTACAACAGCGGCAAGAGCAGCCTGCCCCTGGACCTGACCAACGATGCCGCCAAAGAGATTGTTTCCCGCCTGGTAGCTCAGGTGGATATCGCCTTGGTCAACTACCGGCCCGACGTGGCTGTCAAGTTGGGCGTCGACTACGAATCGCTCTCACTGCTGAACCCAACATTGGTCTACTGCGAACTCACGGCGTTTGGCCGCCAAGGGCCTGACGCCCATCGGCCCGGCTACGACATGATAATCCAGGCGATGACCGGCATGGTGGCCTCGGAAACCAAGATGGTCAACGGAGTGCCCTCTTGGGTTTGGTCCAGTCCGCTCGTGGACACAGCGGCCGGACTTTGCATAGCTGAATCGGTGTGCGCCGCCCTCTTCGCCAGGGAGCGCACGGGCCTGGGACAAAAGATCGAGACTTCGCTCCTAGCTTCGGCGTTGACGCTGATGGGCGGCCGGTTCCTGCATGTAGAGTCGTTGGACAAGGAAATGCGGGTGAAGACCGTTAATGACCTTCAGGACATGCGGGCGGCCGGCGCTTCTTACAACCAACTGGTGGACAGTTCCCCAGGGAGCCGCCGAAAGCAGTATCACGGCAACATCTACTACCGAGTCTACATGACCGCCGACGGCCCCATAGGCGTCGGTTGCCTCAGCGATGCCCTGCGCCGCCGGTTGGCGGAACTCCTTGGCTTCGCCGACCAAGCCCTGGAACCTGGCTGGGACCCTGATCAGCCGGAGTCCCAGGCGTACACCCGCAAACTGGAAACTTGGACAGAGTCGTTGTTCATTGAGAAAAGCAGTGAGGAGTGGCTCGAGCTTTTGGAATCCAAGGGCATCCCGGCAGGTCCGGTACGGTTCATCGAGGAGCTCTTCGACGACCCGCAGGTGCTGGCCAACGGCCTGGTCACCGAAGTTGTGCATTCCCAGGCGGGAACGGTCAGAATGGTAGGGCCCATGGCCCAGTTCGGAGGGACGCCCCTTCCGGCGACCAAGGCATCTCCGGCACTCGGCGAACACTCCGCGGAGGTCCTGCGGTGGCTGGGTTTCACTCAGTCTGACATAGAAAAATTCAGGGAGGCCGGGGTTGTCGGTTGAAAGCCAATTGCCAACCCGTAAACAAGAAGAGGGCGGCATTTGGTGCCGCCCTCTTCTTGTTTACGGGTCGTTAGGTTGTGTCGCCGGTAGCTAGCTAAGCCCGCTCAGGAACGATGTCATCGCGTCTTTAAATTCCGACGGTTTCTCCATCTGCGGCCGGTGACCGCAGTTGTCGATGACTTTTAACGTGGCATTTGGAATGGCCTGTTGGAACAACTCCCCGCATTCCACCGGAGTCACCGCGTCCTGTTTGCCCCAGAGAACCAATGTCGGCGTTTTGACATTGGCCAAGTAGTGGGGAAGGCTGGGATTGTGTAGGTACGGCTTCCAAGACAACCGCGACAGCATCTCCATGTTGGAGTGGGCTGCGGCCGCTTCCTCCGGGGTCCGTTCCCGCGTGAAGAATTCGTAATTGGGCACCTGCGACGGATCGTGAAATCCCCGCTCTAGCCGGGTCTCGGCCGATACCATGAACATCTCGGCAATCTCACCCAGCTTGGGCTTGATGCCCGCAGCATCGATCAGCACCAGTCCCTTCAGGTTGTCGCTGGACATGGCCGCCATTTCCGCCGCGATCCAACCACCTATGGAATGTCCGACTAACACGTATTGGCTCAGTCCAAGCTCTTGGACCAGTCCCAAGGTGAAGTGGGCCACATCCGTGACGGTGAAGACCCAACTCGGGCGCGGTGTGCCGAAGAAACCGGGATGGGACGGCGCATAGACGGTGAACCGCTCGGCCAGAGGACTGACGGTGGGGTCGAAGGTGCCGAACCCCTCACCGCCATGCAGGAACAGCAAAGGCGGCCCCGAGCCACCGGAGTGCATCTCGACCGGCGTGCCCAATACGGTGACCGTGGTCTTGTTGCCGGTTGTCGCTAACGTCATGAGCGAAACCTCGTCGTCGACTCGTAGTTGAATGGAGTTGCCGGGGTGGGCCGCGTTTGCCTCCATCCGGTATTCCCATGATGAAAGACGGCCAATATCGTCGGTGCTGCGCGGCACCAAGATTCTTCTACAAATGCCTAGGGATGTCAAGCGAGGGCGTACCTGGCGTCTTGACACCAATCTGAGGCGTCCATAACATTGAAAACGGCGCGCTGTCCCGATAGTTGACGGTCGAGACCGGCCAACTAGGAGCGGCGGCGCCAAAGCATTGGGGATTAGTCTAGCGGTAGGACGCCTGACTCTGGATCAGGTAGCGGAGGTTCGAATCCTCCATCCCCAGCCAATACAACTGAAGCTGAATCGCCGCTTCAGCACCAGGTTTGACCACAGTGTTGATCACAGTTCGGAATCGGCACATGAAAGGCCCGGAGCAATCCGGGCCTTTTTAATTAATAAAAGTGAAGGTTGGAAATGCAGGGACCAAATCGAGATAAAGCCATGAAACGTATTCTGACGCAGCAATTTGAATACGGCGCTTTACGGCCCGGTTCTTGGGGAAACAAATCTGCGGCATTAAAGCACGCGGCCCACCATCTCTACACGGTGTATCGTTCTGGATTTTTGAGGTTCACGTCTCGTGCACTCGAGGAGCATGAACGCCCTCGCGATGTGCAACAGTAGCAGTTGGCACATGCGACCCAGATGGACCGCCGAGGGCGTTCGGCAGGGGGTAGTTACCCTATGAGAGTGGGTCAGTTGAGTGAATCGGATGCAGTTGACGCCCTCAGGCTGCCGTTTTATAGTTCACGGCACGCCAGAGGTTCCCAGTGCAGGGCAATCACTTTGACCTGGGGAATCCCGGTCTAAGCATATCTTCACAGGAAGGTTCTGAAATTATGTCAGAGTACAGGATCATCTCGTCGGACTCGCATGTTATCGAGCCGGAGGACCTCTGGGAGAAGAGGATAGACAAACCGTTCCGGGACAGAGCACCGCGGCTCTTCCACGAAGGGGAAACTGACCAGTGGATCTGCGACGGGATGCGCTTTGGCGTGATCGGGGGTAACCAGCAGGCGGGGCTGCGGTTTGAGGATCCGGCCAAGCTGACCATGGAAGGCAGCATGGCCACTGTTCGACTCGGGGGATTGGACCCTACAGCGCACGTTAACGACATGGACTTGGACGGCATTGCCGCTGGAGTTCTATACCCGTCCCAAGGACTGACGCTGTTCGGAATACCCGCCACGGACGTACTATCGGCGTCCTTCCGCGCCTACAACGACTACCTAGCCGAGTTTTGTAGCCCCTATCCGGACCGGCTTAAGGGTATCGCCATGGTCAACGTCGACGACATGGAGGAAGGGACAGCCGAGTTGGAGCGGGCAGCCAAGATAGGATTGGCCGGGGCTATGATCTCTATAGACCCGGTGCTTCCCTACCATCATGCAGCATACGACAGGTTTTGGGCGGCTGCCCAGGACCTGAACTTACCGCTGAGTCTCCATACAGGTACCATGCGCTGGAAGCCGGGCATGGATACAGCGGCTATAACGCTGGAAACCGGTTTTGGCTTCTCGAACCGGGAATACAACCCCCGAGAGTGCATCGACCATATCCTTTTTTCTGGCGTTTTTGAACGTTTCCCTAAACTGAAGGTGGGAGTAATCGAATTCGAGATTGCTTGGGCTCCTTACTTCATAAACCAAATGGACGATTATTACAAGCAACGACCCACAGGCGTACAGCTTCCACGTTTTAAGAACAATATGTTGCCCAGCGACTTCTTCCGGAACAACGTCTTCATCGGCTTCCAAGAGGACGAACTTGGGATCCAATTAAGGCATCACATTGGAGTGAACACCCTGCTTTGGGGATCGGATTACCCCCACGCCGAGTCTACATTCCCCAAGTCCCGAGAAATCCTGGGGCAGATTTTGGCGGGCGTCCCGGAAGAAGAGCAAGCCAAGATTGCTGGAGAGAACACGGCCAAGCTATACGGCTTCGACTAGCTAACCCCGTGTGCAGCTTGCCATGTGAGCCGATCCAACTACTTTCTGAGAAAGTTGCAAATTCGGGTTAGCTAGAGAGGCAATCAAGAAGACAGTTTATGGTCTGAGGGCAGCGCGGGACCAGCAGCCCTCATTCGATTTCGCCGCCCATGACGGTCACCGCTTGCCCCCCGAGATAAACCCTGCCTCCGCCCAGACGGACCCTCACAACTCCTCCGCGGCCCAAAGCCTGATACGCAACCAGCCAATACAACTGAAGCTGAACCGCCGCTTTCTTCTTGAACCGGGGGGGAACGCGATGCCGTGTCGGTTGTAGAACACATCTTCAAACCCCATGCCCATGTGCTGGTTCTTCGGAGGCGGCCGGGTATATGACAGCACCTGGATCGAAGATCTGGGATAATCGGCTGACATATGTTCTGAGGAGACCGAGAATGTACATGATGAGAATCGTCTGGAAGTGTGCTCGAGGAAAGGTGCCTGAGTGCTTGGAAATGGTTAAGGAGGTTAGGGCTTCCTGGGCCAGCGATGGCAATACAACGGGCAAAATCTACGCGGATTATACAGACCGAATGGATACCATCGCGTTTGAGATCGAAGTGGAAAGCCTAGATGAGTACTTTAATAATCAGCGTGCCAATTACGACGAGCTATCCCCCGAGACTGAAGAGTCTGTCAGGAAATTTAATAACAACACAATAGAAGGCAACCGCCAGATCTGGGAGGTCATTCCATAGAATAGTTGCTGGTGGAGAACGCCGGCGGCCCGAGTAGAGTGGTGGGCTGTCAACCGATAGGTCGTAGGTTCGAATCCTACTCGGGGAGCCATTCTTTCTCGTTCCTTCCCTTATTTCTTGTGACGTTCTTCTGGGCTACCCATCGTGTAAAATTGTCCGGGCAGCCCGTTTGATTACATCTTCCAGGAGCCAATCCCCATGCCTTCATTTGATGTGGTGTCCAGAACCGACTTGGCGGAAGTTGATAACGCTCTGAATGGAGTGGAGCGAGAGATCAAGCAGCGATTCGACCTTGTGAACACCAAGTGCGCTATCGTCCGATCCGACAACACCCTGACATTGACTGCCGACACCGGCATGAAGATGCAACAGGTCGAAGATCTCCTCCGAAAGTACCTGGCTATGCGCAAAGTGGAGTTGGGAGCCTTGGAGTTCGGAGAACCCCAGAACGCGGCGGGCAGCAGTCTGCGGGAGACAGTGTCCATCAAGCAGGGAATTGATAGCGACTTGGGCCGGAAGATTAACAAGGAAGTTAAGTCCGCAAAGATGAAGGTCCAACTGGCGATCCAAGGAACTGAACTTCGGATTACCGGCAAGAAACGTGACGACCTTCAGGCAGCCATCGCGTTCATCAAAGAGATGAAGAACACCCAGCCGCTACAGTTCATCAACTTCCGCGATTAGACCCTAGTACTCAGTCAACTCGGTTTTGGTAATTGTTTAAGAAAACGTCTAAGGTTGCTACCCTTTTTTAGGAGTGTTGACGTAGGAGGGTGGCAGCCATGGGACGAGAACGGTATGTGGTCCGGTTGGAAAGGGAAGAACGAGACCAGTTGGAACGACTGATTCGCGGGGGAAAGAGCCCAGCGCGAAAGGTTGCCCGGGCCCGTATTCTGCTAAAGGCAGATACGGGCTGGGGGGTGATGCGCATCGTGGAGGCGCTGGACACGTCTGCGGGTACGGTGTGCCGTACCAAGCGGCGGTACCTGGAGGGAGGACTGAAGCGGGCCTTGGAGGAAGATCCTCGGCCAGGACATCCGACCAAACTGGATGAGCGGGGGGAAGCGCACCTGATTGCCCTGGCGTGCAGCGAGGCCCCTCCAGGCCATGACCACTGGACCCTGCGGCTCCTGGCAAACAAGGTGGTGGAGTTGGGGCTGGCGCCCTCCATGTCCCACGAGGGAATTCGCAAGCGGTTGAAAAAAACAGTCTCAAGCCGTGGCAGAAGAAGGAGTGGTGTATTCCCCAGGTGAGCGCCGAGTTTGTGGCGTGTATGGAGGATGTGCTGGACCTTTACGCGGAACCCTATGACCCAGAGCGCCCGGTGGTCTGTTTCGACGAGACCTCCAAGCAGTTGCTGGCGGAAAAGAGGTCTCCGATCCCGCCCAAGCCGGCACGACGGGAGCGATACGATTACGAGTACCAGCGCAATGGCACCCGAAACCTGTTCATGCTGTGCGAGCCCCTGGCGGGCTGGAGGCATGTGGCAGTGACCGAACGTCGTACCATGGTGGACTTCGCTCAGCAGATGCGGTGGCTGGCCGATGAAGCTTACCCAGCGTCCGAGAAGATCCGGGTGGTGCTGGACAACCTCAACACCCACAAACCAGCTTCCCTCTACGAAACCTTCGAGCCCAAGGAGGCTAGGCGAATACGCAAACGCTTGGAGTTTCACTACACTCCCAAGCACGGTAGTTGGCTCAACATGGCAGAGATCGAGTTCAGTGTCTTGGCCAGGCGAGTCCTGCGCCGGCGTATTGCCGATGAAGAGACTTTGAGTGGCGAGATCGCGGCCCTGGAGGCAGAACGAAACCAAGCCGGAGCAACCATTGACTGGAGATTCTCCACTGTGGACGCCCGAGTCAAGCGTCACCATCTCTATCCTGCCAACAATTAGGTTGACTGAGTACTAGACATCGGCAACACCATGGTGGAATTGACCTTGACGCTGGCCATCTTTGCAATTATTTCTGTACCGCTGACCGCGATAATCGCCGACGAATTGCGCATTCCGCTTCGAATTTCCAACAACATAACCGCAGCCCGTCGGCTCCAGTCCTCCACCTCGATACTGAGCGAAGACGCCACGTCCGCCCAGTCGTTCAGCGCCGGGATCGAACCCGACTATGGCACATTTAGTTGGCTGGAGCTCGTCGGCCCTGCACCTGTCCAGCTTTCGGCGCGCTACTACTGGAAAGAAGGCAGCCTGTTCCGCCAAATGACCCGCAACGCCGACGCCGGGCAGTCATTCCAGGTCATCGAGGGCATAACCGAATACAGCGATATTGTCTTCACCCACACACCCCCCACTTGGACCTACGATCCGGTCGCCAAGAGGTGGAGCTACACCAATGGCCGCGTTGCCATCGGCCTGGATGCAACCTCCGAGTCTACTGCCGATTTCCGGGAATTGGTCCGGAGCGGCAGGTTAGTAGCCGACTTTCGGCCTCAGTTGGAACGGCCGGAGGTCTTTCCTGACCCACCCCAATAGGAGGCCGAGCCCATCGAACCGATACCCCGAAAGGTTACTCGCCAAGGGCCCTCCCAGATTCTTCAACTGGGGCCGGGCGGCCAAGGTTTTTAGGTTGATTTGAACCGGGTCTTGGACATATTGCTGGCACGACAGGAGGGAGCCGTTCTCTCTCTAGCCATTCTTGCGGTCGCCATCGGTCTATTGGTTGTAGTGCCGGTGGCGGTAGTAGTGGCAACTACTGCCCGTAGCCAGGGCAACCTCTTGGACGACTCCAACGCCCGATATTTGGCAGAGGCGGGCGTGCTGGCGGTGGTGGAAGACTTGGTCAGGGGCGCCGACGGCGACCCAGTCGACCTGCTGGATTACCTGCCGCCGGTGGTCAACTTCGACTCCAGGGTCCCCTTTACCACTATCACCGCCCAAGACGCCACTTCGTCGCCGACGATTATGACCAAGCGGCCCGCGGACTTCCAAGTGGCCTCGAACCCAGCAGTGTTGACCGGAACTTCAGCCCAGGGTGGAATCAAGGAGTTGGAACGCAAAGACAACGACGCCTTTGAACTCACCGGGGCTGGCGCCCTGCCACCGGATGCCGGGTACGGCACCAATCCTCAAAAAGTCTCCTTCGAATTGACCAGCAATCAGGTGCCCTTCTCCAAGGTTGAGGAGGGCCAGGTGAAGCTGACCGTTGAGGCTTGGGATGAGAGCGCCCGGTTGGAGGTGTTCGTCTACAACCCAGACGATCATCCTGTAGACGGTTACGCCTCTACCCCAGACTTTTCCCGGTTGCTGGACCACGACCATTTTCAAAACCACTCCAATCACAGCCACGACAGCGATCACGACCACCACAACGACGGTCCGGGTCCTAGCCACGACCACCACATGGCATTGGACCATCACCATCACGTGGACGTTCCTGCCGATGAGCACGACCACCATCACGATCACCAAGGCCACAACCACAGCCACAGCCACGGCGATTCAGGGGATGACGATGACGACGGACACGGCCACGACCATAGCACCGACGCCGATAGCGATGACGACGACCTGCTGCACCACCATCACGAGGGATCCGATCTTCACCTGCACGAGCCGGGAGACACACACGGTCACGACCATCAGAACCACAACCATGACGAGGACGACTGGCACCACGGCCAGATCGACGTTTCGTTCTATCTAAGTGACGCCGATCTGGCCTACGTAAGCGCCAACAAGACTCTAAAAATCAAAGTAGTGGCAATGGTTTATGAAGACCTGGCCCACCACCACGCGGTTCACGGCGATGAGGAGGACGACGGCGACGACGATGGCCCTAATTACAAACACGACCACCATCATCACTGGAACCACGACCCCAGACCGCCCTTCGTGTTGGCCACCGACATGGCGGCGTTCACTTTCGTTGGACCGGTAGTGGCCGAGCACCGCTTCATCGGGCCGCCGCCGGTGATCAACCACGGCACGGTGACCGGCGGCTCGGTGAGCGATACCAAGCGCGACGACCAGTCCTACTACACCTTTGTAAGCACCAGCGGCGCCTCCAACGAAAAAATCGAGATCGAAGTGGCCAGCAACCCCTTCGGATTGGCCAATCTGGAGACCCTGTCGGTGCCCATCACGCTACGAGCCGACGAAAACGAAGGCGTGGCGATTGAAGTATTTGTTTTCAATCCTGACGCGCCTGGTGCGGGCTCCGACGGGTTCAGAATCGCGCCCCAACTGAAGAAAGAAGTTGGTGCTCTAGATACCGACCGGACGATGGCTCTGGTGTTATCCAGTGAAGACCTGAGTTACGTTAACGGACTCACTGCCAAACAGCTGAAACTGAAGGTCAAGATCACGGGGGACGACGACGAGTTCCGCGTCCAATTGGACCACATGGCGTTCATCGCGACCTCATCGGAACAACCAAGCGGTCTGCTCACCGGCGCCACCCACCAATACATCGACCCCGGGGTGACGGACCAGGACCTGGCGACGCTGCCCGCTGGTACCAGCTACGTAGCCCAACTGAACAACGTGCATCCGGGGCTGCTCAGCGTGAACTGGGCTTTCGAAGCAGTCCCAAACGCGAGCCACAACGCCCACGACGACGACGATCGGCTGACCGTCAGGATATTCCGGGGACTGGTTGTAGATGACGGAAAGTTGGTGTCGCCGGGCCGCTACACCCACAGCTCCGATGACGACCATAGCCATCCATTCGAGGATGACGGCGACGGAAACGACTTGGTCGGCGAGGTCCACGTCCACCCATACCACGGCGAGGCGTCTCTTCAGACGGGGCTCTTCAAGGTGGATTCCGGGCTGTACACGATTATCTTTTCCAACGGCGGCGGTGGCCCGGAGAACCCAACAATGAAGACCCAGGCGTTCGCTCCTTCAGGTACCATCGCCGATACCTGGATTTTCGCTGCTTCCCACCGCGACTATTTAGTGCGCAGCGATGTCGGCAATCTGGGACTCACTTCCGTCGTCCGCCAAATTCCTGGACCCCAGGGGCCGCTGCCTTGGTCGCCGAAATCGGTCTCACTGGTCCCTAACCTGGTGGTTATCAAGTCTTGGAGCGAACCGGTGGACAGCTCGGGATTCGTACTTGATCAAGATTCTGACGGCATTTGGGATGTGGTCGATGGCCGGTTTAGCGCCGGCGCCTTCATCGACGACAGCTTAACCGCATCTAAATTTTTTACCGACCAACACCGCCAAGGCGTCACCTTCGGAGAGGTGGTTCAACCGGCCGGGATGGACATATACATTCAAGACCTTGATGAACCGGGTAAGGGTGTGGTTATCTCGGCCACCGGCTCAAGCACCAACCCTGCTTCACTGAAAATGTGCGGTGTTTCCGGGATTTTAATGTCCCTTACCATCGGTGACGTCGCCAAAGCCACCTGCGGCTCATTAACGTTGGACGTACATAAAGGACCCGTAGACGTCCAACTGTTCACCAACGTGGTCGCTACCGTACCCACCAGCGGCTCAGCGAAGGTCACCGCAGTAAGCGCCAACGAGTACACGATCCAGAATACCGGCGCCACAGAGGGAGTCACCGTCTTTGGTGAGAACTCGTCAATTGTCGTTGCCGCCGGGGAGTCGCTGACCGTTAACGAAAATGAACCGCTGCCAACGGCGACGCCGACTCCGACGCCCGACCCCGCCGACACGCCGACACCGGTTCCAACCAACACGCTTACTCCAGTTCCGACCGACACGCCGACACCGGTTCCAACCGACACGCCTACTCCGGTTCCGACCAACACGCCGACACCGGTTCCAACCGACACGCCTACTCCGGTTCCGACCAACACGCCGACACCGGTTCCAACCGACACGCCTACTCCGGTTCCGACCGCTACGCCTACACCGGCGCCAACGGCCACGCCGACACCCGGGCCGACGCATGATGGCAGCCAATGGTCGATTCGCGCCGATACACCAAAAAAGGTTAAGGCCGGCGGCTCATTTGTCACCGACGGCACCAACATCTTCGCCTTCCGCGGCGGCGACAAGGACGACTTCTGGCGCTTCAATGTCGCCGCCAACACTTGGACTTCCCTCGAGGACGCCCCTGGGAACGTGGACCGCGGCGCCGCCATGGTCTACGCCGACGGGTTCATCTATGCCTTTAAGGGGGACGACGATAAGGACTTCTGGCGCTACCAGGTCGCCAGCGACTCCTGGGCCTCCTTGGCCGATGCCCCCGGCGATGTCAACTGGGGCGGTTCTTTGGCTTGGGACGGCGCAGATACCATCTACGGCTTCCCTGGTGACGGCAAAGACGACTTCTGGAAGTTCTCTATCTCATCCGGTACCTGGACCGCCCTGTCCGACAGCCCGGACAAAGTGAAGCGCGGTGGTTCCTTGGTCTATGTCTCAGGGCAGGTCTACGCCCTACGCGGGGATAGCAAGAAGGACTTTTGGCGCTATTTCGTGGCTCAGAATTCCTGGCAGTCACTGGCGTCCACCCCTGCGTCCGTCAAGGAGGGCGGTTCTCTCGCCTTCTTGGGCGGCGACCACATCTTTGCCTTGCGCGGCGGTGGGAAAGACGACTTCTGGCGCTACAGCATCAGCGCCGACCAGTGGGTCAGTCTGACCGATACCCCCGACAAGGTAGACGACGGTGGGGCCTTAGTTGCCGTCAACAGCAGGCTGTATGCTCTGCGAGGGGACAACCGTCAGAGTTTCTGGGAGTTGACCGAGCCGTCAACCACTCCGCCTGGTCCCACATCACCGCCCGGGCCGACGCATGGTGACAGTCAGTGGTCGGTTCGTGCCGATACCCCCGACAAAATCAAGGCCGGCGGTTCATTGGCCTCCGACGGCTCCAATGTCTTCGCCTTCCGCGGCGGCGACAAGGACGATTTCTGGCGCTTCAATGTCGCCGCCAACACTTGGACTTCTCTGGAGGACGCCCCAAGCAAGGTCGACAAGGGCGGGGCCTTGGTCTTTGCCAACGGGTTCATCTTCGCCTTCAAGGGCGACGACGACAAAGACTTCTGGCGTTACGACATCTCCAGCGATGACTGGCAGACCCTGGCCAACGCTCCCGGCGACGTGAACTGGGGCGGCGCACTGGCCTGGGACGGTAGCGACACCATCTTCGCTCTCCGGGGCGACAATAAAGACGATTTCTGGAAGTATTCCATCTCCACCGGTACCTGGACCGTACTTGCCGACACCCCGTCCAAGGTCAAACACGGCGGTTCGCTGGTCTACATCTCCGGCAACCTCTACGCTCTGCGCGGTGATGGCAAGAAGGACTTCTGGCGCTACTCAGTCGCCCAAAATACCTGGCAGTCCCTCGCCTCAGTCTCTGCGTCCGTCAAGGATGGCGGCTCACTGGCATCTTTGGGCGGGGACCACATCTTTGCCTTGCGAGGCGGTGGAAAAGACGACTTCTGGCGCTACAGCATCAGCGCCGACCAGTGGGTCAGTCTGACCTATACCCCCGACAAGGTCGACGACGGTGGGGCCTTGGTGCCTCTGGACGGCGGACTCTTTGCCCTCCGGGGAGACAACAAAAAGGAGTTCTGGGAATTGGCGGCATCTGATTGACGATGCCGGGTTAGAACAACAGCAGAAATGGAAACTGCACCCTCACAACCTAGATACAACCGGCGCCCCAACAGCCACTCCTGCGGCGGTGCGCGCCCGCAGGTGACCTAGCCATGTGGAGTTGGCAAGACGACGATGGTGGATGCACCTCGCCAGAGCGTTCCAAACTGCGGCCGGAAAGCCCGGCCGAGCGCCCGCGGGTGGTGGTGACTATTCACATAGGCCAGCAGGAGCCCGGTAGAGACGCGCCGCCCGAAGCCGAGGAACCGAAGCGGTCCTAGTCTGGGGCTGAGGCTGGGGCCCACCGGTGGGGCAAATCAGTCAACCTGGTGAATGCCAATTCTTCACAGAGGGCGAGATAGTCCTCTTTCACCACGCCTTTCCATTCCAGCGAGCCCACCGAGGCGTCTAGGGGAACATCGGTACGCAGGGTGGCCAGGTCTTTGTACAAACGGGCCTCGTCTGCGTACTCGGTTAGAATATTGCTGAGGCCTCTGGCACCGCGGACCTGGACGTCCCAGTCTCCGGAATCGACCGGAATATCTTCGATGTGGAGATAGCGTGCCAGAACCTGAGCCGAGGTCTTGGCCCCCCAACGCGGCAATCCCGGAATTCCGTCAGCCGAGTCGCCAGCCAGTGCCAGAAGGTCGGGAATGGACTGTGGGGAGACTCCGAATTTTGCGATGACACCCGGTTCGTTCAGTATCTCCCCGCTCCTGCGGACGAACTCAACAACCCGGTCGTCTTCCACCATTTGGGCCAGGTCTTTGTCTGGAGAACAAATAACTATCCGGTCAACGTTCGGGTCCTGCCGGAGTTGGGCAACGGCGGTGGCAAGGGCGTCGTCGGCCTCGAAGTCGTCCATCGGCCAGCAGGTGATGCCCAAGGCGGCCACCGCCCTTTCGGCTAATTCGAACTGGGCCAACAGGTCAGCGGGGACTCCAGCGCCGGACTTGTAGCCTGGGAAAAGGCCGTTCCTAAATGACTCGATCGTATGATCGAAGGCGCAACCGATATGGGTGACTTCGCTTTCCCGCAACAGGAGTAGCAGACTCTGAATGATGCCAAGAACCGCTCCGGCGGGCCGTCCGTCGGGCGCAGTCAGAGGCGGAAGAGCAAAGTAGGATCGGAAAAGCTCATAGGTGCCGTCGACCAAGTGGACGACCATAGGCCGGTTATCTCCGCAGCGCCGGGGATACAAGAGCCTTAGCTCAGGTTAGCAGGTACCGCTACGCCGGGCTACTAACGGACCTACTTGGGACCTTACTCGGTGAAGTAGACGTACCTGAATCTGGGGATGACCAAGGGAAACAGGAAATAGTCGTTGACGAAGGGTTGGGCCAGGGCGTAGCCGCCTTTGCTGTGCCATAAAGAAATCCACGGGGCATCAGCTACGATCAACTCTTCTACTTGGTGGTAGAGCTCGAACCGGGCATCCTCATCTTGTTCTATACGTGCCCGTTCCAATATTAAGTCTACCTCTGAGTTGGCGTAGTCCATGTGATTGTTGCTGCTTTCGCCGTGGAAAAGAACGTCCAGGAAATTTTCCGGGTCGGGGTAATCAGCGATCCAGCCGAGCCCCCCGAACATCTGGAACCGGCGTTGGTGCAGGTCCTGCAGATAGATTGCCCAATCTGTTTGTAGCAGGTCCATCCGTACACCGAGATGGGTTTCCCACATAGCTAAAATCGCTTCGATGTGAGGACTAAGGGGAGCACCGAAGGACCCAGGAAGCGTGAGGGTAATCAGCGGGAAGTTGTCCAGGTCGTCGCCGTATTTAGACTCCTTCAGCAGTTGGCGGGCCTTCCCCGGATTGAACACGTAGCCCTCCAGACCCGGATTGAACCCCGGGAATCCCGGAGGCAGAATCCCTGTCGCGGGCACCACCGAGTCGTCCAGCAACACGTTGGATAGCGTTTGCCGGTCAACGGCGTAGTTGAAGGCCTGGCGAACTTTGGGGTCATCGAAAGGTGGCTCGGTGACGTTCATGCCGAAATAATCGACATCGAACCGGGGAGGCGCCACCACCACCAAGTCGCTCAGCGAGTTTGCCGGGTCTAAGACGGTATCCACGCCGATTGACGACCTGCGTGTCGCGTGTATTTCGCCGTTTTCGAACATTAGTCTGCTATTGCCGCCGCTCAGGATGAAGCGGACCTCATCCAATTTTGCGGGTCCCAGATGATATTCTTCAAACCGGCTCAGCAGCAGGACGATTCCCGGGTCGTACTCTGTCAATTGGAAGGGGCCCGTCCCGTTGGCCTCCGCTGTCCAGTCGGGGTTGCGCACGACAGTGTTCTGGTCAATTACGAAGGAAGTGGGATGGGTGAGTTTGGACAAGAAGTAGGCTTTGGGAGCGTCGATATCGAGGGTAATAGTCCGATCGTCGATAACCTGGACGCCCGAAATCTGGGTGGCGGCGCCGGCCAACCGCTCGCGAACGCCAACGATATCGCCCAAGAAAACATCGACTGTCGGTGCCTGGGTAACCGGGTCCGCCGCCCGTTCCAGCGACCACTTGACGTCCCTGGCGGTCACTCTGCGGCCGTCATGGAACCGGGCGCCCCGGTTGAGGCGGAAGGTGTAGTTGGAGCCGTCCTCGCTTATGGACCAATCTTCGGCCAGGTCTCCGGATATCGCCAAATCCTTATCGATGGTCATCAATCCGCCGAAGATTTCGACGATGTAAAGGGACGACGAGGCATCGGTAGTCAGGTGGGGGTCCAATGTCGGAGGTTCCGGGCCGAGCCGGACCAACGTCCCGCCGTCAACAACTTTAGGAGTCCTGGCGGCGCTGGTGCCCGTGGGCAACGTCGTGGAACGGGGCGCTGGAGTGGGAGTGGCTGCCACAGCGCTGGATGCGCCGCTGCTTCCCGCGTTCGGAACTGCTGTAGGCTCGGGAACGACGGGAGTGTCGGTGGCCGATTCATCACCGCAGGCCACCGCAAACAGGACCAGGAAAGGAACAAGAAATAAGAGAGCTTTCAAGAAGATCCTCGGTTGCGGCTCGTGCCGCGATTCTGAGTGTACGAACGGGCCTGGCTACTGTCAATGTAAAATAGAAACACGCAGTATCGTTCGCTGTACCCAAGGTTAGACGGCAGTCGCAGCTACTACGAATCAAAAACCGTCGACAGATTCTTGCACGTTGATTCTGATGAAGAATTCACACAACAAATGAAGGCTAGCACTTTGAACTCGCCAGACGTGGTGTGTTTCGGGGTCTTGAGCTACCTCCAGTTGATGGTGGTGGAAGAGATCGCGGGCCGCAATGGCGGCACGGCGATAACGCAGAAGTTCGACTCATTTGGGGACGACGCCGCTATCGTGGCGGCCATGCTTCATGAGTGGGGAGTGCATTCCCGCCTGGTTCCCAGCGCCTTGGGCGAGGACGAATACGGCCGCAAGGTCGCGGCAGTCATCGAGAGACTGGGCCTGGACACCGACCTTACCGTTGACCCCAAGATCGAAACAGTTTTTGAGGTCTCCATTGCAGACCATACCGGCGACCGCACCTACTACTACCAGCGAACTCCTCAGGCCGTGACGACGCTGGACCGTGCAGACCTGGGTTCCTTGCAAAATGCCCGGTTCCTATACGTGGACTGGTACGACGGCGACCATATCCTACGGCCGATTGAGACGGCAGCCAAATTAGGGGTCCCGCTCTTGGTCAACATCGAGTCCCAGTTCGACAATCGCGAATTGTTGCATGCTCTAGGTCCCGCTGCCGCCGTTTGCCAAGTGACTTTGGACGAACCGGATGTCGCTGGGAAGATGGAAGAGGCCGCGCAAGCGGTGCTTGGCGCCGGAGTTGGGACTGCCCTAGTGACCGGCGGGGCCTTGGGCTGTCTGGCCGCCGACAACAACGAGATGGTTCGAGTGGAAACGCCTCAAGTGGAGGTGGCGGACGGTAACGGAGCCGGGTCATGCTTCGCCGCAGGTTTTATCTACGGGCGGCTGCAGGAGTGGCCGTTGGAACGTTGCGCCAGGTTCGCCACAGCCCAGGCCAGCCTCAAATGCAGCCGTGTGGGCTACACGCCCTTCCCGGTGGAAGACGGCGAGCGCCTCGCCGCCACCCTGGTTGTCGATTCCCGCGCCTGGTAGCTACGTAGGCGGCGCCTACAGCCAATAGGCACAATGCCTGAAAATTTGAAGCGCTCCGCAGGCTAACCTGCGGAGCGCTTTCTGTCAGCCAGTTAGGCAATGGGTTTAGGCAGTGGAACCGGCCTTGGCCTTGCTAAAGGCCGGGATTACCTCTTTGCCGTACAGTTCGATGGATTCCATCACCCGTTCGTGAGGGATGGTCTCGGTCTGCATGATCAGCATCACTTGGTCGACGCCGATGTCCTCGTAGGTCTTGATGGTCTTGATGCAGCTCTCCGGGTTGCCAGCAATGATGACTCCCCGGTCGGCCAGCACATTAGCGTCGAGTTGGGCGACGGCCGCTCTGGCCGCGCCGGGCCCGGAGTCCAGAGAAATACCGGCCTCCGCCGCCTGCTCCTTGTGAGCGTCGTCAGACTGGCGCAACCAGCGGCCAAAGTCCGCCTTCAAGTTATCGGGTACGCCGCCCCAGGCCTCCAGCAACTCTTCATAGGCGTTAATGCGGCCTTGGATATAGGGCTTGTCGGGCCCGAAGAAAGTCTTCATAGAATCGGCGCACAGTTCCTTCGCTTCCTGGTCGTCCTTGCCGCAGAAGGAGTGGACGTTGTTGCCCCAGAACTCGTTGACCTCGGCGCCCACCGGTTCGGCATCCTTAATGGCGTCCCGGTAGACCTTAACGTGGTCGGCGAGAATATCGACTGCGTAGGAGGCCGAAGACAACACGCCGATGCCCTTCTGAGCCGCCAGGCGAAAATTGTCGGTCTGGGTGCAGGCCAGGTACATCCGGGGATGCGGCTTCTGGAAAGGCTTGGGGAGTATCCGTCGGCTGGGCACGTTCCAGAACTTACCCTCCCAAGAAAACTCTCCCTCGGACTGCCAGATTTGCGGAATCATGTCGATGGCCTCGTCCCAGCGGTCCCGGGTTTCGCGCGGGTCGATGCCCTGCCCCATTTGCTCGTAGGCGTTGGAGCGGCCGGTGCCGAATTCCACGCGGCCATTGGTGAGTTGGTCCACCATAGCGGCCCGTTCTGCTATCCGAATGGGATGATGGTTGGGGAGAATTGAGACCCCGAAGCCGATTCTGATGTTCTTGGTGCGCTGGCTGAGGGCACCGAACATCACCTCCGGACACGGTGACCCGGAGAAACCGTACAGGAAATGGTGTTCAACGAACCAGAGATTGTCGAACCCCACCTTGTCGGCCAACTCGCACTGGTCCAGCGTTTCCTTATAGAGCAAGTTCCAATCAATTTCTTCGTCGTCCCCGTAAGGTCGCTGCATCTCATACAAAAGTCCGAATTTCATGTGTCCGCTCCCACCAGATTCAATCTCCAAATTGTGCCAAGTATACAATACCCAGTCTCTTCTCCCTTGAGAGAAGAGGCTGGGTTGAGGGTGAGCCTAGGTCGAACCGTCTAACTGTTGAAAATGTCCAACGGCAGGAAAGCCGAGACGAGGAAGTTGGGGACGTCCACGACCTCGCTCACCTTCAAGTCCACCGCCACGCTGCAAATACAGTACGCCTGCTCACGGGTCCAGCCACGCTCCTGGAGGAGGTGAATCATGTTCAACAGGGCATTACGGGAGGCCAACGTGCCGTCTTCCGACTGGGCCACTCCGTCCGAGGCAACGCACATGCCGGTGGAGGCCAGGAAACGCCGCGGCGCCGCCATTTCCGGACTGGTGAAATAGTCGTCCCGCTCGAAGTAGGGGAAGTTGATGTTGCGGCGGGTGGCCTCTCCTTTCAGGGGGCGGAAGCTGACGTGGAGGGTGCAGTCCATCTCGATGGCGGTGCCGCAGCACTCCGAGTCTCCTTGGGCGTAGTGGGCGTCACCGACGGAGAACAAAGCGCCTTCGGTGAAGACCGGCAGCATCAATCTCACTCCCGCCGTCAGTTGCTTGATGTCGACGTTCCCTCCGTTCTCTCTTGGTGGGATGGTGCGCAGACCCTCGGAAGCGAACGGCTCCCAGGACGGTACTGCTCCGCTGGCGGTGGGTCCGACCACCATGCCGCCCCTTCGCAGCAGTTCATCTTCCCGCAACAATATCTCCTGGCGTAGCGCCCGGGACGGGGCTACTCCGATGGTGCCCATGAACGACGCCTCGGGGATGCGGACCCCCGGTAGCTGCTCCGACTGGGCGAACCCGTTCCCTATGTCCCAGTGGACGACGTAGGGCTCGGTAAAATAGTCACGGAGAAAGCCAAAGCCGGGGATGATGGTGGTGAATCCCCACTTGGCGGGTTCGATATTAAGGATGGTGACTTCCAGGAGGTCACCGGGTTCGGCGCCGTTGACGTACACCGGGCCGGTCAGAGGGTGGACCAAGTCCAAGTTGACCTTGAGCAGGTCGGCGGGCTGGGACGTCGAGGTTACTTGGCCATCTAACGCGTTGCGCGTCTGCATGACCACTTCTTCTCCGGGATCGGCCCTAACGGCGGGCGGAATGTCAGGGTGCCAACGGTTGTGCCCCTTTTCGGGCTCGCCGGCGCACTGTTTACTGTAGTCCAACTCGATAGTTTTCATACGGCACCTCAAAGTTGTTGGGCATTTGGCCGCCTGCATTATAGACCAAGCCGCAAGCTAGAGATGGATGCCCGACCTCGGGCGCTCATCTTGTCGTTCCGAGCGAACGCAGTGACCGAGGAATCCCGGCCTCGCAGGACGAAAGTTGACGGCCCTCTACCAACACTGGATACTGGGCTGGAATTCACGCTCGACTACCGTAACAACCGGGTAACGGAGGCAACTATGCAACTAGGAGCTATTTTCCCCCAGACCGAGATCGGCGCCGACCCCGCCGCCGTTCGAGACTTCGCCCAAGCCGCCGAGGGCCTGGGTTACCAGCATCTTTTGGTCTTCGACCACGTGCTGGGCGCCGACGCCAGCAAGCGTGACAGTTGGGACCGGCCTTACAGTTCGGCAGATATGTTCCACGAGCCGTTCGTGCTGTTTGGCTACTTGGGGGCGATTACCGAAAAGCTGGAGTTTGTGACCGGGGTTTTAATTTTGGGACAACGGCAGACCAGCCTGGTGGCCAAACAAGCGGCCGAGGTTGACGTGCTGACCGGCGGACGCCTGCGTCTGGGCATCGGCATCGGTTGGAACGAGGTGGAATACGAGGCGCTGGGTCAACGGTTCACCAACCGCGGTCGCCGTAGCGAGGAGCAAATCGACCTGATGCGCCAGCTATGGACCAACGAAATAGTGGACTTCCACGGCCGTTACCACAATGTCACCCACGCCGGCATCAACCCGCTGCCCGTGCAACGTCCAATACCCATTTGGCTGGGCGGCAGCGCTCCCCAGGTCGTGAAGCGTATCGGCAAGATGGGCGACGGTTGGTTTCCCCAGTTCCAGCCCAACAGCGAAGGGCAAGAGAGCATCGACGAAATGCGGGAGTACGCTCGGCAGGCGGGCCGCGACCCCGCCAAGATCGGCATTGAGGGCCGCATCGGCCTCGATGCGGACAAGCAGGAAGACTGGGAAAAGCTGGCGGCGGCCTGGGACGAAGTGGGGGCCACCCACCTGTCGGTGAACACCATGCGCGCCGGCCTGAAGGGCCCCGACCAACACATAGAGGCAATCAAGCGCTTCAAAGAGACAGTCTCTGGGTAACGGGGGGTGTCAGATAACTGTACCTCAGCGGAGACCGACCTCACCCTAACCCTCCCCTTACGAAGGGAGGGGACTAATCCGCCGCTAGTCCCGGAACAGGCTCAGCACCCGGTCCAGAACGCGGTTGCTTACGTCGTACTTGGTGAGCAGGGGCAGTTCTTCCACGTTCAGGTCGCGGTCTACCAGCGACACCTTGTTGGTGTCCGAGCCAAACCCGCTTTCGGCGTCTGTGATGTCGTTGGCGACGATCAGGTCCAACCCCTTGCTAGCGACTTTGGACTTGGCATTTTCCACCAAGTTCTGACTCTCCGCAGCAAAGCCAACCTTCACAAAATTTCCTTGCGCCGTCTGCAGAATGTCTGTGGTTTTGACCAGCGGAATGTTCAGTTCGTCGTCGTTTTTCTTGATTTTTTGGGGGGCGCTCTCCGCCGGACGATAATCGGCGACTGCGGCGGCCATAATCAAAGCGTCGGCATTTTTGACGTTTTTCAGCACTGCGTCGCACATCTGCTGGGCCGTCTGGACCTGTATCACGTCTACCAGCGGCGGGTTGGGCAGGCCTTTGGACGCCGAAACCAATACCACGTTGGCGCCCCGGTCTCTTGCCGCCTCGGCCAGAGCATATCCCATCTTGCCGGTCGAGTGGTTGGTTATTACCCGCACCGGGTCGATGGGCTCCATGGTCCCGCCGGCGCTGACCACCACCGTCCGCCCCGCCAGATCGCCGTTCCGGCCCATTCCGTAGGCGATGTAACCTAGCAGTTCGGGAGTTTCCAGCAACCGGCCCATTCCCACCAGACCGGATGCCAGCCTTCCTGATCCAGGGCCAGCTATTATGACGCCCCTGCTTCGCAACTTCGCCAGGTTTTCCTGGGTGGCGGAATTGTCGTACATGCTGCCGTCCATGGCCGGAGCAACCACCAGAGGGGCCTTGGTGGCCACAACGGTGGTGGTAAGCGGGTCGTCGGCCAGCCCCAGAGCGATCTTGGCGATACAGTGGACGGTGGCCGGGGCAATTACGACCACGTCGGCCTGTTGGGCCAAGACGACGTGTTCGTTGCTGTATTCAGAGTTGGGGTCGAAGGAGTCTGTGACTACCGGGCGGTGGGTAACGCTCCGAAACGCCAATGGCGTGACGAACTGGGTCGCGCCATAGCTCATAATAGTGTCCACCAAGGCGCCCGCTTGGACCAATTTGCTAGCCAAGTCCAAGGCCTTGTAGCAGGCGATGCTCCCGGTCACTCCCAGGACAATTCGTTTGTCTGTCAGCGGCCCCGCCACTATTCTTTTCCCATCTTAGCCACTTTTAACGGTCGCCTTTAACGTTCATATCATAGATTTGGCGCAAGCCAATCAGGGTCAGGTCCGGGTTGATCGCGTCGAATACGTCGGCTTCTTGGGAGATGACGTTTGCCAGTCCGCCGGTGGCCACCACGATGGCGTTGCCGCCCAGTTCTTTCTTGATTCGCGCGACCAGCCCTTTGACCAACTCAGCATAACCCAACACCAGCCCGGCCTGAAGCGCCGCCGTGGTGTTTTGGCCAATGGCGGATTTTGGCGCCACCAACTCCACCCGGCGCAACTGGGAGGTGTTGAGGAAGAGGGCCTCGGCGGCCACGCTGATCCCCGGCGCGATGGCGCCTCCAAGGTAGACTCCGTCTTTGGAGACAGCGTCGAACACGGTGGCGGTGCCGAAGTCGACGATAATAGCAGGCTGTCCGTACAGTTCCTTGGCGGCCACGGCGTCGACGATTCGGTCGGCGCCCACGTCCCGAGGGTTGTCGTAGCTGATCTTCAGACCTGTTCGCACTCCGGCCGTTATGGTGAGCGGTTTAACGTTGAAATAGGTCTCCGAGACCGCCTCGAACACTCCGGTCAGCGGTGGTACGACGCTGCACATACAAACGTCTGTGACCTTGGAACGGCCAATCCCGTTCAGTTGCAACAAATTAGTCAGCATCAGACCATACTCGTCGGCCGAGCGACGGGAGTCGGTGGCGATTCGCAAGGTTGTCACCAGGTTGGCGTCCTCGAACACGCCCATGGTAACCATGCTGTTGCCGATGTCGACCGCTAGGAGCACTGCAACCTTCTTTCGCCCCTATCTTCCAACGAGAAGGGGGTGTGAAAGCAATTATAAAGCACCTCTCCAAAACCGAGCAATGACAGCCTGCCGAAAGCACCTTGGTTGGGTCTGCCGGAGGGCCAGGCCATGGGGTATAATCAGCCGGGATACACCAACGGCGCCAGCCTCGGCGGTTAGCCTATTTAGGTAGCTGAGTCACCGGAGTGGCCGCCTTTGTCCGTACTATTAATTTTTTGAGTTTATCCAATAAGACGGGCCCAAGTCGTTGGCGGGCCCAAGTTGTTGGGTGGGATTGTAGGGAATGAGTAGTAAGTTTCTAGACCGCTTGGATGAGATTCGAGAGGGTGCGCCCGCCAGCATGGGATTTGGGCCTGCTCGCTCCGAGAAGACCCCCGGCATGGCGCTGATTTTGCTGGTTTCCAGCAAACACAAGGCCGGAGCGGCAACCGCCGGAGGCCTGTCTCCAGATGCTGTGATCGTCTCCGGCGTCGGTAGCCCGGACAAGGTTGGCGAGCTAAAAGAGACCCTTTCCGGTTTGCCATGGGGCGTCCGGTCCGGCGCGCTCAGTTCTGAAGACGCCCAGTCCTATCGCGACAGCGGGTGCGACCTGTTGGCTTTCCAATTGCAGGGGACAGCTCTCGGCGCTGTTTATTCGGAGGACTCGGCCCGGGTACTGTGCGTTGACCCGGATACCGCCGCCGAAGACCTGCGGGATATCAACGCGCTACCGGTGGATGTGGTGCTGATACCCCTCGCCGGCGCTTCTGCCGACTGGACCCTGGAGGACCTGTCTCGAGTGGCCAAGGTAAGCGGAAGGATGGGCAAGTACGTCATGGCGGAGATCTCCGAGGCCCCCGACGCGGAAGCGCTGAAGGTGCTGAGGGGCTCCGGTATCATCGGCTTGGTGCTAGACGTATCGGCAGGGGCAGAGGCTATTAAAGACCTCCGGAGCGCCCTTATGGACATGCCAAGGGCCGGCTCGGACCGCAAGGGAAGGTCCAACGCCATCCTTCCTGGGGCGGTCTACGCCGTCGGCGGACCACCAGCCAGTGAACCCGATGAGCCCGACGAAGACGAGTAGTCCAAACCCGGAGACAGCCACCGATGACTGGCGACCAAACCGAGGGCCCCGAGCATAATCACCAGCACGAACACTATGGTGTGCTGCCGGTCGATGGAGTGGTTGACCTGACCGACAAGCTGACCGGGTACATGATAGAAATCGAGTTGGGCGGATTGACCGACATCATGGGCCAAGTGCTGGACGACTTCTTGGACCAGTCGGGCGGCATGCCCGAAGACCTCAAGGACTCCAGTGCCTTCGAGCAGATATCGAGAAACCAACTGGCGGTGACGCTGGCATACCAATTAGGCCGGCTGGAGGGCCGCTCGCCGCAAGTGGTGCAGGCTTTGGTCGAACAAGCCGTCGAGAAGTTTGGTTTCTTGCCGGTCGACGAGTCGGCTGAGATAACCGACCAAGACATGGACGATCCAAAAATCCAGGTGTACCCTCGGATTCGCCGGGTCAGATACCAAGCCCAGCAAATCCTGGAAATCCAGGGGCGTGAAGGAGACCCAACGGTTGAACCCGGTTCTGAAGAATCTGCCTAAACACTAATCCCTTGCCCCTTTGCGGGGAAGTTTAGAATGGGGGTGACGGAACTCGATGACAACCACGACTCCTGCTTACGACTTGGTCCTCAGCGGCGGGACCCTCCTGGACCCTGCCCAAGGTATCCATGACCGTCGAGACGTGGCGTTCAAGGACGGCTTGGTGGCCTCTGTCGCTGAACGCATCGATCCCTCGTCGGCAACAAACTCCATCGACGTTGCTGGCAAGCTGATAACTCCGGGCTTGATCGATCTCCACGGTCACTTCTATCACGGCGGCAGCCCCACCTCCGTGCACCCAGACGAAATCTGCTTGTCGTCAGGCACTACCACCGGGGTCGACGCAGGCAGCGCGGGTTTTCTCAATTACCCTGCCATGCGTGACTACGTCTTCCCGGCGCACCGGACCCGCCTCTTGGCGTTCCTCCATGTGGGCGCCGTAGGCCTGGCGGTGAACGGGGTGCTGGGCGGCGGGCTCCACGACTTGAAGGTCATCGATGTGGACCGTACCGCAGACCACATTAAACAAAATCCTGGGTTCTGCTTCGGCGTGAAGGTACGGATGCATATGAACGCGGTGGCCTATTGGGACGCACACGAGGCAATGCGTTTAGCCCGAGCGGTGGCCGACCAGTCCGGTAGCCGTTTGATGGTGCATGTAAGCGGCACGCCGATTCCGTTGCCCGACATACTCGAGTTTCTGGGCCCGGGCGATATCTCCACCCATGCGTTCAACGGGAACCCCGAAAACATCCTGGACCGCAACCTCAAGGTCAGACCTGAAGTGTGGGCCGCAGCCGAACGCGGCGTCATCATGGACGTCGCCCACGCCGGGATTCACTGCGACACCGAGGTGAGCCGGGCTGCTTTGGAACAGGGTTTTCCCCCTCACACCATCAGCACCGACATCCACAATCCACCCCCAGACCGAACAGTCTACAAGATGAACGATCTGGTGAGCCTGTTCCACGCCATGGGGATGTCGCTGCCCGATGCCATCGCCGCCAGCACCAGTACGCCGGCCAAAGCGCTGGGCTTGGAAAAGAGCATCGGGTCATTGGCGCCGGGGATGTCCGGCGACGCTGCGGTGTTCGACATGCGCGAGGGCCGCTTCGTATGGATGGACTCGCTTGGACAGCGCCAAGAAGGCAGTTTGCGTCTGGACACCTTCATCTCGGTACGAGACGGCAAGGTGGGTTGGCGAGAGGGGCGGTTGACCGAGTTGGGGGAATGTTAGGCGGCGCTAAGCGCGAGGGGCGTTGCCTCAAAACCGTCATTCTTAGGAGTGAAGCGACGAAGAATCTCGGGAGCTCCCTCAAGTAAAGCTGCACCCACACGAGACCCTTCGCTGCGACCGACTACGTCGAGACTCTCGATGAATCGGAGTTCTGGGTGATATTCACTGCGGCTTGGTCGCAAGGACGACCGTAGTTCCCGATTCGGCGTTTCCGTGTTCCTCTTGGTGCAGGTCGTGTCCCTGGGCATGTGGCGGGCTAGAACCCACCAGCACTTTTGCCTCAGCAATGCGTAAACCAGATAACTCTGCCACAATTTGTTGGGGCGTCGTCAGCGTTAACAGGTCTTCCTCCGACCAGCCTTGAGGCGGAATAGATTCGTCGTGGCTTACGAATAACAGCGTGCCGCCGGGGGCAAGGGCGTCCGCCGCCGTCGCCAACATTCTAGCTCTCTGTAGAGCCGGGAGTTGGATGTAGAAAGATGTGATCAGGTCGAATTGACCTTGAGGTTGGTAAGACGCCGCGTCGGCCACTTCAAACTCGAGGGTCACGCCAGCTTGGCCCGCCAGCTTCCTGCCCCTCTCCACCGCCGCAGAAGAAAAGTCCACGCCGGTTACTTGCCAGCCTCTCTCTGCTAACCAGACCGCGTTACGGCCCGCGCCACAACCAAGCTCCAATGCCCTACCCGGTTTCAGGCCGTTGGCATACACTGCGAGCAGTTCGTCGGAGCCGGAACCGATATCGTCAGACTCCGACCAGATCTCATCCCAAAACTTCCTCTCATCCGGCGCCATCGGTCCTCTTCTATTCCTTCAAATTAGTTGGGAACCGCCGACACGGTTTCATTAGGCTCGCCGTTCAACTGGAAAACGAACTCCACAGGCTCGCCTGGGGGAAACAAAGACCGGTTGACCGACACCATGGTCATAGGGGCAAACAGGTAGGGATACAGTCGCCCTTGCGCATCGTCGGAGAGCTCCAACTCTACCACGGCGCTGTTCCCGTTTACGTTCAAGTTAACCACCGACAGCGGGTCGCCCTGTACCGGCCTCCAAATGTAATAGGCCGCCAGCAAAACCGACTCCAGGAAATCGATGCGCCCGAGGCTGGTCGTGTTGCCCAAAATACGCTTGCTGATGGCGCTCCGGTTGAACGCGTCCAGTTCGTCTTGGGTAGTTATTACAAAGGCGTGCAACTCGTCCAGATATGGACTGGCTTCAAAATAATCAACCGGAGAAACCCAACCACTGTTCACGTAACGCCACAACAGCGGTGGCGTCTGATCTGCTGACTGAGTTGCCCCAGGGACCGCGGCGGCCGAAGAATCTCCCGAAGATGCAGTGTCGGCTCCTCCGCAAGCACTGAGCATCATCGCGGCCAGCGCCAAGAGGAGAAGTGACAACCCCGGCATCCGCAGACGCGAAAACCACATATGAGCCGATGAAACAGGGCGGGGGTGTCGGATATGGCGTCGGTGGTCCGGGAAAGATGACATGGTCATGGTAAAAGTGGTTTCGGCAGAATTGGCGACATTCAAGAGACGGTAACTTTGATGCCCGCTCCCGTGTGGACATGATACCAAACGACCCTGTTATTAACACGCCGCGGGATTTCAGAATAGTTGGCTGAATACCTACCTGAATACCATGTTCAATATACGGCTGAGGGACCTTACCGGGTCTTGTAAATCCATAACCTCACTGTCACACTAACGCTATGCGTATTGGTGATTTTGAGTTCATCGAGCCCTTGCCAGAGCTCAAAGACCCCCATGTTTTGGCAGTTCTCCGCCCCTGGATAGACGTCGGCAACGTGGGCACACTAAGCCTTGGGCGCCTAGAACGGCACCTCTCTTCCAAGGAAGTGGCTCGATTGGTCCGACCGGGGCGTTACTACGATTTTACTCGCTACCGGCCCAAGTCGGTGCTCAATCAGGGCAAGCGAGAGTTCAGCATTCCGTCCACCACCATCAGGTTCGCATCGAGGGAACACGGTCCCGACCTAATCACACTGCATCTGCTGGAGCCCCACTCCTACGGAGAGGATTTCACCGACTCGGTAATCGAAGTGCTGAAGTATTTTGGGGTTAAGCGGTACTCCCTGGTGGGCGCGATGTATGACATGGTCCCGCACACTCGGCCTTTGTTGGTCTCCGGCGGCACGATGAACGAAGACAACGAAGATGAGTACCGCACGTTCGGAATCCGGCCCAGCGACTACGAAGGGCCCACCACCATCACTTATTTGATTTCCCAGAGCGCGGAACAAATGGGGATGGAGACGCGTATTTTCGTGGTCCATTTGCCTCAATACTTTCAGGTGGAGGAGGACTTCACCGGTACGGCGCGGTTAACCAACGTGTTGTGCCAGTTATACGGTCTGCCCAGCAGATTGGAAGACCGAGAGCGCGGCACCCAGCAGTACGCCTCACTCCAGAATATCGTGTCCGACACCTCAGAAGTGTCCAACCTGCTGGAGCGGCTGGAAGAGAAATACGACCGTGAAAACAAGAGGGACGCCTCGGGTTCTCCGCCGCCGCTTTCACCCCAAATCGCCGACTTCCTCCACGAACTCAACGAAGATTTCACCGCCAACCCCGACCCCGCTCCCGAAGTGGACCCCGACGACGACCCCAACGACGAGTAGGGGGCATCGTCCCATTTCCCCCATTCCCATAGTGCCGTGGGATTCCAGCGTCGTCCAGCCACGGTCCCCCGTTGTTAATATTTAGACCATCCGTCTGCGCAGAATTCGCATTCATCCAGGACTCTCGTTGTCTGCATCTCTCATACCATCTGAAGTCTCATTTAGCGATCCGGTGGAGTTGACCCGGCGATTGGTGCGTTACGACACCTCCAACCCGCCGGGCAACGAACGGGAATGCGCCAACTACCTCAAATCGATACTGGAGGAAGGCGGGATCAATTGCGAGTTGATCGGTTCATCCCCGAATAGGCCCAACCTTATCGCCCGCTTGCCGGGCCAGGGCAAAGCCCCTCCTCTACTGCTTCAAGGGCATATGGACGTGGTCCCGGCACCGGCAGAAGGTTGGCAACACCCACCCTTCGAAGGAGCAATCGTCGGCGATTATATGTGGGGACGGGGGGCGCTGGACATGAAAAGCGGCATTGCCATGATGGTCTCCGCACTGCTTCGCACCAAGTTAGAGGGACTGTCGCCGCCGGGAGACGTGGTCTTGGCACTGGTCGCCGACGAGGAGGCCGGAGGCGACGGTGGGACCAGGTACTTGGTTGAACGCCACCCAGAACGGTTCGACGGCGTAAAATACGCGATCGGGGAATTCGGAGGGTTCACCTTTCATTTGGGTGGACGCCGATTCTATCCCATCATGGTGGCAGAGAAACAAGTGTGTCGGCTCCGGGTGACCGCCCGGGGCACCAGTGGTCACGGTTCCCTGTTCCAGCAGGACAACCCCATGGGGATCATGGGCAAATTCCTCCAGATGGTTCAGACTCGGGATTTGCCTACTCACATCACACCGGTTACACGAATGATGTTCCAGGCCATTGGAAAGCATCTGCCGTGGGCGTCTCGGGCTGGCATTGGCGCGTTGCTGCGGCCAGCGCTCACCGGTCGGGCGCTACGGTTGATGGGCGCCAAAGGACAAACGTTCAACCCGCTCTTTCGAAACACTGTTAACGCCACGATGTTACGCGGAGGGGACCAAGTAAACGTCGTTCCCCGAGAAGTGACCGCTGAGTTGGACGGCCGCATATTGCCCGGATTCGGCCCCGACGACTTGGTCAACGAGATTCGGGCGATTGCCGGGCCTGAAGTAGGTGTCGATATCGAGGTCACACACTTCGATCCGGGTCCCAGCACACCAACCATGGGACTTTTCCAAACCCTAGCGAAATTGCTCAAAGAAGAGGACGACGGCGCGGTGCCGGTCCCCATGCTGATGCCGGCTTCAACCGACGGACGCCTATTTGCCAAGCTTGGCATCCAAACCTACGGATTCCTACCAATGAGATTACCAGAAGGGTTCGATTTCGCCGATACCATTCACGGGTCCGGCGAGCGTATCCCCGTGGAGGCTATCGGGTTCGGGGCCAAGGCTATCTACAAGCTACTCCAGCGTTTCGACGAGGGATCACCGGGCCCCGCCGAGAACCGTTTTTCCGTTGACGGGTAGTGGGGCTTATGCTAGAGTGAATCCAATTATCGGTCATGGAAAGGGCAAAAGCGTCATTGAACGATTCCTGGGAGGTAGTCGCACATAGCTAGGCAATATAGGGTAAACGAGCGGATCACCAGCCCCAAGGTGCGAGTCATCGGAGGCGACGGCGCGCAACTTGGTGTGATGGAAGTCGGTCGTGCGCTGCAACTCGCGCGCGATTCCGAAGTGGATTTGGTCGAGGTCGCTCCCAACTCAGACCCTCCGGTCTGCCGGTTGCTTGACTACGGAAAGCTGCTATACCTTACTTCCAAAAAAGAAAGGGAATCTAAGAAGGGCCAAAAGAGCACCGAGCAAAAAGAGGTGCGATTCCGGCCCAATATTGGCACCCACGACCTCGATGCAAAGGTACGTAAGGTACGTGAGTTTATCGGGGACGGGTCGAAAGTTAAATTGACGGTTCGCTTCCGTGGCCGCGAGGCCGCCCACCAGCAATTGGGCCTAGCTGTGTTAAAACGGGTCGCGGACGATCTTAAGGACGAAGTCCGCTTGGAGCGCCCCCCTTCCATGGAAGGCCGGGCTCTATCCATGGTGTTGATTCCATCGTTACCAAAGGCCGAGGTAAAGACGGACCAGAAAGCTGAAGCAAAAGCGGCTCAGCCGAAGAAGGCTCAGCCCGAACCGGCGACTGCCGACCCGCAGGCCGATCAAATCGAGCAGGTAGAAGAACTGGCCGATGCCAAAACTTAAGACTCATAAGGGAGCCAAGGCCCGCATCCATGTCACAGGCACTGGAAAGCTGCTCCGCCGCAAACGGATGAGTAGCCACCTAAGACGCAAGAAGCCTACCAAAGTCACCCGAAAGTACTCCGACAAGATTGCGGTTGATTCCAGCGACACCAAGCGCCTGAAAAAGCTGCTGCCCTACGGCTAGCCGCCTTTCTAAATCTACTTCCCGGAGACCTACTCTTGGCACGGATTAAACGCGGTGTCACCAAGCACCGCCGCCACAAGAAGATACTCAAGGCCGCTCGAGGCTTCCACGGCGCATCCCACCGCAACTACAAGTGGGCCAAAGAAGCTGTTCAACACGCATGGTCTCATGCCTACCGTCACCGGCGTGAAAGGAAAGGCGATTTTCGCCGCCTATGGATTATCCGTATCGGCGCATCCTGCCGCGAGGCGGGCACTACCTATAGCCAGTTCATTCACGGCTTGAAGCTTGCAGGTGTTGAACTGGACCGCAAGATATTGGCAGATTTGGCAGTCCAAGACCCTGAAGCCTTCAGCAAGCTGGTGAGCGTGGCGCAAGAGCAACTGACGCCCGCCTAACCCCGCAACCTTAAATTGTTTCCAAGCAAAAGGGGCGTGGAACATTCCGCGCCCCTTTTTAATTTGTTGAAGCACACGCTGCTGAAGAACGGGCCGACAGTCTATTTATTCACCTTGACGAACCCGTAGTAGGTGTCTGTGTCCAGAACTCGCCGAAGGCGCTCCTGGCTGATCACAATAGGCCGAATGGGGGTGGCCCAGCGTTCGGTGAGTTCGTAGTGCAGGTCGGTGAGCAAGATTGGCTTGTTGCCGCCGGCCAGTAAAGTTCGAAAGACTATTTCCTGAATCGGCATGTCAGACCGGATAAATTCCGGGTCGTCCCCGTGGTTCTTCGCAATTTCGCGAACGAGGGCCTTGGCATCGGGCAACTCGGATAACGGCTTGGTCTTGGAAGGACTGTTGGCCGTCAACCGGCCAGCGAGGATGGGGACAGGAGACCGTTCCAGTTCCTCGAGCCGAACGAAACTCACCTCATAGCGAGGGATCTCCTCGGGTATCTCTTCTTCAGGTTCTTGCGCAGCAACTTCACCGGGAACTTGACTAGTAACTTCACCCACATCTGAGTCTGGAGTCGTCATACCTCAACCTCCTCGTTCCAGTCCAACATAAGAATGCGTACAGTTTCCCCAGCGTTCTTGCTGGGCAGGTCTTCCGGGCAAATGGCAAGTCCGTTGGCCCGGGACATCGACGTTAAAATGTTCGAACCTTGAGGGCCGGTGGGGGTAGCGTAATAGACGCCGTCCCGCAACTCCACTTCCACCCTAGCGTACACTCGCCGCCCGTCGTAGTTGAAAATCGGCGCAGTGAGCACACCATCCACCGATGGCCGGGACAAATTGGGCCGCCCCAGCATCGCCCGAATTGCCGGGCGGGCGAACATCTCGAACGCTACCATAGCGCTAACCGGGTTGCCGGGCAATCCCAGCAACGGGATATCCTTTCCGCCATCGGCGTTCAGGTGTCCGAAGGCCAGCGGTTTGGCCGGCCGCATCCGCACCGACCAGAAGTTCATCGAACCCCGCTGGTTCAGTACTTCTTTCACGATGTCGTAGTCACCTTTTGAAACGCCAGCTGAAGTAATAACCATGTCGGACCCTGCCGTCTCCGCCAGTTTCTCGTTAAGGTCCTCCAAGTTGTCACGGGCGATGCCCAACAAGCGGGGTATTCCGCCGCTGGCCGCCACCGACGCCGCGACACTGGCACTGTTGCTGTCGTAAATTTTGCCGCCAGCCAGTTTGGTTCCGGTGGACTCCAGTTCGTCCCCGGTGGCCAGTACCGAAACCACGGGCCTGCGGATTACTTTTACTCGGTCCAGACCAAGAGATGCAATAACACCCACCTCGGCGGGGCGTACCAATGTGCCGGCCTCCAGCACCAATTCTCCTTGGCTAACGTCCTCTCCCGCCGGGCGGACGTTGGCGCCTTTGGAAAGTTGGGCGAAAATAGCAACCTCGTCCATCGGCTTGCCTTCACGCTTCCGTTGGACTTCATCGGTCTCTTCGAAGGGCACCACGGTGTCGGCGCCTTCAGGCACCGGCGCTCCCGTCATGATACGGACGGCCGTTCCAGCAGACACCGCGCGGTCCGGCATCTGTCCAGCAGCCACTATGCCGATTACCCTAAGGTTACGCGGCGAGTCGGCCGAGGCTCCCGCGATGTCGGCACCCCGCAAGGCGTAGCCGTCCATTCCTGAGTTGGCCAGCGGCGGCAATGCCAGGGGCGACGTAATGTCCTGTGCCAAAACCTGGCCCAAGGAATCCATTACAGAGGTTTCCACCGGCTCCAGAGGCTTGAAGCTGGCCATCACCCGGGCAAAGGCGTCTTCGACGCTCAGCATGTCTTCGCCCGCGTGGCTATGGCCGTGCTCATGGCCTTGATTATCGGCGGGTTCTGTATGTCCGCCGTCGTGGCGACGATGCCTTTGCATTCTGTGTTTCTCCCACCGGAACCCAGCGGATGATTCGCTTTCTAGATGAGCCTCGGCTCTCAGCTACGGAGTGAGGCGTTCACTTCCCGATCGAGAGTGCGTAGCAGTCCGTCCAGAGAACGGTTGACCTCATCATTGGTCAAAGTGCGGTCGCTGGCTTGAAAGTATACATGGAACGCGAGTGACTTTGCCCCTTGAGCAATATTATCCCCGGCGTAAATATCGAAGAGTTCTGCTCCCGCCACCAGCCGGTGACGGTGGATGATCTCACTTACCCGTCCAGCCGAAACCTCCGCAGGCACAACCAGCGCCAAGTCGCGGCTGGCGGCCGGGAATCGCGACAAGGGTGCGAACTGTCCCTGCGACGCCGGAACGACCGACAACAGTTTTCCGACGTCTATTTCGAAAGCGGCCACTGTGTCGAAATCCAATCCCAATCGCTCTCTTACGTTGGGATGCGCCTCGCCAACAAATCCCAGGTCCGCATCCCCCGACCTGACTACGGCGCAGCGGCCTGGATAAAAGGTGGGGTGAGTTCCCGGCTCGTATACGGCGTCGACTCCCAGCCTGGTGAATACCCAGTCCAACACCCCTTTTGCGTCGTAGAAGTCCAACCGGCTGTCATCGGAAAGCCAAGAGGTTTCGTGGCGGCGGCCCGCCATCAGGCCAGCCACCATCTCCGTCTCGACCGGCAGATCGTCCTCCCGGGGATGGAAGACTCGCCCGGCTTCGAACAATCGAAACGGACCGGCGCTGTGCCCTTGGTTGGCAGCCAAGGTAGCCATCAGGCTGGCGTGCAACGTCGGACGCAGGTATTGGTGGGAGGCGCTCATGGGGTTGGCCACGGCCATCGGCAGGTGCTGACGGTCGAGCTGCTCCACCTGGTCCAGGTCCTGCAGAGTCACCAGCGGGTAGTTAATTACCTCTTGCATCCCACTGGCCGCCAGCAGGTCCCTGACCCGGTCCCGTAACGCGGGTTGTGGTGAAGGAATCTGGTACGGAATCGAGGTGGATAGCGTTACGGTGGGGACGGCATCGTAACCGATTATACGGACGACCTCTTCCACCAAGTCCTCTTCTATGCCAATGTCGGCCCGCCAGTAGGGGACAAAGACGAGCAGTCCCTCAGCATCCGTTACTTCCAGATTCGCGCATTCGAATCCCAACGACTCCAACACGCGCAGCGCGGTTTCCAGGTCCACCTCCATGCCCAACACTTGCTTCAGGCGAACGGCGGTCAGGGTCACACTAAGAGGCTGTACCTCCGCCCCAGGAAACACGTCGACTATGCCGGGCGCAACATCGCCTCCCGCCACCTCTTGTATCAGCCCGGTGGCCCGGCGAAGAGCGATGGGCGCGAGCTCGGCTCGAAGACCCTTCTCGAAACGCAGGGTGGCCTCCGTGCGGAGGTCCATCGTTTGGGCCGTTTCACGGTTGTTCAGCCCGTTGAAGGTGGCCGATTCCAGTAGCACGGCAGTTGTGCCGTCGCCGATTTCGCTATTGGCTCCGCCGATGACCCCGCCGATACCAATGGGATCATTGGCGTCCGCTATCACCAGGTTTTCCGGGTCCAACTTCCTCTCTACGCCATCGAGCGTTTTGAGGGTCTCGCCCGGTTTGGCCCGTCTAACGATCACGGTGGCATTTTTGACCAGGTCGAAGTCGAAGGCGTGGAGCGGTTGATTGTACTCCAGCATGACAAAGTTGGTCGCGTCTACCACGTTGTTTATGGGACGCAGTCCGGCGGCGGTCAAACGGTCCTGAAGCCACTTGGGCGAAGGGCCGATTTTTACACCCTGAATCAGGCTGGCCGTATACCTTTGGCACAGGTCGGGGTCGGATATGGAGACGCTGACACGATCGCTAATGGGTGCGCCGGCCTCCTCGTAACTTACCTCGGGCTCGGTAACCTTGCCACCGGTCAAAGCGGCTACTTCATGAGCTACACCTAGCATCGAAAGGCAGTCCAGCCGGTTGGGAGTGAGTTCCAGGTCCAGGATGGTGTCGCCCATGTACTCGGTCAAGGGCATACCTACGGGAGCGTCATCGGGCAAGACGATGATACCGGTATGGTCCTCACCGAGGCCAAGCTCCAACGCCGAACAGATCATGCCCTGGGACTCTACGCCCCGTATCTTGGCGGCGGCCAGGACCTCGTGCTTCCCGCTGTGAGCGTTATAAAGATAGGCCCCCACCCTGGCGAAACAAATATTCTGACCTTCGTCCACGTTGGGCGCCCCACAGACTACTTCCAAAGCGTCGCTGCCAGTCGTGACGGTACAGAGACGCAGCCGGTCGGCGTTGGGATGGGGCCGCACGTCGGTGACGTGGCCAACGAATATTTCGTTCCAGCCGCCGATCTCTTCCACCTCACCAACCTCGTTACCGGCCATGGTTAGCCGGTGCGCCAAGTCTTGCGGCGAAATACTTATTTCGACATATTGCCTGAGCCAACTCAGGGGGACTTTCATGAAACAAGAACCATCGAGTTAGTTACCAAAGACCGCTAACAGGCGATTCGTGGCATAGACAACGTGAATCAAAACTGCCGCAAAAACCGGATGTCGTTGGCATAGAAATGCCGGATGTCGTCGATGCCGTACTTCAGCATCGCGATGCGCTCGGCTCCCAGCCCGAAGGCGAACCCGGTGTATTTCTGCGGGTCGTAACCAACCCCAGCCAACACTTTCGGATGCACCATGCCGGCTCCCATAATTTCGATCCAGCCGCTGTCCCGGCAGATCCGGCAGCCTTGCCCGTTGCCGTCGCAGGCGAAGCAGTCGATGGACATGTCAACACCCGGCTCCACGAATGGAAAGTAGTCGCAACGGAACCGGACCCGGCGCTCCTCGCCGAACATTCTCCGGGCGAACTCGTACAGAGTCCCTTTCAAGTTGGCGAAGGTAATCCCCTCGTCCACCGCCAAGCCTTCCACCTGGTAGAAATGCCACTCGTGGGTGGCGTCGGTAGCCTCGTAACGATAGCACTTTCCCGGGACCACCACCCTTATGGGAGGCTGCCTGGTTTCCATGACCCGCGCCTGCATCGGAGAGGTGTGGGTCCGCAACAACATGGGATGCTCGCCGGCCTCGTTCTGGTAGTCGATCCAAAGGGTGTTCCACATGTCACGGGCCGGATGCCCCTTGGGGATGTTGAGCATCTCGAAGTTGTAGCGGTCCAACTCTACTTCGGGACCCTCGACTACTCCGAATCCCATGCCGACGAACGCCGCGCAGATTTCGCGCAGGATTTGGGTTGTCGGGTGTAGGCGCCCTCCGGCGGGAGGTCGTCCGGGCAGCGTGACGTCGAAATCAGACGAAATGGTTGACAGCATCAAAGCGGCATTCTTGATGTCGTCGATTCGCTCGGCGAGTTTTTCTTCCAGCTGTTGTTTGGCCTGATTGGCCAGCGCCCCGATTCCGCGACGCTGCTCTAGGTCGAGTCCCGAGAGACCTCGCAGGACCGTGGTCAGGCTACCGCGGCGTCCCAGGTAGGAAACCCGCCACGTGTCCAATGCTTCCAGGTCGTCCAGCGCCGCCAGCTCCTCGACGGCACTTCCAGTCAAATCTTCAATGACTTGGGGTGTGAGATCGCTCAACGAGTTAATTCCTATACCACCGGCGCAGTGACGGGAGAATTGCCGATGAAAGACTTGCTTGACCGCGTCGAATTACGATACGGCAATCGGGATAGCTACGGTAGGCAATTATAGAAACCGGCAATTCCAGGGTCAAGGATACGCGCCTCGGTTTTAACCAAGCACAGTTGACACCGGTAACTTGTTAATAGAACATACGTTCTGATACACTGGCGGCGTACCGTACCGAAACCGCCGCGTCGATCATCTGGATCCAACGATTAACAATTCGGACAGACCGGAACAGGAAACGCTGTGATTTGGTTCCGCTTGGCAGCTTGCCTTAAATGCGAAGGAGACTTGGCGCTGGACAACTGTGATTGGCTCTGCCTGCAATGCGGTACCTACTACTATACCGGACTCTACCAACCCTCGCCCGCTTCCGTTCCGCCACCCGCATCCGGTAGACCGGATGCGGGTGGCGGAACGACCCAGAAGTCGATTGCCGGTCGAGACTATACGAATGCCAATTCTCCGGCCTCGAATCAGACCGAACAGCCGTGAGCGAGGAACAGGCGCCGCAAGTCATATTAGCCTTGGATGCAGGTGTCGGGGAGAGCGGTTGGGCCGTTTTTCGCGACGGCAAGGTCGAGGACACCGGTGTGGTTGGGATGCACACCAGGCAGCGGTTAGACCCTGAGGTCAGGATTGCCCACCTCTTGGCGGCGTTGGAGGAATTGGCGGCCAAATGGCAGCCTCAAACGATCGTCCTCAGCAGGCCTAGCGGCATCAATTGGCCGGTCCCGGCACTGGACCTATTGGACGACAAGCTGTCTCGTTGGTCAACCGACAGGGCGATAGGGCTCGCGGCCTACACCGCCCAAGAAGTGCGCACCGCAATCGCCGGTCACTCCAATGCTTCCAAAGACCAACTGGGTTACGCGATTATGCTTAAGCTTGGATTGATCGGCCAAGGCCGCACCACCCACGAATGGGAAGCCATCGCTGTGGGGCATTACCACTGGACGATGTTGGAGAAGAAGGCCGGCCCACCGAACCAATGAGACACATTTTCATGAGTCATTCCGAATTTAGCCCCTGGAAAGGCCGTCTCGCCAGCCTCTATGGGGATGGTCAGACGATTTTCTGGCGGCTGTATCGGACAGCACCAGTGGGGGTTGTAAGCGCAGTAGGGGTTGTAGGCGTAGTTGCAGTCCACCACGGTCCGGCCATATCCCAACTCGATTAGGTCAAGGTATCTTCCTCCGCTGTAAGTGGCCTCGCCGCAAGTCCCGTCCATGAACGGCAAAAACAACTCTTCGCTGTCCCGGGCTCAGCCCAGAAATGACCAGCGTGTATAATATGGGCACTCCAAGACGACTAAATACTCGAGTATTTTCAACGATTGCAGGGAGGCCTCATGCCGGTCGTTCAGAGACCCTACGTCCCGCCCGAAGACCAAGTACCCCAGGAAGAGTCCTTCGCAAAACCCGGAGACAATCGAGACGCCCAGGCACCGGAAGAGAGTTCGTTGGAGCCGATCACGTTCTACAGCGACTCGATGCACATCTTCAGCAGCCTCTACTCGGCGGTGCTGTTCTTCGGCGAGCAGATGGAGGACCGAGAGCCGCTTCTGCGAGCGCGTATCAAGGTCAGCCCTCAAATGTTGAAGGCGATCTCCCTGCTCACGGCAAAGCATGTCCGCGAGTACGAAAACGCCGTCGGACCGATTACGCTGCCGGAGCAGGTCTACGCCGCCTGGGAGCTGAACGAGGAAGGGGAAGCCGAACATGCAGCCGGATGACCGGCCCATAGCGGAAGACCTGACGTTGCCGGTGCGGGTGGAGCCCGGAAAGGACTACTCGACGCCACCGGACTGGGCCTGGCGGAACATCGATTCCACCCAGCCCAACGCGGCAGTCTTCCACATCAGCCACGCCGAGGCTACCCGTGTCTTGGTCGACGTTCTACGTCCTGCCGACTGCGCCCCGGACGCCAACTTCGTCATATCCAAAGAGATACCGATTATTATTCTGGACAGCCTGGACAAATATTGGGCGGGTGAGTCCAAGACTCAGTTGCCGTTGAGCGGAGTCCGCGTTCCCGTGGAGGGCGACACCGTGGCCGAGGCCAAGAGGGCGTTGGCCGACGACCTGGCGGCCCAACTCAGGCTCCTCTTGCTGCTATCCAGTTCTCACAAGGGCAAGATCGCTCCGGCCCTGTTACAGAACCTGGAATATCTCAACACGTGCATGGAGCCCGGACCCGGGCCAAGCGGCAGCAAGCCACCCTCATCCTGACCTTCTCCCTCAAGGGAGAGGCGACGCGAACTAGGTAGTGGGCTGCAAATACCCCTTCACCACGTCGGTAACCCCGTCCAGAGGCACTGTTACCGATTCTTGCTCCTGTCGGCCCTTCACTTCGACCACGCCGTTTTTCAAGTTGCGTGGGCTCACCACCAACCGTACCGGAAGTCCCAGCAAATCTGCGTCGTTGAACTTCACGCCGGCAGCCTGGTCTGTCCGGTCGTCGAACAACACTTCGATCCCGTTCGCCGCCAATTCCTGGTAGAGCCCCTCGGCGGCCTCTGCTACCGCTTCGTCCGAGAGATTTAGCCCCACCAAGTGAGCGCCATACGGAGCTATGGGGGCCGGGAAAGCTATGCCTTTCTCGTCGTTGTTCTGCTCAATCGCGGCGGCCAGCAGACGGCCCACTCCAATGCCGTAGCAACCCATGATGATCGGGTTCTGCTGACCTTCCGCGTCCAAGAAGGTCGCTCCCAAAGTTTCACTGAAAAAAGTGCCCAGCTTGAATATGTGACCAACTTCAATGCCACGCATCGATTCCAACGCATGTCCGCAGTTGGGGCACAGCTGGCCCGGTTGTGCCAATGCGATGTCGGTGAGCAGGTCCACTTCGAAATCGCGGGGATAGTTGGCACCCAACAAATGGGTGTCCGGTTTATTGGCTCCGACTACGAAGTTGTTGCCGTTATTCACCGACAGGTCGGCGACCTTCTTCACATTGTTGATGCCCACAGCCGACGCCGAGCCCGCCACCAGCCCGGCAGCGCGTACCTCTCCGTCGTCGGCCAACCGCAGGTCGTGAGACTGAAGGGCGTTCCTCAGTTTGACCTCGTTGACATCCAGGTCTCCCCTGATGGTGACGAAAACGGGCTCGCCGTCAGAGACATAGAAAACAGCCTTGAGGGTCTTGGACTCGGGCACGCCCAGAAACTCGGCCAGCCCCGCAATGGTCTTAATGCCCGGTGTGGCGACCTCTTCCAGCGCTGCTTCCGGTTCGGAGGGTACGTCTTGGTAGGTCGACACTGCTTTCTCGGCGTTGGCGGTATAGCCGCAGTTATTACAGGTAATAACCGTGTCCTCACCGGTTGGGGTGGCCAGCAAGAACTCGTGGGAGTCCTTGCCGCCGATTGCCCCGCTGTCGGCCTCGGCCATCAGCACCGGCAGACCGCAACGACGGAAGATGTTGCGGTAGGCTTGAGCCATGTCCTGATATGAGGCATCCAAGCTAGCATCGTCAGCGTTGAAGCTATAGGCGTCCTTCATGTCGAACTCCCGCACCCGGACCAACCCGGCCCTGGGGCGGGGCTCATCCCGAAACTTGGTCTGGATCTGGTACAGAAGCAACGGCAAGTCCCGGTAGCTCTGGACGTTGGCTTTGACGACGTTGGTGATCACTTCCTCGTGGGTCGGCGCCAAAACCATGGCGCGGCCGCGGCGGTCCTCGAAAACGAACAGGTTGTCACCGAAGGCGGACCGTCTGCCGCTCTGCTCCCAGAGCTCCATGGGCTGTAGAGCCGGCATCAGTAACTCTTGGCCGCCTGCGGCATCAATCTCTTCTCTTATGATGGCTTCGATTTTGCGCAGCGACCGCAAGGCCAGAGGCAGATAGGAGTAGACGCCGGCGGCAACTTGGTAGATGAGCCCCGCTTTCAGCATCAACCGGTGACTGGCGGTCTCGGCCTCAGGAGGATCGGAGCGCAGGGTCTTGGACACCATTTGGGAGAATCTCATAACGTTGGCACGGTCCCTATTAGACTCGAACGTAGTTCTGATTCATGACGATGCGGGCGCGCGGTCAGATCATTATAGCGAAGCGGCGGCGACGGGCGTGGGAAACGCAATTTGCCAGAAAAACACGAAGGCCCCGGTTTGGGGCCTTCTGTCGTCACTCGATAAGGTTCACTCGATGCTGTTTGCGGGTCAGGTCGTAGCGGCCGACGGCGTGTTCTCTACCTCTTCCATCAGGGCGGTCAACATCTCAGCTTCGGGGACCACCCGCACCTTTTCGCCCTTCCGGAAGATCACGGCGCGACCGGCGCCGGCGGCGATGCCGACATCGGCATCCTTGGCCTCGCCAGGGCCGTTGACCTCGCAGCCCATGACAGCAACTTTGATTTGTTTATCGCTTTTCTTGAGCATGGCGTCAACGTCATTGGCCAGCTTCACGACGTCCACGTCGGCCCTCCCGCAGCTTGGGCAGGCCACCAAGACAGCGCCTTTCTGCCGCAGGTTGAGGGACTTCAGGATTTCGTAACCCGCGGTTACTTCCTCGGTCGAATCGCCGCTCAACGAGACCCTGATGGTGTCTCCAATGCCTTCGTACAGGAGCACTCCCAGTCCGACCGACGTACGGATTGAGCCGGACATTACGGTGCCTGCTTCGGTGATGCCCAGATGCAGCGGATAGGGAACCATCTTGGCAAGGGCTCGGTAGGCCTCGACCGTGGTTGGCACATCGAAGGCTTTCATCGAAATCTTGATCTGGTCGAAACCTTGCTCTTCCAGCAGGGTGATTTCCCAGAGGGCGGTGGCCACCATGTGGTCGACAACGCTGTAGTCGCCTTCCCTCGCCTGACCAACCTTGGGTAGCTTGTTCACCAGGTCCATATGGCGGGAGAATCCCCTAGTGCGGCCAATGCCGCCCACCGGCGGCAGGCTGCCGAAGTTGACGCCAATGCGGATGGGAACGTTACGGGCCTTGGCTGCGAGGACCACTTCCCGGACTTGGTCTTCGTTCCTCAGGTTGCCGGGGTTGAGGCGCAGACAGTCGACGCCTCCCTCCAAACACTGTAAGGCCAGTTGGTAGTGGAAGTGGATGTCGGCGATCAACGGAATGTTGATCTGCTTCTTGATTTCGCCCATGGCCACGGCGGCTTCCATATCAGGCACAGCAGACCGGATGATCTCGCAGCCCGCTTCTTCGAGCTCGTGGATCTGGCGAACGGTGGCCGCCACGTCCCGCGTATCGGTCTTGGTCATGGACTGAACGGTTATATCCGCACCGCCGCCTACTTTGACGCCACCTACGTAGACCGGCTTGGTTGGACGACGCTTACTCATCTTTTGTGTCCTCTTTGATGGGGTCGAGGAGTCCGGGGTATCCGTAAGGCGAAAGAATATACCTCGCCTACCAATGCTAAATCGACGCTATGGTACACGAAAGCAACGGTTCGTGCTATAGGATGGGGTGGGGAAGAGGTGTGGTTTATGCCTTGAGGGTAAGATTCCTCGCCAGCCTATCGGCCGCCTCGGAATTACAGTCTACAGATTGAGACGGGGCTGCGCCCCGCCCACGTTAACCGAGGAAGCTGCGGCCGTCGATCAGGCGTTGGATATCGTTGGCGCTGATGAATAGGATTCCGCCCATGAGAACCGCGAACCCGATCAGGTGGACCAGCCCTTCTTTTTCCGGTGGAACCCGTTTTCCCCGGCGGACCCACTCGATGGCCACGAAGGCCATTCTGCCGCCGTCCAGCATGGGTATGGGCAATATGTTTAGGATGGCCAGGTTGATACTCAGGAGAATGCCGATGCCCAACCACCCCGTGAGGCCGCCTTCCCGGGTGACCTCGCCTGTCACTTGGGCAATGCCGATGGGCCCGGAGAATTCCGGACTCGATCCCTCAGAGAACGCGCCACCCAGGGCTTGCTTGACCAGGACCAGCATTTCCCAAGTGTTTACGAAGCTGTTGGGGATTGCTTCCCAGATGGGGTCGGAGCGCCTCTCAACATGGGAGTCAGAAAGTTCGGCAATTACTCCGACCAGCCACCGTCCCGACTCGGTGTCGAAACGAGGCCGGACGAACAGCAACTGCTCTTGGCCGTTCCGCTCGACCAGCAGTTCCATCTGTGAACCGCCGTTGAGGTTGATCTCTTTGGTGAACTCGAATCGGTTCTCGATTTTCCGGCCGTTGGCCTCTAAAACGATGTCCCCTTCCAATATTTGGGCCTCGGCGGCGGCCGTTCCCTCACCAACTTCTGAGATCCCCAACTGGCCCACCAAGACATCTTGGGGGATCATCAACAAGACGGTGAAAATGGCCAGAGGGAGGATGGCGTTCATGAATGGCCCGGCGATCAGCACCAAGAAACGGGTGCCGGGGCCCTTGCTGGCCAGACTGCGGGGCACTCTGGGGTTGGACTCGCCGGCCAAACGGACGAATCCTCCGATTGGGGCCCAGTTGACGGAATAGAGCATGTCCGCCAAGACTATCGAGCCGCCGTCCGCCGAGCCGCCGTCTACCGAGCGGATTTTCCCCTCGTGGTTCAGCAGATCGTCGTCGGTCTTTTCTGTGGCGACATCGGTGATGGCGCCACGGCGTTTCTTGCTGAGCTCGATGACTCGGGCCAGCAGGTTGCCGTCGACGTCTTCCGCCGAACTGACCTTAACCTGTTGGCCGCGCTGCAGAGCCCGAGGGCCATCCAGGCCGATGAACTTGGTGCCAGCATCGATCAGGACCTGGGTGCGTCCCGTGTAGATTCCGAAGGCCCGCGGAGGGAATCCCACCCCAAATTCTAGGACCTTGATCCCCATCGCCCGGGCGGTAGCGTAATGGCCGAACTCGTGGACGACCACTAGTATCAGGAGAAGTGGTACGAGGCTGGCGATGGCTATTAAGACGGCATCCATAGGCAATAATCAGCGATTCGGCGTTACCGCCTGAGGTACCGGGAGACAGCTATACGGCCGCCAGCTCTTTGCTTCGGGCCGAGGCCCACGCATCCGCGCTCAACACTTCCGCCGCATTGTCACCGGGCAGGGATTCGTGCTCGGTCAGAACCTGCTCAACCAAACGGTGGATGCCGGTGTAGCCAATCTTCCCGTCCAAGAACGCCTGGACCGCGACCTCGTCGGCCGCGCTCAGCACTGCCGGGTAGGTACCGCCCTTCTGGCCCGCAGAAACCGCTAGGGAGAAACAGGGGTAGCGTTGCGGGTCCAAGGGGTCGAATGTCAACGAATGTGAAATGCTAATGTCTAGCCTGGGGATCATGTCGTTGGGCAGCCGGTTCGGGTAGAACAGAGCGTATTGGATCGGCAACCGCATGTCCGGAGGCCCCATCTGGGCTTTTACCGAACCGTCAGCGAATTCCACCATGGAATGGATCGTGCTCTGTGGGTGAACCACTACTTCGATTCTCTCCCAGGGGACTTTAAATAGCCAGTGAGTCTCGATGACTTCGAAGGCCTTATTCATCAGAGTAGCAGAATCTATAGTTATCTTCCTGCCCATCTTCCAAGTTGGATGCTGGAGCGCTCTTTCCGGTGTAACTTCAGGCATTTCCTCCATTGGGGTGGTGCGGAAGGGACCGCCGGAGGCAGTGATCAACAAACGCAGTATCTCGTTATCCTCGCCGCGCAGGCACTGCCAGATGGCGCTGGGTTCGCTATCAACGGGGAGCACCTCTCCTCCGTAATGCGCCTCATACTCTTTAATTAACGATCCGGCCATCACAATCGGTTCTTTATTGGACAGGGCCACCGACTTCCCGTGTTTTAACGCGCTGAGGGTGGGCACCAGGCCCACGCTGCCCATCAGTGCAACCATCACCTGGTTTACCTCTTCCAGGGCAACCATCTCTTCCATCGGGGTGAACGAGACGTCGGGAAGTGCCATATCCAGCGGTGTTACACAACAAACGTGGCGCGGTTTGAACTCCGCCACCTGCTCGCGCAGGAGTTCCACGTTGTTTCCCGCAGCTAGACCTACTACCTCGAATTCGTCAGGGAAGGCGCGGACGATATCTAGAGTTTGGCGCCCGATGGAGCCAGTGGACCCGAGTACAACGATCCTTTTCATGGCTCAAATACCGTCCCCAACAGATAGTATATGACAGGTAACGCGAACAAAATGCTGTCCAACCGGTCCAAGACGCCGCCGTGTCCCGGAATTATACTACCGGCGTCCTTGGCATGTGACAGCCGTTTAAGTTTGGATTCGAATAGGTCTCCCAATTGGGAAACGGCCCCTACTGTAGCACCGATGACCACCTGTTGCCACCTGGCGATTTCCAAGTCGAAGACCAATCCGACCAACACCGCCACACCCACAGCAGCGGCGAAACCGGCAACGCTGCCCTCCCATGTCTTGTTGGGGCTGATAGACGGGGCGAGCGGAGTTCGGCCAATGGTGCGCCCCACAGCGTAAGCCCCGGTATCGGTGGCGAATGTTACCAGCAGAGCGAACAGCAGCCAGTTTCGGCCCAGGTCATCGCCGCCCGGCAATTCCCTCAATGACAGGCTGTGGGACAACAGGAAACCCACGTAGAGGGGTCCCATCAACAAGTAGAGGTAGGCCAGAGGGTAACGTTGGCCGGAATAGAACGCTATGAACCAAAGGGAAGAGATGAATGCCCCGGTGACCAGGATGCCGCCGGTCAAGGTGAGGAAATTCTCGAAGCCCGACGAAGCCTGCCCACCTAGAAGTAACGCTATAACCCAGGCAACGCCGAGAACAATTGGGAGGGGGCCGATTCGAGGGGGCAGCAGCCGATAGGTTTCCCACAGGGCAACGACCCCTGCCAGCACGACCAAGATGGTGAGCCAGGGAGCGCCCAGCCAGACGGCCCCAAGCAAGATAGGGATGCCAAACAGCGCCGTGAGCAACCGTCGGCGCAAAAGCTCAGGCCTCTGAGTCTGCTCTCTCGGAGTCTACCCTCTCGGAATCTACCCTACCGTAGCGCCGTCGGCGGTTTGCGAAGGTTTCCAGGGCCGTTTCCAGTTCGTCGGGCCCGAGGTCCGGCCAGAGCGTAGGGGTGTGGTAATACTCGCTGTAGGCCGATTGCCACAGCAAGAAGTTGCTAATTCGTTGTTCACCGCCCGTGCGAATGATCAGATCTGGGTCGGGGCAATGGGCGGTGAACAGATAACGGCTGAAGGTTTCCTCGTTAATCTCTTCCGGGCTCAACCCGTCCCGCATGATCGCCCGTACTGCTTCGATGATCTCGTCGCGGCCACCGTAATCAAAGGCGACGTTCAGGGTAACGCCGGTATTTTTGCTGGTTAACTCTTCAGCTGCGGCCACCGACTTCCGGAGTCCCTCACCCAGGTTGCGAGTTTTGCCTACATGGACGATCCGCACATTCTTTTCGTGAAGTTCCTGGGTCTGGACTTCGACCGCTGTTGAAAAGATATCGATTAGACCTTCGACTTCATCATCGGGACGTTGCCAATTCTCGGTAGAAAAGGCGTAGATCGTAACGAACTTCACTCCCTTGGGAGCAAGCGTTTCCAACACGCTCTGAATCCGGTCCACTCCGGCCCGGTGGCCCTCCAACCTAGGGAGACCGCGCTCCTGGGCCCAGCGCCCGTTGCCATCCATGATGAAAGCAACATGCACCGGTATATTCGGCGCGCGCGGGGGACTACCCGGCGATGAATGGCCCGATGCCGCCTCCACCTGCAACGGGCTAGACCTGGAGTATCTCCGCCTCTTTGGCGGACCCCGTGTCGTCTATTTGCTTGGTGTGCCCGTCGGTCATTTTCTGCAACTGATCTTGGGCCCGGCGGTTCTCGTCCTGAGAGATCGCTTTGTCCTTCTCCAGCTTACGCAGCGACTCCAACCCGTCCCGGCGCACGTTTCGCACCGATATCTTGCCGTCTTCCACCTTCTTCTTGAGCAACTTCACCATTTCCTGGCGTCGATCGTTTGTGAGTGGCGGAATGGGGACGGTGATGATGTTGCCATCATTTGATGGGTTCAGCCCAAGTTCCGACTTCAACAACCCTTTTTCGATTTCGCGAACCGCGCCCTTGTCCCAGGGTGTTACCACAATGGCGCGGGCGTCGGGCGCCGCGATTGAAGCGATTTGCTTCAAGGGGGTTGGGCTGCCGAAGTAGTCTACCGGGACATTTTCGATCAGCGATGGAGTGGCCCGGCCCGTGCGGAGTTGGTTCAAGTCTCGCTTGAATGCGTCCAGGCTACGGTTCATCTTGGAGTCAACATCCCCCAAGACTTTTTCCGGGGTTAAGTCGGTCTCGTCGTCCTTGTTCTTCGGAGGCATGATCAGTCCCCCCCAGCAATCATAGTGCCAACGGTGTCTCCGGAGAGTATACAACTGATACTGCCCGGCTTGAACATGTCAAAGACCACAATGGGCAATTTGTTATCCATACACAGGGAGACGGCGGTCGAGTCCATCACCGACAATCGGAGATTTAGCGCATCCAGGTAGTCGAGCCTCCCGAATCGCACCGCGTCGGGGTTCTCGTTTGGGTCGGAATCGTAGACCCCGTCGACGTTGTTTTTCGCCATCAACAATACTTCAGCGTTGATTTCCAGGGCGCGGAGCGCCGAAGCGGTGTCGGTCGTCATGTAGGGGTTGCCGGTTCCGGCGGCGAACAATACCACACGTCCCTTTTCCAGGTGACGAATGGCACGGCGCCGAATATAGGGTTCGGCCACGGCCTGCATTTGGAGTGCGCTCTGGGTTCTGGTGTCGATTCCCAAATGCTCCAGCGCATCCTGTAACGCCAGGGCATTTATTACGGTGGCCAGCATCCCGGCGTAGTCGGCGGTGGCGCGGTCCATCCCCCGCTGTTCGGCAGACTCACCCCGCCAGATGTTGCCGCCTCCCATGACCACAGCTATCTGCACGCCCAACTTATGGGCTTCGCCGATCTGTTCGGCCAGGTAATTCACGGCGCCGGCGTCAATGCCGTAAGCGGTGTCACCCTTCAAGGACTCACCACTTATTTTCAGCATTACCCGACGGAAGGGGACATCATCTAATGGCCGTGGTAATGGCCGTGGGGGGAAAGGACTAAGGTCTGGCATACTGAGTGGCGATTTTACTCGCCAACTGCCAATCGGTTAAAGCGGACTACCCGAACGTTTTCTCCCACTTTCGCGGCCAATTCCCGCACCATTTCGCCCACGGAAGAGGAGTTATTCTTGATAAATGGCTGGTTGAGGAGAGTGACCTGGGCTGGAGGGCGTTCGTCTCCCTCTTCGATGTCTTCGTTGCCCAGGTACACCGGAGCCATGGCCGCCACCTGCATGGCAATGTCATGAGCAAGCTGTTGGAACTCTTCGGTTCGGGCGACGAAATCGGTTTCGCAGCCTAGTTCCACGATGGCGCCCACCCGGCCGCCAGTATGAACATAGCTTGCGACGACTCCTTCGTTGGTAGCCCGGCCCACCCGTTTGGCCGTATCGGCCAGTCCTTTCGCTCTGAGAGTCTCTGCCGCCTTTTCGAGGTCCCCGCTGGACCCTTCCAAGGCTTGTTTACACTCCATGATTCCCGCCCCGGTCTGGTCTCTTAGGGCACGAATCAGCTCGACGCTGACCAACTGGCTACTCCTTTAAAGCTACTGGGAAGGCTGCTAGGAAGACTACGAAATGGCGCAGACTATAAGGGGCACTATGCTTCCGCCGAATCGTCGTCCTCGTCGAAGTCACTGGTATTGGGCAGATTTTCCATCATGCTTTCGATGGCTTCCGAGGGACTAGAAAGTACCGGTGGCGCAGGCTCATCAACAGCGTCGGTGGCTTCCAAAGGTGCTTCCACTTCTGCGATTTCCTCGAAGGCGGCCGCGACATCAGCGATGGTGGCCTCGTCCAAGTCTGCAACGTCGGAAAGAGCGGCGTCCTCTCGCTCAGAGAGGGCGAATGCCTCCGCCGCGATTTCCTGCATTTCTTCCATTTCGGCCTGCAATGCGGCTTCCCGCTGGGCCAGTCCTTCCAAGATAGCCGAGGCCATTCGATTGGTGACCAACCGGATGGACCGGACCGCGTCGTCGTTGCCCGGGATGATGTGCTGCACCTTATTCGGATCGCAGTCGGAGTCGACGATGGCGAATATGTCGATGCCCAGCCGGAGGGCCTCCGCCACGCAGATGTCTTCCCTGCCGATATCTATGATGAATATCGCCTTGGGCAATTCGGTCATGTCGCGCATGCCCGTGAAATACTTTTCAAGGCGGTTCAGGGTGTCGCGCAGCTTCACTCCTTCCTTCTTGGGAAGGACACGGAAATATCCTTGGTCCCGCTTCTGTTGCAACTCCAACATGTAGTTGATGCGGGTCCGGATTGTTTGAAAATTGGTAAGGGTCCCGCCCAGCCAACGTTGGTTGACGTACCACATACCGCAACGTTCGGCTTCGCTCTGGATTACCTCTTGCGCCTGGCGCTTGGTGCCGACGAACATTACCTTGCCGCCGCCTGCCACCATCTCCACCATGTCTTTGTAGGCATCGTTGATCATTCCCAGCGTCTGCTGTAAATCAATGATGTGGATGCCGTTACGCTGGGTGAAGATGTAACGCTTCATGGTGGGGTTCCACCGCCGGGTCTGGTGCCCGAAGTGGACGCCAGCCTCAAGAAGCGCCTTCATCGTTATCGGCTCACGCTGGGTCACCGGCCGTGGGTCTGGAGGCCTTGGTGCTTCAGCCTGTGGTTCCGCCACCGCCGTGTCCGCCGTTTCTTCCCCAACTGGTCGCTCTAGCGACTCTACCATTCAAACCTGCCTTTCTATTTCGGTGTTTATGCTTCACGCCCCTAACCGGCCCCGTCGCGACGCTCAACTCGTAGCTACGGTAGGGCTCGAAAGAGGCTTGGTCGAGTATAACATAGCGCCTTTTGCCGGGCAACGTCGCCTGAGTCCAGCGACGGCCCGTTGGCAATCACAAGCCGAGAGTAGGAGCCAGCTCTTGGCGACCCTCCTGTGAGACATTAGAACGCCGCTCGGTAGATTACGTTCAGCGCCACCGCGCCGACGATTCCCGCAGCTAGGTCGTCGGCCATAATTCCCCAGCCGCCGGGAAAACGCTCAAACCACCGGATGGGCCAAGGCTTCACGATGTCCAATACTCGGAATACGAAAAAGGCCGCCACCAGCCACGGCAATGTCTTCGGAAGTAGTAGGCAGGTGGCCCACATGCCGATGAACTCGTCCCACACCGCCCGGCTGGGGTCATGGTCACCACCCCTTGTCAGGGTCCCGGTAGCCCAAACCCCGAGGACAAAACCGAGTCCGACCAGGAGAAAGAAGCCGGGGGAGTCCTCAGGGAGCGGTGAAAAACCGTAGATCAGCAACGCTGCCAGGGCAGCAAACGTGGCCGGTGCCACCGGAAACAGACCAATTCCCACGCCTGTGCCGAAGGCCCAACCGGCACGGGACGCCAAAGCCGTCACTAGCCGTAGCCCAACCGGTGCAAGTCCTCTTCGTTCATGCCCAAGTAGTGGCCGATCTCATGCCACAACGTGATCCTGATCTCCCGTTCCGCCTCGGCTCGGGTCTTGGAGTTGCGTAGGATCGGCTGACGATAAATGACTATTCGGTCTGGGAGCAGCGGGCCCAAGCCCTCTCTCTCGGTCAACGGCTGGCCGCTAAAAAGGCCATAGAGGGCCGCATCTCCCTCCACCAAGTCCGCCTCTTCGGGGCCGGGCCAGTCCTCCACCGCCACGTCGACGTTTTCCAATGACCGGCGCATTTCCACCGGTACTTTGGCGTAAGCTCGGCGAACTAAACGAATGAATTCGCGCTGGGTCATTTGGATCAAGGACTGGCGCCTACCTGTTGGCGAATTCTCTTGAGTATCTCGATGTTCTGGAGGTCGGGGCCTTTGCCTTCGAATCCCGGAACTTCCAGGAGGAATGGAACGTCGCGGAATGCTGGATGCCCCATGAATACAGCGAAGCCGTCCTCTCCAATGAACCCGTCACCGATGTTGTCGTGGCGGTCGACACCGGAACCGCAGGGCCGCTTAGAGTCGTTGGCGTGGATGGCGACCACGTTGGCACTGCCTGGACCGGCGTCCAATTGGCCCAGCATATCCTCGATCCCCTCGCCAGTGGTCAGATCGTACCCGGCGGCAAAGCTATGTTGGGTGTCGAGGCAAATCTTGAGCCGGGGGTGGTCCACCGCCTCCATGATACCGCCCAGTTCCTCGAAGCGGGCACCGATGTGCTGGCCCATGCCAGCCATGTTTTCAATGACAAGATAGGGACCTTCCAGGGAGGCGTCCAAGACCGTCTTGATGGCTTCCACAGTCTGCGGCAATACGGACTCATATCCGGCTCCGCCATGGCTCCCGGGATGGACGATGACCCCGGTGGCGCCGATGTTTGAGGCCAGGGCCATGTAGTTGATCAGCGAATCGATTCCTTTCTTAAGATTGGCCGGGTTGGATGTTCCCAGGTTTATCAAGTAGATGGCGTGTAGGAAGACAGCATCGATTCCGGCGTCGGCGGCGTTCTGTTTGAATGACTCAATCTCCTCACCGGGCACGGGTTTGAAGGCCCAACCCTGGGGTGAGGAGCCGAAGATCTGTATCGCCTCGCAACCGATCTCTTGGCCGCGGCCCGGCGCCTTGCTAATTCCACCGGCGGTGGATACGTGAGCGCCTATCTTCATGATGTTCCTCCCAGAAGACGAGATTAAACGCAGCGCACCGGGAATGTAGAGTCAGAGATAAATAATAACAACTCTGCGCTCTTTGCGGTGAATTAACTCCGCCGTTAATTCACTCCGGTAGTTAGCGGCCGAAGAGGTGGAACAGGGTCGTGGCAGCGGCCGCTGGACCCCGCCGGAAAAACCGGCCGATCTCTCCGCGGTCCCACATGACGAGGAACTGGCTGGCGATAAATATCGAGCTGTAGGTCCCCGCCACCGCCCCGATGGCCAGGACCAAGAGCAATTCGCGGATACTGGCGCCGCCGATGAGCAACATGGCCACCAAGACAAATAGGGTAGTCAAGCTGGTATTGAGGGAGCGGCCCATGCTCTCCATGATGCTCAGGTTCACCATTGAGCCCAGTTCCCGGTCCGGGTGGCGCGTCACGTTCTCCCGGATGCGGTCGAATACAACAATGGTGTCGTTGACGCTGTAGCCAGCCACGATCAGCAGCCCCACGATGAACATGGAGTTCACTTCGAGATCAATCGCCCGGCCGAGGATCGAGAACACCCCAAGAATAATCAGGAGGTCGTGCACCAAGGCGAAGACGGCGCTAACACCGTAGCGGTGGGCCTTTGGCACTCGACGGAAGGCGTACCACACGTAGAGCATGATGAACACAGAAGCAGCCGCCAAGGCGTAGAAAGCGGTGCGTACGGTTTCCTGGGCCACAATTGGAGAGACCGAATCGAATTCCACCCGGTCGCGCTGGAGCCCCAAGAACTTTTCCAGGTCCCTTTCGATGACTTCCCGCTCGGAAAGTCCGTCACCCACTGCTTCTTCCAGGAGCTCGGTGCGTATGAAGTAGTTGGTGCCGCCGATTCTTTGGATCAGGGCCTCAGGATGGCCCAGTTCGTTCATTCGCTCCTGGATGTCGTCTTCGTTCACCGTCGAGTCGAACGAGACATTCAACACAGAGCCGCTGGTGAAGTCGATGCCGGCCCTCAACCCGGAGTCCAGGGACAGCCAGCCCGGCGGAAGCAACATGGAGAGCAGGCCTGGAAGGATTATTAATGCCGAAAAGACGAAGTACCAGGCCCGTTTGCCTACAATGTCCAGCACTACCGGCTCCCTCCTGTAGGTTGGACAGTACGCGGGACCGGTTCCGGCGTGAAGAGGTTTATGCTGCCTCCCTGGCCCACAAAGGCCATTAATTGGAGCAGGTTCCGGCTGACGACAACCGCAGTAAACATGCTGACCGCGACACCGATGAACAAGCTGATTGCCACACCCGTAACCAAGCCGCCGCCCAACCTGTCGCCGAACCACAGCAGGACCAGGCAGGTGATCATCGTGGAGATGTTGCTATCTCGAATCGCTGGCCAGGCCCGGCTGAATCCCACCTCCATCGATGAGGCAAGGGTGCGGCCGATCCGGACCTCCTCCTTCATGCGCTCGAAAATTAAGACATTGGCATCCACGGCCATTCCGATGGAGAGTATGAAACCTCCGATGTGGGCCAGTTCCAACGTAATCGGAATCATCTTGAAGATGGCCAAGACGACAATGGCGTAGAAAACCAGGGCGCCGGCAGCCACGACCCCCGCCATCCGATAATAGATCACCATGAACACCAGCACCAAACCCAGTCCCACCAAACCAGCCAGCAGGCTGTTCCGCAGCGATTCCGAACCCAGCAAGGCGTCCACATCGCTTTCTTGAATCAACTTCAGGGGCACCGGCAACCGGCCTGATTCCAACTGTATCGCAAGCGTTCGAGCTTCTTCCCGGGTGAAGTTGCCGCTAACCTGGGTGCGGCCGTCACGGATCCACGCCCGGGCGACCGGGGCGACGAGTTCTTCGTCGTCCATGAACACCGCGATGCGCTTGGTTTCCACGTTCTGAATGCGACGGGTGAGGTCGGAAAATATGTCAGTGCCTCGGCCTCGGAACTGAATGTTGATCACCCAGCCGACACCGATCGGGTCGGTGCCCGCCTCAGCGCGAGAAAGGTCATCTCCGCTTAGGCCGAGATCCGCATCGGTGAAGTTGATACATAGTTCCGTCTGGCAAGTGCGTTCTTTGAACTCCAAACTCGCCGTTTGGCCAATGAGGTCCTTGGCCTCGTCGATGCCGCTGATGACCTCGAATGACGCCACCGGCCCGATTTGTTCAATCAGACTATTAAGCGCAGTGGACTGGATGGCACTACCGATCGTTTCTGATGTCACCCGGAAGGTCTGGTCGTCCCTTCGGTCGATCTCAAAGTCTTCAAAGCCAGCTTGTTCCAATGAGGTGCTCAGGGCAATCAGGTCGTCGGATTCGGTTACAGGCTCGACAAAACGTATTTCAGAGACCGAGCCGCTGGCCCCAGGAAGCTGGACGATAATGCGGTCGTCCCCGAAAATCTGAATAATCGGCTCTTCCGTGCCGAACCGGTTGACCCGTCTGTTGATGTTGTCGAGAACCCCTTCCATCTGGTCCCTGGTGGGCTCCCCGATGTCGCTGGCCTGGAAGAAGTTTATTTCACCAAACTGCTCGGAGAGGGCATCCCTGAGTTCGGTACGCCGAGGGTCGCTATCGCTAAGTAGCGCAGTTCTGAGCTGGACTCTGCTGACGATCGGGATTACTTCTACTTGGACGGACGGTTCAGTCTCGGGCGTCTCGCCTTCTTCAGTTTCGCCGTCGGCAGGTGTGGCGCTCTCGCCCTCTTCAGTTGAAGATTCGCTGCCACTGCCGCTGTCCTCTAGGGCCGACGCTTCGGTTTGGGCAAGGCTCAAGTCTCGGGGGATGATCTGTAGGCCGTCCAACGCCAGTTCGTCGGCACCAAACCTCAGTTCATTCAGTGAGTCCGTTAGCTCATTGAAGTCAACCGGTTCGGTGAAGGTAAGCTCGAAGCGGGTGCCGGTGTCAGCCTGGTAAACGAGGTGGCCGCCACCGCGCAGGTCCAGACCTAGCTTCAAGCCGAACGGGCCCGTGCCGTCCCGGTTCACCTCAGGAAAACCGGGGAGGTCGATATTGATGGTCTTGAACCCGAGGGCCGCTAACGCGATGCCAAGAATCAGAAGAATTCCGATGGAAAGGCGGATGCTGCGAGCGCGCATTATTTAGTCGGATTCTCCCCGGTGTAACAGCGCCTGAGCTGCCAATTCCAAGGCCTGGTCCTGAGTTTCAATTTCACCGGCCGCACGAGCTTCCTCAATGTCTTCCAACAAGGAACCAATATAGGGACCGGGCTTTAGGTTGAGGTCGGTCATCAAATCGTGCCCGGTAACGAGGCGGGTACTCGCCGGGGAAACCGGTTCATTCGTGCCTACGTGGAGAATATGTGCCACCATTCTAGCATGGTTCAGCCATTCGGAATGCGACAACTCGGGACCCTTTGCCGCCAAATAGTCCGCCAGACACAAATACAGTGTGTCGATGGCAACATCGTCTACGTCCCGAAAATAGCGGTGTATCGCCCTGTTGGTGGGCCAATCGTCCCCGTCCATCATGTTCGTGGGACGCAGGTGCTGCTCCACCATCTTCGCAACCATGTCGATGCCTCGCGAGCTGACGTGCAACTCCCTTAGCCGGTTGGTTGCGATCTCCGCCCCTTGCTCCGAATGTCCGAAAAACCGGGTGCGCCCTGACTCGTCTACTGTTTTGGTCTGAGGCTTGGCGACATCATGGAACAATGCGGCCAGCTTGAGCACCGTGGCCCGTGAATAGCCGTCAGTCGCGGGTTGGTTGAAGTATTCCTGACTCTCGGCGGTCCATGGGACGCAGGAGTAGATTGGTGAGTGCTGATGACCCTTCATCACAAGCTCGGCCGTCTCAACCGCATGGAGTGTGTGCCCCCACACGTCCCAATAATGCATCCTGGGCTGGTCGACACCCTTGGCTGCCTGCAACTCCGGAATTATTTGTTGGAAAAGCCCCAGACGATCCATAGCTTCCAATTGGGCCTTGGCGCCGTCCAGAGACAAAATCCGAAAGAACTCCTCTCTAATCCGGTCCGGCGAAACTTGGGCCAACCGGTGGGATTCCGAGGCCAACAAGCGAACCGTTTCCGGCTCCAGCCGAAAGCGTAGCTGGGAGGATAGTCGCATGGCCCGCAGCAGCCTGCCGGGGTCGGATTCAAAGATACCGGGGCCAAGCGCTCTGATACTCTTCCGGGCCAAATCCGCGCGTCCACCCAAAGGATCGATCAGGGAATCGAGGCTGTCCCACTCTTCCCAAGAGGAAATGGCGACGGCCATCGCGTTGACGGAGAAGTCCCGGCGGGCCAAGTCTTCTTCGATGCTCCCGGAAAATCCGGTGAGGTCAATTGTCCAAGCACCTGCGTTGTCAGCAGCATGGTCACCGGCGTGTTCAGAAGCAGGCAAATCGGGAGCATCGTCGGTAGCGGGTACAACGATCCGCAACATGCCACGCTCCAAGCTCAACGGCACGAGCGCCCCGCCCAAAACCGGAGCCAAGTCGGCGGCTATAGCTGCCGCGTCCCCGCCCACCGCCATATCAATGTCCCGGTCTTGCGGCCGGGACATTACCAAATTGCGGACGAACCCGCCCACCAAGAACACGTCCAATTCTTGGGCAGCAAAAAAGTCGGCCAGCTTTTTGATCATCGTCTGGTCAGTCATGTCTAATCGTTGGTGAGAAAACCAACCTTCCCCCCAAAGGGAAGGGACACTGCCGAGGCATTGTGAATGAGCTAACGGAGCTAGTTGCCGTTGGAAGCTTCCTGACCGGCGGCCACCGCCCCGGTTTCTGTTTCAGCTTCAAGCATCCCAGCGGCCTTCTCTTCAGTTTGGCCGTGGAGACGCCGGTGAAGCGCTTCGAATTCGGAATTTTCGTGTTCGTCGCCCGAACCGTCCAATTGATCTTCTTCCGCTGTAGGTTCAGGTATCTTGTAGAAGTGCTCTGGACTATGGCTAAGCAGGTGGTCGGTGTAAACAATTCCGTTGAGGTGGTCGATTTCGTGTTCCAACGCTTGGGCCAACAGGTCATCCGCGTTGATCTTGGTCCGCTTCCCGTCCAAACCCATGTACCGCGCCTGCACCGTCTCCGATCGCGTGACGATACCTCGCCATCCCGGAACGCTCAGGCAACCTTCCTCGACCTCCCTTTCCCCTTCGTGTTTGACTATCTCGGGATTGACCATGACCACGGCGTCTTCCATGTCCGGCGTTTGTATCACGGCTACTTTCTCTAATGAGCCAACCTGGTTGGCAGCCAGGCCAACACCGCTGTGTTCGTGCATGGTTTCGACCATATCCTCGGCCAATTTCTTGTGGAGCGGCGTGATCTTGGCCACTTTTCTGGCTTTCTTGAAGAGGACCGGGTCAGGTACGATCCGGATTGTCAGTACCGCCACTGCGGTTCACCTCGCCGCCGGGGTCTAGGCCCACGGCGTTCGTTTCTGGCTACGACGGGTATCACTGCCTTTTTCGGCCAGCCCGCATCCACCTATTAGGGACCACAGGCCAGAGACCCATTATATTCAAGGCCTTTGGAGAGTGCAAAGCGGGCTACAGGACATGAACCGGGTCTACGTCTACGGTGCAGCCCGGCGGGAAGTCCATGCCCTCCAGAATTTCGTTCAACCCCAGACCGCGCAACAACAGGTGCCAGCGGTAACGGCCCCGCAACCGCTCTGGCATACCGGGCGCCGGACCCACCACTTCCACATCGGTGAGCCCCCTGGCGTTGGCGCGGCGAGTCAACTCACGGCCTGCAGCATTCGCCTGTCGTTGGCCGGACCGTGAATCGGCGTCTTGGTACACAAGGTGCACCATCTGGTTGAAGGGGGGATTGCCCATCTCCCGGCGGGACTCTATCTCCATATCGTACATGGCGGCATAGTCTTGGGCGGCCGCCGCTTGGACCGCATAGTGGTCTGGGTTGTAGGTCTGGATGTAGACCTGACCAGGCGCTGCGCCTCGCCCGGCTCTCCCGGCGACCTGGCAAAGCAGGCCGAAAATTCGTTCGCCGGCCCGGAAGTCGGGCAGGAAGAGGCCAATATCCGCCAACACCACGCCCACCAAAGTCACATTGGGGACATCCAATCCTTTCGCCACCACCTGAGTGCCCACCAGCACCTGAGTTTCGCCGCTGGCCAACCGCTGCATCGCCAGTTCCAGACTCTGACCCGACCGGGTGGTGTCGGCGTCCAACCGGTCGACCATCACCCCGGGCAGAAGCTTGATCACATCTTCGACCACCCGTTGGGTGCCCACCCCTAGTTGCCGAATGTGGTCGCTGCCACACCGCTGGCACCGTCGCGGCATGGCACTACGAGCATTGCAACGATGGCAGAGCAGGCGGCCTTGGGGCAGGTGGTAGGTCAGTGAAACCGAGCAGCGCCGACAGGTCACGACGTACCCACAATCGCGGCACTGGACGATTGACGCCGCGCCCCTGCGGTTCAAGAAAAGAATGGCTTGCTGTCCTCGGCCCACGCAGTCTTTCAGTCCGGCGGCGAGCTTGCGGCTGAAGATTTCCCGGTTGCCCTCACGCAACTCCAACCGCATATCACACACCTCTACCGAAGCAAGTCCAGGCGCCAACCGGGCCAGGCCGTTGGAGCCGGCGCGGCTAACCCGGCGAGGCAACTCCAACAACCGGTGCCGTCCGCGAGTGGCCTGGTAGAAGGTCTCCACATCGGGAGTAGCGCTACCCATGACCACCGGCGCTCCGGTCAGACGGGACAACTCCATTGCAACGGTACGTGCGTGGTAGAGCGGGTGGGTTTCCACCTGCTTGTAGGTCCATTCGTGTTCTTCGTCGATTATTATCAGGCCCAGATTATCCACCGGGGCGAATAGCGCGCTGCGGGGACCGACGACCACGTCATACTTCCCTTCAAGGATGTCCCACCATTGGTCGAACTGCTGCCTGGGGGTCAGGCGGCTATGCAATAGGGCAACCCGCCCCGGAAACCAAGCGTTCACCCGCTCCAGAGTCTGTGGTGTTAGCGAAATCTCTGGCACCAAGAATATCGCTCGCTGACCCCTCCGCATCACGTGGTCGATGGCCCTCAAGTAAATCTCTGTTTTTCCGCTGCCGGTGACGCCATGCAACAAAAAGGTTCGCGGCTGATGGGTTGGACTCTCCAGGGCGGGTTCGATCTCGGATAAGGCGTTCGCCTGTTCCGTGGTTAGGGTCAGATCGTCTCTCCGGGATTCTGCCTGCCGGGATTCTGATCTAAGATCCGGACCGCCTCCGACACGTTGCCATTCCATGCCCACGAGACCCTTGTCGAATAGGGTTTGCCCCACACCGTTACCGAACTCTTTGTTGGCCAGCCCGGTGGGATAGGGCTCAGGGGAGGTCCGCACCGCCGTCAACAGACTCTTCTGCCGCGGGGTGAGATCGACCAGGGTCGCGCTGTCGCCGCCACTCGGCCTTGCCGGCACCAAGAACGCCTCGTAGCGGGGAGCAACCCGGGGTCTGGGCATTGTCACATTTCGGTGGACCGCACCCTTCTCGACCAACCGGGTCAGTTCCCGGCTGCCGCTTCGGCCCAATAGCTTCAGGAAGTCTTTTTCAGAAAGATAAGACTTGCCCGCCAAAACCTCGACTGCGGAGGCCACGGCGGGTCCGAGCCCGCTGACATCACCTCCCGGCACAGCGGTCAACCTGGAACGGACCTGGCCTTCGAACCCAGGAGGCAATAGAGGAGAAAGGGCCGTGAAAAGAGAGCAACGGTAATAACGGCTGAGCCAGCGGCCCAATTCCAATTGGACCGGTCCCAACAACGGGGCGGGTTCGACCGAGTGGAGAATATCCCTGGTGGCAGCCACCGGCGAGACTGGTGTGAGGTCCATCACCACGCCTTGAAGCACTTGGCGGCCAAAGGGCACCCAAACCAACTGGCCGGGCTGGACGGATAAATGGGGAGGAATATTGTAGGAGAAGGTGCGAACGTGGCCTACCGCCGCATCCACCGCCACATCAGCAAATTTTGAGGGGTCCATAGTCTCGAGGTCCGACCGAATGGTTTGTTCCTGGTTTGTTCCGGGGCGTGAATTCTACAGCCCCAAAAGCAGCACGGCCCGCTGAGTGCGGGCCGCGTCTTTGTTTCTACTCTTTCGTTGGTTCAGAGTCGCCGCCTGAATCTTCAGACTTATCGGGCGGCTTATCTTCCGAATCACCTGCCGCCTGTTCCTCAGGCTCTTCCGGCGCTGGGTCCTCTGGTTCGTCGACCGGTTGTTCTTCGGGCTCTTCGGCCTCGTCTACCGGTTGTTCGTCCAGTTCCTCGACCGGGGATTCATCGAGAGCTTCAGGTTCTACTGGGGGTTCCTCGGCTGGGGGCTGAGCGGCCAACACCGCCGCCTCTGCCAACGCCCGCTCGGCGGCTTTGCGGCGCTGCAGCGGGCTCTGTTCTTTGATCCGGGCCGCACGCCCCTGCAATCCTCGCAGGTAGTACAGCTTGGCCCGCCGGACCGAACCATACCGCGTCACTTCCAAGGACTCAACCAGCGGTGAATGCAGGGGGAAGATACGCTCGATTCCGATACCGCCGGATATGCGCCTTACGGTGAAGTTGGCCGCCGGACCCCTACCGTTTTGAAGCCGAATGACGACTCCTTGGAAAGCCTGAATCCTCTCCCGCTCGCCCTCTCGGATGCGGAAGTTGACCCTGACCGTATCTCCTGCGGAGAACTTGGGAATCCTTGGATTGGGTGTTGGCTTCAGAAGTTGAGCGGCGTCCATTTTGTTACTCGGTCATTACCTGATTAGTTAGTGTGTGTGCGTTGCGCGGTTGGCCGCTTCGATGACAGAGCAATCTAGCAGACAACAGCATTGGAATTGGCTCCGGGCCTTGAGCGCGGGGCAGGCCACCTTGCCCAATCGATTCGGGGCAAATGGTGGGCGGTACTGGACTCGAACCAGTGACCTCTTGCGTGTCGAGCAAGTACTCTAACCAACTGAGCTAACCGCCCGCACTGAGGCAGTGTAACAAGGCCGTCGTCGCCGGGTCAAGAAGCCTCGGGCGAGGTCCGGGGCTTGGTCGGGGCCTCATTGGTCTAGGGCTAGGCTCAGTCTTGGGAAACCCTTATGCTAGTATGAAAGCACGTTAACGTTGCCGGTGAGAGCTGCCCGTTTCTTAGGGTGATACTTTCCGGTGACATTGGAGCCGATGGTCAATCAACCACCAATCATCAGTTACCAAACGTTTGCGGCTGCGCCCGTTGGAGCTTGCCGACGCCTCCGACTTGCAGCGTCTGGCTGGCGATCGAGACGTGGCGTACAACACCCGGAGCATTCCCCATCCCTACCCGGATGGCTATGCCGAACGGTGGATAGGGGACTGCCAGACTGAGAGCGAAACGGATGAAAACGGTCCCGACGGCGGCAGGTTCGTCGGAATTATCGAACTACTGGTCGAAGGCGGGCCTCCCAGCCAACTGGCACAACTCTCATACTGGATTGGGAAGCCATATTGGAACCTGGGTTATGCCACCGAAGCGGCCAAGGCTATCGTGGAGCACGGGTTTACTGCCCTTGGTCTGGACCGGGTCCGCGCGTCGCATTTCGGCCGAAACCAGGCGTCGGGTAGAGTGCTTCAAAAGATTGGCATGTCACATGAAGGGACCCTGGAACAGAACGTCGATAAGTGGGGTACGTTGGAGGACGTGGTGCTCTATGGCATGTCCAAGGGCGACCTGGCTGATGCCGAATAGCGGGCCCTCGTCCATCCAATACCTAAGCCAATACCCAAGTTGATTCGAAACCGATGTTGAAAGAAATACCTCAGATCACGACCGAGCGGCTGCTTCTACGGCCTTTGGATTTGGCCGACGCACCGGATATTCAGCGTCTGGCCGGCGACCGGGATGTTGCCTTCAGCACCGAAAACATCCCCCACCCCTACGAAGACGGCATGGCCGAGCGTTGGGTGGAGTCCAGTAAAAGGAAGTTTCAGCGGGGCGAATTGGTCAATTTCGCTATAATCCTAAAATCGGACGGCGCGTTTGTCGGCGCGATCGGGCTTCGGATAGACATCGAGAATAACGAAGCCGAGGTCGGTTACTGGCTGGGGAAGCCCTATTGGGGCCAAGGATACGCGACAGAAGCCGCCTCGCCGGTGATCGAATACGCCTTCTGGAAGTTGGGACTGGACCGGGTCCGCGCCTTCCATTTCACCCGCAACCCGGCTTCGGGACGGGTGCTGGAAAAGGTCGGGATGTCTTACAAAGGCCGTCTGAACCAGGCGCAGGAAAAGTGGGGGGAGTTGGTGGACCTGGAAGAGTACGAGGTCCTTAGAAGCGATCTCGGCGCGGCGGCGACGGGGACCTAATTCAACGCAGAGCGCGGGCCGAGTGTCACTTAATTGTTTCTCCGCTACTCCGGCCGCCGAATAGCAACGACACCGCTCCTAATAGGCCGACCACCGCACCCAGCAGGAACACGTCCTTGAACGCCTTAACGAAGGCGATACCCTCAGCATTCACCATTCCCACCGCCTCGCTCAGATGGTGGTCGCCGCGCCAGGCGAACAGCCCTCCGACGACCGCCACCGCCAACACCGAACCAAAGGCCTGAGACAGCGATAGGGCCGCCCCGGCGGTGCCAAATCGCTCCCCCGGCACGCTCCGCATCATCAGCGTAAAGGCCGACGCCTGGAATAGGCCCAAGCCGGTGCCCACGATTGCGATCCGGAGCGCCACCTGGCCCAGAGAGGAATCCGCTCCCAAGAAACTCATATACGAAAGACCGGCCGCCATTACCAGCATTCCACCCACGCCCACCGGGAGGGTCCCGATTCGGTCGGTAAGCCATCCTCCCGCCCCGGAAAACCCAGAATTCAGAAAGGCCATTGTGGCCAGCATCGTACCCAATATCACCGGCCCACGGTACAGGCTGTCGGCGATGTAGAACGGGAAGATAAACCAAATGACGAAGACCCCAAAGTGGGCCAGGAACATACTAATGCTGGAGACAGCGAATCCACGGACCCGCAGCAGGTGCAAGGGCAGCACCGGCCAGGGCGCGGACCGCTGGACCCGCCAGAACGCCAACAGAAGAGCCGGTGCCAGAGGCAGCAGCACCAGTACCGGCGCAGAGGCCCAGCCGACAGAGCGGCCCAGCCGCAGCCCGATAACCAAACACAGCAAGCCAGCAATAAGAGTGACCGTGCCGGTAATATCGAAGGGAGGGCCGGAAGTCCTTTTGGGTGCATCCCGTTCCAAGAACTTGTAAGCCAAAAATAGGGCTATCACCACAAATGGGACGCGACCCAAAAACGCCCATTCCCAACCCAGCCAGCCCACCAGAAGTCCGGCGCCCAGCGTGCCAGCCAGCATCCCCAATGCCTGGCTCCCGGCTGTAAACCCCATTCCCAGGCCTCGACGGTGGATGGGAAACACGTTCGCTGCGATGGCCGGTGCAACCGCATAAAGGCACCCGGTGCCGATTCCTTGAAGCACTCGGAAGCCCACAACTGTCGAGAGACCGGGTGAGAACGCGATGCAGAACATGGCCGCCAAATACGCCGTCCCACCCCACAGGTAAACCGGCCGCAACCCGAACCGGTCGGCAAAGCTACCGGCGCCCATGACCAGTCCGGCCCTGGTAGCGATGAATACGACGATCACCCACTGAACACTTTGCAGGTCGGCATCCAGGTCTTCGGCCATAGACGGCAGGGCCACGTTTACCGCAATGTCCATCATGGCCAAGAACATGCCCAGCCCGGCGACGGCCCCGAGCAGCACATTAGTCCGCCGTTCAGGGACGACAGCGCCCTGAGAATTGGCCGCAGGTACGGTCAATTCTCAGGTCCCGGGTTCGGCGAGGAGGAGGAAAGGTCGTAGGCGGAGTTCTCGGTAACGGCCATAGCCCAAGATTCTACGCCATCGGTAGCAAAGGCGCGTTCACGGGACGGGCGCCTCTCATTGCAAAGCTAGCTCCCATATGTTAAAAATCCGGTGATAAACTAGCCTGAGAACATCATCAGAATTGGGAGGAACGGTCACTTTTGGCCGGTGCCTCAGTATCTGCTCGATAGTTATGAGTCCGCGCCCTAGGAGTTAAAGAAGTGGTTGAAAACTCGGGAAGCTCCGGAAGCATCGATGCACTGCTTCAAGAGGAGCGGACTTTTCCCACGTCGGCAGAATTTGCCAAACAGGCCAATATTTCCGACCCTGACATCTACGAAACCGCCGCGAAGGACCCGGAAGCCTTTTGGGCCAAGTTCGCCGAGGAACTGGACTGGTTCAAGAAATGGGACAAGGTCTTGGAATGGGACCCGCCCTTCGCCAAGTGGTTCGTCGGCGGCAAGATCAACGTCTCCTACAACTGCCTTGACCGCCACCTGACCACCGGCCGCCGCAACAAAGCCGCCATCATCTGGGAAGGGGAACCGGGCGACTGGAAGGTCTACACCTACTGGGACCTCTATCGCGAGGTCTGCCGCTTTGCCAACGGGTTGAAAAGCCTGGGGGTGGAGAAGGGCGACCGCGTCACGATCTACCTGCCCATGACCCCGGAGTTGCCCATCGCCATGCTGGCCTGCGCCCGTATCGGGGCCCCGCACAGCGTGGTGTTCGGGGGATTCAGCGCCGAGTCCTTGAGGGACCGGATCAACGACTCTCAGTCCAAGATCCTGATTACCGCCGACGGGGGCTATCGGCGCGGCGGCGTCGTTCCTCTGAAGCAGAACTCCGACGACTCGTTGGACGGCACCAACAGCGTCGAGAAGGTGGTGGTGCTGCGGCGCACCGGCAGCGCCGATGACAAGATGGTTGAAGGGCGGGATATCTGGTGGCACGATTTGGTCGAAGGCCAACCACAGATCTGTGAACCCGAGCCGATGGACAGCGAGGACATGCTCTACCTGCTGTACACCAGCGGCACCACAGGCAAGCCCAAGGGCATTGTCCACACGACCGGAGGCTATTTGTTGGGCACCTACGCCACCATGAAGTGGGTCTTCGACTTGAAGGAAGAAGATACCTACTGGTGCACCGCCGACATTGGGTGGGTGACCGGGCACAGCTACATCGTGTACGGCCCTCTGGCCAACGGCGCTACCTCGGTAATGTACGAAGGATCTCCCGACCATCCTGACCGGGACCGGTTCTGGGCCATCGTCGCCAAATACGGTGTTTCGATTCTTTACACGGCCCCCACCGCGATCCGCACCTTCATGCGTTGGGGCGAGAGCTATCCCCAGAAACACGACCTCTCCTCGCTGCGCCTGTTGGGCACTGTGGGAGAGCCCATCAACCCAGAGGCTTGGGTCTGGTATTGGCAGAACATCGGCCTGGGGAATTGCCCCGTGGTAGACACTTGGTGGCAAACTGAGACCGGCAGCATCATGATCGCGCCGCTGCCTGGTCTGACAACCCTCAAACCGGGCTCGGCCACTCGCCCGTTCCCCGGCATCGACGCGGAGATTCTGGACGAAGCCGGGAATCCGGTCGGACCCGGAGGCGGCGGCTACCTGACGATCAAGAAGCCCTGGCCTTCTATGCTGCGCAACATCTACGGCGACCCGGAGCGGTTCAAGGACACTTACTGGTCCCGTTACCCCAACATCTACTTCACCGCCGACGGGGCGAAGCAGGACGAGGATGGTTATTTCTGGCTTCTGGGGCGGGTCGACGACGTGATCAATGTTTCAGGCCACCGGATCGGCACGATGGAAGTCGAGAGCGCCTTGGTGGACAACTTGAAGGTCGCCGAGGCCGCCTGTATCGGCAAGGACCACGCGATCAAGGGGCAGGCCATCGTGGCTTTCGTCACCCTGAAAGACCAAGTGGCTATGTCCGATGAAGTAATAACCGAACTCAAGGCCCACGTGGCCGGGAAAATCGGTCCCATGGCCAGGCCGGAAGAAATCTATTTTGCGGCCGAGTTACCCAAGACCCGCAGCGGCAAGATAATGCGCCGTCTGTTGCGGGATGTGGCCGAGGGCCGGGCGTTGGGAGACACCACCACCCTGGCCGACCCGGCGGTGGTGGACTCGCTGAAAGGGCAGTACGAAGAAGACGAGTAACCCTGGGCAACTGACCTACCCAATGGGTCTTAACCGAATTTGTTTTAATTAGTTCGACGGAGGGCGGCGGATATGGCTGATTACAAGAAACATGAGGCTCAAGAGTGGGCCTGGGAGACTCTGAAGGGCCAATGGACCACGCTCATCACCCCGTTCACGGCCGACAACCGCGTCGACCAGGAAGGCATGAAGCGCAATATTAGCCATGTCAGAAGCCTGGGAACCACCGGAGGTGGTTGCACTTGGGGCATGGGTGAGTTCTGGAGCCTGACCCACGATGAAAGGATCGAGGTCATGGACTCGGTGGCCGGGGAAGCGGCCGGTAGCTGGCCCATTGCGGCGCACGTTACCGACACCTCCGCAAAAGAGATGGTGTCGCTGGCCCAACATGCCCAAGCCCAAGGGTTCGACCTGCTCGTCGTCGCGCCGCCATATATGGCGACCAAAACCGAGGACCAGGTGGTCGAATACGTCCAACTGCTGGCCGACAACACCGACCTGGCCATCATGTTCTACAACTCACCCCAGTTCGGCATTGTAATGAGCACCTACGGTATGCAGCGGCTCTGCCGCATACCCAACGTGGTAGGGGTCAAAGAGGCCAGTTTCAACCAGCAATTGTCCATCGAAGCCCACCTCACTCTGGGGAAAGAAGCGGTCATCAGCACCCCGGATGAGTGGATATTCTTCAAGGCCCAGGAACTAGGAATCCAACAACAGGTGATGTTCGCCAATACCTCAGACTGGCGGTTCGACATTCCCGGAGCCAACAACTACGTCCAGTTCATCGACCGGGCCACCAAGGGTGACCTGGACGAGAAATTCTACGAGACTCACCTTCGGCGGCTAAAAGAGTTGTCGGATACCTGGTGGACCAGGACCGTGACCAAGTACAACGGCGCGCTGCCCGTGCCGTTGGTCAAGCATTGGGCCGAGTTGATGGGCATGGCCGCTGGCCCGACCCGCCTGCCGCTGGCCGACCTCTCGCCGGTGGAAAAATCCGAGCTGCGAGAGGAACTGGAACCGCTCAAGCCCCGAGTCCCGGTGCCGGCGATACCCGCCGCTTCGCGTACCTCCTGGCTGGACGGCAACAATAATTTCGCCTCAGGCATGCTGTTGATGGTTAGCGTCCAGAATGTGGAAGAGGCGCTGGAGGCCGAGCAGGGCGGAGCCGACGTCGTAGATGTCAAGAATCTCCAGGAAGCCTTGGTGGGCTCCGGACATCCGTCCATTGTCCGCCAGGTCCGCGGAATTATCCCGGTTGAGAAGCACGTCAGCGTAACCCTGGGCGTGGTACCAGACCAGCCCGGCACTGTGGCCATGGCGGTTTACGCCGCCGCTCAGTTGGACGCCACCTCGGTGAAAGTAGGGTTCCAGCGCGGCAACTACGACAACGCCCTAGAGGTACTCCGGCAATCGCGGCGAGCGCTGGAGGGCTCCAACACCAAACTCATAGGCTCGGTGTTCGCCGATAACGAGCTCTACGAGGACGGCCTTGACCCCCATTGCATGGTGCAACTGGCCAAGGAAGGCGAATGCGACGGCTTCCTGATCGACACGCTGACTAAAGACGGCCGCAACCTTTTCGACTTCATGCCAGAACCAGTGCTTCGAGATATCGTGCTTCAAGGCAAACAACTGGGCATGAGTACAGCGCTTTCCGGCCACTTGAAAATCGGCGATCTTGACGAACTGGCCCGCATCAACCCCGACATCGTCGGCGTAAGGGGCGCGGTGTGTTCCTCCGGCGACCGTGGCCGGGCCGTGGCCTGGGAAGCGGTGGCTGAGTTCAAGCGGCAGTTGGACCTCCGTAAAAGCGGCGAGGTGAGCGTTCACGACGACATCGCGCCGGTGGTTAGCAACGGCGGCGGTGGCTGGGTAGTCATCGACGGCCGCGGCAAGAGCTGCGCCGGAGTAATCGCGGCCCTGACCCGCCAGATGGAGCTTGACCGGCAATCGTTCGTCGAAGCGATCCTGGCCGATGCGCTGAACATCTACGACGTGATCGGGTGGTCGGAGCAAGCGGGCCACAAACTGCTAACCCAACGCAAGGACGTGGACGGCACCGTCAGGGTGCTGATTCAGCCGTAACGGCTGGCCAGCAGCGTCTACGCCATGAAGACTGGCGCGGCGTCCCGGTTGATGCGGGTCTCGGCTTTGAAGCCGTTGCGTAGGTGCTTGGGGAGGGCGAACATACCGCGGTGTGTTTCTGCGTCGTAGTGCTTGAGGTCTTTTTTGACGCGACCGGAGAGCCGCGTGTCGATGTTCTCTTCGGGTGTCTGTAGCAGCGGCGAGTCCGAAGCCAGGGTGAACCCCCAGAGTGTCTCGAAGGCCGGCACATGGACCTGTGCGGCAGCGGTGTGGGCGAACACGTTGCCCAAGGTCTTGTAGATCGTGGTGAAGCACTCTTCATAGCTGAGCAGACCGGCCGGACCCGACTGGGTGACTAGAATTCCACCGGGATTCAGCCGCGCTTTGGCGATGCGGTAGAACTCGTCGGTATACAACAGATAAGCCGTTCCACCCTCCAAAGGGTCGACCAGATCGAGAATAATAACATCGAAGCCGTCACCCGGCTCTTCCAGAAAGGCTCTGGCGTCCCGGTGAAGCAGGTTGGTCCTGGGGTCGTCAAAGCTGCCTTGGTGATGGTTCGGTAAATAGCGGCGGCATAATTCCACCACCTCCTGGTCCAGGTCCAACATAGTCACTTGTTCGACTGTGTTGTGGGCCAAGACCTCACGAAGGGTGCCCCCTTCTCCACCGCCACCGATGAACACGCTCTCCGGGTTGGGGTGACAGAGCATGGCGGGGTGCACCAGAGATTCGTGGTAGATGAACTCGTCCTTCTCGGTAGACTGTGTTTTTCCGTCAAGGACCAGACTGCGGCCAAAAACGTCGGACTCCAAGACCTCCACCTTCTGGTACGCAGTTTCTCCAGAATAGAAAACCTTCTGCACCCGGAGCATTACCGCCAGGTCTGGATACACGCTTTCGACAAACCATTTACCGGTCATTTCCATGGGTTAGCCGACGACAGCCTCAGTGACAAATCCCCGCTGGAACTCCTTGATGTCCGGATCCTTGGATTCCAATTGTTCGGCCAGCTTATTGGCGGCTTCCCAAGGGCGGAAAGACGACCCGCAAGAAAAGATGTCGGCTGCGGCGTAAGCGTATTCCGGCCAAGTATGTATGGAGATGTGCGACTCCGCGATGGCCAGAATTCCGGTGACACCTTGAGGGGTAAAGCGGTGGAATGATTCTCCGACGACTGTGGCGCCTACGTCTTGGGCGGTCGTCAGCATCGCCCGACGGATGAAGCTAAGATCGTTGAGCAGTGCGGGGTTACAGTCCTTTAATTCCAGCAATAGATGACAACCTAATACAGTCAATCACCTGTCCTCCTCTTATGTCATGAGAATTTAGCGTCGCTCCTTAAGGGCGGGGCTGTGCGACAATGCATAATTCTATAGGTGTAGCGATGGGTAATCAATACCCATCTATTTCTCGGCGTACGCCCCATTTATCAGCCGGTTCAGATTACGATGTCACAGAAACAAAGAGCCCCTCTCTTTAGCCAAGAGAGAGGCTTTTTAATCATTGAGTTGGTGGGTTTAGTATCTACTCGTTTTCGGCCCAGTCGTTCTCCAATGCTTCTTCGTCGATGACGTTTTCCTCTTCGTCATCCCCTTCCGGTTCTTCGTCACGCATAAACCTGGCCACACTTTCGTTCAAGTAGACCCGGTTGTCGTCTTTACTCTTGGTGGGGAAAGAGCAGACGTTTTGAAGACTGCGGTGGCGGAACATCTCCCGGATAATCACCGATATCCCCTCGTCGTTAACTCCTATAATCGCGGCCGCGTAAGTGTTGCCGCCCTGAATTAGTTGGATGAGCCGCTTGCCCATCTTGGGCTCCACTTGGCCGACGAATTCGGCGTCGCCGTAGTAGACGTTCATGGCGTTGTTTTCCTGTTGCAAAGTAACAGGATCGCCCGGCGAAACGTGGGAGGCAATCCGCCGGCTGGGAACTTTGCGCAAGACCGTGGTAGCCAACTTGCCGCTTTCCTCTATGAACAGTTGGGGCGCACCTGTGGCCTTTCGTATCTGCTTGTTCGCCGAGGGGTTAGCGCCCATCTGCTCTAGGCGGGCTCGATTCTTCTTGGCGATATTGTTGTAGGGGGCGACCTCGCAGACCCGGTCCAAGACGGCCTTGGCGTCTGCGTAGTGGCCCAATTCGATGAACGCCTTGGCCATCCGGTTCATGGCCTCGACATCTTCGGTGAACAACTCCAAGATCGCTTTGTTCACCTCCGTGGCCCGCTCCCATTCTCCCTTGAGAGCAAGGCTAACAGCCTCACGGCCCAAATCTCGCTTTAGCCTCATGCTGTTGGCTGTGTGCGTCGTATCCGAGTCCATCCTATCTCCAAGCGAAGTTGTCCCTAGATTATGCGGCCACGATGTCCACCCTATGGGCGCCCTCCCGTAGAGGTCGTCTCGTGCCTAGTCACTATCTAGTACTCAGTCAACCTAATTGTTGGCAGGATAGAGATGGTGACGCTTGACTCGGGCGTCCACAGTGGAGAATCTCCAGTCAATGGTTGCTCCGGCTTGGTTTCGTTCTGCCTCCAGGGCCGCGATCTCGCCACTCAAAGTCTCTTCATCGGCAATACGCCGGCGCAGGACTCGCCTGGCCAAGACACTGAACTCGATCTCTGCCATGTTGAGCCAACTACCGTGCTTGGGAGTGTAGTGAAACTCCAAGCGTTTGCGTATTCGCCTAGCCTCCTTGGGCTCGAAGGTTTCGTAGAGGGAAGCTGGTTTGTGGGTGTTGAGGTTGTCCAGCACCACCCGGATCTTCTCGGACGCTGGGTAAGCTTCATCGGCCAGCCACCGCATCTGCTGAGCGAAGTCCACCATGGTACGACGTTCGGTCACTGCCACATGCCTCCAGCCCGCCAGGGGCTCGCACAGCATGAACAGGTTTCGGGTGCCATTGCGCTGGTACTCGTAATCGTATCGCTCCCGTCGTGCCAGCTTGGGCGGGATCGGAGACCTCTTTTCCGCCAGCAACTGCTTGGAGGTCTCGTCGAAACAGACCACCGGGCGCTCTGGGTCATAGGGTTCCGCGTAAAGGTCCAGCACATCCTCCATACACGCCACAAACTCGGCGCTCACCTGGGGAATACACCACTCCTTCTTCTGCCACGGCTTGAGACTGTTTTTTTCAACCGCTTGCGAATTCCCTCGTGGGACATGGAGGGCGCCAGCCCCAACTCCACCACCTTGTTTGCCAGGAGCCGCAGGGTCCAGTGGTCATGGCCTGGAGGGGCCTCGCTGCACGCCAGGGCAATCAGGTGCGCTTCCCCCCGCTCATCCAGTTTGGTCGGATGTCCTGGCCGAGGATCTTCCTCCAAGGCCCGCTTCAGTCCTCCCTCCAGGTACCGCCGCTTGGTACGGCACACCGTACCCGCAGACGTGTCCAGCGCCTCCACGATGCGCATCACCCCCCAGCCCGTATCTGCCTTTAGCAGAATACGGGCCCGGGCAACCTTTCGCGCTGGGCTCTTTCCCCCGCGAATCAGTCGTTCCAACTGGTCTCGTTCTTCCCTTTCCAACCGGACCACATACCGATCTCGTCCCATGGCTGCCACCCTCCTACGTCAACACTCCTAAAAAAGGGTGGCAACCTTAGACGTTTTCTTAAACAATTACCAAAATCGAGTTGACTGAGTACTAGAGTTACACCATGCGCGCGCAATAGGTCAAGCCTAATTACGGTAAATAAATCGAAATTTATAGGGGATTTCCGTGCGGCCACGACCAGTGCGCTAGGTGGAGACTACTGCCCTAGCCAGGAAATGGATGCCTGGAACCGCTAGCTGATGTTGCAGTCAACAGGCTCCCGCGCAGGAATGGTCTTGCGATGGCGCCATCTGATTTTCAACAGGTCCAGGGTCATCATCGAAGAGTCACGAATGGTGCGCACCTTGCTGTTTTCCCGGTAATACCAATCGACTCCAGTCTCTTTTATCGACAGGCCTCGTTTCCAAGCCAAGTACAGTACCTCGACGTCAAAAGCGAAGCCGTCCATAGTCTGTACATCAAACAGCTCGGTTGCCGGTCCGCTTTTGAAACATTTGAACCCGCACTGCGTGTCATCCAAGTCCGGGACAGTAAGACGGCGCACCAACTCGTTGTAGACCCGGCCCATCAAATGGCGCTGCCCCGGCTCGCCGAAGCGGACCGCGCCTTGGGCCTCTCTGGAACCGATGGCGATGTCAACGTCGGGGACTTGGGGCGGTAGCAGCCGCTCCACCTGCTCGATGGGAACTGATAAGTCAGCGTCACACAGAAGCCTGTAGGTTCCTGTCGCGGCGGCCATCCCGTTCTTCACCGCCCACCCCTTGCCCCTGTGGTCGAGTGACAACAACCGGACCCTGGAGTCCTGGCTGGCTTCTTTTTGGACCGCTTGGGCGGTTGAATCGGTGCTGCCGTCATCGACAACGACGATTTCCCAATCGTAACTCTGATCGCTCAGGTAGCCGACTACCTGTTCCAGGGTTTTGGGGATGCGCGCCTCTTCGTTGTAGGCCGGAATTACGACAGATAGATAGGGATGGCCCACCGGATGTACCAACGGATATACCTTCTTGAAAACTCGCTTGAAAACTTGGTGGTCTGAAAGGGGTAGAGATTTTAATTGAGACGGTCTGCCGAACGGCCGGGAATATCTAGAAGGTTAAGTCTGGTCCAAATCGAAGCCTTCATGCAGCAGCCGCACCGCCTCTTGGGCTTGCTCTTCCTTGATGATGCAGGAAATGCGAATTTCAGAGGTGGTTATCATATCGATGTTGACGTTGCCGTTGGCCAACACCCGGAACATGCGCGAGGCGTAGCCCGGACTGTTCTGCATCCCCGAACCGACAATGCTGACCGACGCCAAACTTTCGTCGCTGGCCACACCCCCGGCACCAAGTTCGACGGTCAACTGCTCCACCTTCGTTAGGGCCGCAGGCAGGTCATTTCGGCTCACAGTGAAGCTGATGTCGGTGGTGCGGTCTTCGCTGGTGTTCTGCACGATGGTATCGACGCTGATGGCGGCTTGGGCCAGCGGCTCGAAGAGAGCGGCGGCCACCCCGGGCCGGTCGGGCACACTCCTCACTGTTATTTTAGCTACGTTAGCATTCAAGGCAATTCCGGTTACTTTGATTCTGTCTTCCATTGAAATCCCCATTGGTGAAATCCCTATCGGTCCGTGTGGGTCTGGTCTGGCTGAATTCAATTCGCCGTCTGGCCGGAGGCGTTGGTCAACCGCACTGTCCCAGCCACCGTGTATCAGGGTTCCCGGTGAGTCGTTGAAGCTGGACGCCACATAGATGGGGACCCGGTAAACCGCGCCCAGCTCAATGGAACGTGGGTGCATCTTGGCCCCGTAGTTGGCCAGTTCCAACATCTCTTCGAAACCGATCTCTTCCAGTTTTCGGGCCTGCGGAACTACTTTGGGGTCCGCGGTATAAATCCCGTCCACATCGGTGTATATTTCGCATCGGTCGGCGCCCAAGGCCGCAGCCAAGGCCACCGCTGTGGTATCGGAGCCACCTCGGCCCAGAGTGGTTACGTCTTGCCCCTCGGTGATCCCCTGGAAACCAGCCACCACTACAATCCGGCCTCTTTCCAGTTCCTTCTGAACCCGCCCCGTTTCAACGTGGTGGATGCGGGCCCGGCCGTGGCTGGTATCGGTCAGTATTCCTGCCTGTGGGCCGCTTAGGCTGATGGCTTCATGGCCCAGGTCTCGAAGAGCCATGGTGAGCAGGGTGCACGACACAAGCTCGCCGGTGGAGAGAAGCAGGTCCAGTTCCCTTGGGTGAGGCTCGCGGGAGACCGAGTTGGCCAGCTGGACTAGCTGATCGGTGGTATCGCCCATGGCGGAGACCACTGCCACGACGTCGAGTCCGCTCTCCTTGGCGAGGGCGATCCTGCGTGCCACGTTCAGGATCTTGTCGGCGTCTTCCACCGAAGATCCGCCGTATTTGTGGACTACCAGTGCCATGTTCTCCGCCAGATGACCACCAGATGAAATGTTCCCGGGGCACGGGTTGCACGGGCGCGAGGGGCCGCGCCTGGCTAAAACTCGCTCATCGGGTTGGCTAGTTATCTGTGATAACAGATTTGACCAGGAAGGTAAAGCGCCGTGGAGATCAGGCTAGCTTGCCTCGACAACATGGGCGCCCAACGGGGTGGGCTGAGTGATCTTTACGTTTCCTTCCACTCCGGCTTGGCGCGCCGCCTCAGCCATCTCGTAGGCCACCGTCATCTCACGGCCTTCGGTCAATGCCAACACGGTCGAACCGCTTCCTGAAAGAAACACACCGAGGGCTCCAGCGTCCAAAGCCGCCTTGAATAGCAACTTCATGGCAGGGAACAAGGGCTGTCTGTATTGTTGGTGCAACCGGTCTTCGGTTGCTAATTTCAAATATTCCGGATGGTTTGTCGCCAAGCCCGCCACCAACAGCGCAGCCCGGCCCACGTTATGTACCGCGTCGGACAACTTTACCTGCTCCGGGATGACCGACCGGGCATTGGCGGTTGAGATTCTAGCCTCGGGGATAAACAGGACCGCATGAATCCCAGGGGGCACGGATACCGGAACCGAGTAGAGCTGTTGTCCTTCGGTGATAACCAATTGCAGCCCACCCAAGAGTGAGGCAGCCACGTTGTCGGGATGGCCCTCAATGGTCGCGGCCATTTCCAAAAGATCGTTGCTGGTGAACTTAACCCCACACAAAGCGTTGGCAGCGACCAGGCCTCCGGCGATGGCGGCGGCACTGCTGCCCAGGCCCCTGGAAAGAGGAATCTCGTTTAGGCACCTGATTTGTACCGCTGGAATTTCCGAATCTGCTTCCTTGAAAAGAAACTCCATCGACCGATGGACGAGATTGTCTTTCCCAGCTTCCAATTCTTCCGCGCCCTCGCCGGAAACCTCCACTATCGTTTCAGCTCCGGGTTGGAGAAGTTGGACCTCCATAATGTTCCAGAGGTCTAGAGCGAGCCCAAGGCAGTCATACCCAGGTCCCAGGTTGGCGGTGGTGGCGGGAGCAGTGACTCGAAAGGAATTCAGGGAATTCATTAAAGAACGCACGGAAGCAAAAATGTCTCGGTTGGGTCGGTGGCGATCGGAATGGCACCGCGCCGGGTGGAACGAAGTCCGCGTCCTCGACTAACCAAGGACCTCATCCAGCACATATCTGCCTATATCTCGGTTCTCTTTGAATTTGGTCCCCGCCATACCATCAGCTCCAGGTCCGCCAAGTCCAGGTCCGCAGGCGATGATGGGAACGTCGATTTCGTGGGTCGAGCCGTGAGACCGGAGGGTCGATGGCAGATCAACCTCGGCGGGGTCGCCGAACACCACATCGGCCCCACCCAGAACCATAATATCGCCGATGCGTTCCGGCTCGAGCCTGAAGCGTCGTGCCGCATCGTCCCGGGGCAGCGCCTCGTCCACGCCGTCGGTGTTGCGGAGCACCTCCACGGCCGCCGGCACGTCCTCGCAGTCGAGATGGAGGTAGATGCAACCGCCAAGGTTGGAATGGTGCACCGTGTATCTGTCCTTGATGACGGGCACGGCCCGTGCCTTGATGCCTACTTTAGCAAGCTGGTCTGGCAGATGCAGCATGCGGGATTTGTCGGACATTCCGTGGTCTGCGGTCACCACAATACGAAATCGAGGAATCGAATCAATTAAACGGCCAATGGCCGCGTCCAACAAAGCCAGGTGCCTGGCTGACTCTGGATGTTCCGGAGGATAAGTGTGCATGGCGTAGTCGGTGGTGGTCAAGTAAACGACATCGAAATCCTGTTGGGAAAGAATATAGCGGCCGGCATCGACAACCCACTGATTAACCTCCACGGAGTAGACTGGCGGTGGTTCCCCGACACCTTTCAGTACCCACTTCGGAGGCTGCTCGGAAGAAACGTTTACGGTGGCGCCGTCGCTCAGCAGTTTACGGAGTTTGTCCTTGGCGGTTACCAACAGAGACCGCGCCCCTTTGGCGGTCGCCCGTTGGAACATGCTCTCAGAGCGAACGTATTCGCCCGATTCCATGTACAACTCGGCGTCCTGCTCCCGGTCCCACCAGTAGTTGGAGGTGATCCCGTGGGCTTCGGGATAGGCGCCGGTGATCAAAGACACATTGTTGACGTTGGTGACCGTGGGCATCATCGCCCTGGCATTCACCCTAAACCCTTCCTTGGCGATTTCCGCCAGTCGGGGGGCCGGGCAAGCGTCCAAGTATTTCGGGTCCAGGCCATCAACCATAATGACTACGGTTGTGGTGTCCACCACTGTCTCCATGGAGCTCTCAGTACTGCCTTAGGCGGGTCAGTTCCGGGCCCTATTGATACAGACTCTACCCCATCTTATAACCAGGGGCAACCGGCCTAGCGCAGAGGCCATCGCCGGGGCAGGGCTTGTTGCACGACACTCTTTGTGAGCTGAGCGACATAGGAATCTCGGCTGCACAACATGAGGTTCCCAACCGGCCTGCCGGCCGACTAGGAATGACAGGCTGGACCGCAGCGCCGGTGAAGACCGGAGACCCGGAAGGCGGACGCTATCGTTCGTGAAGCCGGTTCTTCCGAGCCCTGGCCGGTTTTCGAACTGCGCTCGGGACCGAGACCGAAACGAGTTCTTCCGGCCCGTCAGCATGGTGGCCGTTGACGTTCTGGGCTGCGGCAAGGCCGGGGACATGGGCTTGGGCCACCTTGAGGTAGTCCAAGGCCAGCCGGGGGAGTAAGAACCGCTGGCGCACGCTCTCTCTGGCCGCCTCTCCGATCCGGGTGCGCAATTCGGAGTCTTGTAGAAGCTCCACGAGCCGCGTGGAGCACTCATCGGGGGAAGAGACCAAAAACCCGGATACGCCGTCTTCTATCTGGACCCGGATGCCACCGGCGTCGCCGCCAATCGTCGGCTTACCCTTCCACATCGCTTCGGTAACGGTCAACCCGAACCCTTCCCTGGTGGACTTTTGAAGTAACACCTGGGACGCCACTTGGAAGGCGTTGACGACGAGATCGATGCTGTCGGGGAGGTCGCTTGGGTCGAGGTATATGTGAATGTCGGGGTCTCCGTCCGCATGGTCGGTGACTGTCGATGCGACATCCAAGGCCTCCGGGTCATCGGTAGCCTGACTTAAACCCAGCAGGGCCAGCTGCAAGCCAGGAACGGATTCCCGAGCGGTCCGGAAAGCGTCGATCACCCCCCAAGGGTCCTTCCACAGGTCGAACCTGGAGATCTGAGCGATCAACGGCCGCTTGCGGTCAACGCCCATCGCCTCCACGATCTCCCAAGCGCGCTCCTCGTCGAGCGGGGTGTTTTTGACGCTCAACGGGTCGATGGCTGGTGGAGCTATTGTCACCGGCAGTTTGTCACCCAAGTTAGCGGGCACGTACGCCTGTTGGCTAAACAACAGATGGTCGTAGTCTTGGGTCAACGGCAAAAGTTGTTCAATCACAGATTCGTTGGGTGTGGTCAGATCGATGTGGCAGACCCAAATCCAGACGGCTCCATTGTCCTTCCGAAGTAATCGGGCCAGTGGCAGGAGCTGCGGGTCGTGCAGGATCCAGACATCGGCCGCGAGTAGGCTCCGTTGCATATCGCGGGCTTCGTCTTCGATGCAACCGAAATAGACTTGCAGTTCGTGGGTCGAGAGTGAGCCCTCGGCTCCCTGCAACAAATTGTGAATCTTTTTGGTGACCTCGAAGAACTCGGCGGACGGAGGGTTGATCACAATCCGTTCTGTCTCGATGCCAAGGGAGTTGCTTAGCGGCACCATGGACTGGAGTATTTCCGCAACGCCGCCTCCCGTGGCTGTGCTATTGAGGTGCAGCACTCTGAGACCGTTCATACTGTCGGCGACAGAAGTCAGATCAGTCACCAAGCGAGGGTCCATGAGAGGTGTATAGCTGTCGAAAGAGACAGGTGGGTGGTTGAGCTGCAAAAACATCTACTTTAATCCTTAATTACGGGTCCGGTCCTGGGTACCAGGAGGACGCGATAGAAACGAATTTCGGCCACTATTTCAGTATCTCCATGATTCCATTCTGCATTGGTAACTTCAAGTCCGTGACACGAATTTGTTGGCGACTTTCGACCATTGGAAGGCGCAATATGACAGAACGAAGGACATTTACGTCCGAAAACCCCAAAGAATGGCCGAATTAGACCCCGGTAGAGGGCAAGGGCGACGCGCCCGGTGGAGGAAGACCCTGTGTTGTCAGCCGGGCAACGGTTTCGGGCTCCCTAAGGAAATATCCAGGCCAAGTCTATTCTACCGTTACGGATTTGGCTAGGTTGCGTGGTTGATCAACGTCACAATCCCGGAGCAACGCGATGTGATACGCCAACAACTGCAATGGAATCGTAGCCAAAATTGGTATTAGATTTTCCGGCGCCTCTGGGATGAACAATGTATGGTCCACCTCGGCGGCCATGGCGGTGTCGCCGCGGGTCAATACGGCCAGGACATGGCCGTCCCTGGCTTTGACCTCTTTCACGTTGTTGGCTACCTTGTCGTACAAGGAATCTCGAGGCGCCAGGGCAACGGTGCACATTCCGGGGTCAATCAAGGCAATGGGGCCGTGCTTCATTTCGCCGGCAGGATAGCCCTCCGCATGGATGTAGCTGATTTCTTTGAGCTTTAACGCCCCTTCCAAGGCTATCGGCGCGTTAACCCCGCGGGCCAGAAACAAGAAATTGTTGTACTCGTAACATTGCTGGGCCAAGTGGCGGTAAACGGCGGTATTGGCCAGCATCTCACCGATCAGCCGTGGGCACTGGGCCAAACCGTCGATGAGCTCTCTGGTGGCCGAGCTGTCCAAAATTCCTCGCGACTGCCCGAGATAGATGGCCAACAGGTTCAAAATGGTCAACGATGCGATAAACGTCTTAGTGCTGGCAACACCAATTTCCAGGCCGGCCCGCATGTACAGCGTCCCGTCGGCGATCCGAGACGCCTGGCTTCCTTCGGTGTTGCAAATTGTCACCAGCTTGGCGCCCTTGTCCCGGGCCAATTGCATCGCCGCTATTGTATCGGCGGTCTCTCCCGACTGGCCGATGGAAACAACCAAGGTCTTCGGGCCAATGTACGGGTCCCGGTAGCGGAACTCAGAGGCGCTCTCGGCTTCGGCTGGCAGCCCGCTTAGTCGCTCAACCAAGTGCCGTCCCACTTGGGCGGCGTTTAGGCTGGTGCCACAGCCAATCAATACCACGCGGTCGAGTTCCCCAATTTCTTGGATTGACAGCGGGAAATCTGGCAACTCGACCTCTCCGCGATCGAAATTCACCCGCTCTCGAAGGGCGCCGGCCACCGCTTGGGGCTGTTCCATGATTTCCTTGAGCATGAAGTGCGGATAACCGCCTTTGTCGACCAGCACTTCTTCTTGGGACACCATCCTCGGCTGCTTGTCGATGTGGTTTCCTTCCAAGTCCTGATATTTGACGCCTTCCCGGCTGACTATGGCGATTTCGCCCGTTTCCAAGAACCCGACTTGACCTGAGTGGGAATCGCGTTCCAAGAGGGGCATGAGGGCGGGCAAATCACTGCCAACGATGGCCTGACCTTCATGGTGAGCTACGACGATGCCACCGGCGTAACCCAATCGAAGCGCGCATATCTCGGTCCCGTTGTCGGGCCGCATCGCGGTGATCGCCTGCGACCCTTTTACCATGCGCCCCATGCGGCGAAAGGCCTCTTGGAAATTCAGGCCGCGGTCCAATCCCTCTTCCACCAAGTGGGTCAGAACTTCGGTGTCGGTCTCGGACTCAAAGACGTGGCCGCTTTCGATCAGCCGGTGTTTTAACTCGAGGTAGTTCTCCACAATCCCGTTATGTACCACTACGACCCGGTCATAGCAATCGGTGTGAGGGTGGGCGTTTGCGTGGGAGGGACGGCCATGGGTGGCCCAACGAGTGTGGCCGAGCCCCACCGAGCCGTGGGGATGCCGGCCATTGACGGTGGAATCCAGGCCATTAACCTTGCCCACTGTTTTGCGCAGATGAAGCTGGCCTGAGGAGTCAACAATGGCGATTCCGGCGCTGTCGTACCCGCGGTACTCCAGGCGTTTCAAGCCCTCGTAGATTATTGGCCAGGCATCATCCTGACCTAGATATCCCACTATGCCGCACACGGGCACTCCTGCCGACCGATGTTGGTTACGATTTGGCGGTTGACGTTTACAATAGAGCAGCCGGAGAGTGACCGGAAATCAGGTCTGCTGGCAGCCCACCGAAAGCGGCTCGTTAACGCCGAATTACCCGCTTCCTTTTGGCGCTCACCGGAGTCAAAACGTATTACTCGTAGTATATGGAACGGCTGAATTCAGTGTCAATGCAGCTTAAGACCGCACAATCCGCTGCCGGAACATGGCTCAGGAACATCTGGGCAGCAACCTCTTGGCCCCGGTCCACACCTCAGAGGGTACGAATGTCCGAGTTTGGAGACGTCCCAATGGTATACTAGCCCATGCCTGGCGCCAGGGCAGTTCGAAGCTGCCGGAATGCCAGCGCCGCACCGCAATACACCCGGCCAGCGGAGGGTCAAAATGGCGGCTAAGAACGGCTCACACATTGGCGACACCGTCATGATAGTCATGATGGATGTCGACCCGGCCGACGAGGAAGAGTTTCATCGCTGGTACAACCAGCAGCACATTCCCGAACGGTTGGAGATCCCGGGCTACGTCAGCGCCCGTCGGTTCAAGCTGGAGAGCGGCGATGATGGAATGCTGAAATACATGTGCCTTTGGGAGTTGGAAGACTCCAGTGCGTTGCAACAAGACATGTATAAAGCGCAGAACGCGGACCCCACGGCGCTTTACGAGAGGGTCACCAAGACGGTCAAATTCCGCGCCCGCGCCGTCTACAAACAGATATTCCCCGAATCCGGAGCATACGAGGACAAATCCGGCTTCCATCCCCGCCACCAGTCGATTTCGGCCTGAAATTTGATATTGAGAAGAACCATTGTCGGCACACCTGATTTACGGCGATAGTTTTCTTGTACCTCGACGGCTAGCGGCCCTGGTTTCGGAACTCGGCGCCGCCGACGTTTTGGAAGCCAACCGACATCGTTTGCAAGGATCGCAGGTCAAACCCGGCGAGTTATTCGGCGTTTGTAACGCTCTTCCTTTTATGGACACTTACCGGCTGGTGATAGTCGAAGGGCTATTGACCACCGCCGAAACCAGGGCTGGCAGGGGCAGGTCCACCCGGCGGGAGCCAGACAGCGGGTCCAAGACGGGAGGTGAATGGCAGGTGCTGGTGGAGACAGTCCCGAATATGCCCGACACCACCGTGCTGGTTTTCATGGACGGCCCTTTGTCCGCCAACAATCCTCTGTTGAGGATGTTACGTGCGGTCTGCCAGGCCGAGGAGTTGTCGGCGCCCAACGGCGAAGCGTTGGCCCGTTGGATCAAGGATTCGGCCCAGGCCAAGGGCTCCGCTATTAGCCCCTCGGCGATACGGTCCATCACTGACTTGGTGGGCAACGACCTGTGGACGCTGGACCAAGAGCTAGAAAAGCTATCTCTCTACGCCTCCGGCCGGGAGATTACCGAGTCCGACATCCAGACAATGGTTTCCCAAGTCCGGGAGGCCAGCATCTTCGCGGCGGTCGACGCAATGATCGATGGCCGGCCCGCAGCCGCCCTACGGCTGCTGCATCAACTAAGAGAGGACGGCCGGGAAGCGCCCTACATCATCGGAATGGTGGAAAGGCAATTGCGGCTGCTGGCCCTAGCTCGGGATTCTATGGACAAAGGCGTTCCCAGGAATGAAATCGGCGGCCGGTTGGGAACGTCGTCAGACTTTGTGGTCCGAAAGACGCTGGAGCAGGCGCGGCGCCACTCCTGGCAGGACATCGTCCAACGGTATAACCGGTTGCTCGAAGCGGACCTAGCCATCAAGCAAGGCAAGCTGGAACCGGAACTAGCGCTGGAGTTGATGGTTGGAGAACAGGAGTCGGCCCGCTAGGAGATCGCCTGGGCCAGGCCAACGTACTTGGGTTCCGGCCTTCGCCGGAAAGACGAGGCACCCTGTGTTTAGTCTGGTGGGAGCACCGGGTTATAACAGGCGACCAGATGCCCCGACTCGGTTTCAGTCAGGCGGGGCCGGGTTTCGTTACGGCACTGTCCCAGAGCCTTGAAACACCTGGGTAAAAACGGGCATTCGTCTGGCAGGTTCGCCATGTCGGGAGGGCTGCCGGGCAGCGGCTGAATCCTACGGCCGGGGTCATCCAACCTTGGCAGGGCCTGCAACAGCGACCAAGTATACGGGTGCTGGGCGCGGCGGAACAGCGGCACCACGTCGGCGTGCTCCACCATGCTGCCAGCATAAATCACTCCCACCTTGTCGGCCATTGAGGCCACCACGCCGAAATCGTGGGTAATGAGCAGTATCGAGGCGTTCTGCTCTTTGACCAGGTTCTTCAACCGCCCCAGTATTTCCGCCTGCAATGTAACGTCGAGTCCCGACGTAGGCTCGTCGGCAATTAGCAGTTTGGGCCGCAGCACGAGGGCAATGGCCATCATTACCCGTTGGCACATGCCGCCGCTCAGGGCGAAGGGGTATTGGCCCATCACCCGCCGGGGGTCGGGCATCCCCATTTCGAAGAGCATGTCCAGGGCCATCCGGTTAGCGTTCCTCAGAGAAACGTTGCTGTGCTCAAGGATGACTTCTTCAAGTTGTGGACCGATGGGTTCAACAGGGTTGAGGGCAGCCTGGGCGTCTTGGAACACCATCGATATTTCTTGTCCGCGCAGACCGCGAAGGTATTGTGGGCTGGACCGCAACAAATCGACACCGCGGAAGTAAACGCTGCCTTGAAGGACGGAAGCCGATTGAGGCAGCAGGCCCATAATCGACAACGCCAAGGTGCTCTTGCCAGCGCCGCTCTCTCCGACCAGGCAATATACCTGGCCTTCCTCTTGGGCCAAGCTCACGCCGTTTAGGGCTTTGACGGGACCGGCGGGAGTGCGAAACTCCACCTGCAGGTTCTCTATTCTAAGAGCCTCAGCCATTGGCGTTCCTCAGGTCGACAGGCCGACAGGACCCGTTGCGAAGTTGAAGAATCAAGTCCTCCAAGGACTCGACACCGTCTTGAAATTCGGTGGCGGCAGTGCCCAACTGCTCGACGCGGTGGGCGTCACTGCCCGCAGTCAGAACGCTACCGAGGCGGGCACCCAGGTCTTGAGAGAATTGGTTCTGAACGTCGGAACCGCGTCCGTTGAGTCCCTCGATCGCCTGGCACACCTGAAAGAAATCGTCGCCGCTGGCCCGGTCCAGCATTTCGTCACGCGCGCCGGGGCGTTTGGACGGATCGGCCAAGAAGCGTCTCCGGTAAGGGTGGGCCGCGATGATTACCCCGCCGGCCCGCTCCACGCAGTCCGAGAGGTATGCCGGCCGGTGCAGGCCGAATTCGTAATGATCCAGGCCGAAAACTAGTGCGTGGCCCGTGTCGGTGTTGATTTCGCAGCCGGGAAGCACCAGAAATTTATGGCGGCGAGACAGCTCTTGGGCTTCGTCCACGCTCCAAAAAGCGTCGTGCTCGGTTAGACAGACACCATCCAAGCCCGATGCCTTCGTTCCGTCGATCAACTCGTCGACGCTCATGAAACCGTCGTCCGATTTGGGGTACGTGTGACAGTGCAGATCGATTAGCAAAAATCGTACACGTGGCCTCTGGATGGCTAAATCATAGCAAACCGGCCGATGAAATGAAATCGGTTCTGGGAGGACTGTGGAGAGGGCAATGGCGCCTAACCGCCGTTCAGAAAACCCTCTTCCTCCAACGCCTCTATTATTTCGGCGGCCCGGCGTCCTCCAATCTTGAGACGGCGTTCCAGGTAAGACGAGGTCAGGTCCGGGTTGCGTGCGGCCAATTCCCGGGCGTCTTCCATCAGATGGCCATCAATACCACGCCCGGCATCTGCCTCATCCTCCAAAGCGCGGAGATCTATAAGCGGAATCGGAGGGCCCTGCTGGTTGACCCAGAACTCCACAATCTGGTCGATCTCTTCGTCGTAGACCAATGTGCCTTGGACGCGACGCGGCTTGGGCGACTCGTTGTGCAACAACAACATGTCGCCTTTACCCAGTAGCTTCTCCGCGCCGACGGTATCGAGAATGACGCGGGAGTCCACTTGAGAGGCGACAGCGAAGGCGACCCGAGCGGCGATGTTGGCCTTGAGCAGTCCAGTCACCACGTTGACAGAGGGTCGCTGGGTGGCCAGGACCAAGTGTATCCCGGTGGCCCGGCCCAACTGGGCCAACCGCACCAGGTTTTGCTCGACCTCGAAACCGCCGACCATCATCAGGTCGGCCATTTCATCCACTATTAGCACGAAGTAGGGCATCTTTTCCGTGGACCGCTGGTTATACCCACCGATGTTTCGGGCGCCGAGTTCTTCCATGAGCTTGTAGCGGCGAAGCATCTCACGTATGAGCCCCCGGAGGGCGCCGTTCACTTCGTCAGCGTCGACGATGACCGGCGAAACCAAATGGGGGATCCCGTTGAAAGGGGTTAGCTCCACCCGCTTGGGGTCGACCATTAACAACCGAAGCTGTTCAGGCGTCTTGGTCAGCAGGAAAGACGCGACTATCGAGTTGATGAGCACGCTCTTGCCGCTGCCGGTGGTGCCGGTGACCAGTATGTGAGGTAATGTCGCCAGGTCCAAAACCACCGGACTGCCTCCGGTGTCCTGACCCATGGCCAGAGGAAGCCCTCCTTTGGCCGCCAGCCGGGTGAATCCCGGCGTCTCCATCACCTCTCTCAAGTGCACCTTGCTGGGGGACGGAGTCGGCACTTCCAGGCCTACCAAGGCTTCTCCGGGAACCGGGGCCTCAATCCGGAGGTAGGGTGTCTTTAGGGCCAACGCCATGTCTTTTTCCCGCGTTAGAATGCTTTGCACCTTAACTCGGTTGCCCTCTGTAACCCCGGATTCGGTTTCCTCTTTGGAGTCGACACCCTTTCTGGGCACCCAACCTGGAACCAAGCCAAATCGGACGATGCGGGGCCCAGCTTTGATGTCCGTGACTTCGACACGAACTCCATGTTCGCCGAGGGTGTTCTCCACCAGCCGCGCCATCTGTTGCAACGCGGCTTCGGGCGCATGGTGAGTGTCGGGAGGCGACAAAACGTCAATCGACGGAAGGCTCCAACCAGATTTGTTTTTCTTGTCGGGAGCGGGCGGAGCCCCCGCTGCGGCTTTCCTTAGCCCAGGTTCGGAACGCGGCTGGCTGTCCCAACTTGGAATCGCGCCGGACTGGGTCTGTTCCCACTCTTCCGGCTCCTCGGATTCAACGGTTGCCGCCACTCCTTCTTCGCTTTGCTGAGCCGGGATCAGTACAGGGACCGTGGCAGACCTCCAGAAGAACGGCCACTGCCTGCCCCCATTTTTTTGGTTCCGGTACATGGCGTAGCACAATTTGCGGAAACGCCGGTCCAAGTATTGGGCGGTGTGGTGGCAACCCATGTAGAAGTAGACCAGCGAGAACTGCAGCAACGAGAAAGACCTGAGTGCATTGCGGAGATAGGCCAACCCGAAGCGGCGCGGCCACAACAACAACGGCGTTAGAACCGCTATTCCCAACAGTTTGACAGCGGTGAGGGCAATTGGCGTCCCACCGAATTCCATACCCCACTTTCCGCCGAGACTTTGGTCTTCAAGAATCCCGTCGGAGGGAAAGACAGTGGAAAGCGCCCCCACGATAATCGCCACGGCAGCGGCGGCGACGGCCCATCGGCGCCAGTAGGTGAGGAACACGCGGCGGTTATAGCGGAGAGTGACCAGTGCGGTGGCCAGCCAAAGGCCAACCGGTATCCAACCGAAACCAAGGGCTTCGACGGCCCATTCCCGGGCGCCAGTGGAGTAACCGAAGACGAGGCCGGCAGCTAGCCCGATGGCTAGAATGATAAGGGCATCCAGCACCGACCCTGGGGCGCCCTTAATCAGGTCCTTAATCGATGGCGAAGCGGCTGGGCGCCGCCTCCTCCCAACAGAACTTGCCACTTCATCCCTCCAGTGGCAGTTGCTACGAGCCGGAATCCGGCGAGTGGTCGGATCAGACCTCCATTACCACTGGAATAATCATAGGCGATCGCCGAGTTTCGCTAGATATGAAGCTTCGGGCAGTTTCCCGGATTTTTGTTCTTACTTCCTCTAAACCCGCTGCCGGTAAACCCGCTGCCGGGTCTTCATCATCAGTGAGCTTTTCGGCCAGAAGTTTTCCCAGATCTTCGAATAATTGGGTCGTCTCGGACGCCTCCATGAAACCGCTGGCCATCGCCACCGGCGCTTCCACCGGGCGGCCCGTTTTGCGGTCTACTTTCAAGACCAAGACCACAACCCCATCCTTGGAGAGGCTACGGCGCTGGGTGAGAACCTGACTTTGTGTGTCCCGAGTGGAGAGTCCGTCGATGTAGATCGGACCCGCAGTTATATGCTCTACGGAACGCGCCTCTTCCAAATTTAATTCTAGCACGTCGCCATCTTCCAACAGGTAGATGCCGTCTTTGGCGATGCCAAGGTCCCAGGCCAATTGAGCGTGGGCTGCCAAATGCCGGTACTCGCCGTGAACCGGCACGAAATAGCGCGGGCGGACCAGGCTCAGAACCAGCTTCAACTCTTCTTGGCTGGCATGTCCGTGCACGTGGACCGTGGCGACACGGTCGTAGAGCACCTTGGCGCCTTGCCGCAACAGATTATCGATGGTGTGACTGACAGCGAGCTCGTTACCGGGGATGGGCGTCGCTGAAATTACCACCGTATCTCCGGGGACGATCGATACCTCGCGGTGCTCGCGGTTGGCAATTCTAACCAACGCGGAGGTGGGTTCCCCCTGGCTGCCGGTGGTCATCAAGATGACCTGTTCCGGGGGCAGCTTACGAGACTCGCTCATGGGGACCAGTATTTCCGGCGGAATTGTCAAGTAGCCCAACTCGGTTGCCACGCTGACGGTGTCCACCATGCTGCGGCCGACAATGCTTACTTTGCGACCGTGGCGATGGGCGGCGTCGACCACCTGCTGGACCCTGGAAACCAATGAAGCAAAGGTGGCCACCATGACCCGGCCTTCGGCCTCCCCAATCGCCCGGTCCAACGCCTCGCCCACCACCCGCTCGGATGGGGTGTAGCCAGGCACCTCGGCGTAAGTCGAGTCGGAGAAAAGGAGCAAAACCCCTTCGTCTCCGTAGTTGGCCAAGGTCGGTAGATCGAAGGTCCGTCCGTCGACCGGAGTGTGATCGATCTTGAAATCTCCGGTGTGGATGACCGTGCCCAAGGGGGTCTCGATGGCAATCCCCATGGCGTCGGGGATGCTGTGGCAAACCCGAAACCAGGTCGCGGTGAAGCTCTGGCCGAACTGGTAGGCGACGCCGGGGTCGATTGGCTCGACCTGGCACTCACGAGTAGCACGGCGTTCTTTCAGCTTGGCGGAAATGAGGCCGTGGGCTAGGCGCGGGGCGTAAACCGGCACCTGGAGTTGCGGTAGAACAAAGGGCAAAGCCCCAATGTGGTCTTCGTGGCCGTGGGTAATGAGGATTGCCCGGACACGGTCGGAGCGTTCGACCAAGTAAGAAACGTCGGGGATGATGAGGTCGACCCCAAGCATCCCTTCTTCGGGGAATTGGACCCCGCAGTCAACGACGATGATGTCGTCGCCCAACTCCAGGGCCATCATGTTTTTACCGATTTCCCCCAACCCCCCTAGGGGGATGACACGAAGTTCGGGAGGCAAGGCTTTGGTAGTTCCTAGAATAGAGTAAGCTGCTCGGGTTGGGCAGCCTCGTTGGGTCCCTCAGCGGGAAGTCCGTTTCCGGTACTTTCAATTAGTTCGGCTGCATCAACCGCAGTGTTGGGTTCTGAGATGAACGTCAACTGCTCCAGTTGGCCAGCCGACTGCTGGTCAATTAGTTCCGTGTCCGGCAGTTCAGTGTCGGGAGGAACGGAAACCGGCCTTTGGCCGTCTTCCAGGATTCGAGATATAGCTTGAAAGTCCTCCACCATGATGCCCCTTAACTCCTGACGGCGCAAGACCGCCGCCGGGTGCAGGACCGGGAATATTGTTCGACCGTCTTTCTGCCGTGCTTTACCCCTGACCCGGGTAATGCTCTCGCCGGGGAAAAAGCGCCCCAGAGAGAACCGGCCCAGAGTGACGATCAACTTTGGGTTGATCAATTCGATCTGACGGTCAAGATACTTGCTGCAGGCCGCTATTTCGGAGGGAACCGGGTCCCGGTTGTCCGGGGGCCGGCATTTCACCATATTGGCGATGAACACTTCTTTTCTATTCGTTCCGATAGATGCCAACAGCCCTTCCAGGAGTTGCCCTGCGGGTCCGACAAACGGTCGGCCCTCCCGGTCTTCGCGAAAACCGGGGCCTTCGCCAATGAACATTATGTCGGCCTGTGGGTTTCCTTCGCCGGGTACGGCATTGTTCCGGCCGCTGTGCAATGGACAGTCGGTGCAATTTTTGACCAGCCGGGCTACATCTTCCAGGCTTTCCATGATCACCCTACCTCCCGTCTGCTTCTCGGATAGCTTGGGCCGGATAGCCCTAAGGTTTAGAGAACGGGGCCGGCAACCGGCCGTTGAGAAAGGGATACGCAATGGACTCGATTGCTACCTTTTTACTCTACATAACCTGTTTTAGCACTTTTCCCTGCAGGTCAACGGCTTCCTACAGCAACAGATGGACCTTAGGGCGGACAAATTGCAGGATGCGGATACCGGTCCCAAAAACGATTGCGAGTTACGATGACCGAAACCAAGTAGGAACCACGCCCCCCACGCCTCGCGCTAGGAACCCCAGAGGGTCGCCCCGAGCCTCCGAACTTAGGAGTCTTGGACCCCGTGCTCCTTCAGGTAACTCACGGCGTCGCTGATGGTAGCGATATTTCCAGCGTCCTCGTCGGAGATCTCCAGTTGGGAGTCCGAACTGGAGAACTCCTCCTCGAAGGCCATTATTAGCTCAACCAAGTCTAGTGAGTCGGCATTGAGGTTTTCCACGAAGGAAGAAGACTCATTGACCTCTTCTTCCTCCACCCCCAATTTGTCGACCACGATATCTTTTACACGTTCATACACGGTGGACAAATATTCACCTCCCTTCAGGCACAGGTTCGATCGGGGTGAGCTCTCCGGAATCCAGGCCCGACATCACGGAGCCCAATACCCCGTTCACGAACCTGGCGGAGCTTTCACTGCCGAAAACCTTGGCCAACTCTACGGCCTCATTTATGGCCGTCTTTTTGGGAGTCCCCGGGTTATGGAGCAACTCGAACAGAGCTATACGCAGGATGTTGCGGTCGATAATCGAAAGTTGGCTTACCGGCCACGCAGGCGCATAACGGCTGATCAAGCCGTCCAAGTCGGGACAATTATCGAAAACGCCCCGCAACAGCTTAGCGGCGAAATCCAGAGCATTCTGGGCCACCGCCTCTTCATCATCCAGCCATTCGAAAGAAGGTTCCGTACGATTCTTACGAATGTCGGCCGCAAAGAGAGACTGGAGCGCGACAATTCTTGCCTTTCGCCTGTGGTCCGTGGACTTAACCATGACCATGGGTGCACCAGAGAGAATCGAGAGGCCTAGGCAGTTTCGTTGGCCAGCTTCCGCATTGAAGCGGAATCCGACACATTTGCTACCTCGACATCTCTGTCTATTCGCTTAATAAGGCCAGCCAGAACGCCTCCAGCGCCGAACTCCACAAACTGGGAAACCCCGGAGTCCACCATATAGCGTACGGAATTCTTCCACTGGACGCACTGGCATAGTCCGTCTACCAACTCTTGGCGAATTTCGCCGCCTGTTGTCAACGGTCTTGAATCACAATTGGCCACGATTGGCATCTTAGGGTCCTTAAACTGCAGGGCTTCCATCGCTTCGGTTAGGCCCTGTTCCGCCTCAACCATCAACGAAGAGTGGAAGGCGCCGCTTACCGGCAGCGGTACCACCTTCCGGGCTCCTCTGGCCAAGGCAAGGTCGGCAGCCCTCGCGACAGCAATTTTGTCGCCGCTGATTACTACCTGGTTCTCGGCGTTAACGTTGGCCAGTTCCACGCCTGTTTCGGCGCAGATCTGGGAAAATGCTAGCTCATTCAAGCCAAGAATCGCCGCCATTGCACCGGGGCGGTCGACAGACGCTTGTTGCATCAACTCCCCGCGCTTTCGGACTAACCTCACGGCGTCAGCAAATTCTATCACGTCTGCTGCCACCAGCGAAGTGTACTCGCCTAGGCTGTGCCCGGCGACGGCTTTGGCTTTGGCCGCAGGCGGACCCTGGATTTCTTGCCAGGCCCGCAATGCGGCAATGCTCACGGTCATAATGGCCGGCTGGGAGTTTACCGTATTCTGGAGATCGGCAGCCGGACCGTCAAATATTACACGGGATAGTGGAAACCCCAGAGTGTCGTCTGCTTCCAGAAAGGTCTGACGGGCCGCAGGCGACGATTCGAATAAATCGGCGCCCATCCCCACCCGTTGAGACCCTTGTCCGGGGAACACATATGCCCGATTATTAGCTTCTTCAGTACTCGTAGTTACCTCCGACAGGAAAAGCCTTTTGGCAACGCCCTAGAGATTTTAGGACAGAGTGCCAAAAAAATACAACTTAATTACTACTCGTCTATTCCTCTTTTTTCGGTACCTCATTCCGCATTGCGGTCGAATTACCCCATACAGTCACGGTTTTCGCACTTAACATATGATGATGCGACGCAGATATTCTGCTTGGAAGGTGATTCTAGGCCACATCTTCGACGATTAGCCGCCCGCGGTAGTACCCGCATTGGGGACAGACCGTGTGGGGTAGTTTTGCACTGCGACACCGCGGGCAGTTAGCAGGATGCAACGCCTTTAGCTTGTAGGCGGTGAACTTCCTGCCCTGTCGCGCCCGGGTTAGTTTCTTTCTGGGTACTGCGCCCATTTTGGTTGTAACCTCCCTGGGTATCGAACACTGGTGGCCTATCCGTGGGACGACTCCTGGACAGTATAGCGTCGAGCATAAGCATGTACGGCTAATACTCGCCCGGAGTTACACTTTTTCATCGAGATTCTGCACGCAAGACGGCCCGGTCAATTAAGAAATCTCGGAAGAAATCTCTGGAAATCGGGTGAACGCGGATCGCGTTTAGCGAAGCCGCTTTTTCGTCACCGTAGAATTGCTATTTCAAAGAATAGTGCTAAACCGGCGTTGGGACAGTCAATTTCGGCCCTCGGCCAACAACTCCGACAGAGCACCCCAACGGGGGTCGGCGGGAGTTGTGTCACATTTACATTTTTCCTCGTTTAAGTTGGCTCCGCATTCAGGGCAAAGCCCTAGACAGTTGTCGCTGCATAGAGGCATTATTGGAATTTCGGTGAGAACATACTGCCGTACGACATCGGAAAGGTCCAGCACATGCCGGTCGTCGATATGTATCACTCCTTCCGATTCGTCTGGTGGAAACATTTTCTTTCCGGTTCCGAGGTCGACCGTTGGGTAGGATTCCTCTTCAAGCTTCAAAGACGATAGGCGTTGAAACTCTCTCAGGCACCGGCCACAGGTCGTTTGCACCTCGGTCTCGATACGGGCCGTTACCAGCATACCCTGGTGCGTTCGTAGTATTTGAACTGTACCGGTCGCCCTATCCTGGCTACTTTGGGGACCGTCGAACGATTCGTCCAGTTGGTAGCTTCTGATCGACCCGGTGGGCTCCATCAGGAGTTGGGCGACGTTATAACGCATAAACCTGCTGCTCCCTAACAGCCGCACGCAATTATAGATTCGATGCCCGGTAAGCTGTCAAGCTTAGGTGTCGGCGTAAAAGTGCGCCTGCCTATCTTGGTAATCAACTACTACTGCCCCTTACCGTCGGGCGTGTTCCTTCATTCATTGCGTCTTGGCCATCGCGTTTTGGATGAACTCGACGATCTCTCCCGTGGAAGTACCTGGGCCGAAAACTTCCGTAATCCCCAGGTCTTTCAGGGGCTGGCGGTCCACCGCCGGGATTATTCCGCCGACGACTACCACGACATCGTCCATTCCCTCGCCTCGCAGTAATTCCATAACCTCAGGCAGGATTTCCATATGGGCGCCGGACAGGATGCTCAGACCCAAAACATCCACGTCCTCCTGAACCGCAGCCTGGACGATCATCTGCGGGCTCTGCCGGATGCCGGTGTAAATCACTTCCATGCCAGCATCTCGCATCGCCCTGGCGATGACCTTGGCTCCTCTGTCGTGGCCATCCAACCCGGGTTTGGCCACCAGAACTCTCGTAGGCCGGTTGCTATCTTGCATTTTTCACGGTCTTGGTCCCCTGTTCATGTATACCCCGTTCTTGGTGAGCCTGTCGAACCACTCCTATACTGGATATTGGGCCAGCAGTTGCCTGGCGATGAGCAGTCGCTGCACCTCGGATGTGCCTTCGTAGATGGTGGTGACCCTGGCGTCGCGCAGGATGCGTTCAACCCCGGCCTCCTGGAAGTAGCCGGACCCTCCGTGTATCTGGATGGCTTTATCGGCCGCCCGGATGCACATCTCCGAGGCCATTAGCTTGGCGATGGAGGCCTCCTGCAAGAACGGCTGTCCAGCGTCTTTCAGTGTGGCCGCGTTCATCGTGGTCACCCGGGCGGCGTGGACCTCGGCTGCCATGTCCGCCAGCATGAACTGAATTCCTTGGTGCTCGGCAATCGGTTTGCCAAAAGTCTGCCTCTGCTGGGCGTAACGTACCGCCGCCTCCAACGCCGACTGGCCGATGCCGACACTCTGGGCAGCAATGATAATCCGGCTGGAGGTCAGTATCTCCATGGCGTGGTTGAAACCACGGTGTTCTTCTCCCAAGAGATTCTCGGATGGAACCGACGTGTCTTGGAAGACAATCTCATCGGTGGTCGAGCTACGCATACCCAGCTTGCCGTGCATCTGGTTGATCGTCAGGCCGGGAGAGTCCTTCTGCACCACAAAGGCGCTGACGCCCTTGTACCCCTTGGACCGGTCCTCGGTGGCGAAAACGACGATGGACTGGGCCACCGAGCCGTTGGTGATGAACATCTTGCTGCCGTTTAGAAAATAGGTGCCGTCCCGTTCGGTCGCGGTGGTCTGGAGCGCGGCGGCGTCGGACCCGCCGCCCGGCTCGGTCAACGCAAAGGCCGCGACGCCCTTGCCGGTGGTCAGCGGCGGCAATAGACGTTGTTTCTGATCTTCGTTGCCGAAGTTGTCGATGCAGGCGACGCCGAGGGCCAAATGGGCCAGCCAACTAACGCTGGCCGAGGCGTCGCCCCGCGCTATCTCCTCGGCGGCAATGGAAACTTGCCGGTAGCTTGCAGGTCCGCTTCCACCGTACTTGGTATCGACGCCCAGACCGGTCAGGCCCAGTTCGGACATGCCGCGCCAGGCTTCCCATTGGAACTCGCCCTTTACATCGGCCTCTTTCGCTTTCGGCGCGATCTCACGGTCGACGAACTCCCTGAGGGTGGTCTGGAGCATCTGCTCCTCTTCATTGAGTATTTGGTCTGGCATCGACTAACTCCACCGCATGAAATAGCAGTTCGTGGTGAGCCTGCCGAACCATGAACATTCGGCGCAAGGTCCTTCGACAAGCTCAGGACGAACGGAGAAGAATACACGGGATCGGACGGCCCTAAAAAGAAGCAATTTCCTTTTGTTCTCCGAACACGCTGCGGAAAACCTCGGAGACCTCGCCCAGGGTGCAGTAGCTCTCGACGCATTCCAAAATCGCGGGCACAGTGTTTTCGTCAGTGCGCGCCACCGCTTCCAGCAGCTCCAGCGACTTCTTGACTTGGGCGCCGTCTCGCTCTCGCCGCAACCGTTCCAGCTGCTCGATTTGATGCCGGGCCGCTGCTTCGTCCACCCGCATCAAATCTTCGACCATCGAATCTTCGGTAACGAACCGGTTCACCCCAACGATGGTCTTTTCGCCGGACTCTACTTCCTGGCGGTGCCGATAGGCGGCGTCGCCGATTTCCCGCATCTGGAAGCCCTGTTCGATAGCCGCCACCGACCCGCCCAACTGGTCGATGCGGTCGATGTATTCCATCGCTTTGGCTTCCAATTCGTTGGTCAAGCTCTCAACGTAATAAGAACCTCCCAGCGGGTCGACCACGTCGGCCGTACCGCTCTCGTAGGCCAGAATCTGCTGGGTCCGCAGCGATAACTGGGCCGATTCCTCAGTCGGCAAGGCCAATGCCTCGTCGCGGGAGTTGACGTGCAGAGACTGGGAGCCGCCCAAGATAGCCGCCAAAGCCTGGACGGTACAGCGGATCAGGTTGTTGTCCGGCTGCTGGGCGGTCAGGCTGACCCCGGCGGTCTGGGTGTGGAACCGCAGCATCATGGAGCGAGGGTCTTGGGCACCGAAGTGGTCCTTCATTATCTTGGCCCAAATCCGGCGGGCAGCACGGAACTTGGCCACCTCTTCGAACAGATTGTTCTGGGCCACGAAAAAGAAAGAGATGCGCGGGCCGAAATCGTCGATCTTTAGGCCAGCATCCAAGGCTGCCTGCACGTAGGCAATGGCGTTGGCGAAAGTAAAGGCCAACTCCTGCACCGCAGTGGCGCCAGCCTCCCGCATGTGGTAGCCGGAGATGCTGATGGTGTTCCACTTGGGCACATTGTCGGCACAATACTTGAAAACATCCACAACCAAGCGCATGGAGGGGCGCGGCGGGTAGGCGTAGGTGCCCCTGGCGATATATTCCTTCAGGATGTCGTTCTGGACGGTGCCGCTGATTTGGTCCGCCGCAACGCCCTGACGTTTGGCGGCGGCGATGTAGAAGCAGAGCAGCAGAGAGGCGGTGGCGTTGATGGTCATGGAGGTGCTTACCCGGCCCATGGGTATGCCGTCGAACAGCGTCTCCATGTCTTCCAGACTACAAATCGGGACGCCTACCTTGCCCACCTCGCCCTTGGCCAGCGGGTGGTCGGAGTCGTAGCCGATCTGCGTCGGCAAGTCAAAAGCGACGGACAGCCCGGTCTGCCCCTGTTCCAATAGGTAGCGGTACCGCTGGTTGGTCTCGGCGGCGGTGCCATAACCGGAGTACTGGCGCATGGTCCAGACCCGGCCCCGGTAGGTGTTGGGCTGCACACCACGGGTGTAAGGAAACTCGCCGGGGTAGCCGATGTCTCGGTTGAAGTGCATTTCTTGGGCTTTCAAGTCCTCCGGCGCGTACAGCGGGTCAATGGTCAGGCCGCTATCGGTCTCGAAAGACTCCCTGCGCTCCGGAAACCGCTCAACAGACGGCTCGAGAGTATCCTTCCGCCACTGTTTCTTGTTCTTGCTGGGCATCCCCCCTCCTGGGACCGCGCGCCGCCACCAAGTTCCAATTCAGCGTGGCGCGGCCCACCAATTGTAACCTCAACCCCAAGGCGGCTCAAGGTAACGGGGCTCGGTCCTGCTCGTATGCTTATAGATGACCTCCGGAAAAGAAAGTCGGAACTTGAGAGCGAAGTCGGTTCGCTCGTGCTGAAACTCGAGCCGATGGAAGATGAGCTTCGGAAGAAGCGTGAAATGCTTCAGCACATAGGCCGGATGATCGAACTGGAAGTGGGTGACGAAGGCCCGGAATCGGCTGCTACGGTCTCGGAACTATCAGAGTTGCGCAACGAGACTGACCGGGCTCCCCAGACCAGGCTCGGACCCTTGGTGCCCAACCGGTGCCTTTCCACAATCGGATAACCTGTACAGGTCTGGCCTACCCACCATAAAGCTCGGTCGCCGGGTGGAAGTCGGTCCAGGCGAACCAGAAGGAGTAGTGGGAAGGGAGGCGTTGTAGGGCGGAGCCGAGCAGTGGGCCGCTGATTGCGCGGCCGATGAGACCTGCCACAGGGAACCGGTCTCTTGGTCGCGCATCAAGGCGACGCCGCGCTGGTCGATAGCGTCGCCGGCCGGTCCGCTATCCGAGTCGTCGGTTGGGGGATTGGCGAATAGTTGGCCGGAGTCGGGTTCGAAGTGCAAGACGCGGTCACCGAGTGTTCTTTCGAAGACCGCGCCGCTCTCCGATGTCGGGTCGAAGGCGACAACGACGTCTTGGCCAGCGAAGTGGTCGTTTAACACTTTCTGACCAGAGATCGTTTCGAAGGGGTAAGCCTTGGCCAGGCCGGAAACCGCAACTCCCAGCACCAAGTCTTTCCGGGGCAGGCGCTTGTCTTTGTTGGACTCGCCGATGATGCCGGCCGAACCGTTGGCATAGTAACCCTCGTAGCTGTCGTCAAGATAACGGCCCCGCTTGTCCAACACGATGGTATCGGGATGAAGCCGGAGCCATCCCTGCCACGTAGACTGGACGGCGGGCACGATCTCCAAGGCAGTGTTGGCCAACGGCCCCTTTACACCACGGCTCAGGAACTGGCTCCACAGGGTGTCCGACTGGTGGTCGTACATGACCAGCGCGTTCTTGATTAGCTTGCCGGACACGCCGAACGTGTGGGTGGTGCCTCCGAAGTCTCGGGCATATACAATGCCCGTAAAGCAGAGCGGTCACCATGTGACCGCGACAGGCACACCTCCCACCGTATCGTTGACGATCTCGTGCCTGGAAAGCAGGTTCAGGGAGTAGGCGCGGTGGTCTCCGTTGATGGACACTCCAATTACCCGTTCACCCGGTACCATCTGGAGCACCGCCTGGGACGCCGGAACGAATATCGGGTTGAGGATCGCGGGAATGCCGTCTCGCCCCAGTATGCTGACGATTTTGAGGTCCAAAGTACCGTCGATGGAACCAGCGCGTTGACCGGCGGGGTCGACAATTGTGATCTCATCGGCCCTGAGGTTAAGCATCCATTGTCTTATTTGGGGCATGAAAAGCACGCCAATCAGAACAACCACCAGAAGAATGACGACAATCGTGCCGGACTTGCCGATGATATTTCCCATAGATATAAAAGGAAGGCGGGACTCGAGGCATTGGTATAGCCCGCCGCGCAGAGCCTCAAATGTTGAATAATATTTTGATGCGAGGGCGGCGCTGCCGATGCACTCCGAGGTACCCCATCTGAACTTGACGCATCCAACCCAGCGAGCTGGCTATGATAGCTAGGGCGTATCGAAAGGCGGTCATAACGGTGGGCGGCAACCCCACCTTACTGCGCGCAATGGCGTTCTTGTGGCGGTCGATTCCTTATGGCCCCCGGCGCTTGGTTACAGCGCTGTTCATCAAGTTCGTTTTGTGGGAAAAACGGGTGCTGAAGGTCGATGAGCAAAACGAACTCACTCGTGAGAAGGACTTGGGCAGCCTGACCTACTGGGGGATTCCACAATTTGACCTTGAGGAATTTCGTCTGGGTATCGACGGCGCGGTGGCACAACCCCTGTCTCTTTCGTTGGACGAGCTGCGGGCCCAGCCTCCCACCGAGCGCGAGGTGCGGATGGACTGTGTCGGCGGCTTTCGCAACAACTCGGTGATGGCGGGCGTGGCGGTGCAACCGCTCTTGGACCGGGCCGAGGTAGGACAGGAGGCCAGCCGGGCGGTGTTTCATTGCGCCGACGGCTATTACGTGTCTATCGAGTTAGACGACCTACGGGAGAAAGACCCATTCTTGGCCTACGCGATCAACGGACAAGAGCTACCGAAATTCGGCTTCCCGCTCCGCTTGGCCATCCCCGGAAAGTACGGCTACCAGTGGGCCAAATGGATTGTCCGGGTCGAGGTGGTAACCGACCAACGCAAAGGGTACTGGGCCAAGCTGGGCCTGCCAGACCGCGGCGACGTGGGCGACGTCTGGTGACTCGTCACTCTCCCTAGGAACTCTACGGTTCCAGCTCGGCGGCACCCCGCCCTCATCAACCTGAAAGAGGCTATTTTAAGATGCCGTAAGGCCAGTCGCCGGGTCCTTCGACAAGCTCAGGACGAACAGTGGAGAGATCATTTCGTTCGTAATGAGGCTGTCGAACCGTTCGTGGTGAGCCTGTCGAACCACAGTTTGAATGACCTCTAGCCCAACACCGCGATCGCTTCTATCTCCACGTTCAGACCCGGTTCGGCCAACGCGGTGATTTCGACCAAAGAGTTGGCCGGGTACTGTTCTTCGAAATAGCGGGCGAACAGAATCTGCTGCTTCTCAGGGTTGGCCTGCCAATCAGCAATGCTGGTAACGAAAGTAGTGATCTTGACGATGTTGCCCGGATTCCCACCCTCGGCTTTCACCACCCCGGTGACCCGCTCCAACGTAACCTGCAACTGTTCCATCATCCCCTTGCCTTGGGCCTCGGTCCCCCGGGCGGTGCACCCGGCGATGAACAAGAGATTGCCTGCCTTGACCCCCCGGCTATAGGTCGGGCCCGCCGGTGCGATATCCGGGTATTGTTTTCTTTCGATTGTCATTCTCTTTCCCTGTCAGCGTTTTGAGTCCGGGCAATATAACAGATCGAGACAGCCTGTCGTGAGTCGGCATCAGAGTCAAGACACGGCGAAACAGGAGCCCAACGCCATCGAGTCACCTATGTGATATGCTCGAAAAGTGCCCGTCTCCACGCGCCTCCATAAGATAAATCCAGATAACTCCGGGGTTTACGCGGGCAAGGTTCCCACTGGCTAATTCACTACGGGCAACTTCATGGTAGTCGATGACAACCTCTTCCTAGACTTGGCGATCGTCGTCGTCGCCGCATTCCTCGGTGGTGTCGGCGCCCGGTTGATGCGCGCCCCGGCGGTACTTGGGTACCTGGCCTTGGGGATGATCATAGGCCCCCACGTTCTAGAGATAGTCGAAAACGTCGATACCGTCCAGACCTTAGCTGAAATCGGAGTGGTGCTGCTGGTCTTCACCATCGGCATCGAGATCTCCTTCAGAGACATCTACGAGTTGGGGCGGGTCGTTCTGATTGGCGGCATCCTCCAGATTCTAGCGACCTCTTGGCTGATGGTGCCCATTGGTCTGCTCCTGGGGTTCAACTTCCAGAATTCATTGCTGTTGGGCATGGTCGTCTCGCTCAGCAGCACCATGGTGGTTTTGAAGACCCTGTCCGACCGCGGCGAGTTGCACAGCCTGCACGGCAGGGTGCTTACCGGCTTCCTTTTGGTCCAGGATCTGGCCTTCATCCCAATGATCGCAATCCTGCCCGCCCTGAATGGCGGCGGCGCGGCGGTGCTGGAGGAAACCGGGTTAGGGCTGATAAAGGCCACCGCAGTGCTGCTGGGAATGGTGTTGCTGGGAACAAAAGTCGTCCCGTGGGTGATGGACCGCATCACCAGGCTGGGTTCACGGGAGATCTTCATACTGACGGTGGTTGCCACCGCGTTTGCCCTCGCCGCGTTGACCGACTACATTGGCCTGTCCGCCGCCTTGGGCGCGTTCGTCGCCGGTTTGCTGCTGAGCGATTCGGATTTCGGCCACCGGGCTTTGTCGGAAGTCGCGCCACTCCGGGACATATTCGCAGCGTTGTTCTTCGCCTCACTGGGCATGTTGACCGATCCCATGTTCGTTGTGGAACATTACATCAACGTGCTGTCGATTATCGGGTCGGTAATAGTCTTGAAATTCGTCATCACCACGGTTCTGGTCCGTGGATTTGGATATCTGCCGAATACCGCAGTGCTCAGCGGTCTGGGGATGACACAGATCGGTGAGTTCAGCTTCATTCTCGTGGCTGCGGCTTTGACCCTTGGCGTCGTTGACCAGGAATTCCACTCTTTAGTGGTGGTTTCTGCGGTGTTAACCATGGCCGTCGCACCGACATTCATAGGGGGCGGAACTTGGGCGGTGGGCTCCCTAAGTCAACGCGTACGATTGCTCCGTCCCTACCGGCTCGCCTCCAGCAGGGCGGAGGAGCGGCCTCCCCACTTGACTGGACATGTGATTATTTGCGGGCTGGGACGGGTCGGTTCACTAGTTGCTCAGGCGCTTCAGGAATATCAAGTTCCTTTCATAGGGATCGACTTGGACCCACGCATTCTCAACCATTGGCGGACTCAGGGTCATTTCACGATCCAGGGATCGTCGGGCAGCGTGGAGGTGCTTACGGCCGCGCGAGTTCAACAGGCTGGCATCCTGGTGATTAGCACCGGAGACCCCGTTTCCGCCTATGTGACAGCGCAACATGCCCTGCAGTTGCAGCCGGACCTGGATATCGTGGCCAGGGTGCACTGGCGGGACGAGGGCGAGCGCCTACAGGCGCTGGGGGTCGGGGAGGTGGTGTGGCCGCAGATGGAGGCGGGCCTGGAGATACTCCGGCATTCCCTCTACCGCTACCGCAAACCCCGGGACGAAGTAGATGCGTTTGTAGACCGGCTCCGGGAGCACCTTAGCTTCACCCTCACCGAGGATGTGGAAGATATCCTGCCGCCCGAGGGTATTGGACCTGCACCCGATTCCCCAACGTCCAATGCCAATGGAGCTCCGGAGTCCGACCCGCTAGTTGAGGAGACCGCACCCCAGTCTTCCGACGATTCCTAGCGCGGATACCCGAACGGTTCGGCGCCCGACCCTAGCAAGCCTGTCGCGCACCATCTATAATTCTTCTGTCGCCATTGGCAAGACCAAGCGGGCGTAGCTCAGTGGCAGAGCACTAGCCTTCCAAGCTAGCCATGTGGGTTCGATTCCCATCGCCCGCTCCACTTATCCCAAGAACCAGGAACTTCCCGATTCAGCGAACAGTCCCGTCGAGAATTAAAAAATCCCGCCGATCAATATCGGCGGGATTTTTACATGTAGAGCCTGCGGCCAATATCCAGGGGTTAGCTCTCAGTTGATTCTGCCAGTAGGGCCAGAGCGGCCTCGCGGACGGCAGCTCCGTCCAGCACGGCTTCCAAATCGCCGTTTTCCGCCGTCTGGAAAGACGAGTCTTGATGGAAGCTCAGCACTAACTCTCTTACCGCCTCCTCCCGGCGGTCGTCGGGAATGGCAACGGCATGGTCTGGTTCTTGAAGTAAGCGCTCAATCTCGGCGGTCAGCAACTCTACCTCGACATGGCTGCGCTGTATCTGGGAGATGTTACCCAAGTGCTTGCCCAAGTAGCATCCGCCGAACTGCATGAACTCACTGTTACTTCCCTCAAAGTCTCCGACCCGCTGGTACTTGGGCTCCAACTCATGCTGGGTCATGTAGTCCCGGGCGTCCTGGTCCTCAGAGTTGGGGTTTTCCAGGTCGAAGATCATGACGACCCGGTACATGAAGAACTCGGCGGGTTCCACTTTTATGAACATGGTCACCTCCCTCTATTGAGGATTAACGGCCCACCGCCTTGAGAATGAGATCGACGTGTTCCTCACCTTGCGGCAGCGTGCCGTCGTCGACCCCGTGCATCGACTCGATCACAGCGTCATTGTAGGGAGTTGGCACAGCGAATTCCCGGCCTTTTTGGGCTACCAGGCCGTTCATGAAATCGATTTCCGACCGCCGTCCCTTCGCAACGTCTTGGGCCATGGAAGCCCGCCAGTTGACGCGGCCGCCGTGGGAGGCCAAGAAGCCGTCCAACTCCTCGAAGACGTCTCCCTTGTCGGCCTCGGCCCAAGTCTCCGCCGGAACGCCCTGAATGTTCACCACGTTCAGCCCCATGGCCCGGCCTACCTGTGTTCCTTCCTTGGCCAAGTGAATCCGGATCAGCCGACACCGTGGGTCCTCGGCCATCTGCTGGGAGCCCAAGCCCGATGCCGCTGATAGCCCGTTGCCCATGGAGTTCTGGCAAAGCTTGCTCCACCGCTCGCCCCACAGGTTATCGGAGGCGTAGGCGCCGTCGATGTTATCCAAAAGCTTCGCCAACATTTCGGTGCGAGGTGTGATGCGTTCGTCGTGTTCCGCTACCCGGAACACGTGGTGACCTGAATCGCGACCGACCGCGCCACCCCGGGTCACGTGACCGGGCTCCCACAGCGCCACCTCGATGTGGGACGCTATGCAACCGATGGCCCGGTTTTTGCCGACTATCTCGGCGATGGGCACATCATTCCAGCAGTTTTGTAGCGAAACGAAAAACCCATCGTCCCGCACGTACCGCTTGATGAAGTGGGTCGCCCATTCAGTGTCGTAAGACTTCATTGAAATAAATACGAAGTCGAAGGGTTCGGTAATGCTTTGGGCGTCGGTCAGGTGCATCGCCTTTACCGGTACAGTGAACGGGCCCTGACTCCCGGTGACGTGAAGTCCGTCTTTTCGCATCTTCTCGACGTGCTCCGGCCACATATCCACAAAGGTAACGTCTTCACCCTCTCGTGCGAGAAAAGCGCCCACATAGCAGCCCAAAGCTCCAGCGCCCATGATGCCAATCTTGTCGCCCACGACAGTACTCTCCTATCTAGACGGTTGCTTTCTTTCCAACAATTAGACCTAACAGTTATGAAGCGAGATTCGCCAGCCGCACATTATATATATGGGAAAGGCTCTGAATCTCGGCCAGAACATCAGGAGGCACTGGGTCGTCGACACCGATCACCATCATCGCCCGGCCGCGGAGTTGGAGGCGGCCCACCTCCATGAAGCTGATGTTGATGTTGTGATGTCCGGCGATGGTGCCGACCGCGCCGATGGACCCCGGCTGGTCTTGGTTGTCGACGAAGAGCAGGTAAGGCGTATTGGGAACGATGTCCAGCCAATAGTCGTCAATCTTGACGATGTGGGGCTCATTCCGCATGGAGGTGCCGGCCAGGGTTAAGTTGCCTTCGGTCGTCTCCAGAGTGGCGCTAACAATGCTGGTGTACTCCCGCGACACGGTATTGTGCTGTTCGGTGATGCTCAACCCGCGCTCCCTTGCCAGCACCGGGGCATTAATCAAGTTCACGGGGACGGTGCTGACCGGCGTCAGCAGCCCAGCCAACATGGCAGCTTGAAGCATCCGCGTATCGTGTTCCGCGATTTCCCCTTGATAGCTGATGGTTATACCCGAGACCTGGCCGTCGGCCAAGTGCGTCAGCAGCTTCCCCACCACCGACGCCACCGGCATGTACGGATCGAGCACAGCATGGACCTCGGGGGCGACGAAGGGTGCGTTTACGGTGTTGCGGGCTGGCTCGCCGTTCAATACGGCCAGCACCTGCTCGGCCGCCTCGATGGCAACCTCCCGTTGGGCTTCCGCCGTCGAGGCCCCCAGGTGCGGCGTGACCACAACCTTGGAGTGGTCCAGTAGCGGCCCGCTTGCCGGCGGCTCCTGTGCGAAAACATCCAGCGCCACCCCGGCCAACCGCCCGGAGTCCAGGCCTTCCAATAATGCTTCTTCGTCCACCAACTCGCCCCGGGCCACGTTGATGAGCCTGGCGTTTGGCTTGATTATGGCGATCTCTTTTTTGCCGATCATGTGGCGGGTGCCGTCGGTCAAAGGGGTGTGCAGGGTTACGAAATCGGACTCGGCCAGCAGTTCGTTCAACGGCAGCAACTCGACGCCGATACGCCGGGCGTAGTCGGGAGCGACGAAGGGGTCGAAGCCCACTAGCTGCATGTCAAACGCCTGGGCCCGCCGCGCGACCTCCGAACCGACCCGGCCCAGCCCGCAGATTCCCAGGGTCTTGTCCCGAACTTCGATTCCGATGAATTTACTACGTGTCCATTCTCCCGCACGGAGAGAGGCGTGCGCGCTGGGAATGTTGCGGGCCATGGACAGCATTAGGGCGATGGTGTGTTCAGCCGCCGCCACAGTGTTACCCGTGGGGGCGTTGACCACCGCGATACCGGCGCTGGTGGCGGCTTCGAGATCGATATTGTCGACACCGATGCCAGCTCGAGCCACAACCTTCAGGCGGTTGCCAGCCTCAATCACCTTGCGGTCGACCTTGGTCTCGCTGCGCACCACCAGAGCGTCGTAATCCCCGATCACTTTAACCAGTTCGGCAGGCTTCATCCCAGTCCGAACGTCGACTTCGGCCTTGGTCTGAAGAAGCTCGATTCCTTCAACGCCAACGGGATCAGAGATTAGGATTCTGGGCATGTCTATAATGGCCTGCTAGTTGTGGGAGTACGCGATGTCAGAGCGGCACCGCGCACCAACTATAGCATACGGTGACGATGCGGAAAGGAAAGTGGGTTTCGGCGGAATCCTAACCGAAACGGTTCTGAATAATTGACACCTTGAGTAGCAAACATGATTTGTTCGTAAAAACCCCTCGCCAGCCTTGGGGATAATGTAATAAAAGGTCGTGGGCGCTGCGCCTGGCCGAGGGAGGGGAGGATGTTCCGAATACGAGACCCGCAAGAGAGCCTCTGGCAGTCCCAACGCCGAAGAAGGCTAAGCGCCTGGAGAGAAGTTGGGCCGAGGTTTTCCGAAACGAGGCGCTCCCCCTGATTGACGAGGAGCGCTTTGCTCCCATGTACTGCGTGGACAACGGCCGTCCCAACCGGGCGGTGCAGACCGTCCTCGGGGTCCACCTCCTCAAAGAGATGTTCAACCTCACCGACGATGAAGCTCTGGAACAACTAGAGTTCAACCTGCTCTGGCACCACGCCCTGCGGCTAGACATCGAGGAGACCCACCTGCCCCAGAAGACCCTCCACAACTTCCGAGTTCGCCTGATGCAGCACGACGGTGGCCGGCTGGCTTTCCAGGAGACCACGGACCGGATCATCCAGGCGCTGGGCATACGCACCGGAAAGCAACGGCTGGACTCCACCCGCATCGTCTCACAGAACAGGCCCACACTCACCCGGCTGGGCCTGTTCTGTGAGACGATGCGGTTGTTCCTGCGGGCCTTGCGCTGGGAGCACCCAGAGCTTCGCCCTGGGGTTCCGGAGGGCCTCCTAGGGCGCTATTTGAAGGAAGAAGACGAGGCGACCCACTACGAGGACGCCCGCACGGGGGAGGGTCGGCGACGCCTTTCGGTCTGTGCCCGGGACCTCTACCGGCTGGTGGACCGGTTCCATGGCACGACTGCTGCCCAGCTGGAGGAGTACCGGCTGCTGGAGCGGCTGCTGCGGGAGCAGTGCCATGTGGGCAAACACCAGGACGGGCGCCCCAGGGACGATGACGACGATGCTGGGGAATGCAAGGTGCCCGTGGCCTTGAAGGACCCGAAGCAGGTGTCCGCCGACTCGCTGCAATCGCCCCACGACCCGGATGTGACCTACAGCGGCCACAAGGGGAAGGGGTACGAGGTGCAGGTGGCGGAGACCTGCCACGAGGAGAACGCCACCCAGCTCATCACCCACGTGGAGGTGACCCCCTCGAGTGGGAGCGACACCGACGTGAGCGTGCCGGTCGTTGACGGGCTCGCGGAGCGGAAGGTCCGACCGGACGAGCTCTTCGCCGACACGGCGTATGGGTCGGGCCGCAATGCCTTCGAAGCCTCGCGCCGGGGAACGGAACTGGTGAGCCCGGTGGCGGGGTCGGCGCCGGGGAACTCGCACGAAGGAGAGGGTGACGGACCACCGCCGCTCACCGCCGCGGACTTTCAGATCGACGTCACAGGGGAGCAGGCCACGGTGTGCCCCGCCGGCCACCCGTCCATCGAGGAGTACGAGCTGAAGGATGCGCCGGAGCGGGTAGAGGTCCACTTTGCCGGGACAACATGCGAGCCCTGCCCCTTGCGATCCCGTTGCCCAGTGAAGCTGGACCGGCGTGCGGGGGCCTACGTCCTCAAGGCGGACCTGGTGAAGGTGAACATCGAGCGGCGCCGGAGGGCCGAGGCCACCGAGGAGTGGCGCAAGCGGTATGACATAAGGGCTGGTATCGAGGGAACGAACTCCGAGCTGAAGCGCGCCCACGGGCTTGGGCGCTTGCGGGTGCGAGGGGGCCGTCGGGTGCGGCTTGCCGTCTACCTGAAGGCGTTGGCGTGCAACTTCAAACGGATGGTCCATGCACGCCTGGTGGAGATGGAGAACACGGCTCAGCGGGCGGTCGGGACGGTACCTGCGGTCGCGGCCGCATGAGGGCGCCGCTCCACAACTTCCACCGGGTGCCCTGAGCCACGGAAGGGGTACCGCAACGGGATCACGCTTGTCCTGAGCGCGGCAGATAGGGCGGTGAGGCCAGCAGCCGGCATCCCGTGGCCTCCTCCGCTCCAGACCACCTTCGCACGCCAGGGCTCATCTCAAACAGGCCTTGTTACGAGGGAATCAAATTTGTAAGGTTCGTTGGTTAACAAGCCACTAGCCGGGCCGCAGCAAGCGGCCACCAAACAAAATGAACGTGACCACCTACCATATATTGTCCGTTTTAGCGGTGATAAGCCCGTTCATCGTCGGCTATTTTCAGATCGCGTCCCAGCGCCAATGGTGGCCGTTTGGCAAACCTTCAAATTTCCTCCTGCGGAACCTGGGTAAATGGAGTCTCGGCTGGCGGACAAAAGGGACGATTCTTCTTACCGTGGCGGTTGTGTGCGGATTTGGAATCTGGGGAATCGTTGAATGGATAATTCCATCCAAAGTCCAAGCTAGTGAACTTCCCCCTCCAGAAGGATATCTGGGAGTCGGAGAAGCGGAGATCACTTCACCGGAGCGACTTAAGGTTGGACAGGTCGGAAGGGTCAGGCTGCAAGTTTCCTTGACAGACCACGACATTTGGAATCCCGGCAGTTTCGAGATCGTCGACGAAGAAGTCATCCCAGTTGAATCAAGACGGATCCAATCCTCATCAGAGGAACAACCAAACAAATACTCAAGGTACCAAGACGTCTTCGTTTACCATTCGATGGAAGCCAGGTTAGTGGCACCTGGATTTCGAGTTGAGGACGACGGGTGGACAATCCAAACAGTGCCCACGGGTCGAAGTCAATGGTCTTGGGATGTCGTCCCCATCGACGGCCCCGTTGATGGTCATCGAATTTGGGTCCAACTTCGAGCAGGTGACTACACGATCCTCGACGTCCCTGTGAAGTTGGATGTTGTCTCGGATGTTACCCGGCCCGTAACCCCGCCACCGACTGCACCGCAACCGACGGAGGCGCTTGCCGTCACGCCGGTACCCACACCCACGGCTACTCCGAGGTTCGTAACTCCAACTCCACAGCAACCGCTACCCGACGCTCCAAATGATGTGTCCCTAAGCGTACACATTCAGCCACCAGACGTCGGGTACGTCGAAATATTGGGTGAACTAACCCTAACCGAAGGACTCGCCACGGCGGTCAACCGAAACGATGAGATCGTGTTAATCGCCCGCCCCAATGACCCCGACCAGTGGCGGTTCGACCGGTGGGGCGGAGAAGTCCAGGGTGAGTTTGCATCTAACACTATCAGGATGGACAGCTCCAAAGTCGTCCGAGCGTTTTTCGTCAGGGTTGACGATCCGGGTACGACTACGGCGGTATTCTACCGGTTAACAATCAACGATCGGCCAGTGCAAAATATAACCTTTGGATTGGACAACGGCGTGATCGACGTTGCGCCCGCGCCTGGTCAGGGCGAGAACCCATTCCGCGAAATGACTATCGTGTCACTGACCCCTCGAGCCAACGAAGGGTATGAGTTAAAGGGCTGGACAGGCGACTGCGGCGGTACCGGCGCTTGCTCACTGACAATGAATGGCCACAAAGCAGTAACGGTTTCATTCAAAAAGCGAGAGTTTCTACTGACCACCTCGGTTAATCCCAGCGCAGGTGGAACCATTTCGCCTGCCAGCATCACCAGCCACGAATTTGGCTCCCTGATCAGTGTTACCTACCAACCTACAAATGGCTACCAGTTCAGCGGTTGGTCCGGCGCGTGCATGGGGTCTGGCCAATGCACAGTCAATATGGATCAGGCCCGTACGGTGTCGGCAAACTTCGCCAGAATTCAAACGCCAACGCCCCCGCCCACCATTCCGCCTACGGCTACACTTACTCCCACGCCATCGCCGACGCCAAGCCCACAGAAGGCATTGCTGACTACGGTGGCGAACCCGACAGAGGGTGGTACCCTTTTCCCACAAGGAACCACAACTCATGACATCGGTACATTCGTAACCGTACTGGCGACTCCGGCAGACGGCTACCTACTTACGGGCTGGTCTGGGGCTTGCACCGGTGACGGTCAGTGCGGGGTAAATTTGGACGCCAATAGGACTGTTGTGGCCGCGTTCGAACTAATCGCGCCGACGCCGACTCCCAGTCCAACGCCAGTCCCGACACCTGTGCCCACTCCGGTGCCGCCTACGCCGACTCCGGTACCGCCCACGCCCACTCCGGTGCCGCCCACGCTGACGCCGGTGCCACCAACAAGCCGCATTGTTTACCAGTCCGACGAAGATGGAGATTTTGAAATTTTCGTCATCGATGCCAATGGGACAAACAAGACGCAAGTGACCAGCAATGCTAACCATGACCGCGAACCGATCTGGTCTCCAGACCGTAATAAAATCGCATACGTATCCGATAGCGACGGCGATTTCGAGATCATCGTTGCCAACGCCGACGGAACGAACGATGTTAACATCACCAGCAACACCGTAGCCGACGGTGCACCGGCCTGGTTCCCGGATGGGAATCGGATCGCATACCAATCCCAGATTAACGGAAATTGGGATATCTGCGTCATCGACGCGGACGGCAGCAATAATTCCTGCGTGCTAGATAATCCGGCAGAGGACGAGGTAAGTCCCGCGGTGTCCCCTAACGGGAGCAAGATCGCCTATCAAACAAGTGTCAGCGGCAATCCCGATATATACACCGCGGATGCGGACGGTTCGAACCGGGTCCCACTAGTTACCGACTCCGCCAGAGACCTAGCTCCGGATTGGTCTCCTGGCGGTAGCAAAATCGCCTTCTATTCCCGAAGGACGGGCACTGACGAAATATTTGTCATCGACGCGGACGGAACCAACTTGCTTCAGATAACCAGCAACGGTTTCGAAGATGGTAATCCAACTTGGTCTCCGGACGGCTCACAAATCGTTTTCTTCTCCCAGCCCGGAGGGCCGAGCACCAACGTCGATTTGTACATAGTCGATTCCTCTGGCAGCGGCTCACCGACCCAGGTAACCTCGGGTAGCGGTGAGGATGACTACCCAGACTGGGGTTCATAGTCTCGGTCCCAAAATTCCCAACCTTGACCCCCGGCACCCTCACCGCTAGGATAAGCCCCGGCGCGCGCCATGAAGACTCCGATCTCCGGACGGCGCGGCCGGGGCTTTTCTCTGGGTCCCGGAACGCGATTTTGACGGATTGCAGTAAATACGTTAAAATTTTACGCTCGAGATACCCTAATGTCCGGAGAAGGTATGGCCTCGCCAAAGAAACGCTTCACCCTTGACCTGGAACCCGAAATGCAGCGGCGTTTGAAGATTGCCGCGGTGGTTAAGGGCATTAGCATGCGCCGGTACTGCCTGGACGCCATTGAACATCAATTGACCTCAGAAGAGGTATCGAGTGAGCCCAACGGGACTGAGAAACGTTCCCTTCTACGCATGACCAAACTTCGAGATGAGATATTCGGTAGAGTTCCTCTGGAAGGTGACTCTGCTGATCTAATCCGAGAATCGAGAGAGGAACGATCAGAGAGCCAATGACAACGACCGTGGTGGTTGACGCCAGCGTCGCCGTAAAGTGGCTTGTCGAGGAAATTTATTCTCGCCAAGCAGACGATTTGCTAGCCGGTTGGGACCAAGATAACACTCGCATTGCCGGACCCCACCTCCTTCCGGTGGAGGTTTCCAACGCGCTGTATAAAAGGGTCTGGCGGCGCCAAATTGCCCTAGACACGGCCGTCCGACTTCAAGCGGAATTCTTAGAGAATGACATCGAGCTAATGCAATCGGCTAGTCTGCATCTGCTGGCGATACGGCTGGCATCTGCCCTCGACCAGCCAGCGACCTACGATTCGCACTATCTCGCTCTTGCCGAGTCTCTTGACTGCGACTACTGGACGGCTGACCAACGGTTTTACGATGCGGCAAGCACCAACTACCCACGAGTCCGTTGGATCGGCGAAATCTAATCCGAGAACCCCATTAGCAAAGGAGGACGGCGAATGTTTTTGATGCGGTTTACCGAGCGGGCTTACACCAATTACACCGAGCAGGATGTCCGTAACAGTCCCAATCAGGCCGTCCGCCTGACCTTCTCCAACAGCAATTTCGACCCACAGGTGGGCGCCCGCCAGTACAACGAGTATTTGGACGAGTACGAGTACTGCGAGGAGGCGGGGTTCGACGGCTTGATGCTCAACGAGCACCACAACACGCCTACCTGCCTGGGCGCCACCATGAACTTGGAGGCGGCTATCCTGGCGAGGAACACCAAGAAGCCCAAGATCGTCCTGCTGGGAAATCCGCTGCCCATTTTAGACAACCCTCTGCGCCTCGCCGAGGAGTTGGCCGAGATCGACATGATTTCCGGTGGCCGGCTGGTGTCGGGGTTCGTGCGCGGCACCGGGGTGGAGAGCCTGGCCGCCAACATTAACCCGTTGTTCAACCGGGAGCGCTTCGAAGAGGCTCACGACCTCCTGATCAAGACTTGGACGACTCCCGGCCCCTTCCGCTGGGAGGGAAAGCACTACCACTTCCGGGTGGTGAACCCGTTCCAGTTGCCTCTGCAAACGCCCCACCCCCCGGTCTGGATCCCAGGTCTGGGCAGTCCCGAAACCCTGGTCTGGGCTGCCGAGCACCATTATCCATATATCTACTTGGAGACGGACCCTCAAGGCACCAAGGACATGATGGCTGTCTACACCGAGACGGCACGGGAAAACGGCTACGAGCCGGGGCCGGAGCATTTCGGCTACCTCTGCCGGATACACGTCCAGGACACCGACGAGAAGGCCTATGAAGCGGCCAAGGGATTCCTCACCGGCAACATTGGTGTGGGACGGGTGCCCGTGCCGCGGGACTACATGATGCCTGTGGGCTACACCGGCAGCGTCAAAGACCCGCGCGTCGCCAGGTATCAGGGCCGTATCCACAAAGACCCGTTCCTGGGACTGGGCCTGGAAACCGCCAGCTACGACGAGATTTTGGCGTCGAACCGCTGGATTGTGGGCAGTCCGGAGACCGTGGTCAGGAAGCTGCGTGAGGTATTGGCGAACGTGCGGCCTGGAATATTAGGCGTCTGGACGAACGACGGCGACACCACCCACGCCGACACCATGCGCTGCCTGGAACTTATGGGACAGGAAGTCCTCCCGGCCCTGCGCGAAATCGGCGAAGAACTTGAGCTGACCGACCCCTTCCAGAAAGCGCCGTAACAGCTAATAAGGAGCTCGAAAATCATGGGCACCGAATTTACCGAGGAATTTGTCGACGTGGGAGGCACCAAAGTCCATACACTAAAGGGCGGGACGGGAGAACCGTTGCTTATTTTGCACGGCGCCAGCGGCAACACCGGCTGGCTCCGCTACGTCCAAGCCCTGTCAGACAAATTCACTGTCATCTACCCTACCCACCCGGGGTTTGGCAAGACGCCCCGTCCCGAATGGCTGGAGTCGGTACCCGACCTGGCCGCTTTCTACACTTGGTACCTGGAGACGCTGGGCTTGGAAAAGGTACGCGCCATCGGGTTTTCTTTGGGCGGCTGGCTGGCCGCCGAAATCGCCGCGACCTGCAACCACGCCTTCAGCAAGCTGATGCTGGTGGATTCCGCTGGGATCAAACCACAGCAAGGCGAGATCGCCGACATTTTCATTATCAGCCCCGCACAAGTTCGGGAACTGCTTTTCCACGACCCCAGCCAGGCACCGGAGTACGAGGAAGTTTACAACCGCACGCTGTCCCCTGAGGAGCAGCTGACCGCCGACCTGAACCGCGAGATGACAGTGCGCCTAACCTGGAAGCCCTATATGCACGACCCTCGGCTATCCGGGTTGTTGGGTAGGGTAAATATCCCGACTCGCATCGTCTGGGGCCGGGAAGACCGGATCGTGCCGGTGGAGTGCGGCGCCATCTTCCAAAAGGTGATCAAGGGCTCTGACTTGGTAGTCATAGACCAATGCGGGCACTCGCCCCAAGCTGAGAAGCCCGACGAGTTCGTCAAGGTCGCATTGGATTTTCTTTAGCCGTGAGCGGTCAGCCGTAAGCACCGATCGGCTAACTGAAATCCGAGTGCTGATAGCTGTCCGCTTGCTCCGTTGGAGCTTAATTTGGGTTTTGACACCTACTACTTCACCGAGTTGCCATATACGGCTTTCCCAGAGTCGGAGGTGGAAAAGTACCCGTCAATGCGGCTGACTTTTCCCAACAGCTACTTCAATCCCAACAAAGCCCACGACCTGTTCAAGCGGTACCTGGATGAGTACCAATATGCCGAGGATGTGGGGTTCGACGGCTTGATGATCAACGAGCACCACAATACGCCGTCGTGCATGGACGTGGAGGTCAATATCACCGGTGGGATCCTGGCCCGGACCACCGCCAGGGCCAAGATATTGATGCTGGGCAATATGCTACCAACTTCGGACAATCCGGTAAGGCTGGCGGAAGAAATCGCCATGCTGGACGTGATTTCCGGAGGCCGCATAGTCTCGGGCTTTGTTCGTGGCATCGGCATTGAAAGTTGGGCCAATAACACCAACCCCGTCTATAACAGGGAGCGGTTCGAAGAGTGTCACGACCTAATCATCAAGACCTGGACCACACCGGGTCCCTTCCGCTGGGAGGGCAAACACTACCATTACAGGGCGGTTAACCCTTGGATGTTGCCCATCCAGCAACCCCATCCTCCGGTGTGGGTGCCCGGCACCGGCAGTCCGGAAACGGTCGAGTGGGCGGCTGCGAACCGGTACACCTACGCCGCTTTCTTGACCGAGCTAAACGTGGCCCGGGAGTTGTTCCAAAGCTACCGGACCTACGCCTCCAAGTGTGGCTGGGAGCCGGGACCCGACAAGTTCGCTTTCATGATTTGTTGCCACGTCAACGAAACCGATGAAAAGGCTCAGGAATCGGGCAAAGCATTCATGTGGCGGATGGGCCTGCCCTTGAAGGGACCGAAAGAGTATTGGGCCCCGCCCGGCTACTTCTCCGTGGCGGGGGCTGCCGCCAACGCGCAAAGACGCTCCAGGCCGCTGAACGAGCTTTCTTACGAGGAACTCCAAGACAACTTCCACTTGGTGGTGGGTAGCCCGGACACCGTGATCAGAAAGCTCCGGTACATCAAAGAGGAGCTCGGGATAGGGGCGCTGCTACTGGAAGCCCAAGGCGGACCGTTGTCCCACGAGGACACCATGCGGTCGCTGAAGCTATTGGGCGAAGAGGTTATTCCCGCGTTGCGGGACTAGCTGTCAGCGGTCAGCATTCAGCTATCAGCTTTTGGCCTTCGGCGCTCTGCCTCATCCGGAGTCCACTCACATCGGCCTTTGGTCGATCGAAGCCTACCGGTATTTCGCAAGGTCAGCTAAGAGCTGATGGCCGACCGCTGATAGCTGACTGCTCAAACGGGCGACGCAACCGCGAGCTGTCCGCAGATTTCTCGGAGGGAATCCGCCACCTCAGGGTGTAGCGGGATTCCTTCCTCGCGGCGGATAGCCTCCACCTCGGCTTCGGGCTGCCCGGCAACCAGGACCCGGTCGTGGCCGGGCGCCGGTTTGGTGGCCTTCATCATACGAAGCCATTCGTCCATATCATCTTTGAACTTGCCCACGTCGGTGAAGGCGTCAACGCTATAGGCGGCTACGTAGTGCCCGAAATTGGGACGGCCCGGGGCTACACCCCACCCGAACCCGGTCAAGACACCGGCCAGGATGTCGACCACGCAAGCGAGACCGTATCCCTTGTGTGAGCCCAACTCCCGGTTGCTGCCCAGCGGCAACATCGTGATGGTATCCGGCGCTGGCCCATCCTCCATTATCGGGTTGCCCTGCTCGTCGGCCAGCCAGCCTCCGGGGATATCGGCGCCCAAGCGGGCGGCTATTCGAATCTTGTTGACCGCCACCGAACTGGTCGCGGCATCGTAGACGAAAGGCGGCTCACTACCGGCAGGAACCGCGATGGCGATGGGGTTGGTGCCCAACCGGGGCTCGGCCCCGAAGGTGGGCAGCATCGAAGGCGGGCAACTCGTCATACAGACCCCGATCATGTCGTGGTCCAAGGCCCTCATCGCGTGGTAGGAAGCCATCCCCAAGTGGCGCGCGTTGCCAATCGTCACCATCCCCACGCCTACTTCTTTGGCCTTCTTGATCGCGATGTCCATTGCTTTGGGGGTCATGATGATGCCATGTCCCCGGTCCGAATCGATAGCTGCGGTGCTAGGGGTCTCCCGGATAATCTTCCAGTTGGGTCGCGGGTTGATCTCGCTTTCCTGGTAGTTCCTCACGTAGGTCCTAAGCATGTTGGACACACCGTGGGAGTCCACGCCCCGAAGGTCCGCCAAAACCAACACGTCGGCAGCCAACTGGGAGTCCTCTGGCGTGACCCCCATTTTTTCGAAGATTTCGGTGACCGTCCTCTTTAACGCATCACTTTGGGCAAATATGGCGTCGTCGTGACTAACTTTGAACTGGTCCAGCACTGTGGCTCTCCTCTGTTTTGACTATTTCAGACGGGCTAGAAGCGAATGGGTGGCAGTATAACACCGGCCACTCACCTTGGCCCACCGGATGCGGCATTGCTATAATCGCGCCAATTGTTGCCAGAATTTCGGTGTAACTGCACCGGGGGGCCATGACCGATTCAAGAACTCAAGCGATGGATTTCCTAGCCCGGCTAGGCGGCCAGCCAGCAGTGGCATTCTACGAGTCTGGGGTGGCGGCCACGGTCGAATCGATCCTTAACGATCTGGGGTTGGAGCGTCGCAAGGACTCGTTCGGAAACATCATCGCCAAGCTGGCGGGCAGCGACTCCACTGTTGCTCCAATGGCAATCGTCGCTCACATGGACCACCCAGGCTTTGAGATCACGGGGCGGCAAGGGAACGAATTCATCGCTACCGCTCTGGGCGGCGTACCTCCTACCAGCTTCGCCGAGGGCGTCCCGCTCCAGGTATTGCTTCCAGACGGCAGCCGCGCACCAGCCGTGACTACCGGGCGCCACGGGGAGGAGGCTGAGCGGCAGGTACGGCTGAAGTTGGCCAACGCTCAGGATGCCTCCAGCGTCGAACCTCCTGCCGCTGCGGTGTTTGACTTGGTGGACTTCGAGTTGGACGGCAATCTTATTTGGATGAGGGCGGCGGACGATCTTGCGGGTTGCGGCGCCGCTCTGGCCGCTTTGGCCCGTCTCGCCAGTGGAGACAAACGCCCGCAGGGAGACATCTACTGCCTGTTTACCAGAGCGGAAGAGGTGGGGCTCGTTGGAGCGCGCTTGGCCGCAGAGGCCGGCGTGTTGCCTCCAGAGACCCTAATTATCTCGGCCGAGTCCAGTCGCACGCTTCCGGGAGCGGAACAGGGGGGCGGGCCGGTTATCCGGGTAGGCGACGCTGGATTCACGTTCAATGCCGATGCCGAATCGGTGTTAACCCGGGCTCGTGAAGCGCTCCAAGAACGTCAACCAGATTTCAAAGTCCAGCGGCAACTGATGAGCGGCGGCGTGTGCGAGGCCAGTGCCTTCGCGCTATACGGCTATCAAACAACGGGCATCGCCTTCCCGCTTGGCAACTACCACAACGCCGCCGCAAAGGGAAAGATCGAAGCGGAGTATATCAACGTCGAGGACTACCTGGGCGGAGTTGCTTTGATGGAAGAAGCCGCCCGACGAGTCTCCGAGCGCACCGACACCGCGTTCCGCCAAAGGCTGCGCCAGGTACCGCAAGACTTGAAGCAGCGGCTCCTGGACACAGCCAGTTAACTATCTGGGTTTAATCAGCCGGGTCCGTCTAGCCGGACCCGGCGTCGAGGTCTAAGACATCTTCCCCGCCGCTGGTCCAAGTGCCGGCATTGTCGGCCACGATACCGTCCAGCTTGAATACGATCGTCTCCCCTTCCAGCGAGCCCGCACCGTACTGGTGTACCAGAATCGAGAACCCATTGGAGCTGGTCACCGACTGGGCCAATGGTTCAGAGAAGCCGTCCACCCAGGCCGTGATAACCGTTCCATCGGGGGCCGGCAGTCCATTCAGTTTCGCCGCGCCTTCAAATAGGTGCGGTAAGATCGATTCATCGACCGCTGGTAACCGGACGCCAGGAGCCGCCGTTGCTGGCGCTTGTGGAGTCTCGGTTGGTTCCTGAGTGGGCGAGGGGGTCGGCTCCGGTGCCGGGATGGCGAACTCACCCGACACAGCCTCGGGTAGCCGGACGAACAGCTGGGTTTCAGTATTGGACATTAAGATAGGTCTTCGGGGCGGCGCTTGCCTGGTAATTGTGGTTTTTTGCTCGTCGAACAGGAGTTCCGACCCTAGATCATTTTCCAGTAGACAGCTGCCCCGGAAACATTGAAGCTCGGCCACTTGCAGCACCGGATCGTAGGACACGCTCATCCAGGTACCCTGGGCGAAGCGGTGCCGACCGGGGTTATCACTTTCATGGGCTTCGGCGAAGGCCCGTTACTATCATCGAAGAGGAAGATTGTCCCTTGGTCCAACTCAATGACGGTCTCGTCGTCCACAGTGAACTGCCCCAGACGCCACAGCGTGTTGGGCTTGGTGCGGCTGACGCGGACGAAATCGCCGACAGAGATGTCGACCCTGGCCTCACTGGCGTCGAAAGTCTTGAGGCCGTCGCCAGGCGCCAACCCTTGACCTATGGTCACCGGCAGGAAATTGGCTACGGCCGCCGCGCCGTCCCTGGGCTGGTCAACCTCTACCTGGTTCACCACTTCTTTAACCGTGATTTCCGCGATTGCGGCCTGCGCCAGTGGGGTCGCTGTACTCCCGGTGCTCAGCATCACGACGATTGCCACCGTCGCCACAACTAGGGCGGCTCCTCCGGCCGCAGCGATCATCTTCGACCGGTTACGGCGAGGCGAGCCAGACTCATCCACCGAGTCTGGTTCGAGTTCCATACCAGACTCATCCACCGAGTCCGGCTCGCGTTGTATGCCAGACCCATCCAAGGAGCCGCGCTTGCTGGGCATCGCGGCATCCCCCGAGCCCGTCTCGTCTTCCACGACAGCTGCGCTTCGATTCTCCTGAATTCGTTGACGGTCGTTGAGCAGGATCAGCGGATCTGCGTCTGCCGCGTACCCGGCATCCGTAATATCGGCCGAATTTGGGTCTGACGCGGGATCGCCATCCGAGGCCCTAATAGAGCCCGAGGCAGGGTTTTGATCGCGACCGGCTTCATCGGATCGAGAAGTCATAGTTAGACTACACCTCGACGGAGGGCCTTTCCATGTTGTTTAAAGAGCGTTGCAATGTGGTAGGGCCCGCGATCCGGGACAGAAATTTGGACGTGGCCAGCAACTGTCCACAGCCTTGGTCCATAGTCCCGTGAAATAAATCGTCCCATAGGCCAAATATTAGAGCAATGTCATTTTTCTTTACGAGACCAAATGGCGACATCCGGCAGCCAGCGGTTCGGGCGACGGCCAACTGTGGAGGTCCAACGGCTCATTAAACCGCCATTGTTAACAGCTCCCAAGAATCCCAACGTTCGCTAAGACAAAGCCCCCATCAGGCCGTGAAATGGCACTGGTCAAGGAGGGCGCTAATATCCGGTCGTTGCCTACCACGAGAGTGCGTTTCCAAGGCAGTTGGGCCGGTCATTTCGGGGCCTAAGCCGCCCTTTCGCGGGCCCCACTTGGCTTGCGATAACCCACCTGGATGATGATAATATGTGAGAAACTGGATTCGAAGAGTTATACCACTCGGGCTCGAGAAAGGCCTTTGTAATGGTCTAAGGGTCAGGATAGTAACGGACTGAACTTCGGATTACATACCAAGTCGTGGTAATTTGTGCTATATGTGATATAGAGGATGATGTGACGGCGAAACTCCTCAAGACCAGAAAATTCAGTTGAAATCGCCACCATGTCAAAACCAAAGGATACACACCAGGGTCGTATACTACCTGGAAACGATGCGGAGGCCGGATTGCTAACCACCGATGTACAGCTGATTAACGTCGCCAGCGAAGGCGACTCTTCTGATATGGCGGATTTTCCCTACGGGCTGGCCCTGATGGCCGGGTACCTGCGGGACCAGGACTTTGATTGCTTGCTCCTTCAATACCACACCTGGAAGGACGAGGAGCATTTGAAGCCCATCTTGGACAACCCGGCGTACGTCTACGGGTTTCAAGTGAACTTTGAAAACTTCCCGCAAATTCGGGAATTGGTCAAAAAAATCAAAGAACACAATCCCCAAGGGAAAATAGTCTTTGGGGGCCCCTTCGTGGTGAGTTTGTACGAAGAGCTGTTGAAAAACGATACCAGTTTGGACGCAGTGGTCTTGGGCGAAGGGGAATACACCATCGCGGACCTAATTGTTCAGCTGAAGACGAACAGTCCGGATTGGAAATTGATTCCCGGTCTAGCCTGGCTCGGCGACGATGGTGAAATTGTCACCAATTCCCATCGCCAAGCAATACAGAACATGAATGCAATGCCCTTCGCGGCGAGGGACGGGATTGCCGAAGGGAGTTACGATCCCGAGGGCAAATACGTCCGGGACGTGCGCATTACAACTTCCCGGGGTTGCACCTCCAACTGTTCTTTCTGCGCCGTGAACGTAAACTCCAAATGGCAAAAGGCCAAGCGCTGGCGGGGCCGAAGCCACGTCAACGTCGTCGACGAGATACAGGAACTGGTCGAGAAGTACAACGTCAAGCTCATCAACCTACAAGACAGCGCCTTCGACGACCCCGGCACCATTGGCGCACAACGCACCAGACTGTTCTGCGAAGAGATCCTGAAACGGGGCCTGGAAGTCTCCATGAAAGCCTATTTCAGGGCTCACTCCGTGAAAGACGATCCGGAGAGCATCGAGCTTTACAAGCTGTATAAAGAAGCAGGAATCGATGTGATCATTATCGGGGCCGAGGCCGGGTCGGACTACGAGTTGGAGATTTACTGGAAGGACGCCGACTTGGCCGACAACTTCCGGAGTTTTCGGGTTCTCGATGATTTAGACCTGTTCTACGTCCACAACGGTTTTATCATGTTCGGGCCCTATTCAACCATGGATAGTCTGAGACAAAACATTCGCTTCCTAATGGAGAATGAGCGTTGCCACCACTGGAGCAACTTGGACACGACACTCATTCTCACTCCCGGCGCGGTCATGTACGAGATCATGCTCAAAGAAGGCAGGGTTTTGCCCCGGGACAATTTCTGGGAGGTTCCTGCCTACGAGTTCGATGATCAGAGAGTGGTATCCCTGGCCAGCCATTATTCCAATTTGCGGATTGATTATCCTCACACTCGGCACGGTGAAAGCCTATTCATAGACGGCTTGAACCTCATCTCAAGGTTGAAAAACAAGATGAATCGCCGGGTGGCGCAAGAATGCAACCTGGAGATTCAGGATTTCACCGATTTAATCCTCAAGCATAAAAGAAACGTAAATGACCTTTCATACCAGGGGTTCGTCGAGAACTTGAACCGGGTGGAAAAAGACGGCCCCGACGCCAAGCTGGTATCGGAGCCTTACTTCGGTGCGGCTTGGAAAGAGTCGGTCGATACCGTGGAACGCGCTTATATCGGGCTTACCGATGCCATTCAGGCCAAGGGCTTCGGCCTTGGCGGGCTTATCTTCAACTACCAGGACACAGCCTGGAACAATAAGAATCAGCACCATTTCGTCCTGGACGGTTCCGATCCAGACACCCAGGGAGACATGATCTCCGCGTTGGTTGGTCTCTAAACCTCCCCAACAAGACAATTCAGGTGGGCGCCCGGCCGGCGCCCGGTTAGCAGTCCGTTCATTTTTGAGGCAACTCACCGGGCTAGGGCGCTCCAATAACTCCTGCCCTGCCCCGGTTTTCGGTATCCGGTTGCAAGCCGGGTATTGCCGTACTCTCTTAGCGGCCACCGCCAGCGAGCCGCGGCACCTCCACCGAAGCCGGTCAAAACACCAAATCCGCGAAGAATGGGGTGCCGTCGTCAAGGCGGTCCCTTAAACTGGGAGACAGAACCAGGATGGCCAAATTGACCCGCGAAGAGGTTACCGAGGTTCCGACCCGGTTCAAGAATCTATGGGGTTCCGACCTGTCGGGCTTGGATTTGAGCCACACCGACCTTTCCCAGGCTAACTTTTTCAAGGCCGACTTGACCGGTGCCGACCTGACCGAAGCAACTCTCACCAAATCCGAGTTTCCTCAAGCCTCGCTGGCCAACGCCAGGCTGTGCCGGGCCAAGTTAAATGAGGGATACCTGCATTCCGCCGACTTGAGCAATGCCGACCTGACCGGCGCCGACCTGCGGGAGGCGGACTTGGGAGATGCCAATCTCGAAGGCGCCAACCTAAAAGGTGCCGACCTGACCGGCGCAAAATTACAAGGATCGAACCTTCGGGGCACCCAGTTCGAGGGAGCAAACCTGTCGGGTGCGAACCTGAGTCTGGTCCAGGCTCACGGAGCCCATTTCAGCGGAGCTCGGCTGGATGATGCCCAACTAAATCAGGCGGCGCTGAAAGACGCAGACCTGAGCGGGGCCAGCATAGCCCGCGCCAACCTCAGCAACGCCGATTTGGGTGGCTCGAATCTGGAAGGGGCCGACCTGACCGACGCCCAGTTGGACGGCGCTTGGTTCTTGGGAACCCGTCTCGCCAACACTATCATCGCCGAAAAGTGGCCCGTGGTAATGGAATTGGTCACCAACGGCGGGCCTGAACGAAACCTGGACGGCGCCGACCTGAACTCGGCCAACCTGGAAGGTGCGAACCTGGCAGGCGCCAGATTGGAATCTTCGAGTCTGGGCGAAGCGATTCTCGCGCCGGGGAGCGGAGCCAACCTACAAAAAGCTAACCTGGCCAATACCGATCTCACCCATGCCAATCTGGGCAAGGCTAACCTTCGCGGGGCTAAGCTTCAAGGCGCTAAATTGCACCAATGCGACCTTCGGGAAGCCGACCTTTGCGGAGCCGATCTAACTGAAGCCGATTTGAGCGAAGCCGATTTGCGCCGGGCCGACCTTACCGGCGCGAACCTCCAAAGGGCGCGGCTATACCGAGCCGAACTACTGGTGGCCAACCTCATGTATGCCAACCTGGGAATATCCCAGATGCAGGAAGCCAACTTTACTGGGGCCACCGTGAGCTCGATCAACCTTGAGGGCGCCCAGGCCACCCCGGAGCAACTGCGGATTCTAAACGCCCCTGGCTCTCCCTAACATCACAAGAACCGGCCCAGCGTAATGTCTGGCCGGAAGTAACTAGTACCGCCGGGCCGTCGCCACTGGAGTAGACTTAAGTTCTTGAAACGGCCTCGTCTTGCTCCCTTATCAGCTACCGGTTTCGCTTTTGTACCAGTCGAGTATCTCGCTGCCGGTCATGAACACCACGCCTTCGAACTGGCTCATATACTCGAAGATCATGTCGTAGTACTTGATGCGGTGGGCGACGCCGGTAATGTAGGGGTGTGTAGATACGCACATCACCCGGGCGCTGTCGGCCCCTTCCCGGTAGAGGGTGTCGAACTGGTCTTTGGCCCGCTCGAATAGTTCGGGGGAGCGGTGGTGTTGCACCAGGTATATCGGGATGTCGTTGAGTTCCACGGTATAAGGCACGGCGACCATGTTGCCGGACTTCACCTTCAGAGGGTATGGCTGGTCGTCGTTGCACCAGTCGGCGATGTATTCGATCCCCTCCTCGGCCAGAATGTCGGGTGTATCGAAGGTTTCGGCCAAACCGGGGCCCATCCAGCCTCTGGGCGGAGAACCGGTCGCTTCGGCAATGGTGTCGATGGCGCGGCGGATGGTCGCCCGCTCGTCCGGCTCCTTGTTGATGACCCGCTGGATAAACCCATGGGCCAGCATTTCCCAGCCCGATTTCAAGCTTTCTTCCACCAGTTGGGGATAGCTGAGGCAAACCGAGGCGTTGAGACTAACCGTCGCCCGGATTCCGCGCCGGTCCAACACCTGCTTCATCCGCCAAAACCCCACCCGAAGCCCGTAGTCGAACCAGCCGAAATTGGGAATATCAGGTATGGTGCTAACCCCCTGCGGCGTAGGAAGAACAGTCCGCGCCATAGGTTCTGAGATGTCCCATTCTTCTACGTTGATCACTGGCCACACCGCAACCCGGGCGTTCCCGGGCAGCTTGAGAGGCTTTCGGTCAAATATCGGTGAGAAATCGGCCCTAGGATTGGCCATGGGGCAACCTCCGGTGTGGGTTAGCTATCAGCCGTTAGCGGTCAGCTATCAGCTTTTGGCTTCTTGGGGTTTGTTTTGAAGGGCGACGGAAATCTCCCGATCTCTTTCGCCAAGGAGAGTCTACAGCTTGCGAAGGCTAATCGCTTAAAGCCCCAGCGCCTTAAGCCCCAATTTGGCCAGGTCTTCGTCCTCTTGGGCTGACAAGCCGCTTACTCCGATGCCTCCCATAATGGCGCCGGTCCCCGGATGCAACACCACTACGCCACCCTGAACTGCGGCCAGCATCGGGTCGCCCATCTCGGCTACCGTACGTCCTTGGCCCTGTAGTCGTTCGGCGTAGTCCTTGGAGTCTTGCCCGGAGAGGGCACAGGTGTAGGCCTTGCGTATGGCCATGCGTTTGGGTACTTCCCGGCACCGGTCCATACGGGCGTAGATGATAATGCTGCCGGTATCGTCGACGATGGCGATGGCCAAGGGTTGGTCCGGATTCTTGTTGGCCTCAGCCAGCATGACTCCCATGGATTCTTGGACTTGGCCAAGTCCGAGCATCTTCTTGTCGTACATCGGGTTACTCCTAGAATACCCCTGGGTGAGGCTGCGGGAACAACTGCGCCATTCTACACGCGGTCCATCCGGTTGACAAGGCAAAACAAAAGGCGGGGACTATGGCCGTCCCTGCCTTAATATCTAGTCCTTTGGGGCTACTGCCCTGGCGCTTTATCCTTGGCCCGAGTAGATCTTGGTGTCTGGATTGAAAGCGCCCCAAGCGAACCAGAAGTGGTCGCCGTGGACAATGGGCGTCAGGCTTTGGCCCGCCAATTGTCCGGCGATAGCCTCGCCAAGAATATTCCAGGTGGTGCCGGTCTCGTTGTCCACGAAAGCTTCATCGCCCTCGGCGCGGAATGTGAGTTTCCGGCCGTCGAGTTCGGCCTCGAAGACCCCGCTGGAACCAATGTCTCTGGAATCGATGATCAACCCTTGGTCCAAAGCCGAGACGGTGCCCGGCTTGAAGAACACCACGACATCGGTGTTGTTGACGTTGTAGTTGACCACCCGTTCCTCTTCGAGGACCAAGAACGGGAAGGCCGCCGAGACTTCGCCGATGTTGAACGCAGCGACCCTCTCCTTGGGAAGCAACCGCTCGTCCGGCCTGCCGTCGAACAGGAAAGCGGGCTGGTCCGCCCGGTCGTAGCCACTGTAAGGATTCCTGCCGTAGGGACGGTTGAACCCGGTTTCTCGCGACAAGACCAGAGTATCGGGATTGGCCAGCTTGTAATCGCCCCAAGAGATAATCGAAGCCGGAAGAAACTCCAACTGATGGCCGGCCAGTTCGCCGACGATGCCTTCCCCGGTCAACTGTTGCCACCAAGTCTGGGTCTGGCGGTCCCACATGATCAGGTCGCTGTTGCGCAGGTTGCCGGAAACGCCGAAGTCGAACACCCTGCCTTCCAACGTGCGGTCGAATACCATCGCCGAGTTGCAGAGGGGACAAAAGGTGACTGTTACAGGGACGCCGCCTACGATGTCGTTGACTACTTCGTGCCAGGTCAGGACCGCAATTGGATAAGCTCTGGCTTCATCGTTGACTTTAAAAGAAATGACTGGCTGAAGGTCTTCCAGCCATAGATCGGCGTCGTCTATGGACGTGAACTTGGGGTCGTCCAGCGGAGGAATTCCGTCCCGGGGCACGCCTCCGGACAGAATCTCGTCGAAGGCCACCGTGTGGCGGCTGAAGTCGGTGGTCCAGCCAGCGGTCCTGATACCGGCATTATCCAACTTGGCTTGAAACTGGCCGTCGGGTTCGACGATTGCTCCCGGCCCAGGCACCGCGGGAGCCTGCGTTGCCGCTGCGGCGCCGCCACCAACCGTCGAGGTAGGTAGGGGTGCCGCAGTGGTGGCCGTGCCGCTGCTGGCGCCACAGGCCACGGCGATGATACCGGCTATTGCAGAGCCGAGAATAGACAATCTAAACCAACGTTTGTTTTCCATTACGTCCCAAAAATTCAGGAGGATAGGTTAACCAGGGGACCGTCTGTGGCTTAGCCTAGAGGAGGCCGCCGATGGTGAGCCAGTAGAAGACGATATAGGCCCCAGCAATTACCATGAGCCAGGAGCCGAAGGGCTGAACGAACGGAAGGGCCTTTCTCAACAGCCCCACCATCGTCCCTTTAAAGAAGGCCATGCCCAGGGTTAGCGCCATGATTACCAATCCCATCCCCAAGGCGAACAGGAAGAAGTTTCCGACAACCGAGGTGACGCTGGTGCCAGCGACGCTGATGCCCACCACCGCCAGGAAAATTGGGAGGGTGCAACTCAGTGAGGCAGTCCCGTAGCTGAGACCGAACATGAAATAGCTGCGGGTCCCGATCTGACCTGGGTTGCCCATGTGGCTCGCGGCGCGGGCCGCGAAGCCCGTGTAGAGCTTGCCGCCACCCACCATCCAGGCACCGGCGATAGCCAAGCCAATTCCGATTACCAGACCGAGCCACGGCAGTAGGTCGCCGACGAATGAGGCGCCTACGCCAATCAGGCCGCCCACCACCCCGAAGAGGAGGACGAAGCCGACGGTGACCGTCCCCCCAATCTTCAACGCCTTGCCAGCATGCTTGACCGGGTGCGCTTCGGGTTGGTCGTCCACCCCGTCACCCAAATACATTCCCAGGTAGGCGGGTAACATGGCAAATCCGCAAGGGTTAACGGCCGATGCCAGTCCGGCAGCTAACGCGAATAGGGCTGAGCCGCCGATCAACCCGCCTAGGAACGTGCCCGAATCGCCGGAGAGGCGTTCGACGAACAGGTTGACGCCGTCAATGCCACCTTCTCCGCCGCCAACAATCACGGCGCCCACGATGGCAGCAGCTAAGGCAACACCACCGACCAGCAGCGGAACCAACACGCTACGAAGAAGGTTCACCTCGCTTAGGTCCAGTCCCCTCAGGGGTTGAGTAAGAGCTTTAGCTAACTGCATTCTGGGAAAATACGCTCCGGTATGTAGCATCTGCGAATGCTCCTGTTCCCTTGTTCGGACCCGGACAGGCCCACCGAGTTGTTGATCTGTCCCTGGTCCGGAATACCGCCACCAACATTTTTTCCGGTCGAAATATTGGATGCCGGTGGTTGGCCAAGGGTTTTGCTTATGAGCATCGCCACGTAATGTTTGCCCAAACAGGCGGCCGTGGTCACCCCATGTGGCTGCCGGAAGAACGAAGGGTTTTTGCGACCCCTGCTTTCAATTACGTCTGTTCCTCAAAATGGGTTTTAACTGTTGGAAGATATACATATCTTGACATCCCGCGCCACTTAGATGCACGCCCAAACCCAGCGTGCAGGCGATCTCGGTGGCACTGGGAACCGACGAGCAGATGCGCATTAGTGGCCCATCGGCCCATCGGCCCATCGTCCAGTCGTTAGGCCAGTATAAATGGGCGCAAAAAGCCCAATCAAAAAAAGGGTTTTCCCGTCTTTCGCAAAAGCTGAAACCCCCCATGCTAAAATCCGTAAAACCCTTTTGCTGGAACATAAATTGGGGAGCATAAATTGGCAGCAAAAATCCTGGACGGCCAAGCCCTAGCGGCCGAGATACGTGCCGAAGTCGGCAGCGGTGTTTTGGAAATGCAAGGAAACCACGGGGTAACGCCGGGACTGGCGGCGGTCTTGGTCGGAGACGACCCCGCATCCGCTGTTTACGTCCGCAATAAACGCCGGGCCTGCGAGGAGGTTGGCATGTTTAGCGAGACGTTCGAGATGCCAGCCAATTCAAGCACGGCCGCCGTATTGGAACGAGTCCAGGCGCTGAACACAGACCCGCGCTTCCACGGGATTCTGGTCCAATTGCCGCTGCCCGATCAGATAGACCAGCACCAGATTATTGAGGCGATAGAACCCGACAAGGACGTGGACGGAATCCACCCGTACAACATTGGCAAACTGGTCCAGGGCCGGCCCGACTTTATTCCTGGAACCCCGGGAGGTGTCCAGCAACTTCTGCTACGAAACGGCTACGACCCCGCAGGGGCCAACGTGGTGATCTGCGGCCGTAGTGACATCGTGGGCAAGCCTCTGGCGATTTTGCTGATGCAAAGACAGCAGGGTGGTAACGCCACCGTCACGGTCTGTCACACTCAGACGCGGGACCTGGCCCAGATTACCCGTCAGGCTGACATCTTGGTAGCCGCCATCGGGAAACCCAATGCCATCACCGCCGAAATGGTCAAGAAAGGCGCGGTGGTCGTGGATGTGGGCATCAACCGTGTGGAGGACGCCACCCGAAAAAGAGGCTATCGCCTCCAGGGCGACGTGGACTTCGAACCGGTCGCGGCCAAGGCCGAAGCGATAACGCCGGTCCCAGGAGGCGTAGGTCCAATGACCATCGCCATGCTGTTGGTCAACACCCTGGCCGCCGCCCGCACCAGCATACATGGGCGAGGATAGCGGGTAGCGTTCGGTAATCAGCTTTCAAATGCGCACCAGCGACTTCGATTACGACCTTCCGCCGGAGTTGATCGCCCAAGTCCCTGTTGAGCCCCGGGACTCTTCCCGGCTTTTGGTGCTTCACCGGGGCAGCGGCCAACTGGAACATCGCCGCTTCAGAGACATCGTGGATTACCTGCTTCGGGGCGACCTGATGGTGTTCAACCAAAGCCGGGTGATTGCCGCCAGGCTCTTGGGCCACCGCGACGACACCGGCAGCAGGGTGGAGTTTTTACTGTTGCGGCAGGAAGCGCCGAACACCTGGAAGGCCCTGGCCAAGCCCGCTCGCCGCCTGCGTCCCGGCGTCAAAATCACTATCACGCCACCGAATACGGCAAAAAAATCCCCCAAACCCCCCTTTACGAAAGCGGGGGACGGACAAGAGACGTCAACGGAATCCCCCATTTCTCAGCTACATGTCGAGGTCCTCCAAAGCCACGAGGACGGCATCAAAACCGTCCGGCTGTCATCGGACGACGCTATCGCCAGCTTCGGCCATACGCCGCTCCCTCCCTACATCCGCCAGAGGCTCGCCGACCCTGATCGCTACCAGACGGTGTACGCCGCCCAACCGGGAAGCGCGGCCGCACCCACAGCGGGACTCCACTTCACCGAGGCCCTGCTGGAGCAGATACGCGGCGCTGGAATAGAAACCGCATTTGTGACGCTTCACGTTGGACTGGACACATTTCGTCCGGTGCAAGGTGAAGACCCCGCCCAACACAAAATACACAGGGAGCATTTCCAGATAAACGCGCGATCGGCGGACGCGTTGAACCGGGCGCGAGAAGAACGACGGCGCATCATAGCGGTAGGGACCACCTCAGTTCGAGTGCTGGAGCAGGCGGCCCAGGACTTGACCCGCGATCGGCGGGAATGGTTCTCGGCGGTCCAGGGTGAAGCGAGCATCTACATCCTTCCGGGTCACCAGTTCCGGGTGGTAGACGCCATGATCACCAACTTTCACCTGCCCCGCTCCACGCTGTTAATGCTGGTGTCCGCGTTCGTTGAGGGTCCTTCGACGAACTCAGGACGAACGGCGGTGTTGAACGCCTACCGAGAAGCAATCGAGCAACGCTACCGGTTCTACAGCTTTGGAGATGCGATGCTGCTGCTGTAACCAGACACGCTTTAGTTGTTCCACTTCTAACAAGGGTATACTATATACGTATCGCTACGGATACGGAGGAATACGGTGGCGCTAAGGAAGAGGGTTGAAGTCCTATTCGAACCAGAAAAGTTCGCCTATCTCGAGCAGTTGGCCCGTCGCGAACACACCTCGGTCGGGAACCTGATTCGCGAAGCCGTCACGAAAGCGTATTTGGATTCAGACACCGACAAACGTCGAAAAGCGGCGCGGTGGCTTACCGGGCTGGAGTTCGATTTTGGCGCCGACTGGGACCAAATCAAGGCGGAACTGGAAGAGGAACACACTAAGCAGGTAATGAATACGGTCGACGACGACGTTCTACAGTGAAGCTAGTTGACGCCAACATCGTAATCTACTCGATGGGGCGTGAGCACCGGTACCGGGCGCCGTGTCGGGCTATTATTGACCAAATGGAAGTACGACCATACGACTATTCGATCGACGCCGAAATGCTCCAAGAACTTCTCTATGTGTTCTGGAAAAAAGGGGCTATGGAAACAGGAACGGAGGTCGTCCGCAAACTTTTGGGCCTTGTCCCAGAAGTCATACCAGTTGGCGGGCCAGAGATCGCAGCGGCGGCGCGATTGCTCGAACGGCCGTCACGGCTCTCGGTAAGAGATGCCATCCACGCTGCGGTGGTGTTTGAGCACAGGTTAGATGGAATAATTAGCGCCGACAGAGGCTTCGATAGCGTCTCAGGCTTGCGGCGCTTTGACCCAATAGAAGTTTCCGAAAGCGAGTAATCACGCTACCCACAATTCACCCCCCAACTGACATGTCGATAGGAGAACGAGCCCTTGGAAGCATTTGAGCATGTTGTTAAATCGTTTATGGAGTCGCAGGGCTACATAGTGTCAACGAATCTCAAAAAAATTGTCACGTGAAGAATTCCAAACTCACGGCTATGAAGTTGATGTCGTGGCCACCAACCGAAATTCCTTAATCCTCGGTTCAGTCAAGTCTTTCTTAGGTTCGCAAGGAGTCAGTCGTCGCGGCTTCCGTGCTCTGAACGCCAATTCTAATGAGCGCGAAAACAATGCTTACAGGATCTTCAATGACACTGAGGTCCGTGATGGCATAATTAAAGAGGCTACTGACCTCTACCGGTACCCGCGCAAATCTGTGGAAGTAAGGCTGTTCGTTGGCAAGTTCAAGTCTGAGGACGATCAAAGGGAAATTGCAGAGCACTTCGAATCAATCAACGATCGAGGTGTGAAATTTGGGGTTGTAGGACTATCAGAGATCGTAGACGGACTCCTCTGTGCGGCTGAAAGCGGAACTACATAAACGACCCTGTGATTATGACTATCAAAGCACTAAGTGCCGCCGGTCAGTTAAGTAGTCAGCAATAATCGACGGTTCGCCAGGGGTTTTGATCACCCGACCGACAACTCAATCTCCCCCAAGCCCTCGAAGGTGAAAGTGGCGTTATCGCCGGGGTTGAGGAATTTGGTGCTGACGATGCTTCCGGTCATTACTATCATTCCGGCGGATAGTTCTTTGCCTCGCTCCGCCAGATTGTTGGCCAGCCAGGCCAAGGCGTCCAACGGATGACCCAAAACATCGCGGCCGTACCCTTCTCCGGCTGGCTGGCCATTGATGGTCATCTCGCCGCGCGCCTCCGCCAGGTCCAGCCCTCGCCAATCGGTGACCTCAGGCCCCAACACAACGCCAGCATTCCAGGCGTTGTCGGCTACCAGGCTGAAGAAATGTATATCCGAGTAGTCGGCGGCGCGGTCATCCACCAATTCAAAGGCAGCCATTAGCGCTCCCACAGACTCCGCGGCTTTGGCACGGTCGTAGGGCGCACCCGACGCTGGCAGACCGGCGGCTAGGCGAACAGCGACCTCGCACTCGGCGCCCAGTCTTCCGTAGTCGGCAGCAGCGACGCCTGCCGGAGAGCGATGGACGCCGCTTTCGAAGACGGTCCCAAAGCAGGGCGCATTGTACCCGACCATTTGCTGCATCACCGGTGTCGTTAGGGCGATTTTGTACCCCGAGACCGTTCCCCATTCCGAAGACAACAACTTTTGGAAAGCTTCCTGAATTGCGTAGGCTTCATCGATGTTGCTCGGACGAAAACTCTCGGGCAAGTTTTGGTACGGTTTGCGATCCTGGTGGGCCTGGTACAAGAATTGGGCGGCTTGTGGGTTTCTGCTGTCATCCGCCATCGTGCCACCTCTTCTACCGATACATTTGGGAGTTGGATCACCTGGTCTGGACTGTGCCACCTGTGCGGTCTAGACCAGTTGCAACAACTGCAGGATGTTGCCGTCCGGGTCTTTGAACGTGGCCACCCATCCGCCCCAGCTTTCCTGCTCAGGCTGGCGGATAAACTCTACTCCCGCGTCCCGGAGCCGGGCGGCTTCCGGATGAATGTCGTCGACACCCAGATGGGGCATGAACCGGAAAGCGTCCTTGGATGGACCCTGGACGCGGTCGTGGAGACCGATGTTGAAGCGTACTTCACCCAACTCGAAGGCGATGAAGTCTTCGTGCCGGGAATGGAGGGGCAACCGCAGAACATCGTTGTAGAACCGGAACATGCGCTCCAGATCGCTGGTCCATAGAGTCACTCCGACTACGCCGGTGATCATCGCCTGCTCCTCATCGCTTGCCTGAACGCCTAATCGAATACGTTGTAAACAAAACGACCGGCCTGTGATGCACACCGGCCGGTCGTAATTTGGTTCCGTTTAGCTGGTTATACTTCCGACAGTTCGCCCCGCCGTTTGGCTGCGGCGCAACGGGGACAGAGGCCGTAGAAGTCCACCCGCTGCCCGGCGACCTCGAAATCGGAGTTGGCGGCGATGCTGTTTCGCAAACCGACCACCACATCGTGGATGTCGACTGCGGTATCCGCATCGATAACGTTCTCGCACTCGACGCACACCAGGTTGACGTGGGGTTCCATGTTGGGCTCGTAACGGGACATTCTTTGGAAGGGCAACTCTTGGATTAACCCGCTCTTTTGCAACACTCCCAGAGTAGAATATATCGTTGCCAGAGTCATCGACGGAAAATGATCACGGACGCGTTCATAAATTTGCTGTACCGTGGGATGATCGGAAGAGTTCAAGACCACCTCGGCGATGGCCAACCGTTGCGGAGTAACCCGGACCGCCCACTCGCGCATCCGCTCCACAAGTGCTTGCTGATTTAACATATTTGCTCCATAGCACCGCCGAGAAGTAAACTTGGAGGGAACCCAAACATATCGCTTCGAAACGAATCTAAATTCCACGTAACTATAACTGGATTCGCTTTAGTGGGCAACCCTGACCATCCATAATATCGAGCTTATCTTAGTCGAAATCGCGAGCATAGCGGTGGGACATAAGATTGCCTTGGTGCCTGGCACTGGATTGGCGGCCCAAAGCGTGGCATTCTTGCCGAATAGAAAATAGAATGTGATGGCCGCGCGGAGAGATGGCTGAGCGGACGAAAGCGCCGGTCTCGAAAACCGGTATACGGGTAACTGTATCGTGGGTTCGAATCCCACTCTCTCCGCCAGACGCATCCTTCATCTTAGCTTTGAAAAGGCTGTCTTGTGTCGATTTCATGCCTGACCCAGATACAATCGAGATTCTCATAGCTTCTCATAGATTATCTTACCGTCTCATACAATCTCAACTATAATGTGGGGTAAAATTTGGGGGGGCATGACCGAGAATCGCAAGGCTCGTCCGTTGACTGCGGCGCGAGTGAGAACGGAGAAGCGGCCTGGCCGATACCACGACGGTCAGGGGCTTTACCTTCAGGTGGACCCGTCCGGCGCTCGCAGGTGGCTTCAGCGTGTTGTGATACGCGGCAAGCGGACTGATCTCGGACTTGGCGGGTGGCCTCTTGTGCCCCTGAACGCTGCGCGTGAGCAGGCGATGGAGAACCGCAGAATCGCTCGTGTGGGCGGGGACCCTCGGACAGAGAATCGAGATGTACCGACCTTTGCTGAGGCTGCCGCTGAGGTTATCAAGCTCAACCTCCCCACATGGAAGAACACCAAGCATGCGGCCCAGTGGGGTTCTACTCTCAGGACATACGTCTTTCCACACTTTGGCTCCAGATTGGTAACCGAGGTGTCGGGTTCGGATGTTATGAAGGCTCTAACGCTGATATGGACTGCCAAGCCAGAGACAGCGCGGCGAGTGCGCCAGCGCATAAGCGCGGTGATGAAGTGGGCCATCGCCAATAACTACAGGCTAGATAATCCGGCTGGCGACGCCATCGAGGCCGTGCTTCCCAAGACTTCGCGGACCCAGGCGCACATGGCAGCGCTGCCCTACGCGGATGTCCCGGCAGCCCTGGACGCCATTCGAGCGTCCACCGCCAGGGCCGCCAGGCGGGAAGAAGTCTCTCTGGACTCCCGGGTCTGGACCGTTCCGGCGGCGCGGATGAAGGCAGGCAGGGAGCACCGCGTACCGTTGTCGAGGCGCGCCCTGGACATCCTGGAAGAGGCGCGCAGCCTGGATGACGGTCCCGGGCTGATTTTCCCCGGACGTTGGGGCAGACCGTTGTCGGATATGACTTTCACGGCGTTGCTCCGGCGGCTGAACATCCCCTGCGTACCCCACGGATTCCGCAGCAGCTTCCGGGACTGGGCGGCTGAGAAGACAGACGCACCGCACGCGGTCATGGAGGCGGCGTTGGCCCACACTGTCCCCAATGCAACGGAGGCGGCCTACTTCCGCTCAGACCTGTTCGAGCGGCGGCGTGAACTTATGGAAGCATGGGAAGCGTATTTAACTGGACGATAACGTGCTGTAGCTAGTTGGAAGAGGGAGATATAGATGCGTCATACCCGGGTTCCGCCTATAAGCAGATGCCCATCGGCGGTGCCGCCGCCCCCTTCACATACCTTACATCTAAAGAGGTAACTAGCCGGCGGCGGTCACGCCGCTGGCGACGCCGTCGGCGTCGAAGGTCCACGTATCTCCCGGGTCTCCCGGCGCGAAATACGTCGCAGCCCACCCCGTCTCCAGGTTGAGCAGCGCCTGCTGCGCCAGCCACGCCGCCGCTTCCCGGTCGGGGGCCACCGGCGAATCGGCATTGCTCCGAACCTCGTCAGGCACGATCCGCGCCAGCGCGAACAGGTCGGCCAGATAGCTTTCGGTGGAGATGGCCATCGTGCCCACGTCGGCCTCGGTCCCCGGGGCGCGGGGCCTCATCTGGTTGCGGTTCCACTCGCCCCGGTCGTAGACGAAATACTTATTCGACTGATTCATGACCGGGATTTCCGGGAACACGCGCCGCGCCACGAACTGAGTGTCGGCCTGCAGGAAAGCCACCGACATGTTCGTCAACGCCTGGTCAATGTGAACGTCGGAACTGGATGGTTGAATGTAGGGCATGATTCTCTCCTTACGCCGAGGTATTCCCGCCAACCGGCTGGGCGTTCAATGCGATGAGCTCGCCCGCCGCCCCGCCGGCATTGAATACGCCGACGGACATTGTGTCGGCAGGAATCGAGTTGATGTCCGCAACGCCGGTGACCCGCCCGTCGGCGGCTGGCACGGCCAACTGCCCGGCGGTGACTGCGCCGCCGGCGGGGACCTTGATAATCCCCTGCAAACGCGCAACGGGAACGGCTTGGCCCGCCTTTGGCCGGAGCTTCGGCCAGTACGCCGATGGGCGTCTGCGTGACGGCATCCACGATGGATACGGTATCGGCGGCACTGATGCGTACCAACTTGCCCAGGTCCCCGGCAGCGAAATCAGTCGCCGCCTTGTAGGTGTTGGTTGAGACTGCGTTGGTGGTAGCCATGTGAAACCTCCTACTGGGCACGTATCTGCTGGTAGAGCGCTTGACCTTCCGGCGTATCGGCGACCTTCATGTAGGCAGCCTCAAATGTGCCGCCGTTCTTCTCGGCATACCCCTTGGCCAGCTTGTCCAACTGGTCGGCGGGCGAGCCCGGTTCCGGCTGGGCGCCGTGCCCGTAAGTCTGGAACGCCTTGCTCATGGCTTCGTTCTGCGCCTTGAGCGCGCCCAGGGCCGCTTCCCGCTGGGACTCGTCCTCTATGCCGTCGATGGCCTTGAGCATCGCTGCCCGAGTCTTCACGTCGCCGGGCAGGTGCGGAAGCTCGGCCTCGGCCCGCTTCTCCAGGGTGGTCTGTTCATCCCGCGCTTTGAGCGCCGCGTTTTCTTGCTCGGTGGCGTCAAGGCGTTTCGCCATGGCGATGGCCCTCGGGTCGTCGGACTTGCGGAACTCGGTCCCGTCCGCCGCCGTGAAGACCACCGGGTTGGCGTCCTGCGCCGCCTTGGTGACGGCCCCGATTTCGGCCTTGCGGTCATCGGCGGACTTGGCCAGGAACGCCGTCCGCGCCTCTTCGGGCAGAGCCTCAAAGTGCGCCCTCTCCTCCCCGGTCAGCGCAACCACGGCGTGGGCCCGGGCAAGCTGGGCTCCCAGTTCTTCAACCGTCGGCTGGGTTCCGGTCTGAGTAGTCATGGGTTCGCCTCCTTCGGTTTTAGTCACCAGCGCCAGCAAGGCGCCGCTCATGGCTTCCTGGTCTATGGCGTGAGTATGGCCGGCTACCATGCCGAGGGTGTATTGGCCTTCAGGCGAGCGGACGACAGGGTGGTCATGGGATGCCTCGGCCTCCGGTCCCTGCGAGTACATGACTCGTATTTCAACCGAGCCTTCATAAGCTCCGATGCTGATGCCGTGCTGGTGCCCCTCTTCCTCGCTGGTCAGCAGGTCGGCCAGGTCTCCCATGCCTTTCTGGATTTCGCGCTTAACCACGTTCTCCAGCACGGCGGTGTTGAGGGCCAGAGGGTACGTACCATCAGGTAGATTGTTCTCCCTCGGCTCAGCCCGCTTCATAATCGCCACCCGCGCCCCTTCCTGGGCGGGACTGTCCACGCTTGAAATCTCATTGATGCGAAATTCCTGCATGATGCGTTTACGCGGCATCGTCCACCCCCTCGTCCCGGATGCGGGCGCCGCCGATGGAGAAGCCGGTGAGCTCCCCACTTCGGAATTTGGCCAGCATGTCGGAATCGGGCCTTATGGCTATCAGCAGGCCGGTCTTACGCGGAGAGATGTCCAGGGACTTGGCGATGTCGGCAGTTAGGGGGAAGAGAAACGGTACTGTGCCCCGCTTCACCACATTCCCGTTTTCATCACGGACGTGCATCTCACCAACTAGGCGAGAATGCTCCATGAAATCCAGTGACGCCTTGAGCATGGCGTCCTCGGGGATGTGGTCGCCCTGGAGGTCGAAGTAGGGTTCGCCGTCCTCGGCGCAGACGATGGCGTAGCCCAAGACCAAGCCGAGTTGTTCATCGACCTTGGCGATTAGGGCTTGGAGGTGGAAGGTATCAGCCAAAAGAAAAACCCCGCGTTAAGCTATCTACTTAGCGCGGGGTACAAAGACCCACTTGCTGGCGCACAAAGGCGCACGACCAAGTTACATTCAGTATACGGATTCTTCAGGCGATTGCAAGGTCTCTCGGTCAGGCGAGGGGCTACGATTCACGGTCTTGCACTCGGTGCGTGAACAACGCACCACCCAGGGACGGGTCAAAAGCTCAGCCAGCACCCGTCCGCACCCTTGGCAGCGCGGGCGAGTATCGGTGATGGATTGTGTCTGCGCTTCGGCCAATACCCTTAATCACCATCATGCGTCTGATGTGGGCGAGGAGATTCCCAGTTCCTCTTCAGGCGTCACTTTTGCTACCGCCAACAGACGGGGAGGGTCTATCTCCGCCACCTCAGATGATCTCTCGTTAGATATCGGAATTCCGATATCTAACTTGGTGCAGGCCGTCAAAGGACGGGGTGTACCACTCGGGGTCCAGTCCCAGTTTCTGCCTCTGGTATGTAGGGGATAGCCACGCATCGGCACTGGATGTCCTCCTTCGGGTGCCCCACAGACGGCGGGCTATCCCACCTATGGCGGGTCCCGTCCAAGGCGGCGTGGCTGGGCCTGACCCGCTCATCCTGACTGGTGCGCCAAGTGTACTCCTCGATGCCTATCTGCCGGTGGCGGGCCTGGGTCAGTTGACCGATGGCCTTGCCCGTCTGGTCCCTTGTCAACCGCCGCAAGTTGTACCCGGTGCTCTGGAACTCGGTGGACAGAATCCGACTCAGGGCCTGCCGGTCGAAGGGACGCTCGGCAAAGGTCGCCGACATACGCTGGTAGAGACCCTCATGGAGCCGCTGGGGAATGGTTCGTATCAGGGAGACGTTCTCCCTGCGCCAAGCGTCCATGAGGGGACGTATGGCGGCGTCGTTCAGCGTGGGGCGGATGTCGATGCCCAGAGCCGAGCGGAAGGTCTGAATAAGGCGAGCGCGGTGGTAGCCTTCCAATCGGGCAGCCCGGGCCGCCACTTCCTTGGACACCAGGCCCTCGGGCAAGGTCCAGTCCACGCCATCCAGGGCGGCGACAGCCTGGGACGCGGCGGCGGCGCGGGACAAGCCGGAGCGCAGGCTCCGGAACAGCGGGCCAAGAACAATCCGCCGCAAGGCCCTCGCGTACTCCCGCTCGTCGCTTCGACGCGAGCTGATGGGCGGCGGGTCAGCCTTGGCAAACCCCTGCCCCGTACCCTGATTCGGTGGCCGCTCTCGCTTGGCCGCGTACCGCTCCACCATCAGGTCTATCTGGGCGTCGGTCAGCAGTGGGGGAGCATCGGCGGGCCTGCGCTCCTCCAAGTCGCGGCGGCCACGCTCCAAGACGGCGCGGTAACGGTCAACGGCAGTCGTCATCCAATCCTCTCGGTGCGCCCGTAGCGGTCGCGGGGCGTGAAGACGCTCCTGGCGTCCGTCCCCGTCGCCACCGGCGCGGCTATGGACGGCCCCTCCAGCCATTGGCTCACCAGCCCCAGGGCATCACCCAGCAGCCGGGCCGCGTGAGAGCGGCGGCGCGGGTAGAAGTAGGTCGTCGCTATCGGGCCCACCCGCTCGCTCTGAATGACCCCATCCTCTCCGTCGTCTACCCGCCCAGCGGCATAATCCCCGGACAACAGGATGCAAGCTTGATTCCCTCGTAACAAGGCCTGTTTGAGATGAGCCCTGGCGTGCGAAGGTGGTCTGGAGCGGAGGAGGCCACGGGATGCCGGCTGCTGGCCTCACCGCCCTATCTGCCGCGCTCAGGACAAGCGTGATCCCGTTGCGGTACCCCTTCCGTGGCTCAGGGCACCCGGTGGAAGTTGTGGAGCGGCGCCCTCATGCGGCCGCGACCGCAGGTACCGTCCCGACCGCCCGCTGAGCCGTGTTCTCCATCTCCACCAGGCGTGCATGGACCATCCGTTTGAAGTTGCACGCCAACGCCTTCAGGTAGACGGCAAGCCGCACCCGACGGCCCCCTCGCACCCGCAAGCGCCCAAGCCCGTGGGCGCGCTTCAGCTCGGAGTTCGTTCCCTCGATACCAGCCCTTATGTCATACCGCTTGCGCCACTCCTCGGTGGCCTCGGCCCTCCGGCGCCGCTCGATGTTCACCTTCACCAGGTCCGCCTTGAGGACGTAGGCCCCCGCACGCCGGTCCAGCTTCACTGGGCAACGGGATCGCAAGGGGCAGGGCTCGCATGTTGTCCCGGCAAAGTGGACCTCTACCCGCTCCGGCGCATCCTTCAGCTCGTACTCCTCGATGGACGGGTGGCCGGCGGGGCACACCGTGGCCTGCTCCCCTGTGACGTCGATCTGAAAGTCCGCGGCGGTGAGCGGCGGTGGTCCGTCACCCTCTCCTTCGTGCGAGTTCCCCGGCGCCGACCCCGCCACCGGGCTCACCAGTTCCGTTCCCCGGCGCGAGGCTTCGAAGGCATTGCGGCCCGACCCATACGCCGTGTCGGCGAAGAGCTCGTCCGGTCGGACCTTCCGCTCCGCGAGCCCGTCAACGACCGGCACGCTCACGTCGGTGTCGCTCCCACTCGAGGGGGTCACCTCCACGTGGGTGATGAGCTGGGTGGCGTTCTCCTCGTGGCAGGTCTCCGCCACCTGCACCTCGTACCCCTTCCCCTTGTGGCCGCTGTAGGTCACATCCGGGTCGTGGGGCGATTGCAGCGAGTCGGCGGACAGCTGCTTCGGGTCCTTCAAGGCCACGGGCACCTTGCATTCCCCAGCATCGTCGTCATCGTCCCTGGGGCGCCCGTCCTGGTGTTTGCCCACATGGCACTGCTCCCGCAGCAGCCGCTCCAGCAGCCGGTACTCCTCCAGCTGGGCAGCAGTCGTGCCATGGAACCGGTCCACCAGCCGGTAGAGGTCCCGGGCACAGACCGAAAGGCGTCGCCGACCCTCCCCCGTGCGGGCGTCCTCGTAGTGGGTCGCCTCGTCTTCTTCCTTCAAATAGCGCCCTAGGAGGCCCTCCGGAACCCCAGGGCGAAGCTCTGGGTGCTCCCAGCGCAAGGCCCGCAGGAACAACCGCATCGTCTCACAGAACAGGCCCAGCCGGGTGAGTGTGGCGATGTTGCTCATGATGTGGGTGGAGTCCAGCCGTTGCTTTCCGGTGCGTATGCCCAGCGCCTGGATGATCCGGTCCGTGGTCTCCTGGAAAGCCAGCCGGCCACCGTCGTGCTGCATCAGGCGAACTCGGAAGTTGTGGAGGGTCTTCTGGGGCAGGTGGGTCTCCTCGATGTCTAGCCGCAGGGCGTGGTGCCAGAGCAGGTTGAACTCTAGTTGTTCCAGAGCTTCATCGTCGGTGAGGTTGAACATCTCTTTGAGGAGGTGGACCCCGAGGACGGTCTGCACCGCCCGGTTGGGACGGCCGTTGTCCACGCAGTACATGGGAGCAAAGCGCTCCTCGTCAATCAGGGGGAGCGCCTCGTTTCGGAAAACCTCGGCCCAACTTCTCTCCAGGCGCTTAGCCTTCTTCGGCGTCACCAGGAACTGGGACTGCCAGAGGCTCTCTTGCGGGTCTCGTATTCGGAACATCCTCCCCTCCCTCGGCCAGGCGCAGCGCCCACGACCTTTTATTACATTATCCCCACCTTGCCCCAGGCTGGCGAGGGGTTTTTACGAACAAATCAAGCTTGCTCCAACCGCTCCGGGATGGCGTCGCCAGGCACGGCGTCGCCGGTCTCATAGAACAACCCCCGGCGCGGCCATTCGGCAGCCTGCGCGTCATCTGCCTTACTCCCGGCCCACCGCAGCGAGTCCAGCCGCCGGGTGGCGGCTATTAAGCGCAGACCCTTCCCCTCGGGGTCCAAGTCAGCCCAGGCCATGCTGCGCTCCGGGTCCACGGCAAGGAAGGCGTCGGCCTCGGCGACGGTCGCGTAGGAGGGGTAGGCGACGCTGCCTACGGTGATTGTGGTGAGACTCATGGACCATCCTCCATATCCTGCATTCCCGCGCCTACCACCGCGTCCGGTCGGCTCAGCCCCATCAGGTCCCGCACCTCGCCAATCACCGGGTCCTCGGGGTCCAGCACCGCACCCGCCGTGGCCAGGTCCCGCAGCGTCGCCCCTATCTGCTGGATGTCCCGGTACTGCACCGCTTCGGTCCGTATCTCCGGCATCAGCGCAGCATCCCAGCCGTTGAGCCGCCACAGCGCCCGCAGCAGGTCCCGCTCCACCGCCTCCCGTATCTCGGTCAGCGCGCCCTCCGCCAGCAGGTAGAACTGGTGGGTCTTGTCCTGACTCAGCGCATAGCTGCCCTGCCCCGCGCCCAACAGCAGTTGCTCCACCCCCAGGATGCGGGCCAGCTCCCGGTTCAGCCGCTCGATGGCCGCGGCGTTCTCCGCAAAGCTGGTCGCCGAGCCTGTGAGCAATTCTACGTTCCAGAGCGGCACGTTGGATGGTCGCTCCGCTTGGTCCTTGGTCTCGTAGGTCATGCTGTCGAGCAACAGACCAAGTTTTGGATTGCGGATGTGGTTCTCCGCGAACTGCTGGAAGGGCGCTATCATTTGGGTGCGCTGGGCCGCCGTCATGGGATCGGTGGGGTCATTCACCTGGTCGTTCAGTCGCGACAACGGCAGCCGCACGACCGGGATGCCCCGTAGGTCCGTCTCGAAGCCGAAGCCCTCCAACTGCTCGTACCGCTCCAGCCGCTTGGCCGGAGATACCAAGTGCCGAAACAACCCCAACCCTTCGGGGCTGTCGGACAGGGTGTCGTCCACCAGGTACAGCAGCTTCTCCCGGGGGAGATATATCTCCCGGGGGAGATATATCTCCCGGTGGGTCTGCGGCGCGGTCTGAATGGACCCCAGCACGAGGCCGGCGGCGTCCACGTCCCACCGCTCGATGGTAGACTGGGCCCGGGGCGCAACGTCGGCGAAGGTCAGCAGCCCGTCGGCTCGCCGCCCCGCCGTCCATTCCTGCACCGAGAAGCCGTAGAAGCGGTACATGGCCGCCCGCCGGACAATGCGATGCCAGGGCGTTGCGGGGTCGCGGGTCAGCATCGCCTCGGCCCGCTCGGCGTACCAGCCGTCAAAGTCCGCTTCCGACGGAGCAAAGGACCAGGCTGCGCCGCCGACCAGGTTGACAAAGTAGCGCACTCCCGCCGCGACGATGGACGTGTTGGCGAGGATGCCGGCGTAGGTCCGGTAGCGGGCGTCGTGAGAGGCCAGGTCGGGAGACCGTTCCCGTTCAACAACGTAGCCGCCATAGATGGCTGTGCCGGGGGCCCCGAGCGTCTCCGTCGGCTTGACACGCTGGGGGCGGAAGCGGGAGAGGAGATTGTCCAAGGCAGGCATATCAGTCCCTCATTTCCACCAGGATGGGCGCAGCGATGGAAACACGGCGCCGGCTGTTCGTCAGCCGGTGAAAGGCCCGGCTCGCCGCGTCTATCTGGTCGGAATAGTCCGAGTTCGGGAAGAACGCCGCCTCGTCTTTGAACGCGGTGTTCCAAGGCCCGTTCACCAGCTTGACGTTCCCCGCCTCGGCCTGGGCGGACAACGCCTCGGCCCGTACTTCCTTCGACCCGCTCTCCGGCGAGTAGCGGACATTGTAGCCCGCGAGTTGCCGCGCCAGGTACTGGACCTGCGCCTTGCCCGCCTGACCGGGGTCTTGGGGCAGGTCTATCGTCACCCTCGGGCCGTCCGCCGAGGCCGTGTTCTTGATGGCTTGCTCCACCTCCGACGGAGAGCCCCGGAACCGCACCATGTCCTCGATGTAGTATACGCCGTCCACCAGCTTCATACGGCAGCCCGCCGTGTAGGCTCCGGCTCCGGCGGTCCCTGCCAAGTCCCATCCGCGCGCCGCCTGCCCTCCTGCGGGCGCGGCCTCGACGGTTTCCCAACGGTTGCGGTCGAACATGCCGCCGGAGCGGGGAGAAGGCCTCTGTTGAAGTTGGCCGGCTGCGCCGTAGCTCCCCAGGTCGGTTTCCAATTGCGTCACCGCTTCCTCTGGAAATCTCTCCGGCCAGAGCAAATCCCCGTCCTGTGTCCGAGTGTCGTGGACGGAGACGTGCGGGTGGTTGCTCTCGTAGCGCGCTGGCAAACACAGGTGCTCCCAGCCTCCCTTGTCCAGCAGATGGCCCGCCAGGTCCTGGTGATGCAGCCGTTGCATGACGACGACGTAGGCGCCACTCACGGGGTCATTGAGCCGGTTGGACATAGACTCGTCCCACCAGTCGAGTGTCCCCTGGCGGACGACCTCACTCTCCTTGTCGCGGACGTTGTGCGGATCGTCGATGACAATGATGTCGCCGCCTTCGCCGGTAAGCGCGCCACCGACGGAGGTCGCCAGCCGGTAGCCGCCCCGGTCATTGTCGAAGCGCGTCTTGGTGTTCTAGTCGCCGGTCAGGTGGAAGCCGTCGCCCCAGCGCCGTTGGTAGATCGGGCTTTCGATGACGCGGCGGCACTTGACGCTATCCCGTGTGCTCAACCCTTGCGCGTAGCTGGTGAACAGAAAGCGTCTTTCGGGCGCCGCGATCCATGTCCACGCCGGCCAGGCAACGGACACGCCGATGGACTTCATATGGCGCGGCGGCACGTTGATGAGTAGCCGCCTTATCTGCCCCGCGCTCACCGCCTCCAAATGCTCGGCGATGCAGCCGATGTGCCAGTTGTCCTTGAACGGCGCCGGGTCTATCCACGGCCACATCTGACGGGTGAACTCCCACAAACTGCGCCCGGCAAGTTCCTGGTCCAGCCAATCGGGGTTGGCGAGGAGCGAGCGGGCAGCGGGAGATAGATGACGGGAGATTGCGCTGGTCATGTCCTTCGCTCAATCGGCGCCAGGCTTTGGTCGAAGACGCGCCGTGGCGTGGAATTACCGTGCTCAAACGTCATCTTGCCCTTCTCCACCAACGGCCAATGCCCGGAGACCTCGCAGGTCCTCGTCGGTCAGCGCCGACAGGTCCGGCCTGACCTCTATGCTGCCTTTGTGCTCCTGCTTCGTCGGTGCGTCCAGCCCCAGCAGCCTGGCCCGGCGCTGGATGCACTTCAGCACTCCTTCCAGGAAAGCCGGGTTCCCGTCCCGCGTCTCCTTCTTCATCTGCGCGGTGGTGCGAAGGGCTATCTCCCGCTTCAGTGCGGGCGGTCGCTGTGGTCTCTCTTTGCTCCAGGGACGATTCCCAGGCCGCCCAGTAAATCCGCTCCAGTTCGTCAGTCTTGGCTAATTCCCGGACTTTGTCGGCGTCCAGGTCCCGCACGGTGTTTTCCCGCCACTGCTCCTGGATGGCATTCAGGTCGTAGGCCACCATGCTCCGGGAAATGCCCAACAACTCCGCTATTTCCGACTGGGTCTTGCCCCGCAGGTATAGCCGAGTGCTGTCCCTCCTATTGTCCTCTATCTGGAACTTGCTGCGCCTGGGCGCCGCCATTTTGTAGACTCCCTGGTGTAGACTCCCTGGTCGTGGAGCGTCCGGGTCGGTGCGAGCATGGCGCGGAGGGCGTCCTGCTGCGCCTTGGGGTGGCGCCGCCAGTTCTTGGGATGAGGGTGGAGATCCGACGCCGGAACGCGGCGCAGCTCCACAATGCGGTCTTGGATAGCCATCTCAATCAATAATATTGTAGAACAACTTGGGAAGCCGGTCACTTAACCTGTGTCAGACACCACCTCTTCCTGCCTGGGTGGTGGAGGACGCTTTCCGAGAGATGAGCAGCCTCCAATGGTTTGTGTCCAGAAGCACTGAGTTGGGCCTTTCGCCGGATGTTGGTTTCCACGTTCAACGTGTAAGGTATTTGGCGGTAATTATCACAGACCGGCAGGAGTTGGGATCTGATAAGACCGAAGTTGATGGTTCGAGCCCATCCAGGCCCACCTAACTGGGCACCGAGCCCAAGCCGGCTACCCGGGTGACCATCCCGTTCTTCCTCCGAGGCGGGTTCTGAGATAAAATGGTGCCAATTTGACTGTGAATCCTTTATCCAGGCGGAGAAATAGCATTCCCCGGTTCCGCTGGGTCCTAGTCGTTGTCGCCGCCGCTCTTCTGGTCGTTCCGCTGGCCCTACAGGCCCAGTCTGAGGATCTGGCCGCGCCGGTTAATCTCGCCGCCACTGCCAGCGACAGCATGGTGATGCTGAGCTGGGACAACCCCATCAACTCCTCCATCACCAAGTATCAGATCAGCACCGACGGCGGATCGAACTTCATCAACATCCAATGCGGCAACTCGATCGCCACCGGGTATACGGTGACGGGCCTAACCAACGGCACATCCTATACGTTCCAGGTACGGGCCTACGACGACTCCGGTCCCGGCGCGTCAGCCACCGTGACGGCGACGCCCCTGTTTGATGCGCCGACGAGTTTCAAAGGCTGGCCCGGCGATGGGTATGTCCAGCTGCGCTGGGATGAGGCGGACGACAGCCGCATCACCGGCTATGAGGTCAGCAAAGACGGCGGCTTGAACTACAGTAGGGTCCAAGACAAAGGCCACGAGAGCGAGACCGTCGGCTACTCCGTCCTGAACCTGACCAACGGAACGAACTACACGATTGCGGTACGGGCGGTGAACGGGGCGGCGGCGACGTTAAATGCGACGCCGCTGCTTCCTGCGCTGTCAAGACTCACGGCCACACCCGGCTACGATCAGGTGACGCTGTCTTGGCGCGACCCGGAAGACAGCAGGATCGCCAAGTATCAATTCAGCAGCGACGGCGGCGTGAGCTACACGAGCGTTGCGTCCGGTTCCCTGACCTCCTACAGTGAAAATAACCTCGACTTCCTCAAATACACCATTACCGGCCTGACCAACGGCACGTCGTACACCTTTAAAGTGCGAACGGCGAAAACCGATGATACCGATGATACGGTGATCGGGGCGGTTTCCCCCACGGAGGCGGAGGGCTCGTTGACGGCGACGCCTCTGTTTGCCGCGCCGAGCAATCTCACCGCCGCTCCCGGGGACGGCCAGGTGACGCTGAGCTGGGACGACCCGGAGACCACCGAGATCACCAAGTATCAGCTCAAAATCGACAGCGGCGCCTTTGCGGATATTCCCAGCAGCAGCGCCACCACCACCAGCCATACGGTGGCGCCACTGACCAACTATACGTCCTACACGTTCGAGGTGCGGGCCTACGACAGCAGCGCCGCCGGGCCGTCGGCAGCAGTGACGGCATACCCGGTGGCGGGACCCACCGACCCACCGGACAACCTTAAGGCCTCGCCCGCCGGTGGTCAGGTGACGCTGACCTGGGACGACCCGGGCGACAGCAACATCACCGGCTACCAGGTCAGCAGTGACGGCGGCGCGTACTACAGCGCGATCAGCGGCAGCGGCGCCAGCACCACCAGCCACACGGTCACGGGTCTTACCAACTTAACAGGGTCTGGGTACACCTTTGCGGTGCGGGCGGTGAACTCCTCGGGGGCGGGGGCGCCGTCGAAGGCGTGGGCGGAGCCGGGGGTGGTGCCGGGTTTGGTGAACAACCTCACGGCCACCCCCAAGCACGAGAGGGTCGAGCTGACCTGGAACGACCCCACCCTCCATAACCGCAACGATGGCTATAAGGTCCGCTACAAGAAGACAAATGACGCGGATTGGGGGGAATGGAAAGGTCACCATAATCCCGGCGGAACCCCCGACCCCCTCAATAAACTGACCATCTACGACCTAACGAACAGCGTGAGCTATGACTTTGAGGTGCTGGCCTACAACTATATCGGTGATGGTCCTACTAGTGAGCTGAAGACCTTACCGGTGGCGAAGGTGCCGCTTGCGCCGACCAATCTCGTTGCGGTGCGCGGCGACGGCGAGGTGACGCTGACCTGGACCGACACCCGCGACGACGAGGTAATAACCAACTACCATATAAGCTCCGACAATGGCACGAACTACACATACATCAGCACTGTCGTTAGCGAGAGCGATACCACCACCGTCAGCTACACCGTCAGGGGCCTGACCAACGGAACGTTATACACGTTCAAGGTGAAGGCGCAGAACTCCGCCGATACGGGTCCGCCGCAGGACCCGGGGGTGACGGAGACGCCGCTGTTTGCGGCGCCGAAGGGCCTCCAGGCCTCGCCGGGTGGTAGGCAGGTGAAGCTGACCTGGGAAGACCCGGGCAACGACGACATCAGCGGGTATGAGGTGAGCAGCGACAACGGCGCCAATTACACCCCGATCAGCGGCAGCGATGCGGACACCACCGAGCACACGGTGACGGGACTGGACGGCGGCACGGCGCAAACGTTTACGGTGCGGGCGGTGAACGGGGTGGCGGCCACGGTAAGCGCGGCGCCTCTGTTTGCGTCGCCGGCGAATCTGACGGCGCTGGTCGGCGACCAGCAGATAACGCTGAACTGGACCGACCCAGGCAATTCCGCCATCAGCGACTACGAGGTGAGCAGCGACAACGGCGCCAATTACACCCCGATCAGCGGCAGCGTCGACACCACCAACAGCCACACCGTCCAGAACCTGACCAACGGCACCGAATACAACTTTGCGGTGCGGGCGGTAAACTGCCCGGCGAACGGTGTGGCGGCGATGGTGGATGCGACGCCGCTGTTTGATGCGCCGACGGGTCTGACGGCAACGGCCGGCGACAGGCAGGTGATGCTGAGCTGGTCCAACCCGGGCAACAGCAACATCAGCGACCACGAGGTCAGCAGTGACGGCGGCACGAACTACATCACCATCAGCGATAGCGACAGCGACGACGACACCATCAGCCATACGGTGACGGGATTGACCGGCGGCACGTCGTACACCTTTGCGGTGCGGGCGGTGAACGGGGCGGCGGCCACGGTGAGTGAGACGCCGCTGTTTGCGGCCCCGACGAATCTCAGTGCGACGGCCGGCGACGGGCAGGTGATGCTGAGCTGGACCAACCCGCTCAACAACAATATCAGCGGCTACGAGCTCAGCATCGACGCCGGAGCATTCGCAGAAATCGGGGGCAGCGGCGCCACCACCGACAGCCACACGGTGACGGGTCTGATCAACGGCACGACCTACACCTTTGCGGTGCGGGACGGTGAACGGGGCGGCGGCTATGGTGGATGCGACGCCGAGGCTGTTGTTCGGGGCGCCGCCGCCGCTGGCGGCACTAATAGTGAGCTTCGAGGCGTCGAACTACGAGGCGACGGAGGGTGGCAGCGATGCCAGGGTGACAGTAAGTCTGAGCGCATCGGCGGATCGAACCTTGACGATCCCTATCACCACCGATCCGACGAGCGGGGACTTTGCTCTGTCGGCGACCAGCTTGAGCTTTGCGGCGGAGGGCGATCAGACCAAGACGATCACAGTAAGAGCTAGCGCCGACACGGACCTCGATGACGAGCAGGTCGTGCTGGGCTTCGGCACACTGCCGGAGGGTGTCAGCACAGGGAGCCCGGAGAGGACGACGGTGGAGCTTAAGGACGAGGGAGGTGAGGATGATGAGGATGATGAGTCCTCTCCTCCACCGGTGCCGGAAGCGCCAGGCAACCTCGCCGCCACGCCAGATGATGGGGCGGTTGCTCTCAGTTGGACGGCTGCACCCAACGATGGAATGCCAATCACCAATTACCAACATGGCCGTTCCGACGCGGGATGGGAGGACGTGCCGGGCGGGCCAACCGCGACCGAAGTAACGGTCTCGGGCCTCACTAACGGGGTCGAGTACGTTTTCTACGTACGCGCCGTAAGCAGTGCAGGCACCGGTGCGCAGGCCTCGGTTAGTGCGACACCAGCGGCGGTGCCCGATGCCCCAGGCAACCTCACCGCCACGCCAGATGATGGGGCGGTTGCCCTCAGTTGGACAGCGGCGGAGGACAACGGCTCGGCCATCATCAAATATCAGCACCAGCGGGATGATAGCCCCTGGGCTGACGTGGCCGGAGGAGCCACGGCGAACTCCCTTACGGTCACAGGCCTGGTCAACGACACCCGATACACCTTCTCGGTGCGGGCGGTGAACGACATGGGTGAAGGGGCGGTGGTGTCGGTCACCGCAGCCCCGCAGGCCGTTCTTCCTGATTCAGAACCTGGGGAGGCACCCGTTCCAACGCCAGAACCGACGCCAACACCGGAACCAGAAGAAGAAACTACAGACGAGCCGACGCCAACACCGGAACCAGAAGAGGAAACTACAGACGAGCCGACGCCGACGCCAGTGCCTACGGCTTCACCAGAGCCAACTCAACGGGTTGTACTAGCTACACCGACGCCCGAACCGACAAGAACACCAGTGTTGACAGCGACGATGGCCCCTCTATCGGCAGCAGGGGCGGTAGCGGCGACGCCTACAGAGGCACCCGTGGCAGGTCCAACGCCTCAACCCACGGCAACCCAAATGCCAGCCCTTAGGGTAAGAGTGATCCCGACAGCAACCATCGAACCGGCGGCGCGAACATCAGCCACGACCGCGGGCACGCCGCCAAAGGAAGTGCCAAACCAAATAACGGACTCATCTCTGGTTCCTGTGGGCATCGGGCTGTTTGCGCTTCTGGTTGTGATTGCTGCCCTTGCTGCATTTCTTCTCGCATCACGGCGCCGACGCTAGCAGGGCCGGATTGGAGACCGCTATAGTGGTGCTCGCAATCGGTCAGCGGACCATCCTAGACCCGACGGCAAGTAGGGACGTCACACTTAAAGCTTGGAGTGTCACAATCAAGCAGAGTCATTCTTGGCCGGAAAGCTCGTATATAAGAAGCAGATTATGGCTCCCGGGTGTGTCGGCAGTCGCCATGGTTTCCATCATAGGTATTGCTTCGGCGCCATCGTGCTGGGCGTGCATCTGGCAGCGCTAACTCAATCATGCGCCTCCAGCATCTCCTTTTTCCTGGGACTCTATGTCGTCGGGAGGGTAGTCAGGCCTTTGAACCGATTTGATAGGGTTCCTGATCGTAACAACAAACTCGAACGTGGTATTGTCTACCGTCAAGTTAGGCCAACCAGACTTGACGAAATCAAGAACCTTCGCTTTGCGGTTCAAACTGGACCTGTAGGCGCGACGTTTCAATCGACGTGAGAGCCGCTGCGATTGACTTCGGAGCCGGTGTGACGGATAATAGCTTCCGTACGAACAGCACCGCACAGAGAGACTGTATGACGAATCGTTTGGACGTACGGCTGGACGTCGAGCACCGGCGGCGACTGGAGGAGTTGGCCCAAGAGCAGGGAGAGGGGCTCTCCGATGTTGTGCGCCGCCTCATCGACGGCGCCTATGAGGACATCCTGCGCACGCGGCGCAAGGAGGCGATTGAACGGCTGATCGGGTTGAACGTAGAGGACCCGCCAGACCCCGACACCCTCTCCCGCGAGTTGGAGGCCGCCCATGATCCCGGCGGTCTTCATTGACGCCAACGTTCCCATCTACGGCGCAGGCGGGGGCCATCCCCTCAAGGAGCCGTGCGCTCGGATTCTCCGCATGGCGGCCGAGGACCCGCAGCCGTTCGTAACCGACTCTGAGGTTCTCCAAGAGTTGATGCACCGCTACCTGGCTTCGGGGCGATGGGCGCTGGGCCGGGAGGTTCTCCGGGCCTTCGCCGAGGCGATGAATGGCCGTGTCGAACCCGTCCATGCCGAAGACGTTCTTTCGGCGTCGGAGCTGGCGGACAGCCATCCCGGCGTCAGCGCCCGGGACCTGGTGCATACGGCGGTGATGCGGCGGTTGGGAGTAGTTCGCATCATCTCGGCGGACACCGACTTCGACCGACTGGAGGGCGTTGAACGGCTCGACCCCGCCCGCGTCGGGGAATGGGAACGTTCCATCCCAGCCGTCAGGGAAGGGTAGCCCTGGCTATTCGCCCTCCGAAAACCTAAGCGAACCGGGGACGACTTTGGCAACCCACATCGACATAGACGACCCTAGGTACCGCAACGCCGCCGCTGAGATTCTAAGACGGCACAATGACGGCGCGGCCGAGGCCAACATCACCAGTGCGGTGCGGGACTTTCTCATCCTCACCGGCCTGGTCCGCAGCGAGGAGATGGTCGAGGAGAACCCACCCTCGGACGGCTCCCGCCAAGCCGTTGACCTGACCGCGCTGGACACATTCGTCGAATTCAAGCGACGCATCGGAACGGCGTCCGGCGGCGCGCCCAACCCACAGTACGTCGAGCAACTGGACGACTACCTTGCTCAATCGGAGAAACAGGGCCGGGTTCGGATGGGAGTGCTCACCGACGGCAAGCGGTGGCTTCTGCGCTGGCCCGGAGCCGGCGAGGTCCAGTTGACTCGCCCCTACGCCTTCACCCTGGAGGAGCCGGACCAATGGATCGCCCTCTACGAATGGCTGCGGGATTCGGCCCTGGTATCGCTGGAGGGAGAAAGTCCCGATAGAGAGGGAATCGAAGGGCATTTCGGCCCGGACAGCCCCTCCTACCAGCGCGACATCGCCGCTCTGAAGACCCTCTACCAAGAGAACGCAGAACAAGAAACCATCCGTATCAAGCGCCGGTTGTGGTACGACCTGCTGCGCACCGCCCTGGGCGAGATCGCCTACACCACGGAGGGGATGAGCGCCGAGGCGCAAGCGCGACTGGCCAAGGTCGGCGTCGGCCCGGAGGAGATGGACGACCTGTTCGTCCGGCACACCTACCTGAGCGCCGTCATCGGCATGGTTGTGCAGGCCTCCTTCGGCATCGACATCCGTCGCCTGGCCGAGAGCGACCCTGCCGACCTGCTCCAGGGGCGGGAGTTGCACCGCGCCACCGGGTTGCAGGGGGTGCTGGAGTCTGACTTCTTCGCCTGGCCCAACGAGGTCGGCGGCGAGCCGCTGCTGCAAACCCTGGCCCGCCGCGTGGCACGGTTCGACTGGGCGGAGGCCCCGCCGGACACGGCGGCCACGCTCTATGAGTCGGTCATCCCGCCTGATGAACGGAGGCAGTTGGGGGAGTACTACACCCCGGCCTGGCTGGCCCGCGCCATGATTCTGGAGTTGGTTGACGACCCGCTGAACCAGCGCGTGCTGGACCCTGCCTGCGGCTCCGGCACCTTCGTGGCCGAGGCGGTGTCCCACTTCATAGCCGCCGCCAACGCAGCCAACTGGAACCCGGGGGAAGTCCTCAACCGGCTGCGGGAGGCGCTGACCGGCATCGACGTTCACCCCGTTGCGGTGCACCTCGCCCGTGCCGCGTGGACCCTGGCCGCTCGGCCTGCCATCAATGCCGCCAGCGCCGCCGGGTTCGATGCATCCCTGTCCATCCCCGTCTACTTGGGCGACGCCCTGCAACTGCGCTTTCGCACCGGCGATATGTTCGCCGAGCACAACATCACAGTCCAGGTAGAGGATGAGGAGAACACCGAATTGGTCTTTCCCGTGAGCCTGGTGGAACGAGCGGAAACCTTCGACGCCCTGATGGGGGACGTTTCGGCCTCCATTGAGCGGGGAGACGACCCGTTCCTGGCCCTGGACGACAACGAGATCAACGACCCCACTGAGCGCCAAGTCATTAGCCACGCCATAGCCGCCATGCAGAGGCTCCACGACAGGGGACGCAACCATATCTGGGCCTACTACGCCCGGAATATGGTGCGCCCCGTGGTGTTGTCACGCTCCAAGGTGGACGTGGTGATCGGCAATCCGCCTTGGATCAACTACAACCAGACCGCCGACATCCTACGAGACGAGTTGCAGAACCTGAGCCGGAACGCTTACGGCATCTGGGTTGGGGGGCGATACGCTACCCACCAGGACGTGGCTGGGTTGTTCTTCGCCCGCAGCGCCGACCTGTACCTGAAGGATGGGGGCGTCATCGGTTTCGTGCTGCCCCACAGTGCGCTTCAGGCCGGGCAGTATTCCAAGTGGCGTAGCGGTCAGTGGCGGGCGCGCAAGTCGGGGCCGAGCGTCTCGGTGGACTTCACCTTCAAACCGGCCTGGGACCTGGAACAACTCAAGCCCAACAGCTTCTTCCCAATACCCGCCTCGGTGGCCTTTGCCCGCAAGCTCTCCCAAGACGTCTTAAGTAAACCGCTGGCCGGGGCGGTGGAGCGGTGGCGGGGAAGGGCTGGGGCCGATGACGTGCGGCGGGAGTTGGCGAGCATCACCGACACCGGAGCAGCGGGGGAATCTCCCTACGGCGGTTACTCCCGGCAGGGCGCCATCATCGTGCCACGCTGTCTGTTCTTCGCCAAAGAAACGGAGAACACCGCCATCGTGCAAGCAGCGCCGACGGTCACGGTCAATCCCCGTCGGGGTAGCTTGGATAAAGCGCCGTGGAGGGACCTAGACCTGACCGCCATCACCAGCCAGACCGTGGAGAAAACCCACCTCTTTGACGTTTACCTGGGAGAGACCGTTGCCCCCTACGTCACGCTGGAACCCCTGAAGGCCCTGCTGCCGTTGAAGCAGGGCGACGACGTCATTCCCACCGATGCCAACGGAACGGGCGGCATCCGGCTGGGCGGCCTGGAACGCAGGATGCGGGAGCGCTGGCAGACGGTGAGCCGTCTATGGGAGAACAACAAAGCCCCAGCCAACCGGCTGAACCTGCTTAGTCAACTGGACTACATGGGCAAGTTGAGTTCGCAACTGGAGTGGCAGCAGGATGCGGGAGATAGGCTTGTCCGAGTGGTCCAGACGGAAGCAGGTCAGCCAACGGCAGGGCTTTTGCAGACGGATGAAGCCTTGGTTGACTCGACGTTGTATTGGATTACGTGTAAGAGCATTGATGAAGCCAACTACCTACTGGCAATAGTCAATAGCGAAATACTCTATGAGTCGGTTCAGTCACTAATGCCCAAGGGTCAGTTTGGCGCACGCCATCTGCACAAGCACTTGTGGAAGCTGCCCATCCCAGAGTTCGACCCGAAACAGAAATTGCACACAGCCATCGCCAAGGCTGGGGCAACGGCGGCAGCCGTTGCGGGGGAGAAGTTAGCGAGCCTCAGGGAACAGCGGGGAGACGAGCTGACGGTGACCATCGTGCGCCGCGAGCTGCGGAATTGGCTACGTGCCTCAACCGAAGGCAAAGCCGTGGAGACCTTCGTGGGCAGGCTGCTGGCTAGCGGCTAAGAGCACCGGAGGTGGCTTTGGGACCGGCAGTGGCTGGAGGCCATTGAGGACCACACAGCGACTGCCGCCATCCCACACCGGCACTGACACGTGACGGCTGACCACGGCGCTGTTCCTTTGCTACGCTCGTCCTATGGTGCTCTCCGACCGACAGCTGCTCGACGCTCTCAGCCAGACGCCCTTCGTCGATTCGGCGGAGCTGGCAAGCATCCTGGGCGAGCCTCACGCCACGGTTCACCGAGCCCTGACCCGCCGCTGGAAGGCTTCTCCAGGCGTCGTCCCGGGCTTCTTGTATCGGATTAGCCACTATTGTTCTCCCTCCTACTTCCGGCTTTTCGGGTCCTGGCCAGGATGCGCCAGACCGTCCGGGGTGTGATGCTGAACCGCTCCGCGGCGTCCTCGACCGACAGGCCCTCCTCCCGTATGACTCGGACCCTTTCTGCGTCCCACTTCTCCCGGTGCCGGGCCGCAAGGGCGGCCCGTTCAGCGGCGGTCATCTCCTCGACGCACCGGGGCAGCGGGCAGTCCAGGCACGAGGACACCCTGGCCTCCTGGCATCCGGAGTCGCGGTATCGGTCTGAGCGGTGGGCGGTCATTTCAGTACCTCCTCAATCTCGGGCCAGTCCCTAGGCCGCCATAGATATGTCTCCACCCCAGGGCACCCGGCCAGCAGCCCCAGGGCCTCCCGTTGGTCCTGAGTCAGCCTCCCCCGAGTACTTTTCAGTTCCGCTACCACCATCCTAGGCGGACGCAGCAGCACCAAGTCCGGCCAGCCCTTGGGACTGTGGCGGGAGTTCCAGACACAGTAGCAACGCCAGCCTCGAAGGCATGCATAGTCTCGCACCGCCGACTGGAACGCCTTCTCAGTCTGGCACATCACTACGTTGGACCGTCGGTGTTAACGATGGCGCGCTGGTCATCCACGGGCAAAGCAGCATCCTGCGCCGGGTCATACACATTCCAGCCGCAACGGAGGCACCGCCAACCATCCCCCGGCGACAGATTGATGCGCACCAGGTTCACCGTTCCGTCCGCTTGGCATTTGCCACACTCCGCCGGCTTCGGTGCGTATATCCAAGGTTTAGATGGTGGGACAGGGCTTCCCTCTCCAGTCTCTCGATAACGCACAATGTAGGCCCGGCCGATATCGCCCATTCTCCGGAATCGTGCCTCGCGTTCTTGCTTTGTTTCCATCGCTAGACCTCTAACCCTGCCCTAGCCGCGAGAGTCAGGTGCAGTTGCCGCCCGATGAATTCCGTGTCGCGGGGAAGCTGGCGGTATGGCCTGGGTTAGCTCGTCACGCATCATCCAGTCGATGCCCATCGCCTCGGCTGCTAGGTGCCACCCCTTCGCGTGGCCGATTCCAACGCCGTTGCCCTGAGCACCGTTCTGCCAATTCGCGAGCGTTGGCATAGCAAACCCAACGTGCTCATAACCCTCACGCAGCTTCAGGCCACCACCGCTGGGGGGTTGCTCAACCAGGGTGGGCAACCCGATATGACGGGCATTCTCTTTCCGATAGTTTGGGTTGAAGTTGCCGGACCGGGTTGGGATGGTGACGATCTTGCTTGCACGGTCCTTCAGTTCCCGCCCAGCCCTGATACGCTGAATGTGCTTCGGATGCCCCGGTGCCAGCCACATCCAGTTAGTCGCAAAGAGCCGGTGTCGGTAAAACGGCAGCCCGAACATAGCTCCGCAGAGCCAACCCGCCTTGAGCCCGTGTGCCTCTAGTCCCCGCTTCTTCAGCGTCTTGGACCCGTACCGTGCCCCCATGACATTCTCCACGACGTAGGGCTTCCCCAAGCCCCCCAGCATCGAGCGTGGGCAGAATCAGGAGAGGGTAGTCCCGCCCCCGCAGCCACGGCAGGTTGTGCATGATGCTGTAGCCCTGGCATGGCGGCGAGGCATGGATGGCGTCGAACTCGCGCCCGTGGTCGGCCAGGAACTCCAAAGCGTCGGCCTGGACGAACTCGAACGGGTAGCGAGGCTGTGGGGCATTGTCCACGCCCACGACCTCGTCGAAGCCTGCACGGTGATAGCCCATAGCCGCGCCGCCAGCACCGCAGAACAGGTCCAAGAGCCTCAAAGATAGCACCCATGAGTCTTGGGGCTGCCACCACAGTTTAGACACAACCGCTCGTCATCAGTCTCAACTAGATGTGGTTCCCCTTTGTCGTTCAAGACTTCTATCAGCACCGGCTCGGACAACGCTCTACGCATCCGCTTCAAGTCGTCCCGCAACTCCTCCAAGGTCTCGCCTCGCGGACTCATTTCGTCTGTAGTCCAACTGATCCCATCATCCATCGTGTAGACCTCATGGATCGAGTAGGACACCTCTCCCTCAAGGTCGCTGCGGAACACCCGATATCTCCAGCTCACAGCGCCTTACCTCCGTGCCCGTAGGCATTCAACGAGTGGTAGTACCAGTGATGGAGGAACCCCAGCGGCGTAGCCTCAAGCCCGCCCATCATCCAGAGCCACAGCACCCGCCCTGAGCGGCCGTTGCCGTCAGTGAACGGATGCAGCGTCTCGTACCGGCAGTGGGCTTCGTAAGCGCGGTCGCGACTCCGGCCCACGTCCGCGAGTAGCGCCCCCAGGGTCGGCTCGATCCTCGGACCTCCCGACGGCGGCCTATGGCTTCCAACTCGCACGTTCTGGCCCTTCCGTCGTCTCAGCACGGCGTTCGGTTGCACCAATGAGACGAACAGCTCCATGTCCTCCACCGTTACGGTACGCTGCACCAAGAACGCTGCGTGTGCGTGGTACTCGTCCTGCGTCGGGTCGTGGTACAGGCCCTCGATGCGGTTGCTCTCGCGTATGAAGTCGGCCAGGTTCACAGCGCCTTCTCTCCGTGCCGGTAGCTCCGGCCCCGGTTGTACTCCATCTTCGCCTCAATGGCCGCGTCCAGGTCGATGCCGTAGTGGGCGGCCATTTGGTATACGTTGTGGATAAGACTTCCCAACCATTCGACCCACACAACTCGGCTTAACTGTTGATGTTTCCACCAGTAAGCTTCCCTTAGTAATTCGTGGCATTCGGCAATCCAGTCGCCGAATGACCCTTCATCGGGCCCCCACGTATGAACATCAAGGTGGTCATCCTTTTTCCGAGCCCTTGCCATCACCACCACATCCAAGTCCAACTCGTACCACTCCGCCATGTCCGCCACCCGGATCACCACGTCGGCGAGCTCGTATGGGACACCCTCGCATTCGTGTAGGTGGCGCTCGTAAAACACTTCGCCCAAACCTGTCTTACGACCCGGGTTAGCAATAGCCAAGCCGATATCCCGATACGCCTCCAGCGCCTCGCTCAGCTCGCTATGCACCAGCGCAATCAGGTCGCCGAAGCTGCGTTCCTCGTCCCACCAGCCGTGATCCTTGGCGATGGCGTGGGCCTCGCGCTGTAGGTCAGTTAGGTTCATCAAAGCAACCCCTCCTTGTCGGTGTCGTCCCGGTCGGGCCATACGTGGAAGCGGTGAACAGCCAGTGCGGATATGGGAGCGTCCAACGTCCCAGGCCCCTTGAAACGCATGACTAGCGGAACGTCCAGGCCCTCGATCATCATGGAGACATGCACTTGAGTCGGCTTGCCCTGCCCATCGGGTAGCGGATGCCACTCAGATACGTCGATGGAGCGGAGCGCTGCCACTTGCGGCTAGGCGTCAACAGAAACTCATCGGAGTGGCGATCTGGAAGCGGGAGACTAAGCCGGACCATCTTCCCACTGGCCCTGAAGCCGATCATTGCCCTGGAGGTTTCCCAGCCGTACATGAACTGGTCGGCTCCATACCGAGCAAGGGTCTTCTCGATCTCCGTCTTTGACCTGTCCGTGGATACCTCGGTGCCCGCTGCATAACGACCGCGACTCATGGCGCCTCCTTCTGCGCCCACGCCAGGGCTCGGTAAACTGTTCGCTCCTCCACGTCGAAAGCCCGGCACACTTCCTCCACGGTCATGCCACTCTCCCTGGCCTTCACGTACTCCCGATACCGGGCATCCCGCTTCTGACGCTGTATGCTGAAAGGCGTATCGAGCACGTAGGCGGGCAAAGGGCACTCCAGGCACGATGGCCCTCGTTCGGTAATCCCCACTGTGGGATCTCCTATCTAACATCTCCTAGGGTCTTCTATCTCTAGAACCTCTCCGGGATGGTGAGGCTGGGTTCCGGTGGGCATAGCGAGGCTAACCCCTCCGTAGAGGGGGCCTCGCTATGCCCGGTGTCTTGTCTCCGGTATTGGAGCCAGCTTGGGACACTCAGGGCCTCGACAGTGGCGCCAGGACGCCCTACCGAGTTGACCGCTACTTCCCGATGCTTCCCTGGCATCGCCCCTCTCCCTTCGGTCTTTCGCGCTGGGACGGCAGCTTTGAGGGGACCCCATCCGGTAACTGCCTACTCACGCTCCCCGCCGCACGTTGTATTTCTGGCCAAGCCGGGGAGCGGGCGGACTGTCGCGCCGCCTGCGTGGAATGCGACTATCGTCGCCTCACATGGTCGATTGCATCCTCCTCAGCTCTTTCGCCAGAGCCTCGACGCCGTGGGCCTGGTGGTAGTCGTTGGCGTCGGTCCCCGGTTCTGGCGGCATCCAGTAGGGCAGCCCCGTCTGCTTTGCATACTTCTCACCTGCCGGTTCGGTTACCCCCGAAGACCCACAAGAGGGACAGCGCTTAGACTCGTAGTCCCACTTGGCCCGGCATTCTTTCTTGGGACATCGCCACCAGTCGTGGTCGGCGATCACCATCGACCTGCGCCTAGACTTGGCGACGTTCGGAATGTTCCCAGCGCTGAAACAGACCCACACCTCGCAGTGCTGGTCCCGGGACAGCCGTTTGAGGGCCGCCATGACCGACAGCGCCGTGGCGTACCCCTCGCAGTAGTAGTGCTCACCTCCTTGCCCAAACTTGTAGACCGCCTCCGACGCCTTGCCGCCGGGAAGGTACTTTTTGCTGCCATCGGGGCCGATCATCTGAACGGACTGAACTCGCTCATAGGCTTGGTAGTGGCGCATCGGCACCAGTAGCTTGCCGTCCAACACAAGGCCGCCCTGCTGAGCGAAACCCTTGGCTACCAGGTAAGGATGCGCGCTCGGCACTTCGTCGCTCTGGCGGACATTCCGCGCTCGCCGTGCTCGCGGGTCAACGTACTCGGCCTCCATGAGCATTGCTTCCGCTTTCGCCGCCGCTTCCGCCTCACGGCGATTGCGCTCCTCCGCCTCACGTCTCTTGGCCTCTGCCCGCTGGCGCTTCTCTTCGGCGCTCGGCGCGGTCTTGACCGGAGCCTCTCCCGCCCAGCCGTTCTCCTTGGCCAGGTGGTAGAGGGTGGCGATGGTGATGCCGCCCGTGGGCTTTACTGAGCGCCACACAGCCCTGGCGTCGGCGGCCTTGTACTGGTCAGACTGCCGAGACCAGGTGTCCCACATCGTAAATCCGGCTTCGCCTCGATCGGATTTGATAGCCATGGCCATGGTCACCCATGTCTCCCGGTCGTCGGCGAGGATGCTGTAGAGGGCCGTGCACAGCGTGTCAGTCATGCGAGAGCCTCCGCCACCGTGTTCAGCAGCGGTGCATCGGCCACGATCCGCTTACGCGCCAGCTCAATATACTCAGGGTTTAGCTCGATGCCGATGAACGAACGCTCATGCCTCAGGGCAACCACGCCGGTGGTGCCGCTGCCGCAGAACGGGTCAAGCACAACGGCGGGCACCGGCTCTGAATCGTGCTCGCAGGTGGGTTGCCAGTCGGTGGTCGATAGCGATACACGGAGTTTGCGTTCCGCATAAGGTCGGTTGACATAGGAATCGGTCTGACTTGCTTTCTGCTTGGGTCCAGCCTGACTGCCTGTAACAATGTATTCCGCTTGTTCCGCAAACTCCGAACGCGAAAGATTGAGATTGAGTGCTGTGCAAAGTTTTGCCCAGTGGTCATCTGTAGGAATGTGGCCGCCTATCTCCCAATCCCACACATTGTTTGACCCAACACCTATCATGTCTGCCATCTGGTGTCGTGTTAACCCGCTTTTGCTTCGCAAGGTGGTCAGCGCTTTGCCAAGAACATCGGGCTGGCGCGTGCTCCCAAGTCGCACCCATGGCGCACCACACGCGGCACAGACGCCGCGCTCGCTGGTCCCTGCCAGGATGCACGGCTCGACCAGCTTCTCCGGAAACGTAGCGAAGTGTGCGCCGGGGAATCCCTGCGTGGCGATGCTCCAGACCGTGCGCTTGTTCGCGCCCATCGCCTGCTGTTCTTCCTTGCTCATGGAGTCCCAGCGGTCGTTGAATCCATCGTGACGACGGGAGTGGCCGCGTTGCTTGTCGGCTTTTTGCGGGTAGTGTCCCTTCTGGTTCGATTCGTCGTAGTTGACGTTCCATCCGGCAGGGGTCCGCCGTGCCAGGTTCTCAAGTGCGCCACGCGCTGAGCGGTTGGGATTCACTCCGTTTCTGTGGTCCTTCTCGCCGCCAGTCTGTTCCCAGAACGACTCCTGCGAGATCCGCTCAATGCTGGATGCGGCCATTGGCTCCCGAATCGCGTCCGCGTCGTAGAAGTACCGCGCGCTCTTCGTGAGCAGGAACACGTACTCATGCGCCCGCGTGGGCCGGTCCGTGACTGATTCGGGCATCGGGTTCGGCTTGTGCCACACGATTTCCGACCGGAGCCACCAGCCATCGGCCTGTAGCGCGAAGGCCACTCGCCAGGGCAGCCCTACGAGGTCTTTGGGCTTTAAGCCTGCGCCGTCACGGTTTGCACCTGATAGGTGCGGCGCCCCACCGTCGAGAGTCGATCCGCCTCCACGTCCATTCGATGGGTTGGATGCGTAAGCATCGCCAAGGTTCAGCCACAGCGTCCCGTCCTTGCGCAGCACCCGCCGCACCTCACGAAAGACGGTGACCATGTTGGCGATGTACTCCTCCAACGTCGGCTCCAGCCCGTAGGCCCCGGCCACGCCGTAGTTGCGGAGGCCCCAATATGGAGGCGAAGTTACGCAGCAGTGGACGCTCTCCGGCTCCATGCCGCGCATGACCTCGGTGGAGTCACCTTGCAAGATGTCCCAGGTGATCCGCTCCAGTGCCAGGCGGGAGACCTGAGACCAGACCCAAGACTCGTCCTTCATCCATTCCGACGGTTGAGACCTCGCCCATTCCTCCATGCGGCCTGGGACTGTCGTCGAGCTGGTCCTGGCCCTTGACCGCGGCTTGCCGCAGTACGGGCAGCTGCCCGCTTTCGGGGGAAGCACGTACCCGCAGCCCAGGCACACCACCTCTTGGCGCTCCCGGCCTTCCTTCCGGCTCTTCTTGGGTACGGCGGGATCGGGAAGGCGCTCCACGCCGTTCTCCCAGATGTCGCACACGTCGTCGTACCAGCCAGCCATGTTCCCGGCGTGGTCAAGCCAGAGCCCGTAGTCCTTGCCGGGGCTGGAACGCATCACCCGGCCCATCTTCTGAATGACCTCGGACAGTGAGCTTGAGTTGGGGCGGGCGTCGATCCCGCACAACACGTCCTTCACGTCGAAGCCTTTGACGAACTTGGCGACCGATACTAGGCCGGTGAACTCCCCCTGCCTGAATCCCTCGACCAGGCGGTCCGTGTCGGCGTCGGAGTCGTGATACGTCGACTGCCTGAAGTCGTAGCCTTGGGCCTGAAACTCCCGGCACAACTCCTCGCCATGGGCCACGTCCGCCGAGAACACCAGCGTCTTGACCGGCCCGCCGAAGTGCTGGAGGGTCTTGCTGGCATACTCGCTCACGATGTCGCCCAGGATCTTGCCGCCTCGGTTGCGGACCTCGGATCTCGTCCACTCCCCGGCCTTGTCCTTCGAGGCGCCGGCCATGTCGATCTCGGTGGCCGCGTAGATGCGCAGCGGGGCCAGCCAGCCCTCGGCCAAAAGAGTGTCGGTGGTCGTGGAGTTCACGATGTGTTGGTAGGTCTCGCTCAGCCCCTTGGTCAGCGGAGTAGCACTCAAGCCAATAACCGGGCCGCCCCACTCCCTCGCGAACTGCAAGATTTTCTTGTGCTGGATGTGGCATTCGTCGATGATGAGGAGGTCCAAGCTGTTCCAATACCCACGTTTCTCGATGGTCTGGGCCATCGCCACCTGGATGTGTTCTCCACGGCCCTGGGTGTTCTTGCCTTGGACGTAGCCGTGCGGGATGCCATAGGCGGCGAATCGCTTGCTGGTCTGATCAACCAGGGGGATGCTGTCCACCACGAAGGTCACCCGGCGACCCTTGGCCTGGGCCTCCTGGACTAGTACTCAGTCAACTCGATTTTGGTAATTGTTTAAGAAAACGTCTAAGGTTGCCACCCTTTTTTAGGAGTGTTGACGTAGGAGGGTGGCAGCCATGGGACGAGATCGGTATGTGGTCCGGTTGGAAAGGGAAGAACGAGACCAGTTGGAACGACTGATTCGCGGGGGAAAGAGCCCAGCGCGAAAGGTTGCCCGGGCCCGTATTCTGCTAAAGGCAGATACGGGCTGGGGGGTGATGCGCATCGTGGAGGCGCTGGACACGTCTGCGGGTACGGTGTGCCGTACCAAGCGGCGGTACCTGGAGGGAGGACTGAAGCGGGCCTTGGAGGAAGATCCTCGGCCAGGACATCCGACCAAACTGGATGAGCGGGGGGAAGCGCACCTGATTGCCCTGGCGTGCAGCGAGGCCCCTCCAGGCCATGACCACTGGACCCTGCGGCTCCTGGCAAACAAGGTGGTGGAGTTGGGGCTGGCGCCCTCCATGTCCCACGAGGGAATTCGCAAGCGGTTGAAAAAAACAGTCTCAAGCCGTGGCAGAAGAAGGAGTGGTGTATTCCCCAGGTGAGCGCCGAGTTTGTGGCGTGTATGGAGGATGTGCTGGACCTTTACGCGGAACCCTATGACCCAGAGCGCCCGGTGGTCTGTTTCGACGAGACCTCCAAGCAGTTGCTGGCGGAAAAGAGGTCTCCGATCCCGCCCAAGCTGGCACGACGGGAGCGATACGATTACGAGTACCAGCGCAATGGCACCCGAAACCTGTTCATGCTGTGCGAGCCCCTGGCGGGCTGGAGGCATGTGGCAGTGACCGAACGTCGTACCATGGTGGACTTCGCTCAGCAGATGCGGTGGCTGGCCGATGAAGCTTACCCAGCGTCCGAGAAGCTCCGGGTGGTGCTGGACAACCTCAACACCCACAAACCAGCTTCCCTCTACGAAACCTTCGAGCCCAAGGAGGCTAGGCGAATACGCAAACGCTTGGAGTTTCACTACACTCCCAAGCACGGTAGTTGGCTCAACATGGCAGAGATCGAGTTCAGTGTCTTGGCCAGGCGAGTCCTGCGCCGGCGTATTGCCGATGAAGAGACTTTGAGTGGCGAGATCGCGGCCCTGGAGGCAGAACGAAACCAAGCCGGAGCAACCATTGACTGGAGATTCTCCACTGTGGACGCCCGAGTCAAGCGTCACCATCTCTATCCTGCCAACAATTAGGTTGACTGAGTACTAGCTGGATTGCCATCTCGGTCTTGCCGCTGCCCGTCGGAGCGCAGAGGATGATGCGCCGGTAGCCCTGCCGTAAGGCTTCCCGCAGCTCCTCGATGCTGTGGACCTGGTACGGGCGCAAGTCCAGTGTCTGGGTGGGTTCCCACAGGGATGCCGTGGTCATACTAAAACTCTCCGTGCTCCTGGCCGTCCCAGCCCTCGTAAATCGGAAACTCGGGTGGCCCTGTTTCCTTGCCAGGGTCCGGCGGTTCCGCTTGGCCCTCCCGCTTCCACCCGAGGGACCTGGCCTGTCGCTCCCACCAGTTGGCCCGGCGGCGTTCGTCGTTGTGCTTCGTCTGCCACTCATTCACCGACCCGCGCAGGGCTGAGATAATGGCTTCGCGCTCGTTGGCGACCGCCTCCCGCTCATGGGGATACTCGGATTGCTGCCCCTTCGCCTCGCGGACCTCCCGCTCCAGCCCCTCGATTCTTTCGGCCTTTTCGTGGACCTCCATCTGTAGGGCGTCCACCTGGGCCTCTAAGCGCTCGGTGAGGGTTGAGCCTTTGGGCTTGGGCGGCTTCTCTGCGGGCGGCCCGTCGTCAGTGTTGGGTGTCGTGACTACCCCCGGTCCATCCCCTTCGGGTCCCACGTCGGGTTGGGTGGTTTCTGACTCTCCGGTAGCTGGTCTATGGCCTCCGTCATCTCCTGTATGAATGCCATTCGTTCCCCCGCCGTCGGTCTCCTCTTCTGCTCCGCTGCCTGGAGTGAGTGATTCATCAGGCTGACTATCTGCTGATATGTCATCGTTCTTCTCCGTCTGCGTTTCGTGGATTTGGTCAAGGAAGGGTTGCGCTGCTTCCCCGGCCATTACCTGCGAGCCATACCCGCTTTTGACGATGGCATGGGCGTCTAACCATCCCCGGCGGCTACCGCCGTACTTCTCCACATGTTCTTGGATGGTAGGTGGAAGAGGTGCAGAGTCTGCACCTCTTTTACTGCCGTGTTCCCCCCAACCGCGTATCCCATGACTTAGCAGAATCCCCACGCAGTATTGCATCTGCGTCAAATGCCGCCGGTGAGCGTTCCGGGTAATGACGAAGGTCACCGGGTCTTGGCCTTCCGGCAGTGGGTTAAAGAACGGTTCTATCCCGGCTTCCTGGCACATCTTGTACCGGTGCCAACCGTCCAGGATTTTGTCCTCGCATAAGATGATCATTTGACGAGTCGGGGAGCGCCGGAATTCTTCGACCATCTCGGCAAACTCCGCTTCCGGGATATTGCCCCATAGGGCGCTCAGCGGGTGGCGCGTTAGCTGCTCCATATCGGCTCCTTCAGCGCCCACCACAGCCCTAGGGCCAAGCGGAATATGGCCTGCGCCTGGGCGCGGTCTTCGACGGCCCGGACTTCGTAATGCAGGTCGCCCTGGCCGTCCTGGGGAAGGCGGACCACATAGGCGCCGGCCACCGGCTCATCGGTAAGGGCTTCGATCGCATCGGCGTAGGCCGCGACCTGATAGCCGTGCTCAGGATAGATTCCCTTGGCCCGCTTCCAGTCCACCACGACCAGCCGGCCATCGGCATCACGGGCCACGAGATCGATAGTCCCTGCGTACTGCTGGGAGGGGTGCCAGACGAGGTGCTCTATTGAGACGGGGCTGAGCCGATAGTCCGCGAGCATCTCCTGGGCCCCCTGGACCGCCGGGCGCAACGCATCCGGCACCATGGGGCTGCCGCCCTGGAGGATGGCAGCGATCAGCTCGTGGGCATCCGCGCCGGCCTCGGCAGCGCTGTCCTTCGTGCGATATATCCGGTCCTTGGCGCCCGCCATGACGTCGGCCACCCACGGCCCTTGATCCTCATCCCGCCAGGGCACTGTGATCTGCAACTGCGCATGGAGCTCTGCTGCCGCCTTCTCCAATGCATCCTTCCTTGCCCAGCCCACCAAGGGGCCGGACTTGTCTATCACCTTGAGGAAGGTCGTCACGGACGGCAGCAGGGCCTCGTGACCGCCCACCCGGTACCAGTGCTGCCCCCTTCTCGCCTCCATCGCGATGGTCGTGTCACGGTACTGGGGTAGCAGCTGTAGACGTTCACTAGTCTGCATTGGCCGTTTCCTCTCCTGACTGGCCTACCATGGCCGTCAACTCTTCCAGCTGCTGCGCGTTCAGGCCGCGCGGCCCAACGCCAAAGCGGTTTGTGGACATGGCCACCAGATCATCGGCATTCCTTCCGAACTGCTTCCGGGCCTCGTTCAGGGCATGCAGCGCCTCCTGGGACGCCCCGGTTGGCCCTGACGGTTGCTCACCGGTCGCCGGCGGCGCCGATGCCGGCGGCGCGATCTCACCGGTGGCGGGGTCCACCACGACCGGCACGGCATCCGGCACGGCTGTGACCTCGGTCTCGTCCAACCATCCCAGGCCCACTAACCTCAACACCGCCCGGCGGCAGGCTTTGGTCTCCGCCTTCATCAGGGCGTTGGCCTTGGCCTCGCCTTTGAGGGATTCGATCGGGACCGCTCCGGTGGCGTCTACCGAGCGGTATTCGGTTGAGGCCGTGGCCTGGACTAGATAGACGCCCTCAATCGACCGCCCTGGCTGCAACTTAATGCTGACGTGGTGCATCTTCGCCAGTTGCTCCGTGGCGTCCTTCTTGGCGTAGAGGGTGAGCTTGCCCGACAACTTGATGTAGTCGAAGGGCCGGGTCAGAGGATTGAGTCCGAGGCTGTCGCAGACTTTCTCGTAGTACTCCATTCGCTCAGCCGCCGACAGCTTCTCAAGGTCGCCCTCGATTAGCACCTTCTCCAGCAGCCCGGCTTGGTTTGTCGCTAACTCATTTACCATGTCTCTCCTCCTCCTTTTCGATCAAGCGGCGGTGCCAGCAAGGGGCTTCCGTTACCCTGCCGTGGTCCGTCCGCACCAGATTCCCGGTGGCCCTGCCGGGGAACGTTAGGGCGTCCAGGCCTGCCTGTAGTTCACCGCCGTGGGCCCGGCCGGCCTTCTTCCATTTGGTCATGTCGTATTTGTCCGGCACTTGCACCGTCTCGGGATGGGCCGGAACGAAGCACTCGGCCTTTTCCTCTGGGCTCAGGTACTCCAATAGGGGGGGCAACTGGGTACGGTCATACTCGTTGGCCGTGGTGACAACAAAGTTAATTCCCGTGCCGAAGATCGTGGTGGCCCTGCGCTCTGCGGCCCGGCGCATAAGTTCCTGTTCTAGTTTCCCGGCCAGGTCCTGGGCTTCTCGGGCTTCTTCCTGGGCGGCGGCGAAGATGCCGACTAGTTGCTCGTCGGTTGTTTCGGCCCGCCATTGAGCAAGAACAGATTCTCTCCATGCAGGAGCTTCTTGTTCGACTTCTTCTGGAAATGCCCCCGGAAGAGGACCTTTAGCTGTATCCATTTCTCTCCTGTCTCCTGTGTCCGATGTGATACCTGGGGCAGTATCGGCAGGGGTACGCTTGCATTGGTGAAAACCGTAGCGCCACCCTTCGGTTGTACTCCTGGGCCGCTGCCTCGGCTGCCTCCCAGGTCCGGTAGCGCCGCTTCCTGCGGTGGCTGCGCCGCCGCTCCGTCGCGGCCAATGGCATGAGTGTGCCTATCGGCGACAAGGGTCTATTCCAGGGGATGCCCGGGAGTGGACTCCATCGGATGCCGCTCTACCCAGTCCTGCAGGGCGTCGCCGGTAATCTCCCAGCCCTGCTCCGGCAGCTCGCACACCACGTCCCACTTGAGGTCCTGGTAGCGAGCGCAGGCGTAGGCGTCGTCCTGGGTAAAGTCGGCAAGGAGGGCCAGGGAAAGCTGGGAGGGGCCGCTGCCGCCGTAGCCCCACTCGAAGCCGGTGGGGGAGTGGTTCCGCAGGTCCAGGCGGGGCGGCATGGGATAGGAGCCGTGGCAGGTGCGTACCTCCACCACTGTGCCGAATCGGGTCCGGCGGCCAGCGTAGGAACGCTCGGTTTGTACGTCGGACGCAGGGATGGCTATACTCACTAGCGTAGGGGTTGCCATGCGGTTCCTCCTATACTGCCCGCCCGGTGGAGCAAGCACCGGACGGGCGCCTTGGGCCTTGCCGGACATGGGCTTTGACGGTGGTCTGGCCCATTAGTCGTTCCTCGCAGCGGCTTTGACTATAGCTTCCGCGTCCTCCAACCCCTGAGCAAAGGCGTTGAGGGCTTCCAGCCGAATCAGTACCCGCCGCCCCAGGTGGAAGATACGTAGCTGCCCGGAGTAGATATATTCCTCCAGCGTGGACGGGACTACCCCCAACAGGACCGCCGCCTGCTCCTTCGACACCGCCACCGGCTTAGGCGTCGCCACCAGTTCCGGCGGGGGATCGATAAACTCGGCTTCATCCAGCAGCTTGCCAACCTTGCCCATCAGGGCCTTCAGGCGGCGGTGCTCCAACAGGGAGACTTCCTTACTCATCGTTGGCTTCCTCGGCCAACACCCGCTCCCTAGCTTCCTGCGTTGTCCGCTCCGCCCGCAGCGTCTGGACTGCCTCCTCAGCTACCCGCTTTTCCTCTTCCAGTTCGTCCAGGGCGGTGTGGGCCTTCTTGATAAAGCCTTCGGGCATCGGACGTTTCCTGGAGAGGATGCGGCTCATCAATCCAGGGTCTATGCCCATAGCTAAAGCCAAGTGCTCTTGGAAGATGTGGCCACCGGCCATGCGAGCTTTGAGGCCGACGATAGTTCCAGATCCTATATGAAGTGAATTCGTATATACCATGGCCTTACTCTAAACGAAAACAATTCGTATGTCAACATATGAATTGGTGTATTTTTTTGTAGAGGAGAGATTTCGATGATTGGAGAGCGGTTAGCAGAATCAAGGAAACGGAGGGGGCTTCTGCAAGTTGACTTGGCCGTGGCATTGGGCGACCGATACGACCAGACAATGATCTCGGCAGTTGAACGCGGACGGTCTAGTTTGCTGTCAGACGGCCTAGCCAACGCCGCCCGTGCACTCCAGGTATCTACGGACTACCTGCTGGGCCTAACCGACGACCCCACACCATCGGCTCAACTGGAATCTCGCCTAGCCAGTGCCGAGGCCGAACTGGACGCCTACCGGCACGAACTGCAAGGGTCTCCGGTGGCCTATGTGACGGGAAGAGATGAAGTTTCTACCTCGAGGGCCAGAGAGACAGATCCGGCCGAGACCGTACTCGTGGCGGTTAGGAAAGGCGTTCTGGCTGCAGGTGGCGGCGGGGCCTTCGTGGACTCCGAGGGCGTGACTGGCTACGTGGGGTTCCGCCGCGATTGGTTGAGAAGTCACAGCATTAACCCAGAGGAGGCCAGCATTATCGAGGTGACGGGAGACTCGATGGAACCGACACTACCTGCAGGTTGTTCCGTCCTGGTGGACCAGCAACGCCGCACCCGCCGCAAAGGGCGTATTTACGTTCTGCAAACCGAGGACGGGCTAATCGTGAAACGGGCCGGGCGAGAGAAAACCGGCTGGGAATTGGTCAGCGACAATCCCTACTGGCCCGCGGTTTCCTGGCCTCCAACCGCCGGCGTGGTGGGAGAGGTACGTTGGGTGGCGAGGACGTTTTGAGGGGTCACATTCGCAAACGAGGAGACCGTTCTTGGGCTGTCGTGGTGGACATCGGCCACGACCCGGCCACCGGCAAGCGTCGTCAGAAGTGGGTCAGCGTCAAGGGGACGAAACGGGAAGCGGAGCGCAAGCTGGCCCAGGTTGTACGTGACTTGGACGATGGCACCTACGTTGGACCCACCCGGCTAACCCTATCTGCCTACCTTGACCAGTGGCTTCAGGACTACGTGGCAACCTCCGTCCGGCCCCGCACGGCCCAGGGCTACGAGTCCATAGTCCGGCGGATAAAGAAAGACCTGGGGCAGGTGTTGCTAATCAATCTGAACGCCCAGCAGGTTCAAAGGTACTACGCCAGGTTGTTGAGCGACGACATATCCGCTTACACGGTCCAGCACTACCACCGGCTGCTTCACCAGGCTGTCGGCCAAGCTGTCAAGTGGGACTTGCTTCCCCGGAATGTTCTGGAACGGGTGACTCCACCACGCCGCGAGAAACCGGAATTGCGTTGCTTGAATCCCGACGAAGTCCAGACGCTACTCCAAGCTGCCGCAGGCACCAACTTCCATCTGCCTATCTACATGGCGGTTTACACCGGGCTAAGGCGTTCCGAGATTCTGGGGCTGACCTGGGGGGACGTGGATATGGACGCTCGGACAATCACTGTGCGTCAAACGATGGTCTCGCTTCAGGGAGACCCGACGCACGTTGGCGAACCCAAGTCCCGAAAGTCTCGCCGGTCAGTATCCTTTGGTTCCCAAACTGAAGGCATGTTAAGGGCGCAGTCTGTCTATGAAGGGGCGTCCCAAGTCTGCTCACGGAGAGACGGAACGCTAATGCGTCCATACACTCTCTCACATGAGTTCAAGGCGATTGCTGAAAGCTGCGGACTAAAAGGTGTACGCTTCCACGATTTGCGCCATACCCATGCCAGCTTGCTGCTGGCCGAAGGTGTGCCAATCAACGTGGTTCAGGCCAGGATGGGACATGAGAGCATCCAGACCACTGTGGACATCTACGGCCACGTGTTCCCTGCTTCAGACATGGAGGCGGGGGAAATTTTGGAGCGGCGTTTGCAAATTGTTAGCGAGAACAACGGTAAACCTTAATTTTAGCTACGGGCCGTTAGCTCAGTTTGGCAGAGCACCGGACTTTTAATCCGGGTGTCGTGGGTTCGACCCCCACACGGCCCACCAGATCTAGGCACTAGAAGAGGCCCTCGATTTGATCCGAGGGCTTCTTCCTTAGCAATTTGCAACCTATTTGCAACCAACTTCATTTTGTAGGCTGCGCCATAAGATCTGCAAAGGCGTTTGCTGCCTCTTGCTGTAACCCGGCCGCCACGTGGCCGTACACTTGCATTGTGAACGCCGCCGACGCATGGCCGAGGCGTTCTTGGACAACCCTCGGATGAGCGCCAGCGCGAATCAGTCCGGCGGCGTGACCATGACGGAGGTCCTGCAGTCTGATACCAGGATGAAGAGCATTCCGAGCTACTTTCTCGAAATTACGAGTCAATACGGAAGGGTCCAGCAGTCCGGCGAGCGGGCCTGGGAAGACCAAACCGTTATCCTCGAAGGCATCGCCCAGCTCCAGTTGGTAGAGTATCTGGTCGCCTCGGTGGGCCCTCAGCATATCAACAGTCCCAGGGTCAAGGGCGATACCCCGGCGCCCGGCTGCGGACTTCGGGGGCTGGAAAACGATACCTCTCCCTTGGAGCCTTTGGGCCGTAGCCACAATAGATGCGACGCCCCGTTCCAAGTCAACGTTTTCCCATTTGATACCGACGGCTTCACCGCGGCGGATGCCGGTATAGGCCATGAACCGGAATACGGTTCCGTAAGTCGTGGACTCGGCCAAGGACAGAATTCGATTGATTCCCTCGGCGTCTGGAACGTTCACTTCGTAGGTTCCTGGAGACGGCGCCTGTACCGCCTGGCAAACGTTCTGGTGTAGTACCCCCGCTCGCACTGCGTCCTTGAGGGCCTTCGCTATACAAATGTGGACGTGGCGGACCGTGTTCGCGGTAAGGCCTGACGCTAGTAAACTTGACTCCAGGCGTTGCACATCGGATGCGGTTAGCTTGGACAGCCTAGTAGACCCGAGAACTGGGATGATGTGGTTACGGACGATGACAGTGTAGCTTTCGACGGTTCGAGGCCGGTTGCGGACCACTACGACGTCACGGAGCCATGATTCCAGGTATTCGTTGACCCGCAACTTACTGTAATCGACGGATAAGCCCTGATCCAACTGGTGCAGAATTTCGGTTAGCTTTCGTTCCGCATCTCGTTTGGTGGCGAAGCCGCTAATCCACTTCCGCTTTCGCTGGCCTGTAACTGAGTCGCTGCCACAGTCCACGACAATCGACCAGGACCCGCCTCGTTTCAGAATGGAGCCCCTCGATCGCCGTTGTGCATTACCCATTGAGATCTCCTATCTCAGCCATTTGTGTTTCCTTAAAGCTTTCAGCCACCGGTCCAAACGAGTACGTCTGTAGGATCCTCCGGATCGTCGTGTAAGACATTGGCTTTTCTCGGACGATTCTGATTCGTTGAATCAGCCACTGCACACGTGGCGCCTTGTCCCTGTCGGGGTACCGCGTCCTGCCTTTTCCCCAGAGGGTCACGATGTCTCGAAGGCTGTAGCCGAGGCTGCTCAGCTCCGCAACATACAACCCGACAGCGTCAGTGTCTTTTAACGAGCGTCCTGCGTCTTGAAGCCACGCTCGCCATTCCGGGTCGGTCTCAACGATTTTGCTAGGGTTCCTCGTGCCCACCGGTATGTAGCCGTCCCCTGGGCCCAGGTAAAGCGTGTCCTCCAACGGCTCGTAATATGCGCCGAGGATGATCACACCGTCGGGCTGCCAATTGGTATACGTATTCGGCCTTCGCCGGCGTCGGTTTAGGAGATGCCATATCTGTAAGTCGAGGTCTTCCTCCTTTGCTGACTTAATCCAGCGATTGAGGCTGGTTTGGTTGGCAGACTTCCATTCGGGGCCCAGCTTATGAACCTCGGTTAGCCGCTCCTTGTTGCAGATGATCTCCGCTTCCGTGTACCCGTCGCGGTACAGCCGAATCGCTGCTTGTTTAAGTCGCTTTGGATGATTATTACGTTTCATCAGCACAGTTCATAATGGGTATTTAGCCTAAAAATTATATTCAGGTAGTGAAACATATGTTAAGGCAAACTATATATCAGAGAGCAACACATTTCAAGGGAGATTGAGGATTAATGGTTACGACCGACGATAGACTCATTTACACAGTCGAAGAGGCTGGAAAGCTACTCGGAATCGGACGCTCGGCTGCATACGAGGCAGCGCGATCCGGAGAAATTCCTGTGATTCGAATCGGCCGGCGATTGCTTGTGTCGAAGATTGCGTTAGACCGCATGCTTTCTAACGCAGGGCAATCGTCTGATGAAAAATGAAAGACGGACGTCAAGTATCAGCTCATCGAGGGCGTTGCCTGATGACCGTAGTCTAGAACTTGCAATGGAGATGGCCCCGTGGACCATCGTCTTCTACGTTTTACCGAAGTGGTCGCTGTTTGGCGGGCTACCGGCTTGGAGGCTCTGAGCTGCCGGTGAGCCACGACCAACGATTTAGCGCCAAGCGTCGCTGCCCGATCTGCGGTGGCTATGACCGAGCCGACCGAAGCAAGGGAGGGCGCTGCTGGGGCTTTCTTTCCAAGAATGGAAAAACGGCCTACTGCACCGACGACGCAAAAGCGGGAGAGATCCCAATGACTCAGTCTTCTGGAACCTACGCCCACCGACTGACAGGAGATTGTCCTTGTGGCTCCCGGCACAATTTAGAGCCATCCAATCGGCAACCAAGGCGAGGGGAGATTGACGTCGTCTACGATTACTTCGACGAAAACGGCGTACTGTTCTCCCAGGCGGTCCGGTGGGTTCCAAAAGGCTTCTCACAGCGGCGTCCGGACCCCAATCACCAGGGCCAATGGATCTGGACCCTCGAGCACACCAGGCAGGTGCTATACAAACTTCCCGATTTGCTCGCCGCCGACCCCCAAGAACCCGTGTTCATAGTCGAAGGGGAAAAGGACGTTGAACGGCTTTGGTCCCTTGGCGCCGTGGCCACCACCAATATCATGGGGGCAGGAAAGTGGCGGGACGAATATTCACATTCTCTCGCTGGTCGGCAGGTAATTGTCATCCCCGACAACGACCCACCCAGCCGAAAATTGAATAAGAGTTATGTCGGACAAAAACATGCCATGGTGGTCGCCCGCAGTGTTTATCAAAAGGCCGAGAGCATCCGCGTCCTGGAGCTACCCGGACTGCCGGAGCAAGGGGATATCAGCGATTGGCTAGATTCCGGTGGAACGATCGAAGCGCTTCGGGAGCTGGTGGCCGGCGCGCCCAGTTACAGGCCCGACAATCCCTACCGGCCGGGAGGCAAATCCAACGGCCACCATCGGGACCAGGACCCCGGGGTTGTAGAGGCCGTGTGGTCGGTCCAGGGAAAGCAAACACCGGGATATGTCGGTCCGGTTCATCCAGGGTCTATTGGACGCCGGAGAATTCATTTGGGCAGAAGGACACTTTTATTTGTAGGCGTTCAGCGATAATGGGACACATATAAGGGGAGAAAAACATGAGGGTGGTGGTGGGTTTGGACTCCTGGTGCAGGGTGTAGATTTACTGCATCGAGAAAGGAGCCAGAAGTGTCCGAGAGCAACACCGGTCAAGCCCAAGCTGCAGAGACCCTAACTCAAGAGACCAAGACTTTCATCCGGCAGGTCCGGACCAAGACCCGCAGGAAGTACGCTCCGGAAGACAAGATCCGCATCGTTTTGGAAGGGTTCCGTCGGGAGGTGACCGTTAGTGACCTTTGCCGACGAGAGGGGATCAAGCCGGGCGTATTCTATGCCTGGACCAAGGAATTCATGGAAGCGGGGAAAGAGCGTCTCACCCGAGACACGGTGAGAGACGCCACCCGTCAGGAGATTGAACACCTCAAGCGGGAGAACTACGATCTGAAACAACTGGTTGCCGACCTTTCCCTGGAGGTCCACCGTTTCAAAAAAACGGCCATCCCGACTTTGGACGAGGGCACCGGCGCATGAGTGCCCAGGAGAGGTCGAACGTCATAACCCGGGTGGAACAGACCCAGTGGGGAAAACGGAGGCTACTCGCCCAACTGCAGGTGCCCAGGAGCACCTATTACCGGTGGCGGGCCCGTGAACTGCAAGGGAAGCAAGAATGCCCTGCCGCCATTACCCGGGTCCCCTGGAACAGGCTTAGCTCACCAGAGGAGGCCGCAGTATTGGCGGCGGCCAGGGAGTCTCTAGAGTGGAGTAGCCGACAACTGGCCACTTGGGTCACAGACCACCTGAGGCTATCGGTGGGTGAGTCGACGGTGTACCGCATCTTGAAGAGGGAAGGGCTTGTCAAACCTCCCGAGATTCAGCTTGTTGCTGGTAAAGAGTACCAGCGAAAGACCACCGGACCGCATCAGATGTGGGCTACCGATGCTTCGTACTTCAGAGTGAGGGGGTGGGGCTATTACTACATGGTGACCGTAATGGACGACTACTCCCGGTCCATCCTGGCCTGGAAGCTGCAACTGGACATGACAGCTGATTCCCTGATCCAGGTGCTCCAGCTAGCCGTTGATGTCACTGGTATGACAGAAGTGCCCTTGGAGGACCGGACCAGACTGCTAAGTGACAATGGATCGGGCTACGTATCCAGGGCTTTCCGCGATTACCTGAACCTGATAGGAATCCGTCATATCCTGGCGGCACCTTACCATCCTCAAACCAACGGGAAACTGGAGCGGTACCATCAGAGCATCAAGCACGAGGTGAACCAAATCCCGTATGAAGTGCCTGGTGACCTGGAGGTGGCTATCGCTGGCTTCGTGGACTACTACAACAACCGCCGCTATCACAAAGCCCTTGGCAACGTGACCCCGGATAACGTCCTAAACGGGAGACGGGAAGGAATCCTGATCAAGAGAAGTGAGGTGAAAGCTCAGACCCTAGCCAGCCGCAAACGCTACAATCACCTGCTCAGGGAGTCCTACAACACTGCCATTTCCCCCTGATCTCTCCTTAACAAAAGTGTCCCACTTTTGTTGGTTGCCAACAGATCGAGTCTCCACAACCCTCTGCGATCTTGACGTATTCGAAATGCGAGCACTGCTCAACGAAAACTACCAGATCAACTCCACAGAGGCCTTCTACAAGCACCTTCTTGAGGATACGAAGGTCGAGACCTATTACCGTGGTCGACGAGCTAAAGTCTCGTCGTTTGCTCACTACGACGCTACCAACAATGTGATGTACCTGGACCTTTGCAAGGGACGAATGCTGCTGCTGAATGGCCAGAGCGTTGAGGAGGTGGACAACGGTTCGGATGGAGTCCTCTTCACCAAGGCGTTTGATACCGAACCTGGAACTACGTTAAGAACGCGAACGCGACGATGATGGACACTCTAATTGGTGACCTCAACTTCTTCTCGGGAGAGGGGACTCCCCAATCTCCCGAGGATCAACGGCTTCTGCTGCTGATCTGGATGCTGTCCATCGCGTTCGAGTCGGTTCAGCCGACCAAGCCATTGGCACTGGCTATCGGGCCCGCCGCCTCAGGAAAGAGCTTTATGTTCCGCCGCATTGGCCGCCTCTTCTATGGTTCGGGGTTCAATGTCACCGGGATCCGGAAGGATGGCGAAAACGATTTTTTCGTAGCGATCACCAACAGCCCATTTTGCGCCTTCGATAACGTGGACGCTTATATCCCATGGCTCGAAGATGCGCTGGCTACCAGCGCGACTGGCATGAAGATCGTAAAGCGCGTCCTTTATGAGACTAACCGCGCCGTAAGCTCCGAGCCGCGGTGTTTCATTGCCCTCACCGCCCGCACTCCACACTTCCGGCGTGACGACGTTGCCGAACTTGTCATTCCTCTGCGACTCGGCCGACTTCCGACAAAACGGCCAGAGAATGAGCTGCTGAAGGAAGTGCTGGAGCAGCGCAATGTTTTGATGTCGGAGTACGCGAATTTGCTGAACAGAGTTGTCGCGCAACACAAACCCGAAAGATGGGATTCCGGGCTGAGACTGGCCGACTTCGAAAAGATTGCCACACGAATCGGTGACGCTTTGGAGCGACCCGTTGCTGTTCGAAAGATCTTAGTCCAGCTACAGACCAGCCAACATCTTTATGCTACTGAGGAGAACGATTTGTTCCTCTTGCTGGATATGTGGTCCGAGGAATTCACGACCACCAACGACATGAATGTGGGAAATAGTGGTCGAACTGTCTTGGCAACGGAGCTCTTCACCGAACTCCGGCAGTTGGCGAGGAACGTGGACACAGATGGCATGTCAGCAACGCGTCCGCGCTAGGCAAGAAATTGACTGCGCTCGAAACCCACCTACAGATACGATTCACCGTTGAATCCGATCACGGACGGAAAGGCAACTGGTGGAGGTTCACACGGATTCAAGACTAAACGATCATTTGGAAAGTGGCTCGACGAAGCGAATCAAATGAACACCAAAAGACAAGACTCTTTCAGCATTGCTTCCACGCCGTTCACCCCCTTCACGCCAGCGTCTGCCGGAGGAAACCACCCACTTGGAAGTTCAGTGAGGCGACGGTGAAGGGAAATCGCTCCCTTCGCGAAAGCGTGAAACGGTGAAGGCAGAAATACCTCCCTTCACGCCTCCCTTCACGGCCTTGAAGGAAGCAATTTGCGACTAACCGTGAAGGATGACAGGAATATCGTTCCACGAAATAGCGAGGACTGGGACACAAGCCTTAGCCCGTGTGCGATCTGTTTTCCCGGCGACGACGGGAGATCGAGTCTCGCCTATTTGAAGTCAACATAAGTAGTCCGCCTCTTGCCGCTGGTTCCGCTCAGACCGCAGTTATTGATTTCGAAAGGATCCGACCCATTTGCTGGGGAAGCTTCTGCGGCTCCGAACCAAGCGGGGTGTAAATCTACTTTAGTCCTCCGCCCTTGTCACGCGTTCTTAGAGATGTCTATTAATCGATCCCGCACCTCATGGCTCAGTCTCCCGTGCTGTCCCTGCAAGGATGTAAGAGAATTGGTCTGCCTCCGCCATTGACAACCCTTCCCGTATGGTCAACCTCATCTAAAGCTTCGACATCGTGTAAGGACGCCCGGCTTAGAGTTGACGCAGCTTGGGGTCAAGTCGGTCTCGCAGCCAATCACCGAGCAGATTGAAACCGAGCACCGTTAGCATTATAGCCAGGCCCGGCCACAAGGATATCCACCAGGCGTCGATTATCAGTTCGCGGCCATCGGCCACCATCAGTCCCCACGCAGGAGTCGGGCGGCTGATACCTACCCCGAGGAAGCTGAGGGAGGCTTCCAGGAGGATGACGAAGCCGATCTGGAGAGTTACCAACACGATGAGGGTGTTGAGTAAATTCGGGAATACGTGACGGGTAATTATCCGAAAGCCGGAGGCGCCGGCGACTCTGGCCCTGGCGATGTAGTCCTGCTCTCTTATTGCCAGGGTATCACCTCTGACCTGCCGGGCATAGATCGCCCAGAAAAGAACGGAGACCACGATGATGACCGTCCGAAAGCTCGGACCGAGGGCGACCGCCAACGCCAGGGCCAACAGGATGGGAGGTATGGACAAGGATACATCCACTACCCGCATGATGACCGAATCCGCGATACCGCCGTAATAGCCGGCTATTAACCCCAAGGTAATACCTATCAGGGCGCCTATGCCGATACCGGCCAGGGCAATCTTCACGGAGACCCTAGAGCCATGTATTATGCGGCTGAGGATGTCTCTGCCGGCTTTGTCGGAGCCCAGAATAAATTCAGAGCTGCCGCCCGCGAATACCGGCGGCTCCAACCGGCCCTGGAAACCAGCAGGGGCGTCCAGTGGCTTGTGTGGCGCGATCAACTCGGCGAAGATTGCGGGTATTACCAGGACCACCAGCAGGATGACCAGAGGAATCAGGGGTAGCCGCCGGGCCCGCCCGGCGACCTTCAGCACGTTCCCCACGCCTCCCTTGGTGGCGCCGAGCGGTCCCAACAGTCCGGAGACCGATTTAACAGCCATGACTCGGCGAACTCACTCCGGTCCTGTCCATTCCGGTACACTATTAGCTTGGTCTTGTCGGTCTGTCATGCTGAGGAGGCCGACCCTGGCCAAGCGAAGAATGGCATTGTCCTCTTCCGCTCATGGTTCAACAAGCTCACCACGAACTGGAGAAGTTTAATTTCCCTCCGTCCTGGGTTTGTCGTAGAGTGGCCTATTTTCGTAGCAATGACACGCACCATTTTTCTGCGGATGAGGTATTAGGTGTACCGGATACGGGGGTCCAGATAGGCGTACAGCACATCTACGAGCAGGGTCGAGAGTATAAATATGCCGGCGAACACCAGCACCAGCGCCTGTATAAGCGCGAAGTCCCTGCCCAGTACGGCTTGGAAAGCCAGCAAACCAGTGCCGGGCCAATTGAATACCGTCTCGGTGGTTACAGAACCGGTGAGAGTCACCGCGAAGATGATTCCGAAATAGGTGAGGGGAGTGAGGGCCGCGTTCCGGAAACAGTGCTTCCAGATGACCTTCCACTCCGGCAGCGACTTGATTCGGGCCAGCTTGACGTACTCGGTGTCCAGGGTGTCCAGCATGGAGGAGCGCATCAACCGCATAATCGCCGCCACTTGAAACCACCCCAGGGTCACGGCGGGCAATATGAAATGCTTGACTCCTCCCCTGCCAGCGACCGGTAGCCATTCCAGGTAAACTGCAAATAGCCATACGCCCATGAGACCCGCCCAGAAAGTGGGCATCGACTGCCCCAGGAGTGCCACGGTCTTTCCGGCGTAGTCCAAGGGCGAGTCCCTCTTCACTGCGGACAGCACTCCCATAGGCACTCCGATCAGGACGGCAATGGCCAACGAGAGGCCGGCCAGCTGAAAGGTGGCGGGAAGGCGGTCTACTACGATTCTTGCCGCCGGTTGCCCGGGAAACTTCAAAGAGGTCCCCAGGTCCCCTTGGAAAGCGTTGCCTAGAAATACAAAGTATTGGGCCACCAATGGCTTGTTCAGCCCCCATTGCTCCCTTACCCGCTCGCGTTGCTCTTGTGTGGCTGAGATGTCCAGGTAAAGGGTTGTTGGGTCACCGGTGGAGCGGCTCAGGGCGAAGATGATGATGGTCACCACCCAGAGGGCGAGGACGGCTTGGGCCGACCGTATTAGCAAGTATCTCTGCATAGCCTCCTATTAGCAGCGTAGCCCGGCGGCCGCCCGCCTGTTCCTTGACTACGAAAGGGGGTAATGAGGGACTTCAGCCCACCGCGAGGCGCCTTTTAATGCGACAACCAACTCCAGATCCTATTCGCATCCGGAGCTGGTTGCCTGGGCTCGCCGTACTTTAGTATCTTATCGTTACCGCGCTACTGCGCCGACTTGATCAAGTGGACGTGGGACGGTTGGGCCGCGGTGACCCCGGGGAACGGCCAGTCGGCGATGATCTCGGGATTCACGGTCATTGTATTCGGCAGAGAAAAGAGCGGTATCGTAAGGTAGTTGTCAAATATGAAGCTCCCCACATTCCTGATAGCCTCGGCCCTCACCGTGGGGTCCACCGAATTTCTGAGGATATCGTATTGTTCGTTGAGGAAGTCATACTCGGCGTGAAAGGCCACACCACCATACTCCTCGGACGCATGGAAGGTGCGAATAAACTCCTGTGGGGCTCTGATGGGGGCGTTCCTTGTTGCCCAGAAGGTGTTGTGCACATCATGGTTAAGGAATCGGTCAATCCAGGTGCCCACGTCCAGCTCTTGGATGGTCATCTCCACGCCGATGTCGGCAAACATGATCTGAAGAGCCTCGTGAATCAACGGCAATTCCGGGTTGCCCGGAAGGAGGGTTGTCATGGAGTCAAACTTCAACGGGTTATCGGGCCCGTATCCCGCTTGCTCCAGCAATTCCCTGGCCGCGTCCGGATCGTAGGCGTACTCCGCGTCGAACCGCTCTGCCCACTCCGGGTTCCAGCCCTCGCTGATGGGGGTGAGCCCCGCCGCGATTACCGGCACGGCTTGACCCAGGTAGATCTCTTCCAGGATAACGTCCCGATCGACCGCCTTGTTCAGGGCCTCCCGCACCAAGGGGTCCTCCCATACGGGCCCGGGCGGCTGGTAATACTGGTTGCCGGTGCTTAGATAAAGGCCCCCGAACACCCCGAATACCATGCTACTCTGGCCGCCGGCCGCGATTACCCTCATATCGGCCCGCTCGACCTGGGGCTGAAGGTCCCTGGTGATCTCCGACGCGTGCACTGCCTCCGTCAGAAGCAACGTTAACCGTGTCACCGACTCTGGGGCCCAGACCCACTCGAACTCTTCAAAATCTGGTGACTCGGACCAGTGGTCCGGTACCCTCTGGTATCTGACAAACTCTCCCAGGCTTCGGTCGAGATATTCGTAGCCACCGGTGCCGACGGGCTTATCGTCATAACCCTCCACCCCCTGGGCATCCCACTGGGCTTTGCTATGGATCACCAGGTCTCCCGACAGACGAGAGAAGATGCGGCCCCCGTCTATAAATCCCGGGTCGAAGTGGAACGAGATCTCGTGATCGCTATTGGGCTCCAACGTAGCGCTATCCCACGTGGCCTTCACGGTGGCCAGGCTGTCGTCCCGGGTCACCAATTCGTAGGTGTGGACCACGTCAGCCGACGTAAACTCGCCCCAGTTGTCGTGGAAGGGAATGCCCTCTCTCAACTTGAAGGTCCAGGTCTTGAAACCGTTGGTCACCTCCCAGCTCTCGGCCAGTTCTGGGACCGATGCGGCGGTCTTGGGGTCGTTGCCCATCAGGGTGTCTGCGTAGGGGTCTTGCTGAAGCAAGATGTTCCAGTCACCAGCCCAGATGCGATTCGTCTCGGCGGTGGGCGGAGCGAAGGCTACCCTTAGCCGAGTTACTTTGGCCGACACCGCCGGTGGCACTGCGGTCGGAGCCACAACCGCGGTTGGAACTGCTCGGGACACCAGTGCCTCGATTTCCTCGCTGGTGACACCCGGGGCGACCGCAGCCGCTACTGCGGCCTCCACGAGCGCCTGGATTTCTGCTGCACTGGCCCCCGACGCTACTGCCCCCGTGACCGCTTCCTCCACAAGTCGTGCTAGATCTTGCTCCGAGACGGCGGGTTCCGCCCCCGTCGCTGCCTCTTCAATAGCCTCTTGCACCAGGGCTGTGAGCGCCGCAGTGTCTATTGGCAGGGCCGCCGGCTGGGGCGTGGCGGTAGCGTCGCCGCCACAAGAAATGATGAGAACCAAGAGGCTGGCTGCAAGCCACAGCGGCCACTTTACACCCCATCGCTTGGTCGAAATGTAGTGATTCATGGTCTCACCTCAATTATTGACTATGCGCCGAACGTCTTAATCGCAAGAGTGCCAGGATTCTACGGTAACAATCCATCATTGTCAACAGAGAACAGGCGTATTCTGGATTCCTTTCCCGGATATTGTTACGTACTTCGTCTTTACATCGGCGGACCAAGTGCACAAAAAGGGGTATTGGTGCTGTGATCGGCACTCATTGCGCGGAGGCTGGATCACCAAAGGCACTATCCGATGCTGCCACTGCCCCCTGCCTAGGTGGGCGCGGACCCCTCGAATGGATCTGCATTGCGAAGGGTCGATCTGTGAGGGAATCTAGAGGACCCGCCTTCCGCCCAGGAATACCGCCCATACGTTGCGCAAGGCGGCCGGGTCGGAATGGGGGTCTCCATCGATCAGGACCATGTCGGCCTGTTTGCCCACCTCGATGGTCCCCGCCTGGTCCTGAATGCCCAGCAGGTCGGCCGCCTCCCTGGTGGAGGCCGCCAGCGCTGCCTTGGGGCTCATCCCCGCCTCCACCATGTGCTCTATCTCTCGTACGATAAACCCGTGGCGGGCGTGTGAGCCTCCCGCGTCGGTGCCGGTGGCGATCTTCACCCCTGCCTGCATCGCCCGCCGGAAGCTGGCAAGGTTGTTTTCTCGCATCTCAAGACGATTGGCATTGTCCTCCGGTGACATCCCTGAAATCTTGATCAACTCATTCGACATGTTCCATGGAGACATGGTAGGTACGTAGTAGGTGCCTTTCTCGGCCATCAGACGCACGGTCCCCTCATCAAGATGGGTCCCGTGCTCGATGGAGTCGACTCCTGCCTCCACGGCCTGTCGAGCGCCTTCCGCTCCAATGGCGTGGGCAGCGATCTTCAGGCCGGCATCGTGGGCGGTCCGGACGGCCGCTCCCAGTACATCGGTGCCCATGGTGCCGTAATACTCTCCATCGGGCCTCTGCCCGTTAACCCCGACCTTGATGAGTCCGGCTCCCCGTTCAATCATCTCGCGGATGGCGAGGATCAAGTCTTCCCCGGCATCGGTAAACCTGGTCAGACCCGCCGGCCAGGTTCCGGGAAACTGGAGCCATTCTCCCGCAGCTATTATGCGAGGACCGAGGATGGCGCCCGAAGCCGTTTCCTGGGCAACGCGAATATTGACGCCGAAGCGGGAGCCCACGTCCCTGGCTGAGGTCACTCCGGAAATCAACGATCGCCTGGCGTTGCCGGCCGCCTTCAGGGTAAAGTCCTCGGCGGAGTCGCCCAGCAGCCGTTCCATGTTGTCGAGTCCCCCGTTTCCAGTGAAATGCTCGTGGCAGTCGATCATCCCGGGAATGAGGGTGAGCCCCTCACCATTGATATCCTCCTGGTGGGCGTGCTTCCGAGGACGCGCCGATTCCTCACCTATCCAGCTTATGGCCCCATTGGTCACTTCCAGGCTTATCCGGGCCACAGGGTCGGCTCCGGTGCCATCGATGAGCCTTACGTTTCGGATAACCAGATTCATAGTACCCTCCTCCAGACCTGCCTCTTATTCAATCCTCGATCGGGAATCGCTGCCGCAGTCCATTGCCGATACAAGCACCACGGTTGCCATGGGAAAATCTAACCCGCATAGCGGCACTAATCACGTTGAGCGACCGGCTCTTCGGCTGCGTCCGAGCGACGATCTATCTGTCTCTAAGAACGTTCGCTGCCACTACGGGGGAATAGTAGCGTCAGGAGATCGGATTTGTCCACCAAGAAGCGCGAGCGCCCCAACGCTGGTCCTTCTATTCTAGTGCCAAAACGGTTACGCTCCGGTCGATACTTAGTGCCCGCTCGAATGCGACAACAACGGTCTTAACATTCGTTCGTAGGTGACAATCGATGGTCCCGGAGCCGAGGATGGCGCAGCACTCATGGATCAATTTGCTGGTATCGCCAGACAGCTGGCAGTAAATGCTATTGATGAGGCTAATGCTCGGGGAGGTGACCCAGCCGAAATCAGTGAAGCAGGGGGAGTTCAACTCTCCCCAATCTTCCCGTCCACTAGGCTGCCTCGGCCAACCTCCGCACCCACGACTCAATGCCGGAAACGCTGATGCCAGAGGGTAACAAAACTTGGGTATCGGGCGATGGAGTAGGTTCGAACTACACCGAGAACGCGGGCTGATTGTGTTGCTGGCGGCGTAGTTTCACAAGGGTGACAGGCAGTTGAGCAACCTCCGCCTCTCCATGGAAGCCATCTACTTGAATAACTTCCGCATCGCCTTGCGAGTGGCCTTTCCTGCCACACGGCGGCCGACCCGTTTGCCTACCTTGCCCTTTTTGGCGGCGTTATAGTCCCCCATCAGCTTGGCCAGGGTGTACCAGAGTGGGAAGTGGCACCCATTCCCACCCCTTTCCCCGACGTTTATCCTACTGATTCAGTGAGAAACACAGGAATAATTTGTTGGGGCGCTCAGTACTCCGTAACGGCTGCGAAGCGAACATCTGAATATGGGGTTAGTTATCACTGTAGGCGTTCAGCGATAATGGGACACATATAAGGGGAGAAAAACATGAGGGTGGTGGTGGGTTTGGACTCCTGGTGCAGGGTGTAGATTTACTGCATCGAGAAAGGAGCCAGAAGTGTCCGAGAGCAACACCGGTCAAGCCCAAGCTGCAGAGACCCTAACTCAAGAGACCAAGACTTTCATCCGGCAGGTCCGGACCAAGACCCGCAGGAAGTACGCTCCGGAAGACAAGATCCGCATCGTTTTGGAAGGGTTCCGTCGGGAGGTGACCGTTAGTGACCTTTGCCGACGAGAGGGGATCAAGCCGGGCGTATTCTATGCCTGGACCAAGGAATTCATGGAAGCGGGGAAAGAGCGTCTCACCCGAGACACGGTGAGAGACGCCACCCGTCAGGAGATTGAACACCTCAAGCGGGAGAACTACGATCTGAAACAACTGGTTGCCGACCTTTCCCTGGAGGTCCACCGTTTCAAAAAAACGGCCATCCCGACTTTGGACGAGGGCACCGGCGCATGAGTGCCCAGGAGAGGTCGAACGTCATAACCCGGGTGGAACAGACCCAGTGGGGAAAACGGAGGCTACTCGCCCAACTGCAGGTGCCCAGGAGCACCTATTACCGGTGGCGGGCCCGTGAACTGCAAGGGAAGCAAGAATGCCCTGCCGCCATTACCCGGGTCCCCTGGAACAGGCTTAGCTCACCAGAGGAGGCCGCAGTATTGGCGGCGGCCAGGGAGTCTCTAGAGTGGAGTAGCCGGCAACTGGCCACTTGGGTCACAGACCACCTGAGGCTATCGGTGGGTGAGTCGACGGTGTACCGCATCTTGAAGAGGGAAGGGCTTGTCAAACCTCCCGAGATTCAGCTTGTTGCTGGTAAAGAGTACCAGCGAAAGACCACCGGACCGCATCAGATGTGGGCTACCGATGCTTCGTACTTCAGAGTGAGGGGGTGGGGCTATTACTACATGGTGACCGTAATGGACGACTACTCCCGGTCCATCCTGGCCTGGAAGCTGCAACTGGACATGACAGCTGATTCCCTGATCCAGGTGCTCCAGCTAGCCGTTGATGTCACTGGTATGACAGAAGTGCCCTTGGAGGACCGGACCAGACTGCTAAGTGACAATGGATCGGGCTACGTATCCAGGGCTTTCCGCGATTACCTGAACCTGATAGGAATCCGTCATATCCTGGCGGCACCTTACCATCCTCAAACCAACGGGAAACTGGAGCGGTACCATCAGAGCATCAAGCACGAGGTGAACCAAATCCCGTATGAAGTGCCTGGTGACCTGGAGGTGGCTATCGCTGGCTTCGTGGACTACTACAACAACCGCCGCTATCACAAAGCCCTTGGCAACGTGACCCCGGATAACGTCCTAAACGGGAGACGGGAAGGAATCCTGATCAAGAGAAGTGAGGTGAAAGCTCAGACCCTAGCCAGCCGCAAACGCTACAATCACCTGCTCAGGGAGTCCTACAACACTGCCATTTCCCCCTGATCTCTCCTTAACAAAAGTGGGACACTTTTGTTGGTGCCTCGCCGAGGACGTCCGCCAGTTCCGCCGGATCGACGAACGGCATCCGGCTGAGGAAGTGGAGCAACTGTCGATCGGAGAGGGCCATATGTCGAACCTACCAGTTCTGGAGGCGTCCACGGCAGCCGTTCTGGACGCCAAAGGTGGAAGGATTGGGCGTCTGTCGTTCAGAGGCGGCGGCAGTCGCTCAAAGACTGTAAGCGTAAGCGCTCGACCTCCCTTATAGCCAGTATAGCCATGTGAATGGCGGCGACGTCACCTCATTCGGTTGGCAGTGCCGATCCCCCGAACCACTACGGGAGTGGGTTCGGCTGAGACGACCTGGCGCTCCAGGGTCTGCCCCAAAATTATGGATGCGTTGGCCGCTCGATTCCATTATTATATACCGTAGAAGCACTGACGCTGGAGCGGCACAGCAGGGAGTTGCAAGCGCCAACTGGTCACCATTGTTGCAGGCACGTCGGCTCAAGGATCGTGGCAGAGGCATTGGCACCTCTCAGCTACCAGAGTTCTAAAGAAGGAAATGTCGGAAACCGGCGGCACTTCCGTACCGGCCGCCCATAGCATGGAGGCGGTTTGACGAACACAGCGCCTATCCTTGAGGTTCACGACCTGGTGAAGGACTTCGGCGGAGTGCGGGCCGTTGACCATTGCTCCCTGCGGATCAAGCGGGGCGCGATCACGGGGATAATCGGCCCCAATGGGGCGGGCAAGACGACTTTGTTCAACCTGGTTTCCGGCGCGATGTCTCCGACCAGCGGGCAAGTCATCTTCGACGGCCGGCGCATCGACAAGATGGGAATGCACCAGACTTTTGGTCTGGGCCTGGTGCGCACCTTCCAGATCCCTAGAGAGATGAAGCGCATGACGGTGCTGGAAAACCTTATCCTGGTACCCGCTCCACAGACGGGCGAACACATCTGGGCATCTTGGTTGATGCCCCGGAAAGTGGCCCGTGAGGAGCGCCGGATCGAGGTACAGGCGATGGAAGTCTTGGAGCTGCTCACCCTATCTCACCTGGCCGACGAGTACGCCGGGAATCTGTCCGGCGGCCAGAAGAAGCTGCTGGAGCTAGCACGCGTCCTCATGGCCAAGCCCAAGATGGTGCTATTGGACGAACCCGCCGCCGGAGTCAACCGTACGCTGCTTCAAAGCATCTCGCAGAACATACTTCTGGCCAGCGTCGAGCGGGACATCACGTTCGTAATCATTGAGCACGACATGAGATTCGTCATGACCATGTGCGACCCGATTATCGTCATGGCCAACGGTGCCGTAACTGCGGAAGGAACGCCGCGACAGGTGCGGCAAAACCCGCAGGTGCTGGAAGCATATCTAGGAGGCTCAGCCGGTGACGCTGCTTGATGCCTCCGGTGTCGTGGCCGGGTATGGAGAGACCGAGATACTGCACGGTGTGTCTATTACCGTGGGCATGGGCGAGGTCGTCACGATCATCGGCCCCAACGGCTGCGGGAAATCCACCTTGATGAAGGCCATTGTAGGTCTGATTCGGATGCGATCGGGCAGCATCATGTTCCGGGGCGAGGACATATCTGGGATTCAACCGGATCAGGCGGTGCGCACTGGCTTGTCCTATGTCCCCCAAACCGGCAACGTCTTTCCTTCACTGAGCATCCGGGAGAACCTGGATATGGGCGCTTTCATCCGTCGCGACGACTACCGGGGACGCATCGACGAGATGTTCGAAATCTTCCCAGACCTTGCCATGCGGCCGGGCCGCAAGGCGGGAACCCTGTCGGGTGGCCAGCGCCAGATGCTGGCCCTCGCCCGCGCGCTGATGCTGGACCCTGCGCTGATACTGCTGGACGAACCCTCCGCCGGGCTCTCTCCAGAGATGATGGGCCTGGTCTTCGAGCGCATCAGGGACATTAATCGAAGCGGCGTAGCCGTGCTGCTGGTAGAGCAAAACGCCCGCGAAGCGCTGCGAATGTCGCACCGAGGCTACGTTCTGGTTGCGGGGGAAAACCGGCTGGACGACACCGGCCCTGACCTGCTGGACAACCCGCAAGTAGCCAGTCTGTACCTAGGAGGCTAATCAAGACGTGCGCTCAGAAAGTCAGAGATGACTACCCTGCGCGATACCGCCCGACAAATCGGCTCGGCCTGGACGCCAGCGCACACCACTGCCGTCATAGTGTTGGCGGCGCTGGCCATTGGCTTCCTGCCTTTCGTCAAGATGGGGCTGGTGGTCAACGGCATTTTCCTCGGGGCCATCATCGCCCTAGGCGCTATCGGCTTGACCCTGATCTACGGCATCCTCAATTTCGCCAACATCGCTCACGGCGACTATATGACCTTGGGAGCGTACGCCGCGCTGTTCATTATCGGCAGCCTGCTTCCGAAGATTGGAGTTGAGGGCGAGGGTCTGGGGCCATTCACATTCGGCTACCCTCTGCTCATTGCCTTGCCGATAGCGGCGGCGGTCATCGCCGCGGCGGCGATCGCTCTGGACGTGGTAGTGTACCGTCGGCTGCGGAACCGAGGCGTGAACGCCGTAGTGGTTTCAATGGCCTCGCTGGGAGTAGCCATCGCGCTGCGCGGGTTGGTGCAGCTGATTTGGGGAGGAGATGTCCAGCGCTTGCCGAGGGAGACCCGGCAGGTGTTTCACCTACCCATGGACGTGCGGATACCGCCGGACGCTATCTTCATCGCCATCGTGGCCGTCATCCTCGTGGTGGCGTTGTATCTGGTGCTGAGCCGCAGCAAAATGGGCAAGGCCATGCGCGCCACAGCGGACAACCCCGACCTAGCCCTGGTCAGCGGCATCGGTACCCAGCGCGTCATATGGTGGACTTGGGGAATGGGCGCGGCGTTGGCCGCTACCGCTGGCATCCTGCTGGCCGTATTTCAGGCGAACATGCTGCCCATAATGGGCTGGAAGTTCCTCATCCCTCTGTTCGCCGCCGTAATCCTAGGAGGCATCGGAAGCCCATACGGCGCGCTGGTGGGTGCCTTCGTCATCGGAGTAACGTCTGAAGTTTCGACTCAATGGATCAACCCCAGCTACAAACCCGCGGTAGCCTTCGCGCTGATGATTATGGTGCTGCTGGTGCGGCCGCGCGGAATTTTGGGAGGAGCACGGAGCTGAATTGGAGGTAATCGGCATCCTCGATTACCTGGTGGGATTTGCCATCATGGCGGGCATCTATTCCGTCTTCTCCCTGGGGCTGAACGTTCATTGGGGGTTCACCGGGCTATTCAACATCGGGATCGCCGGATTTTTTGCGCTGGGCGCCTACGCATCGGCGCTGTTGACCACCTCGTCGCCGGACCCGACGCTGTTCGAGGACTTCAAGTTCGGCGGCAACTGGTCCAGTCTGAGCTATCTGGACTTGGGCATCGACGTCTGGTTCGTCTTTGGACTGGTGGCGGCAGCATTGTGCTGCGGAGTGTTTGCGCTGGTCATTGGCTACGTTGCTCTGCGGCTGCGCGACGATTATCTGGCGATAGCCACGCTGGGAATCGCCGAGACGGTACGCCTCTTATTCCTGAACGAAAAGTGGCTGGCCAACGGCTCCAAGGGGCTGTACAGAATCCCAAAGTTTCTGGGCGACTGGATAGCGCCGGACATCTACAACTACCTGTATCTAGCGGTAGTGATCGTCACGCTGGCGGCGCTCTATCTGGCGGTGCAACAGGCGGTCAACTCTCCCTGGGGACGGGTGCTGAGGGCCATTCGCGAGGACGAGACGGCCGCCGAAGCCAGCGGTAAGGATGTATTCAAGTTCAAGCTCCAGGCGTTCATCATGGGCGCGATGATCATGGGTATCGGCGGCGCGCTTTATGCCCACCACATCCGCTTTCTCTCCCCGCTAACCTTCGACCCGCTGCTCGCTACCTTCGTGATCTGGGCCATGCTGATGGTGGGCGGCTCCGCCAACAACAAGGGGGCAATCCTGGGAGCGTTCGTGGTGTGGGGAATCTGGACTGGCACGCAGTCCCTGCCCGGCATACTTTCCGATCCCAGCTTCCGGCTCTTCTTGATAGGCGCGCTCATCGTGGCGGTGATCCTGCTGCGCCCCAGCGGCATCCTGGGTGAGCAACGCCATGTCGCCCGACGCGGGTTCCCTCCAGACGCTCCTGGCTAGGTGTGGCGAATGCTACGATGGTCAAACTCTCTTGATCCGTGGCGATGTGCTCACGTCGAATAACATGCGCCGGGTCGCCGAGAATCCGCTCTCAGCGTCCCGGCGCAATCGCTAGGAGTCTAGTTTCGGCCCGCGCTGGATTTATTGGCCCAAGTCAACCGGCACTTGGCGATCCGAAACGATCTCGCCGCCTTCGATCTTCCACACTTCGATGTGGCCTGTGATGACGTCACCGTTCTCGTCCAAGTCAACCGAGCCCGCAGCTCCCTCGTAGTTAATGTCCTTGCCATCGGCGATCAGCTCCATGGCCCGCTTGATGCCCTCCTCTCCGGGCCTCACCACCTCGCCGGGGGGATTGGCTACGTCCCGGAGGGCGTCGCGAATAGCGGCAGAGTCCGTGGTGGTCCCGGCCTTGGCCGCAGCCAAGCCGATAAGGATCATCGCGTCGTAGGTTTCGTTCATGAAGGGATGCTCAGGCTCCATATCGTAGGTCCTCACATAGGAGTCGATGAACGCCTGGGTTGACGGGTTGGCCTCGAAGCCCGGCCCGGTGCCATAGCTGCCTTCCAGAAGGTCCCAGCCGATGACTGCGAAAGATTCGGGGATCTTGGTGCCGTCCACGAACAGGAAGGTGTCCGCATAACCGCCTTCCAGGGCCTCGCGTAGGTAAACCTCGGCCTGCTGGTAGCTGATAGCGATCAGGACGTCAGGGTCGCCTTCGGTGGCCTTCTCCAACTCGGAAACGAAGGTAGGTTGGCTATCTTCGTGAGGCACCGAAGCGATTACCGTGCCACCCAATGCGGTAAACGATTCCGTGAACTGGGCCGCCAACCCTTCCCCATATGCGTTATTGATGTACAGGATGCCCGCGCTCTCGTAGCCCAACTCCTTGGCCAAATCCGCCAGAACCACGCCCTGAGAGGCGTCGGACAGTGAAGTACGGAACAGGAAATCGTTATCTTCCAGCACGGTTATGGTGGGCGCGGTCGATGCGCCGGAAATTTGCAGCACGCCGTTGGGGACGGTCACCGAAGTGGCGACAGGTATAGTTACACCGCTCGCCAACGCCCCCAAGATCGCCACCACTCCCTGGACATTCACCAACTCCTCAGCCGCGGACACACCCTGGACCGGATTCACTGCGGTGTCGCGGTGAACCAAGACCACGGAGCCGCCCTGGATGCCGCCAGCACGGTTGATGTGGTCCGCCGCCAGGCCGATGCTGTTTGAGTGGGACTCGCCGAAGTAGGACAGCGACCCGGTGAGGGCGTTGAGGTGACCGACAATCAACGGATCAGGGGTCTTTTCGGGTTCACTCTCGCAAGCGGCCACTGCCACAGTCAAAACGGCAAGCAGAGCAACTACCACTAAACGGAACTTATCGATCTTGAACACCTTTCCTCCTCCTCAGGCTGATGCCATTTGCCAACCAGGATGAACGGGTTGAATGCAAAGGAGATTCGTGTCCTCAATACATTTCATATGATACATCGTCGCCCTCTGATCAACAACGATTGCCGTGCTGCCGGTCTACCGGCCTGTCAGGAAGTTTGCCTCTATGCTGAATGTCTCGGCGTGGATATCGTTCACCCCGGGGGAGTGTTAAGTGGCCGGTGCTCTGCGGGGCAAACGCACCGTCTGGGGTGGACGCGCCCGAGTTCGCGGCGCTCTGTACATGGGGGCGCTGACGGCCAGCCGCCACAACCCAGTCATCCGGGTCTTCTATCAACGCCTGCTGGCGGCGGGTAAGCCCAAGAAGTTGGCTCTCACAGCCTGTATGCGTAAGCTGCTGATTATCCTGAACTCCATGCTCAAGCATCGTTCTCCCTGGAGTCCCTCTATTCCTCATGTCGCTGGCCTCTCTTCTTGACATTCAAGACAGTTGCTTATATCTCCGCCCATCGACTAGCAGGAGAAGGACCTTTCTCTCCCTGCTCGACAGGCGGACCACATTGGCGAAGTTACTGTTGTACCGCGCGGCTCTGAGGAAAAGCTCGGCTACTTCGGCAGTATGGTACATCGCTCCGTTGCCGTTGTAGCGGACGATGCGAATAAGCTCGATCTGAGGGGCATTCTTCGGCAAGCAACCGGCTCCCCCAGCCATCATCGTGGCGGCAATCTCTCCATCCGTCAGATTTTGTTCTGGAACCCCAGCGCCGAGCGGATTCTCGGCTTCAAAGCGGACCAGATGATTGGGCGTCGTTGCTACGAGGTCTTACGAAACCTGCCCGAGGAGGGTTCGACTCCTATATGCATCGAGAGCTGCCCCTCCATCCGGCTCGCCAGGGAAGGGCGCATCCCGCCGGTAGTCCACGTTCGGATGCTCTGCGCCTCAGGTCGCCGAATGCAAGCTACTATCACCCCAATAACGTTTCCGGCCACCCGATCCAATGATTCGATACTGGTACACCTGTTCCACGTCGAGGCAGATGACGAACGGGCTAGAAGGGTCGCCAGTGCCGTCCAGGTTGTGCTGCTGAAAGGGAGTACGTCGGCACCGCCAACGGACCTGACCACCAGAGCGACCTGCTGTGAAGCCTATAACCTGACGGACCGCGAACTTGAAGTGTTGCACCTTCTGGCCCTGGGACTTAAGACCAAGGAGATCGCTGCTGAGCTGCACGTTAGCATCAACACTGTTCGCAACCACGTCGGCAACCTCCGCGAGAAGATGAGTGCGAGATCCAGACTAGGAATAGTGCTCGCCGCCCAGCGTCTCGGTCTGATCTAGCGCCTTTCGCCTCCGCCTGTGTCGACTCCACCTCATCCGGGCTGAATACCGGAACCTCCTGAAGAAAGATAGTGCAAATGCATCATGCGCTGGGCCAGCTGTGGTCATACACTAGGATCAGTCCGCTGAATTCAAAGACAGGTGGATTACAGAAGCAGGCTCAGTGAAGTCGGCACTATGAATGGGGGACAATGATGTTTCGTTCGTTTGAGAGTCGAACGATAAGGTCACGTCTGCTGTTGCCAACACCTCTTGGGCGATCTTGATTGCTCGCTCTAAGGGCAGCCGGTGGTCTGTGGCATTCTCGATCAGGCCTTCCACATCCCCGCCGCCCATGAGCTCGGTGACCATGGATGGCTGGCTTTGCTCTTCGCCCAGGTCGAACACCGTAACGATATGCGGATGAGACCCAAGTCTCCCCATGGCCTGGGCTTCGCGTTGGATGCGGGTGCGGGAGGTGTCGTCCAACCCCTCGGTCTTGATCAGCGCAAAGGCTACTTCGCGGTCCAGGGTAGTGTCGTGGGCCAGGTAGACTTTCTTCTTGCCGCCCTCTCCCAAGAACTTCTGGACTTGGTAACGGCCGCTGGCGAACGAAGTAGGCTGGGCGGGAGGTGCAGCCGAGGTGGCGGGTGCGGGAGTTGTGGGCTGATTCGTTGGCTGGATGGCAGGCCCGCTCAATGCCCGGTCGGCAGCAGCTAGGAAGGTAAGAGCATCTTGGTTTTCGGGGTCAAGCGCTAAAGTGTCTTGTGCCCGCTCTCATACTGACGACCAGTCACGCTGAGCATAAGCAGCCTCCGCCTCATCCAGGAGACGGTCTATCTGTCTTTGAACACGCTCGCCCACCATTATGGGGGAATAGTAGGCTCGGAGAGGGAGATTGTCCACATCTAACGGCCCGGCCAAGCTCCAAAACGGGGATCCCATGCCTCATATCTAAATTGGTGTAAAATCAGGCGCATCAAAAGGACTTGGTTTTGGTCCGGAAGATTTGAGGAAGATACGGGCCATGGAAATTCGCCAACGCCGAGCTAGCGTATAGCTGTAGGCGTTCAGCGATAATGGGACACATTGGGGGGTAAAAAACCCGAGAAGGGGGAGCGGGAGAGGAGCGGATGCGGCCCGCCCACGGCCCAATTGAGAGCCACTGTAGACTGTCAGCGATAAAGGGGGGCACAATTAGGGGTGAATAAACCCGAGAGAGGGGAAGTGGTGTGATCTCCTGAAGTGAAGGTAACATACTCAGAGCTTGTGAGTCTTTTGTTGGTCCGGTTGAAATAAGATGATGCCAACGGTCTGCGCCCAGCCATTGCATCGGATTTCGGCTTGGCCGCTAGATTATATGGTGGGTATCGTGTCTCTTGGTTATCGACGCTATCCTCTGGGCTCGAGGCTCAGGCTTTGGTTGTGCTTACCCAAACAGAGCTGCCCAGCGCAGGAGGTTATGACCCACTGCTACCAAAAGCATTACCGAGGTGAGTTTGGCCACCCCACGGACGGTGAAACGGGACACCCCGTGTTGGCTCACCTGGGCATTGGCCCATTCGGCGGTGGAGCCTCGTTGCCTGTACACGGCCTTGGCTTCCTCCGTGGCCATGCGCTGGCGCCACCGCACCACCTGGGGACTATCGCCGTAACTGGGCTGGTAACGCTCCTCCTCCGGTTTGTTCCGGGGCAGCCGCACCGGGGCGTACACCGTGACACCCCGTTCCTCCAGGCCGGTAATATCCTCCTTCGTGGCAAAACTGCCGTCCATCAGGTAGGCCCCGGGGTGCTGGCCCGTTCGCTTCACTACCTGCTCCTGCATCGGCAGGGCCTGGCCCGCATCCGTTCCCTCCCGAATGACTGTCACCCCCACGATGACACCTTTGGCTTGATCGGTGGCCAGTTCTACGTTGTAGGCTGGCCGAAAGCCGCCATCCGGCATCTTCATCACCCGCGCCTCTGGGTCCGTGGTAGAAGTCCGCGGCGCTGTTACCTTGGTTCGCTTGACGGTGGCCAGGGTCCGCTGCTGGCGTTCCTTGGCAGCCTGTGCTTGGGACAGGTATTCCAAGGCCTGCTCCACTCGCCCCACCCGCTCACGGGCCGCGCGCTCCCGAGCGGCACGTTCCCGCTGGTTCACTCCAGGGTCGGGATGCTCCCGCTCCTGCGCCAGCCGTTCCACCTGGGCCCTGGCATTCTCCAGGTGCGCCTCCAGCGTCTCCTGCCGACGGAAGGAACTGGCGCTGGCCCGCACCCGCATCCCGTCTTGCGCCACCCGTTCCAAGGTAACTGCTCCGGCCACCGTCAACGAGGCCACGATTTGGGTCAGCAACTCATCCAGGGCCTCCTGATGGACCACACGGAAGTCGGACACCATGTGGTAGTTAATGGGCACCCCTCCACACAGCCACCGGTAGGCATCGTGCTCCCCGCACAAGCGAGTCAGCTTCCGGGCGCTGCCTACTCCCTCCACCGTGCCCAACAGCCACAGGGCCAGCAACACCTGAGGGTCCGTGGTGGGACGGCCCGGCCGGTCCAGCGTCGCCTTGATGGCGCCGTAGAAGGCCGACAAGTCCAGCTTCTCCAACATGCCCCAGATAGCCCGGGCTGGGTGGTCTTCCGCCAGCACCGCATCCAGGTCACGAGGCAGCCATTGAAGTTGCTGCCGGTTCGGCTTGAGCACCCGAGCCTCCTCGGGACGGGTCGGCGAAGCAGGCGCCCGCTCCTCGGTTGGCGGTAGTTCAAACAGCGTTGGTTCAGTCATCTCTCCCCACCCAAACACCGATTTCCCTTATTATCCTTTATACCAACCCATCAAACGAGACCCTGGAGGTCTATTTGTTCACAAGCTCTCAGGGAAAGGAGCAGATGCATCTCAGTTAGATGTCTACAGGGCCAGGGCCGCTGAGGAGCGGAGCGAACAGACTCGTTCCTTCGTCCGCGTAGTGAAAGCGCCCTAAATCTACTTCTCTTTTTTCAATTTGCGTTTTTCCTTTAGAGTATTTTGTGCAGTTGTCTGTTTTTCCTTTTTGGCTTTATCTTTTTTACCACCCTTATCACCCATTACTTTTGCTCCTTTGAAAGTGAATCTTCTAACGGCCCCAGGTTTAAGCCTGATGGGGTTACTGGAAGCGGACTGCCACTATAGTCAGGGATGACATATTATCCGAGATTCTCCATTTCGGCTGACCCTATGCCTTCAGCAAGACCCGAATGGATTGAATTGAAGCTTACCACCGGTCTTTGGGTCTCGGCAACGTTCTCTTGCTCCGGCATGGGACATGGTTTCTGCTATGGACACCCAGGGGGAATACGTCTTATCGTCATCCTGGCCCAGCGCGAAACTGCTGAGCTCGCGTCCCAGGGACACCTGAGGTGGCCCCCATCAGTTGGACAGGATTGGGGTGCTATAAGGAAGACGGACCCGCGCAAAACCAAGTCCTTTTGGTGCGCCCAATTCTACACCTTCTCTGGATAGGGGCCACGGTACTCCTTTTTGGAGCGGGCCAAGTCTTTGAACGGATAATGGCCGTTAATTCCAAGACTCGATAAAAAGGTTCCTTTGTTTGGTGCAGTTTCCCGGGGTGTTCCTAGGTACGACGTTTGCACCACCCTTTATTTGGTCGGTAGATTTATCTCCCAGGCACCGTCAACAATCGCGGTGCAAATTCTCGTAGCCCTGTGGGCTGAGAAATCCTACAGTTGCTGTCGGCGGGGCTGTCCAATCGAGAGATGGCCAACGAGCTCCACCTGTCCACTTATACCTTGGGTTTCCATCTCACAAGCATCTACGGAAAGTTGGGCATAAAGACTCGGTCGGAGGCCGTAATTCAGGCAGCTCAAACGGGGATTATCACTCTCGATGAATGAGACAAATCGGCTTTATCGCCCACGGAGTGAAATGGCGGACCGTAAGTCAGTCCGTCTGCGGCACATGACACCGTGGTTTTTCCCACGGCCTAACTATCGTAGACAAACCAACATCGGGCCGTACAACGGGCAGTTGTCACTAAATTTCAGTACCTCGCATAAAAGATTATTTCGACTCTAGGGGGCACCCGCCAGTCCGCACCCACGGCATTTTCTTTCCTCACCTCACACTCCCCCACCTACAGGATCAGCAATTGGGATCGTCGGACTAAATTGGCAGTCTTTTCTTTCGCTTGGAATCAGGGTCGGCCTGCTCGCGAATCAAATCCGCGTTCGCCTGGTGGATGGACTCATCCCGTCTCGGGAGCCTCCAAAGACAGCAGGTCTCCCACTAACATGTAGGTATACACAACGTACCGGTGGGCTTCCTCGCTCGACACCGATGCGTGTGAACCCTTCTGAGAAGCCTGGAACACCGCGTCCAACCGCTCCCCGAGAAAACCAAGATGCGAACCGACGACCCCTTGAAAACGAGCGGACGAACTGTGGTCTTCGGCATAGCAAACAAGCCGGTTTATATATTGGTCGGGACCAAGACTTATTACCTTCCGGCCCGACGTTCTCGGTTGGTCTGTAGGCGGAAAGACGGCGTCAGCTAGCGCTTGCAGAATTCGACGGCAACTGTGTACTGCATTTGACCAATCCTCGGGATTATCGGAACGAAGGTTGTCGTGGACGGCGGTAAATTGTTGGGCAGCATCCGGAACGACTGTTGCAATACGGGCATCTACGACCGCTCTTACTTGCGAAAACGCATCTTGAGCCACCCCCGAGTACTTGATCGGGTAGTGGTGGCGGATGGCGTAGTCGTGAATTAATGCTCGCCGGGACGCAACACGGCCTGCAGCGGTTTCGATTTGACTCTTTAACGCCATCCTCTCGATCGAGTTGCTAGCGGGTGGTTGAACTATTTGGTACGGGTTAGCTGACGAGACGGAAACATCGCGGTCAGAGGCAGCTTCCAGCCCAGTTTTCCCCGTTGCGACTTGCTCGAGTAGAACGTCTATAGATTCCAGGAACATGACCTCCTGGATGGCATCACCCGGTTTGGGCTGTTGGAATCTACGCCCCGCCGCCATCGAAAGGCGCCATGGTTCTGCTGGAACTCCATCCGGCGATGTCGGGTATCCGGAGGCTTCATATCTGAACATGGTTTGAGCGTCGAAGTCATTCATAAGCCTTGCTAGCCTGCTGGCCTTTAAAGCGGCAGCGGATAAGGAAGTCCGACCAAGTTCGATGTCGGCGAGCAGCTCACCCGATAGGTCTAGAGCCTCTACAAGGGCCGCAGGTGCGGCAGGAATTCGTTCTTCACTCATGTCTGTCATAAGGCTAAAAAGACCTGAAACATTTAGTGACCCGCCCCGGGGTCGAACCGGGAACCTACTGATTAAGAGTTAGTAGGAAATCATACTCAAGCGTGGTCATATGTATTTTATAGTCTCGGAATCGTGCCTGAGAGTACATCTGAGTATCCCTGAGTATAGAGTAAACAAGACCAACAATAAGGACCACTGGCAAGGATCCAGCTATTCCAGAATCGCACCAATGAGATCAGCGCCGACGACACCGGTCAGGTTGGCATTGAACAGGTCGGCACCAATCAGGCTGGCACCGGTCAGGTTGGCACCGCTCGGGCTGGCACCGCTCGATCAGGTTGGCACCGATCAGGCTGGCACCGGTCAGGCTGGCACCGGTCAGGTTGGCACCGGTCAGGTCGGCACGGACCAGGTTGAAACGGGTCAGGTCGGCACGGGCCAGGTTGGATCGGGTCAGGTCGGCATTGGTCAGGTTGGCATTCGTCAGCAACAAAAAAGGCCGCGTTAGTCGCCTTAAGTTTGTCTGGGGCCTCCGGCGACAGGGCTAGTTACAATAAGGCGCTCATTTGTATCTAGCTTGGACGTTGGCAGTTCGCTTTTGAAGCTGGGAAGTTGCAACCAACTTGCAACCATCCTCCTCATCAGTCGATAATATGGGTTATCACCGCAAATACGAATGCCGGACTGGCACCGGACCTCCTGTTCTAATTTCACAGCTAACAATATAGAACAACACAGCCGCCCCACATCTTTTAATCCGGGTGTCGTGGGTTCGATCCCCACACGGCCCACCAATTCTAGGCACGAAATGAGGCTCTCGAAGGCATCCGAGGGCCTTTGAATTTTGGATTCGCCGACATTCTGCCGACATTCGGTTTTTGGCACGGTGTTTTCAGCTGCGCCGCGCCCGCCCCATCGCCGAAGCAAAGTCCTTGGCAGCCTGCACCTGGAGACCTGGCACAACGTGGCTATAGGTGTCCATAGTCACGGCGAACGAGGAATGCCCTAGCCTCTCTTGGACAATCTTTGGGTTCGTGCCCTCTTGGAGCAGCATAGTGGCGTGAAAGTGCCGCAAATCGTAGAGCCGGACTCCCTGAAGTCCTGCCCTCTTGACCAACTCCTCAAAGTTACGGGTCAATACTGATGGGTCCAACGGTCCACCCTGTGGACCTGGGAATACTAACCCTTGATCCTGGTATGCGCCTTCCGTCTCTACCTGACGGAGTAGTTGGTGCCCTCGGTGCTCACGGAGCAAGTCAATCGTGTCGGCGTCGAGCGCGATAGACCGGCGGCTCATCGCCGACTTAGGCGGCTGGAACTCCAGCCCCTTACCCTTGAGCCTTTGGAGTGTCTGAACGATCGACGTCGCTCTATAAGGTCCGCGTCACCCCATCGAAGCCCGAGGGCCTCGCCGCGACGGCACCCGGTGAAAGCCATGAAATACAACACGGCTCGGTATGGAGTCTCCTCAGCTGAAGCTAGGATACGCCAGACGTTTTCCGCATCCGGTGGATTAATCTCCGGACGGCGTGCTCGCGGAGGATCAACGCCCTCAGCGGCATTTCTGAACGTAAGCCCCCATCGCATTGCGTGCTTCATAGCTTCTCGAAGAACGGCGTGAACGTGTTGAACGCTGCGAGCTGATTTACCGGAATCGATAAGCCGGGCTTCCATAGATTGGATATCGGCCGGAGCAAGTTTCGAAAGTTGTAGGTGGCCCAAAGTTGGATTGATGTGTAATCGGATATCGTTCTCGTAACGCTCAGCGGTGCGTGGGCGAGTGTTCGGGACAACGTAGTCGGTTTAGCCAACGTTGCAAGAACTCCCCGACAGTGGCCCGCCCTGTATCCACAGGTAAGCCTTTATCAAGAGAGACCACGATTTCCCGCAGCTTACGATGGGCATCCGCCTTATTTCCCTTGAAGTTGACGAACTTCCGGAGACGCTTGCCACTGGCGTCCCTACCGAGGTCGATGGTCAACTCCCAAGACTTTTCACCCCGCTTTCTGATGCTACCGTTCATGTCTAACTACTCCTCATTGGGAAATCCTGAGCCTCCAAGCCAAATTCCTGCAACAGGTTGGCTGGAGGGCCTTTTTAAGAAAAATGTGCGCGACGGTGGCGTAGACGTTGGTTGTTATTGCCAAGCCCTGTCGGAGCCGAAGGGTCCGCTAGTCGCTGCTATCGTCTGGGGGCAGCACCCGGTAGCCGGGCCCGATGGTTTCCAGCTGCCCACCGTCTTCCCGGTTCCCGTGATTGAGGACGACGGTAACCTTGGTTACCTGGATGCTGCCGGAGTCTGGCTTGTCAGACAGCAAGCCGGACAGCTTCAACGCTTGCTCCGTGCCTCTGTTGGCTGCGGCGTACTGCTTCTCGGCGCGGGCTCCGGTGATGTTGGTCTCGACCTCTTTCATTCCCCGCTCGAAGTCCCACGCCATGGAACCTGTAATCTGCTCCCGAAGCTGGGCAATCCTCGTTGCGATATCGTTCTCGTTCACCAGCTTGTAGGCGTTGTTGGAGATGGTCGCGGGCAACATGTTCTCGGTATCGTAGGCGTGCCTGTAAGCGTCGGACTGATTCATACCGGATACGACCGCCTGGCAGAAGGATTCTTGCTTAGAAGTCAACTGCGAAGGGGCGGGTAGGTTCTCGTTGCCGTAGCCGGTGGTGTTTTCTTCTGGTCGTGTCATGGCGTTAGCTTATCAGAAGGTGGGTGGGCCCGAGCCCCCACCACGTATTTCACGGTTTATGGTTCCTCTACAATGCTTGCAGAATCCGCTTTCCGTGCTCTTGAAAAACCCATCAGACTCCCAATATTCCACGTTGCGGTGCCAACGCACTGAATTTTTCTAAGCACTCGTAAAGGCCGAAATTTCTTAGACTCTCAATAAATAATGACCGCGCTCTCCGTTATGAGTCGGCATTCGTTCATCGAATTGGAGGCTTGAATTAAAATCACCTCCAATTAATAACCAATCGAGTGTGGCCATTGGCTGGAATAATGGGGTGAGATCAGACAGCGAGCGATGCAGAGTAGTGTGATTGCGAACCCATCAATTACCTGTCCGCAGAGACGGTCCTTATCTCAGTTCGTCCGATGATGGCATCTGCGACTACTACTGCGTCTGGATGACAGCAGTCGACCTCGTATTCCTTTAGAACATGATCTTGGGACACAAAGCCACGGTTATTGGCTTCCAGCCGGCATCTCTACTATACTCACGCCTGTCACCCCAAACGCCAATAGGTATGGAGGTAGCGGTATGTCAAAGCTGGAGGAATACGAGAACAAGTACGAGAACGTGAAATTCGAGCGGCGCAACGGCATCCTTCAGGTTACCTTCCATTCCCAAGGAGGCAGCTTGAAATGGAGCAGGTTGGCCGCTGGTGAGGTCGGCTACGCCTTTACCGATATTGGGAGCGACCCGGAGAACCGGGTGGTTATTATCACTGGCACCGGCGACGATTACTGCGCCGAGTTCCCAGTCACCACCGGTTCCCGCAGAACGCCCAAGACTTGGGACCGGACCATGTGGGTAGGTAAGCGGCTCTTGTTCAACCTGTTAGAAATCGAGGTGCCCATCATCGGAGCGGTTAACGGGCCGGCGTTGTTCCACGCCGAAATCCCCGTGATGTCGGACATCGTGCTGGCCTCGGAAAACGCCACGTTCCAGGATGCACCCCACTTTCCGCGAGGCGTGGTCCCCGGCGACGGCGTCCATGTGATATGGCCCCTCCTGCTGGGGCAAAACCGAGGACGGTATTTTCTCCTCACCGGCCAGACTTTGTCGGCGAAAGAGGCCCAAGAGCTAGGTGTCGTCGCCGAGGTCCTGCCTCGGGACCGCCTGCTTCCTAGGGCCTGGGAACTGGCGGAGCAACTGGCCGAAAAGCCAGACCTTACTCTCCGCTACAGCAGGGTCGCAATGACGCTGCAGCTCAAGCGCCAGATGCAGGATATGCTGGGATATGGTCTGGCGATAGAAGGTCTGGCAGCCGTGGACGATTAGGGTGGCTGCCGCATTGAAGGTGTAGGTTCGGTCACGGGGTTTAGATCTTAATAGACACGGCCTACGCGAGGGGATGAGGCGATGGGTTAAACTATCTGAGCCGATTCCGTAACAACGAAACCCAAGCATTTAAAAAAATTATATGACTGAATCTAGAATTCCGGGAGATCGTAGAATGGACGATAGGCTGATTGGCATTTCCATAGGAGGAACGAAAGTCAAGGAGATTCAGGCGGCGATCGAGCACGCCGAGAAACTGGGTATCCAGGCCACCTGGATGACCACGGGCGGCGCCCAGTTGGACAGTATTACTACTTTCGCTTCGGCTGCTCAGCAGACTCAGAATATCATGTTCGGCACCTCCGTAGTTCCGACATATCCCCGCCATCCGTTGGTCATGGTACAGCAAGCCCAGGTCGTGGCCCAACTAGCGCCCGGCCGTTTCCGATTGGGGGTCGGCCCCAGCCACCGTCCTATGATGCGTACCATGGGCATACAATTGAATAACCCTCTGGCGAATTTGAGAGAGTATTTGCGCATCCTCAAGGCGCTATTGCAAAATGGCACGGCGGACTTCGATGGAGAGTTTTACCAGGCCCACGATAGCGTCGTTGAACCAGTGCATGTGCCGGTGATGGCTTCAGCGCTGCAGCGGGGCTCCTTCGAACTTTGCGGCGCCGAGGCCGACGGCGCAATCAGTTGGGTGTCTCCGGGGCGGTACTTACGTGACGTGGCACTGCCAGCCATGAAAAAAGGCGCTGAGCAGGCCGGTAGGCCGGTGCCGCCTCTGATAGCCCACGTGCCCATTTGCGTCCACGAAAATGTCGACGAGGTGCGTGCAGCTTTTCGAGAGCAGTTCCCCGTGTATCCCACGCTGCCCTTTTACCGGCGCATGCTCATTGCAGCGGGCTACCCAGAAGCATCGAAAGCAGTCTGGAGCGACGCTATGATTGACGGCCTTGTCATTTATGGAGACGAGGCCAAAGCAGCCGAGGGGCTTCAGGAATTGCTGGGTTTCGGGGCTACCGAAATCCTGGCATCGCCGATACTGGTCGGGGCTGACCGGTCGGCCTCATTGGAGCGCACACAACGGCTTCTGGGACAGGTAGCCCAGTCGACAGCTAAATAGACTGTGGGATGCAATCTAGGGTAAAAGCAATCAAGGAACGTAATCGTTGTTGGTGCTGGCGCGGCGGGATGCCACCCAAGATGGCTGCCAAGCCCGATCCCAATCCCAACCAGAAACGGTACAACAAGAACGTCAAAGCGGTTGCGCGGGAGAAGGCTAACAGTCCCTTGCAATTCGGCCGGTAAGGATCAAGGCAGCTTAAGCACTACCCATTTCGGGTTGTAGTTGGCACGGGGCAACCACTTTCCGCTGCTTGCCCAGAGAGCTAAGAGTGCTAGCGGTCAACCCCTAGCACTCTTAGCCTTGCTCTCTTGCTACCTTCCCTCACTACTTCCGATGAGGTGCCCATTGGAGGGCGCTTATCCGACGTGGGTCCCCGGTCTCCAAGTGTTCCGCCCAGCTATCAATCTTGGGGCCCAGTGCGTATACGGTGTTGCTGCGGTACAGCCCGATGTCCAGCGCCTGCTCCCAGATAAAATCGCCTAGCTCTTGGTGGAGCTTCCAGCGCTTTTCCGTGTCGAATTCTGCCATGATCGCATATAACATCGGAGTAATTATGGAGTGATCTACGCCACCGCTATAGCCCGCTTTAGGGTCATATAAGAAGGTCCACAGGACCGCGGGCTCGATGTAGGTCTGCGTGGAGTGGCAGTCTAAGGTCTTATTCGTGCGGGACACCTGCCCATCAACGACGGCGCTGAAAGGAAGCTTGGCTAGGTGGGCGGTGATGCCAATATCCGCCCACATGTCGGTTATAGCCTCGCATATCTCTGTCTCGGCGGGCCCACCCCGGATGGAGGGTATAATATCCAACTCGAATCCATCGGGATAGCCCGCTTCGACCAGCAGCTGCTTGGCCTTCTCCGGATTGTACTCCCACTTCCAATGGGAGAGCTCTCTGTCCGGGAAAATGGCCCACCCCCACATGGCAAGGGGCGCTCCCTCACCCAGGAGCAGTTCATCCACAAGCTTCTCCCTGTCTATGGCCATCCCCATGGCTTGGCGCACTTTCCGGGCCGCTTCCCACTCGGGAGAGTTGATATCGGGGTTGCTGGATACAAAGGCCGCGTCGGGGTTCCACCCGGGCGCCGGGCAATATATGGCTCCCTCCGGACAATTGTTTTCATCGAAGGTAGCGTACCAACTGCCATACAGGCCTATGTGTGACTCAGCGGCGTTTTCTTGGGCCATGAACTTGGTGCCCTCTAGCTTCGCCATACGAGCCTGGGAGTCTGGTTGTACCTGGAAGACATCAATGTTGCCCGTCTCGAAGGAGGCAATCAGGGTGGATTCCTCAGGTATTTCGAAGAGAGTCAGGTTACTGAAAAACGGAGTCTTGTTGTAGTGGTCCAACTGCGCCTCGAATTTCCACCACTCGCTGCTGCTTGTCTCAACCATCCGCCAGGACCCGGTACCAACCATCACAGCGTTGGCCGCGTCTTGTCCTATGGTGGTGCTCAGCTCTTCCCACTGCTTCTTGCTGGTCACCCACGCGCCCGATCCGCTGGGGTTGACTGCGAAATCATACAAATCCCACGAGGGTTGGCCGGTGTTCAGCTCGATGGTATAGTCATCCAGGGCTTTGAAATAGCCATTCTCATTGAGAAATATTCTTCTAATTTGGCCAAGCGCGGTGCTCACGGAGCCCTCGGCCCCAGCTTCGCCAAACGACCATATGACGTCCTCGGCAGTTAACTCTCCCCATTCATTGCCAAGGACATCAACGTGCCATGGGATCCCCTTCTTGAGATTGAAGGTCCACGTAAGGTTGTCGTCGGCGATAGACCACGACTCGACCAGCCTGCCGAAATATTTCCCGTCGTTGTCGCGCCCGAACAGCGTTTCAATGGCAGCCACGCCGAGATTTGCGTACTCTGGATAGCTGGTCAGGGCGGGTTGTGCGTGATAGACGCCTAACGCCTTCATGCCGACATTGAGTTGCCCGGTGGGTTCATCTCCGGTCTTCTCCATGACCTCCGGCGTAGCGGCCGGCACGGCGGTGGCCGCCGGCACGGCGGTGGCCGCCGGTACGGCGGTGGCCGCCGGCACGGTAGTGGCCGCCGGTACGGCGGTGGCCGCCGGCACGGTAGTGGCCGCGGCTTGAGGTACGGTAGTTGAAGTAGCGGATCCCCCGCAGGCCGAGGCTATCACTAGTAATAGCGCGGCCAGCATCGGCACCAACAGTCCAAAATGGGACCTCAGTTGTTTAGCCATTAACTCCATCTCCACTTTTTCGGGGTTATCTTTCTAGTTCTTAGCCAATGGAGTCGCACACCAGCGCTGAGCGCCCCGCGCCTGCTTGGCATACGACCACGTAGCTGAGATATCCGGCAGAAACCTATCAGATGTTTGGATACTTGTCAATTGACTCCAGGAATAGGCGGAGCAATCGGGTCTAGTTCTGTGTCTCAGGGGTAACGCATACTAAGCCGATGGAGTCCTCCGCCTCCGGCGGATCGTTCCGGCTTTCGCCGGAACCCAGAGACTTTAGCTTCTCTGCAATGTTCGCCTTTGTGATAGTAGGCAGGCCTGGATTTCGGCCTGCGCCGGAATGGGCGCAGTTGCTGGACAGGCTGGAGGACTCGGGGAATGTCAGTAGGGTGACAGACCTTTTGCGAGGAGGGTCAATGGATGGTCCCCGCAAATAATCAAAGCGTTCTTGATCCCCCGCGATTATAGAGGGTTGGGGGAATCTCCACTTCTACGCCTTCTCGAATCACTGGGCAGTCACACCTCCGTCTATCACCAACTCGCTGCCGGTGACGAAGGACGACTCGTCGGAGGCCAAGTAAAGTGCGCCGTAGGCGATGTCCTCGGGTGTTCCTAGTCTGGCCAACGGGGTCTTGGCTATCGCCGCTTCACGGCTTTCGGCGTCGGGCCATACTTGTTCAGCCATTTTGGTATCGATGGGGCCGGGATGTAATGAGTTGGCCCGGATGCCGTCACTGGCGTACTGGATGGCCGTGGACTTCGTAAGCAGGCGGACTGCTCCCTTGGCTGCGCCGTAGGCGGTGCTAGTGGTGCTGCCCACCAAGCCCGCCGTGGAGGCGATGTTGATGATGGAGCCGCCCCCAGCCTTCCTCATCTCAGGGATCGCCAGCTTGGTGCCAAGAAAGACACCTTTGGCGTTGACCTCCAAGACCGAATCCCAATGCTCGCTGGTGGTATCCATGACGTGACCGCGGCGCCAGATGGCCGCATTGTTGACGAGGATGTCCAGCTTGCCAAATCGGGAAACCGCCGTCGCAACGGCCCTCCCCCATTCCTCTTCACTAGTAACATCCAAGTGAAGGAAAAGGGCGTCGCCTCCGGCCTCGGCTATCTCCGCCTCCAACTGAGCGCCCTCCCGGTCGAGAACGTCGCCAATGACCACCTTAGCCCCTTCTCTGGCGAACAGGCGGGCCTCGGCGGCTCCTTGGCCCCGGGCAGCGCCGGTAATCAAGGCGACCTTACCTTCCAGTCTCATGGCTCACCTCCTGGCACGAGTGCACTCAAGTCCAGTTAATCCAAATTTTGCAGGAGCGGGAGGATTCGAACCGCCGGCCACTGGTTTTGGAGTCTAATGGCGGTTGTCTTAACTCGTCCCGCTAGATACGTTTCCGTACTTATGTGCCAAACCCCAGCAAAGAATTCATAGCTGCTGTCTTATTCTGTCACGCCTGGTCTCCGCTGGTGCATTAGCGAAAATGATAGGTGGCTCAGCTATAAAACAACGCGCACACTTACATTCTATCGCGCTGCGGCATCTGATCCCTCGCCTTGGGCGAGATCTTGGGCACTCCTCTCCTTCTCCTCGAGGGCCTCCAGTACCTTGCCAGGGCTCATGGGCAGATTTCTCATCCTGACTCCGACAGCATTGTAAATAGCATTGGCTATGGCAGCCATAGGAGGCACTATAGGCATCTCTCCTACTCCCCTGACCCCATATGGGTGACCAGGGTTCGCAACCTCTACAATCACTGTGTCTATCATGGGCAGATCAAGGCTGGTGGGCATCCGATAGTCCAGGAAGCTGGAGTTGGCCATCTCACCGTTATCGTCGTAGAAATACTCCTCGTTGAGCGCCCAACCAATGCCCTGTACCACCCCTCCTTGCATCTGCGATTCAACGTAGCTAGGATGAACCGCCTTTCCAGCGTCTTGCACTGCGGTGTAACGTAGAATATCTACCTTTCCGGTCTCGGGGTCCACCTCCACGTCCACAATATGTGCTGCGAAGGCTCCTCCCACGCCGCCTGGATCTACGTTGGCTCGGCCAACGATCGGGCCTCCCGTGGCGTTCAATCTGCTCGCCAACTCCTTGAAGGTAAAGCTCAGCTCGGGGTCTGATGTATGTGAAAAGGTCCCGCCGGAAAACCCTACGTCATCGGTAGAGACATCCCATATACTGGCTGCCCGCGCCATCATTTGTTGCTTGATGTCTTGGGCCGCCTCGTAGCAGGCCCACCCGGTCTTGAAGGCCACGCTGCTCCCTCCAGTAGGGGAGGTATAGCCCACCGAGTCTGTGTCCCCCACCACCGGCCGCACATCTTCGACCGGGATGCCCAACACCTCGGCAAGCTGCATTGCCACGGCCACCCTGGTGCCCCCGATGTCGGGCGACCCCTCCACCAGACTAACGGTCCCATCGGAGTTCACGCTCGCCGTAGCGCTGGATGGCCCTCCCGCATTGAACCAAAAGCCGCTTGCGACACCCCGGCCGCGATTCGGCCCGTCAAGGGGCGCAGCATAGTGCTCGTGCTCCTTGGCCGCCTGTACCGTTTCCAGGTGGCCTATCCGTGGGAACCTTACACCCGTGACCTGTCGCGTGCCCTCTTTGGCGCCGTTGAGCGTGCGGAATTCCAGGGGGTCCATACCAAGCTTTTCGCATATCTCATCTATGACCGTCTCTGCGGCAAAGGCGGCGATCGGAGCCCCTGGCGCTCTGTAGGCACCGGTCTTGGGTTTGTTCAGCACCACATCATATCCCTCCACGCGGGCAATGGGGATGTTATACGGTCCGAAGATACACAAGCAGCCCGGACCTACCGGCGATCCCGGAAAGGCGCCCGCTTCGTAGGCCAGGTAGGCTTCCGCCGCCGTGATGCGTCCGTCCTTGTTGGCGCCCATCTTCACCCTGAGGTAGCCACCAGAGGTGGGGCCGGTTGCCTCGAACACCTCAGTCCGGCTCATTGTAAGCTTGACCGGTTGCCGGGTCTTTCTGGAAAGTAGCGCAGCAACGGGTTCCAGGTATACGAGGGTCTTCCCGCCAAACCCACCGCCGATCTCCATGGGGATAACCTTTACATCGGAGACGGGAATGCCGAGGATACTAGCAGTAAAATCCCTTACCGCAAAATGGCCCTGGCTGCTACACCAGATGGTGAGGTTGCCGTCGGCGTTCCAGTTGGCCGTGGCACTGTGGGGCTCAATATAACCCTGATGGACTGTTGCCGTGTTGTACTCATGTTCAACGATGACATCAGCATCCTGGAACCCCTTCTCCAGTTCACCTACCTCGAACACGGAGTGACTGCCTATATTAGTACCTTTTCCAACGTCATCGTCAGAACGCAGGGCGCCAGCCAAGCCAGCTAGAACATCTGGGTTCGAAAGCATCGCCAAGTTCTCATGCAGTACGGGGGCATCCTCTTTCATGGCATCCAGCACGTGAACAACCCAAGGCAGGACCTCGTACTCCACGTCTATCAACGACAGGGCTTTTTCGGCTATGTGGGAGCTGGTTGCTGCCACTGCAGCTACGGCATGCCCCTTGTAAAGAACCTTATCGTCTGCCAGACAGTTGTTGCTCATGAACCTCAGGTTCAGATACCCGCCCTCAGGTACGTCGACCGCTAGCCCTGAGAGCTCGGGTAGCTCTGCCGACGTCACCACGGCCCTGACCCCAGCCAAGGCCAGCGCCCGGCTGGCATCTATGGACTTGATCCGGGCATGCGGGTGAGGGCTTCTCAGTACCTTGCCGTGAAGAAGCCTCGGCAAGTGAATGTCGGCTCCATACTGGGCCCGTCCGGTTACTTTGTCAGTTCCGTCGTGGCGGATGGGCCTGGTGCCCACGACGTCATACTCCTTTTTGGATAACACTGCATTAGAAGCCATTTCCTACTCCTAGAAGACAGACTGAGTCGCGGGCCAAGAAAGAACTGAGCCTGCAACATCATCTCAACGCCTGCCCGATATTCCCCCTGTCAAGCTGAGGGCGTTTAAAGAACCTACCATCCTTGCTGCTGCCGGTGGCAGCGACACTCAGGACCGCTGTCATACACCCCATAACGCCCATGGACTACCTGTTGGTGGGGTAAGTTCGTCATTCATTTATCCGGGATTTCCCAGATCACACTAATCTCCCTGAATCTATGACCCTGGGAATAACGAGAACTATAAAACGGCGGCCTGAGGGCGTCAACTGCATCCGATTCACTCAAGTGACCCACCCTCATGAAGTATCTATCTTCCTGACAACCATGGAAATGCCAACTGGCCTCTGTCACCCCAATGGCTCCACCTGGTCCCACCTGCACGTCACCAATTCTTCAGTATCCAGCAAGACATGGTGCCCGTTGGCGAACTCGTCCGGGGTAGTCCACGGTCCTATTGTGGACGTTGCTCTCTGCCGTATTTTTATGATCAACTGATGGTAAACCCTACTTACCGTTGTCGACGCCAAAAAGCAGGCCGGTTGCTCTTGGTGAGTGCGGATGCGCTACCGGAGGCCGGTGGGATTTCCAAAAATGTTTCCGGCCATCTGTACAGGAATGCGGGAATCCGCTAAGCCATGGTGGGGGTATCCGATAGGCTTGAACCGTGGGTCAAATTTGCCGACAAAATTGCCGACATTCATCTAAGGATAAGTCAGGACAAAAAGGGTCGTTAGATACACAAAGCTCCCTATCGTTCATACGTCCCAGTACGTCACCAGACACGAAACGACGTTACGGGACAGCTTACCCCGAACTTTTAATACGGGTGTCGTGGGTTCGATCCCCACACGGCCCACTAATTGAATTAGCTCCAAATCAAGGTCGATTTAGGCATTGTGGATACTCTGAACTAAGGTCTATTCCCGTCCCTGATTGCCAAGTTGACAGCCACGCGTCTTGAAAACAGGCGGAATTAAGGCCAAGAAGCCGGGTCCTGAGGACCGGCTGAGTACTCGGAGGAGATTGGCTTGCGATGTGTCGGACACCGCTTGAGGTGTTAAGCGGAGGCTCAGCGCGATCAGATGAACAGTCAATCGAGGGGAGATGGACACCGAGCAGAGCATTGGTATACTACGCGAGACCGACGGAACCCTCTATAAGATCCGCTTCAACGAATCTTTCGCGGCATTGATCCGTAAACCGTCAAGTCCTCAAAAAAGGAGATATAACGATGAGCGATTTTCAAGCTACCCGGGAGATTTCCATCAACGCGACGCCTGAAACTGTGTTCAGAATCATCAGTGATTTTACACGACACAGGGAATTAGCCGGACTTGGCGAATTAGTGAAAGTCCAGATTCTGACGGATGGGCCTATCGGCCTCGGGGCAATGATCGAGGCTGACGAGGCCGTGCAAATGAGCGATAACACTATCGAATTAAGCACAAAGTCAATAGTGGTCGCCTTTAACTCCCCGAACAATCTGTCATGGATAGTGGTGCCGCCATTCCCCTTACGTCGCGTTCAATGGTGGTTCCAGTTAACCCAACAGGGTAATAGCACCACGCTCGTGCACGAAGTCGAAGTAGATTTGGGAGAGGCAGCTGAACAGTTTGGAGGCGTGGAAACCTTTGTAGCCGGTAGAGGCGCGGCTCTCGCGACCGGCATGCAGAAGACGCTGGAGAATGTAAAACACGCTGCAGAGTAGTAGCCCCGTTACCGAACGGTAGCTGCTCCGCACGCCGACCGAGGTGTTCGCTGGACGTCGGGGAGCAATCAATGGAGCAACCGTTATGAAATGGACGCTGGCGGACGGCCCCGGACACACTTAAACCGGAATTTCAATCCGGGTGTCGTGGGTTCGATCCCACACGGCCCACCAGAATTTAGGCATAACAACCGCCGAGTGGGAAACCACCCCCGGCGGTTTTCAATTTTGACGGCCACGAGCATCGTCAAGACGTTGCAATTTGCGTACTCGCAACCTTGGACCATTCCATCCATCGGCGCTGGAGAATCGTGATATATTGCTGCCGATGCGGAACAGCGGGGTCGTCCAATTGACCGCCCGGCGTGCGAGGTAGTCTGGCAGGTTCGCACCGCGCAATCAGGAAAATCACTGAACTGAGCGTGACCATGTTTAACTGGCACAGCACTCCTCATGGAGGACAGCAACCGCGCCTTCATGGGAAAATTATGTCACCGCTTGCGCCACTCCTCGGTGGCCTCTCCGGCGCCGGCTCGACAAAACAGGAACGCCTTCGACGTACGCCCCCGACAGTCGATGTCGCAGCTTTGGGACATCGCAAGGGGCAAAGCTCGCATGCTGGCATGGACCATACACCGGCTCCTGGCGCATCCTTGCCGTACTCCTCGAGGACGGCCGGCGGGGCACACCGTGAACCAGAGATGGTGACGCTTTAACTCACGGCTTGGCACAGCACTCCTTGGAGGACAGCAACCGCGCCTTTCGGTGGCCACAAGCTGTTGGGAGTGTTGACCGTGGAAACGGACGAGGGTGTGGCCGGCCACTCCTTTCTGGGATCTTCCCGGCAAGGAGCGGATGCCTACGTGGGTCCCCACAGACATGAACAGGTTTCGGGTGATGGAGTTCGGTAAACCCGCTCTATTGGGCCGCAACCCACTCGACATCGGTGCGATCTGGGCCGGCTTATGGAAACAAAACAGGAACGTTTCGACCTACGCCATAGGAGCAGTCGATGTCGCCCTTTGGGACATCGCGGGCAAAGTTGCTGGCATGCCCATACACCGGCTCCTGGGTTCTTGCCGAGACCGGGTTCCGGCTTACGCTAGCTCTGGATACCTTGAGTCGCCTGAGGACTACGCTGAGGAGGCCCGCTACTTTCAGTCCCTGGGCTGGCCTGCCTATAAGATCCATCCCCACGCTGTGCCCAAAGAGGATATCGAGATTTCCAAGGCGGTCCGAAACGGGGTAGGCGACAGCATGGACTTGATGCTCGACTCCATGTGGTCTTATAGCTACGAGGACGCTCTCCGGGTTGGCCGGGCCATAGAAGACTTGGATTACCTTTGGTACGAAGACCCTTTGGCCGAGGAAGACATATATAACTACGTGAAGCTCAAGAGCAAGCTGGATATTCCTATCATGTCCACGGAGTATGCCCCCGGGCGGCTTTACGGCATGGCCCAGTGGATACAACAAGGGGCTACAGATATGTTGAGAGGTGACGTTGCGGTCACCGGCGGCATCACTCCTCTCATCAAGATCGCCCACCTAGCCGAGGCCTTCCGCATGAAGTGCGAAGTCCACCACGGAGGCAACTCGCTGAACAACGTGGCCAACCTCCATGTGATCTTGGCGGCCAACAACTGCGACTTCTACGAGGTGTTCCCCTCCAGCGGCGCCAACAAGTATGGCCTCGTCGAAGATATCGAGGTAGATGACCAAGGGCTAATCTATGCCCCAGAAATGCCGGGGCTAGGATACGAGATCGACTGGCAGCTGGTGGAGCGGGAGAAGGTCCAGGTAGTCAAGTAACCGGCGCCCCAATGGGAACCCGCAATCAGTCGCCGACAAGAAAACGCCGCGGTTCACTATTGTTGAAAGCATTGTCGCCAACTATCTGTATTCGCAGCAGAAAACTCAGCTTGCCGCAACCGTCGACACGGCTTCTCGCGTGGCATTCCCGCATACTTATATCGTCGGCATGATGATTTTTGCGGGCATTTACCTGTTGTGAGCAGGGCACTGAATTCGACATACTTTCCGAACTCAGGCACAACTTGTTGACAACGGTAGTTCCGGCATGCTAAAATGGCGGAGCGTTCTAACAAATTGTTAAGGGCGTCTTTTTTTTGCCCAACGACTACTGGAAACAGAAGCCCCCTCGGTCGAGGGGGCTTTCTTCGTTTAACCGGTACTCCGAACAGAAGTCTCACTCTTCCCAGACCAAGCCATGCTCCTTGGCCCATACATCCTGGGAGGGGGTATTGGGCGGGTCCTCCGACCTGAGTTTTATGTATTCGAGATACGGCGCAACCATGCCGTGGATGCGTCTAAGCTCCTCCACCGCTGTCATATGAGCATCGACTCGTAGGTCAAACAAAGGTACTTCATCTTGGCCGTGGACAACCAAGGCCGCTGATCTTTCGGCGAGGTGCTTGCCTTGGGCGTTCTGTTGGCCTCCGGCATCCCGTCCCGCCTCAAGTCCGCGTAGCAATCTTTCATCCAGGCTCTCGTTGGCCGCTTCGGAGAACGCTTTCGAAATGGCCTCGACAACCTGTTTCCCAGCCAGGGAATTACCCATCGCCACATGCCCATCCCCCAGGAGATGACCGGCCCAAGGTCGGGTTTCGGTGCCGGTATGGCACTCTGCAATGCCGTTTCCATCGACAATCCCTATTTGCCGGTAGCTAAAATACTGGTCTTGTTCCTCGATCTCTCTGAAAATCGTTTCCGGAGTATTCCCCTTTTCCAGCAGCCGCATAGCCAGGATACCAAGGCTGGCCTTGGAATAAGCCTGAGAAGCGATCACGCCCAGGCCTGACTTTAGCACCGGGCAATAGGCGCCAACAGCCAGCGAATACGTGGCGATCCCTATCCCAAGCTGTCCGGTGGAGGCACAGCGGCCCAATATGGTGAACGTGTGCAGGTACGGTCCCAATTCTGTCTGCATCCCTTAACTCCTTAGCAATTCCACTTTTAATCCCGGCGTCGTGGGTCCGATCGCCACGCTGCCTCACCAATTCTACATGCGAAATCGGAACTTTTTTAGTGTCAGTATTTCCGGCGGTCCAGATGCCGGACCGTTCCTCCAGGAGTGTATCGGCTGTACGCCTCGGCCCTGAAACAGGAACGACGAGTTTAAGTCGGCGAAGATTCGAATTGGTCCGGTAACTGAGCTCACTTGTTAAACTCTTAGATACCAGACCCAAACGCTAGTTTAACGAGGAGCTTCAATGCTGAACTGGTTTTTGAACCTGATATCGAAGCCCGTCCCTGGTGCCGCTGGTCCTCCGGGTCCTGCCGGCCCGCCTGGCCCCGCCGGTCCTCCAGCAGCCTCTTCTGAACCCGGACTAATAAAGTTGCCAGTTGAAGTCATTCTTGTAGCGTCGGACTATGGCAACCTCAACCGTCTGCCCAGTATCTGGCAGGCGTTGGAAACCAGCAAAGTGTTCTGGGCTGGGCTAGGAATCGCCCTACGGCCTTCGGTCAGCACCGTTCAGGCCGATGAAAATATCCTGACCTTTGGCGCAAACGATCTAGCCATACTCCACTACTGGCAGGTCAGAAAGCGCCTTCCCGCCCTTTACGTTGGGTCGGAGTCCGAGAGGGTCGGCGGCGCAGAGAATATTCTTGGGCAGGCCAACAACGGAATCGCTATTGTGGCTGGCAACACGCCAGTCCCCGGCGGCGGGACTCTCATAGACGAGATACTGGACCATGAACTGGGCCACATTCTGGGACTGGTCCATGAGGACGGCACGTTCATGCGGGAGGCACTGGAGACAATTAACCGGACCGTCACGCCCGCGCAACGGGCCGTGTTGCGAGAAAGCGCCGAATCCTTTGGCTAGCCTCGTCTAGACACCCTTCTAGTCTCTACGACCGCCAAGATTTAATGCTACAATGCCGCTGCCCGCCCCATAAGGTTAAGGAGACCTGTGATGAAAGTTTCGATGTTTCACCTGATGCCCCACCGGGAACTCCCCGCCGATTTTGAGCAAAGGTACCACTCAATTTGGGTAGACCCGCCTTGGTGGGAGTTGGCCGACCCAGAGAGAGTCGGCCAGTATTACAACTGGACTCTCGATGAACTGACCTATGCAGCCGGTGCCGGATTGGACGGTCTATGCGTAAACGAGCACCATCAGAACGCCTATGGGTTCATGCCGGGTCCAAACTTGATGGGTTCGGCATTGGCCCGGGCTACCAACGGCCAGGACGTGGCCATCGTCCAGATGGGAGCCACCCTGCCCACGACCAACCCGCCGATAAGGATTGCCGAAGAATACGGAATGCTGGACGCCATTAGCGGCGGCCGGTTGGTGGCAGGAATGCCATTGGGCTCTTCGATGGACGCCAATCTCTGCTACGGCATCCCTCCCATCGAGCACCGGGACCGCTACTACGAAGCCCATGACCTCATCATGAAGGCGTGGCAGGCTGAAGAAATTTTCGCCTGGAACGGAAAGTACTATCAGCTTCCGATGGTCAACCTTTGGCCCCGCCCGATCCAGAAGCCTCACCCCCCTGTGTGGGTGCCGGGCACCGGCAGCCTGAGCACCTGGGATTTTACCGCCAAGCACGACCATTGCTACTGTTTCTTGAGTTATTACGGAAATAACTTGGGCAAGAAGGTCATGGACGGGTTCTGGGAATTCGTAGACGCCAAAGGGTTGGAACCCAATCCGTACCGGACTGGGTTCTTACAACTCGTCGTGGTCGCGGAGTCCGATGCACAGGCTGAGAAAGATTATTACCAACACATCCGGTACTTCTACGATAAGTGTTTGCACATAGCCCCTGAGTTTTTCGCCGCGCCGGGCTATATGGACTTCCGGAGCCTGGATAACACCTACAGAAAGGGCTTCATGGACCAGATCAATACGGTTACCCAGGACATGAAGGAGTGGAATTACCAGGATTTCATCGATAACCAACTGGTAATTGGCGGCAGCCCCGCGTCGGTTGCCGATCAACTGGAAGACGCGGTCAAGAAACTCCGAGTTGGCAATCTAATGGTCTTGTTGCAAATTGGCTCGATGCCCCACGAGCTCACGCTAAAAAACATAGACATGTTCGGGAAAGAGGTTCTTCCCAAATTACGTGACGTCTGGGACGACGAAGGATGGGAGAACCATTGGTGGCCGGAAAAGCTCAGAGGGAAACGCCAACTAGCCGGTGCGGCCAGCGTTTAATCCCAAGCGTTTTTTAAACAGGCCGCGGCCATCGCCTAAAGGAGATTCAAATGGTGACGATACAGGAGCGCACCCTCGATCTGTGGGGTGCCCAAATACGACCCCGGGTCAAAATCGCCGGTCAAGGGCCGCCGTTGGTGTTCTTTCATGGCGCCGGTGGCCTTGATTGGGACGACTTCTTGGACGCCTTATCCCAAACTCACACCGTTTACGCACCGGAACACCCTGGCACGACGCCTGGCGACCCGGACGCCATCAAACCGCTGGACGATTTGTGGGACTTGGTCTTGTACTACTACGAGCTGTTCGACCGGCTCGAATTGGAGTCGCCGGTAGTCGTAGGCCATTCTTTCGGTGGCATGGTGGCCGCCGAGGTCGCGGCCACTGACCCCAAACGCGTCAGCAAGCTGGTGCTGCTGAGTTCCATTGGTCTTTGGCGGGATGACGCGCCGGTAAAGAATTGGATGTCCATGGCGCCCGAGGCGTTGGTCCAGGAAGTTTTCTACGAACCCGAAGGGCCAATCGCCAAACGGATATTTGCAGTGCCCGAGGACCCGGAAGAACGGATAACCGCCCAGATACAGGGCATCTGGAACCTTGGTTGTACGGGCAAGTTTGTCTGGCCTATCCCGGATAAGGGCCTAAAAAAACGCCTACACCGGATTCAGGCTCCCACGCTGGTGATTTGGGGCCAGCAAGATGGACTGGTGCCTGCGATCTACGCCCAAGAGTTCACTGACCGTATCTCCGGCGCCCGGGCGGAGATCGTCGATAAAGCCGCCCATGTCCCGCAACTAGAGCAGTTCGAAACAGTCACCCAACTAGTTCAGGACTTTCTGAAAAACTGACTGAACCGGACGGCCCGGAATCGGCCCAAAGATAGGCCCCTGGGTTGACCCAGGGGCCTATCTTCATGGCTACAAGACAGCAGTCCGCTTTCTACCTGACGCGGAACGAATCCGTATCTACTTCAGGCGGTTGCTCGTCGGCAATCGTGATCCTGGCAGTGTAATCCCCATTTGGCAGCGACGTTGGGTCACGCCACATTAGTTCAACTTCGTCGTCCGCGTCGATGGTCACTGTCTTGTCCGGCAACACGTCCACTACGTTTCCACTAGAATCGAGGATTTCGAGATTCGCGGTGATTGCCGCAACACTCTCGTCCTCGTTTCTTACGTCCGCGTTGACTCTGTATTCGCCCCGACGGGAGTTTCTTGCCCTAAAGTCAGTTATCGCTATATCGAAAGACGAGCTGCCGAAGATGGTCGCCGTGGTGCTTGCCGGAGGCGAGTCTACCAAACCGTCGTTGACCACCAGCGTTACCGTATAGACTCCAGCGGCTGGGTAGGTGTGGGTAGGCGTCACGCCCGTCCCGTTGTTCCCGTCCCCAAAGTCCCAGGCGTAGGTCAGGGGGTCGCCGTCAGGGTCGGACGAGCCGGAGCCGTCGAAACTCAGAGGAAACCCATCCGACCAGAAGTAGGGTCCGCCAGGATTGGCCACCGGCGGCTGATTGGCGGCAGCGATCGTCGCAGTGGTCGTCGCCGGAGCCGAGTCCGCCAGTCCGTCGCTTACCACCAGAGTCACCGTGTAGATGCCAGCGGCGCCATAGGTGTGTGTGGGCGATATCCCCGTCCCGTTGTTCCCGTCCCCAAAGTCCCAAGCGTAGGTCAGGGGGTCGCCGTCAGGGTCCGACGAACCTGAACCGTCAAACGTCAGGGCCACATTCGCCGTCCCGGAGTAAGGTCCGCCGGGGTCGGACACCGGCGGCTGATTGGCCGCAGCGATCGTCGCAGTCGTCGTCGCTGGAGCAGAGTCCACCGTGCCGTCGTTCACCACCAAACTCACCGTGTAGATGCCGCCAGCCAGGTAGGTGTGGCTGGGCGCTACGCCTGTGCCGGTATTCCCGTCGCCGAAGTCCCAGGCGTAGGTCAGTGGGTCGCCGTCGGGATCAGACGAGCCGGAACCGTCAAAGGCCAATGCCAGGTCTTCGGTCCCACTGTAGGGCCCGCCCGGGTCGGCCACCGGCGGGTCGTTGACCTCCGTTACCGTGGCCGTGGTCGTGACCGGCGCCGAGTCCACCGTGCCGTCGTTCACCACCAAACTCACCATGTAGATGCCGCCAGCCAGGTAGGTGTGGCTGGGCGCTACGCCTGTGCCGGTATTCCCGTCGCCGAAGTCCCAGGCGTAGGTCAGTGGGTCGCCGTCGGGATCAGACGAGCCGGAACCGTCGAAGGCCAATGCCAGGTCTTCGGTCCCACTGTAGGGCCCGCCCGGGTCTGCCACCGGCGGGTCGTTGGGAGCCGCGCCAACAGCCAATATTTCGACGTCGTCTATGTACCAGCCCTCAAAATTGTTGAAGAAGCCATCGATGGAATCGAACCAGTACCGGAGATGAATGGTGGACCCAGAATACGCAGTCAAATCCAACGACCTCGACTCCCAGACTCCGCTGGTTCCGTGAGACTCGAACACCGTGGTATAGGTGACCGCGTCGGTTGATATCTGCACTCGGGTCCGGTCGAACGAAGCCAAACCCTCGACTTCGCTCCATTCTTCAAAATTCAACAGCAACTGGGACGCTACAGGCAGGCTGATGGGTTCAGAGGTGAGGGTACCGCTGTTGGAGCCGCCGGTATTGTAGTTGAAGACCCCTTCAATGCCGTAATACCAAGACGTCGTCGGGCTGAGGGCCCGGTTGGTGGACTGGTGCCACAAGCCGGGCACCCCAACGGCCGCCCAATTGCCCAACCCAGATTCCATGTCGTCTGAGAAGACCGTCGTCGCGGTCTGGGTGTTGGCCAGCAAGACGTTGGACAGCGGCGATTGGTTGTTTGCTTCGTCTGCTACCTTCAGTCCGATGAAATAGCCGGTGCTATGGTCTAGCCCTGCGATGGTGAACGATTCCGGCGCGCCGGACGGTTGCGGCACCGGCTCACCGGTGGCCTGGGTAGCTCCCGCCCAGTTTCCTTCGTTTATGGGAGCCGCAGAATACCTAACATCGTACGACGTCGCCTGGCCCACGGCCCCATCGTCACCTGAAGCCGTCCAGCCGACGGTGATCGACGTTAGATCAGCACCGCTTTGCGCCAGGTCGGTGACGGCGGCGGGCGGGGTACTGTCGCTGTTGAGCATATTGCCGACGTTCAGGCGACCACCGGTTAAGGTCGGTTTCTGGAAATTGTTCCCCAGACCGCTGATGTCGTCGAGGTTGTTGAGGATGAACTGCTTCATGTCGACCGCGGACAGGTTGGGGAACAGGGAGTATGCCAGAGCGGCCGCGCCGGCCACGTGGGGCGTGGCCATCGAGGTCCCGCTCTTGAACCCGTAACTCGTGCCGAGAACGGTGCTGAGGATAGAAACCCCCGGCGCCGCCATGTCTACAGTGGTGGCCCCGTAGTTGCTGAATCCGGCGTATAAGTCATTGTGATCGGTGGCAGCCACCGATATTAGATTGCTCAGGTCGTAATTGGCCGGGTAGAAAGCAAATATATCGTTGTTGTTGTTGGCGTTGCCGGCGGCAGTCAAGTGGAGGATTTTGGGCATCAAGGGCTGGTCAAGGCCCTCAAAGGCATCCTTCAATGCTTGGGAAAACCCACCGCCGCCCCAACTGTTGTTGGTGGCCAGAATGTTGGCCCCTTGTACCTGCTTTTGATGATTGAAGTACTGGAGGCATTTGATGGCGTTTGCGGTATTGCCGCTGCCCGCAGCGTTCAGGAATTTACAACCGATAATGCTGACGGACCAGTTGACGCCGGCGACACCGAGGCCGTTGTTGCCCACACCGCCGATGGTGCCGGCGGTGTGACTTCCGTGGCTGTTGTCGTCCATCGGGTCCCCGGAGCCGGTTATGGCATTGATGCCGTGGATGTCGTCGATGTAGTTGTTGTTGTCGTTGTCAATGCCGTCGCCGGGGATCTCGTTGGGGTTGGTCCACATATTGGCCGCCAGGTCCGGGTGAAGATAGTTCACCCCGGTATCGATAATGCCGACGATTATCGACTGTGACCCGGTGGTAATGTCCCAGGCCTCGGGCGCATCGATGTCGGCGTCGGGGGTCCCTCCGGTCTGACCTGTGTTGTGAAGGCCCCAAAGTGAGCCGAACGAGGGGTCATTGGGTGTGGCCCCGATGCTGACAATGTAGTTGGGCTCGGCGAACCTGACCCGAGGGTCGTTGCCGAGCTGTTGCAACAAATTGGAAGTAGCTTCACCGGGGACGGAAACGAGCTTGGTCTGGGTTAGGCTTCCGATGGAGAGGTCATCTACCTCTTGGAGGCCATTCTGTTGCTGAAAGGCTTGGATCGCTCCAGCAGTGACACTAGGGCCGTAAGAAATAATGATTTCTCCCGGGACTGCGGGAGGGCCTGCCTCTTGCGCCCCGGCGGGAGACGCCGCCCCGCCGGAAAACAACACAAGGGCCAGCAAAGGCACGAAAATAGAGAAAAGGAAAATCCGAAGCTTGCTCATGGCACCACCTCAAGCCCTCTGGTATGGGACACCGCCTCAGGAGCAGTGTCGTCGCGTTTTGGGGCTAATTGAGCGTTCGAAAGCGTATCGTAACCGGGTTTCCGTTGTCAATTGGGACCGGTGTCAATCGGAGCCGGACGCGGTTGCCGGACAACTATTTCAGCGCCCTAGCCTACGGCTTCATCGACCGGAATCCTCAGCCGGACCGGAACCCTCAGCCGGACCGGAACCCTCAGCCGGACCGGAATCCTCAATGGCCGACCAGAGCACATCACCTTCCGGGTCAAAGAGCTGTATCACAGGTGTGGCGCCGTCCAGCAGTTGGACTGCAGTCCGGTTGGCGCCCGTCTCGTCGTTCTGTTCAAAGACCGGGGCGCCATTCGCATCCAACCGTATCACGGTTCGAAACTCCCCTTGAGCGTCGGCCAAAACAAACAGCGGGCCGTCGGACAGAACCAGCCGCGGCTCTCCCTCTTCATTTAAAAACAGCCAGGCCCGGGCTTCACCGGCCGTGTCCAGCAAAGCAAAGCTGGGCCGGCCTCCCTCGAGTGTGGCCATGAACGCCCGGACGTTGCCTTGGGCATCCACTATTTCGAACCGTTGGGCTTGCAGCACTTCGGGGATCGAGGTTCCCCCGACCTCAGTCGTAGCTCCGCCGCCGCAGGCGGCAATGATCAGCCCAATCAGAACCAAAACCCCGACGGCGGGCCGCAATCCAATTCTCTTCTTGGCAGCCACGCTTCCAGTCGCGTTCGGCTGTCTCCGGTATTGAACCTCGTATCGGCAGTAAGAATCCATTTGTTGCACCTCTCGGCGGGCATTATCCTATTGCTTCGCCAGGGAGGCAACTCGTTTCTTTGGATACAGCCTAACTTCCGGCGAACAATGGCAGTAGCGACATCCGGAAAATTATGTGTATGAAAGGACCCAGTTGCGGTTCAATCGCCGGTTAGGTTAAAATCATCGACCGCACGAAAGAAGCTAATAAAGAAGATATAGAAGTAAAAACTCCCAGTACCCGGTATTCCGTTGGCGAATGGTGAAAATCTCCGAATTGGCCTGGACTCACACCACTCTCACACTTTTCTTAGTCAACATTGGGCATAATGGCTATTCGGCCCACGATGAGTTGGGGAACTCGGCAGAGGTACTCTTTGCCAAAATTAAGGCCGCAACCCCTCTCAAGATCGATGCCCGCCCCGAACAGGTATTGGAGGCCAGCCCGGGGCTCTCTGTAAAAGACGAAGTCAATCGTTCTTTTGTGGAGTTGAGATAAGCAAGCAGGAACAGGATTTAAAAGGGGCGCCCCGGACAGGTTTGGAGGCCAACCCGGAGTGCCTTGGGATAGGTGGTGCCAATCGTTTTTTGCGTTTTAGTGCAAGACAAAAAAGGGACACCCCGGACAGGTTTGGAGGCCAACCCGGGGCGCCCTGCGAAAGGTGGTGCCAACCGTTTTTTGCGTTTTAGCACGAGACGAAAAAGGCACCCCGGACAGGTTTGGAGGCCAACCCGGGGCGCCCTGCGAAAGGTGGTGCCAATCGCCCGTCGATGATAGCAGGGCCACAGCCACGGCGCAATAACTTTACGCAATTAATTAGTATACGGATCAACATTTCGGCGGAGTACTGGGCCGTTCGGACTAACTGAAGGTGCGGCCGGTGGTTAAAGGTTTTAGCCACAAAAACTGACAACACTTTAAAAGGGGGTTAAGCAGGAGTTCCTGATCAAACAGGACCTATAGACCGGGACCGTTTCTAAATTCTTAAGGAGCTAGATATGATAGCGAAAACCCTAGACCGCAAACTAATATTTTTAGTCGTTGTTGCGGCTATGGCAGCGTTCCTAACGGTATGGCTTGTTGCCGGGAACGCAGCAGCGCAAGATGGCAACGAGCCCGCAGCGCAGGAAGAAAGCTCGCTCGGCGACGGACGGGCCGCCGAGGAAGTCCCGGCCGTTTCTCCCGCCGCTTGCGTGGGCAACGAAGATGTTGCCCTGATTCAGGACGCTCGTCCGTGGGGCTCCAACGCCAACACCATCGAGTTGACTGCCCAGGGCAGGACTTGGTGCATACTCCTGAGCAGCCAACTGAACGCGGCGAACCTTTCTGGGCACGATGTAGTCTTGATTGCCAACGACCAGCCAAGCGCGACTTACAACAACATAATGCCCGGTGGCAACGCGCACCCCAAGTTGGACGCCTTTGCCAGGGCTGGCGGCGTTGTCAGCGCCGGCTTGACGGACCGGGGGCGCAACGGAGGGAGTTGGGCCAACCGCTCTTTCATCGGCGGATTGCAGCACGTACAGGGCTTTACCAACAACAACAACATCGCGAGCGCCGCGCACCCAATAATCACCAATGCCCTCCCGTGCGGCGGCGGTAACTGCGGCGTCATCCTCGACGCTGGCTTTAGAAACCACCTGGATAGCTGGAACGGCTCCGACCACGGTTTCTTCTCCAATCTTCCCGCCGGCACCACGGTCATCTTGAACCAATCGGGCAACAACAGCAGGCCGGTGATGATCGAGTACCCCTGGGGCAGTGGCAGAGTAATCGCCACCATGAACACCCTGGAGTGGCGCTACGACGTGGCTGGCAATGAAAAGAGGCTCCTGGCCAACGAGATCGCTTACCAGATCGATGTGGTACGAGACCCTCTCGAGGCGATCGAAGCCAAGCTAGACGTGTTGGAAGCCAAAATTGATGCCCTCAAAAACATCCCAGGCGCGCTTGGCGACATAAATGACATTGTGACCGCCAACAACACGGCTATCCGCCTACTGACAATCGATGTAGCCGCCTTGGAAGCCAAGGCCGACGCGCTGGAACTCAAGGCCGACAGCATTCAAGGGACCGTGGAGCACAATGAAGAGCTTCTCCTCGGCCACATCGAAGCAACCGGCGAGATCAACGACAACTTTGCCGACTTGGTGGCGAACGTTGTCGAGATGAAGCGGGTCCACCTGCAGGTCATCGAAATAAACGGCAATGACGGCGACAGCGACGACGGCGACAGCGACGGCGACAGCGACGACGACAAGGCAATCCGGTTCCTCCTCGCCTCCACTGAAGCCGGGGTTCTGGTGGACGCCACTCTTGTTTGGGTAAAGGCATCGGACGACAAGACGATCGCTTTCGAACTCGTGCCCGCAGTGGCAGCTCCGGCTGGCACCGGCACCGGCAAGATGGTCGTGACCGTTACCCTACCGAAGGAACTCAAGAAAGCAAAACTCTTCGAGTTCGTGGTCGAACATGGTGATCACGCAGGAAGTTCCGTAGTGAGCACCAAGGAAAACCACAACTTGGGCGCGGGTCAGTAGGAATAACTGACCGCTTACCCACTGTTTACAACGGTACAAGTAGATCTTGGTTTATCGGAGGGGTCCCCACACTTTGGGGGCCCCTTCTCCGTGATGTAAGGTCCCCCGTCCAATCACTTAGCCGGGAATCGAGGCCCCTAAAAAGCCGACAAGCCGGGCACCAGTCGGCTTGTCGGGTGCCCAATTTTGAGCGTGTGTTAGACTTTCGCGGTTGTCATGTCGTTAATTAAGAGATTGCAGCAAATCACCCTGTCCCAGAAGCAGTGGGCCGGGATTAGCGGCACCCTACTTGCTGCATTAGTCGTGGCCGTCTTGGTTCTGCCTCCAGACTCGCCGGTCAGCCTGACCACACCCGGGGACACTGCCATCCAAATAATTGAACGGCCAGCTTCCGTGGCTGAAACCGGCAGCGGGGCCACTCAGCCAGTAACTCCGGAGGCAACCCCGCAGCCAACAACCGCAGTCACCGCTCAACCTACACCTACCCCAGTCCCCAGTCCCCGGCCGACTGCGGCGCCAGCGTCTACGCCGACCCCAACCGCACTTACACCGAGCACGCCACCGGACACTGCCACTGACGCCAGCGGGCCGGCTGAGGATGCCTCGGCGTCATCGAGCACGACTTCCGGCACCACGATTTCCGGCGATGCTGCGGTCCAGGACGAGACCGATGTAGATGCGCTGATCGCCGCAACCAACGATCCTCAGTGGTCGGTGCGTTGGGATGCAGTTAACGCCCTGGGAAATCTGGGGGACGTTCGAGGGGTTCCCGCCTTGGCGGAGCGGGCGTTGCGCGACGATAACCCTCACCCCAGGTGGCGCAGCCTTTGGGCCCTGTCTGCCGTCGAGCGGGAAGGCGACACCGCGCTGCCAATACTTTTCGAGGGCCTGGAAAGCGCAGAACCAGATGTGGTGCTAAATGCCGCAGTGGCGTTGGCATTCTTCTCCCAGCCGGAGGCCCGGCCAAGGTTGTTGGCTGCGCTGGAAGACTCGAGAGATTTTCGGCGTTGGGAGGCGGTCTTCAGTCTGAAACAGGTGATGGATTCGCAAGTCACCGAGGCGTTCATTCAGCGACTGGACGAGTCGGTTGAATCTGACCCCGGAGTGCGCGGCGAGGCTGCATTGGGCCTTCGAGTCGGCGAAGGGCCGCTGATCGTACCCGCTCTGCTGAGCTCTCTCCGTAACGACAGCAGCCCCAAGGTCCGTTGGCGGGCCGCGATGACGTTGGGATCGATAGGAGACCCGGCGCTGGTCGAGGAATTGGAACAAGTCTTGGAGACGGAATTTGACCCGTCCGTCCGGGAGTTCGTCGAGGAGGCGATCACCGATATCAAAGGGAGTTAGTCTATCGCTGGCTGGTTTGGTAGCCGCATTGGCCGTGACCGCGTTGGCATTTAATCGAAACTCTCGCAGTCGGAAGCGCACGACAAAATGGCCCGGACGCATTTACGATCAGTGTCCGGGCCATAATTCGCTCTGGCCTATGGGTCAATCCCGCAGGGGCTAATTTTTGACGTACTTGTCGAACCAGCCCAGGGTGCGGCTCAACGCGTCCTTGGCCGCCGCTTCGTTGTAGTCGGCGCGTTCGTCGCAATTGAAGCCGTGGCCCGCGTCCGCGTAGCTCTTGAAGTCGTAGGTCACACCAGACGCTTTTAGCTTTTCCTCGATGGTTGCCACATTGGCCGTACTTGGGTTCTCGTCCGTCCCCCCGAAGTTCCCCATTACCGGAATCTTGATCTGGCTGGTCCGGTCGATGGGTGCCGGGCCATCGCCGAAAGGAACTAGGATGTTGCCGCCGTAGTAGACTGACGCGGCGCTCAACCCGGGACAGCTGGTAGCGGCCAAGTAGGTAATGCGGCCACCCACGCAGAAGCCGACGATTCCGATCTTCTGGCCGCCGGTCCGTTGGTAACGGTGCTGGAGGTAGTCGATGGTGACGTCGATGTCCTCCACCAACCCGTCGTCCCGAAGGTTGCCCATGTACTGCATGACCTGGGGGATTTCGTCGTACCCTAATTTCGCGTTGGGGTGCTCCCGATGGTAAAGAGAGGGTGCGGCAGCGACGTAACCGTGGCGAGCGAACTCGTCGCATACCTTTTCTATATGGCCGGTGACGCCAAAGGCCTCCATGACTACGATGATGGCCGGGAAGCTGTTTCCCTCCGAGGGTGGGGGATGGCTGATGTAGGTAGCCATGTCTTGTCCCTGCGCCCCGTGAAGGTCATCGAGCTCCCGTTCGCCGGCAAATCTGAGATTCTCCCAGAATGATGGCATGGAGATACCCCCTATTTATTTTGTATTTGACCGCCAGTTTCCAATCTGACGAAACCGAGAACCTAGGTCTTCACTTATAGGTCCTCGTATTGGGCCGGTTCAGCCGCGCTCGTGGAGATGACACGGTTGTACTCGTGGGCGAATCGCCAAGGTTAGGCGTCCCACTAGCGATATGCGCCCAGATTCTAGCAGAGGCTATAACAACGCACAAGCGCGGGCCCGATAGCTGAAATTGCTGGGATGATTGTGATTATCGGGCGGTTTGATGTAGACGAAGCGCCGTTATACGGTAATTGTGTGCGGCGGCTCGAAGTAGGCGTCTCGGTGGGTTGAAAATCCCGTCGCAGCTACGGCGCCGTCGCCAATCACTGAACCCCGGAGGAATTTTTGGAACTTAAACTAATATGGCTGGTACAAACGACTTGGGACCAGCTTGTCCCTATCTCGGAGAAATTCGCCGACCTATTGCTGCACCGGCTTCGAGAGACCGATCCGGGAGCAGGCCTATCGGACGTCAACGCCGACGAACACCGTCGCAACCTCATTGGGACAATCGACACCACCGTTGGCTGCTTGAACGATCTCTGGAATTTGCTGCCGGAGCTGGACGGATTGCGGCGAAGTCAGGCCCTGTACGACGTTAACGCCCATTCCTCTGGAAGATTTGACGAGGCCTTGCTGTGGACTCTGGAGCAGGGGCTTGGGAACGCGTTCACACCGGAAGTAAAGCGGTCGTGGACAGAGGTGTGCCGAGTGCTGTCCGCCGCCACCGAACGAACAGCGATTGCGACTGAGCCGCTAAGAGAGGCTGGCTAGGACCTGGTTCAAGGCCCGCTTCACCAGGTTCCGGGCCATTGGGATTTTGTAACCGTTTTGTGGCAAAGGAGTGGCCGCAGGCAGCGTCAGCGCGCCAGCCTGGGCCGCATCGATGTCCGTGACATCCAACCCATCCAAATATTCCTCCACCTCTGTTGCGCGGTAGGGCGCCGGCGCCACTCCCCCCAACGCGAACCTTGACCAGCGGATGACCTTCCGCCCGCCGGCAGCCGTGTCGACAGCAATTGTCGCGGCCACGCTGACCAAGGCGAAGTCTCCCGCTTCCCGCTCTCGGACCTTCAGATACACGCTCCTGGCGCCGGACTGACTGGGCAATCGCACCCGGGTCACTAGCTCACCTGGTTCCAAAACGTTCTCTCTCGTCACGTCGTGACCGGGTCCCGCGAAGAACCTGCTCACCGGCAAGTCTCGTCTGCCGTTGGGACCGCTTAATTCCAGCCGGGCGTCTAGCGCCGTCAAGGCTACCGCCATGTCCGATGGATGAACGATATAGCAGCGATCGCCTCCGGTGACACAAAGGTATTTGGTGGTCCCAGCCAACGCGTAGCACCGGTCGCCCCCCTTTTTCAGGCACGGGACCAGAGGGTTACGGTAATACCAACATCTGGGCCTTTGGTTCAGGTTGCCGCCTAGTGTGCCAACGTTGCGGATTTGCGGGGTCGCCAGTCCCCCGGCGGCCTCGGCCAACGCCGTGTAATCCATCTGCACAGCTGGATGGGCCGCAATCTCGGCGATGGTCACGGCCGCTCCGATGTTGATCCCAGCGTCTGATTCCACGATACTGGCCATGCCGGAAATGGCAGTGACATCCACGAGCCGGCTCGCAGGGACTATCCCGTCTCTCACCTGCGAGAGGATATCCGTGCCTCCGGCGATTGCAACGGCGCTGGCTGACCCATCGCCAAGCAGTTCAACCGCGCCCTCCAGTGATTTCGCCTCGACATACTCGAAAACAGCCATTTGTTACTCGGTCCTGTCGCGTTGCGCCGTCAGGGCCACCAAGACCCGGTCGGGGGTGAAAGGCAGGCGGTTCATTCGCACCCCTATAGCGTTGTAGATGGCGTTGGCAATGGCCGGGGCTACCCCAACACTCGGCACTTCGCCCAACGCCTTAGCGCCCAGCGGGCCCACCGGGTCGACTATATCGGCAAAGATCACCTGAATGTCAGGATAGTCAAGAATCGTAGGCGATTTGTGTTCCAGGTAGCCCGGATTCAACGTAACGCCGGTGGCGGGGTCAGTGACCAATTCCTCAGACAAGGCAAATCCCAGCATCTGGCTCACGGCTCCCTCCGCTTGGTTGAGGGCCATTCTGGGGTTGATGATCCGGCCCGAGTCGTGGGCCGCGACGTAACGCACCACACGGACCCGTCCCGTGTCCGTGTTCACTTCAACTTCGACGAAGTGAGCGCCGAAGGAGTTCACGATGGCGTCGGTACTGCCGGGAATTACCGTAGCGGAAGCAACGAGGGCCTCTCCCTCCATACGGCCCGCCACATCAACCAGCGACATCCGGCGGGAGGGATCGCTTTTGACGAAGATTTCTCCCAGTGCCGCATCCAGTTCCCGCACTGGTACCTCCAGACCGGAAGAGGCCAACTCCATCAGTTGCTGCCGCACCTCTCGGGCAGCTCGGACCACAGCGGTGCCGGTGGAGAAGGTAGCGGTGGAGCCTGCGGTAATCGGCGCGTCGAGAGTCCCTGTCGTATCGGCGAACACAGGTTCCACCTGCTCGTACTGCGCTCCAAGGACCTCGGCAGCTATCTGTGGCAGTACGGTAGTGGCCCCTTCGCCCACGTCCATCAGACCGGTTATCAACTTGATTGAACCCGACCGTTGGACCCTGACCTCGGCTGAGGAGGGCGAGCCGGGCCCGCCCCGGTAGACCATCATGCTCATGCCGCGGCCGAGTTTTACCGCCGGGTCGTCACCCGAATCATTACTGAAGGAGGCAGGCGGCTCTCGCCAGCCGAAGGCGGCGGCGCCCATTTCCAGGCATTGCTCCAGCCCGTTGCTGGAAAACGGGATGCCTCCCTCCAGAGGCTGGCTATCGACGACCTGGTCCGGCGGCGATGTCCTACGGCCAGGCTGCCCTTCCGGCCGGACCCGGTTCATAAGGCGAAAGTCCAAGGGGTCCAATCCTAATTCCTCTGCCGCCCGGTCCATGAAGCTTTCCAAAGCGAAGTGGCCCTGGGGCGCGCCCAACGCCCGGTACGACCCCGCCACCGGCCGGTTGGTGTAGGCCAGCCAGGCTTCGTATTTGACGTTGGGGCAGTGGTAGAGGTAAAGCACGCCCTGGCCGGCCCGCCGGGCAACCCCCGAACCCGAAGCCAGGTACGCTCCGGTATCCAGGAGGGCGGTGGCATGCAGGGCGGTAACGGCCCCATCGGCCTTGAACCCCGCCTTCAGCCGAAAATGCGCGGCGTGGCGAACGCGACCCGCGATGAATTCGTCCTCGCGGGAGTACTCTACACGAACCGGGCGCCCCGCGCGCCTGGCCAGTTCTGAGGCGATGGCGGCCAAGCGGGACTCGTCCTTGTTGCCGTAGCCTCCGCCCAGGTGCGGGCCCACCACCCGTACCCGCTCCAAAGGCAATCCAAACGCGGAGGCTAATGATGCCCGGTCCACGTGAACGCCGCGGCTGGTCTTCCATACGGTTAGGTCTATATCGGGCGACTCGTTCCAAACCGCCAGGGCCGCCCGGGGTTCAAGTGGGGCGGCCGAGTGGGTGGGGATGAAGAACTCCTCTTCCAACACCAAGTCCGCTTGGCCGAACCCCATTTCGATGTCGCCGCGTTCCAGGGACAACGGCTCGCCGCCAGCCAGATTGCCGCCTGGGTGAATCGGCGCCGCATCAGGTTTCAGGGCTTCTTCTGGGTCGAGAACGTGCGGTAGGGTCCGGTAGTCGACGCGGATCAGTCCCAGAGCCTGGCGCGCCGTGTCCAGGGTATCTGCGGCAACGGCGGCCACCTCGTCTCCCACGAACCGGACACGCGTGTCTATTAAAGCGAGGTCGGGTGCGAGTCTGCCAGGCGGAACGTCGAACGGTGTGAGGACTGCGCGGACACCGAGCAACCGTTCTGCCTGCGACGTATCAATGCCGGTTATGTCGGCATGAGGATGAGGACTGCGGAGTATCTGCCCGTGCAGCATTCCCGGAAGCTTAAGGTCAGCCGAGTAAAGGGCCTCGCCGGTCAGCTTCTCCAAGAGGTCGCGGCGTATGACGCTTTTCCCGGCAACGTTCAAGGTCATGTCTGTTCAGGCGTCCTTAGAAAGATGTCTCGGGCCGCCTACAGGATGTGATAGAGAATTAGATGTTCGCGAAGCACGTCTATGGCGAAGTCGTTTTCGATGTCCCGCCACACGGAGTGCATGTGGTTAGCGCCGTCCTGGCGGTTGTCGAACTCGACCACGAAGTTGCCGCCGTGTATCCGGTAATAGTGCGGAGCGTCCTTCGAGACCGGGCCAGCCCACGACAAATACAAGTGGTCCAAGCCTTGTTCTTTCATGGCGGCCAGTTTCTGCTCGGCCACATCCGTACGCACCTGGCCCACATACTCAGTGACCAAAGCCATCATGGTCTCTTTTTGGCTACCGGTCATTTTGGCCGTCGCCAGACCCTGGGTCTGAAACGGGAACGATACCTTGGAGGCGTTGTAGCTGAAGATGTCCGATGGGGCGTCGCCGTAGATGACGGCTTCAGACAGTTGCTTTTCGTCCAGACTATGCATTAGATCGAAAGCAATATCTTCACGGTCGCCAAGTATGCGAAGTCCGGTTCTGACGGAACCCCTCCTTACTTCGGCGGGGTTGGCCCCGAAGAAGAAGGGCGTGACCGAGAGAACGTTGTCGCCCCAAACGCTAAAATGAAGCGACAAGTGATGCCCTTCAACCCGCCAGCCCCAAGGGTCTTGAGATCCCGGCTGGCCAAATATAGTGAAATAGTAAAGCTCGCGGTCTCGCACAAAGGTCGGAATCCCCAGCTCGATTTCCAGAGGCCCCAGGATGTCCTCGTGCTGGATGATCAGCTTGGCCTGCTCGTAGGACTTGGGGGTCAGGCCACTCTCCATCACCGCGAAGGCTAATTCGCGCTGGTTAGCGGCCATGTCTCTCAGTGCTAGTCCGTGGCGATTGAGCGGCGGGTAGTACCAGAAGACACGCTCGCCGTCCATGTACTCGTAGGTGGCCTTGGCTTTCTGTTCTTCGCTGAGGCTGGCCAGAAAGCTGCCGGCGGCGCTTGCCATCTGCGCAACCGCTTGTGGTTGGGTTTGTTGAGTTGCCATCCTGGGACCTCCTAATTGCCTCCCCCAGTTAAAACGGCCTGGGCTTGGCCTTAGCTCTGGCGAGTGTATTTGGGGGTAGCCGAACTGTCAATGCGGCCTTTTTTTGGCGGCCCGGAAGTAGAACCGGCGAGATCGCTAGCCTGGATTATCCCCGCCGGCTGCCGCTCGTACCGACGCCAATATCCGGCCGTAGGCGTTACACCGGCAGAGATTTCCAGCTAGCGCCTCCCGAATCTGACTGTCGTCGGGCTGCGGGTTGGCATCCAATAACGCTTTCGCCGACATCAGAAAGCCGGGAGTGCAGTAGCCGCACTGTCCGCCGTCTTGGTCTAGGAAAGCCTGCTGCACCGGGTCGAGCTTGCCGTCGTCGGCCAAGCCTTCGACGGTAAGGACACTCCGGCCTCGGACCTGGACCGCCAGGATCAGGCAGGAGTAGACGGGTACGCCGTCTAAAAGCACCGTGCACGAACCGCATTCGCCCCGGTCGCAACCGCGTTTGGAGCCGGTCAAGTCCAGTTGTTCTCGAAGCACGTCCAGTAACGACCAATGGTGCCGCACCTCCAACTGATGGGGGCAGCCGTTGACGTCCAGGCTAATCTGCGCGATGTGTTGGGGTTCTTGACTCAATTCCGAACTGCGTGCTATTTCGAAGTTGCTGTCATCCTAGGATATGAAGAGGCCGGAGACAAGTGCTCCGGCCTCTCCCTGGGTGTAAGTCAATGTGAATCAGCGCGGGGAGGCTCAGGAACCGGCCAACACCGCCGTCAGCGAGGCTTCCAACTCCTCCAGGGTGGCGTATCCTTCGAACCGTTCCTGAATTCGGCCCTCCGAGTCCAAGACGAAGGTCCATGATTCATTGAACCAATGAGGGATCGAGGTCAGGCCCCATTCGTTTACTGGGTCCGCGATCTCGGCCCGGTCCAAGTCTCCTTGGATCTCGTCCGGGTTGTCGTAAATCTCCACATGGATGAAATTGGCTTCCCCTTGATGAGCGTCTTTCAATTCCGAAACCGTGTCCACCTGGGGCCCGCAGGTGGGACTGGTGCAAAACGCGGGGGAGGCGAAAACCACAACCGAAGGGAGCGGGCTTGTCACAGCTTCCTCGATGGTCACCTGGTATAGATCGGGGTCCGGGGTATAGTCCGTAGTCAATTTTTCGATACTCGACACGGAGCCCAAGGTCTTGTTACGGCTTAGGGGCCCAATTTCACCCAACGCCGGTAACGGTGAATTCTCACCTATTTCCAGGTTCACCTGGGTCCGGGCGGATATTTCGGCTCCGTCTACATCAATATCCAGCCGCCATCGGCCGGGGCGATCGAAGTCTACTCCGGTGGTGTAGGCCCCTCGCACTCCGTAGGGCCACAAATGAAACTCGGTATCCTTTGGTTCCGCAGCCGCGTTATCGCCCAGATAAACGGCAGTCACTGAAACATCAGCGTCTTTAATCAAGCCCTTGGGTGTGGTGAGCAAGAAAGCCAGGCGTTGTGGACCAACATGCAGCAATGTCGTGGCCAGTATCGCCATGACCCCGTCCTGCTCTACCGGCGCCGCGGCAGTCGGCTGAGTAACTGCCGGAGCTGCTGTCGGGGTCGCCCCTGCACCGCAGGCGACAGCCAACGCCACCAACAGTGCCCCGAATAAAACTCCAAATTTCCCCTTTAGAGGGGTGCCCGTATTGTCATAGGTATCGCCTTTCGCTTGATTATCAGTCAATTTAGGGACCGTCCTCATAAATGCCGAAAGTAAACGCGAATAGGCCAAAATCGCTGGAGTTCGAGGCCATTTTTAGAGTGCTGTTCCGGACGTAGTTAGGAGTTTCGATCACAGCATATAATCTTGGCTCCTCAACCCAAAGGTAGCTTTCGCCGTTGCTGTCTAATATCACATCGGCTCCTTTGTTTTGTTCGGTGAGGTTCTCTGCGTCCAGGGTGATTAGCACTTTGTAGGGCTGGCCTGTTTCCGAGGTCAGGACAGCGTTCACACTTCGCGCGGAGTAGACCAGCGAAAGGCTGTCTTCGTAGGCGGTGGTTTCCCGGCCGTGGCGGGCCTCTTCCAGCCCGATTCGCCACGCGCCATCGAAATAAATCGCACCAGGCCTCAAATCCTCCGGGGCATCGAATTGCACCACGTTCCCCACATCCTGTAGATACTCCGGCTGTTGGACCGAGCCGCTGGCGGGACCCCGCACGGATCCAGCGTAAAGCTCCCGGGTAACCTCCCCATTCCTAACTTCCAAGAAGAGCTCATCAATTGACTGGGGCGCCAGCGAGCCATGATCGTCGTCCGACAGGTCGGCCCCGCTTTCCTCCAGCAACCTCCGAATCATCCGCTCTGTGGTGTCGTAGGCGCCTTCGCCAAAATGGTTGTAGCGAACTGTACCGTGCTGGTCGATCAGGTATTTGGCCGGCCAGTAGCGGTTGGAGTAGTTGCGCCAAGTCTCGAAGTCGTTGTCCAAGGCCACCGGCCAAGCGATTCCATTAGCCTGTGTGGCTTCCAGAACGTTGTCGTAGTCCTTCTCGAACTCAAACTCCGGCGAGTGGACGCCAACAATCACCAGACCATCGTCCTCATAGCGGTCGTACCAGGATTTCAGGTAGGGAAAGGTACGAATACAGTTCACGCAGGTATAAGTCCAGAAATCCACCAACACCACCCGGCCCCGCAACTCTTCGATGGTCAGGGGCTCGCTGTTGATCCAGCGGTCGATTCCCTGAATCTCAGGGGCTTTAATCGTCCCACCGCAAGCGACCGCCAAAACCAGCGCGGCAACGGCCGGCAATGCCAAGCGGACGGGCAGCCCATGCACCAAGGACACTAAGAGGTCCCCTTCTCGTAGACTCCGAAAGTAAAGGCGAACAGGCCGAAGTCGTCCGAATTGGAACTCATTCGCAGTTCCTCGCGGCGCACCCAGCCTGGATTCTCGATGATGTTGTACAGCTTGGCCTCGGTAACCCAAAGATAGCTTTCGCCGTCGTCACCGATAATGACGTCGGTGCCTTTGTTTTCGTCGTTGAGGTACGCCCCGCCCACTGTGAGGCGCACTCTGTAGGGCTCGCCCGAATCCGAGGTCAGTACCGCATTCACTGACCTCGCCGAATAGACCACGGACAAATAGTCCTCGTACCCGTTAGTCTCAATGGCGTGCCGGGCGCTTTCCGCGCCGATATACCAGGGCCCCTGGAAATAAATTACGTGGGGATCGAGTTCCTCCGGTTCTTTGAAGTCCGCGATTGTATTGACGGACTTGTAGTACAACTCCTGACGTACGTACCCACCCTGCCCATAGACCAGGTCATTGCTTCCTCGTTCGTAGCCGCCGTAGAGTTCCCTGGTAACCTCACCGTTGCGTGAGGTCAAAAAAGTGGAGTCGACCACTTGGTCGGAGGGAAGAGGCAGGTTCTCGTCATTGAGATCGGCGCCGGCTTCGATTAACAACTCACGAATGATCTCTTCGGTCTCGGAGTAGGCGCCTTCCCCGAAATGGGTGTAACGGACGATGCCATCTTTGTCGATTAAGTATTTAGCAGGCCAGAAGCGGTTGGAATAGCTTCGCCAAGTACGAAAGTCGTTGTCTTGGGCGATGGGCCAGACAATGGCGTCCTTCTCAGAGGCTTCAACCACGTTGTCGTAGTCTTTTTCGAATTCGAACTCTGGAGAATGCACACCTACGATTACCAGACCGTCGTCGGCGTACCTCGAGTTCCAAAGCTTGAGGAAAGGATAAGTCCGGATGCAGTTGATACACGTATACGTCCAGAAGTCGACCAAAACCACCCTGCCTCGCAGTTCGTTCATCGTCAGGGGATTGCTGTTGATCCAGGCGGAAATTCCGGTGAATTCGGGAGCAAATTCCCCTACGTCACCCCCCGTTTCCATGGAACCGGTGGCGGGTTGTTGAGTCGCGGTCGGAGCGGGCGCCGGGGTATCCGATGCGGTGGGAGCGGGCCCCTCGGTATCGGAGGCCGGTGCCGTGGTGTTCGCGGCAGTAGGCAGAGGTGACGTCGGATCGGCTGTAGTCGCACTCGGTGCGCCTGCGTCACCAGCCGTCGCTTCCGTTGGCGCAGCAGGGACAGCGGTGGCCGAACTGCCACAGGCAGCAATTAACACGGCCAAAACAACGGCAATAGCAGCCAACAACACCGGCTTACTCCGGACCTTAGCGCCGAAATCTGTCACTTTGTTATTCAAGGACCTAACCCTCCCAGTTCCGAATAATTGTAGGGAATTGCTGCCTCTTGAGGGCTATCGCTATGGCGGGAAGAACGGCGGAACCGTTACACCACGGCCCTGGCTTGCAGGGCCGGACCAAATCCCCAAGGTGTAATTAACCGGATAATATGGATACGTGCGAACATCAACGATGGATGCAGTGGAGCTGGTGGTCCAACTATCGGGAGGGGTGGGGCCATTTCCACAATCCGCGATACCGAGCTTGTAACATCACGATACACGACCTATCCAATTAGTTGTAAGGGCAGCAGTGCCGCTGCCTGAGGAACTGAATGCCTGCTGTGATAAACTCAACCGTGCTTACGAGCTAGCCACGAATAGTCACTATCATTTAGAGGCCCGTGTGCAAGATTCCGGTTCCCCGAGCGCCACCGCACGTTCGATTGTAGAGAACGTTTCCAGAGTCATCGTCGGCAAAACGCCGGTGATAGAACAAGCGTTGGCCGCTCTTATCGCCCAAGGCCACATCCTGGTGGAAGACGTACCGGGGGTCGGTAAGACGATGCTGGCCAAAAGCCTCTCGGCGTCCATCGGTTGCAGCTTCAAGCGCATTCAATTCACGCCCGACCTCCTGCCCAGCGACATCACAGGAATTTCCATCTATAACCAGAGCAGCGGCCAGTTCGAGTTCCGGCCAGGACCGTTGATGGCTCAAGTGGTGCTGGCCGACGAGATCAACCGCGCCACACCAAAGACCCAGTCGGCGTTATTGGAGGGCATGGAGGAGCTGCAAGTTTCGGTTGACGGGGTGACACACCATTTGGAGCAACCCTTCATTGTGATGGCCACCCAAAATCCCATTGAATACGAAGGCACGTTTCCATTGCCGGAAGCCCAATTGGACCGGTTCTTGATACGCATAAGTCTGGGGTACCCGGATTTCGCCGAGGAACTCTCGGTCATCGAGCGCCAAGAGCAAGTTCATCCCATTGACGAGCTGCGGGCCGTTGCCACCCCAAAGGAGATCATCGGCCTGCAGGCGGCCGCCAAAGCCATTTATGTCGACGGTCTGGTCCGCGAGTATATTGTCAGCCTCACTGAGGCGACCCGCAGTCACGAGGACGTGGCTCTCGGCGCGTCACCTCGGGCATCTCTAGGCCTCTTTCGCTTAGTTCGCGCTGTTGCCTTGGTCCAAGACCGGGACTTCGTCGTCCCTGACGATGTCAAGAACCTGGCCTATGGAGTGATGGCGCATCGAATTATTCTCTCCCCTTCCGCCCGGATGCGTGGCTTGAAAACCGCCGACGTAATTGAAGGGTTGCTAGATTCGATCCCCGTACCGGGTGGCGTCCGTTAGATTTCAGCTGCCGTTTCCTTGTTCTCGGCCGATGCGAAATAAGCTGATGCGAACAGGCACTCTTCATCCCCTAGGCCCCAGTGCGGAAGGGGAAGCTCGTCCCATCTTCGAGGCCTGAATGTGCGATGAATAAGCGGGCCATTGGAATAGCGGTGCTCTTGGCCATCGTCTTGTTCTACGCCATGGGCACCGGCTTTCCTTTCTTCTACCGGTTCCTATACGTCTTGGTCTTCTTGATGGGTATGGGGGCCATTTGGTCTTGGATTAACCTGCGTGGAATCGAGGTCAGGGTAACGCGCGCCGCCGACCGCGGTGTGGTTGGGAGCTACCTGGTAGGGTGGGTGTCGATCACAAACCATACCGTGATGCCCAAGTCCTGGTTGGAGGTGGCGGAGGCCACCGGTCCGTCCGCAGATGGCAGCGGCCGTGGCGTGTCATTGGTCCGGAACCAAACCCGAAGCTGGAAAATCGAGACCTACCTAAACAAACGAGGGATTTACCGCTCCGGGTTGGTCCAAGTGCTGAGTCAGGACCCCTTTGGCCTTTTCCGGTTCCGTCGGGATTTTATCGACAGCCAGACCTACGTTGTTTATCCGGCAACCGAACCGCTACCGAACCTGGACCGGCGGTTCGCGGGCTTGCCCAGCGACAGCCGCGTTACTCGTCACTGGGACCAAATCACCACAGACGTTGCATCAATCCGTAACTATCAGCCAGGCGACGGCTTCCGCCGAATCCACTGGCCGTACACCGCCCGCATGAATTCCCTGATGGTCAAAGAGTTCGACATTGGGATCTCCGCCGAGGCTTGGGTAATTTTGGACATGGACGGTGCGGGGCATTTGGGAATCGAGGCCGATAGTATCAACAACACCGAAGAGTTGGCGGTTTCCACCGCAGCTTCGATTGTAAACCGGCTCGTAGACATGGAGGTCTCGGTTGGATTGGCAGCCAACGGGGACCGCCGCCACCTTTATCGCCCCGACAGCAGTCCAGAACATTTGGGACGGCTGATGGAGGTATTTGCGGAGGTCCGGGCTTTCGGCCTGACTCCAGTACGGGAGTACCTCTACGAAGTCCAGCCCCAACTCAACCAATTCAACACCGTCACAGTGGTTACCGCATCCGCAAACGCCGATTGGTTATCAAGTCTGGCCGCGTTGCGGGGCCAGGGGGTAGACGTGGCGGCGGTAATCATCGACACTGCCGGCTTCGGCAGCCACTCGAACATCGACCCGACACTGCGGGCTGCGTCTGCAAACCTCATTCCAATCTACGTGGTTCGGCGGGGCGTTCGAATTGACGACTCTCTAAGCAGCCCGGTCAACCGGGACGACATCATTGGCTCCCCGCGATACGCGATGCGGATGACGGACCGGACATGACGGATCGACCATGACCACGAGGGAGCTCGCCGATCCGGTACCCGTCTCCAGCAGATTCAACGGAGACATTCTAGGCAACGTTTTCGGGTTCCTGTTCCGGACCCTGAGGCCTTCGGATGGCTGGCTTTCATTAATTTTCCTAAGTTTGAACCTGGTCGTCGTAGTTCTCTCGGTGGAACAAGCGGACTGGGTGCCCACCCCAACCATGCCCGGCATCTTACTGCTGGCTATGGTGACGGCACTTGCCGTCTACAGGTTGCCGGTGTGGCCCGGCGTGACCTTCCTCCTGGGCCTAGCTATAGGATTGGCCGTGGTCGTCTGGCAGATGTCCACGTACCATGTTGACGGGCAGGCCCTGGGAGGTGTTGACCAGCTTTGGGCCCGGTTGGAATTGTGGTTCGATGCCACACGGGCCGGCACGATAAATATCGACAAGGTGCCGTTCGCCTTCGGCCTGATGATCGCCGCCTGGCTCACCGGGTTTCTGGGCGCATGGTTGTTCCTGAGACACAGGAATTTTTGGGGGGTTTTCCTCCTCGGCGGATTCGGTCTCTTTGCCAACCTCACCTTTCTGCCGCCGAACACCAGTTTTTTTCTGGCGCTCTACCTGTTCACGGCCCTCTTGCTTGTCGCGCGAGTACAGGCAGTCCGTCGTCGCAACGAGTGGCGCGAACGGAACGTAACGTTCGACGGCCACTTAGGGTCATTAACCTTCTCCGACAGCTTTTTCTTGACCGTGGCAGTAGTCGTCATTGCCTTCTTGTTGCCAGTGGGTGGCAGATGGGGGTCCGCCACGGACGCCTATGAGTCGATGCGCACTCCCCTGGCAACGTGGGAGGACGATTTCAACCGGTTATTCGCCGGGCTGCCAGCGCGAAGGGCCGTGGGATTTAGGATTTGGGACGACGTGATGGCGTTTCAGGGGTCAATCAACCCGACTACCACCCAGGTCTTGCGGGTGGAATCGCCGTTGGAGATGTATTGGAAGGCCCGTACCTACAACACCTACACCGGCAAAGGCTGGATTTCCGAAGATACGGTTTTCGAGCCCCTGGGTTTTTCTCCAGAATTTTCCTCATCGGAACTTGGACAAGAACGGATTCAAGTTAGCTACACCGTTACTCCCCTCTATTCTTCCAGGAGCCTATTTTCCGGGGACCGGGTGATCGATGTCAGTCGAGAGGTGGAAATAGAGACCCAAGCGCCCTCAATCTATGAAGTCGATGTTTCGTCGCCCGACGCCCTGGCAGGCTTCCCAGGGGCTTTGGCCCAGGCAGGCCAAAACCTGCGCTCCGCCATTCTAGAAAACGGTGGAGCCATAGACGACCAGCAACTGGCAGAGGTCCTGCCCCCCGGCCTCCGGTTGGAAGAGGTCGAACGCGATCAGGGCTTGGTGGAAGGCGTGATACTGTCAGAGGCGTTGCCGTCCCCTCCGGATGTCCTTTCGGTGCGCCGACCGGACGGTAAATTCGAAGCCGGGAAACCATACAACGTCACGTCGGCCGTTTCTTTTGCCAGTCCGGACCAACTACGAAATTCGAATAGCCAATATCCGGGCTATATTCTGGAGCGCTACACCATATTGCCAGACGGGGTCCCTGATAGGGTCCGTGCGCTGGCGGCGGATTTGACCGAAGGTGAGGAAACCCCGTACGGCAAGGCCAAGGCGATCGAGGATTACCTAAGAACTCTTCCATACACGTTGGAGTTTGAACCTCCTGCATTCGATGCAGACGGGGTTGACCACTTCCTATTCAACCAGAAGCAAGGGTACAGCGAGTATTTCGCCTCATCAATGGCGGTGATGTTGCGGTCTCTAGGCGTGCCAGCACGGTTGGCCGTTGGCTATACGAGCGGCGACGAGGTCGGTTCCGGCCTATTCGCGGTCACCGACAGTCACAGCCACGCCTGGGTCGAGGTCTACATGCCTGAATTCAGTTGGATTCCGTTCGAGCCTACTCCCGGGAAGCGTTTGCCGGCGGTCTATCTTCAGGGCGCCGGCAGCCTCGACCAACCCGACGCACAGGAATTCTCTGGCAGTGCCATTGAGCCGGATTGTCTCGATGTGTTCCTTGAGGGATGCGACGAATTTGAGGCGCCACCGGTGGACGCGGCGACCGTTGAACCCGGCGGTGGCGGAATCGCCAGTTCGGTGAAGGACTTTCTACCGTGGTTGTTGATCATTCTTGCAGCCCTGGCCGTGGCCGGTTTATTCGGCTACTGGTTCTGGAGCCGCTACATGGCGCTTTCGTTCCAACCCCGAGTGGTTTTCCGGCGCATGGTGGGGTTGGCCAAGTTATCGTGCGTCGGCCCCGAACCCCACCAAACTCCCTATCAATTCGGCGCGCGGCTGGACTACGCCCTCCCGGACCATGGGCGGGAACTGCGAGTGGTCGTAGATTCCTACGTGCGAAACAGGTATGGTCAGCAGGTGCTTTCCGAGCAGGAAGAAGGACAATTGGCCGAGGCATGGTCGATCGTTCGTTATCAATTGCTTCGCCGTACGATCTTCCGTACGTCATCCAAAGAGGAACTATGAGCAGCAACAAATACCACCTTATTGAGCTCCCCATGGGTTGGGTCGGCCTGGTCGGCAGCGATCAAGGTCTGCGCCGCCTCAGCCTGAAGCCGACGCCCCAAACAGTCATGGAGGACTTGGGCCGGGATGTGGAAGGCGTCGAGGACGACCCCACGCCATTCTTGGAAATCGAGTGCAGCTTACGAAAGTACGCCGCAGGGGATATCTTTGCCCTGGACCAAGTCCAGCTAGACCTCTCCAGCGCACCGCCGTTTTTCAGGGCGGCTTGGACCGCCTGCCGCCAGATTCCCCCAGGTGAGACGAGAAGCTACGCCTGGCTGGCGACCGAGGCCGGTAATCCGTTGGCGATGCGGGCCGCCGGCCAGGCCATGGCCAGAAACCGGTTCTCGCTGATTGTCCCCTGCCACCGTGTCATTGCCAGCGATGGCGGCCTTGGGGGTTACGGCGGGGGTGGATTGGGGGTAAAGGCACGCCTGCTGCAAATGGAGTTGGACTTGGCTTCACGATAGGTAGTAGGTTTTGAGTCCCGCTTCCTTGCTGAATCATCAAGTTATATACTGGCTCGCGGCAGACCGAATAACCATATTAGTTGGCAGATTACCGTAGTTTGGAGGTTGAGTTGGCAAACGGGCAAACAGAGTCCACTGGACCAACCGAGGGTTGGGCCCGGATAGGCGAACTAGACGTTAGATTCCTCGACTGGGGGGGAGACGGCCCGCCAATATTGGCGCTGCACGGTCTGGCATCTTCCGCCCATTGGTACGATATCGTCGCGCCGTTGCTCCGGGACCGGTTCCGAATTGTGGCTCCCGACCAAAGGGGACACGGACAGACCACCAACGCGGCCACCGGCTACGACTGGCGCACGCTTTCCGACGATCTGGCGGGACTGTTGGACAATCTTGGGTTGTCGACAGTCTCAGTCGTAGGCCACTCCTGGGGAGGTAACGTAGCCATCAACTTTGCCGCCAATTATCCTGACCGGGTCGAAAGTCTGGTAATGATCGACGGCGGATTTCTGAACGGGCGCCTTCTGCCCGACGCAACCTTCGAGTCGTGGGCTCAGCGGGTGCGGCCACGGGACGTGTCTGGCGACCGGGAAGAATTCCTAGGCCGGCTCCGCACTCAAATGGCCACCATCTGGTCCAGCGAGCTGGAGCGTATCGTACAAACGATGGTCTACGAGGACGACGACGGATTGATCCAAGACATCCTCCGCCCCGAAAACCATGCGCAGGTGATCCGGGCTATGTGGGACGAGCCGAGTTCAGATACGCTGCCCCGCATCAAGTGCCCAGCATTGATTGTGCCCGCCGGGCCCGCGCCGGACCGCGCCGACAGCGAGTACTCGGTGATGAGAAGAACTATGGTGGTGGCGGCTGAAGCAGCGCTGGAAAACGGTCGAGTCCACTGGATTTCGAATACGATCCACGACATCGGATACCACAAACCAGTGGAACTGGCTCAGGTGGTAGCAGAATTCCTGGCTGAGAAATAGCCCCAACGCAGAGGACTTACGCTTTTGTCATTTGGGGGAATGGAGCGAAAGAAGAATCCCGTAGTAGAGGGTGGGATTCTGGTGATCAAGAACGGTTGAAGAGACATTTGTCTCCAACCGGCTGCCATGAGTCGCGTCGGCGACTCTCGCGTGGGTTAGATTCGCAATCGCCTCAACGTTTATCTCTGATTCCTTTTATCTCTGATTCAAGGACGCTCTAAAGCCCGCCTGTCATTTGATCAGGCCGTACAACCTTCCGGAGTTTCCACAAACAATCTTGCTTCGAACCGCCTCCGGCAAACTGCTCAAGTTCCGCTGAAGGACCGCTTTGGAGTCGGGCCAAGTAGTCTCAGGGTGGGGGTAATCCGAGCCCCATATAATATTATCTTCTCCTACTGCTTTAACGATCTCTGGGGAGAGGTTTTCGTCCTGGAAGGTGGTGTACCCTTGTCGATGCCAAAACTCAGACGGTTTCATACTTAAATTTAGACGGTATAAGCGGTCGTCGTACTCCTGATCAATCCGATAGAGCACATACGGTAGCCAGCCGACCCCACACTCTCCTAGCACGAATTTGAAATCAGGATACCGGTCGCAAGCCCCGGAAAGAAGCAGGCTGGCCAAAACCTCTGGACCGGAGAGTTGAAAGAGGGTGTACATCAATCCCAGAGTAATCAGTTCGTATTCCTCTTTCTCAGACTCCTCAGGAAATCGGAAAGGCAGGCCAACGGTGTGAAAGGATATCGGCATGTGGCACTCTGCGGCCGCAGCCCAGAGGACGTCCCATTCTTTCTGAAAAATGGGTTTGGCCGCGTGAGAGAAGCTAAGTTCTGCTCCTTTGAGGCCCAAATTGGCCGCATCCTTTAACTGCTGGGCGGCGACACTAGGATCGAAGTTGGAAATGCAGGCCAGCCCGGCGAAACGGCCAGGATTGCTTTCGCAGAAATCGGCAACCCACCGGTTGTATATGTCGTAGGTTGCTTTGATTACTTCCGGGTCTGAGTTCCTAGCCCCCGCATCCGAGAAACCGGAGTCCACTCCCAATATTCCATAGAGCACTTCGGCCTGGATGCCATCAACTTCCTGGTCCTTGATGCGGAGCTCTGGTACGGTGGGATGGAATCGGCCCTTCTGGGCGTCGGAGAAGAAGCCCATTTCTTCCATCCTATCCAGGACATGAGAATGCCCAGCGGCGTATGGCTCATCATATGCCCCGCTAAGAGCGGAAGCTGCTACCAGTCCTAGGTTAGCTCCACCAACTTCCCAAAAATCGCCGCGCTCGGTTTGGACTACTTTGGGCATCCGCGCTTTGAGCCGGGACGGAGCCTCCGAGACAAAAAGATCTTTGGGCAGCCAAACTATATCGATGTGGCTGTCCCCCGATATTGTTGTGTACTCCATTCTCTTAAACCTTACAAGACGCTATAGAATTCGTCATCTAGTGTGACTGACTGGGCGGGAAGCTCCGGACTATCGAGACTGGTGGGGATATTTTCCGGACTGTAAAGGGACTCAACCGAATTCGGTGTGTAAATATTTTAGAAGTGCTATCAGACGTACCGATTCTACATCACAACGGCTGCTTGTCCAGCGGTGCCCCTGTCCACCGATACCAATGATGCAAATGTCGCGTGCAAATGACTTTGCGCAGCCAGCATCAATATAACAAAACGGGCGTGGTCAGGCTCCAATAGCAATTGAGGCCGGAATGGTGGAAAAGAGCTAGGAGACCTGATAAGCCCATATCTGATGGAAGACCTCGGGCTCACCTTTAGGTAACGGTTGAAAGGGGTCGGTGGCTTCGGCCAGCTTCCACTTGCCGGCCGCTTCCAGGCCTGACAGGTATTCTTTGAACCCGTTTTCTTCGTAGACATCGGTCCGCAGGCTGAAAACGATGAACCCGCCCGGCTTGGTGATACGCACCAACTCGTCGAATGCGTGGGGCGGAGCGTGTCCCAAGGTGAAGACCCCGACGCTGATCACCGCGTCGAAAGCATCGGTCTCGAACCCCAACTGCTCCCCCAGCACCATCTGGTGGAAGCCATCGTAGACCTTTTTTTCCCGGGCCTCTTGCAGCATTCCCAAAGAGAGGTCCATGGCGGCGAGATCCCGGTAGCCCATCTCAGAGAGACACTCTCCGACAAGGCCCGTGCCAGCACCAGCGTCTAGGATCTTGGCGCCAACTTGAACGTGTTTGGCGAAGACCTGGGCGGCGTTCTTTGGCGCGTTCCAGGCGAAATCCTCAGCCAGGTCTTTATCGTAGTCGGAGGCCCACTGGTCGTAGCGTTCCTCCAGTTCTTGGTTGCTGGTAGAAGAGTAGACCCACTGAACTCGGTTGTGGCTTTCTTGCACCGGGATTACTCCTTCAGGCCCGTAGGCCACCCGTCTGGCGGAACCGGGACTAGTCTACTTCCCGCAGACGAAGAGTCCCCAACCAAGTTCGTTTCTGTCCACCGCGATGGCGGTTTCGATGTAGGCGTTGGTCAGCCAGCGGTAGTGCTCGGCGTGCTCTGGGGTGTCCTTGGGCGTTCGTTCGGCCAAGCTTAGGTAGCTGAGCCTAAGGTGGTTGGATAGGTCGTGGGCTTCGAGAATTTCGAAACCTTCTGACTTCAGGGCTTCCTGGTACGAATCGAAACTGAACTCAGTATCGAAAAGGAGTCTGTCGTAGACGTATTTCTGGGCGTCGGCGCTTACCTCTGCCCGTGGCTTGGTCAGATCGTCGAACACCATGATCCCGCCCTTGGCGAGAACCCGATAGGCCTCTTTCAGCACGGCGCGCTTGTCTGGAACGTGGTAGATAACCGCCTGACTCCAGAGGTGGGTGAAGGTCCCGTCCGGAAATGGCAAGTCGGTAGCCGACGCCTTTTCGAAGGCCAGACGGTCTTGGGAATCCGGGCTCCTCTTGGCGCGGGCAGTCTGGGCGTTGGCGACTCGGACCCCGCTGAGGTCGACACCAGTCACATGGCATTTCCGGTCGTCTGAGAGCCAGATGGCGGTCGTACCATTGCCGCACCCAAGGTCTAGGACCCGGGATTCTTCATCGATGCGCCCTTTCTCGACCATCAGGTGGTTGAGTCTCGAACAGGCGCGTATGAAGTCGCCGTTGGAGCTTTCGTCGAAATAGCCCCAGTGGACACTGCCATCTTCGTCCCAGAAGGAACGATATATGGCGTCTTCAGAGTCGTAATAGCTTTCTGTTTCTTGCTCAGTGAACCTGCTGGACATATTTCGCGCCCTCTAGGTACTCAACGAAGCGATTTTCATCATCGACCAAGATCATTTTGGGATCGACCGGCTCATCGGTGACCTCGAAGCTCATGATTATTAGGCAGTTGCCTTTGGCACTGAGCCGGGCGGCCGCGCCCTGAACCGACATGACACCCGATCCTCGCTCACCGGCAATTGCATAGGTCTCGAACCGGTTGCCGTTGGTCACGTCGCACACCAAGACTTTCTCGAAGTTCCACAGATCGATGTAGTCCATCAGGTCCTCATCGATTAGGATACTTCCGATATAGTCCGGGTTCGCATCGGTAACCCACGCGCGGTGGATTTTGCCTCTTAAAACTTCCCTCATTAATTACCTCTTCAACTTCTAACCCGAAACTGGGCTAATCTTTCTGTTCTCCCTACGCCACAATCCACGGCTAATTTTCCCAACAAAAGTCCCACGGTCTTGTTTTTATCGTTTGATTGGTCTCTGTTGTCAGGCGCAGAAACAACGGCGCGGGGCCGACAACGAGGGAGGGGCTACCGGAGAGATCGTAGGCCGCTTTCGGTTGGGTGTGGAGCTAAGGCTCGCAGGGAACTATGTACCGTTTTCTGCTACGGTCGCTAGCTGGGCTAAGGAATCTCTGCCCATCCGACGATCTATAATCATAACTTCGCATGCTCACGTCCAAGTCTTAGACGTTACGCTCAAAACGGTCCAAAGATAGCGCCACTATTTGATTTCCAGGTCAGGATTCCCAGGTTGGGGGAACCCTCCCTCTCAGTTCTGGCGGAGTTTAACAGCGGCTGGGACGTGGGTCAAGTTTTTCATAGGGTATCCAGAACAACGAAACGTCTACAAAATTGCAATTCTTGACCTCGATCGTTAACACATACCACAATTCTGTAGGCAAACCGTCTACAAATGTCAGCAATACATACTGCATCCAATTAATCGGCGGCTGACCCCGGAAATTAAGACGCCAAAACGGGCTTAGGGCGCCTGTAATAGGCACGACAAAACCTAGCTAGAACCGACCACAGGGACTGTCCCGGTCGGCGTTGGTCCGCAGCGCGGACGGCAGTTAGAAGGGGACCGGGTCTATCCCCAGCGGCATTTCTTGGTGAACGCCGACACTGTCAGGACCAAGCAACGCTTCCAATCGCTGGTGGAGGGTTTCGCAGTAGCCGGTGCTCACCACCGCCAGATCCATCAACACCCGCTTTCCGCCGGTCTTGATGTTCAAATTCACCCGGTCCCTGCCTGGGTATTCTAAGATCACCCCAATTACTTCTCTTAAAAGCAATGCGTCATGGGCCGGGTCGTCCGACTCCGTAACGCCCAGGGAAACCATCCTGGTTGACTCGGAATTGCTGTTGTCGACGTTAGCGCTCACAGAAACTTTTGTTGGCGGGCTACCAGCGCCGTTGTTCTTGTGGCCTTTATGATTTCCGTTACCGTTGCTGTTACCGTTTGTCGCGGCATGTGGTGTTCCTATTTGAGCAGAGAGACCGGATGGCTTATCCGGACCGTACTCCTCAGCTTCATCGCAGACTAAAGAAATTTGATCGCCTCGGGCTCGAATCTTGCCAGCTACTAGCACCAAGCGGGCTTCTTGCCAAATCTCGCTGGTGCGTTGGAGTGTATCGGGCCAAACCATCACTTCTAGAGAGCCACCCAGCATTTCCAGACCAATGATGAGGAACCGTTTGCCTTCTCGGGTAGACCGTTCGGTTATAGTCGAAACGTAACCAAGCACATGGACCGGTTGCCCCTGTAGCTCCTCGCCCAGTTGATCTACAGAGTTGATGGCACCCCCGGAATCAAGGCCGCTCAAGGCCATCAACGGATTGTAGGACAGACCGACCCCAAGCAACTCCCGCTCCCAGGCGGCTTTCTGCTCCAGAGAAACGTCGTCCGTTCCCAAGGCGATTCCCGGCAACTGATCATTAGGTCCACGGGACTCGCCGTCGAACATGCTGGTTTGGCCCGAGTTGCGGCTCTGGGCCTCACGCTGGGCGGTGGCGAGGATTGTGTCCAAGGCGGCCAGGACGGCGCCGCGGGGTGCCAGGCCATCGAAAGCTCCTGCCCGGGCCAGGCTTTCCAGCGTACGCCGGTTGAGGCCCGCCGCGCCTGCACGGCAGCAGAAATCGTCTATGGACCGGTACGGACCATTTTCGTTGCGCTCTTCCACTAAGGGACGAACGGCTCCCTCACCCACCGTCTTGATCGCGGCCAGTCCTATTCGCAGACCTGGTCCGGTATCGCCTCGTGTTTCTCCATCGGGTTGTTCTGACGGGTAGCGATTGTCAATAGTAAAGAATTCGCCGGAACGGTTGATGTCGGGCGGCAGGACCGGGATGCCGAGGCGGAAGCATTCGTTCATCGAGCTTACGGCCTTCTCGGTATTGTCCATCCGCGAATTCAAGACAGCCGCCATGTATTCAACCGGGTAATGGGTCTTGAAGTACGCCGTCCAGTACGAAATCAATGCATAGCTAACGCTGTGGGCCTTGTTAAATGCATAGCCCGCAAAAGGCTCGATTAGGTCGAAGATTTCGACGGCCAAATCTCTTTCAAATCCTTTCGCCTGAGCTCCAGCTACGAAATTGTCCCTCTCCTGCGCCATCAACGCGGCTATTTTCTTGCCCATTGCTTTGCGGACAATGTCGGCGGCGCCTAGAGAATAGCCCGCGAATTGTTGGAGTATCAGCAAGACTTGGTCTTGATAAACGATGATGCCGTAGGTCTCGTCCAGCAGCTCTTTCAAACTCGAGTGCGGGTAGGTGACGGGCGACCTCCCGTGTTTGGCATCAATGAATGCGTCGATGTTCTCCATCGGACCCGGGCGATAGAGGGCGATCATGGCCGCGATGTCGCCAATATTGGACGGCTTCAACTCCTTGATGTACCGCTGCATGCCCGCGCTTTCAAGCTGGAACAAGTCGGTGGTGTAGCCAGATGACAGCAACTCGAAGGTGGGTTGGTCGTCCAGCGGCAGCTTCTGGAGATCTATCTCGACGCTGCGGCTCTCCTTGACCAGCTTCACCGCCCGGTCCAGGATGGTCAGGTTGGTCAGGCCCAGAAAATCCATCTTCAGAAGGCCCAGATGGGCCACCGGGTCCATGGAGAACTGGGTCATCAAGACCCGGCTGCTTTCGTCACCTCGGGCCGGCCGCTGCAATGGCACGGTCTCAGTTAGAGGTTCGTCAGCAATGAGCACACCGGCGGCATGAGTGCTGACGTGGTGAACGATTCCTTCCAACCCTTGGGCTTTGTCCACTAGATTATGGACAGTGGGTTCTTCACTGTAGGCCCGTTGTAGTTCGGGGCTAACGCGCAGAGCATCTTCCAGCGTCCTGGCTTTGAACGGCACCATTCTGGCAATGCGGTCAACGTCGCCATAGCCCATCCCCAAAGCACGCCCTACGTCGCGAAGGGCAGCCTTGGCGCCCAGCGTCCCAAAGGTGATGATCTGGGCCACCCGGTCGTTACCGTAGCGGTCGATAACGTAGTGGAGCACCTCGTCTCGCCGGTCGTCCTGGAAATCCAGGTCGATGTCAGGCATCTCCTTGCGCTCCAGGTTCAAAAAACGCTCGAAGACCAGCCGGTACTCCAGAGGGTCCACATCCGTGATGCCAAGACAGTAGAGAGCCACGCTGGCGGCGGCGCTGCCGCGGACGCCGTAGAGGATGTTATTGCGCCGCACAAAGTCAATGATGTCCCAAACCACCAGAAAGTAGTTCGCGAACAGGGTGTGGCGAATTACCTGTAGTTCGTACCGTAGCCGTTCTTCCGCTGCCTGGTCAGCGTTGGGATACCGGCGACGGAAACCCTCCTCGCACAACCGGGTCAGATATTCGTCGGCATCCATACCATCGGGAGTCTGGTACTTGGGCAAATGGGTCTGGTCGAAGTCCAACTCCACGTTGCACATATCGGCTACTAGCTGAGTGTTTTCCAAGGCTTCGGTGAAGTCCGGGAACAGCTGGGACATCTCTTGGGGGCTCTTGATGAAATAGGAGTCGTCCTCCATCCTGAGCCGCTTCTCGTCCTGAGTCGTGGTGCTGGTTTGGATACAGATGTAAATATCCTGGAGGCCGGAGTCCGCCTGGCTGACGTAGTGGGCATCGTTGGTCACTACCAAGGGGATGTTCAGGTCCCGGCCCAATGCAACCAAACCTTCGTTAATTTGGGGTAAGTTCGGAACGTGTTCGTGCCGTTGAATCTCCAGGAAATAGCCGTCGCCGAATATCTCCTTGTACCAACCGATTGCCTTCGCCGCCTCCGCCTGGTTATCGTCGGCGATTAGCCTGGGTATCTCGGCCGAGGGGCAAGCCGACAGGGCAACCAATCCGCTTCCGTACTCTTCCAGCAGCCCTTTATCGATGCGAGGACGGTAGTGGAAGCCGTCGACATGGGCCTTGGTGACCAACTGCATCAAGTTCCGGTACCCGGTGTTGTCACGGGCCAGCAATACCAAGTGATTGGGGCTACGTTCCGAAGGGTTTTTGTCGAACCGGCTGTTGTGGGCGACGTAGACTTCGCAACCGATGATCGGTTTGATGTCGGCCTCTTTGCAGGCGGAGTAGAAATCGATTACGCCGTAGAAAGTGCCGTGGTCGGTGATGGCCAGCGCGTCCATCCCCAATTCTTTGGTGCGCTCCACCAAGTTGGGAATACGGCTGATGCCGTCCAACATGCTGTATTCAGTGTGAACGTGTAGGTGGGTGAACACTAAATCCCGACTCCCTCCCCAGATTGTACGCCCTTGGGTTTCAAGGCCGCTCCGTCACCCGGCAGAGGGTATTATAAACTCTAAAACAGCATGTCTTAGCCACCAAAACCCCAATTTATTCTGAGAATGGCCGGGTTTGGTTTAATCAACGTCCCGTTGGCCGCGAAGTTCGATGATCGTCGAGGAGGGTCAACTGTGTTACCAAGGGTCTGGTTAAAAATCCGGCTCTGTTTTAAATTGCGGCGTGTAGTGGAAAAACAGTACGGCCGGGGTCGTAGTTCGCCACAACGAACGGATCCCGGCCGTTAATTACCGCTTAGTGGCCCCATCGAGGCCACGTTGTTATCTACAGCTAATCTTCGTTTTCTTCTTCCGTTGGCTCCGGTTCGTCATCCGAGCTGGAATTGGACCCGGCGTCGCCATCCGACGACCTTTTAGAAGATTTAGCGGTCAACCTGGAATCTCCCCAGGTTGCCGATTCGACGTAGTTCTTAAATTCGCGGTCTTCGCCGCAGACCTGACATGACCCATTGCTCACGGGACCATCGGCAGGTTGGATCACCCAGTGGTGTTGACATACCAACGGGGAGTCTTCGGGTTCGGTAATTGGTGCTATCGGTGCTCGCTGAGCCATTGCAATTGACCTCTAAGTGTTAGTGTTATTTTATCAGTCGATGCCTGGTATCGTCAAGAATACTCGTTATTAGGCCAGTAAATGTTTCTTCCGATTACCATTATCGTTAAATTGTTCTCTGTTTCTACATCGAAAGCGTCAATATTTCACGTGATGATGTCATGTCGCCTACTTTATTCTAGAAGACCAAACGACATGTTTGGCGCCCCACCGATAATTACGCCTGTTAGGTGGAGGATGTCCAGGCATAGTCGCAACAACTATGATGCAAATCAAGCAATTCGGGTTTTGGCATGCGTCGGCCGTAGAAAAGAAAAGACCGCTATATTGACCAGCGATCCGAATCTAAAGTTTGGGGTCCGGGGGGTATTGGGTCAAGCCGCGGACGTCAGCCACGGCCGCTGGCTGGGATGGATAATCTCTTCTGTGACCAGTCTGGTCACTCCCCAACCCGACAGCCAGGCAGAGTGTCGCCCATCGCCTCCGGCAACCATCACTACGATATCCTCTGCGGCGCGAACGATCGGCACTAGGGTCTCCGGGTTGGTCTCGTCGATCCATGCGGGCCAGTTACGGTTGCCGTAGTGGCCAAGGTCCTTCAACTGATATAGCGGCATCCTGGCGTTTTGATAAATGAACTCCCGGACATCGGCTTTCGACAGGCCGGAGCCAGCAATGTCGGCGGCATGCTCCGGGCAAAGGACCAGAACGATTTGGGCTCCGGTCCCCAACTGGTAGTAATTGGAGACGCCAATCGCCTTCATGGTACCGACCACGGTTTTCAAGACTTCAATCCCCGTGGCAACTGTGGTTTCCATAACCGGGGAAACACTCCGAATCGCCACCACAGTGACGGTGCTGGCCGATGAGGGATAGCCCAACTCTTGGTGTCGGGGCTCCCACGGACTTCGCTCCTCGTTTTCCGAAAAACAAAAGCTGTACCGGCCCGGTGTGGCGTGCGTGGCCTTGTCCATCTCGCCGGGAACAAGACCTGCAAGGTTACGAATAACCAGTCGAAGGGCCCGCCCGATGACGGCGTTGGCTCTAAACCCTGGCCCGAAACACGCCGCGTCGCCATTTATTCCCAGTTCCTGGGCGACGGGCCCGTTAACGATGACAACCTGTGCCGCTCCGCCCGTGGTTGCGGCGTTGCCGGCCAGATTGAACTCTTCGTGTAGAACTGCCCTCACCGCCGCCACCACCACTGGGAAATGCTCTGGCAGACAGCCGGCCATTACCGCATTTATAGCTAATTTCTCCAAAGTCGCCTGGGCATTTCGTGGCTGCATCACGCCCAGGGACTTGGCAGGGTCCTCCCCGTAGGCCGCGAGCATCATCCGAACCTGCGGCTCGGTGGGGGGCATCACCGGCAGACCGTCGGTCCACCCCTGTTCCCAACAGTAGTCCTGTACCGCCTGATAAGAGTCGGGCACCTGGACGCGCCGGGATGCAAGCTTCGTTTCCATATCAATTTTCCATGCTCGGATTGGTTGCAGGTCGCTGGGAGATGAATTGGAAATGGTGTGCCCGCCAACAGAAGCAGACAACTGGAATTCGGGGTTCGCCTGAGAGACGAGAGAAACCCGGAATGACTCGTCCTGCCGGTGCTACTTACCGGTGAGCAGACCCACAATTTCTGGAGCGTATTCGTGGGCCATTTGCCGCACCTCCGCCACGCTACGGACCGCCAGTGGGCTGGGCAACACCACGATGCGTACGCCGGGCATACCCAGAGAGGTCGCCCTGGCTTGGGCTGCTTTGGTGAAGGTGCTTGTGATGACGCTGACCGAAGGCACGCCCTTGGATTCCGTAATCACTGTGTCGTGGAGACCCCACGCCGTGCAGGAGCCTCAATCGGCAATTGCGTGGATCACCACGTCGCACTGCTCGGCCAGGGAGTCCAACGTCTCGGTGGCGCAGGCCGCGCTATAAGTGAACTTGGTAGCGTAGACTACTTTCTTCGCGCCGTAGTCGGTGACCAACACTTCTTTGAGCTCGCCCAAGAACGCGTCGGCGTGGTATTTCCTGTTCTCCAAAAGGCCCACGACCTTGCCGCGAAGATCGGGCAGCACGGCACTCAGACCCAGTTCCTCGGGAACATCTTCAGCACTGGGGTCGAGGATTTCAACCATGCGAGTAGTTTCCACCATCCGCTCGTCCTCCCAGGTATGATTCGTTCGGCGGTTCATTATACAAAATCCGCCCTAGACGCGCGCAGGGGCGGGTTTGAAGCCCGCCCCTGCGAAGGTCGCCTGCCAGAATACAGGGTTTATCCCCCCAGTTGGAAGTACTTGCCCTCAGTTTTGATGGCGGGAGCAACGACCATCTCGGCTTTATGCAGGTCGCGGATGGTGTAGGCGCCGCACATGCCCATCGCCACCCTAAGAGCGCCAACGAAGTTCTGAGTACCGTCGGTCTTTGAGGTCGGACCGTAGAGGATCTGCTTCAGCTTGCCTTTGGTCCCGACGCTGATCCTCGTGCCTCGGGGCAGTTCTGGGTGCGGGTTTGCCATGCCCCAGTTGAAGCCCTGGCCCGGCGCTTCCTCGGCCTGGGCGAAGGGAGTGCCCAGCATCACGCCATCGGCGCCGCTGACGATAGACTTACATATGTCGCCGCCGGTCCGGATGCCGCCGTCGGTAATTACCGATACGTAACGGCCGGTCTTGCGGAAGTAGTCCTCACGGGCGGCAGCGCATTCCAGTGTTGCGGTAACCTGCGGAACGCCCACTCCCACAACCTCGCGGGTGGTGCAGGCGGCGCCGGGGCCCACGCCCACCAGTACGCCGTCGATACCGGTCTCCATGAGTTCCAATGCCACGGCGTAGGTGACACAGTTGCCAACGATGATGGGGACCTGTAACGAACTGATCAACTCAGAGAAAATCAACCCCCGGTAGCTGTTGGACATGTGGCGGGCGGTGGTCACCGTGGATTGCACCACCACGATGTCGGCGCCAGCCTCTACGGCGACCGGAGACATGCGCTTGGTGTTTTGGGGTGTGAAGGAAACGGCGCAGATGGAGCCAGACTTCTTGATCTCCCGCACTCGCGCACCCAACAAGTCTTCTTTAATTGGTTCGGAGTAGACCTCTTGCAGGTACGCGGTCACCTCGCTCTGAGGCGTGGAGATGATGTTCTCCAAGACTGAGTAGGGGTCCTCATACCTTGAATAGAGGCCTTCGGCGTTCATCACGCCCAATCCGCCCATCTCGTGCATTTGAGTGGCGAACCTGGGCGAAACCGCCCCATCCATGGCCGATGCCATTATGGGGATTTCGAACTCCAGGTCACGGATGGTCATCTTGGTAGAGGTCAACTCAGGATTAATCGTGACCTGGCCGGGGACTATCGCGACTTCATCGAAGCCGTAGGACCGCTCAAGTTCTTTAAAGAGCCTTCTCCCCATCCCTAACCCCCTCTACATTCAGATCGATTATTGAGTTGATTTAATCAGTTTGTTCAGATAAAAGTCAACGTAATTGAGCCGGGGAGGTGACTGATTGAGGCACATCCATGCGGATCAAAGCGGTGGGCCTCACATTGGGCTGGCCGATCGCTGCGGGCTGCTACGAATCAGACCTGGATTTTCGGCTATCCGTAACGTCGCAACCCTTGCAGGGTTGTGAAAAATGGTGCATACTACCAAGGCTAAAATACTTCCTGGTGGTACGAGCGAGGCGGCCCCACCCGTTCCCATCCCGAACACGGAAGTGAAACGCCTCAGCGCCGACGATACTGCCCTGGCGACGGGGTGGGAAAATAGGTCACCGCCGGGAGGTATTACTAGCGACCCAAAAGCCTTGTCCCTTTGCGGCAAGGCAGCACCTCCACAGCCTAAAAACTCTCTCAATACCTGACCGGCCGTGGGATGCCCGGCACAGGTGCGCCGCCAAACTTTGGCTCTGCGCTGGGCTCCAGATTAGCAATAAGCCGCCTGTTCCAGGTAACGACGTGCCTTTACACTGGATTAGGCGTCCAATATAATTGTTAAATCACGTTCCGGTAAGCCCAAACTGGCCGGAACCAACGGCCTGACCCCAAATGGGAGTAGTGCGCGGGAGTACCCATTAGGGGGTTGGTGTGCAGCCAGATAACTACTGCAACCCTTTCTCCGGTGTCCTCTCGATTTGTTAAGGGTCAACAATTTCCCAGACCAGGAGCGATATTATGGGCAGTAGATTCGAGAAGTTCTCCGAACGAGCAAGGCGGGTTCTATCTCTAGCCCAGGAAGAGGCTCAGCGATTCAACCACAACTATATTGGGACCGAGCATATTCTCCTCGGTCTGGTGCGCGAAACAGAAGGCGTGGCGGCACGAGTGCTGTCCAGCCTCTCTGTGGACCTGACCAAGGTTCGGTCGGCCGTGGAGTTTATCATCGGGCGCGGCGAGAAGCCGGCGCAGGGTGAAATAGGCCTCACGCCCCGAGCCAAGAAAGTTGTTGAGTTGGCCGTCGACGAAGCGCGACGGATGAACCACACCTATATCGGAACGGAGCACCTTCTTATCGGTCTACTGCGTGAAGGCGAAGGAGTGGCGGCTGGCGTATTGGAAAGCCTGGGAGTCACCTTAGACAAGGTCCGGGCGGAAACCCACCGCATTCTTAGTCACACCTCCGGCAGCGGGACCCAAGGGGCCCGCACCACCACCAGGACTCCAACCCTCGATCAGTTGGGTATCGACCTGACGGTCGCTGCCAAGTCCGAAAAGCTCGACCCGGTTATTGGCCGTGAGCAAGAAATCCAGCGGGTCGTTCAGATACTCAGCCGCCGCACTAAGAACAACCCTGTTCTAGTGGGCGAGCCGGGCGTCGGTAAGACCGCGATTGTTGAAGCCCTGGCCCAACGTATTGGTAAAGGAGACGTTCCGGACACGCTTCAGGGCAAACGGTTGGTCACCTTGGATATGGGGGCTCTTGTCGCTGGCACCAAATACCGCGGCGAGTTCGAAGAACGCCTGAAAAAGGTCATCGAGGAAATCAAGGCCGCGGGTAACTGCGTTCTATTCATAGACGAGATTCACACCATTGTGGGCGCCGGTGCCGCCGAAGGTGCGGTCGACGCCTCTAATATTCTGAAACCGTCACTAGCGCGGGGTGAGTTGCAGTGCATCGGCGCCACAACGCTGGACGACTACCGCAAGTACGTTGAGCGCGACCCGGCGTTGGAACGCCGCTTGCAACCCGTACGGGTCGAAGAGCCCAACCACGACGACACCGTCGAGATTCTCATGGGCGTTAAGAGCCGGTATGAAGACCACCACCGGGTCGACATTACCGACGAGGCCATTCGCAGCGCCGCCACCTTGGCCGCGCGTTTCATCCCGGACCGGTTCCTGCCGGACAAGGCCATCGACCTTATCGACGAGGCCGGGTCCCGCGTAAGGCTCCGTGGCAGCGTTACCCCGGCATCGGTTAAAGACGCCATGCAGGTGTTGGAAGCCGTTCGCAAAGAGAAAGACGAAGCAATCGCCTCTCAGCAATACGAGGCGGCCGCCGAACTGCGCGACCGCGAACTGCGCCAGAACGAAGACCTGGACACACTGGAAAAGGAATGGCAAGAGGGCCAGGGCAAACAACGCCAGGTCGTCACCGAAGATGACATCGCCGAAGTTGTCAGCATGTGGACCGGGATCCCGGTTACCCGGCTGGCTAAGGAAGAAACAGAACGTCTTCTGCTAATGGAACAAGACCTGCACAAGCGCATCATCGGCCAGGATGAGGCCATCATTAGCATCTCCAAGTCGGTACGTCGCGCCAGGGCCGGCCTCAAGGATCCACGCCGTCCCATCGGCGTGTTCATGTTCCTAGGCCCCACCGGCGTCGGCAAGACCGAGTTGGTCCGGGCGCTGGCGGAGTTCATGTTCGGCCACGAAGACAACATGATCCGGCTGGACATGTCCGAATTCCAAGAACGCCACACTGTTGCCAGGCTCATCGGCGCACCTCCGGGTTACGTCGGGTACGACGAAGGCGGACAGTTGACCGAGGGTGTACGCCGCAAGAATTACTGCGCGGTGTTGTTGGATGAGATCGAGAAGGCTCACCCCGAAGTCTTCAACATACTGCTGCAGATCTTTGACGCGGGCCAGTTGACCGACGCCCGCGGTCGGAGGGTGGACTTCCGGAACTCAATATTGGTAATGACCAGCAACTTGGGGTCGGACCTCATCAAACGAGAAACAGCTATGGGGTTCTCGGTAAAGGCTGAAGGGGCCCAGACCGATGAGAGCGCCTACGAGCGGATGAGAGACAAGGTTATGGAAGAGGTGAAGAGGTTCTTCCGGCCTGAGTTCCTGAACCGGATCGACTCCACGGTGGTGTTCCACCAATTAACAAAGGACGAGATCCTATCGATAGTCGACCTAATGATGGACCAAGTCCGCTCCGAGCTGAGCGAGAAGGAAGTCGACCTAGAGTTGACCCAAGAAGCCAAGGAGTACCTGGGTGAGAAGGGATTCGACCCGGTACTGGGCGCTCGGCCGCTACGCCGGTTGATCCAGAACGAGATCGAAGACCGGCTGTCCGATGAAATCCTCAGCGGACGCCTTACCTCCGGAGACGTCGCCGTGGTCGAGTTGGAAGACAACATCATCAAGATCGGCTCCAAGATCGGAGCCGCAGCCCCTAAACCTAAAAAGAAATCAACCGAAAAGGCAGCGGAGCAAACACCTGAGGAGGAGCCGGCGCCAGCCGACTAATCCTCCAAATCCCCGGGTATTTCCGGGTTGTTTAATAGACCGGTGACGAAGGCCCCACGATTGTGGGGCCTTCTGTTGTTATAATTGCCGCAAATTCCGGGAGGGGGGCCTAGTGGGGATGACGAAGGCGAAGGAACGGCGACGGTCGATATTCGGCTGCACGGTGTGCGGCCACGAAAGCCCTAGATGGATGGGCTTTTGTCCCAGTCCAGCCTGCGGTTCCGTTCTTCCTCTGGTCGAAACCGAAGCAACACCCTCGCCGTCTCGTCGGGCGGCCAAGCCCGGCTGGCTGCCGCACGAGAACGCGGGAGTTGTCCAGCTGTCCGATCTTTCGGGAGATGCCCAGCCTAGAGTTGAATTACCCTCTCAGGAACTGAACCGCGTTCTTGGCGGTGGCGTGGTGGCAGGCTCGGTGATCCTTTTGGCTGGCGAGCCTGGAGTTGGCAAGTCTACCCTCTTGTTACAGGTCGCCCAATCGGTCGCCTCCGAAGACCGCAAGGTCCTCTACGTTAGCGGTGAAGAGTCACCCCAGCAAATCAAGCTGCGGTCTCAGCGATTGGGGTTCTCCGGCCAGGGCGTGTTGTTGCTGCCGGAGACCGACCTCGACGCGATATTCGAACGGCTCAACGAAGTACGTCCCTCCCTGGTGATTGTCGATTCCATACAGACCCTCTATTGCGAGGGCGAGCCATCAGGACCCGGCAGCGTGGCGCAGGTCCGCGAGGCCGGGCTACGGTTGTTGAGATGGTCTAAAGCCGGTGGCACCCCGGTATTCGTTTCCGGTCACATGACCAAAGACGGGTCGCTAGCCGGACCGCGTGTCCTAGAACACATGGTGGACGCAGTTCTGTACCTTGAGTCCCAAGAGTTAGGCGCCTACCGGATCCTCCGTGCGGGTAAAAACCGCTTTGGTTCGACCACGGAAGTGGGGGTGTTTGAGATGACCGAACGGGGCATGGAGGACGTGGCAGACCCTTCCCACGCGATGATGTCCCAACGCTCGGAAAGCTCAGTGGGAGCCGCGTTGGTGCCGGTGCTTGAAGGAAGCCGCGCTTTGTTGTTGGAGGTCCAGGCCCTTACTTCGTTTTCCCAGCTTCCCGCGCCTCGTAGGGTGGCCAACGGTTTCGACTACAACCGCACCTTGATGCTGACCGCTGTTGCTTCCCGCCGGGCCGGGCTCGAGCTATCCGGCCAAGACATCATCGTCAACGTGGCCGGCGGCTTCCGAGTATCGGAACCCGCGGCAGATTTGGGGGTGGCGCTGGCAATGGCATCCAGCCTACAAAACGCCGGCCTGAACTCTGGCATGGTGACGTTCGGAGAGGTGGGGCTCAGCGGGGAATTGCGGCGGGTGCCTCAGGCCCAGCGGAGATTGAACGAAGCCGCAAGACTGGGACTGGTTGAATGCATACTGCCCGAAGCCTGTATGGACGGGCTGGAGGTACCCAAGGGTATGAAGGTGACCGGGGCCCGGACGTTACGGGAAGCAATTCGGGCGGCGTTGGGTTCAAATGGAGCCAGGAGCCGGACCGCTGATGCGGACTTGATGATGGCTGGGGATCGGGACTAAGATACGCGTTTATAGATTGTAGTCCGCTTAACGCCGTAAATTGTTGTCGGCAGCGGCGGTTCTTATTTCAGCATTTGATAACCGGATTGCGGCCTTCGCCGGAACGACGGTGAGGGAGGGCTAGTGCCGCCCCTAGTGCCGGTGAGTGTCTATCGCGGCCGCTTCTTCGGGTGAGAATTCGTGGTCCTCGCAGGCGACCCACCGGGAGCCGTCTTCGTAGATCTCTTTCTTCCAGATGGGCACCACCTCCTTGATGCGGTCCACGGCCTTATGGCAGGCGTAGAAGCCATCTTTCCGGTGGGGGGAGCCAACCGCAACCACCAGGCTAATCTCACCGATGGCGACGGTACCGGTGCGGTGCCCGATGGCGATATCATCAAGGCCGAACTCGGCCGCCAATTCCTGGCACACCTCTTCTAGCTTCTTCAGCGCCATCTCGTCAAAGGCTTCGTATTCCAGGGTCAGCACCCGCTTCCCTTCGAAGTTGTCCCGGGTCGTGCCCAAGAACGTCACCACCGCGCCGTTGGTGTTGCGGCGCACCGCAGCGGTGAATTTTTCCGGGTCGAGTTGCTGGTCGGTCAATTCGATCATACGGCTATTCCCCACTTACCGGTGGTTTAGGCATGTGGCTAACCCCCACTTACCGGTGGTATCAGACAAATATCGTCTCCGGGTTCAAGAACGACGTCTGGCTCGGCATAGTCGGCGTTGACTGCCACCACGATTTGCACTTCGGCTGGCGCCAATCCCGGAAACAAGCGACGCACCTCGTCCGTCAGGTCCGCCACCGTGGCGCCCTGGGAAAGGTCGACGGATAAGGACCTGCGTCCGGCCCTTTCCCGGTATAGCGCAAAGAGTCTGACGTTGAGTTCCATGAACAGATGCTAACCACGCGTGCGATTACTCAGCTTACTGGGTTGGTCCATTATCCCATAGCCAAGAAGGGTTCGCTACAAGCCGTAACGGTCGAGGCAACCGCCCTTTAGGACCGACTGGCGCGAGAAGCTACGGGGTTACCAGGGAATCAGGTTCCAACCTGCGTATAAGCTTCGCGAATTGCTGTTGAGCAAAGCCGACTGGTTGCGGACCACCATAACCCAGTATGGCCGGCCCGAAACCATCTCAGTTAACGTGTTGGCGGCGGCGAAGGCTGGCCGGGGGTCGTAAAAGGTCCATCCCTTGGTCGCGTTGTTGAAATTCCAGACTCGAAGCAAATTGTCGGAACTGGTAAGCGAATCTAGCGCCAGGGCAGGGCCGGAACTCGCTGCGGGGGTCGAGGACAAAGACGGCGTAGCTGGGCCGTCCGTTACGACAAAGCCGGTGACCACGCTGATTCCACCGGCGGTCGTCAGGATCGTGCGGGAACCGGCGGGGAAGTCTGGGATAGTGACGGTCGCACTGAACTCGCCCAGCGAGTTGGTATTGGGGCCGGGTAGCGGCATTACCGAAACAGCGTCAGCGTTAATCGCCGACACCGGAACGAAGCCGGGGAAGTCGGTGCCGAATATGGTGGCGACCGTGCCGGCGGGGCCCGTGTCCGGCGACACGGTGATCGCGGCCCCTGGGACGACATGCGTCGCTGAATCCGTCCGGCTGTGCCCCACAATGGTCGTCTTGATTGAATTGGTAGACGGGATTGATGCGCTCATAGGCACGGTGATAACGGCACTCAGGTTACCGGTTGCGTCCGCAGTGAATGTGCCGATGGAGGTCCCGCTATAATCAATTGAAATAGCGGTGCTTGTGGTGCCCAGGTCGTTAATAGCAGGAAAGCCGGTTCCCGTAACAGTGACGGCGGAATTGCGACGGCTAGTCGAAGGGGTCACAGAGAGGGTACGGACCGGCAAAGTGTAAGAGGCGACTGCAATTACGCCGGCATCATCAATGATCCTGATCTCCTGGGTCACGCCCAACAGCGAGGTGGAATTGACCGGCACCACCACCGAAATGGCCCAGTTGCCGTTGCTGTCAAAGTTGATGGGGTAGGTAACATGGGGGGCGGTCAGCAAGGACCCGGAAACGGTGATCCCACTGATTCCGACTCGCCGGTAACTCGATCTCTGCCATGTTGAGCCAACTACCGTGCTTGGGAGTGTATTTGGTGCCCGCCAGCAGGGCCGTTTCCGCCGCTGGTGGTTGCTGGTGTGAACCCGGTGCCGAAGAGTGAGATCTGTTGATTAGGTACGGCGGTCGTGGGACTTACGGTAAATGCCGCCACCAAATTAGGAGCGTCGCCGGTGGATGAATGCGCAGAGCCGCCTGTAGCAACCACCAAGGCTGCTAGGAATATAGAAAATAGCCCCCAACGGACAAACCAGGATGCCGACCTTGGCCTCACTATCACGCCAACCCCTCCAGGGCCAAAAGGTTGGCTCTATTTTATCAAGCGTTCCAGAGCCGCCAGATTCCCGGTTTCGACATAAATAGACGACTTTATTACTGCTTGTTGCGTTCTGCCACGCCTAATGCATCACCAACCCACCGTCGACGTTGAAGGCCTGGCCGGTGATGTTGCGGCCGCCGGGACCGGCCAAGAACAGGGCCATGGCCGCGATGTCTTCCGGGTCGTTGGGCCGACCGATTGGGATTGTGGCGTCTCGGGCTTGTTCCAACTCCTCAATACTGCGTCCCAAGCGTTGGGCATTGCTGGCCAAGACTTCATCTCCCATGGGGGTCAACGTTGCGCCGGGACAGATAGCGTTGACGTTGATATCGTGCTGACCCAACTGGAGGGCTGCAATCTGAGTCATGGCCAGCACGGCGCCCTTGCTGGCGGCGTACGCGGCGTTGGAGGTCCCCGCATAGCCCTTCCCGGCGATTGAGGAAATATTGATGATTCGTCCGCCGGTGCCCTGACGTACCATCTCTTGGGCGGCCCGTTGCATCCCGAAGAACGTACCCTTGGCGTTTACCCGGTTGATCCGGTCCCAGTCCTCCTCTGAGACGTCCATTATATAAATGTACCGGGTTATTCCGGCGTTGTTCACCATGATGTCGATTCGGCCAAACGTGTCTTTGGCCTGGCCGATCATCCGGTCGATATCGGCCATGTTGCCCATATCTGCGGGTACCGCCAGGCTTTCACGGCCCAGGGCCTTCACCGCGACGGCGGTATCTTCCACAGCGTCCGCATTGATGTCTGACACCGCAATATGGGCTCCGGCCTCGGCCAGCCCTAAAGAAATGGCGCGGCCCAATCCCCGGCCTGCGCCCGTAACCACCGCGATCTTATCTTGAAGCTGCATCGTTGACCTCCAGGCTTGGTATCTCGAAATTTGTCCGATGGCTAGTAAGGATGCCGAGTGTAGAGTAGCCTTTCTAGACTGTCAACGCTGGCGATTCTGGTTTGGACCCATGCGTTGACAGTCTCTCGACCCCCCATTACACTCGCAACGATTTAGGCGTGTAGCCCTTCAAAACCAGATGATTCGATAGCGTTGGGAGGAACATCATGGCTGAACCGAGAGTAGACACTATCGTCCGCGGCGGTAAGGTCGTTACTTCGTCGCAGGTGCTTGATGCGGCGGTGGCCATCAAGGGGGACAAAATTGCCGCAGTTGCTCCAGAGGAGTTGCTACCACAAGCCGACCGCTATATCGACGCCGAGGGTAAGTTCGTGCTGCCCGGACTCATCGACTCCCACGTGCACATGGACGGCCACGACGACTACGCATTGGGCGCCCTGGCCGCAGCTCATGCCGGTCTGACCACGCTTGTGCCCTTTGGCAACTACAACTTGGAAGGCGACGAGACGTTGGTGGCGGCGGCTCAGCGGATTCGTGAGGAAGTTGAGGCGTCGGCGCTGGTGGATTTCGGCTTCCACTTCATCCTACAAAACCGGCCCGGAATTCTAAACTCGCTTCCGCCGGTCATGGATATGGGGTTCAAGTCGTTCAAGATGTTCATGACCTACAAGAAACGGCCCGGCCGCATGTGCGACGACGACTACATTTGTAACGCCATGGACCTAGTGGCCCAAGGCGGCGGGGTGCTTCAGTTGCACTGCGAAAGTGGCAACATTATCGAGTACCTGGAAAACAAATTGATTGCCGAGGGGCACACCCATCCAGAGGATTTCCCCACTGCCTGTCCTGACTGGGCCGAAGAGGAAGCCGTAAACCGGGCCATCAAGATGAGCGCCGCGACCAAATGTCCCACCTACGTAGTCCACCTGAGCACCCAATTGGGGTTGGAACGCATCAAGCAGGCCCAGGCCCAAGGCCAACGCATTTGGACCGAGACCTGCCCTCAATATCTGTTGCTCTCCGACGCGGAGATGGCCCGCTTCGGTCCCCTGGCCAAGATCGGACCGCCGCTGCGGCCCGAGGACGGACCGGACCGTGACGCCCTCTGGAGCGGCCTGCAACAGGGACACATCTCCATCGTAGCCAGCGACCATGCCCCCCACCCGCAAGAGCTGAAAAAACCGGGCTGGGACAACATCTTCGTTGCCCCCGACGGTTCTTCTGTGCCCTTCGGTTCCCCGGGCGTGGAAACCCTGGCGCCCCTGATGTACAGCGAGGGTGTGGTAAAGCGCGGTCTGCCCATCTGGTGGCTGGCCCGGGTGATGTCCGAGAACCCCGCCCGCATCTTCGGCCTTTATCCCAGAAAAGGGGTGATCCAAGTGGGATCCGACGCCGATCTTTTTATCCTGGACCCTGGGGAGGACCGGGTGATTTCGGCCAACGACCATCACAGCAACGCCGGTTACACCTTGTTCGAAGGTTGGCAGATCACCGGCCGGCCATGGATGACCTTATTGCGAGGCCAGGTGCTGCTGAACCAAGGAAAACTTGAACAACAACGGGGTTACGGCACGCTGCTATCTTGCGAAGGACCGACCGCCCCATTGGGCGGCCCGGTGGACTAATTAGAAGCCATTTCAATATGTAGTTCGACAAACTTGGCAAGAATGGAGAAGGCCCACACCCGTTCGCCCTGAGTCCGTCGAAGGGTCGCTCCGGCGAGACAATGGTTCGACAAGCTCATCACGAACGGGGAGCGCGAATCTCGGCCTAGGCTGTCCTGCGAGATCGTTTTAAAGGATGGGATATGAAATACGACACGATCGTAATTGGCTCGGGTTCCGCCGGCGGGATAATGGCCACTCGACTGAGCGAGGACTCGGAACGGTCGGTGCTGTTGCTGGAAGCTGGCCCGGACTACCCAGACTTCGAACATCTTCCTGAAGAGATTAAGTTCGGGCACGCCTCCGGCGTCGACATGGTAACCACCCACCACAACTGGGAATTCGAGGCCCGCGGCACCGACACCAGCGGTCCGCTCTTGATTCCCAGAGGAAAAATCACCGGCGGCACCAGCGCCATAAATGGTCAGGCATTCCTGCGGGGCGTCCCAGAAGACTTCGATTCCTGGGCCGCATTGGGCAACGACGAATGGAGCTTTCAGAAGGTGCTCAATTATTTCCGCAAAGTAGAAACCGACACCGATTTCGGCGGCAGCGACTTTCACAGTACCGACGGACCCATCGCTTGCCACCGGTTTCCCCAGTCAGAATGGATGCCGGCCCAGCAGGCCTTCTACACTGCTGCGCAGGCGGCAGGATTCGCCGACTGTCCCGACTTCAACCACCCCGAAGGCCAAGGGGTCGGCCCGATTCCATTCAATGCCCCCAGCGGCATCCGCATGAGTACCGCGTTGGGCTACTTGAGCCTGGCGCGCCACCGGTTGAATCTCACCATCAAGGCCAATTGCACCGTGCACCGCCTAATCTTCGACGGGAACCGGGCCGTCGGCGTCCAAGTAGAAAGTGGTGGCGAGATTTTCACCGTAGAGGGTGACGAATTTGTCCTTAGCGCCGGGGTCATTGGCTCGGCCCATATATTGTTGCTTTCGGGAGTGGGTCCAGCCGACCAACTAGAGGGTGTCGGCATTCCGGTGGTCCGTGAACTGCCGGGCGTGGGACAAAACATGCAGGACCATCCCATCGTGGTAACCACATTCAAACCTGTGACGGGTTACATTGCGGATACGACCGGTCCTCGAATTCAGGTGGGCCTGCGCTGGACTGCGGCTGGCTCTCATCTCCGCAATGATCTCCAGATCCTAATTAGCTCCCTCATGCCGTCTGAACTGTTTTCTCGCGATGCGGTAGCGCATCCCGTTGGTCCTACCCAAGATTTGAATATCGGTATGTACTCCTTCGTGAACCTGGGCCAGGGCCAGACCTTCGACGCAATAATGGAGTTAACCTTCGAGGACTGGAACCTATTCGACGCCACCCAAGGCTGGCGGAACGTTACCGTCGGGAACCACGAAGAGCGCATTGCTGCCATGCAGAACCCAGAGTTCCGGCAGATACTGAGAGACGAACACGAGCAGGGTGTCCTGCCACGTGGCATTCTTCCCGGCTCATATCCCAACTTGGTGGTTGGAGAGGTTTCCGACCTGAAGTTCGAGAAGTACACCGGTTTAACCGTCGGGCAAATCGCAGACATGGAGAACAAACACGTCGTCGACGCAATCTTGGACTTGGCCGTTGGCGACGACCTGCAGACCGAGTTCATAGCCTACCGGGGAAGGACGAACCCGGAGCTCATAATGGAGGTGGTGGACTCTCCCTATACTGTAGCGGGCATTTCCGACGGCGGGGCCCATGTAAAGTTTTCCACCGCCGGTATCTTCCCCACCAACATGCTGACTTGGCTGGTCCGTGACGAGCAAAGGTTGAGCCTGGAAGACGCCCACTACAAGCTGAGCTATCTGCCAGCGTTCATGGGCGGGTTCCAGGACCGGGGCTTCATTCGCGAGGGAGTAGCGGCCGACATCGTGGTCTACGACTTGGAGAACCTGAAGGCAACCGAACCGGAGGTCCTCCACGACCTGCCCGGCGGCGAGTGGCGACGGGTGCAGAAGGCGGAGGGCTACCGCTGGACCATCGTCAACGGCGAAGTAACCTTTGAGGACAGCGTCACCACAGGAGCCACGCCGGGCAAACTGCTGCGCCACGGCCGCGGCTAAATCCTCTCACAGCAGTAAAAAGAAATGGGCCCCAGAAGATTCTGGGGCCCATTTCTATTTATACTCAGACCTATACACCACATGCCACCCTCGTCTTTCCGGAATAGGCCGGAATTCAGGCCCGCATTCTAGCGGCGGGCCGGAAATCCCTCCACCCTCCCTTTGCGAAAGGGAGGCTTCCTGTTCCTTCTTTTTTTGGAGGTGGGTGCATTAGCTGAGGGTTGACCGCTGATAGCTAAAAGCTGACCGCTACTTCCCTTGCCGAATGAAGTCGGCTATATGCTCCCCGATCATCATGGTGGTGACGTTGGTGTTGGCACGGATGCAATCGGGCATGATGGAGGCATCGGCGACCCGCAGCCCCTCCATTCCGTGTACCTTACCGTATTGGTCGACGACCGCCATTGGGTCGGAGGCCGGTCCCATCTTGCAGGTACACGATATGTGGTGGCCCGTACTGGCAATACGCCGCATGAAGACATCCAGGGATTCGTCCGTGGCCAGCTCGGCGTCGGTCGGGGCGGTACGCTCTTGGATTAGGGCGGCCAGGCTCGGGTGTTCAGCTAGCTTTACCGACAATCGGACACCCTCCCGCACCCGCTTCCGGTCGAACTCCTCTTGAAGATAGTTGTAGTCGAGAAAGGGCTGGACATCGGGATCGGCGGAGGTGAGCCTGATCTCCCCTGACCCAACCGCCAGTTCCAAAATCGTCACGAACCGGAAACCGACCGGCTCTTGCTCCTCGTCTCCTCTGTACCACGTCTCCACGGCATGGGACAGAGTTACTATCATCAGGTCGCGCCGCAGATGGGAGCCTTCAGCGGTCCAGCCCGCGATCATTTGCATCCTGGGGTCATGCTCATTCATGACGTGGCCGGGCTTGACCCGGAAGGTTACCGGAACAATGGGGTGGTCTCTAAGGTTTTGGCCGACTCCGGGCAAATCGTGGACCACCGGAAGGCCCACGGCCCGTATTTGGTCCGCCGGACCCACTCCGGAAAGCATCAAGATATGGGGCGAACCGATGGCCCCGGTACTCAGGATGATCTCCTCTCCCTCAACCACGAACCGTTCACCGCCGCTCTCGACCTCGACCCCGGTCGCCCGATTTCCCTCGAAAAGAATACGCCGCACCTGGGTATTGGGCCGGATGGTGAAGTTTAGCCGGTGTCTGGCGGGATCAAGGTAACCCAGAGCCGTACTCCAACGAATACCGTTTGGGTTGTTGAGCGGTGACGGACCTACCCCGGAGGCTTCGGGGTGGTTGAAGTCTGGGCAGTCGGGCATTCCCGCAGCCAGACAGGCCTCTTTAAATGCCGCCTGCTCGGGAAGCAACTCCTCGGGCTTGAAACGGCGAGCGATGATCGGACCGTTGGAGTTGTGGAAGTCATCTCCGCCGAACTCGGTATCGGTCTCTAACATACGGAGGTAGGGCAGCACCTTCTGAAAATTCCACTCGTCGTTACCCATGGCCGCCCAACTGTCGTAGTCGTCCGGGATGCCGCGGAGGAACATCTGACCGTTGATGGCGCTGGACCCACCAGTGACCCTCCCTCTAGGCACGTCCATCGGCGGGGCAGTGTCGGTAGTCTTGGCGGTGAAGCTCCAGTTGTGGTCCTTGGTGATGACGTCGGTGGCGCTGGCGAACCCAAGTTTGACCTCGTCGGGCAGGTGTTCGAATTCCGGATAGTCGGGGCCGGCTTCGATCAGCAGGACGGAGTTCTCCGGGTCCTCGCTGAGCCGCGCCGCGACGATGGCTCCTGCGGAACCGGCGCCAAGGACTATGTAGTCGTACTTCATGCTCTTCTCCTGAGAAAAACTTGGTGTGCCTGGGGAAGCCTACCGCGTTCGATTCTGCCAGATGGTAGCGGCACTTGGGATGGCTGTCAAACGAGTGACTGGCCGCGCCCACCGGCACTATCAACACGCCGAAGGTGGCGGGGTGACTAAGATTGACGACGACATATTTGAGGTAGATACCGTCCCCACAGTTCGACATGCTGAGTTTCGGGACGGCTGTCCCGACCACCAACATGACTGTCAGCAAAAAGCAGTTCGAGGAGGAAGGGGAAGACACGCACCGAAGACCAACGGGAAGGCTACGATCCCAGCCTGCCTTGGGTCTTTAGCAACCCCGACGTCAATTCTCCAGAGTGGGAGAAGGCCCGCATGGTCCGGCAGGATCTGTCGATAGCAATCGACCGCGATCTCATTGTTGTGGACCTGGGAGAACCAGGTACACTGGCTAGACCCAGATCTCCGGAGCATCGAGTTCAACCCCGAGCGGGCCCAGCAATTGCTGGCCGAAGCCGGCTACGAAGATGGCTTCTCCATCACGTTCCAGAACATTCGATACCCATCCGATCGGATCGGCTCGAACGGAGCGTTCGGATGATGATTGTTATTCGTGAACGGTTGACAACCCTACCCCCCACAGCTAGAATCGGTCAGTCTGCCAGCCAAGGCTCCCGTAGCTAAAAACGTCCTCCGCCGAAACTAGAACCGCAAGCCCTGGAATCCGAGAGCGATCACGCTACTTATCGATAAGATGATTGAATCGGTAGTCCGGGTTCTGAACGTTTCTCCCTTCGATTGGGTAGCATCATACAGAAGTCCTCCCATTAGTCATGGGTCCAGAGGAAGTTAACCCGTAACATGCAGCGGTTTTTGGTTCGCCGGTTATTGATCACTATAGTCACGCTGCTCGCGGTGTCCGTGATTATTTTCGCCATGGCGAGGATTTCCGGGGACCCCCGGACCATGATGCTGGGCGACTTTTACACCGAGGAGCAGTAGGAGAGGGTCGGCCAGAAGCTGGGCCTCGATAAGTCTAATTACGAACAATACTGGGTGTTTCTGAAAGGCCTGCTGCAAGGGGATTTCGGCACCTCGATCAAAGAGGGCATACCGGCCGGCGAAGTGATCCAGAAGCGCTTCCTGGCGACGTTCGAACTTGGGGGAGCGGCATTCCTTTTCTCCGTCATTGTGGGAGTGCCATTAGGGATACTCTCCTCGGTGAAACGGGGGAGCATTTTCGATCAAATTGGCAAGATCGTGGCCCTTATCGGGCAGTCGGCTCCTAGTTTCTGGCTGGGCATAATGCTCATCTTCTTCTTCGCAGTAAGGCTGGAATGGGTGCCCCCTTCAGGCCGACAGGAGTGGAACAGCATCTTCCTTCCAGCTATCACATTGGGATGGTTCTTCGTGGCGGCCAACATGCGGTTGGTCCGCTCTGCAATGCTGGATGTGCTTGATTCCGAGTATATTAAGCTGGCCCGCGCGAAAGGTGTATCCTCGACCTCGCTCATTTGGAAGCACGCCCTTCGTAACGCCATGATTCCGCCCCTGACATTCGCCGGGGTAACACTGGGCAATTTGGTCGCAGGATCGATTACCACCGAACTAGTCTTCGCCTGGCCCGGCTTGGGGCTGTTGGCGATTCAGGCTACCCTGGTCTCCGACTACCCAGTGCTCCAAGGCGTCGTAATCATCTTCACTCTGCTCTACGTTGCGGCTGCGTTTCTAGTAGACATTCTCTACGCCTACATCGACCCTAGAATCCGTTACGCTTAGGGGATCCGAGAGCTTATAGTGGCAGACTTGGTATTAGTTCGGACTTCGCGTCCCCTTGACCGCGCATTGAGCATCTGGCGGACGATCAGACGGCTGCCGGTCATACCCATAACTCTTTTGGGTGGAGTGGTCGTAGTCGGAATCTTCGCCAACCTCATTGCGCCCCATGACCCCACGGACGGCAACCTGCGCGAACGGCTCCGACCGCCCGTTTGGGGGGGTGCAAGGACGGCGGAAAAGCTGGTGGTGGAGGTGCCTCAGAGCGGGCAGCTCTTGTACCAAGTCTCTGTTGAAGAGGCCCGAGAGCAGGACCCGAATGCGAACCTTGGCGACACCATCTTGATGGTAACCGGGTCCGGAACCAGGGCTGGAGGCAGCACCACCTATCTATTGGGCACCGACCAATTGGGCCGGGACATTCTGAGCCGGATCATTTTCGGCGCGCGCATATCTCTCATAGTGGCGGCGATCACCCTGGTAGTCGGTGGCGGCATCGGCGTCATGTTGGGATTACTGTCGGGCTGGTATGGCGGATGGGTAGACGAGGTGTTGATGCGCCTGGTCGACATCATTCTTTCGTTGCCGCTGATATTAGTTGCGCTGGTCTTGGTGGTGGCAGTCGGCCAGTCCTTCGAGATGATCATCGCCGTGCTGGCGTTATGGATATGGCCGCGCTTTGCCCGAATGGTACGGGGGGAAGTGCTGCAACTAAAGACGCTCGACTATGTGGCTTTGGCCAGAGTTGCCGGAGCGTCGACTCCAAGAATATTGCTCGTACACCTGTTCCCAGGGACTATCAACACGCTCATCGTTGTGGCCACTTTGCAGGTGGGCATAGTCATCCTGGTGGAAGCGACCCTAAGCTTCTTGGGCGCCGGTGTGCCGCCGCCGGACCCCGCTTGGGGATCGATGGTCGCGGATGGCAGGGACCGGTTGGTGGACGCTTGGTGGGTGGCCACAATGCCCGGCGGGGCCATCTTGGTCACCGTAATGTCCCTAAACTTGTTCGGCGACTGGCTCAGGGACAAACTGGACCCGAAGCTCCGCCAAATGGAGTAGGCGGCGGCGGCCTACTGCCTCTGCCATCCCCTTAGTCATTCCGAGTCGGCCGCTAGTCCGGCGAAGAATCTCTTGGTTGCAACCGAGATTCCTCAGTCGCTATGCTCCTTCGGAATGACCCAGAGTGACTACCTGAAGTGGGGCATCACCTTCTCGGCCAACAGCTTCATTGAGTTGTTAACCCAGTCATAGGCTATCTGGCCGCCGTAGTTCATCTCCATCACCACTCCGGTCGCGCCGAAGTCTTCCTGGAACGCCTTCAGCCGTTCTGTCACTTCTTCCGGAGTCCCGTATACCACTCGGTCGCGCAACACGTCTTCATACGGCGCCGCCGCTGCCTGACGCATTCGTTCGGCCAGTTCTTCGGTGGCAGCGGTATGGCTGAGTTCGCGGGCAGTGTACTGGATCGCTGACATGGTGCTGGCTTTGGGTTCCGAACGGGCCTTCTCGGTGGTCTCAGCCACGTAGACCGGTACGCGAACCGCGATGTCGCCGGGACCGGTGTGACCCGAGGCGGCCAACCCTTCGCCGTAAGCCGCCACACGCGCCTTCAACTGGTCCTTCGGCGTGTTCGCACTGATGAATATGGGGTGCCCCATCCTACCGATCAGTGGGAAGGTGTCTTCTCCGGCTACCGCCACCCGCACAGGTGGGTAGGGCTGCTGGTACGGCCTGGGGACCACGGTCACGTCGTGATAGGAATGATATTCCCCGTCATAGGAAAATCGTTCGTTCTGCCAGGCCTTCATGATCACATTCAGGGCCTCTAGAAACCGAGGACGGCTTTCCGCGTAGGGCACGTTGTAGCCCTGATAGTAGCGGGTAAGCCCACTGCGGCCGATGCCGAAGTCGAAGCGGCCCTTACTGATATGGTCCACAGTGGCCGCTTCTTCGGCCACTCGCAACGGATTGGTCAGCGGCAGCACCTGCACCGCCAACCCCAACACGGATCCGCTCAGTTCGAGCTGCGAGGGCGCTGGCAATTACCATCGGCGACGCCAACACTGCCCGTTCCGGACTGAAATGGTGCTCGGCCAGCCAGACGGTATCGAACCCCATCTGTTCGGCCTCCATTATTTGGGCGAAAGACTCGTCGAACGCTTCTGATTGGGACTTCGCGTCACGAACGTGAAAGTCGGTAAACATTCCAAAGTTCATCGTATCCTCGGTCCTGTCAAGTTGGGAGCGGCCATGCCAATTCAAACCCCACACGTTTACCGTGTTTCGCTTTTTCGACCTGGGCGCTGAGGATGCCGGTCTAAGATTGGGTTATAGCGGAACGTTGCCTTCGGCCCGCCACGGGCAACTGGCCACTAGAAGGCACCGGTAAAATCCCGGCCACGAAGTGGTAGACCGCAAAGGTCTCCAAGCCAAACGGCAGATAGCCGCCATAACCGAAAAGAGGCATTTCAAAGATGTGGGCGAAATCGAAGAAGCCGATATCGTACACCCAACTTACCGAAGCGCTGTTCCACATCTCCAAAACCAACCGGGTGAGCAGCGCCCCAATCATGATCGCCACGACCGGCCGCCAATCACCGAAACGAAGTTGTGCCGTTATGCTTGGCTGTCCACGGAGGTAATTAATGGGGTCGAAGATGAAGAACAAAAACAGCCAGGTCAGTGGATATAAAATAGCCCGGCCACAGCAACAACGCGGCCAGCAATAGGAACCCAGCGACGATGACGCCGTAAAGGTGATGGTGGGAAAGCCTAATTCGTGGACCGCGACCGAATCGCCGGATCCAACTGAAGCTTCCGATTAGCTCGGCGCTTTCAAATACCGCCGGGATTACCACGGAGAAATGCAATGAGCCAATCAAGAGGCCGACAAACCGCGGGTATTCGTCGTCGCCGATGTATATCAGTTCTGAGTAACCTGATTGATCCACTCGAAGGACCACCAATAGGGAATGGCTAGGAGGAACATCCCCAAAAAAGCCAGAGGGTTTCTTACCAAGAGGAGGAACCGGTGCGTCGTAGCACCAGACTGTCTACTACAAGGATGTAACCAAGCCACAGTGGAAAGAAAGAATGCCGGGCCAACGGTTCAAAGCCCAATACATCCGACGGCCAGAAGATGCAAATCATCGCCAGGCCGACCAGACCCCGGTAGGGCAGGAAGTAGCGGGGTAGAGGCGTATCCCGCCACGGGAGCCTCCGAGTCGGAAGCCGTTCGTCGTGAATTACCAGAATACCGTGCAAGGATGCTTTAAAGTCCAACTTGCCTAACACCATTGCCAGTTTTCATACGAAAGGGTTCGAGACGATCCGCCCATGCGACGGTAAACCTAGTGAATGATAGGCGCGCGGGCGTCCTCGGTCAATATTATCTACGCCTGTGTCCGGAACAAACGGTAAGGCCCGTCGGCAGCCACTACCATGAACGGCTTCGATGGCTATAATACTGAAGCTGGCCTACTGGTTAGCAGGCCTGCAAAATCCGGCAGTGCATTCCCAACAGTGATAGGAATAAGTGAAAGAGACAACAACAAAAGTCGAAGGCGCCCGATATATCGTCACCGTCGACCCGGAGAGAAGGATCATCCAGGACGGCACGATAATTGTCGAAGGCCAGCGAATAACGCAGTTGGCAAAGCAACCGAATTTGCGGACATTTCAGCCGACCGGGTTATAGATGCCCGCGGCATGGTGATAACGCCCGGTTTCTGCAACGGTCACATGCACATCAGCTACGCCCACGCTACCGCGGCATATTCCCAGACGATTTGGGAGCCGATTACCTCCCCAACGTGTTCAAACTCCAGGCGGTCATGACTGCGGAAGAGGAGTACCACACCTCTCTGCTTGGCATCACCGAGTTGTTGAAGTATGGCACCACTGCTTCCTCGACCCCGGCAGCACTAAATACATCGACGCCTGCCTCCAAGCCTATGAGGAATCCGGTTGCCGCATCATCACCGGCACTCATGTAACCGACCGGCCCAACCCGCTGAACCTGCCTGAGTTGCCCACGACGGATGCGGTCCTGGCCATGGAAAGAACCATCCAGGAATACGACGGCAAGTTGGACGGCCGGGTACGGGCCTGGGCCATGCCCTTCGCGCCCAGCTTTGCCAGCACCAAGCTGTTGCAGGAGGCCAAACGCCTGGCCGACCACTACAACACCGGACTGACGTTGCACTTTAGTAACTCCACCGGTTACATCAACGCCTGTCTGGAGGACTACGGGCAGCGCCCCACCCAATACCTGGAGAAAATCGGGGTATTGGGCGATAACGTCTTGCTCTCCCACGTGTTGGGCATCGACAAGAGCGAGGTCGAGGTAATGGCCCATACCGGCACGAAAGCGGTGGTAGTCCCCACTGCGGCGGTAAAGGGCGCCGCCGGCATGACTAAGACCGGACTGCTGCCGGAGATGCTGGAGAGTGGCATGACGGTTGGTCTTGGGACCGACGCAGGGAACAACTCCAACCTGATCGAGACCAACCGGGCCATGTACCTGATTGCGGTGCTATATAAAGACGCCAGGCAATCTCCAAGCATTATTACCGCTGAGACCGCATTGGAAATGGCAACAATTCGTGGGGCCCAGGCATTGGGTCTGGACGCCGACATCGGTTCCATAGAGGTCGGCAAGAAGGCTGACTTGGTCCTCTACGAAACCGCCAGGGCGGAGTGGAGCACCGTCTTCAACCCGGTGAATAGCTTGGTCTACAACGCCGACGGCCGTAGCGTTCACACAGTGATGATCGACGGCCGCGTTGTGGTGGAAAATCACGTGCCGTTGTTCGTGGACGAGGCGGCATTGATAGCGAAGGTGCAGACCATTGGGGAAAGCATGCTGGAGCGGACAGGCATCTGGTTCAAGCCTCCCTGGCCCATCGTCTAGGGCCATTGCGCTCTGCGCCTTCAGTTGTAGTGTATAAAGCCGATAGAGGACGATATGACTGCACTTAAGACCGACGAATCGGAAGTCCGTCTCGCCATTGGGGATGTGGCCCAGCAGGTCGCGGGGTATCTTGCGTCAAATCCATGACACCAGTCGTCCGGCACGAGGCCTCGAATGGACTATCGGCGAAACGGCAGCTCACATTCTAGCCGCGCTCAGGGAGCACGTCGAATTCGTTGAAGGTAGAACGACTCCCTGGCCGGTCGAAGACATTCAAGCGATGAACCGGAGCCGCATCGATGAAATACCTGAACGTAACGGACCGCAATTGGCCGATTTAATTGTGGAGTCTGCCGACGCGTTCACGGGGGCGGCCGAGAATCGTTCACCGGGCCAGCTGTTCCCCTGGTTCAGCGGACACCAAATCGATTTCTCTTTGGCCATGGGAATCCTACTGGGCGAGCTTGTTATTCACGGCCGGGACATCGCCACCAGCGCAGGCAAGCCGTGCCCATCAGCCAGAGCAACGCCTGTCGCGTCATCTCTGGCGTTTGCGCGGTACTTCACCTGTATGTCGACGGCGCTAAGGCAAAGAACGTCAAGGCAAGCTACGAAATTCGTGTAAAGAACGGACCTCGCGTCGAACTACGATTCCAGCACGGCACGGTTAACATCGGTCCTGCAACGGGCAGTGCGGTGGACTGCCACCTGTTGGTGGACCCGGTTGCCTTCATGCTGGTCGCCTACGGACGAGCCAACCAATGGGGGCAGATCGCTCGCGGCAAAATGATGGCTTGGGGCCGGAGGCCCTGGCTAAGCATCAAGCTCAAGAGCCTCTTGGTGAATCCGTGACCCGCTGAAAGAACCCAGTTACCCTCAGGCCGACAGGTATTGCCGGTACCAATCCAGCGTATGCTTCATCACCTGGCTGAAGGCCAGTTCTCCATAGACTTCATAGTGGCCGGGGCCGTTTAGGAACTGCGGCGCAGATTGGGTCGGGAGACCGGCCAAATGCTACGCTCTCAGGACCTCCCGTACCAGCGAGGCCCCCGCAACCATGGCGCACAGCTTCCCGAACGCGACGGACCTCGGCAAATATTTCATGCCGCAATCGGGAGCAACCATCAGCCGGGCCGGTGGAACGAAACGAAGGGCCTCTCGTATTCTGCCAGCAACGACCCCCGGCGATTCAACGGTCATGTCATTCAGGTCCAGCACGCCAAGGACGATGGTCTTGGTTGGGAGTTTTTCCAGCACGGTTAGATCTAGTTTAGGCTGAGCGGACTCGATGGACAGATAGGTTATGGGGGCGGCCTCCAGTTCCTGAAGAAAGGAATATGCCGCGGGTTTGTTCTTGACCATGGCAGCGTAGCCGAAACATAAGTGCAAACCGGTGGCCCCGGTAACCCCCTCGAGTGCCCTGCTGACTGCGGCCACGCCAAACTCTCTGGCGTCGTTGGGGTGTGCCTCAAGCCACGGCTCATCCAATTGGACCACGTCGGCGCCAGCAGCGAAAAGCGCCTTCACCTCTTCGTTGACCGCCGCAGCGTAGTCCATGGGCCAGGCTGGCCAGGTCTGGGTAATAGTCGTTCTGAACTTGTTGGGCCATGGTGAACTGGCCTGGAACCGTGGCCTTGATGCGCCGGTGGGTGTTCGCTCGCAGGAATTCTACGTCGGCGGCCTGGACCGGGGCCGACCAGCGCACGGGCCCGATGACCCTCGGAACCGTTGTTGGTTGCCCGCTGCGACCGAGTACCTGGCCGGGAGTATCGGCGTCAATCCCTTCCAAGGCAGTGGCGAACCGGTTGGAATAGGCTCTCCCGGCGGACCTCTCCATCAGTTATCAAGTCCACCTCGGCCCGTTCCATTTCCTTGATGACCGCCAGAGTCGCGTCGTTTTGAGCCTCTTCCAATTGGTCGGGCGGGACCCTCCAAATATCCCTAACCCTCACTCGGGGCACCCCGGCGTGAGTCAAGGCGTCGCGATCAATGAGCCACTCGGGTTGAGGATAGCTGCCGACTACTGTCGTACCTATAAAATTATTTAATTCTTCCGGCATGTCTCGTCTCTACTACCCCCAAACTAGACCCCGGCCGTAATAAAAAGGGGGCTTCGAGTGAAGTCGGTCGCAGGTGCAGATTAGTCGCTGGCGAGTACCGGCTCCACCTGATCAGCCAATGGATCTGGTAATACGTCTCGGCCAAACACGGCTTCTCCGCCCTTGATCACTATTGACCGCTCGAACCGCTCCAGGAATTTCAAGTCGTCTTCATTGCCGACTTCCCTGGTCAGACAACAGTACTCCAACGATATCCCGTTGGGGTCACTGAAATAGATCGACATGGCCCAATCGTGGTCTACCACGTCGGTAACCTCCAACCCCTTGCCGATTAACTCATCACGCTTGGCGTTCAGAGCGTCGACCGAGCCAGCCTCGAATGCGAAGTGGTAGAACACCCCCGGAAGGCCCAAGCCCCGGTTAATCCCCGCATCGTAGTTGGTTGGCAACCCAGGGATGCCGTTGGGTTCCATGAAACCGATCAGCTGGTCCCGGCCGATGTCGACAAACATATGGCGGATGTGCCCACCCTGTTTGATCTTGATGATGTCACAGCGGACGACACTGAAACCCAAGACGTTTTCGTAGAAGTCCCGGGTCTTATCTAGGTCCAAAGTGGAAAGTCCGATATGGGAGAACCCTTTATTCGACAACTTCGTTACCTCCTACAGCTGCCTACGATAACAAAGGTTAGGCATAAAGTTTAGATAGGCGATTGGTTACACCCTGGCCGGAAGGTACTGCTGGTACCAGTCCACGGTGTGCGTCATCACCTGGCTGAAGGCCGGTTCCACGTAGACTTCGTAGTGGCCGGCGCCTTTCAGGGTAACCAGCTTCTTGGGCTCGCCGGCGTGGGCGTAGAGTTGCTCCGATTCCTCGGGCGGCACCAAGCGGTCGTCATCACTGGTGATGAACAGAATCGGCCTGGGGGAAATCTGGCCCACGATCCATTCCGGATTGAAGCCGATGGTATCGTCAACGTATTCCACCGGAATCGTACCCACGGCGGCAGGATTCTTGGCCCGTGCGGCTGCCGCCAGTTCGGCGGACTGCCGATCCGGGAGTAGAATTTCGCTGCGTTCCACCATCTCCGAGTGTCCGGTCAGCGCCCGTTGCTCCCGGTCGGCTTTGGAACGTTCCAGAAGATCGAACCACTCGTCCATGCGGCGGACCCGGCTCATCCAGCGGCCGCCGTTTCCGATGCCAACGACGCTCACGATGCATTTGGCCCGCGGGTCGATGGCGCCCACCCAAGAAACCGTGGCTCCGCCGTAGCTCGTGCCGTAGATTCCGATTCGGTCTTCGTCGACCTCCGGCTGGATGCCGAGATAGGTCATGGCAGCCTGTACATCGGCTACCCGGGAGTAGGGAGCCAGGCGGCTGCGGCTGCCTTCACTTTCGCCCCATCCCTTGTAGTCGAAGGTCATGACCACGTAGCCGGCCTCGTTCAAGACCCTGGCGTTATCTGGCAAATACAGGTCTTTGACCCCGGTGTACCCGTGACACAGCAGCACTGCCGCGCGTTGCTCCCCCGCTGCCAGGCCGGTAGGAAGATAGACATCGCCGCAGAGTTTGAACCCTTCGCTGTAAAACTCAACTGCACGTTTCATAGAGTGATCTCCTTGGTTGGCGTTCCAGAGCTCGAAATCAGGAAAACGGAATGGCGAAGGCCGACATCCACCTGGTGACCCATTCATAGTGGTCGCTTAACCGGTTTGCGGTGGGCACTATGGTGCGTACGATCCACAGTGAACCTGGAGTGTAGAGAGCAATATTCCGGTAAACAAGATAGAAGTGTTTGTGGTGCTTCTCGTTAACGGTCGCGTCATACAAAATTAACGTAAATCTGGCATCCATGCTGGTACCAGACCGTCGAATTGAGTCCAATACGAGAAAAACGTCAGGCCCAAGCCCGGTGAGTTGTTTCAGAAGGTTACCAAGAAAAACACCGGTAGGATCGCGATAGTATTGCTCTTCAAGCAGTTGGCGAATCGTCTGCACTTCCTCTTCACTCAGTGGTTCCGAAGCGGACTGAACCCCCTTCTCCAGTCCCATAGAAATTGTTTGTACCATCCTGGGATGGGGCAACCGTTGGCCACTAATTGTAGGCCTCATCCTTCTGAAACCCACATTGTCAGTTAGGAACACGGCGTCATTCTGCCATGTGTGAACAGGGAAATCTGACAGAAACTCAGTATCGAGACCTTCAATTGGCCCTTCGATTTCAAGCTGATCGAAAATCAATTCTGCTTCATTGGACAGTTGATAAGTCCACCCAGACCCTTCGGCTGGGTCCAAAGCATAGAAACTGTCGTCATCATAGGATTTCGCACCAGTGACCTTGACTGGTATGTCGGCTGCTGGAACCAGGAATTCTTGCACGTCTATCGGGGCGTCGGACATCCCGAACCGACGGTCAATACGTGCTAGAACCGCGGCTACCTCGGCCTGAGCTTTCTCGATTTGGCGCTTGGCTAAAAATTGGCCAAATCGTTCTAATAGACTCACTGGGTTCGGAATAAATTGGACCATCGGACAGCACTCTCCTAAGAGTAACTCGTCAATTCAGGAATAAGCTCTAGAGGTGAGTGGCTGGGATTATGGAAGGGCCTCCTGAGGCTGTCAACCAGCGGAAGAGCGAGGTGTTGGCAGGCCGTCCGGGATGCTGGTCAGCTGGGCGCTAAGCTCCCACAGGCGGGCCGCCGCCGCCCCATCATAGGAGGCCTTTGACGACAGAAATACCGTATTCTTGACGAAATACTTTCCAGTGACGCCTTCGACCTCGGGCGACGTTGCCAGGTAGATGGGTGTCTTGGCGCCTTCTTCCACGCTGATCCCACGAAACCCCAGTACGAAGTTGGAAATCTTTCCCAAGAGACCGTTGTTGGCCATGATGTTGGTGGAAACCAGACCGGGGTGGAGCGCGTTGGCGGTCACTCCGGTCCCCTCCAGCCGACGCACCAACTCATAGGTAAACAGAACATTGCTTAGTTTGGAACGAGCGTAGGCGCGGTGGCCGAAGTAGCGCTTTGGGTCGGGCAGGTCATCCACATTCAAAGTTCTGGCCCGCCGGTGCGAGTCAGACGATACATTTACGACACGGGCGGGCGCGGACGCGGTCAATAGGTCCAGCAGCAAGTTGGTCAACATGAAGTAGGCTATGTGGTTCACCGCGAACGTCGATTCGATCCCGTCAACCGTTCGGTTTCGGAAAAAGTTGATGGCTCCGGCGTTGTTGATCAAGACATCTAATTTACTGTGGCGCTTTTTGACCTTGTCCGCCAATAGCCGGACTTCATTCTGAGAAGACAGGTCGGCCAAGAGGTAATCAACCGACTGGTTCTGAGTTTCTTCTTTGATAGCGGCGGCTGTGGAGGCGCATTTGGCCTGGTTTCTGCCAATGATAGTCACAGCGCAGCCCATTCTCGCCAACTCTTTGGCGGTAACGAAGCCGATGCCGGCGGTGGCGCCGGTGATCAAACAGGTCTTGCCAGACATTAGGTAAGGCGTCTCAGGGTTAGAAGCCATTGCGTTCCGTTCCCAACTCACGACTATGAATGTATTGGACGCCGCAAGGGTTCATTATGAGGGGCTCGTCTTATGGGACCTGGGGCAATTCGATGGTCACGGGGACATTGTAATCCAGGAAATTGTCTGTCGATTCCATATAGACCGGTTCAACTCCTGTGTCCTCGTCTCTTGGCGCCTCGCCCGAAGATGTCTCCCACCTTAAGCTGGTCTCAGTAAGCAACCGTCTGGGCAAGAAATTACTGGTGCTTACATACAAGTGGTAGGTCGAATCGCTTTGTTGCAGCGGCAGGTCGTCAAGTACCTCGGCAGGCACTCCATCCGGGAACTCCTGTTTGACGCTCGTGGCCCCTATGACGTGGTAGACGCTAAAGCCGTCAATAACTTCTTCACCCACCAACTCAGCTTCATCCATGTCAGGCACAAAGTCAGGAGCAGCAGAAAATCTCCTCACCGCAGCCAGAACCCCCCCAACCTCCCTATTGTCCGGATTCGGATCCGTCTCGTATTCTGTCCAAATATTGCCTGTCTTAGATTCCCTGGCAAATACCCGGCCATCAGTCGCTATTAATTCGAATGCCTGCTCCTCTTCTCCTTCTTCCGTGCCTCGGGAACGCAAGTGGATGCGGTCCGAGGTGGACCAAGTCAATGAAATATTCCCCATTACGAGACCGCGTCCGTCGGCCTGGCTCTTTACTACCATGTGCCGGTCCGAACGGTACGAAATTACCAAGCTTAAAGCTTCACGGGCGGCGGCTAGAACTTCATCCGCCGAGGTCAATTTACCGGACTGTGCCGACAATTCCGCAGACGACCCGCCGCCGCAACCGGAAAGAAACAGCGCTAAGACCAGAGCAGCAGCAAAGGCGGAAAAGGAAACAAGCCTCAATTTTGACCGGGCCTCCATGAATGATGATGTCGAGAGAAGTATCTGGATACAGTGCCCGATTTGGGCCCGCATTTCACCCGCATTTCAATTGGAATTTGGTGCATCAATCGCTCCAGGGTACAGGAAACTGAGTTGGTCAGTAAGCCCGCGATAAAGGCAGTACCCATATTTTGGCAGTGGCTCGAAATGTTAGCGCATGTTCGGGCCGTTACCCAAGGTCCGCCTGTCCCAATCTAGTGATGGTCTCAACATCGGTGGCGGTGCAGCGCGACCGGGGGTAGAATGTCTGCGACATCGGCTATGCCCCGGCCCACCAAGAATTAGACGTCCGGAATTAGACGCCCGGAATTACGGCCACAGAAGCAGACGTACACAGGAGGCGACAAGCCATGCCAGCATCGGTATCGGTCAAAATAGAAACCAACCTGCCCGCTAGAATGAGGGACGGAACCGTCCTCTACGCCGACGTCTATCGGCCCGATGGACCCGGCCCCTTCCCAACAATCTTGCAACGCACGCCCTACGACAAGTCCGCCTCTCTTTCAGCCCAAATGTTGGACCCGATTCGGGCGGCGAAGGCCGGATTTGCCCTGGTGATTCAGGACACACGGGGCCGCTTCACCTCCGAGGGCGAGTTTAACTGTTTCGTCGACGACATCGACGACGGCTACGACACCGTGGAATGGGCGGCGGCCCAACCCTGGTCCGATGGCAAAGTAGGCATGGTGGGCGCTTCTTACGTCGGAGCGACCCAATGGCTGGCGGCGACCACCAAGCCGCCTCACCTGGTGACCATGGTGCCCAACGTAACCGCCTCTAATTACCATAACGGCTGGACCTATCAGGGAGGCGCCTTCGAGTTGGGGTTCAATATATCCTGGACTCTGAACATTTTGGCCCTAGCCAATTTTCCGACCATCGCCGGGTTAAGGAACGTGCCCCAGCAGAGGCAAGCAGACCTTCTTAAGGCCGTGGACGACATGAACCATGCCTTCCGGTCGTTGCCGTTGAAAGAATTGCCTTCATTGAAAGACGGCCTGGCGCCCTATTATTACGACTGGCTGGCTCACCCCAGCTTCGACGATTATTGGAAGAAGCTGTGCATCGAGGATCAGCACTCAAAAATTGGGGCTTCAGCGTTACATATCGGCGGTTGGTACGACATCTTCTTGGGCGGCACCATTCGCAACTTCCTGGGCATGCGGAAGTCCGGCGCTACTGAAGACGTCCGCCGCGGACAGAAGCTGATAATCGGACCGTGGCAGCATTCCGCCCGGGGCAGCAGCTTGGTCGGCAGCCACTATTTCGGGACCATGTCGGACTCGATGGCCATCGGACTGGACGATATTCATCTGCGATGGTACGACTACTGGCTGAAAGGGACAGACAACGGGATCATGAACGAGCCGCCGGTGAGGATCTTCGTCATGGGAGACGATGTCTGGCGGGACGAGCAGGAGTGGCCCTTAGCCCGGGCGCAGGAGACCAAATACTTCCTCCATAGCGGCGGCAAGGCCAATTCCCGCCACGGCGACGGCAGCCTTGGCACCCAGGGGCCGACGGAAGAAGCGCCCGATGTTTATCTGTACAATCCGGCAGACCCGGTACCAACCGTCGGCGGCGCGCTGTGTTGCAACCCATATTTCGCTTCCAGCGGGGCTTTCGACCAGAACGATATCGAGTCTCGGTCCGACGTGCTGGTTTACTCCACCCCGCCGCTAGAGCGGGACGTGGAGGTAACAGGGCCAGTAACCGTGACTCTCTGGGCCGCGACCTCGGGCACGGACACCGATTTCACGGCCAAGCTGGTGGACGTCTGCGAGGACGGTTGCGCCCGTAACTTAACGGATGGCATTATCCGCGCGCGTTACCGCGACTCCATGTCCGACCCCACCCCGGTGGAGCCTGGGAAGGCCTATTCGTACACCATTGATCTGTGGGCTACCAGCAACGTTTTCAAGGCTGGCCATAGGATCCGCCTGGAAATTTCCAGCAGTAACTTCCCGCGGTTCGACCGCAACACGAACACCGGCGAGTTGATCGCAGGTGATAGCGAACTGAGACCGGCGATGCAAACGGTCCTGCACAGCTCCCAGTACCCCTCCCACGTAACTTTGCCGATTGTGCCCCGATAGCCAGAAGAGAGAAGAATTAAGGAGACCGGATTAGGATGCCTCACGAATCAGTCCACGATCCATCAGCGCCGTTCGACCATCTTCACGATTGGTATGCCAACACTATTTGGGGCCGCCGGGTGGAGGATGACAACTCGCTTTTCGAGGTGATGAGCCTTCAGGTATTCCAGGCTGGCCTGACCTGGAAGATGATCTTGGACAAGCGGGACGGCTTTCGCAATGCCTTCGCCAATTGGCATATCGACAAAGTGGCCGGAATGGGTCCGGAAGAAGTAGAGGCACTGCGGCAAGACGGTGCCATTATCCGCAACCGGCTTAAGATAGAAGCGACCATCGAGAACGCCCGTAGGGTCGAGGGCCTACGCTGTGAGCACGGCAGCTTCTGCGATTGGTTCTATGAGGTGTTGCCGGGCCAGGAGTATCCGGCGCTACAGAAGGAGCTGCAGGGGACGTTTAAGTTCATGGGTCCTGAGATTTCCCGCATGTGGCTGATGGCCGCCGGGAGAATCACAAGGGAGGAAGGAGACAAATACCGGCCGGCGCAGCCGGCTTAGCTATTAGGGGCGGCCCCTGGCGGGGCGGTTCACCAAAGACCCCAACAGTTGCTGCGATATGTTCGCTATGTCATCCACCGCCTTCTCGAAGGCTTCGGTGTTGACCTGCGAAGGATGGCGGTATCCGCTGATCTTCCGGACGAATTGAAGGGCCGCTTCCCGGACCTCAGCGTCCGGCAGCGGAACGTCCCCTTGCCGTAGAATCTTGATGCTCCGGCACATTCAACCCTCCGTTATCTGCGTATTGTGTGGTGGCTATTGTACCCGGTTGCATTAAGGCGGCCAAATCATGATCAACGATTACCTGGTATAGTTCACCGGCTCACTCGGCTAATAACACCAAGTTTATTGGTACGGCCTTTTTCAAATTGCTCTCTGACGGTAAAACAAATTGGTAAAGCGCAGAATTTCACGGCGGGCACCCGCGTTAGTTTTGTTCGCGGTAGTAGTGTTCTGCTTCGTTCTGTTCGGTTGCGGCAGCGGGGCTAGTACTCAGTCAACTCGGTTTTGGTAATTGTTTAAGAAAATGTCTAAGGTTGCTACCCTTTTTTAGGAGTGTTGACGTAGGAGGGTGGCAGCCATGGGACGAGAACGGTATGTGGTCCGGTTGGAAAGGGAAGAACGAGACCAGTTGGAACGACTGATTCGCGGGGGAAAGAGCCCAGCGCGAAAGGTTGCCCGGGCCCGTATTCTGCTAAAGGCAGATACGGGCTGGGGGGTGATGCGCATCGTGGAGGCGCTGGACACGTCTGCGGGTACGGTGTGCCGTACCAAGCGGCGGTACCTGGAGGGAGGACTGAAGCGGGCCTTGGAGGAAGATCCTCGGCCAGGACATCCGACCAAACTGGATGAGCGGGGGGAAGCGCACCTGATTGCCCTGGCGTGCAGCGAGGCCCCTCCAGGCCATGACCACTGGACCCTGCGGCTCCTGGCAAACAAGGTGGTGGAGTTGGGGCTGGCGCCCTCCATGTCCCACGAGGGAATTCGCAAGCGGTTGAAAAAAACAGTCTCAAGCCGTGGCAGAAGAAGGAGTGGTGTATTCCCCAGGTGAGCGCCGAGTTTGTGGCGTGTATGGAGGATGTGCTGGACCTTTACGCGGAACCCTATGACCCAGAGCGCCCGGTGGTCTGTTTCGACGAGACCTCCAAGCAGTTGCTGGCGGAAAAGAGGTCTCCGATCCCGCCCAAGCCGGCACGACGGGAGCGATACGATTACGAGTACCAGCGCAATGGCACCCGAAACCTGTTCATGCTGTGCGAGCCCCTGGCGGGCTGGAGGCATGTGGCAGTGACCGAACGTCGTACCATGGTGGACTTCGCTCAGCAGATGCGGTGGCTGGCCGATGAAGCTTACCCAGCGTCCGAGAAGATCCGGGTGGTGCTGGACAACCTCAACACCCACAAACCAGCTTCCCTCTACGAAACCTTCGAGCCCAAGGAGGCTAGGCGAATACGCAAACGCTTGGAGTTTCACTACACTCCCAAGCACGGTAGTTGGCTCAACATGGCAGAGATCGAGTTCAGTGTCTTGGCCAGGCGAGTCCTGCGCCGGCGTATTGCCGATGAAGAGACTTTGAGTGGCGAGATCGCGGCCCTGGAGGCAGAACGAAACCAAGCCGGAGCAACCATTGACTGGAGATTCTCCACTGTGGACGCCCGAGTCAAGCGTCATCATCTCTATCCTGCCAACAATTAGGTTGACTGAGTACTAGATCGACTGTTGTTTCCTCACCTGTAGATCAATCAACCGGCGAGGAAGCTCTGGAAATAATAACTCTCGGGATTTCCATGTACCGGTTGGAGGGAGACTGCGACGAACCCGACCCGGCGATTTCCAGTCAGCGGACGGAAGAGGAACTGCTGGAAATTGTGGCCCGCATGAACGAAATCTGGGCTCCTGCCGGTATCCGGCTTGAAGCCAAGACGGTGTCTACTATCAAGGTGCCCAAAGAAATGCTCACCAGGGTGACATGGGGTGACGTTCGGGCTTTACTCCAAGAGCTAGGGGGAAGCGTAGCGCCGCCGGGTCCCAGCCTGATCAACGGCTTCTACTTTCGAAACCTGGGCGGGCCCAATGGAATTTCCTTTCCTAGCAGCCGGGTCTTCATGGTTACCGACGAGCCCAGCGTATTCGATCGACGGGTGAGCAGCCACGAGTTGGGGCATATCTTGGGATTGCCTCACACGTCCCATGACCCCGGGCGATTGCTCTTTTCGGGAACCAATGGTATGAACCTGACCGACAACGAAATCACGATCGCCCGGATGGTAGCCTCGGAACTGCTGGAGTCGTCTCAGTAACCTGATGTTAGGTAAAACTAAGTCGCTCTAACGGGTCCGGAGGTACTTAGTGGCGACGGTCCCCGACAAACTGGTCTGCACACCGCTGACCAAATAGATGTCGCCGTGGGCGTCAGGCCAGATCTGGTGGCTTCGGGGGGTGGTCCAACTAGCCAGGACATTACTGTCCCGGTCTCGGATTGTCAGCAGATTCTCTGTTGCCTCGTTGCTCTCTCGTTCGGCTAAGTAAAAGAGGCCGTCCTGGCCAATATGGAGGTCGGTAGGAAGCTGCACGTTGGTCCACTGCCCCTCAAACTCTCCGGCGGGGTTGAAGATCTGGATACGGTTGTTCTTCCGGTCGCAGACGTAGACTAGGCCGTCCAAATCCACCCAAAGGCTGTGAGGTGAGAAAAACTCGCCGGAAGCACTGGTGCCGGGCTGCCCCCAAGAGTCAATGAGGCTCCCGTCGTTGGCGAAACGATGGACTCGGCTGTTGCGGTAACCGTCGGAAACGTACAGGTCGCCCGATGGCGCAGGGGACAACCTGGTTGGTCGGTTGAACGGGCCTGCCGCCCGAAGGACTACGCCTTCGTCTTCGAAGCAACCGGTATCCGAAGGCTGGCCGCGTGTGCCAAGCTCCAACAATACCTGGCCGTCCCCACTCAGTATTAACGCCACGTGTTCTCCCCGGTCAGCCAGGTAAATCAGGTCATCCTGGCCAATGAACATCGTGTGGGGCTCGACGATGTAGCCGGATCCCCAGGAGTCCAGGAACCTGCCTACCCGGTCGAACACTAGCACCGGCGGGTCTCGCTGTTGCTGGCAGACGTAGACCCTGTCCTGAGAATCGACCACCACTCCAGTCACCACACCGACTGACCAACCGTCGGGCAACACACCCCAGTTATCGTCGACCTCGAAGCGAAAATCACCCGTTTCTATCGTTACCACTGCTATCTCCGCGTGCTCTGCGTTTAAACCGCACTTGATCAGCCCCGTCCGATGTAGGGCATCTTGGTCGCCATGATCGTCATGAATTGCACGTTGGTTTCGAGAGGCAAGTTGGCAATATAGACGATCGACTCGGCGACGTGATTAACATCGAACCTCGGCTCTGGGACCACCGCCCCATGAGCCTGAAGAATACCGGTGTTCATCCTCTCCGACATTTCGGTGTCTGCGTTACCGATATCGATCTGGCTGCAGGCGATATTGTATTTCCGGCCGTCGAGGGAAGTAGCTTTGGTGAGGCCGGCCACGCCATGTTTGGTGGAGGTATACGGGGCGCTATTGGGCCGGGGAACATAGGCCGAGATCGAGCCGTTGTTGATGATGCGCCCACCCATCGGGTCCTGGTCTTTCATGATTCTGAAAGCTTCTTGAGTACACAGGAAGGTGCCGGTGAGGTTGGTGTCCACCACCCGTTTCCACTGGTCGTAGGTCAGGTCCTCCAAGTTGACCGGGGGTGCCCCGGTCCCGGCGTTGTTAAAGAGCACATCAAGTCTCCCGAACGCCTCCATGGTCTTGGAGAAAAGGGCTTTGACCGACTCGGGATCGCCCACGTCGGTCGGCACAACTATCGCCCTTTCGCGGGCTTCCTCGGCCTCGGCCAGCGCCGATTCCAGAAGCTCGATGCGGCGCCCCGCCAACGCGACAGAATAGCCGTCGCGGAGGAGCGCCAGAGTGGAAACCTTGCCGATGCCGGTACCAGCGCCCGTTACAATCGCGACCCTGCCGTTGGAACTCATTCTTAATCCTCTGATGACCCGTTTCGGTTTTCCGGGTCAAGTATCCGGGTCAAGTTTAACCTCAATCACCGAAACCGGGTAGGCCGTCGCGGTGTTTTGGCCGTGTTTTTCTCGTGTCCACGGCCGCCACTAGAAGTTGTGCGGAGTCCAGGGCTGATACCGGACCGCGAACATGCGGTCAGCCCGCAGCAATGCCCCTGGTGTGCGCTCATCCACCAAGCCTGCTTGCGCAAGCGTGCTGAAGCTCACGGTCCCCAAGTACGCCGAGGCCAAATCAGAAACAGCAAGCACCAAATCTGGAGATGAACTCGACGCTCGGCATGTGGCCCCTTCAGAAGAACCTTCCAACTCGAACCGTCCTTCGTTCCAGGGACATAGTTCGTCTCGAACCTCTAACACCAAACGGTCGCTTTGCAGATAACGCCGTAGGGTTAGGGAGGCACTCACGTCTATCAGACGCAACCACAACCCATCACGTGCCGATCTCTGCAACCGCCGTGGGTCCGCTAGCATCCACGGCAAAGGGTCATCTACCGGACGCTTGGTCGCCTCCGTGCAGCCCATCAGGTCCATATCAAAGCAAAACCGCCACAATGCGGCATTCGCCTCTTTAGTCACTGCCATCAACTCGTTCACGACAAGTGTCGGCCTGCTGGAACGGTAAGTCACGTAGCCGTCAACTCTCCCGCCATCCTCATAAGCAGCGTAAAAAATGCCACCTGGGCCACCTTGTTTGTGCTCAGGTGCTTGGGAATCCCGCTCCCAATGATGAGGGGCCCTCTGGAACACGCCTGGGCGATCTATGGTGCTCCGCCGGAAGACATCAGGAAGCTCTTTTGTAATGTCTTCTGGTTCCACAAAAAGGATTCGGCCGGGACTCTCGTATGGCCGAGCATATCCGGTGTACGGCCGATCGATCGTCCATCGCTCATGCACCGACCCAATGCCATATCCGAACCTGCCGTAGATTACGCTTTCGGAGGCAAACAGCGCAGCCAACGGTTCTCCGCGCTCGTGGATATCATTAATCTGGTGGCGCATCATCTGGGTCATCACCCCTTGCCGCCTGTGCGTGGGCTGTACAGCGATGTTGGCCACTCCTGCTACGACCGCCGATGCCCCAGGGATGGACATCTCCAGCCTGTGCGAGTGGGCGCCGCCGACGATGTTTCCTTGGTCGAACACGGCGATCGAACGGTCCAAATCGAAATGCGGCCTCAGTTCCTCTGGGTCATGGTCCAACCGGTTGCTATGCGCCCGCGACTCAGCACGAAGCCACATAACAAACTCGTCAGCGGTTACGGTCCTCATTTCTAGCATCCAGTCAACTCTCGCTTTCTCTTGGACATTTTGCCAACAGGCCGTCAGGCATTGAGCCGTGACGGCCAGGGGGCATGGGGCGGTTTGTAGCGCATTTGGCGGAGGGAGTGGGATTCGTAATCAAGCTATATTTGTAGCTGAATATGGGGAGCGGTGACTCTAATACCCCACATTTCACCCATTAAACTAAAACGTCCTCGCCGACCACCGCACCTCGCCGATGATCTCGGTGCCTGGGGACATGGGCGTAACCCGCCAGTCAGGACAGTCGCTCCGTATCTCCCACCGGCCCTCTTCGTCCAGCCCCAGACGCTTCACGACCAAGCCATCCTCGGTCCGCATCACGTAGATTCGGCCCTGGTGCGGGTCCCTGCGCTTGCGATCCACCAAGATCGAGCAGCCGTCCGGCAGTGTAGGCTCCATAGACTCACCTCGGACGCTGATGATGTTGCTTTGCTCCGGGTCGATGGCGTTGATGTCGAGCCAATCCCGTTGTGGGACGCTCTCCTTCTCCAGTCGATTTAGGTCATCCGACAAAGCAAAGCTCGTATTGCGCCTGGCTCAAGCAAATTGCAGCCCTTTGACACTTCGACAGTCTATGCTATAATCTCGAATACCATACCCCTCACGCCTCTCATAAGAACGGCGCACCGGAGGGGTTTATTTTTTGCGAGTCGCCAAATGACCTCTCAACAAGGGCAGCCGGGGCCGCCGACCTCGATCAGGCACCAAATTTGCCTACTCCAGCAGCGTGGCCTGTCTGTGCCAAATCAGACCGAAGCAGTTCGCTTCCTGAGCAATGTTAACTTCCACCGCTTCCAAGGCTACCTAGAACCTTTCGTAGATCCACTAGCAACTGGCCCCCAAACCGCCTTCCGACAAGGCACTACCTTCGAAACTGTAGTCGAACGCCATGAATTCGACACACAACTACGTGCTATGCTCCTAGGAGCATTCAACCGCATCGAAGTTTCACTTCGCACTCAATGGACCTACCACCTCACCTACACCCTGGGAGGAGGCACATATTCACACCAAGAACCGAGCCACTTCTCAAACGGATACGAGAAGAATAGGCACGACCTAGAACAAGAATACACCCGCCACGGCCAAGCCAACCACGGCTATCCGGTCCTCAATTGCCCCACCTGGGCAATCGTCGAAGCAATGACGTTCGGACTCCTCTCCCGATGGTACGGCGACACGAAAAAGCAAGGCAGGCAACTGATAGCCAAGCATTATCTCCTAGACGACGGAGTACTACAGCCTCTGCTACGCCACCCTGACTCCGGTGAGAAATTTCTGTGCCCACCACGAGCGACTATGGGACAGGGATCTCAAAACGAAGATGAAGATACCCAAAAAGATGGGAACGTTCGCTAAGCCATCTTCGTTCTTCAACCCAAACCAGACAGGAAAGCTATACAACACGCTTGTAATGATCGCCTACTTGACCATGACCATCACCCAAAAGAAGGATTGGGCACAAGAGTTGGTAGCCCTGATGGGCCGACACCAAAACATCCCCCAAAATGAGATGGGGTTCGTGCCCAACTGGCATAACCTCGCCATATGGCAATAGTGGAGAGCCAGGAGCCGTGTCCGGCTGAAACACAGATGGAATCCGTCAGCGTTGAACATACGGAGATGGTCAATGCGTTTGTACGACTCAATCAGGTAGCCAAAAACCCCGCTATTCCCTTTGTGATGCCTCGCAGGAATATGCTCTTCAGAGGCCATAGCCGAGCATGACTCCCGTGAGTTCGCGGGCCAGCCTAAGGACCAATCCACGTCCACTCAACAGCGCGCTGACAGTAAGTGCATGGCGTGAACGTATCGCCCTGATCGAACCGATGTTCATGTCCGCAATCACCCTGGTATAGCCCCGACCGCTGACAGGTCTCCCCTGTTCTAGGCAATGTCTCAACTCCTTTCCAGGCCCGCTTCTCCTAGAACGTCCTCGCCACCCATCGCACCGGCACGAGGGGAGGACACTACGTGGTATCCAGGTTAGAGCCCGAGAAGCTGCCTTTTCTTCCCATCGAACTCATCCTGGGTAATAAAGCCTTTCTCTAAAAGCCCCGCCAGTTTTTCAATCTCATCAGCGGCGGATGCCGGCGCGGCCTGTTTAATCACCTGCTCGGGGGCAGCGAAGACAGTTTCCATGTGCGCTCGGACGCAATCTACGAATGGCTTTACCGAATCCTTCTGAGGGATGTCCTCGATGCGATAATCCGCCATCCCACGCCCCGTGATCTGGACTCCCGCCCTTAACATTCCAGTGCTGTAGGTTATTCCTTCTATGTTGCGGTAAGGTATCTCCTGGACTTCCGTGCTGCCGAGGACCCCCTTGTCGAGAAAGATCACGCGTTTACTAGTTGCCAAGGCAACGCCGGTGTGTTTGTGCAGACGATTCGTGTCAGCCCGGAATGTACCCCCTACTAGACTCTCAATGTCCTCGTCCATGTCTAGGATTTCGTAGAGCATCTTTCGTTCGCCGCTATGCATATTCTCGCCCCATATTTTGGGCCTGACAGCGTGCCAGCGTGCATCAATCCTCAGTATTTCGTCCGGGATAGCCACCGGGGTTTTGTTCTTTTCAAGCCGGTCGGCGAGTTCTTGCCGATGACTCTTGATTCTCTCTGTGGGAGACAGTTTCCCCTCCACAAAGTCGGCGATTTCCTGCGCACGTCCCCCTGGAACGTTCCATGTAGTCTCTTTGTGTTTCGAGCCATCCAGTGTGACTATCGTCACAGTGTTTAGCCATCCTTCCTGAGGGTCGATGCCTCGAATATCTTCGTATCTAAAGGACTTGTGTCCCTTTGGTTTTCCAGACCAAGACTTTTGAACTGCTAGTATTCTCCTATCGGTCGCAACTACAAAGTCGGAGATGCCAGATTTTGCCACCAATTCAGGAAGTTCACCATCCTCAAGGATGGACCGCAAAAACAACGCCTCTGGACTATTGAGCAGCTTGTTGTCGACACCTTCTATTGACCGGAGGCCCTCATCTACGGCGCGGGCCTTATCCATTGTCATAGCTCCTACTCCCCTATAGTGTTCTCGCCACCCATCGCACCTCTCCGATGATCTCGGTAGCGTTGACCCAGGGCACGGGCTCCCAATCTTCATTGTCACTCTCGATCTGCAAATTCCCCTCTTCGTCCAGCCCCAGACGCTTCACGACCAAGCCATCCTCGGTCCGCATCACGTAGATTCGGCCCTGGTGCGGGTCCCTGCGCTTGCGATCCACCAA
>CBDFHM010000012.1:0-1032309 GCA_965247605.1 Dehalococcoidia bacterium | reverse complement strand
TCATGTCCCGCTGGAGCTTGTGGGCCAGTATGAAGCGGGAGTAGTCGTCCATCACGGTGACCAGGTAGTAGTAGCCCCAACCGATCACCTTGAAGTAGGAGGCGTCGGTAGCCCACATCTGGTGAGGGCCGCTGGTCTTGCGATGGTACTCTTTGTCGGCCTTGAGCTGCATCTCGGGTGACTTCACAAGACCTTCTCTGCACAGGATGCGATACACAGTGGACTCGGATACAGCGAAGGCCAGGTTGTCTGTAGACCACGCTGCCAACTGGCGGCTACTTAGCTCCGGCATCTCCCTGGCCGCTTCCAGGATCGACCGTTCCTCCTGAGGTCTAAGGCGGTTCCACGGTGGAGCGCTGGCTCCAGGTCGGTCCTCGAGACCTTGTCGATGTTGTTGTCGCATCAACCACCGATAGTAGGTGCTCTTGGGAACACCCAGGTCTCTGAGCACCCGACGCTTGGCCAGCGGTGATGCGGCTACACTGGCCAGGACCGTCGCCTTCTCAACGGCGCTCATCCGCTGGTACCGACGCCGTTCTGGGGCATTGGTATGGCCGTTTTTTTCAGACGGTAGACCTCGAGGGATAGCTCGGCTACCAGCTGCTTGAGCTCGCCGTTCTCCCGCTTGAGATCCTGGATCTCCTGCCGGGTGGCATCGCGCACCGTGTCACGGGACAGCCGCTCCCTGCCCGCCTCCATGAACTCCTTGGTCCACGAGTAGTAGGAGTGGGGCTTGATACCCTCCCGCCGGCACAGGTCGTTCACGGTGACCTCGCGGCGGAAGCCCTCCAGCACGATACGGATCTTCTCTTCCGGCGTGTATTTGCGCCGGGTAGCCACTCTAACTCGTCGAACGAAGGACCTAGTCTGCTCCGACCGCTGATCGGCGGCCTCGGCCTTGCTGACGTCTGACTGGGACATCGCTGCTCCTTTCATGAGGTACTCTACCCGCACTTCAGGAGCTCACACCACTCTCAGACTCTCGGGTTTTCTACCCCTCTCACGTGTCCCATTATCGCTGACGGTCTACAGTTTAAGGTGTCCTGGCTTGCGCCGACTGGCATCGACCTAGGCTTTGGAGAGGCAGACCGAACTCGTCATATAGAATATTGGATAGCATATGAGGACTACTTGGTCAAACGATTTACCTATCGTTCCGGTTCGCCCTCTAACGGAGAAGGAACAATGGGCACCTTCGATTTGTCCAATTTTGATATGCCTGTAGACATCGTCCCACCTTATCAAGCCAAACCCTTACCGCCGCGGTAAGCCGCTGTGCACACTGCTAAATCCCTGCACTCACATAGCTGCCGGTTTGTTGTCTATATGGGTTGCAGTACCTATCAGACTCTCTCCGATCTGCGTGCAGTGGAGCTATGCAGTAACGCCATTGCTCTGACGACAAAAGCGCTCGGCGTTGGACACGCGGCTGTATGCCTCCAGCGGTGACCGCTCAATCCCCCATCGACCCGCCTCAGACATTTCCCGACGTTCCTTTCACTGAGTATCCATAGCCACACATCCCCCCGATCATTAACACGCCAGCACGCAGGCCCATCGAAAGAAGTAGCGATAACAAGATCGTCAAAGCGAACGAATCCTCCTAGAATAGGTGGACATCTAAAGTATGGGGTTTACCACGCCGGGGTTTAGCCATCTCAACTCAGGCGCTCCGTAATATCCGGGAGCCCGGTGCACGAAACGTAGTAGCGCTTGGTACGGAGGGACATCTGAGGTCTATCGGCGTAGCGACAGTATCTGCATGGGTCGCCCATGCCTTTGCCTGGGCCGCTGGGGTCTGGTTGGCGTTCTGGCCCACCTATGAGGGTGCGTCGGTAACGGCGACACTCCCTGGTGAGCCTGGCGGGGAGGTGATTCGGTCTAGCGCTACGGCAATAGAAGTGAATGGCCTGCACGTAATCTTGTTGCTGCTAGTGCCTATCCTGTTGACCGCCATCACTTTGTTGGGCCTTCGGCTCCAACAGACGACGATGCGCAAGATACTCCTCTGGAGCCCCGCCGTCGTGCTTCTGGGATTCTGTTTTGTAGCGATAGCTTCGATCGGCATGTTCTACCTGCCAACAGCCCTCGCGCTCCTTGTTGCAGCCATTGCTGATCTCGGAGGTCAGGAAGGCAATGAGCCGATCTAGTCTCTCGGTCGTCACTGGGGCCTTTGGCTACAGTGGCAAGTACATCGCGCGGCGGTTGCTGGAACAGGGAGCAACTGTAAAGACGTTGACCCGTACTCCTACTTCCCACAGCCCCTTCGGTGATCGGGTGGAGGCTCTACCTCTGGACTTCGGCGACTTTAACGGTTTGGTGGAAAATCTTCGGGGAGCCGCCACTCTGTACAACACCTATTGGATTCGCTTCGCACGAGGCACGGTTACTCATGACGTTGCGGTTCAGAACTCCCGCATCCTGATAGGAGCGGCGGCCGAAGCCGCCGTTAGCCGCATCGTCCATATCAGCATCACCAACCCCTCGGAGGACTCGCCACTTCCTTACTTCCGGGGGAAGGCGCTGGTGGAAAAGGCAATCCACGAGTCTGGGTTGTCCTACGCCATCCTCAGACCCACGGTGCTGTTCAGCCCCGAGGATGTGCTGATAAACAACATCGCCTGGTTCCTGCGGCGGTTTCCAGCGTTCCCCATCGCAGGGTCTGGGGACTATCCGATCCAGCCGGTGTTCGTAGACGACCTGGCGCAACTTGCCGTGAATGCCGGGGCGGGAAGCGAAGATGTCGTGTTAGACGCCGTGGGTCCAGAAACATTCACGTTTGAGGAGATGGTACGGCTCATAGCTCGCCGAGTAGGCAGCCGAGCCCGGCTGATTCACGTACGGCCTTCCGTGGCGCTGCTGGCCGCCCGAATGGCGGGTTGGTTGGTGCGGGATGTGGTGCTGACCAGGGATGAAATCGACGGACTGATGGCGGGCCATCTGGTGTCGGCTGACCCGCCTACCGCCTCCACCCGGTTCACCGAATGGCTGGAGGCCGAAGGCGCCACGTTGGGACGCCGCTATGCCTCGGAACTGGACCGCCACTACCGCCGCCCGTAAGGTCGCACATACTTGTTATCAAATAGACACCAATAGCTCAGATACTGGTGGGCGGTTGACTTAGCTTCAGTCGGAGGCAGCATGTCGTCCAGTCCGGCTCACCTGTCGAGACTCAAGCCAGTCAAACCTGATCGTTCGGCGCTAACTTGTTGGTCTGGCGCGCCGAAAGAGCTAGGAGATGCGACCGTTCCCGCTCACTGCATCCAAATCTACTGCCCACGAGTACCGAAGTTTTTGGTGTGGATTGGATAATCGGTATCCTGGAGCGGCTGCGCCTCTCCACTGGCCCAGACCCCCTCTTCGCCATCATGTCAAGAGAACGGGCAAAGCTCTCCTACCGCTGGCAGGCGGCGTACATCGAGCGGTGGGCCACATCCAGAGGCGGGCTCATCAGGGTCGAGGAGACGGGGGAGCCCCTCCGGGTCCCCTGCTGCCCTGACTGCACGGCCCAGATCGTGGACAAGGACGGGGTGCCCCTCACCGACGAGGACCTGAACCGCCGCAAGCACACCTGCGCCAACTGCGGCTCTCCCCTCTGGCAGGCCGACAAGTCCGGCCCCGCCCGCTACCCTTTGGCCGACTACGTGAAGCACCGGATTAAGGGCTTCTTCGACCTGCTGGTCGGGGACGAGGTCCACGAGTGTGCGCCGCGTGACGAGGCATAGGATACCTGGCTCAGTCGGGAAAGATTCGGAGGAAATTCTTGGGCTAACCGACCTACCTTGAAGCGAAAGCCAAGGGGGACAACAGCATTTCGGTAAAGCGGCTAAAGCCTGAAAGCGTTGTAGGGCTGGTTCCGCAAGGCCCGCGCAATACGGTGAAAGCTTGATTGCCTGAACCCCAGTTCCCAGTCGGTGTCTGATTTCACCCGCCGGTAAAACGCTTGAAACCCGGCGCCGCTCATTGCACTGGCCGGCACTCGTGGCCAGCGCACCTCCGGTGAGCGAACGATGGCCAATGTGGGCATTCAAGGGAACGAACGGGGCACCTAAGTCGCGCTAGAACGTCCTGTGTCGAAGACAACGGGGACCTGGTTAATCTGGATGCGCTCTAGCCACCACGGTCTTAGCCACGGCTCCCGCCGTCGCTTCCAAACGTAACGCATCTCACCTTGAGAACGCGCCACCCCACTACAACGACGGCAGCCAACACCAATCCCATGAACAGCACAACGGACCAAAATAACAGCCAGGAGGAAAATAAGGCTCCAACGACCCGCGTCTCTGCCAACCCAAACCTGTTCAACACATCCCCAAAGTCAAACGGAACGCGGGATTGCCTACGGGGGGAGACCCCTATGGCAACGGAGCCCTCGTAGTAGTCCGAGCCGGGGAAAGCCCGGTACATGGCGAAGGAGGGCAGGTGGTTTCGACGGAATACGACAGGGAGGTATGCATAATGCAAAACGCCGAAACTGTATTGAACGTCACACGCGAACGCGGAGAAAGAGAATTGCCGCTGGAGAACATCTATCGGCTGCTTTGCAACCGGGAACTCTACCTGAGGGCCTACGGCCATCTCTACTCAAACCAGGGGGGCGATGACCAAGGGAACCACCGCAGAGACCGTGGACGGCATGTCACTGGCCAAAATCGACCGACCTATCGAGGAACTCCGGTATGAGCGGTTCCGGTGGACGCCAGTTAGACGGGTCAACATTCCCAAGCCAAATGGGGGAACCCGTCCTCTGGGCATACCGACGTGGACGGACAAGATGCTGCAAGAGGTTATCCGGATGATTCTGGAAGCCTTTTTCTGGTTAGATCGGCATTCTGGAGACCACCTGGAGTTGAATACCTGGTATCAGCGATACCTATAACACTGTGCGCCCTCATATGGGCATGAATATGCTAACTCCTAGGGAGGCTATCAACCTGTACCTAAAGTCCGGAGAGAATAAGTGGGACTTGACAAACGAGGGGAAACATGCTATGCAGTACTATGGTCTGACCTGACATGTTTTCGAGCTTTTGCGCCACACGTAGGGTCGGTAATATCGTGATGTTACATCCATTTTGACATAGCCTTCGGTCAAGTACCTAAGGACGTGACAGTATGAAAATGAAGTTCTGGTTCATGGTAGGGCTGATGTTGCTCACCGTGCTTGCGCTTTCGGGGGTTGTACTCGCCGGGGGTGGGGACAGGCCCCCAGGAGAAAGTTCCAGCGTCCGGATCACGGTTGAAGGCCAAGACCCCAGAACCGGGGTCGCGGAGAGCGACGTGATACACCGAGGAACCGGATTGGCTGGTGAATGCGGTATCCCAGACGTCAGGATTGAGATGTCAGGCGACGTGAGCAAGGTACGAGTGGGATTAGAAGAAGGAACCTGCAACCTGGTCGTCAAAGAGCTCGTTCCCAGATAGGCAGAGGAGGAGCGCAGTTACGCCAACGCCGACGGGTATAAGTGGAGAGTCGAGGCTCTTACGAAGGTCGTCGGCTGGCAATCGATAGACGACCTGACGAAGACACGGTCCAAAGTTGACTTCAAGATGGCAAACTTCACCGGCGGAGGGGCTGTGTTCGATGGGAGCAACCGGGCAGGGAGTTGCTGGGGCAATCATTTCCCATCGCCACCGTTCTACTATTACGTGGACGAATGCGTCTACGACGGTAGCAGTTTGAGTGGCCCAACTCTGATTTACTCGACAGTGCGGGGCGAGTACGATCACCGCTTTCCTCTGAGTCCATTCGGGCACACGACCACCGCAACGGCGGCCGCGAGGGGATATCAAGTGATGCCCTATGTGTTCCTAGCAGTATGCACCGGTTCCAGCTTGCCTCCCTGGCCGGCTGACTTGGAATGCGAGCTAGCCTGGGAGTACTTGGGCTATGAGTAGAGCGCACTCGCGCCCGTGACGGTCAGTGGCAAGCCCCGCCTCCTCGCTCCCAGTCAATCAGGAGCGGTATGGAAACCTTAATCTGGATGTCAGTGGTCGGGGTATTCCTCGTAGCGGGGTTGTTTGCGGGAGCCCGCAAGCTGTGGGGATACCTTGTTGACCAGGGACGCAGGGACAAGGGTAACAGGGGACGCTGAACAACGACAACTGTTCGTTGCAGGTTGATGTCCTGCCCATGACGCTGCTGTGCTTCTGCCTGACTCTGAATCTGTGCCCTCCTCCCTCGCACCCCGCTGTAGAGACCGAACTCTACAAGAAAACGCATTGTTTTCTGGGGGTCTGCTTCTGATTGGAACCTTGGGGTCCGGAGGTTTCCGATACCGGTACAACGCGTACAGCATTGAAGTAACAACACATGGCCCCTGCGAGAACGGGCGTTATAGAGCCATCAGCGCCCATTGGATGTTAGGTCCGGACGGCAACACATACGGTGGGATTACATCGAATAGCCGGACGGTAAGTAAATGTCCGTAAACGAACAGTGCTGTATCCATTATGTTTCCTACGTCAAACGGCCCCAGCGATTAAACTGGAGCCGCGAGGTTAAGACCGACCGCTGGCAGTCGAGCACACGGGCAGTAGCTTTCAAAAGCCCAGACCGTCCAGCCCAGCAGCGCCGCCAGATCGCGGACCGCCTGCTGGAAGTCCTTTTCACTACCTCGTTCGGTAATCCCCACTGTGGGATCTCCTATCTAACATCTCCTAGGGTCTTCTATCTCTAGAACCTCTCCGGGATGGTGAGGCTGGGTTCCGGTGGGCATAGCGAGGCTAACCCCTCCGTAGAGGGGGCCTCGCTATGCCCGGTGTCTTGTCTCCGGTATTGGAGCCAGCTTGGGACACTCAGGGCCTCGACAGTGGCGCCAGGACGCCCTACCGAGTTGACCGCTACTTCCCGATGCTTCCCTGGCATCGCCCCTCTCCCTTCGGTCTTTCGCGCTGGGACGGCAGCTTTGAGGGGACCCCATCCGGTAACTGCCTACTCACGCTCCCCGCCGCACGTTGTATTTCTGGCCAAGCCGGGGAGCGGGCGGACTGTCGCGCCGCCTGCGTGGAATGCGACTATCGTCGCCTCACATGGTCGATTGCATCCTCCTCAGCGCTTTCGCCAAAGCCTCGACGCCGTGGGCCTGGTGGTAGTCGTTGGCGTCGGTCCCCGGTTCTGGCGGCATCCAGTACGGGAGTCCCGTCTGCTTTGCATACTTCTCACCTGCCGGTTCGGTTACCCCCGAAGACCCACAAGAGGGACAGCGCTTAGACTCGTAGTCCCACTTGGCCCGGCATTCTTTCTTGGGACATCGCCACCAGTCGTGGTCGGCGATCACCATCGACCTGCGCCTAGACTTGGCGACGTTCGGAATGTTCCCAGCGCTGAAACAGACCCACACCTCGCAGTGCTGGTCCCGGGACAGCCGTTTGAGGGCCGCCATGACCGACAGCGCCGTGGCGTACCCCTCGCAGTAGTAGTGCTCACCTCCTTGCCCAAACTTGTAGACCGCCTCCGACGCCTTGCCGCCGGGAAGGTACTTTTTGCTGCCATCGGGGCCGATCATCTGAACGGACTGAACTCGCTCATAGGCTTGGTAGTGGCGCATCGGCACCAGTAGCTTGCCGTCCAACACAAGGCCGCCCTGCTGAGCGAAACCCTTGGCTACCAGGTAAGGATGCGCGCTCGGCACTTCGTCGCTCTGGCGGACATTCCGCGCTCGCCGTGCTCGCGGGTCAACGTACTCGGCCTCCATGAGCATTGCTTCCGCTTTCGCCGCCGCTTCCGCCTCACGGCGATTGCGCTCCTCCGCCTCACGTCTCTTGGCCTCTGCCCGCTGGCGCTTCTCTTCGGCGCTCGGCGCGGTCTTGACCGGAGCCTCTCCCGCCCAGCCGTTCTCCTTGGCCAGGTGGTAGAGGGTGGCGATGGTGATGCCGCCCGTGGGCTTTACTGAGCGCCACACAGCCCTGGCGTCGGCGGCCTTGTACTGGTCAGACTGCCGAGACCAGGTGTCCCACATCGTAAATCCGGCTTCGCCTCGATCGGATTTGATAGCCATGGCCATGGTCACCCATGTCTCCCGGTCGTCGGCGAGGATGCTGTAGAGGGCAGCCGTCAACGTGTCGCTCATAGCGCCATCCTTGCCTGCTCCTTGGGCGGCTGATGCCCCATGCAGTGGTCTCGGCCAAAGCCAATGACTAGGGCGTGGCTCTCGCACATCCACGCGTTGCAGGTGTTGCCCCAATGGTCGATCACGTAGTCGCACTGGAGCGTCGGAGTCCTGCGACAGCCAGCTTGATAGCATTGCGGGTCGCCCTGAACGCAGACGATCATCCCGGTAGTCATGCGGCCCTCCGCGATTTGGCGTATCGGATCAGGTTGTGTTGGACTCGCTTCGATACCCTTTCGTCGACAGGCCCGTCGCATGGCTCGAGCGGCCGGCCCCACTTCGGCCACCGCTCGTATAACCCTTTGTAGTAGCCCGCGCATTTCTTTTGCGCGGCGTCTAAGTCTCCGTGGGTCCGCTCCAGTGCCAGGCGGGAGACCTGAGACCAGACCCAAGACTCGTCCTTCATCCATTCCGCCGGTTGAGACCTCGCCCATTCCTCCATGCGGCCTGGGACTGTCGTCGAGCTGGTCCTGGCCCTTGACCGCGGCTTGCCGCAGTACGGGCAGCTGCCCGCTTTCGGGGGAAGCACGTACCCGCAGCCCAGGCACACCACCTCTTGGCGCTCCCGGCCTTCCTTCCGGCTCTTCTTGGGTACGGCGGGATCGGGAAGGCGCTCCACGCCGTTCTCCCAGATGTCGCACACGTCGTCGTACCAGCCAGCCATGTTCCCGGCGTGGTCGAGCCAGAGCCCGTAGTCCTTGCCGGGGCTGGAACGCATCACCCGGCCCATCTTCTGAATGACCTCGGACAGTGAGCTTGAGTTGGGGCGGGCGTCGATCCCGCACAACACGTCCTTCACGTCGAAGCCTTTGACGAACTTGGCGACCGATACTAGGCCGGTGAACTCCCCCTGCCTGAATCCCTCGACCAGGCGGTCCGTGTCGGCGTCGGAGTCGTGATACGTCGACTGCCTGAAGTCGTAGCCTTGGGCCTGAAACGCCCGGCACAACTCCTCGCCATGGGCCACGTCCGCCGAGAACACCAGCGTCTTGACCGGCCCGCCGAAGTGCTGGAGGGTCTTGCTGGCATACTCGCTCACGATGTCGCCCAGGATCTTGCCGCCTCGGTTGCGGACCTCGGATCTCGTCCACTCCCCGGCCTTGTCCTTCGAGGCGCCGGCCATGTCGATCTCGGTGGCCGCGTAGATGCGCAGCGGGGCCAGCCAGCCCTCGGCCAAAAGAGTGTCGGTGGTCGTGGAGTTCACGATGTGTTGGTAGGTCTCGCTCAGCCCCTTGGTCAGCGGAGTAGCACTCAAGCCAATAACCGGGCCGCCCCACTCCCTCGCGAACTGCAAGATTTTCTTGTGCTGGATGTGGCATTCGTCGATGATGAGGAGGTCCAAGCTGTTCCAATACCCACGTTTCTCGATGGTCTGGGCCATCGCCACCTGGATGTGTTCTCCACGGCCCTGGGTGTTCTTGCCTTGGACGTAGCCGTGCGGGATGCCATAGGCGGCGAATCGGTCGCGGGTCTGCTTGACCAAGGGAATGCTGTCCACCACGAAGGTCACCCGGCGACCCTTGGCCTGGGCCTCCTGGACTAGCTGGATTGCCATCTCGGTCTTGCCGCTGCCCGTCGGAGCGCAGAGGATGATGCGCCGGTAGCCCTGCCGTAAGGCTTCCCGCAGCTCCTCGATGCTGTGGACCTGGTACGGGCGCAAGTCCAGTGTCTGGGTGGGTTCCCACAGGGATGCCGTGGTCATACTAAAACTCTCCGTGCTCTTGGCCGTCCCAGCCCTCGTAAATCGGAAACTCGGGCGGCCCTGCTTCCTTGCCAGGGTCCGGCGGTTCCGCTTGGCCCTCCCGCTTCCACCCGAGGGACCTGGCCTGTCGCTCCCACCAGTTGGCCCGGCGGCGTTCGTCGTTGTGCTTCGTCTGCCACTCATTCATCGATCCGCGCAAGGCGGAGATCATGGCTTCGCGCTCGTTGGCGACCGCCTCCCGCTCATGGGGATACTCGGATTGCTGCCCCTTCGCCTCGCGGACCTCCCGCTCCAGCCCCTCGATTCTTTCGGCCTTTTCGTGGACCTCCATCTGTAGGGCGTCGACCTGCGCCTCTAAGCGCTCGGTGAGGGTTGAGCCTTTGGGCTTGGGCGGCTTCTCTGCGGGCGGCCCGTCGTCAGTGTTGGGTGTCGTGACTACCCCCGGTCCATCCCCTTCGGGTCCCACGTCGGGTTGGGTGGTTTCTGACTCTCCGGTAGCTGTTCTATGGCCTCCGTCATCTCCTGTATGAACGTCATCCGTTCCCCCGCCGTCGGTCTCCTCTTCTGCTCCGCTGCCTGGAGCGAGTGATTCATCAGGTTGACTATCTGCTGATACTTCATCGTCCATCCCTGCTTTCGATTGGTGGATTTGGTCAAGGAAGGGCTGCGCCGGTTCTCCGGCCATCACCTGGGGGCCATACCCAGCCTTGACGATGGCTAGTGCGTCCATCCAACCTCGGTGGCTACCGCCGAAACTCTCAATGTGCTGCTGAATGGTGGGGGGCAAATATGCAGACTCTGCACCTTTGCCCCGGTCATACTCGCCTTGGCCGCGTATCCCGCGGCTCATCAAAATCCCCACACGATACTGGATGCGTGTCAAATGCCGCCGGTGGGCGTTGCGGGTAATGACGAAGGTCACCGGGTCTTGGCCTTCCGGCAGTGGGTTAAAGAACGGTTCTATCCCGGCTTCCTGGCACATCTTGTACCGGTGCCAGCCCTTGGCCCGCTTCCAGTCCACCACCACCAGCCGGCCATCGGCATCACGGGCCACGAGATCGATAGTCCCTGCGTACTGCTGGGAGGGGTGCCAGACGAGGTGCTCTATGGAGACGGGGCTGAGCCGATAGTCCGCGAGCATCTCCTGGGCCCCCTGGACCGCCGGGCGCAACGCATCCGGCACCATGGGGCTGCCGCCCTGGAGGATGGCAGCGATCAGCTCGTGGGCATCCGTGCCGGCCTCGGCAGCGCTGTCCTTCGTGCGATATATCCGGTCCTTGGCGCCCGCCATGACGTCGGCCACCCACGGCCCTTGATCCTCATCCCGCCAGGGCACTGCGATCTGCAACTGCGCATGGAGCTCTGCTGCCGCCTTCTCCAATGCATCCTTCCTTGCCCAGCCCACCAAGGGGCCGGACTTGTCTATCACCTTGAGGAAGGTCGTCACGGACGGCAACAGGGCCTCTTGTCCGTCCACCCGGTACCAGTGCTGCCCCCGCCTTACCTCCATCGCGATGGTCGTGTCACGGTACTGGGGTAGCAGCTGTAGACGTTCACTAGTCTGCATTGGCCGTTTCCTCTCCTGACTGGCCTACCATGGCCGTCAACTCTTCCAGCTGCTGCGCGTTCAGGCCGCGCGGCCCAACGTCAAAGCGGTTTGTGGACATGGACACCAGCTCATCGGCGTTCATTCCGGCCTGCTTCCGCGCCTCGTTCAGGGCATGCAGCGACTCCTGTGGTGCCCCGGTTGGCCCTGACGGTTGCTCACCGGTCGACGGCGGCGCCGATGCCGGCGGCACGATCTCACCGGTAGCGGGGTCCACCATCACCGGCACGGCATCCGGTACGGCTGCGACCTCGGTCTCGTCCAACCATCCCAGGCCCACTAATCGCAACACCGCCCGGCGGCAGGCTTTGGTCTCCGCCTTCATCAGGGCGTTGGCCTTGGACTCGCCTTTGAGGGATTCGATCGGGACCGCTCCGGTGGCGTCTACCGAGCGGTATTCGGTTGAGGCCGTGGCCTGGACTAGATAGACGCCCTCAATCGACCGCCCTGGCTGCAACTTAATGCTGACGTGGTGCATCTTCGCCAGTTGCTCCGTGGCGTCCTTCTTGGCGTAGAGGGTGAGCTTGCCCGACAACTTGATGTAGTCGAAGGGCCGGGTCAGGGGATTGAGTCCGAGGCTGTCGCAGACTTTCTCGTAGTACTCCATTCGCTCAGCCGCCGACAGCTTCTCAAGGTCGCCCTCGATTAGCACCTTCTCCAGCAGCCCGGCTTGGTTTGTCGCTAACTCATTTACCATGTCTCTCCTCCTCCTTTTCGATCAAGCGGCGGTGCCAGCAAGGGGCTTCCGTTACCCTGCCGTGGCTTTCGCACAGCCACTTGCCTATCCGTTCGTAGTGGTGGACCACGATGCCCGACGCCGTCACCACCTCTCCTAGGCCCACATTGCACATGGCCGCCTCTCCCGCCTCGTCGATGGGCTGCAGGCCGCCCAGCCGTTTAACTGCCAGAAATTTCATGCCTGCCTCCCTCCGGCGTGCCCGATGTGATACCTGGGGCAGTATCGGCAGGGATACGCTTGCATTGGTGAAAACCGTAGCGCCACCCTTCGGTTGTACTCCTGGGCCGCTGCCTCGGCTGCCTCCCAGGTCCGGTAGCGCCGCTTCCTCCGGTGGCAGCGCCGCCGCTCCGTCGCGGCCAATGGCATGAGTGTGGCTATCGACGACAAGGGTCTATTCCAGGGGATGCCCGGGAGTGGACTCCATCGGATGCCGCTCTACCCAGTCCTGCAGGGCGTCGCCGGTAATCTCCCAGCCCTGTGCCGGCAGCTCGCACACCACGTCCCACTTGAGGTCCTGGTAGCGAGCGCAGGCGTAGGCGTCGTCCTGGGTAAAGTCGGCAAGGAGGGCCAGGGAAAGCTGGGAGGGGCCGCTGCCGCCGTAGCCCCACTCGAAGCCGGTGGGGGAGTGGTTCCGCAGGTCCAGGCGGGGCGGCATGGGATAGGAGCCGTGGCAAGAGCGTACCTCCACCACTGTGCCGAATCGGGTCCGGCGGCCAGCGTAGGAACGCTCGGTTTGGGACGCAGGGATGGCTATACTCACTAGCGTAGGGGTTGCCATGCGGTTCCTCCTATACTGCCCGCCCGGTGGTAGCTCACCGGACGGGCGCTTTGCTGGGTTTAGCCAGCCTGGGGGCCAGTCCGAGGCTGGGTATGGGGCCGGGACTCTAGCCAGACATCGACTTCTTCATGCAACCAGCCGGTGGACCGCTGTCCCAACTGGATGGCGCGGGGAAACTCACCGTGCGCGATCATCTTGTAGAGGGTGGACTTCGATATCCCGACCCGCTCCAAGACCTGCGCCAGGCGCAGGATGCGATTGTCGGACATGACCGTCATCTCGCCTCTTCCCGCAAGGCCTTTTCCCGGGCTTCTTGACACCATTCGCATTCAGGGTTCGGAGACTCCGAGGAGTGGGTCAGTTCATGCGTCATGGCGCGCTCGCCCGCTTCTTGCTCCGCACGCTTCACCCGCTCCAGTCGGTCCAGGGCGGCGTGAATGCGGGCCTCCATCCCTTCGGGCATGGGGCGGACGCCAGTGAGATACCGGGTAATGGCCGACCGCTCAAGCCCCATTGTGATAGCGACTTCCTGCTGAGTTACGCCTATCGCGGCCATACGGCCAGGAAGTCTGTAGGGCTGGCACAAGTCGAGCTCGCGTCTGCACTTGGCGACCGCTATAACCAGCAGATGATTTCCAATGTGGAGCTTGATCGGAGAAATCTCCGCTTCGACGGAGCGGTCAAGGCCGCAATTGAACTTGGTGTCTCGCTAGACTACCTTGCTGGCCTGACCGATGACCCGACGCCAGCCGCTGGAAGGAACGGCAGCCCCGCCGTCTCAGCCAATGACGGCGGCTCTCCCGTACCAGAGGAACACGCCAACGCAGATACCCATGCCACCGCCGAGACTATGGTGGGCTACAACCTCGATGAAGCAAACGACCAAGATGGGATATGGAACCTGCCCGTCCGCGAAGTAAGGCCGGCTGCTGGAAGTGGGGCAGACGTGTTCGGCGAGGAAGTCGTGGGATATGTTCCGTTCCGCGCCGATTGGTTGAAGGAACGTAGCATCGACCCGGCGCAGGCCGATGTCGTCCAGGTCAGTGGAGAATCTATGGAGCCGACCCTCCCCGATGGCTGCTCGATATTGGTGGACCGGAGCCGCAGAGAGCTTCAGCCCAAGTGTATCTACGTCCTGCGAAACGAGGACGGGCTGGTGGTCAAGCGGGTGGACCGCAACCGGGATGGTTGGTGGATTATCAGCGACAACCCGGCTTGGCTGCCGGTGTCGTTGACCGAAGAAACGGATGTTGTAGGGGAAGTTCGATGGTTGGCGAGGACGTTCTGAGGGGGAGAGAGCCATCTAGTGGTTCGGTGGTTGCGTAAGACCCTTCTGCCCTCCCCTGAAGACTAAACATTGCCGACTCGTGCTCAACGACGAAAATCATGAATCTGGCACAGATGCAGATAGCTGGGTTGATATGCCTTATGGCGAGCCCTTTGTTTTTACTATTTTCACCTATCATGGACGGGTTACTTTATGGCACCTGGGCCGAGACAAGTGTAAAGGTCACCTCTACCGCATTGGGGACTAAGACCTCTGTGAGGAAGGATAACTGTTGCCTGTGCCTCTACCCTGTCTCCCGTATCACCGGGATGTAGGGTACGTGAAGGGGTGAGGGGCCTCCCAGAAGAAGCCGAGGTTACCAGCGAAGTCCGGTGGGCGGCGAGGACATTTTAGGGAGGACTGACCATCCCAGCCTGCCTCGATTGCGAAGCCTTCGACGGGGCGGCCTCTCCCTTAGCTGTGATGGCACTGCCCGCTTCGTTGCTGGGGCAGATTGGAGGGTAGGCTAAAACGTAGGACGCCGCAAAATCAGAACAGGATTTTAGCAACGGATTTGGTCTAATTTGGGACGCCATTTCAGACACGAAAAAGCCGCCAGTCCTGGCGGCTTTTTCCTTTGACGTGAGACCTCCGCCGATTGCCTACAGTGTCTCCCAATCGACGTGCTGCTCGAAGGCGTGGCCCGCCCGTAGGAGGGTAGCATCGTCGAATTGGCGTCCCACCAGCATTAGTCCCACCGGCAACCCATTTGACTTGCCGCAGGGAATGCTCAAGGCGGGGTGGCCGGTCAAGTCGAACGGCGCGGTGTTATCGAACATGTTCCAGCCGTGTGTAAGTAGCCCCAAGAGGTCCTGGTTGGGGTCGTACTTATGGGCTTTCATCGGCGTGGTCGGCATCGCGATGACGTCTACTTGCTCGAAAATCCGGTCGTAGGCGGCTCGTAGCCCCGGTCGCAGGTTCTGCGCCTTGCCATACAAGCGGCCATGATACTTGTCAGCTATGTAGTCGCCAAACAAAAGGGCCAGCTTGATCGTGGGGGGCAGGTCGTTACCCTGGGCCTTCCGGGCCTTGCCCAGGGCCTCAGACAGCCGGGTATCGTACTGTCCCTGCCAGTGGTACCCCATTCCGTTGCCGCGTAACAGAGCAGCGGAGCCTTCCAGTAGGCCCCAGAGGATGCCACCCGCCTCCCGGTGAGCGGGGACCGAGACGTCGGAAGTCACCGCGCCCAGCTCACCGAAGACGGCTAACGCTCGATGCACCGATTCGTCTACGTCGGCTTCGGATAGCGCTAGACCGAACCCCTCGCTAAGCACTCCTATCCGCAGTCCACTCAGACCCTGCTCCAGGGCCTGAGTGTAGGGCTGCACCGGAACTTCGCCCTGACGGGGGTCCTTGGGGTCCTTCCCAGCGATCACTTCCAAGGTCAACGCCGCATCGGCCACTGTTCGGGCCATCGGTCCGGTGTGGTCTATGGTGTGCTCGATCCCGGCGATTCCGGTGTAGGGCACCAGGCCATAGGTGGGTTTGTGACCGACAATGCCGCACCAGGAGGCAGGCATGCGGATGGAGCCCCCCTGGTCGCCGCCGATAGTGATATCGATGTCGTCGTAGTAGAGGGCTGCGGCCGAGCCGCCCGACGAACCGCTGGCCAAATGGTCCAAGTTGTGAGGGTTTCGGACCGGGCCAAAGGCGCTGGTGTCGCCGCCGCCGGACATGGAGAAGTTTTCCAAGTTAGTCAGGGCAACTATCTCAGCCCCAGCGTCGAGCAAACGGGTGACGATGGTGGCGTCGGTGTCGGCTACGTAGTCTTCTAGCACCAACGAGCCCGAAGTCATTGGCATACCGGCGACGCTAATGTTGTTCTTGAGCCCGAAGCGTTTGCCGGCCAGCTTACCCGATGAAGCACCCTTCAGCCGACAACGGCGGAGAATTGCGTTGAACGGGTCATCCTCGCGGGATGGTCTGTACCCCGGGTCCCGGTCCCGGTACTTTAGCGGCTCCCTGGGTTCCGGAGTCTGGTCCATTTGTTCGAGCAGCTGGAACATCCCAGGCAGCAACTGTTGAAAGGTCGCAAGCTCCTCGTCGTTGAGCTCGAAGTGGTTGGCTTCCGCGATGTGCTGGAGGTCTTTGTCGGTGGGAAGTCGTAAACCCACGGCGGGTCCTCCTTCAGGTCGATTGGTGTGTCTTTGTCAGGCTCACAATAATACACCGATTCCAGGGTTCGGGCACCCTGGGCACCTGGGCACCAGGATACCGATTGCGTTGCGACGGCCGACCGAGTGAATCTATACTGCAACAGGCGACCATTGTAGGTCTTCGCAGGCGATTCGATCAGGCGGCAAGTAGGAGGTCATCCATGACAACCGCAGGCCAGTCCATCCACGTCCAATCTTCGCCCGCTATCGCGGGGCATCCCCTCGACCCGCTGAGTTCCAGCGACATCGAGAAGGCGGTGACTATAGTCCGCAGCCAACAGCGTCTGGGAGAAAGGGTCAGATTCGAGTCCGTCGTACTAAACGAGCCGACGAAAGACCGCATCCTTGGCCTGAATGGCAGGGACTTAGTTGACCGGGAGGCGTTCATCATCCTGCTGGACAACGATTCGGGAGCTACTTACGAGGCTGTCGTCTCGTTGACCCAGGAGAAGGTGAAGTCGTGGACCCATGTACCCGGTGTGCAGCCGCGGCTGATGATGGACGAGTTCTTAGAGTGCGAACAGGCGGTCAGGGACTCTCCCGAGTTTCGGGCCGCGCTACAGAAACGAGGAATCACCGACACCAGCCTCGTCATGGTCGATTCTTGGCCGGCGGGCAGCTACGGCGTTGAAGAGGAAAAGGGGTTGCGTCTTTCATTCGCCCGCAGCTGGCTCCGCATCAGCCCGACCGACAACGGCTACGCCCGGCCGATCGAGGGTGTTATTGCCGTGGTCGACCTCAACGAGATGAAAGTGCTCCGGGTGGACGACTATGGTGTGGTCCCCATACCGCCCGATGACGGCAACTATTCGGCGGAGTTCGTCCAAGAATTCCGGACCGATCTGAAGCCTCTGGACGTCGTACAACCGGAGGGTCCCAGCTTCAAAGTCGACGGTAATGAAGTATCTTGGCAGAAGTGGAACTTCAGGGTGGGCTTCACCAAGCGCGAAGGCCTGGTCTTACACGCTATCAGCTACGAGGACCAGGGACGGGCGCGTCCCATCATCTACCGGGCATCTCTGGCCGAGTTGGTGGTGCCCTATGGAGACCCGGCGGAACAGAACTTCCGCAAAAATGCCTTCGACGTTGGCGAGGCCGGCATAGGTAGTCTGGCCAACTCACTGACCTTGGGCTGCGACTGCCTGGGCCAGATCTACTACTTCGACGCCGTGGTGAATAACGGCCGAGGCGAGCCTGTGACCATCCCCAATGCCATCTGCCTGCACGAGGAAGACTTCGGCATCCTCTGGAAGCATACCGATTGGCGTACCGGTCAGGCCGAGGTCCGTCGCTCCCGGCGCTTGGTCATCTCGTTCATTGCGACAGCCGGGAACTATGAGTACGGCTTCTTCTGGTACATGTATCAGGACGGCACCATTGAGTTTCAGGTCAAGCTCACCGGCATCGTGAACAATATGGCCGTGGCCCCGGGTGAGATTCCGAAGTACGGCTCTTTGATAGCGCCACAGGTGGGGGGCCATATCCACCAACATTTCTTCAACGTCCGCTTGGATATGAGCGTGGACGGCCTAAACAACTCGGTCTACGAGGTGAACACCAAAGCCGAACCGATGGGCCCAGACAACCCGCAGGGCAACGCCTTTTTCGCTGAGAAGACCTTGCTGGCCACCGAGTCGGAAGCCCAGCGGACCGTCGATCCCTTAACCGGCCGGTACTGGCTGATCACCAATCAATCTGCCCACAACTACATCGGGCAACCGGTGAGCTACAAGCTGGTGCCAGGCGATGGCATCCTGCCCTTTGCCCACCCTGAGGCCTCTATTTCAAAGCGGGCCGGCTTCATGAGCAAGCACCTTTGGGTGACCCCATACCGCCCCGATGAAATGGCCCCTTCTGGGCCTTACCCGAACCAACACCCCGGAGGCGCGGGTCTGCCGGAATGGACTGAGGCGAACAGAAACGTTGACAACACCGACATCGTTGTGTGGTATACCTTCGGCAGCAACCATGTGCCCAGGACGGAGGACTGGCCGGTAATGCCGACGATGTATACCGGTTTCAAACTAATGCCAGTTGGGTTCTTCGACCAGAATCCGGCTTTGGATGTACCGCCGTCGCACCACGCCAACGGCCATTGTCATACTTGAGGTGCCTCCGCTGGAACCCAGTGACACTGAGCTGAGTCCTATGCACCCGGTCCTTTCCATCCACTCACGGCAGCGGTCGCCAGCGGATGGAAAGGGCGACGGCCACCAGTGCTATTAGCCCACCTATACCCGCGAAAATAACCGTAATTTCGGTGCGAACCTCCGATTTAACGAGATTGGCCGGTATATCTTCGAAAACGGACTGAAGTTCATTAACACTCTCGGCCTTGTAGTATTCGGCGTCCGTTAACTCCGCTACCTCTTTCAGAGTGTCTTCGTCAAGCTCCACCTGAAAGGATTGTGCGGTGCTTGAGCCTGGCCCGAAGCCTGACGACCTCCGTCCCAATAAATCCGAAATGTCCAGTCCTCCCAGCTGTTGCGACGTGCATTCCAATGGGGAACCCCTATCCGTTCCGAAACCGATGGTGTACACAGGGATGCCACGTTCTACCGCCGCTAATGCTGCCCGGTCTGGCGGCACGCCCCTATTACTCGAGCCGTCGGTTAGCAAGACGATGATATCCGCCTGTTGGTTACTTTCGAGCTGGGAAATCGGGCCTTGACCGCTTCGGTCAATGTATTGACGCGCCGAAGCGACAGATTCGTTAGCCTCGGCAATCGCGTCGATCGAACGCACTATGGCACTACCTATTGCTGTGCTCCGCCCCACCGTGAGACTATCCACGGCATCGACCGCGGATTCTCTGTCCCTTGTCGGTGATAAGGAGAGTTCGGCGAGCCCTGCGAAGGGGACAATGCCAATCAGGGTATCTTTCTTCTGGTTCCCGATGAAGCTCTCCGCTGCTGTCTTAGCGGCGGCCAAACGATTCGGGAATATATCGCTGGCGCACATGCTGAGGGAAACATCCAACGCCAGCATGACGGTCGATTGGTTTGACGACGCACCCAAGGTGGTGACAGGACGGGCCACCGCGATAACGATGGACGCCAACGCCAGTAAGAACAACACAAACGGCAAGTGTCTCCTCCAGTAGTAGGTACCAGGGATGGCTTGCCGAATGAGCGAGAGACTGGAGTAATGGACCGCGAACCGTGTGCGGCGTCGCAGAATCCAGACGTAGGCCAAAGCTAGTATAGGAACCGCGACGAGAAGAGAAAGCGCCGTCGGCCAAATCAATCCCATACGATTATCCGGTCACGGAATTCGCCCGAACCAGATTGCGGACACTATGCCACCGACGAGCAGCAAAACCATGCTCACTCCCATCAAGATTGGCGTCAGTTCCAATTCTTCATCACTAACCACGAACGGTGTATCAAGACCTTCATAGATAGTTTGTAACCCCTCGGGGCTGTCGGCATTGAAGTATTCTCCTTCGGTCAAAAGGGCGATCTCCCTTAACATGTCTTCGTCCAAACGGGTGTGTAGGTTGAACCCATCGACTTCCACAATCGTGCCCACTTCGCTACCGACACCAATTGGAAAGATGCGGACCCCCAACTCGATCGCATCTTGAGCTGCTTCCAGAGGTTCTGGAGGTTCAGTGTTCTCTCCGTCGGTGAACAAGGCGATTACGAAAGGGGCGAACGCATCAGGTCCGAATGCGCTTGTTGACAACGATTGTTGGGTGCCGTCACCACTATCTGGATGGGCATCCAAGTCGGACGTCAAAACATCGAGTGCTGCCCAAATACCTTGTCCCAGCGATGTGCCGCTCTGTGGGATGAGGCGATCAATCGCCAAAGTAACCGCCAACCGGTCGTCGGTCGGCTCCTGTACAACCAATCCGCTCCCACTGAACGCAACCACACCAATTTTTGTACTGCCGGGACGTTGGTCCACGAATCCCCGTGCAGCCGATTGGGCGACGGCGATTCGAGTGGGTGATAAATCTTCAGCCGCCATACTGGCTGATACATCGAATACCAGAATGACGACTCCTTCCCTATGAGGCACCGGCAAAGATATCTCCGGCCGGGCCAAGGCCAGGACGGTCACCAGCAGCGCCAGCAAATAAAACGCAGGCGGAACGTGCCGCCGCCAGCCGACGGGACGAGCATCCGCGTCCCGCACAATTCCCAGTTCTCCGAGATGCCCGGCATCTCGCTGCCGGCGACGGTGAACCAGCCAGTACCAAATCAGGCACGCTGGAACCGCCAAAGCTGTGAGCAGCATCCATGGCCAAATAAAAGACACTTCAAACCTGCTGAGGCCGATATCGCGTCCGTTTCCTCAGTCCGGCAAACCGTATTATGCTGCGCACCCAATCTTCATTTGTGGATATAAACAAAGCTTCCACGCTCGCCTGCTTGAAAGCGTGGGCCAAATCCCTTTCCCACCTCTGGGAAGCCTCGATAAAGCGCTGGCGAAGCCTGGAGTCGCGAGTGTCGACAGTAAGTTGCTCGCCGGTTTCCGAGTCCTCAACAAGAACTACGCCTACATCGGGTAATTCTCTTTCGGTTGGGTCCCAAATTCGAATGGGGAGTAGATCGTGGCGCCTGGCGAGCAGGTTCAAAGGACCTTCCCAGCCAGGGACGGATAGAAAGTCCGAAACCAAAAATACTAGTGATCGCCTCTTTATGGTTTTAACTGCGAATTCGAGCAGCGGTTTAAGGTCGGTAGTCTTGCCACCGCGAAATGGCCGTGTTTGATACAGTTCACTAACCAGCCTCAAGACCTGGGGCCGTCCCGCGCGTGGGGCAATAGCCAGCTTCACTTCGTCGTCATAGAACACCGCGCCAATACGATGCCCCCCGTTAGAGACGATGCGTGCCAGTGTACCGATGACTTCACTCATGACGACGTGTTTGTGTCGTCCCCGCCCGCCAAATTTCATCGAGGGGCTTAGATCGACCAGGAACCAAACGGCAACGTCACGATCTTCCATGTACTTGCGCACATGAAGAACATTCGTCCTCGCCGTGACGTTCCAATCTATGTGACGAAAATCATCCTGCGGCTGATACTCGCGCAGGTCAGAGAAATCTAGGCCAGGCCCATAAAACAGGCTACGAAAGTCTCCCTGGACAGCACCGTCTAGCCTACGAACGACATGCCAATCGAGATATCGCAGTATCCGTTCCGCGTCGGTGTTGTCAACTAACGCCGCCATATAGGACGTTTCTATTCCGGCTTTGGCGAACTATCGCCGTTCATTTCCTGCAACAGCACCTGGGGCGCCGGAACCGCCTCGATAATCTGGCCAAGAATGTGGTCGCTATCAATCTCGTCAGATAGCGCATCGTAGGATAGAACGATCCGATGGCGGACCACATCAAAAGCGATATCCACAACATCTTGCGGCAACGCGTACGTACGCCCTCTAAGAAAAGCCAACGCCTTTGCCCCAACCACCAAGTTGATCGAGGCCCGGGGACTGGCGCCGAACGTCACATAACGAGCCAGGTCTTGTAGTCCGGCCCGCGCTGGTTCGCGGGTAGCGGCTACCAACCTAACGGCATACTCAATGATTGCGGGGTCTACATAGACCTGCTCGACCTGCTTTTGCAGTGTGCGCAGGGTTTCAGTTTCCAGAACCTGCCCGATGGAGTTAGGCGTTCCAGTCATCCGTTCGACGATCACGAACTCCTCGGTTTCGCTGGGATAACCTACCAATACCTTTAACATGAAGCGATCGACTTGGGCTTCCGGCAGAGGATAGGTGCCCTCAGACTCTATGGGATTCTGGGTAGCCATTACCAGGAACGGATCAGGGATGGGAAACGTCTGGCGCCCAATTGTGACCTGCCGTTCTTGCATCACTTCCAGCAACCCGCTCTGTACCTTAGCTGGGGCACGATTTATTTCATCGGCTAGAAGCAGATTAGTCGCGACCGGACCCAGGGCCGTATCGAACTCGCCCTTTGTTTGATTGTATATACGCGTGCCTATGAGGTCGGCAGGCACCAGGTCCGGAGTAAACTGGATCCGCTGGAATTCTCCTCCAATCGCACTGGCGAGCGTTTTCACCGCCATCGTTTTTGCTAGTCCGGGAACTCCCTCGACCAGGATATGGCCTCGGGACAGAAGGGCCACCACAAGCATCTCCAGCAAATGGTCCTGGCCTACAATGACCTTCTTGACCTCATAAAGTACCTGTTCTATGGGCCTGCCATTTCCTTCAGCCTTCATTTCAGCAAAATACTCGTCTTGGCGATTCCATTGTCGATCACTGCGGTGTCGATTACGAAAGTGTCGATCACTGCGGTGTCGATTACGAAAGTGTCGATCACGAAAGTATCGATCACGATGGCTTACTGCGTTGGAATACCGACGGCGCGGCCAGCCACTTCCATGGGGACCGCAAAGCCAATTCCAATGAAGACCTCCTGATTCGTCGGGTTGGCAAGGCCGATCACAATCCCGATTACCTGTCCGAATTGGTTCAACAAGGGTCCCCCCGGGCTGCCTGAGTTAACGGCGGAATCGAATTGGATCAACCCCTCGACTGGTGCAAAGCCCAAACGAGGACTAAAGACACGTTCGAATCCCGAGATAATACCCGCGCTCATTGATCCTCCGAGACCCAGGGGGTTGCCCACGGCGAATATCGGGTCTCCGATACGCGTTCTTTGCGAGACATCAATAGTCGCCGGCAAAAAAATCGTTGGAAGATCGGCGGGCTCCAAGATCGCTAGGTCAAGACCGGGCCGACGGAACGCAATCGTTGCCTCTGACTGGGTTCCATCAGAAAAATGCACCTCTATCTCGGATGCGTCTTCGACCAAGTGCAACGCAGTCAAGACATGGGCTTCGCCGTTGATTAAAACGCCGCTACCCAGATCAAATAAATCTCCGGTCTCCCTTCGGTTGGGCCCCGCGCTGACCGCGACGAGTGACGGCAAAATCGTCTGGTACACATCCGGAGCGGTGGCTACGGATTGCTCGTCGGTCGAAGAGAACTGAGTTTGAGTCCCGGCTTCATCATTTGTCATTTCAGCTCCCCCACCGGGAACCGCCGCGTCGTAGACTATCAGGGCAACCAACAGGGCGAACGCACCAAAAGCAAATGCAATGAGCATTCTCACCCAGACTGAGAAGAACTTTACTTGTTTGAGCCAGGCCACGACAAACGATTCTATCGTATTCTAGAAATCCGCGATTTTAAGGCGTTGCTGAAGGGCGCCGGGCTCCCGGAACAACGATTCCACGATTTGAGGCAACGGCAGCAACCTTATTGCTGGCGCAAGATGTTTCAATGCGGACGATCGAGATTTCAAAGTGTGCCTAATTGGTCTAATTCGCAACGCTTTTCCATTACTTCAGGTCTAGCAGCTCCACCTCGAACCGTAGCGTTGCACCGGGAGGTATGACCGCTCCCGCGCCCTGGTCCCCATAGGCCAGGTCGGGTGGGATAATCAGTTCCCGCTTGCCACCCACGCTCATCGTAGCCACCCCCTCGTCCCAGCCTTGGATGACCCGGCCCCGGCCGATGAGGAACTCGAAGGGCACGCCTCTATCCACGGAGCTGTCGAACTTGGTGCCGTCCAACAGCCAGCCGGTATAGTGCACGACTGCCGTGGCGCCCACGCGGGCTTCCTCGCCAGTCCCAACCGCCAAGTCTTTGTATTGCAGCCCCGATGGAGTGGTAATTGCATCCATGTTGACCTCGGAAATTGAATTAGTCGCACCTGAGGAGTCGGCGCCGCCACAAGCAATCCCGATGAGGAAAGGGACGGCACAAGCCATCAACCATCGCATAGGACTAGCGATCTCCCTCACTGTGTCCACACCTGCGAGGGGTCGAAATACAGACCGGCGGGTTACTCCGGGCATCTTGCTCATAGGGATTTTCCCAAGGCGCGAGTATCTCAGGTGACGCCGCCACGGTCAACTTGAGCTCGCGAGCCTAGCGAAAACGCCAACCATTTCAACCCCCACCAATACACCTTCGTATTCCACCTCGGGTCCGGGCCATAAGGGGAAATTCGAATTAATATCGCGGTGCTTGGCCGAATAGGGGAATTACCATACCCAAGCGAAAAGAAGGATGCCCTTTAATTCGCCCATTGACACCAAATTCAGAGTAAACCTATCATTGCTGCCGCCACAACCGGCCAACGGCAAGTAGATCGAATATGCCCGAATACGGCTTATTGAGCCTCATCCGCAACTCCTTCAGCCACCACGAGAAGTGGCCCAGAGTCTGGCGCAACCCCCAGCCCAAGACCGAGTACGACGTTGTAATAGTCGGGGCTGGGGGCCATGGCCTCGCCACTGCCTATTACCTGGCCAAGGAACACGGCATCAACAATGTCGCCGTCTTGGAGAAGGGCTACGTCGGTGGGGGCAGCGTCGGTCGCAATACCACCATTGTGCGCTCCAATTACTTGTGGAACGAGAGCTCCCACCTGTACGAGAAATCCATGAAGATTTGGGAGGGCCTCAGCCAGGAACTCAATTTCAATTTGATGTTCAGCCAACGAGGAGTGTTGAACCTGGTCCACACAGATCAGGAAATGCGGGATATGGCCCGGCGAGTGAATGCCAACCATCTGAACGGCATCGACGCCGAACTTTTAGATACAAAGCAGGTCAATAAGCTGGTGCCGATCCTCAACACCTCGCCGGAAGCCCGCTACCCCATCCTGGGTGGGTCGTTGCAGCGGCGCGGCGGTACGGCCCGGCACGATGCCGTCGCGTGGGGCTTCGCACGGGCGGCCGATTCTCGAGGCGTCGATATCATCCAAAACTGCGAGGTCACGGGCTTCGGAATCGAAGATGCTCACGTGGTAGGTGTCGATACCACCAAGGGATTTATCAAGGCCAAGAAGATCGGCGTGGCGGTAGCCGGAAACACCAGCGTCCTGGCTTCCATGGCGGGTATTCGTCTGCCCATCGAGACCCACCCGCTACAGGCGATGGTGTCAGAGCCCATCAAACCGATACTCGACACCGTCGTCATGTCCAATGCCGTCCACGCCTACATCAGCCAGACCGATAAGGGTGAGTTAATAATCGGCGCGGGCATCGATCAATACAACGGCTACGGATTAAGGGGCAGCTACTCCGTGGTCGAGGGCACCATGGAGGCAGTATTGGAGCTGTTTCCCATGTTTAGTCGGCTCCGGATGTTGCGCCATTGGGGCGGCTCCGTGGACATCTGCCCCGATGCCAGTCCCATCATCAGCAAGACCCACATTCAGGGGCTGTATTTCAACGGAGGATGGGGCACCGGCGGGTTCAAAGCCACACCCGGTTCGGGCTGGGTATTCGCCTACACCATCGCCCGTGACCAGCCGCACCCACTAAATGCCCCCTTCTCCATCGAACGGTTCACCACCGGGTACCTGATCGACGAACACGGCGCTGCGGCCGTGGCGCACTGAATAGACCGAGAAGAGGCTGGCAATTGTGTTGTTAATCCCTTGCCCTTGGTGCGGACCCCGAGAAGAATCGGAATTTTCCTACGGTGGCGAAGCTCATATCGCCCGGCCCAAGGACCCCCACTCCCTGTCTGATGAACAGTGGGCCGACTACCTCTTTATGCGCAAAAACCCCAGCGGCCGCCACCGGGAGCAATGGTCTCATTCATCGGGCTGCCGCCGTTGGTTCAACGTTGAGCGAGACACGGTGACCTACGAGATTATCACCGCATCTAAAGTAGGCGAACCACCTCCTGGCCTTGTCCAGGAACAAGGGGGAGCAGGCCAGGAATGACATCCAGAGTCGGCTCGCCGAAGTCTCAACGTTGTCGTCTGCCGGACGGTGGCCGATTTGACCGGCAAACACCTCTGAATTTCACCTTCGACGGCAAGAAATACCAAGGCTATGAAGGCGATACCGTGGCCTCCGCTCTGCTGGCCAACGGGGTGTGCTTGGTGGGCCGCAGCTTTAAATATCACCGGTCCCGAGGGATTGTCGGCTCCGGACCCGAAGACCCCAACACCCTTCTTCAAATCGGCAAAGGGGCCCGGACGACGCCTAACCTCCGTAGCACCGAAGTTGCGCTTTACGAAGGCCTTGAGGCGAAGAGCGTCAATACTTGGCCCAGCGCTAACCGCGACCTTGGCGCAGCTATCGGCCTATTCTCCCGCTTCCTGGCTCCAGGCTTCTACTACAAGACCTTCATGTGGCCCAGAAGGATGTGGAAGAAGTACGAGTATTTCATTCGCAAAGCCTCGGGATTGGGTGTCGCGCCCAGAGAGCCGGACCCCTATCAATACGACAGAATGAACGCGCATTGCGATGTTCTGGTAGTGGGTGGAGGTCCGGCCGGGTTGGCTGCGGCTCTGGCGGCCGGACGCTCCGGCGCCCGGGTAATCCTCGCCGACGAGCAGATTGAATTCGGTGGCAGTCTGTTGGGAGTGCACGAGCTTATCGACGGCGCTCCGGCGATGGAATGGGTGGCGGCCACCGTGGCGGAACTAGCCGCCATGGAAGAGGTGCGCCTGCTCGTCTGCAGCACGGTAACCGGCTACTACGATCACAACTTTCTGACTATCCTCCAAATGACTACCGGCCAACCGGCTGCTGCTGGCAAAGGGCTCCGGGAGCGCATCTGGCGGGTACGGGCCGGGCGGGTGATCATCGCCGCCGGTGCGATCGAGCGCCCTTTGGTGTTCCCCAATAACGACAGGCCTGGAATCATGTTGGCCTCGGCGGTATCTACCTACGTGAACCGCTACGCAGTGGCCCCAGGGCGCCGGACACTGATATTCACCAACAATGACAGCGCATATCAAACGGCCTTGGACTTGGCAGGCGCCGGAGTAGCGGTGGCGGCCGTGGTGGATGTGCGGGCCGACCCACAAGGTCCTCTGCCCACCAAGGTCAAAGAGATGGGCATAGAGGTCATTGGGGGGCACTCAATCGTCGACGTCAACGGCAAAAAGCGGGTGGAAGGCGTCGAGATAATGAAAATCGATGCTCCTGGGGACGGGGTCGAAGGGCCGGTCCGGAAGATATCTTGCGACCTAGTTGCCAGCTCCGGCGGCTGGAATCCCACCGTCCACCTGCACGGGCAGTCCGGTGGAAAGACTCGATTCGACGCCGCCAAGGCCTGTTTTGTGCCCGGCGATGCGGCTCAGGCAGAGCGGTCAGCAGGCTCCTGCAACGGAAGTTTTGCTTTGGCGGACTGTCTCAACGAAGGGTTCGAGGCCGGGGCTGACGCGGCCAGAGCCGCGGGACGGGTAAACGGGCGCACATCAGCGACGGTTCCTACTACGGCTGTGGATGGCGAAGAGCCCATCGGCACCATGTGGGTAGTACCCTCCAGACATCCCATGACCCGGGAACACAAGCAGTTCGTAGACCTTCAGGAGGACGTGACCGCCGGCGACATCGTCCGAGCAGCCATGGAAGGGTATGATTCAGTCCCCCTGTTCAGCCGCTACACGACCTTGGGGTTCGGGACCGACCAAGGCAAGTTGGGCAACGTCAACGGCATGGGGATTCTAGCCAAGCACTTGGGTACGGACATTGGGACTGTCGGCAGCATCACTTTTCGACCTGCTTACACTCCTGTTGGTTTCGGCGCCATCGCCGGTCGCAATGTTGGCGGTCTGTCGGATCCCGTTCGAAAAACGGCGATGCACGACTGGCACGTGGAGCACGGTGCTGAATTCGAAAACGTAGGTCAGTGGAAGCGCGCCTGGTACTACCCCCAGGCCGATGAAGACATGCGTAGCGCAGTAAACCGGGAGTGTCTGGCAGCCCGAAACAACGTAGCACTTCTGGACCAGTCCACGCTGGGGAAAATAGATATCCAGGGCTCCGATGCCGTTGAATTCCTGACCAGGATGTACACCAACAATTGGCGTGGGCTGGAAATCGGCCGCTGCCGTTACGGCATGATGCTCGGCGAGGACGGCATGGTGCTGGACGATGGCGTAACGGCCAGGCTGGGCGAGAACCACTTTCACATGTTCACAACCACCGGGGGAGCGGCCAATGTGATGGGCTGGCTGGAGCGATGGCTCCAGACGGAGTGGCCCGAACTTAACGTCTTCTTGACCTCTGTCACCGACCATTGGGCCACGATGTCTATCGTTGGCCCCAAAAGCCGTGAGGTTATCTCCAAGATATGTGACGATATCGACTTTTCCCAAGAAGGCTTCCCCTTCCTGTCATTCCGGGAGGGGAGCGTGGCGGGCGTCCCAGCCAGGGTGTTCCGCATCAGTTTCAGCGGGCGAGTTGACCTATGAGGTCAATGTGTCCGCCGATTACGGACGCCACGTATGGGAGGCCATCATAGATGCGGGCCGGGACTTCGGCATCACTCCCTACGGTACGGAGGCCATGCATGTGCTGCGGGCCGAAAAGGGCTTTATCATCATCGGCCAAGACACCGACGGAACTGTCACTCCCATAGACCTGGGCCTGGACTGGCTGGTGTCCACGCGTAAGGACTTCATCGGCAAACGTTCGCTGTCGCGCCAGGACACACTACGAGAGGACCGCAAACAGCTTGTCGGCCTTCTGACCGACGACTCAAACGAGATGCTACCCAGCGGGGGGCCAGATCGTCGAAGACCACAAGGCCACGACGGATATGATCGGCCACGTTACATCCAGCTACTTCAGCGCCAAGCTCGTACACCACTTTGCTCTAGCCCTTGTCAAATGCGGCCGCGCCCGTTTGGGTGAGAAGGTTTATGTGCCGCTGGAAGGGGGGCGCAGGATCCAGGGCAACCGTCACCAATCCGGTTTTCTATGATCCTGATGGAGTCCAGCAGAATGTCTGACAACATTCATCGAGCTTCTCCACTGGCGCAGTTCCTGGCTGCGGAACTCAAAAGCGAGTCTCCGACGGAGGCCGAGGTCCAACTGTCTGAACGGGCTTTCATGGGCCAGATTTAATCTGCGCGGCCAGCCCTCCGGTCCCTCCGGCCGCGCCTTTCTCGAGGCCGTCGAAAACGCACTAAAGGTAGTCCCGCCACTGGACCCAAACACAGTTGCCGAGGGTCCCGAAGTAACCGCGCTTTGGCTCGGGCCCGACGAATGGCTCGTTTTGACGCCTCCGGACCGGCAACTCCAATATGTTTCGGCCCTTCGGAGCGCCCTTGGCAATCTCTTCGCCGCCGTCACCGACATCTCAGGCGCTCAGACGGTTATCAATATGCGAGGGCCTCGGGCGCGGGACGTACTATGGAAGGGTTGCACCTTGGACCTTCACCCGAGAGCGTTCGGCCCCGGCCAGTGTGCCCAAACTAACCTAGCCAAAGCCACTGTTACGATCCGGCAGCTCGATGAGTCGCCTTCCTACGACATCATCGTGCGTCGCAGCTTCGCCGACTATCTCGCTCGTTGGCTCAAGGATGCGGCTGAGGAATACGGCTTGTAGGCCATTAATCGGTAGCCCGAATGGAAGGGGCCGCAGCCTAAGAGAATTTATCGACAAACCTTGTTATGTTCGGGGTCCAATCGCTCAAAATAACAGGACGATGACTCCAGAAGCGACGCCCACACCGAGGTTGATGAGCGACGGTACGATTGCTCCGTTCTTACTTTCCAGGTCCGCTAAGGACCCCCTGATCCGGTCTAACCGGACGTTGATCACGGGGCTAACGTCTTGCGTTGCCGCCGGCAGGGTCCATTTCCCAGATTTCCAACAACGAATAGATATGTCCAAACCTGATATCTCACTGAACGAGACTTCCCCTGTGCTCGGTGACCATCGAGAGCACAGAAGACTCAAACCCATTTCCGCCGAAGACCGGATTTTCAATCGGTTTACGGGGTTTCAACCAATTTCTGACTTCCCTGAGGGAACTCCTGATCCCATCTTGTAAGTCTGGCGATGCTGGTGAAGTTCCGGGAGCGGCGGCCAGCGGCAATTCACCTTCAATGTATTCTCCGGCTTGAGGCGGATTCGGCTCGCTGTCATCCAATTCCTGTGACCCTGGCAATAAACTCGGTAGCGGTGGGGCCCGGCCCTTCCGTTGTCTCCATATAGAATTGGAACAACTTGCTTTCCGCAGCCCACCTTTCAAGTTCCGTTTGGAGCTCTCGGTGCTTTTCCATTGAGGCGCTCCGAACGCCCTTGATCGGAGAATGGAGTTTGAACCGTTTCCAAGACATCTAAAAGCCAATTTCGTTGCCAGAGGAGTAACTGGCGAGCTCGATGCCGATAGCGATATATGCCCAGGAATACAGGGAATATCACCCCTATAATGAATACCAGCAGCGGAATTGACAGAAGCAGCCATAATGGAGGCAATTTGCCGACGACATCAGACAGTTCATTTTTAAACAACCAGATTGGAAAGAGAAGATAGATCGTCCAATAAATGATGGAAGAGAATTCTGACGACAAAAAGGAATTTCGCAAGTCGTTGTCGTTATACGGTGACGTCACAATAGGCCAAAGCATCGCTATCTTCACGGGTACCGACAGGAGATACGGAACGGTGAAGTAGAAGAATGCGATCAGGACTTTGGCCTCAGGGTCACCTATCGGATGGGATACAAAGGTGTAGAGAGAACCCACTACCATCACCAGGATCAGTAAAAGACCGAAGCCAAGATTGATTTGTTCGTAAAAACCCCTCGCCAGCCTGGGGCAAGGTGGGGATAATGTAATAAAAGGTCGTGGGCGCTGCGCCTGGCCGAGGGAGGGGAGGATGTTCCGAATACGAGACCCGCAAGAGAGCCTCTGGCAGTCCCAGTTCCTGGTGACGCCGAAGAAGGCTAAGCGCCTGGAGAGAAGTTGGGCCGAGGTTTTCCGAAACGAGGCGCTCCCCCTGATTGACGAGGAGCGCTTTGCTCCCATGTACTGCGTGGACAACGGCCGTCCCAACCGGGCGGTGCAGACCGTCCTCGGGGTCCACCTCCTCAAAGAGATGTTCAACCTCACCGACGATGAAGCTCTGGAACAACTAGAGTTCAACCTGCTCTGGCACCACGCCCTGCGGCTAGACATCGAGGAGACCCACCTGCCCCAGAAGACCCTCCACAACTTCCGAGTTCGCCTGATGCAGCACGACGGTGGCCGGCTGGCTTTCCAGGAGACCACGGACCGGATCATCCAGGCGCTGGGCATACGCACCGGAAAGCAACGGCTGGACTCCACCCACATCATGAGCAACATCGCCACACTCACCCGGCTGGGCCTGTTCTGTGAGACGATGCGGTTGTTCCTGCGGGCCTTGCGCTGGGAGCACCCAGAGCTTCGCCCTGGGGTTCCGGAGGGCCTCCTAGGGCGCTATTTGAAGGAAGAAGACGAGGCGACCCACTACGAGGACGCCCGCACGGGGGAGGGTCGGCGACGCCTTTCGGTCTGTGCCCGGGACCTCTACCGGCTGGTGGACCGGTTCCATGGCACGACTGCTGCCCAGCTGGAGGAGTACCGGCTGCTGGAGCGGCTGCTGCGGGAGCAGTGCCATGTGGGCAAACACCAGGACGGGCGCCCCAGGGACGATGACGACGATGCTGGGGAATGCAAGGTGCCCGTGGCCTTGAAGGACCCGAAGCAGGTGTCCGCCGACTCGCTGCAATCGCCCCACGACCCGGATGTGACCTACAGCGGCCACAAGGGGAAGGGGTACGAGGTGCAGGTGGCGGAGACCTGCCACGAGGAGAACGCCACCCAGCTCATCACCCACGTGGAGGTGACCCCCTCGAGTGGGAGCGACACCGACGTGAGCGTGCCGGTCGTTGACGGGCTCGCGGAGCGGAAGGTCCGACCGGACGAGCTCTTCGCCGACACGGCGTATGGGTCGGGCCGCAATGCCTTCGAAGCCTCGCGCCGGGGAACGGAACTGGTGAGCCCGGTGGCGGGGTCGGCGCCGGGGAACTCGCACGAAGGAGAGGGTGACGGATCACCGCCGCTCACCGCCGCGGACTTTCAGATCGACGTCACAGGGGAGCAGGCCACGGTGTGCCCCGCCGGCCACCCGTCCATCGAGGAGTACGAGCTGAAGGATGCGCCGGAGCGGGTAGAGGTCCACTTTGCCGGGACAACATGCGAGCCCTGCCCCTTGCGATCCCGTTGCCCAGTGAAGCTGGACCGGCGTGCGGGGGCCTACGTCCTCAAGGCGGACCTGGTGAAGGTGAACATCGAGCGGCGCCGGAGGGCCGAGGCCACCGAGGAGTGGCGCAAGCGGTATGACATAAGGGCTGGTATCGAGGGAACGAACTCCGAGCTGAAGCGCGCCCACGGGCTTGGGCGCTTGCGGGTGCGAGGGGGCCGTCGGGTGCGGCTTGCCGTCTACCTGAAGGCGTTGGCGTGCAACTTCAAACGGATGGTCCATGCACGCCTGGTGGAGATGGAGAACACGGCTCAGCGGGCGGTCGGGACGGTACCTGCGGTCGCGGCCGCATGAGGGCGCCGCTCCACAACTTCCACCGGGTGCCCTGAGCCACGGAAGGGGTACCGCAACGGGATCACGCTTGTCCTGAGCGCGGCAGATAGGGCGGTGAGGCCAGCAGCCGGCATCCCGTGGCCTCCTCCGCTCCAGACCACCTTCGCACGCCAGGGCTCATCTCAAACAGGCCTTGTTACGAGGGAATCAAGCTTGTTGACCATAACCTTTAATTAGGAAAATATTCCTCGTCTGCGTCTCACCCTGACCCGCTCCGGCCTCGATTTTTCTGGGAACGTAGTAAAAGACTTGACGACATGGATAGGGTGTGGTATTTATTTAGTTAACTAATCTTTAGGTAGCTAATCAACATTGAAGGAACTGTCGCACAGATCGCCACTAAAGGATTCCGTTGGCTACATGCTGGCCCATGCTTGCAAGCATCATCGCCAGCGTGCCGAGGAGCTACTGAGCGAGATCGGGCTACATACAGGTCAGGAGATGCTTCTGTGCGGCCTATGGGAAAATGAAGGAATAACCCAGACTGAACTGGCAAACTACGTGATGATACAGCCCGCGACGGTGACAAACATGCTCCAACGATTGGAACGAGAGGGTTTTGTGGAGCGCAGGCCGGATGTTGAGGACCAGCGGGTTTCACGTGTCTATACGACAGAAAAGGGCCGCGACGTTGAAGAGCGAGTTCTCGAGAAGTGGGGTCAGTTAGAGCAGGAATCGTTCAGTGGGCTGACCGTCGAAGAGAGGGTGTTGCTCCGTCGGCTACTCCTTCAGGTTTACCGGAGCTTGAGCGGACAAGAGTAGGGGCGGATTATTTTTTGGTGGATGTACTTAGCTAACTAACTGATTGACTTGGACACCAAGGCAGGCTTCTCCGAAAATCTGCTGAGTCCGTGGACTCTGCCAGGTTTGATTGATGGCAAACTCGCCATACCGGTGCCGCCCGAACGGCCTCTGCAACAGATCTCAGTCCAGGACATCTCGTCATTTGCTGTCCTCGCACTGGAGAACCCAGACCGCTTTCTGGGCAAACGCATCGACATCGCGTCGGATGAACTCACAGGGAAGCAGGCGGCCGAGATCGTATCCTCAGCATCTGGACACCGAATCGAATACGTCCACGTCCCCTTGGCGGAAGCTTATGAAATGAACGAGGATGTGGGCAAGATGTACGAGTGGTTCGATACAGTCGGGTACAGCGCCGACATCGACACACTTCGCAGAGAGTACCCGGAGACGGGCTGGCATACCTTCCAGGAATGGGCACAGGCACAGGACTGGAACGTCCTGAACGGTTAACCCTCAGTTAACGAAAGGAAGCGATGGCGAGCCAAGCCTCGGGTTTAAACGCAACCGATAACCAGACTGCCGGACCTGCCGCCAAGGGCGTTCTGCTGGTAGTTTGCGCTGCCTTGTTCTTTGCGGTACTCGAGGCCTCGGCGATAGGAGTAGTCCTGCCTGCCATTGCCGACGACCTATCAGTCGATACGGGTCAGCTCAGTTGGCTGATGACCGGGTTCTTACTAATCTATGGGATAGCCATCCCGTTCTACGGCCGTTTGGCAGACCGCTACGGTGCTCGACCCTTATTCCTAATCGGCGTTGGTGTATTTTCAATTGGTTCCGTCCTATCCGCGCTGGCGCCGGATTTTTCTTTTCTTTTGATCGCAAGAATTATCCAAGCGATCGGAGGTGCGGCAGTTCCCGGCTTGGGCATGACACTTGCCAGCCGGGCCTATGGTCCTGAGTCCCGCGGTACCGTTCTTGGTGTAATAGCAGCAACGATCGGGCTTTCCGGCGCCATCGGGCCACTTGCGGGAGGAGCATTGTCTGAGGCGTTTGGATGGCAATCTATTTTTGTCGTCGCTGCGGCGGCTGCGGTCACTATTCCAATTGGGTTAAGGATATTACCCAATGATGAAGAGCGGAGCTTGGGTAATCTCGATGTAGTTGGAGGGGTTGCTCTCGGGCTCTTGGTCGGCGGAGTGGTTCTGATTCCGACAGAGGGTGCGCGATCGGGCTGGTTGTCATCGTTAGTCTTAACAGGGGCGGCCATGGCGTTTGTCGGATTAATCGCCCTTTCGGCTCGTCAGTTAACCGCGCGTTCACCCTTCATCCCGAGGGAATTTCTCCAAAATTCGCGATTCCTCGGACTCGTATGGATGAGTTTTTCGGTCATGGCCGCCAACGTTGCAATTCTCATTGGTTTGCCGATACTCCTTGCTTCGTTTCACAAACTGTCGCCTTTGGAGGTGGGACTGGTCATGCTTCCCGGCGCAATAGCGGCCTCGGTGTTCGGGGTTTTGGCAGGCCGGCTCACCGACCGAAACGGGGCGAGACTGCCAACTTGGGTAGGGGCTCCTCTGATGCTCTTGGCGGTACTCGGGCTGTCAACATACGCGGGGTCGTCGGTCTGGTTGATTGCTGCCTTCGCGGGGATACTCGGAGCCGGGTTCGGATTGGTAAACACCCCTCTGGCAGCGACGGTTTCCCGGATCGTCCGTAGCCAGGTCCTAGCTTCAGCCCTGAGTATCAATTCGATGCTTTTCTTTCTAGGGGGCAGTTTAGGAGCGGCCATGGTGATGGCTGTGGTAACTTCACGAGAGGGAGACGCTGCGAGTGTATTGAACCCGTTACACTCAGGAGTAGGCTCGAGCTTCGGCGATGCCTTCTTGCTTCTGGTTATACCTGTGATACTGGTCATGGTGCTTTCACCGGCACTCCCTAAGGCGCTGGCCCGCGGTGCGCCAACGCAGCCCGGACTTCGGGCCGAACGCAATTGGGTGGCCAATTGTTCAGTCCCTTGGACTCCCGATCGTCAGGAAATAACCGCAGGGGGCCTGGAATGCTTCCCGGTTGGTGAGGCTGAATATGCTTCGAGTCCATCAAGCTGAACGAGTGTGGTTACGCCCCACGATGGCACACCCGAACTGCCCCAGCAGCAGGACGCCTGGCCGGTATCAACCTGTTGATGAAATACGTTTTGGACCTAAATAAAGAATAGCTATGGAGGATGTTATGGCTCTCAGCCTAGATCACACTATCGTGCCCGCCAACGACAAAGAGGAATCGGTCAGATTTATCGCGCGAATCTTGGGGCTTGAGTACCAGGGGCCATGGGGCCACTTCGCACCCCTCAAGATCAATGACACTTTGACTTTGGACTTCGATAACCAGGAAAATTTTGGGGGCCATCACTACGCTCTTCTCGCATCCGATGCAGAGTTTGACGCGATCTTAAAGCGAGTGAAGGACGAAGGTGTCTCCTACGGAAGTGGACCGGGTTCCCAGGACGACGGTGAAATCAACCACCTGCATCAAGGGAGAGGTTTTTACTTCCACGATGCCAACGGCCATAGCTGGGAAATCATTACCCATACGTATATCACTGAACCCAACTGACTGACTCAGTTGGCTGATGAAGTGGATCCTATTGGGCCGTTGTGAAGGCTAGACCGGCGCTGTTAGAAGCAGCGAAAGGTTTCTTCTCTCACGTAGTCCCGCAACTCAGAAGGCATCCTGCCCAAAGAACCCGGAAGAGCGTTTTCTGCTATCCGTTCGGGCCGGGTGGTGGCCGGGATGGCTGAACTGACCGTGGGGTCGCTAATAACCCAAGCCAGTAAGGCTTGGCCCCAGGTTTGAATTCCAAATTCGGCAACCGGTCCCAAGTCCGGTGCTCTTTTGAGTTGCTTAACGTAGTCGCCCTTCTTTAATGGCTCCATTACTAGAACGCCGATTCCAAGGTCCTCGGCTAGCGGCAATAATTCCTTCTCGCAGTCTCGGTCCACCACGTTGTAAGGAATTTGTATCGTGTCTACTCGCCCGTCTTTCATCAGTCCCGCAAATATGGGGTACAACTCGTGTACGAGGTGTGGCGATGCGGTCACTCCCACCATTCCGATTTTCCCCTCTTCCTTCAATCGTTCCAAAGTTGCCAGTTGAGTACGCCAATCCAGCATGTTATGAACCTGTAACAGGTCAATGTAATCGGTCTTGAGAAGTTTGAATGACTCGGCGATCCGTTCTTCGCCGGCCTCCTTGCCTTCGCGTAGCACCTTGGTTGCGAAGTAAAATTTGTCCTGCCGGCCGTCGGTTATAACACCGACGACCTCCTCGGCCTGACCGTAGAGCGGAGCGGTGTCGATCAAATTAATTTGATTAGCCAGGCAGTTGTCGATGATTTGCTGCCGTACAGCGATATCTGCTTCGCCGGTCACATCGAAGGTACTAGCGGTTCCCAGTCCAATGACCGAGACATCTATATTCCCTAATTTACGAAATTCCACAGTCTTTCATCCTCGTCCTTGAAGCTGAGCTTATTATAGCCTGGTGGCATTTGCCCGGCTCTTCACGGTGGTCCGCAGCGTTCAGCGGGGCGTCTAAGCGGCATCGCTCGGTTGCGGGTATGATAATCCAAGGTCCCCCGGTCAATAATCCTGAGTGTTCCGGCATACTGCATCACGCCGGCTGTTCCTGGAGAAGTTGTGTCGACTCAATCTGACTCCGCCCCCGAGACCACGACGGCACGGGCCGGTCGAACGCGGCCGCGAGTGGTGATTCTTGGTGGCGGCTACGGTGGAATTTACACCGCACTGAAGCTGCAAAAAGCAGCGAAGCGCGGACAAATAGATCTTTCGTTGATCAGCCGGCACAACTTTTTTCTGCTCTATCCGATGTTGGCCGAGGCGGTGTCCGGAAGCATCGAACCGCCCCACATCGTCAACCCCATTCGCCGCTTGTGCCGCTATTGTGACTTCCATTTGGCGGAGATCGAAGCCATCGACTTCGAGAACCGGAACGTGATCATTCACTACCCGGACCAGACCTACTACCGTTCCATCCCATACGATCACTTGGTGATCTCTGTTGGCAGCAGCACTGACCTATCCCGGATCCCTGGGATGTCGGAGCACTCCTATCCCTTCAAGACTCTTGGCGATGCCGTTGGCCTGCGAAACCACTTGATCAGCCTCTTAGAAAGAGCGGAAGTCGAGGACGACCCCGAAAAAAAGCAGCGGCAACTCACCTTCGTTGTTGCGGGAGGCGGCTACACGGGGGTCGAGGTTGCCGCCGAGATCAACGATTTTATTCGTGAGGCCGCCAAGAGCTACCGGCACATAGAGCCGGATGAGGCCAACGTCATCCTGCTGCAGGGCGCCAGCCGCATCCTGCCCGAGCTACCCGAGGGACTGGCCACCTTCGGCCATAGATTGTTAGAGCGTCGCGGCATCGAGGTCCGGCTAAACACTCGGGTCGCCGGGGCCACCGCCGAATTCGCGATCCTCGGAGACGGAGCCAGTATTCCCACCCGGACCCTGGTGGCAACCATCGGTTCGGCCCCCAACCGGTTGCTGGACAAACTGCCGTGCTCCCGGGACCCCCGGGGACGGCTGGTGGTGGACGAAACCCTGTCGATACCCGAGTTGGAAGGGGTGTGGGCGATTGGGGACTGTGCGGCCATACCCGACCTGAACAGCGGCGGCACCTGTCCTCCCACCGCCCAGTTTGCTGTCAGAGAAGCGCGGTGGCTGGCGCGCAACATCTTGGCGACCATCAGAGGCAAAGCACCCCAGCCGTTTCGCTATAGGAGCCTGGGCACGTTCGTCCCCATGGGACGGTATTCCGGAGTCGCCGAATTCTTGGGCTTGAAACTGCGGGGGTTCTTGGCTTGGTGGCTCTACCGTACCTACTATCTCCTACAAACCCCGAGCCTCGACCGCAAGGTGCGGTTGCTGAAGGACTGGAACCAGGAGTTGCTGTTCCGCCGCGATATCATCTATCAGGATCTTTCGCGAAGCGAGCGGGCCTCCAGGGCCCACTATGAATCGGGTCAGACAATCTTTAACCAGGGGGAACTGGCCCAGCGGTTCTACATCATCATCTCTGGAGAGGTTCAAGTGTGCCGGCAACTCGGCGAAGAGGAACAGATCGTGGCTACCTTGGGCCCAGGTGAGTATTTCGGCGAGATCGCGCTACTGCAGGGAGTCAGACACACGGCTTCCGTGCGGGCCCTAAGTCCGGTTGACCTCCTGACTATAGACGGAGCCGACTTCACGGCTCTGGCTACTTCTTCGACCCACTTCGGCGAGCTGTTAGCCGGGGTAATGCGGCAGCGGCAGGGCGGCAGCGGCGCGGCCGCGTCTTCGGAGGTCGATTCGGCCGGACAGGAGTGAGAAACTGCCCGTGTCGGCTTTGTCGCAGTGCGGCTTGCAGTGCGGCTTAATGTATCCTTAATTTTCCTGCACTATGGTATCTGTAGATTGATCTTGCAGGTGTAGAAACCTTGCGGGTGTTATTAGCCGAGGACGAAAACCGGATTGCCGAGTTCGTCGCCCAAGGGCTCAGGGAACGGGGATACGCGGTCGACATAGCGTCGACGGGCGAAGAAGCCCTCGACTGGACCCATGTTGCCCAGTTCGACCTGATTATTTTGGACATCATGCTCCCGGTTCTGGACGGTATCGAGGTCTGTTTGAAGCTGCGGCAACGGGGGGTCCGGACGCCGGTACTGATGCTGACTGCAAAGGATTCGGTTGAAGACCGGGTAAAGGGCCTGGACAGCGGCGCAGACGACTATCTGGTGAAGCCGTTCGCTTTCGCCGAGCTTGTGGCCCGGCTTCGGGCATTGCTGCGCCGTGACCCGCGGGTGGTGGGGAGCGAACTGGCGATCGGCGATTTGTGTTTGAACACGACGACCCTTGAGGTCACGCGGCAGGGTCAGACCATCGGGTTAACCATCAAAGAGTGCCGCCTGTTGGAATACCTGATGCGCAACCCAAGCCAAGTGCTAACCAGAACGATGATCGCCGAGCACGTTTGGAACTACGACTTCGATAACGCCATCAACGTAATCGACGTACATGTTCGGAACCTCCGGCGCAAACTGGATGATCCCTTCCCCCAAAAACTGATCCAGACTGTTCGGGGTGCGGGTTACCGGATATCCGCCCCCTAGTGAGCATGAAGGTGCTGTCACGAGCACCGATTCGGGTGCGGCTCACGGCCTGGTACGTTCTGCTGCTGGCCGTAATTCTGGCTGCTTTCGGGGCTGGCGTTTATTTGCTGATGCGCCACAGCCTTTATCAGAACCTAGAAGAATCAATTGAGAACCGCGCTGCGGCATTAGCGGAGACAATCCAGATAATCGACGGCCGGCCGTATCTAGCGGAGCAGCCAGGAAATTCTCTCGAGGAAGAAATAGAACACTTCAACCGCGTGTTCGACAGCTCCGGCGAAGTCACGTCTGACACCACCGCGGGCACCACCAAGGGAACTACTGGGGGCATCGGGTCCGTCCCGATCAACAGAGCCGTGATAGCCGACACCCTGGCCGGCGGCAGAGCATCCTACCGGATCCGTGCCGGACCTGAAGAAGACTCGATACTGGTTTGGACATTCCCCATAATTCAAGAGAGTAGAATCATCGGGGTTTCGGAAGTGGGACAGTCCGACGACGACGCAACCGAAACCCTGGCGACTCTACTCCTGATCATGGGAATCGCATACCCCGTTACCCTTGTCTTGGCCGGGGTTGGCGGCTCGTTCCTGGCCGGCCGGGCTCTGGCCCCCGTCGGTGAGATCACGGACCTGGCACGTCGTCTATCCGCCGAGGACCTGCGCCAGCGATTGGACCTGTCACTGCCCGACGACGAAATAGGCCACCTGGCCCGTACCTTCGATCAAATGATAGGCCGCTTGGATGAGGCGTTCCGCCGCCAACGTCAGTTCACGGCCGACGCCTCTCACGAACTGCGAACTCCACTAACTATTATCAAAGGCCGGATCGATGTGTCCCTGGAGAGGGAGCGAGAGCCTGAGGCTTACCGCCAGGTTTTGGTGGAAGTCAACGAGGAGGTGGACCGCCTGATTCGCCTGACCGGGAGCCTGCTGACTCTAACCCGAGCCGACGCCGGGCAGATACCACTGGCCCTAGAAGCAGTCTACATCGGCGACATTGTCACTGGGGTCGTTGAGCAGGTACAGCCTTCCGCCATCGCCAAGGGTGTGGACCTTCGCCTGGGCGGCGGCCCTCCGGTCAGTATTCAGGCGGACGAAGACTTGTTGCTGCAACTGATGCTCAACCTAGTCGACAACGCCATCAAGTACACCCCATCTGGCGGGCAAGTAAGCGTGAGTTGGGGATTAGACGAGAACCGAGTGGCAATGACAGTCTTGGACACCGGTATCGGCGTACCGCCAGAACATGTTCATCGCCTTTTCGACCGGTTTTATCGGGTTGATGCCGCCCGCAGCCGAAGCGAGGGCGGTGCTGGGCTCGGACTGGCGATCTCTCGCTGGATCGCGCGGGCCCACGGAGGCGATATCTCCATCGAAAGCACCGTGGGACATGGGTCTGCGTTCACCGTGCTGCTGCCAACCGTACATTAACCAAATTTTAACCTCGGCTTCATCGTAGATTCATGGTAGATTCATGCGCGTAGTCCACACTCATTTCCTGGCAAAGGCCGGGTAGATTTACGCCGGTCTGAAATGAGGAGGACGCCATGACGTTCAAAAAACGGGTATACGCAATCTTGATTCCCTCGTAACAAGGCCTGTTTGAGATGAGCCCTGGCGTGCGAAGGTGGTCTGGAGCGGAGGAGGCCACGGGATGCCGGCTGCTGGCCTCACCGCCCTATCTGCCGCGCTCAGGACAAGCGTGATCCCGTTGCGGTACCCCTTCCGTGGCTCAGGGCACCCGGTGGAAGTTGTGGAGCGGCGCCCTCATGCGGCCGCGACCGCAGGTACCGTCCCGACCGCCCGCTGAGCCGTGTTCTCCATCTCCACCAGGCGTGCATGGACCATCCGTTTGAAGTTGCACGCCAACGCCTTCAGGTAGACGGCAAGCCGCACCCGACGGCCCCCTCGCACCCGCAAGCGCCCAAGCCCGTGGGCGCGCTTCAGCTCGGAGTTCGTTCCCTCGATACCAGCCCTTATGTCATACCGCTTGCGCCACTCCTCGGTGGCCTCGGCCCTCCGGCGCCGCTCGATGTTCACCTTCACCAGGTCCGCCTTGAGGACGTAGGCCCCCGCACGCCGGTCCAGCTTCACTGGGCAACGGGATCGCAAGGGGCAGGGCTCGCATGTTGTCCCGGCAAAGTGGACCTCTACCCGCTCCGGCGCATCCTTCAGCTCGTACTCCTCGATGGACGGGTGGCCGGCGGGGCACACCGTGGCCTGCTCCCCTGTGACGTCGATCTGAAAGTCCGCGGCGGTGAGCGGCGGTGGTCCGTCACCCTCTCCTTCGTGCGAGTTCCCCGGCGCCGACCCCGCCACCGGGCTCACCAGTTCCGTTCCCCGGCGCGAGGCTTCGAAGGCATTGCGGCCCGACCCATACGCCGTGTCGGCGAAGAGCTCGTCCGGTCGGACCTTCCGCTCCGCGAGCCCGTCAACGACCGGCACGCTCACGTCGGTGTCGCTCCCACTCGAGGGGGTCACCTCCACGTGGGTGATGAGCTGGGTGGCGTTCTCCTCGTGGCAGGTCTCCGCCACCTGCACCTCATACCCCTTCCCCTTGTGGCCGCTGTAGGTCACATCCGGGTCGTGGGGCGATTGCAGCGAGTCGGCGGACAGCTGCTTCGGGTCCTTCAAGGCCACGGGCACCTTGCATTCCCCAGCATCGTCGTCATCGTCCCTGGGGCGCCCGTCCTGGTGTTTGCCCACATGGCACTGCTCCCGCAGCAGCCGCTCCAGCAGCCGGTACTCCTCCAGCTGGGCAGCAGTCGTGCCATGGAACCGGTCCACCAGCCGGTAGAGGTCCCGGGCACAGACCGAAAGGCGTCGCCGACCCTCCCCCGTGCGGGCGTCCTCGTAGTGGGTCGCCTCGTCTTCTTCCTTCAAATAGCGCCCTAGGAGGCCCTCCGGAACCCCAGGGCGAAGCTCTGGGTGCTCCCAGCGCAAGGCCCGCAGGAACAACCGCATCGTCTCACAGAACAGGCCCAGCCGGGTGAGTGTGGCGATGTTGCTCATGATGTGGGTGGAGTCCAGCCGTTGCTTTCCGGTGCGTATGCCCAGCGCCTGGATGATCCGGTCCGTGGTCTCCTGGAAAGCCAGCCGGCCACCGTCGTGCTGCATCAGGCGAACTCGGAAGTTGTGGAGGGTCTTCTGGGGCAGGTGGGTCTCCTCGATGTCTAGCCGCAGGGCGTGGTGCCAGAGCAGGTTGAACTCTAGTTGTTCCAGAGCTTCATCGTCGGTGAGGTTGAACATCTCTTTGAGGAGGTGGACCCCGAGGACGGTCTGCACCGCCCGGTTGGGACGGCCGTTGTCCACGCAGTACATGGGAGCAAAGCGCTCCTCGTCAATCAGGGGGAGCGCCTCGTTTCGGAAAACCTCGGCCCAACTTCTCTCCAGGCGCTTAGCCTTCTTCGGCGTCACCAGGAACTGGGACTGCCAGAGGCTCTCTTGCGGGTCTCGTATTCGGAACATCCTCCCCTCCCTCGGCCAGGCGCAGCGCCCACGACCTTTTATTACATTATCCCCACCTTGCCCCAGGCTGGCGAGGGGTTTTTACGAACAAATCAATCTTGATTCCCTCGTAACAAGGCCTGTTTGAGATGAGCCCTGGCGTGCGAAGGTGGTCTGGAGCGGAGGAGGCCACGGGATGCCGGCTGCTGGCCTCACCGCCCTATCTGCCGCGCTCAGGACAAGCGTGATCCCGTTGCGGTACCCCTTCCGTGGCTCAGGGCACCCGGTGGAAGTTGTGGAGCGGCGCCCTCATGCGGCCGCGACCGCAGGTACCGTCCCGACCGCCCGCTGAGCCGTGTTCTCCATCTCCACCAGGCGTGCATGGACCATCCGTTTGAAGTTGCACGCCAACGCCTTCAGGTAGACGGCAAGCCGCACCCGACGGCCCCCTCGCACCCGCAAGCGCCCAAGCCCGTGGGCGCGCTTCAGCTCGGAGTTCGTTCCCTCGATACCAGCCCTTATGTCATACCGCTTGCGCCACTCCTCGGTGGCCTCGGCCCTCCGGCGCCGCTCGATGTTCACCTTCACCAGGTCCGCCTTGAGGACGTAGGCCCCCGCACGCCGGTCCAGCTTCACTGGGCAACGGGATCGCAAGGGGCAGGGCTCGCATGTTGTCCCGGCAAAGTGGACCTCTACCCGCTCCGGCGCATCCTTCAGCTCGTACTCCTCGATGGACGGGTGGCCGGCGGGGCACACCGTGGCCTGCTCCCCTGTGACGTCGATCTGAAAGTCCGCGGCGGTGAGCGGCGGTGATCCGTCACCCTCTCCTTCGTGCGAGTTCCCCGGCGCCGACCCCGCCACCGGGCTCACCAGTTCCGTTCCCCGGCGCGAGGCTTCGAAGGCATTGCGGCCCGACCCATACGCCGTGTCGGCGAAGAGCTCGTCCGGTCGGACCTTCCGCTCCGCGAGCCCGTCAACGACCGGCACGCTCACGTCGGTGTCGCTCCCACTCGAGGGGGTCACCTCCACGTGGGTGATGAGCTGGGTGGCGTTCTCCTCGTGGCAGGTCTCCGCCACCTGCACCTCGTACCCCTTCCCCTTGTGGCCGCTGTAGGTCACATCCGGGTCGTGGGGCGATTGCAGCGAGTCGGCGGACAGCTGCTTCGGGTCCTTCAAGGCCACGGGCACCTTGCATTCCCCAGCATCGTCGTCATCGTCCCTGGGGCGCCCGTCCTGGTGTTTGCCCACATGGCACTGCTCCCGCAGCAGCCGCTCCAGCAGCCGGTACTCCTCCAGCTGGGCAGCAGTCGTGCCATGGAACCGGTCCACCAGCCGGTAGAGGTCCCGGGCACAGACCGAAAGGCGTCGCCGACCCTCCCCCGTGCGGGCGTCCTCGTAGTGGGTCGCCTCGTCTTCTTCCTTCAAATAGCGCCCTAGGAGGCCCTCCGGAACCCCAGGGCGAAGCTCTGGGTGCTCCCAGCGCAAGGCCCGCAGGAACAACCGCATCGTCTCACAGAACAGGCCCAGCCGGGTGAGTGTGGCGATGTTGCTCATGATGTGGGTGGAGTCCAGCCGTTGCTTTCCGGTGCGTATGCCCAGCGCCTGGATGATCCGGTCCGTGGTCTCCTGGAAAGCCAGCCGGCCACCGTCGTGCTGCATCAGGCGAACTCGGAAGTTGTGGAGGGTCTTCTGGGGCAGGTGGGTCTCCTCGATGTCTAGCCGCAGGGCGTGGTGCCAGAGCAGGTTGAACTCTAGTTGTTCCAGAGCTTCATCGTCGGTGAGGTTGAACATCTCTTTGAGGAGGTGGACCCCGAGGACGGTCTGCACCGCCCGGTTGGGACGGCCGTTGTCCACGCAGTACATGGGAGCAAAGCGCTCCTCGTCAATCAGGGGGAGCGCCTCGTTTCGGAAAACCTCGGCCCAACTTCTCTCCAGGCGCTTAGCCTTCTTCGGCGTCACCAGGAACTGGGACTGCCAGAGGCTCTCTTGCGGGTCTCGTATTCGGAACATCCTCCCCTCCCTCGGCCAGGCGCAGCGCCCACGACCTTTTATTACATTATCCCCACCTTGCCCCAGGCTGGCGAGGGGTTTTTACGAACAAATCAACCTTGGGTCTAGTCGGAATAGTTGCAGTGGTGGGCACCAGCGTGGCGCTGGCGTCCGGTAGCGGTGGCTCCGACGGGGCGCCAGGCCAGATCGACGACGGCGCCGAACTGTTGGACCAGGCGTCGATTACACTGGATCAAGCAATCATCGCGGCCCAAGGCGCCTATGACGGCGCGTTGGGCGAGATCGACTTAGAGATGTATCAAGGCACTCTGGTGTTCAATGTCGACATCGGTAACCTCGACGTGAAAGTCGACGCGGCCGACGGCGAAATCTTGGGCGGAGTGGCCGACGACGACGGGGACTCCGACTCTGGCAGCGATGACTCGGACGACTCGGACGACTCGGACGACTCTGGCGATGAGGACTCGGACAGTGGTGATTCGGCCGACTCCGACTCCGACTCCGGCAGCGACGATTCCGACGGCAATGATTAATAGTAGCGCCGTAGTGAGGCCGACGAACGGACTCAGCCGGGCAATCAAATCATGGAAGCTCATCGCCTTGGGGTTGGCCGCAATCGCTGGGATGCTTTTGATTAACGGTTGTGGCCAAGACCAAGGAGCAACTGAACCACCCAACCGGGCGCAGGCGACGTCGCCTCTGGTTGAAGAGGATTCAGGCGCAGCATACGACCCGCAGATAGTCCCTGGTGATTTCGTCGCCAAAGTGAACAATCCGTTCTTCCCCTTGACGCCTGGAACAACCTTCGTTTTCCGAGGGGAGTCCGACGGAGAAACCGAGCGAATCCAAGTGGACGTTACCGACGAGACCAAGACGGTTCTAGGAGTGCCGACTGTCGTAGTGAGGGACAGGGTTTGGGTCGGTGATCAATTGGTGGAGGACACCTTCGATTGGTACGCTCAGGATATTGAGGGAAACGTTTGGTACTTCGGTGAGACCTCAACCGAGTATGAAGACGGCGTCGCTGTCAGTACCGCAGGCTCCTGGGAAGCCGGGGTGGACGGAGCCAAGTCCGGCGTAATCATGCAGGCCAACCCTCAAACCGGACAATCCTACCGCCAAGAGTATTACGCGGGTGAAGCCGAAGACATGGCGGAGGTTATTAGCCAATCCGCATCTGTCACCGTCCCCTATGGGTCGTTCAACGGGTTCCTGGTGACACGGGAGTGGACGCCCTTGGAGCCGGGAGTCGAAGAACATAAATACTACATCCCAGGAATCGGGGTCGTGTTGGAACAAGGGGTGAAAGGAGGGTCGGGCAAGGTGGTGCTTGTAGAAGTCAGACAGAGCGCCGCATCCACCGGCGACGGCACGGTTCTAAAAGCCGCGAAGCTGATTATCGAGCATAACGCCACCGACGAGGACACAGGGTTTCAGGGTTTTGTAGACAGCGAAGGCTGGGAACGGCTTGTCTTCACCGGTCCTAACGGCGCCGTACTCGAAATTAATGGACGGGGAAATCTGGGCAATCTGGGTCTGACGGAGCTATTTTTCGAAACCGTCGAGCCGGAAAACTCTGACGTGTCCATCGCAGAAATGTTGACGATGTTACCGGAAGGGGATTACGTCATCGAAGGGTCTGCCATTGAGGCTGGCGAAAGAAAAGGTCAAACCAAGGGCATCGCCTGGCTGACCCACGATATTCCGTCCGGCCCCGTCCTCCTGTCCCCCGAAGAAGAGGACGTCGTGTCCGCCGATGATGATCTTGTTGTGAGCTGGAGTCCGGTCACAAAATCCATCACTGGATCTGACGTGAACATCATTTCCTACGAACTCATCATCCAGAAAGACCATGAACCTCACCCGCATATGATCGGGAAACTCGGCTTGGACATATATCTTCCCGGATCGGTGACGAACATAACAATCGCCAGTGGATTCCTGGAGCCGGGGACGGATTACGAATGGGAGGTCCTGGCCATCGAAGAAAGTGGCAATCAAACACTCTCATCCGGTACGTTTCGCACTCGATAGCAGTTCGGCCCATTCAGCCAACCCCTCGCCTTAACGGACTGCTGTCGACTCGGTGTCACCGGTCCGTTAGTTTTTCCTGCTAGCCCTTTTTATTCGTTTCTACAAGTTTCTGTTTGGACACGCGGGTGTAAAATGCGGTCAACGTCCCATACGTGAGGGATTATGCAGCCTAGAGCACGACCCGAAGCCATTTTCGTCGGGCGCCAACGGGAGCTGAGCGAACTCACAGCTGCCCTAGAAGATGCTATCAAGGGAAGTGGCCGGCTGGTCATGCTCGCCGGAGAGCCCGGCATCGGTAAGACGCGTACCGCCCAAGAACTCGCCGCTCTCGCAGGCGAACTGGGAGCCCAAGTGTATTGGGGTTGGTGTTATGAAGAAGAGGGAGCGCCTCCATACTGGCCCTGGGTCCAGCCACTGCGGACCTGCCTCCAAGAGAAAAGCCCACAAGAACTCGCTGACCTTCTGGGCACGGGAGCCGCCGATATCGCTGAAATCGTTCCTGAGGTGCAGACCAGACTACCCGCCCTGAAGCCTACGCCGACCGCAGACCCGGAACAAGCCCGGTTTCGGCTCTTCGACTCCATTACCACCTTCTGGAAGAATCTGTCCCAGGCAAAACCCACGGTGGTCGTCCTGGAGGACTTGCACAACGCCGACCGTTCATCGCTGCTGCTTTTGGAGTTCTTGGCCCGGCAAATGGCAGACAGCAGGCTCGTGGTCATCGCCACCTACCGCGATGTCGAGGTTTCCCGGCGTCACCCCCTTTCTCTAACCCTCGGCACCTTGATCCGGGAGCAACTGCTCCTGCGGGTACAACTTGGCGGTTTCGGCAAAGCCGACGTGGGGCAATTTGTCCACTCTCACTCCGGGGTCGCCCTTAGCAACGACTTGTTGGAGAGCGTCCACGACCGTACCGATGGCAACCCGTTGTTCCTGGGCGAGCTTATAAGATTGTTGGGCCAGGCCAACGTACCGGCCAGCGAACTATGGACTCAAGCCCTCCCTGAAGGCGTCCGCGACGTGATAGGCCGACGGTTGGACCGGCTGTCCGAGTACTGCAACCAAGTGTTGACGGCGGCGTCCGTGATTGGCCGAGAGTTCGATTTGCAGCTGCTGGGGATCTTGACCCGTGACTTGGATGAAGACCGTCTGCTGGAGGTGCTGGAGGAGGCACGGGCTGCGAGAGTGATTGAAGAGCTGCCCCATGCGGTGGACCGCTACCAATTTACTCACGCACTGATCCAGGAAACCTTGCGAGAAGAGGTCTCGTTGGCACGGCGGGTGCGGTTGCACGCCAGGATTGGGGAGGTCCTTGAAGGCATTTACGCCAACGACCTGGAAGCACACGCCTCCGAACTGGCCTATCACTTTGCCCTCGCGGAGCCGGTCACCGGCCCCGATAAACTGGTGCGTTACTCCCTTGTGGCGGGAGAGCGGGCGCTGGCGGCCTACGCCTACGAAGAAGCTTTAGCTCACTTCCAACGAGGACTGGTGTCAAGGGGTATCGCATTGACCGGCGCCCAGCCCGCGCCGGATGAAGAAGCCGCCGTCTTGTTGTTCGGGTTAGGCCGCGCCCAGTTCCCCACTGTTGAAAGACATAGGATTCCCGATGCGGTGGCTTGCCTGCGCCGCGCCCTCGACTACTACGCGGAAGCAGGAGAAGTGGACCATGCGGTGGCAATCGCGGAATACCCATTTCCGCTGGTAACCGGTCGGCTGCTGGGTGGAGCAGCCCAGTTAGTCCACCGAGCCCTGGAGCTAGTCCAACCCGATTCACATGACGAAGGACGCCTTTTGTCTCAATATTCCAGAGCTGGTTACTTTGAGGAAAACGACTACGACGCTGCCCGGAATGCCTACACCCGAGCCCTGGCTATCGCAGAGCGGGAGAATGATAAGGAGCTGGAGTTACGCACTTTGGGCAATGCCGGCCAAGTGGAGTTGTTTCACGGCAACTACCAAAAATCGTTGGAGATGAACTTACGAGGTGTGGAATTGGCGAGACGGGTGGAAAACGCCCCCGCCGAGCTAAACGTGCAAACTTTAGTCGTCATCAACCGAGTGATAACCTGCGACCTCCTGGGAGCGAAGCCGCACCTAGAGAGCTTGCGGGACCTGGCTCAAAGGCTCCTGGACCGCAACTCGTCGGCTGCCTCCTTTCTTAATAGTGTGGTAGTGTCCGCCTACGAAGGTGAATGGGAGGCGGCTCGCCACTTTTCCGACCAAGGACTGGCGGCATTGTCCATGGATATCCGATGCCTGGCTACTCGGGTGCAACTGGAGTACGAGCTGGGCGAATTCGACCTCAGCGATGCTTATTTGAAGCGCCTTCTGGACGCGATGCGCCTCATCCCTCCCGGCCCAACCCATGAAAACATGTTGACTGCCCTGGTGATACCGCTGGCCGCACGGGTTAACGGAAACACCCGTCATTTCGAGTTTGCCGAGGCCGCAGCGGAGGTCATTCGATCCACAGCCGGTTCTCCAACAATAATCGTGAGGGGAGCTAGGGCCGGCCAAGGGTTCATGGCGGTACACCGAGAGGACCCCGTCGCCGCTGCGGACTACTATGCTTCTCTCACGTCCAGCCGGGGCACAGCAGTGGCAGGCGGGGTTTCGTTGGTTTTCGACCGCATTCTCGGGCTCCTGGCCCAGACCATGGGCAAAGAAGCCCTGATTCCCTCGTAACAAGGCCTGTTTGAGATGAGCCCTGGCGTGCGAAGGTGGTCTGGAGCGGAGGAGGCCACGGGATGCCGGCTGCTGGCCTCACCGCCCTATCTGCCGCGCTCAGGACAAGCGTGATCCCGTTGCGGTACCCCTTCCGTGGCTCAGGGCACCCGGTGGAAGTTGTGGAGCGGCGCCCTCATGCGGCCGCGACCGCAGGTACCGTCCCGACCGCCCGCTGAGCCGTGTTCTCCATCTCCACCAGGCGTGCATGGACCATCCGTTTGAAGTTGCACGCCAACGCCTTCAGGTAGACGGCAAGCCGCACCCGACGGCCCCCTCGCACCCGCAAGCGCCCAAGCCCGTGGGCGCGCTTCAGCTCGGAGTTCGTTCCCTCGATACCAGCCCTTATGTCATACCGCTTGCGCCACTCCTCGGTGGCCTCGGCCCTCCGGCGCCGCTCGATGTTCACCTTCACCAGGTCCGCCTTGAGGACGTAGGCCCCCGCACGCCGGTCCAGCTTCACTGGGCAACGGGATCGCAAGGGGCAGGGCTCGCATGTTGTCCCGGCAAAGTGGACCTCTACCCGCTCCGGCGCATCCTTCAGCTCGTACTCCTCGATGGACGGGTGGCCGGCGGGGCACACCGTGGCCTGCTCCCCTGTGACGTCGATCTGAAAGTCCGCGGCGGTGAGCGGCGGTGGTCCGTCACCCTCTCCTTCGTGCGAGTTCCCCGGCGCCGACCCCGCCACCGGGCTCACCAGTTCCGTTCTCCGGCGCGAGGCTTCGAAGGCATTGCGGCCCGACCCATACGCCGTGTCGGCGAAGAGCTCGTCCGGTCGGACCTTCCGCTCCGCGAGCCCGTCAACGACCGGCACGCTCACGTCGGTGTCGCTCCCACTCGAGAGGGTCACCTCCACGTGGGTGATGAGCTGGGTGGCGTTCTCCTCGTGGCAGGTCTCCGCCACCTGCACCTCGTACCCCTTCCCCTTGTGGCCGCTGTAGGTCACATCCGGGTCGTGGGGCGATTGCAGCGAGTCGGCGGACAGCTGCTTCGGGTCCTTCAAGGCCACGGGCACCTTGCATTCCCCAGCATCGTCGTCATCGTCCCTGGGGCGCCCGTCCTGGTGTTTGCCCACATGGCACTGCTCCCGCAGCAGCCGCTCCAGCAGCCGGTACTCCTCCAGCTGGGCAGCAGTCGTGCCATGGAACCGGTCCACCAGCCGGTAGAGGTCCCGGGCACAGACCGAAAGGCGTCGCCGACCCTCCCCCGTGCGGGCGTCCTCGTAGTGGGTCGCCTCGTCTTCTTCCTTCAAATAGCGCCCTAGGAGGCCCTCCGGAACCCCAGGGCGAAGCTCTGGGTGCTCCCAGCGCAAGGCCCGCAGGAACAACCGCATCGTCTCACAGAACAGGCCCAGCCGGGTGAGTGTGGCGATGTTGCTCATGATGTGGGTGGAGTCCAGCCGTTGCTTTCCGGTGCGTATGCCCAGCGCCTGGATGATCCGGTCCGTGGTCTCCTGGAAAGCCAGCCGGCCACCGTCGTGCTGCATCAGGCGAACTCGGAAGTTGTGGAGGGTCTTCTGGGGCAGGTGGGTCTCCTCGATGTCTAGCCGCAGGGCGTGGTGCCAGAGCAGGTTGAACTCTAGTTGTTCCAGAGCTTCATCGTCGGTGAGGTTGAACATCTCTTTGAGGAGGTGGACCCCGAGGACGGTCTGCACCGCCCGGTTGGGACGGCCGTTGTCCACGCAGTACATGGGAGCAAAGCGCTCCTCGTCAATCAGGGGGAGCGCCTCGTTTCGGAAAACCTCGGCCCAACTTCTCTCCAGGCGCTTAGCCTTCTTCGGCGTCACCAGGAACTGGGACTGCCAGAGGCTCTCTTGCGGGTCTCGTATTCGGAACATCCTCCCCTCCCTCGGCCAGGCGCAGCGCCCACGACCTTTTATTACATTATCCCACCTTGCCCCAGGCTGGCGAGGGGTTTTTACGAACAAATCAAGCCCTGGCCGTTGAGCATTTCGAAGATGCCCTGGTCTTCTGCCGCAAGGCAGGCTATCGGCCCGAGCTGGCCTGGACTTGCTGCGACTACGCCGATACATTGCTGATGCGCCGTGGCCCCGGCGACGCTCAGAAGGCCAAGGCCCTGCTGGATGAATCCCGAGACATCGCGGTTGAATTGGGCATGCGCCCCTTGGCGGAGCGGGCCAGCGAAAAGCTTGCAGCGGCGGAGTCCACCCCGGACGCCGCCCCAGCCTACCCGGACGGCCTGTCGCACCGGGAAGTAGAGGTTCTGCTGCTGGTCGCCCAGGGCAGAACCAACCAGGAAATAGCCGACACGCTCTTCATCACCGCCAGGACGGTGGCCAACCACATATCAAATATCCTAAACAAAACAAGCGCCGCCAACCGCACCGAAGCCGCTTCCTACGCCAACAGGCACGGTCTAGCCTAAGCCGATCCGGTCCAAGGTGGGAGAAGTTGCAGTCTAACCCGAGATCAGAGGACATTTTCGTCGGCCGCGACCGCGAGTTGGGCGAACTGACAGCCGCACTGGAAGACGCCAAAAGCGGACGGGGCCGGCTTGTAATGTTGTCGGGAGAGCCTGGCATCGGAAAGACTCGCACCACCAGCGAACTGGTAGCCCGGGCCGGTGCTGACGGGGTGCGGGTCCTCTGGGGTTGGTGCTACGAAGGTGAAGGCGCTCCGCCCTACTGGCCGTGGGTTCAGGCTATGCGGGCTTACGTCCGCGAGGCCGATGCAGACCGCCTGGATTCGGAGATGGGTTGCGGCGCCGGTGACATCGCCGTCTTGCTTCCAGAGATCCGTGACAAGCTGCCTGGATTGGAGCCGGCTCCCCAGCTAGACCCGGACCAGGCAAGGTTCAGGCTCTTCGACGCGGTGGCCACCTTCCTCAAGAACGCTTCTGTTTCGTCCCCTTTGTTGATGGTATTCGAGGATTTGCATTGGTCTGATCAGTCTTCCCTCTCGCTGTGGGAATTCGTGGGTAAAGAGATTGCGGGCGCCAGGGTGATGCTCTTGGGGACGTACCGGGACGTTGAAGTGGGACGGGGACATCCGCTTTCCCGGAGTCTGGGGTCGCTCATCAGGGAGCCCAGCTTTCGCCGAATGCGGCTGGGTGGCCTGAGTCAGGGAGAGGTCGGCCGGCTGGTGGAAATGAGCGCCGGGGTAGCTTTGTCTGGAACTAACTTGGAGATTGTTCATTCAAGGACCGAAGGGAACCCTCTGTTCTTGAACGAGTTGGTCCGCCTGCTGAGCGATGAGGAAGGAGAGGCCACGGAATCGTGGGTAGCCAGGCTGCCGGAGGGGATCAGGGACGTCATTGGGCGGCGGCTAGACCAGTTGTCGGTGGGGTGTACCGAGGCGCTGACCATCGCCTCGGTATTGGGGCGTGAGTTTACCCTGGGTCAACTTCAACCTTTGGTCAACGATATGAGCGAGGTTCAGCTACTTGGGGCGTTGGAGGAAGCGCTTTCGATTGGAGTGATTGAAGAGACCGAGGGAGCGCCGGGAGAGTACCAATTCACCCACGCCCTTATCCAAGAAACCCTAACCCAGGAGTTGACCGCCACCAGCCGGGTGCGGCTTCACGCCAGTATCGCGGAGTCGTTGGAGGAGATGTACGAGGATGACGCCGAGAACCATGCCTCCCAATTGGCCTACCACTTCGGCGAGGCCCAGACCGCGTTGGGAACCGAAAGACTGGTGCGCTACTCGCTGCTTGCCGGAAATCAGGGCCTGGCAGGCTACGCCTATGAGGAAGCTCTGGTCCACTTCCAGCAGGCCCTATCGGCCAAAGAAAACCAACCGATGGATGCAGAGGCGGCAACTATTCTGTGTGGACTGGGTGGTGCCCAGGCAGCCTTACTCCAAAGGCAGAATGCGGTCGCCAGTCTTAGTAAGGCTTTCAACTACTACGCTGACGTTGGCGATATAGAGCGTGCCGTGGCCGTCGCCGAGTATCCTATTACTCCCAGCATCGGACGGTCCCAAGTAACACCTCTAATAGAACGCGCATTGACGATAGTTCCTCCTGAATCCGTGCAAATGGGGAACCTTTTAGTTCGCTATGGTTTGGCCTTGAGTAACGAAACGGCTGACTCCCGAGGTGCTCAGGAGGCCCTTTCCCATGCCTTGGCCATAGCGGAGAGGGAAGGTGACGTTACTCTAGAAACGAAAGCCTTGGCCAACACCGCTCTCGCGGACTTTTGGGACAATCGCTTTGGGAAAAGCTTGGAGAATGGTCTTAGGGCCATAGAGCTAGCCCACAAAACCGATGACACCCTGACCGAGGTAGCAGTTGCCTGGCCAGTAGCGTGGTCCCTAATAAGCATGGGTGACTTTGAGGCAGGGCGACGGCATGGGTCATCGATGCTGGACCTAGCCGACAGGCTACGACACCGCAGCTGGCTGGCTGCCGCGCTTCTAACCAACATGATGCTGTGTCGCTTAGAAGGCAACTGGCAGGCCGCCCGTACTTTCGGTGATCGCGGCTTGGTGGCAGCACCCCGAGATTCCCGCATCCGGTTTGTTCGGACTCTTATTGAGTACGAGATTGGCGATTCCAGAGAAGGAGAAGCCCACCTTGCGAGTCTATTAGAGGCCATGGGCTCAACTGCTCCTGGACCGACGTTCCAATATTCGCTCCCGGCTTTGGCGATACCAATGGTCTGTCGAATCGACGGGCTGATAGACAAATTAGACTTAGCCATGGCGGCATCTGAAGCCGTTCTGTCTGCACCATCTCCGATTGCCACTTTGCGCATATACGCGATTGTTGGTCTGGCACTGTCAGCAGTGCAACTGCGCGACGAGGCTTCGGCTACAGCGCAATACACTGCCCTCGAGTCAATGAGGGGGACCATGGTGGCAGGTGGGTTTGTCAACATGGACCGCGTGCTAGGCCTATTAGCCCAGACTATGAGGGACCTGGACGTGGCCGTCGAACACTTTGAAGACGCATTGGCTTTCTGCCGCAAAGCAGGCTACCGTCCTGAGCTGGCCTGGACTTGCTGCGACTACGCCGACATGCTACTGGAGCGTAGAGGCCCAGGGGACTCTCAGAAGGCGAGGGCCCTGCTGGAAGAGTCCCGGGACATCGCCGTCAAGTTGGGCATGAGGCCGTTAGCTGAGCGGGCCAGCGAGAGGATGGCGGCCGCAGAGTCCACGTCGGACACGGCCCCTGCCTACCCCGACGGCTTGTCGCACCGGGAAGTGGAAGTGCTGGTGCTGGTCTCTCAGGGCAAGACCAACCAGGAAATTGCCGACACGTTGTTCATTACCGCCAGAACCGTGGCCAACCACGTATCAAATATCCTCAGCAAGACGAGCACCGCCAACCGGACCGAAGCCGCTTCCTACGCCAACAGGCACGGTTTGGTGTAGGCGCTGCCCCGTCACTGGTAATCTCCCAGGAGCCCACTAGTAACTCTCTCCATTCGGTTCCCCTTCCCGATGACCCACTAGTTAATCTTGACTACCGTTCCTCGGGCCTCTCTAAATTTTTCCGTATGAGAAAACAGTCAATCCTGACGATGTCCGCCTCCATGCACCGGACTTACTATCATCACAACAAGTTTATGGAGGTGCCGACATGGCAGCCACGCAGACAATCGAAAAGACCGAAACACTGGTACTGGCTCCCGAGCAACAAGATTCCAAGTCATACGACGTATTCGACCTCCCGGTAGCGGTCGAGCGGGTCGAAGAAGATAAACCGGCTGTCGCCGTTGAAGTGGCGACTGAACTCTCGACCCAGTTTTCTTTCCTGAGTGGCAGCATTCGGCTGGTAGGCCAGCTAGTCCGTCCTTTCATGGCTGTTTACGGCTGGATGGGCGGCCCGCCGAAGACCGGCCAGCAACGCCACCGGCAAGTAATGGTTCAGAGGCCGAACAGCAAGCACCTGGTAATTTAACCGCCCGCCGCCATTTATCCCACCGCTGGTCAGATTTGCAGGGGCCCCGCGTTAACGCGGGGCCCCTGTCTATTCCCTGCCACTGACATATCCCCATTGCCCACAAATAGCCCAGCTATTACCATCGTCCGACGCCGTATGACCACCACCTACACTGAGCTTCACTGCCACAGCAATTACTCTTTTCAGGAGGGTGCTTCCTTCATTGGCGAGCTCTTGGTCCGGGCCAAGGACTTGGGCTATCCCGCGTTGGCCCTCACCGACCACGACAACCTGTGCGGGGCCATGGAGTTTGCCCGAGCGGCCAACACCGTGGGTGTTCAGCCCATCATCGGGGCGGAAGTCACTCTTACCGGCGGCTCCCACCTGACCCTGCTGGCCGAGACGCCCAAAGGGTATAGCAACCTGTGCCAGCTCATTACCAAGTCCCGCATTGGCGGTGACCGGCGTGACCCTCAGCTAGACCCCAAGCACCTTTCGGTGCACGCCGAAGGTCTCATCCTGTTGACCGGGTGCCGGAACGGCAGGGTCCCCAGCCTGGTGGCCGAGGGCAGGTGGAGCGAAGGGGAAGACCAGCTCAGGGATTACTTGGAGTGGTTCGGGACCATCAACGTCTTCATTGAGCTTCAGCAGAACCTGGCCTACGGCGATACGCAACGCAACAAACGTCTGCTCCAACTGGCACGCAACCTGGGCGTGGCTGTGGTGGCGACCAACAACGTCCACTACCATGTCCCCCAGCGGCACCGCCTCCAAGACACCCTGGTGGCCATCCAGCACAACAAGACCCTGGAAGAAACCCACCGGGAGCGACGCCCCAACACCAACTTCTACCTCAAGTCTGCGGCCGAAATGGCCGCACTGTTCGACGGCCTACCGGAAGCCGTCCAGAATTCGACCTACATCGCCGAGCGGTGCAATTTCGACCTGACCCAGAACCATGGCTACGAGTTCCCTGACTACCCGGTGCCAGACGGCTACAACCCTCAAACCTATTTTGAAAAGCTCTGCTACGATGCGGCCGTCCGCAGATATGGGTCCATAACGCCGAAAGTCCGAGAGCGGCTGAACGAAGAGTTCCGCCTGATTAAAAAGCACAACTTGGCGGGGTTCTTTCTCATCTACTACGAGATCATCCAACTGGCCCATGAGGTGATGATAGACCTGGGTTTAACCGAGCGGGAGATCTCGATAGAAGAACGGCCGCCCGGCAGGGGCAGGGGCTCGTCAGTGGCTTTGCTGGTGGGCTATCTAATCGGGCTCTCCCACATAGACCCCCTGCAATATGACCTCTCCCTGGACCGTTTCTTGAATGACGATATGGGTTCGGTGCCCGACATCGATCTAGACTTTCCCAGGAATATCCGGGAAGAACTGATCAAACGGGTGCACGAGAAGTGGGGCTGGGACCGGGCAGTCCTGTCCGGCATGATCGCTACCTATAAAATGCAGGGGGTGGTCCGCGACGTGGGCAAGGCGCTGGGGCTTCCTGCCGAGGACGTGGACAAGCTGGCCAAGCGAGTGGACGTTCGCCACGCCGACACGCTGGAGTCGGAGATGCTGATCCTGCCCGACTTCCAGCACAAGGTGGGCACCCTGGTATGGAAAGACCTCATCGACTTGGCACCTCAACTGGAGGGTTTCCCCAAGTATCTGGGCCAGCACCCGGGCGGCATGATTATAGGCTCTGCTCCGCTGACAAATGTGGTGCCGGTACAGCAGGCAGCCATTGACGACCGCTTCATCTGCCACTGGGACAAAGACAGCATTCATGATGCCGGGTTCGTGAAAATCGACTTCTTGGCCTTGGGGGCCCTCTCCCAGATGCAGGATGCCCTGGCGCTGATCGAGCAGCGAACAGGCCACTACATAGATTTATCCCGCATCAACTTCGAGGACCAAGACGTCTACGGCTCCATCCACCGGGCCGACACCGTGGGGATTTTCCAAGTGGAGTCGGCCGCCCAGATGCAGACCGTCACTCGCATCAAGCCCAGCAACCTGGTGGAGATGGCCTTTGAAGTGGCTGCTGTTCGACCGGGAGTGGGCATCAATGATGGAGTCGGCAAGTTTATTGAAAGATACGCCGATGGCCTCCCCTGGGACTTCGATCACCCGTTGGAAGAGCGCGCGCTGGCACGAACCAAGGGTGTAATTCTCTTCCAGGACCAAGTGAACCAGCTAGCGATGGATATCGCTGGCTTTAGCCCCAGGGAGGCTGACGAGCTCCGCCGGGCCTTTGGACGTAAGAACAACAGGGCCCTTCTGGAGATGTATTGGGAGAAATTCAAGGACGGCGCGGCCCAGCTGGACGTTCCTGAAGCCATTGCTTTCAAGATATTCGGAAGGTTCTCCGGCCAGTACATGTTTCCCGAATCCCACGCCTACGCCTTTGGCGTCACCGCCTATCAGATGGCCTGGATGAAGTACTACTACCCCCTGGAGTTTTTCGTGGCCATCTTTAATCAGCAGCCCATGGGATTCTATAACCTGGAGACGCTAAAAGAGGACGCCAAGCGTCATGGGGTCAACGTTCTGAATCCCGACATAAACGATAGCCAGGTCAAGTGCATCATCAAGGACGAAGCCCTGCTGCTGGGCTTCCTCAATGTAAAGAGTATCGGACAGTCGGCGGCGGAGGCTATAGTCCGGGGCCGGGAGCAAGGAGGACCGTTCCACAGCCTGGCCGACGCGATGCAGCGCACCGGATTGCAGCAGCAACTGCTGGATAACCTCGCGGCAGCCGGGACTTTCGACGCCCTAGTCCCCGACAGAAGAGCAGCCATGTGGGAGGTGGGCCTACGCTACCGGCCCGTGGGCATCCAGCAGCCCCTTCCCCTGCCGGTGGAGCAAGATTCGGCCGACCTGCCGGCGCTCAGCCAGTGGGAAACCATGATGGACGAGTACCGGGTTATGGGCCTGTACCCCCAAGGGCATTTCATGGCCCATCTAAGGCCGCTCATGGACTCTCAGGTCTTGTCCAGCAATCAGGTGGCCGGGATGGAAGATGAGACGGAGGTCACTGTTGCAGGACTGGTCATACGCCGGCAACACCCCAACGCCAACGCTGTCTTCATCACCTTGGAGGATGAGTTTGGGCACACTCCATTGGTGGTATGGCCCCAGGTCTTCAAACGTTATCGGTTAGCCATAAAGGAGCCGGTGCTGAAGATCAGGGGCTTCGTATCCCGGCGTGACGGCTCGATGAACGTAGTCGCCACCCACATCGAAGGTATCAAAACAGTCTACGACCTGCCCAAGTCCAAAAACTGGGGATAGTCCGCAAAGTCGGAGTGTTCTATGCCAACTCGCTGGCTACGCTCCGACGCCGGCGGCCCGGGCTTCTTTGGTCCGCTTCAGCCAGCGCCAGCGCTGTAGGGGGTCGCTGACGGCCCGCAACCAGACGCCGAAGAGGTTGAAGGATAGGGCGGTTAGGAAGATGGCCATCCCGGGCATCACCACCACCCACCAGGCGGTGTCGATATAGGCCCGGCCGCTGGCCAGCATGGTGCCCCAAGAAGAGTCGGGCGGTTGGATGCCGAACCCAAGGAAGCTGAGCGTTGATTCTGTCAAAATGAGCCGTGGCACGTCCAGCGCCGCCACCGTCATTATGGGAGTGATCAGGTTGGGCAGGATGTGGCGGCCGAGAATCCTACGGTCAGGGCAGCCCACCGCCCGGGCGGCATCTACGAAGGCCTGTTCCCGCAGTGCCAACACCACGCCCCGGCTCACTCTGGCATACAGCATCCACCGGGACAGGGCGAAAACGATGATGATGTTTTGAAAGCTGGGACCGAGAATGAAGATTACGATCAAGGCAAGAAGGAAGAGTGGCACCGACATGAAAACGTCGACGACGCGCATAACTACGTCGTCGATCCACCCCCGGTAATAGCCAGCCACCAACCCCAGCCCCAGCCCGATTACCCCCGAGACCAGCACGCCCAGCGCCCCCACAGTGATGGAGATACGGGCCCCATATATCAGGCGGCTGACCATGTCGCGGCCCAGATGGTCGGTGCCCAGCAGATAGAACCGTTCCTCAACAAACGGCGGGCTTACCGAGCGGTCAGACGCCTCACCGCTGGAGAGAGGCCCAGTATGGCGGAGCGGTAGCTGCCGGTCATTGGGCTCGTGGGGCGCGACGATAGGGGCAAAGATGGCTGCAAGAATTACCAGCGCCAGGAACGTGCCGGAAATAAGCGTAACCGGATCGCTGATAAACGCCTGGGCCAGCGGGCTCCGCCAGACCGAGACGACCGGGTTAGGTTTTTGCCCTATTGCCGTAGTTTGCTGTGCCACTATCTTGCCTAGTACTCAGTCAACTCGGTTTTGGTAATTGTTTAAGAAAACGTCTAAGGTTGCTACCCTTTTTTAGGAGTGTTGACGTAGGAGGGTGGCAGCCATGGGACGAGAACGGTATGTGGTCCGGTTGGAAAGGGAAGAACGAGACCAGTTGGAACGACTGATTCGCGGGGGAAAGAGCCCAGCGCGAAAGGTTGCCCGGGCCCGTATTCTGCTAAAGGCAGATACGGGCTGGGGGGTGATGCGCATCGTGGAGGCGCTGGACACGTCTGCGGGTACGGTGTGCCGTACCAAGCGGCGGTACCTGGAGGGAGGACTGAAGCGGGCCTTGGAGGAAGATCCTCGGCCAGGACATCCGACCAAACTGGATGAGCGGGGGGAAGCGCACCTGATTGCCCTGGCGTGCAGCGAGGCCCCTCCAGGCCATGACCACTGGACCCTGCGGCTCCTGGCAAACAAGGTGGTGGAGTTGGGGCTGGCGCCCTCCATGTCCCACGAGGGAATTCGCAAGCGGTTGAAAAAAACAGTCTCAAGCCGTGGCAGAAGAAGGAGTGGTGTATTCCCCAGGTGAGCGCCGAGTTTGTGGCGTGTATGGAGGATGTGCTGGACCTTTACGCGGAACCCTATGACCCAGAGCGCCCGGTGGTCTGTTTCGACGAGACCTCCAAGCAGTTGCTGGCGGAAAAGAGGTCTCCGATCCCGCCCAAGCTGGCACGACGGGAGCGATACGATTACGAGTACCAGCGCAATGGCACCCGAAACCTGTTCATGCTGTGCGAGCCCCTGGCGGGCTGGAGGCATGTGGCAGTGACCGAACGTCGTACCATGGTGGACTTCGCTCAGCAGATGCGGTGGCTGGCCGATGAAGCTTACCCAGCGTCCGAGAAGATCCGGGTGGTGCTGGACAACCTCAACACCCACAAACCAGCTTCCCTCTACGAAACCTTCGAGCCCAAGGAGGCTAGGCGAATACGCAAACGCTTGGAGTTTCACTACACTCCCAAGCACGGTAGTTGGCTCAACATGGCAGAGATCGAGTTCAGTGTCTTGGCCAGGCGAGTCCTGCGCCGGCGTATTGCCGATGAAGAGACTTTGAGTGGCGAGATCGCGGCCCTGGAGGCAGAACGAAACCAAGCCGGAGCAACCATTGACTGGAGATTCTCCACTGTGGACGCCCGAGTCAAGCGTCACCATCTCTATCCTGCCAACAATTAGGTTGACTGAGTACTAGAAGGAAGATGGTGGCGAGAATAGCCGCGACCGCGATACTGCGTCGCCAGTTGAGGATATTCATGACGTCTGCTCCCTAGCGGTGTTTCATTTTCTTAGCGTTGGTCTAGGTAACGACGGAGGTATTTAGGCAGCCGAAATGGCAAGCACCAATCAGATTCGAAGCTAGGTTTGCTGTCAAGCGGTATTGAAGAATATCTAAGTTGAAACGTTATCAAGTAAAACCATTATTTGCGGGAGAATCGCGCCTGCAACATGGCTTAATCGTCGACCTGTAGCAGCCGGTATCGGTTTCAGCTTCCGAAAATCATGCAATTAGTTGCCCGCTTCCCTCCTCGACTGCTCTTTCCTCGCAAGATTTACGCTGGAAACTCGGTCGGCTAGGGTGCCGATTCCCACGTAACGGAAGTCGTCTCCCAGCAGGGTGTCGAACGCCGCCCATAGGGAGTAGAGGAACAGCAAAAATCCCATGGTTCCGAATGTTAAGGCGATCCTGCCCGGCAACTCCGGTACGATGGTCAATGCGGCGAACACCACTATCAGGAAATGGATAACAGTGGCCTGCATCGCTTGAGAGGCGCCCCAGCTCAGTCCTCGGCGCCTAAATGTCCGGGATATTAGGTACGCCACTATCGGACTGGGTAGGAAAGCGAAGGATATCGGCAGCAGGAAGATGAAAAGTGGCAGGCCGACGAACAGAGCGCTACCGTGGGCAAAGCAGCTTCCCCGGCGTTCGAGGCTGGAATACTGTGATTCGTTATGCGCGTTCTCTCGCATAGCGATAAGGCGCGTCACCATTAGGCTTAGGATCAGTTTGCCCGACCGTGTCCAACACCGACTGCCGTAGGAAACAATCGGACCCTGGATCTAGGTACCTATGTTGGCCGATGATAGCGCGCCGGTGCCCGCCCGGCAACAATATTTAAGGCCCGGGTAGTTAGCCCGGGCCTTCCGTTAGTAAGAGTGAGTCAGGAAGTCGTGTAAACGACCGTGAGTACGGGGCGGTTATCCTCGGTGGGGTTTTCTTTAGAATCGAACCGTTTGGCGGTCTTTGTCGATTCATCCGCTGCGATAACCATCCAACCGAAGTTGCTCGACCCGTCTACCCAACCCTGAACATCGGCAACTAGTTGGCTGGTGGACTGCCAAGTGTACTGTCCTAGGCCGCCCACCGCCACGGTGGAGCTGGCCGCCGCCTGGAAGTCTCCGCCCGGTGTCTGCCAGCTGTCAGTGTCGAATTTGGCCCGCATCCAAGTGGCGTCCCCGCTCATGGCATCCGCGCCGCGGCCTTCTTGGCCGGTGGCGTCCGATGCGCCTTCGCCCCAGTCAGTGGTGAGCGGGTGCAATCCGACGTCGACGTTCCCGGAGGTGGTCCGCGACATGTTCAGAGTTAACTCGACACTGCTGACGGTCGCGCCCGAGGGAATGCTGCTAACTTCGAACGAGACCAGCGCCCGGTGCGCGATTGCAGCGTTGCTGCTGCCAGCAAAGAGGTGTTGGCCGGCCCCGTTGCTGGTGGCGCCGCTGGCGGTATCGAATATGCTGTTGTCTTGGTCTGCCGCCAAGGTAAGGGTTACTGGTGGCGTCACTATCGGCGTCATTGCCGCTGAGACGCCGGGTATGTTTCCGCACGAGGTGTATACCGAGGCGTCGCCGATCTGGTGCAGGTTTATGGTGAACCCGCCGGCACGCAGTGAATCGAGGGTCGCATCCACCGTGGTCACGGAGGTCCCGTCGGCTAGGTCGGTAAGGCCGTGGGCGACACCACCCAAGTCTTCGCAGGTCCCAGTGTGGATGTGGTTAAGGTCGGAAATCCCAACTGTCGCCGAAAGGGCGACCTGGGTCTGTCCGTTTGCGGCGGTCAAAGTGGCCGAGCCGGTCTGGCCGGAGTCGTTCAACTCGGCCAATGCTATTGTGATGGATTCGCCGGGTATGTTGCCGCACGAAGTGTAAACCGAGGCATCGCCGATCTGATGCAGGTTAATAGCGAAAGCCACCGGTACGGAGAGAGGCCAGACTGGCGTCAACCGTCGTAACCGACGCGCCGCCTGCCATGTTCGTCAGGCCATGCTCCACGCCTCCCAGATTGGTGCAGCTCCCCAGGTGGATGTGGTTGAGATCCGAGATGTCGGTGGTGGCCGAGATGACCACCTGGGTCTTTCCGCTGACTGCGGTTAGCGTCGCTGAGCCTGTCTGCCCGAAGTCGTTCAACTGGGAGAGGGTTACCGTGACGGACCCGCCGGGAATGTCGCCGCAGGACGTATAGACTGACGGATCGCCTATCATGTGAAGGTTGACGGCGAACCCCTCTGTTTGCAATGAGGCCAAAGTAGCGTCAACGGTGGTTACCGACGACCCGCCGGACATGTTGGTCAGTCCGTATTCCACACCGCCCAAGTTGTCACAACTTCCCAGGTGGATGTGGTTGAGTTCCGAGATATCGGCGGTGGCCGACAGGACGACCTGGGTCTGTCCATTGGCGGCGGTCAAAGTGGCCGTGCCGGTCTGGCCGGAGTCGTTCAACTCGGCCAGGGCCACCGCCACCGACTCGCCGGGGACGTTGCCGCAGGAGGTATAGGTCGCCGGTTCCCCGGTTTTGTGTAGGTTAATCGCGAAGCCACCGGTCCGCAGCGACGCCAGGGTTGCGTCAACCGTGGTGACCGATGTGCCGCCGGCCATGTTGGTCAGTCCGAATTCTACGCCGCCCAGGTCGCTGCAGCTTCCCAGGTGGATGTGGTTCAACTCTGAGATCCCGGCCGTCGCCGACAGCACGACCTCGGTCTGGCTGCCGCGGGCCGTCATGGTGGCCCAGCCTGTCTGGCCCTCATCGTTCAGTTCGGCCAGAGGGAAACTGACCGAGTCAGCCAGCGTTGGGATGTTGCCGCAACTGGTGTAGAACCCCGGATTGCCCGACACGTGGCTGTTAATGGCGAATCCGCCGGTCATCACGCTGGCCAAAGAAGCCTCGACCATCGTTACTGACGAACCGGCGCCGTCGGCGAAGTTGGTCAGTCCGTGCACAACTCCACCCAGAGTATCTCCGCATTGGCCGGAGTGGATGTGGACCAATTCGGTGGCCAGGTTTCCATCGGGTAAGCTCAAAGCAACCTCGGTGAAGTTGCCGCGAGGCGATAATCTGGCCCATCCAGCTTGGCCCGAGTCGCTGAGTTCGCCCAACGCGATCAAGACTGGGTTTTGAGCGGATATTACCCACCAGACATTACCCACGGCTTGCCCATCGGCGTCCCCTGCCTTGATGTCCATGTCGAAATAGTACAGAGGAAGTCCGTCGTAGGTCACTTGGAGCGAACCATCGTCCCTGGAAATGGTCCCCAGGAGGCTGGCCGCGACGCCCTCGCCAGCCACCGGAGGATTCACGGTCAGTAATGGAGGCCAGACAAGCGCGCAATCGCCGGCGCAATTGGACACACCGGGTGCGTCGAAACTGAATAGGTAGAGGCTGCGACCGGCCGGGTCGACCAGCATCGAACCCATGGTCTCGTTTTCACCGATGTTAACCGACGCGGTGGTCCGAATGGGGCCGCCATCGGTCGACACGACGTACCAGACGCTGAATGAATCTTGCCCCTTGGCGTCGCCGGGCTTGATGTCCATGTCGAAGTAGTAGAGGGGGTAGCCGTTATAGGTAACCTGGCTAGAGCCGTCAGCCCGGGTAATGGTTCCCAGGCGCTCTTGGGTGACTCCGTCACCAGCCACCGGATCGTCGACAGTCAACAGAGGCGGCCACACCAAAGCGCATTCCCAGCGCATTTGGAATTATTCAAGTCGTCTGGAGTGAACAAGTAGAGGGTGCGCCCGGTAGGGTCTACCAGCATGGTGCCCAGCGTGGGGTCTTCTCCCGCTTGGACCATCGCCGCAGTCCGGATCGGCCCACCATCGGTGGATACGACGAACCAGATGCCGCCCACGTTCTGTCCGTTAGTATCGCCGGCTTGGCTGTCGTTGGCGAAGTAATACAACGGATAGCCGTTATAGGTAACTTGCTTTGAACCATCACCCCTGGTAATGGTGCCGAGCCGTTCCTGAGTTACGCCGTCACCGGCCTCCGGGTCGGCATCTGTAGTTAATGGTGGCCAGGTCCCGGCGCAACCGCCGGAGCAGTTGGAGAGTTGCAACTCATCATTGGTGAACAGGTAGAGGGTCATACCTTCGCCGTCCACCAAGTGGATGCCCAGATTCCCCGGTTGGTTGGCGGCCACCAGCGTTGACTCGGGTGCTTCCGCGGGCGGGGTGGCGGCGGGAACTTGGGTCGGTCGGAGCGTAGCCGCTGGCGTCTGAGTGGCGGCTGGAGGAGCGGTGGTGGCCGCAGCCGGTACCTCAGTCGCTGTCGCTGCCGTCGGTGGCGAAGTAGTTGCTGCGGGGCGCGGCGTCGCTGTCGCATCACCTCCGCAGGCGGCGATCAAGAATGGCCCCAGGATGCTGAACAACAGCAACAATAGGCCGATTCTCTTCCTCCGGGAGAAGGGGTTCAGTCTGGAAAACATACCTAACGGCATACGGGTCCTCCATTGCGGTTCATGATTTCGGTTAGTGAGTCGTTCCAGGAAACTCGGACGCTATTACTACGCAAGATGAGGGGCCGTGGATCAAACCGGCAGCGGCAGCGGCGCCGCCGCGTTCCGTACGGGAACGGGATTGCCGTGAATGAGAAGTAAGGGTGACGGTGGAGGGTCAGGTGCCGTCCAGTGGAACAGTAAATAGGATCGGATTCTGTGGGTCGGCTTGGTCGCCTTGATCCACACGAGTAATCTCAAGCGTGGACGATTCTCTGAGGTCGCCTTCGATTATCACCCATATAAGAGAATCGAAAAGCCACATCCCCACAATATCCGCCGGTTTGCCGTCTGAAGACACGGCGGCTTGGTAGGATACCCCGTCATCCGTCGTGGGCAAACCGTAGATGACCAAGCAGGCGGCCCCGTGATTTTCTGAAAAGGCCAGCGATCCAAAAGCGTCCGGCGCCACACTGGTGCCGCTGAACTGCCACCACGTATCCGCTTGAGCCAAAATCTCGATGCCTCGTTGGCTCAAACCGAGTCGCTGTTGCATCAAAGCGGCGTTGGCGATGCGCTCATCGGTACCGGAATCCCCGTTATTCCAAGTCGTGATCGCCACCACCGCGACCAGCACGGCCATAGCGGCCGAGGCGACCGTGACCGGCCGAAGGAGGTATTGCCACCACGGCGTTGAGGTTTCCATTGAAGTTTCGGGGCGGGTTGAACGCTCTACGTCGGTCCGCACCGACGCCATGATGCGGTCCCGAAGCCCGGGCGAAGGCAGTTGTACTTCGGCCGCCAGAGGGAGGGCACCTGCCAGCGCTGTCATTTCCGCAACCAGCCGAGTGCACTCAGCGCAAACTGGCAGGTGCGCTTCAAGCTCAAGCGTTTCCTCAGGGTCTAATGAACCTAGAGCGTATCCGGCTGCCAGGGCCGGCAGATCATCGTGGTCCATGGTCCGAGTCTCCTATCTCCGGTTGTGCCAGCAGGTCTCGGAGCTTTTCCATGCCAATGCGAATCCGGCCCGAAGGTTGACGGCTTGATGGGGCAGCTTCTAGACTCTGTGGCAAATCCCACGTCAGATTTCCGGTATGGTTTGATAAAAATGGCTGACATTATCTACGAAAAACGGGGCCACACCGCCTACATTACGATCTGCCGTCCCCAGTCGATGAACGCATTGGGTCCGGAACAGCAAGACGAGTTGCTTTCTGTCTGGGCCGATTTCCGGGATGACCCGGAGGCGTGGGTCGCTATTATCACGGGGGAAGGGGAGCGGGCTTTTTGTGCCGGAGCCGACCTTAAAACTTACACTCCCAACCTGGCGAAACGGGACATTTACGACCTCAGACAGGATGCTAACCGTCCCGGCTTTGGCGGGATCACCCGCGGCCTGGAAATTTGGAAACCGATTATCGCGGCGGTCAACGGGTATGCCTTGGCCGGTGGACTGGAGTTGGCTTTGGCCTGCGACATCCGCATCGCCTCGGGGAACGCGAAATTCGGTTGCTCGGAGGTAAAGCGGGGGTTCCATCACTGCGACGGCGGCACGGTTAGGCTGCCTCTGATCGTTGGGTTGGGCAACGCCCTCAAATTGCAGTTGACCGGTGAGCAGATCGACGCCGATGAGGCTCTGCGGATCGGCCTGGTTAGCGAGGTCGTCGCGGCCTCGGAGTTGGTGCCCACGGCGGAACGTTATGCCGAGGCGATCATCAGCAATGGCCCCTTGGGCGTGCGATCAGCCAAGGAATCGATGCTGCGGAGTTTGGGCCGGGCCCTGGAAGACGCCCTCCGTTTTGAAAACATCCTCTTTAGTACCCTCACCCGCACTGAAGACTTCAAGGAAGGCCCACAGGCCTTTAGCGAAAAACGGCCTCCGGTCTGGAAAGGACGTTAACCAGGCGCTACATCAGTGTCTCTAGGCGAGGACAGACCTAATATGTCGCAAGCAGATGACCGCATTCCGTTGGACTGGGACGCTCTGGAGGTTGGAGAAACATTCAAGAAGTTCGAATACCTGCTTACCCAGGAGATGATCGACCAGTACCGGCAAGGGGTGATGGACCCCGAGGCCAGTTTTCCCACCATCTCTCACAAGGTGGACGTGCGGCAATACAATGCCAAATACACCGATAACGGGTCGGTCAACGCCAGGTGCGCTTTCTACTGCTACAACCCGCCCGTCGCCGGAAAGCGGCTCACCGTCACCGCTTGGATCGCCGACAAGTACCTGAGAAGGGGAAAGAATTACATCGTTACCGAGGCCGTGTCAGTGGATGAGGACGGCCGGTTGATCGACCGGGTGATCACCCACGAGCTGAAGCAACCGTCCGAGGTCGGCAAAAAATGGGGCGGTTAGAGCGGAGCTTCCAAATCGGCGACGAGGTCCCGCCCCTCGTCAAGCACATGACCCAGGAGGCCATTAACCTGTTCGAGGGCAGCGCCGGGCAGACTGGGCCTTCCCAGTTTACTGACGAGGATGCCGCCAGGGAGACCCTTGGAACATCCGGCACGGTCGCCTCCGGGCGCATGTCGCTGACCTTCGCTATAGAGATGTTGCGGCGGTACTTCGGCGCGGACGTATTCAACCACACAGGCATGGTCGATCTCAGGTTCCTGAGACCGGTGCGTCCCGGCGACACGATTACCATTTCCGGCACGATTAGCGAAATGTCCCGAGAGGCCAACGGCAGCAGGATTACCGTCGACATCAAGGCCGAGAACCAGAACGGCGACGCCACCGGAGTGGGCAAAGGCAGCGCGGTGGTCCCCAACGCCTTCCTGCCCCCGGAGGAATAGCCAGATCGTAACGTCGTATTTCGCTACAATATTCAATAGCATCGACGATGTTCGGGCAGGAAGGTTTCAAAATTCGTAGGGGAACGGTTCTGCCCGGTAAGCCGGAAAACAGGAATCCGGCTCTACGCCTACCGAAAAAAATTCAGGCGTGACAAATGGTGATCCTTTAGTGATATAATGGGGGCTGGTGCAAGTTAAGGTGTCCCGGTGTTTAGCCTAGGATGACCTGGACTGAGCCGATTCAACAATATCGGAGGTTATCCGAATGGCCTTGGCAGACAAAAGTCTAACGTGTGTAGAGTGTAATTCACCATTCACATTCACCAGTGGAGAGCAAGAGTTCTTCTCTTCGCGGGGCTACACGAACGAACCCAAACGCTGTCCCGAATGCCGTAGCGCTCGCAAGAGCCAACAGCGCGGGTATGGCGGCGGACCCAGGGAGATGCATCCTGTCGTATGCGCCCAGTGCGGCGTAGACACGATGGTTCCCTTTGTACCGCGTGGCGATCGTCCCGTGTACTGCAGCGACTGCTTCAGCTCAATGCGGCAGTAACGATCTAGGTTTTCCAACGAGAAGAGCCGCCGTTTAGGCGGCTCTTTTCTTTTAAGCGCCGGACCTGCTCGGGAGACGACTAGATGGCTGGGACTATTGGAGTGGTTGGCTGCGGGGCAATCGGCCGGGCCTTGCTTACAGCGGCTGATGCCGGGAAGCTGAGCGGTGTCTCGTTGGCCGGCGTTACGAGCCGCACCGAAAACTCTGCCCGAGAATTCCTGGCCACCCTCAACTCCCCACCCCCGTTCCTCCAACGGGGCGACCTGATTGACCGCTCGAACCTTCTGGTAGAGACCGCCGGAGGCCACGTCGTTCCCTCGCTGGCCGAAGATGCTTTCGAAGCAGGGAAGGACCTGATGGTTATCAGCATCGGCGCGTTGCTGGAGCATCCAGAGATTCTCCAGCGGGCAAGAGAGACCGGCTGCCGTCTGATCGCCCCTTCCGGAGCCATCGCGGGGCTGGACGGCATCAAGTCGGCCTCGGCCGGGCGTGTCGACAGGGTCGAAATGACCTCCCGCAAACCGCCCAACGCCTTAAACGGGGCACCTTACCTGATAGAGAATGGAATATCGTTGGCCGGTCTGGAGCAGGAACAGGAAATATTCTCAGGGTCGGCCAGAGACGCCTGCCGGGGGTTTCCTTCCAACCTCAACGTATCCGCCGCCGTGAGCCTGGCGGGAATCGGGCCCGACAAGACCAAGGTGAATATCGTGGCCGTGCCCGGCCTTGAGCGTAACTGCCACGATATAGAGGTAGAGGGAGAGTTCGGGCTTTTGAACGTCCACATCAAGAACATACCGTCCGAAAACCCGCGAACCGGCCGCCTCACGGCACTGTCCATCATCCGGTCGATAAAAGATGCGTTCGAACCGGTCCGGATCGGCACCTAAACCTGCGGTTCAGCTAGTAGTGTGGCTTGTGAATATGGTTGGCGGGAACGCGCGATGCCAACCGGGAAGGCAGGAGAGCCTGAAGGAACAGTGCTAAGAAGTCTGGGAAGTCGATTCGGCCGCTACGTCGGCGTCTTCCTCGTCGACCACGCCGCCCTCAGCAATAAAGTGCTCTAGGCAAAGGTCCACAACGGTCGCTGGCGCGATCGCCAATGCCCGGTAAGAGGCCTCTCCGCAGCCGAACATTGAGCACTTGCGATTGGTTGTTGCCATGAGGTTCCACCGTGTTTCCGCGCCGGTTTGCGAGTGTCATCTAATTAGATATCCATAATAAATTAGATGCCAGCCGCAATTATTAGAAGCATCGCCACCGAATTTCGTCGTTGTTACTGAATATACGATGGCGTGAGTGTCGCGGATGGGGAGTCAAGGAAAAAGCCGAGGGTAGCTGGAAACGGCGTCAGTTGAGCACTAAGGGAACTACGACGAATGTTCTGGCGCCGTTGGGTTCAGATCAGCTTAGCGATCTCGTCGATGATCGGTGCGACGGTGGACTGCTCGGCGGCAGGGAGACCGAAGATTAGCCGGTCCACGTCGGCGTCTCTCATTCTTTGGACGGCGTCTGGGTCTGGGCGCGCGGCGAAAATGGAGATGGAGATCGAATCAGGGTCTCGACCCGCTTCTGCGGCCTGTCTTTTTAGCAAAACGATTTTCTCGGGTAGGCTGGCGCCTTCGGCAGGGCGGCCGCTGATGGGCATCCAGCCGTCGCAATACTCGACGACGCGGTCGAAGGTCGTCGGGCCGTCACCGCCCATGATGATGGGAGGATGGGGCCGCTGGACCGGCTTGGGGTAGGCCCACATCTTGTCGAAGTTCACATAATCGCCGTGAAATTCCGGCTCTTCCTGCGTCCAAATCTCCTTCATGGCCAGGATGTTCTCGCGCAGCAGACGCCAACGCCGCCGGTAATTGGTGCCGTGGTCCTCCATTTCCTCGGCGTTCCAACCGCCCCCGATCCCGAACAGGAAACGTCCGTTGGAAAGCATATCCAGGCTGGCGATCTCTTTGGCCGTGGTGATGGGGTCCCGCTCGATCATCAAGCAGATGCCGGTGCCCAACTTGAGTGTGGTGGTGGCGCCGGCCGCAGCAGTCAGCGCGACGAACGGGTCGTAGGTGTGCCAATAGTCCCTGGGAAGTTCGGGGCCCCCGGGCCAAGGGCTGCGCCGGCTGGCTGGAATGTGTGTGTGTTCCGGCACCCACATGGACTCGAATCCCCTGTCTTCCAACAGCCTGGCTAGGTCATCAGGCCGGATCGAGTAGTCGGTGGTGAACATCATCGCGCCGAATTCCATCAGTGCTCCCGTGGACTGCCTGACGTGTCGGTTAGGCTTCTATTAGACATCGAGCAGGCAGCGAATTTCGGCTAGTATAGCATTCGGTTTGATCGAGGGGAGGACTGGGGGTGAAACGGACAGTTTTCAACCGGTTGTCTGCGGCGGACGACCGGTTACTTGGGCGGCAGCGATCCGGCGAAATTCATGCCCCGTTCCGCCCACTCAGCCAAGCCCTCGTCGCTTTGGACGCCGGCGGCTTCAACATAGACCATTCCTTTCATCGGCCGGCCGGTGAAGTCCATCGGGCGAGCGTGGGGCAGGAACAATATCTCCTCGAATTTGTCCGGGCCGACGCGGACCATTAAATCGTCGCCGGTGATGCCCAAGGCCATGTTGCCGCCCAACATGAAACATAGACCGCCGAACATTTTACGCTCGGTCACCCCTTCCCGGCCTTGGAACACGGAACGCAACCGCTCCGCTAATACTTCGTCGTAGGCCATCACATTCACCTCGTTAATCGATTACCCCAGATGCCTTGGTGCCGTCGCCCCATTTACTGCGACGCATCACCCATCTGCGCCAAACGCCGTTCCAGAAACTTGCGTTCCGAGGCGTTGGACGAATACTCCAGTGCCATTTTGTACTCCTCAGACGCCTCAGGCCAGCGGCCCAATCGACGTAAGAGGTCGGCGCGGGCTGAGTGGAACCAGCGATATTCGCTCAGAGGCTCCGCCACCTGCGGCCGGTCGATTATTTCCAGACCGCGCTCAGGACCGTGTGCCATTGCCACTGCAACCGCCCGGTTCAGTTCCACCACAGGGGTGGGTTGCAGGTCCATCAACGTGCCGTAGAGTCCCGCGATCTGCTTCCAGTCGGTGCGGTCCGGAGATTCCGCCTGCGAGTGCAACGCCGCCACGGCTGCCTGGATCTGGTAGGGTCCGGTCCGGTGCATTCTCAAGGCCCGCTCAACGTTGCCAACACCTTCTTCAATCTTGGCACGGTCCCAAAGGCCCCGGTCTTGGTCTTCCAGCAAGACCGGCTCGCCATCTGACGACATCCGGGCTTCCCGCCGGGAATCGTGGAGGACCATCAATGCCAACAGGCCCAATGTCTCGGGGTCGTCGGGCATCAGTTCCGCCAATACCCGTCCCAACCGGATGGCCTCGGCGCAAAGGTCCAAACGCAGCAGATCGTCGCCCGTGGTGGCCGAGTAGCCTTCGTTAAACACCAGGTAAATTACCGCCAACACCGCCGTTAGCCGGTCCGGGAGAACGTCATCGGGCGGCACGCGGTACGGGATTGCGGCGTCTTTGATTTTGCGTTTGGCCCGCACCAAACGCTGGGCCAGCGTAGTCTCAGGCAGTAGAAACGCTCTGGCGATTTCCGGGGTCGACAGGCCGCCAAGCGTCTTTAAGGTGAGGGCGATCTGCGCCTCCAGGTTCAACGCCGGGTGACAACAGGTGAAAATCAATTTCAACCGGTCGTCGTGCAAATTGGAATCGGAGTATTCAACCAGCATGTCGAATTCGTCTTCGCCCGTCTGTGTCTGCGCCACGGTGAGGTATTTCTCGACCCGGACCTTCTCCCGCCGAGCGGTGTCGATGGCCTTCCGCTTGGCGGCTGTGGTAATCCAGGCGGCAGGGTTTTTGGGAACTCCCTCGTCGGGCCACCGGGCCAGGGCCACAGCGAAAGCATCCTGGATCGCTTCCTCGGCGGCGTCGAAGTCTCGAAGGAACCGAATCAGGGACGCGACGACCCTTCCGTATTCCTCCCGGAACACGCTCTCGACGGCCGCTTGGGCATCGGCCATCAAAGACACAGGCACCGTTTTGGGTGCAAGCACCGTTTGGTTTGCATTTGCGGACTCGTTATCAAGTCGGCCCCGAAACCACGGGATCCCCCATTACCTGAGGGCAGGCCGGAATCTATCTCAATCATATAGACGACGAACAGCTATCCCCGAATTCGACAGACCATAGACACATTGGACCTAGAACACCACCACCGAACGCAGGACTTCGCCTCGCTCCATCTTGTGGAACGCCTCTTCGACCTCCCCGATGGAAATGGTCTCGGAGACAAACTTCTCCAAAGGCAAACGGCCCTGTAGGTAAAGGTCTATGAACATGGGAAAGTCTCTGGATGGCAGACAATCCCCGTACCATGACGACTTCACGCTACCGCCCCGGCCGAAAACTTCCAGCAGGGGCAGCTCGATTTTCATGTCTGGGCTGGGCACGCCAACCAGCACCACGGTACCGGCGTGGTCCCGGGAGTAAAAGGCCTGCTCGAAGGTCCGGGGGTTGCCGACGGCTTCGATAGCGACGTTCACCCCGTTTCCGCCGGTGAGGGCCCGGATGGCTTCCACCGGGTCGGAAGAGGTGGCGTTGATGGTATGAGTGGCCCCAAAGTCCTTGGCCCATTCCAATTTCCGGTCGTCGATGTCCACGGCGATAATGGTGTGGGCCCCCGCCAATCTCGAACCGGCGATGGCGGCGTCACCCACGCCGCCGCAACCGAACACGGCCACGGAATCGCCGCGGCCGATAGCGCCGGTGTTGACCGCCGCGCCCAGCCCGGCCATGATGCCGCAACCCACCAGTCCAGCGGCTTCGGGGCGTGCCTCGGCGGACACTTTCACTGCTTGCCCGGCATCCACCAGAGTTAGCTCGGCGAAGGCGCCGATGCCCAAGGCCGGGGACAGCGGTGTGCCGTCGGTCAGAGTCATCGGTTGGGCGGCGTTTCGGCTGGCGAAGCAATACCAAGGCCGCCCTCGAACGCAGGAACGGCAGGTGCCGCAGGGGGACCGCCAGGCAATGATGACGAAGTCGCCCGTAGCAACGTTGTCCACGCCGTCTCCAACGCTCTCCACGGTGCCCGAGGCTTCGTGCCCCAGCAAGAACGGGAAATCGTTGTTTATTGCGCCCTCTCTGTAATGAAGGTCGGTATGGCAGACGCCACAGGCCTTGACGCGCACCAGCGCTTCGCCGGGGCCGGGGTCCGGCACGTTTATCTTGGCCAACCGGACCGCCGCGCCCTTGGAATCGGCTATTACCCCATCTACCTGGTGTGCCATATCACGCCCCCTCAATCGGTCGAGATGCGTCGGGACAGACTAGGTCCCAACATGCGCTATTACTATCTGGGGGAATGGTAATCTGGCCTGGAAAGGTTTGTCCACTGGCGATTAGCGGTCAGCGCAGCAAGGCCGGGCCGACATCGAGAAAAACAGCGGCGCCGCCGTTGAACTACTCGATGTTGTTGCCGGGTCAGACCGTGGCTGGCTCTGACTCCGGTTCCGGCTGCGGAGTCACCGCCTCTGCGATGGCCCCGACCCCTTCGACGATTATCATGCGCCGTGCTTCTACGAATCCGACTATGGTAGAGAAGAACCGCCCGACCGAGAACAGGATAACCCCCATCCCGAATAGCATCCACGGCATAAGCGAAGCCCCGAAGAGATTGGTGGCCAGGAAGGTGGACTCGAAGAGACTCGAAGTCGCTCCGGCCGCACCGGCGCCAGCGAATTGCTCACCGAGCATGCGGTGCAGGCTCCAACCATGGATTATCGCCACCAGCAGGGTGCCGGTTACGACGATCGCCGCACCCAACACTAAGGGCGCGAACAGGTTCCAAGGCGCCAGGGCCATGGGCTCCCACCCAGATTCTTCTTCGTCGTCGGCATCGTAGGCGTCGCCCGCGCTATCGGTGTCCTCGCCCCGGGCCAGCATGATCAACCTGCTGAACCCACCCGGCATGACCATCGCGGTGGCCCGAAGGTTTATAACAATCGTGACCAGTGCCAGGCCGATTGCTAGGAATATGGCAGAGAAACCAACGAACCGAGTCGCTGCTATGACTGGTCCAAGAACCCGGTCCAACCGCAACGCGTTCTGGTAGACGCTGTTGCCCGTGTCACCGACGAACTGGAAGTCGAGCAGCGTCAGGAAGTTGATGTCTCGAACGGCGGTCATTGTCAAGAAGAAGAACCCTACCACGACGATGCCGAAGATGGCCAAGGGCGAGACCATTCGAGTTGGCCAAAGGGCTGGTTCGATCAACCGCTGCGGTACTGAACCGCCCGACGTTTCCGATACCAAGTCGCCAAAGCCTTGGCGCTGTTCTCGCAACCACCGGATGATGCCCAGCAGCAACAATGCGATGGTGAAGAACAAAATACCCAGGCCAACGTTGGTGAGAGGGTCAATAGTCCGATCGAAGACGCCTTCCAGCCGGATGGCGGTCTCGCTAATCGAACCCTCGAACTGACGGCCCAGTGACCACCCGATGAACCCCGAGCGTATGACGGCAAGCGGAGTGGCCAACTCCAGCACAGCAATGCCCAGGATGCCGAGCCGGAGCAGGTTGCTGGGAACGTAGTGGTTCGGAAGTTCAGTCCCCCGGTTTGGATTGTCTGGATTCAAGGCCCGGCGACCCAGTTCCGGCAGGGCCCTGGCCTGGAAACTCAGGTTCCAGATGATGGTGGCCAGACCGCCGAGTATGCCGAAGACCAGCAGGCCCACTCCCAGGAATTTGCCTCCGCCGATCTCCGCTGAGAGAACTCGGTCGATCATCAGGTAGGCATTGTAGGAGGCGCCGCTGGTCTGGCCGTCGAATTCGGCGTTCTTCAGCAGCACCAAGTTGGCGTCCCACCACAACGTGAGGACGAAGTAGAACCCCAAAACGAGGATGCCGGCAAACAACAGCTTGGGAAAGTTGCGGCTCAACCACGGCTCTTGGGGCCTGGGGTTGGCGGCTTCGGTCAGGCCTGCCGACGAGTAGGCCGTCAACGATAGTCGCCCGGTGGCCCGCAGGTTCTGTACGATCGTTGCGATGGCAAATCCTATGCCCAGCTGAATGACGCAGAGACCTAGGAAAAACCATACCGATAGGGTCCTTCCGATGGCTTGTTCGGCCGTCTGGGCCGCTTTGAACAGGCCGTCTCCGGTATCGCCGTCGAAGAGCTTATCGTTCCAGACAGAAATCAGGACGTCCCTGCCCCCCATGAGCAGGAAGAAACCTGACACTACGATAATGAGGCCGAGGATCAAGAAAGTAGGGTATCTGGGGATAAGACTATCGATCGTATTGGCGATCATTTTCACTCCGCAGTGGTCTCAGTTGGGCGCAATTGCTGGCTGACCCTAACTGGAAACCGAGTCGGGCAGCGATTCGTGCAGAAATCGCTGCCCTGACGCCCGGTCGGCCCGAGCCTGTTGCCAACCGCCTACTTGTGTACGTCGTTCAACGTCCCGAGAAACGCTTGGCGCGTCTTGCTCGGAACTTTCGAGATGATTTTGTCTTGGATCGTGCGGTCCGCTTGGTCCAACTCCGGTGCCTGCATCAAAGCGGCGGTCCGAGACGCGATGATGGTGCGGCGCTTGTCCTCTGGCATTTCACCCAGAATTTCCACACGGGTCGCAATCAGGCTCACGCGAGACTTGGACTTGACCGATGCGTGGTTGAATGCGCCGATCATGTCGCGGATCGACTCTTGCCGCTTCTCGTCGGTTAGAGAGAGCATCTGGTTAATGCGGCCTTTCATCATCGGCTTCCGCATCATCTGAGGCATGCCGGCCAGCATTTTCATCATGCTCACCATGTCCCCACCGTATTCCCCTGTCTCCGGGGCAATCCCGCTATTCTTTTTGCCAAACATTCCGAACATTCCCATCTTGTGCCTCCTTGAGCTGTGCGCTTGGGATTCGCTGTGGAAGACTCATTGTTTTCGTCTTCTCGATCATTAAAATGCCCCCTGAACCGGAAAGTTCTACATCATAAGAAATTCGCGCCGCGCCGTCGAACGTAGTGCGCGCCTGAGAAATCCGGGACAAACCGGGACAAACCGGGACCAACCGGCGGGATCAATCGGACGGAAAAGGCACTAAAACCAGCCGATTTCCCAATAAAAAAGCCGCCCTCGTCGGGCGGCTCGTTATTTCGCCGGTGATGACCGGTGATCAAATGTGAGTTAGCTGGCCAACGCCCTCTCAATTTCCAGGGCGAACCCCATCAGCGCCTCGTCCGCGCCACGGTTCCCCATAAACGATATGCCCACCGGCAGGCCGTACACCTCGGCAACCGGAATGGTGATCTGGGGCCGGCCTGTGGTTCCTCCCATGCAGGTAAGCCGGAGGATGCGCGATTGGCCGTCACGCCGCTCGGACAGTCTCTGTCCTCTGGGCGGGGCCGGTACCGGCGAGGTCGGCAGGCAAACGAATCCGCCGCCGCTGAAGACCTCATCCATGCGGGCTCGCACCGAGTCTCGGACCGCCGCCGCCTGCTCGACCTGGGCGTCGGTGATGGTCGATGAAAGGTTGTATCGTTCGCCTACCTGGTAGCTGAAACGGGGGTTCGCTTCCTCGATCCAATCTCGCATTATTTCCCAGGCCTCACGAGATTGGAGCGTGTTCTGTTGTTCAGCCCATCCGTCCAGACCGGATGGCGAAAGTCTGACCGGCGATGAGTTGGCCACCAAGGCGCTGATCCGGTCCACCACAGGCCGCAGGGCGTCTGCCACCGCGTCCTCGACCGCCTCGAAGGCATCCTCTGCGATCATCAGTTTGCTGGGCCGGCCCGCTGGTACTGGAACTTGTAGAATCACCGATCCGACGCGGGCGAAGGTCTCTGCGTCGCGGGCGAACCAGCCGATGGTGTCATAGCTTGGCGCCTGCGCCAATAAGCCCTCGGTGGGGATCCGGCCATGGGTGGGTCTTAGACCATAGAGGCCACAGAAGCTGGCGGGAATCCGCACCGATCCGCCGGTGTCCGACCCCAATGCAAAGTCGACCAATTCGCCGGCTACCGCTGCCGCCGACCCACTGGAAGAACCTCCGGGAACCCGGCCCGGCGCCTTGGGATTAATCGGTGTGCCATAATGGCCGTTCTCGCCCAGGATGCCACGGGTGAGTTCGTCGGTATGCGTCTTGCCGACCATCGTTGCCCCAGCATTCACCAGGGTCTGCACCACCCACGCCGTTTCGGATGCGGGTTGGTGGGTGGCTTTCCAGTCGGGGTTGCCGCTGCCGGTAACGTGCCCGGCTACATCGAAAATATCCTTGGCCGCGAAAGTAAGGCCGGAGAGCGGGCCGCCAGCCACCCCGTCAAGGTACGCTTGGGTGTCCTTGCAGAACGCGTCCAAGGGATCGTTGATGGCGGGCCGTGATTGAGTCATTGGAAGTCCCTCCGGGAGCGGGTGGGTGGATGAGGTCTGTTGGGCACCCCAGTATAGCCTATGACTATTTGCTGGGGTTATTTGCCCAGTCCAAAGGATAGAACATGGAACAAATTCTGGAAGACTTTCGTCATAAAGGTGCATAACCAAAGCAACAGACCGGCGAGGGGAGCACAATGAACAAGAAATTAGGGACGTTAATTACCATCATCGCTGGGGCGGCCCTTGCGGCAGCAATCGCCTGCGGCACCGCTGCCACCTCCACACCTGCGGCCGGCATCCCGCCGCCTTTAGAGTTGGAGGAAGCGGCTGCTCCTATTGAGGAGGTAGAACTGGTGATCGCCGAGTCCAATCCGCCGCAGTACATGCTCAACATCGTATCCGGGTTGCCCGGCGGGTGCGCCAAATTCAATGAATACGAGGTGGTACGCGACGGCACGGCCATCGAAGTAAGGGTGACTAATCTACAGCCCGCTCCCGGCCAAACGGTCGCCTGCACCGCCATCTACGGTTACCACGATGGAACCGTCAACTTGGGTAGCGATTTTGACGCGGACGAGACCTACGTCGTTTCGGTTAATGAACTCGTAACCGACGCCTTTGTAGGCAAGGACGACCGCGCCTTGGGCATGGCTGTGAAGCAATCCCCAATCGAAGATTGGGAGCTGTTGCCGTCGGCGGTCCCAGGGAAAGACAAGCTGGTGATCGTCTCTCGGTTGCCGTTGGGCAGCGCCTGTTCGGAGTTCAACGGCTATCACGTAACACGCCCAGGGCCGGACGAAATCGAAGTAGTCCTAACCCACCGGGAAGTTGTCGACACTAACACTCCCTGCACCGCTGACCTGCCGGTGGTTGTGACCGAGATTCCCTTAGAATTTAACCTCAAACACAATGAAACCTTCACCTTCACGATTAACGGAAAAACCGGTCAGGTATCGGTCGCGTACTAATTGCCGACTCGACCAATAGCAGTCCAATCGTCCGCCACGAACCAGCGGCCTAGGCTTCACGCCTAGGCCGTTTACTATTTCGGCTGCTTGTCGTCTCCGGGTGTTCCTTCGGTATTCCGCTTGAGGAATCCGGTGGTACACTGTGGCGAATCGGCCTGGGGTCTGACGATCAATACTTGCCGGACTTGCCGGATTTCAGGCTCAAGAATTGGCGTTAGCCGGAGGAAACCGCGCCCATGCGTGCTGTCGTGATCACTGAACCGGGCGGGCCCGAAGTGTTGCAGGTCCAAGAGGTACCGGACCCGGTCCCCGGCCCCGACGACGTTTTGGTGGACGTCAAGGCCACCGCTTTGAACCGGGCCGACACCTTGCAGCGCAAGGGTGGCTATCCTGCGCCCCCAGGCAGCCCAGACGACATTCTGGGACTGGAGTTCTCTGGGATTGTGTTGAAGGCTGGTGAGCGGGTCACCGCCCCAATCGAAGGCGACCGGGTTTTCGGTTTGTTGGGCGGAGGCGGCTACGCCGGGCGGGTCATCACTCACCACCGTTTGGCCATACCGATGCCCGACACAATGGACTTCGTTCAGGCTGCAGCCGTACCCGAGGTGTTTTTCACCGCCTACGACGCTCTGTTCAATCATTGCGGCCTCGAGATGGGCGAAAAATTGCTGGTACATGCTGCTGGCAGCGGAGTGGGAACCGCCGCGATTCAGATGGCGCACCACGCCGGGGCTTTCGTCTTCGGCACCGCCGGTTCGGATGACAAACTGGCCAAGGCCGCCGAGTTGGGCCTGGACGTGGGCATCAATTACCGGGAGCAGGACTTCAGCGCGGTGGTCGCCGAGCGGACCGGCGGCGCGGGGGTCGACGCGCTTCTGGATGTTATCGGGGGCGAGTATTGGGACCGCAACGTGGCGTCTCTCGCCAGTCGCGGCCGGATGGTCTTGGTTGGCACCTTGAGCGGCGGCCAAGTCAGCGTGAACCTTGGAGCGGTCTTGGGGAAGCGGTTGCGGATTCACGGCACCGTGTTGCGGGTGCGGCCGGTCGAAGAGAAAATCGCGCTTACCAACCAGTTTAAAAAGCACGTCTTGCCGCTTATATCCTCAGGACGCATCAAACCGGTGGTGGACCGGGCGTTCCCGCTGGCCGAAGCGGCCGAGGCCCATCGCTACATGGAGGCCAACGCCAACTTCGGTAAGATCGTGCTAACTGTCGATTAGCCCGAGGCAATCACAGCAAAAAACCGAGAGGTCCGTAATGGCAGAAGTACACGAACCCCAACGGATTGAACCCGCCAAGTCGGGGGATTACCTAGAGGTAATGACCAAGGCCGTATTCCAATCCGGCATATCTTGGCGAGTCGTCGAGAGCAAGTGGCCGGGGATCCGAGAAGCGTTCCACGGCTTTGATGCAGCCCGAGTCGCCGCCATTCAACCGCCTGAAATCGACGAAATGGTCACCGACACCAGGGTGATACGGAACCGCCGCAAACTGGAGGCGGTGGTGACCAATGCCCGGCGTATGGAAGAACTGGAAGCGGCCCACCAAGGCTTCCGCAACTACCTGCGCTCCCACGGAGGATTCCAAGGTACGGTTAAAGACCTCCGAAAGCAGTTCAAGTTCATGGGCGAATGGGGCTCTTACTACTTTTTGTATGTGGTGGGAGAGGAAGTGCCGAGCCACGAGGATTGGAGCACGCTGCACAGCAGGTAAGGCTTCTTGCCACCCTATGCGGTCTCCGTGTTTGGTTCGGAACGCCCAGTCGAATTGCCAGGACAGGCTGGCGCAAGTAGGATATAGGCAACTTTCCCGAGATGGATCTAGGACGAAATATCGGAGGACGATTATGCCGTTACACCCACAAGCACAAGCTGTCATCGACCAGGTAAACGCCCTTGGCCTACGGCCCAACCATACCGTTTCCGCTACCGAGGCGCGAGCCAATTCCAAGGCCCGGCCGAAACTAGTCGGCCCCGAAGTGACCAAGGTGGAGGACCGGAACATCCCTGGACCGGGCGGCGACCTCCCGGTGCGAATCTACACTCCCGAGGGGACCGGCCCCTTCCCGATTTTGGCTTGGTTCCACGGCGGCGGTTGGGTGGTCGGCGACCTGGAAACGGCCGATGCCGCCGGCCGCCATCTCTGTCTCGGCGCTGGCTGCGTGGTCGTTTCGGTCGACTATCGCCTCGCTCCGGAGACCAAATTCCCAGGCGCTTCCGACGACTGTTACGCCGCCACCGTGTGGGCCGCCAACAACGCTGGCTCGATTAACGGCGACGCCGCCCGCGTTGCCGTGGGCGGAGACAGCGCTGGCGGAAATCTGGCCGCTGCGGTATCGCTGATGGCCGCCGACCGTAATGGCCCCCGGATTGCCATGCAACTCTTGGTTTACCCGGTAACCGACCGGAAATTCGATAACGTGTCCTACGCCGACAACGCCAAGGGCTACATGCTGGAACAGGAGACCATGCGGTGGTACTGGAACCATTATCTGGCTAGCGACGCCGATGCCGCCAACCCCTACGCCGCACCCCAGCAGGCCAGCAGCGTGGCAGGCCAGCCGTCGGCTCTGGTGATTACCGCAGAGTTCGACCCGTTGCGCGACGAAGGCGAGGTGTACGGAAAAAAGCTAAAGGAAGCCGGCGTCGAAACGACCATTTCTCGTTACGACGGCATGATTCACGGCTTCTTTTCCACGGTCGGCGTGGTCGACAAATCAGCCGAGGTGATGGCCGAGGCGACGAACGCACTGAAAGCCGCATTCGCCAGGGCCGCCGCCCCCAGCGCTGCCGACTAGCGACTAATCGCCTGTTCATATATAGCAGCTGTCGAATCTCCCCCCTTGGCGAAGAAAAGACGCGAAGGCCACCCTTTCGCAAAGGGGGGTTGGGGGGATTTCACGCGCCACAAACGATTTCGCGTTAGAGAGGTCTTAATGGCTGCAACCAGCCCTGTCGAAGTAACTATCTGGTACGACTACGCTTGACCCTATTGCTACGTCGGCCTGGGCAGGCTCGACATGTTGGCCAAAGACCTTTCCTTCACTGTGGACCGTCGTCCTTATTTGCTGCAACCTGAAAAGCCTGCTGAGGGTGAGGCTCGGAACATACGCGAAGGAGAAACCCAGACCGAAGTCTCTCCGGCAATGCAGGAGCGGGCCCGTGGCGTCGGGCTTGCAATTCACCGGCCGCAATGGTCGCCGAACACCTTATTGGCCCATGAGGCTACTACTCATGCCAAGGAGCAGGGGCTGGACGACCGGTTCCACCACACCGCCGCCGGGGCTTATTGGGAACACGGCGCCGATCTGGGGCAGATGGAAGTTCTGCGCGAATTAGCGGAGAAGAGCGGCCTCGACTGGTCTGCACTGGGCCCTCTCTTGGAATCCGGCCACTACCGTTCCAGGGTGATTGAAGAGTATGAGGCGGCTCGGGCCCGGGGCGTTGGCGGCACTCCGACCTATCTGATCGCCGGGGAGCTGCACGGTGGCGACATCAGCATAGAAGAGATGCGGTCTTCAATCGAGGCCGCTTCCTAAGGACCTGAGATACATCTGACAATTCGGAGGTCCAGCCAATGAAAGCCGTCGTGTACAAGGGGCCGTTTTCGGTCGCCGTGGAGAACGTTCCGGACCCGTCTATCCAGCACCCTAATGACGTCATCGTGAAAATTACGTCGTCATGCATCTGCGGGTCAGACTTGCACATGTATGAGGGCCGGACCGCCGCCGAACCGGGCATCGTCTTCGGCCACGAAAATATGGGAGTGATTCAAGAAGCCGGACCGGCGGTTAAGACCCTCAAGGCTGGAGACCGAGTGGTGATGCCCTTCAACGTTGCTTGCGGGTTCTGTAAGAACTGCCAACGGGGCTTCACCGGGTTCTGTACCACCGTCAATCCTGGTTTCGCTGGAGGGGCCTACGGCTATGTGGCGATGGGCCCGTGGGTCGGGGGCCAGGCTGAGTACCTTCAGGTGCCCTACGCCGATTTCAACTGTCTGCCGCTGCCCGCCGGTACCGAATGGGAGGCTGATTTCTCCCTACTGGCCGACATCTTCCCCACCGGTTATCACGGTGCGGCGTTGGCCGATGTAAGACCAGGGGAAAGTGTGGCGGTATTTGGCGCCGGTCCCGTGGGCATTATGGCGGCTTACAGTTGCTTGATCCGCGGCGCCGCCGAGGTATACGTGATCGATCACGTTCAGGAGCGTTTGGACAAAGCCGCCGAGATCGGCGGAATACCCATCAACTTCGATACCGGAGACCCGGTGGCCCAGATAAAGGACCGCCGTAGCGGCAGCGGCGTGGACAAAGGCATCGACGCCGTGGGCTACCAAGCGGCCGCCGCTGGCTCCTCTGCGGCCGGGGGCGAGCAGAAGGAAGTCCCCAACATTGTTCTCAACCAGATTATCGACGTGGTCAATCCCACTGGGGCCCTGGGGATTCCGGGCCTCTATGTTCCCACCGATCCGGGCGGGGTGGACGAAGGCGCCAAAAAGGGCGCGCTATCCATCAACTTTGGCCGTCTCTTCGAGAAGGGGCTCCGCTTGGGCACGGGCCAGTGCAACGTTAAACAGTACAACGTCTACCTGCGCGACTTGATCATTGCGGGCCGGGCCAACCCGAGCTTTGTAGTTTCCCATCAGGTGTCTTTGGACGAGGCCCCGGACGCCTACGACAAGTTCGACAAGCGTATTGATGGTTATACCAAGGTTATCCTGAACCCCTAACGTAACCTCGGAAGCCAAGATTCCTCGTGCGCCACGCTCCGTCGGAACGACAAAGACCGTTGTGTGACAAGAATTTCACGTAATAGAGATCTGGGGGAGGCTCAAATATGAATATTGGCAGCGGCGGCAACACCTACGAATGGCAGGAGCGCTGGGCCCGGATACCGGACTCACCCAGTGCCCGGTCCGGCTGGGCCCATCACGGAGTTGTGGTAACAGAGTCCGGACAGGTCGTGACGTACCATCCCGGCGACCCCACCATGATGCTGTTTGACCCTACCGGCGAGTTGGTTCGGTCATGGACCGTTGACACGACCGACGCCCACGGTATGACCCTGGTCAAGGACGGCGACCAAGAAGTCCTCTGGGTCGCCGACAACGGCCGGAAACGGCAGGCCGACTTGGAATACGGCTATGTCGGCGAAGTGCGGGGCCAAGTGCTCAAGATGGACCTGCACGGCAACACCCTGATGCGCATCGAGCGGCCTGACCTGGACGTGTACCGCGAAGGTACCTACTCACCCACATTCGTGGTAGTGAACGAGGAACGGAATGGTGGCAACGGCGACGTCTGGGTAGCCGACGGCTACGGCGAGAGCTACGTCCACCGTTTCGACAAGGCGGGCAACTACATCTCCAGCATTAACGGCGAGGAGGGCCAAGCAGGCCGCTTTAAAACTCCTCATGCCATTTTCGTTGACCGTCGCCGGGGCGGGTCCGAGCTTTACGTGGCAGACCGGGCCAACGGCAGGGTGCAGGTTTACGACATGGAAGGCGGCTTCCTCCGGTCGTTCGGCACCGATTTCCTGACCACCCCCAGTGGATTCGTGACCCACGGCGACCTGTTGGTTATCGCCGAACTCCGGGCCCGTCTGACGGTTTGCGACATCAATGACCAATTCGTTTGTTATCTGGGGGACAACGAGCCCGTCTGCGAGGTGGAAGGCTGGCCCAACAACCAGGACGCTGACGGCAATCTCGTCGCGACCAGCCTGCTGGAACCCGGAAAATTCAACAGCCCTCACGGGATGGCGGTGGATGCCGAAGGCAACCTCTACGTCGCCGAGTGGCTAATCGGCGGCCGTTTTACGAGGCTGGCCAAGCTGCCGTCGTAATTGGTAGACTGCTCCCGTAGTGATTGTTTCGTTAGGGCGGGTTCCATACCCGCCCTAACGCTTTTTCGAATCGCAACGCATTACGGCAGTACTGATCGAGAGCGGCTACGCCGCCTCTGATAGCCCGACGGCCTCGATGCCAGCCCGGGCGGCGTCTTCGTCTTGTTGGGCAGTTCCACCGCTGCCGCCGACCGCGCCGACCAGCTCCCCATTCTTGAACACCGGTAACGCGCCCTGGCCTGGAATCATGTGGCCGCCCTCCATCGCCATCAGTCCGCGGAACACCGGCGCCATCGCGTTTTCTGTCAGTGCGCCGCTGGCTTGGCCGAAGCACGACGCCGCCACCGCCTTGGCGCGGGAGATGGCCGGTGTGCGCCAAGAAGCCCCGTCGGTCCGCATCATCGTGATCAGGTCACCGCGTGGGTCCACCACCGAAATGCTCATCTTGGCCCCCATCTCCAATACCTTCGCCTTGGCGGCGGCCAAGATGGTTTCTGATTCCGCTAATGTAAGACTGGGCATAAAGTCACCTCTCAATAATTCGGCAAATTCCAGACGCCATATTGTAGGCGACAAACTGGGAGGTGGATAGCGGTGGCGTAACTTGATCCGGCCCTCAGGTAGGGACCGTGAGCCCTTCGACAAGTCCGGCTCCGCCGAGACTCTCGATGAAATCAGGGCTCAAGGCGAACGAACATGCTATGAAAACGCGGCTCGCCGCCCCAGAAAACGCGGCTCTGCCGCCCGGCCGCCTAGCGGAAGGTTAGTATTGGTGAGACCAATGCGGTGGGTGTGAGCTGTCCGGGCGTCGTGTCGGTTATCACGTCGACCAAGGTATCGGCGTCGTAGGCCGACACCGCCTCCAAGGTCAGGGGGACCGGGCCGTCGGCACTTCCAAGGCGATTGAACGTCAATATCGCCAGTGGTCCATCGCCGGTGATGCCGTCTGGGTCTATAATACCGGCCCACAGACGTCCCGGACTGGGGAAGTTCGTGTCCACAAGGGCACCGGACGCCAACGAACCGGCTTCCACATTGGAGAGTTCCAGCGCGTTGGTGTCATAGACCAATACGAACTCCAGGCTGCCGATGTTGTTGGCCTCCGCCGCTAACACGTGCATGGTAACCGTACTGGGTAAATTCGGCGTTGTCGTTGCGGTGGGCGCAGGGGCCGTGGTGGGCGACGGAGTGGCCGTAGGCCGGGGTGTCAGCGTCGGCGTCGGCCGCGCGGTTGGTATTGGAGTGGGCGACACCACTTGAGGCGCCGGTTCGTCCGAACCTCCGCCGCCGAAAACGCCAACACCGAATAGCACGCCCACCAGTGCTCCGACCCCTACAACGGCACCAAGCAGCCACTTCCAACTGGTGGATAGAGCGATAAAGCCTACTTCAAGAACCCAGCGCATTCGCTAACCCTCTTCGTTAAACCGCTACCGGGGCCGGGCCAATATCAGAATCAGACGTGCGTCGACCTCGGTTACCTTGCCGTCGCCGTTAACGTCCAGAGAAAGATCTTGCTCTGAGGTTTGCGACGCTTCTTGCAGAGCAATAAGGGCATCTAAAGCGGTAATCTCACCGTCGCCGTCACCGTCGCCGACGGTTCGAGCCCCGACTGTCAGGTCGCCGCCAACTAACTGGACTTCCAACGGGTCCGCAGATGTATGGCTCACCAATGCGTCGGACAACGTTAGCGGGCTTACGCTCCCGTCGGCGCCGATTACCTCGAACTCCACCACGGCCGCCGAGCCACCCTCTGCCCGGCCTGTCGCTACTGCGAAACCGAAGCGGATGACCCCGGGGACATCGGCGTTGTGGCTGAAAGTACTGTTGGAGAGACGGGAGCCTCTCAACACTTGGACGACTCTGAGTACGGCGGGGTCATAATTCAAATTGAAGCCCAGGCTGCTAATCTCTTGGGCTTTGTTCAGCATGACCGGGACCTTGACGGTGCTGCCGGACGTGGCGCGCCGCGATTCGACGATTAACGCAGTGTCATCCTCGCCTACTATTACCGGCTTCGGGGCCGGAAGCGGCGCTGGGACAGAGGTAGACGGTGCTGGCGGGCGGGCATCGCCCTCGGGAGTGACCGAGATCTGGTAGGTGCCTATGGGATTGCCGACTCTACCCGAAGCGGAAACGGAAAGGATGTACCCACCGGTAACCGGAGCGGTCCAGTCCAACGAGTTGTCCAAGCCGAAGTTGGAAACAGAGAAATCGGCCTGGGTGTTTTCCACCGAGAACCGGACAGCCTCCACCGTGCCTGGTCTAACATCGACGGTGTAATTTACCCCGGCCTCAGCTTTGAAGAAGAAATGATCGTAGTCGTCAGCCGGACTGATGGCGCCAGCGATAGCGTTGCCGAACCCAATGCGAGTAGAGGTTACGATGTCGTCGCTGTGCCGGTCGCGCAGGGAGGTTTCCGGTGTCACTCTAAGGGAATAGGTGCCCGTGGGGTCATCGATCTTCGGAGATGCCGATATGTCGACGTAATAAGTCTGGTCGATGGGAGCGATCCAGTGCAGGATGTTTGCCTCGCCAAAGTTTCTGGTGGCGGACTCCGGGCCAGCGTTGATAGCGTTGACAGATAGAGTTACAGCGTCGGCGGTCCCGTAGGTCAGGTCGAAGGTGTACTCCACACCGCGGTCCGCAGGGAAGGAGAAAAAGTCATGGTCGGTGTCCGGACTGATCGCACCTTGGTAGACCGTGCCGAAGCTAATCGGCGTGCTGAATGACGGCGTGTCCGGATGGCGGTCTTCCAACGAGGTATTCGCTTCCACTGTCAAGGCGTAGGTGCCGATTCCCACGGAAGCCCGTGGCGAGTGAGAGACTACGGCGTAATAATTCCCGCTGGAAGGCGCGGTCCAGCCCAGTCCCGTACCCACCCCACCGGTGGTGGCGACCGTTTCACCGTCTGCGTCTTCAATGGATATGATGGCGCCATCGGCGGTGCCCAGTTCCACGGAGAAGGAGTAATTCACGCCCCGCTCAGCCTGTACGGAGAAATAATCCAGATCGGTATTGGGACTGATAGCTCCCTGGTGGGCGTTGCCCAGACTGACCGACGTGGCGGTATTAATCGACTCGCCGTGACGGTCCCGTAAAGAAGAATCGCTGGTCAGGTTCAAGGAATAGGTACCGATTACATCGGGGAATTGGATGGAGGCCGAAACCACTGCCAGGTAAGTCCCGGTTGACGGCGCCGACCATTCCAGGGTGGTCCCCACACCAGCGTTGGTGGCAAGGGTCTGCTCGTCGATGTCCAGTGCCGCGATCTCGACGCCCACCGCAGTTCCCAGGTCGACGGCCATGGTGTATCTAATTCCTCGTTCCGCCGGGAACGAGAAATAGTCCGAATCGGTAGCTGGGCTGATCGATCCTTGGTGGGCGTTACCGAAGCTAATCAGCGTAGCCCCATCCCGCGATTCAGCGTGCTGGTCTTCCAATGCCATTTCAGACCGCATCTTCAGGGCGTAGGTACCCGAGGAGTCTCGAACCCGGTTGGTGCCGCTGATCGCGATGTAATAGGTGGTGGTGTTCGGCGCGATCCAACTGAGCGTGGTGCCAACGCCATCACTGGACTTCTCGATACCGTTGAAAGGTTTCGCGATGGCGATTGCGACTCCTTCAGAACTAACGAGGTCGATTTCAACGGTATAGCGGACTCCGCGTTGTCCCTCGAAGGAGAAATAATCCGCGTCGTCACCGCCGTTTACTGTTCCTGTGAGGCTGGGTTGATTGGTCCACGGGCTAATAGCACCCTGATATACATTGTCCACCACCATCGGGGTAGAGCCGTTGCGGGTCTCGCTGTGACGGTCGCGGAGGGATGTGTCTTCAAAAACGCCGAGCGTGTAGTCACCCAGAAGGTAGTTGCCGTCGTCAGCGTCTATGGTCCCAGCGACTTCCACGTAGTAGGTATCGGTGGTCCTAGCTACCCACTGGACCGTCGTTTGGCTGCCGGACTGGGAAATTACCTGGCCTGGCGAACTGCCGGAGCCTCGGGCCAAAGAATTAACGACGTTGACCCTGGCGTCAGCAACTGTGACGAGGTCCAAGACGACTGAGTAGATTACTCCGCGTCTAGCCAGGAACGAGAAGTAGTCGACATCGAACAAGACACTGGTGGAATCGACCACGCCGGATACGGCCCCGGAGCCGACGCCGAGGGAAGTGGCGGAGAAACGATAATCTCCGTGGTCGTCTTCTGCCAGCGTGGGTGTGCCGCCCGCGAAAATTGCGGCGACAGCTATCACTAGAGCCACTGTTACCAGTGTGCGCAACCACGCTGAACTCCGCATGTCCGCCCTTTCCTCCACCGCTCCACACTGTGGTCAAACCCGGCCTGCCGTTTAGCTGGGCTGAAATACCAGTGGACCCGCCCCGATATATTGCCTCAAAATCGACTCACCGGTGGCGGTTAAACACTCTTAGAAAAATAATTATCCTTATTCTAAGATTAATTTTAAAAATTCGTCAATAATTTACGGTACGTGAATATAGGGTTCTGCCCGGCACGCATGGCGATCTGGTAAGTGTGAGCGCGGTTGAACCTTCATCGGATTGGCTACGGCAGAGCACGTTGGTGGGTCGCTACCGTCATCAATTCCACCCAACAAGTCCACGGTCATGGAGTATGGAGTGCGGTGTGGGGGTAGAAAGCAAACCAGCCAAACCAGAGAGCGTCCCGGCTTGGTAGACGCTCCAATCTCTGAGAGTTGTCTGCGGTGTTAACCAGCGCGCCTTCTTCCGATCTCCATGCCACCCCTGATTCATCCACCAACGTGAACGTTCCGTTGACACCGGGCGCGGCCGCTTGGAAGGCGTGGCTGTCCCGGTTGTACGCCCGGGGCCCCGCGCCTTGGTCCGGCGTTACGATCACCACGTTTTGGCTACCGACCGTGTCGTTCAGCACCGGGGACTGCGCCAGGTCAGCCAGGGCGTAGGCTTTTGGTGAATCGTTGAAAATTAATCCGAAGACTTGGTCCTTCGTCGCCAGCCGGCCGTCCCGCTCGGCCACCGGGAACATCGTGCGCGCCTCATTGCGGTAACGGTAATAGAACGATCGAAAGTCGCTCTCCGGCCGGTAGGTGTCGGCGGGATAAACTCCGGTGTCGTTGCTAAGGACGGTGGTATCGGGATGGTCGGCCACCCAGGCTCCCCAGGTAGTGAGGGCGTTGGGAATTACTTCCAACCGAATTCCGCTACCGGCCAGCGGACCCACCACCGGTTCGCCGCGGAACTGGTGCCAGAGGGTCTCGGTCTTCCGATCGTACATCAGCTTGTTGCTTTGGTACAGGAACCCGGAAGTGCCGAACTCGGTTGCCTCGCCGTCGATCTCGCTGGAATACACGATTCCAGAACCGCAGAGGGTTCAATAGGCCAGGGCAAAGGTAACGCCTCCTAACACGTCGTTTGCCATTTCGTGTGGGTTCAGAATACGTAAGGGATAGGCGCGGTGCTCCCCGTTAATCGATACCCCGAACACCCTGTCGTCGGGGTTCAGATAGTCTGCCTCCTCGGCGGATAGTACGGGAGGGTTTATCAGATCAGGGATGCCGTCCCTGGGGACGCCGCCCCAAGCAATCTCCTCAAGGCGTATTACTGTTTTGACGCCGTCGTACAAAAACGCTCCCAATCTACGATCGATGTGGCTATAAAGACGCCCTTTCCAACCGGCATAGCCCTCCGGGGGCTTGATTTCAGGATGCTGGCCCAGCCATTCGACCCACCAGGACCATCGCCGCTGCTCCGGGGGGAAGACCATCACCTCATCCAGCGGCACGTTGTCTTTGATTCGCGACAAATAGGAGCTCACGGTGACTGAGTTGGCGTCGAACGTCTGGAAACGCATAAACTCCAACAAGACTGGAATAAAAGCCCTGTTACCGGAGCTAGCCATCTTGCGGGCCACTCGCGATAACGGTAGATTCAACGTGGCATTCATCAGGGCCCGTGGTTCGTCAGGCAAATCACTGAAATCTTCGGCGTCGCGGCTGGTAGCAGTTTCTGTTTCCGGCGGCTCAGTTGAATCAACTTCAGACTCGGCGGTCACTGTGGGTACAGCTATTGGCTCGGATGCCGACGGCGTTGCGGCGTCCCCATTGCTGGACGAACAGGCCGCCAATACCAGAAGTAAGACGATCGCCGGAAGCCAAACAAACCTAATCCTTGTGTCTAAACGCGCTCTAATGAAATAGAACAAAGTAACCTGTCGGTAGGTCGGTTCATTGGAAAGTCTGAGTTATTTATATTACGGACGGGGTTAAAGGATGGATGGCACTGACCTCCGACGCGGGTCACCAGGTCCCCAGAAGCCCAGGCCGGCCAAAGTAAAGCGCCTACGCGGACTCCCGGAACAGCTCGCGGCCGATCAGCATCCGGCGGATCTCGCTGGTGCCGGCCCCGATTTCATACAGCTTGGCGTCTCTAAGCAGCCGGCCCACCGGGAAATCGTTGATGTACCCGTTGCCGCCCATCGTCTGTACCGCCTCAAGCGCCACCTGGGTGGCCCGCTCCGCTGCGAACAGCAAACACCCGGCAGCGTCTTTGCGGTTGGTCTCTTCCCGGTCGGCCGCTCGAGCTACAGCGTACACGTAGGCCTGACAGGCTGAAAGCGCGGTGTACATGTCGGCCAGTTTCGCTTGTATTAACTGAAACTCGCCGATCGCTTGGCCAAACTGCTCGCGCTGGTGTACGTACGGGACCACTGCGTCCAGACACGACTGCATGATCCCCAGCGGCCCGCCGGATAGGACGAGGCGCTCGTAGTCGAGGCCGCTCATCAGCACCCGCACTCCGTGGCCCACCTCGCCCAGCACGTTTTCTTGGGGGACCTCACAGTCTTGGAACACCAACTCGCTGGTATTGGAGCCCCGCATTCCCAGCTTGTCTAGTTTTTGGGCTGGTTGGAAGCCGCCGAACCCGCTCTCGATCAGAAAGGCGGTGATGCCCAGAGACCCGGCATCGGGGTCGGTCTTGGCGTAGACGACCAGCGTGTCGGCGTCGGGGCCGTTGGTGATCCACATCTTGCTGCCGTTCAAGATGTATCGGTCTTTCTTCTTCTGGGCGCGGAGTTGCATGCTCATCACGTCGGACCCTGCTTCGGGTTCGCTCATGGCCAGTGCTCCCACGTGCTCGCCGCTGATCAGCTTGGGCAGGTAGCGGCGTTTCTGCTCGTCGTTCCCGTTGCGGAATATCTGGTTAACGCAGAGATTGGAATGAGCGCCGTAACTGAGGCCCACGCTGGCAGAGCCCCGGGATATTTCTTCCATGGTGACGGTGTGGGCCAAGTACCCCAAACCGGGCCCTCCGTACTCCTCGGAGACCGTGATGCCCAACAGGCCCATCTCCCCCAGTCTCGGCCACAGGTCTCGAGGGAACTCGTTGGTCTGGTCAATGTCATCGGCGCGAGGAGCAATCTCTTGGGCGGTAAACTGGCGCACCGTCTCACGCATGATGTCGATGGTTTCCCCCAATTCGTGGTTGAGGGTAGAGTAGTTGGGTCGTCTCGTTGTCATTCCACCTGCCGGTACTGGTTCAGATCTTATTGAACTATCCTTCGACAAGCTCAAGACGAACGGATTCGGATTTTACCGTTCGTGGTGAGCCCTTCGGCAAGCTCAGGACAGGCTTGCCGAACCACTTTCAGGGCGTGCGGAGGTCGATTATGCGTCGGGCCTTGAATTGGGTCCGCTCGAACTCTCCAGCCGGTTTGAGCTCCACCGCTACTCCGACACCGATGGCCCGCCGCAGTGCCGCCGCTATCTCCTCTCTTACTGGCTCCAAGGCTTCGGGGTTGAACTCTTGCGCGGTGAAATCGTCGGTCAACACCTCGGTCTGGACGGTGAGCCGGTCAAGCTGGCCGCTTTCACGTTCCAGCACCAGCCGGAACTCGCCGCCGAACGAATTCATACTGCGGAGCACGTCTTCGATACGAGATGGAAACACATTCTGGCCACGCACGATGATCATGTCGTCGACCCGGCCGTAGATACCGCGGGTGAGGGTCGGATAAGTGCGGCCGCAAGGGCAGTCGACCATGTCCCAGCGAGCGATGTCGCCCGACCAATAGCGGATCATCGGTTGGGAAGTGCGCTCGGTATGGGAGTACACCGGCACTCCCTCCTCTCCCAACGGTAGGCTACCCTTGGTCTGCTGGTCGACCATCTCGGTGTAAACGATGTCCTGCCACAGGTGCATACCGCCGTCCAAGTGGCGGCACCCGGAGTTGGTCATCCAGGGCGTCATCTCGGCCATGCTGCCCTGATCGACGATGTAACAACCGAAGGTCTGTTCGATCAGCCGGCGCGTGGCTGGCACGCTGGCCCCCGGTTCGCCGGAGAAAAACATGAACCGAAAACCGAAATCTTCTTTGGGGTCCAGCCCCATTTGCCGGGCGGTTTCAGCTAGGTAGAGGGCGTAAGACGGCGTTCCGTAGAGGACTGATGGCTTGACCATGGACGCCCACTCGGCTGCTCGCTCGGTCTGTCCCGGAGCGCCGCTACCGAAGGGGAACGATGTCGCCCCCAACCGTTCGGCGCCCACCAGAGCGCCCCAACTCCCCACGTAGAGACTGAACACCGCAGCCACCATCACGGTGTCGTCGGGACGAAGCCCGGCACCCCAGAGGATGCGAGCGTGGGCCTCGGCGATGCGGTCCCAGTCGTCTCGCCCGATGCCGAAGACAGTAGGCCTACCGGTCGTGCCGGAAGTGCCGTGGACCCGGAACACGTCCTTGCGGGGAACGCATAGGAACCGGCCGTAGGGAGGGTTCTCCTCCTGCTCCCGGCGGATGTCGTCTTTGGTGAGGATGGGGAGTTGGGCGAACTCCTCGAGGCTCGCCAAGTTAGCCGGGTCAACCGGCGCATTGCGGTAGAACTCTTGGTAGAAACCAGAGTGGGCGACGGCGTAACCGACTTGCCCGCTCAGCTTCTCCAAGATTATGGCGTCGCGACGTTCTGGGGCCATGGTCTCCAGCTCGGGGCACCAGAATTCCTGCCCGGCCGGTGGCGTGTAGGTTGAGGGATATTGGGGCGGCCAATCCATCTTAGTGCTCTGAAACCTGCTCGGGAACGCCTGGCTATGACGTGGAGGTTAGACTAGCCGGCGGGCGCCGACCGGCCCCGCCCGACGTTCTCCGTAATGAAGTCGGTCATTTCGGTGGTGAAGGTGCCCACCGGGAATACACCCTTCACCCCCATCTCCTGCAACGGCGCGACATCGTCTTCCGGGATCGTCCCGCCCACCAGCAGCAACACATCGTCGAGCGATCCCCGGTCCTTCAGCGCCTTGGTCAGTCTGGGGATCAAACGCATGTGGGCCCCGGAAAGTATGCTGATGCCCACCACGTCCACGTCTTCCTGCAGGGCGGTCTGGGCCACTTGGTCCGGAGTGACGCGCATGCCCATGTAGACGACTTCCATCCCGGCATCGCGCATCGCCCGGGCAATCACCTTGATGCCACGGTCGTGGCCGTCCAGGCCCAGTTTGGCCAGGAGGACTTTGATATTTCGGTTACCTTCGCGGTTGACCATCTGAGACCCTAGACGACCCGTTTCAGCAAGGCGGGGACGGGCATCAACCGTTGGTTTATTGGGTCGACACCCAATCCGAACACTTCCAACGCGGTGGCGCCCAACAAGGCGCTTGTGACCGCTGGCGCGAAGACTACCAGAACGGTCAATTCCGACCCCTCCAGGCGCAATCGAACTTCGGCCACGTCGTAGTCAACGGCTCTGTCGTCAGCCAATTGAAAACTGCGTCGGTCTACCGGCTCGACGCCCAGTCTCTCTAACAGGTCCCCACCGAGGACAGTGTAGGTTGCGCCTGTATCGACCAGAGCATCGATTTGAACGAGGTTCCCGCCAGCTAGATTTCCTACTTCTAACGGAACGCTGAAAGTTCCCAATCCTGCCTTCTTTTTTGGCTTAGCCATTGCGTGGTGCTAAAAAACCCCAGGGTCCACGTAGTCGCCGTAGACGTCTCGCATCGTATCCAGTATCTCACCCTCACTGGCCATCGCCTCGACTGCGTCGACTACCAACGGCATCAGATTTTGGTCGTCCCGGGCTCCTTGCTTGAGGGCGCCCAAGGCCGTTTTCACCTCGGCCGGGCTGCGCCCGCTACGGGTTTCGGCCAGCCGTCCTTTCTGCCACTCTTCTTCCGCAGGGTCGAACTGGAAGAGCTCCAGTTTTTGCTGGTTGTTGGATTGGTACTGGTTCAGGCCGACGATCACGTGGTCGTTGCTCTCGATTCGCTGCTGGTACTCATAGGCCGAGCGAGCGATTTCTCGCTCGATGTAGCCGTTGCCGATGGCCTGTAGCATGCCATGATGCATGGACCCGCCGCCCATTTCGTCTATCTTGTTGATGTACTCCAGCGCGGCTTCCTCAATGTTGTTGGTCATGCTCTCGACGAAGATGGAGCCGCCCAACGGGTCCACTGTGTTGGTCACGCCGGATTCGTGGGCCAGGATGAGTTGGGTGGCCAGCGACATGCGCATCGCTTCTTCCGACGGGATATCGAAGGCCTCGTCGTAGCCGCTGATGTGTAAAGACTGAGTGCCGCCCATGACGGCGGCAAGCGCCTGCAACGCCCCGCGCACGATATTGTTCTGCGGGTCTTGGCGCATCAGCGTTGATCCCAGAGTCTGCGTGTGGAAGCGCAACCGCATCGACTCCGGTTTCTTGGCCTGGTAGCGTTCCTTCATAACCCTGGCCCACATGCGCCGCGCCGCGCGGAATTTGGCGATCTCCTCGAAAACATCGTTGTGGCAGCCAAAGAAGAACGACAGCCGGGGCGCGAAACTGTCCACCGGCAGCCCCCGTGCCATGGCCGACTCCACATAGGCCATGCCTTGAGCGATGGTGAAGGCCAGCTCTTGGACTGCGTCCGAGCCTGTTTCACGGGTGTGATAGCCGGAGATCGAAATGGTGTACCAGTTGGGGACGTTGGCCGTGCAGAACTCCACAATGTCGGTGGTGAGTTTGAGCGACGGTTCCGGCCCCAGAGCAAAGGTTTTCTGGCCGTGGAACTCCTTGAGGGAGTCGTTTTGGACGGTGCCCCGGAGGCTGTCCCAGGCCACTCCACGCTGCTTGGCTACCGACAAGAACATGCTCAACAACACAATGGCCGGGTGGTTGATGGTCAGGGAGACGCTGACTTGGTCCAACGGAATGTCCAAGAAGAGATCGTCAATGTCTCGGACAGTATCGATGGCCACTCCCAAACGCCCGACCTCTCCCTCTGCCAACTCGTGGTCCGAGTCGTACCCGGTCAGCGTCGGGTGGTCGAAGTCGGTGCTGATGCCGGTCTGGCCGTGATCCAAGAGGAACCGGTACCGTTCGTTGGTCGCCTGGGCTGTGCCGAATCCAGCGATCTGCCGCCGGGTCCACAGGCGGCCGCGGTACATGTTGGGGTAGGGCCCGCGGGTGAAAGGGTACTCGCCGGGCTGGCCGATGTCCCGATCGAAATCAACGTCCTTGATATCGTCGGGCCGGTACACCGGTTTAATTTCTAGCCCTGACAGAGACCGAACTTTATTTTGCCCGCCGTTTTCGCTATTGACCATGTTACCTAACCCGTCGTAAGCGCCCGATGGGAACGCGCCGCTTAGCCGACCCTGACGTATTTGTCAACGCTCTTTTCCGAGGTGAGGGCCAAATATAGGTCGCCGTGGGCGTCCACCCACGAACCGTGAGCCGAACGGGACGGGAACCGCTCCAACACCTTGCCTTCCCCGTCCAAGACACTGATCTGAGGCGGTTTGTTATCTTCCGGCCGCTCGCTGGTGTAAAAAGTCCCATCGCTGTCCTGCGAGATATCCAACGGGCGGTTCATGTCGGTCCACATGGTGATGTACTCGCCCTCGGGTGAGAACACTTGTACGCGACTGTTCTCGCGGTCGCAAAGATAAACGCGCCCGTCCTGTCCCACCATCAGGCTGTGGGGCAGATGGAACTCGTTGGGTCCGCCCTTGCCCGGTTGACCCCACGAGGAAATCAGGTCGCCAGCGGCGGAGAACCGGTGCACCCTGGCGTTACGGTAGCCGTCGGAAACGTAGAGGTCGCCGTTGGGGGCGGGCACCAGTTCGGTCAGGTAGTTGAACGGTCCGGCGGAACGAGGGCAGACCTCTCCGGCCACAGCGCACCCGGTGTCCGAGTACTCGCCCTTGGCGCCGATGGTCAGCAGCGGCTGGCCGTCGAGACTGCACTTCATGGCGATCGAGCCCTCGCGGTCGGTGAGGTAGGCGATGTCGTTGGCGATAAAGATTCCGTGGGGGTTCTCGAACATGCCCTGGCCCCAGGAATTCAGGTAGTTGCCTTGCCTGTCGAACACCACCACTGGGGGTTCGGCCCGCTGGAAGGCATAGACGCGGTCTTGAGAGTCGGTTGCCACGGCACTAACGGTGCCGAAGCTCATCCCAGCCGGTAGCTTGGCCCAATCTTCGACGACTTCATAAGTGTACTTGCCCGAGCCCACAGTGGCCATGTCACTTACCTCCCGGGAACGGCTCCAAAAGCAGAATGCCGGACCTTGGTTACGCCGATCGCAGCGCTGAAGCGTACGCTCGCTCGTGAGACCAATACTACCACAGGGTGACGCCCAGGCTCGACCAGTATCCCGCCCGGAACGTTCTGCCGCGCCGCTAATTTCACGCCCGGCTGTTGTAGAGGTAATGGGGTTGGTCGGCGGGTGGCTGCCAGTCCTGGTAGAAGTCCTCTGCGAACGGCATTAGCCGCTGTACCATCTGGCGGGCCCGCACGGTTTCTCGTTCCATCGGTCTAGCGAAGTATTCCCGCAACTCACGGATGACTTCGGCTTTGTCTACCTTGATGAAGTTGCCGTCGCGAACGACGACTTCGCCTTGGATCATTACGGTGTGCACATGGGACGCTTTTCCCCGATACAGGACTGCGTCCACGATGTCGATGTCCGGGTCCATGTAGGGTTCTTCCAAGGCGGAGAGCTCCAACAGCACCAAATCCGCGAAGCGTCCGGGTCCGAGAACTCCGATCTTGTCTTGGAAAGCGGTGGGCCGGGCGGCGTTGGCGGTGGCCATCCGAAGCACTTGGTGGGAGTTAACCGCCGGGCGGTCCAGACCCGGCTGGCGGTGTAGCTTGGCCGACAGGCGCATCTCCTGGATCATGTCGTCGTCATCGTTGATGGCGGTGCTGTCGGTGCCCATCGCCACGTTTATCCCCCGTGCCAGCATGGCGTTGACCGGCGCGATGCCGTTCTTAAGCCGCAGATTGGAACTGGGATTGTGGCACACCGTCGTCCCAGAGCCAGCCAACAACTCGATATCGGCCTCGGTGAGCCAGACCGAGTGGGCGCAAGACAATTGCGGTCCCAAAAACTCCAGGTCAGCCAAGTGCTGCACCGGTGTGCGGCCCCAGGTGCGAATTCCGTATTCCTTTTGGTACCAGCTTTCGACCAAGTGCATGTGGACCGCCGCCTGATGGCGCGTCGCATACTCTTTGGTGCGCGACAGGAAATCGTCGGAGACCCACTGCACGTTGCTGGGGCTGAGCAGCACGGAGACTCGGGACTCGGGATTCGAGGCATGCTTGCCGTGCAGACTTTCGAAGAGGGCGAAGTAGTCGGACTCGGTTAGGTCAACTGCGGCCAGGTACCGGCGCAGGTCTTGGGCCAAGTCGCCGGGTAGCCGCGACAGAAACTGCTGGTCGTCGTCGTAGACCACCCGGTTCTGGGCGCGGAAGTAGACCGAGAACGCGGTGCGCATTCCAGCGGCGGCGAACCCTCGGAGGACTTGGTCTACCTCGTCCTCCAGCCCCGAGGCCGGGGTCTGCGGATGGTTGTACATCACTGTGGTCGTGCCCGACTCGATCATCTGAATGGCGGTGTACAGAGTCATCAGGTAGTCGTCGTGGGGACGGCGGCCCCACCCGGCAAGAATCCAGGTTTCGAGGCAGCCGTCGGTACAACCCATTTGAAAGGTCGACACGCCGCGCCCGTGGTGGTGGGCGTTCCCCAGACCGGGAATGACGACGAATCCGGGTCCGCCTATCTCTTCGTCGGCCCGGTGGGTGGCCTTCAGGTCTTCGTATGCGCCCACGGCCTCGATAACGCCGTCTCGTTGAAACACCGCGCCGTCGGTTATTACAGTGCTCCGGGAGGCGTCGGTGCCTGCCTCGCAAATCACATACTTCCCCCGGATCAAGGATGTCGCCATCTGTTCCTCCATCGATTGTATCAAGGGATGGGAGCAAGTTTGGTGGGGTGACTATATGGGGCGCTCAATTGAGTGTCAAGAAGCCGATTTGCAGGCGCACGCCGCGTTGATTTACACTTCTTGCGTTCGCCAACGGCTTTGAGTATCGGAGGTACGGTATGCCTGGACTGGAAGGCAAGGTTGCATTGGTGACCGGCGCTGGGGGTATGCGCGGCGTCGGCAGGGCGACAGTAATGAAGCTGGCCGGTCTCGGCGCTGACATTGCGCTGACCGATGTCCATCGTGAGGTTGAAGACCTGCCACCGGCGGAAGTCAGGACCGAGTGGGGCGGCATAGATACTGTCTCCGGCGAAATCGAGGCTTTGGGCCGACGCAGCCTGCCGGTCTACTGCGACCTGTCGGACGCTTCGCAAATCGAGCGGATGGTGGAACAGGTGATGGACCACTATGGACGCATCGACATTTTGGTCAATAACGCCCGGGCGATCATCGGTAGAGACAAGGTGCCGGTGACAGAACTGGAGCAGGAGGTCTGGGACCACTTCTTGGCCATCAACACCACAGCGGTATTCCTCTGCACCAAGCTGGTGGCCCGCCAGATGATTGAAGGCGGCAACGGTGGCCGGATCGTGAACATCGCCTCCAATGCTTCCAAACAGGCCAGCGCCAGCGGAGCGGCCTACTCCGCTTCGAAGTTCGCGGTGCTGGGACTCACGCAGGCCTCGGCGCTGGACTTGGCGCCCTATGGCATAACCGTAAACGCAGTCTGCCCCGGCCCTATCAACACCGACCGCATGAGCTATTGGGAGCGGGACCAAGCGGAGGAGCGCGGCATAACCCAGGAGGAGTTTCGCAGCCAGGTGGTGCAGAGCAGCGCCGCCAGCACGCCCCTGGGAAGGATCGCCGAGCCGCAGGACGTGGCCAGCATGGTTGCGTTTCTAGCGGGCGACGAAGCCTCATTCGTCACCGGGCAGGCCTACAACGTGAACGGCGGGTTGTTGTTCCACTAGGCTCGTCCGGCCGTTTGCGGTGACACCTGGTTGCAGAGAAAACCAGACCACCGGCTCCTGATGCGGGTGAGTGGGCCCGAGCCGGTGGTTAATAGTCGAACTTGATGTTTTGGTCGGCTAGCGGGCGAAAAGTTTCTTCACCGCAGCGATAACCCGCGCCTCGTTTGGCACATAGTAGGTTTCCAGGGCGCGGCTGTAGGGTACCGGCGTGTGGGGCGACGTTACCCGCGACGGCGGAGCGTCCAAGTAATCGAACGCTTCTTCGGCCACCCGGGAGCAGATCTCTGAGGCCATACTGCACACCGGCGTGTCCTCGTCGACAACAACGATGCGGTGGGTCTTTCGCACCGACTCCAGAACGTGGTCGTAGTCGATGGGCGAAATGCTCAGCAGGTCCACCACCTCGGCGTTGATCCCCTCTTTCGCCAATTCTTCGGCGGCCGCTGTGCAGACCCAGGTCATCCTAGATAAGCCCACCAGAGTGATGTCGGTCCCTTCGCGCACCGTGCGCGCCTTTCCGATGGGCCACTCGTAGCTCTCTTCGGGCACGGGGCCTGTGGTGGTGTAGAGCCCTTTGTGCTCGAAAAAGACCACCGGGTCGTCGTCTCGAATAGCCGCCGTGAGCAACCCCTTGGCGGTGTAGGGGTCTGACGGTAGCACGCCCTTGAGCCCAGGAATGTGACTGAAGATCGAGTAGTAGGACTCGGAGTGCTGTGCCGCACTACCGAACCCGGCCCCGATCCTGGTGAGCATGGTGAACGGGATTTTGACCTGACCACCGAACATGTACCTCATCTTCGCCGCGTTGTTCAGCATCTGGTCCATGCAGACACCGATGAAGTCGACGAACATCAGTTCGGCGATGGTCCGCATGCCGGTAGAAGCGGCGCCGATGGCGGTGCCGACGAAAGCCGCCTCGGATAAAGGTGTGTCCAGCACCCGCTGGTTGCCGAACTGCTGGATCAGGCCAACGGTGGTCCGGAAAGGGCCGCCCCAGGCATCGACGATACCCAGGTGCTCCCGGCCCGCGCCTCCGGCGATTTCCTCACCCATGATGATTACTGTTTCGTCGCGCTCCATCTCTTGGCGAATGGCCTCGTTGATGGCCTCGCGGTACTGTAATTCTCTGGTTGCTGTTGTGGTCGTCATCCGTCACTCCTCGGTGTCGGGCTGTTGGGCTTGTGGTTGGGTCCTTCGACCGGCTCAGGACGAACGGTATGGGCCCTGCTCCGTTCGTCCTGAGCTTGTCGAACCACATTTTCTAGGACTTCTAAATCGTCATGTTGGCGCCGCGCTTCATCATATCCACCGGGTAGTTCACGTACACGTCTTCGTACAATTCTGCCGGTTCGGGAAGCGGGCTCTCATCCGCGAATTTCACCGCCTCTTCCATGAGCGCGGCGACCTCGCTGTCAATCTGGTCCAATTCTTCCCCAGTGATCTCGCCTTGGGGGATCACTGTTTCCCGGAAAAGCTTTAACGGGTCGCGGCCGCGCCAGTGTTCCTCTTCCTCCTTGGTCCGATAGGAGAGAGGATTGTCGAACACCGTGTGGCCGTAGTAGCGGTAGGTGCGGCACTCCAGCAGAGTAGGGCCTTCACCGGCCCTGGCCCGGGCCACAGCCTGGTTGGCGGCGTCGTAGACCGCGAAAACATCCATTCCGTCCACGTGGAAGCCAGGCATGTTGTAGCCCGGCGCCCGGTCGGCCACGTTAGAGACGGACAAGGCGTATTCCACCGGTGTAGACTCAGCGTAGCCGTTGTTCTCGCAGCAGAAGATCACAGGGAGCTTCCAAACAGAGGCCAGGTTCATGCTCTCGTGCAACACGCCTTGATTGGCGCCGCCGTCTCCGAAGAAGGCTACGGCTACGCGACCCAACTTGCGCAGCTTGGAAGTGAGGGCCGCGCCCACGGCCAAGGGGACGCTGCCAGCCACGATCCCGTTGGTCCCCAACATGCCTTTGCTCATGTCGGCGATGTGCATCGAACCGCCCTTGCCCTTGTTATTCCCTGTGGACCGGCCGAATAGCTCTGCCATCATCTGTTTGGGGTCCACGCCCTTGGCAATGCAGTGCCCGTGGCCGCGGTGGGTGCTGCCGATGTAGTCGTCATCGGTCAGGTTGGCGCAGATGCCGGTGGGTACGGCCTCTTGGCCTGCCGATGAATGCACTGAGGCCGACATCCCGCGCTGGCCGGTTTCCGGAATGCCCCGCTCCTCGAAATGGCGAATAGTCGACATCGTGCGGTAAAGCTTCAACATAGTGGTGCGGTCTAGGTCCATACTTCCTCCAAAGCTGTGCCTGGGGCCGCCTGGGCGGAAATTTTTCCCCATCGTAGCATGCCCGAATGCGATGTCAATAGGAACGAAATGCAGCAGGATGCTACTGCCGAAATCGTGCCTGGGAGACGAAAAAACTAGCAGGGGTCACTAGCAGAGGTCCGGGAAGGTGACCTTGATGGAGTCTCCGGACCGGACTCCCAACACGGCTGCGGCGTTGCCCCTGGGTACCGCGACTTCCAGGTAGCCGTGGCTGCCGGGAAGGGCTATCAAGCCCGGCGACGATGAGGAGCCGGCATCGGCGAAAGTCCGGCTCAGACCATCGATGGTCTGGCCCCCGATTGAAACTTGGACGCGGCTATGGTTGGAGAGCAGGTCCGTCGAGATGTTGGACACCAGGTTGCCGAACACGTCCTCGTAAATAACCTGGCCGCTGACTCCATCAGGTTCAACAACCGGTTTCAGCATGGGCAGCCAGACCAGGCTGTCAACCGGTTCTCCCAACTCAGCGGGTGGTACTCCCAGGGATAGGTGGGCCGCCACCGGCGCGAAAACATCCCGGCCGTGGAAGGTGTCGCTCACGGGATGGTTCCAGTAGGCCTCGTTGGTCAGCCGCACGGCGGAGACCCCTGGTGGAAGCTCGACTTTCTCGCCGGTTTCAGGGAGATTGTCCAAGTAGTCCGATAGGACACCACTCAGCACGCCGTTGTCTGGACCGACGAACCGGCCGTGAGGCGTAGAGACGAGGACCGGCCAACGGCTGGTTCCAACGTCTGGGTCTACGACTACAACGTGAATCGCGTTTGGAGGAAAGTGCCGGTAGGTGACGCCCAAGACGAAAGCCCCTTGGCCGATATCCTGAGGTCCGATTCCGTGGGTGAGATCAATGAACCGGGCTTGGGGGTTGATACCAATGGCGACCCCCTTCATCACTCCGACGTAGGAGTCGGCCAGGCCGAAGTCCGTGGTGAATACAAGGAGCGGGAATTCCATGTTTCGGAGGGAAGCCTGGGCGGCTATCCGACCCTGACGCTAATTATGGATATCAGGAGGAATACGGCAGCAAGACCGATGGTGAACTGGAACAACGTCTTTTCCAGTCCTCTCCTGGTGCGAATGGTTGACCCACCGGAGCCGAATAGCCCGCCGCCACCCTCTTTGACCTGCGCCAGGATGACCAGCACCAGCACGATGGACACCAGAAGCTGGATGACATTCATGAAATCGTTCACGGGGAGTACCTCTGCCTGGCTGCAGTCTAGTCCGGGATCGCCGGCTGCATGGCCTGTTTCATTACTTCCAGGGCGCCCACCACCAGTTGGTTCACCAAGTCGGGCTTGGCCTGTCCCTTGGTTAGCTTCATCACCTGACCCACCAGGAACTTGGCCGCCGAGTCCTTGCCAGCCATGTAATCTTCGACAGCCTTGGGGTTGTCCTCGATGGCTTGGCGGACCACCGGCTCCACACCCGAGGAGTCGCTGATCTGAGTGTAGCCCTTTTCCTCAACAATCCGGGAAGGCGAACCGCCCGACTGATAGGCTTCCTCAAGAACAGTCTTGGCCATGGTGACGCTGACTGTTCCAGCGTCTACCAAGTCTATCAGCTCTATCAGATGTTCGGGTGTTACCGGCGATTCGATGATGTCTTGATTTTGTAGGTTGAGCAGCCGGCTCAGGTCACCCAGCATCCAGTTGCTTACGTCCTTGTAGTACTTGGTCTGGTCGGCTCCGAAGGGCTGTTTCTGCCCGGCGGCTTCTTCATAAAAATCGGCCATGGCCTTGGTGCCGGTCAGGAGACCGGCGTCGTATCCCGGTAGTCCGTATTCTGAAACGAAACGGGCGCACCGCTGTGGCGCCATCTCTGGCAGGCGAGCGCGCAGCTCTTCCACCCAAGCGCGGTCGATCACCAGCGGCGGCAGGTCGGGTTCTGGGAAATACCGGTAGTCGTGGGCTTCTTCCTTACTTCTTTGGGACACCGTGGTCCCACGGGTGTCTATCCAGCCCCGGGTCTCTTGGACGACGCGGCCGCCGCTTTCCAGGACATTGCGTTGCCGCTCCACCTCAGTGTTCAGGGCCTGAAACACCGAGCGGAAGCTGTTCATGTTCTTGATTTCCGTCCGGGTGCCGAACTTCTTGCTGCCCACCGGCCTCAAGCTGATGTTGGCGTCGCAACGGAAGCTACCGTCCTGCATGTTGGCGGTGGAAACGCCAAGGTACTGGAGCAGGGAGTGCAGCGTGGTCAGGTAGCTGCGGGCATCTTCCGGCGAGCGCAGGTCCGGCGCGCTCACCACTTCCATCAAGGGAACACCCGACCGGTTAACGTCCACCAGACTATAGGACTCTCCGTTCTCACTTGGGTGGTGCTGTAGTTTGGCTACATCTTCTTCCAGGTGTACCCGCTCGATTCCGACCCGCAGGCCTTCGTCTTCGGTGGACACTTCCAGGTATCCGCCGACGGCCAATGGCAAGTCGTATTGGGAAATCTGGTAGCCCTTCATCAGGTCGGGGTAGGGGTAGTTCTTGCGATCGAACTTGGTGGACTCGGGAATCCGGCAGTTGAGGGCCAGGCCGGTCATTATGGTGTATTCCACAGCTTTCCGGTTTATTGCCGGAAGGGTACCCGGCAGGCCTAAGCACACCGGGCAGACCCGGCTGTTTACCGGCGCGGTCTGGTAATCGGCCCGGCAAGAACAGAACATCTTGCTCTGGGTCTGGAGTTGAACGTGTACCTCGAGGCCGATTACTGTTTCGTATTCCATGTGGATATCATGCACGCTGGGCTGCGTACCCTATTAAATAGTATGCGCCGAAATCGCAGAGCTTGTCGAGCAGGGACAAAACGGAAACTCTGTTTCTGAGAAACCGGATTTATCCTGTGGGCACGCCGCTGTGGGACTCCATAAACTCGATGGTCCACTAGCGATGTGGTGTGGGCGCCATCCTCGGGTTCGGGTCGGCCAATGGACTATAGGCTAACTAGAAAGCCCGCTGGACTGCATTAGGGCTTTGGTAGTCGTTCCGATGTCGGCCGGGGTTGGGATGATAGTGGCGCCGGCGTCGCTCAGGGCCGCGAGTTTCGCTTCCGCAGTGGCGCTCTCCCCGGTGATGATCGCGCCGGCGTGGCCCATGCGCTTCCCAGGAGGTGCGGAGGCGCCGACAACCAAGGCAGCGATGGGCTTCTTGAATTCGTGCTTGATGTATTCGGCGGCGTCCTGCTCCATGCTGCCGCCGATTTCCCCGATGAACACCACCAAGTCGGTATCTGGGTCGTCTTGGAACAGCCTCAGGACATCTACGAAGCTGCTTCCAATGATTTGGTCGCCCCCGATGCCCACACACGTCGACTGGCCTATTCCCAGTCCGGTGAGTTGTCCTACCGCTTCGTAAGTCAGAGTCCCGCTACGGGACACCACTCCAGCCCGGCCCGGTAGGTGGATGGCCCCTGGCATGATGCCCACCTTGCACTTGGCGCCGGGATTTATCAGGCCCGGGCAGTTGGGTCCGATCAGGCGCACCGGTTTTCGTTCCAGGTACCGCGCAACCTTTACCATGTCCAGAACCGGTATCCCTTCGGTTATGCAGGCGATTAACGGTATCTCGGCATCGGCGGACTCGACAATCGCGTCAGGGGCAAAAGCGGGTGGGACAAAAATTAATGACATATTGGCGCCGGTTTCCGCGATGGCCTGCTCAACGGAGTTGAATACCGGGACCTTGTCCTCGAACGTTTCGCCACCGCGGCCCGGAGTGACCCCGGCCACCACGTTGGTGCCGTAGGCCATGCAGGCTCGCGCGTGGAAGCTGCCCTCCCGCCCAGTGATGCCTTGCACCAAGACTCGGGAGTGTTCGTCTACCAGTACACCCATTGGGGTCTATCTCCAACCATACGCCTGACCCAGCCTGGCCAGGCCTACATCTATTACCCGGTCTACCCGGTTTGATTAAATAGACTATTTAATCGACTGTTTGATCGCTTCGGCCGCTTCGGCCAGAGTATCGGAAAACACGACCGAATGGCCTGAGTCCGCCAGTATCTGCTTGCCCTCGTCCACATTGGTACCCAGCATTCGGACCACTAGTGGGAGATTGGAGCCGGTGTTCTCGTAGGCCAAAACGATGCCCCTAGCCGCGATGTCGCAACGGAGGATGCCGCCGAATATGTTCACCAACACCCGCCGTACCTTGGGATCGGAAAGAATAATTCCGACCGCGCTGGCAACCTTTTCGTCGGTGGCCCCACCGCCCACGTCCAAGAAGTTTGCCGGTGCCGCGCCGGCCGCCGTAGTAACGTCCAGGGTTGCCATGGCCAGCCCAGCGCCGTTGACTAAACAGCCCACGTCGCCGTCCAGATTGACATAAGCGATGTCCAAATCGACGGCTCGGGCTTCCAGTTCGTCCTCCTGCGTCTCGTCTCGCAGTTGCCGCAGCTCCGAGTGCCGGAACATTGCATCGTCGTCCAAGTTGATTTTGGCGTCCAGGGCTACCAATTGGCCTTCCGCAGTGACGATGAGTGGGTTTACTTCCACCAGGGTGCAGTCGTTGTCGATAAATATCTGGTATAGGGCTGCCAGAACCTGGGCGGCGGCGCTGGTCAGAGAGGAGTCGAGTCCAAGCTCACTGGCCAAGCGACGGGACTGGTACGGCATCAGGCCTAGGACCGGGTCGATGGGTTCGTTATGAATATTCTCCGGTTGGGTGGCGGCAACCTCTTCGATATCCATCCCCCCGGAACTGCTGACCAGCATTACCGCCTCGCGTTCCACCCGGTCGACGGTCAATGCCAGGTAGAGTTCCTTACTGATGTCGGCCAGTTCCTCTACCAGCACCTGGTGAACCGGAGCGCCTTCGGGCCCGGTCTGATTGGTGACGAGGTTGTTTTCCAGCATCTTCCGCGCGGTTTCTTCAGCTTCCTCGCCGGAACGCACCACCTGCACCCCGCCCGACTTGCCCCGGCCACCGGCGTGAATCTGGGCTTTGAGTACGGCGCGGCCGCCCATGGACTCGGTAGCCTGGCGCGCCTCTTTGGCAGTCGTGGCCACAATCCCTTGGGGAACTGGGATTCCGTAGCGGGAGAATATCTCTTTGGCTTGGAACTCGTGTATCTTCATCCTGGTCCTTGGTCACACGTCAGCATCTTGCCCTGTGCGGGGCGCCTGGAAAATAGGTCCAGTGCTGGGGCAACTAGAATGTAGGTGATTTTCTGTTCGCCGTCAACGTAACGACGACCGGCTGCGGTGGACAAATGTGCCTGGCCAAAGCATAATTCCGTCCGGTATGGCTAGGGGCGATGCGGGTACCAAACCGGATTCACGGGAGCAAGACGGGAGGCAATATGGCGCGCTATAGCAAGGTGATCGATCTTCTGGAGCAAAACAAACCGGTTTTCTGCTCGGGTCTGGTATGGAACGGCAACCTGGACGACCTGACCTACGTGACCGACTCGGACTACGACATGGTTATTATCGAGATGGAGCACCAAGGGTTTAGTTTCGATACGTTGCGGACCTCGCTCCAGTATTTGCTCTCAAGGAAACGAATCGCGGAGAACGGAACGCTACAGGCTGATCCTGTCCCATTTGTGCGCATCCCGCCCAATTTCAGAGAGCGAAATCAGTGGGTGCTCAAGCAGGCCCTGGATACCGGCGTATACGGGTTGGTGCTGCCCCACTTGAACACCGTGGAAGACGCCCAAGCGGCGGTGGTGGCGGCCCGGTATCCTCAGGTGCCCGGCGCGACCGACTTCGAGCCGGAGGGCGAGCGGGGTTGGTGGTACCGGATTGCGCCGCGTTACTGGGGCCTTACTCCCGCCGAGTACTACGACGCCGCAGACCTGTGGCCGCTAGACCCGGACGGCAACATGCTGCTCATGGGAATAGTCGAGGAGCCTCACGGAGTTAAGAACCTCCGGGACATTCTCAGGGAAGTCAAAGGAATCGGAGCGATTTGGGCCGGCCCCGGAGATATGTCGGTGTCCATGGGGCACAAGGGCAACGCCAGCCATCCTGAAGTGCAAGCAAACCTGCTGAAAATCCTGGCTGATTGCAAGGAATTTGGCGTGCCCTGCGCTACGGGCGCCACCGCCAGCGAGGTTCCGATGCGCTTGGAGCAAGGTTTCCGCATCATAATCACCTCGCCAGAAAAGACCACCCTGGGCTTGGAGGAAGGCCGCCGAATCGCCGCTCGCTAGCGATCGGGTTACTGCCCGGAGCCGCCCTCCGTTTGGGTTGTGGGACTGGCGCCTTGGCCCGGACTCTGTAGGAACTTGAACAGTTCCGACTCTGACGACAGAATCATTGTAGATTGTTGAGTGAGGAACAGGCGGTAGGCGTCTAAACTCCGCCGGAACGAAAAGAATTCAGGGTCTTGGTTCAAAGCGTCGGCCAAGATCGAGATCGCCTCGGCCTCGCCTTCACCACGCAGCCGGTCGGCATCCCTGTCTGCTTCGGCCAGAATAACCTCCACTTCACGCTCGGCGGCCGCGCGCCTCCCCCGGGCTTCCTCCTCGCCCTCGGCCCGGAGCCGACGGGAGATTTTCTCACGGTCGGAACGCATCCGCTCAAAGATTCTGCCGGCAACCTCCGCCGGGAAGTCGGCGCGCTTGATGCGAATGTCGATCATTTCCACGCCGAAGGGCGGGCTCTCTTGCGCCAGGTCTTCCTGGACCGCTGCCAGGACCTTGACCAAGATTTCGGTCCGGGTATTGGTGGGACGCACTACGGAGTTGCCCTCGTCGTCGGTAATTGGTTCCCCTTGTTCGTCCAATTCCACGTCGCCGCCGATGATTTCTTCACGGCTCCGCTCGGCCACCTCGGCCCGCAATGCGGCATTGATCCTCTGGCCGAGGACCCTATTGGCGTTGTCTTCGGTGTTCAGCGTTTGAAGGAAATTCCGCGGGTTGCTGATGACAAAGCGCGCGTAGACGTCAATTTCCAGAATGTTGATGTCTTCGTCCAGGAAACGGTCGGGTGGAGCGTCAATACGGAGCACCCGCTTGTCATAGCTGGTCACGCTGTCGACCCCGAACGGGGCCTTGACGTACAGACCGGGGGTGGTCTGTACCGCACGAACGTCACCGAAACGTGTGACGACGACCTGTTCGGTCTCATCCACCACGTATAGGCTGGTGGTCAATACTACGATCAGGAGAATTACTACTACGCCTGCTATGATCAGTTTTGCCATCGAGACCCCTTTCTTGCTCTTGAATCAAATACCGGGCCGGGAGCTACCGCCCATATTCGTTTGAATTAATCCTACGGGCTCTGGCTGGGCCCAACCGGTACCGGCACCAATCCGTCCTGCCCTCCCAGAATCAAGACCGACTCCGCTTCTGGCGAGACGATTATCTTGTTAATGCCCGGAAGGATCTCTTCCATGGCTTCCAGGTAGAGACGTTCCTGGGTGACTGTGCTGGTCGCTGGCACGGTGGCGTCTTGCCGGTTCAGGTATTGCACGGTGTACAGGTCTCCGGCCTCGACGGTCTCACCCTCTTGAATACTCAACGTCAAGATGTTCGTGTTCGGGTCGAACCCAGACACCGAGATGTCAGGGCCGTCGATTTCCCCCCCATCAGGACTGTCGACTACCTCAATGTCACCCGAACCTACACCTGATGCCATGTTCGAGTCACCGTCGGCGTTATCGGTGTCCAGGACAACGTTGCGCAACCGGACGCTGAAAGGACCGGCGCCCACGAATTGTGGCACGATCAGGTCCTCGTTCCCCAGGTAGGCAATAGAGAAACTCTCGCCGATGGCCGGCTCGCCATGCTGTGCGCCCAGCGACACGGAGGCCCCGCAGGTCTGGGTTAACTCAGTTTCCAAAACTTCCCTGGCCGTGGAGGCACAATTTGGGGCGCCTATGAAGGTTATCTCGGATACTAGAATATCGAACCCGTCGCCATCGACGTCCGGTCCGGAGATGACCCTGACATCCGCTAGGCTGATGCCAATGGTCGAATCGCCGTCACCGTCGGCATCGTCGGTGTCTTGGAGTATGTTGGTCAGTGGCACCGACCTGTCGTTGAACTCTCTCAGGATGGAAAGGAATTGGTCCGATTCACCCTGTGCTCTCTCGATCCTAGCGCGCTTGAAGGCTTCGGCCGGTTGGATGATCTGTTCGGCACGCCCCCGCGCTTCCGGGATTACTTGGTTTTCGAATGCCTGAGCCTGGTTGACTGCGGTTACCTTGTCTTGCCGCGCGTTTAATACGTCATTGAAGGCGGCCCGGACATCCTCCGGCGCCTCGACCCTTTGCAACTCGACGGATATGATGTTGATCCCGGTTTCGTAGCTGTCCAAGATTTCTTGCAACTTTTCTCTGGCGGTGATTTGCAAATCTACACGTTCTTCAGCCAGAACTTCAGCGATGGAACGCTGCCCGACCACCAGACGGAGCGCCGCCTCTGTGGCGTCTTTCAGCGTGCGCCCGTCGGGCCGGCCGGGTTGGATGTTTCGTTGGCTACCGGCGTCCTCGCCCGGGTCATCGACCTTGAAGAGGAAAAGGTTCAGGTCGATGATGTCGTATTGAACCACCATTTGCACGTCGATAATGTTCAAGTCGCCGCTGATCATTTGCGCCTCGATGGGCACCGGCGTGTCGGCGACCCCTTCACCGCTACGGAAACCCAACTCTAGGCGTCGGACCTGGTCGGTCCGGACCACGTCTCGCTTCCCGATGGGCGACGGCCACCACCAGTGGAGGCCGTTATCGGTCACCGGGGTTGCCTGGGCGTCTCCAAACAGCCGCAACGCCGCTTGTTCACCGGGGCTGGTGGTGTAAATGCCGGTGGCCGCCCAAATCACAATAATCAGGCCGATGATCAAGGCTGCGGCTAGACCGACACCGCCGCCTCCCAAACGTTGGGAGATTCGCCCGGCAGTGTTGCGGACGTTGTTTAATATTTGCTCGAAGTCTAGCTCGGGCTGCCTGGGTCCCCCTCCGGGCTGGTACATTCTTGACTCTTCCTTTTCGCTCTAACGGTTGCGGCCTGGTCCATGTTCTTGATTCACTGAACCAGCATCCGGGGTATTATCAAAACCTTCTAAGTCTAACATCAGGAAAGCATTACGAACCATAAGGTCATGTTCGATTCTGACCTACTCAAGAATCAGGAAAAACCGCTGCGTGCCGGTTCCAACCTAGCGGTTTGATAGTTACAAATAGCAAGATCATCGATGTCTAAATACGACTTGGAGGCGAAACCGGTTCCAATAGCTGCGGGCTTCCGCGTCTCAAACGTTGGGCAGCCCGGACCTCCGGCGTATAATAGGCTTCGGCCGACGGCTTGGGCGCGGCGGAAGCCGCTTCAGCCAACTCGGAACAGAAGAGCGAAGTAGAAAATAGGGACAACTTCGGAGGAAGATATGGCGACGACCGGACTGGAGGTAAAACCTGGCAACGACATGACCCGGATTCAAGCCGTGTGCGAGCATCAGCAAGGGTTGATTTACGTGGTCCCTGCGGAGCGAAGCTGGGTTTGCTCCAGCGAATACATGCCGGCCCACGCCCTTGCCGGGTTTTTCCGAGAACTGGTAGCCCTCAAAAACCCTAGCGTAGAAGCGTTGATGCAGGACTGGGGTGTCTATTATCGTCAGTTGCCGGCTGGCCAGGAAGGCGACACTGGGCCATAGGCCCAGTTTCCGGGGCTACTCTACACGTTGGTAAGTGGCAAATAGAAAGAGGGCGGGAATCTCCCGCCCTCTTTCTATATGATCTGAATTAATGAATCGGACCCCTGGTTTTCGGCTACCCTTCTGGGTCCGATGTCGACGACAGGGCGGGCGCCGGTTGAATCGTTGGCTGCGGCCGCGGGGCCGGGAACGGTGGGGTTTCCGGGGGAACGGCGGGCGTGCCAGGCTCGTCGCCAAGGTTGCCTTCGTCGAAGAGCTTCGGCAGGGATGCACCCGAAACCGTCTCGTTCTCGATCAGGTACTCCGCCAGTCGCACGAGTTTCGGCTTATGGGTGACCAGAAGCTCTTCAGCCTGGCTGTAGGCATTGGTGATGAGTAGCTTGACCTCTACGTCGATCTCTTCGGCTACTTTATCGCCGTAGTCCCGCTCCTCGCTTATCTCCCGGCCCAGGAACACCAATTCTGTTGGCTTGCCGAAGGTGCGGGGGCCCAGAGCTTCGCTCATACCGTAGCGCTTGATCATGCCCAAGGCAATCTTGGTAGCCCGTTCCAGGTCATTGCTCGCGCCCGTGGTTACCTCGTCAAAAATCAGTTGCTCGGCGACGCGGCCACCCATGGTGACCGCCATCATTTCGCTGAACTGGTTTTTGGTCCATAGGTACCGGTCTTCGTCAGGCAGTAACGAAGTGTGGCCACCCATGGAGCCGCGGGAAACGATAGAGATTTTATGCACCCGGTCTGCGTGGGGCAGGATATGAGCCACCAACGCATGGCCCGCTTCGTGATAGGCGGTCATCTCCTTTTCCCTAGGACTGATGATCCGGCTCTTGCGTTCCGGCCCTGCAATTATCCGGTCGACCGCCTCTTCGAACTCGGACATAAATATCGATTTCTTGTTTCCCCTGGCGGCCAAAATAGCTGCCTCATTAACCAAGTTCGACAGGTCAGCGCCGCTGAACCCGGGCGTTTCCTTGGCCACCGTATCCAAAGTGACTTCTGGGGCCAGTGGTTTCCCAGCGGCGTGCACCTTCAAAATTGCTTTGCGGCCTTCAATGTCCGGTAGGTCCAAAGTAACTCTGCGGTCAAAACGGCCCGGTCGCAATAGTGCTGGGTCCAGAATGTCCGGGCGGTTGGTTGCGGCGACGACAATGATGTTGGTGTTCGTCTCGAAGCCGTCCATCTCCACCAAAATCTGGTTCAGAGTCTGCTCACGCTCGTCGTGGCCGCCGCCCAAGCCGGCGCCGCGGTGACGTCCAACGGCGTCGATCTCATCGACGAATACGATACAGGGCGCATTACGCTTGGCTTGGTCGAACAGGTCGCGGACGCGGGCCGCACCAACGCCGACGAACATTTCCACGAACTCAGAGCCGCTGATATGGAAGAATGGGACCCCGGCCTCACCGGCGACCGCCCGGGCCAACAGGGTTTTTCCGGTACCCGGCTGTCCGACCAGAAGCACGCCCTTGGGGATGCGAGCGCCCAAAGATAGGAAGCGCTCCGGGAATTTGAGGAACTCTACTATCTCCTGAAGCTCCGTCTTGGCCTCGTCTATCCCGGCCACGTCGTCAAATGTGACGGTGGGGCGATTGAACGGCATCATGCGGGCCCGGCTGCGCCCAAAGCTCAGCGTCTGGTTGTTGCTGCCTTGGGCCTGGCGCATCATGAAGAGGATTAGGCCGCCAAAGAAGATCAACGGCAGGAAATTAAGCATGAGGCCGAAGAAACTGCTGAGGCCGCTGGAGCCTTTGAACGAAACCTGTACGCCGGTGGGAGGGCCGACATCGACCCCGCTTTCGACCAATAGATTAATTACGTCGGTGTCATTGCCGATGCGGCTGGTAAACTTCTCGGACCCCGAGGCACCGCTGCTCCGGGGCAAGACGGTAAGTTTCTTCCCGTCTACCACGATCTCGCGGATGTCGCCGTTCTTGGCCATGGCGACTACGGTTGTCAACGGCTCTTCACTAGGGCCGCCGAAGCTCGGCAACAGCGTGTAAAAAATCACGATCACCCCGATGATGATCATGAGGTACACGAAACTATTGCGGAGCCACCGGTTACTTCCCATATCTACCCCTTGCGATCACTATACCCATAACACGTCCCGGCTTCTCCACTAATATTATCGGAGCGAGCTTCAAATTGCAAAACAGTTTCGGCTCCGAAAAGATGAATCAGAGTGTAAGTTGCGGATCAGGCCGGTCCCTCAGGATGGTTTCGAAGCCTGGTCTTGGGAATTCCACAGCACGGGGCTGCGCAAGCGGAGTATGTGTTGTAAAATCGTGGGCGCGGGATGCGTGCGTTGGTTCCAACGGGCCGATATCGCACCTGTTTTGGAATACACGCATCAAAACGCCGTATGGATTAGGCCTAGTACTCAGTCAACTCGGTTTTGGTAATTGTTTAAGAAAACGTCTAAGGTTGCTACCCTTTTTTAGGAGTGTTGACGTAGGAGGGTGGCAGCCATGGGACGAGAACGGTATGTGGTCCGGTTGGAAAGGGAAGAACGAGACCAGTTGGAACGACTGATTCGCGGGGGAAAGAGCCCAGCGCGAAAGGTTGCCCGGGCCCGTATTCTGCTAAAGGCAGATACGGGCTGGGGGGTGATGCGCATCGTGGAGGCGCTGGACACGTCTGCGGGTACGGTGTGCCGTACCAAGCGGCGGTAGCTGGAGGGAGGACTGAAGCGGGCCTTGGAGGAAGATCCTCGGCCAGGACATCCGACCAAACTGGATGAGCGGGGGGAAGCGCACCTGATTGCCCTGGCGTGCAGCGAGGCCCCTCCAGGCCATGACCACTGGACCCTGCGGCTCCTGGCAAACAAGGTGGTGGAGTTGGGGCTGGCGCCCTCCATGTCCCACGAGGGAATTCGCAAGCGGTTGAAAAAAACAGTCTCAAGCCGTGGCAGAAGAAGGAGTGGTGTATTCCCCAGGTGAGCGCCGAGTTTGTGGCGTGTATGGAGGATGTGCTGGACCTTTACGCGGAACCCTATGACCCAGAGCGCCCGGTGGTCTGTTTCGACGAGACCTCCAAGCAGTTGCTGGCGGAAAAGAGGTCTCCGATCCCGCCCAAGCCGGCACGACGGGAGCGATACGATTACGAGTACCAGCGCAATGGCACCCGAAACCTGTTCATGCTGTGCGAGCCCCTGGCGGGCTGGAGGCATGTGGCAGTGACCGAACGTCGTACCATGGTGGACTTCGCTCAGCAGATGCGGTGGCTGGCCGATGAAGCTTACCCAGCGTCCGAGAAGATCCGGGTGGTGCTGGACAACCTCAACACCCACAAACCAGCTTCCCTCTACGAAACCTTCGAGCCCAAGGAGGCTAGGCGAATACGCAAACGCTTGGAGTTTCACTACACTCCCAAGCACGGTAGTTGGCTCAACATGGCAGAGATCGAGTTCTTGGCCAGGCGAGTCCTGCGCCGGCGTATTGCCGATGAAGAGACTTTGAGTGCGAGATCGCGGCCCTGGAGGCAGAACGAAACCAAGCCGGAGCAACCATTGACTGGAGATTCTCCACTGTGGACGCCCGAGTCAAGCGTCACCATCTCTATCCTGCCAACAATTAGGTTGACTGAGTACTAGCTCATGCTGAGCCTGATGGTTACGATTAAAGTTAGGGGGAATCAAAAATGGCAGAATACGTCCACCCTGAGTCACTTGTTAGCACCGACTGGGTAGCTGAACACGGAAACGACGCCAACGTACGCTTGGTGGAAGTCGATGTTGACACTTCGGCCTACGAGCAGGGCCACATTGCGGGAGCGGTGGGATGGAATTGGCAGTCGCAGCTCCAACAGACGGTAAGGCGCGATTTGGTCAGCAAGGAAGAATTGGAGGCGTTGCTGGGCAACGCGGGCATCGACAATAACACTACCGTAGTGGTCTACGGCGACAACAACAACTGGTTCGCCGCCTGGGCCTTCTGGCAGTTGAAATACTACGGTCACAACGATGTGCGCATCATGAACGGTGGCCGCGTCAAGTGGGAGGCCGACGGCAAGCCCCTGACCACCGCCGTTCCCAACCACGGCGCCAAGTCGTATACCGCACAGCCTGGCGACCAAGGGATCAGGGCCTACCGTGACCAAGTGCTCAGTTCCGTAAACGCCAGCAACATTTCGTTGGTTGACGTTCGGGCTCCGGCCGAGTACAGTGGCGAGTTGCTAGCTCCGGCCGCTCTTCCTCAGGAGGGGGCCCAACGGGGCGGCCATATCCCCGGCGCTGCTAACATCCCTTGGGGGCAGGCGGTCAGCGAGGACGGGACGTTCAAGTCGGCCGACGAGTTGAAGGAGCTATACGGCGGCAAAGGGATTGATGGCGGCAAAGAGACCATCGCCTACTGCAGGATCGGTGAGCGCTCATCGCACACGTGGTTCGTGCTGACCCAGCTTTTGGGGTTCCAGAATGTCCGGAACTACGACGGTTCTTGGACCGAATGGGGCAGCATCGTCGGGGCGCCCATCGAGAAATAAACCCAGCAGTCAAGAGTGCTCAGCTACGGCCGGGCTCGGATCTCGTCCAGCACCGGACGCACCAGGAATCAAACAGGGCAGCCATATGGCTGCCCTGTTTCGTTGTCCGCTTTCCTTCCATCAGGATTTGTTAAATCCCGCAAGCTACGCCCCATGTTCTCCCTCGTAGAGGGCTCTAGGAACGATACTTGGTGTAACAAACATTTAACATTGTGGAAAATCAACCGTAACAACTTTCCTCCAGACTGGGTTCACGTGAGACCGGAGGAACACACGTGTGATGGCCTTGTTTCCCCCAAACTCCTCCGCAAGTAAAACAATAGGCACTTCCCCAGGCGGTTACGCCTATCGTAGGGTGGACCCGAAGCTTCAACGCATGTTGGTCTGCTCGGCGGCAGGCCTGGATTGATTGTTTGTAGGACAAGTTATAATACCCTTGGCAACCCGGCAAATGAGGCGGTACGCCCACAGTTGGAGGCAGGAGCATATGACGCCAGCAGAAACAATCGCGTTTTGCAAAGAGAACGGCATCGGGATCATCGACCTCAAGTTCACCGATTTGCCGGGCACGCTGCAGCATCTATCCATACCGCTGAGCGAACTAACCGAAGACAACCTGTCGGATGGCTACGGGTTCGACGGCTCCAGCATTCGGGGATTCAAGGACATTGAGGAGAGCGACATGCTCCTGATGCCCGATACCACCACCGCCAAGACCGACCCTTTTTGCAAGATCCCAACCCTCAGCCTGATCTGCAACGTGCTGGACCCGGAGACCAGGGAGCTGTTCACCCGCGACCCCCGGTACGTGTCTCAGAAAGCCGAGGCGTACCTGAAAGAAAGCGGGCTCGCCGACGTCAGCTACTGGGGCCCGGAACTTGAACACTTCATCTTCGACTCGGCCCGGTTCGATCAGGACTCCCGCAGCGGCTACTACTTCGTAGACTCTGACGAGGGCATCTGGAACTCAGGCGCCGAGCGTTCGGTGGACGGTGGCCGAAACCTGGCCTACCGGCCCCGTTATAAGGAAGGTTATTTCCCGACGGCGCCGATGGACACCTTCCAAGACCTGAGGTCCGAGTGCGTACAGCAGATGGAGCACTTCGGCATCGTAGTCGAAAAGCACCATCACGAGGTGGCAACCGCAGGCCAGGCTGAAATTGACATGCGGTATGACACGCTGACCAGCATGGCCGATAGCGTCATTCTGCAAAAGTATGTTGTCAAGAACGTGGCGCACGCTCACGGCAAAGTGGCCACCTTCATGCCCAAGCCCATTTTTGGGGACAACGGCTCGGGGATGCATACTCACCAGAGCCTCTGGCGGGACGGCACCAACCTGTTCTACGACGCCAACGGCTACGGCCTGCTCAGCGCTACCTGCCGCCACTACATCGGCGGTCTCTTGACTCACGCTCCCGCGCTACTGGCACTGATCGCCCCCACCACCAACTCCTACCGGCGGCTGGTGCCGGGTTACGAGGCCCCGGTCAACCTGGTGTATTCCACCCGCAACCGTAGCGCCTGCATCAGGATTCCGGTGTACTTCAGTTCACCGGCGTCGCGTCGGCTGGAGTTCCGCCTGCCGGACCCGTCCTGCAACCCCTACCTGGCATTCTCGGCCATGCTGATGGCAGGGATAGACGGGGTAATCAACGAGATAGAGCCGCCCGACCCGGTGGAACAGAACCTGTATGAGTTGCCGCCGGAAGAGGCCGCCAAGATCAAGCAGGTGCCGGGGAGCCTGGAAGAAGTACTGGATGCCTTGGAGCACGACTACGAGTTCTTGCTGCGGGGCGGGGTTTTCACCGAGGACCTGATAGAAACCTGGCTGGACTACAAAAGGACCCGCGAACTCGAGCCGATGAGGCTGCGGCCCCACCCCCACGAGTTCTTCATGTACTTCGACACCTAGGCTGCCCAGGCCTTGGAGAGCCTCAGGACAACAAAAAACGCCGCCCCAACTGAGGCGGCGTTTCACTTACTGATGATATTTCGTTGCACTCTGTCAGCGCTGGGTTACAGGCGTAACTCCAACCCGCATGCGGACGAGTTCACCCGAAAGTCGACACAGTTCAGAATGCCGCGCCGCTCCACCTTCAGGATGTCCAGCCCGGACCCGGCTGCCTCTGCCGGTGCGTCGCCGATAGTCGCAACGGTGTATGCCTTCCCCTCCGGCAACTCCAACCGCAAAGAGACCGAACCGGAGCCGGGTTCAACTGCCGTTACCTGCTTCCTGGGGACGGTGACGTACTTCTCGGGAAAACCCAGGAGGTGCAAACCGCCGGTGGGCGGCACCAAGATCAAATATCGCGCCAGGCCCGGCTCCAGTATGCCTTGGACCACCGGACCGTCAACCAGGGAACCGCCGAAATAATCGTAGAGCACTACGTCGTTGCTGAGCAGGCGGCTGATGTCGACCGAATATTCCTGCTCCGCTTCGCTTAGGTTCCACAGAGTCAGGTACTTCCAAATGTGGCCACCTACCGTGGTCTCGGTGAAAAACGCAGGAACTTGGGAATGAATGGTCTCGGCCAACGGGTATTGGGGGTGGTCTGGTTGGGCCAGAGAGCCATCAGGAAACGCCAGGCGGCCGACGATCTCTTTGTCAGAGTGGCCTGCCTTGTCGCCTATCCCAACGATTCCCGCGCTGAGGGCACGGGCCAACGCCTCTTGTGTGGCATACGGGTCGGCGAACCCCTCCGGGTGTTCCCGGTTGGTAATGAACACGTCATGGGACGGGGCCAGCCCCAACGCGCCTGCCAGGAACGATAGGAACAGGTTTTGCCGCCGGTTGCGCTGCCGCGAGAAGCTCAAACGGTATTCATCGTTTACTTTGGCCAACATCTCGACCTGGCTTGTCTGATGGTTTACATAATCGGCGGAAGTACGTACAGCTACGACGTTGTCGTGGGCCGTCGACGCCAGGTAGTGGCCGATGGTCGGCATGCACATCATGACATCCAACGATTCCCCGGCCATGGCTTCCACCATCCCAGCGAAGTACTCGTCTGCGGTACCGATCTCAGCGCGCAATGAATGGCAATGTTGAAGCTGGGTGCGCAAAAAGTCGTGCCAGACGCTGGCCGCGCCCCAGCTTCGAAAGTCGCGGGCCAGGTCTCGATACACCTCTGAGTTCTTCGGGAATGCCGACCCTTCTTCCACCTGGAATTCGTAGGTGTCCAGATAATCGTTGGCACGGTCAAAGGCGGACATATGGAACAAATAGGGCAAGCCCAACTCCCGGTAGGTTGTTTCCAGCCCGTCGGGATACTTGTTGGGGTCGGGTTGGTACCGCCGGGCGAAGCCAACTGTCTCGTAGTCGTACCAGAGGTCCAGGCTTAGATAGCGTAGGGGAACGTCGTCATCGGCATAGGCGCGGGCTAGTTCACGCAGCATTTCGGTGGTGGTCGGCCGGAATAGCTGGGCGTAGTAGCCGCCGTAGCAGTTCCAGAAGCCCAGGTGGTCCAACTCAGGGCCGTTCGTCTTCTTGGGACTGCCGTGGCGCTGGACCTCGGCCAGAAGTCTGCCCCATTTCAGGGTAGTCTCCACCAACCCTTCGCCGAGAACCAGGGCCGTCAGGGTGACGGTCCCGGCGGGGATGCGGTCTACCGCACCATGGAGCCCTCGAGCCACTGCAGGACCCTGTGGTGTTTCGATCAACCGCATCGGACTGACCAAGAAATGGTTCAAGGGTGAAGCCACCAACGTTCTCTCTTGGGAATCGAAAGCGATAAATGGCGCGAAAGGTTTCTCTGCCGACTGATGAATATCGACCGTGGGAGAGAAATCGGCGATACGCAGTTGTTCTGGCAGGCCCGCCATGCTCTCGGCCAAGGCAACGTCGGAGAATGCACCGCCGGTTCTGACGGTTTCGCCGCCAGTTAAGCCCCAAGTGTAGGTAAGGCAGCTAAGGTCGTCGGCCAGGCGCATGACCGGGGAGTTGAACGTGGTGTTGAAATAGCTGTCGGTAGTGCTGGCGCCAGCCAGGTCCCGTAGGGCAGTAGTCTCTACCAGAACGATAGAGCATGCCGGATATACCTTAACGTCCTGTCGTACCAGCGGTCCGGACTGGTCGGACAGCGTCAGCGAATGGGAGCGAAAATCGCCCAAGGGGTCGTTGCCGGTAACTTGGTTCATGGCTCCGGCGGTCAGGGTGCCGTCGAAACTGCTCCGCCAGGCCCCGTCCACGACAATAGACGCGCCGAGTTCAACGACTAGCCTCCGGCCAGCGAACTCGATCGCGACGCCGGAGCCGGACTCTATAATATTGACTTCGGGAGTATTCACTCTCAAATCGCCGGAGGGCCGAGTGCGACGGGCGTTCCCAGCTCCATTGACTCGTAAGCCTTGCGAACCAAATTCAAGTCTTCGATGGCTTCTTCGCCGGTCATGGCAGAGGGCCGACCCTCCCGAATACTGCTGGCAAACTCCCTCACCATAGGAGCCAAGCCGCGGTGTTCGTCTTCCAGTTGCAGTGTTTTTTCTCCTGTGCCATCCATGAATTTGAGCCAGGGCAGGCCCAACTCGAAATAGATGCTTCCCGTAGTCCCGGCGACCGAGACCCAGGGCCGTTCGCTGTGCTTGGATACGCTCCAAGTGTGGTTGATGATGCCCACCACGCCGGTGGCGGACTTGGTGACCACCACGATGCCGTCCTCAGCCGCCAAACCGGGCTGCGCCGATGGTACTGCCGCCGCATATACCAGAGTGGGCCGCCCGGCCAGGTAGGCCAACACGCTGGCTTTGTGGATCCCGCCGTCGATTAACACTCCGCCCCCGTTGAGTTCAGGGTCGTTGCGCCAAGCTACGGGATTGAAAGGGAACTGTTCCTGTAACTGAATCAACCGGACGTCGCCCAACGCGCCGCCATCAATGAGTTCTTTAGCTTTCTGTACAGCCGGCAGAAACCGGTAGTTTTCCGCCACCATGAGCGCGACCCCGGACCGCTGGGCAACAGACACGATTTCCTGCCCCTCAGAAACTGTACGGGCGATGGGCTTCTCTATGAGGAGGTGCTTGCCAGCGTCCGCCGCCAGTTTGGCATGCTCTAGGTGAAGATGGTGCGGGGTGCAGATGTACAGGGCATCGACCCTTGAGTCGGCGGCCGCATCTGCGTACGAACCAAAGGACCCTCCGCCACCGAATTCGGCGGCGTAGGCCTGGGCCCGGGCGACGTCACGGCTGGCGAAGTAGAGGTCAAGTTCGCCCGAAAGGGACTGCACCGAGTCGGCGAAGGTTCTGGCAAACCCGCCGCAGCCGATTACACACAAACTGAGCTTCACTGGCTTCCTCCCGGGATACCCGCCGTCTACACCTAGTCTTTAGGCTCTCTTTGCAGCTAGGGATTGAGGTAACGCGGATATGCGGAGACGCCGGCCTCACGTTGAGTCTCTGTATAGGCGCGCCTGTTAGTATAACGGCTCCAGCCTTAGGGAATAAGTTGCCGGTTGGCGGGTACTGGGCGCCAGCGATTGAACCGCCAAGATAGTCCTCTCGAAGTCCTGCGGCCGCTCCACAGTGATCTGTCCGAAGTTGTTTTCGTCCAGTTCCACTTGCATCACCAAGTTTTCGCCGCCGGACTGTATCAACTGCACGATGTAGCGTTGGCGCACTCGGTTGTCGACGAATATGAACCCGTTGGCTACCCAGTCTTGGGCGTTGGTTATCTTCCCGTCTGCCTCAATTTCCGGCTCCCGGACGCACAACCCGGGACCGTTGATGGCGTCGTCGGTAATGTATTGGAAACGCACCCACACTTCCGTCCCCAGGTAATCTCCCAGGCTGACCGACTCCTGGAGCCAGTCTGGGCTCTCTCCGGTGTAGCCTGGGCCGAAGGCGTTGCCGATCGGATTGCCAACGTGATCGTCTGGGAAGGTGTTCGGCGTCTCGATTATGCTCCAGGTATCGCCGCCATCGGTTGAGACCTCTAGGTACGCGTAGTCCCAACCCTCTTCCAAGTTGAACCAGACCTGGTAATTTAACGTGGCGGCGCCGGCGGTCCGCAGGTCTACCAGCCGGGATAAGGTGGAGTCGATGGAATCGCCAGAGTTGCTCCACCAGCAACCGCTGGGTCCCACATCTACCGGCAGAAGGGCCGCCTCGGTTGTCCCCTGGAAGGAGACTGTCGCTGGGCCATCTAGAGATTCCAACTCGACGTACTCGGTGGCGTATTGGGGGATTTCCGACTCCAGTACGCTTCCGGGCTTAAGATCGCTGAATTCCGATACCTGTACGTCGATGTCGCCGTAGCCGTACAAGCCTTCGTCTTCATCCAGAAAGTTGGCGACGGCCCAGTCCCGAAAGACATCTTCGAAGTCGACGCCATAGCCACCCTCGCGGAGGAAATCATTGATCCCGGCGATACCGTCTGCGTCTTGACTGACCAACGGTCTGAGATCGTCCCGGCCCCCATAGTGCTCCGTCAAATAATGCATGAATAACGAGGCTGAGCCGTAGCTGCCCGTCGAGGCCACCACGGATAGTGGCCAGTTGACCAGGGAAGTGGGCCCCGAGCGCAGGAACCGGCCGATGCTGGCCGATTCCTCGCCGGAGATAGCGATGGCCAGTTCGGCCAACCCCTCGTTCACCCACGATTCCTCTGATGCATCAGCGTTCCAGTGGACAGCATGTTGCAACTCGTGGGCCAAGACTTCGGTGTACGTCTGGCTGGAGACAGGAATAGAGCCGGTGTTGATGTAGATTACCTCGCGTTGGTTGCTGTTTGGCTTCACCGATTGGGGATATTCGTCCCCGGAGCTAAAATAGCCACCGACTCCGGTGAGCCGAGCGTTCAGCACGTTTAGATGGGCGTCGTTGTCAACGCCCGGCACCCACTCGTTGCCGAAGGCTGCGGTAACCCGGGGATAGACCGTGCTCTCGAACTTGGCGGCAGATTCTTCCAAGTCGTCCTGGCTAATGCTCTGGCCTTCTTCCACATACCAATAGGCGTGGGGAGTCACCAACCGCAGTTCGAAGGTGCTTTGGTACCGTTCCAACCCGTTTAGGTCCACCAGCCAAAAAGTGTCCAGACGGCCAGCCTCATAGCTCACAGGCTCCGGATTCACGACGCGGTTGATGGGTCCGACGCCAGGGATGAGCGCGGCGGCTATTTGATAAAGGTCGCGTTCGGGCGGGTCTGGAAAAGAGGTCACCGGACCGGGAACTTGTGGCTCAACTCCAGCCGATTGAAGAGGGTCAACCCCCGACGAATCACCGGAGGCCGATTGAACTTGTCCTGGTGTGGAAGCCGGGTTAGCTTCTTGCGGCGTTATCGTAGGGGTGCTACCGGAGGGTAGCGCAGTTGGGGTAGGCGCCACACTCGTGGGGCGCCCGCTCGTTGTGAGCTGGGGGGTCGGCTCCGAAGCATCGGAGCCACAAGCCGCTAGCAAAACCAAGATCGCGGTAGCGATTAGAAAGCTGGTTTTCATTGGATTCGTCGCGGCAAGGACGCGCGACAGGTACGAATGACTCAGACCGATTGGGAGCAGCGTCCGGTAGCGCGAATAGCGACTAGTTATAGCGGCCCATCGCAACGTCAATGTTCTCTTCCAAAAGACACTTTGCGGCGTCGGCGGCTCGCTCCACAGCATCATTTATGACTTCCTTCTCGTCTTTGGAGAAGCCGCCCAGCACGTGGGACTTGGCGCCTTCGCCCTGCGGACCACCAATTCCTACCCGCAATCGTGGAAACGCGTTAGTTCCTACGGCCTCGATTATCGATCGGATGCCGTTGTGACCGGCATCGCTGCCCTCCGGCCGCAGACGTAGCTTGCCCAGCGGCAGCGCCATCTCGTCGTAAATCACCAGCAGGTCGGCAGGCCTGGCGGCGAACCGGGTCAACAGGTACGCAATGCCCTCACCGCTGTTGTTCATGAAGGTGCGAGGCTTGGCCAATATGACTTCGTGGCCGAGGAACGTACCCTTACCCAGGACTGCTTTAGCCCGCCTTTCTCCAAGCCGGATACCCCACTGGTCCGAGATTAGGTCGACGACGCGGAACCCGACGTTGTGACGGCTGGACCTAAAACGCACTCCAGGATTACCGAGACCTACGACGAGAATCACTTCTAGTCCAACACGCTTTGGATGAAAGCCAGCAGTTCCGGGTCCAATGTGTTGGATAGCGCGGTCAACTCGCTGGCCTGCACGATCCGCAAGAATTCGTCGAACTGAGAGCCGGTGGCGCCGTGGAGGACTTTGCCCACCAGCTGGCTGCTCAGGGAACGGGTCTTATCCGACAGAGCGTCCTCGATAGCGGGCGTCAACCGCGCCAACTCGTCAACCGGCAGAGTATCCTCCAGACTGAGACCGCACGCAGCGCAGCGGGGCGACGTTGCCACTTCCAAATCGGCGAGAGGGATACTGCATCGGGGAGGCCCGTCCGGCAACCGCGATAGTTCCTCGACGAGGCCGTCACCACTTGGTAAGCCCAGTTTAGGAAGGGTATTGAAAAGCTCCACAGCTTTTAGTTTGCGCCGGGCCGCCTCAAGGTCACGTTGGTAGGCGGGCAAGACCTGGTAAAACCACTGGTGATGCTCGCGATAGACGGAGGAGAAGCGGGCCCTGAACGATTCCAAATCGGTTGCAACTGCGGGCCATCCGCGACCGCGAGACTGCACCAACGTTGCCGGGGACGCCGCATTTAAAAGCGCTTCCCTATCGACGGCCAAGACCGGGAATCGGCTGGGAGGAACGCTGGCGCCGGCCATAAATATGTGGGCCGTCCGTATCTCTTCGGCTTGGCCGCTCAGCTCGCTGATCCGCGCCAAGTCTTCCAGGTCTCGTTCAAACAGAGAGAAGTCTCGGTAAGTGGACCTGATAGCCAGGTAGATGGCTTCAAACCCATCGCCTGAAATGTGGCTCAACCGGGAAAGCGAGCTAAATAATGCCCCGGTCTCTGTCGGTTCCTGACGGCTTGAAGAGCCCTCAGTTGTCGCACAAGGCGCGTCCCGGAACGTCTCCAACAGGTCCAGTGAGCTTTGGACCCGGCACTGCAGCGACTCGGTTTTGGAGAGCAAACGCGGTTCCAACACGGCCCGGCCATCTCCAGCCAAGCCGTCACGAATCTCGGGACATAGGGCCGCCAGGTGATGCAAGGCGTCCTGCCAATGGGGCGGAGAAACCGGCTCAAGTGTGGCCAAACTTTCCGCCAGCCGGTCGTTCCAAGCCAACGATGGCACGATGTCGGAGGTCAGGCGCGAGGCCAATAGGCTACGTCCGTCGGCCAAGGTTAACTCGCGGGCGCCATTCAACCGGACCTCCAGTTGTTCCCAGTAGACGAATAGGAGGAGGAATAGCGTCGACAGCGATTCTGTAAGCCCCACATCGTGAGCCAAGTGATGATGAATGTTTTGGAAGCCGGCCGGTTGGGGTGCGTCTTGCAACTTCCGCTGGAGCAAGTCGAAAACCCGGCAGTTGGTGGGATCAAGCCGGACTGGGTCTGACGGTGAAGAAAGACCCAACGGCGGACCCAACCGTCGAAAGATACCGGTCGAGGCTTCCGAGTGACCGAAAGCCCCAGAGAATATACCGGCGGCGTCCTCGCTATGCAGCGGCGCTCCTATATGTGCGGTGTTTACCGGCAACTTGGGATAGGCCGCCGCCAACAGACTTGCTGCCAGCCGGTCGAGCCACCCCCAGGGATCGCTGTCTGAAAAGACCCTGGAGGGACCGGGTAATGACACGGCGCCGGAGAGGATCTCTCCGTCGGCGAACCGGCTACACCACTCCGCCAAAATGCCTTCGTTCAAGGCACGCCGGCGCTGCTGTAGGGATTGCCCGACGGTCGCGGCATCGGCGCTTCGGCGGGTGAGGTAAGCGGCTTGGTCGACGGTTTTAAGTTCATCGATAAGTCGGTCTAGCCGTCGCCGGTCGCCCGAAGAAGGCAAACAAACCGCAGTCCGGCCATCGGGTGGCGCTGACAGCTCACCCGGCGGTCGTTCCTGTAGCAAGACGATGCGGTAGTAGGCGTCGCCGGTCAGCTGTTCAGCCCATTGAGAAGACCATTTCTCTGCCCGGACCACCTGGCCTCGATAGACTATCCCCAGGTGCTCACACGTGTGAGGGCCAGCGGTTCTCAGTGGAAATCGCTCTTCCCACGTCGGCGAGTCCCAACCCTGCGTCAACGGGCGGTCTCCGCTAATGGGGAGTCCAGCAGTTTGAGGAAGGCGTCTTCGTCCAACATTGTGGTGCCCAACCGTTCCGCAGTCGCCGCCTTGGAGCCGGGAGCAGCGCCGACGACCACATAGTTGGTGTTCCGCGTGACCGAGGAGGTGACCTTGCCGCCCAAGTCCTTGATGCGTGATTCGGCCTCATTCCGAGACTGTGATGAGAGAGTTCCGGTCACCACGAAGGTCAGGCCGTTGAAGGGCATCTCATCGGCATCAGCCTTGGGCCGTGACTCCTGTTCGAGAACGACACCGGCTTTGCGGAGTTTGGCAATCACCTCTTGATTCGAGGGCACTTCAAAGTAGGCCACGATACTTTCGGCGATCTTGGGTCCGATCCCCGGAATTTCGGTCAGGTCTTCTTCAGTGGCCTGGGACATCTGCTCGATGTTGTCATAGGTTTCGGTTAACAACTCGGCAACTTCCGTCCCCACGTGGAGGATGCCTAGGGCGTAAAGCAGCCTGGCCAGAGGCCTGGACTTGCTGGCTTCGATGTTGTCCATGATCTTGGTGGCCAGCTTGTCACCCATCCGGTCGAGTAGTAGAAGCTGATCCTTCTTCAAGTAGTACAGGTCCGATAAATCGGAGACCAGCCTCTGCTCAATCAAGATGCGACACCACCGCTCACCCAAACCGTCGATATTGGCTGCGCCCTTGCTGACGAAGTGCTTTAACAACTCGAAGAACTGCACCGGACAGGAGGCGTTGGGACACCGGTGCATTGCATCGCCGTCCAATTTCACCACCGGCGTGCCGCAGACCGGGCAAAGTTCCGGCATCTTGAAGATCTGTTCTTCTCCGGTGCGGCGGGAAAGTATGGGCCCTACCACTTGCGGGATAACGTCGCCCGCCCGCTCGATAACCACCCAGTCGCCGATTCGAATGTCCTTGCGGTGGATGTCCTCCTCGTTGTGAAGGGAGGCGTGTTGGACGGTGGCCCCGCTAACGATCACGGGCTCCAGAATAGCGTAGGGGTTCAGGCTACCGGTGCGGCCGACGTTGATACCGATATCCAACAGCCGGGTGGTGGCCTGCTCCGCCGGAAACTTGTAAGCGATGGCCCAACGGGGCTCCCGGCCCACGACTCCCAGAGAGTCTTGCAGTCCGAGCCGGTCGACCTTCACCACGACCCCGTCTGCCTCGTAGGGCAGATCGTGGCGACGCTCCAACCACGACTGGTAGAAGTCGTAGACTTCTTCCAGGGTGCGGCAAAGCTTGTTGTTGGTGTTGATCCTGAAACCAAGGCTCTTGAGCCACTCGAGGGCGTCCCAATGGGACTCTGGGGTATCAACACCATCGGTGGCGCCCAGCGAATAGACCCAGATTTCCATGTTCCGTGCTGCGGTTACCTTGGGGTCCAACTGCCGCACGCTGCCCGCGCCGGTATTGCGCGGGTTGGCGTATAGCGGTTCGCCTCGTTCCGCCCGCTCCTCGTTCAGGCGGCGGAACTCAGCGACTGGCAGGTAGACTTCGCCCCGAACTTCCAGGTACGGAGGCGTTTCATCGGCGGTGTTTCGTGCGGCCGAGGGGGTAACCTTTCCGCCCAAGTCCTTCAACAATGAAATTGGAATCGTGCGAATCGTGCGCAAGTTCCGAGTGACATCTTCGCCGACCGTGCCGTCGCCACGAGTGGCGCCCTGCACGAACACGCCATTTTCGTAGGCCAAGTTGACTGCCAGGCCGTCGATTTTAAGTTCGCAGACCAAGTCAAACTCGGCTCCATCAACCAGGTTCTTGGTACGGCGGTACCATTGCTCCAGGTCGTCGAGACTGAACGCATTGGCCAGGCTGAGCATGGGCTGGCGGTGTTGCACTTGTGTGAAGGCGGCCGACGGAGCCGCCCCGGTTCGTTGGGTAGGCGAATCTGCGGTCAGCAGTTCGGGGGATTGTTCCTCCAACTGCCGCAACTCACGAATTAGCAGATCGTAGTCGCCGTCGGTGATCACCGGGTCGTCTAGGACGTAGTAGCGGTGATTGTGGTAGTTGAGTTCCTTTCTCAGTTCCCCGGCGCGACTGGCTGCGTTGGGTTCGGCCATTGAATGAGTTCTCCGGTGAATTAAGGTCAAGAAGCTCGAAGCTTCGATGCCCAGATTATAGTGGCAGGTGTTCATCGCAGGGAAGGCCGGTCTGACAAAAGAAGGGCCGCCGTTCAGGTCGGCGGCCCCTTTTCGATGATGTTGGTTCGTTGGGTTGACTACCGCCGAGACTCAATCTGACGCGCCGGAACCCTCCAAGCGGTTCTCAATCCAGGGTTCGATTCTTCGCCGAAACCAGGGCTCGATGAAATGGCCGATGAGAGGAATCATATGGACCCAGGCGCGATACGAGTGGGCTACGTTTCGGCCGGGCGCCAATTTGGAAGCATCGAAGCGCACCCAGATGCGATAAATGATCGAATATGTGGGAAGCGGCAGACCGTTACGGAAATGATCGGTGGTCACGTGAGCAAAATGCGCCAGCGCGGCTGCTAAGAGCAGCGGATGGTAGTAGACCAATCCCAAAACCAAGAAGGCCGCGATTGAATACTCCCAGCCGTGAAACAGAACGTGCAATTTGTCGTTCTTGCGCCGGATGTACCACTGGAAGAAGTCGTACAAGTGGTCTATGTCCACCAGCACGCCGACGCCCAGAGCAACTCCAGCGGCTGCGGTGGACCCGGTAGCGCCCCAAGTGGCGACGCCCACCGCAGCGGATATAGCTGAGTGGCCTACCGGGCCCAATTTCTGCCTTCGCGACCGGTTGGCCTGATTGAAAGACGGGCATCCAACAGCTCACCCAGTTCATCCATCGTAGTTGACTCTCGAGAATCCAAGAGGGTAGTCACCCTCGTACATCTCCACCTCGGTGATCCATAGATTTCCGCCGGTGCCGCCGGACTTCCAGTGGATACGCCAGTAGCGGTGGAGTCCGGCGTAAGGGAAATCACGGAATTGTTCCTGACTGTGGCCAGTGATCATTTCAAACTCACCCACCTCAGTCCACACAGTAGCATCGTCCGAATACTCGAGTTTCCAGGTCGAAAGGTTATCTATACTTTCATTGGGTCCGCTTCGTATGAATATTCGGCGAATACTCTTGTCATTTCCAGCTCGGAAATCGTAGCTAGAGTGTGACTGCTCGTTGAGCCCATTCGGGTCCCCACCGACTCCCGCTGTGTCATCGTAAAGCGCTTCATTCTCGTGCCCGTCGTTATAACCGGTGGTAAAACTACCTGTGGCCACGCCATTTCCGGTGACGTCGAGGCTGTAGATTAGACTAAAATTGCGGTCCAGGCGAAGCGCCTCGGAGTGGTTGGCTTGAGCCTCGCCCAATTGGCCTAGTCCGACATAGACCAATGCGCGGGCGCGATAGAGCAAAGGATCTTCGGTATCAAGGCGGATTGCCTCGTCGAGGTAACCGATCGCGCGGTCGTGGCGCCCCAGGAGGTAGTTGGCGAGGCCTCGTGTGTAATAGACGTTAACGATGTCTGGGTCCAACCGAAGCCCTAAGCTCAAGTTATCCACGGCGGCTATGTTGGCGGATAGCAACTCGGCTGCCTCTTCCGACATTCCGGCCTCGGCTAGGGCCACGCCTTGGGCCACCGCTCCTTCCACTAAGTCGAGGGTTTTGTAATCCCCTTGGGAGCGGTGGAAATCACTGGCCGCGCTGTGGTATTCACCCAGCTGGAAATTGGCGAGGCCGCGGTTGTAGAAGAACGCAAAATAGTGAGACTCGCCGCTATAGAAAAACCCTTGCCTCATCGCTATAGCCACATCGTAGTCGTCTATTGCTCGCTCAAACTGGCCAAGCCCATGGTAAGCGAGTCCGCGGTTTACAAGATATCTGGCATCCTGGGGATCAAGTTCGACAGCCCTTTCGAAGTCTTGGGCCGCCAGTTCGTATTGCCCGGCGGCGTGGCGGGCTAGGCCGCGGTCATTCCAGGCGATCGAATCATTCGGGTTACTTTTAACGGTGTCGTCCAGGGCCTCAAAATCTGGAGTGACCACCTGCTGAGCCGCAGCCGTGATGTGAATGGCCGTGGTGTAGTCAGCAACCGCCGCGTCGATTTGGTGGAGGTCGCTGCGGGAATCCCCACGGGCCCAGAACTGATCCGCGACGTTGGAATCGAGCCTTATTGCAGTGTCGAAATCGGCGATAGCGTCTTCATGCTGTCCAAAGTTGGCGTTGGACAAGCCGCGCAGATAGTAGGCCTCGTTGTCCTCGGGGTTTAGACGAACAACTTCGTTCAGGTCGTTAAAGGCACTTTCTCGGAGGCCTAGTTCGCTAAGGGCTTGCCCCCGGAATGCCAACGCGCGGAGGTCATCGGGGTCGGCCTCAACCGCCTTGTCCAACGATTGCACTGCCAAAGCATACTGGCCCAACTTGGCATAAGAACGGCCCAAGCTGGCATGATCAACTGGGTACTCCGGGTCAATTGATAGAGTTCGTTCGAAGTCTTCCGAAGCTTCAATGTTGCGCCCTAAATCCGACAATACCTTGCCGCGGAGGGCCAACGCCAAAACATCTTCAGAGTCGGCGTCGATCGCCCGAGTCAAATGTTCGACAGCCATATCAAATACGCCGGAAGCAATCCGGGCTTGGCCGATGACGCGATTGGCTTCACCACGGGCTGGGCCCGTCAGACCAACCTCAAGACTGCGGGCCATGGAGTTAGCCGCATCCTGGATTTGCTCCAAGGCTACGTGGGCTCGCCCCTGCAGGAAAAACCCTCGATCAGACAGACGTCGATCCTCTGTGATGGCCAGGGACCGCTCCAGGGTTTCCAACGCACCAATAGGATTGCCAGCTTCCAGGTAGGCGTCGGCCAATTCGTTTAAGACTGGCCAACCTGAAGGTACCAAGGCGGAGCTGCGCCGGTAGAATTCCACGGTCTCGTCGGCCAATTCTGGAAGGTTGTAGGCGGAGTTCGCCAACGCGACGTTGGAGCGGTAGTAGTAGGGCCGCTGGTCCACCGATTCCAGATTGCTGCCAAGGCTGCTTGCCGCCAGGCAAACGGCGTAGGGAAGCTGTTGCTGGCTGGCGCATCCAAGCTCCGTAACAGTTTCTTGGTTACGCTGGAACGCCACGAAGACGGCTGCCCGGTTGTTGTGGTAAACGGAAACGTCGGGCGCCAGGTCGATGGCACGGTCTATCGACTCCAATGTCGACTGCAAATTTCCTTGTTTGAAGTCAGACACACCAACTCCGACCGAAATGGCAGCCCGTGCGTAGTTTATGCTCCTGTCCCAGGTTAATATGGCGATACCGCCAACGAGCCAGGCGGCCAGCGCCAAACGCCAGAAGAGCTTCCAGTCGTAGCTGGCGTTCTTGGGCCGCGCTGTCCGGCGTGACCGGGAACGCCGCGGCGTCGGGGTCACTTGGGCGTCTCTTTGAGGAACAGGAGTTTCCTCTACCAGCGTCTGCCTGGTCTTCATGACTGCCGGAAGTGCGGCGAAGACGCCCAACAAGACCCAAAGCACCGTCAAATCCGAGACCCGGGCCACGCCGACCATCATTTCCAAAAACCGCCCGGCGACCACGGCGAATAAAGCTATCAACACCAGTTTGTGGATTTCCGAATATTCCGATCTCTTTCGCAACAGAACATAGCCGCCAGCGAAAAACACGGCTACGAAAAGTCCTGCGGAACTCAGGAAACCCAGATATCCCTGCTCCACGGTTTGGTGGATGAAGAAGTTGTGGGCGTGGTCCGGCTCCAGGGGCAGCAGGTTCGTACCTTCCGGAGGACTTCGGAGAAGGTAGGTGTATCTGAACAGGTCCGGCCCGTATCCCACCACCGGGCGTAGCCAGCGGAGGCTTAGGTCGTCGAATTCGAACCAGGGATGCCCCTTAATAAGTTCCCAGGAAATCCTCCAGTGGGTGGTGCGTCCTCCCAGGAGGCCGCCCAACACATCTCCCTTGATCGTGGAAATTCGTCCAGCGACGTCTGCTGCTGTTGATACGTTCTCAGAAGCGTCCACAGCGGAGTCGGCCTGGTTATCGTCCCTGAGCGCAGTGGGCAATAGCAGGATTCCTATGACCACTGCCCCAACTACACCCAAGGCGAGAACCGCAGTCCCCAAGCTTCGCCAATTGACCATCACGAACGCGGCTCCACCCAAGGCGCCGAGCCCAATTACCACGCTAAACCATGTGCCCAGATCCGGGGTGGACAGGCTGCCCTGTGACTGGATGATGGCGAGGGCGAAGGCAAAAGCCAACCCTAGCACTAACGCTGCCCGGCCCACGGCCCGGCGTCCCACCAGCAAATTTACCAGTACGAGGGCCACAGCCAAGGCGAACACGGTTCCCATCCATGGTCCGCGGCTGAATGTATAAGTCAGCCCCAACAGCTGGACGCTCAGCACACACCCCCAAATTCCCACGACTGCGACTCGTTGGAAATGCTGGACGATTTGCTTTCTGAGGGCCCCTACCTCATGAAGGGGTTCCGGAAAGAATATGACGGCGGCGGCTAGGGTGACCGGGATGGTCATCAAGATCACGGCGGCAGAGAATATTGCGTTGCCCATAAACGAGGTGACGCGGAGAGAACCGCCACCGGTGGTTTCAGTCAAACCTAGGAAATCGTTGCCGTAATGCTGGAATATCGCATACCCGCCCACCAGCACTCCCATGAGTATCAAAGCCCCGGATAGACGCCACAACTGAACCGGAGTCCTGAGGTGGGTGGCAACGACCCCAAACACCACTAGGTAGGACAACACGGTGTAGGTGGCATAGCCGTCTTGCCCGGGGACCTCGCCCCAGAGACTGACGTCGAAAGAACCAGACAGAATGGTGCTGAGCAGAGTGGTGGAAAGGAAGAACCCCACAGCCAACAGAAGCCACCGCGTCGGGTCTACCCGGAGCCAGTCGCGCAGACGGGGCAGCCAACAACGGGGTGAATATAGCGGACGGCCGGCGGCGGCAAGAGATTCCAGAGATACCTTGCTGGTTAGGGCCCACTCCACCAGCCACAGAATGGCCATCAACCCCGCCACCGTTCGCAACAACATGATCTTCGGGACTTCGACATAGCCGATCACTGCCTCTGAGATCATGTAGTCACGGTCCACAAAGGCCAGAGGGACCAAAACTGCGGCGGCCAGCCACAACAATTCCAGCCCGCGGTTGATCCAGCGGACAATCGTTGTGCTATCGAAAGCAGCAGATGTGGTAACAGACGAAGTGGTCATTTACATGCGACGTTCGGGAAAGGTTGCCGGTTGATGCAGGAACGGCTCAAGCAGATCCAACCCCTTACCGCACACGGCGGCATTGCAATGGGTATTTCGAGACGATACACGGGAAAGAGAGCGGGTGGATGGGTGGAGGATTGTGGCGGAGAGGGGGGCGTTGTATGCAAGGGGATTTCTAGCGAAAACGCGAAAGCGGGTCAGTTCTTTCTGACCCAGAAGCTGGTGATGCGGTGATTGTCCGGCTGAAAATTAGGAAAGACCTGCTGTACCCACTCAGCATGATTTCGATGCATGTAATGGGACGCCCAGACGATGTCGAATTCCCGGTTGAATTTCAGGAACGCGTGCAGCAGGTACTGTTCGGTCCAATAGTACCCTTTGTCTTTTACCCAGTCTTCCCAGTATTCATCGGGTAGCAGAATGTCGTGCCAGTGAACTAATGCGCCGGGTTTCAGGCGTGGAACCAACTCCAGAATCTCGTGGTTAACGTCACCACCGATTTTCACTACGTGAGACGAGTCAATGAATAGAAGGTCACAATCGACAATCCGGTCAACATCGACCCGTTGGACTTCCTCCGCCACAACGTTCACCGTGCGTGGGATCCGGTCTAGAAGCGGTTTCTTGATATATGGATCATAGGCAACGTGTTCACAGGTACCTCCAGTTTCGCTGTTGAAGTCGCAGGATCTGGCGGCAATGATGGTTGACCACCCACTGCCGATTTCCACGATCTTTTTCGGTCGGTGGTGCCGGATCATCGAATGAAGAATTGCCCCGTCGACGACAGAGAAATTCGGGTTTGGTTCGAATTCCGTCTCTGTCGCGTACTTGGAGAAGACTTGATCAAGATATATTCTTTGCACTTCGACGTTCCAATCCAATCCGATGCTGTTGGTTTGGGACTGGAACAACTCGGGGGTGAGTTCCTTGGACGCCGGTATTGGCGAATCGTATACGGCTGGGGTGACTCGGAATCCCAAGAACTCGAACCGGCGGAGGGTTGAGACCGCCACCCTCGAGCTGATTCTCTTAAGAAGTCCAAGGATACTATCCATTGCGTCGACTTTCCTCTTGAACTCCATTGGTACCCTTGCCGCTGCGCCGGTCCCACCGTGCGGCGACTGTGTAATATACCGACAAGATCAGCAACTTTGTGTCGAGCCAAGGGTTCATTTCCTGAAGGTATCGCAGATCGTATTTGAATTTTTCGTCGGCGCTGTCCATCCGGTCGTAGACTTGGGCTAGTCCCGTAAGTCCCGGGCGTATCCTGAGTCGCTCCGAAAACCCCTGGATCCCTTTTTCCAAGCTGCGATGCTCTCCCACGTCCAACGCTCTGGGGCCTACCAAGCTCATGTCCCCCGACCAAATACTAAGGACCTCGGGTAACTCGTCCAGCGCCGTACGCCGGAGAATTTTGCCTACACGGGTTACTCGCGGGTCGTCTTCCGTAGTCCAGGCTGGCCCGGTCCGTTCGGCATCGGGAACCATGGTCCGAAATTTGCGAACCTTGAAAACACGGCCGCCTTGGCCAGCGCGGTCTTGACGGTAGAATATCGGACCGCGGTCTCCTAGCCAAATCACTATTGGTATGACGGTCCAGAGAACCAGCCAAATAGGCAACAAAAAAACGTGGGCCACCAGCAAGACAGTTAAGTCGTACCAGCGTTTGTATCTATCCCTGACGGAAAGACTCAGCGCTGCCTCGGACTTCGGCGTTTCCTTTTGGTCGATCACCGAGGGCCGGTTGCTCCGCTAGACTCACCGGCGGGCATCAGACCCCCCGCCGATGACGCGGTCCCGCTGGTCAACTGAGCCTCAATCCAGCGGTACGTCGAAGTCAGGCCGTCCTCCAGGGTGACTGAAGGTTCCCACCCCAGTTCCCGCCGGAGCATCGTGTTGTCGCTGTTTCGACCACGTACCCCTTGGGGTCCGGAGAGATTATGGCGTTTCACCAGCGATTTGCCAGCGATCTTGGCAACGGTATCCACCAAATCGTTAATCGTAATCAGCCGCTCCGTGCCCAAATTGACCGGCCCGCGGAAGTCGGAACGGATGAGCCGGTGCACGCCTTCGACACAGTCGTCCACGTGCATAAACGAGCGGGTCTGCTCTCCGTCGCCCCAGACCTCTATTTCACCTCCGTCGGCCGCCAACGCAACCTTCCGGCAGATGGCTGCCGGCGCCTTCTCCCGGCCGCCGTCGTAGGTGCCCAGCGGACCGTAGATATTGTGGAACCGGGCCACCCGGGTTTCCATGCCGAAGTCCTCGGCATAGTAGCGGCACAGCTTTTCGGTGAAAAGCTTTTCCCAACCGTATCCCTCGTCCGGGTCTGCGGGGTGGGCGTCCTCTTCTTTCAGACCGGTAATGGCGGCATTGCCTTGCATGGCGACTGGATAGACGCAGGCCGAACTGGGGAAGAAGAACCGGCTGACCCCGTTGAGGCGGCTGGCCTCCAACATATGAGTGCTGATAAGGACGTTATTTCGAGCCGATTCCCCGAAATGTTCACTGATATATCCGATACCTCCCATGTCGGCCGCCAACTGCACTACCTCGTCTATCCCTCTAGTAGCCTGCAGGCACTCTTCCCATTGGCGGAGGTCGAGGACATCGAACTCGTTAGCGTCGGTGGGCTCGTAGAGAGGCTCTTTGGTGTCCACGCCGCGGACCCAGTAATCTCGAGAGACCAGATATTTCACCATGTGATGACCGATGAACCCTCCAGCGCCGGTCACGAGTACGCGCGTTGCCATATATCCTCCTGAGCCGATTAATAGCGAAAGCCGATCCTAAAAGAGGTCGACTCACCGGAATTTTCGATTGCCCTTTAATTCCAATAGCGCCAGACAAATAAATTGTGGCGCGTCGATAAAAACCCGGCGCCACACCCGCCGAGGTTCGGAGACCAGGCGCCACACCCATTCGAACCCGAGGTTGCCGACCCAGACGGGGGCCCGGGCGACAGCGCCGCTGGCAAACTTGAACGATGCACCGGCCCCAACGACCACCGGCACATTTAGACGGTCCCGGTGCTTGTAGATCCACTGTTCCTGCTTCGGCATTCCCAATCCAACCCAGAGCACGTCTGGTGCTGTTTGGTTGATCAACTGAACGGTGGCCTCGTCTTCTTCGGCAGTCGAAGCGCGAAATGGCGGTGAGTAACGCCCTACAACCTGCAGGTTTGGAAAATTATCCGCGAGCTTTGCCGAAAGCAGTTCCAGTGTCCGGTCCGTGTCTCCATATAAGAAATATTTGTATCCTTTGCGGTCGGCAGCTTTACTAAACATCCACAACAGGTCCGGACCCGTTTCCTGTTTTTTCAATCGGTAGCCGTGGATTCGGGCGATTAATATTGTCAGGATCCCGTCGGGGGCCAGCAGGGCCGCTGAGTTTAGAATTTCCTTGATGCCCGGGTTCCGATGGGCCTCCATTATGCCGTGCATGCCTGTGTTTACGACGTGATGGTGTTTGTCGGGCTCGTCCTGCACCCAATGGTCCATGAGAGCGACCACTTCGGGAAGCTGGATCATGTGCACGCGGGTGCCAAGGATTTTGATGGTCTCGGCTTCTTGAGTAAGGCTGGTCATCCGTGTCAGAATTTGCCGAGCGGCATTGGTATTGAATCCTCGATTTGCTGATTCACCGATATACACGAGTCGCGATACAAGGCCAACTCCCAGGATGGGTCTGATGGCGGCTAGGCCTGCCTACTTGTCTCCGTTGATGGATTTAGCCCGTTCATGGCCATTATGTCGGACTCCCACATGCGCCTCAGACCTTCGGCCAACTCTGTTCTTGGCTGCCAATCGATGGTTGAGCGTACTTTCCCGGTGTTGGCGGTAATCGCGGTCGGAGAGTAATCGATGTTCTCTTCGTGGTCGATGATCTCGACGTTCTGCCGTCCCGAAATTCCAACCGCCGTTCGAGCGATTTCGGCGATCGAGACGGTGCTTCCCGAGCCGATATTGAACACCGTGTTCGTCGCGTCGGGACTCACCACCAGCTTTAGGACGGCGTCTATGCAGTCATCGACATAAAGCAAGTCCCTTGTAACCGCGCCGTTTCGCAGCACGATGCGGCCCTCCTCCACGATCTGACGCAGCACTTGGGGCACAATGTACATCGGTAGTTGGCCTTGACCAAATATATTGAAGAAACGTACCAACGTGTAGTCTACGCCCGCCCGCTGGCAATGGAATTTGATCAGTTGCTCTCCGATTGCCTTGCTTTGCGCATAGACCGAAGCCGTATCTTGCTCGTCGTCCTCGCTGATTGGCGTGGCGGAGGCGCGGTAGACCAACGCGGTCGACGGGAAAAGGATGCGCTTTTTGACGTTTACATGGTTCAGGAGATTGACGGTGCCTAAGACGTTAACTTCGTAGGTATCCAGAGGGTACTTCTCGGCGTAACCGGCGTTGGTAATAGCCGCAAAGTGGATCAGGTAATCTGTTTCGTAGGTCTTTCCCAGGTGACGCAGGTCGGCCCATTCGAACTCTACATGTGGGAAATGTTGCGCCGGCTGGGAACGGTCGATAACCAACACTTCTGATCCCAGATCGCTTAGGGCCCTGACGAGGTTCAAGCCGATAAATCCTGAAGCACCGGTTACGACAACCCTGGCGCCTTGAAGATCCTTCAACGGGTTTTGCCAGCTCACCCGACTACCTCCAATTCCGGCACCGGAACGATAAATTTTCCCGTATACCCCATGGACCGGTATTTGGGAATGATGTGCTCCGCCATGTTCCAAGCAAGCAACAAGGCAAAGTCTGGTTGCTCCCGAAACACCTCATCTTCATGCACGACCGGAATTCGGACGCCCGGCACCAGGGTTCCAACTTTCAACTCGTTCACCTCAGCGATCTCCCCGATCAGATCTGAGGTTATCCCATAATAGTTGAGCAGAGTTGAAGCTTTCATGGGCGCCCCTAGTCCCACCACCCGATGGCCGGCCGACTTCAGGTCGACCAGCAGACTGAGGAGTTGTGTCTTATTGCGGAGCAATGTCTCTTTCATGTCTTGAAAGACACGTACGACATCGACGCCGTTCTCCTGCTCTAGCAACGACTTCATGCTGTCCGAACGCGGGGATACCGTTTTGCTAGCCATTGCCAGGACCGACCCGCCGTAGAATTCGGTTGTCTCGGCGTCGAAAACGTGAAGGCCGTGACGTTCGAAAAGCCGCATCAGGCTTCCCAAAGTGTAATAACGCAGGTGCTCGTGGTAGATGGTGTCGAACTCGAACTTCCGAATCAGCGCCATCAGCCAGTGAGACTGGCTGATGAACACAGTTTCCGGCCCCATCAACTCTCCCACTTCGTCCAAGAACTCGTTGATGTTGTCGGTATGGGCCAAGACGTTCATGGCGACGACGAGACGGACCCTGCTACCTTGTGGCAAATGCTGACGAACCGCCGCTGCCGAGCCCGCACCGAAAAAACTTTCTATGACAGGGACGCCGGCAGCAACCGCTAAATTGGACGACCGCTTGGCGCCTTCAACTCCCAGAACTTCGATTCCCGACTCCCGGAAGGCCCGTAGGAATGTTCCATCGTTGGAACCGATTTCGACGACGGTGTCGCCAGGATGCAGCTTGAACTTCTCGGTCAACATTTCGGCCATGTCGCCGTAGTACTTCAACAATGACGGGCTGGAGCCGGTGAGGTACGTATATTGGTCCCCAAAGGTTACATCGGTGGGAATGATGTAGTCCAACTGAGCCAGGGAGCATTGTCGGCAGTAACAAAGGCAAAGTGGATAGTAGGTCTGCGGTCCAACCGCTTGGTCCAGAGGAACAAACTCATTGCATAGAGGCTGGTGTCCCAGGTCCAACAACTGTTCCAGCCCTACGGAACCGCATCCCTGGCATTTGACCTGCTGGTGTCTTGAAACTTCGGTGTTCGTTGCAACAACCATCGTTATGTCTCCATGATACCGGTAAATGGGGGAAAGAGGTCATCTAAGCGTGTGACGTCTTCTCCAATTTCCTGCGTGGCAATTAACATTAGGAGCTGGCTGACGCCCTTCGGGGGCCTTGCCCCAAAACTGTCATTGTGAGGAGTGAAGCGACGAAGAATCTGGGGTGGGGCTCCCTGGCGTGAGGCTGGGCCCACGGCCCGAGACCCTTCGCTGCTCTCAGGGTGACATTGTTTCGCACTTTTAAGGCAAAGCCCTCCGGGGGAAGGGACGCTGCTATTGAGCCGAGACCGGCTTAGCGGTGGATTGGAAGTCCGTGGAGCCCACCACTTGGAGGTACATGAGCAGCGGCGCCAATACTAACCAGTCGATCCCGAAAAATGCCCCGGTGGATTCCGGGAACCCCCGGATCGTGAAGAAACCAAGAAGTGCGGCACACTGGATGATGAGGTGCCGGTGAAGGGTCGGGAACCTGCTCAGGTTAAAGCCCAACTTCACCAATAAGAACCAGCCGAGGAGAACCGCCGCCATGAACGGAATGGCGCCCAGCACCCCGGTCTGGATAAGGGACTGCATAAACGCATTGTGCATATGGGTGCCCAGCAGAATCCGGTCGGCTTGAAACCCGAATCCAACAAAGGGGGAATCCTCCAACCGGCTCAAACCTTCAGACCACACCGCGGAACGGCCGGTAAATTGTAGAAACTCGGTCGGCTCTTCCCTAACACTGGTTGAGTGCAGATTGGACCAAAATCGGGCCGGTAGAATTCACAGGCGTCCTGCGGAGCAAACATTGATCAATGAAGGTGTTGTCGAAGTTCGTAAAAACTGCGACCGGAAGAAGTATTGCGGCGACAGCAACGCCCGCCAGGATGGTTCTCCGGCCCCCGTAAAGCAGGAGCGCGATCGCGGCTCCAACCGCGAACCCGGCGAAGGCGCCTCTCGCCCCACTGGAGAGGAGCAACGCCGTAGAGGCTACGAATACCGGAACCCAGAGGTAGAGCCACTTCCTTTGCCACATGCCACTGATAGCAATTAAAGCCGCGATGGCGGCGTAACGGCCCACGCCGGTGTCCCGGAGCCGCTCGGAAGTGTAGTCGAACCAACCGCCCGAATTGCACTGGAGCAACGATTCTGGGTCTCGTGCTACATCTCTCAGGTTCAAGAATAGGAGGTCGACAAAAAAGAGGGCCAAGGCAGCCGCAATAACGACTACCCAGGTGGAAGTGAGGATCCTCCACAGGTGGTCGGCCGGGTTGCGGCCCCAGACGATCGCCCATAGCACCAAGGGAACCGAGAGGTAGAGTCCCACCCAACGCAGAGCAAGGGACGTATCGGGGGCCTGCAGCGTGGCTATCAACCCCACTGCCCCATAGACGATCAACAGCCCGATTGGGCCAAAGAGTTGGAACGCCCTGTGCTGCCCTTGATAGACCTTGACCCCGACGAACCCAAAGGCCAAAAAAGCGGCCAAGAACGGGAAGATGGCCCGCAGGCCCTGCCCGAAGTCGGTAAGACTGGCGGGATGGAGAATCGAGTCGGCCTGGCCTGGGCTGATTCCTAGCCAAAGCATCCACCAAATTCCCAGCGGAAGAAGTATGGCGATAATGGGCCATAATCTCTGTCTACCTGGCGAGAACCGGTTCATGCGCGATCAAACGCGGTACTCACTGTTGTTTCGCTGTTGTATATTTCCAATAGCCGCTCGCCCAACCGGTCCCAGTGATAGGCTTGTGTCGCCCGTTTGTGGGCCGCCTTGCCCAGCCTTGTCCTGAGGTTAGGGTCCAGGTAGAGCCGGGCCAGCGCACCAGCCAAGTCATGGACCGTGGCTTCGGGAGAACTAGGGGTGATCTTGATCCCGCATTCCTCGGTGATGTGCATCCCAGGCCCACCGATGTCGAGACAAACGACGGGTTTTCCAACCGACATCGCCTCAATCACAACGGTCCCGCCCCCGTCGCGCATACTGGGAAACAGGATCACATCGCTGGAAGCCATCTTTTGTAGTAGCTCTCCCCGTGGTATCGCTGGTAACAACCGCACCCTTTCTTCCAAATTCAGCCGCTGAATCAATGCCAGCAAGTGGGGCCGCTCGGGTCCGTCGCCGACAATGGTGAAAGTTGACTCGGGATATTGGTCGGAAAACTCTTTGAACGCCTTGATTCCAAGCCCGAACCCTTTGATCCGGATCAACGACCCGGCGGTCAACACCTGAAATTGACCGGGCTGGGCCGGTTCGCTGGCCTGCTCTTTGGAGTGCCCGTTTGTCTGGTCACCGGTTGTCTGATCACCGGTTGTCTGATCAAAGGAGGCCAGGCCCAAGTCTTCCGAAGAAATGCCGCTTACCGGGAACAGATGCGACTTGCTGGCCCATTTCTCCGGGATTTTCGAAATCGAGTCCCAATTGCAGAGGAGAATTGCACGAGCCCGGCTCTGGCCTCTGATGTACAAGGGGTCGTGGCGGAACAACCACTGGCCTTTTGACCTGCCTTTCTCCCAGAGACGGCCCTTTAGCGTATATTCCTGTTGCAGTTCCTTCGGCGTCCGGTGAGCGCCTCCTCCGGGTCCGCGGATGTAGGGGATGGACAACAACGCCCCAATGAAGCTGACCATCCAATCGTTCGCGTAGGTAACGTGGTGGAATATATCGAAATGGACTTTCCCTTGAAGTCTCCACGCGGTGAAGAACGCTCTGACTTGCCAGAGGTAGTAATAGAACTGGTGACCTCCCTGGATTTTTAGCAGCGGTTTAAGCCACCCAGGCAGGCCCACGTACTGGAAATGGATATTGGAGATCGATTTTTCGGCCAGTGCTTCCTCGAGACTCGGACGGTCTTCCGCGTGGGTTAGGGCCCAAACTTCGTGAAATCGGGCAATCTGTAGTAGCAGGCTCCAGCCCAGAACGTCCTCGCCCCCGGTGAAACCGGGTTTTCCAGGCGGGCAACATGTAAAGGCGCACACTAAGATGCGCTGGCCGTTTGAGGTGGAGTTCAACAATTCTTCCAATTCAAGGCAATTGCTGTGGTTTGACGGCAATGCAGCCGCCATCATTAAGGGCCACGATCATGAGCCGGACCGGCCTCCGCTAGACTCGCACCGGCGGCTCTGCGGTATGTTGGTGCAAATTGGTGGGCGCAACCGAGTCGAAGCACCGGTCCAAAGCCTTACCCAAGTCCATCGCCGACCAGTTCGTGATCAGTTCTAAAGACTTTGCGCGCATGGCGGACCGCTCCTCGTTGGAGAGGTTCGCTACTTGCTCCAGGTATGCGGTCAGGCTATCGACATCCCCTGGAGGGAAAACAAACCCGTTCGATTCGTGTTGCACCAGATCGCTTCCAGCGCCGACTTGATCCGATACGATTACCGGAAGACCGAAGCATAACGCCTCGCTCACCACTATCCCCCAAGTCTCTCTCCCCGACGGTAGGACAAGCACGTCCGCTATCGCGTAGTACTCGGGCAGGTCGTTCCGGCTTTGGAAGCCGGTAAACCAAACGGAATCGATCTCTCTGGATTCAATCATCTGGTTCAACTGAGGTCTGAGCGGACCGTCTCCAACCATCACCAAGGTCTTATTCGGGACGTCCATTCGTTCATACGCCGAGACAAGATCAAAGATGTTTTTGATGCCGGTGAAGCGGCCGCAGTAGAGTACCACGAAACTATCTTGGGGTATTCCAAAACGGTCTCTCAGCTCGGCTCTTCTCGACAGGTACTCTTCCTGGATTTCGATGAGTTTTTCGTAACCCCAGGAATAGGCGAACGGAAACAACTTTTCCTCAGGAACCGCGTACTGGCGGTAGAGCGTCTTGTTTGCTGTGCCGGCACATAAGAACCCAGACGCCAGTGGGAACAGGCACTTGCCCAAAAAAAGGATCTTGGCCCATTTCTTCCAGTTGGACTTCAGAGACTCTCCCTGAAAATTGGCGTCGGTCATGTAGAAATAGGGTATTCGATACCAAAGGCAGGCCGCGATCGCCAGCCACCAAGTAGGATTCATCCAAGACATTAGAATCACCATTTGGGGCTTGGTGGTCCTAAATTCCTTCCAGATCCCAAGATTAATCAGTCCGATCAGCGGCTTCAGATAGGAGTCCCATGGGGAGAAGTTCGGAACGAACTTGTACCGGTACCCCTCCAGAAACTCGTTTTCACCGCCCCACTTGGAATCGCTGAGGTACATGGATTGAACGTCTTTGGCCGCCAGGCCCTCGTCCGAGCAGAAGTAGACTTGGAGGTCTATTCTGGGGTGAGCAGCCAGCGAGCGAAACAGGTCGGCCTGGTAGTAAAAACAGGTCGGCGCGACGATGGCGACTTTGTAACGTTCAGCTCCCTCTTCTCTGTTATCGGCAGCCTCTATCACGGTTTCCAGCAGGTTTGTCACAGCATCACCACGTTAGGCTTGATCCCCAAAGAATTTGTGGCGTTTCGAGTGTCGATCACCAGGCGGGCACCATCGACGATTCGCTCCAACTCGCAATCGGAGTGGTTGACCAGGATCACCACCCCGTCGAATCCCTCAATTAGGCCGGGCTCCATGGAAAGACTCTTCTTGGTCTTGCCGTTCAGGTCAACCGCAGGTACGTTCGAGTCGATATATGACACATTCGCTCCCCGCTCTTCAAGTAGCTCCATAACCCGCAATGCCGCCGAATTTCGTGTGTCGCTAACATTTTCTTTGAAGGCCACGCCTAGCGCTAGTATCCGAGCGCCCTTGAGAGCGAGACCGTGGTCACTGAGTATCTCCCCAATGCGGGACAAGGTGTAATAAGGCATGTTGTCGTTGGTCTCGGCGGCCAACTGGATAAAGTTCACGTAGAAGTCGTACTCTTTGGCTTTCCACGAAAGGTAAAAGGGGTCAACCGGGATGCAGTGACCGCCCACGCCGGGACCTGGATAGAAGGGCATGAACCCATACGGCTTGGACGAGGCGGCTTCAATAACCTCCCAGATATCGATTTCCATCCGGCGGCAGAGCATCGCCAACTCGTTGACGAGGGCGATATTGACGCTACGGAACGTGTTTTCGAGAAGTTTGGTCATCTCGGCGACTTTGGGCGACCCGACGGTGATCACGCGCTTGACGAAGGTCGACAAAAACGCCGCCGCCACTTTGGAGCACTCGTCGGTCACTCCGCCTACTACCTTGGGAACATCCTGTACCAGGAACCCCTTGTTGCCGGGATCGATGCGCTCCGAGGCGAAGGCTAGGTGGAAATCTGTCCCGGCAGTAAAACCGGCCCGTTCCAGCCTGGGCAGGACGAACTCCTCGGTGGTGCCAGGAAACGTGGTGCTTTGCAAAACTACCAGCAAGCCAGGCGCCATATTCTTAGCCAGACCGTCGATCGTATTCTCCATCGGCGATAGGTCTGGCTCTTTGTACTTGTTTATTGGGGTCGGCACGCTTACCAGGACCACGTCCAAGCTGCGGAGCACTGCATAGTCGGTGGTCGCTGAGATACGGTGGGACTCGACCAGCGGTCGTAGCGTCTCATCCCCAATGTCCCCGATGTAGCTCCGGCCGGCGTTGATCTCCTCGACCCTATTCTCGTTGATGTCCAGGCCGGTCACCGAGAAACCCACTTGGGCAGCGGCCACCATGGTAGGCACGCCAACATAGCCCATGCCTATCACTCCCACCCTTGCCGTGCGAGATTCCAGCTTCTCCAAGAGACTGGGTTGGGTGCTGGTAGCCGAGCCTCTATCCGGCTTAACGGACTTTGCCATGCTACCTGGCTTTTTCTTTGGCCATCGGTTTAGCCAGCCTCGCGGCCCCGATGAATAGCCCAATGGAGTTACCCATCGCCCGCAAAAGGAAACTACGGTTGAATCCGCCAAGACCCTTGGTCAAGTTGGTGGCGGTGCGACCGATACAGGCCCACAGGCACATGGGAACGGAAAGATCGGGATTCTGCCTCACGAAATACAGCCAGTTGAGGACTTGGGTCTTGCCCAATTTCACCTGGCCGGTGGGTGTCATAGCCGGCTCCACATGGGCGGCTTTAGCTCCGGCAACAACCGCCAGTTGGTAGTGTTTTCCAACTCGATAACTAAAGTGGACATCCTCCCACATACCGCTTCCGGTAAACCATTCATCGAACTGCCATTGGTCGAACACGCGCTTGTTCCAAACCGTGTATCCGCCGCCAAGCCATTGAACCGTACTGTCGGCTGGGGCGTTCCAGATGGGGGTGTTGAAGCCGGAGCGACTGACCTTCCCGAATCCCCGATTGTCAATGAAGAAAATGCGCTGCGGCAGGCTTTTTAACCACGACAGGGAATCATGAAAGTCCTCCAGGTTAAAGGAAGCGCCTCCCAACTGCTCGGGGGCTTCTTCCCAGAAGGACATCATCGCTTCCAGGGCGCCGTCCTCAAAGCATACGTCGTCGTCAACGAAGGCTATGAGGTCGATGTCTGAACGCACCTGGGCCACGCCAGCGTTCTTTTGCTTGGTCAAACCCGGAGGAACGACCCTGATGTATTCTATCGGGAGTTCTGGAACGCTGCCGGTTATGTCCTCTACCGGGTGTTCGCCTCCGTCCACGACTACGACCTGCTGGGGCCTGAATGACTGCCCCTTGAGGTTGGACAGCAACGTAGTCAACTGTCGCGGTCTGTCCTTGGTCGCTGTGACCACCGCAAGGTTGTGACTGAATCTACTTTGGGACAACTGGACTACGCCTCCGAGAACGCTCGGACACTGGCTTCCGTTACGGGACTAAGGTGTGAAATCACATATTCGCGGCCTTGGGACCGTAGGATTTGGAAGGCATGGTCCGGCATCGAATCGATTTCACGCATCGTTTGTACGAGGCAGCCGGGTTGTGTCACTGTCCATTTGAAATTGGACCAACCGAACATCGGGTCCGTATCCAGAAAATTCCCCAGGTCCAAGTAAATTGCAGGGGTTCCAAGATGGATTGCCTGCATTGATACGGTGGAAGACGAATAAAGGATTACATCGGCCCAATCCAGGTCGTCGGCCAAGGGCCCCGTACTGATGGAATAGAAGGAACTGGACGCCAACGATAAGTTGGCAAGGTTGGGATGGGGGCGCACCCGGACGGAGTAGCCCGTGCAACCTTCAAATGCCGCCTCCAGGAATTCCACCACACCCAGGTATTCATCCAGGCCGGTGCCCAAGGCCACCAGTATGTTCTTTATCGGCCGGTGCCCATCTTTCATTTTGGCTTGGGATGATAGGGCCTGCCGTAAGGCGCAGGCGACGGTGAAGGTACCAGCTGGATACTTCCCTTCGCCCTCCAGCCAGTTCTTGGTCACCTCTCCGCAGGTCAGAATCGCTGGAGGAAGCGGAGTAATTTCAGTCTCGTTGTCGCCGAACAGGAAGTTGGTGTGGTGCAGCGTAATAGAAGTGTGCTGGTAACCCACCATTCGGGTCTCCGGGGATGCGCTGCCGACGCCCAGAATTAGCATTTTTTCCCATGACCGGTTCTCATAAGGGTAGATGCAACGCGTGGTTCTCAGGGTCTGGGTCAGCCACCGGGCGGAATAAAAGACTTTGAGGTTAAGGAAGAACTCTCCAGAATGTAGTGTTTGTTTGATTGCTTGGGTTAGGAAGAAACCGATATCCTGCCCATCTATTTCTGCTGGTCCCTGGAGGCGAAACGGTCGGAGGTATCGGGTGAACGCGTGCCAAGCGCAGGAGACCAGAGTCAATAAAGTCAGGCAGGAATCGACGGGAACTACCCGGACAGGAGTATCGAGTTGTTTGATCTTCCCGAGTTGCTTGAATGGTTCCTCGTAGGGCAACCCCATCACGATCGCCTTATCTTGCGAATCCGCGATCCGGTCCATCAACGGGCCGAAATATGCGTCCTCGTAAACGCCGGAATTGGGGAAAGAACGGGAGTGGGTATGGGTGGTGATCAACAGATGATCGTCAGAAAGATTTGGACTCGGTCTGAACTGTCGGCCTAAAATCCAAAGCAGAACCGTCTGAACCACAGCTTTAAAGGACCCCGCCGGCGTGTAACGGCGTAGCAGGGCTGCCGGGCCCATCGGAGTGCTAACGGCATTGGCGACATGGGTGCCGGCGTTCTTGCCCCAAACTTTTACCTGGGCCGCCAAATCACCGCTGTCGGTGAACACCAAGAGGGGTGGTCCGCCTGTGCGTACCAGGTCGACGATGAGGAGAAAGTCGAACGCGTTCCGGCAAAGTTGAGTCGTGAGCGAGTACTTGTTGGTGAATGGCATCGCCCACCAATGGTGCGAATGGTTGTTTACGTTTACCTGAGCCAGGAACTCGATGTATTTCTTTCGGAAATCCTCGCTACGCTCCCGGTACAAATCCGCTCTGGCCAGTTCCTGCGCCTCGGGTTCACGGCGGATGCGGGCGACTAAGTCGAGAGGTTCCGGGCGGTCTTGCAGTCGAAGGTAGCGAAAGGGGCCTGGGGTGCGTTTGAGGAATCTTTCCAGCGGCTTAAGCCGGTTGCCGATGAAAACGGTACTCAAAGTCCCTTGGCCACTAGATCATGCAGGTGGACCATACCCACCACTTTGCAGTCGGACCGGTCGAGGACCGGAAGAACCAGGAATGGGCGGTCGCGTCGCTCCATGATGGTCAGCGCGTCGAACGCCTTTTCGTCGGAGTGAATGAATGTCGGTGAGGGGTTCATGATGTCTTGGATGCGCAAAGAAAATATGTCTCCTTTTTGCCCCAAAACCGTGCGAATGTCGCCGTCTGTGACCAGTCCCACTAGGCGGTCTCCGCCGCCGACCACCGAAACGGCGCCGCAACGTTTGCTGGACATCTCGTAGAGCATTACTTGGACAGTGTCGTCCAAATTGACTTTGGGATTATTCGCTCCGCTGCGCATGATGTCGGCAACCATCATCAAGAGGCGCTTGCCCAGTTGTCCGCCGGGGTGCAATTCTGCGAACCGCTCGGGAGTGAAGCCCCGCATCTTCATCAGGGTCATAGCCAAGGCGTCCCCTACTACCATCGCGGCGGTGGTGCTGGAGGTGGGTGCTAAGTCCAGCGGACAAGCCTCCTTCCGCACGGGAGTAAACAAGACGACTTTGGAGCCTTGACCCAGGGTCGATTCAGGATATGCGGTGATGGAGATGACTGGGACTCCCACCTTCCGGACGTAGGGCAGCAGGTCGCGCAGTTCTTCTGACTCACCCGACTTGCTGACCGCCAGGACCACGTCTCCGGGCGTGACTATGCCGACATCACCGTGTAGGCCGTCGCTGGGATGCAAGAATGCCGCCGGCGTGCCGGTAGACACCATAGTCGAGGCGATCTTTTGGGCAATAAAACCAGATTTGCCCATTCCCGTGGCCACCACTTTGCCTTGGCATTTGAAGATCAGGTCTACAGCTTCACCGTAGGCCGGACCCAGGCTGTCGCGGACCTCGGCAAGAGTGTCGATCTCCAAGGAAAAGACGCGGGTTATTTCATCCAGTGCATTCATTATCAGCGGCCATAAATTCTGACAGTAGTGGACGTTAACCGGCGAAGGTCAGCTTTCTGGTGGCCTCGTCCTCCCCGTACTTCGTCTGGAAGAATTCAGCGGACAACTCCTCGAACAGCTTGTTGCCTTCTTCATCCGTGGATTCCGCGCGTAGGATGTCAGGGTATCTGGACTCGGGCATGCTGACGTAGAGCGGGAATACGCGCTGCAGCGATAGGATATCCGATGCCGAAAGGTAGGGAGGGGGCATTTCCAGTATCGATTCGGCGATAACCGAGGTGGTCTGCTTTTCGGGGTCCAACCAACCCTCTTGGATAGCCCATTCCCGTAGCGGGGTACCGTGGTAGGGCACGAATATGTTGACGCTCAGGGAGTCGAATGTGCCGATCTCACGGTTCAACTTCACGGTGTCAAAGAACAGTTCCCTGGTCTCGCCCGGCATGCCAATGATGTTGTTCAGGGTATACGGAATTCCGGAATCAGAGACGATCTGAGCTTGACTGAGGATGAACTCGTTGGTCATTCTGCGGCGGAGTTTTTCCCTGCGGAACTCTTCATTGCCGTGTTCCAACCCGAAGGAGATGCGGTAACAGCCAACCTCTTTGAGCCAGCCGAGCTTATCGGCGTCGATGTCTTCGAACCTCGTCTGGAACCAAAACGGGATTTTGAAGTCCCGGTACATTTCGGCGAACTCTGCGATCTCGGGTTTGGGACGTGCCAAGAAAGCGTCATCGTTTATGTAGAAAAAGTCAGGGCTGTAGCGCTCGATCATGGTCTCGATTTCGTTTTTTAGGGTGGGCATCGATTTGCGCCTCAGGAAGTTGCCCTGCTGCTTTTCCCTGGCGATGACCACTTGGGCGGGTGAGTTACAGAACGTACAGGTATAGGGGCATCCGCGATAAGTTTCCAGAGGTATTGCTTTCCAAATTTTTGCTCCCAACGGACGGTAGAAGCGCCGCTCGTCGAACAAGGAAAAGTCGGGAACCACGTTATTGATGTTCACCAACGGGCGACCCGGGTTGGCAACAATCTGGCCTGATTCGTCTTTGGTTCGAGTGCCCTTGATGGCAGTTCCGGTTTCCTCGTTCCGGACCGATTCACAGAATTCCAGAATGGTTTCTTCGCCTTCCCCCTCACCGACGCAGTAGACGTTGGGATCGGCGATGATGTCGGCGGGGGACATTGTCGAAAAGACGCCGCCGATGATCGACTTGATCCCGGAGTATTTGGACAAGACTTCTAATAGCTCTTGCGCCTGCGGCCAGGTGTCTTCAACGAGCGTCGCGAAAACAACCGCGTGGGGCTGGAACTCGTCCAGCTTGCTCGTAAAATCGCCGCTGAGGTCAGTTTTGGGGTCGCCGAACAGTGCCTGGGCGTCGAACTGCCGACTGTTGCCGGGCAGGCGGTTGGCGCGGGTAACCGGCAGTGGCTCCCCTAAGAATTCGAGGGTCGACATGTACGGAGTACAGTCGAACAAGTCCACTTTGTAGCCCTGTTCCTTCAGGATCGATGTGAACAGACCCACCGCGTATGAGGGAGTCAGCATCATGCTCAGATTGGGATATGCGATTAAGACTCGAAGGTCTTGCTTGTCTATCAAAGGCCCCTCCGCCTACCGTAAATGGTAGTTGAGAAAATATTACGCCATGCCGAGAGGAACGTCCGGCGTTTATTCGCCACGGGTTTTGAACAAATCATTCAAATGACCGAAGCAACGCGCCAACTTCCCTCGTCTATACACCCATATAACGGGCGACCCGCATCGCCAATTTCTTCTTCCAGCTTTGCTGTAATGATTCGGGACTCACTTCAGAATTCACCACCATGTCATGGTCCGAATCCCGGTCTCCCACCTCAACCATCACTGCGGTTTCAGCCGCGCCGGCATCGGGTTGGTAAAGCGGTTTGGGCAGGTACCTGGCTAGTTGACCACCGAGGATTATCGGATGTTTGAGAATCGTGACTTTCGAAGGTCGAGGACTCAACGACCGAAAAATATCCAACAGTTCGGCCTCGTTGAACACGATAAAAGGGACCCAATGCCCGTAGGTGTGCTGGCAGCTGAGTTCGGTATCGTAGACCGTCTCGCCAACCTGTCGGGTGCGCAGACGTAACAATAGATACTTTCCAGCGCGGCCATACAAGTCCGACAGAAATTTTCGAGGGTCTTGCTGATGATGTACGACATCGCGGCTAAACACGATATCGGTGTCCTGACTACCGAGCGCACTGATATTCCCATCGAATAACCGGAAATCCCCTTGTGGGTATAGTCGCTGCGCGTGGGAAATTGCCGGTTCGGAAATATCGAACCCGGTATATTCGCCGCCGGGGCTCAATTTCCTGAAATACCGGTAGAATCCGCCAGCCGCGCAGCCGATGTCCAATATGCTGGGGCGCGATTCTTTGTCCGCGATGGTCCTAAACAGTTTGAACTCATTGAACTGAGAACAGACCTTAACGAGCTTGGCCGTGGAAAACCGGTTCCAGAAATCGAAGTGATCGGCGTGATCAGCTTCCTTCCAGGCGTCCCAGGCTTCGTTGGATTTTGTCGCTACCGAGTCCGGTCGTAAAGTCAATTTGGCCTACCGATGGCCGCCGCCAAACCGACGATCAACAGTGCATCGCCGAAAAGGCGCCGTTGGCGAATTCCTTGAACACTACCGGGCGTCCATAGGTGCTCGACATTCCGCTGACCAGCATACGCATTTCCGCCGGAATTAGGCCGGCGGTGTTCTCTTTTGTAAGGTAGAACCGGCGAACTCCCTTAGCTGGTATGTGTTGTTCCCAGGATAGAGACTGGTCGCCGCTGTCTGACAAAGTCAGGGTGACGTTGGCGTTCTTTCCGGAGCGGTTTTGCATCACAACAGTTAATTGCTTGTAATCCTCGATGTTTACCGGAGTCTCCGGCGCCCACTGGCGTCCCTCTGCCTTTCGGTACCAGTCGGACGATGCTCTGCTTCCATCCTGGTAAATGTGGGTCTTGTCGACGCCGTGGACAAAACAAGTCTGCCCTCGGGCGTTGGTGTATCCAATGTAAAACCGGTCCCAAAAATAGAAAGGACTTCCGCCCTGGAGTGATTCCAGGACCGGTCCGGGAATGTTGATGTTGACCTCCAGGGTTCCGAAACCTGGACCGGCGGAGACCCGCAGCCTTTCCAAGAGTGACGCCACGTTCATGCGGGCGCAGCAGTTGTGCCCAAGATCAAATCTTTCAGTTCCCAGTAGGCCGCCATCTTCGTCGAAGATGGAAACGTTGCCGTCAGTGGCCGTATCCAGATTCGGGTACAGGACGCTGAAATAGTTTTGCAGCAACAGAAGGGTATCGAGGTTCCCGTCCGACACCCAGTAGTATTGGTCTTGGACCGTTCCGAACCGTTTCAGGTCCCCATGGGCCCAGTGCCCGCTCCGGTAATAAAGTCGCCTGGCGATGGACTTTAGAGGAGCCGGGAGGAACCGAGCCGTCCGAACTAGGTTGCGCGGTGCGAACAAGATCTACTTCTTCGCAGCGCCGGAGAAAATATTCGACCAGGCCTTCGTGGCCTCTGACTTAACCCGGTACTTCAGGCCAAAGTCCTGAGGCATCAGATAGGACTGAGGCGGATGAGTGTGCTCTACAGCCACGGCCCCAAGTTCCGGAGCCACATTGACCACTACCGGAAGAACGATAGCGTCATCGCAGCAACCGACAAACGTGTACGCCGACCGGCGGTCTATAGGGTCCATATCTTCCTGAACTCGTTGTCGCGGAACAAGCTCTCCGATGTTCAACACTCCGACCGAGAAGGGACCGATTGAGATCCCTCCGGAGGCTACAAGCTCTCCGCCGAGGGAATAGAGGCCGTAATTATAATCGGCGACATGCGAATATGACGCGTCTACCGAATGATGGATTACTGCGATGTTGGTATTGGTGTGCTCGGACAGCACCATCTGACAGGTGAAAGTTAGGGTGCTAACCGATCTTGGTCCAGAGCCCTTGGAATTCAATCCCTTGGAATTCAATCCAGGAGGAGTCTCGTAAACCACGGCGCCATTTCCGCCCTGGGGATAGGAATATTGGACCAACGAGCGGAAGAACGAATAGTCACGTGGTTGACGCAATTCGATCTCTGGTTCCAAAGAGGCCGTATCGGAGGCATCGCCAGGAATCAGCCGTGACGGCACCCGGTGTACCACCACCAGATGGTCGGTTCCGCTCACGAACCGCCGCGTGATTGCGGTCAAGTCGAAGAACTTTCTTCGGTTGGGCGGGATGTTGCCCAAATGAGACCGGTCAAGCAGGCTCCCTTCCGGGGAATATACGCTGAGATAAGCATCGTACGGTTCCGACGGGTAGCGTCCCACCATCGGGTCGTCGGAACTCAGTCCTACCTGAAGGTCCAATTTCAGGCTGTTGAGCACCGCTATGGGAGTGGAGATCAGGTTAAGCAGCGAGATTTGCACGTCAATTTCCCTGATTTTCGCGGCAAAACACTAGGTTCCAGATTTCTGCCAACGCGATCGGTCTTAGCTGCCGGACCTGGGGTCCGAGCCGGACTCCACCAAGCCGTCGGCGTATTTTTCGTTGAAGTTGCTAGGGTCGAATTCCTGGTCGTCCACCAGGTTGTAAAGATCGGTGTTGGACATTTTCACCGCAACCTCTTTGGGCAGATTGTGGCGGTTGGTATACACCAGCGCGTCGGCATGAGGCAAAAGCTGGTCGCACTGATCGCAGTAGGGGAACAACTTGAAACCCTTCTCTGAGTGAGCTTGGCGCAACAGGCGGTACTTTTCGTTGTCTAGGATCTCCAACACCGGCTGTTCGAAGGCATTCCCCAATACGATATTGTTGTTGTAGTCGTAACAACAAGGAATAACCTCTCCGTTCCACTGAATCTGGAACGGACCGTTTTCCGGTCGACCGCAGGTGGTTTTCACGTTCAGGTCGTCGTAGCGTTGCCGGTAATCTCGCCCATCACCGAAATTATGGGGCTTCCATATCTCGATGGCATCGGCCCGTGGTTCCCAGTATTCCTGAAAATATTCGGTGTCTTCTTCGTTTTCGGGCAGTACCAACCAGCTTAGTTCCAAACGCGGCCGCTTGGAGCCCATCTCTTCTCGCAGCTCTAAAAAGTCAGCCAGATTTTTCATTGTCGTATCGAAATTGAGGCCCACCATCACCCGTTCGTAGGTCTCTTTTCGCATGCCGTAGTAACTGATGCGAAGTTCGTCTAGACCAGCGGCAATCAGACGCCTGGCCCGTTCCCGAGTCAGAAGCGAGGCGTTGCTGATAATGTACGACCGTAGGCCCTTGGAATGGGCGTACTCGACCTTCTTCTCCACCGTCTTGTCCACCAGTGGCTCACCGAATCCGGTGAGGACCACCTGCTTGCAGCCCAAGCCGACCACCTCGTCCACGCTACGCCGGTATTGGTCCATGTTCATGATGCCGTGGGGACGCCCGAACTTGTGTATGTCTCGGGGGCACATGATGCACTCGGCGTTGCAGTGGTCCGTAACTTCATAGCGGACCTCCGGGTGTCTCAGTGTGGTTATCGGCCGCGCCGCCTGTTCTTTCCGCACGGCGGCCAACAGTGCGTCCCGGTCGAACCCCTTCCAGTTCATGCTGCGGTCAGCGAGCAGAGTTTCTTGGCCGTATTTACTTTGTGGCGCTGGCTTTCGGTTTACCATTTGAAATAACTCCAATACCTCTTGCGAGGTGGGACAGCGGTTCGGTGCCTAGACTGTGAGAGGACGGTCGACCGTTTGCAGGATTCTACGGACGATTTCACGGGTACTGTCAAAAGTCGGGCCGTACTTCTGACAGAATTTGCCGATGATTGTTCGCCTGGATTCCGAATCGAATAAAGCTTCCGAGATGACCGGTTCGACCTCGTCTTCGTGTTCAATCAAGTAACTGCATCCGTCGTCCGACCACGGTAAGGTACTGTAACCCTTGTGTTTGAGCAACCAGGCCCTTCCCAGATCCTCGAACAAAACAAAGACGGCCGGAACCCCTAAATGACTGGCTTCGACCCCTGCGGAGGAGAACTGAGTCAGCACCAAATCCGATGCGCAATAGAGACTGACCACGTCGGGATTTGATGTTACGTCCACGAGTTGGGAATTTCTCCCTGCCAAAATCTGCCGATAGGCTCCAGACTCGTACAATTCATCCCTGGGGTGCGCTCTGAAGAGCAGAGTGAATGTGAGTTTGTGCAGGTTCTCCAAGATTCTGGTCAACGCTAGGAAGGAATTCGTCCCGTCTGGTTGGCCAGCCCACAATACCACCGGCTGTTCTTCTGACAGCCCGAAGCTCTCTCTGGTGGCACGACGAGAAGCCTGCCGGTCGACTGAATGCAGCCACTGGTAGCGCGGGTTGCCGGTCCTATAAATCAGGGCCGGGTCTACGCCACGGGACTGGTGCAGAGCCGCCTGCGAATCTCCCTCCACGAAAAGTCCGTCCAGCCGGTAACTGGCGCTGTGCCAATAGTTGCCAGGGAAGTCTTCTAAGACGAAAACCGGGATATTGACGGCCTTCGCCGCCCTAGAAGCCATTGCTTCAATGTTGGGTTCGGGGACGTCCTCGGATGCACTCCTGACAATCGCCCGAATTGACGACTGATTCAAGTAGTTCTCCAGATTGCCCCACTGGCTATTAATTGTCTTTAAATCCAAACCGGGCAGCCCCTGTTCGTCGCGCTCTCGTTTGCACACGCCGTCGACCAAATATTGTACGTCGGCGGGGCCCAATTCTTCTTGCAGTGGCTCGATGGAAAGATAGGGGCCTTGGTGAACAGCCACAAATAGGTATTGAGCCGCCGATTTCATTGCGGATTCAACTGGAGGCAGGACTACCTGGTCGTTTCCAAAGGCATCGCAGTTTTCGATTGTTCCGGGTTCGAAGCGAGCAGGGGCTCGTTAAATGGCTGTCTGGCCGCGGCCATCAGGTAAAACTTTAGGAAAGTGCGGACTCGTCTCAAATAGTTTATGCCGTTGGCGGCTATGGTTCTAGTCTGTCCGTTGCGGACTCGGTTTCGAATGTAAGAAAGCGACCAAAAGCGACGCTCATACGAAAGAGGAAAGAGAATCAAAAGCGGTGTCAGAATAAAGCCAAGAACCCTCGTCTTGTAGTGACCGTACCCGTAATGCTCGAGCCGGGCTCCCATGATGTAGTTCAAGACGAACTTGTCAGTGGAACTCAGTCGGGACCGCCAGCGGTTTTCCAACATGACCGCAGAGAATCCTGGCTACCGGTTCTCCTTGGAGAGGTGGTCGCCCCGCCATCTCAACCCGCCCCAAGTCGATTGCGATAAACACTCATCGTAAGAAATGCCCAGCCAGCGGCAAAGGGAATCAAGGATGTCCTTTTGGCCCAGATCCTCGAGGCGGACGACCCGGTAGTCGTTGTCGTATTTTCCCAGGGGACGGGCGTCGTTCAGAATCCGGTTGATATAGAAATAAAGATGACCACCGTTGTCGGTGTCCACCCATGTGTTGTTGTTACGGTGATGCTCGATGCCTGAAACGAAATTTGCCCGTGGATCTCTGGTCATACATATAATTTTTGTTTCTGGGAAGTCGGCAATCGTGGCTGGCAATTCACCCCAGTCGTGGGGATGATGCAGGAGAAGTTTTTTCTGTTCCAAGTCTTGATCGAGGCACAGCGCATAAGCACCGTAGATCGCCAAAAGGGCGTTTCGCGAGTTGGCTACGCTGTTCTCTAGGAGCTTGCTGGCGTGGTGCCGGAAACGGTCTAAGTCGATGTCGAGGGAACTTTCACCTGTTTCGCCAAGCTGGTTCTTCCGTTCCAATATGTCGTAACGGGACTTGAAGAGTTCGATGTGCTTGCCGATGAATTCGTCAATGATGTCCGCCGGTTCAAAGCCCCCTGCGGCGGCGCACACCGAGTTACTCCAGAAGGAATGGTACAGGAGGTGCCCGTTGAAGGTCAGCACCTCGGGGTGGGAATCCATCAGGCTCTGGAGAAGGTCTGAACCCGTGCGGCCGGTGGTGAAAATCGAACAAACCGGGAGGTCTTGGAGTCGGGCCATGAGTTCGTTGTAATTAACGGGCATGATTCGGTGTGACTAAATAGGCGCCCAGTTCACTCCTCCGATGCCACTGTGAAATTAAATGTACACACCGCAGCAGGATGACTTCTCCCATACGGCCGGTTACCCACGTGATGCGGGCTCCCCGTGTACTGGCGCTCATTAAATCTGAAGGAACTCCACCAACTGGTTGGCGCAGACTTCCGGGCTACACGATTCTGTGTCAAGGGTGAGGTCTGCCGCACCGGGCGGCTCGTAAGGAACCGCTTCGGCCACCCCGATTAAATCAGGAAGCCGTCCTTCCCGGGCTTCACGATACAAACCTTTGGGATCCCGTCCAGACACGGTAGCCAGGGAAGCGCTAACGTAAACTTCTGAAAAGGCCTCCCCTAGTGCACTGCGTACGGTCGCTCGCTGCTTCTTCAAGGGAGAAATCTTGGGCACCAAGATCACGTCGTATCGGTCCATAGATTCCAGGCACAGAGCCAGGAACCGTTGGTCATTTTCCACAATGTCACCTGGGGTGAACCCGAGATCGGAGGAGAAGGAGGAGCGGACTGCATCACCGTCCAACACCAGAACTGAGAGACCCCGCTCATCCAACATCGTCGCTGCCCTTTGGGCGATAGTGGATTTTCCCGCGCCGGAAAGACCAGTAAACCACACCACCCGAGCGACCATTACCCGGCGAACACCTCATCGCCTTGACGCAGACCTTCGAGAATAATCCCGGACACTTCCTTCCTCATATACCAGTCCGGAGGCACCATGCCTTGGCCGAACATTGTTCGTGCTTCAGTGCCGCTTATTCTTTGGATGTGCTCCACGCCGTGCCTGCAATACTCAGCGTGGCTCATGCAGAGTTGGCAATAGTAAACTTCGTCGAAGAAGACTGGCTCTATGCCAAGGCCTTCCATTTCATCGAACAGCCGCTTGGAGTCATCGGGAGAATAAAACTCCCCGACCCCGGTGTGGTCTCGCCCCACAATAAAGTGGGTGCAACCGAAGTTTTGCCGGCAAATCGCGGTAAAGACAGCTTCCCGAGGGCCGGCGTACCTCGGATAGGTCAGGAAGCTTCCCAGAATTGAGTTATTTGGCGGGTAAATTTGGTCTAAGAGCAGGTCGTACGCCTTGAGGATAATTTCTCCAGAAAAGTCACCGGATTTCTTAGGACCGGTGACCGGATGGATGAAAATTCCATCACAATGGTGCTTGTCCAAAGTTGTAAATTGCAGGTACTCGTGAGCCCGGTGAGGGACGTTTCGGGTGTGGAACCCAACCACCTTTTCCCAACGGCGATGCTCGAACACACTTCTGGCCTGGCTAGGAGCCAATTCGTACGGTTGCCGATCCTCAAGAGCGTCTGGCAGCAATTGGACTTTACCAGCGAGAAAATAGGGACTGCTCTCGAACAACCGCGCAACACCCGGATGGTCCTTGCTGGTGGTGCCGAACCAACCCAGGGCCAGTTGTTCGAGGTCGTAACGGAAAGCCTCTTCCAGGGTCAACAGAGCCCGTGCCTCACCTTGAAAGAAGAGGGCGACGGCGCTGCCAGGTGAGTACTGGCCTGTTTGCGGCGAAACTTGCATCTGAAATAATACCGGCATCGGCCAGGAAGTCCCATCAGAAAGCCGCTTCTCCTCCAAGACACAGCGAAGAGTGTGACTCGTCATGAAACCTTCCATGGGCGAGAAGGACCCCAAGGCGATTTGTTTTACGTCCAGCATTTGATGCTCGGTGATGTCCAAGCATTGCATTTCTCTCAGGTTCGTGAGGTCGTAACTGGTAAGCACGCCATTCACCAACCGGCCGCCGTAGGGCTCTATCAAGCTGGAGCTTCCGGGTGTCGGGTCTTGGACCAACAGACGAGCCCCAATTGGAGCCGCGGTTCTCACCCGATGCTGATTGATGAACGATCGCAACATGCTGACGCAGCCGATGGGATAACGCCCAACCGCTGTTTCGGCAGCCAAAACCAGGCCGTCGGCTCCGTCCAGCAGAGTGTTAATTACGTCGTTGGCCTCGGCCCGGGTGGGCCCGGGGTTTACGACCATCGACTCCAGGAGGTTGGTGGCCACATAAACCGGCACTTCGGCTTCGTTTGCCTGGCGAATCACCTCCTTCTGTATAAACGGAAGGTCTCCCATAGGTACTTCTTTGGCCAAGTCACCGCGGTCGATTAGAATCGCGTCGGCAGCTTCGAGAATACCCACCAGGTTTTCCAAACCCAAGCGACTCTCAACTTTGGCGATGATCCTGGTGTGATCTCCCGCTAACTCTCGCAACAACCGGATGTCCGAGCTCCGATTGGTGAAGGAAAGCGCGATCTGGTCGATATTCAACTGCGGGCAGAGGGCAAAAGCCGCCCGGTCTTGGTCGGTCAGCGCAGGCAAATCGATATGGCGGTCGACTGAAATAGCTTTGTTTGAACCAACGGTTCCCTCAGCTAACACCCTTGCCTGGCAAATAGGGCCGGTTGTTACGACCTGCAATGGAGTTTCAGCAAAGTCGACGCTGATCACGTCTCCCACCGTAAACTGTTTCAGCGCCGTTGGCGGGTAAATCGGAAGGGTACGTAGGCTCTGATTCTGCGAGTCCGCCGTCAGTTGTACCATTTCGCCAGGTCGAAGAGAGAGTGAGCCGCCGGGAATGTTACCGGTACGGATCTGTGCTCCTTGGGAATCCAAACAGATGGGAACATCCGAGTTTTCCCTGATGAGTTTTACCAGCCCCTCCAGTTGGTCCACGCGAGTGTGGGAAAGATTCAACCGAAATAACCCAACCCCCATTTCTCCCAGCCTTTCGATGGTCGTGGAGTTGAGGGAGGAAGGACCCAATGTGCACAATATTGTCTTGGAACCGGCCATGTCCTCTCGTAAATTGCGAATTATCTTATTTTCCCCACTCTATAGAGTTCATCGAGTACCGGCCAAGCGAGCATAGTGGCCGTCTTTGCTCAGTAGTTCGTCATGTTTGCCTGCCTCCACCATCTTCCCGTTTTCGAAGACGACTATTTTATCGGCGTGACTGATGGTGGAAAGCCGGTGGGCGATGACGATCACCGTTCGGTCGACGGACAATTTGTCGATAGATTCCTGGACCAATCGCTCTGACACGTTATCCAGATTGCTGGTAGCTTCATCGAATATCAGAATGTCGGGCGAACCAAGCACGGCCCTTGCGATGGCCAGACGCTGCTGCTGCCCTCCCGAGATCTTCATACCGCGTTCGCCAACTACAGTGTCATAGCCTTGAGGAAGCTCGATCACGAACTCGTGAGCGTTGGCGACCTTTGCCGCCTCGATAACTGCTTCCCGCGAGTACCCACCTCTGCCTAGAAGAATATTGTCAGATACTGAGGCGTGATAGGTGAAGGGCTCTTGGCTGACGAATCCTATCCGTTCGAACCAACTCTCTTCCGTGATGTCTTGAAGAGGCACGCCGTCGACGGTAATTCGGCCCGAAGTCGGTGCGAATAGGCCCAGAATCAAATTGAGCACGGTGGTTTTGCCGGCGCCGGAAGATCCGACTATCGCCGTGACGGAACCCTTTTCAAAGGCCAAGTTGAGACGGTCAAATATTGGTTCTCTATTCTGGTAGGCGAAGGAAACGTCTTCCAACACGATTGAATTATTGAAGGTCTCAAGGGCGACTTGGCCTTCCCGACGGACCGGGAACGGTCCGGTGATGAGGCGATGCACGATCTGCAGGTTCGGCAACATTGACATCATCTTCATTCTGAGAGCGCCGACAGTGGTAAGAGGGGCCATCAACTGTGTCAGAGCTACGGCGAATACACCGATTGTTGGAAGGCTGTCGGTTAAGCTGCCGCGGTCGGGCAACCACATAATGAGAATCAAACCCAGCAACATGACGACGGAGGCCAACTCCATGAATGGCCTGGGAATCCCTTGCCAAACTGCTTCCTTGAATTCCACCTCCCGAATTGTTCGGCTTTCGGCATCGAACCGGTTCCCCCAAATCCTTGAACCATTGACGGTCAGGATTTGACGGAAACCGCTCAGGAATTCGTTGATAATGATAGTCTGACCGGTAGAAGCTGTTACTTTTCTTAACCCAAGTTGGAACGAAACCCTCTTCGATAAGTAGTGCATACTCCCGTAGTAGGCTAAACCGAGGGCTGCCATAACCAAGGTTGCCCAAGGCATAATGGCTAATAGGATCGCCGTTATCGTAAGGGTCTTCAGTACTGCCGTTGCCATCAACGTTCCGGTCGAGAGCATACCGGAGACGGCTGTCGGTGCGTGTAAGCTGTTGTAGATCAGCGTACCCTGCTGGTGATCCAACATATACTGGTAATGAGCCCTGGTGTAGAGGTGGGCGATTTCTCTTTTGACTTCGTAATGGGTCCTGGCCCCGAAATATGCGGTGAGGATTTCCTGACCCAGGGCCAAGATGGTCTTAACCAGAAATACCAAGAAGAGCAGTGCGGCGGCGCCAACAATTGCGTTTGAGAATGGCAGGAAGTCTACAATATCGACGACGAACCCCAATATTCCTGACGATTCGTCCCGAGACTCCCCCAACAGAGACGAAAACACCGGGTAGAAGGCGACAACACTAAAGCTGGCTGCCACGGAACTCGCGATAGTTACGATCAGGACGCAGACGAAAAGGGACCGGTACCTCTTTAAGAAGTAACGGACCGCTGACTGATTTGAGTTATCCATTTGCACTCTAGCCTATGGTTCGTTGGCGCTCTGCTGGTAGGCCGGAGGGCGTCAGGTGACCGGAGTGATCACCCGGTAACCCGTTTCTCGTGTCGGCAAAAACCGGCTGTACTAGAGGTCCGCTGACGTTGCAGATTTTATCTTGCCCCCAATGCGCGCAATAACGCTCGGCAGCCTCGGCGAGAACCGTTTCACGGTCCTTGCCGTCTTTGAAACCGGAGATCAACCAATTGATGTAGTTGCCCATCCTCTCTGCCGCCCGACCGTCCCTGAAAGAATCAAGTTGGTCCAAGACCGGCTCCCAATCTCCAAATCCGGGTATTTTGGGCCCGGAGGACCATTGTTGACTGCAGGCATCCCATAGATCGTCCCAACTGTTAAAAACCACCTTACCGACGCCCAGTTCGTAGAGAGGGCTAACCGGCCAGGATTCTAGGTCCAAGAGCAATGTGGGAACCCCGGCCAATGCCGTCTCGATTCCTGCCGTGGCCGCCGACAGATAGCCATGCACACAGACATCGGCCGCCAGTGCGGCCTCTACGGGCGGGCTCCAGCCGTGGAGGCCGCCGGGGTCTCGGTCTTGATAGACTTTGCACCGCCCTGTAGCTTCAGCTTTCTCGAGCAACGAGGCGACCGGACCCAACCTTGAACGTAATGTGCCCACCGCTTTCGGCTTTAGGAGAAGGCCAAACTCAGGGTCGTCTATAACCCGTTCCAGCAGGGAACCGTAATCTCTCTGAGGGATGTCGTTCCCTGAGCTCCAGCGGGCGTCGCTTGCGGAGTTTTCGTCCAAGTAGGCGAGAATCTTGTGGGCACCGTTTTTTAGTAGCTGTTTCCTGACCTTCGATGCGCTCTTGGCCAGTAGGGGAGCGCGATGGTCTCCCAGGAATCCGGTTGCAACGTGATACTTGATGTACGAATCACACTGGCCTACAATCTCGGCGTTTTGGGTGGAATACCCGAACACCACATCCGCATCGACCGTGAATTGAGGGGAAGGCAGCCCTTCATAGCCGCGCTGGTAGACCGCGGTTACTCCGCCGGTAGACTCGACTGCGTTGGCGATGGCGCAATGCACTGCGTCGTACTTGGACCAGGTCACGAAAACTTTGACGTCGCTGCTCTCACAAAGCCCGCGCCAGTACTCGGTGGTCTCCTGATAGGCGTTAAATTGGGTGTTGATCCAATCTGCTTTCAGTTCATTTTCCTTGCGTGACGCCCTGATCGGATTGGTCCGGAAACTCCTGCTTTCTACCTTACTTAAAACCGGTTCAGACGCGATAGAGGTCGCTCCGGGATGAAGGACAATCGCGTTCATGCCGTGCTGTTCCAACTCAGACTTCCGTTGTTCGTCCAGCGGGTACGCAGGGATGGAGAACGTCAGGAGAATATCGTTGCCTGATAAATCTGAATTCTGCCAAAAGAAAAGATCGGATTGGCGCTCCGGATGAGCGAGATTGAGCATCCCATAGAATTCGACCGCTACTTTAGCGGGATGTGAACTGCTCAAGGAATCCTGAAGGCTTTCTATCGACGAACCATGTTTGGGTTCGCCAGAGGTGGGTACATTGCCCGCTGTGAATCGACCGACCGAGATCTTGCGAAGGCGCCGGTAACGCAAACCCCGCAGCTTGTTGACTATTTTGGCCGGGAGACGTCGGCGGAGTTCCGCCCGGTAGTCACGAGACCTGCTGACCGAAATTGTGGTTAAGCTCAGTTCCCCGGCGTAGCGGTTGATTTGTTCGTCCCACGGCCGTCGCTCAAGGAACAAAATAAGGGGTCTGGAGCCTGCCTCTTCCTGTCTTCGTTTCCAATCGCAGGCGTTGATCAACGAAAGTGCCCGCCAGATTGTGGTCCTGTCGTAAGGGACGGTGGAAGCGATTCTCTTGGATAGGAACGTCGAAAGATGCCGGGAGGGGCTAACGACGCTATAGATGTCCCGAAAAAGAGGGTCTTTCAAAGACTCACGTTCGACCTTCAAAAGGTCGTCGTAAAAGATCTTCAATCGAGTTGAGAGGCCAGACTCTTCATGGATATCAGACGTTCGGAATACGAATCGTTGAAGTGTGACTCCCGTAAGCAGCGCGGACCAACGGCAGATCACGAAAGTGATTCTGGGCGCATCGACAAAATAGACCGGCGTACTCCCATGCCCGAACTTAAGCCGGGTTTTGAGCGCTCTGGGCCAAACGAAGCGCAACCATACCCAGAAGGTCAACCGTTCGACGAAATAAAGCGGCGGTTCGGTCAACTGACTCCAAGGGTCAGAAGATTGGCTCGAAGGGCGGCTATGCACCTTTGTTGGTCGCCGTCTTCCAACCCCACACTGCTGGGAAGACTTACGCCGCGCCTGTAGAGGTTGGGGGCAACCTCGATCTGAAAGGCCTGAGAGCCTTCGTAAGGAGGGAGTCCGTGTATTGGATGCCACAATGGCCGGGCACCGACTCCCGCTTCATTCAAGCCCTGGATGACCTTCTTTCGAACATCCACGGTGACTTGATCGGGTAGAAGTGCCGTGTATAGCCAGTAGGTCGGGTCGGTTTCTGGCTGGGCCGGCATGAGAGTGATGTCCTTTAGATCCTTTAATCCCCGCCGGTATCCATCAGCGATGGTCCTCTTCTTTGCGGCGAACCGGGGGAGATTCTCCATTTGGGCCACGCCCATTGCTGCCTGAATATTGCTCAGGCGGTAATTGAAGCCGATTTCGTTGTGAAGGTATTCGATGGGGTCGTCTTTGGCCTGTGTCGTCAGATATCGGGAACGCTCGGCCCAGGCGGCGTTATCGGTCACAATCATTCCGCCGCCGCCGGTGGTTATGATCTTGTTGCCGTTGAAGCTAAAACAGGCAATATGGCCCGGCTGCCCCACCATTCGTCCTCTATACCGGGCACCCAGACTCTCGGTGGCATCCTCAACGACGGCTAGGCCGAACCGGTTGGCTGCGGCGAATATCGGGTCCATGTCGCAAGGGTGGCCCAGAAGATGCACAGGCAGGATGGCTTTCACTCTGCGGTTAGTCTTCCGATTGACCAGATTTCCGCCCCGCAAGTTGCATTCGGTTTCGAGAAACGCTGTCAGCTTCTCCGGGTCGATCTGCCAGAAGTTTGGCTCCGAGTCGATGAACACCGGCCAGGCTCCTGCGTACCGGATGGAATTGACCGGAGCGACGAAAGTCAGCGTCGGCACCAATACCTCATCGTCCGGCTGAACCCCGGCTACGAGTAGAGCGACGTGTAGGGCGGCAGTGCCGTTGACAGTTGCTATTCCGTACTTCGCACCGACAAACTGTGCCAGCGATTCCTCAAACCGGTCGACGAAGGACCCAACCGAGGACACCCAATTGGTGTCCAGGCATTCCTTTACATAGTCCCATTCGTTGCCTTCAATCTGGGGCACGCACAAGGGCACCATTCCATCCCCAACCGGGCTGCCAGGGGCCGCTCTCTCCCTCATTTTCGCCGCCTCAATTGGAGTACCGGGGATCGTCAAGATCAATGATCACTCCCTGGCGAATCGCGTCGGCAATCTCGTTCACCCCATCTTTGACTGTACGAGTGATGTTGAACCCCAATTCCTCTTTTATCTTTGCGAAGGACACTCGATAGTCCCGAGGGTCATCGTTCCGTTCCACATGCCGGAGTTCAACCCGGTTTCCGGTCGCGCTACGGACCAAGTCGGCTAGCTGGCCCTTGGTGTAATTCTGGCCCGTGTCACCAACATTGAACACGCGGCCTTCGACTCTGTCGGCTGGGGAATTCAGGACTAGGGCAATGGCGTTGGCCGCATCCAATACGTGGATGTAGGGCCGGTAGAATTGCTCACCAAAGATTTCAACGCTGTCCTTGGTCAACATCTCCATGGCGAAGGTGTTCACGGTCAGGTCGAATCGCATGCGGGCCGAAAGGCCGAACAAGGTCGCGAACCGCATGATCGTAACCGTGGGGCCGGCGGAATCAAGGGAGTCCATTAGATGGTTTTCGACGGCTACCTTGGTTTCCGCGTACAAGGACACCGGCCGCAACTCGGACTCTTCCGTGACATACACGGATGGATCGCTCATTTGGCCGTAATTACTGCAAGTCGACGCAAATATGAACCGGTCGACACCCCGAAGGCAGGTCAGACGATACAATTCAAGAGCTGCGTCCAGATTGACTTGACGGGCGGTTTCCGTTTGGCGCGCACAGGCCGGGTCGCCCACGATAGCCGCCAGGTGGACGACGGCGTCCACGTCTTCCAAGGCCTGGTTGAGGGTATCGGTGGAACGTACGTCGCCCCGGAGGAAACTGAAGCCGTCATAGAGATACAGGGCCGGCAGCGCCTGGCCTCCATGCAACAGCGAATCCAATACCCGAACACGGTGGCCGCGCTCCAGCAAGACCCTGGCCAGAGTTGAACCCAAATACCCGGCCCCACCAGTTACTAGGACGTTCACCGCTATACCTTTCCCGTAGCCATATCCTCTTGGGCCTGCTGGTAGTCTGATGGCTCCCCAATGTCTCTCCAATACTCCCGAACCGGAAAGGCGGAGATTGCCCGGCCCTCTGCGAGGAGCCGGTTCATCAAATCGGTCATGTGGTAGGACTCGCCGCAGGGGATAAGGGCATAGATGCTGGGTTCCAGCAGGTAGATTCCCGCGTTGATGAAATAGTTAAGCCGGGGTTTTTCAGTCACGCTTCGGACTGTGGGTCCGTCGCACTCAACTACGCCGTACGGCAGCTCGAATTCTTGGCGCCGTACCGCAACGGTTAATTCGGTGCTATTTTCCAGGTGGTAGTCGAGCATCGCTTTGAAATCCAATTGAGTGAGTATGTCGCCGTTGATCACCAGTGTTGTATCGGTCGGAGGCTCAAGCAAGCCCAAGGCGCCAGCAGTCCCAAGGGGCCGGTCTTCGTTGGCGTAGGTTATCTCGACTCCAAAATCACTGCCATCCCCAAAGTGGTCGGCTATTTTTTCCGATGCATGATGTACCGCGACGTTAACCCGGTTAATTCCCGCGTCTCTTAGTTGCTGGACGATTATCTCCAAGAGTGGCCGGTCGCCCACCGGTAGCATCGGCTTGGGGGTATCGTCGGTGAGGGGCCGCATCCTGGTACCCAGCCCGCCCGCCATTATGACCGCTTGGAGAGGATGATCGTCGACGGCTACCAGGTCGTTTACGGTGACTAAGTCGATAACTCTCTGGTCTTGATCCAGCAAGGGTAGGTGAAGGAGGTTGTGTTCGCGCAAAATCCGCAACAGGATTGTGCGGTCGGAGCCTGCAAGGGCTGTAACCGGGGTCGCGCGGCGAGAGTTGGCCTTATTCGCTAGCAGGTAGCTGACAGGTTGATCCAAGCTGACTTCCGCCAGGATTGCCCGGCGCACATCTCCATCGGTTACCGTCCCAATGAGCCTTCGTTCTTCATCCACAACAAGAACGATTCCCATGCGGTTCTCATCTGCCTTGGCAACGGTATCGTGGATTGACGTGTCTGGGCTGACCAAGAATTTGGTTACTTCTGTATACATCTCAGCTCTGTCGTTCGAAAAGTTGGACGAGGTCGGATATATGAGTCCAGTGTTGCTCGAATTGTCGCAGTCATAGGCTCTTACGAAATCAAGTCACAGGGCAACGGTCAACTGGTCTGCCCAACAATCGGCCGAAATGTGGCCGGAGCCCGTCCAGAATAAAGCGGTGCGATGTGAGCGCCTCTTCCAGCGTCGGCAGGGTACAAATTCCACTGCTCAAAATGTCGTCGGCGATTTCTTTGGTGGTATGACTGACCATCAATGTTCCTTCGTAGGGTACTGACTCCCACTGCCAGCCGGAAGCGGCCTCAGCCTCCCAGGCCCAGTTGTTGAGATGGTCTACCACAACTTGGTAGTTTCTGGAGGCTATAGACACATGCCCCCAGTAGCCTTCGCTCTCAGTGTAAGCGATGGTCAAGCTGCTTCCATTCTCGGTGGAGCCGTGGAGCGTTCCGGTCAAATCGTAAAGTTCCGGACTTCGCTTCGAGGGATGAAGGACTGGATCGATATTGCCACCGGTACTTTCGATCTGTTGGCCACCATCATAGTAGGCGAACAGGTCGGCTACGTGAATGCCGTTGGCAGCCAGGAACTGGCCACCTCCCACTGTTGACAGAACAACGGAATGGCTGGAGTCGAGCTTGCGTTTCACCCGCCGGTAGAAAGAAGCGGTCCTGGTTTGAAGGTTGACCCAGACTTTGATTCCATTGTCTTTGGCGAACCCAAGTGACTCCTCCATCTCCGTCACCGACTGGGCCGCGATTTTCTCCCAAACAAACGCCTTATATCCCAGCTGGTCCGCCACCTGCCGGAAGATTTCGCAGCGTCCCTTGGCCTGGGTGGCGATGATACAAAGATCTCCATGGTCTGTAGCCTCGGACAAGGACGAAATCCAGCGAACCGAAGTGGGTTCTTGCAGGTCGGGAATCTCGGCCAATCGCTGTCGGCCCAACCGCACCGCCTCCGGGACGGGTTCGACTACCTCGATTTCGTACACCGTCGGGAGAGAGGCCACCGCCTGCAAATGTCGGCTGCCCAGACTTCCACAGCCAATAATCAGCACCCGGTGGCTTTTCATAGAGGAATACGGCCCGGCCAAGCCGCCAGTTCAGACATCGAATCGTGCGAACCGGAGGAGCATTTGGCCCCGCTATCGTGTGAAGAAACGGTCTGCCGGCCACAATATCGGTCTAACATTCCTGCTCGATCGACGCCGCGATTTCCTCGATGCCGGATTGCATTTCGACCTTGTTACAGTGGTGCAAACTGGTTCTGGCCGCCGCGTCGTCTACCCAATTGAGAATCCTGCGCGATCGGACATCGGTCGCTTGAGAAATCTTCACCTTGCTTTCGCTGGAAGCCGCGCACATCATTGCAAGGTCTTCTATGGTTGTTAATGAACCGCCGCCCACGTTCCAAGTTCCCGAGGAGCGGTCCGCAACGGCGTGGCGCACCGTCCTGGCGGCATCACCCAGGTTGAGGAGGTCGAAGGCGTCATCAAACGGTGGCGATAACGAAATCGAGCCCTTCCGTTTTCCTTCTCGGATCAACCGTTGGATTAGGCCCCGGCTGTAGCCGATCCCGTACAGGGAGCTCAATCTCAGAACCGTCAAGCTTACTCCGGCGGCTTCCACCATGTGAGCGACCTGTTCGCTGCCAAGTTTGGAAACGGCATAGGGTCCCGCGAGCCAGGGGTTTAACGGGGCTGATTCGGCTTTCGGTGAGTCGGTCCACTCTCCATAGACAATGGCTCCCGAGACCAAGACCAAGTGTTCTACATCGTTATCGACACACCAGTGGGCCACTCGAAGAGTCCCAAGAACGTTCACTCGGATCAGAGAATCGGCATCGGAAATCGCCTGTTTGAAGGAACCGACCCGTGCGGCCGCATGGACAACGACTTTAGGCCGGTAATCGACATTGGGAGCATCCGATTGGCCGACGTCCCAATAGCTGTCTACATTGGGTCCCGGCTCCCTGCCACAAGCCAGAACGTCGTAACCGTCGACCCGAAGGCTGTGTACGATCCGTTGTCCCAACGCTCCTGCGGCCTCGGTGACCAAAACGCCTATGGCCAAGCCAGAATCTCCCCTCGAATGCCATTGGGGTGGTGCTCGGCATCCATCGGATCGAAGCCTTCCAAGAACACCTCGTTCCAGTATCTGAGGGCATACCCCGGCCGGACCGTTGGAGGAGTAAGCGTCTCTCCCAATACGAAATGGCGAAGTAACATATCCGGTTCGTTGTAGCCGAAGTAGGCCCGGATGGCGGAGGTGCCGGAGCATCGAACGTTAAGTTCGAAGGGTACCGGCCCGCGTTCGGTTAACCTAAGTTGCACATTTAACATACCACGGGGCCGTAACGCCCTCCCGATTTTCATGAGCAACTCATGGATTTCAGGCCAGAAACCGACTTCCGCCCGGTAGGTGGCCCCTCCCGATAACTCGCGCCGCGCCATGAACGTGCCCACCGGGACGCCATTACCATCCACGAATACCGAACACGTGAATTCTTCCGTTTTCCCGCCGTTGTGCAGGTACTCTTGAAGAATGGGTTTGGGAGTTCGCCGAAAGTAGAACCTTAACTCTTCCTCGTCGGCTACCACGTTAACGTCTCGGGATGCGAAGCCGCTTCTAGGCTTGATTACCACCGGATAGCCATTGCCTTCAGCCCAAGATGCCGCATCATCCTCGGATGATGCGCAGGTGTAATTGGGGACCGGAATGCTGTGTTGCTCGAGTACCCGGCAGGTAGCAGCTTTGTCGCGACATACCTGGACCAAATCCAAGTCCGAAATCAATACTTGGCAGATTCCCTTCCTCGCCCAGTCGTCGCGGACTGCGGCCAGGGGAAGCAGGTCGTGATCGGAGCCAGGAATCAGTGCCTCTAACCCAAGATGCTGAATGGAATGTTCCCATCCTTCGATGCCACCTGGAGATTCCGGCTTGGTCAACAACGCGTAATTCGGGGCACGATACAATCCTGCCCCCAAAGGTTGTACATCGATAGCGGTGATCTCTATCGGCAATGTGGACAGCGTTAACGCTTTCATTATGCTCTGGCCAACACCGCCGCCGACACCGGTAATTCCCACCTTCATCGCCGCTACTTTAGGCCGCGTCTGAAGATTTTCCATGCCCTTCCAACATCCGAGGTCCCATGGGCGTCCGAGGCGATGCTCACTTTGCAACCAGCCCGCTTGACGATGTTTATCCATTCACCCGGGTCCGGGCAATAACGGGGATTGAGTTCGAACGCTTTGTTGTAGTCGCGGCAGGCACTGGCCAAATCGTACACGTGGTCCAGGGGTATAAGTTTGAATTTCGTGATGGACATCCCCAATGGGTGTCCCAAAATATGTGCCTGGCTCTTGCTCACGATAGCCATGCACAAGTCGAATTCAAGCTGGAGGGCTTGGGCTGGGTCCATTCCGGTCCAGCTACCCGCTTCCACATCGTTCGGTCCGGGAGGACTGTGAACCGACCCCACGATTGCGTCACATTTCGAAGCGATTTCGAACGTGCAATCGAGATGTCCTTCCGAGTCTAGTATTTTCGTTTCGATACCGGTGTAGACTTTGACGTCCAGAGGCAGGACACTGGAAACCTCGGCGACAAACGATGGGTAGAAGGTGCTTGTGTGCCTCACATGCTCACTGAGCAGAACCTCGGCCACACCTGCCGGAGTCGCTGCCGCAACCATGTCCTGCACGCTGGCGCCGCCATCGGTGTAGGTAGTGTGCATGTGGTAGTCGACAGCCACCGCGCCGTCGATATCCTTCCAGGGGACTAGCCGCAGGGGCGTAGCGGTGGCGGGCCCCGGTGCTAACGGTTTCGGTTGATCAGGCAACGGGCTCCCTGGGAACTCGTTGCCGGTCAGGGTATTGCCCGGGTGCTGGTGATGAAGAAGGCTCGCCCTCGGCGGGACGGTCAACGAACTTCTTGATTATCAGCCGGTCGTCAAGGCTGCACTGGTTTAGTACGGAAATTATGCGCTCGGCGGCCTTGCCGTCCCCGTATGGGCTCACTACTGCCGCAGCCGTTTGGCGAAACTCCTTCGATATGGCTTGCCGTATCCCGGTCGATATTTCATCGCGAGAGTAACCAACGTCGATGATATTGCCGGTCCGTATTCTGCCCAGTTGCCGGTTGCCGATGTTAACCACGGGCAGGTTGAAGTAGCCCGCTTCGGTTATGCCGCTGGAGGAATTTCCGACCATCGCCGATGCTAACGACATCAGGCTAAAGTAGCCTTGGTTACCCAGATTATCGACCAATCTGGAATCCTGATGGCCCGCCACGTAGTCTTCGATCGCCTTGGTAATGATCCGGCCATTGGTATCGGCATTGGGCATCGTAAAAACCACCGGCAGCCCGGACCGGTTCAGGGCCGCCAACAACTCAACGGTCTGCGATTCGGTTTGTTCATACTCCAGGGTTACCGGATGGTAGGTCACCAAGAGTGGTTTCTTGCCCAACTCCATCCCGACAAGTAATTCCAACTCCCGGCGGTCCAAGATCGGTGTCGACCTCACGTTGTCGAGGCCGGGGGCGCCCGATACTGTAATCCGCCAAGACTCTTCGCCCAATTGCAGCACCCGGCGACGATAATCCTCCGTGGAGACGAAATGCAGATGGCTGAGTTTGGTAATTGAATGCCGCAGCGCGTCGTCCATCGCCCCCTGAGTAATTTCGCCGCCGTGAATGTGGGCTATTGGTAATTTGAAAGGAAGAGCCGCCACCACCGCGGCATACATCTCGAATCGATCGCCCAAAACTAGCAGCAGATCGGGCCGGCACGCCGAGTACGATTGAGCGAAGCCAATGATGCCGAGCCCCATGGATTTAGCGATCCCCTCAGGCGCATCGGAAGAGAGGAGCATTTCTACACGGTCGTCGATCTCGAATCCGTCCTCTTCAATGGCTCGGTAGGTCGAACCGAATTCAGACACCAGGTGAGTCCCGCTAACGATTAGCCGCAACTCAAGCCCCGGTTCGGATTGAATTTGGCGCAAAACCGGCAAGTAGTTTCCATAGTCGGACCGCCCGACGGTGACGACCCCGATGGTTCTCAAGAGAGCATTTCCATCGTGATCAAAGCGCCCTCGGAGATTTGCTCCCTGGCGGTTCTGCCCAATACTTGGGGCATCATAGCCGCCGGCAGGCCGGTGCCGGGGCGTTTGATACCCACGAGTTCGCCGGTCAACGTGGCGCCGACGGGAATATCCCGGTTGGCCACCAGGCTCTTGCGGGCCACCGAGGCGGTGTTCGACTCACTGGCAGCGGGTTCCTTGCGGCCATGCCCCAGGGCCGACTCCACTAGGCGGATTGCCTCGACCATTCGGGTGAATTCCTGCGGCTCCAGCGAGGCCCGGTGGTCCGGCCCCGTCATCTTGTTGTCGAGTGTCAGGTGTTTTTCTATGACGGTGGCGCCAAGCGCTACCGCCGCCAAGGCGATTTCGATCCCCGGGGTGTGGTCCGAGTATCCGATCAGGCTACCGAAAGCCGCAGACATCGTCCCCATAGCGGCCAGATTGACGTCGCTCTCGGCGGCTGGATAATTGCTGACGCAATGCAGCAGTACGTAGTCTCGGTTGCCGGTTTCCTCAATGGCCCGTACCGCTATTTCGACCTCGCTAAGATATGCCATTCCGGTGGAAACGATCATGGGTTTCCCTTTACCGGCTGATCTAGTGACCAAAGGCAGGTTGGTTATCTCTCCCGAAGGTATCTTGATCGCCGAGACTCCCAGACTGGCCAAGAGGTCTACGCTGTCTTCGTCGAAAGGGCTGGACAAGAAAATAACCCCTTTCTCACCGCAAAGGGTTATTAGCTCCCGGTGCTGGTCGGCATTGAGTTCCAGCTTGCGAATCATGTCCAGTTGGCTTTCGGCCGGGTCGGTGGTGCTGTTTTGGTAGGCGGCTTTAGGCGCAGTGGCGGATACGACTTTGTGGGCCTCGAAGGTCTGGAATTTGACGGCATCAGCCCCGGTCGCCGCCGCCGCCTTTACCAATTGACGAGCCATTTCCAGGTCCCCGTTGTGGTTGACCCCGGCCTCGGCGATGATGAAACACGGATGACCGGGACCGATCATTCGTCCCCCGATGTTGATTGGCTTTACCATGCGGTCCATCCTCCGTCGACTACAAGATTGTGCCCGGTGACATATTCCGATAGATCAGAGGCGAGGTAAGCCACCGCCCCCTTCAGGTCTTGCTCTGTGGCCATTCTCGCCATGGGAGTCCGGGAAACGTACTGCTGTTGGAAAGTCTCCGGCTGCCCCCGCGAAACGCCCCCTGGCGTAATCGAGTTCACTCTGATTTGCGGGGCCAATAGCGTCGCCAAGTGCCTGGTGAGCTGTAGAAGTCCGCCTTTGGAGGCAGCGTAGCCCGCCGGATTGGACATCTGAGTACCTTCGTAGAGCCTCATATCGGGGCCCACCAGCCCGTAGGTTGATCCGAACAAGATCACGGAACCGTGCAGGGAACGCGCGAGCGCTTTCTGGGCTTCTTGGACCATGACAAACGCCGACGTTAGGTTGACCCGTATGGCCGCATCCCAGGCTTCAACCGTTTGTTGTTCAAATGAAACCGCCCAACCAGGTACCTGGGTCGTACCGACATAGGCGGCGCAATGGACCAGAATGTCCAATCCGCCTTGGGAACTCACGGCGTCCCGCATCGCGGTTCGGGTTGAATGTTCGTCCAGCAGATCACAGCCGAGCGCTACGCCTCTGGGGCCGCCTCCGGCGGCGATTGATTCGACTCGTTCCTCGGCGGCGGTTTTGTCTACGTCGAGAATCGAAACGGAAGCGCCCAACTCGGCTAGCGCGAACCCGGCCGCGCCTCCGATGTGGCCGGCCCCGCCCGTGACCAAAGCGCGGCGTCCGGACAAGTCAATCAGATCCTTTACCGTCCGCATCTATATATCTCTACGCCAGGCGATAGAACCCCGTATGCCGCACCGGCCCTCGAAGCCGGAGTTCGACCTCTTCGTGTTCCACTGCCTGGGCGATGTCGGTGAATACTTCTTCCACAGCCTTTAGGTATTCGTCGATATGGTGTTGTTGATGAGCGTTAATGATAAAGAACGTCGTCCAGGCCAAATAGCCTCGGGCCAGCATTTCCTGAGTAAACAGCGTAGCCATAGCGGCCGCGTTGCCGTGGTCAAATACAAATGAACTCAGCGGTGGAACGCCTGAAACTTTCACATTTAGCCCGGTTGTTTCCGCCGCCTCGCGCCAACCCTGTTGCACCCGACTCCCGATCTCGATCAAATGCTGCGGTACCGACTCTCGGCGGTGTTTTCGGATCGTGGCGAGAGCGGCCGCCGGGCCGATTTTTTCAGTCCATCCAGAACTGCTGATAAAAGTGCTTTGGGCTGCATCCATCACATCCCGCCGCCCCAGTACCGCAGCCATCGGATACCCGTTGGCAATGGCTTTCGCGAATGCCACCATGTCGGGTTCTACCCCATAGGTGAGATGGATTCCCCCGGTGTTCATGCGCCATCCAGAGGTCACCTCGTCGAATATCAAAACCGCCCCGATTTGGGTTGCGATCGACCGGGTCTCCTCCAAGAATCCTTCCGCCGGACCGGAACCGCGGGCGGGTTCCATCACAATTGCGGCCAGTTCCGGACCATGTTCCGCCACGATTGCCTTGAGTTGGTCGATTTGGTTGTAGTGGAACGGGAACATGGTCCCCGCGAGTCCCCGGGGAACCCCGGCCGGCTCCAGGCCGGGCAAGAGGTGTCCGTCCAACGTGCTATCTCCTGCTAGGTTCGCTGCCAGGTACCAGTCATGCCACCCGTGATAGCCGCAAAAAGCGATCTTGTCCCGTCCCGAGCTGGCCCGTGCGATGCGAGCGGCTACGGCCATGATTTCTCCACCGGTTCTCCCGTAACGGACCGTGTCGGCCCAAGGGTGCAATTCAAGCAGGAGCTCCGCCAGTTCAACCTCTTCGGGACAATTCAGAGTGGCGGTGGAACCGGCCTTGACCGCATCGATTACAGCAGATTCCACCTCCTCATCGGCATAGCCTAATATTGGGGCGCCGACGCCGCAATGGCTGAAATCGATGTATCGATTGCCGTCTAGGTCCCAGATTTCGACACCTTTGGCGCGAGAGTAATAGGCGGGCCACTGATCCGGCAGGAACATTTCCGGGCGCTTCGACAGAAGTTGGGTTCCTCCCGGGATCAACTTTCGAGCTTTCGCGTAGAGGTCTTGCCCAGTCCCCATTTGAATATCGCCTCCTGTTACTTCCAGTACGATAGGTCCACCTGGCCACCGGCCACTAGGAACTCGATCCATTGCAGGTCGATCGGCTGGTCGATTTCGACGGAGTAATGCCGTTCCATAACGTATCCGAACGTCCGGTCGCGATCATGGTAGATGGCCTTGTGTTTCTTGAAAAAATCCCACCGGAAAAGATAGAGTCCGCCGTTCATTGTGTACTCCTGAGGTAGGTCTTGACGGCGGCTCGACTTCAGATCTTTGATTTGGTCGATGATTGGAGCGATACGGCCCGATGGGTCGAGAGGACCAGTGAAAACCGAGTTTACCTCTGTCTCTCTCATCCCAACGACAACGTTGGCGTCGAACCGCTTCATCAGGTCGGTGGCATTGTCGTAATCAAAGGACCGGGTCAATGGAGAAGAGGGTTCCAATAACATCACGGCGTCATATTGTTCGTTGGTGTTTGATTCGATCCATTCCATGGCATGAGATATCACGTCTACGCTGCTGGCAGTGTCTGTAGCCAATTCAGCCGGGCGCGTAAATGGAACCTCTACTCCATAACTTATGGCGTCTTGTTGGATTTCAGAACTGTCAGTAGAGATAACCAGACGGGTGCAGTACTTAGAGCGCAGGGCGGAGATGGCCTTAAATCCCACTAAGGAGATTCCGCCGATCTTTCGAAGATTCTTGCCGGGAACCGATTTGGAACCCCCGCGGGCAGTGATCAAGTACAGGACTTTCAAATCCGATAACTGAGTGCTGTTTATTGAGGGCCGCCGGTGACCGGCAGATTAGCGCCGTTAATATTCCCGGAGGCCTCGCTGGCCAAGAAAGCCACTAGCTCGGCGGTGTCTCGTCCGGTGGCCAATCGTCTGGTAGGACTACGGCGGGCCTCGACTTCCTTGTGCCTCACACTGATGCCCGAGGTCAACTCACTGACTGTGAGTCCAGGCGAAACCATGTTCACGGTAATGCCCTTGGGCCCGAGCTCGGTGGCCATCGACTTGGTCAGGCCCCACAGTGCATGTTTCGCGGATAGATAACCTCCCCATCCCACTGGAGGCGTGCCCCACATGGCTCCACTGCCCAGAAATATGAACCGTCCGAATCCCCGTTCGGCCATTGCTGGCGCCGCACTTGCCATCAGCGCCAAAGCGGCATCGATCTGAACGAGAAGGTGTGACTGAAAGTAATTCGGGGTGAGGTTCAGTAAGGGTGCCGAATTTATCGGAGTCGAAGCCGCGTGTACCACGACGTCCAACCGCCCCATAGCCCGGCAAACCGCTCGATCGAGTTCAGTTCCCGCAGCCGGGTCGCTAAGGTCGGCGCCGAACGTGGCGGCGGTGCCGCCGGCGTCGGTGATTTCGGCGACGGTGGCCTTGGCGGCATCTTGTGAGTGATTAAAATGCACCGCTACGGCTGTCCCACTCTCCGCCAGCCGCCGGGCGATAGCGCCGCCAATTTCGCCAGAACCTCCGGTTACCAACGCCACTCGGTCCGCCGTCGAATGAGCGCCGCCAATCGCGCGGGAAGCCTGTAGGGTGGCCTGCGGGCGGTCCACGCCATGGGACGGAGGTCTCCGGTGGGCTACGCCTGATGTTGGATCGCCGACAGGGCCTTCATCCACTGCGCCGGTGAGATTACGTGTCACTAATACTTCGGCGCTGCCTGTCATGACTTTGACGCCTGATTGGTTCACGGCCTCGATGTTGAAGCGAATCAACCCGGCCCCAGTGGACATCGAGTCTATCGTTGCCGAAAGTTCGACCTCGTCCCCCAGGTACACCGGCGATACCCAATTCATATATTGATTCTTCCAGAGAGCGCCGGGGCCCGGCGCCTGATTGCCGATCAATCTCGACAAAAGCGCCGATAGGATCGCGCCGTGGGCCACCGGGCGGAGGAAGCCGTGAGCCTTGGCAGCCTCGGCATCTAGGTGAATTGGATTGAAATCCCCGGACAGTTCCGCGAATCCTTTCAGAAGACCGGAATCGATCTTCAAGCTGGTCGTAAAGGTCTGCCCGACGGAGAGTTTTTCTAGCATGGTTCGGTGTTGGCTATTGGGTGGCCGCGACACCGCGGTCCATCAAAACCGTTTTAATCAGACTCACGGACAGGAGGTCCATCGCGTCTTCGGGAGAGAGCGAGACGGCGAACTCTGCCTCGAGTGCCAGAATTAGGTTGAGATGAGACATTGAGTCCCAAGTTTCAATGTTGTCCGGGCTGCTGTCATCATCTATCGAATCTATGGGTATCCCTAAGACATCTGAAACGATGCGGTGGATTCTATCCGTTGTCGATGCCGTCAAACTCAAACCTCAAATCGACAAACTTGGGAACCGGTATCGGTCCTTTCGACAAGTCCCACTTCCAGAGACTGGCTCCCTGAAGAGCCCCGTCGCCAGGCAAAGAGGTGAACTCATGGAGGTGATAAAAATCGGCAACCATGCCGTTCTTGGAGGTCGGGCGAAATTCACCCAGAATTTCCTTACCACCTCGGCTTGCGATTTCACTGGACAAGGCGCTCAAGAGAGTGGTTTCCATCCGCCGTCCGATGACCCTACAACTCATCAAAAAGGTGTCTATTGACCATTGCCCGAGTTCGTCAGGAACTGCTATGGCGAGACCGACGAGCCCGTTGTCACCAAACCGGTCGGTAAGGCGTAGCCACAACGCCACCGCACCGGAATCGATCAAGTTCTGGATGTCGCCTGACGAATGCCTTTTGGTGGTCAAATTGAATTGATTGGTTTTGGCCAGCAGCTGCGCGGCCCTCGGCAATGCTGCGACGCCCACGTTTCCGACAACAGCATGCATATCTAGGTCTTCAAGGAATTGTCCTAGTGATGCGCTGCGGTCTTTCATTTGCCTCCGGGCTTGCTCCTTTTGATACATTACAGGGCGTTTTTTGTCCTCTGCCGAAATTGACAACGTGTCGAAGACGCCCGACTCGTCTAGGGCGCTTTCGTAGTCAAGGGGGCTCGGCGGAACATCGATCACCGTCACTTCAGGAAGTTGTCTGCGGACCCACTCCCTTTCCGCAGGGCTGTCATCGAAGAAGGCTAGGGCGTCTGTCCCAATGTTCAGCTCATTGGCTATCGCAACTAAACTGGACGCTTTATCCTCCCAATGGATCTCCATAGACGCAAAATCCGTGGCTTTTAAGAGGCAATCGGGATGGTTTTGAAATACCTCTTGAACGTCCGGTTCGTTGTTCTTGCTAGCGACCGCAAGCAGAATTCCTCGGTCTCGCAACGCCAGCAGTGCCCGTTGAAAGTCTTTGTATACGTTACCCGGGTAATCTTCACTGAGGGCGATCCCTCCGATTCCCTCTTCGCCCAACACACCGCCCCAGAGGGTGTTGTCTAAGTCGATTACCAGGCATTTTTTACTAGGACGAAGGGCTGCGGCGAAATATCTGGCTAGTTTTCGACCCGTCTCAAGTTGTCCTTCCGCACCAAACGGGACCTTGGCTAGGAAATCCATTCTCGGATCTTCCCAACGCCGGAGCCCACGTTCAGCTACTGTTCTAGCATGGTCGAAGATGTGGACACCGGAGAATGTCCGGCAATCCGCTGCCACAGCGTCGTTTATTTGCTGGACGATGGAAGCTTGGGATGGTTCAAAAATCGGGTCCGCCAATCCGGCGCAGAGAAATCGGGGCTGAGCGAAATTGAAGACGAGAATCGGGGCACCGGTTGATTCTCTTAAACCACCCACCAAAAGCATCATCCGCTGTTGTATCTGCGAGACCTGCTCCTTGATGCTCTCGTTGGATAACCTGCCATACTCGTGTACCAAGCTTGCTGCTATGTCTTCCAGGCGGGTTGCGAGCACGAACAAATCTGCTCCAAATTTGTAAAGCGCACTCGTTTCGTCCAGGATTTCTTGCTCCATTTGATTGAACGGTGCGAGATATAGGCGGGGCAGGAGGCCTCTTCTCGCCGACTCCACAACTATGTAAGGACTGACCGGATCAATGGTAAACGTGGAAAGGACTGCGACCCCTACCGGCTCCAGGTTAGAAATTTCCGAATTTTCAATGTCCCGAGCCGCCTTGATGTAACCGGCGGGAGTTGGTTTCAATCCGCTCAGGATCTGAGTTATCGTGGGGCCGTTCACCCCGCTAACCATGGCTCTGCTAACCATCGTTCAGGTGTTGTGCCCGCCACTCGTCGGCCAGAATTCCCCAACTGTATTGGTCCACATACTCACCGGGAGGAATGTAGAAAGCCTGTCTGCGTTTACCTTCCAGAGTGAAGCCGAGCCGTTTGAAAGTGAAATTCATGCCATGATTCGGAGCCCGGGTCTCAGCCCCGATTCGTCTAAGGCCAAGAGTATCGAAGGCGAATCCCGTAATCAGTTCGATTGCTTCGGCGGACGCGCCCGAGCCCCAATAATCTCGCTGGCCGATCATTAAACCTAATCCCGCGGTGCCATGTTCGCGTTGGATGTTTACCAGGGTCGCCGTGCCTATGATGGCCGTGTCATCATTTGAATGAATGCCCCAAAAATATCTTTCGGAGTTGCTGTAAAACGACCGAACATACGGCAGTACGGTCTCATAGGTCTGGGGAACAAACCGGACGTCCAGGTACCGATTGACTTCGGGGTCATTCAACCAACCCAAATACCTGTCGGAGATGTCTTCTTCCTGAAACGGACGCAAACTAAATTTAGGACCTGTGAGTTCGTTCAACCCTGTTATCAGATCGGTGAAGATGGAATTCTATGCGGTGGATAAACGGATTCAACACTAGTTTGGCTGGAGTGAAGAGAAATCGACCGACGGATCATTTCTGTCCCAGTAAACGTCATCGGGCATCAACTCGAAATCGGTGCCTAAACAACTGTTTAAGACGACCCTGAAGGTGTTCACCGGTGTGATGTCGTGATAGATGGCCGACCGGCAATGTTCCGGCAAGTAGAAGGCGTTCAGGATGGCTGTTCTCTCTAGGATGTATCTATCGGTAGGATCGGCAGACGTTCCGCCGCCGGTGTTCGGAGGGCCATGATCGCCTTGGATGATAATGATCGGGTCGCGAGTTGAGTTCTCCAAAATGGCATCGACGACGCTGGACACGGTCGTATTCACATAGATCAGTTGTTCAACGTAACGCCGGTTGTCATCTTCTTTCGACACGAATTCGGTCGGGTTGGGCCTCAGACTGCCGTCTCGCAAGAAAACGAACGGAGCATGAGGTGGGAAGTTGTGGCTGAAGGTGAAGGTCGGCTGATCCCGGCCTGGGATTTCCCGAAGCCACCCCATACTATCGATGAACCTGGAAGCGTGGCTTCGCTCGTATGGGAATGCGAGGTCGGCGCCTAACGCAACTGATATCGGATCCGCCAGGGTGTGATGCAGTAGACTGAAAGCAAATGGGTTGATCACCAACCAAATTGGGCTTTCGTCAATATATTCGATGTCCGCGTGGGTGTTCCTCTTTGTGACGGTCCATCCAGAATTTACGTGTACATATTCATAACCCAATTTCTTGGCCAACTGTCCCAACGGGTTCTGTTTGACCAAAATATTGGGGTCCTCCGTTGCATCCAGATGACGCATGCTCAACGATGATGCCAACGACGGTTCGGTAGCGTGATAGTTTGATCTGCTCTCGGTCGCGATTATGAACCCCTTGGCGGTGAGAGTTTCGAGAAAACCGCTATTGTCGTGGCCCAAGTTCTTTTGGAGTTCGTCTTGACGGCCGTAGGAATCCAAGATGATGTAATAGATGTCCGGAATTTCACCGACGAGGCCAAGAGGAAGGGTTAACGATTCCAAGGGATGCCCATCGATTTGAGGGAGGAGATTGGTTTCTTCATTTTCAACGGCTGTTTTGTAGTTGATCTCCACTGCCGCCGGGTCTCTGTCAAACGAGATCGTACCAATGCCCGTGTCGCTGGCCAATCTGCTAAAGAGGCCCGTGTTCGCCCCCAGGTCCCAAACCGTGTTTGGTTTCACTTCGTCCAAGAATGCTGAAATCAATTCTGTCTTGTCCGTCAGCACTTCTTGGTAATATGACTCCCCGTCGTAGTAATAGTCTGTCCACTCGGTTAACCCTGGACGCCACTTTAGCCGTTTTATCGGAGACTCCAAGCTGTCAAAGAGCCCACGAAAAGAACGAAGCTGAAATTTATTTGTCCGCCGCAACCCTTTGTTAAAAATGGTGCCGAATTTCCTTTGTAATCTTGAATGAAGATGTATATGAATCTGGGTTGATGGAATGAGTTGTGTGCGAAGCGGTAGTATTGCACTGGCCAAATCGAGCGGTACGCCGTCGATGTCGTGTTGCGACAGACGGCCAAGGTTCACCTGCTTGTAGCTCATCGATGCCAGGGGCGCCAGGAAATGCTGGCAAAACTGCTTGTAGGCGACCCAGGGCTCCCCATCTCGATACAGTTCAAATGACAGTGTGTCTATTAAAACGGGCTTTCCCTTAAAGAACTGGATATTGAAGGCGGTCGCGTCCTTTAAGGTCATTCCGAAATCTAACGCCCTCTTTTGCACCGCCAGAGTTGCAAGGGCCGCATCCTTGAGCTGGCTGAAACTCCACTCATATGGGTAAGAGACAAATGGAATCAGTTCAGGCTTGAGAATCTTGTAAGCATCTTGTTTGCCATCGGGCGCGACACCGGCCTCTTCGTGCCGGACCAAGAGTCCAGAGTCGGCCAGGTTGCCGTACAAGCCGCTGGTCATCAACATCTCCCGTATTTTGCTACAGTCAGCGAATGTACAGTCGGGTTCGCCAGGGCGTTTAGGGATATTGACGACATCCCCGCCGATCAACTCTACCAGATGGTTCACGCTGTAGGTATTGCCAGATCCCACGTTGAATACCTCGCCGGATATGTCCGACTCGGCAGCCTTCACGAAGGCCTCCGCGACGTCAGAAACAAACGTGAAATCTCTAGTTTGGTTGCCGTCACCCACTACAGTAAACGGTTGTCCCGCAAGTTTTTGTGCCAAAAATACCCCGAAGACGGCCCCATAGGCTCCCGACGTTCGCGAGCGTGGCCCGTAAACGTTAAAAAGACGAAGACTAACTGCAGGCAGCTTGTACACCTCGTTCCAGTGCAGGGTGTATTGTTCCCCAACATTCTTGGTGAAAGCGTACGGGTGTTTGGCTCGGATTGGTGAGGTCTCTGGGGTGGGAAATTGATCGGGAATTCCGTAGCAAGAAGACGATGCCGCGTAAACGAACCGGCCAGGTCCGGCGGCTCGAGACGCCTCCAGCACCGATATCGTCCCCGTTACATTCGATGTGTGGTAATCCAGCGGATGCTGAATCGAAGGCACTATATCTGCCAGGCCAGCCACGTGGAATACCCAATCTACGCCGGTAAATAGGTCCTTGATCGCGGCGTAGTCCGCGATATCGACTCGATGGAAATCGAAATTCGCCTCTCCCTGCACGCTGCTTAGGTTGTCCAAGCGACCCGTGATTAGATTATCCAACACCCTGACGCTATGGCCCTTGGACAACAATAACTCGACCAGGTGGCTGCCGATAAACCCGGCCCCTCCGGTTACCAGCGTCTTGGTCATGGTGCGCCGTAGCCGAATATTTCTTCACCGAACTCCGCCAGGCGGGCCGCTTCTCTTAGCGATATCAAAGGGACCATCTGGTTAACCTCTCGATTGAGCATAGCGGCTAACTGTTCGGCGACTCCGGCCTTGACTCCTGGAGCAAACGACTCGATCGGTAACTTCTCCCACCCTCCGAGCGCTTCCGACTTGACATATAGATCTTCGAGTGGGCACAACCGGTAAGCCGCCCGGCGGGTGTTGATGTCGACCGACCAGCGTCCCTTGGAGTTCCAGTCGGCTGTATAGGAAAATGGAACCTGGCATTCCGAGATGCCAGCCCCGACAAAGGCCGAACCAGAGGTATGCCACGGAAGAATTCCTGAGCGATGGCCGCTCCAGTCGGTTGGCATACCGATCAGTCGATGCGCCATTCCGATCACGTGGAGGCTGTTGGCCAACCCCCACCGCTCCAGAACCTTAGCTGGGTGGCGCTCTTGAACGCCCGGTTGCGCCCACTCGGTGAAATCATAGCTTACCGAGGTGATCCCCCCGTCTTGGAAACACCGGTGCCGTACTTCGATGAGAGATGGATACGCCAGTCGATTGTAGGCGCAGACCGCCTCAACGCCCTGTCGCTCCAGTGAATCTGCCAGCGAGGCTATTGCTTTAGAATGCAATGATACCGGCTTCTCAATGAGAATACGCCGATAGCCGAGGTCAGCTAGATGTAGTGCGGCAGGCACTAGATCAGCGATGGGGGTCGCCACTATTACGAGTTGGTCTGGAAGCGTCGGACCTTCCAGATTTTGATATCCGCCGGACGTGCATGTCACCCCGGCCCTTTCCGCCAACTCTTCCAAAGACGCTGCAGACCGGGAACACACGCCAACCCGGCCCACGTTCAGTGCTTCCAACGCCCGGAAGTAATGCTTGCCCATAACTCCACAGCCCACAATAAGAGCTGCGCGATCGCTAAAATCCGCAGCGCCAATGGCCTTTGCTAGCGCCTTTGAGGATTCAGCCCGGGCTTCCGCCATGATCGTCCGCGTCACCAAACGTATGTTAATTCAGGCAACCGGCGCCACCTGTGGGGTCGCCATTTCTGTGATGACCTGGTATATCGGCATGAAGTCTTGATGGTATGGAGAGGCCGGCCGCATCAAGGAATTGAGTGTCAGTTGGCCCCTGCCCCCCGGTAGGAATGGGCGCATCGATCGCCAGGCGGTCATAGCTCCAGGGGCCGCCCGGAAAATTTGCTTAAATCTTTCTACAGGCTTTGGGTTGGCCACCGGGAAGCCCTTAGACAAAGTCTGTGATAGGTATGGCCAGAATGCCTGCTTGACGATTTCGCGAGATTCGTCTCGGCTCAATCCGTCTTCCTGTGCGACCGCATCGGCCAAAACGTCTCTAAATATCCCGTAAGACCGAGCCCAGTCACTCCCGGCGACCCAGTCCATCCTGTCAACGGGCGAGAAACGGAGGTCATGCTCGGTTCGCAACAAATACAGACAATCCAAGAGCTTTACCTTCCCCCGGACCACCGATAAGCAGCCGGGCAGTAGCTCACGAAAGTGGCGGTCGGGGATCGCCAATGCCTGGTCGATGTCGCTCCGGAATTCCTGAGTGCGATGGACAGAGAACAGGGTCACGAAATAACTTGCCAGATAGTCCTTTAGCCGCTCACTGGCGTTGCTTTGAACGGAAGATCTTATGGCGTAACGGCCCACCGCACGTACTCGGTCAAATGAACCGTTGGGTTCGACAATGCACATTGCACCCAGGCCATGCACCGTACTGTATTCTTTGTTCCGCTCAAGGAACTCAGCGCACTTGCGCAGTGAAGTTGGTACTAGAAAGTCATCATCCCCGCAGAACGCGGCATAGGGCTCTCCGGCCGAATGAAGAAGGGCGCTTATCGCTTCTGTGTCGCCAAGACCGGGGAGCCGGGTGTAATTAATGTTCGCCCGGCTCGCAAGGCGGCCAACGGCTTCCATCAACTGTTCCGGCTCGTCGTACTCGCTTGAATCACCCACGTAGACAGTTTCTGTGTGTCCCACGTTGGCATAGTACGTTGCTTGGCGTAACCAGAGAGAAGCCCGGTTCTTCCAGGTCGGAATGACAATCGCAACCGCCGGTTGGCCTTCAGACATTCGCTCGCGGCCTAGGCGACCCTTGGGTGGTCGCGGTAGGGTTTAGGCCGGCCGACCATCCTCCTGCGCCACAGAGAGGCAACACGATACAGCATGAGAACGAAACCGATGGGCCCATGCCGACGCCACATGGAAGGCCAACGCCAAGGGGCTGAATAGATACTTACGAAACCTTCGTTTTGTAGCTCGACCAGGTCATTGGGAGTTAGTTCGCCCACCTGCGTAACAGCCGAACCGTAGCGGAGGTATTCCGAGAAATCTTCAGATTTCAATTCCACGCCATGGGCCCCCGACAGCGCTATTTCATGAAACTCGGTTCCGGGATAGGGAATTGCGATGGCGAAATTGGCCTGTTTAACCGCGCGGGAGTTCTTGAGAAAATTCAACGATGCCCGGACAGTGTCCCTGGTTTCTCCAGGAAGGCCAATCATCATCGAGTTCAACGCCTCAACCCCGTATTTCTCACAAAGCCGGTTGGCTTCTACATACGCCTCCATGGGGACCTTTTTTTGCATTGTGACCCTCATTTCAGGGTCGGTCGTTTCCAATCCAAACGAAAGCCGTACCAGACCGGTTTTCGCCATATACTCGATAAGCTCTTCGTCTACGAGATTCGCTCGTGTACTCCCTTCGAATGTGATCTTCAAACCGGCTTCGTTGATCAAGTCACAAATTTTGATGATGTGCTTCTTCCACAGAGTTAGAACATCGTCGACGATCATGAAGTGTTTGATATACGGAAACTCAGCAACTACCTGTTTGATCTCTTCGACTACCGACTCCGGGGACCGCATTACTACGCGCGTCGTGTTTAACGCCTCGGACGCGCAGAAAATGCATTTCCAAGGGCAGCCCCTCATGGTCTGGATTGAAGTGAAATTCTTCCTCCCGTAAATGGTTCCCAACTTGTACTTTGTCATATCCAACAAATTTCTCGCCGGGACAGGAAATCGGTCTAACGGGTAGGCTTGGCCTAAGTTGCTACCTTTAGTCGGAAGTTCCGCCTCGACCCATTCCGGGTCTCCGTTGGCCACCGCTTCCCCGTTGACCCTGGTAATCATTCCCTTGATAGAAGATACGTCGCCACCCTTGTCATACAGCTCCAGGAACTTGGGGAACGATTTTTCCGCCTCGCCGGTAAAACCAAAGTCGAACTGCGGCAAGAGGGCCTTTTCCTTCATGATGGTGATGTGGGGTCCACCAACAACAATCGGGGCGGTGCAACCTGCCTCTTTTAGGCTCTGGCCCAGACTTGAGTTGAGATGAAAGAAGGGACTATAACAAGTTAAGCCGATAACGTCGGGTTCCAGATCCATCGCCCGGCGCACCAATTCCTGCTCAGGCAGGCCCTCCGCTTCGGCGTCAATAATGATCATTTCGTGGCCATGTTCCCTCCCTATTGCGCCAAGAAGGGCAAGGTTGAGGGGCGGCCACATCTGTCTTCTAGCGAAGTGGCCGAACAGGCCGTATTCTCCGGTCCACCGAGGATAAAGTAAGGCAACCTTCATATCGTCATCTCCAAAAATGGAAAATTATTTAAAGCCGAGTTGTGGGTCGTGGTCGACTTATTCCGTGGCTTCCTACCGTGATCCGTCACGCGTTCCGCCTCTCCAATGTGTGAGAAGCCATTTCGCGAATTTGTTGCACCGTCTCGGGACCGAATTTTCGGTGGATCATTGCCAGGTAATCGGAGTTACCGAAATAAGACTGCCAGGCGTGATCTCGAAAACTTAGCACTTGGGATGCTGAGACGTAGTTCGTCGGTACCGGGAGTGTGTCTACCGAATGCTGGGAATACCCCGTCCATTTGTCGGGCAGCTCCCATCGCTTTTCAACCGCCTGTAGGTATAGCTGCGACCCCGGGTAGGCCATTGCGCAGTAGATGTTGGCAAACTCGCAATTTAGGGCCAGGGCCATATCGAGGGTTTGTTGCATAGTGGAAAGGTCGTCCTCGGGTAACCCGAAGATGTAGTTCCCCAACAGAAAGATTCCTGTGTCGCGAACTCTTTCCACCGTATTGACAACACTTTCTTGGGCATAGGATTTCTCAACGTCACTCCGAACCGTCTCGTTCGCCGACTCGAACCCGAAGGAAAGCCAATTAAATCCGGCCTTCTTGAGCTTGTCCAAGGTTTCGTCGCTTCGGACCGTATCAACCCTGGCGTAGGCCCAAAGGTTCAAGTCGTAGTGCCGTGCGATTAGCAGGTCGCAGATCTGCTCGACGTGTTTCTGGTTAAGTACGAACATCTCGTCGGCCACCCTTATGTTTCGGACCCCATACTGGTTCACCAACGTGTCGATCTGCTTGATAACCCAATCCGGACTCCAGAATCGGTAGCTATTGACCGCCAGCTTGAACCCAGAGGCGCTCTCTCCGCTTTTGAATGGGGCTTGTATGCAACAAAAGGTGCAATGGTAGGGACAACCTAAGGTTGTGTAAAGCGATGCATAAGGCTGACGCTGGAGATCTCCGAAACAGTGCCAGTTGTGGGCCCGGTATTTTCCCATCGGCAGAAGGTCCCAGACAAGTGCCGGAACCTCTTGGTCGAGGTTTTGAACTAGCGGCGCCGGAGGGTTTGTTCGAATGTTGGGTCCGTCCCGATATAGAAGACCGCGGACTTTTTCGAGTTCAGGCCGTCCAGACTTTAATGCCTCAAGGAGGTCCATGATTGTGTATGGGCCTTCTCCAGATGCTACGAAATCGGCTGTCTCCTCACGCAGAGTAGTCTCCGGAAGCGCGGCCACGTGACCACCCACCAATATGCTCTTTAGATCTGGAGCCCGTTCCTTGAGGGCGGTACATATTTCCCCGGCGACGGTCATGTTTTGGGTCGAGGCAGATGGTTGATGCCCATAGACTATGACCGCAGTCAGTAGCGGATTCATATCGACTAGTCTCTCGGCCGACTCGTCAGGATTCAAATCTTCCGCTTCCGAATCTAAGACTTCCACTGAATAGCCACGGGAGCGTATGAAGCCCCCGAGAATACTGACCCAAACGGGCGTATCTATAGCGGACAGGTTTTCACCCAAAGACTGGTAGATTCGTGCACGGCTACCAGGATGCACCAGCACCAAGTCCACACGCCGTCCCCTTACCATAAAGTCATCTCTTCACTCTTGAGCAAACGTGAGGCACCGATGTGGCCGAGATCTTCCGCAATTCCTGAACTCTGCTCGCATTCTAGGGCGATTACTAGTGGGGTTCTAAGCATTGGTCATATTTGTCGAAAGGATACAAATTCCGAATCTTTGGTAATTTCTTTAGTATCGATTTTCAGAGTTTGATAAAACTGCTCGATAAACGGAACACTGTACTTGATTACGGAGTCGAGAGGCGGAACTGGCTCTAGCGGAAAGCCTTTTCGGTACAGTCGGCGTATATCGTCGGCTGTCTTGGCGTCATCGCCAAGCGGCTCACGTTCGGCCGAGTCGTTCCCGTTTACCGGCTTCAATACCAGCCCCAAGTGCCAGACCTGCTGCTCATCGTCCCAAGGCCAAATCTTCTCGATTACTTCAAAGCGGTTGCGACGGAATAGGTCTACCACGTTGGCCTCAGTGAAGTTGCTCTTATGCGCAAGATAAAAGGCGTCATTCCAGGTCACGTGGTACCAGACGTTTGGCACCTCCAGATAGAGGATACCGGCATCTTCATTTATGAGATTCCTGACCCCAGCGGCAACAAACGCGGGGTCGTCCAAGTGTTCTAGACAATGAACAAACGTAATGACGTCATAGTCCGCCGTCTTGGTCGCCATTTCCTCAATGGAATCCGCAGCTAGAGGGAAATGCCTAAAGTGTCGAAGGTAGTTGGCTCGATCATCCTCAGATTCAACAACGCTGACGTCGAACCCCCGGTCTTGAAACACTTTGGCTCCGGTGCCGTAAGAGGCCCCAAGCTCCAACAATCTGTTGCCATTTACATACTTGGCCAGTGTTTCGTAATAGTATTCGTATCTGCTTTTCCGCAGCGCTTCGGCCTCGGGATTAAACACTTCCAGCTTATTGGTGGCTATTTGCCTCCAACATTTCTTAAACCAACTAAATGAAGGAGAGATGGAACGAAACGTGAACAAACAGTCGTTACAGACACTGGTGGACAAGAAATTCAGGCGACCTTCGAGGAACACTTCCGATATTAGGGAGACGTTCTTCGAGTTGCAGAGATTGCACCGGTCTACTTTGACGAGATCGGACTCACTGACTTCGTAGACGTTGCGTTCCTCACCCTTATCATCCAACCTGGTGAACGCTCTTCGTTTGAAATTGTTTAACTGGACCGGTTTCATGATACTCACTAACTTGATTGTTGTGCCGCGTTTAGCTTGGCTAGGTTGAGGATCCAAGCCCGGCCCCGCCAGCGGTCATCATCGCTGATTTCGTTCAATATCAGATCGCGGTAGGATGGCACCGGTGCCTCGTGTACCCAGATGCGGCTGGTGCCAAAGGTCTTAAACGACGCTACAGAGTAGTCTTCGATCTCTTTGGATTTGATCAGGCGGTCCAAGTCGCTGTCCAAATCGAAATCGCCGTGCTCTATAGCCCAGCCAACGCCCTCCATATTGAGGGCCTTAGCGCTGGTCCCCGGCACCACTATGTAACCGTTTGTCGCTTCTTTTAAACAATTAACGTAATTGATTTTGTAGCGTTTCAAGTCTTCTTCCGGTAGGGCGGCCACAAAGGCGTTATTGAACGTCGTATCGTATGTGTAGAATTCCGTGATGTTCAGATCTCGCAGGGAGCGGCGGAGTTTGGACACGGCCATACGGGCCGGGAGAACATCGTCAACATAAACCCAAAAAGCCCAGACTCCGCTGCCTAGCGCTGCAGCGCCCCCGACTGACCAAACAACCGCTCTCCAAACGGAGTCCAATTCCCGGTCCAATTGGAAAGTCACATAAGCGACAAACAGTATCAACCCCAACAGTCCTGGAAAATATGAACGTCCGTGTTGAGGCCCACGAGTGATCTCGCCGACCAAGGGAGGCGACAGGCCCAGAGCTAAGATGGCCGCGCCTTGCCAAATTTTCGTTGAGGCGCTGGAGTCGATTGCTAAAAGGACGGCCAGCAATACAATGGACGCAAGGAAGAGTGCCAGGTGAACTGGGGTTAAGCGACCGAAGAAACGCACAATCCAGACAAAACCGCCTCCACGCATATCATCATTTATAGGGCGTCCGATACTAGCAAAGTATTCGCGATAAATTGGGAATCGTCCTGAGAGATGCTGCTGAGAATGTTTGTAGTATGCCCAAAGGTTGCCCGTGACATCGGGAAAGGTTAGCAGGACAATCAGCCCGCCCAGCCCGCCGACCAAGAGCAAATGTGACCAGTAGAACGAATTGTCATGGACCAACAGGCGAGATACGGTCAAATAAGCGGTAATAACAAAGCCAGCTGCCAGCATCCTCACCACCAGTCCGTTGGTGGAAGAAACAATGTGATCCGCACGACTGTCTGCTGTTACACCCGCTGGGTGGGTGAATCGACTGCCCATAAGCTTCGGATATAGCTTGGTAACCAGCCGTCGGTAGCTGAACGAAGTTGTCAAAGCCGCCAGCAAGAAAAGGCCGGAAAGAGCGATTAGTCCCAACTCCAAAGGAGAAGCATAAAACCGGTCCCAGTTAATAGTAAATTCCGGCTCCCATAGGGCCTGCCGCTGACTGAATATTATTGCGGCAAATACCAGTGGGATGTACTTCCTCGATGATGGAGAGGAAAAAAGCATCAAGCCAACAGACACGCCGACAGCGGCGTACCAGGCGAGTTCGTGGTCTGCTAGTTGCGCCTCTTTTGTTGCCATACCAGATAACCTCTCGGCACCAATCGTTCCAACTGTTCCAGGCATGGCTGGTTCGGTCAATATGATATCTGGATTCAGCCTGTTGCAAGGGAGTATCGGGACTGGTTAAGGCACTTCGGTAAAATTCCCAAACGTTGTAAGACAACGTAAGGTAGGCATCTTCAGACTGGAACGGTAGCTTGATCAGACTCTGGTTCAACCGGACAGCGTCGTTTAGGGTTCCTTCCGGAGCGCGGAGGGACTTTTCTCGTAAGAGATCAATTAGGAGATTCTCGGCTTCCTTGTAGAATTCTCCGAGTCGCCCCTCGGCGCATAGTCGGATCAATGTGTATTCATCGGCGGGCCACCAGATGTTTAGCCACTCTTCCGATCGGACATATTCGGGTCGACCGCATTGAATGCCCAGGGCATGTTCGTCGAAAAATTGGCGTATATGGCAGAGGACCGGATAGGTCTCTTCGGGCGCTTGCAGGAACTTCTCGATCATTTCCCTATAGGAGATCGAGCACAGATTGTGAAGTAGAATTAACGGAATCTGCAGGGTCTTGTCGAAGTGCAACAGCGCAGCAGTCCAAGCGAACACCCGAGATCGGATCCAAGCGTCTTTTGGCATGGTCTCCGTCGCAATAACCAGGAACTGAGTTTGCAGAATCTCGTCCGGCGTGGCGGCCAGTGAACCGTGCATGTTAACGGTCTTTGACTCGATAAGGGCCATTCCATAGCGTCGTTGGTATTCAGGGTCGCCCATTTCCGCATTCGGCAGCACAGACAAATTTGAAAACTGAATTCTGTTGTGCTGGCCGTTGGCGATTATCGTAGATACCCCATCGGCGAATGTGTCGTAGGTCTCCCCCGGTAGTCCAAGAATCAAGTCGGTATAGGTTTCTATCCCGTCTCGAGCGAAACGGCTCTGCAACTCTTGGTAGGATTCAGAGGAGATGTTGGCCCTCTTAATATCCTTCAATGTCGTCGGATCGGTCGACTGAAGCGCGATGTCGACTCCTTTGTTCAACCCGGCATCAAACAGTATTTTCTGTACGCTGTAGGCGCGCTCAGTCGCATTCTTTGTGTTCTGAACCGACATGGCATGTGGATATCCCGATTTGCGTTTTACAGAAGCTATGAACTCGACAATATCAAGATCCCTCGGCAAAATCCCGAAATTGGCATCGCAACAGAACACGAACTCTATCTCGTGTTGGGCAAACCACTCTATTTCCTGATACAGTCGGTCGATTTCAAAGGAATAGACCTTACTTTGAACCGCAGAGCCCCAATCGCAAAAGGTGCAAGAAAAAGGGCAACCCCTATTTGTTTCCCAAAGGGCGATCCACGATTCGTTAGGGTTGGCCTCCATCAGGGGGGAAAAAACGCCTGTCAAATACGGTGACGGAAAGTCAAATAGCTCCTTCATGCGCGACGCCTTTGGGTTTTGCACCAGGTTACTGCTCGGGTCCAGGTAGCTTATCCCCGGCACGTTCTCCCATGCTCTGCCGTCATAGTTCTCCAAGATCGTGGTGGCGGTGAGTTCGCCTTCGCCGTGACTCGCAATGTCTACAAAAGGGTTTTCCCTCAAGAACGGTTCGACTTTGTCTGGAACCTGAGGACCGCCGAAAACAATCAAGGTATCCGGCGCCTGATTCTTCAATGCTTTGGCAATTTCCAGCGAAATCCGATAGTTCCAAACGTAAGTGCTGAAGAAGGCGACCTCAGCCCCTTCCAGGTGGTTTACTGCTTCGCGGACGGGAAGGCGCCGGTACAGCGGCAGCATGAATTTGTAGTCGTCCACTTTTTGAAGGCTCTGTTGCGCATAGGCTTGAAGCATTCCAATCGACAGTGGCAGGTAGTTTTGACCGGAAAAGCTATTGTTGATCTGGACTAAGCCAACGTTGGTTTGTTGATTCACTAGGTTATTTGTCACAAGTCCTGCTCCGAAGTGCTACGGGGCTGAAACATCGCATACAGCAATTGCTTGTTGGTCTCCTCTGATTAGTGGATTGGTTGCAAAAGCTATGGTGGCCATCGTCCCTAATAGGTTGATGCGATTGGTGCGAACCGCGTCGATAAGATCTTCCGCAGACATAAGAACGATTTCCATGTCTTCCAGATCGCCGGAATTGGGTTCGCAGATGTATCTGCAGCCCCCGGCTCTGAAGATGTGGGCGTGGCCACAGCCGTAGTTGCCATGGAGACTATATCTGCCTAGGCTTTCCCAATGGTCGGAGGCGTAGCCGGTCTCCTCTAACAACTCCCGTTTGGCAGCGTCGATTGGGCTTTCGTTGGGTTCGAGGTGTCCGGAAGGAAGCGTTACCGTCGCCTCTCCGGCACCGTGTTTATACTGGTGTTCGATTATGATATGGCCATCCTCCGTCTCCGCGTAGACGGTAACGTAATCTAGCATTTCGATCCGGTGATAATCGGAAATCATTTGGCCGTTCGGTAGCCGGATTTTTTGTTTTTCGATTCTGAACCAGGGCTCTGCTGCATACACTTCGTGGGATTCCGTTACCACCCAGGGGCTGAGGTCGACTTCCTTCATATGCTGAATCCTTAGAAGATTGGGCGCTCTCGGTGCGGATTTTGCGTTGTGACTGGTGAGTCCGGTTGATCGTTTCGAGGAGCAAGAACGCTGCGGTCTGGAGCGGGCTTGGAGTTCAACCAGTGGCTAACCCGTTTAGCATGGAGCAGAGTTCGACTATTTTGGATTGTTCCAATGCCGGATAGTTTCCGATGTAATGGCCGAAGAAATGTACATGGTCCACTTCGGGAAAGTCCTGGTACGCGGGCGCACCCGGCAATGCTTTGAGGTAGGGCTGGCGAAGTTGATTCCCGCCACCGGCGGTCCCGCGCCGGAATTCCACACCATGGTCATTTAGGGCCTTGGTCACATTGGCGGCGAGCACCGGATCAGGGTGATTTAGTATCAAAGTTAGGGCGTAGTTGCAACTGCCGGCAGTTTCGAAGTCGACGCGGAATCTGTCCGAATCCAAGTGGCTTAGAAAGAGGTCCAAGTTCTCAACGCGCAGACTGTTGTTTTCGTTTAGACGAGGCAGTTGAGACCGTCCCAAGACGGCGTTAATCTCAGTGCTCCGGACGTTATAGGCAGGGAAAGCGAATATGAAATCCGGGTTTAGGTCCGGATGTCTCTCTAGGAAATCTTGCTTCAGATCCTCCGAGGTCGACTCGCGGACCATTCCATGGGAGCGAAGCATTCGGAGAGTCTCGTATAGTTCCGGATCGTCGGTTGATACCATCCCACCTTCGACCGTGCTCATGTGATGGGCGTAGTAAAAAGAAAAATTGGACATCAGACCGAAGCTGCCCAGTTTTCGACCCTCAAACGTGGCTCCATATGATTCGCAAACATCTTCGATCAGAGGGACTCGTGCTTCTGCGAGGCCGTCTAGAAGTTGTTGGTTGAGAGCGTTGTAGCCTAGGACATGGGTCAAAAACACAGCTTTGGTTCTAGGTGTGATTTTTTTTAGGACTTGATCGCTGTCCATTCCCAGGGTTCGAGGATTGATATCAACGAATACCGGGTCGAAGCCGCAATGAATAACGGAAGCGATGTCCGAAACCCAGGTGAGGGTAGGTACTATCACTTCGCCCGGCCCGTAGGCCCGACGAAGCGCGGACATAGTTATCAAGTTGGCGGAAGACCCGGAGTTCACAAATACGCTGTGGCGGACTCCGAGCCAATCGGACCATTCCGATTCGAACGCTTTAACCTGGCTGGCTTGCGTCAACCGGGGATCGTCTTGCCGGAGAAACTCAATCAACGAATCAAGGTCAGACTGCTGGAAGTTCCCCTTCATCAGGGGCCAGTCAAAGTTTTTTGCAGATATTTGTTGTGGGGTTTGAGGCTGCCGCTGGAGCGCCATGATTAGAAAGGCCCCTTGAATTCGATCTCTCGGAGGTCTGGTAATTCCTCGGGTAACCACCCGTTGGTGTTTCCATCCACCAGGCTGAACGCGGCTGCAGCGATGGTACGGCCGTTCGGGTAGAAGAGCTCTTCGAGGTTGGGGGTAGGCGGACACGTTACTGGCGCGAACCCCATCCGCCGGACCTTGAGATTCTCCACATGCGGTATCGCTTCCGTAACCAAAGAGACAATTTCCGCTCCAGCTCCGCAGGCGGTCCAGTCATTGTCTACAACCACTAAGCGCCCTGTCTTGCGGACTGAGTTCACGATTGTCTCGCCATCCAACGGACTGAGCCAAATAGGGTCAATCACCTCTGCGTGTACGCCGACCGACTCCAAATAGCGTTGGGCTCGAAGACACTCCGTTTGCATGTACGAAATGCCGATTAGGGTGACATCGTCACCTTCGACCGCGACCCGGGCTTGACCGGGTGCGACCTCATATAGAGCTTCCGGAACCGGGCCATGATGAAAGTGCGATAGTCGATGCTCGACATAAATTACAGGATTATCATCGCGTATCGCGTTCACCAAACAGCCTTTCGCGTCATGGGGGTTGGTGGGCGCCACCACCTTTATTCCAGGCACATGCATGAAGAATGAGTAAAGGCTTTGGGAATGCTGGGCGCCTTGGCCCCAACTCTTGCCAATCATTCCTCTAACAACCATGGGCACGTTCATTTGTCCCCCGGACATATAGCTGCTCTTGGCGGCGATGTTGATCAACTGGTTCATCGCCAGCATCAAAAAATCCATCCGGATGTGAACGTGAATCGGTCGCAGCCCACCAAGAGACATCCCGATGGCGACGCCGGTCATGCCGTCTTCCGAAAGAGGCGTTCCGAATACGCGCTCTGATCCGTATTTAACGACAAGTCCTCGCGTGGTGCCCTGGATAGCTTTAGGATCATCCACATCGAGTCCGAAAACGATTACGGAGTCGTCCCGCGCCATCTCTTGGTCTGTAGCCTCTCTAATAGCTTCCACGTAAGAAATAGAACGTTCCACGGTCAGCTTTCCTTGAAAACGTGGGCATATAATTCCGAATGGTCCGGCCAAGGGCTGTCCTCAGCGAAAGTTATTGCCTTCTGGATTTCCTGGTTTATTTGTTGTTCTATCAACTCCCTCTGTTCCTTTCCGACCATTTCCGCTATCCGTTTCACCTGATCGTTCAATAACCACGGTTCAGCTTCTTCTAATGTCCGGTAGCCCAAGGTGAAATCGTCGTTAGGGCCCACATGCTCCTTCCAACGGTAGGTCATACATTCGAAGAAAAACGGTCCTGGCTCGCCTCGCCTGATTGCGCCTGTTGCGGCACTGATTCGCTCGTAAATTTTGATGACGTCGTCTTCAATCAATTCAGATGGCATGCCGAGTGTGCGGGCCCTTTCGTGGATGTTGGCAATCTTCTGGCGTTTTAATTGATGGGTGTGAATCGCGTATTGATTGTTTTCACAGACGAAGAGAATCGGCAACTCTTTGAGGGCCGCAAAATTGAGACTCTCGTAGAACACCCCTTCGTCGGTAGCCCCGTCACCGAAGAAGCTTACGACAACCGAATTCTTGCGCTGAAATTTTACCGAATAGGCGAACCCAACTGCCTGAGGGATAGTAGTGCCCACAACGGCTGACGTTCCCATTATTCCATTCGGCAGATCCACGAGGTGCATCGATCCGCCTTTACCCTTGGCGTTGCCGGTGGCTTTCCCGTATAGCTCAGCCATCATTTGATTAAGGTCCCCGCCCATTGCAAGGTACATGGCGTGGCTTCTATAAGAGCCGAAGACGGTATCACCCTTGTCCAGCGCTTCGCAGACACCAACAGACACGGCTTCCTGCCCCAATGAAAGATGGACCGGGCTTTTGATTTTGTTCGACGGATATATTCTGGCGATCTCCTCTTCCACCCGCCTGATCCGGTACAATGACCGGTACAAGTTACTGTGCACGGACCGGAGACTCGCGCATTTGGTTTTCGGAAAACCATTGGTACGTTGCTGCGATTCCATCTCGTAACATCGTTGCGGGGCGCCACCCGATGCCGGCCAATTTGCTTGAATCCAGGCTCTTTCTTGGCATTCCGTCGGGGCGGGTCGTGTCGTGGCACAGCAATCCGGTGTAGCCCACGACATCTTTAATCAGACTCGCCAGCTCGCCTATGGAGATATCGGTACCGCTACCGATGTTGACCGGCTGGGATTGGTCGTAATGGTTCATAACGAAAATGCAGGCGTCTGCCAGGTCGTCGGCAAAGATAAAATCGCGCCGGGCGGTTCCGCTTCCCCAGATAATGACCGACTCGTCTCCAAGAGCTTTTGCGTTGTGCATCCTGCCGATCAACCCGGGTATTACGTGTGAATCTTCCTCGCTGAAATCATCGTCTGGTCCGAAGGCATTTGCCGGGACGGCGGTAACGAAGTTGGACCCGAATTGGTTGTTGTAGCTTTGACATAACTTGATCCCTGCGATCTTCGCTACAGCGTAGGCCTCGTTCGTCGGTTCCAGCGGACCGGTGAGCAGGGCCTCTTCGACCACGGGCTGCGGACACTCCCTGGGGTAAACGCAGGAACTGGCGAGGTACAACAGCTTCGCCACACGGTGACGATGAGCGGCGTCGATCACGTTGCATTCCACCAAAAGGTTATCCAGCATCAGTTGCGCGGGATATTTGGTGTTAGCAATGATGCCGCCGGAATCCCCGGCCGCTAAGAAGACATATTCCGGGCAACTATCAGCAAAAAGAGCGTCCACCGCAGCCGAATCGACCATCCGTCTGTCGTCGCCTGGACCTGTGAGTACGTTTCCGTAGCCCTGTTGGTCCAACTGGCGAGCGATCGCTGACCCGATTAGGGTGCTGGCTCCGGCAACATATATCCTGGAGTCGAAATTCATGCTACGGGCGATGCGTCAGACCGATTCCCGGAATGCTAAGACCGGTTGATTAGCCCGGTCCTGTTCGGCATTGGAATAGTCTTCTTCGTGGTCCAAGAAAATTATTTGGCTGCCAGAAGGTTCGAACTTGAACGGCACGTGCAATAGGTGGTTTAAATTCTCTTGGATTTTCGGTTGGCTAAACGGTGGCGCAAACAGAACCATGAAACCGCCGCCGCCCGCTCCTAAAAGTTTCCCGCCTATGGCCCCGCTCGATTTGGCCGTTTCGTAGATGTCATTGATCTCCGGGTTGGTAATCCCAGCGCCCAGACTGCTTTTGGCTTTCCAGGCTTCGTCCAACAGTAGGCCGAACCGGCTGAGGTCATCTCGCCCTTGCAGGATGGAGATGCCGTCTGAAACATTCTCCATCAACGATCGCATTTGCCGTTCCCGGCTGCCGATGTCATTCACGTAGGTCTTCGCGACATCAGAGGCGGTACGCCGAATCCCTGTATAGAACAACATCAGGTGGTCGTTCAAGTCCGCGATGCGGTCCGGTGAAATCGTTATGGGGGCTACCGAGAATTGACCGCCCTTCTCAAACTTGACGTGATTGAATCCGCCGTGGGCAGCCAAGACTTGGTCTTGCGAACCCACGGTTTCCCGGAGGACTTGTTGTTCGATGTGAATGCTCTCCGTCGCCAACTGCTTCTTGCTACAGATTCGGCCATTTAGGGCATGGAGGGCGTGTAAGAGTCCAACCGTGAACGCGGAACTGGTGCCCATACCGCTACGGGCCGGCAGGTCTCCGTCGTGATGGACCTCAACGCCGCGGTCCATACTCAGGTGGTTGATAATCGCCTTCGCCGCCGGATGTTCTATTTCATCGAGACGATTACAGTTCTCGATCTTCGAGTAGACGATCCGGTACCGGTGTTCGAAGAACGGGGGGAGGTAACGGCAAGTGATATAACAATACTTATCGATGGCGGTGCCAAGCACCTCGCCACCGTTTTCGCGATACCAGGCGGGATAGTCCGTGCCTCCTCCGAAGAACGAGATACGGAACGGTGTTCTGCTAATTATCATTGTGTCGGCTTCTCTTTAGCGGTCGCGACGCTGAAAACCGCGCGCTCGACCAGGTGGCACAATATGTGCTCAATCGCCAAATGGGCTTCTTGGATGTGTTGGGTATCGTCGCTGGGGACAGCGACCGCGACATTGGCCAATTGTGCGAGGCGCCCGCTTTCCCCAGAGAGAACCACGGTTCGCATGCCTCCTGACTCCGCAGCCTCGACGGCTCGGACCACGTTGGTGGAGTCGCCACTGGTGCTGATTCCGATCAGCAAGTCTCCAGGCTGGCCCAACGCCCGCACCTGTCGCTCAAACACACCATCGAAATCGACGTCGTTGGAATAGGCTGTTAGGAACGAAGTGTCGGTGGTTAGTGCGATTGCTGGCAGGCCCGGCCGTTCAAAATCCTTGGTCAAGCGGCTGACGAACTCGGTGGCCATATGTTGGCAGTCTGCGGCGCTGCCACCGTTGCCGCACAACAGCACCTTACCACCGGACCGAAACGTTTCGCTGATCAGGTCGGCGGCGTCTAAGATTGTGTTTACGCACTTCTCCGACACTTGACGCTTGGTTTCAGCGCTTGCAAGAAGGTAGCGTTGCACCTGTTCATGTTGGTCGGTTTGTCCCATCGTTCCCTAGACCGGCCGGTGAGAAATTAGAAGGCTTTCGATGACCGAAGCGGCTTCCGCCAACCCGCTGACGACATAGTCCGGTGAAGCGAGTCCGGCGCTAAGAACATGGGCTCCGTAGCCGGTGGTGACTAGGAAGGTGGTGGCCCCGATATTGTTGCCCAACTCGATATCGGTCTCCCTATCGCCAATGACGAACGAGCATTTGGGATCGAAACCGTGGTCGCGTGCCGCAGCCTCCACCATGCCGGGGCCGGGTTTGCGGCAAGCGCAACTCTGGTCCGGAGTGTGTGGGCAAAAATAAATGCCGTCCAACTGGACCTTCTCCTCTGCCAGCAATGTTCGCACCTTGTCGTGGATTTGGCTCAGCAGGTCCAAATCGAAATATCCCCTGCCGATTCCCGACTGATTGGTCGCTACCGCCAGACCAAGTCCCATCGACATCATGCGGCGGAGGCCTGCCGGAGTTTCAGGGAGTAATTCCACCTTTTCTAGATCGGACAGGTGGTTGTGCTCTTCAATAATGGTGCCGTCCCGGTCCAATACCACGAACCTCTTCTTGCCGGAACAATTGCCCCCATTCGAGGCCATGAATTGTCCCGCCATTAAACGTTCTTCATGGGCGAACGACCGAACATCCGGTATCCCTTCAGTAATTCTTCGATCCCTTGATCAAGGGATCGGTCCGCCTCGAATCCCGCTTCCCGAAGCCTTTGATTGGAGACGATATAGTCGCGTTTGTCGGGGTCGCTGCCAATCTCGGAGAAATGGATGTAGAACTCGGGTACGTATTCTTTTATCTTGAGCGCCAGTTCTTCTTTGGACAGGTTGGCGTTGTCTAGGCCAGCGTTGTAAGGCCGCCCCACCATTCGGTCGGAATTGTCGATTGCATGAATGAAGCAATCGGCCACGTCCCGGATGTGAATGTAGTTTCGCTTAAAGTCCTTCTCAAACACCACCAAATACCGGCTGGTAACCGCCTCGTATACGAAGTGGTTCACCAGCAGATCGAGCCGCATCCTTGGGGAGGTGCCGAAGACTGTAGCCAGGCGAAGAGTGATGGTGTTGGGAGAGTCCAGAAGGAGCATCTCCGCTTCACCCTTGGTTTGGCCATAGATTGAAATGGGAGAGAGTGGTGTGTCCTCGGTACACATCTCGCCACCTGGTTGCGTGCCGTACCCGCTGTTAGTGTTGGGGTAGACCACCAATTGGTTGGAACTGCGCAAGCGGTTGACCAGTGCCACCGCTTCGAAATTCACCGACCGGGCCAGCCAGGGATCCCGGTCGCATGCCGGAGCGCCAACCACGGCCGCCAGGGGAATCACAACATCTGCGTTCTTTACCAGCCGGGACATCACGCCTTCGTCTCGAACGTCGCCGGTAACAAACTGGAACCGTTTGTCGGAACAGAGGTGGAACAAGCTGTTTTGCTGGTACATCACGTTGTCTACGGCCGTTACCTGATGGCCCTCGTCCAACAAGTGCTCACACAACACCGAGCCCAGATAACCCGCTCCGCCGGTTACGAGAACGCGCATCTAGTTCCTTCGTTCTTCACAGTACTTCGCATTTGCTGTTTACGCGGTCGCACTACGGTAGGCCTCCTGTTTGTCGCCCCGAAGGTCCAGAAGCCATTCCACGGCCTCCCGGACCGCTCCGTGCCCACCGGCGGCTTTGGTAACGTAAACACTACATTCTTTGACCGTCTCTACCGCGTTGGCCACTGCTATGGGAAACCCCACACGTTCCATTACAGGAATGTCTTGAATGTCGTCGCCGATGTAGGCCACCTGAGAGTCCTCGATTCCGTACTTGGCGAGTAGGGCGTCCAATGCTTCGGTCTTACGCCGCGCTCCTTGGACTACCTCGTCGATCTTCAGTTCAGCGGCTCGCCGCTCCACTACTGCGGAAATCCTGGATGTGATTATCCCAGTCGTGAGGCCGGCGGCTCGGGCAACGGTCACGCCCATTCCATCTTGTACGTTGAACCGTTTGGCTTCCTGGTCGTTGCCGATGAGGATAATCCCACCGTCGGTCAATACACCGTCTACGTCCAACAACAACAAGCGGACATTGACGGCGCTTTCCTGGTTTACCAGCGGCCTGTTGCCCTCGCTCACGAAAAATTGGTCTGGTGCGTGTTATGGAAGGCTAGGGCCATTTCCAAGAGTGACCGCATTTTGGCCAGCGGGACCATTGTGGACCCGTCAGACAGGGCGTGGTCTGGGTCCGGGTGGGTCTCGACGAAAAGTGCATCGATACCGACAGCCGCCGCCCCGCGGACTTGGGCCGGGATGAAGCCCGGCCGGCCGCCGGTGGTCCCGCTGGCGGCACCCATTTGTTGCACGCTGTGGGTAGCGTCGAACACCACCGGAAACCCTAAAGACCTCATGATTACCAGGTTTCGGAGGTCCACGACCAAGTCGCGGTAGCCGAACAGTGCGCCCCGTTCCGTGAGTAGGATATTCTTGGTGCCGCCTTCGGCCACCTTTTCGGCGGCGTACTGCATATCCTCGGCGGCCAAGAACTGACCCTTCTTGATGTTTACTGCCTGCCCCAATTCCCCGCAGGCCATCAGCAGATCGGTTTGTCGGCATAAGAAGGCTGGAATCTGCAATATTTCCACCACCTCCGCCACTGCCTCGACTTGACCGGTTTCGTGAACGTCGGTTAACACGGGCACCCCGATCTGTTCCTTTACTTTCTTGAGTACCTTAAGCCCGTTGTCCAGACCGTGGCCTCGAAACGACTTGGCTGAGGTTCTGTTGGCCTTATCGAATGACGATTTGAAGACGTAGGAGATGCCCAAGTCTCCACAAATTGCCGCCAATTGCTCGGCGACCGAAAGGCACAGGGACTCGGACTCGATGGCGCAGGGCCCGGCGATCAGCGTAAACGAGCCATCGCCGATTTGATATGGCCCCACACTGACCGGATGCTCCAATGGACCGAAGGGCGCAAAGGCGTTGTCCCACGGGTGACTGGTGTTGCTTGCCATCGATTTATCGCCTTTCAGTTTGGCCGGACCTTGATTGGGTCAAAGGTTGGCTGTCCCCTGGCCGCTTCGCTCCAAGATCCGCCGGACTTCATCCAAGTCGGAAGGAACGTCGACCGCCCTTGGCCGGTATTCGATTTCTACGGCCAAGAACCGTTTGCCGGCCTCCAGCAATCGCAGTTGTTCCAATTTTTCTACGCGCTCTAGCTTGCCTTCCGGCAATCGAGGAAATTCCTTCAAAACGTCCCTGGTGTAGGCGTACAGACCGGCATGTCCCCAGAACCGTGAATGCGCTAGCCAATCGTCCTGCTGAAAATCTCGAACATGGGGAATCGAACTGCGGGAGAAATACAGCACCGACCCGTCGGCAGCCCGGACCACCTTGACCACATTGGGGCTGGCCAGCTCCTCGGTAGTAGTTATTCGGTAGACCGGCGTGGCGACATCCGCCTGGCCGTGTGTGTGTTCGTGAGCCTCTACTAGCTGATCGACCACGCTTCCACTGATCAGTGGTTCGTCGCCCTGTACGTTGACGATTACGTCCCCTTCCAGTTGGTCCAGCGCTGAAGCGATGCGGTCGGTGCCGGATGGACAGTCTTCGGACGTCATCAGCGTTCTCGCGCCCCAAGATGAGGCTTCTTCGAACACTTCGGCGCTGTCGGTTAAGACTACGACTTCACTGATAGTTGAGGCCTGTGAAACCCCCTGGAACACGTGCCAGAGCATCGGTTTCCCACAAAGGTCCGCCAGCACCTTGCGAGGGAACCTGGTCGATTTCAATCTGGCGGGAATAGCGACAGTGGCAGACACGTTCACCCCGACGTTAGATAGAGCTGGGAAGGCGCCGAATTTCCAAGGGAATGCTCCGCCATGCCGTCCAAAGCGGACGGCTTGAAACACACTATTGGTCACACCCTCGGAGCAGTGGCTACGGCAAGGGTGGTTATGTGGGCGGCCCGGGCGCCTAGACCGTGGTCAAGGCCCTGGACCCAAAGCCGCGGATCGGGCGGCCCCGGCCTCGGCTCCGGCGCGGAGGCCGGACCAAGGCGGTGGGCGTATCTTCGTCAACCGGATGGAGGTCCGACCAAGGGATCTGTGCTTGCACCAGTCTTCCCATGAAACTAAGCAGCACTTTGGTCCGGGATTGGGGATGCTTGGCCTCTTCCAAGACCTGTGCTAGGCCTTCGATCTTTCCGGAAGCGACGCGAACCGTTTCGCCGGGGAGGAATCTTCGAATTAACCCGCCGCGGCTGTTAACGGTCTCCAACCGTTCCATAAGGTCATCTATGGCATCGTCTGGAATGCTGGGCACTTCGTCCCCATAGCTCACCCAACCGATGACGCGATGAATGCCACGAAAGGTGGGCCAACCGCTCTCGGCAGGGTCCCACCTGATGAAGAGGTAGCCAGGGAATAATGGTGTTTCGGGGTGGCCGGGGCGGGGGTTAACCGCCTTTAGCCTGGGGAATAATACTTCGAACCCGTCCCGTCCCAACTCAGCGGCAGCTAAAAACTCGGCCCGCGGCTCCGTCTTAGCCACATACCACGCAGTTCCCATCCCTATCCTCTCCGAGTCCGCCCATCAGCAAAGAACACCACCAGTTGATCGGAGGAGACCCCCTGAGCCTGTAGCAGAGCAGCAGGTTTCTCCCATTCTACCAAGGAAGCGACTACTACTTGGTCGTACTGGTGGCTCCTTAATTCGGTCAGTTTTTGAACGGGTATGCCCAGAAACCGCCGACCGTTTGTAGCGGAACCGTCAAACACATCGATTTCTTCGATCCCAAGCTCTTTGAGTCCCAGGTAAACTATCTCGGCAAATTCGCCCGTGCCGCATATGGCTATTCGAGACTCCTCGGTTAACGCCAGTGGTTCCAGCTGCTGCCTCAGGGTCTCACGCACGGTTTGATAGTGGTCGAGTACCCGGGTGACGTATCGCAGCAACAAGTTCAGGCGACGTGAAAACCCGTCAGGAGTTAGGGTGTAAAGGCGTTTCTTCCAGGTGGCTTGATTGACCCTTACGTAGCCCTTCTGGACCAGGTTCCGCAGCATTAGGTTGGTCAGTCCAAGGGCGATTCCCAACCGGATCGACAGTTGGCGCTGAGTAACGTCGGGAGTCTCTTCCACCTCCGAGAGCATCTGCAACTCCCGGTAGTTGGTAGACTGGAGCGGATCGTGTTGTTCATGTTCTGAACGCATCGAAACTTAGTTTAGTGAGCGTAAAAAGCTGTGTCAAGCCACTACATGAACGGGATTTGGCAAACAGTGTTCGGGTGGAACTTGGGCCGGTCGAGAAAATCAGCCGCACGACGCTACTGGACCGTCGACGAGAGCCGGAATCATAGGGCCGAACGTGGTATGGGCGCCTAGGCTCCGTCCCCCACCCAAGATGCGGTTAAGGATTTTTGCATCGATTCCTGGTCTGGCTCTCTTGGTTTCCAACCCGCTGGTTTCGTGGCGGCCACCAACACACTATCCCTAAAATTTGGCCACAACGCGCATAGCCCCCTAAACGCTCCACGGAGCAGGGGATTTGGCAGCCGAGCCCTGGCCATTCCATGAAAGGTGCCCTGGTAAACGACGTCGAAGCCGGTCCACTTCACAATCTGGCTCGTTTCTTCGACCGTGAACTCCCTGACGTGGCCACGCCAGGGGCCAGAACTCTCGTAAAATCCCTGGACCGGAGTGTAGTTGGTGCGGCCCCTCACAACCGAAAGCCGCTTCCGCAGGTTAACGGAGTTGGGCATTGCGACCAGGATCACTCCCCCCGCGTTCAGATAGCTACCGGCGAAGTTCAGGATCTCCCGGGGGCTCTCTGTTAGGTGTTCAATCACGTTCACCAATGTGACAGCGTCGAAGGACTCCAATTCCCACGGTGTCGTGTAATGAGCATCCTGTACGTGGACTTGGACGCCTGACTGTCTGGCGTAGGCCAACACCGGGTCTAGATTTTCGGCGTTGCTATGCCAGGGGTCTAGGAAATCATCGCAGCCGAAGCATTCGTATCCCAGGTTTTGGAGAACAATGGTCTTGTCCATGGCCCCACAGCCAATGTCCAGCAGTCGGCTACCTTTTGGCACCAAGTCACAGACGACCGTGGCTAGGCTTAGAATGGCGTCCGCGGCTTCATCGATGATTTCAGGGAACGGGTAAGTACTTTGGACGTCTCTAATCACCTGATCGATACCCAGTCCATTTGCCACCGCGCGGTCAGGCTTCATGCGCTTCGCCGCGATACAATCCCGTCCCTCAATCTTATTGAGGTGTCGCGAATGAGGTCGATAAAACCGTTTAGCGAACGGCTCGCCAGCCTGGGTAGTAATGGCCTGGAACCCCCCAAAACAGGGGCGGCGCGAAGGGACCGCCACGCCCACCAGCCATCGCGGGAGCGCCGCATCCCTCTGGGCGTAAGAACGTGGGTTCTGTCTCGGACGGTGAAGAAATAGGACTTACCGCCGACCAACTCTCTATTTCGCTGGGCTTCAATGCTCGTCCCGATGCCAAACCTGCCTTCGGGATGGTGGGAGTAATCGTGGTTCTGATGCACGCTGATCACTTTGCCGGTGGCGTCTATCAGGTCCGCCTTCATCTCCCTGGTTTTGTACAGGCACCAACATTCGAAGGCCATGCGGCCGACCGCCAGCGGGGGAATGCCGCTTAGCAGGCCCTTGGGGTAAACCCAGAAGTCTATCTCGGCGTGGTGACCCAACTCACCTTTGTTGGAGACCTCCCCCATTAGCCGGTCTTCCCAACCCACGCCGAAATCGAGTTTTTCCTCTACATCCAAATTCCAGCGCCGGGCAGTCATCAGGAACCAGTCCGTCTTCTTTCTCACCGTTTCAACCGATTCCAGAAAGTCGCGCATCAGGATGATGTCGGCGTTGACATAACAGAGAAGGGGGTTGGTTGCTTCATCTTGGGCCAACTGGTAGGCATGATCCAACAACGGGGTGCCGAATTCGTTCCTGTTGACACCCGGAATGTTCTTGACACCCAGGTCCGCGGCAGCTTCACCCGTACCCTCATCGTCCCCCATCAGGATCACTTCGCATTCGGGACGGAGAAGGGTCCAGCTTTTTATTGCGTTGCGCTGAATGGTGCCTATAGGCCCATTAAATGCTTTGGGGATAGAAAAGATCGTCAACATGGGGGGTCTGGCCCTGGCACACTCCAGGTAACCCGCTAACGGGTGATTAGAGCTTTAATGTTGTACTGCTGCACTTACGGAGGTACGAGCGGTAGGCCCCAGGCCCAACCCTACATATTCGGCCACGGCCCTGAATTGAGAAGATTCCAGAATCCGCCAGCAATCGATAAGCAATTTGTCGCCTGGGGAGGCAAACCACTCTGGGTTGATGCGCCGGAATTCCTGCCACGGCGTGGCGATGACCACCACGTCCGACCGCCGAACGCAATCTTCGGCCGATTCGGCCAATTCGACTGAATTTTCAAAGATGCGGCGGGCGTGATCCATTGCTGCCGGGTCGTAGGCGACAACTTGAGCGCCGCCCCCGGCCAAGGCCTGGGCCAAGAGCATTCCCTGAGAGTCCTCTATAACGTCGGTCTCCGGTTTGTAGGACAGGCCCAGAACTCCGACAACGCCCAGTTCGGCTCTTCTTGACCGAATGAGGTCGATCAAGCGGACCACCTCTTGACGGTTGGCCTCATCAGTAGCTTCCGCAAGCCGGGCGTGAGCGCCGATTTCATCGGCCATTACGGTAAGGGCAACGTTGTCACGGGCCAAACAGGGCCCGCCGTAGCCGAAACCGCCCCTAAGGTACTTTTCACCGATTCGGCTATCCAGCCCCAAAGCCGACGTCACGACATCGACGTCGGCTTCCGGCAAATGTTCGCAAATTTGGGCGAGCATGTTGCCAAAAGTGATTTTGGTGGAAACGAAAGTGTTGTTGGCCAACTTTGTTAGCTCGGCGTTTATGAAATTCATCCTGGCGGTGGGCGGGTTGTTTTCGCAGAAGCCGTTGTACAGCTTCTCTAGAACGTCCCCAGACCTGGAGTCCGCCTCTCCGATCAATAAATAGTCGGGATACAGAAAATTCTGAATAACGCTGCCTAAGGCAACGAAAGTCGGCCCGTAGCACAGGCCAAAGTCTGGGCCGCATTTCTTCCCGCTACGGTCCTCGAGTTGACGCTGTATCTCTCCGCCGGTGCTGCCGGGCATAACTGTGCTGACAATTACAACCAAGTGATAGGAATTCTTGGCGGCCAGCCCTTTGGCGATCCCTTCGCAGGCATCCAAAACGTATTTGTTGGTAAAGGTGCCGTCCGGCCCGCTGGGGGTCGGGACGACAATAAACGTAACATCCGTCTCCGCCACGGCCTCGGCGCAATCCCGTGTGGCACTCAGGTGGTGCTGAGCTTTCAGCAACAACTCGTCGAGCCCCGGCTCAAACGTCGGAGGAAGACTGCGGTTCACGCAGTCGACAGCCCGCTCATCAAGGTCCACCCCGATTACCCGATAGCCCTTGGCGCCGAAACAGGCGGCCAACGGGCAGCCTAATTTGCCCAAGCCTACAACCGAAACACTCAGACGCTTCCTGATGGTTCCTCCACATTCATGGGTTGCGGCGCCCCTCTGCCAAAGACAACCAGGGCCGTTAAACCGGCCAACTCAGGCATCCGTCCGGCGCCACGAATAATATTACACCGGCCGCTGCGGATAAAGTTCTGACCGTGCAATCGATTTGTTCCAAAATGTTGGAAGGGGACCCGAAATGACCGGCTCACTCCTCCCTCCAGCGCAGTTTCCAGAGGCCCAGGCTCATGCTCAACGCTGCGACTCCAACCATCACTCCCAACTCCAGCCAAATGCCGCTCTCTCCCGATATGGACATCATGATGCCGTCGGCGGCGTACCGCATTGGCGAAACCCAGCCGACAATCTTCAGGACCAGAGGCGCTTGGTCCATGGTGAAGAATACCGGCGATACCATCACCAATACGACGCCGAAGAGATTGGACATTATGCCGCCAATCTCGACCGATGGGGCATAGCTGCCAATAAGAAGCGCGATCCCGGAAATACCAAGGAGCGTGGCTAAAATCAAGGGGAAGAACTCCCAGGTCAGCGACAAGTCTACCCCCACCACGGAAGAAAACGCCAGCAGCACAACGACGATGGGAGTAGCCTGCAAAGCGGAAAACGCCAGAACACCAAAAGCGTAGGCCGCTTTGGATACGGGCATCGTGATCAACAATTTGAGCCGGCCCAAGAACCGGTCTTGGATGATCTGTTGGGCCATCATGTTGGCGGTCGAAAGGGAGACGCCGAAAACGATGGCGCCGGCCATAACTCGTTGGTTGACCTCAGGATCGTCCGGCACCATGACTCGCAGCCAAAAGAGTACTCCCAGAGGAAATACCAAGGGTCGGATCAAGTACCAGTACCAACCCCGCAGCAAGAAGATCAGTTTCATCTCCAAGACAGACCCGGCGTCCCGGAAGAATTTGACCCACCCTCCGGCCACTGCGAGATTAGCCTGGCCGACAGGCCCAACTTCAGCCCGGCTGGTCATCGACGCCTTCCAATTCACCGATCAGTGCCAGATAAACGTCCTCCAAACTCGTGCGGGCCACCGAGAACTGCTGAATTCCTTGCTCGCGTACCTTGGCGATCAGGCTCTGGCTGTCAGAACCATAGAGTGTGATGGGCGCCGCCGCGGGCCCGTCGGGAACACAAGTAATCTTGTATTCAAAACCGTGTTCCGCACGCAGATTTTCCACGGAGTCCAATGCCATCAATCGTCCTCGGTTGATAATCCCCACCCGGTCGCAAAGGGCTTCGGCCTCCTCCATGCTGTGGGTTGTGAGCAAGACCAAGGAGCCTTGGTCCCGGTACTGCCGAAGTATCGACCACAGGTTGCGGCGGGATTGCGGGTCCAGCGCCGTGGTAGGCTCATCAAGAACCATAACCGGAGGGTCGGCGATCACCGCGATAGCCACGAGCACCCGGCGCCTCAACCCGCCGGAGAGGTTAACGATGGACACGTCGCGGTATTCGGTCAGGTCCAGTTCGTCCACCAATTCGTCGGCCCGGCGGGCGGCGGCCTTACTGGTGAGGCCCCTGAGCTTGGCGAATATGCGGAGGTGCTGCCGGACGGAGAGATAATCAAATAGGGTAGCTTCCTGGGGCATGACCCCCAACAGGCCCTTCACCGTCAGGGGCTCGGTGACGACGTTATGCCCGAGAACGAAAACATCACCGTCCGTGGGGAGTAGCTCAGTGGTGATTTGGCGGACCAATGTGGTCTTGCCGGCACCGTTGGGCCCCAATATCCCGAGGATCTCTCCCGCGTTTGCGGTCAGATCGATATTGATATTGGCTTGTGTTCCGTTTTTGTAGCGTTTGTTGAGGCCCCGGACGGCTAAAGCCGGACTGGGGCGCTCCTGCGAATAATCGGAGGCGGTGGGAGATGCCGCAGGGACGGGTCGTTCAATCAATGGATGAGACTGCATGGCTGAGGTCTTACAGTGTTTCGGGCAATTTTCGCCAAGTTTATCACAGGGCCTTGAAATGTTCGTTCGGGGCCGGGTCGCTTCGCCGCCAAGTCTAGCGGTCTCCCTGAACCGCTTGGATGGCGCCCAATACGGCTGCCGGTGCGATGCCCAGCTCAATTGCCTTGGAAGCGTCGGCCTGCGCTTCCTCGTTCCTGTCCAGAAGGGCGAAAGTAATGGCCCGATTGTAACGGGCCATCGCCAAGTCGGGGTCCAGGCCGATGGCCACGGTCAGGTCATCCATGGCGTTTGCCAGTTGGCCCAAGTCGCGGTAAGTGAATCCGCGATTGTTGAAGGCCAGCGCGAACTCACGGTCCAGAATGATCGCCTGAGTGAAATCTTGAACGGCGGCTTCTAGAAATCCCAGCCTGGCATAGGCGAGCCCACGGTTGTTGAACGCGGACGCATGGTTCGGGTCCAGCCGGACGGCTTCATTCAAATCTTCAATGGCCAAGAGATATTCGCCCGTACCGTAGAAGGCGGAGCCACGGGCGAAAAAGGCGTCGGGGAAGGTCTCGCCCAACCGGACCGATTCATTGAAGTCCGCCATCGCCCGGGTTAGATCTCCGGAGCTTTGATAAAGAACCCCCCGCTCGAAATAGGACACCGCATATTCAGGCCTGACACGAATTGCATCGTCAACTGCGGCGACCGCTTCGTCCAACCGGCCTAGGTCGCGATACGCGGCGGAGCGTAATAGGTAGGCTTCATACGACAACGCGTTCTCCCCGAGAATCGCCAACACTCTCTCAATTGGCATCAACGCCTCTTCTGGCCGGCTCAACTCCAAGAAAACGGTTGCTACCCCTTTCCACAATTCCTGGCTGCTGGGAATGAGTTTGACCGCCCGGAGATATTGTTGGGTCGCCTGGTCCAGTAGCGCCGGGTCCGCTGCAACCAACCCTAGCTTCTTCGCCGCCTCGGCGAGTTCCAACCTGGAACGGTATTGCAGCGGCCGCCGTTCGACCCAATCCAAGCTGTTGGAGTAGTATTTTCCAGCCACGCACGATTCAAATTCGGGGTCCTCTCTCAGTCCGCAGCCAGCCGGCCCCTGGAGGCTAGAATCGCTCAGAACGGACCGGTAAAGAACGTTTTTTTGGTTCCGGTAGGACGACACGTCCGGCGCCAATTCGATGGCTTGGTTCAACGACGACTCGGAGGCCACCAAGTTGCCGCTCCTGAAGTGGGTGGCCGCGTCATCGGCCAGCAGCCCGGCCCGGAAGTAGTCTATGGATTTGTCCCATGTAAGAATGGCGAGTCCGGCTACAAATACTATAACGACCCCTGCCTTGATCCGGCCCCACCACGCCGCTGCGGTCCCAACCGCTGTGCTTAGAGAGGCAGTCTTTGCGCGGCCGGCAGTTGCCTCCGCCCCAGGTCCCAAACGTCGCATCACCAGCGGAGACGCGGCGACTAGGGCCAGCAATACCCAAAACATGGTCAAATCGGACACTCGGCCAATACCGAACAGCTGCTCTACGAAGCGGGCGGCGAAAACAGCCACAAGGCCCGAAATCAACAAAAGATACGCTTGGCTATACCGTCCCTTTCCGGAGAATAGCTCGCGCGCGCCAATTACGAATACAGCGCCGAAGATCGAAAGGGAGGCCAAAAACCCTATTAGTCCCAGTTCCACGGCCTGATGGATGAAATAGTTGTGGGCGTGTGCGGCCTCTTGAGGGAGAAAACTGTGGCCGGTAGGAGGGCTCTCCAGCAAGTAGGTGGTCCTAAAAAGGTCGGGTCCGTATCCAATGAAACGCCGAACGGCGCCGAGGTCCAAGTCATCGATGTCTACGGATGGGTTGCCGATGATAATGTTCCAGGAGTTCTGCCAAATGTCGATTCTGCCAGACAGCCCGCCAGAACTCGCTTCCGCACCCACAAGGAACAGCCTTTGGGAAGCCGCTCCGGCTACGGAAACATCTGCGGCGGGTGAATCCTGAGTGGAGTCGATGTCCCCGGGAGGGGCAGCCCACGATACGGTGGCGGCGGCAACCGCGACCGCCAAAGCTAGCGTCAGTACACCCCGGACCAGGGGCCGCCAGCCCACAAACAACGCCACCGCAACCAAGAATACCGCCGCGCCGAATCCGGTTGCCGCCCAGGCGCCACGACTTAGCGTGAAGGTCAATCCGATGAGCTGAATGCTTACGAGCACGACCCAAGGGCTTAGCCGCCACCAAGAACTTCGGGTTTTAAGCGCCTCACTGGTACCGATGACTCCCGTAGCCAGCGTGGTCAACACGGTCATCAGCATTAACGACGCGGCGAAGACCGGGTTGCCAAAGGTGGCGGAGACACGCGTCGTGCCGGGCGGCCCTTCCAACATGTTAAGGAAATCGAAGCCGTATCTTTGGGCGATGGCGTATCCGGCTACCAGGACACCAGTAGTGATAATTGCCCCGATCAAACGCCAAACTTGAGCCGGGGTTCTCAGGTGGGTTGCTACGACCCCAAAGAGCAAGACAGAGGCGATAATCGTATACGCCCCGTTGCTATCTTGCCCGGGAACATCACCCCACCAACTGACTGCCGGCGCCGCAGAAAGCACCGTGCTGAGAATGACTGATCCGAGATAGGCAACGACCGCGAGGATCAGCCAGTTCGTCGGCGCGGCGCTTGCCAATGCCCGGAGTTTTTCTAGCCTTCCAGCCGAAGGCGGGCCAGCGTTGGCGGCTTTGTCACCGAAGGAGAATCTGGCCCCCAATCCCCATTTGATGAGAACGAGGGAGGCCATCAGGGCCACCATAGTTCGGAGGAGCACGATCTTGGGAAGCTCGTATGAGCCGATTACCGAAGACCATTCGCCTTGGGTTTGCCCGAGAGCGATTAGGGGAACTGCCGCAATTGTTAGCAGCCACGAGGCCTCGATGACCCGGTCAATCCATACCACGAGTCGATCGGCGCCGCTGGTAATAACTGGGAGCGTTGTAGCAGTTTCCAGCTCGTTACCCTCGTTACCGTCGTTACCTTCCGGTTGGCCTATTCAAAACCTGATTACAGCACCTGGTGATCGCAGGCGATTCGATATTCGGTAATCTAGATGTTAGCTTGGGCGTATGGAACGGCGCAATTTCCTTTGGGACCATGAAATAAGCAGCGTCAGCGCTAATTATCCTCTTTTGTCGCCGACAGCCGGCTGAACTGCCGCGATTTAAACTTAGCAGACAATCAGAAGAGGAAGGGTTCGACAACAGCGGTCGGACCACGGCCACTATCCCTACAGTCCATCAGTTCGGCCCTGTTGGGCCACCAAAAGTGGTACCAAAGGGTCTGTCCCAATGGGACATCCCGTGGAAAAATCGCCACATGGTTTTGGTGCAGACATCCAGGCGAACCGCCGTGGCCCGAGGGCCTCTAATCTTCCTGATGGCGATGATATTGGTTCTCATTCCTGTGTATATTCCGCTGGTCGCCGCTGGATGGGGTTTTCGACTTGTTCTCCGCTGGAAAAACCGGATCGGATCCGCGATTCGCCGCCCCGTCTGCCTCGATTAATCAGCGCAGCCACCTAAACCCAGGAGCCCCTTCGTAACGCCTTTCCGTGTTATTCTGCGGCCTAAGACCCATCGATTTGATCTAGGCCCTCGTTTTTATCAGTGGCCGGCACCGACTTCCTCGTGCACTCCATTGGCGGCGTCGCTTGTTTCGTCAGCACCCATAGAGTTCCTCCGCGGCGCGATATCCAACCGCATCCGTGGCATCTTCTTCCGCCTACCCCTGTACCTCCGGTAGGTCTCCGCTATGACGGCGATAAGTTTCTCCGAGTCGTGACGGGCTGTACTTACGTCGTCTATCACGTCGGCCTCGGCAAGCAGGGCTTCATCGTCCCAAGTTGAGTCAGGCTTGATGAAGGCAAGACCCGCAGGGGTGGGGCCTTCTGGAATATTGTTATTGGCTACAACTACATGGACCGATCGGGCTCCACCGTAGTGCCGTACGATATTCAAGTGGTCTTTTACCGAGAACCCCTCTGTCTGTTTAGGTTCCTCGGCGACGTTACAGACGTAGATTTTGAACGCGGTTGATTCCGAGACGGCCCTGGCAATTTCACTAATTAGCAGGTTGGGCACGATGCTGGTAAACAGGCTACCTGGTCCGAAAACGATGAGGTCGGCTTCTTTTATGGCGGCGATTGCCTCGGGATGGGGGCTGGGGTCGGTCGGCTCCAGCGTTAGTGACAGCAGGCCGTCGGTTGCCAAGGCCACCTGGGTTTCGCCGATCCGGGTTTCCCCAGAGGCAGTGGTGGCCACCAGGGTGACGTCGGTGGCGGTGGACGGGACGACTCTTCCGCGTATGGCCAGTAGTTCGCCCGCAACCTCTACGCCTCTGGAGAAGTCGCCGCCGATGCCGGCTAGTGCCGCGATGAGCATATTGCCGAAGCTGTGTCCATCTAACTCCCCGTTGGACGAGAAGCGGTAGTCCATTAGCTGTCGCATTACGTCTTCAGAGTCGGCCAAAGCCACCAGGCAGTTCCGTATATCCCCGGGTGGCTGGATACCTAGTTCGTCGCGAAGGCGCCCCGAACTGCCGCCGTCATCCGCCATTGTTACGATGGCAGTGATGTTGGAGGTGTAGTGTTTCATGCCCCGCAACAGGCTGGGCATCCCGCTGCCGCCACCAATCAAAGCGACCTTTGGGCCGGACCCCAAAACACGCTCCACGTAGAGAGAGTCCAGCAGGTTCCAATGCCGAGTCCTCAGCCTGGCTTTCTGGAGGGACCGCAGCAGGCCGAGCGTCGCGATGAAAGCGCCGATAATTCCGATACCAATGAAAACGCCGCCCCGGAGGTACGGAGATTCTCCCCGTAGGCTGGCGGTTTCAAGGAATGAGATGAACGTGGGGCCCGTCGAGACCTTGAGGGCGAAAATTGCCCCGACCGCGATCGCGATTACGCCAATCCCGCCGATAGCCAGCCATCGCTTTAACGAAAGGCCGGGAATCAGAAGGATCAGAATCGAACTTCGCAAACGCCGCCCGGCCACCCCTCGGAGCAGGTTCATCATCTTTTTCCGCCAAGGGCCCTAATCGTTCCCGGAGCGGTCACCGTAACACGGCAGCCGTTGTTGTAGAAGTTGACTAGATCGCCGAGCAATAAACTACCACATTAGTGGCTGAGAACCGGTGCGAATTAGCAAGAAGACCGGTTAGCGGATTCGTTGGCCGGATTCGTCGGTGGGATTCGTTGGTGGGATTCGTTGGAATGGAAACAGGGGTAGACTTGGAAAGTCTAGGTAGCGCTCCAACGGGTGTCAAGGTCGCACGGATGCTCGTTCTGTGGGCTTGTGCGGCAGCGGAACGTTCTGCGCCGATATTTGTCGAACCGACCAGGGTCATTTGGCGGCTACAGTGCCTGCCGCCTCACTTCCTCCAAAATTGATGCCTTCGGCGACTAGGTTTTCGGAGGATTGCTCGCAGGGTTGTTCGGGGGATCGATTGCGGCGGCTGTTAATTGAGGCGTGGGGGTTCTCACCAGGGTGGAAAAAGCCACCCCAATCAGAGACGCTCCCAACGCCACTGCAAATACCCATCCGATGCCCGCAACGTCCGCGATCGCTCCTGCCAAGGGTGGAGAAACTATTGACCCAAGGTTGGCGCCAATGGAAATTAAGCCGAAAGCGGCAGCGGCAAACCGGACCGGCACGCGGTCTCCAGAGCCGGCCGCGCAGAGGGTGAACGCAGCTCGTAATGTTAGCCCCAGCAGGGTAGAGGCGAGAATGAACCCCGCCAAGGCCGGGCTGAACCACAGCAATATGAACCCGAGGCCCTGGATTCCGAAGCTGATCCCGAAGGCGGGGCCGCGGCCCATTCGGTCTGACAACCTACCCCAAACGACGCTACTGATCCCCGCCAGAATTCCGATGAGCAATAACAGCTGGCCCGCTGTGGCCAGGCTCTCTCCTTTGTCCTCCAAGAATTCTCCGAAAAAGGTGTTAAAGACGTTGCCACCGGCCCCCGAACAGAACGCCATCAAGGTCAGCAACCACACGTAGGGGTTTTTGTAGACCTCCAACGGCCAACCGCCGCGGGCTTCTTGGGGCCCTGGGTTCCCTGCCACCATCACCCGCGCAACATCTGCTTCCGTGTCTCTAGGACGGTCCTTCAGAAGTAAGATTGCGAAGGCCCCGACAACTAGTGCCAGGGTCCCGAATATGAACCAAGTGTGGCGCCAGCCGGATTCCGGATTACCGTCTACCAATTGGGGTACGACCAGACCAGAGACGACGAAGGCGAGGCTTCCCCCAGCGCTGAAAAGTCCGGCAACCGTTCCCCGGCTCTGCATTTCAAACCAGGGAGCAATTAGCCCTATCATGGGGATCATCGCGAACCCGAAACCAAGGCCCATGAGGGCCATACTGGCCAGCGCGACAGCATAGTTTGGGGAATAGCCCAAGAGCAACATGGAGAGGCCGGTGCCAACGGTGCCGATTCCGACCAGGTAGCGGCTTTCCAACCGGGCGGCCAGATTCCCGGCGACGAGACATGAGCCCATCCTAATTGACCCAAGGACGGTAAGAAGCAGTCCAGCCTGGGTATTCGAGATACCCAGGTCGTCCTTCATGGAGGGTATGGTCAGGCTGTGCGTCAATTCGACGAACCCTGTAATCAGGAGGACGAACATCCCGATTATCAGGATTACCACCGAGTAGCCGAACACCCAATCTGGAACGAGACCGGCTAACCTGCCGGTCTTCATCTAGTCGTGCAAAAAACCAATAAGGTACCTGTGGCGAAGTCTGATACTTAGAGAGTCTTGACTGACACGTCGGCAGACACAGCCATCCATTGTAGTCGAAAATACGTAATATACGGGAACTTCCCAGTTTTATTCGAATGGGCCGGGGCAACCGAGCGTCGTTGGAACCCAATCCATCGCCGCTGCGTATTAATAGGGACGGAACATGAGCAACACAACGTGATCAGCGGAACAGGCAGACTCCGGTCGAAGCCGAATGACTAACGAAAAATTCAGCAGCCACAAGGCCCGTCGAGCCAAACTCTGGCTGGCCTTCGCCGTGGCTGCGATCACGATGGCCGTCGCCGCCTGCTCTTCGGCCGCTGCCACGGTGGGCGCGGCGTCAGAAACTCCCACGACGGCCGCGCCTCAGGAGGCCGCCCAACCGACACTCCAAGCAGACCAAGCTGACTCCGGCAGCCAAGCGTTAAACAATCTGGCCGAGGCGGCGGATCAAACGTTCGCGGCGTTGGAGACCCTGCTGCGGGAGCTGGGCCCTCGGGAAAGCGCTACCGGGGAAGAGCTCAGTGCGGCCCAATACTTGGTAGCGCGGTACGAAGAGCTCGGTTATTTGGTGGAGTTGCAGCCGTTCACCATAGAACGTGTATCCACCGAGAACTCAGGCGTTGCCATCGAGTCGCCGGTCGCGGAAGAATTCGATTCCATCCCACTGAGCTTGACCGGAATCGGGTCGGCTTCGGGACCGCTGGCGCCGGTGGGACTGGCCAGGACCGAGGACCTGACTGCCGTACATCTAACCGGAAAGATTGCGTTGGTGCGGCGAGGAACCATACCGTTTCAAGACAAGGTAGCCCACGTTTTCGACGCCGGCGCCGTGGGCGCGGTCATCTACAACAACCAGTCCGGCAACTTTCGGGGAACGCTATCCCTCCGGGCCGATATTCCGGTGTTAGCGATCTCCCGAGCGGACGGTGAACGCATTGAGGCGATGTTGGAGGCCGGGGCTGTCGTCGCTTCGGTGGCGGCCCAGTTGGATGAATTCCCGTCCCGCAACGTTGTTGTTGAATTGGATGGGCCCGGCGATGGCGTGGTTGTGCTGGGGGCCCATTACGATACCGTAGCGGAGGTCGCGGGAGCCAACGACAACGGCTCCGGAACGGCGATCGTTCTGTCGCTGGCCGAAGCTCTGGCCGGTAAATCGCTACCGTTCGATCTCAAAATCGTCGCCTTCGGGTCCGAGGAACTGGGACTACTGGGCAGCCGGCACTACATCGAATCGCTGACTCAGGCCGAGTTGCGGCGGACGAAGGCGATGTTGAATTTCGACGCTGTAGGCACCGGCCCAAGACTGGGAATTCTGGGCAACCAAGAATTTACCGATCTGGCGTTGGATTTCGGGGACTCCGTTGGGGTTGACGTTCAGGTGAGCCCGGGAATCCGAGGTGGCTCCAGCGACCACGCCCCTTTCGCCGAGGCTGGGGTGCCGGTGCTGATGTTCTTCTCCAGCGATTTTTCCCGAATACACACGCCCGCCGACAACACGTTGGACTTCATCGAGCCGGAACTATTGGGCAGCGCGGTGAGAGTCGCCAGCGCGTTGTTGCAATCCGCGGAATTCGCCGAGGCCGTCGCCGCGAACTAGCAAACTTGCGGGACACATATTCTATTGCTCCCGAACGCAACTGGGGCGGCGTCGCAAATCCAATTGGCCATTGTTATACTTGTGCCAAAGTCAGAAACGCGACTCTTGGACGACCGGCACAGTGGAGGTACTTGCAATGCAATGGGCATCAGCCATTTCGGAGCAAATCAGCCTGGACGACGCAATTGCGGAGTGCGCCGCCAGCATCAAGGCCGATCTGGGCGACACACCCGACTTGGCGGTCGCCTTCGTTTCACCCCACTACCAGGGTGATTATGACCGCGTCGTTTCTGTAATGGACGACCTGTTGGGGGCACGTCATACATTTGGCTGCTCCGGCGGGGGCGTTATTGGTAATGGGCTGGAGGTTGAACAGCGTCCTGGCCTCTCGATAACCGCGGCCACTCTTCCAGACGTTGAAATTAAAGGGTTCCATTTGCAGGAGCACCAACTACCGGACCTGGACGCCGGGCCTGACAAGTGGGAAGAATTGCTGGGCGTAACCCGCGTGGATGACCCTCAATTCGTGATCCTGGCCGACCCGTTCTCCTTTCCGGTGCAAAACCTGATCATGGGCTTGGACTTCGCCTATTCCGCGGCATCGAAGATCGGCGGACTGGCCAGCGGCGCTAACCAACAAGGCGGCAACGCACTATTTCTCGAAGGCAACATATACAACAGCGGGGCTATCTGCCTGGTGCTGTCCGGCAATGTTATGGTTGACACGGTGGTGGCCCAAGGCTGCCGCCCGATCGGTTCACCGATGCGGATTACTTCCAGCGACCGGAACTTGTTGGTGGAACTTGACGGCAAGCCTCCCTTGGAAGTGTTACAAGGGATGTATCAGGCGCTGCCCGAGCGAGACCGGCAACTCATGAGCCACTCCCTTTTCCTGGGCGTGGTAATGGACGAGTTGCTGGACGCTCCGGTACAAGGTGATTTCCTGATTCGCAACGTGGTGGGCATGGACCAGAAGACCGGTAGCCTGGCCATCGGCGAGTTGCTGAAAGAAGGCCAGTTAGTACAGTTCCACCTACGGGACGCGGAAACATCGGCCCAAGACCTGCATGTGGTACTGGACCGGTACGCCGCCGAAAACCGGGAGAACGAGGTACCGGGGGCGCTGCTCTTTTCCTGCTTGGGCCGGGGCCAATACCTCTACGGCCGCCCTAACCACGATACCGAGATTTTCCAGGGCAAATTGGGTTCGGTTCCGTTGGGCGGTTTCTTCTGCAACGGTGAAATCGGCCCGGTTAGCGGCACCACGTTCCTACACGGCTACACCAGTTCATTCGGACTCTTTCGACCGAAGGTGTAGGGACACACAACTCCTCATTGTTATTCCGGGTCATTCCGGCGGAAGCCGGAAGCCAGTAACGCGCTTCTTGAAGAGACTGCCGGACTGTGAGTCCTTCTCCAAGATACCGGTTCGGCTGTCCGCTGCAAGGTAAATTTCGAAGCCGCCCTGGATTCCGGCCTCCGCCGGAATGACGGTTGGCAAGTAAAGGTCTGTAAAACAGCTTCCAATGCCTTCGTCGACGCCGATAAGAATAGGCATCCCTGTGTCGCTGACTGGGCAGTTTCAGGTGCAGGGAAGGCAGGCACTGGTGGGACTACAGGCGTGGGTTAACGACGTGAACGACGGCGGTGGAGTCAGCGTCGGCCGCGACAAACCTAGGCCGGTAGAGTTGGTGTACTACGACGACGCCAGCACCCGCGAGGCCGTACGCGCAGCTACCCGACGGCTTATCGTTCAGGACCGGGTAGAACTTTTGGCCGGTCCCTATTCTTCGGTACTTACATTGGCGGCGGCAGAGGTTGCGGAGTCTTACGGCAAACTCTTGTGGAACCAAGGCGGCGCATCCGCCAGCGTCTACGAGCTAGGCTACCGTTACATTGTCGGGATCCTCACGCCGGCCATTCACTACCTGGACGGATTATTAGACGCTGTGTGGAGCGTATATCCTGAGGCTAATTCGCTGGCAACTGTTAGAGCCTCGCGGGGCGAGTTTCCCAAGGAGATTCGCTCCGGTGTTGAAAAACGGGCGGTCGAACTGGGATTCCAAACCGGCGTTTCGCTTCAGTTCGACCCGCTATTGAAGGACTTCTCTCAGGTACTGGCAGCGGTTAACGAGGCCAAGCCTGACATTCTGGTAGCGGTCGGCGGGGTTCAAAACGATCTGGGATTCGCCAGACAATTGGCCGATTCGCAAGTGACATTGGGAGCGGTGGCGGTGGTCGCTGCCGGCGTTCAACTGTTCGGGCAGCACTTGGGACGCCGTGCAGAAGGACTCATCGGACCGAGCCAATGGGAGCTGGATGCCGGATACGTTGCGGGTTTCGGGCCCACCGGCGCCCAAGTTTCGGAATCGCTACGACGGGCTTCAGAGGCAGCTGTCGATTATCCGGCGGCCCAAGCCTACGCCGCCGGGGTCGTGCCTCAGCGGTGTCTGCAAGAAGTTGGCGCAATCGATGACGCCGCATTACGCCAAGCGGCGGCTTCGCTGGACTTTTCAACCTTCTACGGACGATTCAAGATAGACCCGGACACCGGACGGCAGATTGGGCGCTCGACGCTGCTCGTCCAGTGGCGGGAGGGCCGCAAGGTCGTGGTCTGGCCCCCGGCCTTGGCCAAAGCTTCGCTGCGCTACCCGTGGCGGTAGTGAATTCCAACGGTCGCTGATTGTCGAAGGGGGACGTTCTGATGGAATTGGAGAACAGGGTTGCCATAATCACCGGCGCCGGGCGGGGCATTGGCCAAGCGATTGCACTGGCCTATGCCAGAGAGGGAGCCAGGCTCGTTTTGGCGGCCCGCAAGATTTCCGAACTCGAGGATACGGCGGCCCAGGTGGACAAGCTAGGCCAGTCACCCTTGATCGTCCCCACCGATGTCACCGACCCGGACCAGGTTGACCGGTTGGTCCGGAGCGCACTGGAAAGCCATCCAAGTGTAGATATTCTGGTGAACAACGCCGGAATCGCCGGGCCTTTGGGACCTATCCAAGGTAACGACGTTGCAAGCTGGCTGGAAACCATTAACGTCAATTTGAATGGAACGTTTCTTTGTTGCCGGGCGGTGATACCGGCAATGATACGCCAGGGCGGCGGGAAAATTATCAACCTAGCCGGGGCGGGGGCCATCAGTGCTTGGGCCAACATGTCGGCCTACTGTTCCAGCAAGGTGGCGGTGGTCCGTTTGACCGAGGTGTTAGCCGTAGAGTTAAAGGACTACGAGATCACGGTTAACGCGTTGGGTCCCGGCTCGGTTCACACCCGGATGTGGGATGAAATGACTGTGGCCGCCGGTGAAGTTGGGGCCACTGCGATACACGAAACCGGCCTCCGGGTAACCTCGGGAGGCGGCGCGCCGATCGACGACTGCGCCGAGTTGGCGGTGTTCTTGGCCGGTGACGCCAGCCGGGAACTCAGCGGCCGGTTGATCTCGGCGGTCACCGATGATTTCCGTTCACTCGCTCCAGAAATTCCAGCGATTATGGCGTCTGACGCATACACCCTGCGAAGGGTCGACCACTCCTAAAGCGTCTACTGGCATTGGCGGGAATGAAAAGAGACGCGGAGTAGGCCCCCGCGTCTCTTTTCTCACTACTAAATTTGGTTCGACAAGCTCACCGCGAACGGTGTGCGACCCTAGCTCTCCAGTTTGACCGGGTTGCTCAGGACCCCGATCCCTTCAATCTCGATCTCGCAGACGTCCCCATCCTTCATTTCGCCAGGCTCTCCCGGAGTGCCGGTGTAGATCATATCGCCGGGTTCCAGAGTTACGAACTGCGACGTGTATTCGATGATGGTGGGGATATCGAATATGAGATAGGTCGTGCTTTCGCCTTGGACCTCTTTGCCGTTGATACGGACTGTCAAGCGCACGTTGTGGGGGTCCATTTCCGTCTGGATGTATGGCCCCGCTGGTGAGAAAGTGTCGGTAGACTTGGCCCGCCACCAGTTGCGGTCGTCCCGTTGCCAGTCCCGCGCGCTAACATCGTTGCCGCAGGTGTAACCAAGGACGTGATTCATTGCGTCGGCTTTGGAAACGTTGCGGCACTTGTCTTTAATCACTATGACCAATTCGCCTTCGGCGTCTAGCTTCTCGGTGCCCTTTGGGCGAATAATTGTGTCGCCGGGACCGATCACCGACACGGGAGTCTTGTAGAAAACCATTGGCTCGGTGGGAGCCGGACGGTCGTGTAGGTGGCTGGAGTAATTGAGTCCGATGGCCAGTATCTTGGGAGGCACGCAGGGGGCCAGCAACTGTACCTCGGAGATTTTGTGAGTGTGGTCGGTGACGGTAAAGTTCTCGAAGGGGCTGGCGCTCAACTGTTGGACCGAGTCCCCCTCGACGGCGCCGTAGCTAATCTGTCCGTGGGCTAGGTATCGGGCGATTCTCATTGGTGCCTCCTAAGACTATTCATTAGTCCAGTTCGCGGGTGTCCAGTTCGAGTCTGGTTTGCGTCGCGGTCCAGCGGCCGGAAATCCGGCCAGTAGGACCGTGTTGGATACCCATTTCGAAGTACCGGGTAATCGAGACCGGGTAATTCTAAACCTTTGAGACGGGGTTGGCTACCGGACCTGCGGGCGCCAAAATGCGGACTCAACCATTGACCGGAACCCCAGGGTGGACTAGACTTCCGGGCCTCAAACACCTTGGTTTGGGTATATATTCGGTATCCACTCCTTCACCGGGGAGCAGATGACCAAGGCTTTTTCGATAGACCCGGCCCGGTTCATCACGATGCTGGTGGAACTTAAAACAGCGTATCGTGGATTCGTTTGGGAGTCGGCCCGCTGGAAGAGAGACGGGGAACGACGCAGTCCCTACCGGGTATTGGTGCTATTCGGCCTGAGTCCCCGGACCAGGGATGGACTGTTGGTCGATTTGTGCCGCCGATTTTTTCGCCGTTTCCCCGGCAGCCAGGCGTTGGCGAGGCAGGAGGACGGTTATCTGGAAAGCGTCAAGGCGATTGTGCGCCAAGGCCAAGTACCGTTCGTTTTATCTCTGGTGCAGGTCTTGGCCGAACGAGGCGCCGTGCCCAGGACGGCGGAAGATTTGCTGAAAATTCACGGCGTAGGGCAAAAAGTAGCCGAGTGTGTTATGGCGTATGGTTGGGGCGAAGATGCCCTGCCCTTGGACGCCAATGTTCACCGCGTATTGAACCGAATTCACGGATATGGGGTGCGCCCCGCTGGGAGTACCGGAGAATTGCGGGAACTATTAAAATGCCTCTACCAAAAACACCGGCGCGAATTTGATGGCCTGTCCATCTCGATGGTCGACGTTCATGAAATATTGCGGTTGCACGGCCAGGTGTGTTGCACTAGGAAGCCGGACTGCGCGGCGTGTCGGGTTTCCATATGCGGGTCGCGCTTGGTGGGAATAGACCCTGCCCGTACGAACGGAACCATTCCCGGTTTTTGGGATGATTGGCGGGAGCTACTCTTGGAGCCCGATTGCGGGCCAATGCCGGACAATTCAGGCTTGGAGACCCTAACACCATGATGAACTACCCTTTGTTGATCCCCAGGCTGTTGGAGCGAGCCAACACTTTCTTCCCAGACAAAGAAATAATTACTCGAGAAGGCGAGGGTCTGCATCGCTATACCTACCGCGACCTGACCCAGCGGGTGGCCCGGCTATCCAACGCTCTCAGAGGCCTGGGGGTCAAAGAAGGCGACCGCGTCGCCACCTTCGGCTGGAACACCTTTCGCCATCTGGAAGCCTACTTTGCCACTCCGGCAATGGGCGCCGTAGTCCACACCGTTAATATCCGCCTGGCGGCGGAAGATATTGTCTATATCATCAACCACGCGGCCGACAAAGTAATTCTCGTCGATCCGGACCTAGTCCCAATTCTAGAGACCCTGGCGCCCAGGTTGGAGTCGGTGGAGCATTACGTCGTAATGACAGACCAAATAACTGACGGCCGCGAATTTCCCACCACGTTGCCGTCGGCCCTCAACTACGAAGACCTGCTGGCTGGCGCCTCCAACGAATATCTACCGGCCGATTTAGACGAAAACGCCCCCGCCGGCCTTTGTTTCACTTCAGCGACCACCGGACGGCCCAAAGGTGTGACTTACAGTCACCGCGGAATCGTCTTGCACACGATGATGCAGTCTCAGGCTGACACTATGGGATTCAGGGAACGGGACGTGGTCTTGGCCATGGTGCCCATGTTCCATGCCAACTGTTGGGGTGTTCCCTTTTCAGCAGCTATGGTCGGGGCCAGCCAGGTGCTGCCGGGAGTGAGACCCGACCCGCAGGCAATTTGCCAGTTGATCGAAGACCAGAGTGTGACCTTGGCCCTGGGTGTTCCCACCATCTGGGTAGGCATCTTGGACCACCTGGAGAAGAGCGGCCAAGATTTCGACTTTTCCAGCCTGAGGGAGGTGCTCAGCGGGGGGTCAGCAGTGCCGTCGAGTCTGATCAAGGCCTACAAGGACAAACTGGGTGTGGACTTGGTGCACGCCTACGGCATGACCGAAGCCACACCAATAGTCGCTTACAACCGCCGCACCAGGGTTCTCGACAGTCTGCCAGACGAAGAAAAGCTGGCGTTGGCCGGCAAGCAGGGCATGTTGGTATCGGGACTGGAGACCCGGTTAGTGGACGAGGAGGGCAATGACCTACCCTGGGACGGCGAGTCTCGGGGCGAACTCTTGTTCCGAGGTCCCTGGATCGCCGGCGAGTACTACAACGACCCCCGAAGCCAGGAAACATTTATCGACGGTTGGTACCACAGTGGCGATATCGCATCCATCGACCAGCACGGATATATCCAGATCGGCGACCGGGTCAAAGACATGGTCAAGAGCGGTGGGGAATGGATTTCGTCAGTGGACTTGGAAACCGCCATCATCGCCCATCCGGGGGTTTTGGAGGCCGCCGTCATCGCAGTGCCTCACCCGACCTGGCAGGAACGTCCGTTGGCCTGCGTGGTCCCCAACGCCGAACACCGGGACACGCTTCAAAAAGCCGAAGTCCTGGATTTCCTCCGGGACCGCTTCGCCCCATGGTGGATTCCCGACGATGTGGTGTTTTTGGACGAGATCCCCAAAACAAGCGTGGGGAAGTTCGACAAGAAGGCGTTGCGGGAACAGTTCCAGGACTACCCGGTCAGCCGTTAGAAGACGTTCCGGAAGTGGCTCGATAAGCTTTTCCTGAGTTCTCAGCATGGCTTACCACCAACTGGAAAACTATCCATCCGTTCGTCCTGGGTTGAGCGCGGGCCACCGACAACCGTTCGATCATCTGGCATTCGTTTCCTTGCTGTCGACACCTGGCTACACCGGATGATAGAAGCAGCTTAATTGCGCCTGTTATGGTGGAGACGGGGGAGAGTCGAGTGTTCACTATTTGCAAACTTCATTGGTTCTGCGCCTGCCCGGCCGGTGTTGAATAGAGGCATTGGCGAACTGCCAGACGGGAAAACTGAGCAGAGTGGAACTGCATTTGGAACACGGGCCAGCGGCGTTAGAGGCGGCCATTGGGCCGGTCGTCTTATAGCCGGATCAAAACTGGCTCAACGGCCGGCCCAGGCCTTAGTTCCCTGCGCCGTCAGACCTCGGCGTTGAAGATGTAGCGGTAGAACTTCCACTCGCCGTCGATCTTCTTTAACACAAAGACTTCGCGGTTGCCTTCGCCACCTTCGGGTTCTTGGCCCTTAGGTACGATTGAGCCGTGGGGCCGGGTACGAAGGAATCCAAGGTCGCCGCTCAACTCGATATCCTGGACGTCGAACTTGACGTTGAAGTCGAGCTTTGAGAAGACATCCGCATAGAGCGCTACGATTTCCTCCCTACCGGTCGCTGTGGGGAAAGGCTGGCCGATGAAAATCGCGTCGGCGGCATAGACGCTTCTGACCAAGTCTACGTCACCTTCGTTCAGGCCCCGCTGGTAGGTCGTTAATAGATTTTGGATATCTTGGTTCATGATTGGGCCTCCTCTTATTTTCTAGCTGCTTGAAAAAAAAGCGATCCGCTGTCCCGGAGCGCCTGCTCCACTGCCTTCGTAGGCTGCGAATTGGAACTCGGAGAATCAGGCACGCTACTTTCCTGGTTAGCTTTGCTGAAGGTTTCAATGGTCATTGATACTTTAAACAGAGAACTTCCGGGTGGCAAGGGTAGCTTGGGCCTGTCTCCTCGGCATGGTGCTGCAATACCAGGGTCTTACGTCCAGATAATTGCCACCTATTTAACTTCAACGCCGTATTGGCGAAATTCAAGGGATTCGTGGGGACGGGGGAGAGTCGAACTCCACCTGAAACACGGCTTGGCGGTGCTGGTGGCGATAAGATCTGCAGGGTTGATCACTTCGGCATGGGAGCGCAATTAGCCATTGGGGACTAGGTATCTCCATAAGGATGGTCAGCCTTTAGGACATCCAACTTACGACCAACCTCGCGCGTCGACTCGAAGGGCCGTTCCGGCATCAGGATGGTTCGACCCGCCTGTCCTGAGCTTGCCGAAGGGCTCACCACGAAAGGGGGTGCCTACATTAATCGCGAGCTGAGTGGCCGCCGTTCGTCCTCAGCGTGTCTTGGCTGACGGACTAGCCCGCCGCGTCGCCGCCTTCTTCTCGTTCCACCGTGCGGCGCAACCGGCTGATTTCGTTTCGAATCTCCTGCTGGCGCCGGGTGACGAAGAAGACGTAGGCAAAGAAAACGGCCCAGCAGACCGCGAAAGCCGCGAATAAATAGGGCAGATTGGACGAGGGCAGGTGGCTATCCAATAATATGGTTGGCATCGAGCCAGCTCCTTAACGGGCCAACGGGGCCAATGAATGAAAGGGCCGCTTAGCGCCCGGCCCGCCTTAACGAGAACCGGACCTTGCCCAGTTCATCTTCCGCGTCTCGTAGCGCCATTCTTTCTAGCACCAGGTAAGAGAAGAATAGTATAAAGGTGACGAATGAGAACAACAGGATGGCGTACATAGTCCCGTCCAGTGAATCAGAAGCGGACAGCGGCCCCACCACCGGTGAGGGATGGATTGACCGCCACCAGACCACCGAGTAATAGACGATGGGCACGTCTATGAAGCCGATTATGCCGACCACGGCAGCGTAGATGGCCCCTTTTGCCCGGTTGGGTGCGTAGGAACGGATCATCAGATAGGCCACGTAGATCAGCCAAAGAATCATCGTGGTGGTCAGCCGGGGTTCCCAGGTCCACCAAGTGTTCCATACCGGCCTAGCCCAAATCACCCCGGTCAACAACGCCAGGGTGACGAACACCACTCCAACTTCGGCAGCGGCGTAGGCCAGGCTGTCCCATCGTTGGTCCCGTTTCACCAGGTACATGATGCTGGCCACGAACACCACGAAAAAGGCCAGGAACGACATGATTGCGATTGGAACGTGGAAGTAGAACACCCGCTGGACATGGCCCAACACCGAATCGGTGGGCGCAACCATGAAAATGAGGTAAAGGTCCACCAGCATCATAACGCCGGTAACGGCTGCGACGACGGTCCGCAGACTCGGGCGTCCCGCAGAGTCCACCAGACCCGTCCAACGGACCAGCGGGAGCCCCCGCCAGCCCTCTACTCCCTCAGTTCGCGCCAAGCTAAGTTATTCCTCCACCACGAATGAAAAAACCCAGGGACATATTACCAGAAAGAGAGCGTCGAACACTCCTATAAGGGGCAACCAGCGGCCCAGTCCGACGAACGTTTCACCGCCTATTGCCCTCGTCGACGCCTCCACCGCAGCGATGATCACAGGCAGTATTATCGGGAAGAACAACACCGGCAGCATGATTTCCCGCGAACGGGTCTGGGCGGCCATGGCTGAAAAGAGAGTGCCCACTAAGGCGAACCCCAACGTTGCCAGGACGATGGTGAAAACCAGGGTGAGTGAAAGGGCCGAAAAGTCCAGCAGCACGGCGTAGGCCGGCAACAACGCCGCCTCTACCAACACCATGAAAATGAAACTGGTCATTGCCTTGGCCAAGAAAATCGCGTCCCGGCTGACAGGGGAGACCAGCAATCCCTCCAAGCCTCCTTGTTCCTGTTCTCTGACAAACGAGCGGTTCATGGCTAGTGTGGCGGCGAAGGCGAAAGCAACCCAAAGGATGCCCGGCGCCAGTTCCACGGCGCGTTGAGGGGTGGAGTTCAGGGCGAAGTTGAATACCACGACGACCAACAGGCCGAAAACGATGACAGACAGCACCAAGTCCTTGGAACGCAGTTCCAAGACAATGTCCTTCCACACCATTACCAACAAGGGCGCCAGCACCGGACGAAGAATCTGGGTCACGGTCCGGACTCGCCTGAATCTCTAGCGTCTAGGGCGCCCGCCAACGTTCGTCGGATGTCGCTCCATTTGCCGTTCCCGTCCTCTTCGGGAAACGTCACTTTGCCGCCCAGTAGCACCCCAGCGCGTTGGCCCCAGGATAGCCCCAGGTCCAGATCGTGGGTGGTCATTACTACCGAACGGCCGCCGGCGGTCCATTCCTCCAGCAAAGTGCCCAGCATGCCCACCGATTCCCGGTCCAACCCGGCCTCTGGTTCGTCCAGCAACAGAACGTCGGGTTGGTGCAGAATTGCCCGGGCGATGGCCGCCCGCTTTTGCATGCCGTTGGACAGGGTCCGGACCCGCTGGTCTGCCCGTCCGGTTAAACCCACACGGCTCAACGCCTCTGTCACTCTGGCTTTGTGGTCGTTCAACCGATAGAGGCGGGCGTAATAGACCAGGTTCTCTCGGCAGGTGAGGTCGTCGTATAGGAAACTCCGGTGTCCCACCACGCCGATGCGCCGTCTTACCGCCGTGGGTTGTCTCCGCAGGTCGCGGCCCGCGATCAATACCGTGCCGCCGTCGGCCCGAACGTGGGTGGATAAAATTCGGAGCAGCGTGGTTTTACCGGTCCCGTTGGCCCCGAACAAGACCAAGGTCTGGCCCCAAGGAACATCAAGGTCCAACCCCCACAACACCGGCCATTCGCCGTAGCTTTTCTCCAAAGCCTGGACCGAGATTGCTGCGTCAGACCGCTCAGGCGTCAAGATGAGGCCGTGTGCACAGTTTCGAAGGAATTCCCAAGCTTCGCACCATCGACATTCGCACGACCTGTAGTCGATGGACACGTTATGGTTGGGTCGGTAATCGATCGATAACTATTCGCACGGGGAGGAGCGATCGGATTCAATGCTGAGCGGGGGGGTGAAAAGGCTGGTTCCATAAAGCCTGGGGGGACTAACAAGTGCAGATATATTGATGAGCATGGTGGCTGTGGACAGTGGGGATTCTACTTAACGGCCCTGGCAAATGCAAGGCGCAGGGAGGCCGGGCAACGATCCAACATAGTTCCAGTTCTCGTAATACATCCGTGTTGGTGGGGCCGATTCGGACTGGCAAGCGTAGCTACCAAATGCTATCATCGCGGTGATGGCTTAAGTTCGGCCGCAGCCATTGCCGCTGAGTCATCTTTGGCGCTTTTGGGAAAGGGAGCTTCGGATTGGACAATAGGGGCGCACCATTCTTGGATTCATCGGACGATAACCCGGAAGGCCGCTCGAACCGGACGCGGTTCTTGATTCTGGGAGCGGTGGTAATACTGGCGTTGGGCTACATGATCTACGCTGCTTTTCCTGGCAACGCCCTCTACTTCCTGACCGTTAGCGAGTTCAACCAAAAGGCGGACGTACAGGACGGCCGGTTAGTAAGGGTATCGGGGAAGCTGGTCGACGGGACTTTCGACCGTCCCGAAAGGTCCACCTTGTCTCATTTTCAGCTAACCGATAAAGACGGCGAATCCACGGGTGATGTTCTGCAAGCCAGCTACACCGGGGTTCTACCCGATCTATTCTTCAACCCTCATTCGGAGATTATCCTCGAGGGTAGTATCGGGACCGACCACGTATTTCAGGCCGACAATATTTTGGTCAAGTGCCCGTCCAAATACCGTTCCCTGGAAGAAGAGCAACCGTCCGCCAGCAGTTGACGGCGGCTGGTTCCCACCAGGAATTTGCTGTAAACAAAAATCCCCCGGCAATCCAATGCCCGGGGGATTTCTTTTGGCGATTAGCGGTTGAAAAGCCGGTCTCTAGTCGTCCTGCTTGATCCGCGCCATTATCGACTGCTTGAAGGACGATGGGGCCGTAATCAGCGGCAGTTTGGCCAGGATACCGATGGTTGCCGCCAGGGAATCTACGAATGCCTGACATGGGCCGCACTTGCTCAGGTGGACCTGCACCGCTGAGCGTTTGCCCTCGGTCAGTTCATTTTCCAAGTACGAGGAAGACAACTCCCTAACGTCGTGGCAGTCAACCTCGCCGCGATGGAATAGTTTTTTGATCGGACGTAGCACTACGCTCACCCCTGTGAACATTTTAGAAGGATAACAGAAATACGGCAACCATTCTCCGTACTGTAATTACCCGTCAACAATTACCCACCAACTCCACGCCGACGGATACCGTTGGGTTTCCTAAAGCCGCATTCCCAATCCCCCGGCCGTTAATACCATGTTGTGTGGACAATCTCACTTACTTAGATGCACAATGCGGGCTTAAAGGATGCATCCGGAAAAGGCAGAAATAAAGGCCCGGCAATCCGAGATGGAATCCGCTGCGGCGAGATTCGAACGGATCGTTGAGGAGCACCGGGACTACGTTTTCAATTTGACGTTCAGGGTGTTGGGCAATCACGCCGACGCGGAGGACGCCGCTCAGGACGCGTTCATGTCCGCCTATAACAATTTTCATCGTTTCCGCGGGGAATCGTCGGTCAGCACCTGGCTCTACCGCATCGCAGTCAACGCGGCTTTGATGAAGCTTCGCCGGGAGCGGAACAAACGGGTACTCACCCAGACCGGTTACGATGACTTGATGTTGGTGAGCCCGGCGGATGGCCCCGAAAAACTCGCCATAAACAGTGAGCTTCGAGAACACTTGATTCAAGGGTTGCAGCTCTTGGCGCCAAACCTGCGGACGGCCGTGGTCCTGCGTGATGTTCAGGGAATGAACAACGAAGAGGCGGCCCAGGTTTCGAATATCTCGGTCTCCTCGTTGAAGGCCAGGTTGCACCGGGGCAGGGTGCTCCTGCGTAAATACCTGCAAAACTACCTGGACCAGAGCCGGGAAGTCTGAGCCGTTCGGGTCCGTCCGGGAGAGGGTCTCTCCTTTGGTAATTTGGCGTCTGGGAAAGGACAGGCAAGGCGCACGGAATCGGGCGTTTACCGGATTGACGATGTAACCAATAATAAAACTCCCCGCTGACTAGCGGGGAGTTTTATTAGTTCGCCTACGAGCCGACGCTTAGAACTGGAAGGCATCCATCAGTTCTTCAGCCGACTTCGACTTGGTTACGTCCCACATGGCTTCAATCCTTTGGTCCAGGGCGGGCCGGGAGGCATCCTGGTAAACAACGCCGACCGGGATTCCTCCTTCCTGCAACAGTTCATACGCGGCGGCACGGTCGGAAGGGTCGTGATCGTCGGGCACCGCATGAAGTGTGGGCTCAATGCCCTTCTTGGCATCGCCCTTCAGTTCTTCGAAGGTGTCGTTGTAGGTGGTGCAGGGCGATTGGACGTGCACGATGGAGAAACCAGAGTGCTCCATTCCCTGCTTGATCAGTTGGCTCAGGGGCCGCGGCTGTCCGGAAAAACCGGAGGCGATGAAAGACACGCCCAGGGTCAGATAGAGCTCCAGCGGGTTGGTCTGGGCTTCAATCTTGCCGAATGGCGTCGAACTAGTCACCACGCCCAGCTTGGTGGTGGGTGAACTCTGGCCTTTGGTCAGTCCGTAGACGCCGTTGTCCATGATCACGGCGCATATATTCAGGTTTCTTGCGGCTTGGGGGCCGATGTGTTCGCCGCCAATGCTCAGGAAGTCGCCGTCGCCAGCGACCACGACAACGTTCAAGGCGGGGCTGGCCATCTTAACGCCCAAGGCGATGGGTAGGGACCGGCCGTGGATGCCGTGGATGCCGTAGGGCTGGTCGCCTTCCAGCAGGTGGACCATGTTGCCAGAGCAACCGATGCCGGCCACCACGACGGTATTTTCCATGGGAAGACCGGTTACTTCCAAACGGTCGATCATCGCCAACTCCAACGCGCGCCGCACGCCGAAATCGCCGCAGCCGGGGCACCACTTAAAGTCGTACTCTGGATTCTTTTTGCTCATACCCCCACAGCCTCCTTCAACCGCGTGTTGGTCATTTCGGTGATCCGGTCAACAAGTGTCCGGGCTTTGAAGGGAAGACCGGTGTACTGAGTAATGGACTCGGCCTTTACCCCCAGTGACCGGAGAATACTCGAGAATTGGCCCTGGTAGTTAAGTTCAGGGACGATGACCAACTCTTTTTGCTTCAATTCTTCCAACAGTTTGGGTGGAAGAGGGTTCAGGAACATGGTGTAGTACCAGCCTACGGGCAGTCCCTGTTGCTTCAATGAGTGATAGGCCTCTTGGGCTGGCCCCTTGCTGCCGCCCCAGGGCATTACAGCGATGAGATGGTCGGTTTCGTCCCTCTCGTAATCGTCTTCTTCCAGCAGCTTGATTTTGCCGAAACGTCGCTCGGTCATCTGAATGTGGCGTTCTCCAAGGTGTGTGGTGTCACCCATGTCGTCGTGCTCGCTGCCGTTGGCGACATATGCCCCGGGCTTTCCCGGTATGGGCATTGGCGACATTTCTTTGCCAGCGTAGCGCTGGTAGCCGTTGGTGCCATGGTAGACCGACCGCTGGGCGGGTTCGATCTTGCTAAGGTCAGGCTTGGGAATGTTCTGAGCGCGTTCTGCCAGGGCCATTTCGCTCATCAAAATCACTGGGCCCTGGTACTTCTCCGCCCACTCGATGGCTTTGACGGCGCCGTAGAAACATTCTTCTACCGTTCCGGCGGCGATGATCGGAATCCGGACATCGCCGTGGGCGGGGAACATACAACTCATCAGGTCGGACTGCTCGGTTTTGGTAGGCAGTCCGGTGGCGGGCCCGCCACGCTGCACGTCCACCACTACCAATGGAATCTCGGCGACCCAGCTGAGTCCCAAGCCTTCGCTCATCAATGAGACGCCGGGCCCGGCGGTGGCGGTCATGGCCCGTTTGCCAGCGTAGCCGGCGCCAAGTATCGACGTGATTGATTCGATCTCGGAACTCACTTGGTACGCGAACCGGTCCTTTCCTATCAGGTTGCGCTCCATGTACAGCAGAATCGGAGTTGCCGGGGAGATCGGATAGCCCACGTAGTAGTCCAAGCCTCCGGCGATGGCTCCCAACGACAGGGCCTCGTTGCCCTTTATCATCAATTGGGGATAATCCGGCTTCTGTGCCGGGGCCAAGTCGCCCAGGCTCAATCCGCTGCTGGCGATATGCTCACGGCCCAGTCCCAGCGCCTGAATGTTGGAGCGGATGACTTCATCGTCGCCGGCGCGGCCCCGGGCGAACCGCTGTTCCACGAACTCTTCCAGATACTCCTGGGGCATATTAACCAGGTGGGCCAGCGCGCCCATGATTACCATGTTGGCGGCGCGGTTGTTGCCTGTGGACTTGGCCAGTTCTTCGATGGGCAGTCCGAACCCGCGAGGTTCATCCGTCAGTTCGAACTCGGTGGAGTTGTAAATGATTACGCCGTCTTCTCGAACGTCCTCGTAGTGATTGTCGTAAGCATCTTGGTTGAAAGCCACCAAGACATCAACGTCGTCCCCTGGGCTCAATACTGGGTCGACGGAGATCCGTGCCTGGGTCCACGTGGGCCCGCCCAGGATTTGGGAAGGAAAAGTAGCAAATGTCAGGGCGTGGTAGCCCACCTGTGTCGAAGATTGCGCCAGGCCCTCAGCCGAAGTCACAACACCTTGACCACCTTCGCCGGCGAATCTAACGACAAAATCGCGCATTTGCATGTTAAGGAGACCTCTCAGCCTTCTGAACTGGGGCGGAAATAATTCGAAGCCAGGGGAACCCCTGCCAATTTCGCACGAAAACCCACGGTTCTGTGAAATCTAGCAATAGGGGAAATCCAGTGCGGCGGGCGTGAACGTTTGACGGCGGATGTCATTGCAACTGTTGGGTGGTCCCTTGGTCGGGCCCGGCTGTTTCGCCGGAGCACGTTATAGGCGGAAAATGGCGGCGGAACGAGTCATGGTGATATGTGGCTGAATATATCATCGGGCTCTTTCCATTGTCAATGAATTCTAAGCTTAGTGCTAGTGCTTACAGACCCGGGACGAAACGCCGTTGTTTGGCACTTTTAGCCTGTGCTAGAATCCGAATCATGGATGGTATCAAAGACGATATCAAATTTTGGGTGGCCCTCAACCGAATTCCTCAACTGGGTACGGTACGGTTCCGCAGATTGGAGAACTTCTTCGGTGGACTGGAAAACGCCTGGAATGCCACGATTTCAGAGCTAAAAGCCGCCGGGTTAGAAGACCGGCCGGCTCAAGAGATAGCGGCGGCCAGGAATAACTCCTCCCCCGACGAAGAGTTGGATGCCCTCGCCAGGGCCGATGTTTCGGTGGCTAGCTGGAATAGTGAATTATATCCAGTGAGGCTAAAACAAATCCCAGACCCGCCTCCGGTCATCTATTATAAAGGAACGTTGCTGCCTTCGGACGAGCGGGCAGTGGCCGTTGTAGGTACCCGGAACCCCACTTCCTACGGACGGGAGGCCGCAGCGACCCTGAGCCGGGACCTGGCTGCCAACGGTATTACAGTGGTTAGCGGGTTGGCCAGGGGGATCGATGGAATCGCCCACCGCACGGCTCTCGAAAACGGTGGCAGGACATTCGCGGTCTTGGCCGGAGGTCTCGACTCCGTATACCCTAAGGAGCATGCTGGCCTGTTCCAACAAGTGCAAACGCAGGGAGCGGTCATCAGCGAACAATCTCTTGGGGTGAAGCCCGACCCTAGGAGTTTTCCTAGAAGAAACCGGCTGATTAGCGGCATGACGCTGGGAACAGTGGTGGTGGAGGCGGCCGAGGGCAGTGGCGCGCGCTGGACCGTGTACCAGGCGTTGGAACAAAATCGTGAAGTATTTTGTGTCCCCGGCAGTATTTTCTCGCCGGCCAGCCGTTTTACCAACCGAATGATTCAAGAGGGAGCAAAGCTTGTAACTACGTGTACGGATATCCTGGAAGAATTGAACATTTCGAGTATCAATGGAGTAGATTTCTCCGCAGTGAAGCAACAGGGCGAATTTGTCCTCGGAGCCGGTGAAATGTGGGGAGACGATGGTAGTGAGGAAGCGGTTCTTCTTGGCCACCTAGACCATCACCCCGTTCACATCGACGAAATCGGACGACTGTCTGGGTTGGCAATCACTTCGGTAAATAGCATGTTAACGTTATTAGAGTTAAAAGGAATGGTAAAGCAGGTCGGCTGTATGCACTATGTTAGGTCGGGCGCAGTGGGAGCGGTAAATGGCAACTAGATCACCGGCTCCTAGCAAGTCCACCGTTAAAAAATCCACCGCCAAGAAAAAGACGACTAAGGCCAAAGGTTCCAAAGCGTCGGCCCCCAAGAGCCTAAATGCCGCTGGGAAGAACCTGGTGATTGTGGAGTCGCCTGCCAAGGCGCGCACCGTCGGTCAGATTCTGGGCTCCAAGTATGTCGTGGCCGCGTCCCAGGGACATCTTCGCGACCTTCCCAAAAGCAAGATCGGCGTAGATGTCGAGCAAGGCTTCGAGCCGTCCTACGTGATCATGCAGGACAAGAAGTCTCTGCTGAGCCAGTTGAAGAAGGCCGGGGACACCGCTAAGGACATATTTCTGGCCACGGACCCGGACCGGGAAGGCGAGGCCATCTCATGGCATCTCCAAGAGGCAGCCAACTGGGAACACCGCGCCGCGCCGCCCAAGCGAGTGGTTTTTCATGAAATCACCAAGGAGGCGGTGGAAGAAGCCTTCACTCACCCTCGCGAAATCGACATGCAACTGGTGAACGCCCAACAGGCCAGGCGCATCCTGGACCGTTTGGTTGGCTACCAGATAAGTCCCCTGCTTTGGCGCAGGGTGCAACGGGGACTCTCCGCCGGCCGGGTACAGTCGGTATCGTTACGAATTGTGGTTGACCGAGAGCGGGAGATCGCCGCTTTCGTGCCGGTTGAGTCTTGGTCCATCGATACACTGTTTCGCAAGAATGGCTCCAAGACCGAGTTCGGCGCTGCGCTCCACTCCGTAAAAGGCCAACGCGGGCGCATCGTGATACCCACAGAAGAGGAGGCCCGTCAGTACGAGGCAGAGCTGGACGGCGCTGCCTACCAGGTGGCCGAGGTCCGCAAACGCGATGTTCGCCAGCGGCCTGCGGCACCTTTCACCACCAGCACCATGCAACAGGAAGCCGGCCGCAAATTGCGGTTTACGGCCCAGCGAACCATGTCAACCGCCCAGCAGCTCTACGAAGGCTTGGATGTGGGCAGCGGCGGTCCCGTAGGCCTGATTACCTACATGAGGACCGACTCCACTCAGGTTGCCGAGTCCGCCATTGCCGAGGTCAGAGAGTACATTACCGGGCGGTACGGCAAAGATCACATGCCCGACAAGCCACGTGTCTACTCCAAACGGTCAAAGGGAGCGCAGGAGGCCCACGAGGCGATTCGGCCCACTTCCATCAGGCGGGACCCGGATTCGTTGAAGACGTACCTGTCCCGGGACCAACTGAATCTCTATACCCTCGTTTGGTCTAGGATGTTGGCCAGCCAGATGTCCGATGCGGTGTCTGAAGCCACTACCGCCGATATCGACGCTGCCTGTAAAAAATCGGGCAATGTGTACAACTTCCGGGCGACCGGTTCGGTCATGAAATTCGGGGGGTTTCGCTCTGTATACCTCGAAGGAAAGGATGACACCGAAGACGGAGACGGTAAAAAGACACTGCCGGTATTAACCGCCGGCGACATCCTTGAGTGTGCCAAGCTGGGGGCCAACCAGCACTTCACCGAGCCGCCGCCGAGGTACACCGAGGCTACGCTGATCAAAGTTATGGAAGAAAAAGGGATCGGCCGCCCCAGCACCTATGCTCCTACCATCGGGACGTTGGTGGACCGCCATTACGTGGACCGGGAGCGCAACCGTTTAACTCCCACGCAGTTGGGAATTACGGTTGCGGACCTGCTTACCGAGTATTTCACCGATGTCATGGACCCCGACTTCACTGCCAAGATGGAAGAGGAGTTGGACGACGTTTCCCGTGGTGAGCGGGAGTGGGTACCGATGCTGGACGAGTTCTACAAGCCTTTCCAAAAGGCTTTGGAGAATGCCAACGAACAGATGCCCAGAGTCCGATTGGAGGAGGAAACCGACGAGGTCTGCGATCTCTGCGAGAAGCCGATGGTCATAAAGACAGGCCGCTTCGGGCGATTCATGGCCTGCACCGGCTTTCCGGATTGCCGCAACACCAAGCCCATCCTCCACAAGACCGGGGTTAAGTGTCCCAAGTGCAGCGGCGACGTTGTCGAGCGCAAGGCCCGTGGCCGGGGCCGGCCCTTCTGGGGATGTTCCAACTACCCCAACTGCGATTTCATTATCAACAGGCGTCCATTGCCGGCACCCTGTCCCGAGTGCGGAGGCATGATGGTGCAACAAGGCCGGGATAACACGGCCTGCACCTCCTGCAGTTGGCAAGAGGCGGTGCTCGATGGGACTGGCGAAGAGGCAGACGAAGGGGCACAAGAACTGGCGCCGGTTGGCGACTAGGCCCGGCCCCGGCGTTTTCTTGGAACAACCAGGGGAACAGCCTGGGGAACAGTCTGGCAATTCGACCGGGCATCCGACCAGCGGTCCCGGCCAGTTGGACTATTACATCGAACGATACCCTCTCTATCTGCGTGGCCAGCGCGGGTTGTCCGAAAACACGGAACGGGTGTACCTGGCTGATTTGCGATCGTTCCGGGAGTACTTGGTCCGGGAGCGTCTGAGTCTCACCGACATGGACCGCCAGACTCTCCGAGGTTACCTGGCCTGGCTGGCCACCGAGGCCAAGGGTGACGGTCAGGGTTATGCCAGGGTTAGTATGGCACGCAAACTAACAGTTCTTCGTTCGTTCTACCGGTTCTTGGTCCAAGAAGGACTCTTCCGCTCCACCCCGGTGCCCTCCGGCCGTAGCTTCAAACTCAAGCTTAACAAGACGTTGCCTACGTTCCTTGGCCGCCGTGAGGTCGACCGGCTGATGGAATCTCCCGACGATACCACCCCGCTGGGGGTTCGCGACAAGGCGATTCTGGAGATGCTCTATGCCTGCGGAATCCGGTTGGCCGAGATACAAGGGTTGAATATCCCAGACATCAATTTCTCAGAACGGACGGCGTTGGTGCAGGGCAAAGGCTCCAAAGAGCGCTGGGTGCTGTTCGGGCGGCCTACCGAGCAGGCGCTACAACGGTATCTTACCGAGGCGAGGCCTCAACTCGCCGCGATGCCAACGCAGGCACTCTTTTTGAACCGTTACGGTGAGCGCCTCTCCAGGCGGAGCGTGGAAAAGCTGGTGCGTCGCTATTCCGCCATTGCGGGCACCAGGGCCAACGTACACCCTCACACCCTGCGCCACACTTTCGCCACCCACATGCTGGAAGGCGGCGCCGATCTGCGCGTTATCCAAGAACTCTTGGGGCACTCCAGCCCCACGACCACCCAGGTGTATACCCACGTGACCAAGCAGGAGGCCTTGTCGGCTTATTTGTCGCACCACCCGCGGGCCGACGAACCGACGGGGCGTACGGCAGCGCCGCCGTCAAAAGGGCCGGAGGAGCCGGTTGCCGGAGGCGAGGCTGTCCCGGCGAAGGTGGACCGGTGAGGGTGGAACGATAGCCCATGACGAAATTTTTGGTAATTAATGGGCCCAACATCAACATGCTGGGCCAGCGGGACACCAGCATCTACGGTACCAAAACACTGGACGAGGTCAACCAGGAGATCTCGAAGGTGGCCGACGGGCTGGGTGTCGAGGTGGAGTTCTTCCAGTCGAACGTGGAAGGGCTGTTAGTGGACTGTATCCAAGAAAACTGGGGCAAGGTGCAGGGTATTGTCATCAACCCCGGCGCCCTCACCCACTACGGGCTTTCCTTGAAAGATGCGTTGATCGATTTCAAGCTGCCGTTTATAGAGGTCCACCTGGGCAATCCCTACGCCCGGGAATCCTGGCGGAGCCATTCAGTCCTGTCCGATGTCGCCCGCGGCCAAATTGCGGGCTTTGGGTGGAGAAGCTATACTGCGGCCTTGGAAATCCTGGCCGCCTTGGTCGAGGAGGAGTCCCCCTGATGAAAGAACGAATGAAAGAACGCTTGGGGCGTTTCGTGGCCCGATTGCCGGACCGGGAGTTGGACGCGATCTTGGTGTCCGCCCCGGAAAACCGGCGGTACCTCTCGGGATTTAGCGGGTCAGCCGGTCAACTGCTAATCAGCCGGGACCGGGCGGTTTTGGCGACCGACTCCCGGTACACCGAGCAGGCCACTAACCAGGCGTCCGAGTTTCAGGTTCTCCAGGTGCGCGGCGGCTGGGCCTGGCTGATGGAGCAGTTGAAAGAGTCGGGCCTGAAGCGGGTGGGCTTCGAGAGTCAGGATATGACTGTCTCCTCTTTCAACAGCTTGCGGGACGCCATCAAGGAAGAGTCCGGCCTGAGCGGAGTCTCACTGATTCCGGTGGCTGGCCTGACAGATGACCAACGGATCATCAAAGACGGCGATGAGTTGGGTCTATTGCAGCGCGCCATCGACGCTTCCGATGCGGCTATGGAAATCGTGTGTCCGGCTATCTCTGAAGGCATGACCGAGCGGGAAGTTGCTTGGCGCATGGAAATGGCAATGCGCGACGCCGGCGCGGATGCGATTAGCTTCGACACCATCGTGGCCGCAGGGCCCAACGGGGCGATGGCCCACCACCAACCGACAGACCGCGCGATCCAACGTGGCGAGCCGATCGTCATTGACATGGGCGCCAAGGTTGGCGGCTACTGCTCCGACATTACGCGGACTGTGATCGTGGGGGAGCCGGATGAGATGTTCCACAAGATCTATGACATCGTCTTGGGGGCTCAGCTCACCGCGATAAATACCGTGCAAATAGGAATGACCGGGGAAGAATGCGACGGCCTGGCGCGCGACGTAATCTCTGAAGCGGGCTACGGCGACAATTTCGGCCATAGCCTGGGTCACGGCGTAGGGCTGGCCATCCATGAAAACCCTAGAGTCAGTCCCAAGTCGACCGACTCCCTTGATCTCAACACAGTCTTCACCGTTGAACCAGGAATTTATATTTCCGGATGGGGCGGCGTGCGTATTGAGGATATCGTAATCCTCGAGGAGAACGGCGCGACTCCGTTGAGCAAGGCGTCCAAGTAGCCGGCCTAACGAAACCTCAGCATCGGCGGCAGTCGACGCTCCTTCTTCGCCTGGAACGGTCGGGGTAATGCTTACACGTCCCTGATTTTCGACGGGTAGCCCAAAGTAGCAACAAACCCCGCGCCTTTCAGTCTACTTGCCCCAACCAGGTGGTAAAATCTAGTTGAAATTCGTCTATTGACCACGCAGCATTAATCTTAATCATCTAGACAGGGCGTTCGCCGGCTCCGGAAAGCTGGTAGCGGGGCCCGGAGGTACCCGGAAATGAGCATAAACTTCAGCGACTTGAGCCGGGGGCTGGTCATCGAATTGGACGGTCAACCCTGGGAAGTAATGGACTATGAGCGCCATAAGATGCAACAGAGGGCGCCGGTCACAAGAATCAAGATGAAGAACCTCCTGAGCGGAGCGGTGGTCGAGCGGACTTTTCAGCGTTACGATACCGAGTTTTCGGTTGCCGACATGGACAATCGCCCAACTCAGTATTTGTATACCGACGGCGAGTTCTACTACTTCTTGGACCAAGAGACCTTCGACCAGTACGACTTGACCAAGGAACTGCTTGGCGGCTCATTGAACTACCTGAAAGAGAACATGATGGTGGAGGTAGTCTTCTACAACGGCGCGGCCATCAACGTCAAACTGCCCACCCACGTTGAGTTGGCAGTGACCGAGACACCGCCGTCGTTCCGGGGCGACACCGCTCAAGGGGGCAACAAACCCGCCACTTTGGAAACGGGACTGAGGGTCAATGTGCCCATGTTTATCACACCGGGCACCATCATTAGGATCGATACACGGACCGGCGACTACACCGAGCGTGTGAGCTGACACCGTGGCGGTTTATTCGGTCAGCCAGGTAACCTCACACATCAAGCGCTCGCTGGAGACCGATCCTTGGCTCGACGATCTGTGGGTTTTGGGAGAGGTGTCCAACCTCCAAGTTGCTGCCTCGGGGCACACCTACTTTAGCCTAAAAGACCGGCAGGCCGTTCTCCGCAGCGTAATGTTTAAGGGCCAACCGGGGTCCGAGTTGCTATCGGAAGGCGCGTCGATTTCGGCCCACGGCCGAATTTCTTTCTATGAGCCCAGAGGAAGCACCGATTTTCTAGTTGACATCGCCATGCCCCAAGGAATGGGTGAGTTGTCGCTGGAATTGGAACGGCTCAGGCGCCAACTAGAAGCTGAAGGGCTGTTCGAGGTTACACGGAAACGCCCCCTGCCCCAGTTTCCTCAGGTCGTCGGCGTGGTCACCTCGCCCACCAGCGCTGTATTCCAAGACATTTTGAACGTCGTGAGCCGCCGGTACCCACTGGCCGAAATAGTCCTGGCGCCGACCGTGGTGCAAGGAGAACAGGCGGCGCCCAACATTGTGTCGGCGCTGAACTCCTTGGACCGGGACGGCAACTGCGACGTGATCATATTGGCGCGCGGCGGCGGGTCACTTGAAGACCTTTGGGCTTTCAACATGGAAACCGTAGCCCGGGCAATATATGCGACAAAAACACCGTTGATCAGCGCCATCGGACATGAAACCGACGAAACTATTGCCGACTACGTTGCCGATGTGCGCGCTCCCACTCCGTCGGCCGCCGCCGAAATTGCGGTACCGGACCGAGTGGTGCTCCGGCAGGCCCTTGCTGGCGTTGGTGAAGCCCTGCATCGCAGATTGCTCGCCCGAATCGACCGGCAGCGCACCGAGGTGAGCCGGGCCCAGCAGCAGGTGGAGTCGGGCTTGCCCGACATTCAGACCTGGCGCCGCCGGATTGACGACGTGGGGCGGGTCGCCGTTTCCGCCGCCGGCAGGATCTTGTTGCAGGGCAGATCGGATGTGGACGGCGTCCACCAGATGCTCCGGGGGTTGGATCCCATGGCAACATTGGACCGGGGATTTTCGATCGTGGAAATTTCTGCCTCGGGTGAAGTCTTGTCCAGCACAACTCAAGTGGCGCCGGGTGCGCCCCTCAAGATAACCGTAACCGATGGCGCCATCCCAGCGGTCGCCGCTGGCCACGTCAACGGGAACGTGAAAGGCCAGGGTGGCCGGAAGAAGGGCAAAGAAACCCAAGACCAGGGGATGGCACGGCTGCTGTAGCCCCGTATGGAGGCAAAGGCCATGGATGCGTCCGAAGACCAGCCGGCGCCCGACCTGGAGTCCCTGACATTCGAAGATGCCTTCCGCCAGCTAACCGAGATGGCGGGGCAGTTGGAGGCCGGCGGCCTATCACTGGCCGACGCCACCGCACGTTTCGAGGAGGGGATGAGACTGGTGGATCATTGCAACACGTTGTTGAATACCGCTGAACTCAAGATTACCCAGCTTAAAGATAGCTATCGGGGCGGAGTGTCGACGGCTGGCCCGGAAGAAGAGATCGAAGAAGAATTGGAAGAGGAACTGGAAGCGGAGGATTAGGTTGGTCCGGCTGGACCTGCATGTTCACACCAAATACTCTCACGACAGTGCCGCGCCGGTGCGGTCGGTGCTGGACCGGTGCCGCGATTCGGGGCTGGGTCTGCTGGCCATCACCGACCACAATAATATTCTAGGGGCATTGGAGGCGAGGGAGGCAGCGGACTTTCCAGTAATCGTCGGCGAAGAGATCAAGTCATCTGAAGGTGACATCATCGGACTCTTCCTGGAGGAGGCGGTGCCGGCCCGTTTGTCGCCGACCGAGACGGTTCAAAGGATCAAAGCCCAGGGTGGGCTGGTCGGTGTTCCTCACCCCTTCGACCGGTTGCGCCCCACCGCATTGGGACGCCGGGCGTTGTTGGAAATCCTGCCCTATGTCGATTTTCTGGAAGGGTACAACGGCCACACCTTGCTGCCGGTGGACAACGCCAAAGGCGTCGATTTCGCCTCCGAGCACTCTCTGGCGACCGTCGCCAGCAGCGATTCTCACTCCGCCCTGGAGTTGGGGCGGACCTATACCGAGGTCCCGGATGACGTTTTGGACGGCACGCCCCAGGGTCTGCTTCGAGCCATCCAGGCTGGCCGTTGGACGGGTCGGCGGCCGAACCCGCTGTTGATGATGGCGCCTGGGTTCGCCAAGTTGAGGAAGGTGTTGGGCTGAGGATGCTGCGAATCGGGTGGTTTTCCACCGGCCGAGGGGAGGGCTCGCATGGGCTGCTGAAGTTTGTGCAAGATCGTCTGGAAGCTACCGGCACAGACGCTGCCATCGAGTTTGTATTCAGCAACCGTGAGCCGGGAGAGGCAGAAGGTTCGGACGAGTTCTTCCGGCTGGTGGGCGGCTACGGCCTGCCCCTAATTACCCATTCCTCCACCAAGTTTCGCCGCAGCCGGGGTGGGCGGTTCTCGGACCACCGGGATGAATATGACCGCCAGGTGATGAAGCTGCTGGCGGACCGGCAACCCGACATCTGCGTTTTGGCCGGCTATATGCTGATCGTTGGCGGAGAGATGTGCCGGGCCTACCCGCTCCTCAATCTCCATCCGGCACTGCCCGACGGTCCGACTGGTACGTGGCAGGAGGTGGTGTGGAGCCTGATCGAAACCCGGGCCAGCCAAACCGGGGCGATGATGCACTTGGCCACCGAAGAAGTGGACCGTGGCCCCGTGGTCTCCTACGTTACCGTGCCGATAACCGGAGGGGCGTTCGACGGACATTGGTCGGCGCTTGAGGGAGAGGACCTTGAGCAGATCAAGTGCGCCGAGGGGGAGGGGTTCCCGTTGTTTCAGTTGATACGCAAGGAACAGTACCTGAGGGAACCGTATCTCGTTTTTGAAACTATCAGGCAGTTGAGTTTGGGCAGCCTGTCGATAGGTGGGGACGCCGTTTTGGATGCCGGGGGCAAACCGCTATCCGAAACCTCACCGTATGGAATCTGCCTGGACCGGCAGATAGAAGAATCGATTGGCGGGATTGGCGACGACGCGGCTGGAGAGAGTGGCTAGGCCGACTTCTTGGCCGGTGTAACCGGCAGTTCGATCGTCTCGCCCGCTGCGGTTAGCAGTGTTGGTGGGGTATTGCCTTCGATGTTTTCGCGGTCCACGACACATCGGGCTGCGTCGGTCAGAGAAGGCAGATCGTACATCACGTCGATTAACGTGTCCTCGATGACGTAGCGCAGGCAACGGGCGCCGGTCTGATGATCAAGCGCCCGCTCAGCTGCGGCTTCCAGGGCTTGGGGGGTGAACTCAAGCTCGACCCCATCCATGCTGAAAAGCTGTTGGTACTGTTTAACTATGGCGTTCTTGGGTTCGGTTAGGACCCGCACCAGAGCGTCCTTGTCCAAGGGTTCCAAGGCAACGGTAACGGGTAGCCGCCCAACCATTTCTGGAATGAACCCGAACTCCAGCAGGTCCTCGGGCGTGACATTGGTCATGGAACTGCCTTCGGCTACGGGCTCTCCCCGGCCTCCGGCCAAGAACCCCAATGAAGAAGTCCCCGAAGCCAACCGTTTGGAAACCACCTCGTCCATCCCATCGAACGCGCCGCCACAGATAAACAGGATGTTGCGAGTATCGATCTGTAGGAATTCTTGGTGGGGGTGTTTCCTTCCGCCCTGTGGAGGGACGTTGGCAACACACCCTTCTATGATCTTGAGCAGCTCCTGCTGGACCCCCTCCCCGGAAACGTCTCGCGTGATCGAACGGTTGGCCCCTTCCTTGCGGGCTATTTTGTCCAACTCGTCTATGTAAATAATCCCGTTCTCGGCCTTGGCCACGTCCCAGTCAGCGGCCTGGATAAGCCGGAGCAGGATGTTCTCGACGTCTTCACCAACATAACCTGATTCGGTAAGGGAGGTGGCGTCGCAAACAGCGAAGGGGACGTCCAGGGTTCGTGCCAGGGTCTCGGCCAAGAGAGTCTTGCCGCACCCAGTGGGACCGAGCAACAGAATGTTGGTCTTTTGCAGCTCCACGTCGGAGCGGCGGTGCCCGTTCCAGATGCGTTTGAAGTGGTTGTAAACGGCGACACTCAGTATCTTTTTAGCCCGCTCTTGGGCCACAACGTAGGTGTCGAGGTTGGCATAGATTTCTCGAGGGACTAGAGGCTTGGCGGGCTCCGGCTGCTTTAGCGGGGCCGGGGCCTCTTCATCCACCACCTGTCCTAACACACGTATGCAGTCGAAGCATACGGCCGCGTGCCCCTGCCCGGCCACCATCAGATTCGACCGGGGTTGTGGTTTCTCACAAAACGAGCATTTGGACAATCTGGGGCCGCCGCTACGGTTGCTCGTCACCAATCACTCTCCGTTACCTTTCATCGAGCCTCTGCCAACCAGCTTTTTCCAACCCTGCAGCCCCGGCACCCTGTTTTTAGGAATCTTTACTGCCATTGGTCTTCGGACCCAATATCTCATCCACCAACGAATACTCCACTGCCTGCTCGGCGGTCAGGTAATAGTCGCGGTCGGTATCCCTGGCAATCTTGTCGTAGGTCTGCCCGGTGTTCACCGACAACATCGTCCGAATCTTGTCTTGTAAGCGAATTATCTCACGGGCGGCAATTTCAATGTCGGAAGCCTGGCCTTGGGCCCCGCCCATCGGTTGGTGCATGTGAATGGTGGAGTTGGGTAGAGCGTATCGCTTTCCTTTGGCCCCTCCCGACAGCAAGACGGTAGCCATGCTGGCGGCCATGCCCAGACAAATAGTCGAGACTTCCGGATTTATCAGTTGCATCGTGTCATAGACCGCCAGTCCGGCGCTGATGACACCACCCGGGCTACTGATGTATAGGTTGATCCCCTTGTCGGGGTCTTCCCTTTCCAAGAACAGCAGTTGGGCGATGATCAGGTTGGCGATTTGGTCGTTGATCGGCGTGCCCAAGAAAACGATCCGCTCCTTGAGCAGCAATGAGTAGATGTCGAAGGCGCGCTCCCCCCGGGGGCTGGTCTCGATCACCATGGGTATGATGTTTTGAGGGACGAATAATCCGCTGTCGTGCGGCTGGTCTAACATGGGGGCCTGCTCCTTAATTAGCTGCTGCTTCTTCTTCCGTGCTGCTGATATCGGCGCCGACATCGTCGGCGCTACCTTCAACTTCGTTGACGCTTGTTTCGCCGTCGTTCGCTTCGCCGGGCGCCTCGTTCTCTGCGCTGTCCGTCGGCTCTGATTCGGGAGCCTTGCTCCCTTCAACGATCTCAACCAACCGGGCCATCACCTTCCGGTTTAGTATTGAAGAGCGGATAGAGTCTTTAGCGTTTTCGGTATCGAGGGCCATGCGCATCGACGCCTGCGACTCGGAGCCCGACGAGGAGATTAGTCGGTCTATTTCCTCTTCCACCTCCTCAGGCTGGACCTCCAGGCCTTCTTGGTCGGCCAGCTTCCGAATCACCAGGAAGGTATTGAGGCGCTGTTCCGCCTCGGGGCGTATCATCTCTCGCCACTCGTCTTGGGTCTGGCCCAAGTAACCCAGGTAGGTATCCATGTCCATGCGTTGGTTGCGAAGCGCCCGCTCCCGGTCTTCGCGCATCGACTCCAACTCACGCTGGTAGATGATCTGGGACGCCTGTATGGTGGCCTGATTTCTCAACGCCTCCAGACTGTTCTGCTCCAACTGGCGTTGGGCTGACGCTTCGCCTTCCTCGGTCAAACGCTGGCGTACGTACTCCGTCAACGCCTCTAGGCTTTCGTAACCCTCGCGGACGCCCTTGGCGAACTCGTCGTCCAACTCCGGAAGTTGCTTCTCCTTGATCGCCAGCACTTCCACGTGGAACTGGCACTCTTTTCCCGCATACGTCTCTTGGGGGTAATCTTCGGGAACGGTCAGGGTGAATTCTTTTTCCTGGCCTTCTTTTAGCCCTTCGAGGTAGATGGAAAATCCAGGGAGTGGCATCTGGTTGTCTTGCTGGGGGATGAAGTCCACGCCTTCATCGTCGATGGCCTGCTCGCCGGAGATATTCCCCTTAACGTTTAGGGTGACCAAGTCGCCGAATGCAACTGCCCGTTCTACGGGTTCCCACGGAGCTGCCTCGAATCGAAGCTCTTGGAGCACGTGGTCCACCTGCTCCTCGGAGACCTCAACCGGGTCTCGTTCCAAGTGAATGGAATCGATCTCGCCCAAATCGACTTCCGGCTCGAGAGGAACTACGGCTTTAAAAGAAACCGGCTCTAGGTCCACAACTTCGAGTTCGGGCTCAGCGAAGGCTTTGATGTCCTGTTCCTTGAGTACCTTGTCCAACGACTCCGGAATCATGAACTCCAAGGCCTCTTGGACCAAGGCCGACCGCCCCACGTGGCTTTCAACTATCGACCGAGGGGCTTTTCCGGGGCGAAAACCGGGGATTTGCAACCGGCTTACGACCCGGCGATAGGACCGGTTGAGATAGGGCTCTTCGTCCGCTGAGTCCATCAAGATATTAAGGGTTACCTCAGTAGGACTGTCCGACTCCCGAGTGACGTTCACCGAATACCCTCGTCCTTATAATGAGGTGCCCGATATTTGCGCCAAGCGTCGGGCACGTAGAGCGGCCGTGTGGCGTGCTTGGGTGAACACAAGTATAGCATAGTAGTTTTGGCCTTGAAAGGTGAACATAACGAGATTTTCATAGGCGTAGGAGCCATTTAGCGGGTATTTTCGCGATTGGGCTCACCGGCGCTGGCCGTTCCCGATCGTTGTTTCTTGAAAAGCTGAGATCTGCCAACCAGGTTCTTAGGGTTCTTGTGTTACTGAGTTGTTATCCAGGAAATTATTCAGGGCAACATGGTTTGTTGGCTCCAGGTCCGCCCTGGGTCCGGCTATTGACGGAATGACGTCGCATTGTGTCTCGCGGCGTTAAATTCACATTTATTTACCTTTCTTAGACTTTGCCCAAAAATGGAATTGTTATAGAAAGTGATTAAATTTCGACCAAAGAATCCATTGACAGTTATGTCGTCTGGTTGGTAATTTCAGGTGTGTTTTCCAGCGGAGCCGGGGGTTCCGGGGAAAAGCAGATAACAAATGTGAGGTTTAGCCGCCGCAAGTTGGCGGGAGAGTGTGGTGGTGATCCAGGCGGCAATAGGAAATGAGGCTGAGTCGGTGGCCAGTCCGGTGGGAATTCCGGCACGCGGACCGTCCAGTCATTGGTTAACTGAGCTGATGAACCTTAGTTCGTCCCCGTCCCACGGCCCCACCTTTCATCTCCCGGTGCTCGTTCGGGAAGTCGTCTACCACTTGGTGAATACCGGTGACGGCGTCTATGTCGACGGCACAGCTGGCGAGGGCGGTCATTCCCAGGCCCTTCTGGAGGCTTCTCCCGCCCCCAGGCTGGTTCTGGGCATCGACTTGGATCCCAGGTCATTGGAGGCGGCCCGGTCGCGATTATCCGCCTTCGGCAGCCGCTTCGTGGCTGTGCCGGGCAACTACGCCGACATGGACGTACTGGCTCAAGTGCAGGCCGTCGACCAAGTGAATGGGGTATTACTAGATCTGGGTTTTTCTTCACGCCAGGTGGAGGGCGGCTACGGTCTTAGCTTCCAATCGGACGAACCGCTGGACATGCGGTACGACCCCAACGGGACGCTCACCGCCGAATTCATTGTCAACGACTTCCAGGAACATGAGCTAGCCCAGTTGATCTACCGGTTCGGGGAAGAGCCTCGGTCCCGGGCGATCGCTAGGGCGATTGTGCGCAACCGCCCTATTTACTCCACGTCGGCGTTGGCGAACTTGATCGCCAGCACCATCGGCCGGCGCCCCGGAACCGCTATAAACCCGGCAACTCGCACTTTTCAGGCCCTGCGCATCGCGGTGAACGACGAGTTGACCAACGTGGAGCGGGGTCTGGAGGCGGCGGTCCGGCTGCTAGAACCCGGCGGCCGGCTGGCCGTTATTAGTTATCACAGCCTAGAGGACCGGATCGTTAAATCATATTTGGTCCGGGAAGCGTCAACGTGCATCTGCCCGCCTGGCTTGCCGGTGTGCACCTGCGGACACACGCCGACCCTTAGGCTCATCAACCGCCGAGTGATCAAACCCTCCACGGAAGAGGTCCGTTCCAACCCTCGTAGCCGCAGCGCCAAGTTGCGGGTCGCAGAGCGTCTTTAAAGCTTTGTCTTTAGAGCAATTGGTAACGGGCGGACCACGGATAAAAGGAAGGTGCCAAATTGTCTAAAGATACGTTCTATACGGCCGTGGATATTGGGACAGACAAAGTAACCTCCATCATGGCCCGGGTGGGCAGCGAGGGAGAGTTGAAGATTCTCGGCACGGGCGTGGTGCCCTCCGAGGGGATTCAAAAAGGGCGCATCGATAACATCGACGAGGTACGGGTTACAGTCCAGTCTTCGTTGGAGGAAGCCCAGCGGTACATCGGCAAAGGTGTTCTCACCGGTATTTATTCCAGCGTCAGCGGCAACCATATCTCCTGTCTGAATACCAAGGAAATGATCGAAAATCTCAGCGATGTGGGCGACATTTCGAACCAGATGTTGGACCGGTTGTTGCGCGGATCGTTCCCGGAACTCAGCCCAGGACAGGAAATCCTTCACGTTATACCAATCGGCTACCACGTCGACGGTATGACCGGCGTGCGAAACCCGGTGGGCCTACACGGCAGCCACGTCGAGGTGGAAGCACACGTGGTCTTGGGCGATGCGGCAGTTTTGAAGAACACAGTGAAAGTGATAGAGGCCAACAAGGCCACCGTCAAAAGCTTGGTTTTGCATTCATTGGCTTCGGCGGAGGCTACGCTCACTGGCGACGAACGGGAAATGGGGGTTGTGCTGGCCGATATAGGAGCCGGGACCACCGATGTAATTATTTACCGTCAGGGGAATCCCTGGTACTCGGCGGTCATCCCAGTGGGTGGAAACCAGCTGACCCGGGACCTATCGGTGGCGCTACGCTCCTCGGTGTACATGGCTGAAGAGATGAAGATCAAGTGGGGCAGCGTAAATCCTGAAGCCGTACCCGCCGACGAGGAGGTGGTCATTCCCAGCTTCCAAGGCGAACCGAAGCGAGTGATTTCTCGCCGAGAACTGGCGGAACCGCTCAATTCCCGTATGTTTGAGATCCTAAAGCTAGTACTGATGAAAGTGCGGCAAGCCGGCCTGAGGGAAATTCCCACGGGCGGTCTCGTTCTCACCGGCGGCGCCGCCGATATCAGTGGACTGGCGGGGTTGGTCCATAAAATGCTGGGCGTGCCGGTGCGCATCGCCCATCCTGAGGGTATCTCCGGCTTGCCGGTGCAGCTTCGGAAGCCAGCCTTCTCGGCGGCCGTTGGCCTGTTGCTGTGGGGTATCAAGCATCAAGGAGAAACTCAGTCGTCCTTTTTGAACGGCGACCGATCGAAGGTAGGCAACAAATCTTGGCGATGGGGGTTGGGGAAAAAGCAACAAGAACGGCGCAGGGTCAAGGTAGGTTAGCGGCCGCAGCACCCTACGGGTGGGCTAACCGGGCCTGGACTAGCCGGGCACCCCAAACACAAGATGGTAGCCAGACCAAAATTATTGTTGACGACGCGGAGGTAGGGAATGGTACTGGACAATTCAGCAGCGTGGGAACCCAACGACGATCCTGGAAACACGTTTGAGATGGTGCAGGAAATCAACGCCGGAGCGCCTAGCATCAAAGTGGTTGGCATCGGCGGGGGCGGCAGCAACGCTGTTAGCCGCATGTTTAAGGACAAACTGCCGGTAGTGGAATATTACAGTGTCAATACAGACGCCCAACACCTGTTCCGGACCGACGTCGCCCATCGCTTGGCCATAGGGCAAAACCTAACCCGTGGCTTGGGCGCCGGCGCGAACCCTGATTTGGGCCGGCAGGCGGCCGAAGAAAGCCGTAACGAAATCGCCAAAGCCATGGAGGGCGCCGACATGGTGTTCTTGGCTGTCGGTATGGGCGGCGGTACCGGCACAGGCGCTTCGCCGGTCGTTGCCTCAATCGCCAAAGAGACCGGCGCGCTAACTGTTGCCGTGGTGAGCAAGCCTTTCTCCTTTGAGGCCAATGCGAGGAAGAAGAATGCCGATGAAGGGATCGCGCGGCTGAAGGACAACGTCGATACGTTGATAGTCATCCCCAACGATCGCCTGCTTCAGTTGAACAACCATGGCGAACAGACCTATACCTGGGAAGACGCGCTTAAGATGGCGGACTCGGTCCTCCAGCAGGGGATCCAGGCCATAGCCGAAGTGGTGACCGTGCCCGGTGAAATCAACGTCGACTTTGCCGACGTTCGCACCATACTGAATAATGCCGGACCCGCCTGGCTGGCCATCGGCAAGGGCAAGGGCGAGAGTCGGGCGATCGACGCAGCGCGCATGGCCACCAAGAGCCCGCTGCTGGACATCTCGATGGATGGCGCGCGGCGGATACTGTTCGTCATCAGCGGCGGTCCCACCCTGACCTTGCAGGAAGTCCAAGACGCCGCCAAAGTAATTCAGGATATGTCCGACCCCGACGCTAACATTATCTTCGGCACCTGCCGTGACCCCAGGCTCGATGACGAGGTCAAGATCACTATGGTAGCGGCGGCCTTCCCGGTCTTGGCGGAAAGCCAACAGATGCGGGAGCAGGAGCTGGAACGGCTACTTCAAGACGTAATTCCTCAGTCTGAGGATGAGCTGGACGTCCCAAGTTTCCTTCGACGCCAATCTGGTGCGAGGAGCAGGGGATTTTTCCGTTAAAATCCACAAAAATTGCGATAGCCCTCGGTTCCGCGAAAGATGTTAGGATAACGCTACGGAAACGCCCTTCGGGGCCGGACCCGGGGGCCCTTAAAATAGAGTAATATTCTCGGAAGCCTAGCGCACTAATCCCCTTATTCCGGACACCACAAACAAGGCGCCGGGAATCAAGACTGGACCGTCCTCCCTGATAGGGAGGGCGGTCTCTTTTTTTGTCCGGTTTTGTCCAGTGGTTGGGTCCCGCCAGGTCCAAGCCAATGGCACAAGGATTCCCTGGTCGCTCCGGTTCCCACGACTATTACGAATATCGTCTGCCATTGACATCGATGTGAGTGGTATATACAATCAAACCTACTATAGATAGTAGGATTAGTTAACAATAACGCTATATATAGTATTTAAAAAGTATTTAAGAAAGTTTTAAGAAACGTCCGAAAGATGCACTGCCCGCACTGTTCGCATCCCCATACCAAGGTGACCGACTCTCGCGTCGTAGAAAATGGCATTCGCCGCCGCCGGGAATGCCAGGCCTGCGAACTGCGGTTCACCACCTATGAGCGGGTACAGGCCACTCCGTTAATGGTGTCAAAGCAAGACGGCCGCCGGGAGGAATTCAACCGGGAGAAGCTGATCGCTGGCATTCGGAAGGCCTGCGCCAAACGTCCTGTGGCGTCTAGGACCATCGAAAAATTGGTGGAGGATGTGGAGAGCCAGCTACAACATCAAGGGAACATAGATGTCTCGACGGCCACTGTAGGTTCCATGGTAATGGACCGGCTCCGGGAATTGGACCGGGTTGCCTACATCCGTTACTCCAGTGTTTACAGGGACTTCCAGGATATCGAGAGTTTCGAGAAGGCAGTGCGAGACTTGAGGGAGGACAACCCTCAACTCCCATTGCTGGACATGCCCCCGGCAGCTCCGCGGAGGCCGCGGCGCCGGGCTACGCCACAACAGGCCAGTTTCAGGTCTAACGGGGCGAACCAATTTAGCGATATCAGGCAACAGGATATTGGGCAACGGGACGACGCCAAACAGGCGCGGCCCACCGAGCCTCAAGGAGACCTGACTCAATGAACGGCATTTTGCAATATTCCACACTCACCCGGCTATTGGTTTTGAACAACCAGGTTCATGACCTCAAGCACCGCATGATGGAGGAGCCGGTTCTGACCGCTACCGGTTCTGACCAGACAAGTCGCATCGCTGAGATGCAAGAAGAAGTTGAACGCCGTACCCGGGCCAGTTTGGCCCTCTGCTGGCTCGCGGACTCGGACAATGAGCCGTCGGAAGAAGACTTCCAATACTAGGACCCTGGTTCCGTCTCCACAACCCCCACGCTCTTGGACGCTTTTAACGGATCGAGGAGCCTGACTTTTGGGCCGGACTCTTGTAACTCCCCTGGGCTGTGTGCTGGCGGGAGTTACAGTTTTTTTTGAACAACTTGGTGGCCTAGACAGACCAAGCGTTGTACGACGTGTTCCAGCCTGCGGGACGGCGTGAAATTCCTCCCTTGAATGTTCTTAATGGGCGGTTAGAAATGGCCGCTAGAATATTCTGAAATAGCCCCGAAAAGTCCCCCATGCGGACTATTGACACCCCTCGATTTCCAGCGCTAGAATTCGCCTACTACTCTTTGTGGTTCATCGTATAGCGGTCTACAGCATATTGTAGTGTAAGACATAACCTGAGATACTACTGGCAGTAGATTGCACTAGTTGGAGATGCCCGGAAATTTCCATTTCTAAGCTATTTGAGTCGCCATGTTTGACAGATTGGCGGCGAAATCTCGGCAGATCGATGGTACAACTATCCAGTACGGCTTGGGGGGCTATTCTTCTCGTGGTTTTGCTATACCTGAGGAGTCTGGATTCCGGCCTTCGCCGGAATGACAGGAATACTACTCATAGTGGGTGAAAGAAATTTCGGGACAACCCTTGGTTGTGGTCTGTTTACGTTTAATGAGGAACTTCGCTAATGACCGCCACGCGACATATATCTGACAGTTCTAGCCCGGCTATCGTGGATCGCCGCCGCCGGGTGGCTGCCGCCTTAGAGTCGGCCGGGATAGCCGATCAGATCAACGATCTTTCAACTCAGTTGAGCGACAACGCCCAAGTGGTCCTGGAAAGGCGCTACCTCTCCAAAGACCGGGACGGCAATATTCTGGAGGACCCCGACGGGATGTTCCGCCGGGTGGCGCACAATCTGTCGCAAGCCGATTTGAACTACGGAGCAACCGAAACCGAGCGGCAGGCCACGGAAGACTGCTTCTATGAAGTCATGCGGCGGCTGGAGTTGCTGCCCAACTCTCCCACATTGATGAACGCCGGCCGGGAGTTGCAGCAACTATCCGCTTGCTTTGTATTGCCTGTGGAAGACTCTCTAGAACAGATATTCACCAAGGTGAAGCAGACTGCCCTCATCCACAAGAGTGGTGGCGGAACCGGCTTCTCATTTAGTCGGCTGCGGCCCGAGGGGGACGTGGTTGGGTCCACCGGCGGCATAGCAAGTGGACCGGTCAGCTTCATCCGGGCCTTTGACACCGCTACCGACGTGGTAAAGCAGGGCGGTACCCGCCGCGGCGCCAACATGGGCATCCTGAAGGTGGACCACCCAGACATCGTCAAATTCATTCGGTCCAAGGAAGACGGCCAAACGTTGGTCAACTTCAACATATCGGTTGCCGTTAACGCCGATTTCATGGAGCGGGTGAAGAAGGGACAGGAATACGATTTGGTCAACCCTCGCACCGGCGAGGTCACCGGTCAGTTGAATGCCAAAGACGTGTTCCAACTGTTGGCCGAGATGGCTTGGAAGACCGGAGATCCGGGCCTGGTGTTTTTGGACCTGATCAACCGGGACAACCCCAACCCTCAGTTAGGTGAGATCGAAAGCACCAACCCCTGCGGGGAGCAACCGCTCTTGCCCCACGAATCGTGCAACCTGGCTTCCATCAACTTGGCCCGAATGGTCAAGTTCGAAGCTGGCGATGTCGCCATCGATTGGGACCGGTTGGACGAAACCGTAGATGTCGCCGTCCACCTGCTGGACAACGTCATAGACATGAACAACTACCCAATCCCCGAAATCGAGGAGATGAGCAGGAAGACCCGTCGCATCGGCCTAGGGGTGATGGGGTTCTCCGACCTGCTGATCCAATTGGGAATTCGGTACGATTCGGACGAGGCGTTGGAAATAGCCGAGCGGGTGATGGCCTGCGTCCAAGACCAGACCCACCAGGCTTCGACGAGCTTGGCGCAGAAGCGCGGTGTATTCCCGGCATGGGAAGGCAGCATCTATAACCGTCCCGGCCCCGAGGGCTTGGTGCGGCCCATGAGGAACTCGGCGCCCACCACCATCGCGCCCACCGGCACAATCAGCATCATCGCCGGGGCTTCCAGCGGCATCGAGCCGTTGTTCGCCCTAAGTTACGTTCGCAACGTGATGGACAACACCCGCTTGGTCGAGGGCAACCCGTACTTCGAAGCGGTGGCCAAGCAGGAAGGCTTCTACTCGGACCAATTAATGGAAGACTTGGCCCATTCCGGAAGCCTCGAATCGCTGGATGTCCCTGAATGGGTAAAGGATGTTTTTCGCACCTCTCACGATATTTCTCCGGAATGGCACGTGAGGATGCAGGGCGCGGTCCAGACGCACACTGACAACTCGGTTTCGAAGACCATCAACTTCCCGCACATCGCTACCGTGGAAGATGTGGCCAGCGCCTACATGCTGGCCTACGATCTGGGATGCAAAGGCATCACTGTTTACCGTGACGGCAGCAAGGCCGGCCAGGTGTTAAGTACCGGCGAGACCGGGCAGGCGGACAATGAGGAATCTGGCGCCGCCGCCTACGCTTCGCCCAGGCAGCGGCCCCAGTCCATCCGTGGCGTAACCGAACGGGTCCGCACGGGCCACGGCAATATGTACGTGACCATTAACTTCGATGAACAAGACAAACCCTTCGAGGTGTTCGGCAACTTGGGCAAGGCCGGCGGATGCGACTCCGCTCAGTTAGAGGCCATTTCCAGGCTGGTGTCGCTGGCCCTGCGTTCGGGCATCGCACCAGATGCCGTTCTGGAGCAGCTACGCGGTATCACCTGTTGCCCGGCCTGGGACGAAGGGACGCTGGTGCGGTCGGGTCCCGATGCCGTCGCCTTGGCGTTGGAGCGCCACACGTCTGGAGAAAACGCGGGCCGGTCGCAGGCCGCGACCGACGCTGTGCAGATGAAGTTCGCTCCGGAAGTGGTCGCCAATGGCAACGGAAACGGACATCAGGCAGTCCGCAAGTGTCCCGATTGCAACACTGCGGTTATTTTCCAGGAAGGCTGCCTAATGTGCCTGTCCTGCGGTTGGAACAAATGCGAGTAGGCGCGGCCGGTAGGCCGTTCTAAATCAAGCCCAGTCATGTGAGAGGATCTGTAGCGGGGGATTCTAGAATTGACATAACGGGGGAGCCGGCCGGTGCGTGCTGGGTGTTGTGGAGGTTCGACTGCTGCTGCGGCTAATCGAGTCTCATGTGTGGTGTTTTCGTACCAGCCGGTTCCCTTTCCCGAAGCCCCCGGCGTTGCCCGCCGGGGGCTTTCCATTATGCCACTTGTTGGCCGGAAGGATTGAACCATATCATACCGGCAACCGAAGATGGAACCCTGCTCGTGCTATAATTCCGGCGGGTCTAGACATCTAATTACATAACGTACAAAACCTTCAGATTCCCTACGATATTCGGTACGTTGCACCGCTTGCGACGTGGATTCACGGCGAAACCGTGGATCTAGGCCCACTCCACCGGAGAAAATGCTATGACCAACGACCGTAAACCAGCGATTGCCATCACCATGGGCGACCCCTGCGGTATCGGCCCAGAGGTCGTGGCCAAAGCCTTGTCCGACCCCAGAGTGTATTTATCGTGCCGTCCGATGGTTGTGGGCAACAGTCACGTCATGAAGCAAGCTTTGGCAGTGACCGGTGTCGGCCTCAAGATCAACGAGCCTGGCGAATTGTCCCAGGCGGGACTGGACCCAGGCGTTATTGACTTGGTGGATATTGGTAATCTGAACCCCGAAGACATTACCGTGGGCGAAATCAATCCCACCTGCGGCAAAGCAGCCATGGAGTGGGTTACCAAGGCGGGAGAGTTGGCGCTGGCAGGTACCGTTGACGGACTGGCCACTGCGCCTCTAAACAAGGAAGCGGCCAGCCTGGCTGGCTACACATCCATCGGCCACATGGAGCTATTGCAAGAACTCTCCGGCGCCAAGACCGTGGCCACCATGCTGATGGCCAAGAACCTTCGGGTCGTCCATCTGACCACCCACCGCTCACTGAGAGTGGCCTGCGACTACGTCAAGAAAGACCGAATCCTGGAATATCTAAGGCTCACTCACGAATCTTTCGTCAAGTGGGGTTTCACCAAGCCGTCCATCGCAGCGGCGGCGCTTAATCCCCACGGCAGTGACGGTGGGTTGTTGGGCGACGAAGAGGCCCAAGAGATTGCTCCGGCAGTAGCGGCCGCACGGGAAGAGGGTATCAATGCCCTGGGCCCGGTGCCCGCCGACGCTGTTTTTCACCAAGCTGTCGAGAATAGATACGACGTGGTGCTGGCGATGTACCACGACCAAGGACACATACCGGTCAAGGTGTACGGCTTCGAGGAGAGCATCACCGCCAACCTGGGCCTTCCTTTCGTCCGGACCTCGGTCGATCACGGCACCGCCTTCGACATCGCGGGAAAAGGAGTGGCCAGCGAGACCAGCATGTTGGAGTCCATCCGGTTGGCCGTCGCATTGGCCCAAGGAAACGGACTGGCGGACTTCTAAGGCCTCATACCCGAGCTGAGGCCGAGCGCAGGCGGCACCAACCGGCGAACCTCGGCAATTCGCGCTGGATTCCGCAAGCTTGAGTCACGCCTTTGAATGATATAATTGTGCTCGGTTCGCGGCTATGAAGTTCACAGCAAGCTGGCTAGCCCCGGCTATTTCAATACCGGTACGGCGCTAAGAACAAATGAAGCTCGCATTCATCGGCGGCGGCAAAATGGCCGAAGCCATCCTTCACGGTGTGCTTTCCGGCAGTTTGGCCGGGCCTGAGGACATTGCCGTCGGCGAGCCCATTCAGGCGCGGCGGGACTATCTAGCCAAACAGTTTGGCGTTGCGGCAGTTGAGGACAACATAGAGTCGGCTAACCAGGCTGATCTGGTTGTTTTTGCAGTCAAGCCACAGGACTTGGCCTCGGTCATGGGGCAGCTCAAAGGCCACCTTAAACCCCAACAAGCCGCGTTGTCGATTGTTGCCGGGGCGAAGATGAGTACTCTGTCCCAGGGCTTGGGACATCCTTCTGTCATTCGTGTCATGCCCAACACGCCGGCACAGATCGGAAGCGGCATGAGCCTGTGGACCTGCACCGGTGAGGTGACAGAGTCCACCAGGGCGCTGACTAAGTCAGTATTGTCCACTGTCGGCGAAGAGATTTTCGTTTCCGACGAAAAATACATGGACATGGCCACGGCCCTCAGCGCCAGCGGTCCAGCTTACGTGTTTTTGTTTATAGAGGCGTTGATCGACGCCGGGGTCTACGTGGGGCTGCCCCGGGACATGGCGCGGACGTTGGCACTGCAAACGGTGTACGGCAGCACTAAGTTGGTAATGGAGACCGGCTTACACCCGGCCGAGTTGAAAGATATGGTGGTGTCGCCAGCAGGGACCACCGCCGAAGCGTTGAGGGTGCTGGAACAAGAGGGTGTCCCCGCCGCAGTGGTAGCGGCAGTGGACGCGGCCTACAAAAAATCGATCCAACTCGGACAGGGATAGCCGGAAGCGTCTTTGGTTATAGTCCAAACCGTCATATTCGCAATAATCGTACTTATTATCGCGCGATCTATTCTCTCATTCATTATCCCAATGAGTGGGTCGCGCCCGCACCCTATGCTGCTTAGTCTGAACCAAGTCGTATTCCAGATCACCGAGCCGCTGTTGGGTCCCATCCGTAGGGCACTGCCGACCTTTGGGGGACTGGACTTTAGCCCCACGGTTGTGCTCATTGTCCTTTTCATTCTCTTGAGGGTTATCTGACCGCTCTCTGGATTCGTGGCCATTTGGCTTGACCGCTCAACCCGCCGTGAATAAACTGTGGTGGAATCTCCCAGGAACAATATAGGTATGCATCAGCAAGAACTTCTTAAAGGCAATACAGACACCCTGTTGTTGGCGCTTTTACAACCTGAGCCGATGTACGGCTACCAGATTGTGAAGGAAGTCGACATGAGGAGCAGCGGTTACTTTGCCTTCAAAGAAGGCACATTGTATCCGGCGTTGCACCGGCTGGAGCGGGCCAAACTAATCGAAGGCCGCTGGGAAGATACGCCCAGCAACGTGCGCCGCCGCTACTACCTGACAACCGCCAAGGGTCGGCAGGCGCTGGCCGACAGGCTCAGTGAATGGCGGAAATTCAGCCATGCGATGGACTCGATAATGCTCCCCGGACTTCCACAGGGCCTGGAAGAGAATTAGTAGGGGTTTAGTGGTGCCGGTCGACGTTAAGACATACCTGGGCTCCTTGGCCAGAAGGCTTCATCTTGATCCTCGTGAAGAACGGGAAATCTTGATGGAGTTGCAGTCGCATTTGGAAGACAAGGCGGCTGAATTGGAGTCCGATGGGCTTGACCGGGATGCCGCCATGGCCAGGGCTATGGAGGAAATGGGCCGGCCGGATGCTGTGGCCAGCGGGATGTATGCGGTTCACAGCACTGGGGTATGGCGAGACGTGTGGCTGGCCATGATCCCTCACTTCTTGCTGGCTGCGCTGTTCGCCCTGCACCTTTGGAGTGACTACTTCCTCGTATCGCTTCTTCTTATTGGCATCGCGTTCGTGACCTGGCGCAACTGGAGGGGCGGAACTCCCAGCCAGTGGTCGTACTCCTGGATGGGCTATACCCTGGCGGCGCCTGCGCTGTCGTGGTTGCTTTCGTTGATCACACTTGGCTACGGCGCTTGGACCCTGGTTACCACCGGGCAACTGCCGTTCAACGTGATTCTTTTCTTCCTGCTCATCGGTTACGTTCCTTTCTCGATGTGGATTGTGGTCAATGTCGTTTCCAAAGTGGCTCGACGCGACTGGTTGCTGGTCTCATTGACTGCGCTTCCGTTCCCGTTCCTAACCTCCTGGGTTCTGTTCCTCAACTGGCAGGGCGGGCTATGGAGCGATCACGCCGAGCGGATGCAGCAGTCCGATACAGCCCGCGCGTTCATATTCCTGGCCTTCGCAATCACCACTGCCGTCTTTCTCAAAGTTGGCCCTCGGTTGCTGCGGATTGGCCTGCTCACCCTGACCACTTCGTTCCTGGTGGCGATAACCGCTGCTTCGCTGCCGGTGAACCTGGGCTTCCTTGCGGTCCTGTTAATGATTGTGGCATCGGTGGTTTTCCTCCTGAGTCCGGTAATCTGGGAGTCCCAGATAGCCCAACGCCGCCAACGCCGCCAGGCCACCATGTACGGGCAGGGTGAGGACCCGAATAGTTGGTTCACGGACACGACGTAGCGGTAGTCGTAGATAACAGTAGCTGTCTCCCGCCAGACCTGGTCAAAGAAACGAATATCACTGTCGTTCCCCATGGGCTGATTATCGGGGACCGCGTTCTGAGAGATGGCGCCGACATCGCCTCTGAAGAGTTCTACCGGGTGCTCCGTTCAGCCGAATCACCCATTACCACAATGGCCTCCAGTCCTTAGCATTTCTTTGAAGCGTTAGCTGAATTCGCCCAGCAGAAACGCGACATCCTTGCGCTGAACCAGTGATGGATGACGGCAGATGGAAGGACACTAGGCCGGGCGTTGGACTTAATTGTCTCGGCAGGCTTATGGGGGCTGGCCTTTCATTCGGGCTATACTGGGCTACTGGATGAGGATATTCCGGGCTGGGTATTGTGAAACGGGTCTCTGGCTACGAAGAAAATCCCCCCAACCCCCCTTTGCGAAAGGGGGGCGATATGCAAGTTAGTCAAAACGGGCGCGATGGGGCGGCTGGTCAAAAGGGGGGAACAAACAACGCCGATGCCGCTCTTTTGAGAACGGTGCTGGACGGCGATTTGGCCCGGATCGGACAACCGTCGACTAGCCCGGTGTTGTTGGTGCTGGCCGGTCTGCCCGGCACCGGGAAGACCCATTTCGCCAGACGGTTGGTGGAAAGGTTGCCGTTCTTGGTGCTGGAAACCGACCGTCTCCGGAAGGTGTTGGTCTCCAGTCCTCGCTACACAGCAGGCGAGCACCGGCGGGTGTTCGACTCCTGCCACCTATTGACTGAGGAATACCTGGCCCAGGGGCACCCGGTGCTTTTCGACGCGACCAACTTGACTGACAAGGCCCGTGTTCCTCTGTACCGTATTGCTGAATCGTTGAATAGACCCATCGCCATGGTTGAGGTCACCGCGCCGCGAGAGGTGGTGCGACGTCGGCTCAGGAGCCGTGAAGCAGGCCTTGACCGAGACACCAACTCCGATGCTGGCTGGTTGATATATTGCCGCATGGCCCCGGCATGGGAGCCAATAAGTGAGAAACACTATTCGGTCGATTCTTCCTCAGACATCACACCTGTTTTGGAACAAGTGGTTGATTGGGCCAGTAACGTCCGAATGCCCGGCGGTCCCTAATCCCCAAAATCCATTACCAAAAATCTTAATAGGAAACTCAACAGAATGAAAATCAATGAGATAAAAATAAACGTTAAGGCCGCCGACGTAACAACAACCGCCACTCCTGCACTGGTAGTCAACCTGTTCAAGGGGGTGAAATCCCCCAGCGGGGCGACCAGCGCCATCGACCAAGCACTGGACGGCGCCATCAGCCAGCTCATCAAGGACGGCGAAATCAAGGGCAGCGAAGGAGAGATCACCTTGGTCCATACCTTGGGCAAAATCGCTCCCGCTCGAGTGGTCGTCGCTGGCTTGGGCTCCAAAGACAAATTCGACGCCCAGGTCGCTCGACGGGTGTCCGCCGATGTCGTCCGGTTCCTGCGCCGGCGCGGCATCTCCAAGGCGGTGACCATCGCCCACGGTGCCGGCGCAGGGGGGTTGGACCCGGTCGAAGCGGGCCAGGCCATCGCCGAAGGCGCAATCCTGGGGCTTTACCAGTTCGGCCAATATCAATCCAAATCCCGATCAATGAACGGTGACGAACCCAAGAAATTCGACGACCTTACCATAGCCGAGCAGGATGAAGAGCGTGTGAAGTCCATCAAGGCCGGCGTTGCCAGAGGCCGGACCATGGCGGAGGCGGCGCTCTTGGCGCGGGACATGGTTAACGAACCGGCAAACGCGATGACGCCGACCACGATGGCAGCATCGGCGCGGCAGGTCGCCACTGCTACCAAGTTGCAGATTCAGGTCCTGGACAATCCTCAGATGAAAGAAATGGGGATGGGCGCCTTCATGGGGGTGGCCCAAGGCACTGACGAACCAGCCAAACTGATTATCTTGAAATACGAGGGCGACCCCACCAACCCGGAAAACAACCTGGGGTTGATCGGCAAGGGCATCACCTTCGATACCGGTGGAATTTCTCTCAAGCCGGCCGCCGGAATGGAATCGATGAAGGGCGACATGGCCGGTGGGGCGTCCGTGATCGCGGCGATGCAGATCATCGGGCAGATCAAGCCCAAGATTAACGTGACCGGGATAATCGCGGCAACTGAGAACATGCCCGGGCCCTCGGCCCAGCGTCCAGGCGACGTGGTCCGAGCCATGAACGGCAAGACCATCGAGGTGATAAACACCGACGCCGAGGGACGGTTGGTGCTGGCCGACGCCCTCTGCTACGCCCGCGAGCAGGGGATTAACCGGTTGGTCGACGTGGCCACCTTGACCGGTGCCATGGTTACCACGCTGGGTAAGGCCTGCACCGGCGTCATGGGCAACAACGACGAGCTCATCCGCCAAACTATCGACGCGGGCAATCAGACTGGAGAGAAGTTCTGGGAACTACCCATGTTCGACGAATACAAAGACCTGATCCGCAGCGACGTGGCGGACATGAAAAACAGCGGCGGACGTCAGGCAGGTTCGATCAGCGCCGCGTTTCTACTACGGGAGTTCGTCGATGGCGCGGCGTGGGTCCACCTGGATATCGCGGGGACATCGACTTCCGAGAAAGCCAGCGGCCACTTGGTAAAGGGCGCCACGGGAGTGCCGGTACGGACGTTGGCCCAACTCGCGATAAACCTGGCGGAGAACGGTACCAAGACTAAACCCAAACGGAAGGCCGCGGCCAAATAAACTGGGAAAGGCAGGCTGGGTTATTGTATGATTTCAAGTTAATGCAGATCAGGCAAGACCAGACTTGGATAACCGGGAACTGATGGTTCGACAGGCTTACCATGAACGGAAAAGGCTCCGTTCGCACACCACTAATACCGGGGCCGCCGCCGTTCGCCCACCTCGAACTGGGGCGGCCTCCGTTCGTCCTGAGCTTGTCGAAGGATATCCTCGACCACAACCAGACCGGGGCGAAGGAGTAAGACTATGGCACAGGTAGAGGCATTGGGGCATGTTGGAATCTACGCTGACGACCTCATGAAGCAACGGGATTTTTACACCCGTGTCATCGGGCTCAAAATTGCCGACGAGAACCTTGATGAACGAGGGATGACATTCTTGAGTGCTGATCCCGAACGGGAACACCACGAGTTCGTCCTGATGAAGGGCAGAATTTCCGACGAGGGCAACAAAGTAATCCAACAGATCTCGTTCGTCGTCCCTACTCTGGATGACTTGAAAGAATACCATCAGCGTCTGAAGGCGGAGAACGTTCAGATCGACCGCATCGTCAGCCACGGCAATGCCTTCGGCATGTACTTCTTCGACCCGGAAGGCAACCGCATCGAACTCTACTACAAGACTGGGTTTCCGGTGCCCCAACCCCACGGAGAACCGGTCGACCTGGAAGCCTCCAACGAAGAACTGTTGGAAATCGCTAGGGCTGCGATACCAACTAACTAATTCGACTGGTACAGTCGCTTAAACCCTGTCTGTTGCGTTCGCCCGCCTGGTACGTTCCGCCCGCCTGGTACGTTCCGCCCGCCTGGTACGTTCCGCCCGCCTGGTACGTTCCGCCCGCCTGGTACGTTCCGCCCGCCTGGTACGTTCCGCCCGCCTGGTACGTTCCGCCCGCCTGGTACGTTCCGCCCGCCTGGTACGTTCCGCCCGCCTGGTACGTTCCGCCCGCCTGGTACGTTCCGCCCGCCTGGTACGTTCCAATGAGGCTGTGCCTCTTGGGCCGGAGGAAGGGGTGAGCAACGCCCGAGCAGAACGGTACTCCGACCTTCCCCGCTCCTATCACGTCTTCAAGTGGCGGGTGCTGCTGGCTTTTGCTGGCTTTTACTTGTTTCTCTACCTGGGCCGGTTCAATTTCTGGCCGGTCGCCCCGCTGGTCAAGGAGGACCTAGCCCTAAGCAACTTCGAAATTGGGCTGGTTAACGCCCTATTGCTCTGGGGGTTCGGGCTGGGAGACTTGGTTCACGGCCGATTGGCCGAAGCTTATGGGCTGCGGCTGTGGGTGCTCATCGGCGCGGTCCTAACCGTGGTCTTTAACTGGGTAACCAGCTTTGCCACCTCTGCTGTAACTATGGCCATACCGTGGGGCATCGCGGGGTTCGTCAATGCCGCCTGTTGGGCCCCAGGGATCAGTATGATCTCCCAATGGTGGCCGCGGCAGGACCGGGGCATGGCGATGGGAATCGTCATGACGTCGGCCGGCGGCGCGATGCTGCTGATGTGGTGGGTTTCCGGGACCGTGGGCGCCGAGTTCGGCTGGCGTGCCGCCTTTCGTTACCCGCCGCTAATAATCGTCGTGCTGGGCATTGCCTTGTATTTCCTGGCCAAGGACCGCCCGACCGACGCCGGTCTTCCCGAGTACGTGGAAGAAGATGAAGTGTCGGCCGCGCCTGAGGCGATAGCCCCCGAACGGCTCAAGGGTTTTGGTCCGTACCGGGAACTCTTATCCAGCCCGCAGTTCCTGCTGGCGAGCCAGGTTAAAGGTTTGGAAAACGTGGTGCGCTACGGGCTGGCGACTTGGGTGCCGATCTACTACTTTGAAGAGGGCGGGCTGTCAATCGAGTCAACTGTACTGCTCACCATATTATTACCGCTGGGCTACCTGTTGGCCCCTCCGGTGGCTGGCATCGTTTCCGATCGGTTCCTTAACAGCGCTAGGCGGCCTCTAGTGATCTTCTCCTGCGCTGTCAGCGCTGTGGTCTTAGTGGGGATCGCTCTGGCGCCGCCGGTAAGTATTACACTGGGAGCAACATTGTTGCTTATCGCCGGGTTGTCCATGGGTATGTCGCCCATGTCGACGGTGGCGGTGGACATCGCAGGGCGGCGCATGTCCGGCACTGCGTCGGGGCTGCTGGACGCTCATGGCTACGCTTACGCCGGGATGCAGGCGATCGTATTCAGTGTGGTGCTGGACATGGCGGGCAGTCCTTGGCCCATCGTGTTTGTGACGATGGCGGCCACCCGCGTGGTGTCGGCGGCGATGATCTCGGTTGTTAAGGTGTAGCCAATGGGGGCTGCATTTTATGGCATAGGAGATTATTCCCAAATGCGGCTTCCCCGAACATATCAAGTGAGTTATTGAAAAGGTTAGCGAAAAAATTGGTTTCGATGTGGGCCCGTCGGCTCTTTATTGGGCTGGTCGTGTTGAGTTCCATCCTGACGTTGTTCTTTGCCATTGCTCCGCAAGGCAGGGCCGCTCTGCACACCGGGTTTTTCGTGTTGCAGGTGCTAGAGGTGCCATTCAAACCCCAGCCTTGGTTTACCGGCGACCCACTGCGTGAAGAGGTCTTCTACCCTCAGCCCGGTGGTACCGGAGTTGCCGACATCTATCGGGTCGAGGACGGCGACCCTAAAGCCGCAGTGCTGCTGTTCTTGGGCGCCAACGCTGCCGGCCGAGACGACGAAGACGTGGTCAACCTGGGCAACGCCTTGGCCCGGGCCGGCTTTGTGGCGATGTTTCATTGGTCGCCGACCATGGCCCTCCAACACAATATTGACCTCGCGGAGCGAGAAAATTTGGTCTGGGCATTCCAATATCTTGCCGCCCAAGAGTTTGTCGACCCCGAGCGAGTGGGGCTGGGCGGCTTCTGCGTCGGGGCGTCATTTTCTCTCGTGGCGGCGGCCGACCCGAGGATCCGCGACGAGGTGAAGTTCGTCAACGCCTTCGGACCGTACTTCGATGCCGGAGAGCTGCTGTTGCAGGTAGCCAGCCGCTCGAAGCTAGATAAGGGGCAGCGCGTTCCTTGGGACCCGGACCACCTGACACTCAAGGTATTTGCCAACGAACTGATCGAGACTCTGCGCGACAACGACGACATCGAGGTGCTGACTAGGGTCCACCTCAATGGCGGGCAGCCAACGCTACGCGAACTAGAACAGCTTTCTGCTGAGGGCCAAGTCGTCAATCAGTTGCTCCTAGGAGCAACGCCGGAGGAAGCCGAGGCGTTGTATAGCCGTCTGCCAGCCGGGTTCCGGCAAGAAATGCGGGCCATCTCCCCCAACAACTACGTGGACGATATCTCCGCGAGGCTAATGATATTGCATGACCGCGATGACCGCTTGGTTCCCGCCGCGGAGTCGCGCCGTCTGGCGGCGGCATTCGAAGATCGAGGGGGAATCAGGTACACCGAAGTGCTTGATTTTGACCACGTGCGGCCGGCCAGCGGTGGGGGTGCTTGGCAATTCATCAAGGAAGGGGCCAAGCTCTACCGCCACATGTACAGCGTTATGCGAGACGCCACTTAAGAGGTCCGATATTCTTCGGTCGCTCCGCTCTCTCGGAATGACCGGAAGGTGTGGGGCAATCAGAGCCGTTCCGTTAGGCTGCTAAGCCACCGACAATTGCCGTTGCAATTGTTCGCGTTGACACACTCTTATTTGATGCTAAAATCAGTAATCGCAACCGTTCGCAATAACTGAAGGTCGCATTGTAACGCACTTATGCTAACGCACGAGCAAGTTGTCGAAACCCTTCGCCTCAAAGGCCACCGGCTCACTCCACAGCGGATAATCGTGCTCTCCGTCATCTCCTCTGGAGATGGGCACATGGGCGTGGACGAGGTGTTCCGCCGGGCCAAAGAGGCCTATCCCTACATGGATATCGCCACGGTGTACCGGACACTTCATCTATTCAAAGATTTGGGTGTGGTGACCGAGGTTGCTATCGGCGAGCGTCTGCATTATGAGTTGACCGAACCCGGCGAACACCATCACCACATGGTGTGCCGGGTATGCAACGGCGCATTTAACCTCAGTCCTCATTATCTTTCCGAATTCCGTGAAACGCTCAACCAAGAGTTTGGCTTTGAGCCAGACCTGGAGCATTTTTCTGTAAGCGGTGTCTGCGCCCAGTGCCAGCAAACCGAGCCAGCGAAAGGGGACCGCGAATAAATGTCTCGACTCCGGCTAGGGTTGGCAGCAAGCTTGCTGTTCTTAGTGTCCGCAGTCGCGTTCATTGCCTGCGGCTCCAACGCGAATGGAATAAACGCCCGAGGACCAGGTCAGGCCGCCGGCCAAGGCGCGCAGAAGATTAAGGTGGTTTCAACGGTGTCACCGATCACCAGCATAGTAGAAAACATCGGCGGGACCCGGATCCAATTGGAGGGAGTGGTCCCGGAGGGGGTGAACTCCCACACCTTCGAGCCGCAACCGTCGTTGGCCCGCCTGATGGCCGAAGCGGACTTGATTGTTATCAACGGACTTTTTTTGGAGCAGCCCACCCTGCAGCTGGCGGAAGCCAATAAAAAAGAGGGCGCCGTGATTTTGGCGTTGGGCGACCAGGCGATTTCCCGCGAAGCTTGGCAGTTCGATTTCAGCTTTCCGGAGTCCGCTGGCAACCCGAACCCTCACCTATGGCCCGACCCAAACCTGGGACTACGGTACGCCGAGTTGGTCCACGACCGGCTGGCCGGCATAGACCCGGACAATGCCAGCTATTACGGACAGAACCTCGCCGCATTTCGGGAGCGAATTGAAGACATGGACCAAGCAATTCGCACTGCGGTGGCTACCGTGCCCCAGCAAAACCGCAAACTTCTTACATACCACGACTCATGGGCCTACTTCGCCAGGCAGTACGGCATGGACGTTATCGGCGCCGTGCAGCCCTCCAACTTCTCGGAGCCATCGGTAAGGGAAGTTGCGCAGCTTATTGACCAGGTACGGGAACTAAGACTCCCCGCCGTCTTTGGCTCCGAAGTGTTTCCCAGCGACGTTCTCGAGACCATCGCCAACGAGGCCAACGCCGCGTTCATAGGCGAACTGGCGGACGACGACCTGCCCGGTGCGCCCGGCGATTCGGAGCACACCTATTTGGGACTAATGCGCCGGAACATGGAAATCATGATCCCTGCTCTCGGCGGCAATGCCGACAGCCTGGCCGGCCTCGACGTGGGGCCGGTGTTCGATGGAAATAGCGGAGCGGTCTATCCGCAATAAGGGGGATTAGAGGATGTATCTCCACCCACGCCTACTGGCTCTGGCGAAAGATGTTAGGTGGCGGATAATCCTGGCGGCCGTCGTGGGGATGTTGGCCGTGGTGGCTGGCGTCGCCCGGCTGGCGGTCGCCGCCGTGATCATCGTCAAAATTATTCATGAAGGCGCCGCGTTTTCGAGTCTGACTTGGCCGCTGGTCGGCATGGCAGCCCTTATCGTGGCCCGGACCGTCTTGCAATACTGGCAGGAGGTGATCAGTCACCATACTGCAAGTGTGGTGAAGGTGAAGCTGCGGGAGCGGTTGTACCAACACTCCCTGGCTCTGGGACCGGGCTATTTCGATCAGACGCGTACCGGCGACACTCTGATGTCGTTGGCCGAGGGTGTGGAGCGTTTGGAGGCCTTCTTCGGCCGCTACCTGCCCCAGATGATCGTCGCTGCGTTCGCCCCGATATTTATCTTCGCGTTCATGGCGCTCATCGATCTCAGGACAGGGCTTGTCTTTCTGGCTTTTGCCCTGTTGACTCTGGTGCTGCCCAACCTGTTCCACCGGTGGACCCGGAACAGCAGCAGGGCGCGGCGGGATGCCTACGGCGCGTTGGGCGCCGACTTCCTGGATGCGGTGCAAGGCCTGGCCACGCTCAAGGCCTTCGGGCAGAGCCGGGCTCGGGGTGAGTTGCTGGCCATGCGGGCCCGCGAACTGTTCCGCACGACGATGGGGGTACTGGCCGCCAACAGCGCAACCAGCGCTCTGACCATATTGGGTATCTCTGCCGGTGCGGCTACTGCGCTGGCTTGGGGGGCGGTTAGGGTCGGCGACGGCGACTTGGAGTTGCGGCCGTTGCTCATCGTCTTGATGTTGGGAGTGGAGATCTTCCGGCCGCTGCGCGAACTGGTGCAGCTATACCACGACGGTATGATCGCCATGTCGTCGGCCGAAGGCATCTTTGCCATCATGGACGCCCCTGTCGAAGTCCAGGACCCTTCAAAGGGGACTAACAGTGGCTTCAGCCAGGACCGGCGCGAGGCCGATGGGACAGACGCTCTGGAGTCTCCCCACAACGGTCCGGCGGCTGTGCCGCTATCTCCGGAAATGACTTTTGAGGACGTTAGCTACGCCTACAGCGGTGGGCGACGCCCAGCCTTGCATGACCTGTCGTTCACACTGAAGGCCGGGGAGACCCTGGGGTTGGTCGGTCCCAGCGGCGCGGGCAAGTCGACCATCGTTTGGCTGATACTCAGGTTCTTCGATCCCCAACAAGGAAAAATTCTATTGGGCGGCCAGGATATTCGGGAAATACCTTTAAGCCTGCTCCGAGAACAGGTTGCGGTTGTGACCCAGGATACCTACCTGTTCCACGGGACCGTGGCGGAAAACCTCCGTTTCGGTAACCCCAATGCCACCCAGGAGGAGTTGGAGGCGGCCGCCAAGGCGGCCAACGCCCACGACTTTATCACCCACCTTCACCATGGCTACGACACAATCGTCGGCGAGCGGGCGGTGCGCCTCTCGGGAGGTCAAAAACAGCGAATCGCCATCGCCAGGGCGCTGCTCAAAGATGCTCCCATCCTGGTCTTGGACGAGGCGCTCTCCAGCGTGGATGCCGAGAACGAGGCGGTAATTCAGGAAGGCCTGGACCGTTTGATGGCTGGCCGCACCACCCTCATCATTGCCCACCGGCTCTCCAGCGTCGTTGGCGCGGACAGGATTCTGGTGTTGGACGAAGGCCGGCTCGCAGAATCGGGGAGCCACGCTGAGCTTGTGGCCGCTGGAGGCATCTACGCGGAATTGATGGCCCAGCAACAGGACCGCGACGACGACCATGTCCATGCCGACGGCCAAGTTGCGGAAATTCCGGCGCCAGCGGAGGCGGTTCTCGCCGCAACTCCGGCCGCCGAAGCATTCATGCCTCAACCGGCGCACCAAGGAGAAGGACACGGCCACCACCATACGGCATCAGGCCACCATGACCATGACATTGGACCCGTCAACCGTCCGGCGCCGCTGAGGACTCTGGCGGTCTGGCGCCGACTTTTGGGACTGGTCTCTCCCTGGCGGACCGAACTGGTGATGACATTCTTGTTGGGATTGGCCCAGCATGGGTCGATTGTGGCCGTGGGCGTCAGCAGCGCCTTGCTGGTCGGCGAGGTGATTACCGGGGGCGATCTCACGCTACAACTGATGGTGTTGGGTATTTTCGTGCCGGTGGCCGCGTTGTTCACCTGGCTCGAGTCCTGGGTTGCCCACGACCTGGCCTACCGGTTGTTGGCGGAAATGCGGGTCGACGTTTACGACAAGCTGGACCCCTTAGCTCCGGCCTACATGGTGCGGCGCAGGTCCGGCGACCTCGTCAGCATTGTGGGCGGCGATGTCGAGACGGTGGAATTTTTCTTCGCCCACACTATCACCCCCGCTTTTGTTGCCATCGTGGTCCCAGGCGCGGTATTGGTCACCCTGGCAGTGATCGCCTGGCCCATGGCGCTGGTTCTCTCACCATTCTTAATCGCGGTGGCCGTGAGCCCTTTCATTGCACAGAAACGGTCCGAAAGTTTGGGAGAAGAATTGCGGGACCAATTGGGCGAAGTCCATTCCCATATGGTAGACAGCATTCAAGGGATGCGGGAAATCTCGGCGTTCGGGCAGGGCCCGGCTAGGACGGCGGAGATGGTATCCAACAGTTGGAATTTTGCCCACTATCAACTGAGGTTTCTCAAAGAGCGGGCTTTTCAGATTGGGTTCATCGATGCGATGACGGCTCTCGGCGGCCTGGCCACATTGATCGTGGGCATCTATTTCCTGACCATAGGCGATATATCCCGGCCTCAATTGATTCTGGCGGTCATACTTTCGGTGGCTGCTTTCGCGCCGATATCAGACATCGCCCGCACCATGAAGCAGCTTATGGAGACTTTGGCGGCGGCCCGCCGTCTCTTCGTGGTTCACGACGAGCCGGTCCCGGTCACCGACGGGCCGGGCGTACACGAACACCGCAATGGCTCCACTGCCGCACCGTCTATCCATTTCGACGACGTCGGGTTCTCCTACGGCCCTGGCGAACCTCAGGCGTTGGACGATGTTAGTTTCAGCGTTGAGCCCGGCCATACCGTGGCATTGGTGGGCCGGTCGGGTGCCGGCAAGACCACTTGCGCCAACCTGATGATGCGCTTTTGGGACCCGGGTTCCGGCGCGGTAAAGCTTGGCGGTCACGACATCCGGGACTTCAAAGTGGACGAACTGAGGGAACAGATAGGCCTGGTTTCCCAGGACACCTACTTGTTCAACGCCAGCGTCAGGGAGAACATCCGGCTGGGGCGGCTGGACGCGTCCGACGAGGAAATCGAGGAGGCGGCGCGGCGGGCCAACGCCCACGAATTCGTTACTTCGTTCCCCGACGGTTACGACACCAGGGTCGGGGAGCGTGGAATGCAACTCTCAGGCGGTCAACGCCAGCGGCTGTCAATTGCACGGGCGTTGCTCAAAAATGCTCCGGTGCTGATTCTAGATGAGGCTACCTCACACCTGGACGCCGTCAACGAACGCCAAGTTCGCCAGGCGCTAGAGCGTTTGATGGAGGGCCGGACTACGCTGGTCATTGCCCACCGGTTGTCGACCATCCGGGACGCCGACCGCATTGTGGTACTTGACGACGGCCATGCAGTGGAGCAGGGAGACCATCATCAGTTGCTAAACCGTCATGGCCTCTATTCACAACTGGTGGCAACTCAGTTGGTGAGCGCTACCAATGGCGGCCACCATACGGAACAGGCCGACGGTCACGAGGACAACGGTCATCATTCCTCCCACGGCCAGAGCGTAGAGAATATGCCGGGAATGCCTGGCGACAGGGGTCACGGCCACCAACACTAGAATAGGGGCCTTGGCGTTTCCAATTCCCGAAGCGCCAAGCTGAAGAAAAACAATGCTACATCCATCGCCACACCAACGCCTGCCGGGTGAGCCGGTTGTGGACATACGGGGAATGACCTGCGGCTACGAAAAGCAGGAGGTTCTTACCGATGTCACCCTGCGTATAATGCCGGGCGATTTCGTAGGGTTGCTGGGCCCCAGCGGCTCCGGTAAGACGACTCTGCTCCGGTCGGTGCTGGGGGCGGTCAACATCTACGAGGGCGAGGTGTTGGTCTACGGCGTCTCCACTGCCAGCAAGCGCCCCAGGGTGGGGTACGTGCCGCAACTAGAAACCATCGATTGGAACTTCCCGGTAACCGTGCGCGAGGTCGTGATGATGGGAAGGACCATGGAAAACCGGTTATTCCCGTGGTACCGGAAAGAAGAAAAAGAACTGGCCGACCAGATGATGGACCGGTTGGGAATCCTGCACTTGGCCGGCCGCCACATCCGCGAGCTTTCGGGAGGGCAACAGCAGCGGGTTTTCTTGGCTCGAGCCTTGGTAAGCAGTCCCCAGTTGTTGTTGCTGGACGAGCCTACGTCGGGCGTTGACATCAAGACCAGGGACGATGTCATGCACCTGTTGCATGACCTGAACCACCAAGGGGTCACCATAATTATTACCACCCACGAAATTAACGCGGTGGCGGTGCATCTGCCCTGGGTGGTGTGCCTGGCCGGACGGGTGCTGGCCGAGGGCCCCCCGTCGCGGGTCATCACCACTGACGTGCTTCGGATGACCTACGGCGCGGAGATGCCGGTGATCCACTACGAAGGCATGACCATCGTGGCCGAAAGCCCCCATTCCTTTGACCGCAACAACGAGCCTGAGAGTGATTCCGCCGAAACGGAGCACGAGGGCAGCCATGTTTGAGCCGTTTGACTATCAGTTCTTCGTCAAGGGCTTGATCGCCGCCGTCATGGTGGGAGGACTGTGTGGCTTGGTCGGAGTCTATATTGTTCTGAAGCGCATGGCCTACATCGGCCACGGCCTCTCCCACGCTGTGTTGGGCGGTGCTGTGGTCAGCTTCGTTCTATCCATCAATTTCCTGGTGGGGGCCGCAGTTTGGGGATTCCTTTGCGCCCAATTGATTACTCTGACCACCAAGAAACGAAAGATAGCCTACGACGCCGCCATCGGCGTCATAACCACAGTCAGCTTCGCCGTGGGCATCGTGATCATCAGCCGCTATAAAAGCTTCACCCGCGATTTCGAGGCCGCTTTGTTCGGCAATATTCTAGGCGTGAGCACCGGAGATTTGGTGGCCATTGCCGTAGTAACCGTACTGACGGCGGTGGTGTTGTTCGTGGCCTACAAACACTTTCTCTTCGCCACTTTCGACGGCGAAGTCGCCCAGTTTTACGGGGTCCCCATCAGTTGGGTGGAGACCCTGTTCTCGTTGGTTCTGGCCGGCACTATCGTCGTATCGATGCAGGTCTTGGGGGTGCTTCTGATCGCCGGAGCCACGGTTATCCCACCGGTGTCCGCTCGCCTGCTAACCGACAGTTTCCGTACCATGTTAATCCTGTCCACCGGTCTCGGGGCGGTCTGCGGCTTCGTCGGCATATACCTCAGCTACTTTGTCGATGTCTCGTCGGGAGCCAGCATAGTATTGATAGAGGCTATTGTGTTCGCTTTGGCGTTGAGCTACAGCAACCTGAGGCAGCAGTTGGTACCCTCCAAACAGCGCGTTTCCGCCGCTGCCCCGACGGTTCAGCCAAACCCGTCAGAGCTGGATTAGCCCAGCGCTCACCACGAACGGAATAGGGTCTCTACCGTTCGTCCTGAGCTTGTCGAAGGACTTCGAAATAGCCTATATAGGCCCGTTAGGAAAGAATAAACATGCCGATCCAATCGGTAGCAATCCTCAGCCCCGGAGATATGGGGCATGCCGTGGGCCAGCTCCTGAAGGAGCATGAGTTGGAAGTGCTCACCTGCCTGGCTGGGCGCAGCCGCCGCACCCGGGAGTTATCGGAGAAGGCCGGAATTGCCGAAGTCTCCACCATGGAAAAACTGGTCCGTGAGGCGGACGCGGTCTTGGCTATTACAGTGTCGGAAGCCGTGCCGGGCCTTTGCCGTGAAGTTGGCGATGCAGTGAAAGCTACCGGCACCGAATTGTTGTACGCCGAGTGCAATGCCATCAGTCCCAAATTGTCACAAGAGATGGGAGCGATGCTCACCGAGGCGGGCGCCCGGTACGTCGACGCTTCGATTATCGGTGGCCCTCCCAACAACGGGTCCAGTCCTCGTTTCTATGTGTCCGGGCCACACACCGGCGAGGTTGATGAGCTACGGGAATTCGGGCTCGACGTGCGTAATTTGGGTGAGCAAGTCGGGAGGGCGTCGGGCATCAAGATGTGCTATGCGGCCATGACCAAGGGCACCGCGGCCCTATATGCCGAACTTCTGATCGCGGCGGAGCAAATGGGACTTTCGCCCGACCTCATGGCTGAGTTCCGTAGCAGCCAACCGGCGGTGGTGCAGCGGATGGAAGGAGGACTGCCTGGAATTCCGGCCAAGTCGCGCCGTTGGGTCAGCGAGATGGAACAGATTCGGGACACCTTTGGCGACCTGGGACTGACCCCGAATATATTCCGGGGCGTGGCCGACATGTACCGGATGGTCGGGGCTTCACCATTGGGCGCCGAGACGCCGGAAAGCCAGGACCGGGACCGTTCCTTAGGAGACACCATTAGACTTTTGGCGGAACACCAAGCAACCAAGGATTAGGGACTACAAGACTTTTTTTCATACATGGCACAAAGCCCCGGCAAACGAGCCGGGGCTTTTAATGTCCATTCCTAGACCGGCTTTCCCGGTGCCGGTTACGGTTCGGTCTGTTCTGTTTCGCTGCCTTTGACGGTGATGGTGATATGGGCCATGGACGTCTCGCCGGGAGCGCCGTGCCAGTGGTTTTCCCGAGCGGGGATGAGCACCACGTCGCCTTCGGTTACGGTTAGGGACTCGTCGTCGTTGGCCACCGTGCCGGTGCCCTCGGTGATTACCAAGATTTGGTCGCCCGAGTGCTTGTGGAATTTGTTGCGCGACCCGGCGTCGAAGGCCACGATGGCGAAGTTGAAATTGTTGCTGTCGTCAGGATCAAGAATAGGCTGCCGCCACACCTGAGTTCCGGTCATCAGTCCGCCGGTCATTTCCGCCTTGATCCGGGCCACGCTGCCCATCGTTACTTTCTTCATAAATTCCCTCCTATACGCTATCGCATGGCTGAAGCGATTTTGACGGACACAATGATACAAGCGGTCGAACGCATAGTCTATGGGGTACACATTCTGACTCGCCGCTGGTAGGCAAAAGCCCCTCTTTGGCTAGGGGGGCCTTGCCTAAAAACTGTCATTCTGAGGAGTGAAGCGACGAAGAATCTGGGGTGGGGCTCCCTCGCGTGAGGCTATATCCACGGCCCGAGACCCTTCGCTGCTCTCAGGGTGACATTGTTTTGCTACTTTTAAGGCAAGACCGCTAAGAGGGATTGGGGGGATTTTTTTACTCGTTCGCTTGGACGACGTTTCCTGGATTCCGGCGATAGCCGGAATGACAGGAGGGGGTCTACGGCGACAGGTTGTTGCATAACCTGATTGGCGCATTGTTTCCAGGGATTCGGCGATGGCCCGGGCCAGCGCTCCGGGGCGTTCCGCAAACTCCGGAGTGGGGTACCATTCGTAGTCGAAGCTGCGTAGCACCGAACCCTCAATGCTGCATTTGAGATTGGAGACCACCACCCGGAAGCCCAGTTTCTGAGTAGCCCGTTCCGCCAGCATCTCCAAGACTACATCGGGGCATTCGAACACCACCAGAAACCCACCCTGTTTCTGGCCGTCGGTGACCCGGCCTCGAAACACCGGCCCAAAACGGTCGAACTCGACGATGGTGTAATCCCGTTCGTCAACCCCGTGGTCGGGCCAACCGATACCGATGGTTCCGCCTACCTCCCAGTGGTGCATCCTTACTTCCTTATCCAGTTACTATCCACTCATTATTGCCGGGTGCGCCGATTCGACCTGTCTGCCCGCCTTGAACACGGCTGTCACCTGGCGCAGGGCTGCTAGGTCTTGGACCGGGTCTCCTTCCACTAGCAACAGGTCGGCGGCTTTGCCTTTCTCGATGGACCCGGTGGAGTCCTGCAGGCGAAGCGCCGTCGCCGCGTTCAGGGTACCAGCGAGAATGGCCTGTATCGGCGAGAGTCCGGCGTCGGCCAGTGCCAGCAACTCGCCTTGGAAGTCGCCGAACGGGTAGTGGCCCCAGCCGCAGTCGGAGCCGCCCACCAGCTTGACTCCGTTTTGGATCAGCCGCGCAAATTGTTCCGCTGCCAACTCACCCATCTTCAATGAGCGGTCTAGGCGTTCCTGTTCGTCGGCGGTCAGGCCTCGTTCCTGCTTCAGTTGCGTGAGGGCGGCTTGGGACGCCAGGCCGATGTGGATTGTTGGATTCAGCCAGGTATCTGAAGCCGCAAGGCGATCGGCGGTCGCGTCATCGAACCGGTAAGTGCCGTCGGCGTCGTAGAAGGAACAGTGCAGGATCGCATCGACCCCGGCGTCCAAGGCCAGATTGACGGCTGCAGTGCACCGGCAGTGGGCTAACACCGGCCTGTCCCGGTTATGGGCTTCGTCGACAATGGCCTGCATTTCTTCCGGCGAGTAGGCTGGCCGGTAGGGGTCGCTGGTCAAGGTGCTGCCGCCCGAGGCCGCGATCTTGATGAAATCCGCGCCTTCCTTGATCAACGAGCGCACCTGCTGCCTGACCCCGTCGGTCCCGTTGGCCTCGCCGCCCATATACCAGAGGTGGCCTCCGGTGACCGTGAGCGGTGGTCCGGAGACCAAGACTCTAGGTCCTTCGGCCAAGCCTTGGTCCAAACCGGCTTTCAACGAGAATCCGGTCCGGTTCCAGGACCCGCAGTCGCATAGTGACGTGACACCAGTAGATACTGCCGCGGCGATGTTGCGCGCGGCGCGTAGCAACCGCAGATCGTCGTTGTCTTGGTCGATCTCCTCGCCCGTACGGCCGTCGCCAGGCATATTAGTGTGGGTGTGGCAGTCGAAAAGACCAGGCAAGAGGGTGGAATTGGGATGCTCGGCGATTTCAAAGTTCCCCTCTTTTGAGACTTTTTCCAGATCGCCCCTCCGTCCCACCCAGGTGATCAGCCCGTTTTGGAAGGCGACCGCCATTCCCTTCTGAGGTGTGGCTTTCACCCCGTCAATCAACTTGCCGGGCAATACGACTTTCAGGTTGTCTCCAGGTTGGATCAATACAGCTCCCTTCGGAAAGCCCTTCAGGGATTTCCAATACTAAACTATAGCTTAACGTCGTTCCCGGAACATCAGAAAGGCCAAGGGGACCGCCGACGCGCCAATAAGTAGAAGTGCCGGCATTGCGGCCCGGGCGAAGAAGGCTTCGGAGGCCGCTGACCAGATAGAAATTGCCAGGGTATTGAATCCGGTGGGGCTCAAGATTAGCGTGGCTGGCAGTTCTTTCATGGTCAGCAGGAAAACCAGCGACGCTCCGGCGAGGATCCCCGGCCGGGCCACCGGCAGCGTGACCGAGGTGAAAGCCCGTATTGGCGCGCGTCCCAATCCCCGAGCAGCTTCTTCGATGCGCGGACTTACCTGGAGCAGAGAGGTCCGTACTGCGCCCAACGCCGGGGAGAGGAACAATACGACGTAGGCCAGCAGCAGCAGCCCGATGGTCTGATAGATGGGCGGGGCGTAGTTGGACCCGAAAAACACCAACGCCAATGCAATGGCAATGCCTGGCAGCGCGAAACCGACATAGCTCAGTCTTTCCAGCAGCCCGCTGAGCAGCCCAGGGTACCGCACCGACAGCGCCGCCACCGGAACGGCGGCTCCGACTGCCGCCAGGGCGGCCAGAGCCGAAACGTAGACCGAATTTCTGACTGCCTCCCAGACTAGGTTCAAAGGCTCGCCAGCGGAGAGCCCCCGCGCGACCCAATAGCCGAGAATGGACATGGGCAGCGCCAACGATATGGCAACCACAGTTCCGCAAAACAATATTGCAGGCCAACGCCACCCCCCTAGGCGTATCAGGGCAGGTGGGCGCGACGGCGCGGATGAACTGGCGAAGTAGCGGCCCCTGCCCCGGCTGACCAATTCCAGTCCAACCCAGCCCAGTGCCAAGACCATCAACGCCAGCGACATTCCGGCCCCCAAAGTGCGGTCCAAGGCCGACTCGTACTGGATGAATATTGCCCAGGTAAAGGTCTCATACCGCAACAGAGAGACTGCGCCGAAATCGCTTAGGGTGTACAGGCCGACCAACAGTCCTCCTGCGGCGATGGCCGGTCTCAATAGGGGGCACACCACCCGAAAGAACGTGGCCCACGGTCCCAACCCCAGCCCACGGGCCGATTCCTCCAAGGCGGGGTCCAGGCGCAACAGCGAGGCCCGCACCGTGATCAGCACGTATGGATAGCTGAGGAAAGTGAGGGTAAGCATGGCGCCAGCGAACCCATGGATGTCGGGAAGGCGGTCGATCCCGAAAGGGCCGTCCAATACCTGTTGGAGCATCCCCCGTGGACCCAAGGCGACCACCACGATAAACCCCGCCACATAGCTGGGTATAACCAGCGGGAGCGCTGCCAGCACCGCCCAGATCCGCCGAAACGGCAGGTCGGTGCGTACCGTGAGCCAAGCTAACGGCAACGCCAATACTATGGACGCGGCGGTAACGGTAACTACCAGCAACAGGGTGCGGCCCAAAATGCCTGCCACCCGTACCCGGAAGAGTAGGTCAAATACTTCCCCACCGCCGTCGAAGGCCCGGACCACCAGATATACCGGCGGTAGCAACAAAGCGGCCCCCACCACCAGGGCGGGGGCCAGAATTGCTACCGGAGGAAGGGGTTTGCCGCCAACCAGAGTCCGGAGACTGCCAGCCGCGGCTGCGGCTATGTTCAAGGTATCAGCCCAGCCTGCCTTATCAGTTCTTGCGAACCGGCCAAGTCAGATAAATCCTGCGATGAGAGGTCCGGATTGTTGATTTCGCTAAGTGGCACGACACCACTGCTGGCCGGTACGCCGCCGGATAGAGGGTACTCATAGGTCTCGGCCGCGAAGTACTGCTGGGCCGATTCCGAAAGAAGGTAATCAATGAATTTTTGGGCGTTCCCCGGATTGCCGGACTCGGAAAGGATACCCGCGCCAGCTACCATGATGATGGCGGCCGGTCCTCCAGCCCTGGGATGGTAGTTCCTGGCCTTGAACGATTCGCCCTCTTCGGCCAAGAACCTGTGCAGGTAGTAGTGGTTCACGAAGCCAACTTCGATTTCCCCGGCGGCGGTCGCCGCGACGATCGGGGTGTTCTTGGGATAGACCTTGGGGTCATTGGCCTGAATATCCATCAGCCACTGCAATGTCTGGTCTTCACCCCAAACCGCACGCATCGCCGTGACCATCGTTTGGAATGACGCGTTGGTCGGCGCCCAACCGATTCGGCCCTTCCACTTCGGATCGGCGAATCCGGTAAGGTCGTCTGGCAGGTTTTCAGGGGCCAACCGCTCAGTGTTGTATACCACAGTGCGCGCTCTGCCCGAAAGGCCAACCCACTTGCCAGTGGGAGACGATGCCCATTCGGGCACCAGCGAGAGGGTCGATGGTGGAAGCGCCCGCATCATTTCTTCGACCGCCGAAAGACCGCCCGGGTCCTGGGCGAAAAAGACGTCGGCCGGGGTGTTCGAGCCCTCCTCCAACAGAGTCGCGGCCAGTTGTGAGGTGCCCGCGTACTTCACTGAGACTTTAACGCCAGTGTCCTCTCGGAATTGCTGGATCAGTGGTCCCACCAAGGATTTCGATCGGCCGGAATAGATGGTCAACGAGTCTTCATCGCCACCGCCGCAAGCAGCCAGCAACAACCCGGCGAAGATTGCCGCCGATAAAAGAAGGGGTAGCCACTTGCGCTGAATCAGGGCTGTCATTACCAGCGAACCTTCACGTTGACGAAAAAATGTGAGTCCTATCATCAGTTTATGTGTCACGTTATAATAAAAACATGTATGTACATCAAACCGTGAACGAGAATACATGTGGATACCGAAGATGTCAACTTATCGCTCAGCAGGATAGAAAATATTCGCCGGATTTGCAATACATATTATCGCAAAAGCTGTGTACTGGATTCCTGATTTCACCTCGAAACCTGTTTTGATTCGGTGAATTCAGACGGTAATGTTGGTCTACAGATGATGAAGTGGTGCGTCGACCCTTTAAAAAAATACGTGTTGACAAGATTCAAATCAACGCCTACACTGTTCGCAATCCCTGAGTTACCCGGTCGGGTAACTGGCGACGGCGCCAAGAAACCGAAAACTCTGATCGAATGGGGAATTTCGGTAACATGATGTTAGCTCGATGACATCTGTAACGGCAGCGAAAGGGTCTCCCCAAGGGCTTGCCAACCAAGCAGACGGGCCTGACGGAGATAAGCAGCAGAAGGGTTCTGCGGATACCGCCCTGGTATGCCGCGGCCTGACCAAAAGCTTCAACGACGTACAAGCCGTTGCCGGTCTCGACCTCACCATCCAACGGGGCCAGGTGCTGGCGCTTCTGGGCCCCAGCGGCTGTGGCAAGACTACCGCCCTCCGCCTCATCGCCGGTTTCGAACAGCCCGACTCGGGCACAATCAAAATCGGTGGACGCACCGTTAGTTACTCCGGCTCTAGTTTACCCCCCGAGAAGCGCCGTGTCGGCATGGTGTTCCAGGAGGGTGCTCTCTTCCCCCACTTAAGCGTTGAGCGCAACATAGAATACGGTCTGCCCAAGGGCGGTAATCGGCAGTTCCGGGTGGACCAAGTATTAGAGTTGGTCGGCCTTTCGGCGTTGCGGCACCGTATGCCCCACGAACTGTCCGGCGGGCAACAGCAACGGGTGGCCCTTGGCCGGGCCTTGGCGCCGGAGCCGGACATACTTCTTCTGGATGAGCCGTTCTCCAACTTGGACCCGAAGCTCAGAGAGCAGGTCCGGCGGGACGTGATGGAGATCCTGCGGGCTGGCGGCGTTACCGCCGTGTTTGTCACCCACGACCAAGAAGAGGCTCTCTTCGTTGGGGATGTGGTGGCCGTCATGAACGAGGGGCGGGTGGAACAGACAGGTTCTCCCCAGGAAATATTCCACTCTCCAGCTACGAAATTCGTCGCCCAATTTATCGGAATGGTCGACTTCCTGCCGGCACAGTACGATGGGACCCAGATGTTGACCGAAATTGGCGATGTAAGCTTGCACCACCAATGGCCGGAACTGGGCAACGGGTCCGCCGAACGACGTCTGGAAGTAATGGTCCGTCCGGACTGCTTGGAATGCCGCCCGGCAGATGACGGTAACGGCGTGGTTGTAGACCGGGAGTTCCGGGGCGCCTTCTACCTGTACCGGGTGGAACTACCATCGGGCGCCACCGTAAGGTGCCTTATCTCTCATACCGCTGAATACCCTGTGGGAGCCAAGGTGACTGTCGCACTGCGGAAGGAGCACCACGGGCGGCCCTTCATCGACGATCGGTTGATTTTGCCTGCTGGTGACGGCGAGGCGCCGGTCCACTGAGCAGATTCTTGGGCCCTCATCGATCCCCCGGCCTAGATTCGCCCGTTAACCCCTCCTTAGTTTGAATACCTTCGGCTGCAATCCATATTAATATACTCATAGGCAGGCCCACAGTTCCGATTACGAGGAACCCCGATGCCGAGAACGAAAAAAAGCGATGAACTGGCCGACGAGGCCGGCGAACAGGACTACGACCGTCTGTCGGCAGGCACCGAAAATTATTTGTTGTGCCTGTACAAGATGTGGGAAGACGATGAAGCCCCCACGGTTACTCAGCTAACCGACTCCCTTCGTCAGCTTCCTATCACTGAGGGATTGGGCACTTCCGTACCGTCGGTCGCTGGGATGGTCCGCCGCATGCAGCGCCACCGTTTCGTGGAAACCGGGTCCGATAAACGCATTCGGTTGACCAAGTACGGCCTGCAAATGGGAGAAAATATAGCCCGAAGACACCGGCTGGCCGAGTGGCTGGTGGTGGAATTATTGGGTATGGACCTGCACCAAGCCTACATCGAGGCCCACCGGCTGGAACACGGAATGTCTCAAGAACTATTGGAAAAGCTGGCCCAGCGGTTGGACAACCCGAGGCGTTCACCATTCGGTCGGCCGATTCCCGGCACCGGCGAGCCCAAGATGCCGGCCCATTCCCTAACCCTGGATTCGGCCAACCCGGGCGAACCGTATATGGTAGACCGGGTACCGGAGGAAGATCCAAAGTTGCTGGAGTTCCTGGCCGATTCTCTACTGATACCCGACCATCCCGTCACCATCGCCGAGGCGGCGCCATACCTGGGGGTGATGGAAGTCGAGACCCAGAAAAACCGCGTGTCCATCGGCTACAACGTGGCCAGGCAGATCGTGGTGCGGCCCCGAGCCCCAGCCAACGGAACAGCCGAGGACGCAGTACGCGAATAACGCCGAATGTCAGTCCGGGCTCTGTTTCCCGGCCGCCAACCGCGCCCGCACTTGGGCCCAACCTTCGGCCATGGACCGCCCCGGAAATTCCGGTAGCTCCGTCTCTCGAAAGACCTTAACCAAGACGAAAACCGGCCCCTCTTCCTGCATCACGTCTTCCAAGCCGATTAGGAACTCTTCCAGCCTGTCGAACTCGTAGGTTTTGGCGTAGCCGGAGCTTTGGGCCATTTGGGTTAGGTCCAGGCGGTCCAGTTCTTTGATGGGAATACCGTCGGTGGAAAGGCTGGAGGCATCGTCGAACACAAAATGGACTAGGTTCGCCGGCCTGGACTCTCCGATGGTGGCCAATCCGCCCAGGTTGGTGCGGAGGGTCGAGTCGCAATCCAACACCATCACCTTGCCGGTCGGTTGAGCCAGCGCCAGACCCAGGCCGACAGCGGGGGCGCGGTCCATGCAGTCCCTGAGGTCGACGTCCAGGTCTCGCCTGGTTGAAACCTGACTCCATTCCCGCAGGGCTGCGGATGTGGAGACCACTAGGGCGTCTTTGCGATGGTAGTTGACCGCTTTGGTGGCTTCCATTGATGGAATGGGTGGTGATGGAATGGCTGGTGACGGAGTCATTAACGGCAGCGCTCGTCTTGTTCCGCAGGTGAAGCGGTCTGTTCCGCGGAATCGACTTCGGTGGAGTCCGGGGCGACGCCCTCGCGGGCCGAGCCGAAGCCGTAGCGCCTGAAGCCGACCATCATGTACATCGCCAACAAGACTAAGGCGCCGCCCAACACCCCCAAACCGGGACTCGGCCGGTCAAACGCCTGGAAGAGGAGCCAGAACCCCAAAACGAACACGGCGTAGGCGCCGATCCTGGAGAACAGCGTCTTGCCCAGTCCTTTATTTAGCATTCATCCCTGCCCATTCGGCATTCCCGTTCATTCGGTTCTTGAGGCTACCCCCAGCGGCTTTTCTTTCTGGATTCCCGTAAAAAGCAGACCGGGGCAGCTATCAAGCTACTGCCCCGGCCAAGAGTATGGTTTGGCACCATCCAGGGTTACGACGATCCAAATTAACGGATGCGCAGAGCCTCCGGCAACTCGCGGATGGCGTTGTGAATAGTGCGGTTGGGCCTCTTGCGGAACTGGACCGGCGTGTTCTCGATCTCCGGTTTGACTGCCAAGTGGACGAATACCGGACCGTGAGCCGACAGGACTTCATCGATCCCGTTGGTCAGGTCTTCCAGGTTGTCGAAGGAGAACGTCGCCGCATATCCGGCCGCCTTGCCCAGGTCCTCCCATTCTACCTTCTCCGATCCGGGGGTGGGCTGGCCGCCGGTAACGGCGTAGACGCTGTTGTTGAAGAGAATGTGGACGAAATTGGTGGGTGTCTTGTTGGACACCGTGACCATTGTGCCCAAATTCATTAGCAGGCTACCGTCACCGTCCAACACCATAACCTTCCGGTCGGGCTGTGCCAGTGCGAGACCCAAGCCCACCGACGAGGCCTTGCCCATGGCGCCGGATACCGGGAAGTCGAGCTTGGGGTTCGTAGAGAGGTTGCTCAGACCGAAGTTGACGTTGTTTGCGTTCATCGTTGCGATGATCACCGCGTCGCCCCGCTTGCTGTCCAATAGCTTGACTGCGTCGTCGTTATTGATCATCCGAATGGTCCTCCCAAAGGTCCCTCATTCATGGCGTTAGGCACGTTGCTAGTTTAGGAGCCGAACTCGGTACCCACCAGCACCGCCACCGGTTTCTGAGTACGTTCGGCCTCTTCAATGGCAACGCTAATTCTGTCGGCGTCTTCGTCGGTTTCGATGAGGTAGTAGTTAATGCCCCAGGCATGCAGGATGTGCTCGATAAAACGAGCGGCCGAATCGGCGGTCACACCGTGCCGGCTCCACCCCCGGTAGCCCACCAGCATTACCAAGGGCTGGTTGACGTCGAGGCCCAGCCCGCGAATGGAGTCGCCCGACTCGAATATACCGGTGTTCTGAATCAGGACAATCGGTCGCTTGCCCCCAACCCACAGCCCGGCGGCGATGGCCATCGTTTCTCCCTCGCGACAGACGGGAACCAGGTCGAGGGAGGGTTCGTTGGTCAGCAACTGATACATGAAGTTGGTCTCGCTGTCGGGCAGCCAAACAACGTGTGTGATGTTGTTTTTTTTCAATTCCGCAACTACGGACGCGGGGTGCAAAACGACATCGTGAGTGGTCATCAAGACTCCTTGGGCAGAAGCTGGGGCCTGGCGAGCCGCACTATTATATTCACTGGCCGGAATCGCCGTCAATTAAGCGGCGCCGTCGTCGGGCCAGCGCGACGCTGACGGTGGCGCGGTCGAGTCACCGGGCGTCAAGCTTTATGACGTTCAGGTCCTTGATCTCCGCCCAGCCGCAGTCGTCCGCAGGCAATTCGCCAACGACGCGCAAACCGGTTGTCGTTGTGGCGAGCCGCTGGCCCGGACCAGCCAACGCGTATTCGAACCGATTCGTTCCGGCGCGCTCCGCGCCTAAAACGACGCCCGCCCGTCCAGAATCGTTCAGGTACACCGAACGGCAAGTTTCGAAGAACTCCAGACCGGCCGGAGCGCTGGGATCCAAATTAAAACCGACCAGCAGGTCGAATTTCAGTCGCGCCAGGAACACCGGGGCCGGAGCGTTCTTGACGATGAACAGCCGGACTTGGCCTTCGCCGTGGAGATACCCTTGGATTAGCTTTCGAGCTGTCTCGACCATCACGTCGGCGGCAGCCGGTGTTAACGGTTCTGGTATAGGGGTCCTAGACTTGGGAGAGGTCAGGTAATTGTAATAGGCGTTGAGGACCTCTTGTACCGCGACTTCCTCGGATTGGGCATGGAGCCTTGTCGCTGCTCCCCTCATGTAGTTGGGCAGACGCCCGAATAGCCAGTCCAGCATCATCGGGTCACCGGCTACGCGGTCCGGTAGGTTGAGACCGTCCGCCATTGGAAAGGTATGGACCCTGACGCCGGCCGAATCGACTTCTTCTCCGGATGCTTGGCTGGCGTCCGACAGGTAGACCGGTACCAGTACCGGCGGATGGGGTTCTCTTACCAGGCCGCCCAATGCCAGAAGGTAGCTGGTCCTGGCGATCGCCGCCGCCAACGGGTCCGGGGTCATTCCCGCCACTTGGCGTGTTACTTGGAGCAAGGCGTCCAACGAATTTTGGCCCTGTTCCAGTGAGGCTCTCACCATCGTTGCAACGGCGACGGCCAAGAATGTTCCCGATCCACATGAAGGGTCCAACACAGATTGCTCCGGCCGTTGGGCCAAGCCCATCTCCTCTTCCAGCAGGAACTCCGCCAGCCACTGCGGTACAGGCCGACCTGGAGCCTTGGCCGACAGCGATATCTGGTGAAACAACTCAGTTAGCAGGCTGGCCGGCGGTGCTGAGAGGTCAAACTGGGCCAATTCGCTAGAAAGCTCTCGCACTACATCCAGCGCCTCTTCGTCCGGGCCTATCCCCATGGACAGTCGGAAAAAGGGCCAGGTGAAGAAGTCCTCGCCCAGGAAATTTTCCAGACCGAACCCCACGAAGTAGTCGCCGTTGACCACCTGCCACAGCTCTTGGGGGTTGGCGGACACCCGGGAAGGCTCCAAAAAGTGGCAGGCAACCAGCCGGGCCAGTAGCGCCAGGTAAGTTTGCTGTACGAAAAGTGTAGGGCTGGCCGGCCTCAGGCGGGCCGACGATTCGCGGTACTGTCGCCAATACTTGTAGGCAACGGCCACCGGCGGGGCTGCTGAGGTCTCCTCAAATAAGGCCGACAGCCGGCCAACCGCGTTGGCCATAACCGTGCTTCCAGGCCCGAATGCTGTCGACAGCTGACGGGGATTGGGAGTAGGCCATTGGCCCAGTTGGCCGGCCAGACTAGAACTCCGCGTTCTTGGGAGTCCGGGGGAAGGGAATGACATCCCGAATGTTGGATACTCCGGTGACGAACTGGACCGTTCGTTCGAACCCCAGTCCGAAGCCGGCATGGGGCACTGTGCCGTAGCTGCGGAGGTCCAAATACCAACCGTATTCTTGTTCCGATATTCCGGATTCCCGCATCCTCCGTTCCAGGACGTCGCGGCGCTCCTCCCTTTGGCTCCCACCGATAATCTCGCCGATCCGAGGGACCAATACGTCCATCGCCCGAACGGTCTGATCGTCGTCGTTCAGCCGCATGTAGAAGGCTTTTATCTCCTTGGGGTAGTCGGTAACGATTACGGGTTTCTGTATCTTCGTCTCGGTCAGGTACCGTTCGTGTTCCGACTGGAGGTCGACGCCCCAACTAATCGGGAATTCGAAGGATTCCCCAGACTTTTGCAACAGGTCCACGGCCTCGGTATAGGTTATCTTCTCGAACTTGGTATCTACGATGCCGCGGAGGGTGGAGATGGCGGTTTCGTCGTACCACTTGTTGAAGAATTCCATGTCCTCGGGGCAATTGTCCAGAACGTACCCGAAGATGAATTTCAGGAAATCCTCGGCCAGTTCAGCCAGTCCGTCCAACGCACAGAAAGCGACCTCCGGCTCGATCATCCAGAACTCCGCCAAGTGGCGGGAAGTATTGGAGTTCTCGGCTCGGAAGGTGGGCCCAAATGTGTAGACGTCGGAAAGCGCCAACGCGAAGATCTCGGCTTCCAACTGGCCGCTAACGGTGAGGAAGGTCGGTTTGCCGAAAAAATCTTCGGTCGCGTCCACCGCTCCCTTCCGCCTGGGAGGATTTTCCAAGTCCAAGGTGGTCACTCGGAACATGGACCCGGCGCCCTCTGCGTCACTGGCAGTGATGATGGGCGTCTGGATGTATTGGAAACCCCGGCTCTGAAAGAACGAATGGATGGCGAACGCGACGGCGTTACGCACACGGGCCATGGCGCCGAAGGTGTTAGTGCGGGGCCGGAGGTGGGCGATCTCGCGAAGAAATTCTGGAGTGTGCCGTTTTTTTTGTAGCGGGTAGGTTTCAGGATCGGACTCGCCGACGACTTCCAGTTGCTGGGCCTGAATCTCGTACTGCTGCCCCTTGCCCGGGGACTCAACTACTTTCCCCACCACGCTGACGCTGCAACCGGTGGTCAGCGAGTCGGCGGCGGCGTAGGCCGGGTTAGACTCGTCTACCACTACCTGAATGTCCCGCAGCGTTGAACCGTCGTTTATCTGCAGGAACGAAACCGCCTTGGAAGACCGCCGGGTCTTTACCCAACCCTGCACCAATACGTCGCCCGTTGCTGCGTCGAGGGCGAAGATATCTTTGATCTTGGTGCGTTGCATTGTCCACCACCTCCTGGGCACCACCTCCGGAGGGCGCCCCAACCCTTGAATCGAGAAAAAGGAACCTGCCGTTCGCCTCTAGGCTGGGACCGGGTGCGCCTCCCATTGGTCCGCCCACTTTTGGATGGCCACGACCACGTTGCGCAGTCCTTCTCCCTTTTGGGTGAGAGCATATTCCACAGCCACAGGCTTCTGCGCGTAAACCCGCCGCTCCACGACTCCGGCTTCTTCCAGTTCTTGGAGTCGCTGGGATAACAACCGGTCGCTGAGGCCATTAACGTAACCGGAGATGTCGGTGAACCGGCGAGGTTCAGCCAACAAGCAACGCAGGATGGTGCAGGTCCACTTCTTTCCCAGGATGGTCATGGCTCTATCGTAACGCGGACACGGCGTCTGGCAGTCCATGGCATTCCTTCTTTGGTAGTCTTGCGTTCGTGGTATATTACCATACTAACTAATCATTAGCTACTTGGCAAACCGTCGGCGGTGTACTAATCTTTAGTAAGCACCTCATCATTACGCCTAAGAAGCTGATAAGTGAGCTGATGAAATAGGTTTAGCGCCTATTGATTAATAATAGGAGAGTCCATGGTCACAGATACCAAACCCACCACTACAGAACGCCGGTCCGAAGAAAGGGTCTTAGCGCCGTCCCAACAGGATAAGAACGAGGAAGAGGCCTTCGCGGCTACCGGCGAACTAATCAAGAGTCCCGTGGTCGGTCAAGGCCACCAGCGGCTTGCCGGAAGGATCGCCCACCCATTAACCGCCTTCCACGACTGGCTATCCGGTCCTCCGGCTACCAGCAGGCAGCGAAAGCGGGCCGAGTTAGCCTACGCCGAACACGCTCGCAGGCCCACAGGCATGATCGTCTGAGCCGTTGAGAATCTCGTTGTCTTCGAGAGACCAACTAACGGAACATTTAAGGACGTAAGACACGGCGCCCGGGCAAATTTTGCCGGGCGCCTGTTTCTTGTTCGTTTCTGTCTATAGTTGTGGACGCGCCTCGTGCCATTGAGTGGCCTGCTCGTAGGCGTGGCCCAAGCGCAGGAGGGTTTCATCCGACAGATGCGGCCCTATTAGCTGCATCCCCACCGGAAGACCGTCAGAAAACCCGCACGGTACGGAAAGGCCGGGTAGCCCGGCGATGTTCACCGGCAACGTGCAGATGTCCGTCAAGTACATCTGTACCGGGTCTGCGGTCTTCTCGCCCAAAGGAAAGGCCACCACCGGCGAGGTGGGCGTTACCAGGGCGTCTACGGTCTCGAACACCCGGGAAAAGTCCCGGCGGATCAGTGTCCGGACCTTCTGGGCCCTTAGATAGTAGGCGTCGTAATAGCCGGTGGATAGCGCGTAAGTGCCCAGCATGATGCGGCGGGTCACTTCGGGACCGAACCCGTATTGCCGGGTCCGTTCCATCGCCTCCCACATGTCGTCGGTGTCTTGGTAGGACGCGCCGTATTTGACCCCGTCGTAACGGGCCAGGTTGGCCGAACACTCGGATGGAGCGATGATGTAGTAGCAAGCCAGAGCGTACTTGGTAGTCGGCAGCGACACTTCCTCCACCGACGCGCCCAGGCCTTCCAGCGTCCTGGCGGCGTCCTCTACCGCCTGGCGCACTCCTGGTTGCACCCCCTCGGAAAAATACTCGGCAGGCACCCCCAAACGGAGGCCTTTAATCTCTTGTCCGATGCCGGCAGTGTAGTCCCTTGTTGGAAGGGGCAGGGAAGTGGAGTCCTTGGTGTCATGGCCGGCGATGGCGTTGAGCACCAAAGCGCAATCGGCAACGCTCCTGGCAACCGGGCCGATCTGGTCCAACGACGAGGCATAGGCCACCAAGCCGTAGCGGCTCACCAGCCCGTATGACGGTTTGAGTCCGACCACGCCGCACAATGATGCAGGCTGGCGGACGCTGCCGCCGGTGTCGGAGCCAAGTGCGTAGACTGCCTCACCCGCCGCTACGGCCGCCGAGGCGCCGCCACTGCTGCCTCCTGGGACCCGCGTCAGGTCCCACGGATTGTGGGTTGGGTGAAAGGCTGAATTCTCGCATGACGAGCCCATAGCGAACTCATCCATGTTGCCTTTGCCTAGTAGCACCGCTCCTTGGTCGAACAAGCGGCCGACGGCCGTTGCGTTGTAAACCGGAACAAAGTTTTCCAACATGCGAGAAGCGCAGGTGGTCAAGACCCCTTCAGTGCACATGACGTCTTTGACCTGCAGCGGGATGCCGGTCAGTGGCCCCCCGTCGCCGTTCGCCAACTTGCGGTCTGCCTGCTCCGCCTGCTCCAGCGCCATATCAGGGGTCAAGGTCACGAAGGAACGGACCAGTTCTTCGACAGCGCCTATCCGGTCCAAACAGGCTCGGGTCAACTCCACGGAACTTGCGTCGCCCCGTTGCAGAAGATGGTGGGCTTCCCCCACCGTCAGCCAATTCAAGTTATTGGAACCTTTAGGTGAACCCTCAAGTGATCCGCCAGGCGGCATTACTCTTCCAGTACCGACTTGACCCTGATGAAGTCGGCCTCCCGGCGTGGGGCGTTGCTGAGGACGTCGCTGCAGTCCAGGGAATCTTCGGCTTCGTCGTCGCGCATCACGGTCTGCAACTCTCCGGCGTTGCTGGTGGGCTCGATATCCTCGGTGTCCAGCTCGCTCAAGACGTCGAACTGTTCCAGAATCTGGGAGAGCTGCTCCGCAAATATGTCGATGTCGGCGTCGGTTAGTCCTATGCGAGCTAACTTAGCGATATGCTCTACCTGCGAACGATCAAGCGCCATAGTCAAACCTCGGTGTCGGATTTCCCGGACAAAAGTGGGACAGGGGCGCGAAGTACGGATAGCCTAATGGGGATGACCATGGCCACTGTCGTGGGTGTGGCCATCGGACTGAGCGTGCTCATCTTCTTGGCTTTGACCGGCGCCTTCTGAACCGTGTTGTTCATTGCCGTCGACATGGAGGTGGCCGTACTGATCTTCCTCGCCCTGATGGTAGTTGCTGTGCTGGTGGTGTTCCTCCCCCGCCGAGCCCTCCGGGTCCACATGAATCGTTGCGGAGGAGAGGTAGCGCAGATGGTGCAACAAATTATGGTGTACTTCCTGGGCGATGTCGTGCCCCTTTTCCACGGAAATTGCGGGGGCGACGGCGATGTTTACTTCGGCCAACATTCGGTGACCAAGCCAGCGCACGCGCACTTCCGCTACTCCTTTGACCCCGTCGGTGCCCGACGACACGCTGCGGACCTCATCTAGAACCTCGGGCTCCACACCGTCCAACAACCGGGCGAACACTGACTTCGATGTCTGCACAACTATACGCAAAATCGCGGCGGTAATCACCAACCCGACGATCGGGTCAGCCAGCGGGTAACCCAACCAGACCCCGATAGCGCCAACGAGCACCGCCAGGCTGGTCAACCCATCGACCCTGGCGTGGTGCCCGTCGGCGACGAGCGCGGCACTCCCGATTTTCCGGCCCACACGCATGCGGAATAGGGCGACCCCCTCGTTCCCGATGAAGCCTACGACTGACGCGATCACCACGATCCAGATGAAATCGATTTCCGGTGGGTCGTTCAACCGCCTGATCGACTCGTAGCCAGCAATGAGGCCGGTGGCTAGAATTGCCAGCACGATGAAGACGCCAGCCAGGTCTTCGGCACGGCCCAATCCGTAGGTAAACCGGCGGGTCGGCGCGCGGCGTGAGAGCGTGAATGCGGCCCACAACGGCAGAGCCGTGGCGGCGTCGCCGAAGTTGTGGATGGTATCGGCCAAGAGCGCCACGCTGCCGGTGAAGACAAAGATGACGATCTGGGCCAAGGCGGTGGCCAGCAACACGACAAGGGAAATCTTGGTGGCCCAGATGCCCCGATCACTGGACAGCACTTCTTGGTCGATGGCGCCGTGGGTGTGGCCGTGCCCTGTCGGCGCCGCGCCGCTGGCATCCGGTTGGGTTTGGGTTTCTTTATTCCTGTTCCAGAACATCTACGCGTTTCTCAACGCACATAATTTAACATCTGCACAATCCGGGTGGCACGGGGGACCGCAACGGGATCAGACTATTCGGCGCCTGAGTTGCGCCTTGATTTCCCGAAGTCGCGCCTTGATTGCATCGTACAAATATGGTGGCTCGGCGCCGGGCGACGTATTATGGAAAGCAGATTGGCTGCCTGATACCAGCGGCGGCCCCACTCTTCCAAATTTCGGTCCGGCTCGATGCTTGATTCACTCCTAGCTTGGCGTCTTCGGACGCCTTTTTACTATGGCTGGCTGGTCCTGGCGATTACCGCTCTGGCTACCTTCGCCGCTACCGGGTTGAGCCAGGTGGTGCTGGGCGGCATACAGGTCTACATCACAGACGACACGGGTTTGAGCAATAGCACGGTATCCTTCGCTGCCTCGGTGGGCACCTGGTGCTCCGGCCTGCTGGCTCCGTTCATCGGACGCCTAGCCGACCGCTACGGGCCCCGCTGGCTCATGCCGTTTGGATTGGTAATCACCGGGGCCGGGTTTTTTGTCCTTTCAGGGTTCGACGCGGTTTGGCAGTTCTACGCGGGCTATATCGTGGCTCGCGCGCTGACCAATCCGATATTAATCGGGTTGCTACCCCGTACCTCGGCTGTCAATTTCTTCCGGCAAAGGCGCAACCTGGCCCTAGCGATGGTTTCAACTTTCCGCCCTGTCGCCAGTGCCATCAACATCCAGGTCATCTCGCTAATCGCTGTCCACCAAGGGTGGCGTGCTGCCTACCGGTACCTGGGCATATTGAGCTTGGTTCTCGTCGTGCCCGTGGTGTTGTTCATGCGTCGGCGTCCGGAAGACATCGGGCTCCTACCGGACGGAGCGGAATTGGGGGAGACAACCGCCGGTTCCCGAGTTTCAGGTCCAGAGCCCGAAGCCAGCTGGACGGCTGGAGAAGCGGTCAGGACCCGGACCTTCTGGCTAATAGTGGTCACAGCTTCTCTGGGAACCATGGCCACCAGCGCTACTGGATTCAGCCTGGTGCCTTACTTGGTGGACGACGCCGGGCTAACTACGAGCGCTGCCGCCGGTGTGTTGAGCCTGGGTACTTTCCTGTCCATCGCCAACCTGGGCTGGGGTTACCTCTCGGATATTTTTACGCCCAGGCGCTGTCTGATGTTAACGCTGGCCGGCTCCGCCGGGATGCTTGCCTACCTGACCACGGTCGGTTCGCTGTCCGGGGCGTTGGGATTCGCTGTGGCTTGGGGGGTGTTCTCAGGGGCGGCGGGAAGCCTGGAAAACATGGTACTGGCCCAATATTACGGCCGCGCGTCCTACGGCGCCATACTGGGCGCATCCGCCCCGTTTCAGACTGCGGCCTTGGGGCTGGGTCCGGCGCTGGCCTCCACCGTTAGATCGGCTGCCGGGGACTACACCACCCTGTACATCGGCATGATAGCCGCCTACTCCTGTGCCGTTTTCCTGGTTATTCTGGCCCGGCCGCCGGTTCCTCCAGTCCGTCGGGATGACCTTGCCAGCATTGTCAGAGGGGGGTAGAAGTCTCGGGAGTAACCTGGATGCCTGCTCAGTTCATCTCCGAGCCGCCGGAAACGCTGATCGAAAGCCCAGTCATGTAGTCGGACTCCGCGGAAGCCAGGAACGCGGCCATTCGCGCGATGTCCTCCCCTTGGGCTATCCGGCCCATGGGGACTCGCACCGAGCGTTCCCGCACCATGTCGGCCCGATACTCTTTGGCGGACTCGCCCTCGGGAGCCAGGGCGGCGGCGATGAAGTCCGCCCTTTCCGTGTCGACCAGTCCCGGACAAATCGCGTTCACGTTCACTTGGTGTTGGGCCATCTCTTGGGCCATGGCCTGGGTGAACCCAACAATGGCGAATTTGGAAGCGCAGTAGGCGGCATAGCGTGCGATTCCTTTTTTGCCCGCCCCTGACGAGATGTTGATGATCTTCCCGCCACCGGGGCGGGAGACCATGTGTCGTGCCACTGCCCTGGAACACAGGTAGGTTCCTCGGACGTTGACCCTCATGACTTCGTCGAAGGCTTCTTCCTCCAAGTCGACCACCAAGACCCGGTCTTTCCCTGGGCGAGAGCCAGCGTTGTTTACCAGAATGTCGATTCGCCCGAAGCGGTCAACCGCCTGTCCTATCATGTCTTCGACTTGGATGTTGTCGGAAACGTCGGAGTAGAGACCCAGCGAGTTGCGACCCAAAGTTTCGATCTCCTCCACCACGCTGGGCAGGCCCTGCCATCCGTCTTGCCGGTCCTCGGCGCGGATCGCGTCAAGGCTGGCCCGGATGTCGGAAACCACCACATCGGCGCCCTCTTGGGCCAAACGCAGGGCGATGGCCCGCCCGATGCCGTGACGGCCACCCGCCCCGGTAACGACCGCGATCTTGCCGTTGAGGTCATACATCAATCAAGCCCTCCCGCCGATGGTGGAATTATGGCAGTCTTCAAAGCCGTCCAAAGTATAACCCTAGGCCTCTCCAGGGGAAAACGATGGCTCGGCTATGCCCGTCATTTACGCCGGCGCTTCTGCGGGCGGCTGGGGGGCCGGCCGCCATAGTTGCCAGACTATTCCCCTTCTGGGCGAGAAGAAGAGTGCGCCCAGGAACAGGCCTGTGGCCACCACGACGATACTGGGCCCTGTGGGTAGGTCGGCATGAAACGACACGTACACCCCGGCAACCGTGGCCACCAGGCCGGTGACGACGCTGGTCGCCATGATCCCCGGAAGCCGCCGTGCCAATAAAGCCCCGGTGGCTGCGGGTGTTACCAGCAAAGCCAAGACCAGAACGATCCCCACAGCCTTGAGGGACGCAACGGTGGTCACACCCACCAATACCGGCAGTAAATATTGAAGGGCCCGGACCGGAATACCAGAGGCCGCCGACATGGTGGCGTCGTAGGAGGTGAATAACAACTCTTTGTAGAGAGCGGCTACGACTAGTAGCACCCCGCCGGTAACTCCGCCAATCAGGGCCACTTCACCCCACGATGCGCCCAGCACGTTGCCGAACAAAAGACCGAACAGGTCGGCGGTGTAATTGGTGACCTGACTCATTAGGATGATGCCGACCGCAAAACCGCTGGCGAAAATGATTCCGATGGCGGTATCCAACCGCAGATTGGCCCTTCGGCTGATGAAGGTGATGGCCAGCGAGGCCGGGACCGCCCAAGCGAAGGCGCCCCAAAAGATGCTGCCGCCGAAGAAGTAGGCCACCGACATCCCGGCCAGGGACGAGTGGGCCACCGCATCGCCCATGAACGCCATGCCCCGCAGGACGACGAAAGTGCCCACTACCGAACAGACCAGCGCCGCCAAGCAAGCCGCCAAGAACGCACGCTGCATGAAAGCGAACTCGAAGGGGTCTATTATCGCGTCGATCATAAGCTGAGGCCGCTCATTTGCCGCTGGCGTCTTCCTCGTTGTGGGTGTGGTGTTGGTAGGCGTAGGCCTGCCCGTCCAGATGGACCAATAGCAGGTGGGTCCCAAAAGTCTCACCCAGCACCTTTTCGTTCAGCACCTGGGAGGGCGGTCCGAAAGCAACGAGCCGCCGGTTGAGGCAGGCGGCTTGGTCGCACCGGCTGGAGACGCAGGAGAGGTCGTGAGTGCTCAGCACAACGGTAGTGCCATCGGTGACGCGGAGTTGGTCGAACAGGTCCAGCAATTGGTGTTGGGCGGTGGCATCCAGGCCCGCCATGGGTTCGTCCAAGAGCAACAATTCCGGGTTGTGGGCCAAGGCTCGTGCCAATAGAACCCGACGCCGTTGCCCGCCCGAGAGTTCGCCGATCAACCGGTCCCGGAGTTCGTACATGGCCACCTTTTGCAGTGCCGCCATGGACGCTTCGCGGTCCTCAGCCGTGGTCCGGCGCAAGATGCCGCGGCCGGAGTAACGACCCATCAGCGCCACATCGGCTACGGTGACAGGGAAATCCCAATCCACGGCTTCGGTCTGGGGTGTGTAGCCGATCTTTCGGCGTTGGGCTTGGCCCGAACCTCCCAGAACATTGATTTCACCCCGCCACGGCTTGAGCAGTCCCAACACGGTCTTGATCAACGTCGACTTGCCTGACCCGTTGGGCCCTATGACTCCTACCATTGCGCCGCGTTCCACCCGGAAACTGACACCGGTGAGAACAGGTTCTTTGTGATAACCCGTCCAAAGGTCCCGCACTTCTAAGGCCGCCGGAGTGGATTGCTCGGCGACGGCAGCGGCATTAGCTGTTGGGGACGGTTGGTCCGGTAACGTTGCGTTAGTGTCCATATTTTTTATTCACACGTTGGGGCATGGTTCTCTTTTACTTGAGGTGCTCGGCCAAACTCCGTGAGTTAAACCGCATCATATCGGCATAGGATGAGACTTCATCGTCCAGCGCATCCGAGTAGATCACCCCAACTTTCACGCCCGCTTCTTTGGCTGCGGTCTCGAGTATTCGGGAGCCAAACTGGGGTTCGGCGAACACTGCGGTGACTCGTTCGTCCGCTGCCGATTGAATCAGTTCAACGATATCGGTGGGGGTAACGTCGCTGGCGTCGCTATGCACCAACGCGCTAACCGTCCACCCATACCGGTCAGCAAAATGGCCGAAGGCATCGTGGAACGAAAATATGTGACGTCGTTCCGTAGGCACTGCGTCCAAGGTCCGAGAGATCTCCCGGTCCAACTCCTTCAACTCTTCGATGTAATCCTCTGTTCCGGCGGCGTAGGCAGCGGCATTTTCCGGGTCTGCTGCCGAGAGACCGTCGCGAAACCGTCTTGCGTAATGCATAACATTCATCGGGTTCTGCCAGAAGTGAGGGTCGCCGGCTTCTCCATTGTCTCCCGCGTCTCCCGCGTCTCCCGAGTTCAGTTCGGCTAAGCCCTCCGAGGCCACGACGTGCACGGTGTCCTCCCCAAGGGCTCCTTCCAGCATGCCCTTCAAGAACTCGTCGAAGTCGCCGCCGTTTGACACAACCAAGGCGGCATTGTTGACCGCCACGCTGTCAGACGGCAAGGGCTGGAACGAGTGGGCGTCCGCGCCTGGGGGAACGATCGGAATCACCTCAACCAAATCTCCTCCCACGCTCCTGACCATGTCAGCCAAGAGAGCGGTGGTTGCGACTACTTTGAGCTTGGCCCGCTCGGTTTCCGGTTGTGTACTTGTTGACGACGCGCAGGCCGTGAAAACGATCAGAAAAGCGGCTATGCCGCTCCCGGTTAGCCAGCCTCGTATGTTTCTGGACATCTTCCGTAGTTATGCCTTCAGCTACAAGTTTTATGCCCTAGTCTCATTTCGTATTGTTGATGATACTTGGTATCAATAGGGGCCAAAAAAAGAGACTAGACCGCAGCCAACACTTTTTGACTGCAACTTTTGCAACGACCGTAAACTTCCAGCCAATGTCCGCTCAGCTCGAAGCCGTGATTGGCTGAAGTTTGGGCTAGTAAGTCTTCTATGTCACACCCCAAAAGGTCCTGGGACGCACCGCATTCGACGCACAAAAGATGATGGTGATGGCCGCGATGGCTCAATTGGTAATGCAGATCGCCGTCTTCGAGCAGCACCCTGCATAAGACACCGGTATCGACCAAGATCTTGAGGGTACGGTAGACCGTGGCCCGGCCCAGACGAGGCAATTCTCGGCGCAATTCTTCGGCGGTGAAGTGCCTCTCTTGGTTCGCCACCGCTTGGGCCACAGCCCGGCGGGGCACAGTAGACCGATACCCGCGTTCTTCCAGGGTTTCCAGCAGTTGTTCGGCCAGCGGGGTAATCCGTTTTCGTAAAGTCGTCAAAATTCTATTGATACCGGGTATCTATTACTAGTACTCAGTCAACCTAATTATTGGCAGGATAGAGATGGTGAAGCTTGACTCGGGCGTCCACAGTGGAGAATCTCCAGTCAATGGTTGCTCCGGCTTGGTTTCGTTCTGCCTCCAGGGCCGCGATCTCGCCACTCAAAGTCTCTTCATCGGCAATACGCCGGCGCAGGACTCGCCTGGCCAAGACACTGAACTCGATCTCTGCCATGTTGAGCCAACTACCGTGCTTGGGAGTGTAGTGAAACTCCAAGCGTTTGCGTATTCGCCTAGCCTCCTTGGGCTCGAAGGTTTCGTAGAGGGAAGCTGGTTTGTGGGTGTTGAGGTTGTCCAGCACCACCCGGATCTTCTCGGACGCTGGGTAAGCTTCATCGGCCAGCCACCGCATCTGCTGAGCGAAGTCCACCATGGTACGACGTTCGGTCACTGCCACATGCCTCCAGCCCGCCAGGGGCTCGCACAGCATGAACAGGTTTCGGGTGCCATTGCGCTGGTACTCGTAATCGTATCGCTCCCGTCGTGCCAGCTTGGGCGGGATCGGAGACCTCTTTTCCGCCAGCAACTGCTTGGAGGTCTCGTCGAAACAGACCACCGGGCGCTCTGGGTCATAGGGTTCCGCGTAAAGGTCCAGCACATCCTCCATACACGCCACAAACTCGGCGCTCACCTGGGGAATACACCACTCCTTCTTCTGCCACGGCTTGAGACTGTTTTTTTCAACCGCTTGCGAATTCCCTCGTGGGACATGGAGGGCGCCAGCCCCAACTCCACCACCTTGTTTGCCAGGAGCCGCAGGGTCCAGTGGTCATGGCCTGGAGGGGCCTCGCTGCACGCCAGGGCAATCAGGTGCGCTTCCCCCCGCTCATCCAGTTTGGTCGGATGTCCTGGCCGAGGATCTTCCTCCAAGGCCCGCTTCAGTCCTCCCTCCAGGTACCGCCGCTTGGTACGGCACACCGTACCCGCAGACGTGTCCAGCGCCTCCACGATGCGCATCACCCCCCAGCCCGTATCTGCCTTTAGCAGAATACGGGCCCGGGCAACCTTTCGCGCTGGGCTCTTTCCCCCGCGAATCAGTCGTTCCAACTGGTCTCGTTCTTCCCTTTCCAACCGGACCACATACCGATCTCGTCCCATGGCTGCCACCCTCCTACGTCAACACTCCTAAAAAAGGGTAGCAACCTTAGACGTTTTCTTAAACAATTACCAAAACCGAGTTGACTGAGTACTAGGTGAATCTAACATAGCAGTCAAATGGAGTCAACGACAAGGTTAGGGATTCCAGTAGCCTAGGGCCGATTCTCCAAAGCGACGACCGCCCTGCCTCCCACGTAGCGCTCGCCTTCGGCGCCGGTCAACAGGATGTCGCACTCGATCAGGCTCTGACCGTCCTCTTGCCGCAAATCGGTCACCGTAGCGGCCAGCGAAAGCGGCGAGTTGTGAGGAATGGGTTGGCGGAACACTACATCCAGGTCTTTTAAGGCTTGCGGCCCGGCCCAGTCGGTGAGCAACTGCGCCATTAGACCCATCGCCATAATGCCCGGCACAATAAGCCCGGGCATTCCCGAGTCGGTTGCGGTTTTGAGGTCGGTGAACCGGTTGGGCTTGGGAGTATCCCACGCTTCGCAGAAGCTCGCCACCCGCTCGTCGGTGGCGACGGTTTCCACCGGTCCGATCTCGTCCCCAAGTTCTATGTCTTCGAAATATGGCACGTCATTCACGGCTAGGTGGATATGGGATGAAAAGCCTCGGGGGTGCTCCTTTCACTCTCGGCGAGCAAAAGACTCTCGGATCTCGGCCACCACCTCACAATCTTGGTTCCGGAAAGTGGTTTCCCAGACGATGAAGACCATGGTGCCGGAGCGTCCGGTCTTCGCGTAGACCTCCTTGAGGAAAGAAGACGCGCTTAACCGATCGCCGGCATAAATTGGCGCTTTGGGCTGGAGGCGATGGCCGGCGTGCATCTGGGTTTGGCCGAACTCGATTCCGACGTCGGGCAGATTGACCGCGCGCATGAAGATGGAACAGAGGGTCGGCGACGCCAACAGGACGGGGAAGCCTTGGCCTTTGGCCCCATCGCCGGAGGTGAAGGCAGGGTTGGTTTCGCCCAAACTATCGTTCACCTTTTCGATCAACTCGGCCGTGATTTCGAAAGGTCCGGCATTATATTCGTTGTCATGCAACGACCGGTCGTATTTCAGTTCCATCGCCATGATCTATTTTCTCAGGGGTTCCATATTTAGTCCGGAATCCCGTTGGTTGCGTCCTTCAGCCAGACCGGCCGAAACTCTTTGCACAGCAGGGCGTCCACGAGGCTGATTTCGTCAGTGATTTTCGTGTTGAACTCGGTCATGCAGGCCGCGATGTGACTGGTCAAGTGGGCGTCGCTGCCGCCGATGCCTAGGTAGCCGTGGCTCTGGCACAGCTCTTCCGCCCGCTCGTTCTCTCCAGCGCGGCTGCCGCCGTTGACCCGTTCGACAATCTCCAATCCTTCGAAGGATTCTCCCTGCTCAATGTATTCGGTGAGCCCGATGCCGAACCGTCCTGGGTGGGCCGGCACCGCTAAGGCGTGGTGCTGTTTCGCCGCCGCAATAAGTTCCCGGGAATCGATGCGAACGTCGGAAAAGTCGATGTCATTGGTCAATGCTTTGGTGACCCCGTAGACCAGGAAGTGCCCGAAACGCGTGTCCAGTTCCGATCCCTTGAGGATGAGAACACCGTTCTCATGGGCCAACGCTGAGTAGTCTTTGTCGAAATCGAACTTTCGGTGCTCGGTTAAGACGATGCCGTCAACGATATGGCCTCTCTTTCGCAGTACCTGAATCCATTTCACATACTGCTCGACAGTGGCACGGGAGTCGTCGGACGACACGGAATGGCTGTGGAGATCCAAAAACACTCTGGGAGGGGCTCCTGGGCGAGGCGCTTGGTGAAATCTGGAACAATCATAATCGGTGCCAGTTCAATCATCAACCGCCCGGCATCAACCGGCCGGCATGAACAGCAGACCGGTCAATGCGCCGCTACGAACTTTCCAAGCTGGCGGTCAGCCAGCGATGAAACCGGTCGCCGAGGGTGACCGGGTCGTCCACGAGCAGCGGCACCTGCGCGTTCCCGGGAGCGATTTTCATGTGGACGAACCCCGGCCCGGGTAACTCCGAGGCCTCCACCAACGCCTGCTTCAACGACTCCAAGTCCGAGGCCCGCCAAGTCCGCAGGCCGCAACTGTCGGCGATATTCGCCAGGTCCAGCTTGGTAGAGAAGGTGTACTGGCCGCCGGTCGAGGCATAACTCTCGTTGTCCAGCACGATCAACAGCAAGTTCTCGGGTTGCAGGTAACCGACGGTGGCCAGGGCATTCAGGTTGGTGAGGAGCCCACCGTCACCCTCTACGCCCACCACCTTGCGGCCGGCCTGGCCGGACAGGCCGAGGCTTAGCCCAAGTACCACCGGCGTCACGATTCCCATCGAGTCGACGATGTAGTAGTGATTTTCTCGCCGGTCTGCGGCCGCCATCTCCCGGCAGGTCGACCCGCAGGTCAACACAATTGGGTCGTTGGGGAAATGTTGGGATATGAGAGCTAGGGAATCGATTCTAGTCGGTGTCACTGGCCGCAATCACTCTTTTAGGTTTAGAAACACGACGATCGGCCGGTTGGTCATGTGAGCGTATTCGAACGCTTGTTGGATGGCCTTGGCCCAGGCGTCGATTGGAACGCGGTAGTCCAACACGAAGGCCTTGATTCGCATGGCCTCCACCATTTGGATGGCGGTTTCAGAGAATTGGAAATTGGCGGCGTTAAACTCCCCGAAGCCCCCGCGGCGCACTGCCAGGATAAGCATTGGGGAGTGGTAGGCCATGGCGTAGGTGGTCAATGCGCCGATGGAGTTCCCGAGGCCGGTGTCTTGGTAAAACATCACCCCCTTCTTGCCGGTCAGAGCAAGCCCGGAGGCGATGCCGATCCCTTCTTCCTCCCTGGCCACCGGGAAGGAACGGACGTTTGGGTCGCCTTCGAAATGGGCGATCACCGGTGCGCCGAAGCTGTCGGGCACATGGATGAAATATTCGATGCCGACGGTGTCCAGCCCTTGGATGACTGCAGCACAGGCGTCTTCTGGGTATCCCATTCGCGGCTTCCTGTGGTTATTCCCGGGGTTACCTGGTTATTCCAGTCGTTAGATGATATTGGTCCGTGATTACTGACGCGGTTGGTGAACAGAACTCGGTGGAGGACCGCACAGACCTATAAGCCGGGTTCTGTTTCCTTCCCAAGGGAAGGACGGTGACCATCTATCTAGCCCTCCCACATGATGCAGGAGTCCGCCGACGGCGGAACGGCGTTGCCGCCGTGGTCGAGCGGCCAACCCGGGGACGGGACGGGCACCCATAGTCCCCCTATTTGGCCTTGCTCCAGGTGGGGTTTAGCCGCCGCTGCGTCACCGCAGACGGCCGGACGCTCTTACCGTCCGATTTCACCCTTATCCCGATAGAATCGGGACGGTATGTTTCTGTGCCACTTTCCGTCCCCGATTCCGGCAACCCGGTAATCGAGGCCTGGGTGTTACCCAGCACCCTGCCCGGAGGAGCCCGGACTTTCCTCCCCGGAGTCCCCATTGCAGGAGACCCCGCGGCGGCCACCCGGTCTGTATGGCCCTCCATTTCGCACTCTAGCACAGGGTAAATAGAGGGTCAAACTGGATGGACTTGGGGATTTCCACGGCGGCCTCAGCACCACCGTCTGCACCATCGTCGTTCCGGCGCAGGCCGGAATTCCTGAAGTGGTCGTATGAAGTGGTCCTATGAACTGGTCCTATGCAGACCACTCTTGGAGCAGCGGGCTCGTAACTTGAAAGGGAGGGCTAAATAGCGTGGTTTCTAGGACGAGTAGAACGCTGGATTCCGGCCGGGCCGGAATGACCGAGGGTTTGGGGACGATTTCGCCCCCCTAACAAGGAAACTCCCATACCAATGGGGAGCGGTTTGCTCTCTTTTGTCGGCTAGCTCAAAAAGAGCAATCGCCCGCAACTGCTACAGTTGACCTGCTTGCGCCCATTGCGGACCTGTTGTTGGAGGTGGGTGGGCAGCGACATCTGGCAACCCTGGCAAAGGCCCCGTTCCACCTTGACGACCGCTACTCCTTTCTTGGACGTTCGTAGCGTTTCGTACCGTTGTAGAGAAGCCGGGTCGACGCCCTGGGACAGCTTGTTCCGCTGGCTTTCGTACTCCCCGAGTTGTCCGGTCAAGTGCTTGATAAGCTGGTTGAGTTCCGCCTGCCGGCTGTCCCATACTCGCCGCGTCTCGGCTAGTTCTTGGTCCAACTCGGTGTACTTGCTCTGGGATTCTTCAGCCATGATCGAAAGCTCAAGCATTGCCGCTTCGGCTTGTTCCAGTAGCTGCCGTACGTTTCCCGCTTCCTGCTGCAGACTTTCCAAGTCGCGGGCGTTGGTCATTGACCCGTCGTACAACTGGGACTCCAGAGTCTGCGAACGTTCACGATGCGCTTCGGCCTCCAATTGGTTGTCGCGCTGTTGTAGCGCCACTTCCTGCAACCGCTCAGCTTCCCCACTGATTGCCGTCTCCAGAGTCTCGACAGAAGCTTCTGATTTTAGCTCCTGTTCCGCCTCATTCTGCTGGCTGCGCAAACGGTCCAAAACCAGGTCCAGTTCTTGCAGCGCGTACAATTGCCTAACGCTAGTCATTCGTTATCGCCCTACGTTGAACCCTGCTAAATTTGGTCTTTTTACAGCGTTCCAACTCGGTCTTACACCCGATTCTAGAAACGCTGCTCCCCGTTGTCAACATGGCGACGATTGGAAGCCCCAGATCAGAAGACCAACCCGATCGAATGAAGAAGGGTGCTTTTTCATCTGGCGCCAGTCTTGTATATTGGGTGTTCCAAGCGGACATAATAGTCGCCCGGTGCCACAAAAATGGATCGGGTGGTGGGAGGAATCGATGCGAATTCTCCACTTTTCGGATTTACACATCGGGGTCGAAAACTACGGCCGGGTCGACCCCGATACCGGTCTATCGACGCGCCTTGGGGACTTTCTGGCATCCCTGGACGAGGTGGTGGAATTCGCGCTGTCTGAAAACGTGGACCTGGTGTTGCTGGCGGGAGATGCCTACAAAGGACGCGACCCATCTCAGACCCATCAGCGCGAGTTCGCAAGGCGCCTTTCTCGGTTGTCGCAGGCGGGGATTCCCACTTTCTTGTTGGTCGGTAACCACGACTTGCCGGCCGCCGCCAGCCGGGCCACGGCGGTTGAAATTTTCCCGACGTTGGAAGTCCCCAACATCTATGTGGGAAGCGGCCTGCGTAATTACGACGTTCCGACGCCGGCCGGGCCGCTCCAAGTGTTGGCCGTGCCTTGGCCCCGGCGCAGCGCCATGCTGAGCCGGGAGGACTCCCGGGGACTGACCATTGACCAAGTTCGGGAGGAACTGGAACGCCGGATGACCAGCGGCATCGCCAACCGCGCCCGGGAGTTGGACCCTAACGTTCCGGCGATTCTGGCGGGCCATGTTACGGTCAATGGGGCCACGGTCGGCACGGAGCGGTCCATGATGCTGGGACAGGATCACGTTCTGTTGGCCAGCGCCCTGGAGTTGCCCCAAGTGGAATACGCAGCTCTGGGCCACATCCATAAACACCAGGTTTTGCGTTCGGGCCCACCGATGGTGGTCTATTCGGGGAGCCTGCAACGGGTGGACTTCAGCGAGGAGAACGATGAGAAAGGCTTCTGTGTTGTCGACCTTGACCTGTTGGCGCCTCAGGGGCACAGACTAAAAAATTTCCAATTTCACGTTCTGGCGGCACGGCCTTTTGTCACTGTGGAGGTGACGGTGGAACCCCAGGAAGCAGATCCCACGGCGGCGGTGCTCCGCGCCATCCAAAGAAATGACATCGCCGATGCGGTGGTGCGGGTACGCGTGTCGCTACCGGCGGAGGCTGATGCCCATCTAAGAGAGAACGACATCCGGAAGGCGCTGGAACCGGCCCACTTCATCGCATCGATTTCTCGAGAGATTCCAGGGACCCGGCGCACCCGGTTGGCTCCCGAGGTTGAAGAAGGCTTGCAACCGGCACAGGCATTGGCGCTTTATCTGGACAGCCGAGGGGTAGCAGATGAGCGAAAACAGAGGCTGTTGGCTGTTGCCGAGGAACTGATCGAAAGCGACACCGGCACCGGCGCAGCCGGGTCTGAATAACTGGCACAGCCTGGCGTTAATTATTGCCCAGGGGTGAGCCGGAGCCGGTCAGGCCAATCTTCTGGCGACTTTCTGGGTGCCTTCTATCAATTCGTTGAAGACTTCCTGAACGCTCAGCACCTCGGAGATCAAACCGGCTCCGGCCCCGGTGTAAGCGATGCCGGAATCCAAGTCCCCATCAATCATGGCCGAACGCGTCCGTTCGATGCCAAATTCCTCTTCCCAGGCGGTCATTTCGTCTACCGCCCCATTTGGTTCCCACTCTTGGAGGCGCAGGGCAATCCCTTGTTTGAGCACCCGAGTCGGCCAGCGTTGGCCGCCTACCACCAAAGTCCCACTATCGATGGCGGCCACCACGGCTTCTTTGAAATTCCGGTGCGAGATGCATTCTTGAGTGGCGGCGAAGCGGGAACCCATCTGCACCCCCTGGGCGCCCAAGGCCGAGGCGGCCACGAACCCACGGGAATCGACTATCCCTCCGGAGGCGATGACCGGCAAGTTGATCGCAGCTGCGACCTGAGGAACCAACACCATGGTCGATACCCTGTCGGCGCCCCTGAGACCACCCCCCTCGAACCCTTCGGCAATGACCATGTCAACGCCCTGAGCTTCGGCGCCTCTGGCTTGCCGCACGGTCGCCACTTGGTGGATGACCGTAACTCGGTGCTCTTTTAGCAGACCGGTGAAAAGCGCTGGGCTACCACCATAGGTTATAGCGATGTGCATGCCCTCTTGGGCTGCGGCATCTATGAGGTGCTCCAAGTTTGGGTCCGGCAAGTACAGGGCTACCCCGAACGGCTTTTGAGTCAACCGCTGGACCCGCCGCAGGCTAGCCCTGAAATTGGCCTCAAAGTTGCTGCCGGCTTCGAATCCAGTGTTGGGATGCAGAATACCCAAGCCGCCCGCGTTGGAAACCGCGGCTACCAGTTCTGGATTGGAAATCCAGGGGAGGCCAGCTTGGAGGACTGGGTGCGTGATGCCCAGGCCAGTGGAAACCGCAGTACGTTTCATGGTTGCAGCATGATGAACTAATAGGTACCTTACGCCCTCTGTTTGAGCGAGCCGCCGCAACAGTACAGATAGGGAAATGGGTGAGGCTGGCCGCCAGGCGTGAGATTTGCCCGATTGTACGGCCACCCCCTTGTCATGTCAACCGGAGGCAACCGAATGCCGCTCCGGCTTTCCTGCTCGGGTAAGGATATGGTGACTATTGCGCTGAATCTGTGCTCGTTATCGATGATTACAGCGCTTGGGGAATTCGTTGGCAAGATAGACCGGCCAAGAGGGATCGAACGGCATCAAGGTTATTCGGGATGAGCCTGCGGTTCGCTTCTAATTCATAAGGTTCATATGATTTTCATCATGGAAAGAATTATATTCACATCACTATTCCTGATCATTGCGGTTGTTACGCTCGCGGCGTGCGGCGGGACATCGGAGGAAACCACGGTCACACCAACAGCAACTTCGCTACCGCCGCCGACGGTCGCACCGGTCGCGGCGCCCACGCCCAGGCCCACCTCAATCCCGCTGCCTACGCTAAAACCGGCGGTCACCCTTTCCGAGTCACTGGTGGCCTGTCTCGGGTCGAGGTTGGGAGCGGACTCGGCCCAAGCCACGTTGTCCGGCTTGGTGACGTTAAACCCGCAGCAGGGCTCGGCCCTTGACGAGTGTGTGTTGATCGCCTCGTTGGAGAGCACCACGGCTGCGTCTGGCTTGGTGGCGTGTTTGCAGGAGAATCTGGGCGCCGCGCTGGCGCAGGTAGTGGTCTCCGGAGTAATTCCTTTGACCGAATCGGAATCGGCACTCTTGGGTGAATGCCTGTTAACTGTTGCCACCGGAGGCACCGGCACGGAGGATGACGACGGGGTACAGGCTTGCTTGGAAAGGGAATTGGGAACGGAGCTGGCACGCGTGGTCGCCTCTGGGGCCCTGCCTCTCACCCCAGAGCAAGAGGCCATCATGGGGAGTTGCGTCCTTGAGGATTCCGCGAACTCCACTGAATCCTTATCTAACGGTGTCATCTCCTGCTTAGAGCAGGAATTGGGAGAGGAATCTGCCAGTATCGTGGCCGGACATTCCGCTACGTTGACGGCAGAGCAGCAGGCGGCGCTGGGTGGATGTCTCGTGAGTTCCACGTTGGGCGGTTCCGCAGCAGAAGACGCTGGCGATAACGCTGGCGACGGGCAATCGTCCGGTGTGGTGACCTGCCTCGAAAGGGAGTTAGGTGTCGACCTCGCCAGTGTAGTAGCTTCTGGCGTATTGCCGCTGAGCGCTGGTGAAGAGGCAGTACTGGGAAGTTGCTTGTTGGAAGATGCCACTAGTACTCAGTCAACCTAATTGTTGGCAGGATAGAGATGGTGAAGCTTGACTCGGGCGTCCACAGTGGAGAATCTCCAGTCAATGGTTGCTCCGGCTTGGTTTCGTTCTGCCTCCAGGGCCGCGATCTCGCCACTCAAAGTCTCTTCATCGGCAATACGCCGGCGCAGGACTCGCCTGGCCAAGACACTGAACTCGATCTCTGCCATGTTGAGCCAACTACCGTGCTTGGGAGTGTAGTGAAACTCCAAGCGTTTGCGTATTCGCCTAGCCTCCTTGGGCTCGAAGGTTTCGTAGAGGGAAGCTGGTTTGTGGGTGTTGAGGTTGTCCAGCACCACCCGGATCTTCTCGGACGCTGGGTAAGCTTCATCGGCCAGCCACCGCATCTGCTGAGCGAAGTCCACCATGGTACGACGTTCGGTCACTGCCACATGCCTCCAGCCCGCCAGGGGCTCGCACAGCATGAACAGGTTTCGGGTGCCATTGCGCTGGTACTCGTAATCGTATCGCTCCCGTCGTGCCGGCTTGGGCGGGATCGGAGACCTCTTTTCCGCCAGCAACTGCTTGGAGGTCTCGTCGAAACAGACCACCGGGCGCTCTGGGTCATAGGGTTCCGCGTAAAGGTCCAGCACATCCTCCATACACGCCACAAACTCGGCGCTCACCTGGGGAATACACCACTCCTTCTTCTGCCACGGCTTGAGACTGTTTTTTTCAACCGCTTGCGAATTCCCTCGTGGGACATGGAGGGCGCCAGCCCCAACTCCACCACCTTGTTTGCCAGGAGCCGCAGGGTCCAGTGGTCATGGCCTGGAGGGGCCTCGCTGCACGCCAGGGCAATCAGGTGCGCTTCCCCCCGCTCATCCAGTTTGGTCGGATGTCCTGGCCGAGGATCTTCCTCCAAGGCCCGCTTCAGTCCTCCCTCCAGCTACCGCCGCTTGGTACGGCACACCGTACCCGCAGACGTGTCCAGCGCCTCCACGATGCGCATCACCCCCCAGCCCGTATCTGCCTTTAGCAGAATACGGGCCCGGGCAACCTTTCGCGCTGGGCTCTTTCCCCCGCGAATCAGTCGTTCCAACTGGTCTCGTTCTTCCCTTTCCAACCGGACCACATACCGTTCTCGTCCCATGGCTGCCACCCTCCTACGTCAACACTCCTAAAAAAGGGTAGCAACCTTAGACGTTTTCTTAAACAATTACCAAAACCGAGTTGACTGAGTACTAGAGGCGGTTCGTAGGCGGCCGACTAGGCAGGGGTGGTCATCAAAGGCAAATGAAAAACCGGCCGCTGGGTTTCACCACAGCGGCCGGTTTATTTGTTGGGCTACCGGTTTACGCCCGGGATAGTCACTCCGGCCGGCAGACCGGGAATGGTCTGGCCGTCGCTAAAGCAGGCAGTCATTACCCGCAACATCTCGGCGGGCGTGATGTCATTGGGGCCATCTGGGAGGTAACCCAGCACCTCGACAATGCACTCGGTCATCGCCTGGTCGAGGTCGGCGCCGGCTGGGGCGGGTTCGTCATCGCCGAAACAGTTCTGGGCGATCTGGAGTTGTTGTTGGGTGTCCAGTTCGTCACGGCCGGCGGGCATGTAGCCCAGCACTTCTACGATGCATTCTTGAATTCCTGCTTCGATTCCTGTCGACTCGGCAACGCCGTCTACGAACTCCCGGCTGAAGCACTGGGAGCCGATCAGTTGCTTTTCACTTTCCGACAGTTGATCCGGACTGTCTGGTAAGTATCCCAGGTTGTCCATGATGCACTGCACCGCTTCTTCTCCCATGCCTTCCGGGCTATCGTTGCTTCTCCCGAAACATTCCTCGCCCACTTGGAGCTTTTGATCGAAGGTCATGTCTTCGGGGTTCTCAGGAATGAAACCGAGTATGTTTACGATGCATTGGGTGGTTGCGTCGTCGATCTGAGGATCCGGCCCGTTTTGGCCGCCGAAGCATTGCTGACCAATTTGAACCTTTTGTTCGGCACTCATGTCGTCCGGACCTGCGGGCATATACCCCAAAACGCTGATAATGCACTGGGCGGTCTCGTCGTCGGGAAGTTCTGGGCCGTCATTAAAGCATTCCCGTCCAACTTGCCTCCTCTGCTCGTCGGTTAGTTCGTCTGGGCCGTTGGGAATAAAGCCGAGCACGTTGGTGATGCATTGAATGGTTGCGTCGTCCAAGTCGTCCAGACCGCCTTCGTCGCCGAAGCAGTTCCGGCCTATCTCCCGCCGCTGGTCGTCGTTGAGTTCGTTAGGGTCTTCCGGCAGGTACCCTAGGATCCTAATGATGCACTGTCTGGTGGTGTCATCCAGGCCCGGGCCTTGGGGCGAGTCGATGTCACCTCTCGGCAGATCGTTGAAGCATTCTAGCCCGATGATCCGCTTTTCTTCTTCTGTAACGTCGTTCTCGCTCTCCGGCATTCGGCCGATGGCGTTGATGATGCACTTGCGGGTGACCTCATCGAGGTCGTCGGGATGCGGACCGTCGGGGCCGCCTTGCTGACCGCCGGGGAAGCATTGTTGCCCCATGGTCCGTTTCTGGTCTTCGGTCATATCATCGGGACTCTCGGGCATGTAGCCCAAGACGTCGATAATGCACTGCCGGGTAGCGTCATCGATGTCGGGAGGACCTGCTTCTGGTCCTCCTTGGTCTCCGCCGTCGGCGCACTCACGGCCCACAATGGTGGCCTGTTCTTGCGAGATTTCGACATCGCCTTCGGGAATACACCGATGGCAGCTATCACACACTCTCTGAATTCATCTTCTCCGGTTCCGTCTTCTAGGAATACCTCATGCTCGCCTTCCTCGCCTTCGTGCTGGTCGGCCTGGGCCGAGGGTAACGTGGCCGCCCACATCAACAAGACGGCGAAACCGAGAGCAAGTAGTATCGTTTTGGGGCGCAGAGACGTGTCTATCAGCTTCGAAATCAATTTTGACACCATCGTGGTTTCTATTCGCGTGGTCTCAATTCGGCCGGACGGCGAGCCCGAGACAGCGGCCATAGAAAGATCGACTAGGTCGGGACCGGGTCCGGATGATTTACACCAACTTAGTCATATTCGAGTTTAAATTGGTTGCTGCTATCTTCAAGGGATTTGGCCCTGCAGCCCAAATACGGGCCATATGGGCCGCAGGTGTTGCCCTTCTAGTAGCTGCCGGGCCATAATTGCGTCCGCTTGGCCGGAACAAAAGGCCTAGATTATTCCCGACTAGCGCTAGAATCACGGACTGGGTGTGAGGGTTTCAATCCGGCGGCCCAGGAGCCGAATTTTAGGAGGCCCAACGGGGTGATTTCCAGAGAAGATAACCAGTTGCTAACCAGGTCGGACTCGGGCACTCCAATGGGTGAGGCCCTCCGTCGCTATTGGATGCCGGCGCTCATGGCGGATGAGTTGCCGGAACCTGACTGTCCCCCTGTCAGGGTCGGCTTGTTGGGGGAAAAGTTGGTTGCTTTCCGTGACTCACAAGGACGGCTCGGCCTCTTGGAAGAGTTCTGTCCACACCGGGGGACTTCGCTGTTTCTAGGACGCAACGAAGAAAACGGGTTGCGTTGCATTTTTCACGGCTGGAAGTTCGATGTGGCCGGCAACTGCCTGGACATGATGAACGAGCCGGAGGGCAGCGACTACAAAGACAAGATCAAAACGACGTCCTATCCGGTGGTCGAAATGGGGGACGTTATCTGGGCCTACTTGGGCCCGCCCGACAAACAGCCGCCTCCCCCCAAGTTCGAGTGGACCCAGGTCTCGGCGAGTCACCGGTTGGTGACCAAGAACCGGCAGGACTGCAACTGGCTACAAGGACTTGAGGGAGGAATCGACACCGCCCATGCCCCGATTCTGCACCGCCGTGTCTCCAAAGATACCCAGCGGCCTGGCTTCTCGGTGGACATCGCGTTCGTTACAGGAAAGCCACCTCAGGGTCGAGGTGGACCGTACGGACTACGGTTACCGCTACGCCGGGATACGCAACCTGGGAGCCGAAGGCAAGAACTTCGTGCGAGCGTATCATTTCGTCATGCCCTTCCATCAAATCCGCCCTTCACAGTTTGGGCTGCACGGCGAGGCGCCTCGGACCATCATCTCGGGCCATGCCTGGGTGCCCGTGGATGACGACAACTCCATGGTCTACAACTGGATGTATAGCTACGGCGAAGAGCCGCTTTCCGAGGAAGACCGGGATATCGAGCGGCAGCTCGGGCGGGGACCGGGCGAGCTTGACGACGACTACCGGCCGATTCGCAACCGGGATAATGACTGGATGATCGACCGGCAGGTGCAGAAGTACGAGACCTTCACTGGCATCGAGGGTATTAATGTCCAGGACCAAGCGGTACAGGAAAGCATGGGCAACATCGTAGACCGCTCCAAGGAAAACTTGGCCACCAGCGACATGGCCATCGTCGTAGCGCGCCGCCTGCTAATGGGCGCTGCCAGTACCGTTTCCGACGGCGGCGACCCGCCCGGAGTGGGTGTCAGCTACTACAACGTTCGGGCCATCGATAGCATCCTCTCAGAAGACGCCGTCTGGCAGTCGGAGTTGATGGACCAGATGTATCCCACTCTTTAGGACCGTCTGTAACCAACCGTCTTTAGCCAAGGGTATAGACCGCCTCCTTTGTATTTCCGGTTCACGCCGCTGTAGGACGCATTGTGTGCCATTCCGTGGCCTGCTCATAGGCGTGGCCTACCCTGAAGAGGGTCTCTTCGGAGCCCGGCCGTCCAGCGATTTGTAGACCGATCGGCAGGCCGCCTTCGTCAAACCCGCAGGGGACGGACATTGCTGGGCAATTGGCCGAGTTGAAAATCCTGGTGAGCAAGTACGGAAGCCGAGAGGCGGTCGCTTTGCTGGTCACCACCGGGTCGTCTGCCACCGGCTGGGCCGATTTCCCTAGAGTCGGCAGGACCAGCACGTCGTACTGATTCAGCGCCTCGAGCACCTGTGCACGGAGCATGTCCCGGATTTTCTGGGCCTTGTAGTAGTAATGTGCCGGCAAGATACTGCCGGTCAGGAGCAGAATCCGGTCGTCGTGCCCGTATTCGTGGATCCTCTCCCGGATCCATTCGCTATGATTTAAAGCCGGTTCGACAGATAACAACGTCGACGATACGGTTGAAGCCGTGTTAGACAAGGGTATCGATACCTCGTCCACGTCTGCGCCCAACTCGCCAAGCACCGTAATCGCCCTGCTTACCACTTCTCGAACCGTCGGTTCAACTAGGTCGGAATCCATCTGCTCGGTGATTATTCCGACACGCAGGCCGCCAATGCTGGTGCCCAGGACTGCCCGATAGTCTGGGACCGGCCGGTCGAAGGTGTGAGAATCTTTGGGATCGTGTCCCGCGATCGCTCCAAGGGTGATGGCCGCGTCCTCCACCGTTCGGGAGATAGGTCCCACGGCATCCATGGACCATACGCCGCTCATGACACCGTAGCGGCTGACCAGCCCCCAAGTCGGCCGCAGCCCCACTAGACCGCACCAAGCGGCGGGGAACCGTATGGAGCCTCCCGTGTCTTCTCCCAGGGAGGTGGCGCACATATAGGCCCCGGTCGCGGCGCCCGAGCCGCTGCTGGACCCACCGGTGTAAACGTTCAGGTTCCAGGGATTTCGGGGCGTACTGTAACGGTGCGAGAACCCGGTTATGGCGAATTCAGTCATGTTGGTTTTGCCCAACAGCACCGCCCCGGCGCGTTTCAGGTTCGCTATCGCCGTCGCGTCTTCTTCGGGAACGAAATCCGCCAGCAGCCGGGAGCCGCCGGTGGTCCTAACGCCTGCGGTGTTGAGTTGGTCCTTTACCGCCACAGGCACGCCATGGAGCGGCCCGCGATAATTGCCTTCCGAGATCTCCCGCTCCGCCTCCCTGGCCGCCGACAACGCCTGCTCACGGGTGACGGTCAGGTAGGCGTTGAACTTGAAGTCCAGGGCGTCGATGCGGTCCAAGTACGCCTCCGTAGCTTCAACGGGCGACACATCTTTGGACTCAATCAAGCGGGAAAGGTCGGTCGCGGTAAGAAATGGGAGATCTGCCTTGTCCATGTTGCCTCCTGAGTTGGCTGACTTGGGGCACCTGGTAGGGAACTAGAGGCGGGTCAATGGGAAGCTGTAGGCAAAACCAACACATTGCCGACGTTTTGCCAACGATGTGTAATACGCGCGAATCGGGTTGGCGCCAGTGCGATTATTGGTTGGTGGGAAACCGAGGGACTTAGGCTGGGGGAAGGATGATAGGCAACGGCTCGACGTTTTCCAGCCCCGGTGGGTTGATGCCGTCTAGTGCTTCCAATAGGGCGTTTAGGCTATACATCACTTCGGTTAGCTCGGGGTCCTGGATTTCCAAACCGACCGCGTGGCCTAGCGCTACAATCTCGTCTTTAGTGAGGTCAGCCATACTATCCTCCCGCGATACGCTGAAACAAATCTGGGCCTCGGTTCTGGACATGGGTTTCGGTGACCCACATAATCCTAGATATTGCCCCGCCAGTCAAGACAGCCATCAACCGGAAGGGAACGCGCCTTGAGGCCCCATAGGGTGTCGGTTATACTTGCTGCGCTTACTGCCTTCAATCCTGGTCTCCCAATCCTGGTCTCCCAATCCTGGTCTCCCTGGTTGCCCTCTGGGGATTGTCGAATGCCCGATTACAAAGAAATCAAGGTGGACATTGGTCTTGAGTCCTCGTTCACCAAGTTTCCAACACCGGTGGACATCGGCAACTGGTCTTATTTCCTGGCCCGAAGTAAGAAAGGGGCCTACGCACTTCTTTCCAACGTCTGTCCCCATCAGATGGGCGAAGTCCTTGATTGGGGAGGGGTGTTCATGTGTCCGGATCACGGTTGGCGCTTCGAGCTAACCGAAGGTGTGTGCATTAACGGCCCAATCTCGCGGATGATCTCCTTCCCGGTAACAGTTCAGGAAGGGCATCTAATCGCCGCAGTCCCAGAAGACTAAGAGCACTCAGTTCATCCTGAGCCTGTCGAAGGATCGGTCCGGTCGGAACGTGGTTCGACAGGCTCACCACCAACGGCCGGAGTTCACGTTTCGTCCTTTAGTTTGCCGGAGGACCGAAACGATGCCTAGTAGGTCCTGATTTCGAGAAGGTGCCCGCTGGGGTCCGTGAAATAGACCGCCTTCCCGTTACCCTTGGCTCCCAGGGCCATGCCGGGCCCCCGCATGTTGTCCGCGACATAAGGCCCATCGCCGTAGGGAATGCCCGACTCCTGAATGCGGGCAAATGCGCTTTCAAACTCCTCCCCCTCCATGGCGAAGGCGAAGTGCATGCTATGAAAGTCTTCGGATTGCCGAAAATCAAGGTTCAGAGTGTCGTTCACCTGTACCGCCAGGAACGATTCGACCTCGCCCACATCGCCAAAGCCGAAAATCCGGGTGTAAAACTCCACCGCTTCTTCCCGGTCTCGCACCGGAACGATGGTGTGATCCAACACAATTCCCATCCTGCTCTCTCCTAGTACAACCAGATAGTACAACCAGATTTCCCGCCGCACTCTGGCTTGTTATGGTACTCTATGGCCTGCCTTTCCCGAAGTCAATCAAGCCCACCCGTCAATAGCGGCGGCCACACCAACAGGACCCGCTTAGGAGGTATCGTGGAAAAGAAAGATATCCCTTTTCTGACTGCTTCTGAACTTTCTCGACTCATCCAGTCCCGAGAGGTGTCTCCGGTGGAGGCGGCCGAGGCCTACTTCGACCGCATCGACCAGATAGACGGAAAGCTGAATTCCTACATCACGGTCACCCGGAACCAGGCCGTGGAAGGGGCTCAAAGGGCCGAGCGGGAAATCGCTCTCGGGAACTACAGGGGCCCGATGCACGGGGTGCCGGTGGCCGTGAAAGACCAATTCAACACCGCTGGCATCAGGACCACCGGCGGCTCAAGCATCCTTGAGAATTTCATTCCCGATGAAGACGCCACCGTAATCGCCAATCTCAAGCAGGCTGGCGCTGTGCTCTTGGGCAAACTCAACATGAGCGAGTTTGCCATGGCCGACATCTACAATCACCACTACGGAACGCCCCGGAACCCTTGGGACTTGGAACGGAACCCGGGCACATCCAGCAGCGGCTCCGGCGCGGCCACTGCCGCATTTTTGTGCGCCACGTCATTGGGCGAGGACACCGGCGGTTCCATCCGGGGCCCGGCCAACTTCAGCGGCCTGGTGGGCCTCCGCCCCTCGTTTGGCCGGGTCAGCCGCTACGGAGTACTCGGTGGTTCTTGGTCAATGGACACCGTGGGGCCGATTTCCCGCAGCGTTGAAGACTGTGCCATCACTTTCCAGGCCATCGCCGGTCACGACTCAAAAGACCCTTACACTTGGAACGTACCGGTACCCGACTACCAAGCGGCGCTAACGGGCGAAATCCAAGGACTCAAAGTCGGCGTCATCAAAGACCGGATGGAGGCCCCTAATCTCGATTCCGAATTCAGAGAGGCGGTCACCACTGCGGTAGGGGTTTTGGGCGAGTTGGGCGCCACACCGCAAGAGGTCTCTATTCCTTTGATCCCCCACGCCGGGGCTCTCACCATGGCAATTTTGGGCGTTGACTGGTCCAACTTGCACCGTCAGACCTTCGAGGCTCATCTTGAGCAGATGGACTACAACAACAAGATTCGCTTCCTGACGGGCAGCTCCATTCCTGCCCAGGCCTACTACAAGGCCCAAAAGTTGAGGTCGATGCTCCGCCAGCAGATTCTGGAGGCCCTGGAGCAGGTTGACGTGCTGGTACTACCCTCGGGGATTGGCACTGCACCACCGGTAGAGAGTTTGCCGGGTGTCCAAAGCAAGGAACACGCCGCAGCGGGTTTGGAGGGCCGGATCAGCTTCACCGGGCCATTCAACCTGGCCGGCGTTCCGGCGCTTTCGGTCCCTTGTGGGTTTAGTTCCGGGAACCTGCCCATGGGGATGCAGATTGTGGGACGCCCCTTCGCCGAAGAGACGGTGATGCGCGTGGCCCACGCTTACGAGCAAAACACCGAGTGGCACGGCCGCCGGCCGCCCATATAGAAACCATCTACCTGACTGGCTAACCATCTGGGGCAGCGGCCGCCATCATACAGATTTGGGAGATAATACATGGAAGAGCTAGGGCTTTTCGAAACGATCTACAGTCAACGGCAGATCACCAGGTACAAGCCGGACCCGGTGCCCAAAGAGGCAATAGACAAGATTATCGAAGCCGCCACCAAGGCGCCCAGCGGCGGCAACACCCAACCCTGGCACTTTGTCGCGATTACCGACTCGGAGTTGATCGGCAAGGTTGGCGGCTTGTACCGCGATCTATGGCTGGACTTGATCGGCCACACACCAGCGCCCGGCGAGACTCCCGCATATTCGGCGGCCCGTTACCTTGCCAACCACATGCCGGAGGTACCGGCGATGATTTTGATCTGCGCCGACCATTCATTGAGCTGGATGCCCCGCAACGACGGCGAGCCGGTGCAACGTGATCGTTACGCATCTTCGGTTTGGTTAGCCGTTCAAAACCTATTCTTGGCTGCCCGCGCGTTGGGATTGGGCACCAGGCTTACCACCACCCACCTGCGGGACGAGGCGAAGATCAAAGAGTGGCTGGGCCTACCGGACTACATCGAAACCATGTGCCTGACGCCTCTCGGCTACCCTCGCGGGCGCTTCGGCCCCACCGACCGGAAACCGGCCGCCGAGGTCACGTCCTACAACACGTTCGGTAATAAGGGTTAGGAAGAGGGCAAAATCTCCGGCCCCCAAGTCTGGCCGAACTCTGTACGTAGCACAAATTGTCCGGTGAACGATTGGGCATCCTGAAGCGCCAGGTAGACCGCGCTGGGTCCAACGACCTCTGGGTCCACCCGCAGGTGCCAGTCGCGCTGGGTCCAAGGAATCGCCGCCGACCCCTCGCTCCTCAACGCGCCGGGAGACAATATGTTGACCGCTATGTTGTGTTCTCGGAGCTCGTCGGCCAGGCACAGACTGAACATGTGCGCCGCCGCCTTGGAACTGCTGTAAAGCACTCCACCGCCCTGCAGATGGTCGCTGCCCATCCGCGAGCCGATGTTGATGATGCTGCCTTTCCCCTGCCCCATCATCATCGGGACCACGGCGCGACAAAGAAGGTAGGGACCCCGGACGTTGGCCGCCATGCTCTGGTCCCACTTTTCCGGTTCGATTTCCAGCAACGTTTCGCCCAACACCATGGCCCCGGCATTGTTGACCAAAACATCGATACCGCCGTACTCCTCCACCGTCCGGGTAACCATCGTGTTGACCTGTTTCTCGTCGGCCACGTCACAGGCGAGGGCGAGGGCCTCGCCGCCGGCCTCACGAATCTGTTGGGCGGTGGCCTCTGCCGTGCCGGGCAGTCCGGTCGGCGACCGCCCTCTGGCACATACGACTACCCGGGCGCCCTGCCGGGCGTATTCAACGGCGATGGCCCGGCCGAGACCCCGGCTGGCGCCGGTGACCAGCGCGGTCATCCCGTGCATTTGGGTCATATACGGCCCATAACGTCCGGTACTTCAACCCAGCCTTTGTCGAACGGCGTCCAGAAGTTGGAGGTCAGGTTCAGGTTTTGGAATTTCCACTGGCCGTTGGACCGGACATACTCTTCGTCGTAGCGAGCGGAACCCCATACTGCCTGGTTAGTGCTGGCGTAAGTGCAGGCCTGGAATAGGTACCAGGTGCCGGTCGCCCGGTCGCCGTCGACCTCGATAATCGGGTTGAGGACCATATGGACCGCGAAGGGCAGCCGCTCCGGAGCGCGTTGGAAGAACTGTCGGATAGCCTCCCGGCCATCGGCGCGCCCGAGCTCATTTCCGTTCCAAACGGCGTTCTCCATGAACAGGTCGGCCAGGCCGTCGGCGTCGTAATTGGCGTCGCAGAGGGCGCAATAGCGGCGCTTGAGCTTTTTGATTTCCTCCATGTCTTCCAGTACCTGAATCCGCTTTTCAAGGTTTTCCGTGCTCATGGCTTACCTCCGATTAAGTAATGTCACAGAACTAGGTATTTCATCCTGGCTGACCGTTGCCTACACCGCCGTCCAACCGCCGTCAACCAGTAATAGGTGGCCGGTGGTGGCGCCCGCTGAGGGACTGGCCAGATAGATGGCCGCTCCCACCAGTTCCTCGGGCTCCATTCGCCGGCCCAAGGGCATACGGTAGTCCAGGTCAGTCTGTACTTCCTCCGGCGTCCTGGGGTCGGCGGCCAGCAGCCCAGGGGTGTCCGTCGGACCCGGTCCGATGGCGTTGACGGTGACGCCGTACTTCATCCACTCCAACGCCAGCACCTTGGTCAGACCGGCTACTCCGGCCTTGCTGGCGCAATAGGGCGCTCGGTCCGCCATGGCGACAACCGAAAGCTGGGAAGCGATGTTGATGATCCGGCCGGCTCCCTGGGCGATCATGGGGCGAACGGCGGCCTGCGCACAGAAGAAAAGGCCTTTGAGGTTGGTGTCGACAGTGGCGTCCCAGTCGGCTTCGGTCACTTCCAGCGCGGCTTTTTTGATGCGAATTCCGGCGTTATTGACCAGAATGTCCAAGCGTCCGAAATCTCCCACTACTTTGTCGATGGCCCGAGGAATCGAGGACAGGTCCAACACATCCAGGCTGTAGGTCGAGCTTCGGACGCCCTCCGCTTCCACTTTCGCCTGGGTGTCACGGGCCATATCAAGACGGTCAACCATGTCGGACACCGCCACATCGGCACCGGCCTGGGCTAGGCCAACCGCCAAAGCAGCTCCGATCCCACGGGCGGACCCGGTGACCAAGGCGACCTGCCCATTCAGACTGAGACCCGAAAACGACACGAAGGCTCCTCCCGGTGCTACGAATATTGCCAGCTTCGCGCCTAAGTCCTGGGCTGGGGAAAGGCGAAACGAGGCTGGGATGAGTGAAAGTTGCCGTAGCATAGCACAACGGCTCAGGGTGCGAAATTGTTCCAGCAGGCCGCGATTAGCTTGCACCGGCCTCGGAGCCCGCCTAGAATCTGGCGTGTCGTTGTTAGTTGTTGCAAAACAGGCGTATGTATTTGCCGCATGTATTTGCCGAATGTCTTTGACGGAGAGACCTAGTTAATGGCCCAAGCAGTCGGGAGACCGGCGGGACGAAGGCGGGACCGAGGGTTCATCCTCGGTTGTCTTTCCTTTGGCCACGGCATCGCCCATCTGTACGACCAAGGATTCCCCGTATTCATGCCCGCCATCGCCAGCAGTCTGGGTTTGAGCAACCTCCAGGTGGCGGCCCTGCTGGGGATACGGCAGGCTGGATTTGGTTTGGTAAATCTGGTCGGCGGCGTAATCGTTGACCGGTTCAAACATCATTGGGGCGAGATCCTGACCGGGTGCATGTTGTGGGTGGGGTTGGCCTTCCTGCTGGTAGCAGCGTCCCCGAACCTTGGCATTTTGGTCATCGCGGTGGCCCTGGTGTCTATTCCCGGCGCGCTATGGCACCTCCCATCGACCGCCGCCATTTCGCAGCGGTTCCCCGACCGGCGCGGCTTTGCCATATCTATGCATGGCTTCGGGTCCAACATCGGGAACGCGGTGGGCCCCTTGATAGCCGGCGGACTGCTGACTTTCATGCTGTGGCGAAACGTTCTATATCTGTACGCCATACCGGCTGCGGCTATGACCATCTTCGTTTGGTGGTCGCTGCAAGAACTCGGCCATGAGCGCGCCGAAGAGGAGAGCCGTAGCGAGGGGATGGCAGCCCAATTCCGGGACGGGCTGAAGCTCTTGGAGAATCCGGTCGTGATGGCGCTAACCGTATCGGCTGCCATTCGAGGGGTGGCCACCAACGCCATGTTCCACTGGACCCCGTTTTACCTGGAGAGCTCTTCCGATGGCGGCTTGGGTATGGGCTACTTCATAGCAGGGGTCCATTACGCTCTGCTTACTGGGATGGGCATAATTTCGGCGCCTGTCTTGGGGTACCTCTCCGACCGCTACGGCCGAAAGCAGGTGTTGGTGCCGGGAATGGGGATCGCCGCCTTGCTCAGCTTCTTCATCGTGAGCACCGGAGACAGCTTCATGCTGCCGCTGTTGTTGGCTGGGGTCGGGCTCTTCAGCTTTTCACTCCAGCAAGTAATTCTGGCGGCGGTGATGGACGTGGTTGGAAAGGGCACCGAAGCCACGGCAGCTGGTCTGATATTCGGGTTCAATGGCGTCCTGGGGATTGCCTCACCCTTCGTCGCCACCGTCATCATCAACGAGTTGGGGGGCTACGGGTCCATCTTTTACTACGTCGGGATAATGACCGTGGTAGCCCTGGCGATTGTGATGTTCATTCCGTTCCCCGACCACCGGCAGACCGCCGCCCAGCCGGGGTAACTTGACAGCGATTTGCCATCCCGGTGGTTTGACACCCATTCTGTCCCCGAATAGAATGGCCTTGCCACCCACCCTTTGGGGGGTGAGCGAATCCTAGACTAATCCAAGGTCCCCACCTGCCGCTGGGATCACTAACGACCGAGACGGCCATGACTGCAATCACACAGGTACATCACGCCCCGAGGATTCGGGGTTTTTCTTTTGCCGGGGTTTGCCTAGCGCCGCTGGCTCGGAGGGGCGGATGAACCAAACCATCACTGCGGTCGCTGGACTGGAAGCCGGACACTATACCGACTTGGCAAACGGAACCGGTTGCACCGTGGTGCTCTGCCGTGACGGCGCTGTCGGTGGTGTGGACGTTCGGGGCGGGTCGCCGGGAACTCGAGAGACCAACCTTCTGGAACCGGTGCGCCGCGTCGACCGGTTGTTCGCGGTAGTGCTAAGCGGAGGCAGCGCCTTCGGACTGGATGCTGCATCTGGGGTGATGGCCTATCTGGAAGAGCGGGGCATCGGGTTCAAGGTGACCAGCGGCGTGACCGTACCGATAGTATCCTCGGCCATTTTGTTTGACCTTGGTGTTATCACCTCCAAAGTCAGGCCGGGGCCGCAACAGGGCCGCGCCGCCTGCGACGCCGCCAGCGCAGACCCGATGGAAGAAGGCAGCGTGGGCGCAGGAACAGGAGCGACGGTTGCCAAGACCGCCGGGTCGGACCGCGCGGTGAAAGGCGGCTTCGGCTCATACAGTCTAAAGTTGGCAACCGGCCACGTCGTCGCTGCGGCGGTGGCCGTCAACGCCGTCGGCGGAGTGTGGGACTACACCACCGGGCAGTTGGTGGCAGGGCCCCGCCGGGATGACGGTGGGTTCGACGACCCGGTGGAAGTATTGTTGCAGGCCGCGGAGCCGTCAGCCTCGGCGTCTTCGGGACATGAAAACACGACCATCGGTATCGTAGCCACCGACGCCTCGTTGTCCCGTGAAGATACCAACTACCTGGCGCGGGTCAGCCACGACGGTTTGGCGTTGGCAATTCGTCCGTGCCACACCATACGCGACGGCGACACGATGTTCGCCATGGCCACAGGGCGCAACCAAGACCCGGCGGACCTCACCGCCTTGGGAGCTGCGGCAGTTGAAGCCACGGCACAGGCGATACTACGCGCTGTCAGATTGGCGACAGGGCTAGGCGGTATCCCGTCCGTTAGCGAACTGTCCGGTAGCGACTTGGCCGCGCCGTGAGCAATGCGCCTAAGGTGTGATTCTACCGGCGACGCAAGATGGACAGTCGGATATCGGACTCAAACCTACCGTGACATCGCAGACATCGCAAATGCGCGTAATAAATAGCACTAGTGAGATGAAACGGGCCTGCTGCGAGGCAACCCGCCCGCTGGGGCTGGTGCCGACCATGGGGGCGCTGCACGCCGGACACCTGAGCCTGGTTGACCGGGCACGGGCGGACAACACCACCGTGGCCGTTTCGATTTTTATCAACCCGGCCCAGTTTGGGCCGGGCGAAGACCTGTCCCGATACCCGCGAGACTTGGACGCGGACCTTGATCTGCTGAGGCATCACGGAGTCGGCTTCGTTTACGTCCCTGCCGTCTCTGAGGTGTACCCCGAGGGTTTCGAGACCTGGGTTGATGTCGGCCCGGTGGCCGACAGATTGGAGGGCGTGGAGCGTCCCGGTCATTTTCGAGGCGTGGCGACGGTGGTTTCCAAGCTGTTCAACATCACACGCGCCGAACGGGCCTACTTCGGGCAGAAGGACGGGCAACAGACGGTGGTGGTCAGAAAGCTCGCCCGCGACTTGGACATGGGAGTCGAGGTTGTGGTCTGTCCCACGGTCCGGGAGGACGACGGGCTGGCCATGAGCAGCCGGAACGTCCGGCTGGACCCGGAACAGCGCCGGGCGGCGGCCACTGTCTTCTGGGCTTTGAGCCAGGCCCGTGAGCTGTGGGGCGGTGGGGATGTCGACGCCGACCGGCTTAGGGCCGCAGTGAGAGACTCACTTGAGACACAACCGCTATTCCAACAAATCGACTATGTAAGCGTGGCCGATGCCGAAACCCTGAGGGAGTTGGAGACCGTGGAGGGGCCAGCGATGGTTTCCACAGCGGTGCGTCTAGGAAACGTTCGTATTATCGACAATATTATTGTCGGCTAGGCGCGGGTGTGCCGGACCGCCTTGCTTCTCATAGTTCTCTGAAGTCAGAAAATGACTCCAACTGTTCGAATTCGTTGGATAGCATTAGAATTGGGGCACAAACAAACGAAGTTCTAGGTCTGAGTGAGTTCCCGCACGGCCTCGGTCAGGGCCGGGATCACTTTTTCCCAGTCGCCCACCACACCGTAGCGGGCATCCTTGAAGATGTTCGCCTGGGCGTCTTTGTTGATTGCGACTATTACCTTGGCCCCGGAGCAACCGGCCATGTGCTGGCTGGCGCCGGAGATGGCCACGGTGATGTATAAATCTGGCGTTATCGTCTTGCCGGTGAGGCCCACCTGGTAGCTGGCCGGCACCCAGCCCGAGTCCACTGCTGCTCGGGACGCACCGACCGCACCGCCCAGCAACTTGGCCAAATCTTCCAGTCCCGCAAAGGGCTCCGGGCCGCCCAGTCCACGACCGCCGGACACCACAACCCTGGCGTCCTCCAACTTTACCCCGGCGGCCTCTTCCTTGACTGTTTCCACCACCTGGGTGCGCGCCTGTGACGCGTTCAACTCCACCGGGAACGAAACGACCTGGCCTTGGCGAGAAGAGTCGGCGTCCAGGGGTTCGTAGGCCTTGGGCCGGATGGCGGCGACCTGAGGTGTATGCTCGCAACTGACTACCGCGATAGCATTGCCGCCATAAACCGGGCGGTTGGCCAGTAGGCGTTTGGCGCCGGGATCAACCGACACTTCGAGGCAGTCTTGGGCCAAGCCAACGCCCAACCGGAACGCCAACCGGGGCGCCAGCTCTCGGCCATCGTTGGTCCGGGCTATCAGAACGACTCGGGGAGAAACGTCGCGGCAGAGGGCTTCCATTGCGGCCAGATGCAGGTCGACTTGGTACTGGGCTAGCAGCGGGTGGTTTACTGCGTAGACCCGGTCCGCGCCGTGGCTGATGGCCTGTTGGGCCGACACATCCAGGGTGTCACCCAGCAGCCCGATGGATAATTCCTCGGACAGATCGTCGGCTACTTTGCGTCCTGCCGCAAGTAATTCCCGCGATGCTGCGCTCAGTTCGCTTTCCGAAGTTTCTCCCAATACCAATACCCCAGTGGCGTCAGCCATTGCGGCCTCCCAGATAGACATACGCATTAACCGTGATAGTCGGGCGAAGATGACGCAATCGCGCCGGACGGGGACGTTGACCCCGGCAGGCAACGTGGCGGCCGGTGAAATTAGGTGGAATCAGATTATCTTGGCTTCCCGGAGCTTTACGGCGAGCGCGCGGCCGGCGTCGGCGGCGTCCTCCCCTTCAATGAACTCACATTCTTGGTTGCTGACCGGCACGAACAACTCGCGGAGGGTAACTCTGGGTTCGGACTGAGAGGCGTCCAAATCCAAGTCTGCGACGCTCCAGATCGTGGGCTGTTTTCGCGTGGCCGCCATGATCCCACGCAGTGTGGGGTAGCGCGGTTGGCCAAGCTCGTTGCTGACAGTCACTAGGGCAGGCAGCGGTGCTTCCACCACCTCGTAGCCGTCGGGGATGATCCGCTCCACGCGGACCTTGCCGTCCTGCACGTCGACCTTCTTCCCCAACGAAATGCACGACAGACCCAGAATTTCCGCGACGCCCAAAGGTACCTGCGCGTTGTCCCAATCCGATGCCTGCCGGCCACAAATTATTAGATCGAAGCCGTCCAATTTACGCACGGCCGCCGCCAATAATTGGGCGGTTAGAAAGCTGTCTATGGTGTTCTCGAAAGCGTCGTCTTGGAGCAAGACCAACTCATCGGCACCCATGGACAGGGGCTTTTTCATGACGTCCAAAGCAAAGGAGGTTCCGCAGGAAATTACGGTTACCGAAGCCTCTTGGGCGTCCTTGATCTGTAGCGCGGCCTCCACGGCGTTCTCGTCGAAGCCGTTGACCACCGGGGGTATGTTGGGGGGAGGGACTACCTTTTTGGCATCGCCGTCGATGCGAAATGCCGCCATGGGCATCTCTGGATCCAGCACCTGTTTTGCCAGCACACCTATCTTAATTGCCATTCTTGATTTCCATGAACAGTCCTGCGGCAATTTCGCCGTCGAGATTGTCTGAAACATATCATCGGCTATTCGCCAATGTCAATTGAAACCGAGCCTGGGAGGCGCTGCGTAAATAATTAATGAAGGCTAATAACGGTGATCCAATCAAATGCTATAATTTAAAGTATAAACGTGCCTGAGATGGCTGGGATTACACGGTACCTACCAGGCAGGCGGGGGGACAGGAACATTGAACACAGCTAAAACATTTTTCTTAATGCTTGCGATGAGCGGCCTATTGCTGGTCGTTGGGTTGGCTTTGGGTGGAATCCCGTTGATGATAGTCTTCCTCATTGTGGCGCTTCTGTTCAATTTCGCAATGTACTGGATGAGCGACAAGATAGCGCTGGCCTCAACCCGTTCTCATCCGGTGACGGAGCAGGATGAGCCGGAGTTATACCAGATTGTCAGCGAACAAGCCTCGATGGCGGGTTTGCCCATGCCAAAGGTTTACATGATCGAGTCGGATTCGCCCAATGCCTTTGCCACGGGCCGCAGTCCAAACCACGCCGCCGTGGCCGTCACCACCGGGATCCGCCGGATACTGAACCGCGAAGAACTAGGCGGTGTGTTGGCCCACGAGATGGCCCACGTGGGAAATCGAGATACACTGATTATGGGGGTCGTCGCCACCATGGCGATGGCGATCATGTTGCTTGCGACCGTCGCCAAGTGGGGGGCATTCATGGGCATGATGTTTGGCGGGCGCGACCGGAGCGGCAATATCGGTAGCCTGATCGGAACATTAGTCATCGCCATGATCGCGGGACTGGTAGCGACCCTGATCCGCTCGGCCATTTCACGCAGTCGGGAATATCAAGCAGATGCAACTGGAGCTCAAACTTCGGGCAATCCGTTCGCCTTGGCCAGCGCTTTGCAGAAGCTGGAGCAGGGCAGCCGGGCCCAGCCGATGAAAGTGGCGGAAGGGGCGTCGCACCTGTTCATTGTGAACCCTCTAAGTGACGGCAAGGAACAGCGGCAACCTCAATTCTCCATGGCCGGCCTGTTCTCCACTCACCCGCCCATCGCCGAACGGGTGCGCCGGTTGACGGAAATGCGGCCCAATTACTAGCTAACCAACAGCAGTCCACCAACAATCGACCGGCCACGTCAGGGCCCACAGGCTAGCCTGTGGGCCCTGTTTTTGCCACCCAATAACGGCTAATGGCACAATTCCTATCTACTGAGTCCCAGATACGGAATGAACTAGTGAATACCCCATGCTAGAATCGCCCAAGATGGAGAGTCGGGAGGCTGCCGCCGGACCAAGAAGGCTTGGGTTGCCGCTTACCCCGGTCTGCATGTCTGGAGGGTAATCGAACAGCATGGGTTGTATCCTATCTACCGTTCGAGCGGCGGCCGCCGTGTTCCTTGGCGTTGTCGTTTTCGTCGGTTTTCTTTTCCTGCTCCTAGTTGGGAACTTCTCCGGTAAACTGCTCAACGCCGATTTCTATAAAGACACGATTACAGGCCAGGACTCTTACAACCGGATCTATGACCAGGTGTTGGTTGACGAAGAGCTTAGAGATAAAACCGACGAGCTTTTGGGGAACATCCAGGTGGTGAACCACGACGATATCGTGGGACTTCTGCGCGGAATCCTCCCTCCGGATTATTTGCAGTCCCAGGTGGAGGGATCAATCGACCGCACGATTGATTATTTGAACGAAGAAGCTGATGAACTCGAAGCCTTCGTAGAACTCGGCCCACCCCTAGATAACGTAAAGCCGGTGCTATTCTCCTATATCGACGGTCGCATCGACCAACTCGAAGTGGAGGACCCGGGGGTACCGGACTGCTCGACTCAAGCTATCGCCGAACTTGCTGGTCGTTACGTTGAACGATTCAACCGGCTGGCCCGCGGCGAGGTCCCCACATCAGTCCCGTCGTTGAGAGCGTTATCGCAAACGTGCCGAACCCTGGTATTCGCGGCGTCGTTCGACCTGCTGGTCGACGACCCTTCCTTGAGCGCGGAATCCACAAGACTCCTAAGGGATAGCCGCCAAGGCCTGCGAGAGCCGTTCGTGGCCGGAGACACATTGGAAGTGTTAAAGGTGGCGGCACGGCCCCTGGCCACCCCATTGATGGACGACGCGATTGCCCAGATACGGAATGAACTGGACGAAGGCGACCGTATCGACCTTATCAGACAGATAGCCGATTATGATGATGACATCACCGAGGAGGAAGTCAGGTCCGAGATCGCCGACATCCGCATCTGGGTAACCCGGAGCCGAGATTTTGGGACCATCACTTCCCTGGCCATGATTATCGCCGGCAGCGTGATCATGGGATTAATCCATCTTCCCAGCCTGTCCGGAGCCCTGCGGTGGCCAGGCATAACCTTGCTGCTGACCGGGGTCTTCTACTACGTGGTAGGAAGAGTGCTGGAGTCGGAGGTACCTGACCGGTTGGCTACCGTGGTTGAGTTGGGCACCGACCAAGTGTCGGCGATCCCTCCCTCGGTGAGCAACCTGGGAACCGACCTTCTAGTATCCTTCGGGACTCAACTCACAAGCGGGTACGCTGGACCTTCCATAACCATCATCGCAGTGGGGGCCGTTCTCTTTGGTGGGTCCTTCGTGGTATCTCTGCTGAAACCGTTCATACCGTTTGCTAGGTGAACTCAATCACTCGCCCCGAGAAGGCAAAGGTTGGCCGACGGTCCGGGGGGCCTTGACTCCAAATTGCCATTTTGAGGAGTGAAACGACGAAGAATCTGAGGTGTGGCTCCCTCGCGTGAGGCTGGACCCACGGCCTGAGACCCTTCGGTGCTTTCAGGGTGACATTGTTTTGCTACTTTCAGGCCAAGACCCGGGCCAGGGTCCACGGGTAAGGTTAGGATGAGGGTGGGCCCTACGCTAAGACGGCGCCGATAAAGGCGTGAAATCCGGTAAGGAATTCCCTGGCCGTGACCGGTCGACGTCCCTCCAACTGAACGCCTCTCAGGCCCAACAGCCCCTCGGCGGTGACCACCGCCACAGGCATCCCCCCATCGCCGGTCGCGACAACTTGTCCCGGAGCGCCGGCGAGGCCAGCGATCGGCGGTAGCGGTACCACTTCTGAAAGTTTCAGCACTTTGCCATCCCAATGGGTGAACAGCCCCGGCCAGGGCGTGAAAGCCCGGCTTCTCCGTTCCAGGGCCACGGAGGACAGGCCCCAATCGGCCAAGCCGTCACTCCGATCTAGCTTGCGGGTCACCGTGGCGTGGTCCTCGTCTTGGGAACGGGCTGCCAGGTGCCCGCCGACCCACGGCTCCAGGTTATTCACCAGTAGGTCTGTGCCCAAGACAAACAGAGCTTCAGTCAAATCACCGCTGGTTTCAGTACCCTTCAAGAGGTGTTCAGTCTGAGCGACCACCGGCCCCGTGTCCATTCCTTGGTCTAGGAGCATTAACGTTACCCCGGTCGTCTCATCGCCTTCCAGGATGGCGGTGGGCACGGGTGTGGGGCCCCTATGCCGCGGCAGAAGTGACGGGTGCAGGTTCAAACAGCCGTGGGGCGGCAGCGCCAACACAGCAGGGGGCAACAACTTGCCGTAGGCTGCCACCACGATGATATCCGGCGCTAGTGCAGCTAAGTCGTTTTGCGATGGTTCCAGGCGGAGGCTGGCTGGCTGAAGAACCGGCATTTGGTGCTCCAGGGCGAACAACTTGACCGGCGGTGGTTCAGGCTGCCGTCCTCTTCCGGCCGGCCGGTCCGGTGGTGTGACGACACCGACGACTTCGACCCCCGGCATGGTTGCCAGGGCCTCTAATACGGGCACCACGAACATGGGAGTGCCCATGAAGACTAATCGCATGGGGAATGTTGGCCTGCGGGAAGAATTTCTTGGAGTTGACTGGTACGAAACACCGCTTGGAATGGCTTAAAGAGACTGAGGATGTCTGAATTTACCTTGACACCCAAAATACGCGGTTGCTAGAATACATCAACCGCTGTGCGGAAACTGAAAAGGAGGTGATGAATATGGATGTTAGTTTAACACTCAGGGGCGATGGTAGGCATCAGTCTGGACAAGACGAGGTGATCGTTTCGTAACTTTACCGCTCGAAATTCGATAACCCGCACGTCGGGCCCAGGCCAATGTCTACCATCGCCCCTAGGATCCCGGATTACCGTTGGGCGAATAAGAAACCAGAGTTGGCTGGGCCCGATTCGTTTGTCTGAGACAGCCGATTTTGAGCCCACGGCCAACAGACAACGATTGACAACCATATACGCCCACCGTAAAATCGCGGATGGTAAGGTGTCGGGATGAAGGCGCTCCCAAAGCGCGTTGGCAGCACCGTTTAATATTACCTCGGGAGAGTAGATGTTAAGGATTCGGCTTAGCAGGGTTGGGAAGAAGGGGCACCCTTCTTACAGAATAGTGGTGGCGGACGTGGCGGCCCCCCGTGATGGCGCGTACTTGGAATGGATCGGCAATTACGATCCCATGGCGGACCCGCCGGTAATTACCATCAAAGAAGAACGAGCCACTCACTGGCTCAACTTGGGCGCACAACCCTCCGACCCGGTTCTCCGGATTCTCGACAAAAATGGCATCCTGGAAAGAACTCCCCGATTCCGTACCTCGACTGCTACCGTCGCTCCCGAGGCACCCGCCAGCCCTGCACCGGTTGCGGTTGCAGCGGCCCCCCCTGAAGAAGCTCCGGCCGACGAACCTGAGCCAGAGGCCCCAGCCGACGAACCAGTAGCTGAAGCGCCAGCCGAAGAAAGCGAGCCTGAAGCTCCGGCCGATGAAGCGCCGGCCGAAGAAAGCGAGCCTGAGGTTCCGGCCGATGAAGCGCCAGCCGAAGAAGACGAACCTGAGGCCCCAGCCGACGAACCAGTAGCTGAAGCGCCAGCCGAAGAAAGCGAGCCTGAGGCTCCGGAGGATGAAGCGCCAGCCCAAGACGACGAACCTGAAGCTTCGCCGGATGAAGAAACCGGAGAGGACTCATAGTCATGAAGGAGCTGATCGAGTACATTGCCCGATCGCTCGCCAGTAACCCGGACGCGGTGCAAGTAACCGAGTCCATGGAAGACGGCCGGATCGTCTTTCGTCTCGAAGTCGCCCCTGAAGACAAAGGCAAAGTAATTGGCCGGCAAGGCCGCGTTGCCCAAGCGATGCGTGTACTGCTGCGCGTGGCCGCAGTTAAAGACGGCAGCCATGCCGTCTTGGAAATCGTATAGTCACCCTCCTCAATCTCCTCCCGCAGACCCTTTTTTCGTCTTGAACCGCTGTGCCTGACTCCCTGCCTCAGTCCACGGATTTTGTCGCCGTAGGCCAGGTGCTCGGCGCTCACGGGCGAGACGGCGGGCTCAACATCAAGGTTCTGAGCGACGTTCCCAACCGTTTCGACCCGGGACAGGTTTTAGTCATCGACGGCCGGCCCTTCAATGTTGCCCGCTCTCGCGCGACCGGTCCCGATACCCGAATCTTGTGGCTTGAGGAAGTTTCGGGCCGGGACCAAGCGCGGCCGCTACAGGGCCTTTGGCTGTCGATCCCGGAAAAGGATGTTCCCGAACCCCGGGAAGGGGAGTATTTCCATTACCAACTGGTGGGTATGTCCGTCTATACCGAAGAGGGCGAACTACTCGGAAATATCGGCCAGATATTGGAAACCGGGAGCAACGACGTTTACGTGATAGAAGGCCCGGCCGGGGAACTCCTAGTGCCAGCAACCGGCGAAGTGGTTCGCAATGTGGACGTCCAGGGTGGCCGAATGACGGTCCGATTGCTGGAAGGACTGCGTTAATTTCGCTTTGACCGCCTCTCTGCGCCGATGCTAAAATCGGTTCAAGAGTTACACTTGGTTTAAGTCAGCGGCACTTCCATGCCGGGGGCCTCACCACTAGACTCCGGCAGAGGAGGATACCGTGGTGCTAGGGAACCGCTGGGGCAACAAGCTGAGGTTACAAGGAGGTCGAAACGATGTCTGGTCACTCTAAGTGGTCGACAATCAAGCATCAAAAAGGCGCGGCGGATGCCAAGCGTGGTGCGTTGTTCACCAAGCTCAGCCGTGACATCGCTTTGGCAGTGCGAACCGGCGGCGCCGATCCCGATATGAACTTCCGCCTCAGGCTGGCCCTAGACCGCGCCAAGAGTAATAACATGCCCCAGGATAGCATCGCGCGTGCCGTGAAACGGTCCAGCGGGGACGGTGGAGACGGTATTAATGACCTTGAAGAGGTCACCTACGAGGGTTACGGACCCGGCGGCGGGGCCATTCTGTTACAGGCAGTAACAACCAACCGCAACCGGACCGCCGCGGACGTGCGTGCGGCTTTCAACCGCAGCGGCGGCAGCCTGGGTGAAAGCGGCTGCGTTGCTTGGAATTTCGAACACCGGGGCGTCATCACCTCTGAGATGACTGATGAAGAACGGGCCGAGGAACTGGGCCTATTGGCAATCGACGCCGGCGCCGAGGATATTCAGATTGAAGACGGAATGCTGGAAATCTTTACGGCGGTCGACAAGCTCCAGCAGGTCCAGCGAGCAATGGAAGGGGAAGGAATAAATCCAGAGACGGCTGAGTTATCCATGGTACCCAAGACCACTATCCCCTTGGGTGACAAGGAAGCCGAGCAGACGTTGAGGCTGTTGGATTCCCTCGAAGAGTTGGACGACGTTCAAAAGGCCTACACCAACGCCGACTTCCCACCCGAGGTGCTGGACAAATACCAGGCGGAAGGCTAGCGGCACAGCCGCTGAAGTTTCGATAGGGATGGCGGAACGATCGGCTTGAGCTTGTAGAACAACGGTGGGGACGTAGACGACAGCCACCGCCGTATCACCATCCACCAATCGGGAAGTTCGGCAGTGAGGTAATGAGCGTACTGGGGATCGACCCGGGGACGGTGCGGATGGGCTACGGTGTGGTCGGGGAAGGAGCCCGGTTGGAAGCCTCCGATTACGGGGTCATTGCGCTCCCTTCCAGAATGCCGCTGGAACAGCGGCTCTATCAACTCCACACCCATATTCTTAACCTGATTGCCATCTTTCACCCCGACGCGGTAGCAGTCGAAGAGCCCTTTGTCGGGCGGGGCGAGCGAAGCTTTCCTGGTTCTTCCCTGGCCATCGGCCAAGCACAGGCGGTGGTCTTCATTGGCGCGGCAAGTCAAGGGATCCCCCTCTTCAAGTACGCGCCGGCCCAGGTCAAGCTGGCCGTGGCTGACTACGGGGCCGCAACCAAAGAGCAAATGCGCCAGATTGTGGCGGCTACATTGGGTCTGAAAGAGATCCCAGAATCCGACGCCGCCGACGCTTTGGCGGTGGGACTTTGTCATTTGGTCCAAGGCCGCGCCCAAACCGCCCTGGGCATGGAAATACCTCCGGGACAGGAACGGTAATATGCCTCAGGGCACCCGTGGTAGGTCTTCTCGATGATCGTCAACGTTCGCGGCGTCCTGGAAGCCACCGGGCCCGATTGGGTGCATCTGCGTGTTGGCGGTGTCACCCTCCAAGTATTCGTGCCAGCCAACGCGGTTTCGCGGCTGGGCACGACGGGAGGGGATGTCTCCCTTCATACGCATCTGCGCATGCGCGACGAGCAACCGGTGCTTTACGGCTTTCCGGACGCGGCGTCCCTCAGTCTGTTCACGTTGCTCACTGGCGTAGCCGGGGTAGGGCCTAGGCTGGGACTGTCGCTGCTCTCTGTGCTTGAACCGGCCAGCCTGCAATTAGCCGTCGCTACCGGTGACGTGGCGGCGTTGGCTGCTGCCCCAGGCGTCGGTCGCCGAACAGCCGGCCGCATTATCCTGGAGTTGAAGGGCAAGGTTGAGGTCGGTGAGTTGGCGGAACCCGGAATCTCGCAGGACGGCGACGGCGAGGTAGTCGCGGCACTGTCGGCCTTGGGCTACACCCCTGCCGAAGCCAGAGCGGCGTTGGACAGCCTGCCGGAACCCGACGGCGCCAGCGTCGAAGAGCGCATACGCCTGGCCCTGCAACAGTTTGCTGGCGGCAGGTAGTTATTTGTCCCGGCTCTCTCAAAGGAGAGAGTTAGAGTGAGGGTGAAAGCCACGCTACCACTTTTTCCGACACCTGAAACCTTTAGGGGTAATACAGACCCAGGGCCTGAAACCCCACGGATGCGCCACACGCCAGGGCCGGATATAATGGAACTTCAGGTTCCCGAGGTATTCTGAACTGGATACAGCATGACTACTTACGCTCGTGGCAAAAAGTGGGCCGACGCCGGTAAAGAGATCAGCAAGACCAAGAACTCTGGCGCTCAGCCGGAGGACCGGCAATTCGAGCTCGTCGCCGATTTCGGGATGACTGGTGACCAGCCCAACGCCGTGTCGCGGCTGGCCAAAGGCGTCGACGACGGGGCGCTGCGCCAGAGTCTCATGGGGGTCACCGGCAGCGGCAAGACGTTCACCATGGCCAATATCGTGCAGCAGGTGCAGCGTCCTACATTGGTGATGGCGCACAACAAGACACTTGCCGCCCAATTGGCCTCCGAGTTCAAGGAGTTCTTCCCCCACAATGCCGTCGAGTACTTCGTCTCCTACTACGATTACTACCAACCGGAGGCCTACGTCCCCCAGTCGGACACCTACATCGAGAAAGACTCCAGCGTCAACGAAGAATTGGACAAGCTGCGGCTCTCGGCCACCACCTCGTTGCTGACACGGCGCGATGTGTTGATCGTAGCTTCGGTTTCGTGCATTTACGGCCTTGGCGACCCTAGCGACTATTTCCATTTGGTGGCCCAAGTAAACGTCGGTGAGATACGCAACCGGAACCAACTGGTACGCCAGTTGGTCGAAATGCAGTATGAGCGCAACGACCTGGACCTAGCCCGGGCCAAGTTCCGCATTCGAGGCGATGTCTTGGAGCTGGTGCCAGCCTATGAGGATGCGGCGGTGCGCATTCAGTTCTTCGGCGACGAGGTGGAGCGCATAGTTCAGGTGGACCCGCTCACCGGAGAGGTGCTGGCCGACCTGCCCCAGGTGGCAATCTACCCCGCAAACCATTTCGTTACCTCCAAAGAGAAAATGGAACTGGCCGTCGAAGGGATTAAGGTAGAACTTGAAGAGCGGCTCAAAGTACTGCGTGCCGGCGGAAAAATCTTGGAGGCGGCCCGTTTGGAAAGCAGGACCAACTACGACTTGGAAATGCTTCAGGAGACGGGGTTCTGCTCGGGAGTCGAGAACTACGCTCGACATTTGTCGCAACGCGCGGTGGGCAGCGCGCCGTGGACCCTGTTGGACTATTTCCCCGAAGATTACCTGATGTTCGTGGACGAGTCCCACATGACCCTTCCCCAGGTCAGGGGCATGTACCACGGCGACTTATCCAGGAAAAAGACGCTGGTCGAGTTCGGCTTCCGGTTGCCGTCGGCGTTGGACAATCGTCCCTTGAATTTCGACGAATACGAAGAACACATCAACCAAGTGGTCTACGTCTCGGCCACGCCTGGCCCGTTCGAGTTGAAGAACAGCCTGGCCATCGTCGAGCAGGTCATCCGGCCCACCGGGCTGTTGGACCCGACCATCGAAGTCAACCCCACCGAGGGTCAGATCGACGACCTGCTGGCGAAGATAAGAGAACGGGTCGAACGGGCAGAACGTGTTCTGGTAACCACTTTGACCAAGCGGATGGCCGAAGAACTGGCCGACTACCTATCGGAAATGGGTATTCGCAACACCTATCTGCACTCCGACATCCAGACACTGGACCGGATCGAGATTCTGCGTGACCTGCGGTTGGGCGTCTACGACGTAATCGTCGGCATCAACTTGTTGCGGGAGGGGCTGGACCTGCCGGAGGTAAGTCTGGTGGCCATCTTGGATGCCGACAAAGAGGGGTATTTGCGGTCTCAGACATCAATGATCCAGACCATTGGCCGGGCCGCCCGCCACGCCAACGGCCACGTGGTGATGTACGCCGACCGCATGACCGACTCCATGAAGTTGGCCATAGATGAGACTAACCGGCGGCGCGGCATCCAGAGTGATCACAACAAACAGCACGGCATCGAGCCCCAGAGCATCCAGAAAGAAGTCCACGACATCACCGAGGGCATCAAGGCCATTGCCGAGAACCGGGCCCGCTACAACGTGGTCCGGAAAGAAATGTCCCGGACAGACATGTTCAAGGTGGTCAAGGACCTGGAAGTACAAATGAAGGACGCGGCTCGCAACCTCCAGTTCGAAAAAGCCGCCCAGTTCCGCGACGAAATCTTCGAGCTCCGCCGCCTCCTAGCCCTGGAAGAAAAGACCTTCGCCCCAGCCGGGTTTACGCCTGAGGACGGGGGCTAGGCCCCGTTTCCGGGATGAGGACTTCCAGGACTCAAGCTATCCTGCCTCCACCAACCGGTGTAGCCGGGCCAGCAGCTCTCCGTTCTCCTCAGTGGTGAAGTTGTCTACCGTGGCTACCGCTTTTCCGGTGGTGCCGTCTACTGCGCCTGCATCGACCATGCTTTTGATAATTCGGGTCTCGTGTTCCACCGTGGGCAGCAGGTTCTTTCCGGCCAGGCTGGAGAGCGCGGCCACCAGCCCGTAGCCGCCCCAGTTGGATACGCTGGCGATTACCAGCCGGTCTACCGTGACCACCGCGGGCAGGTCTGGCAGGCTTTCGACTGTGGGGATGACATCTAACAAGTTGCCCATGCCGATCTCGTTGCCACCGTCGCCGATGCCCACCGACGGAACGTCGCTGTCGAACAAGTAGTCCAGCCGGGCTGTTTGCGGCGATATGTCCCTGGAGCGCATGTTCAGGTAGGCATCGTCCGTGTTCCGGCCGCACCGCTCGATGGAGATCAGCAGGGAAGGCTTGATGCGGTCAAGGACCGCTGCGGCGTGTTGCTTGCTCTCCGGTACATTGGTGATGGGGAAGTCGACGATATCGGCATCGTCGACCCAAGCCCGTAGCACTGGGTTAGTGTACTCGTCGCTGACGTAGGTGACCCGACGGCCCAAGGCCTGTAGCGCCTTGCCGATGGCGATGGCCCCAGGCGGCCCGTCGGTTTCCGGTCCGCCCGCCATCAAAATATAAAAGCCGGTGACGATAATTACGTCGCCAGGATGGTCCATGACGTACTGGGCGGCTTGGGAGCAGTAATCGGAAGGCAGGTAGGGACGAAGGGCCAGCATACCCCTAGCGTCATGGTCCAGAATGATATCTTCGATAGTTTCAGCCATTTCACCCCAAAAGCTGACGGCTGATAGCTAACAGCTGACCGCTACAATACCGCATAATCCGCGTCCCGCTGGTCGGTGATAAACATCTTGCCGGGAGCGTGGGTGATCATGAGTGGCGGCTTACAGTTGAGCGCCACCGCTTGAGGGGTCACGCCGCAGGCCCAGAACACCGGTTCCTCTCCGGGCAGTATGTCGACCGGGTCGCCGAAATCCGGGTTGGCTAGGTCATGCACGCCGATGTCTTCGGGAGCACCGATGTGGATGGGCGCGCCGTGGGTTGCTGGGAACCGGGAGGTGACCTGCACCGCCCGGACCACCTGCTCCCGCTTGATGGGCCGCATGCTCACCACCATGGGACCGGAAAAGACGCCGGCTGGCGTTGTTGGTATTTTGGTGATGTACATCGCCACGTTTTTGCCCTGTTCTTGGTGGCGTAGCGGGATGCCAGCGTCCACCATCGCTGTTTCGAAAGAGAAGCTGCAACCCAGCAGGAACGACACCAAGTCATCCCTCCAGTAGCCCTCCAGGGTGTCTATTTCCGCCGTGAACTCCCCGTTTTCGTAGACCCGGTAGCCTGCCGCGTCGGTGCGTATGTCAGCGCCCGGTGTGGTCAACGCCGGCTCGATGCCGCCGGGCTCGATTACTTCCAAGAGCGGGCACGGCTTGGGGTTCCGCTGGCAGAAAAGAAGGAAATCGAAGGCCAGGTCTCTGGGGAGGATGGCCAGGTTGGCCTGGACGTATCCGGGGGCTACGCCGGAGGTCACGCCGCGCCACAGGTTGGAACGGATGCGCCCCCTGACTTCCTTGGCTGTCTCGACGGCTGTGTGGATGGCCATGCTGGTCCTCGCTGCGATCCTGTTAGATGGGGTGGCGATTCATAAACTTCGAATTCTGTTGTTGGTTTGTTAATGATAGATTGCACCCTTCAACGGCGTCAATCAGCGTTTTTAATAGTTGGCTCACTCAAAATATGGCCATCCCGGATTCGACACGGCGCGGGGCGCGCTCCAGGCAAAAGACCGGATTGTAAATAACCCCTCTGGTATACTGCCATTGAATCCCCTAAGTTCCCCTGAGCACTGACCGTTGCCTCGACCTTTGTATAACGTATTGCTTCTGGCAAATCATGGAGGCGGCCCCAACCCGCTGGCCGATGCTGTCAATCAAGCTGGCATGTCATGTCAGCTTGAGGTCGGCATGGACCAACTGGAAGAGGAAGGGACCGGTCTCCCTGACGTGGTTATGCTGGACTTGGCGTCGCTGGAACCGGGGGCGGCCCGTCAATTCGTAGACATCTGCAAAGACCGGCGGCTTCCGGTTCTCGCCGCAGTCCCTCACGATGCGATGGCCGAGTACGACCCGGCGCTAAACCCCGACGAACTGGTGGTATGTCCTTTCCCGGAAGAAGAACTGGCCGTGCGGGTCAAGCAGGCGTTATTCCGGGTCAAAGGCCCTTCGGGGAGCCAGGTGTTGAAAGTTGGCGACCTCAGCATCGACTTAGAGCGGTACGACGTTTCGGTCGATGGCCGCCGTGTTTCTCTCACCTACAAAGAGTTCCAGCTACTCGTCTTGTTGGCTTCCAACCCAGGGCGGGTCTACACTCGAGATGCGTTGTTAAGCCAGGTATGGGGTTACGACTACCTGGGGGGAACGCGGACTGTGGATGTCCACGTGAGAAGGCTTCGCTCCAAGTTGGAAGCTCCGGGCCGGGCCTTCGTGGAGACTATCTGGAACGTGGGCTACCGCTTCAAGGCCTCGGCTTAATCGACGGCCTCCGCTCGACCCAGGAGCGTTTTCACGTTGGATAGTACCCCCGGAACCACTCACTCTTTTGCGAGGAGATGGATCCCATGGGCAGCAACATAAACCGTCAGTGGCTTCTTGCTCGCCGCCCCATCGGCATGGTCAAAGAAACGGATTTTTCCTACCACGAGGCGCCGGTACCGGAACCCCAAGGCGGGGAGTTTTTGGTGCGCAATCTCTTCCTCGCTTTCGAACCGGCCATGCGGGGCTGGATGATTGACCGCCCGAGTTTCGTGGCGCCTGTCCAGATCGGCGAGGTAATGCGGTCCGCGTGTGTGGGGGAAGTTATCGAATCACGGCATCCCGACTTCCAGGCCGGAGACTTCGTACATGGTTGGTTCGGCTGGCAGGACTACGCAGCGACGGCCGCCGGAGGGGAGATACCCGTCACGAAGATTCCGCCCGGCGTACCCCTCACTATGCCCTTGAGCGTCCTTGGCCTCACCGGGTTGACTGCCTATTTCGGCCTTCTCGATATTGGTAGGCCACAAGCGGGTGAAACGGTCGTGGTCTCCGGCGCGGCTGGTGCGACCGGTTCTGTTGTCGGCCAAATCGCCAGCATCAAGGGCTGCCGGGTGATCGGTATCGCTGGTGGTCCTGACAAATGTGAATGGCTGACGACCCAGGCAGGTTTCGATGCCGCCATAGACTACAAAGCTGAAAACGTTCTCGAACGACTCGGCGAGCTCTGTCCCGAGGGAATTAACATCTTCTTCGACAATGTTGGTGGCGACATTCTGGACGCGGCACTTACCCTGATTGCGATGAATGCCCGCGTCGTATTATGCGGCGGCATCTCCTTTTACAATGCGGAAGAACTACCGGCGGGGCCAAAAAATTACTTCAATCTTATTTTAAAACGGGCCCGGGCGGAGGGCTTCATTGTGAACGACTATGTTGACCGGTTCGAGGAAGCAGGTCAGGAAATCGCCGGGTGGATCGCTGCGGGTAAACTGAAGTATCAGGAGGACATCCAGGAAGGCTTCTCGAACGCCCCAAAGACGTTCTTACGCCTGTTTGAGGGCAAGAACTTCGGAAAACAGTTGCTGAAAATCGCTGACCCATCCTCGGGAACCGGTCCGCAAGGCTAGCAGCCCGTCAGGCCACGTCGGCGGCAGCTTGGTCAACGAACCGGGCTACTTGGGCCGCCAGAGCGGCATGCTCCGGGGCTTTTAACTCCGGGTCTGATTCCATCAGCCGCGCGGCCTCGTCCCGTGCCATTTCCAGCAAGTGACGGTCCGACAAATGGGCCATTCTCAGCGCGGGTAGGCCGCTCTGCCGGGTGCCGAAGAAATCGCCGGGGCCTCGCAATTCCAAGTCCACCTCCGCCAGTTCGAAGCCGTCGTGGATCCGTTCCAACGCCGACAAGCGTTCCTTGGCCGTCTCGGACTGGGTGTCCGAAAGCAACAGACAGTAGCTTTTGTGCTCTCCCCGGCCGACTCTGCCTCGGAATTGGTGTAGCTGGGCCAAGCCGAACCGGTCGGCGGCCTCAATCAACATCACCGTAGCATTGGCCACGTCTATTCCGACCTCCACCACCGGCGTGGAAACCAGCACATCCAAGTCGCCGTCCCGGAATTGCCGCATCACTTTGTCTTTTTCCTTGGCCGCCATGCGCCCGTGGAGCAGCCCGACCCGCAGGTCGGGAAAGATCTGTTTGGAAAGCCTTTCGTACTCTTCAGTCGCCGCCTTGGCCTCAATGGCTACCGACTCATCGACCAGCGGACAGACAACAAAAGCCTGTCGCCCTTCCTCAACCTGTTTGCGGACGAATCCGTAGGCGGCGTCGCGGCGCTCGGCGTCTATCCAGCGGGTGGCCACCGTCTGTCGGCCAGCGGGCATCTCGTCGATGGTGGATATATCCAGATCGCCGTAGAGGGTCAGGGATAAGGTGCGAGGAATAGGAGTGGCCGACATTATCAGCGTGTGGGGATTCTCGCCGCCCCGTGCTCGCAGGGCCGAACGTTGCATCACCCCGAAACGGTGTTGCTCATCGGCGACGGCCAAGGCCAGGTTGGGCAGGGACACGCCTTCTTGGATCAGGGCGTGGGTGCCAATGATCAGGTCCAAGGCCCCATCGGCAGCCATCTTGTTCAACTCCCGTTTGACCGCCGCCCGCGAACTGCCCGTCAGGAGGCCAATGGAAACCGGCCGGTCCAAGTCCTCCAGATACACGGTCAAGAGGTATTCCTCCTGCACCGGCCTGGGCAGGGCGCTGAGCAAATTGCAGACGGACTGGAAATGCTGTTCCGCTAGAATCTCGGTGGGGACCATCATCGCGCCTTGGTAGCCGGCCGCCGCCACCGAGAGCAGGGCCGCCAAAGCAACTACGGTTTTTCCGCTGCCAACCTCGCCCTGCAACAGGCGGTTCATCGGCGGCGTGCCCTGTTCCAGGTCATGAGTGATTTCGACGATGCAGCGCCGCTGGGCCTCGGTCAGGGGGAACGGCAAGTTCTGGAGGAATCGGCTGATGACGCCCGAAGGCGGGGATATGGGGACCCCTTTGACGTCGAAGTGCTGCTCCCGCCGCCGTGACAACACCGCCAGCTGCAGCGTCAGCAACTCGTCGAAGGCCAGCCTGAGCCGGGCCGTCTGCCAGATCTCCGCGTTATCGGGGTAGTGGGCCTGAGACACCGCATGCAAAAGCGACATGAGCTTGACCCGTTCCAGCATCCCCGGCGGCAGCGGGTCTTCGATGCCTCCGAGCCACTGTTGCAGCGCCTGCCAGGTCAATCGCCTCATGTTTCGCCCGGTGAGACCTTCGGTGAGAGGGTATACCGGGACCAATCGCCCCGTGTGGACACTATGCTGATCGGGGTACACTGGCTCGTATTCCGGCGATTCGAAAACCAATTGTCCGCGGAAGACGCTGGGTTTGCCGCTGATGGCCAGCTTGCTGCCGGGCTTCAGAGTCTTGGCGAGGTACCGCTGGCCGAACCAGGTCACCCGAATGTTGCCGGTATCGTCGCTGAGGACCGCCTCGGTATCGTGGCGGCGTCCCTTGGGGCCTTTTGCTATATCGCGCGCCTCCCACACAGTGCCCACGACGGTGCACTCTTCGCCGGGTGTGAGGTTGTTGATGCTAACGATGTTGGAGTAGTCCTCGTGTCGGCGAGGAAACAAGTAAAGCAGGTCCCGGACCGACTCGACGTCCAGCCGTTGGAGACGGGCGGTCAGCTTGGTGTCAACACCGCGTAGCCGGTCCACCGGTGCGTCGACAGTCAGGCCCGCCGGAGGCGCTTTGTGGGTCTTGCTCTGCTTGGCCTGGCCCGGCGGGACGACCGCATTGCCGTTGCCGCTAGGGGCGGGAGGCGAGGCCTTTTTTTTCGGCGGCGCAGCTTCGCCTGAGTCTCTGGTGGTATCTTCGCCCGTGTCTCCGCCTGTGTCTCCGATGGCCTCACGCCATTGGAGCGCCCAACGGGCACGCACTTCCGGAGACATGGCGGCGTAGGGTTCGTTGAGCAGGAAGTTGGCATCGCCGGATTCTCCGGCTTGGACCGCCATGTCGGAGGACCGTCGTTGGATGAATTTGTCCAGTCCGCCCATCACTGCGGAGTTGTTGAACCCGTGGGACTCTTCTAGCTTCAGAATGTTGCGAAAAGCGTCGGTCCAAGATTGGGATTTGGATTTTGGTATGGCCATGAGCGGTGTCTAGGACACGCCCGGATTTGGGTACCCTGCTGTTACTGGACTCATACCGGCAGGAACATATGCGTGTTTCTGAGGAGACATTCGCCTTTTATCATCCCCGGCGCCGCCAGGAACGTCAATCGGAGGTTGACATAAACGGGCCGCTGGCCGTGAGGAGTTCCTGACCCAGTCCTACGGGCCCACCTGCGTGACGGCGACGCCGAGGGCATCGGGACCCAGGTAGGTACCCAGGGTAGCGCCAAATCGAGTTTCGATGATGTTTTCTTCCGGGGACAAGTCTCGCAATTCGTGCTTCACTACTTCTGCTTGAGCGGGGTCGGTGCTGTAGATCACCGCCATTTGCCGTACCGGCGCCAACTCGCGGACCAATTCCACCAGCCGGCGCCGGGCGCGGTCGCGGTTACGCGGCCGCTCGACCGGGTGGGCTTCGCCGTCCTGGATGCGCAGGATAGGCTTAACACTCAACACTGAACCCAGGAACGCTTGGGCCTTGCCGATGCGCCCGCCTTTTTGCAGGTATTCCAGCGTATCCAAAGCGAAGAACCCGTGGTGTAGGTGTAGCGACTGTCGCACTTGCTGGGCCACTGCGTGGAAATCCGTGTCGTCGTTGGCCGACCGTGCCGCATCCAAGACGCTCAATCCAAGGGGGATAGAGGCCAGGTTGGAATCGATAATTTCCACCGGCGCCTCGGCCCCTAGTGCGGCCTTGGCTTGATTGGCCGAGTTCAAAGTGCCGCTGAGCTTGGCCGATACGTGAATGGATATCACCTGGTCGCCCTGGCCGATCAGGTTCTCATAGACGGCTTGAAAGTCGGCGACCGACGGTTGGGCGGTGGTGGGTGGTTTTGGCATGGACGCCAAGCGTTGGTAGAAGGTGTCTGCGGATATGTCCACACCGTCTTTAAAGGTCTCATCTCCCACGATGACGTAACAAGGCAACACAGTGATGGCGTGGCGCGCAGCTAGCTCAGTTGGGAGGTCCGCCGAACTGTCCGTTACGATACGTATCGCCATAGCCCTCTTTCCTTCGCAGTGGGCCCAGAATGACCAGCGGTCGCCAGCCTGATTTATGGGTGCCTGTTTATTCCACCGAAGCGAGGTAGTGGTAGTGAGGTTGGCCCCCGTCGACCTGGTCTACTTGAATTCCGGGGAACTCTTCATCCAAAGACCTGGCGAACAGCTCGGCGCATTCAGCGTCGGCGTCACACCCTCGGTAGATCGTCACGATGGCGTCAGGGTCCAGTTCCACAAGCGCCAGAGTGGCGCGCATCGCCTCCTCAGGCGATTTTCCGGTGGCAACCAGGTTGTCTTCAAGGAATCCGATGAAGTCGCCGGGATTCACCGCCATGGCGCCGACGGTTGTTGCGCGGACCGCTCGGGTGACGGAGAGGCTGGAAACCTGGGCCCGTGCCTCTTCCATGGCGCGTAGGTTATCTTCCAATGGCCGATCCGGGTTGTAGGCCAATAGCGCCGCCACGCCTTGAGGGATGGTTGCCGACGGGACGACTTGCAAGGCCGGGTTGCTGGCCGCCGCCTGCTGCGCGGTGGCGATGATGTTTTTGTTGTTGGGCAGCACAATTACTTGTTCGGACCCGGCGGCTTTGGTGGCTTCGAGGATCCCTTCGACGCTGGGATTCATGGTCTGTCCGCCTTCCAATATGGCAGCGCATCCCGAATCGCGGAACAGCTCTGTAAGGCCTTTACCTGAAGTCACGGCCAATACCGCCATAGGTGTCAATTCAGGCGAGGGGACCGGCGCCGGAGCTCCATGGCTGGCTGCGAAGTCCGAATTCTGGCGGTCCATGTTTTCGATCTTGATATTGGAAACGTTGCCCAACGAGACGGCGTAACTAAGCGCCGGGCCCGGGTCCTTGGCGTGGATGTGGACCCTGACGTGGCGGTCGTCTCCTACCACCACGGTGGAGATGGTTGTTTCCTGGAACTGGCCGCGCACACCCTCCAAGTCTAATCCTTCGCCGTTAATGATGAACTCGGTGCAGTAACCCCACTTGGTTTCAACCGTCGTGTCGAGGTACCCCGTCCTCGTGAAACTTCCACCAAGCCCGTTAACCGGAACCAAGCTGACCTCAACCAAACTTGTTAGGTCTGTCTGCTGGCCGTCTGACCGGAGTCTCTCTGGCGCCAGGGCTTCCAGAGCTCCACCAATTATTACCACGAAACCAAGCCCGCCGGAGTCAACGACGCCCGCTTCTCGAAGGACCGGCAATTGCTCCGGCGTCCTCTTTAAGGCCTCCCTGGAAGCCTCGAACGCGGTTTCCAAAAGGCCGTGAATGTGGTTGGAGTCATCGCTGTCGACGTGTTTTTGGACCGCCTCGGCAGCTTGGCGAATTACGGTCAATATGGTTCCCTCGACGGGGGTGCCAACAGAGCCGTAAGCCGCTTTAGTCGCGAGGTCGAAGGCATGGGCTAGGTCCTGACCAGACGAGCACTCCTTTTCTTGCAGGGCGTCGGATAACCCTTTGAAGAACTGGGAGAGGATTACCCCGCTATTACCCCGGGCGCCGAAGAACGCGCCTTGGGCCATTTGCGATGCTACTTCAGAAACTGTCGGGTTTTCGTCGTCTGGGCAGCGTTCCATCGCCGCCCGCATGGTTAGCAGCATATTGGTGCCGGTGTCACCATCGGGCACCGGAAACACGTTGAGGGCGTTGATCGTTTCGCGGTACTCCTCTAACCGAAAAGAGGCCCTCGCGAAAGCCTGTCTCAGTTCTTTGCCACGCAGGTCCGACATATGAAGCGTCTCAAGTTAATAGCGCGTTAATCGCGCGCCGCCGGGCACAAGCACCCCGGGCGAGGCCGTTGCATTATATACCACCACGTTTGGACACGGGATTTCGAGGGGACCGACCTGTAAGCGTCAGTTTGATTGCATTGGGACCAATTGGGCATCCAGCCGCCCGCCGCCGCTGGAACGCCGCTTGGCTGGGCCAGCATTTCCTTGACAGGCTGAATGGCCTCCCGTAGTATGAATTTTCAGAGTGAGTATGGATTACGCAGTTTTCAAAACCGGTGGCAAACAGTACCGGGTTAAGCCAGGGGACACTCTGGATGTGGAGATGCTTCCCAACGAGGTCGATTCCGTCGCCGAGTTCGAGGAAGTTCTGGCAGTTTCCGATGGCGGACAGGTCACCGTAGGCTCCCCGCATGTTGCGGGCGCCAAGGTGTTGGCCCAGGTCCAGTTGCACTATCGTGACCGGAAGCTGATGGTCTTCAAATATAAGGCCAAGACAAGGTATCGCAGGAAGCGCGGGCACCGGCAACCATTTACCAGGCTATTGATCCAAGACATTCAAGTAAATCAGCCTCGAGCCAGAGGAGGTCGCCGCCGGTCAGCAGCAGTTGAACCCGCTGGCGAGACAAGTGAGAGCGATGGCACATAAGAAGGCAGGCGGCAGCACCAACAACGGGCGGGACAGTAACGCCAAACGGTTGGGTGTGAAACGGTACGGCGGCGAGCGAGTCACCTGCGGCTCTATCTTGGTGCGACAACGGGGTACCCGCATCCGGCCAGGCAACAACGTCGGCCTAGGGCGGGACTACACCCTCTTCGCCATGATGGACGGCGAAGTTAAATACGAGTGGGCCGCCAAAGGAAGACGGCGGGTCAGCGTCTATCCTCTGGCAACCGCCTAAAGAGCGAATCCAATAAGCGTGAATTGCAACTAACATAGTGTGACCGGATACCGGCCCAGGCCGGGTCCGGCAGATCAACAAAGGCAGCAGAGATCATGAAGCCAGAAATCCACCCCAATTTTTATAGTTCCACCGTTACGTGCTCCTGCGGCAACGTGTTTGAAACGGGGGCCACCAAGCCCACCTTGCGTGTGGAAGTGTGCAGCAAGTGCCACCCCTTCTACACTGGTGAGCAACGTATCGTGGATACCCAGGGCCGAATCGAACGGATGCGGCGGCGTTACAACCTTCAGTAGGAAGCGCGAAGATCGAAAATCGAGGGCTCCGAGCCCTCGATTTCTTTTTAAGCCGGTAGGCTCCAACAGCTTTTCTCGTTTACTTCCCCAAATTGGAGAATAGGGGCGCGTCCTTGGCGAACCAACCCACCCACCAACCTGTTCACATGTACGGCGGCCAGGCGGTCATCGAAGGCGTGATGATCCGCGGCAGAAATTTCTTCAGCCTGGCGGTGCGCCGCGAAGACGGGACGATCGAGCAGCGCCAAGAAGCCCTCAATCCCATCTATAACGGCAGGTTGCGGCGTTGGCCGTTGGTGCGCGGCTTCCTGGCCCTTTTGGAAACACTAGTCCTGGGGATCAAGTCGCTCCAAATGTCGGCGAACCTGGCGGTGATGGACCCGGCCTCGACCGACGAAAAAGAGGAAGGGATTCCCGGGGTGGTCATGGCCACGACACTGGCCGTATCTTTGGTATTCGGCATCAGCCTCTTTTTCTTGCTTCCCCTGGGCATCGTCTGGGCATTGGACTCTGTGATCAGTTCCGATCTGGTCAGCGAAATCGTCGAAGGGGTGCTACGCCTGGCGATATTGGTTGTTTACATATCCGCAATCAGCCTCTTGCCCGACGTTAGGCGGGTTTTCGCCTACCACGGCGCCGAGCACATGACAGTTCACGCGCATGAGGCCGGATTGCCGTTGAACGTCGACAATGTCCGCAAGTTCGGGACTCCGCATCCTCGCTGCGGCACAGCGTTCCTGCTGACGGTGGTGGTTGTATCTATTGTCGTATTCGCACTGCTGTTGGGCCCACCGCTGGAGTGGAGGATCGCTTCCCGCATCCTGCTGCTACCGGTAATCGCGGCCATTAGCTACGAAATCATTCGTTTCAGCGGAGCGCACCAGGACTCCCTCATCGGCAAGTTGATAGCCCAGCCCGGCTTGTGGTTGCAGCGGCTCACCACTCGTCAACCTGACGATCAGCAGATCGAAGTGGCTATCCGGGCCATGGAAACTGCCATCGCGGCGGACGAGGGGAGAGCGCCTACGGTGTGGGGACAGGATCCAGAGCCTGCGGTGGCTCCGGAACGCGATTCCTAAAGTGGAGGGCCTGCCCACGCCGCCAATCATGGTTTAGTGGGCTCGTCCAAATAAAGCCGTTTTCATCGTTCTTCGGACGGAAAGCCTATTGTCGATTGACATAACATGTTAATATTTCGCATGTATATCAGACAGGTCTCACACCGGTTGCATTCTGTTCACCGGTGCGAGAATACACCGAAATGTGGCGACTGATCAGGCTAACTACATTAACAGCGTTGATTGGAGTTTGGATCGGAACCATCTACTTTGTTTGGGTGGTTACCTGGCCTGTGCTACGGTTGCGCGGGTTAGCTCTGGCACTCAATGGGAAAGTGCGATCACCGAGGGTCAAGCAGTCGACGACCGGTCGGGAAAATACGGCTACCACAGATTCCACCTAGGGTTCTGGGCTGCTTGTTCCTTTAGGTAGTCGACGATCCAGTCACGAACACCTTCCGCTATGTAGAACGTCGGCTTGATCAACTCGCTTTCATCGGCGATCAGCCCCTCCTCCAACGCAATCGACGCCACTTCAGTGCCCGGCATCACGCTGACTCCCACTCGCAGGTTGGCCATAGCCGGCTTAATGCTCCGCAGAAAGTCCAGTTTCTGCTCCACTGTTTCCCGGGTGTCCCCAGGTTCCCCGAAAGTGCGGGAAATAGTGTAATGCAGCCCGCCTTCCTCACACAGGCGGGTTACGTCCAAGAGCGGGTCCAACTCCTCTGACAGGTCTCCGCCGTCGTGGGGATCGCCGCCCCGGCTGGTCATCAGCACTAGCGCGCAACCGGCTTGTTTCATCATCCGCACCAGTTCGGCGTCGCAACCAAACGGCGCCAGGCAGGTGTTCCAGTGCAGCTTCAAATCCGCCTCCAAGAGGGCGCTGCAAAGCGACTTGGCGTGTTCTAGCGGGAGATTGAATCCGTTGTCGATGAAGAACACTTTGCGCAGTCCGAAACGTTGCTCCATGTCCTTGACCTCGGCCACCACCTCGTCTATCGGCCGAATCACCCGCCAGCCGGATTCGTTGATCTGCGCGTGGCTAGCATTGGTGGGGTAATAGAAACCACCCAACTTGGTCAACACGCCGATGCCGAACCCTGCCTGGCGGTACTTGGCCATATCCAGGTCTTCCAGCCGTGGCGGTTTGGCAAACTCGGAGGTGCAATAACCCTCGTTCATCACTGTCTGGCCGTCTGCGCGATACACCAGGCCGGGTAAGTTATGGACCGCAGGCTCGCCAACTTCCAACCGGTCTGCCAGTTCGGCGAAGGTCTCCCCAGCGTCACCGGCGACTCCTAGGTCGGGGCCCAGGAAGTCGAAACACTCTTTGGGGAGGATGCTGAAAGCCGGTCCCCCGCAGATGATTGTTGCTTTGCTTATGGCCCGAATTCTTTCGATTACGTTCTTGGTGGCTGGTAGCGCCCATTGAGTATCCAGATAGCTGTGGTTGCTCAGGTTTCTAAGGGAGATCCCAACCGCCTGGGGCTGAAATTCTTTGACCGCGCTCTCGACGTCGGCGAGGTAGTCGTCAGAAAACATCAGGTCCAAAACCCGGACCTGATGGCGGTCGGGATCAAGATGGCCAGCCACATAGGCCAGCCCAATGGGCAACGGCTGGGCGTTCATGCGGCTGTTTAACCGGTCGTGGCGGTTCGTGGCGACGAGCAGGACTCGCATCAAAGTCTCCTGTAGCTCTCACCTGAGGCGTTAAACGGTCTGGTTCGGGGCCGGCCACCGCCATTATGCGTTATGGTCCCGACGTTTGACAGGGTCTTAATCGGCAAGTTCGTGGGCCGAATGGCCCGATCTGAAACCTCTTCTCGGCCACGCCTACGTACATACTGCTAAGGTTGACTGCTCCCGGTATTATCGATGACATTTGCGCCGGAAGCCGTTTCGCCTTTTATGTTATGCTCTTGCCGCCAGCGGTCTGGCTAGCAATAAACGACTGGTGTGGAGTGGGATGCGGATGGCGATTGCCCCCTCTGACGACCTGATGTCCCGCCGTGTGGGCGAGGTTGTCGAGTCCACCTCAACTTCCTTTGTGGCCCAATGCTACCAACTTGACGGGGCGCCTCCCCTTGGCGGTCTGGTGCGTACCGATTCCCCTAATATCTACGGAGTGGTGAGCCGGGTTACCACCGAGCCTCTGGACTCCGCCAGGCCGGTGTTGGCCCGGGGCGAGGAGGCTTCCTCCGAGGAAGAAATTCTCCTGAGCAACCCCCAACTGGCCCGGCTCCTCACCTCGAGAATAGAAGTCGTGATCGCGGGTCACGGACAGGGCGAAACCCTTCGTCAATACCTGCCGCCGCTGCCACCAAAAGTCCACTCCTTTGTTTACGCCTGCAGCCCGCAGGAAATTGCTCACTTCACCCGTTCCTTGGACCTCCTGCACCTGTTGTTGAATTCGGGAGCGCCCCATGCGGACGAAATCGTGGGGGCTTGTTTGCGTCAGACGGCGGCGGCCCATGAGGCCGATGAGACCTCGAGGGATTTCCTCATCAGGGCCTGCAAAACATTGGCTGTAGAGTTGGCGGGTGACGTCGCCAGGCTCAATTCCATCCTTCGTAGGGTAGCTCCGTGACCCAGCCGGTTTCCAACGACGGTCCAGTAAACGGTCGAACACCCGCTGGCGAAGGGCAATTGCTGGGGATGGTGATCGAGGGTTCGGTGACCGACGGCGTGGAGGTGCGGCTGGACCCCAGCGCTTCGGTGGAACGGATCAAGGTCGGCACATTTGTAACCATCCAGGGCGCGGAAAACCGCTTCTTCGGAGTGGTGACCAACGTCGGTCTGGGGAGCACTGACCCCAGGCTCAAGTACGCACCGTTACCAGAAAACGAGTCATTCGTAACGGGAGTGCTACAAGGGACGGTTGCTTTCGGCACCGTCTCGGTCCTGCCCCAGTTGACCATGCCGGAGGTGTTGGGTAGCTCCGAACCACCCGCCGCCGCCAAAAGCATCCCGTCTCACTTCTCCAAGGTTTTTTCTGCTTCCCTGATGGATGTTGAACTGGTTTTCGGCAGCGAGGACGACGGCAACTTCTGGATCGGCAATCCATTGGACATGGAGACCAAGCTCTGCTTGGACCTGAACGAGTTGGTCAAACGGTCGATAGGGGTGTTCGGCAAGAGCGGGACCGGTAAGACCTTCCTAACCAGACTGCTGCTGGTCGGCATACTACAGGGCGGACAGGCGTCTTCGTTGATTTTCGACATGCACAGCGAGTACGGCTGGCAGGGCCAAGACACGGACCGGGGCATCAACGTCAAAGGCCTAAAGCAACTCTTCGGCTCAAAAGTTTCCACCTTCACCCTGGACGAGGAGAACTCGCGGCGAAGGGGCGCGACGCCCGATGAGACAGTCCGGCTAGGCTACAACCACATCGAGCCCGAGGACGTGGAACTGTTACGGGAAACACTTAACCTCTCCCAGGTGGCGGCATCGGCAGCCTTCAATTTGCGGGAACGCTTCGGTGAAGACGAATGGCTGAAGGAGTTCCTGGCGGTGGGGCGTCAGGGATCGCTTATCGAATTGGCCGGGGAGTTAGAGGTTAACGCCGGGGCGTTGCGGGCCCTCTACAACCGCCTGGGCCGCCTGACTCGATACAACTTCTTGGTGGAGCACAGCCGGGAAGATGCCTCGGCGCGGATTATCGAGCACCTAGAGCGGGGCCAGCATGTGGTGTTGGAGTTCGGCCGCTACGGCGACGACCTCTCGGCCTACATACTGGTAAGCAATCTGCTCACCCGCCGCATCCACCAGAAATACGTCGAGGCCAAGGAGTCAGCCATGGGCGGTGGTGGGCGGGAACCACGGCCCTTGATAATCGTCATCGAAGAGGCCCACAAGTTCCTTAACCCCGCTGTTGCTTCTCAGACCATCTTCGGGACAATCGCCAGGGAGCTTCGCAAATACAACGTGACATTGATGGTCATCGACCAGCGGCCCAGTGGGATTGAGGATGAGGTGATGAGTCAGATCGGGACCCGGTTCACTTGCCTGCTGGACAACGAGCGCGACGTTGATGCCGTACTGTCGGGCACCCCCGGTAGCCGACAGCTACGGTCGGTGTTGGCGCGGTTGGAGGCCAAGCAGCAAGCATTGGTGTTCGGGCATGCCTTGCCGCTGCCCGTGGTGGTGCGCACCAGGGATTACGGGGTGGAACTCTACGACTCGTTGAGCCGCCAAGGCAACGGCACGCAAAGCGGAGTAACGGCGGCCGAGCAATTGGAAAGAGAACTGAACGAACTGTTCTAGGGCGGTAGGGTTAACCACCTAGGCCATCACCCCCATCCCACACATCGGGGTTAACTCAGCTTTAGTAGCTGATCGATTATTTGCTGATTGGTGGCGTGGTCGTATCTGCCCTTCCCGATGTGTTTCCAGCGGACCTCGCCCGATTTATCGATTACGAAAGTCGATGGCGTGGCCATGCGGTCGTTCAACAGGTTGTAGACACCGTACTCACTCACCACAGCGGCGTCGGGGTCGTACAGAATCGGGAAGCCCAGACCCAGCCGTTCTACGACAGTCTCAGCACCCGCTAGGTCGTCGGTGCTCACCGCCAGCGCCTCGGTATCGAGGCCCATAATCTTTTCGTAGTCTTCACGAAGCTCGATGAGCTTCTGCCGGCAGGAGACTCACCAGAACGCCCGGTAAAAGACCAAGACTACGTTCTTATCGCCGATATAAGTATCCAGTGAAACGGTGTCTCCACTAGCGCTCGGGAGCTCAAATCGTAACGCCCCCGTGACCGGCGCCTCGGTGGCGGCAGGTTCATCGGTGGCGGCCGTCGCACTAGCTTCTCGCTCTACGAACGGCGAAGCGGCATCATTCTGGTTTGCGGAGCTCCCGCCGCCGCATGCCATTAAGAAGACCAAGGAGGCCAGGGCCCCTGCTATCCACAGCCTTCCGAATCGTTGTCGAGCGAATTTCATCACTGGGATCATCATAACATTCTGCCAAATACAACTACGCGCCTTCCCAACTATTGGATTGGGTTCCGTCATCTGCGATAAGCAAAGGGAGGCTTGCTTCTCGACCCGCACGGCCAGACCATGAATATTGCGGACGCCAGCGGCTTTGGACACCAGCGAACCGCACCGATAGGAAATCAGTGGTGTTTGTTAGTAATGAACGTTCTGAAGTGTAGACCAGGAATAGCCAAGTTATTGCGGGCTGCTTCAAAGATGAAGACCAAGGGTGACTTGGTCTTGGACTCCGGCGAAGAGTTGCTCATACCATTCGACTACTCTTACATGAGCCGTAGAATCGGCGAGTCGTTGGCCGACTTGTATTGGCAAACTCTGAGACAGCTGGTGGATGAGGTCGTCCCCCGGCATTGCAGCCTCCAGCTAACGTGGGTCAAATTCTGGGCGCTGTTCCGGGAAGTAGCGTCGGGTGTCATTCCCATCCATCAGTCCGGAGCGCTGGAGGCAAGGATTACCAAGTTCGAAATGGAGTGCAAGCGGTCGCTGTTCACCTACGACGTTGTGGTTCTTTATCGAAAGCTGGACATGGGTCCTGAACCCCTGGAAATAGGCCTCGTGAGAATCGTTCAGGCAACGCACCAGAATATGAAGCAACTTGGAATGAACGGCGAATCGTATTGGCCACAGGCAGAGAACGGCGACGCTCCCGGTTCGTTGGCAATTACCAAGGTTCAAGCGGCCGACAAGGCGCGGGCTCACGAGGTGGGTATGAGCGCTGTTTCCCATAGTTTGGACGTTCTGAAAATGGCGGTGCTCAAAGGATTGGCCAACGGGGTTCAACCGGAGCTATTATTGCAATGGCGGCCCAGCGGGATCTGGTCGGCGCTTTGCACCAACGCCGACGCCCCCGGCACGTCGTGGGACTGGAAGAGGCAATTCGGTCCCATGACTGCCAATCTGCGCCAGGCCGCGAACGACGGCTTTGAAGCGGCGCCCTACACTGACATGCTCGAAGCGCCACTGCCCGAAGACGTGCGGCGGCGGCTGAAGTGGGCGATGGACTGGATCCTAAGAAGCGTCGAGCAGGAAGACCAAGATCAGAAGATTGTCGACCTGTGCACCGCTCTGGAAATCATGCTGTTGCCTGGTTACACGTCGGGCAAAAAATGGGAACTGCTCTGCCTACGGTACCGGTGCTTGGGAGGAAACCTTGCGCCCTCGGCGCTTTCTGGCTTATATCAGATGCGGTTGAATTTAATACACAGCTCAACCCTTGGCGTTGCCAGCCCCCAGGAAACCTGGACCTTGCGCTCGGAATGCGATACGGTATTTCGCCTGATTCTACAGAGATTCAAAGAGACCCCCCAGACGAAATCCTTGGAAGAGTTGATGGAACGAATGGAAACAGTCGACTCTCTACATGGCTTTTTGGACCAATGCTATGCCGGGACCTTCCAAGGAAAGGGCGTCAAAAAACTGGCCAAGTACGCTGTGGATCGGCTGGAGATGGCTTCGTCCCTGAAATGACCGCGGTACAATTACCCAGTTCTCGTTATCAAATTTCTGAATGGGTGAGGTTTTGACGTGACTGCAACCGCGCGGTACGGTTCTTGGAAATCGCCAATCACCACGGACCTTATCGTGTCCGGCGCGGTCGGACTGGGGCAGGTGGCGCTGGATGGGCCGGATGTTTACTGGGTAGAGATGCGGCCCGCCGAGGGCGGCAGGATGGTGGTGGTCCGGCGCAACGACGCCCGGGATATAGTCGACATTACACCGAAATCCTTTAGCGCTCGCACCAGGGTCCACGAGTATGGCGGCGGCGCGTTTTTGGTGGACGGGGGGACCGTCTACTTTTCCAACTTCACCGACCAACGCCTCTACCGGCAAGACCCCCAAGGAGCACCGAAACCGATCACTCCTGACAGCCAGTTGCGCTATGCCGACGGCGTGATGGACCGGACACGCAGGCGGATCATTTGCGTCCGCGAAGACCATACCGGCGAAGGCGAGCCAGTAAACGCAATCGTCTCGGTGGACTGTACTGGCAACGCCCCGCAAGAAATCCTCTACTCAGCCTCTGACTTTTGCTCCACTCCGCGGATCAGTCCAGACGGCAGCAGCTTGGCTTGGCTGGCCTGGGACCACCCCAACATGCCCTGGGATGGCACCGGGTTATTGGTAGCTCCCTTTGATCAACAGGGACGGCTCGGCCAGGCCCAGATGGTTGCCGGAGGCAAAAACGAGTCGATCTTCCAGCCCCAATGGTCCCCGACCGGCGAGCTTCACTTCGTCTCGGACCGCAGCGGCTGGTGGAACCTCTACCGCTGGCGTGGCGGTGAAGTCCAACTGCTAATCAACCTGGAGGCCGAGTTCGGCAAGCCCCAATGGGTGTTCGGTTCGGCTACCTACGGGTTTCTATCCGGAGACCGGATTGCCTGCAGCTACGTTGACCGGGGTGTGTGGCGCATCGCGGTGCTAAATACTGGCGACGGCACTCTCACTGAAATCGACACACCGTTTACGGAGATGGGGCGGGGAGATCTGCAAGCCGATGCAAACCGCGTCGTTTTCGTCGCCGGCGCGCCTACCAAGCCAATGACCCTGGTATCATGGGACGCCGCCACCGGCGAAAGCGAAGTCATTCGCGGCGCCCACCAACTTGATGTCGATAGCGGCTACCTCGCAGTCCCCGAACCGGTGGAGTTCCTCACTGCCGGGAATAAGACGACCCACGCATTCTACTATCCGCCCAAGAACCGGGACTTTTCGGCGCCGGCCGGGGAAAAGCCGCCACTCTTGGTCAAAAGCCACGGCGGCCCCACCGGTGCAGCTTCCACGGCCCTGGACCTGAATATCCAGTTCTGGACCAGCCGAGGCATCGGTGTACTGGACGTCAACTACGGCGGCAGCACCGGCTACGGGACTGAGTATCGTCGTCGGCTTAATGGGATGTGGGGGCTCGTGGACGTGGAGGACTGCATAAATGCTGCAAGGCACATGGTCCAGCGGGGCGACGCTGATCCAGAGCGGCTGGCCATCGATGGCGGCAGCGCCGGAGGCTACACCACCTTAGCAGCCCTCACATTTCGAGACACATTCAAAGCCGGTACCAGCCTTTACGGCGTGAGCGACTTGGAGGCGCTGGCCAAAGAGACCCACAAGTTCGAGTCACGCTACCTGGATAGCCTGGTGGGGCCGTACCCGGAACGCCGCGACTTGTACCGGGAGCGCTCGCCGATCAACCACACACATCTGCTGTCCTGTCCCCTGCTTCTGCTCCAGGGATTGGAGGACCAGATAGTTCCGCCCAACCAGGCCGAGATGATGTTCGAAGCAGTGCGTGCCAAGGGCATTCCCACGGCCTACGTCCCGTTCGAAGGCGAACAACACGGGTTTCGGCGGTCCGAGAACATCAAGCGGGCGCTGGAAGCCGAACTCTACTTCTACTCAAGGGTATTCGGTTTCGACTTGGCCGACGAGGTCGAACCGGTACCCATCGAGAACCCATCGAGAACCTGCCTTCCTGAATTTGGGGCCTCGGCTCACCTAAGTTTTGTCGATATCTGGAACCCGCCGGGAAGCGGGCATACGAATAAAATCCAACTTGAGCGCGTTCGCATCTTAGTATTGAGCAAACTTTTGAGTTGTCGATGGAAACTTTTCTGAGGACGGTCTAATGCAAGAACCCACAATTACTGTCTATGGAGCGCCTTGGTGCCCAGATTGCAAGAGGTCCAAGCAGTTCCTAGGGGAACAGCGGGTAATGTACAACTGGGTGGATATCGACCAAGACGAAGCCGGCCGCACCCGAGTTCAGGAATTGAATGACGGTAAGCAAATCATCCCGACCATAGTGTTTGATGACGGGACTGTTATGGTCGAACCGACCAACGCCGAATTAGCAGCCAAGTTGGGGATCAGCCCCAAAGCCAAACGGGAGTACTACGACCTCATTATTGTTGGCGGCGGTCCTGCGGGCTTGACCACCGCGCTCTACGCGGCCCGGGAAGGCATCGAGACACTAATAATCGAGCGCAGCGGTGTAGGCGGACAGGCCGGAATCACCGAGCGCATCGATAACTACCCGCCGAAGGAATCGCGGGCGCGGACCTAGCAGACCAAATGCGGGTCCATGCGGAGCGGTTTGATGTCGAGATTCTTCAAGCGGGCGCGGACCTAGCAGACCAAATGCGGGTCCATGCGGAGCGGTTTGATGTCGAGATTCTTCAAGCCCAGGCAGTCACTTCGGTTAAAGGCAGCGGCCAACACAAGTTGATCACCACTGAAACAGGCGACGAATATTGCGCCGCCGCCGTTTTGCTGGCCCCCGGCAGCCGGTACCGGCGGCTTAATGTGCCCGGCGAAGAGGACCTGATCGGCGCCGGCATTCATTTCTGCGCCACCTGCGACGGCCCGTTCTATAAAGGCCAGGAGATGGTGGTGGTCGGCGGCGGCAACAGCGGAATCGAGGAGGGGCTTTTCCTCACCAAGTTTGCCAGCAAAATAACTGTGCTGGAAGTCCGGGACCGGCTGGGAGCCAGCCAGATTCTCCAAGAGAAGGTGGCGGAACATCCGGATATGATCGAAGTCAGGCTGAATACCACCGTGCAGGAATTCAAGGGCGACGGACACTTGGAATCCGTTGTGATAAAGGACTTGAAAACCGATCAGGTGGAAGAGCTTTACCCAGGAGCGGCGTTCATCTTCATCGGCCTGGACCCCAACACCGGGTTCGTGAAAGACGATGTCGAGTTGGACCGTTGGGGCTTCCTCACCACGGAAAACATGCAAACCAGCGTGGAAGGCGTTTTCGCTGCTGGCGACGCCCGTGCAGGGAGCACCAAACAGGTGGCCAGCGCGGTGGGAGAAGGCGCCACGGCGGCGCTAATGATTCGCAATTACCTGGAGCGATGGCAGAGCAACCGCGGGTACAAAGGCGGGGATTAGCGCGACCTAAACTATTTACGAGACGATATACAGACTTTTAGGGGTCAGCGGGCTGAGGCTCCGGCTCTGTGGTCCCGTCGGCCGGCGCAGTTCGGACACCACCCGTAGAAGTCGACTCGCTGTCCGGTGAAGTCGAACTCAGTCGACTGTTCCAGCCTGGCCCGCAGGTCAGCAACCGCCGTGAGGTCCAGTGCTGCATCCACCACACCGCCGCAACCGACGCAGACAAGATTGGCGTGGGGCGCGAGGTTGGCATCGTAGCGGGACTGTTTCTGAAATGGCAACTCCCGCACGATCCCCGCATCCGCCAACACGGCAAGCGTGGAATAGACCGTGGCTAGGGTGACGTAAGGAAAGAATTCCTTCACCCGCTCGAATATTTCTTTGACCGACGGATGGTCGCCCGAGTTGATCACAACTTCGGCGATGGCCAGACGCTGTGGCGTTTGCCGGATTCCGTGGGCCTTAAGCTTGCTGGCCAGTTGTTCTGGAGTCGTCAATTATTCCCGTCCGGTAGCGGTCTTTGGCGTGATACGTTCGTGAACTTAGAGCCGTCCCCCGAAGAACATGGGCGCCTGCTTGCGGTAGACCTGGATTCGATTACGGGCGGACTCGACTACGAAGATGCGTCCCTGATCGTCTACTTCGACCCCGATGGCGCCCCAGAAGTCTTTTTCCCGCTCAATGCCTTGGGCGATTGCTCGCTCCTTCCACATCTCGTCATTGGCGTCCAGTTTATCTTTTCCCCATTTGGAGATGGTAGCGTCGCCGGTAAGCACGGCTACGAAATTTCCGTCAGCATCGAACACCTGTAGGCGATCATTCCCCCAGTCGGCAACATAGATGAGGCCATCTTGGTCGATGTCCACGCTGGTGGGCCGGTCCAATTGGCCTTCGCCTTTGCCGGTACTCCCGATCTTCATCAAGAACTTGCCGTCTGCGGTGAACTTTTGGATGCGGTCGTTGCGCCAGTCTGCGACGAAGACGTTCCCGTCGCGGTCGATGGCAATGCCCCAAGGGAGGCTGAGTTGACCGTCGCCGCTGCCTTCCTGACCCCACTTGGAGATGAACTTTCCGTCCTTGGTGAGTTTCTGGACCCGGTTGTTCTGGCTGTCGACGATAAGCAGGTTATTGTCGGCGTCGAAAGCCATGCCGGAGGGTCCGGCGAGCTCACCGTCGCCTTGGCCCTTAGTCCCCCATTTGCCGATCCACTCGCCGTCTTTGGTGAACATTGAGATACGGTTGAGCCACTCATCGGCCACATACACATTGGAATCTTGGTCGGATATTGCCACCGACGTCGGCCAGATGAGCGACCCATCGTCTTCGTTTTCCTCGGTCACGCCGGCGGTGACGACGCCGCGAGCGAACTCTCCGATATATTCTTCGTCCACCGTGCAGATGGTGATGCGCTTGCCGTCGGGTCGGTACTCGTAGGACCGGTTGACCACGTACATTGTGTCGTCTTTACCCCTGGCTACGGCCACGGGGTTGCGAAAGCCTGGGCCGGAGAATTCCCCGCGCCCAATCGTATGACTGTACTGGAAAGCTATCCCCAGAGTCTGTGTAGCCATGCTTACCTCACTAGAACCTGTTTCCCAGTTCGTGGCGAGCCTGTCGAACCAATGGGCCGCAGCGGTCCTTCGACAAGCTCTGGACGAACGGGGTTAGTTGGCGATGAAGTCCATCTGTTCGAACGTGCCGCCAACCACCGGCTTGGCATCGATTCCCATCCACTGCTCCAACAGGGTGGAGTAGAGGCCGCGGAAATCGTTGTTGAATTGCAGATCGCCCTCCAAGAGCTTGGCTGGTTCCAGGGAGGGATATTCGCCGTAAAGTCCGCCCTTTACCCGGTCTCCGACGACGAAGGCCACTCCACCGGAACCGTGGTCGGTGCCTGAGCCGTTATCATGCACCCGGCGGCCGAACTCGGTAAAGACCAAGAGGACGACGTCGTCACCGGCGGAATGCGCTTGCAGGTCGTGGTAGAAGCTGGATATCGCGTTGGAGGCGTCGGTCCACAACTTGGCGTGTCCGCTCAACTGACCGGCGTGGGTGTCGAAGCTGTTGTAGGGCGCGGTCGTGTAGAGGAAGCGTGTCCCCAGCCCGGCCAAGTGGACCATGGCAATATTCCGCATGTACTGGGCTACGGTGTCACCACCGTATTCCACTGAGGACGAGTACTTTTCCGGGGCGGTACTCAGGATGTCGGCGCCCTTGAGGGCATCCATGCCTGTGTGGGAGAGGTAGTCCAGCACTTGGCCACGTCCAACCGCCGGAGAGTACATCCTAGAGAACAAATCCGGGGCGTCGTCCCGCTCGTCTTCTTCGATTCCAGTCAACACACCGTAGGTTTCCAGATTGCCCACCGAGGCTACCGGTACCCCTGGCGCCGCCAAAGCCCTTGGCAGTCCGCGACCGAAGTTGACGCCGGTGAGAACATTCTCCCCATTGGGGTCGACGTCCCGGATGGCGCGTCCCAGCCAGCCCTCGGTGCCCACCTTGTCGGGCTCGCAGGTGTGCCAGATGTCCATAGAGCGGAAGTGGGAGCGGTTGGGATTGGGATAACCGACCCCCTGGATCACCGCCATCTTGCCCTGGTCATACAGTTCCTTTAGGGGGGCCATCGACGGGTTGAAGCCGAGGTAGTCGTTGAGAGGCAATACTTGGTCTTCCGACACCCGCACCGTCGGCCGGTTGTCGGCGTAGAGCGAGTCGCCGTGGGGGATCAGGGTGTTGAGCGCGTCGTTGCCGCCTGAAAGTTGCAATACCACTAAGACCGGTTCTTTTTTGGTGGAAGTCATCGTTTCGGTTACTCCTAAAAAGGCCGCTCTCTTAGACTTGGCTACGCGAACTGGTATTCCTGGGTGGCTACGATCAACTGGAGGGTCTGACCCACCCGCTGTCCATAGTCCGCGGTCCCAGGCTCCAACTGTCCGCTCTTTCCGACGTGCTCGACCAAGTAGTCCCTGGTTTCATCCGGCAGCTCGTAGGAGCCTACCATGTCCAGGCAGCGGTCCACGAACGTTTCCGGCCGGTTGATTCCCTCCGAACTCAGGCGGTCGATGATTGCTTTGACGCCTGGGAGCGACGTCTTGCCCACCTGATCGGCGGTGAAATTGATCCGCTCTACCAAAGTGCCGCTGTCGATCCATTCGGCGCCCGTGTGCCAACCCTCCACCGTGGGCGGATTCAACAGGTCCTGACCCATGTAACGGATCTCCATGGCGATGGGATGGAGGCCCGGCTTGGGGTGGGTGAAGTCCTGCACCAACCGCATCGTGCCAGCGACGGTCTCAACCGGACTTTTCACCTTGGCAAACCTGGAGTTCTTGAAAAATCCGGAATTGAACAACACCCGCAGCACGGCGGTGATGTTGTAGTTCGACTCGAAATAGGCGTCTTCCAGCATCTTGATGGCTTCGGGGTCTCTGGGCGCGGTCCCTTGCCAGGCGGGGACCTGCGGCTCGTCGGCGACGAAATAGTTGTACAGGTGCCGACAGACGAAGCGGGCGGTAGCTGGCTGTTTGGCGATGATGTCGATAATTTCCTCGCCGCCGAAGTTGCCTGTCTCTCCCAGAAAGGTCTTCTCGCCGTCGTCGTGGTCGGCGGAGTTAAAAGCGAACTGCGCTGCGTAGCGACCGTAGGGATACCTGGGGATGGCGTTGGTGATGGTCCACCCGGTAAAGGCCCTAGCGCACTCCTTGACGTCTTCCTCGCTATAGTTGGCGTGGCCGTCCATACCTACGCCCATGGAGAAGAGTTCCAACAACTCCCGACCGAAGTTCTCGTTGATGGCGTCTTTGTGGCTCATGCAGTTGTCCAAGTAGAACACCATGGCCGGATCTCGGGACAGCTCCAACAGCAGATCACGAAGGCTGCCCATGCCCAAGCGCCGGAACATGTTCAACTGCTCCTGTATCTGGCGGCCGTGTTCGCACTTTGAGTTGCCGGTGCAAAAGATTCCGTGCCAGAACAGGGTCATCTTCTCCTGCAACGGACGTTTGGTATTGATCATCCGGTAGGTTAGGTAAGCCTGGTTCACTTCCAGGGCGTTCATCTCCCGCCAATCGACGAAATATCGCTCCAAGAGGGCCATGTCCAGATCGGGCTGCTCCATGGGACTGACCAACTCTTCCACGGTGGCCTCATATCCCTTGGCGGCCCGCTCCTCGGTCTCCTGGTAAGTCGCGCTGAAACCGGCCCGGCGCATCAGGTGAGCCATTAGCTCGATGTCTTGACTGGCCATTGATACTACTCCTTGCTACAAATGACCTGGCCTGCCGAAACAAATCCGCCGAATTCGAAGGCTCGGTCGGGACAATCGGGCACGCCATTACCGCCCAATGGCGGTACTAGTCGGGAAGGGTCGAATGAACGTTTACGAGGTGCCTGAGCTCTGTGGAACGGCCCCCGCGCCTGTGACCGATACTACTGGCTCACCCGGAGCCTGTCAAGAAAATCACGCCGGAAAAACCTGGTATCAAGGGTCAAATATGGTGCTTTTGGCGTAATATAGATATTTATATTTACGAATTACGACACAGGTCCGTTAGCCGCCGAACCGGCGGCGGTGCTGCCGCAGCATTCAATCGTTCATCACCACCGGGATTCCTGCCGCCTCTGCCTTGGCGGCAGCGTCGGGGTTGATCACCCCGTCCTGCATCCAGATGTATTTGACGCCTATTTCGATGGCCTCATCGACCACAGGAGGCACCAATTCCGACCTCCGGAAGATGTCGACCAAGTCGATGGGTTCAGGGACCGACGTCAGGTCTGGGTAGCTCTTCTCTCCCAACGCCTCTTCAATGGTCGGGTTTACCGGAACGATCCGGTACCCCTGACTTTGTAGATAGCTTGAAACCCGGTGGCTGTCCCGGGCGGGGTTGTCCGACAAGCCCACCACGGCGATGGTCTTGCTATTTTGCAGTATTTCGTCGATCAGGTCGTTATTCGTTGCGGTCAACCTCGACTCCTTCTCCCGGATTTCAAATCCGGATTTCAACGCTGGCCAGGGGTCCTTCGGCGGGGCTCAGGACGAACGGGAAGGTCCGAGAGTTCCGTTCGTGGTGAGCTTGCAGAACCACTTCCCTATGACCGGCTCTTGCTGTTGATATATTTGAACGCCGCGATTGCGGCGGTGGCCCCATCTCCGGCCGCCGACACCAACTGAGAGGATGAGTGCTGGCGGATGTCGCCCACGGCGTACACTCCCGGCACCTCGGTCTCCATGGAAACGTTCACCGGGATGTGACCGGCCCCGTCCACTTTGACCAAGCCTTTCACTAACTCGGAGTTCGGCTCCAAGCCCACATATACGAAAATTCCCGAGAGCTCCACCGCGTTTTCGATTCCGGTAACCGTGTTGCGGACTTTCACTCCAGAAACGGTGTTCTCGCCCATCACTTCTTGTACCACCGAGTTCCACACCATCTCTATCCTGGGGTGTTGGGCCACCCGGTCTTGGAGGGCCTTCTGGGCCCGGAACTGCTCGCGCCGGTGGAACAAAAGCACCCGGCCGGCGTATTCGGCCAGCGTGAGGGCCTCGTCTGCGGCCGAATCGCCGCCGCCCACCACCCCGACCACCTCTCCCATGTACAGCGGACCGTCACAGGTGGCGCATTGGGATACGCCCCGGCCCATGTACTCTTCCTCTCCAGGGATACCCAACTGCCGTAGGGTCGAACCCGCAGCCACGATTACGGCCTTAGCCCCGAATTCTCCCGCATCGGTGGATACTACCCGGTAATCGCCCTGCCGGGAGATTGACGAGGTCTCGCCCATGATGAAACGGACCCCGGCGTTCATGGCTTGTTCTTGCACAGCAGGGGCCAACTCGGCGCCCGATATACCGTCAGGAAAGCCAGGGAAATTCTCGATCTTCTCGATGTTGATAATGGAGGCCCCGCCCATCATGCGCTCCACCAGCCCGGTCCGGAGGCCGTGGCGGGCGGCATACATCCCGGCGGTCATCCCCGCCAGACCGCCGCCGACTACCAAGACGTCGTAGTTATCCGCCACTCCATGCCTCCTAAGAGATCCCAAATATGAGCCTACTATAGAGTTGGGCTGTTTTGAGTGTCAATAAATGGCGGTTGCTTGCGGCCGTCAGTACCGGCCCCTAGAATTGGATGCAATTTCAGTTCTGGCTTGCCGGGACGTAAGGGAGCGGAAGATGCTCGTCGACCTGATCAGTGTTGCCAATAACGAAGGACTGCGTTTGGACGGCGCTTTCTACGCTCCGGCCGAGGGTTTCCGTGGCGCCGCACCGGTGGACGCGGTACTGCTTATCCACGGTTCCAGGGGCAACTTCTACGACCCGGCCACCAAGACTATGGCCGAAGACTTGAGCGGGCAAGGCTACGCCTGTTTGACTCTGAACACCAACGCCCACGACACGATGTGGTTCAACCCAGCGGGACAGAACTTCAAGGGAAATGCATTTGAGGTGTTGGAGAACACCATGAGAGACCTGCGGGCCGGCGTCGACCACTTATTGGAGAGGGGCTACCGGCGCATCGGCCTGCTGGGGCACAGCATGGGGGCCGTTCGCGTTGCCTACTACGCCGCCACCCAACATGACCCCCGGGTTGCGGCCGTGATGCCGGTATCCCCGGTCCGGCTCTCTTATTCCTATTACATGGAGTCTGAGGACACCGAGGAGTTCAGCGGCATCGTGGCGGAGGCCCAGCGATTGATCGATCAGGGCGACCCCGAGGGGGTCCTGCGGGTGCATTTCCCGATCCCGCAGTATTTCAGCGCCGCCTCGTATCTGGACAAGCACGGACCCGAGGAAAAGTACAATCTTATCCGGCTGGCCGACGGAATCCGGGTCCCCATCTTGACACTGAACGGTTCCCTGGAGACCCACACCAGGCTTCGGGACATGGCCCAAGATCTGGCGGCCGCCGCCGTCAACAGCCCCCATGCGGCCACGCTAATGATCGACCAAGGCGAGCACTCATTGGTCAACCGGATGGCTGAGGCGTCTGAGGCTGTACTGAAATGGCTGGCTGCTTTGGCGCCCGAGGAAGCCAGGGTCTAATGGGCCGACGCTACCTGAAGGGGACATAATGGCGCGAGAAGGACCGCCCAACAGCTTCCAAGTCTACACTGAGCGCAACGTAATGCTGCCCATGCGCGACGGCGTGCAGCTCGCCACCGACGTTCACCGTCCCGCCCGCGACGGCCAGCCCGTTGAAGGGCCCTTTCCGGTCCTGCTGCAACGGACGCCCTATAACAAAGGCGGCGAGGCACTGGTTTTGGAGGCCGCTTTTTTTGCCGCACGCGGTTACGTGACGGTACTCCAAGACTGTCGCGGCCGCTACAACTCCGAAGGCGGATTCACCAAATACACTGCCGAGGGCGAAGACGGCTTCGACACGCTGGAGTGGTTGGGCCGCCAGACGTGGAGCACCGGCAGGGTCGGGACCTACGGGCTGTCGTACGCGGCCCACACCCAAGCCGCCGCCGCCTGCCTTCGCCCGCCCAACCTGACCTGTATGTGGCTGGATTCGGGGGGGTTTGCCAACGCCTTCCAAAGCGGATGCCGAAACGGTGGTGCATTCGAATTGCGCCAACTCACTTGGGCCTTCAAAGAGGCCGTCGAAAGTCCAGAGGCCCACAACCACCGCCGGACCACCAGAACGGCCATGGAAGGGCAGTCAATACACGACTGGATGCAACGTCTGCCGTGGAAGAAGGGCCACTCACCCATTCAATGGACCCCCGACTACGAGGACTACCTTCTAGACATCTGGCATCGGGAAACCTTCGACGACTATTGGCGGCAGGTTGGCCTTTGTGCCGAGGCCTACTACGATGAATTCGCCGATGTTCCTCAGGTTCACATGGGGAGTTGGTACGACCCCTACGCCCGTTCCACCACAGATAACTACATCGCCTTGGGTTCCAACAAGATAGGGAAGGTCTCCCTCATTATGGGGCCCTGGACCCATGGGGCCCGGTCGGTCGGTCATTCAGGAAACGCCGATCTCGGTGCACAGTCGGTCCTGGACAACAATCTAGACCAAGACTACAACCACCTCAGGTTGCGATTTTTTGACCGGTGGCTGAAGGACCGGCAAAACGGTTGGGAGAGCGAACCACCGGTTAGGGTGTTCGTCATGGGGGGTGGTTCGGGCCGGAAAACCTCCAATCAGCGCCTGGATCACGGGGGCCACTGGAGAAGCGAACACGCCTGGCCGCCGGTCCGGGCAACCGAAACACAGTTCTATTTCCATCCTGACGGTCGATTGTCGACCCAACTGCCCGGAGACGGCGCGGCTCCCAGCCGATACCTCTTCGACCCGAACCACCCGGTACCCACCATTGGTGGCAACATTTCGTCAGGCCAGCCGGTTATGGAGGCCGGTGGTTTCGATCAAAGGGAGTCGCCGGCGTTCTTCGGTTCCAAGCCGCCCTACTTGCCTTTGACTGCCCGACCGGATGTCCTGGTTTTCCAGACCGGTCCGTTGGAAGAAGACGTCGAAATTACCGGCCCGGTGTCGGTGCGCCTATGGATTTCGTCAACGGCATTGGACACCGATTTCACTGCCAAGCTGGTCGATGTCTATCCACCGACGGTGGACTATCCGGAAGGCTATGCGCTTAACCTTACCGACGGCATTCAACGGGCCAAGTTCAGGGATTCGTGGGAGTCACCCACGCTCATGGAGCCGGGGCAAGACTACCAGATTACTGTGCGATTGCTGCCCACCGCGAATCTCTTCGTGCACGGGCACCGCATCCGAATTGATGTTTCGTCCAGCAACTTCCCCAGGTTCGACGTGAATGGCAACACCGGAGAAAACCCGGGTGTCTCATCAGTGAAATTGGCGGCCGTCAACACCATCTACCACGACGCGGCCCGTCCTTCCCACGCTCTGCTGCTGCTAATACCGGCTGGAGGCTAGCCCGAGGAACGCCTTCCTGTAACGTCGTTCCGGCGCAGGCCGGAACCCAGCAAAGCCGAAGCATCCACCCGCCTGAGGCGACCACGGGCCCCCGCCGCTGTTGCGTCAGCAATTGCGAAAGAAGAGACACGGAACTCCCCTTTTGCAACGGGTAACAGGGGGTTGAGGATCACCGGTACCAACCAGGGACACTAGGCGAGCTTGGTCCCTAGCTATTCATCAGCGTCATAATATAGTGGTCTTCGTTGATGCTGCGCCAGTTAATGACGCGAAACCCTATAGAACGGGCCAGTTCCTCCAATTCGGAAGGGTCGATCCGCGAAGAAACGGGCGGCCCCGACTCCGTTTCCTTAGGCTGCCATTCCAGTACTGAGCACCACCCTTTGAGCTTGAGTAAGTCTTTGATGGCTGTGAGGAACCGAGCCCGGTCCTGAGGATGGTGAACGACAAACGCCACGAACAGACCGTCCATGGTCGCCGGTGGGAGCGGGAAGGAATATTCCTCGCATTTGACTATTTCCACGTTCCCCATTCGGGCTTCCTCCACCCGTCCCCGACAGGCGTCCAACATCTCCTGGTTTACGTCCAAGGCATAGACCTTCCCGTTCACTAGTTGCTTGGCCAGGGGCAGCGTAAAATACCCTGGTCCGCAACCGATATCGGCGACAGTGTCTCTGAAATTGATTGGACACAGGCTAAGCACAACGAACGGGTCCAGCGTCGCGGTACGCTCGGGGCGCAGCAGGCGCTGTATCACATCGGCAGTCTGTTCTTCGTGGTCATGGGTGCTCATCTGGTGCTTCTCCCGCAGTCTACTTGACCGCATATTACTCGACTTTACCGCACCTTCATTAACGCTAGCAATCGGTGGACACCGGCTTCGTTGACAGTCTGGGGTGCCGACCGTACACTGAAATTCACCTTGCCATCCGCTAACACGCCTGCTTATACCACCTTTGAACTTTTCTGTTTGGACCTTCCGGACGCCCTCTCAGCGATGATCGATCCCGTTCTCAGGAGACACTCATGCCTTCTCTAGCCGAGCAGGACCCTCAGGTCGCCCAAGCCCTTCAAGCGGAAGACCAGCGCCAGCGTGACAGCATTGTGCTAATCGCGTCGGAAAACTATGCCAGCAAGGCAGTCCTCGCCTCCGGCTCCAGTGTGCTCAGTAACAAATATGCCGAGGGATACCCAGGGCGCCGGTATTACGGTGGCTGCGAAAACGCCGATATGGTCGAGAGCCTGGCCATTGAAAGGGTCCAAGAGATTTTCGGCGCGGAGCACGCTAATGTTCAGCCACATAGCGGCGCGCAGGCCAATATGGCGGTCTATTTTGCCCTGTTGGAAACTGGCGACACCGTCATGGGGATGCAGTTGGACCACGGGGGACACCTGACTCATGGCGCCAAGGTCAACTTTTCCGGCAAGCTCTACAACTTCGTCCCCTACGGCGTCGATAAAGATACCGAAACCATCGACTATGACGAGGTCGAGCGGTTGGCCAACGAACACCGACCCAAACTGATCGTAGCCGGTTGTAGCGCTTATCCCAGGATAATCGATTTTCCCAGGTTCCGGTCCATCGCCGACCAAGCGGGCGCGCTCCTGATGGTGGACATGGCCCATATCGCGGGGTTGGTGGCTGGAGGAGCCCATCCTTCGCCTTTACCCCACGCTCAAATCGTTACTTCGACCACTCAGAAGAGCCTGCGTGGACCCAGAGGTGGATTCATACTTTCCACTGAAGAACTGGCCAAGAAAATCGACTTTGCCGTCTTCCCATTCATGCAAGGCGGGCCCTTGATGCAGGCCATAGCTGGCAAGGCCGTGTGTTTCGGCGAGGCCCGAGGGCCCGAGTTTACCCGTTACGCCCACCAAGTAGTGGCCAACTGCCAAACCCTGGCCGGGGAGCTTTCAGAGGCCGGAATCAGACTAATTTCGGGCGGGACCGACAATCACCTGCTGTTGGTGGACGTCACGCCGTTGGGTATCACCGGACAACAAGCCGAGCGGGCCTTGGAATCCGTGGGGATTATCGCCAACAAAAACGCCATCCCTTACGACACCAAACCACCACGGGTCACCAGCGGCCTCAGATTGGGGTCCCCAGCCGTGACCAGCCGCGGCTTTGGTGAAGAAGAGATGAAACGTGTTGCGAGTCTGGTTACGAAAGTGCTTTCCAGCATCGAGGACCAAGACCTGCACCAAAAGGTGGCTGTCGAGGTAAAGGATTTGACCTCTCGTTTCCCTGTTCCTGGGATTGACGACTAGTTGAGGGCGCGCAGGGCCGATGCTATAATCACTGCACCCAGCGAGAGCGAAGAAAGAGGAACTTTTGCGCCATTACGAACTAGTAGTTGTTCTTAGCCCGATGATTAACCCGGACGAGGTCACTGAGGCCTGGGACCGTATTAAAGGATTCATTACCGATCGAGAGGCGGACATCAACCACGAGGAGAAGTGGGGTACGCGCCGCCTCGCCTACCCGATACGCAAGGGCCAGTACGAATTTCTTGAAGGCAACTATAACCTGACCCGGTTCTCCACCGATCAGCCGTTCAATCGTGAGCTTGAGAACTTCCTGAAGGTGGACGACCAAGTGCTCCGGTCCATGGTTACCACGACGTTGCCGGAGGACGAACTGGCGGCACAGGCCGCGGCTCAAGCCAGGGCGATCCGCACCCCGCTGCCGCGCCCCGCCCCAGCCGGCGTACCCGCTGAGGGAGCGCCGGGCACCGCACCCGCTGCTACGGCTGAGGCTGCCGCGCCGGCTGCTACAGAAGCGCCACCTGCCGAAGCCGCCGCAGAGCCGGCTGCCGAAATAGCTGAAGAACCAGCAGTGGCCGAGACTGAGGCGTCGGCCACTGAATCTGAAAAAGAGGCCCCAGCCGTAGAAGAAGAAGAGCCGGCGGCCGAAGTCGAAGAACCGCCCGCTGCGGTTGGAGAAGAGGAGCCGGCGGCTGAAGTCGAAGAACCGCCCGCTGCCGTAGAAGAAGAGCCGGCGGCTGAAGTCGAAGAGCCGCTCGCTGCGGTTGAAGAAGAGGAGCCGGTGGCTGAAGTCGAAGAACCGCCCGCTGCCGTAGAAGAAGAGCCGGTGGCTGAAATCGAAGAAGAAGCTCCTGCCGCGGATGAAGAAGCTGCGGAGGAACCTTCTGAAGAGCCAGCAGAAGAATCGGGAGACACCAACAAAACCGAGGAGTAGCGGGGGGGTAGAAGTGAACAAGATTATCGTCATCGGGCACCTGGGCCGGGACCCGGAGATGCGGTACACGCCGAACGGTCAGTCGGTTACCTCATTCAGCGTGGCCTCCAGCAGGAGATACACCACGAGCGACGGTGAACAGAAGGAAGAGACTGAGTGGTTCAATGTCAACGCATGGGGACGGCTGGCCGACTTGTGTAACCAATACCTCAGCAAAGGTCGTCAGGTATACGTTGAAGGCCGGCTGAGCAGCCGAAGCTACGAAGGCCGCGACGGACAAATGCGCCACTCAAACGACATATTTTTGAACGACGTACAGTTTTTGGGCGGCCGCGGCCAGGACGGTGGTGGAGAGGGAGCGGCCTACACCCCGGGCCCGAGTTCGTCGGCAGCCGAGCCACCGGAATACGACGCCGTGGACGACCTGCCGTTCTAACCCCAATAGGCAGGAAAATCGCTAACCGAAGAGGAATGACTGGATCATGACCACAGAAGCCGGTAGAGGATCAGGCGGACCGCCACAACGCTATCAGGGCGGGGGCGGTGGTGGTAGACCTGGTGGAGGGGGAGGACGTCCGGGCGGGCGCCCAAGAGGCCGGTTCGCCCCTAGGCGCCGCGTGTGCACCTTCTGTGTTGAACATGTCACGCATATCGACTACAAAGAGATCGATAAAATCCGCCGGTTCGTCTCTGACCGGGCCAAGATCGAACCTCGTCGCCGGACCGGAGTGTGCGCCAAACACCAGCGGGCCCTACGCACTGCGATCCAGCGAGCCCGGACCATCGCGCTGGTTCCTTACGTTGCCTATCATTCTTTCTCCGGCGTCCGGCGCTGAGCCGCCGCCACAAACCGCTGCTTCTGCAAGTCACAGCGGTGCCGGGCGGGGTCCGCACCGCTGTTCTCTTTTGAAATCCCTAGCGTGTCTCCCGCGCAGATTATGAGGTTTAATCATGGCAATCCCCTGGATCGGCGACCGGTTTAGGTCGCCGTCAGACCGGGCGGGTCGTCGGCGCCGTGGCCGGACCCAGCCGCAACGGCAAGAAGATTCACAGCAAGAAGACCCTGTTATGGCAACGCATCGCCGTCGCCGCTACACGTCCATCGGAATCGGCGCATTTTTGACTGTCGTAGTCATCGGAATCGTTGCTTTCGGCTACTACCAGGAGTTCTACCGACCCCCAAGGGTGTGGGCCGGAAGCGTCAACAACGTCGAATTCAGTATGGGCGACTTGGTATCCCGAATTCGGGTGCTCCAGGGAGTCAACCGCTACCAGGGTGGCCAGGTCGATCTCAGCACAGTTCCATTCGAATATCTACGTGACCTGATCAACGCCGAGGTGTTGCGCCAGGCTTCGCCCCAGTTGGGAATCGCCACCACCGATGCCGAAATCGATGCGGGACTACGGCTCCAGTTCGGGCCCACAACAGCGCCAGGACAAGAGTCAGACCCCGGCCAATTGGAACGGGAGTACCAGAACAACTATCAGGGTTTCCTCACCGCCACCGGCCTCTCTGACGAAGACTACCGTATCATTACCGAAGAGCGGCTATCCCAAATCCGGTTGGGGTTCGCCATTGGCTCGACTATCGAAAGTCCGATGGAGCAGGTTGAAGTGCAATGGATACGGCTGTCCTTGGACCGTAACTCCCAGAACCGCTCCGTGCGACCGCAAGACGTTGTCCAACGGCTGACCTTAGAAGACTTCGGCGTGGTGGCACAAGAAGTATCCCAGCCTGCTGGGTTCGCTAGGGCAGACGGTTATGTTGGTTGGGTTCCTCCCAAAACATTCCCCGAGCTGGATCAGGCCCTTTATGGTGATCCGGGCCGTGGCATCGTCGCCCTGGAGCCCGGCGAGACCAGTTCGCCGATTTTCACCTCGGATGCCATTTATATCATCAGACTGTTGTCCGGTCCGGAAATACAGGAACTGAACCCTCGAATACGAAGCAAACTGAACGATGAATTAGTCCGGGAATGGCAGGAACTGCAAGTTAAGACCGGTTCCGAAAACGGCGCGGTGAGGATGAATTTCAACAGCGATCTGTATGCATGGGTGGCCGATCAGGTATTCGTCACCGCGCCCCGGATTCCGGCTGGACAAGCACAACCGGGCCAACCGATTAGATAATCGTGACGGCAGAGCGGCAAATCAATGTTGGTTTGATGGGATTGGGTGTGGTCGGCACCGGCGTCGCGGTCGCGCTTGTCCAGCAAAACTCTTCGCTTTCTGATCGGACCGGTTTAGCTTTAAACCTGAAAAAGGTGTTGGTCCGGGACGCGGCCAGGCCCCGGGAGGTCCATCTACCTCCGGGAATAATCACAACCGACGCGGAAGACATTCTGGCTGACCCGGATATCCATATCGTCGTAGAGGTAATGGGAGGCTCGGACCCGGCGGGCGGTTACCTGAAAAGAGCCCTTTCCAGCGGCAAACATGTGGTTACCGCGAACAAAGAGGTCATGGCCAAACAAGGACCCGAGTTGTTCGCCCTGGCCCTTGCCAATAAGGTGAACCTGCTCTTTGAGGCCAGTGTCGGCGGTGGAATCCCCATCGTCGGCTGCTTGATGAACGAACTGGCCGCTAACGATGTCCAATCCATCCGCACCATCATCAACGGCACCACCAACTACATCCTCACCCGCATGGCCCACCAGCGCACCAGCTTCCAGCAGGCCCTTGGCGAAGCTCAAGAACATGGGTACGCCGAGGCCGACCCCACCAATGATGTTGAGGGAATCGACGCCGCATACAAGCTAACTATTCTGGCGTCGTTGGCCTACCACCACCCGTTCGAACCGGGGGATGTATTCCGCGAAGGCATCTCAAACCTTGAGCCCCAAGACTTTCGTTACGCTCAGGAGTTGGGCTACGCCATCAAGTCTTTGGCCATTGCCGGGGTTGACGACAGCGGGGTACAGCTACGGGTGTATCCGGCGCTGGTGCCGGAAGACCATATGCTGGCCAAGGTCGATGGAGTGTACAATGCCGTAGAGGTCAAGGGCAGTTTGTGCGGCCAGGTCATTTTCCACGGCATGGGCGCAGGCCGCGGCCCCACGACAAGCGCGGTGGTGGGCGACCTTTTGGAGGCGGCGCGCATCATAAAAGATGGAGGGATGCCCGTCTCGGTGGCGCCGCCCAAGCGCAGACACAAGGTCAAGCCCATCGACGATCTGCTCACCAAGTACTACATTCGACTCAATGTCGCCGACCAAGCCGGTGTCCTGGCCCAGATTGCCAAGGAGCTAGGGGATGGGGAGATAAGTATCGCCTCGGTTCTGCAAAAGGATACCGATCCTGATACCCAGAGCGCCGAGATCGTGGTTACCACCCATCCAGCCCGTGAAGCCTCGGTGCAGGGAGCGTTACAGGCCATTGGCAAGCTGAATGCCGTCCGGCGGGTGAGTAATATGCTGAGGATAGAAGAATAGCCCGTAGGCCGGCTGCGCCAACACGGAAATGGTAACAACATGGGGGACGGAGTCCTAAAAACCTACAGGGAACTGCTTCCGCTCACCGGTGCTACGCCGATGATCACGTTGGGGGAAGGAGATACCCCTTTGGTCAAGTCCAACCGCCTGGGTCCGGAGTTGGGCTGCTCTGAGTTGTACTTCAAGCTGGAAGGCTGCAACCCCACTGGCTCGTTCAAAGACCGGGGAATGGTCGTGGCCATGGCCAAGGCTTTGGAAGAGGGCAGCAGGGCGATCATGTGCGCCTCCACCGGGAATACCAGTGCTTCCGCCGCCGCTTTTGGGGCTTATTGCGACCTACCGGCCCTCGTGATTATCCCAAAAGGCGAAGTGGCCATGGGCAAGCTGGCCCAAGCCATGGCCTACGGCGCAAAAATTATTATGGTGAAGGGCAATTTCGACACCGCATTGAACTTGGTGCGAGAGTTTACCAGCAAACATGAAGTGACACTGGTAAACTCGCTCAACCCTCACCGGTTGGAGGGCCAGAAAACGGCCGCCTTCGAGATCGTCGACTCCTTGGGCGAAGCTCCAGACTACCTGTTCATTCCGGTGGGCAATGCGGGTAACATCACCGCCTATTGGAAAGGATTTAAAGAGTACTACAATCTTGGCCGCAGCCAATCCCTGCCGAAGATGATGGGCTTCCAGGCTGAGGGCGCCGCGCCTATCGTCAGGGGAGAGCCTGTAGCCAATCCGCAGACCATCGCGTCCGCCATCCGTATAGGCAACCCGGCAAGTTGGCAGGGGGCGTTGGACGCCCGAGACGGCTCCGGCGGCACCATCGACATGGTTTCCGACGACGAGATATTGGAGGCCTACCGGATACTGGCAACTCACGAAGGAATCTTTTGCGAGCCAGCTTCGGCGGCGTCTTTCGCTGGGCTGGTTAAGCTCCACCGCCAGGGACTCGACCTCAAAGACAGGCGGGTGGTGTGCATATTCACCGGCACGGGTCTGAAGGACCCGGACCTGGCGGTTAGCAGTGTGGCAGCCCAAACGATCGAAGTGGAACCGGACATCGAGTCAGTTGAGGCGGTGGCTTTCGCCTAACTCGGATTCCAGTTCCCGCAGAATAGGAAGAATCTGATCCAAACCCCGGTAAGATCCTAGCAACTCTGGTTGTATGGGTACTCCGGCTCGTGTTGTCTGAGAGGCTACTCAAAGGGGGGATACACGGTCGAGCAAAGGCGCATACAAAAGGCCATCGCGGAAATTCTGGAGGCCATCGGGGAGGACTCCTCGAGGGAAGGGCTACTAGAGACGCCCGAGCGCGTCGCCCGGATGTACAAGACTCTGTTTTCTGGCGTCGGCGCCAATCCCGAAGACGCTATAGATGCCGTTTTCGAGGCCGAGCGCCACGACCCGGTGGTTCTGGGCAACCTGGCCTTCTTTTCAGTCTGCGAGCATCACCTCTTGCCCTTTTTCGGCGAGGCCAGGATGGCTTATGTCCCCAACGGTAAAATCGCCGGGATCAGCAAGTTAGCTCGCGCCTTGGACCTTGCCGCACGCCGTCCCCAAGTCCAAGAACGGTTGACTTCGGAAGTCGCCGACGCCATATTTGGAGTGCTACGGCCCGATGGCGTAATTGTGGAGCTTGAAGCCGAGCATATGTGCATGTCGATGCGGGGTATTCAAAAACCGGGGGCACGGTTGCTCACTTCAGCCGTGCGAGGAAATTTCGAGAATTATCCAATGGGGCAGGAAGGACTTATGGCCCTGTTGCATAGCAGGTAACATATTGGCGAGCACACCCATTACTTCATTCCAAGAAATCAGGTCCGATTGGGAGTCAGTATTAAACGATTCGCCAGTGAACACCCTATTCCTTTCCTCCCAGTGGCAGGAAGTCTGGTGGGACAACTTTGGCGACGGGCGCCGGATGGCAGGGTTCTACCTGCCTGCTCCGGGCGGTGAGGGCGTGGCCGCAATCGCTTCTTTGGCGCAGGTTGGGAGCATTCTCTCTTTTGTAGGCAGTCAGGACACCTTTGATTACAACGATTTCATAGTCCGCTCCGGACACGAGGAAGCCTTTTTCAAATTGCTCTTGGAGTGTCTGGACGACCAAAACTGCGACGAGTTGCGCTTGGACTCGCTAATTGAAGATTCTCCTACGCTGGTTCACCTTCCGGAAATGGCCCGCAACAAGGGGTACACGGTGGAGATCGAGCAAGAAGACGTGACCTCTGGTGTGGTTCTTCCCGAATCATGGGAAGATTACCTGGCCTATTTGTCAAAAAAGGACCGCCACGAACTCAGGCGTAAGCTCAGGCGCTTGGACACACAGGGAGACTGGCGATGGTACTGCCTTACGAAGGCAGACGAGGTGTCAGCTCGCTTGAGCTATTTCCTTTCGCTGATGCGTCAGAGTCGCACTGACAAAGACGAATACATGACTCCGGAGCGTGAGCGTTTCTTTTACAGCATAGCGGACCGCATGGCCCAGCTCGACCGTATCAAACTCTATTTTCTGGAAATGAACGGCGAAGCGGTGGCCACCAGTTTGTGCTTTGATTACGGCTCTTCACGACTGTTGTACAATAGCGGCTACGATCCGGAGTTCGGCTATTTCAGCGTGGGGCTTTTGCTCAACGCAATGTGTTTGAAAGACGCGATAGAAGATGGTTTCCAATATTTTGACTTCTTGCGCGGCCCCGAGCCCTACAAACAGCACCTTGGCGGCCAGCAGAGGAGTCTGTTCAAGATGGTGGTAAAAAGAAGTTGAGCGAGAACCGGGCCGCATTCATCACGCTCCACGCCTGCCCCCTGGCTGCCCCAGGACAAGGAAAGTCGGGGGGTATGAACGTATACGTCCGGGAGCTGGCCCGGGCGCTGGGTGAGTTGGGCGTCGAAGTAGATATCTTCACCAGAGAGCACGCTGGCATCACCAACCGTATCGAGTACATCGCGCCGGCTGTGCGGGTGGTTCATCTGCCAGCGGGAGAGCCAGACGCCCAGGTAGCTGAACTCTACCCTCACCTACCAGAGTTTCTGAGTAGCCTACAGGCGTTCCAACAACAAGAAGGGTTAAGCTACGATGTCGTCCACTCCCACTACTGGTTGTCGTCTTGGGTGGGCCGGGCGTTGTCCGAAGCCCTAGGCACTCCTCACGTCGTCACGTTTCATACCTTGGGACTCATCAAAATGCAGTCTCGCGCCGGTGAAATGGAACCACCGGAGCGCCAGCTGGTCGAACGAGAAGCCATGGCGACCGCAGACCGCATCATCGCCTTCAGCGGCCACGAACGCGACGCCATGGTCCGTCTTTACGGAGCGGACGCAGACCGGATCACCTTGGTGCCGTGTGGAGTGGACTTGGCCAAATTCCGACCCTTGAACCAGAAAGAGGTCCGGAAGCGCTTGGGTTTGAACGGCGAAAAGGTCTTGTTGTATGTTGGCCGAATCGAACCGCTCAAGGGCTTAGACCTCTTGGTCGAAACAGCGGCCCAGATGGACGCTGGGGAAGAAGTGCGCATGGTGGTGGTCGGCGGCGACGCCAACGGCGACGAGGATATGGACAGAGTACGTGACCTGGCGAAACAAAGGCAGGTGGACGGGCTAATCGATTTCGTCGGGCGTGTGGACCACGACGAATTGCCGCTCTATTACAACGCCGCCGATGTGTGCGTTGTACCTTCCTACTACGAAAGTTTTGGGTTGGTGGCATTGGAATCGATGGCTTGCGGTACGCCGGTGGTGGCCATGCGGGTGGGAGGGCTACCTACAATTATCCACCACGGTCATACCGGCTATCTCAAGTCTTGGCGCTGCCCGGAATCCTTCGCCAACTCAGTTGAGATGATAATTTCCAGTTCCGGTCTGCAAGAAAGCATGGGGGCCGCCTCCCGCCGCCGTGCCGAAGGAATGGGCTGGAATAACGTCGCTTTGATGATGGGGAACGAGTACCGCTCCTTGACCCGACGGATGGACGGAAGCGATAATAATTATTAGTTAACTTGCTAACGAATCGCCATCGGCTTCTTCCAAGCGCGTTGATCACGACACATTAGAAGTTGCCGGAGCTTCCGTCTGGACCACTGGAGTAGACCTTGATCCCCGAACCCCCGAGTACCAACGGGACTGCCGATCAGCCTCGCCCGCCCAAAGCCGGGCCGTTTCGCCGCATCATTGTTCACATCGAACGGACACTGATGGCCGGGCTCTTGGTGATGTTGCCCATCGGCATCACCCTTCTTGTCCTGAAGTTCCTCTTCGACCTTCTAGACCCCATCCTCGATCCTGCGGTGGACCTCCTACCGGGTCCCGAAATTGCCGGGGCCGGTTTGGTGGCCCTGATCCTCCTCATCTACATTGTGGGCTTGGTCGCGGCCTTCGTATTGGGGCGCCGCATCATTGCCGTGGGGCATCGGGTTCTCGAGTTCATTCCGGTAGTGAAAGGAATCTACAGCACCACCCGCAGCGCCGTGCAACTCCTCTCCAATGGAAATAACGGGCAACGCCGTTACGATGGGGTGGTCTTGATCGAGTTTCCCAGGCCGGGAATACGCTCGATCGGGTTAATAACGTCACGAATGGTAGATACTGAAGGCGAGGAGCTACTGTCGATCTATATACCCACCACACCAATCCCGTCATCGGGCTTTTTGGTTATCGCGCCAGCCAGCGAGGTGACGCCCATCGATATGTCGGTGGAGGATGCCATGAGTGTGATCATTTCCGGGGGCATCCTGTCTGACCGCGCCTTTCAGCGTTCGGGCAGCGGCGTTCCGGCCAATCCGAGTTCGAACCAGTAGCGCTCCGCGACTTTTTCAAACCCGGTCGAAGTATAAAGTCCGACCGCCGGAGCGTTGTTCCCGTCTACTTCCAACCCAATGTCGGCAATGTCCAGGGTTTTTAGATGGGACATTCCGGCATACAGGATACTTCGGCTCACGCCTCTACCCCGGAACTCCGGTACCACCCCGACCATCCCGATTATGCCTCGAATCTCGCCGTGGACAGGATTGAGGACTGTCCAACAGTAGCCTGCTGGGGTCTCGCCTTCAAATAGAAAAACGATGCCGGACTGCGACGTGTTGGGCATGCGAGTCCGGTATTCAATTTGCTCCACGGTGTTGGGACAAAAGCCCCAGCTCCCGTTGAAGGCATCGTTCTGGACCTTCGTCAACAGGGCCGCGTCGCCGTCCTGGAAGGCCCGGACCCAGAACCCCGACGGCAACGGGACATCGGGCAACGTTTCATGGTCCCAGACCATCTCGAAATAAGTCTGGACCCTGGTAAAGCCGCAGGCTTCCAATGTCTGCTGGCGTTGGGAACCCTCCATGATACATACGTGGGCTACACCAGCATGAATCTCTTTCGCCCTTTCAATCGCCGAGTCTAATAGTGCCCGCTCCTCAGAAGTTCCAGCTGCCGCCACCACTTCAATTACGGCACGACCGACGGAGACCTCGGGGAAGACGAGGCTAAACCCTTCAACCGCGCCCGATTTCTCTAGTACGAAGCAGTTACGGTCTGGTTCGAGGCCCGGCTGCCCCAAGACCCGCTCGAAGGTTTCTCGTCCCAACAGGCTGCCAGCGACGCCCCAATCGCTCTGGGACGCCACAAAGTCCACCATCGCCGGGCGGTCATCTATTGTGTACTTGTGGATCGGCAAATTAGTCATCCTGCCGGGCCGTTTGCCAGCCTAACGAGCCGCTATTAGCGGCGGCCTAACGGACCAAAGGGTTTCGAGTAGGGCGGTGTCGAACTTGGAGCCAACATTGTGGAGGAAAGCGGTCAATATGAACGGGGATACGTTAGCACGGGGTTGCAGGGCCCTTGACACCTTCGGCCGATTGTAGCAGAGTAATTTACGGTTAACAATCCCTACGGAATGCCTACCTCCTGTAGCGTAGTAGCGCCTTTCGACGCGTCAATCGGTCTCGATTCGCGTAACATCTCCGGCCAACGTCGGACAACACCATCGGCGTTTCTGCTTGCCACTTCGCGCGCTACCGCAGGCTCTTGGTTCCCCTATTTTGGGTGTAATATCTATTTTCGGCGGATTTAAGGAGGATACCTGCGGATGGACGAAACCCCGCAGCGAGTGTTGGTTGTGATCCCCCACCCGGATGATGCTGAATTCTGGTGCGGGGGGAGTGTGGCCAAGTGGATCAATGAAGGTGCAGTGGTCCGCTACGTGTTGTGCACCGATGGTGGCAAGGGCGCCACTGACCCTGACATTTCATCACTGGAATTGGGGGCCATCCGGGAGAAAGAGCTGGCCGAAGCCGCCAAAGTTTTAGGGGTTCAAGACGTGGTGATGCTCCATCGGCCCGACGGTGGGTTGGAGGATAACGACGATTTTCGCAAGGAGCTCGTGCGGCAGATCCGGCAGGTAAAACCCGACGTGGTCATTTGCCCGGAGCCCTACCGAAAAAACTTGGCGTGGCACCGGGACCACCGAATTGCCGGTCAAGTTGCTCTCGACGCTGTCTTTCCTTGCGCCAGGGACCACCTGCACTTCGAAGAGTTGTGGCGGGACGAGGGCCTGGAACCCCACAAGACAGGCACGGTGCTGTTTTGGGGCACGGAGACCTCCGACACCTTCGTCGACATTTCGAGCACCATGCCTGCCAAGCTGGAGGCGCTCAAGGCCCATAAGAGCCAGACCAACGGCCGCACCCAACAAGATATCGAAGAGTTCGTCAAAGAATGGGCTCGGGGCGCGGTTGGCGACTCGGGCCAGCAGTACAGCGAGTCCTTCCGCAAGGTCACTTTCCGCACCTAGGCGGCGGGGGCGGGGGCGCAGCCCCGTTTTCTAGGTTGCGTGTAGATGCCGGATACTCTGTGATTCTAAGTTGGCTGTTGTATGCGCAAGGGAGTTCGAGCCTTGAGTTAGAGCGGTTCGCCGCTTTCCCCCAACATTCCTTCACGTACTAGGGGTAGCGGCGGGCCCCCGAACGATAGCAGCCGGTCGTGGAAATCCCTGAGGGTGTAGCTACCGCCCTGCTTCCGCCGGTAGTCCTCGCGTAACTTCAATATCATCAGCTTGCCTAAGGTGTAATTCAGATATCCAGGGTCGAAAGTGCCCCGAAGCGCCTCACGCCGTGCTGGCAACTCCCCCATGTAAGCGTTTTCCATGAAGAACTTGGTCGCTTCGTCTACCGTCATGCCTTCAGTGTGCATACGAATCGAGCAAACATAACGGCAGTTGCGCACCAGCGCCTCCAATAGCTGGGTCAAGAGCAGCGTTGGTTGCCCGGCGCCGTATTCGGTTTCCACCATCATTTGCTCGGTGTAGTGGGCCCAACCCTCGGAGAACGCATACGACGTGGCCACGCGGTTAATCAACGGCAGGGGACGCCCGTACCGGTTGTGCAGGTTATGGACGAAATGACCCGGATAGACTTCGTGGACCGAAATCACCTTGAGGGTTTCGTAGTTAAAGTTGGAGAGCCACTCTTCCCTCTGGGTATCGCTCCATTCCTCCTCCACCGGCGTTACATAGTAGAACGACTCGGTTGCCTTGGGTTCCAAGGCGCCGGCGCTATCCATGGCCGCGAAGGCGTAACGCATGTAAGTCGGCGTCTCGATGACCTGGCAGCGGTCGTCCGAGGGCACCGAAATGACATCGAAGTCGATCAGTGCTTGCCTTATGGCCTCCAGCAGGTCACGGGTATCGCCGATCAGACTCTGAGCGGTAGGATGGTTCCTCACAATGTCCTCGACAATAGCCGCCACCGGCATTCCGGGCGAGATAGTCTGAGCGACATCTTTGATGCGGGCCAAATTGTCGGCGAGGTTGGCCGCACCCACGGCGGCGATCTCCGAAAGCGGAGTCTCCAAACCCTCACCCGTGGCCAGCATTCCGGCGTAGAGGCTGGAACCTATGGCAAATCCCTCTTCACCCTGCCGCGCCCGCGCTTTCAGCCGTTCTACGAACCGGTCCAACGAGGCTGCGGCAGTCTCCAAAGCGTTGGTGAAGTCTCGGGCGATCTCAGGGTCGGCTACCGATTGCGCCGCCGGGGCCAAGTCCACCCGATAGAAGCGGGCCATCCCGGCGTAACTTTCCACACTCATGTCGACGATGTGGCTGGAGAGACTATCGGCCAACGCGCTGTCGACGGTCTCCAAGAAGTCTGGCACCTGCTCTAGCGCGGTGGCGGCCGAGCGGAGGCGGTCTTCTAATGGGGCGTAGTCGCGGAGCATGTATCCGCTCATGTTCAGAAACCCCGATTGGCGCATCGGGTTGTTTTCCAGGGGACGCAGCTCGGTAAAAGTAAACAGTTCGCGCTTCAAGAACAACTCCATCATTCGGTAGCTCATCCGCTCTTGGGCGCCCAAAACAGAGCAGTCCAACTCCTCCAAATGTGCCAAGCCGTCTCTCAGTTCCCGCTCCCGGCGGCTAATTTGGGCTGACGATAGGTCCGGCAACCGCCCGTCATATTCGTGTCTGCCGATTCTAGACCCGGCGGTGGGATAGAAGTCCCAATGCTCGCCGATCAGCCGTTCGGTCAGCCGCTCGAATTCCTGCGGTTCGCGTTTTTGATCAATGTTGTTGTCGGTCATGGTATCTCTCGACTTTCGACGGGTTTGGAACTCCGCCACCAGGCAGCTCCAGTCAGCAAAAAGGGCGGCCCATCTCGGGCCGCCCTCAGTTTGCGAATCAACGCACCTTGGAATTAAGCGAGGATTTCGCTTATCTGGAAGGTTGGCTGAATCTGGGTGTAGTTCTTGATGTCCCCCATTATTTCTCTGCCGTGCGTCTTGAACGCCTCGTGCACTTCGTCGGTGGTGTTGAAATGCAGATGGCCGACGCAGACGAACGGGGCCGGCTCATTGGGGTCCGTACCTGAGACACCCTTTTCTATCTCTCCTTTTACGAGTCCCATCGGTGTGAGGAGCCTTACCACCATTGGAACGTGGGAGCCGGTGTAATAATCGAAATCGAAACTTTTGCCTTCCTCGTTCGGGTACAGGACGGTTACTTTGATCACAGTTTCCCCTCCTAGTCTAGCTGCGCCATAATACCGGCGATTGGTTTTGATATGCATCGCCTTAATGACCAGTGTACAGTCCCAAAGGGAGCCTGACAATCTGTTGTCGCGGCGCTGTCGGCGGAATCAAATCTGCTAGAATAGAACCACCGGTCCTACTGCCAACGTACGGCCAACGTACGGCTTCAGGAAATGTTCCGACGAATTTCACATCGACACTTTAGACTCACTGCGGTTGCCGTGGTAGCGGCGTTGTTATTGCTGGCAGCCTGTACCTCAAGCGACGGCCCATCGGAGCCCGTCGACGAGTTGGCGTTGGTATGGGAAGCCTGGGACGAAATCAAGGAAAACTACGCCAACCTGGAAGAACTCGATCCCGAGTCAGTAACCGCCGGCGCCATGGACCGGTTGTTGGAACTCAGCGGCGTTTCGCCGTATCCGTTTTTGACCGACTTGGGACGGGTGAGGGGACAAGCGCCGCCACAAGTTCCCGGCGAGTTGACGGATATTTGGCGGGCGGTGGCGATGTATCGGCAATCCAACCCCGATTTCGAAATGTCTGTGCTGGTGGAAGCAGTCCTTGTAGGTATCTTGGATGGGTTGGGCGACCCGTCCTCGGTCTTTTTGAATGCTGAACGGTACCCGCAAGCCAAAGAGAACCTTGAGACCAGTATCGAAGGATCCTACCTGGGCATTGGAGCCCGGGTGATCTCTCAAGACGGACTGATCTTGCTTTTCCCTTTCAGCGGCTCTCCGGCCGAAAAGGGTGGAGTGGAATCCGGCGACATTCTACTCACTGTCGATGGCCAGGCCGTAGCCGGCCAAGCAGTGCAGTCGGTTGTTGATAAAGTTGGGGGCCCTGAAGGAACCAAGGTAAGGCTACAGGTTGGGCGCCAGAGCGAACCTGAGCCAGTGGATTTGGACGTTTTTCGAGGGAATGTCGACGTCCCATCGGTGGCCAGCCAGTTGATACCCGGTGGCATTGGTTACATGCGGATTTCCCGCTTCCGAGATAACACCGGAGATCAGGCGTTTTCGGCCCTGGAGACGCTGAACCAGTTCGACATGCTGGCGCTGATCTTAGACCTTCGGACTAACCCCGGTGGATCTGCGGAGGCCGCCGGAGAGGTTGCCGGACAGTTTCTACCAGCCGGAAGCCTATTTCGCTCTGTTGAGGGACGGGACGGGGTCCGCGCTGAAGAACTGATCGACGAAGACCCTAACCGGCTGGACTTGGACGGCCTGCTGGTGGCGGTACTGGTCAACGATCAGACGATCGGCGAGGCCGAAGCATTGGCCGGAGCTCTCCAGGACGCTGGGCGTGCCTTCGTCGTAGGGACTGAGACCTTCGGCGAGGGGTCCGACTACAGCTTCGTGGAACTAAGCGATAACTCCGCGATGTACCTGCCGACGTCTCGCTGGTACACGCCCTCGGGCCTTTGGTTGGGTGGAGAAGGAATCAAACCGGACTTGGTCGTCGTCTCCGAGCCGGAAGACGAAGGGTTTGGCGGTGAGAGTCAGTTCAACCGGGCTTACGAGTACCTCGACGGCCAATTGCCGCCCTTCCGCTAAATCCGATAGGGTAAAAACTGTGGTTCCGAATCCGCTGGTAGGCGGGCGAGGAATCTCCCTTCCGCAAACGGGATTCTTGTTTCGCTTCGTCTCTTCGAAATGACAAGGCAAATCTGTGATATACGATAGACCAATAGCCGCCAGCGGCATCGCCAGGGAAAAACCAAAAAAGTCCTTCCCGTTACGGGAAGGACTTTTTTGGTTACTGACCACTGGACCGGTCGATTTTATTTTATCCTTGTTCTTCCGCTTCTTCAGCCACTGGGACGGCGGCCGTTACCCCTTGCTCCTCCTGGCACCGTAGGCACACATAGGTGCTGCGATCCTCGGGGAGTGTGTCGGCGGCGACGTTGCGCCTTCGATTACATACCGAACACACCACGGTTTCTGTTACCGGGGCGGCTCGGGCGGTGACCGTCTCCCGACCGCGAAAGCCCCCGTAATCGGGGTTCTCGTTTTTCAGCCTCAGGTAGCGTTCCCTATCTTTTCGGCCCACAGGTCATATCTCCCAGCCGCGAGGCTCGGAATGATTATTTGACATCTACAGCCGCTCCGGCCGCTTCAAGTTTGCTCCTGATTTCGTCGGCTTCTTCCTTTGGTATCGACTCCTTAACAGCGGTCGGGGCGGCCTCCACCAGTTCCTTGGCTTCCCGCAGTCCCAGGGATGTGACCTCCCGGACGGCTTTGATCACGTTGATCTTGTTGGGACCGATGTCGTTGATAGTAACATCGAACTCGGACTGTTCCTCGGCGGGCGCGGCTGCCTCGGCTGCGGCGGCCGGCGCTGCGGCAACGGCTACCGGGGCTGCGGCACTCACGCCGAATTCGTCCTCCAAGGACTTGACCATATCGGCCAATTCAACCACATTCATTTGTTTGATTGCATCCAGGATCTGGTCTTTAGTCATGGATTCTCCTTATACGATTCCTTTGGGTGTGATGTATCGATACTGCCTTACGTTTTTGCTGTTGGAAAAAAATTTCGCGGGATTGCGCCTACCCGGCCTCTAATTGGCGTATCCGGGCTTGGAGCACGTTGTCCAGGTTCTGTAGCGGTCCGTTTAGAACCGACACTAAGCGTACGATTGGGGACTGAATTTGGCCGATTAAGGTGGCGATCAACTGCGGACGCGGTGGCAAGGTGGCCAAACGGTTGACCTCGTTGGGACCCATGGCCGGGCCGGCTCCCAATACCGCCCCCCGGATGGTCAAAGCCGCGGCAGTGCCGCGGGAATATTCGGCCACCACCTTGGCGGCGTCAACCGGGTCATCGTAGCCGAACGCCAGCGCTGTCGGGCCTTGGACTATTTCCTTAAGCTGGGGCCGCTGTGCCTCTTCGGCCGCCAGGTAGGTGAGGGTGTTTTTCACGATAGTGAATTCGATGCCGCGGGCCCGCATGGCGCGCCGCATCTCGGTCATCTGGTTAACGCTGACGCCGGTGTAATCGGCAGCTAATGTAATGGTGCTCCGCCCTATGCGGTCCTTTAGTTCCTCTACCCGGTCTACCTTTTCCTGTGTTGGCAAATCAAACCTCCAAGAAAAAATCCCTGCACCAAAGACGCGGCACAGGGATGGGAGATCCCATTTTTCATACCGTCGCGCCTCGGCGGGCGGCTGTTGGCCATTATCCCGGTTACGGGACCCGCAGTCTTTGGCGTTGCTTGCCTAGATTGTCGTGTCGCTGGGCCCTAAAAACCCTCGGTAGGGTCTATTCCGGCGGCCGGAGTGATTGCAATGCCCCCAGATCCAATGGAACACTGGGGGCCATGCTCGAGGTTATATAGGCTGACTTGAAGTATGGTCCCTTCAGTGCCGCCGGCCGGTCTCTGATTATAGCATCGATCAGAGCCGCCAGATTATCCACCAGCATACTCGTTTCGAAGCTCGCTTTGCCCAATGCTGAATGGATGATGGCGGTCCGGTCCGTACGGTACTCGGTACGGCCGCCTTTGGAGTCCTGGATTGCTCGTGGCAGGTCCTGCGGTTGAACCATCGTGCCGGAGCGAGGATTGGGCATCAGGCCGCGGCGTCCCAGAATACGTCCCAGCTTACCGATCTTGGGCATCACTTGCGGGGTCGCAAGGCCAACGTCGAACTCGACCCAACCGCCTTCGATGCGTTCGATTAGATCGTCCTCACCAACGTAGTCGGCGCCCGCTTGGCGCGCTTCCTCGGCCCCTTCGGCCCCTGCGAACACCAGTACGCGTACCGTTTTGCCCAATCCGTGGGGCAGGCCGACCACGCCCCGGATCATTTGATCGGCATGGCGAGGGTCGACGTTGGTGCGCAGATGAAGTTCCACCGTCTCATCGAACTTGGCGGTGGAGACTTCTTTCAGGAGGTCGACGGCCTCGGCCGGCTCATAATCCCGTTCGGGGTCAACTTTTTCGGCTAGGCTGCTATACCGGCGGCTGTGAGTGGGCATGTGTAACTTTATCCTTCGGGGGCGACGTCTATGCCCATACTTCGGGCAGTACCTTCAATAATTGCCATTGCTTCGTTGACCGTGCCAGCGTTTAGGTCGGAAAGCTTGGTTTCGGCGATTTCCCTCAGAGCATTCCGGCTAATGGTGCCTACTTTGCCTTCGCGGTAGTCAGACGAGCCTTTCTCCACACCGGCTGCTTTCCGCAGCAGGTCCGAAGCTGGCGGCGTCCGGGTGACGAACGCAAAGGACCGGTCTTCGAAGACGGTCAGGTGGACAGGAACTATCGTACCCGCCTGATTGGCCGTCCGGGCGTTGTACTCCTTTACGAAGCCCATGATATTCACCCCGTGCTGACCTAACGCCGGGCCGACCGGGGGCGCGGGGGTTGCTTTCCCCGCTTCTAGTTGCAACTTGATGATTGCTCTAACCTTTTTTGCCACTTGGGGCTCCTATCCCGTCATCTTTACGTTGGCGGTTAGCTTGCATCTCTGTTCGTCCGGAGACTGTTCCTCGTCCGCCCCGAGCCTGTCCCCTCCGTTCGGCCTGAGCCTGTCGAAGGACACTCTACGACGGGACGATGGTTCGATAGCTCACCACGAACGGGGCAATCCCGAGCTTGTCAGAGAACCCGGCCTCTAAATCCGCTCCACTTGGAGGAAGTCCAGCTCCACCGGAGTTTCGCGGCCGAAGAAGGAGACCAAAACCCGGACCTTGCCCTTTCCTTCGTCCACGTCGTTAATTGCGCCGATGAAGTCCACGAAAGGTCCTTCGGTAATTCGGACGGTCTCGCCCCGCTCCAGGGCGATCTTGACGCGAGTCGGGTCTGACTCGACCTGTTTTAGGATATCCTCGATCTGCTTGTCTTCCAGCGGCACCGGTTTGGGCCGTTTGTCGTGCTCGTCCTCGCTGGATACGAAGCCGGTCACTCCCGGAGTGTTCCGCACCGCGTACCAACTCTCGTCGTCCATGGTCATTTGGACCAATATATATCCCGGGAAGAGCTTCTTCCGCTCCGAGCGGCGTTTGCCGTCCTTGAATATGACTTCCTCTTCCGTGGGAACCAACACAGAGTTGATGCGGTCCTGCATGTCTAGGCTTTGTATGCGGAGACGCAGGTTTTTCTCGACCAAGTCTTCTTGGCCGGAGTAGGTATGGACGATATACCACCGGGGACCTTGATATTCTTCCACTTCAGGAATTTCATTTGCATTCATGATATTTAGTCCGAACGGCAGTGTCTCGGCCCTTCACCGAACCCATCGGGTCAACGAACCCTCGGATTAACGGCCAAGGCAAGTCTGCATGGGGCTTGGCGCCCTGCGGCGGCTATAGCCCGAATATCACGTTGGTAAAGACCTCGGCGAACACCCGGTCTAGACCACCGAGAAAGAACCCCGCCGCTATCGCTAGGATGATCACCACCATGGTGAGCCGGGCCGTTTCCTCGCGGCTGGGCCAATGGGACTTACGCAACTCCTGGTACGTTTCCTGAAGAAACGTGACAGGGCTGAGCCGTCCGGACCCGGCCGGTGAGATTATCCGTTGGGCGCGAGTCGAGGACCGGGCCATTTCCTATCTGACCTCGCGGTGGGTCTTGTGGCCGCGGCACCGCGAACAGTATTTGCGGAGTTCCACGCGCTGTGGGTCGTTGCGCCGGTTCTTCACTGACGTGTAGTTCCGCTCCCGGCATTCCCCGCACTGCAGGGTTATGATTTGCCTAACGTCGGCAGTTTTTCTAGCCATGTCTTATTCGACCACCTTTGTAATTACGCCCGAGCCGACGGTCCGGCCGCCTTCGCGGATGGCGAACCGCATTTGCTCTTCGATGGGAACCGGGCTCATCAGTTCAATCGTCATTTTAACGTTATCGCCGGGCATTACCATTTCCACGCCGTCGGGAAGGGTGACGGAGCCGGTGATGTCGCTGGTCCGGATGTAGAACTGGGGCTTGTATCCGCTGAAGAATGGCGTGTGACGTCCACCTTCGTCGCGGCTCAGGACGTACACTTCCGCTTCCGCTTTGGTATAGGGCCTCATCGAGCCGGGCTTCACCAGCACCTGTCCCCGTTCCACTTCTTCCCGGTCTACACCGCGTAGAAGAATTCCGACAGCGTCGCCGGCTTGGGTGGTATCCAGGGTTTTGTGGAACATTTCCAACCCGGTGGCCACGGTCTCGCGGACATCGCCGAACCGAATGATCTCAACCGGCTCGCCCTGCTTAAGGGTGCCGCGTTCCACCCGGCCGGTCACCACCGTACCCCGGCCCTTGATGCCGAACACGTCCTCGATCGGCATGAGGAACGGCCTATCGGTCACTCGCGGCGGTACCGGGATGTAGTCGTCCATCGCTTTTACCAGGTCTCGAATCCCTTGCTCGGCGTCTGGATCGCCTTCCAATGCCTTCAAGCCGCTCACCCGGATAATCGGGGTATCGTCGCCGGGGAAGTCGTAGCGGTTGAGAAGGTCCCTGACTTCCAACTCCACCAGTTCCAGCAGCTCCTCGTCGTCCATCATGTCGACCTTGTTCAGGGCGACCAGAATGCGAGGAACCTCCACCTGACGGGCCAGCAGGATGTGTTCCCTGGTTTGGGGCATGGGACCGTCTGGGGCGCTAACCACCAATACAGCGCCGTCCATCTGGGCCGCGCCGGTGATCATGTTCTTGATGTAGTCGGCGTGCCCTGGGCAGTCCACGTGGGCGTAATGGCGAGTTTCGGTTTCGTACTCCACGTGGGCGATGGCGATGGTTACACCACGCGCTTTTTCTTCGGGTGCGTTATCGATGCTGTCCATGTCGAGATAGCTGGCCAATCCCGACTTGGCTTGGACGGCAGTTATGGCTGACGTTAGAGTGGTCTTCCCGTGGTCCACGTGCCCAATGGTTCCCACATTAACGTGCTCTTTCGACCGGTCGAACTGTTGCTTGGCCATTTCTTGTAGTGTCCTCCCTACTTCTCTCTTGTACTGGAGCCCAGAGGCGGGATTGAACCGCCGACCCCGTTCTTACCAAGAACGTGCTCTACCGCTGAGCTATCTGGGCTACTAGCTGGACCAAATTTATCCGGGTTGTTCCCCTATCGGCTATAAATTAGGGCCGCTAATTTATTTAATGTGAAGGCGCTTTCTGGACCCCTGAAGGGCTATTGTTGGTGGAGGGGGCAGGATTCGAACCTGCGAAGCCCTTCCGGACGCCAGATTTACAGTCTGGTGGCTTTAACCACTCACCCACCCCTCCAGTTAGTCATATCACAGGTAAATCTTCGCACAATCAACGGCTGCGGCGCAATTGGGACCGCTCGCCGCTCTCCTTCGGCGGTGGGCCCGAGCCCGTGGACGGGGATTTCACGCTCGTCCTTCAGGCAATTACCGTGACAAGAGCCCCAGAGGGGATTCGAACCCCTAACCTGTCGATTACAAATCGACTGCGCTTCCTTTGCGCCACAGGGGCATCGACGAAGCCCGGTGCCGGGGGTAGCAACACCACAAATGGCCCCGCAGATGTGGGGCCATTTCAGCACCAAGGTCCACTTCAAATTATATAAAATTGACTTCGGGAAAGTCAATCGAATTCGTGCGTAGAGTCGACGGAATTCGCCCTCAAATTCTACTCGAGACCCACCGGACCCGTCCGTTGACCTAGCTTGACTGAGGATTGGACGTATTCTACACTGCCAGGCACTGCCTCAGAGCCACCGGGCAACGAAGTTCCTCTTTCTTCCTGCCGGTTCGGCTAACCGAATTTCTGTGCGATCACACTCTATTCTTGGATGATTCGTAAATATGGACCTCAAAGCCTTCATTAGGGGTATTCCCGACTTCCCTGCGCCGGGAATACTGTTTCGCGACATTACCCCGCTTTTGGGCGACCCGGCCGCCTTCGACTACACTATTAGCCAATTGGTTGAAAGGTATGAAAATGCCCGGGTGGACGCCATCGTTCCCATTGAGTCCCGTGGGTTTTTGTTCGGCGCACCATTGGCCCATAAGCTAGGCAAACCAATCGTTCCGGTACGCAAACCGGGAAAGCTGCCAGCTGCGACTCACTCCACCGAATACACCTTGGAGTACGGCAGCAACACGATGGAGATGCACGTAGACGGAATTTCCCACGGAGAGCGGGTCTTGATTTTGGACGACCTGCTGGCCACCGGAGGGACTCTGGCGGCCACCAGCCGTTTGGTGGAAATGGCGGGCGGCGTCGTTTCGGAGATCGGAGTGATCGTTGAGTTGACCGGCCTGGAAGGGCGCCGGTTACTGGAAGGATATGACGTTTTTTCCTTAATTCAGTATTGAAATCGCATAACCTAACCGCCGAGGTCGCAGGGACTCCCAATATTTGGAACTCTGCGTGCAGTTGTCCTCGTAAACTAAGGAGAGAACCGTGCCGGATAATATTAGGGTAGGAAAAGTGGACATCGTGGCGGTGTTGGATATGGTGCCGCCGCCTCGGGAGCCGTCCATGATGTTTCCCACCACCACGGCCCAAGACTGGGAGTCCCACCAAGACGCGTTGGAAGACGGACAACTTCAACTTTACTATCTCCACTTCTTCCTACGCTCCCAGGGCAAAACGATAATGGTGGACACCGGGATGGGTCCGGGGCCTCATCCCGACCGGGGCAACCGCACCGGCGATTTGGTCAACCAGTTGAAAATTAAGGGCGTCGACACAGGAGATGTGGACGTAGTGGCCCACACCCACCTCCACGGCGACCATGTGGGTTGGAACATCGACAACACCAATAATCCGCCGGCCCCCACTTTTCCCAAGGCCCGTTACCTGGTGCCTCGACTGGACTGGGAGCATTTTACCCAGCCGGACGTCATCGGCACCGCCCCCCAAGTGACCAACAGCGTGATTCCTTTGCAGGGCATGGGCCTGATGGACTTGGTGGATAGCGAATACAATATCACTGACGAGGTGAAGACCCTGTCCACGCCCGGCCACACGCCGGGGCACATGGTGATCGTAATCACCTCCCAAGGCGAGAAGGCGATGGTGGTCGGCGACCTGCTCCACAATAAAGCTCAGGTGGAGCGTCCCGACTGGACCGCTGGCGTGGATACCGACAAAGAGGCCAGCCGACGCAACCGGGAAAATATTCTTGACCAAGCCGAGGACGAAGGATACGTGATCGCCGCCGGACACTTTCATCCCAATGACCACATTGGAAAAGTGGTACGGTTAGAGGGTAAACGTTACTGGCAGACCCTCTGATTCGGCCTGCAATCCAACGGAGATTCCTTTGACCTCAGAACCCGACCCTCAAAACCACCAGCGGTACCTAGACCAAGCCGCCGCCGATTTTCGAATGCGATATTACGGCTCCGCCAACAACCCCGAGCCACCAGAGGCTATGGTTGAACTGGCGCCGGAAATCATGCGCTTGGTGGACTCGGTGGTCTACGGCGAAATCTACAACCGCCCCGCCGTCGACCTCAAAACTCGCAGCTTGTGCACCATCGCCGCCTTGGTGGTGTTGGGTCACAGCCCCGAAATGATCAAACGCCACATCACTGGGGCGCTTCACATAGGAGTCTCCAAGGAAGAGATATCCGAAATCATCGGCCAGATGTTGTTCTACGGGGGCATGCCGGCGGCAGTACGCGCCTTCCGGATTGCCAAAGAGACGTTCGATCAACAGGACCAGGGACAAGCAGTCACTCAGCCACATCCGCCCTTTCCCGGTCGTGGGGTTTCGGAGACCGTTAGGTACCGTCCCCGCACCGGTCCTGGTTTAGACCAGAGTGACGACCAGCAGACTAACGCTGACCAGGCTAAGGCCAAGGACAGGAGCGAAAGCGATGAAGCTGGGGTTCATCGGCACCGGCAACATGGGGAACCCGATGGCGGCCGACCTGATCAAGGCCGGCCATCAACTGACCGTCCACGACCTGCGACGCGAGGCCGCAACCAACCTGCTGGAAATGGGCGCCGAGTGGGCGGACAGCCCAAAGGAGGCCGTGGCGGGCAACGAGGCGGTACCAACGTCCCTCCCCGTCCTGCGGGACGTCGAAGCGGTGGTCCTGGGCGAAAACGGAACACTGGAGGGCGCGGCTAGCGGCGTTTACGCCCGCTAGAAGTACTACACTGTCCTATGATGACCTCTAGGCTGTTTTTGCTCGGGTTGGCTGCTCTGGGTCTGGCGGTCGCCTGCGGCGGTTCCTCTCCTTCGCCGGCCCCTCCGGCAACGCCCACACCGGCTTCAGCCCTGATTACCGATGGCCCCGGAGACAATCCACAGGCGTTCCTACAGGCAATACCAACGAGCGAGCGAGACTGCGTGGCGCAAGCCTTGGGTACCGAAAATCTCCTCGAAGTCTTCGGCACAGTGCCTCTCTCTTCTGAGGATATGGCGAAGTTCACTGGTTGCCTAAGTGAGGATACGAATCGGCGGATGGTGCTGGGCGTGATGATGGTGGAACTGGGTATCAGCGAGCAGAACATTCAATGTATGAGTGCTGGGTCTGGAGACGTGAGCATTTCGCAGACCCAGACCTTCTCGTTCCAGATCTTCCGGGCGGCGTTCGATTGCCTTTCAGAAGGAGAAGCTGCGGAGATGTTTGGTGCAGTTGAAGAGGGCGGCGGACCTAGCATGGCGCAATTCAAATGTATGTTTGAGGTTGCCGACGATGGGACGATTGCAAAGTTATTCGCGGTGGGCGCAGGAGCCGGAGAAGACGCTTCGCTACCGCCGGAGCTACGCGATATCATCACCACGTGTGGCCCAATACCGGGCCAGGGCGGGGAAAGCGGCCCACCTGACCTGACACCGGAGCAGGAAAACTGCGTTATCGAAGCCATCGGCGAAACGGCGTTCAGCCAGCTATTCACCGGGCAGAGGCCACCCGTTCTTGACGAGGTCCACAAGATCGAGGCATGTGGAGTGCCCACTGGGCCGGGTTAGGGCAAATCTCACGACCTCAACGACAATATGGTGAAGCTAAGGAGCCGTAACGTTTAAGCCCATCGGGCTACCAAACGGAGGTAAGTAGTGACCACCAACATGGAACGTTCAAAAATCACCGAGGCCAGCGACACCGTTGAGGCCATCGAAGAGTGCTACCGGCTGGGCTGGAGCGACGGGCTGCCGGTGGTCCCGCCAGTCGAATATAAAGTCCGGGAGATGCTGGAGTTCTCAGGCCTCACCGGAGAGGAGGAACTGCTATCGCTGGAAATGCGTCGGCGGGTGCTCACCTCGGAAAACGCGGCCGCCAACGCCGTGATGGCGGGCTGTCTGCCGGAGTATTTCCCCATCCTCACCGCCACGCTCAAGGCGTTGGACGAGGAGAAGAACTACGTCAACATGGCGGCTTCTTCCACCAGCTCTCCAGCGATTTTGATGATCGTAAACGGCCCCATCCGCCACCAACTCAACATCAACTCCAAAGACGGCATATTCGGCCCCGGCAACCGGGCCAACTCCTGCATCGGGCGGGCGGTGCGTCTCTGTTTCATGAACGGCTTCGAAGCGAGGCCCGGTATTTTGGACCGTGGAACTTTGGGCAACCCCAGCAAATACACCCTCTGTTTTGCGGATAACGAAGAGGATTCCCCCTGGGGTCCGCTGCATGTCAGCCGGGGATTCAAGGCTGAGGATAATTGCGTCACGGTTGGGGTCGCCTATAACCCCATCACCGTTAACAACGCCTACGGCCAGACCGGCGAGTCAATCCTGGCTTCCATCGCGGACACTTTGAGAAGCGCCAGCTTGGCCTGGCGTTTCCCCGCGCAATGGGTGTTGGTGATCGGGCCCGAACACGCTATCACCCTGAACGACGACGGCTGGACTCGGCGCGGTATCCAAGACTACATGATCGAGAACGCCGCCCGGCCCCAGAGCGAACTCATCCGGTTGGGGCTCGCTCAGGGCCCGGAACGGGACGGAGACGACCAAATCATCCGGCGCTGCTCCAGGGAACCGGAGGACATAATAATCACCCTGGGCGGCGGCACCGGAGGGCGCAACAGCGCCATCATCGACACCACCAACTACCAAATACGCACCCGCAAAATAGAGGTGCCGGGGCGTTAAGATTGGGTGTATCATTGGTGGTCAAATAGACTGGCCGCAGAAAACCCAACTCGACATGGCAGAGGAATACGATGGCGGAGACAGTAACTGTTAGAAACATGAGGATGGTCAATCCTACGGGTACAGACCTTTCCTCGGGCGAGTTTCACCTGAACGAGCGGCCCAACACGCTGGCCGGCAAGAAGCTGGGCCTCTTGGAAAATACCAAGGCCAACTCCGACAAGGTCCTGTACGAGTTGGGCCAGATTCTGAAAGAGAAGTACGATCTGAAGGACGTGCTCTATTTCGGTAAGCACAACGCTTCTCTTCCCACCAAGCCGGACACGGTCCAGGAGATGCTGGACCAAGTGGACGTGTTGGTCACCGGGGTGGGTGATTGAGGGTCCTGTAGTTCGTGCAGTGTGCACGACGGGATCGAAATGGAGCGCCTGGGGATTCCAACGGCGTCGATAATCACCCATGTCTTCAACAACACCGCCAAAGCCATGACCCGAATGATGGGCGTCCCCGACTACGAATACATCGTGGCCCAGCACCCGATTTCCAGCCTCACCGACGAGGAGTGCCGCCAGCGTGCGGAGACCTTGGTGCCTGAGGTGGAGCGCATCCTTCTGGGCAGCGCCGCGGCCAAGATCGAATAGTCTCGACAGCGGGCGACGACACCGATATGGCAATTGAAGGGAGCGGATGCAATCCGCTCCCTTTCTTATTTCCTACATGGCGTGAATGTGGACCTTTTTTAGAAGACATTCCTTTGATAAGGGATTGGTGCCGCCATGCAACCGGAACGTTCCTGAATTCCAGTATTCGCCGGAATGACGATGCAACGCCGGTTGTTGTCCCAGGCTTGGATCTGAGATACGGCATCGAAAATCACGCTTAACCCGCGTCCCGTCATCTCATTGAACCACCCGTGACCCTGTGGTACTATCGCGAAGGATTGTTACGTCTTTCACGAACAATCGATTAGGACGCCGCACTTCTTCCAACTTCTCCTAGGAGTCCCACTCATGGATGGGCTGCAACAACGGATCGACAAAGCGGTCCGTGGTCAGACCCAACCGACGGTTACCGTACTGTCCTCCCTGTTGGCTGTCGAAGACGAACTGGCCTACATCCCCAAAGAGGCGGTCGAAATGGTGGCCCAGTTCACCGATTCAACGGTGAACGATGTCTGGGCCGTTGCCTCTTTTTACCCCAATTTCCGCTTCGACCCACCCACAGACCACCAAGTTGAGGTCTGTTGGGGGACCTCCTGCCATCTGGTGGGCGCCATGGCCGTCGTGAAATCGGTCCTCGAAGCCGCCGGGTTGGACGGGGAAGGCGACACCCCGGATGGCCGGCTTTCGGTGCGTCTCAACACTTGTCTGGGCGCCTGCGCTCAAGCCCCTGTAATGTCCGTTGACCATCATCTAGCCGGACGGCTGACCCCCGAAAAAGCGGCCCAGAAAGTCGCTGAAGTACTCGATAAGAAGAGCCCCGAGCGGGTCCATGGCTCCTAGTTTCCTAGAATTGGAAATGGAAGCAGCCCGCCGTTGGAACGGGATATCGGCGGGCGACGGGCCATGGATTCGCATCGGGACCGCCCTGTGCGGCAAGGCCGCCGGTTGTGACGGCGTCATCGAGGCGTTAGAGTCGGCTTTGGAAAGCCACGGCGCGTCGGCCCTGGTAACCCAGGTGGGTTGTTTGGGCCTGTGCTTTGCTGAACCTTTGCTGGACGTGCAGTTCCCCGGCGGGCCCCGAATCTTCTACAGCAATGTTGCCCCGGAATCCGTGGACGAAATCGTCGCATCTCATCTGATAGGCGGAACACCCGTCGACCGTCTGGTTTTGGGTTTCCTGGCCCCGACTGAAGGAGCCAGCGAGGACTTTCAAGCCCCGGAAGGTATGCCCGACTTGGCCCACCACCCAATGCGGGCCTGGGAAAACCGTATCGCACTGCGGAACGCTGGGAACATAGACCCGTTGGATATTTACCAGTACATGGCCTCAGGGGGATATCAGGCCCTCAACAAATCTCTCCACGGCATGACGTCTGAAGAGGTATTGGAAGAGGTGAACAAATCTGGCTTGCGCGGCCGGGGCGGCGCCGCTTTTCCCACCGCCACCAAATGGCGGTTCCTGGCCGGAAACCCGTCTTCCGATAAGTATGTGCTTTGCAATTGTGAAGAGGGCGATCCAGGGGCCTTCAACGATAAAGCGATCCTGGAAAGCGACCCGCATACTCTGGTCGAAGGAGTAATCATAGCTGGTTACGCCACCGGCGCCAGGAAAGGCTACATCTTCATTCGCCACGGTCACGAGGGACCCATCGAGCGTTGCCGTACCGCGGTGCGTCAGGCCCAGGACCTGGGACTGTTGGGCGAAAACATTTTGGGGTCGGAATTCAGCTTCGAAATCGAGGTGGCCCTCACCGGCGACTCGTATGTCGCTGGCGAAGAAAGCGCTCTGATGGAGGCCATCGAGGGCAAGCGGGCCATGCCCCGCTACCGGCCGCCCTTCCCGGCTCAGGTTGGCCTCTTCGGCAGGCCCACCAATATCAACAACGTAAAGACGTTGGCCTACGTCCCGGAAATCGTCTCCAAAGGCGGAGAATGGTTCGCCGGGATCGGACACGAGAGAAGCACCGGCACCGCCATTTTGTGTCTTTCCGGTTCTTTGAACTACACCGGGATGATGGAAGTGCCGCTGGGTATCAACCTCAAGGATGTCCTTTACGAGGCGGCCGGGGGTGTGCCCGGCGGGAAAGCGCTGAAGTTGGTTCAAACCGGCGGTCCGCTTGGCGGCGTTCTCGGCGCGGACACATTGGACTTGGTATTGGACTTTGAAGTGCTGCGGGACGCCGGCGCCATCTTGGGCTCAGGTGGCATCATCGCCGCTGACGAGGATACTTGTGTCGTCGACCTCACCCGAGCGCTGATTGCTTTTTGTCAGTACGAGTCGTGTGGCAAGTGCTTCCCCTGCCGCATGGGAATGAGCCACCTTTTGGAAGTGCTTGAGCGAATTTGCCGTTTGGAGGGCGACCAAGAAGACCTGGAACTCATGCGAAATATTGGCGAGAACATGCAGGCCGGGTCACTTTGCGGCCACGGTCAGTTGGGGTTTAATCCGGTATCTTCTGCACTGAAGCATTTCATGGCGGAGTTTGAGGCGCACATACTTGACCGCAAGTGCCCGGCGGGCACCTGCCTGAGACCGCGCTACTCACCAAGCCTCTCCCGCCGGTAACACCGCCGGCAGGCGGTACCGATCGTTCTCGGCCCTGATCGTTCTATCCAACCCCGGCGAACCCCGGGGCCCGGTAAGTAAACTAATCGAGGGGCACTTATGGCCGACGAAATCACCATCAGTTTCGATGGTGTCGAGGTAAAGACTCAGCCCGGCAAGATGGTCCTGGAAGCGGCCATTGAAGCCGGGATTTATGTCCCTTACCTTTGTTACCACCCTGGTATGAAACCCTTCGCCGCCTGCCGGATGTGCGTGGTAAGCGTCGAAGGCCAGCGCGGCTTTCCCGCGGCCTGCACGCTGCCGGTGCAAGACGGGATGAAGGTCCGGAACGAGGCGGCCGACGTGGACCAGTTGCGCCGTTCGGTTATGGAGATGCTCATCGCCGAGCACCCCAACGGTTGCCTCACCTGTCACCGCATCGACATCTGCGGCCCCACCGACATCTGTTTGCGTCACGTATCGGTGAACGATCGCTGTGTCACCTGCCCCAAGAACGAGCGATGCGAGTTGAAGGACACGGTACGGTATTTGGGGATGAAACTGGAATCTCCTTTAGACTACAAATACCGTCAGATACCTCTGGAGGTCGCCGACCCCTTCTACGACCGGGACTACAACCTTTGTATCGTCTGCGGCCGGTGCGTGCGAGCCTGTGAAGAGTTGCGGGGCGATGACGCCATCGGTTTCACCGAGCGCAGCGGTCAGGCCTTGGTGGGCACGTCCTTCGGCACGTCTCTGCTGGAATCCGGGTGCGAGTTCTGCGGTTCTTGCATCGATGTCTGTCCCGTGGGCGCACTGGTAGAGCGGGACCACAAGTGGGAGAAGGCAAGACGGGTGGAGCGCTCCATATGTCCTCACTGTCCCGTGGGCTGTCAGTTGAACCTGGAGTTCAACCAGAAAAACGAGTTGATCCGGGCGGTGCCGGAACTCAACTCCCCGGCCAACCGCGGTCAGGCCTGTTTCAAAGGAAAATTCGGGCTGGAGTTCGTAAACGACCCCAGCCGGCTAACCGCCCCGCTCATCCGCCGTGACGGCGTGCTTGAGGAGGTCGGTTGGGACGAGGCCCTTGACTATACCGCAGACCAGCTGGAGCGTTACCGCGGACCTGAGTTCGCGATGTTGACCTCTCCCACCAGCACCAACGAAGAACACTACCTGGCCCAAAAGTTCACCAGGGTTGTGATGAACTCCAATAACATCGATCAAACGTCCAATACCCACCCGGAAATGGTGCTGGGATTGGAGGGTTCTTTGGGTTTCCCGGCCGCCACCAGCTCTATCTGGGACCTTGAGCAGGCCGGTTGCATCCTGGTTTTCAACTCAAACGTAACAGAAGAACAGAACGTGGTGGGCGTTCCCATTAAACGAGCCGCCCGCAAAAGCACCAAGCTGGTGGTCATCGACACCCGCGAGGTTGAGCTTACCCGCTATGCCCACCTGTGGCTCCGTCCGGCACCCGGCACCGAGTTGATGCTGCTGGGGGGAGTGTTGAAATCCATCGTCGATCAGGGACTGGAAAAAGAGGAGTGGCTGACCGAAAACTGTGAGAGTCCGGCCACCCTGCACTACGCCCTGCATTCAGTCGATATAGATGAGGTTGTTAGGACAACCCAAGTTCCTGCGGAGGACATTGCCGAGGCGGCCCGATTTTACGCCCAGTCAGACAGCAGCTCGATTGTTTATGGGTTGGATAACATCGCAGCCGATCTGGAACGAGACTGTGTTCTGGCCTTGGTTAACATCGCGCTCATGACCGGGAATCTTGGCAAACCCGGCGCGGGGCTCTTTCCCATGCGGCGCGGCGCCAACGAACAGGGCGCCTGGGATGTGGGATGCCTGCCGGACCGCCTTCCGGGGTACCGGCGGGTGAGTGAAGAGGCGGACCGTCAAGCAGTGGCGGAGGTCTGGGGAGCGCCTGTACCGGAGACTCCTGGACTGGGGCTGGGACAGATTGTCGAGGCAGCCCGGGATCGCAGGTTGAAGGCCGCGGTCGTCATCTCCGACAGCCCTAACTTCACCGGCCAGCGGTTCGGTGACGCTTTGGCCGCTCTCGAAAACCTGGAGTTTCTGGTCGTTCACGACACCTTCCTGACGCCCCTGGCTCAGCGGGCCCACGTGGTGTTGCCTCGGGTTACTTTCGCTGAGAAAGACGGGACCTACACAAACCTCGAACGGCGCGTACAACGTGTTAGACCCGGTCGATCGCCACAAGGCCTACTGCCAGACGGAGACTCGGCCAAACCAGAGAGTTGGGTAATAGGCGAACTGGCCCGCCGCATGAAAGCCAACGGCTTCCAGATAACGACATCGTCTGAGACAATGGATGAAATTACCAAGTTGGTTCCGATATACGCCGGGATTTCGTACTCAAAATTGGAGGCACAAGGGTCGCTGGTGTTGCGGACGCAGTTTAGCAGCCCCCAACCAACGCAAGTGTTGTACGCCAGTAAGGAAGACCGGGGCCTACAGTGGCCCTGCCCCGACGGCGGCCATTCGGGCACGCCGACGCTGTATGACGGAGGCTTTGCCGACAGTAAAGCCGAGCTCGTCACCCCTGAATTCAGGGTGACTGGAACGGTGGACGATGAACAGTTCCCAGTCTGGTTCGTTCCAGGCCGGGTCCTGTTGCAACAGGACCGTTCGATGGAAATCGTCAAAGGAAAGCGAAACCGCATTCAGCGAGAAGAGTGGGTGGAAATCAACCCCGCCGACGGGACGGATTGGGGCTTCGTAGAAGGGGCCAAGGTAACCGTCGAAACCGGCGGCCACCAGGTGCCAGGAGTGGTCCGGTTTAGCCAGTCGGTGCCCCGCGGGGTCGCGGCATCCACCGCGCTTTTCGGACAACTGGCCATCGATATGCAGGGCAGCGAGGAGTTCGACCCGGCATCCCGGGTCCCAGGATTGGAAATTGAGCGAGCCCGGTTGATCAAGGCCGGAGCAGAGCAATCCGTAGCGGCTTCCACCTGATGGGTTGGGACGCTCGGTGAGTAAACCCAGGCTATTTCATCCAGGAGTCAAAATTGGCAGAAATAACGACGACAGGTAGGGCTAAAGGCGGAGACCTGACCCCCAATCCCGCCTTTCCCAAAGCGAAGTTGGTGGAGCGTGTCGACATCACCGAGGACTTGATGGTTATCAAGCTGGAACCCGAAGCCGGCGCTACCTTTAGTTTCAAACCCGGACAGTATTGCACGTTGGGTCTGGGACCCATTGAGCGGGCCTACTCCATCGCTTCCGCGCCGCACGAAAACTTTCTAGAGATTTTCGTTGAGTTGGTGCCGGACGGGGAGTTGACTCCCCTCATGTGGCAATTGAAGCAGGGCGACAGCATGTCCATCCGGCCCAGAGTCAAGGGGCTCTTCACCATGGACCAAAATGTCCACCACCATTTTATGCTGGCCACGGTAACCGGCGTGGCGCCATCGGTTAGCATGGTGCGAAGCTATCTGCACGAAGGGCGCCAGGGCCACGTCTTTTACGTTCTTCTCGGCGCCAGCTATTGGGATGAACTGACCTACGACACCGAGTTCTACCGTCTGGCCGAAGAGCACCCAGACGCCGTAAAGTTCGTTCCCACGGTGAGCCGACCCACGGAGGAACGCAACGCTGCGTGGGAAGGCTGTAAAGGCCGCGTGAACGCCGTCGCAGAAGACTACCTGGCCAAGTTCCAGCTGCCGAAAGACGACACTATGGTGTACGCTTGCGGCCATCCCGGAATGATTGAGGAAATGAAAGAAAAGCTGCCTCAGCAGGGATGGAAGTTCAAAGAAGAGCGGTTCTGGAAAGAGTAGGTTTTCCAGGTTCTCCAGGATTCCTCTGCCTCCTGCATTGAAATGACATACTAGCCTGACCGCGACTCCATGCGGTGAGGTAAAATGGCCGGTGTATATCCCAGTTCTCCCGTACCCCAGCGCAATGTGTTCGGATGGGTTGTGACGCCAATACGCCGCCAGTACCTGAAGGTTAAGGAAGCCTACCCAGACGCCATACTGCTGTTCCGCTTGGGCGATTTTTACGAGACCTTCGACGAGGACGCCCGCCTAGCCTCCCAGGAACTGGAAATCACCCTCACTTCTCGCAGCATGGGCAAGGACCTGCGGGTACCCATGGCCGGAGTGCCGGCCCACTCCCTGGAGCAATATCTGGCCCGCCTGATAAAGAAAGGCCACCAGGTAGCCATCTGCGAGCAACTTTCCGACCGGGCCGCGTCCAAAGGTTTGGTGGACCGGGACGTGGTCCGAGTGGTAACCCCCGGCACTGTTTCGGAGAACGCCCTACTAGAGCAGAAGGTCAACAATTTCCTGGCGGCCGTGGCCGAAGACGGCCACCTGGCGGGCCTGGCCTACGTTGACATAACCACCGGAGAATTCGCCGCCACACAGTTGGACCTGGCCCAACTTCCTCTGGAACTGGAACGCATTGGAGCAGTAGAGGTGTTGGTGGCCAACGACGGCAACCCGCCCTCCTGGTCCGGGCCAGAGCGCCAAGCCGCCTCGGCCTCCAGGCTGACGGCAGTCGACCGGGCAACGTTGGACCCCGGCCTTGCCCGCGAAACCCTACTCTCTCACTTTGGGATTCTCACTTTGGAGTCCTTTGGCTGCGAAGACCGGCCCTTGGCTGTAGCTGCCGCCGGGGCCATCGTCAGCTACCTCTCCCGTACCCAGAAGTCAGCAAAGGTTCAGCTTCAGAACCTGGCGACCTATTCCGCTTCCGGCTATATGGCGCTGGATGCCCGGGCCCGCCGCAACCTAGAACTCTTCCATGGCGGCCGCGACGAGCAAAAAGAACTTTCGCTGCTGGCTGCATTGGACCGCACCCGCACCGCCATGGGAGGGCGGTTGCTGCGCCAATGGCTGGGCCAACCCTTGTTGGACTTGCCGGAACTGGAGCAGCGCTTGGACGCCGTTGACCGCTTTCACGATGACGGACTGGCACGTGCAGCCGTCGCCGTCACCCTGGGACGGGTAGCCGATTTGGAGCGCATCGTGGGCCGCACAGTAGCTGGCACAGTGGCGCCGCGCGAATTGTTGGCCCTCAAAACCGGTCTTGAGGCGGTGCCGGAACTGAGGACCCAACTGGAAGAAAACGATAAACATTCGGGCGGAGATACGCCCGGTCCGCTGGAGTGGCTGCGGGCACAAATGGTTCCCGTGACTGAGGCGTCGTCTTTGATCAGCGACGCCATTGACCCCGAACCGTCGGGTGAAGTAGGACAGGGCAATGTGGTACGCCCCGGTTTCTCACCCGAGATCGACGAACTGAAAAGCGCCTCCACCAACGCTCGCCAGTTTATCGCGGGACTGGAGCAGAAAGAGCGGGAACGCACCGGAATCCGCAGCTTGAAAGTTGGTTACAACCAAGTCTTCGGCTACTACATCGAAGTGAGCAAGGCCAACGCCGGGTCGCTGCCCGAGGACTACATCCGGCGGCAAACGTTGACCCACGCCGAGCGGTATATCGTACCCGAATTGAAGGAATACGAGTCGTTGGTGCTAAACGCTCGGGAACGCTTGGAAGAAGCGGAGCGGGCCGTTTACCGCCGGGTCTGCACTCAACTGGCGGGTTCGGCCCAAGCCATCAGCCGGGTGGCCGCCGCCATCGCCAGAATAGACGTATTCTCGGGGTTGGCCCAAGCGGCTGTGGAAAACAGCTACGTCCGCCCGGAGTTGAACGAAGGGCCGGCGATTGTGATCAAAGACGGGCGCCATCCGGTGGTGGAACAGGTGTTGGAACCGGGCCGGTTCGTGCCCAACGATGTTGCTCTTGCCAACGACGACGCCCGGGTCGTGGTATTAACCGGTCCCAATATGGCTGGCAAGTCGACCTACATTCGCCAGACGGCGCTGATAACCCTGATGGCCCAGATCGGCAGTTTCGTTCCGGCAACCGAGGCTTCCATTGGGCTGGTCGACCGCATTTTTACCCGGGTGGGCTTACAGGACGATCTGGCCACTGGGCAGTCTACATTCATGGTCGAGATGGTGGAGACCGCCGCGATCCTAAACCAGGCCACGCCACGTTCGTTGGTCATCCTGGATGAAATCGGCCGCGGCACCAGCACCTACGACGGCCTCTCCATCGCCCGTTCGGTAATCGAGCACATTCACAACGACCCCCGCCTGGGGTGTAAAACCCTGTTCGCTACCCACTACCACGAGTTGACCGAACTGGCCGCCACCCTGCCCGGCGTCCGTAACTTCAGCGTAGCCGTGACCGAAGAGGGAAGCGATGTGGTGTTCCTGCATCGCATTGTGCCGGGTGGCGCGGACAAGAGCTACGGCGTCCATGTGGCACGGCTGGCCGGACTGCCCCAGGGAGTGATCAACCGGGCTTGGGAGGTCCTTACCGAGATGGAATCCCAGAACGGCAATAAGCCGGTGAGCAAGCGCCGGCCCAAGGGTTCCCCCGCACAACAGATAGCGTTGTTTGGTGCAGGCTCGACCTTGGCCGACCAGGTCCGTGAATTGGATATTCCTAACCTCACTCCGCTGCAGGCGCTCAACACACTGTACGAGCTGCAGAAACAGGCCAAAGAGCAGTCCTAATCTATAAGCCAAAAGACTTCCACTTCCACCGACACTCGAGCCGTTATAGAATATGGCCTGGCCCGCAGCCGTCTGTCCAATCCTTCGGGCTCACCTGAGGAGAAGAGCGTTATGAGTCAACCGGTCCAATTGTATTGGTGGCCCCGTTGATCCAGTTGCCGAAAAGCAAGAGAGTTGCTCTTGCAGAGCGGAACGGAGGTCTCCGAACGGGACTTCTTCAAAGAAACTTTTAGCGAAGAAGAAATCCGAGATATGGCCTCACTGGTGGGAATTGAACAGATATTTGCCCGCCGCAGTCCCAGTCTGAAACTAATGGGTATGGCCGATAAGGAACTAACCGAAGACGAGATAGTACGGTTGATGCTCCAAGAGCCGAAGCTCGTGCGACGGCCTCTGATGCGCGTTGGCGATAAGCTGATGGTCGGTGGCGCGCCGGCCGCAGTACAAGCGGCGATCACCGCCGCAGGCTAGACGTATTCCGGCGCACATGATACGTTTTTAGCGTGTTGCGATGGGGTCACGTGCGTAATCATCCGACAGGAACCGTTTATAATCTGCAACCGTGACCAGGTTGAAGTTAGAGTCTTCAGCCATCTTTTTGCCGTTTGGTAAAACATATACCGAGGAGTTAGGGCCAAGTCCTACCCATGAAGATCTTTTTCGACGTTGATTACACTATCCTGGGGCTGGACAACAGTCTAAGGCCGGAAACCAAAGAAACTTTCAAAGCGCTGATAGACGAGAACCACGAGATTTATATTTGGTCCGGGATGGGGGAACGTTGGGAGGTAGTCAACAAACACGAACTCAATCCGTTGGTCAGCGGCGTGTACGAGAAGCCGACGCACCATTTTCACGAACGCTTGGAAGAACTGGGAGTGCCCTTCGAGCCCGATTTTGTTATAGACGACTACCCCGAAGTGGTGGCCGCCTTCGGTGGAGTCTGGGTCCCGCCATACTTCTTCAAGCGGTCCGTCGACAAAGAAATGGAACGAATTTACCGTATCGTCAACGATTACGCCGCCACCGGAATGTCCGAAGACAAACAATTCCGGGCCAAAGGATCGACCGTACCGCTGTTCTAGGACGGCGCGATGCCCATTAAGGTCCTCTCTCACGAGGTGGCCGCCAAAATCGCGGCCGGCGAAGTCGTCGAACGCCCCGCGTCCGTCGTCAAAGAGTTGGTCGAAAATTCGATCGACGCCGCAGCCAGCCGGATAACGGTGGAAATCGAGGGCGGAGGCGCGGTCCGAATCCGCGTTATAGATGACGGTGAAGGCATCCCGGCCGACGAAGTGGCCGTAGCCTTCCGGCGTCACGCCACCAGCAAACTGGATTCTCAAGAGCAGTTGGACTCCATCGCTACGCTGGGGTTCCGCGGCGAAGCCCTCCCCAGCATCGCCGCCGTTTGCCGCGCCACCGTTATCACCACCCGCCCGCCGTTGAACACCGCCGGTTACCGGCTGGAAATGCGTTGGGGCGAGATTGTGGAATCCGGCAGCCACGGTTGCCCTCCCGGAACAACGCTCGAGGTCCGCGACCTATTCGGCAACCTGCCCGCCCGGCGAAAGTTCCTCCGTTCCACCTCCTCTGAAACCTCACGGGTCCAAGAACTGGTCAGCCGCTACGCCTTGGCATTTTCCGCCATCAGGTTTCAGTTGATCAACGACGGCCGGACTTCGTTCACCACACCGGGCAACGGCCAAGCCCGAGAGGCGCTCTTGGCGGTCTACGGTCCGGAGGCCGCCAGAAACATGCTGGAGGTCCACGGAGAAAACCCGGAAACCGGCTACCAAGTCGACGGGTTTGTTAGCACGCCCAACCTCAGCCGCGCCAACCGCACTTACATGACCTTCTTCGTCAACCGCAGGTGGATCCAGAGCCGGATGCTTTCTTTCGCTTTGGAGGAAGCCTACCTGGGCCTACTCCAGGTCAAGCGTTACCCGTTGGCGGCGCTCAATATCAGCCTGCCCTACGTGGACGTCGATGTGAACTCCCATCCGGCCAAGCGGGAAGTGCGTTTCCACAATGAAAGCGGGGTCTTCTCCACCGTGCAGCGCGCGGTGCGGGCGGTTTTGGTAGCCAGTTCCCCGGTCCCGCAACTCTCGGCGCCCCCAACCCCGGAAACCTCTCCCCGCCTGCTTGGCGGGCCGTCGTTTTTCTCTCGGAGCTCGTTTTCCGGGGAGGACCGGCGAGGTGGCCCCGGACTTGGACCGGTAGAGGAGGCTTTTGCCCCCGCCGACAGTTCTGTGGTGCAACAACCGGCGCCGCCGCTGAGGGTGGTGGGGCAGCTCAAACTGACCTACATCGTTGCCGAGGGCGCCGGAGGCATGTACCTGGTAGACCAGCATGCCGCCCACGAGCGGATACTGTTCGACCGTATCTGCCAAAAGTCGAAGGAAAGAGGGAGCGAGTCTCAACCGCTGCTGGCCACGGTTACCGTCGAGGTGACTCCCTCGCAGGCGGAGATGCTGGCGAACAATCTGGAAGCGTTATCGGAATACGGGTTCGAGTTGGAGCCCTTTGGGGATGGGAGCTACCTGCTCCGGGCCGTGCCAGCGGTGTTGGCCACCGAGGACCCCGCCAAGTCGTTGCTAGACATCTTGGACATTTCGGCCTTCGAAGGCATGGTGCGGCAGAAGGAAGACCTAATGGCGGCGTCGATTGCCTGTCATGGGGCCGTAAGGGCCGGAAAATCGCTGACAGAAGAAGAGATGGGCGCCCTATTGGTGCAACTGGAAGCGACGCCCAACCCCCACACCTGTCCTCACGGACGGCCCACCATGGTCCACTTCAGCTCCTACCACATGGAGCGGGAGTTCGGACGGCGTTAACGTTCTATTGGTTTCCGTCTCGTAATTTCACCGCCGGGAACCAACCCATTCCAAGACGCTGTCGGCCACTGCCCGATGACCAGCTTCAGTAAGGTGCTTGTCTCTTTCCCAGTAGACTTTCTCGCCGTTGTTCAGTGCCTCGATCAACATTTTGCTAGTGTTGATTACCGGAATCCCCAAGCCGTCAGCGATCGCTTTAATTCGTCCGAATAGAAGTTGGGCATCGATTTCAGATAATTCAAGCTCTCGGGCTGTGGCTTCTTCTAAAAGCTTAGAGTCGTTTATTTCTGGCTCATCGGGGATGTAAATCAGTGCTATCTCGGCACCGTCAGCTTCTACTGAGGTTTTGAAATCATCTAGGATCTGTTCGAAAACGCCATATTCTCCAGCCAAGGGTAGGGCGACTGGGGTATAAATCCAGCGAAATACCCCAACAGGGTCGGGGCGCGACTGAAAGCGCAATGGATGAGCCTGGTACCAGTTCTTGGCTTTCCGCCAAGCTACCCGAGATTTTGCAATCAAGTGGGACCTCCCGAAGAAGCCGGAACGATCAGATGGGAGGTATCCGGAGGCCTTGAATTCTTTTAATTCTTTACGCCAAACGGATTCGTCCGCAAGGTCGTTCACATAGCGTATCTGATTACCATTCCTGATCTCAGCAATTGGACGGCGTGTCGCGGGGTTGGAGTCCAGGTTGTCCGACAGATCATTCACATAGAATTGCAGGAACACCAAGGTTGGGTCCACGCGGCCCACGAAACGCTCGTAGACCTGCATTTCCTGGACCGTTCCGTATCCGCTCATCCCTAGTACTCAGTCAACCTAATTATTGGCAGGATAGAGATGGTGAAGCTTGACTCGGGCGTCCACAGTGGAGAATCTCCAGTCAATGGTTGCTCCGGCTTGGTTTCGTTCTGCCTCCAGGGCCGCGATCTCGCCACTCAAAGTCTCTTCATCGGCAATACGCCGGCGCAGGACTCGCCTGGCCAAGACACTGAACTCGATCTCTGCCATGTTGAGTCAACTACCGTGCTTGGGAGTGTAGTGAAACTCCAAGCGTTTGCGTATTCGCCTAGCCTCCTTGGGCTCGAAGGTTTCGTAGAGGGAAGCTGGTTTGTGGGTGTTGAGGTTGTCCAGCACCACCCGGATCTTCTCGGACGCTGGGTAAGCTTCATCGGCCAGCCACCGCATCTGCTGAGCGAAGTCCACCATGGTACGACGTTCGGTCACTGCCACATGCCTCCAGCCCGCCAGGGGCTCGCACAGCATGAACAGGTTTCGGGTGCCATTGCGCTGGTACTCGTAATCGTATCGCTCCCGTCGTGCCGGCTTGGGCGGGATCGGAGACCTCTTTTCCGCCAGCAACTGCTTGGAGGTCTCGTCGAAACAGACCACCGGGCGCTCTGGGTCATAGGGTTCCGCGTAAAGGTCCAGCACATCCTCCATACACGCCACAAACTCGGCGCTCACCTGGGGAATACACCACTCCTTCTTCTGCCACGGCTTGAGACTGTTTTTTTCAACCGCTTGCGAATTCCCTCGTGGGACATGGAGGGCGCCAGCCCCAACTCCACCACCTTGTTTGCCAGGAGCCGCAGGGTCCAGTGGTCATGGCCTGGAGGGGCCTCGCTGCACGCCAGGGCAATCAGGTGCGCTTCCCCCCGCTCATCCAGTTTGGTCGGATGTCCTGGCCGAGGATCTTCCTCCAAGGCCCGCTTCAGTCCTCCCTCCAGGTACCGCCGCTTGGTACGGCACACCGTACCCGCAGACGTGTCCAGCGCCTCCACGATGCGCATCACCCCCCAGCCCGTATCTGCCTTTAGCAGAATACGGGCTGGGGCAACCTTTCGCGCTGGGCTCTTTCCCCCGCGAATCAGTCGTTCCAACTGGTCTCGTTCTTCCCTTTCCAACCGGACCACATACCGTTCTCGTCCCATGGCTGCCACCCTCCTACGTCAACACTCCTAAAAAAGGGTAGCAACCTTAGACGTTTTCTTAAACAATTACCAAAACCGAGTTGACTGAGTACTAGGTTCACGACGTGAGCAGGGACTGAAGGCGCCAATAGGTCCGTGAACCGGGAGGACTGGGTTACCTGAGAACCGGCCGTATAGGAATCACCCAGGAACATCCAAGTTTCGCGACTTGAGTCTCGCTCAAATTCCCTATCCCGGAACCCCCAAGAGTTTGTTTCAAATTGGGCGTTCGGGTTCCCTGTCCCCTCGTCGTATTGAACTATCCAAGACGAGCTTACCGCCGCAGTCCATCCCAGCTCCTTGTCATAAACCGTGCGATACTCGGCTCCGGAGAGTTGGGGCGCCGTGAGAGCCGCTTCAGCGGAGTTGTGGAACAGTCGCAGGCCGATTTCTAATGCAGCCAGGCTGAGGACTAGCGACAACCCCAAAGCAATCAGTTTGACCGCTAGTCGGACTTTAATGGCTTCAGCCGGTTTAGCATCACCGGCCTTACGGCCCGAACGTTTCTTCCTTAGCTGGCCAAGGCGGAAGATGACGCTCCCACCCACGAAAATTGCCCCAAGAGCCACCAACAGCTTTTGTTGTGGCCCAAACCCTGGGGTCACATTCCAAAAAGTGAAGTCCAGCGCTACTCCAACTGCAATCAAAAAGACGCCGATCAAGAGCAGAGCCAGCTGAGCAAAGGTTATAAAGCTGGGATTCATTCTTTCGATTTTCAATAGCATGATTGCCATCTGAAAATGAACCTGACAGCGTTTTGCTCAGGAACGAGGATGAACGGGTAGGTTAGAACAGCGTGTACACGAACGGGCCGACCCCGGTGGCGGAGCCGAAGCCGATCAGTAGACCCATCAGCACCAATACGAACACGATGGGGAACATCCACCACATCTTCATCCGCCAAATGTATGCGAATAATTCTCCGGCAATGCCCAACCTGCTGCCCATATCGCGTAATGCTTGCATGTTCTCCAATTTGCGGCGCCAGACGGGGTCCTGCGCTGGCCGCCAAAGCAGGTTGTTAGTTCTTGTCCAGCAGGAAGTTGCCCATTACCAGGCTATCTATGCCGCTATCCGCGAATGTTCTTAACGCATCCTGGGGTGAGTTTACAATAGGCTCTCCGCGCACGTTGAAGGACGTGTTCAGCAGAATGGGCACCCCGGAAGCTTGGCCGAATTTTTCGATCAGTTGATAATACTTGGGGTTGGCATCTGGATAGACCGCCTGAATCCGGGAGGTCCCCAAGTGATTTACTGCCCGGATCTCGTCTTGCTTGCTCTCTAATACCGGTACCACTAAAAGCATGAACCGGGCCGGCATCTGGCGGTCTACGTCCTGTATATCAAAATACCGCTCGGCCTCCCCGGCCAAAACCGCAGGGGCGAAAGGTCGAAAGGGCTCCCGAAATTTTATCTTGGTATTTACTAGGTCTTTCATCTCAGAACTTCGCGGATCGGGTAAGATGCTCCGGTTTCCCAACGCACGTGGCCCCCATTCAGAACGTCCTTGGAACCAACCTACTACCCGGCCGTTTACCAGGCGGTCGACCGTAGATGACAAGAGTTGGGAATCGTCGTCTAAATAGTCGTGTAAATAACTGGAGTTTACGCCGGCGTCGTCGATGGCTGTCTTGACTTCATCGACCGAATATTCTTTGCCCCAGTAGGCGTGGTCCATCACAAACCGCTGAGAGTTCCCCAACGCACAATGCCAAGCGAATAATGCCGCGCCCACAGCGCCTCCGCCGTCCCCGGCCGAAGGTTGGACGTACAACTCTTCGAAGGGTGTTTCCCGGAGAATGCGCCCGTTTGCTACAGAGTTCAGGGCCACTCCGCCAGCGAGACAGAGCTTTTTGAGGCCAGTCTCGGACTGGACTTCACGGGCCAGCTTAAGAACCAACTCTTCAGTTACCAGTTGGATGCTGGCCGCAATGTCAGCGTAATGCTGGTTGTAAGCGCATTGCTCCTCGTAATTTCGAGGGAGGTCTCCGAAATATGATGGGTATTCACTGGTGCTGGTGAAGAAAGGAACATCGGGATCTCTGGGCTCTCCGAACAGGTCGCTGAATTTTCGAGTATATGATTTGCTGACGCTGTAGAAATGGGCGAAGTAGCTTGGGTCGAGTCTAAATGCGCCGTTATCGTCTTGGTTTATTACCTGCCACACTTTGTCGATATGTTTCGGTGAGCCGTATGGGGCCATTCCCATAACTTTGTATTCGCCTTCGTTGACCTCAAAGCCTAGAAAAGCCGTAAAAGCGCTGTAAAGGAGCCCTATAGAGTGCGGAAAGTGAAGCTCTCGGGTGAGTTCCAAGTCCGTGCCGCGGCCAACCCCGGCCGTGGTGGTTCCCCATTCGCCGACCCCATCGAAGGTCAGAATCGCCGCTTCCTCGAACGGGGAACAGAAGTACGCGCTGGCGGCGTGGGACAGATGATGCTCTGAAAACAACAGTCGGCTGGGTTCTATGCCAAGCGTTTTTATGATCAGGTTTTTGATCCACAGCTTATCCAGCAGCCAGGTTCGCATGCTCTGCACAAACATGCGGTATGACTTTGGATAGGTCTGTAGTGCGGTGCGCAGCAGCCGGTCGAACTTAGTAAAGGGCTTCTCGAAGAAGACGACATAACCCACATCTTTGCCTGTAATATTGCCGTACTCTAAGCAAAACTGGATGGCGTTGTGCGGAAACTCGAAATCATGCTTCTTGCGGGTAAAACGCTCCTCTTCCGCAGCTGCCACCAGCTTACCGTCTTCGAAGAGCGCCGCCGCCGAGTCGTGGAAGTAGCAAGATATGCCCAGAATGCGCATTCCTGTCGCTTCCCCCTTAACCTTGCCGTTTCATCGATTCCAAAATGTCAGGGACCTGTAGACGGGTCACCCATTTGGGGGTACTGCGCCGTTTTAGAGCTAGGGGATCGGAGATCAGTTTAAACGGTAGGGCCACGAACATCACCACGGTCCAATAAAGGACCGTCAATATAACGATCATTTGTATGTTGCCGACAATTTCGGCGAACCTAAGCCACCGGCGCCAGCCTGTTGCCAGAATTCTACGCATTATTCATTTCTAGAAAAAATTGCAACCCTGACCGGAAAATCGGTCAGGTCCGCCACTAAGAATCTCGATTCCAATTTCGCATCACGGGTTGCGATCGAAAGTCCATATATCTAGTAAAAACTCACACATTTCTCACACCCTATCAATACCGCCACCACAAGTCAACGACGGCCCTTGTCGTCGGTTAATGGGGCCTATTGGCTTTAAACCGTAACACTCCCGACTTCCACGTTTACACTCAACGGGCAACCGACTACGGTTCACTTTTGAGCATGCGGCAGGTGTCCGGCCCGCGAAAGGAACCCTTGTGGTGTGGGTTAAACGAACTGCCAGTAGCGGCGGCCTTCTGCGCGGATCACCCGGCCGAACCCAGCCTGGTGGCAGATCGCAAGTACGGCATTCTCGGACTCGGCCCGTTCAATTATCTGCTGCCGCGTCCGCACCGCCTGTTCGGCGTCCATGTCGGCGCTGAATTTCCATTCGGTCTCGGTGACCTGGGTGGGTCCATGAAAAACGTCGCCCAAGATGAAGGCCCGTTGGCCGGCGGACTCCACGGCCAGGCTCATGGACCCCGGGGTGTGGCCTGGAGTAGGTATGGCGGTTGCTTCGCCGGTAATCGCTTTCTCGCCAGCCAGTAGGTCCAGCAGCCCCAGACCCTGAAGCGGGCCCAGAGTCTCGTTCCAATTCTGCGGAAAATTCTCTTGCACCTCCGGTTGTTGGAACGCTTCCCAGTCGGCCTGTTGGGCCAGGTAGCGAGCGTTGGGGAAGGTGGCCGTTGTGCCACCTTCGTGGTTTAGGTTCCACCCAACGTGGTCGAAATGGAGGTGGCTGAGAAAGACGATGTCGATTTGAGACGGGTCGACACCAACCGCCTTCATTTCTGTCAACAATCGACCGTCCACTCCGCCGCCCATGGCCACCACGGAGTGGGGGTTACTGACGGCTCCGCCAAGGCCGGTATCCACCAGGATGGTCGTGCCTTCCGAGCGGACCAAATAACAATCGATGTGGAGATTCAGGTTTTCTCGTTCGATGAACGCGTCGGGGTAGCGCTCCAAGTAGGGCTCCCAGGCCGCAGCCGGGACGTTGGGGAAAGCTTCGGCCAACGGAATCGCCAATGCGCCGTCGTTGAGGGATATGATCTCTACGTTGCCTACAGTCAATCTGGCTTCTGGCAATATTCCCCCTATGCCTGTGCATAGATACGCAGCAACTTTGGATCGAAAAGTAGTCTAGGAAAAGAGCGCCTAGTGGACCAATGCTCTAATCTTGGGAAAAACAACCGGCGGGCCGGCCAGTCGGCTACGAACGGCGACGAGGGTCGGTGCGGGGGTCGGACGCCGGGTGGAAGATGGAGTCTTCTCCGGGAAACTCCTGGTTTCCACGGTTCTCCTGACCGCCCCGAAGGCGGTTTATCATCCCCAACGGACTTGCCACCAATGCCAATGCCGCTGCGCCCAAGCCCATCTTGGCCAGGAAGCTGCGGCGGGACTCCCCCGGTCGCTTTTCGGTGATTTCACTTCCGGCGGTCTCGTTGCCAGTGTCTTCTACTGCCACGCTCAGCTCCTGCCGCTTTCGTTCTATCTGGGTACCGGTATAGATTGTACTGGAAGGGCATCGATTTGCAACACTCAGTCCGCCACTGTTGAAGCGTCTTCCAGCACCATACGGGCCACTTGCCGTCCCATGCGAATGGAGTAGTTCGTGCCTCGGTCCTCAGGGAATATCTGGGTGGTGTTGGCCAAGTATAGCCTGTCGAACGGAGTACGGTGGTCTGGTATTCGCTGGCTGTAGTTGACGCCGATAATCGGCTGGGCGCCGTCGACCCGGTGGTGGTGGTACTCCAGCACCCAGGAGGTTTCGAAATCCGGGTTGATCTTTTTTAGATGCGGCACGAACAACTCCAACATCTCTTCGGCGCTCATTCGATAGAGCTCGCTCTCTCTGTCCGGGTAGTTGCTTATGTAGAGAATGTGTTTGCCTCCGTAGAGGTCTTTGTCGATCATGTTTGTGTGTTCGATGAGAGCTACGAATGGCATGTCGGCGTCAGCGATGTTCATCCAATACTTGAGCGTAAATGGCCGGTCCATCACCAGAATTAACACCACGGCCGAAAGGTAGCGCACCCCCGTCAGCATATCCATGTAATCCTCCGGCATAGGCGGAACCAGACGGGTGAACACATAGGAGGGCGTGGTGGCCAGAACAGCGTCGTAGGCGCGATGTTCCGGCGGTTCGTCCCCAATTGTTACTTCCATGCCCGTGGCGACACCGTCCTCCACCGCCACTCGGTTTACCCTGGAGGAGACGTGCACCTCGCCTCCCTGTTCCCTGATATTTTCGGCCAAGACATCGATCACTTCACCGAAACTGCCCATCGGGTATCCCAATCGCTCCTTCTGAAACCCCTTGCCCCGGGAGGCCACCCGTAAGCGGATCTTGCCCCAGATCCAAGTCATGCTGACTTGGTCGTAGTGCTGGCCGAACTTTCCTCGAAGCAACGGCTCCCAAAGCACCCGGTAGGCCTGCCCGCCCATGTGCTTGCTGAGCCAGTCTTTCGCGGTGACGTCTTCAAACTTGTTCCAGTCGTTGGTACGCTGCAATATCACCGTCCACAGACCGACCCGCAGCCTTTGGAGCAGGGAAATCGGGGTGAACCGCAGCAGGTCCATGGGGGTCGAGAAGTCCCATACCCTGCCGTCGTGATACAGGCCCACCTTGGACTCCAGCCAGGTCAGCTTGTCGCCCAATCCCAACTCGTGAATCAACTCGGTGATATCCGTGTCGCTGACGAACAGGTGGTGGTACCCTCGTTCCAACCGCCCGCCGTAGACCGGGAAGGTAGACGCCTGACCGCCTAAGAAGGGGGCTTGCTCGAACACTTCCGCGTAGTGGCCCCGCTTGGTTAGCTCGTAAGCTGCGGCCAGCCCGGCGACGCCTCCGCCGATGATGCCGATCCTCATGGCGGTGGCCCTCCGGTCTGGGGGTTGCCGGGGCTGCCAGCGAGCCCGGGTGCGGCCTCCAGTCCTTCGTTTTGCCAGGACCTCACCAATTGTTTCAATGACAGGTTCTGCTTCCAAAGGAGGGCCAGTCCCACAAGGTTCACCGGCAGCCACAGAGCCACCAAGTGAACGAACCCGGCATAGGCGCCGGCCACGGAGGCGCCGACGCCCAGAGCAATCAGGGTTTGCTGGGCCACGATTTCGAAGGGACCGATGCCGCCGATGGCGTTCGGCACCGCAGTAGCCAGATTGGAGGTTGCGGTGAGCAGGGCCGCAGCCAGGATCAAGACTCCGGTGGACCCAAAATGAGCGTCCAGATTGAAGGAGTAAGCGATCAGGAAGTACATTGCCCCTTCAGCCACCCAAACCGGGACGGACAAGACCAGCAACGCCAGCTGTTTCCTGGGGGAGGTGAGGACGCCGAGTCCCGAGACAAACGTCCAGTAAAAGCGCGACGCCGCCGGACGCAAACGGGCGGGCAACAAGTTCACCAACCGTTCCATCCGGGCGGCAAATTCGGGTTTTCCCGCGAGCAACGTGAAGAAGGCCAGGAAACCGCCGAACGCGGCGACGGCCAAGACAGTTAACGTGATAACGGTGGTGCGGGATACGTTGGCAGCCCCTTCGAACTCGCCCAGGAACAGCAACCAAGGGGCCGAAATCGCCGCAAAGGCAAGTATTGTTATGCCGTCGAATAAACGCTCTACGGCAATTGTCCCCAACGCCGATCCAGTGCTAAAGTTCTCCTGGCGGGCCAGGTAATAGGCCCGTACCACCTCGCCGAGACGCACCGGCAGGAGATTATTGGCCATGTACCCAATGATTACCACCGGGTACAACCGCCTCACCGAGAACTCACGCAGCGGCAGCAGCAGGTAGCGCCACCGTATGGTGCGAAACAGGACCGCCCCGAAGTATAGGACCACGGCGGGTGCAAGATAGGTATAGTTGGCGTCGGCCAGGGCGTCCTTTAGCTCACCCAGGTTCACCTGATAAATCAAGATGAGCAGGAGTCCAACGCTGACCCCTATGCCAACCCAGACCTGCCATTTATTGAAAAACAACTAAATGAGTCCCAACGTCCGCAACACCGAGAATCCATGGAATCGCCATACAAGGCGCCGGTGGTCGGGCCTGGCCGACCGGCGCGGACATGGGGCGGATTCACTTTTCGGGTTGTGATGCGTTGTTCCAGTATACCGAAAACGGTCCATCTGGGCCGGCAAACAGGTCTCGGCAAGCGGGTCTCAGTGTAAGCCCACCGCCGCTTAGGTGATGGCATATGCCGGTCAACGCCGGAAGCTATAGAATTCTGAATTAAACCACGGATCGTCCAGATTTCGGAACAGCAAATAATCCAAGGCGGTTTGCCAGGCGTCTTTGCTGGTCAGAGTGTCCTTGAAATACCGAAAGTCTTTCCTAATCTCTTCGCCAAACCCCTCCGCAGGGCGGTTCTCATCGGGCCTACGGTAAGACTCGGGAAACCAAAGCAGGTTGTCCAGACGGTCCGATTTTTGAAACTCGTCCAAGGCTCCGGTTCCTGCATCGACATGGGGGGACGCCACCAGGACCGCCGAGAGGCCGCTAGTCCGGTCTTCGGGTGTTCCATCCGCATTTTCGCCAGCATTTTCGCCATCCAGGCTTTTGCAGCTATCGTTCCAACCTGATTCACCCTCCGACTTGAAGCAGGAAAAACGCAACCGGCCGTCGCGGTCATGGTCTCGGACGTACCAGACGAAGGGGTACCAAATATCGTAGTCCACCTGGACTATCTCTTCGGGGCCGCTCACCGATAACACCTGCCGGTCCAAGTCTCTGAAGGTCTCGACTAGGTCGGCGCTACCTTGAGCGTAAACCAGTAACTCTTTGTTGGAGTCGTCAAAAGTGTAGCCAGCCCGGACGGCGCCCCAGGTCCCGAAACCCAACAACAGGATTGCCAGACCCATAGCGACAATGGGGGCGCCGCGGCCTGCTGGGACCGTCCGCATCAAAATAGCTGCGGCCGCCACCAATATGGCGGTGGCGGCCAGCATGGCCCAATGCCCGGCAGAGAAACCTCCATCCCGGTCCACAAAAGTAAACAACAAGTTGACCCCGCCTACGACCGAAAGCGGCGCCAGAAAGAGCAACGCCACTGCACCCTTTTGGGCGGCTTCACGCCAGCGGACCCGGTCCGCCAACTCTCCCAGGAACTTGGCGGCCAAAAATATGAAAGGTACGGTCATGTTGACCAACAGCCAGGGCATCTTCTCGCTGGCGACGGTATATGCCAGGAACGACAAGCCAGCCCAAAACGCCAGGGCCAATCCGAGAATGTCTCCCTTCTTAACGAAATAGACCGCCGCCACAACTCCAAATACCACCGGCAACAGTTCGTAAACAGACAGTCCAATGAAGTAGTAATACCAAGGCTGGTTGCCGCGGGCCACATCTTGCTGCGCGATCCAGTAGCCCATTCCCTGCCACGACCCGCTAAACAACCCGGCCATGTTGGTGAACAACGTGGTGTAGAGCGCGGCCCATATGAGGTAGAAGATACCGGCGCAGACCAGCCAGGCTCCGCCCATCCACCGTACGCCCACCACGACCGACGCGATCAGCGAACCAATCAACAACACCAAAGCTACGACATAGTTTGCCGGAACTGCATTACCTCCCGTACCAATGGTCAATCTGGAGGGGAGGATAGCGTCCACTACGGCCTGCACATCCACGACGGGAGTGAACAATATCGAATAGAGCGCGGTAACGAGAACCGGGACGAACAACAGCAAAGCAGCAATTTGCCACCGGCGCCGGTGGTAGGCCAGCACTCCGACCGCAGTGACCAGAAGGAAGGCCGACACCGCTAGGTCGGCCACCGGCACGCCTCCAGAGGATATTGACTGGGACATGGGGCGGAACAGCAGCAGCGCAGAGGCCGCCGTCGCCAATAGCGGAGCGCCCACCATGCCTAAGACGCGGCTAACGTCGAGGCCTTTCCGGCGCGCCAGCCAGATGAGTACGCCGAGCCCCACGGCGATCACAGCGGCGTGTGCGCCCCACGGCAGGTCCGTCACCGGAAGCAATAAGGTTCTCCCGGCCCACGCGGGGGCACCGACCAAACCTTCGCTTCCGTCCGCGTTGGGAACGTTCTGGCCGGTATTGGGGTCGGGATTGGCCAAGGTCAATCCCAGGGCTCCCTGGAACAACCCTACAATTGCTACCCATTGAGGAATGGTTAATGTAACCAACAGGAGCAAAAACGCCGCCGGCGTGCCCTCTCTGGCCAGCCTGACCCGTCCTAGCAACCAGGGAATGATGTCAGGCAAAGCAAGAATGAACATTAACAGGCCGAAAACGGCTACCACCAAGTAAGCGGTCTCTTTGGTGGCGAACATCAACGCTAGGACAGCGGAGGAGAGGTAGAGGTAGCTCCGCCGGCCTTCTTGCAGGTACCGCCACATCAATATCAACAGCGCCGACGCGAAGAAAACCATGATGATGTCGTTGCGGCCGAACCGGCTGAAATAGAGCAGGGATGGGGACAGGGCCAGCATCACTGCCGCTAGAATCGCTCCGCTTCGCCCCAGGTAGTCCCTCAGGAAATAGGGCAAGGACACCAGCGCGGTGCCGAAAAGAGCGTAGCCCAGCCGGGCCGTTACTTCGGTGTCCCCGAAGACTCGGAAAATAAACGCGGTCAACTCCACCTGGAAGGGACCGTGCATCCAGGCAGAATGGAGGAAGTCTCTCCCAAAGACCCAAGGCCACCCCAAGAATGCTCCGTCACTGTTGACCAAGCGCCAGGCGAAATGGATGTGAATGGCCTCGTCGTAGTGAATTGTGCGGCTGCCCAATTCCCAGAGGCGCATGCCCAGAGCCACGGCGACGATCAAGAGAAAGCCCGCTTCCAGCCGACCGAACTTGCGACCGGTCAATAGCCGGCCAAACATCATTAGGGGACTCACGGGACTCACGGGACTCAGGGGACTCAGGGGGCTTGGCAAGCCAATCCTGCTGACTCGTGCCCCATCTTGATTAATCATTGCTCTCTTGATTGACGAGAGGTCCCGGTATCATCTCGTAGACTATTACGCCGTCCTGTTGGAAGGCGGTTTTAAGGAAGCCGCTGAACTGCGTCAGATCCGATACTCCGTAATTCCTCTGCTCCCGGTGGCCCAAGTAAACGTACCTTACGTCGTAGGTTTCCATCAACCGGTGTACGATGTCGGGGTCGCCGCTGGTATAAATCTCCCGGACCGCTTCTTCCCGCCCTTCGAACGACGCGAAGGAGCCGCGCCACTGGAGCTCGTGCCCCTTCCAACCCAGAACCGTTGGCAGGCCGGTGCTGGAAGAGATGCGTCCGTATTCGGAATAATCGTCGCCAACCGCTTCCACGATGCGGCCCCACGGCGCCTCGTCCCGCAGCCATTCAATCGCGGCATATTCCCCGGGCGTCGAGCTCTGGACGAAGGCCAGACCGTCCAAGGTGTTGTCGTCCACAGTGTGGCCCGAGTTCAAGACCCCGGTCCGTTCCAGCGCAGCCCCCACTGAGTAATAGAAAGAAGCGATCAACAAGATGGCGACCCCGCCCGCTCCCAAATACTTGCCGGTGCGGAACGCGATGTTGCCCAATCTGGGTGTGACTTGAATCGGGCCCAAGCTCAGCTTGCGTATTGCGACTTCCCGGTGCGACCACAGGTAGTAGAGGGAATAAGTGGCGGTGATTCCGAGTAGCAGCCATACCTGGTAGTAGGACTTGAATACGGTATTCATCCGGCGAAATTCGCCGCCGAAGGAGTCAACGATATAGAAAAGCTCGGTGCCGACCAACAGGTAAAACCCCAGACCGGCCAGCACCAGCACAAAGGCGGCCGTTGGCTCCAATCCCAACCGAGCCCGCCGAGCGGCGCTGAAACCGGCCGCCCCCACAATCAAAATTCCGGGCGCCACCAGGATCGAACGCCGGCCAATTTCGTCGAAGGCGGCGCCAAACCCGTCAGTGAATAGAGTGACCAAGAAGGCGGCCACTCCCCACAGCAGGACCGGTGTCAGCACAACCGCCATGACTACGATGGCCGCCGGGGCGTCGGCTTGGGACGGGCGTGATAGTCCGAATAGCTGCCGTCCGATGAAGGCCAGCGCCAACACGATGAATAGGCCCATGCCGATAAACAACAGGAACGGCCTGGTGGCCACGTCCTGTAGCGGCAGCACTCCGGAGGCTTGGCCGTTCAGATCGAAGTAGAAGGGCGCAAACGCAACAACGGCCACAGCAAACACCGGCATGAACACCACCGCCGTGCTTACCGCAGCCTGACGTAAGTCGCCGCCGTGGTCCCCGTAAGACTTCAGCAGCATGGCAACCGCCAGCAGCGCGGCCATGGTTGGCAGGTCCCAGGTGTTGATAAACGCCAGCGAACCGATAATCAGACCAATGATCAGGGCCTGCCAGGCGTGTTGGCGCAGCCACATCGCTCCGAGCCGGACCGGTGACCGGTAAACGTTGAGGATTACACTGATTCCCAAGATGACGAAAGGCAGGTTCAACACGTGGGGGTGAAGGTCCCCCAGGATGAAACTGAACACTGGAAACTCGGTTATTGTGTAGTCGAGACTTTGTCCGTCCACCAACGTGTCGATTACCCTGCTGGCCCGGAACCACCACCAGAACTGGTCGGGGAACCCGCCGGAGGCTGCCACGGCCTCGCCTTCCAACCCCTTGATGCCCACCCAGGCCCAGAAGCCGTCCCCGCCCCAGCCAAGGGTTTTGACGAACTCGAGAGCGCCTTCCAGGTTACCGGCCAGAATCACCAATAGCGGCGCTGCCCCTCCGAACACCAGTCCCGCCCTGACGCTGCCGCCCGATAGCCGCACCAAGTTGTAGACGAGGCCGAAGGCGCCCATGGCGGCCAACGCGGGTATCAAAGCCACCCCCAGGTTGTAGCCGACACTGGAGGCCACCCCCGTAACCTGGGTCACGAAGGCCATCATGAAGTGGCCGAAATAGTAGTAGCTTATGGAGTTTCCGGAAAGCCAGGGGTCTTCCGGAGGAAAGAACCGGCTCTGCAAAACCGCGTTCATGAAGCCGAAGTCCATCGGCTTTTCCGTGTGGTTGATGGCTGGCGCCTCTGAAACAATGCCCATCCACAGGAGAAAGAACCCGATGAAGATCACTTCGGCCGCCACGATAAGACGCCAGTTTTCTTTGACGAAGGTCTTGAGCTCGCCGGCCACCTTTCGCGCAACCAGTGCTCCCACCACCGCCCCCAACAAGAGAATTACGATGACGGTTAGCCTGGTGTTGGGAACAACTTGGGTGAGGCCCAAGATCCACAACACGTAGGAAAATAGGACCAGTGAGGCAGGCTTGGCCAGGGTGTAGCCGCGGTCGGGTAGTTGACGAAAGAGAACGAAGGTCACCGATAGAACCAATAGTCCCAAGACCTCAACGGCCAGGAACCAGCTTAATGCGTCGACCATTGATTACCCGGTTGATTACACGATTGATTAACCGGTGGGAAAGAGCCCTTGCGGATCGGGAGTGGGGTGGGAAAGGCGTCTAAGAAACAGGGGACAGGAGTGAGTCCACGAAATCTCGAGTGTCGAAGGCCGCCATGTCTTCCATGCTCTCTCCGGTGCCGATGAAGAGGATAGGGACCTCGAGCTCTTGTTTGATGGCAAGAACGATTCCGCCCCTCGCGGTGCCGTCCAATTTCGCCAGGAAAATCCCCGAGCAATCAACCGCTTCCTTGAAAGACTTGGCTTGGGCTAGCCCATTATGGCCGGTAGTCGCGTCTAGGGTCAGAATCACTTGGTGCGGGGCTTGAGGGTCCAGGCGTCTCAATACCCGGTGAATCTTACGCAACTCCTCCATCAAGTTCGACTTGGTGTGAAGACGTCCGGCCGTGTCGATTATCAGGACATCGGCCCCCCGGGCCCGGCCCGCCTGGTAGGTATCGTAGGCCACGGCTCCTGGGTCTGCGCCGGGCGCATGACTAATTACATCTACGCCCACTTGCTTCCCTAGGATTTCCAGTTGTTCGGCGGCGGCGGCCCTGAAGGTGTCGGCCGCGCCCAGGATCACCTTTTTGCCCGATTGGGTGAAATGGTGGGCGAGTTTGCCGATACTGGTCGTTTTTCCGGCACCGTTGACCCCGACCATCAGTATTACATACGGCCCTTCTTGCTCAATATCGTCGCGCCAGAGAGATTCGGCGTCTTCGGTATCCAGGTCGGCGACCAAGGACTCCTTTAGCGACTCGAAGACCAGCTCCGGAGATTCCATCCCGTCCCGCTTGACGCGTTCTTTAAGCTCCTCGACGATACGTAACGAAGCATCGACGCCCACGTCAGAAGAGATAAGTATCTCCTCCAACTCGTCCCACACCGAATCGTCGAGCCGGGACGAGCGCAGGATGCCCAAAATGCGACCGAACCACCGGTCGCGGCTGGCTTTCACCGCATCTTCGGTGTGCTTGATTTCGTTTTGGCGGTTGCGCTTGAACAGTCGTAACATCTGCCAACTAGTCGCTAAAAGGTGCTATTCGGGTTATGGGGCGTAGGTAGGATCAGTACTCACTGGACAGGTTAGGCGCCCAAGTTCAAGAATTCCAGGGCCGCTCGAGCTGCTTGGGCTTCCGCCTCCGATTTCTTGCCGCCTCGGCCTATTCCAATCACTTCGTCGTCCACCAACACCTCGACGGTGAAGACCGGTCCGTGGTCCGGCCCTTCGCTACCGGCCAGCCGGTACTTGGGAGTCTGTGTTCCTTGGGATTGGAGGTGTTCTTGGAGGCGGGATTTGGGGTTTTCGGGAGGAGTTCCTTCGCGGGCCGCTTCAGACAAGTGGTCCGACATTACCCCCAAGACAAACTCGCGGGCCCGGTCCAACCCTTGGTCAAGGTATACCGCCGCCACCACTGCCTCGAACGCCGCTGCCAACACAGACTCTTGTTCGCGGCCACCTGTGGAATCGACACCCCTTCCCACCAACAGTAAAGAGCCCAAGCCCAAACTGCGGGCGACTTTGGCCAGGGTTTCGCCTTTCACCAAGGCTGAACGGGTCTTGGTCAGACGGCCTTCCAGGAAGTCCGGGAACCTCCGGTGCAACTCCTCAGAAACGGTCAGTTCTAAAACAGCGTCGCCAAGGAATTCCAGCCGCTCATAGGACTCGGTGTCATCCAAGCCCTGCTCGTTGCAAAAAGAGCGATGGTTGAGGGCCCGCTGAAAGAGGCTGGGGTCCCTAAATCGGAACCCCAGCAGCGATTCCAGCTGACCAATGGTAGTGGATACTCTAGATAACCCCATGGGGCCACGGTGGTTGAGGCCGCTTGATCTCGCCAACGTGGGCGAACTGGCTCATCGTCTTGGTGAGGCCCTCATATATTTCCGCAGCCTGATCATCCGGAGGAATGAACATCTTCAGGAAGGCGGCGTTCCCACTGTCAAATACGAAGGTGGGCACTCCGAAAGCGCCGTACTCTTCCACGGCCTTCGTATGGCTTTCGCATATCTCACGTAGTAGATCGGGATCGGCAGCGTCTTCGCGGAAGCGGGCCATGTCCAACCCGGCTTTGGTGGCAGCTTCTTCCATCACCGCAGGGTCGTCGAGGTCTTTTTTGTCTTCATGCCTGGCGCGCAGCAGGGTAATGAAGAAAGACTCGAAGGCCTCTTTCCCTTGTCGCTTGGCGGCCAGCCCGCTCTTGTGGGCTAGGAAAGTAAAGTCTGAGCCGTCTTTGGCCTCGGGTTGGTCCCATAGCTTAATGTCGTTTTCCTTGTCGCTATTGACCTGGGCTAGGGAGAAGGGTTGCCAATCGACTTCTACGTCGGACCCTGTAGCCTCTCGGACCTTTGCCAGCCACACGGCGGCATTGTATACAAAGGGTCAACGGAAGTCGTAGTAGGTAGTGAACTCAGCCTCGGCCATGTCTGCCTCCTGCTGGCGATTAGTTGGCCCCGGTAACAAGGGGCCGCTGGTTTGGATTGTATCGGTACCCGCTTACCTTGTCAAAGCATTCCAGGCATGCGGTTACGGCTATTGTTCGCTAATTCCTGTGACTGAACGCACCGGCGATATCTGAGGCTTCGACCAGGCCTATGTTATAATTTTTAGCCTGCGGGCTGCCCCGGTTACCGTCTGGATTAGGATGTCTTTTACGCCCAACTCTCGTAATAACCTACATACTTTTGAGCAGGTGTCCAAATGGCTTAGCGGTGGCCGCCTCGCCGTTTTCGAGTCGCTACGGCAACGGTCAGCCGGCGACGGCCTCCTTTGTTACTTGGTCGGTGGACCGGTACGCGACCTCCTGCTCGGTGTTCCTCTGCGAGACCTGGACGTTTCCGTCGAGGGGGACGCGACGGCGCTGGCTGCGGATTTGGCCGAAGAACTGGGAGGGAAGTTAACGACCCACCGGCGGTTCGGCACCGCTACGGTGAAATTGTCTGGAGACCAAGTAGACTTGGTTACGGCCCGAAAAGAGGTCTATCTCCGCCCCGGAGCGCTCCCCAAGGTCTCTCCCGGGACAATCATCGACGACCTAGCCCGTCGGGATTTCTCGATCAACGCGATAGCCCTTCCGCTTTCCGCGACTCAATCCGGCATTCTTGATCCTCACGGCGGTGTGGACGATATCGGCCGCAGTATTCTTCGCGCCTTGCACCCCGCCAGCTTCATTGACGATCCGACCAGGATGCTGCGGGCAGTTCGCTACGAGCAGCGCTTGGGATTCAGCTTGGAAGATTCGACCTTCGACGACCTGCGCGATGCCCTGGCTTCCGGCGCCATGGCCACGGTAAGCGGAGACCGCTGGCGGCACGAACTGGACCGAATTCTGGACGAGGCCCACCCCGGCGATGCCTTGGTCAGAGCGGTCGAACTTGGTATTCTTGCCAAGATCAATCCCGGGTTGACGCGATCGGACGCAATCGCGCGAATCAGCGCCGCTCCAAACGCCGGACCTGGCAGCTATCTTGCCGCTTTGGTCTACCCGCTGTCCCAGGTCGAAGGTGAAGCATTCATCCGCCGCCTCAAATTGCCGAAACAGCGGGCCAAGCTGGTACGTGATACGATTTGGCTGAGGGAAAGCGAACGTAGTCTCAAAAAGACTGTTTCGACTGCTTCCAAGCTGGTCGCCTTGCTGGATGGGGTCGACCCGGAAGCAGTTGGCGCGGTTGCGATATTGACCGACGACCCCAGAATTCGCCAGGGATTGGACCGGTACATTGCCGAATTCCGCTCTGTGTCGCCAAGGCTTACCGGAGAAGACCTGCTGGCCATGGGAGTGACCCAGGGGCCCGAAGTTGGGGAACTGCTTGCCCGGTTGCTCGACTCCCGGTTGGACGGGCTGGTAGAGACAGTGGACGATGAGCGGGGGATGGCCCGCGATTGGATAGCCAGCCATCAGGCTGTCAGCCAGACTACCTAGATCGGAACCGACCTATTGAGACCCGAAGGCCTTAAGGATTCGATGACAGAACAACCGACAGAGCAAAACGAGCAAGAGACCTGCGTAATCTGCGGCGAAGCCCTAGACGGTTTTCACGAAACCTACTGCCAAATGTGCGGCGGCAAGTTTCACCAACCGTGGAGCCAGGACGCGCCCGTGCCTCAGTGCGGCCGCATCGGCAGCCACGAGGACGCTCTGGCCATCGTCTTCCTCTGCGACGACTGCTACTATGGTCGCAGACCCTGAGGCCGGCACTCTGAAATCCACCAGCCGGAATTACAGCCGTCAGCCACTAGCTGACGGCTGATTGCTGAAAGCTGACCGCTGGTATCCGACCCCTCTTCTAGGAGACCGAACTCAATGCAAGCAGTGTACATCGAAGCCCACGGCGGCCCCGAGGTCTTGACCCTTGGTGAACGCCCAGACCCCGTGGTGCAGCCCGGAGAGGTCAAGCTGCGGGTGCGGGCCACGGCGCTCAACCGCCTGGACCTCTACACCAGGGAAGGCGGGCGGGGTCTGCAGCGGGAGTTTCCTCCGCCGTTGATACTTGGTGGCGACTGCGCCGGGGAGATCGTGGATGTCGGCCCGGGAGTCAATGGCTTCAAAGCAGGCGACCGGGTGGTGGTCAACCCCAGGCTGAGTTGCCAGCAATGCGGTCCATGCTTGGCCGGGCAGGACGACCAGTGCCGTCGCTCTCAGTTCCTGGGTAGTGCGTTGGACGGTAGCTACGCTGAGTTTCTGTCCATCCCGGCAGCCAACGCCCACCTTATTGCGGACAATGTTACCTACGAGCAGGCGGCTGCGATGCCAACAACCTACCTGCCGGTTTGGAACATGCTGGTGCGGCGTTTGCAGCTAAAACCCTGGCAGACGGTACTGGTGCTTTCCGCCTCGGCGGGCGTGGGCACGGCGGCCATCCAGGTGGCCCGAGATGTCATCGGCGCCCGGATCATTGCCACCACCAGCACTCCGGAGAAAGCGGCCAAAGCCAAGGAACTCGGGGCTGACGAGGTAATCAACTACAAAGAAGAGGATATACGGGAACGGGTCCGGGAGTTGACCGGCGGCGCCGGGGTGGATTGTGTGGTGGACCATGTGGGCGCCGACTTCTTCGGTCCGGCATTTGCTTCTTTGCGAACGGGCGGCCGGTACGGCATCTGCGGCGCTACCACCGGGCTTCGAACAGAGCTACATCTGGGGCTATTGTTCAGCCAGCAAAAAGAGATTTACGGCGTTTACATGGGGACCAAAGAAGACATGCGGGAGATTGTGGAGATGCTAAACCGGGGCGCTGTTCGTCCAGTGGTCGACCGCACCTTCCCGCTTTCGGAAGCCGCCGCCGCCCACCAAACGATGGAGGCTACCAGCTTTTTTGGCAAGCTGGTGCTGACGCTGGGGTAGCCGTCAGCATTCAGCGCTCAGCTATCAGCTGTCGGTTTCCTGGTTTATCGGTAGAATATTTGAGGACACCCGGATAAAATATCCCCGCCAAGATTGCGGTTAATCTGGTACCGAATTAGGGAGAGGGTTATGGCACAGGAGAAAGGAAACGCAGGCATCGGTGTCGTAGACGTGGACCGGGATGTGCTGCGGCGGGAGATCAGCAAAGAGTACGCTGAAGTCGCCACCAACCCTGACAAGGGATTTCACTTCCACACAGGGCGTCATCTTGCAGGCCTTTTGGAGTATCAGGAGGCTTGGCTTGAACGGGTGTCGGAAGGTGCTTTGGAGTCCTTTGCCGGGACCGGCAATCCCTTCTCACTTGGCGTCCTAAGTCCTGGCGAGAAAGTCGTGGACATAGGTTCGGGGGCGGGAATCGACAGCCAAATCGCTGGCTGGATGGTAGGCCCCGAGGGTCGGGTCATCGGTGTCGACATGACCCCCGCCATGCTGGAAAAGGCCCGAAACGCGGCCGCCCAGTCGGGACTGAGCAACGTGGAGTTCAAGGAGGGTCACTCGGAGTCGTTGCCGGTGCCCGACGGCTGGGCCGATGTCGTCATCTCCAACGGGGTCGTCAACCTCTCCCCGGACAAGATGGCCGTCTTTGGCGAAATGTTCCGGGTACTCAAGCCCGGAGGCCGGCTTCAAATAGGCGACATCCTAGTGAACATTCCGGTGCCTGAAGAGGCAAAGTTGAACATCGACCTATGGACTGGTTGAATCGCCGGCGCTCTACTGGACGTAGAGCTCGAGGCGATCGTTGCGGCCGCCGGCTTCCAGGACTTTGAGATCACCTGGCGTAAGGAAGTTTTTAGTGGAGCGCCCCAGTCGTCCAGCGCAGCCAACTTCGGGACAGTGGGGATAAACTTCCGGGCTACCAAGCCTGCGTAAATAGCTGTCAGCGGTCAGCCATAAGCTTCTGGTTGGTAGATTTTTACTTTGCCGCAGTAGACTTCTTGCCCCTGTCCCGCAGGCGTCGACCGTGGAACAGGTATTGCTGGGCGTAGCCGCCGTAGCGTCCGAAGTGGTCTTGCGCCCATCCCAACAGTACCGGGTCGGGCGGCGTTTTTTGATCTGGGAAATACCACTCCCCCAGGGCCCGGCGTATCCAAACGTCTATCGGAAACGCTTCGAGCTTCTCCAGGGAAAACACCGCGACACAGTCCGCGATCTTGGAGCCGATGCCCGGGCATTCCATCAGCGCCGCCTTGGCATCGGTGTAGGGCATCCGCACCAGCGACTCCAGGTCCAGCCTGCCCTCCAGCACTGCTAAGGCGGCCTTATAGACGTAAGGCGCCCGGAATCCCAGACCCAACCGGCGCAGCTCCATTTCCCCGGCCTCCGCCAGGTCCACGGGCTTTGGGAAGGTGTGCCGTGTATGCCCGTTCAGGCCATTCAAGCTTACCTGGGACCCGAACTCGTCCGACATCCGTTCCATATTCTGGTGGATTCGAGGGATGTTGGAGTTGGCAGAACAGATAAATGCCACCAGGCATTCCCAAGGTTCGGTGCGCAACACCCGCAAGCCCGGATATTGCTCTACCATGGCCGCTACGCGCTCATCCCGGTTGATATCGGCGTAGATGGCGTCGATGTCGTCGTCCAACCGGAAGTATTCCGCCAATCTGGGAGCCAGGGCCTCTTCGGCAGTCGGCGCGCACTGAAACTCCACTGCCTGGGGCGTCTGCCTGATGCGTACCAAATCCCGCTTTATTACCCCGATGTACCAACCGTCATCCCGCTTCCAGCGGTGGGCCTGGCCGCTCTCCAGGGTGGCGGCCAAATCGAAAGGTTGATCGACGGCTAGCCGCACATTTGCCTCCTATACATTACCCGCTATCCCCGGCCCGCTATCCATTTTGCTGCTAGAGCGCCGACGGTGGCCGTGTTGCAAGGGGTCAACGTGCATGGAGGCGTCGAGCGCAGGAAAGACTTTCCGTAGGACCGACCGGTAATCCGTTGGTCCAACAAAACAATCGTTCCTTTGTCTTCTTTATTGCGGATGAGCCGTCCGATCCCCTGCCGGAAGCGGAGGACCGCCTGCGGAATGGAGTATTCATTAAAGGGGTCGGAGTACTGGTCTGACCGAGCCTTGACCACGGGATCTGTGGGTACCTGGAACGGTACCCGAGTGATGACCAGCGCCTTTAACAACCCCGACGGAAGGTCGACGCCCTCCCAGAAGCTGGCGGTCCCCAACAGAACGCTGTTGGGCTCCTCGGCAAACCGGGCCATGAGGTGAGGCGCCGAGCCATCGACGCTCTGGGCCAAGACCTGAATCCCGTCGGCCATGAGAGGGGCCCGCAGCTTTTGCGCCACCGACCGCAGCGCCGCGTAGGAGGTGAATAGGGCCATCGTATGTCCTTCTAAGGACCGGCCCAGATCGGTCAGTATACGCGCGACGCTATCGACGTAGCGATCGGACGAGGGTGCAGGCATGTCTTCGGGAATCAGCAGTTGCGCCGCTTTCTGGTAATCGAACGGCGAACCGACCAGCAACTCGGGGGTCTCATCGCCAACCCCGACACGGCCCTTGAAGTACTGGAAGCTGCCCTCGGTGCTCAGAGTGGCGCTGGTCAGAACCACGCTGTCCTTTTTTTGAAAGAGGTGTTCCGAAAGCGTGGCGCTAATGTCCAATGGGGCGGAATGGAGAGACGTGTTGTTGCGGGACGGTTCGGCTTCGACCCAATGAATATTGGCAGCGTCGGGGTTGCCCAGGATCGATTCGAACTGACCGCGCAGCGCCTCGATGTCGTCCATCAAGTTGGCTGTTTCCATCGCCAGGGCCGGCTGGTCGTTGGCGGCGGGAAGCTGGGTCGAATCCAAGAAACGGTGGAGCCGCCCAAACGTATTGATGGCCTGTTGCAGCCCCACGTCAACGTTCTCCCAGGCCAAGCGAAGTTCGGCCCATCCCTGAGTGGACCTTACTTGCGGTGTAATCAACAGTTGGTTCTGGTCGCCCGGGTAGCTGTTGCCCTTGTCCTGCCTGTCGTTCTGGTCGTTCTGGTTGGCCTGGAACCGTTCGACCGCAGCCCACAAACGGGCCCAGGTCTGCCTCAGTCTGGGTCCTTCGGTTTCCACACCGGAAACGGCGCCGTCGCCGTCCTGGCGCACTGCGGAAGCCAGCCCTTCCGCGCCCAATGCCACACGCACCTGAGTGGTCAACCGTTGTTGGGGCTCCCAGACCTCATCCAAACGGTCCTGGGACACCTGGAAACCCAGTTGGCGGGTGGCCTCGGCTTCCAGGTTGTGGGCCTCGTCGACGATCAGGTGCTGATAGTCAGGAATGAGCCCTCCGCCTCGGGCCAGATCCGATAGCAACAGGGCGTGGTTGACGACAATGATGTGGGCTTGATCGGCGCGTTCCCGGGCCGCCCTCAAGAAACAGGGAGAGCCGTCCCGAAGTCCCGGGCAAAACCCTTTGTCACCGGCAGAGACATGGCTCCAAGAGCTGGCGTCGCGGCCGGCCAGGTTGATCTCGCCCCGGTCTCCGGAAACAGTGTCCTGCAACCAGACGGATGTCTTGGACAGCAAGCGGGCATCGTCCACGGTGGGGGAATCGCTGCGGGCCAGCAGGTTCCAACGGCGAAGACAAAGGTAGTTGGCCCGGCCTTTCAGTAACGCGGCCTTGAGCACCCCTGGCTGCAACAGCCCGGAGTTTTCCAGGACCTCAGTCAGGGCGGGGACGTCTTTGGTCATCAGTTGTTCTTGGAGGTTGATGGTGTTGGTCGAAATAACCACTCGCTGTCCCTTGGAAACCGCGAATAGCGCGGCCGGAAGCAGATAGGCCATCGACTTGCCTACGCCTGTGCCGCCTTCGACGACCATGTGAGTGTTTTCATACATGGCGTGGGTCACGCCGCGCAGCATCTCTTCTTGCTCGGGGCGGTGTTCGAACCCGGAAAAAACTTTGGCGAAGGGGCCTTGGGCACCCAACAGACCGGATATTCGGTTTTCGTCTAGGCCGGCTAGCGATCCGTCGGCCCGGCGTTTTTCCGGAGTACCCAGCCGTACGGCCAGTTGCTCCAAGTCCAGCCCGGTCAGACCCACTGAAGACGGCGTACCGGCGCCCGCGCCATCCAGCCCCGCCAGCGCGTCGCCGATGGACCACCGGCTGCGTGCCGCCAGGTTGGCAATGTAACCCAGTAGCCCATCGTCCTGCTCCGCGGCTAGACGGAGCAGCCGGACAAACACCCCCTTGGTGGCCATGGCATCGGCCAAAGCCCGGTGGGCGTCCCGGTGCTCCACGCCGAAGTGGGTGGTCAGATGTTTCAATGAGTACTGACGGGACCGGGGCATGAACACTGAGGCCAGGTCCCAAGTGTCGTAGGAAGGATTGTTCAGGGGCATGCCGTTGGCGGCCAAGAACCCCAAGTCGAACTGCACGTTGTGGCCGATGATGGGGTCGGCGCCCAGGAAATCTTCCAACTCGCTGAAAATGGTCGAGAAGAAGGGCGCACGCTTGACCAAGGCAGGCGAAATGTGGGTGAGCCGCTGGATGAACTCGGGTATCTGCTGGTTGGGGTTGACTAGCGACTGGTAGGTGTCGATCACCTCGTCACCCTGGAAGCGCACCGCCCCAACTTCGAGGATGGCGTGGCGCGACGAGTCCAGGCCGGTGGTCTCCAGATCAAGAGCGACGTGGACCTGATCAAAAGGGGAAAGTTCTCGGCGCCGTAGAGCCATTACACTCCGTTCCCATCCACACCCAGGAAGTTACTCGGTAATTAACCGGAAAATCCGCCCCTCGGAGTTTAGCACGGACGCCCCGCGGGTTCGACCCCTGTGGTTCCCCCCGGGGTTCATTGATACAGGCGTTGGATACCGGTGGTGCGAGCGGCTACGCCGCCGAGGACGAGTAGGGCCTGAGGCTCCCGGTGCGCAGACCCACCACGGGGTGGAACTTGCGCGAGTGCAGGGCCTTCAAGAATTCTTGCTCCGAAGTCACTTCGTCGTGGAATTCTGTGACGAACTTGCCCAGTCCGTGGACCGAATGGGCGTCGCTGCCGCCGGTAAGAGGTAGGTTGAGCATTCCGGCCACGCTCATGGCGAAGTCGTTTTCTCGGTCTATGGTACCGCCGTTGGCGACCTCTACCGCGTCGGCCAATTTGAACACCGGATGTTCGAGAGCGTCCTCTGGGGTAGTTGGAAGCTCGTCTGGGACGGATTGGTATATCAGTGCCCGGTCCCGGCGGCCGCCCCCGCTGAGCACGCCTCGGAAGGGGTGGGCCGTGATCACAAACCCGCCCACGGCAGTGGCCGCTTGGCGCAGTTCGGTGGCCTTGTTGAAACCCGCCTGGTACCGGTCGAGTCCGAAGGCCAGCATGTGGCCCATGTCGGTCTCGACCTCCATAGCGCGAATCAAGACCACGCTATGCAGGTTGGCAAATTCCTGGAACTCGTGACGGTCCCAGGGCCCGGAGTGTTCGGTAATGCACAGGCCGCGCAGTCCCAGCCGGTCGGCCTCCAACACCAAATCCTCAGGTGTCAGGCTGCTGTCGCTGCTGCCCTTGGTGGTGTGGATATGTAGATCGAAAAGTCTGGCCATTGGTACGCAATCAGCTCGATATGCTTTTTCGTTAATTGACCGGAAATGACCGAGGTCGGGGTCGGTCTTAGCTCCAGTCTAGCCAGGACGACGATTTTCGTCAACGCAATATTGGCATGGTCCCGCTGGTGCTAGGCGCGGGCCTTGGCCAGCTCCGGGAAGCGGTCGATTGGCAGCACTTCCCCGGTCTGTTCGAATTGGCCGACCAACTCCCGGATGTCATCGGGCACACGACGGGTGGTCTCGGTGGGTGCGTCGTAGCCGACGTAGACCGCCTCCATCTTGGTCAACAGGCGGTCACTGTCAGGGTAGTAGATTTCCATTTCCAGGGTCATGCTGGTGTTTCCGAACTTGGAGACCCGGACATAGACTTCGATCATCTCGTCGATACGAGCCGGAGATTTGTACTCGACAGTAGTCTTGACCACTGCAAAGTCGAAGTACCCGATTTGAGCGATGCGGTATATGCCAAATCCCAAATTTCGAAAATACTCGGCTTGCGCCACCTCCAAGTAGCCTGTGTAGGCCCCGTTGAAGACGATGCCTTGAGCGTCGCACTCCATCCAACGGACTCGTATTGGCGTGTGGAAGTTGAAATCAGCCTTGGCCATCTCCCTCGTACCCCAGGCTGGCCAGGTAATCGTGGTCCTCTTTGGTGAGCCGCACCGCCTCCAACAGGTCGGGCCGCCGCTCCAGGGTGCGTTTCAGTGACTCCCTCCGTCGCCAGCGATCGATCTCTTTGTGGTTGCCTGAACGCAACACCTCTGGGACCTCCATATCCCGGTACTCGGCGGGCCTGGTGTAAATCGGGTGTTGTAGCAGCCCCGACGTGATGGAATCCTCTGAAACACTTTCAGGCGAGCCCACCACTCCCGGAACCAGCCGCGATACGGAGTCGATGAGTACCATGGCCGCCAACTCCCCACCGGTCAAGACAAAATCGCCGATGCTTACTTGCCTGGTCGCCAGCCCTTCCGGTACCCGCTCGTCCACCCCAGCGTAGTGACCGCAGATGAGGGCCAATGCCGGTGCCAGAGACAATTCCTCCACCAACTTTTGAGTTAGGGGTTCGCCTTGTGGGGTGAGCAAAACCACCGGAATTTCGTCCCGCTGGGCTTGGGGGTAGCCACTCAGTACGGCCTCGGTGGCTTCAAACACCGGCTCCGGCTTCATGACCATACCGTGTCCTCCGCCGAACTGGTAGTCATCAGCGGTGCTGTGGTTGTCGTGGGTGTAGTTGCGTATATTGGTGACTTCTACGGAAATCAGCCCTTTGCGTGAGGCTTGCGCAATGATGCTGAATTCCAGAGGCTGCCCGAACGCCTCGGGAAATAGAGTGAGGACGTGGAAACGCATTGATTAATAATACAAGAAACGGTGATACAAGAAACGGGCAGGCGCTGGCGGCCCCAGCGGTTGTTCAGAGCGGTTCGCGAAACAGCTGCGTTGTGACGGCGGCGATTTGTTCGATGTGCCGAAGGTCGGTCCCACAGCATCCGCCCAACACGCTGAGGTGCTTTAGCCGGGTTTTTAGCTCCGCATACTGCTGCCCCAACTCCAACGGATCGCCAGGGTCCAGATCAGTGGCCTCATCCAGCTCGGCATGGCTCATGCGAGAGGCGTTGGCCCGCAGGCCCACAATTCGTTGCACCCACGGTTCTTCTGCCGTGAGGACCGTCTCGAAATGAGTGGGATGAGCGCAGTTGATCATGTAATACGCGGGATAGCCCACCGTTTCGTCGTCCACCTGCTCTACCGCAGACCCTAGGGTCTGGCCGGTCGGGAGCCTGCCATCCGTTTCCACGGTGAAGGAGATACAAACGGGCATGCCAGCTCGCCTAGCGGCCCTGGCAATGCCTTTGGCCTCTTCCACATAATTCATAGTCAAAGAAAAGACCATGTCCGCTGAAGTTCCGGCCAAGGTTTCTATCTGCTCCAAGTGATAGGTCTCTGCTTCTTGCGTGGACATGGTCTGGCCAGGCACGTAACCGTCCCCGCGAGGACCGAGGCACGCACTGATGACCACCGGGGTCCGATCGGTCTGGTACTCGCGGCGAATTTCCTCGAGAATTTCCACGGCCTTCCGGTTTGCTTCGGCAAGGGTCTCGGCGCTGTAGCCCATCAGCGCCCCCCAATCCCGGTTGGCCCGCCACGTCTGACTCTCCAGAATGAGCCCAACGCCGAACTTTTTGGACAGCTCCGCGTAGGCACGTTAGTAATCGCGGATGGCGAGTTCCCCTTGCGGGGTCTTTAAGAGATCGAACGCAGCGAAGTAGGGAAGCTCCAGTCCTTCGTGAAACACCGGAGTTGTTTCCATCCCCCGTCGGTCAAGAAAAGATCGCCACTAAGCTGCGGCAAGGCGTTTCGGTATAGAGAAATAATTAATCCCCGACAGGTTCGGGCACGCGCTCGGGCAGCTTGTTGATCAGGGCGTCTCCCGCCTTCATGACCAGCTTGATCCGGTCCCTTTCTCGCAGCACTCCGATGTTGGAGAGCGGGTCACCGTCTATCACTATAATGTCGCCTTGCTTGCCCTTCTCGATGGTGCCTATCTTCTTTTCCATTCCGATACATTCGGCGGCCCACCCGGTGGCGGTCTGGATGGCCTGCATTGGTGACAGCCCTCGCTCCACCATCAATTCGATCTCCCTGGCGTTGTCCCCGTGAACGAAGCCACCGGCGTCGGTGCCGGACACCACCTTCACTCCTGCGGATACCGCTTGGTGCAGGCTCTCTTGGTGGATCTGCATGAGTGTTGTGGAGCGTTCCCGGACGTGGGGAGCGCTAATAGTAGAGTGGTACTCGTAGACCTCGAAGGTGGGTGTGAAGAAGGTGTTCTTATCGGCCATCATCCGGAAAAGGTCTGGGTCCTCGGCCAGATAGCAACCGTGTTCAACGGAACCTACCCCGGCCTCGATGCACATTCTCAGTCCGGGACCGCCCAACGCGTGACACATGGTCAGTTTCTCTTGCGATCGGGCTTCGTCCACCAACGCCTTGACCTCGTCGGGGCCGAACGCGACGTCCCTGGGGCCGTGGCCCTGCCGCGAGCTGGCGCCGCCGGTGGTGGCGAACTTGATCACGTCGGCTCCAATCCGGACCATCTCCCGGACGATGTTGCGTACGGCATCCGGCCCGTTGGCCACACCAGGTGGGCGCATGGGGTCGTTGCGGAACGCGTTCCGGTGGCCGGACGGGCTGACCGCGTCGCCGATGCCGCCTGTGGGAGAGATGATAGAAACCGCCGTCAATATTCTGGGGCCTAGTATCAACCCTTGGTCCACCGCTTGTTTAAATCCGGCGTCTAACCCACCGGCGTCGCGGATGCAGGTGTATCCGGCAGCCAGAGAATCTTCGATGGCCTTGGCCGTTTTCAGGTGGGCCAGCGATGCCGGTTCTTCGAGGTCCCACCGGCTGAGCAGATTGTAGTTCTTGCTGGCCAAATGGTCGTGAGCATCGATCAATCCGGGCAGCAGCGTAAGCCCGCTCAGGTCCACCTCTTCCGAGCCCGGCGGTATAGCTACCGAGCCGCGAACTCCCACACTTTCGATGCAGTCCCCGTCTAGAAGAACGACCGCGTCCTTCAGCACCGGTCCTCCCGTGCCGTCGATCAGGTCAGCGCCAATAAGTGCTTTCACGATGTGCCTCCGGTGCCGTTTTCTTGGGTCAAGTTGCGCAGATGCTAGTAAAGGCTCCAACGGATGTCAAGCTCGCATACGGGGACTGCCGCTTCCCAGTGATCGACGCCCATCTATATTCCAGCTTCGAGATCTCCGCCAATCCGGATTTCCGTCAATCCAGGTGTGAATTCGGCATTAATCGGGCCTCCCTTTTTGGCTATAATCCCAAAAGGCCGAAAGAAGAGGGACAGGAGTGACAGCGGCGGTGGCGGTCTTCTCGACTCCCTATATATCCCAAGTTCCGGCCCCGGTGAGCTAGTTGGCTAAATTGACCGGTATTGGTTTACCTCGGCCCATCCTGGCCCTTGTACTTGTCATGGGGCTCTTGTGGTTGGCGGCGGCCTGCGGCTCTTCGGGAGGCGACCAGATTCTTTTCGTGTCCGAAGTCGACGGCGATGCCGAGATATTCACGATCGACCCAGAGTCTGGCGAAGTTACGCCGCTGACCGACAATGGCAGCCGGGATTTCGGGCCATCATGGTCGCCGGATGGCAACCAAGTGATTTTTGTCACGGACGAAGCCGGCGACCTGGAAATAAACTTGGTGGACAACAAGGGCGAGGTCATAAACCGCCTTACCCACTTCACCGGTGACGACCATTCACCTCGTTGGTCGCCCGAGGGTGACAGCGTGGCCTTCGTTTCCAGCCAGGACGGTAATCCCGAGGTGTACGTCTTGGACCCCGAAGGCGGCCGGCCGACTCGGCTGACTTCCAAGCCGGTGGACGACGGACTTGGAGATTGGTCCCCTGACGGGGTTTGGTTGGCGTTCTACCGGGAGGGCGACGAGAGCGAGCGGGGCATATGGCTGCGCAATCCCGAGGGCGTGAACCTAGTCCACCTGACCACCGAAAACGACACTCACCCAGTGTGGTCTCCCAACGGCAAGCATGTCGCGTTCGTGCGTAATACTGAGGGTAACGAGGATATCTACATTGTCAGCAAACTCAAGAATTCCAGTTGGCAGGACGATACCGAGCTAACCCGGCTTACCCAGCACCCCTCTGCCGACTCATCTCCCGAATGGTCGCCGGACAGCGATACCATCGCGTTCGTTTCTCGCCGCGACGAAAACGCGGAAATCTACACCATGCGCGATGACGGCTCCAGACAGCTTCGGTTAACCACCAACGAGGCGGACGACCTGACCCCGGTGTGGTCGCCGGATGGGAAGCAAATCGCTTTCGTTTCTCATCTTTACGGCGCTGGCGAAATCTTCGTTATGGGGTCTGACGGAAACACCCAGCGCCGGTTGACTAACAACGACGCCGAGGACTATTCGCCCGACTGGTAACCCAACCGAGCCTTGGGGAAAGACCGATTCGTTCGTGGTGAGCCGGTCGAACCTCTTCCTCAACACATCGGCCCTTCGACAGCCTCAGGGCGAACGGCGATCAAGCGTTAATGCTACACTCCCACGAACTTGGCTCCATGCCAACAGCCCGAAGCTGAATTTCGGGAACCAGCAATGGAAAACGATCAACGATTAATGGAATACGACAAAATCGCACCAATCATGGGCAACCTGTGGTCCCCCATCGCGGCGGTGACCAGCCGCTGGCAGGACCGTTCCAACGTCCAAATCTGCGTAGCCATCGGCGCCGCCTCCATAGTGCCCGACAAGCCGCGGGTGCTGGTCCAAATTTACAAGACCAACCACAGTCACGGGATGATACTGAGCAGCGGCGCCTTCGCCTTGAATTTTCCCCGGCCCGATCAGTTACAGTGGATCAAGGACTTTGGTCTGGTGTCGGGCCGGGACCGCGACAAGCTCGCCGGTGTCGAATCTGAAGCGGGCGAGTCGGGCAGCCCCCTAATCCTCGACTGCTGGGGTTACTTGGACTGCCGGGTAATTAACGCCATGGACGGTGGCGACATGACCTGCTTCTTGGCCGACGTGTTGGACGGCGCAACCCGTACCCGGAGTGAACCTCTCCGGAGTGAGCCGCTATGGTGGCGGGACGCCCGAAGCCTGATGCCGCAGGAGTGGCTGAAGCAGTGGGAACTGAAGCAGACCGGTGAGGTGGCGCACTCCCGAACGCGCATGGCGACCATCAATTACACCCCCTGGCAACAGCCCAGCTGATCTAAAGGTTTCAGAATGGAAGACCTACGGCCTCAGATCCAGCGAATCCACGACACACCCCACAAGGCGGTGGTGGCTGTCTCTGGAGCCGGCACTCAGGCGGTCGCCTGGCTTCTGGGTGTGTCCGGGGCGTCACGCACTATTCTAGAGGTCGTGGTCCCCTACGGGCGGTTGTCCATGGCTGGTTTTCTGGGGTTCGAACCGAAGCAGTCCGCCTCGGCTGAAACGGCCCGCCAATTGGCGCATGCGGCCTACCGCAAAGCCAAGACGCAGCTTGAGGACGACTCCCCGGCCCTGGGCCTGGCCTGCGCCGCCACCATCGCCACCGACCGGCCCAAGCGGGGCGAACACCGCGCGTTCGTCGCGACTTGGAGCGATGAGGCGACGCTTACCTACTCCCTCCACCTGCACAAGGGACTACGCGACCGCGCGGGCGAAGAAGACGTAGTCAGCCGGCTGATCGTTTCTGCCTTGGCCTCGGCCTCGGATTTAGATATGGATATCAAACTAGGGCTGACCGGCGGCGATTTCTTGACCGTGGCGCGCGACGAAAGGCCCGAGCCCCTCACCCAGCTCCTTTCGGGTGAAGCCCGGTGGCTGGTGGCCCAGCCTGGGGACCCGCTAATCGTGGAAGGCCCGGTACCCAACGCACTGTTGCCTGGGTCATTCAACCCGGTGCATCAGGGCCATCGGGGCCTGGCCAAAGCCGCCGCCGGCCTCCTCGGAGAGCAGCCAGCCTACGAGTTGTCGGTAACCAACGTCGACAAACCGCCGTTGGAACGTGATGAGATTTTTCGCCGATTGGCACAATTTGAAATGGGCGAAACGGTCGTCCTAACGACCGCCGAGACGTTCTATAAAAAGGCCGGACTATTCCCTGGCCGGACCTTCGTCATCGGCTGGGATACGGCGGTCCGCTTGTTGGCCCCGAGGTATTACGGGGACAATGAGACGCCCATGCTGAAAGCGTTAGCGGACATGTGGGCCGGTGGCGCACGGTTCTTGGTGGCTGGTCGCCGGGATCAGGGTACTTACAAAACGCTGGCCGACGTTTCGATTCCCCAGGGTTTCGCCCTGATTTTCGACGAAATGCCGGAAGATATTTTCCGGGAGGACGTCTCGTCCAGCGAACTGCGTGCGCAGGGTATGGGGTCCTCTCCGCCTTGAGGGAGCCCGGCCTCAGACTCTTCGTCGCTTCACTCCTCAGAATGACAGCTTTGAGGCAAAGGGGCTTGTACTTTCTTGTTAATGGCAGAAGCGACAAAACCTTGCTTCGCCGAACTCCGCTTCCGTTGACACCCGAATCTGCCCAATGATATATTCGTGGTGTGTACTACGTGCCTAATTTTGATTATTACCGAACCGAATTTACCTGGTCCGGTGGTGTGATTTCTTCCTCAATTTATGCTCCTTCAGGCCTTTAGCCCTGACCTCTTCACCGAGAACTGGACCGCAGTAGCCATCTCTGCGGTCGTTGCCGCTTTGGCCATTGGCGGGATGTTCGGAGCCTCCCGGTTCCTGTCCGCCCGCCGCGCCTCGGAGATTAAGCTGACCACCTATGAGTGCGGGATACCCCCGGCGCCGTATGCCTGGTCCAACATCAACGTCCGCTTCTACATTTTCGCCATCCTTTTTCTGATTTTCGACGTTGAGGCCGTGTTCCTGTTCCCGTGGGCCGTCATCTTTATGCAAGAGAAAATCACCCAGTCCAACTCATTGCCGTTCTATGCGATGCTGTTGTTCTTGGGCGTTCTGGGCTTCGCTATCGTCTACGCCTGGCGAAAAGGAGTGCTTGAATGGCAGAAATAATCCTTGGTCCAGGCAACCAGCCAGGGCCGAGTTTGTTTGATCAGACCGTCGGGGATAAAGTCCCGGGAGTGATCACCACCACTACCGACCAGCTATTCGCCATGGCGCGCAAGTCGTCCTTGTGGACCCTAAGCTTTGGACTGGCTTGCTGCGCCATCGAGATGATCTCGACCTACATGGCCCACCACGATTTCGACCGTTTTGGCGTCGTCACTTGGCCGTCCCCCCGTCAATCCGACGTGATGATCGTGGCCGGCACTGTGGTCAAAAAGATGGCCGAGCCCATTCGCCTGCTCTACGAACAGATGCCGGAGCCCAAGTGGGTGATTGCCATGGGTAGCTGCGCCACCAACGGCGGCCCTTACTACCGTTCGTACTCCGTGGTGATGGGCGTGGACCACATTGTCCCAGTGGATGTCTACGTGCCTGGTTGTCCTCCACGGCCCGAAGCGCTGCTCTACGGGTTCCTGAAACTGCAGGAAAAGATCATGGCGGACGCCGCAAAAAAGTGACCAAAACCAACGAGAATGGAACGGAAACGCAGGCGGAGATTCAGGAAGAAACTCCGGCCGGTAGCGAGACCACGGAGCCCACGGGGCCCGACTTGAGCCTGCTGACGGACCAAGGCCGGGAGTTGTTGGAAACTTCGCTGGAGGTATTGAAAGACTTCCAGCCCGAACCTGGGGCACTGAGCGATCTGCCCCAGATTACCCTCGACCCCGTTCACACCCTGGCGGCCTGCCGCTTGATCAAAGACGATCCGCGCATCTCCGCCAAAATGCTGCTGTGCCTGACATGTGTTGACTATTCCGAGTACTTCCAATTGGTCTACGTCATGCAGTCGCTGGAACCGGAACGCACGCTGATCCTGAAGACCAACGTACCTTACGAAAACCCCACTGTCCCCTCAGTTACGGCGGTTTGGCATGCGGCCGACTGGCACGAACGGGAAGCACATGATTTGTTTGGCGTAGAATTCGAGGGGCATCCAGACTTGGCGCCCCTGTTGTTGTACGAAGGTTTCGAAGGGTATCCCGGACGCAAGGAGTACCCGTTCTACGAATACCAAGAGTTTTAGTTCCGGGAGTTTTAGTTTAGGGACCCGTGGGCAAATGGAACGACTGATTTTGAACGCAAGGGTGGAGCAGGATTCCACCAAGTTCGTGGCCCGTGTCGACAGCCTCGGCCTGGAAGGGGAGGGAGACTCCTTGGAAGCGGCCCAAGAGGATTTGGTTCAGGTCATGCGGGCGTGGATCGAGACACAAGACGGCACGGAGAGCCTGGAAGACACACTGGCCGCCGCCGGTTTTCCGGGAGTAGACGAGGACACCGAGCTTGAACTCCAGTTCGAGGAGCCGGACCCGGAACTGGAACCGGTCACCGAGGAGTAGAGCGTAGCCGGTGGGGCAGCAAATGGCTAAGAAAGTGGCAAAAAAATCGAGGGCGGCCAAAACGAAGGCCAAGGACCGCATCGTCTATCAAATCGAGGAATCCAAGGCCGGGTCGGCGTTTCAGGCTGTCTGCCCTGAGTTGGATATTACCGGATTCGGGGACACTGCCGATCAGGCCCGGGAATCCCTTCGGGCCCAAGTTACCGGGTACGTAGAGGACTGCGACGAAATGGGCATCTTGGACGAGGTACTCATTGAGGCGGGGTTCTATTTCACCGGCGATTTGTGGATGAGCAACGAGGTGAAACCGGCCCATGAGCCCAAGATTGTCATCCTGTAAGGCCATCCATAACCGAGCCGCCCGCAATCGGGATTAATATGGCAGAGCCGACCACTAAAACGATAGCCAACGCCGAACCCATCGAGATGCTGCTCAATATGGGCCCGCAGCATCCCTCGACTCACGGCGTCTTTCGCATGGTTCTCTGGGTCGACGGCGAGAAGATAGTAGACTTGGTGCCCCATATCGGCTACCTCCACCGAGGCTCGGAAAAGCTGTGCGAGGGCGAGCAGTACCACCAGATCACCACCCTTTTCGACCGTTTGGACTACATCGCCAACTTCAACAACGAACAGGTCTATTGCCGCGCCGTCGAAAAACTGATGGGGCTGGAGGTCCCGGAACGGGCTGAGTACATCCGGGTTATTCTCTGCGAGCTAAACCGCATCGCCAGTCACCTGCTGTTCGTGGCTACCATGGGGTTGGACGCCGGCGCCATGACCCCTTCCATGTTCTGTTTCAGGGGCCGGGAGCGCATTCAAGGTCTCTTCGAGGCGGTTTCCGGTGCCCGTATGATGCACAATTACTTCCGTGTGGGCGGCCTCAAAGAGGACGTTCCCGACGACTTTGTGGACCGCATGCGGGAGTTGTTGCCGTTAATCCGGGAGGATGTGGAAGAGTCGGACAAGCTCCTCACCTTCAACGAGATTTTCCTGGCCCGGCTGAAGTACGTGTCGCCGGTATCGGCCGCAGACGCTATTGATTACGGACTTACCGGACCCTGCCTTAGAGCGTCCGGAGTTGACTACGACGTACGGAAATCCGCCCCTTATTCCATCTATGACCGGTTTGATTTTGACGTGCCTATCGGTCTGGATGGCGACTGTTGGGACCGCTATTACCTGCGGGTCCAAGAGATGTACGAGTCGCTCCGCATCATCGAACAGGCCTTGGAGCAACTGCCGGAAGGAAATGTTGCTTCTTCTTTGGGACGGCGTCTCATCCGGCCTCCGGAAGGCGAGGTATATGTCCGGGCCGAAAACCCCAGGGGAGAAATCGGTGTTCACTTGATCAGCGACGGCACCGACCGGCCCTTCCGCGTCAAGTTGCGGCCGCCCTCCTTCTGCAATCTTTCGGCCATCCGCCCCATGCTGATCAACACCTGGGTCGCCGACGCGGTGGTGATCCTGGGGTCCCTGGACATTGTGATGGGCGAAGTAGACCGCTGATGCCAGCTAACTTGACTTTGACCATCAGCGCCATCGACTTCGGTTGGATCGTTCTGGGCCTGTTTATCATGTTCACCGCCCTATCCGGCGTGGTGCTGTCGCTGGTGTGGCTGGAGCGAAAGGCGCTGGGCCGTCTGCAAAGGCGGTTGGGGCCGACCCGCACCGGGCCCATGGGCCTGTTGCAACCGATGGCCGATGCGCTAAAGCTAATCCTGAAAGAGGACATCATCCCAACGTCCTCGGAGAAGGCCATTTTCTGGGCCGCCCCGTTAATCGTGGTCATTTCCGCGTTCATGATCTGGGTCACCATTCCTGGGACCCAGAGCGCGGTGCTTGGAAACCTGGAATTGGGGCTGTTTTACGTTATTGCCTTCTCAGTCGTGGGCATTTTGGGACTCGTCCTGGCGGGCTGGGGCTCGGCCAACAAGTACGGAACCTTGGGCGGTCTGCGAGCTGCCGCACAGCTAGTTAGCTACGAAATTCCTATTATCATGATTGCTGTCTCGGTCGCGATGCTGGCCCAGTCTCTGGACCTGAGAGAAATCGTGGCCCAACAAGGGAGTTATCCCTTCTTTCTGATCATGCCTCTCGGCCTGGTTGTATTTTTCATTGCCGGATTGGCCGAGGTGGGCCGGACGCCCTTCGACATCTACTTCGCCGAATCCGAGATTGTCGGCGGCCCATTCGTCGAGTACAGCGGCGCCCATTGGTCGGTCTTCTTCCTGGCGGAGTACATAAACACCTTCGCCATCGCCGCCCTCACCGTTATCCTGTTCTTCGGCGGCTGGTCGGGGCCGGGCCTCTCCGGGGATTGGGGAATCGTCTGGTTCCTGTTCAAAGTCTATTTGGTGATCATGGTGGTCTTCTGGATACGGGGTACGTTCCCTCGATTGAGAATCGACCAACTGATGGCCTTTGCCTGGAAGGTCATCGTGCCTCTGTCGTTCTTGAACGTCGTGATGACCGCCATCTACCAGTTCTATGGTTGGCCCGACTGGTCGCTTACCTTGATGTCGGTTGCTGGACTGGTCTTGGTGGGCTACGCGATCTACCGGCGCATGATGGGCCCGGCCAGCCGGGTCGCCGAAGTTAGAGCCCGCCAAGAGGCGTTGCAGGCCGAAAGGCGAGCACTCGGCCGGACCGGAGGCGACTGATGTTCAACAGTATTAAAGGGATGATTGTTACCCTGCTGTCCACAGCCAAAGGGTTGCGCGACCCGGTCACGCGGCAATATCCGGCTACGGGAAACTTCCTGAAACGAGAAGAAGCTCCCACTCCGGTGCAGCCACGGTTCATGGGCTTTCCGGCCCTTACTTGGGATGAGGGAGTCGGTGAGCCCTATTGCACCAGTTGCATGGTCTGCATCCGACACTGCCCCACCCAATGCATGTCGGCCACCATGAAAGACAACCCACTGCAACAAGAGGGAAAAAGCACCCGCAGGAAGATAGTAGACAGCTTCGAGATCAATCTGAACCGGTGTATACTATGCGGGATTTGTGTCGAGGTGTGTAACTTCGACGCAATTGTGATGTCTCACGAGCACGAGATGAGCACCTACAGCCGTAACGGCGACCGGGTCGACCTGCCGTCGCTGCTGGAAATCGGCAGCAAATTCCAAAAGGAAACTGACTGGATCCCTCCCACCAAGCGGGCCAAACCGGAAGCCGCCGCTGAACCGGCTGCCGCCGGGTCGGAAGCAGAGACTTAGTCCCTTATGCCTAGGCGCGAGGACGAACGGCACTACACGGGCACGGTGCATCCGCCCTACTGCACGTGCGTGGACTGCACGAACGCCTACTTGCGGCGCCACCGGGCCAGGCCCGGTGGCTTGTGGGGCCGGTTGAAGAAAATTTTTCGAAGGCGGTAGGACCGCCTGACCTGAGAACTCTGGTAAAGGTTCAATAAAGAGCCGCCGATTGGTGGCTCGTATTTTGGTCAGGCCATGACGGTGGAATTTCCACCGGCCGAAGCGTCCAGGCTGGTTGAGGCCAGGAAGGGGGAGCTTTGAGGGATGGTGAGCCGACAGCCTCTGGGGAACTCTGGGACGTGAGTTCCTAGTATGGCCTGGTTCCTATTTATCATTTTGGCTGTTTTCACCCTCGGAGGTGGACTGGCTGTAGTCGCGACCCGCAACGTGGTGCACGCCGCGTTGGCACTCTTGGTGTCGCTGGTTGCCGTGGCCGGGATTTACTTAGTTCTTTACGCCGAGTTTCTGGCGTTGGTCCAGGTACTCATCTATGGCGGAGCCATCATCATCGTTTTGGTCTTCGCCATCATGCTCACCCGCAGCGCCGAGTATCCCCGGACTTCCGACAACAAACAGTGGCCTTTGGCAGCGTTGGCTGCAGTAGGACTGCTGGGTGTTCTGGCGCCGTCGTTCGTCATCAACGCGGTGGACGATACCGAGGCCCATAGCGCCTCGTTCACCGGCATCGCCGAATCGCTTTTCACAACTTGGGCGGTGCCCTTCGAAATCGCCTCGTTGGTGCTGCTGGTGGCACTTATCGGCGCCATTATCATCGCCCGTTCAGGACCGGGAGAGAACTAGGCTGTGGTTGACCTTGTCTGGTTCCAACTCCTAAGCGCAGCTCTGTTCGTCATCGGACTCTATGGAGTGCTGGCCCGGCGCAGCGCCGTTCTCATCATCATGTCCATAGAGTTGATGCTGAACGCTGTGAATATCAACCTGATCGCGGCCGCCTCCCACCTTGAAGGCGCTGGTAGTTTTGCTCACTTTGACGGCCAGCTTATCGCCATCTTTATCATCACGGTGGCCGCCGCGGAGGTGGGCCTGGCTCTGGCCATAATCCTGCGAATGTACCGCAACCGCTCCACGATAAACGTGGATGAAATCGACCTGATGAAATGGTAGCAACTCTGTTGTTAATCTCCGACGACACTCCAGAGGTGGCTGCCTGATGGAGTGGGCCTGGCTCATACCGGTTTTGAGCTTCGGTGCGGCGCCGCTGATAGTGGTCTTCGGCCGGTTCATTCCGGGAAAGGGCGCTCTCTTGTCCATCCTGGCTATCGCCGGGGGGTTCGGCGTCTTCTGGTTCGTGTTTGGTAGCTGGCTGGACGCGACTCCTATCGAAAACTGCTTTACCGACCCCAGCACCGGCGCCCTCACCTGCCACTACGAGCGTAGCTGGTTCAATGCCGGACTGCCCGGCCTCGGCGACAGTGTGAGTCTCAATTGGGGGATAATCGTTGACCCACTGACCATTGCCATGCTGGGGTTGGTCACCTTCGTCGCCCTGATGGTCCAGATTTACTCCTTGGGCTATATGCAGGGAGATCCCCGGTTCGGCTGGTACTTCGCGGTGCACGCTCTTTTTGCCGCTTCGATGCTGACCATCGTTGTAGCCGACAACTTCCTGCTCCTTTACGTGGCCTGGGAATTGGTTGGGGTCTGCTCTTACCTGCTTATTGGCTTCTGGCACGAACTTCCGTCGGCCAGAGAAGCCGCCAAGAAGGCTTTTATCGTCACCCGCATTGGCGACGTGGGCCTGCTTGTGGGTATCCTCCTCATATGGCGCGACGTGGGCAGCTTCAGCATGCTGGAGGCATTCGAAGCGGTACGTACCGGCGCAATGAGCGAGGGTATAGCCACGGCTGCAGCGGTGCTGCTGTTTTTGGGCGCGATGGGCAAGTCGGCCCAGGTGCCGTTTCACGTTTGGCTGCCCGACGCCATGGAGGGCCCGACCCCGGTCAGCGCCCTGATCCACGCCGCGACAATGGTAGTGGCTGGCGTGTTCTTAGTGGCCCGCGTTTTCCCGCTGTTCGAGGCCTACGACGCAGACCCCCTGCTGATGGTGGCAATCGTCGGACTGGTGACGGCGCTGATGGCTTCCACCATCGCTTTGGTGGCGACCGATCTGAAGCGGATTCTGGCCTATTCCACCATCAGCCACCTGGGCCTGATGATGTTGTCGTTGGGGGCCTTTGGCTATACCGCCGCCATCTTCCATATGCTGGCTCACGGGTTTGCCAAGGCGCTGTTGTTCTTGGGGGCGGGCAGTGTGATCCACAGCACAGAGGAGCAGGAAACCGGCAACCTGGGCGGACTGCGCAAGGTGATGCCGTTGACGGCGTTTGTGTTTGCGGTGGGCGCGCTTTCTCTGGGAGGAGTGCCGATTCTTGCTGGGTTCTGGAGTAAGGACGAGGTCTTGACTGCGGTCAACGACCACCGCAACGTGGTCTTTATTATCTTTGCTTTGATTACGGCGGCCCTCAGCGCACTCTACATGGGGCGGGCCTTGTTCGTGACGTTCTTCGGACGGCTCCCCGACGCCATGACGCACGTGCACGACGCGCCGTTCTCCATGGCCGGGCCACTGGTGTTGCTGGCGGTCTTGGCTGCGGGCTTCGGGATTATTAGTTTCAACTGGCCTGGGAATTTTGGTGGCTTCGGCACTTTCTTATTCTTCGGACATGCCGAGGGTTTCCACTTCACTTACTGGATTGGCATTCTTTCCGCCGTAGTGGCCGTTGCGGCATTTGCTTTGACCTTCATGGTTTACGCTCGACGCAGCTTTTCTCTCGACCCGATTAGAGCCAGATTCGCCCCCGCATTGCGGGTGGTGGAAAACAAGTACTACTTCGATGAAGTCTACCAATGGACCATCGACCGGGCAGTATTTGTTTTCTCGGCATTTATCGCCTTCTTTGACCGTGCCGTGATCAACGACATCGGCGTGAACGGTCCGGCCGACTCCGTCCGTCGTCTGGGAGTCACGTTGCGGTTGCACGTTACCGGCCACGTCTACAGCTACACCCTGGCCATGGTGCTGGGAGTGGCCGGGTTGGCAATCTTTATTTGGCTTAGGACCGTCTGAACGAGTTCGACGACATAGCGCTGCTGTTATTGATCCTGGTGCCCCTAGCGGGCTCGGGCTTGATGATGTTCATGCCCGGCGACCGGCCGAAGGACACCTGGTATTTCGCCGTTTCCATCGCGGCGATTTCCTTGGTGCTCTCGCTGGTTATTTTCGCTCGCTACGACTACGACGCCGGCGGGTTCCAGATGCTCCGGTCCTACGAGTGGCTGCCCAGACCGCTTGACGTCAACTTTTCTCTGGGTATCGACGGCATCTCCGCGCCGTTGATCATGCTAAACGGTATCGTGCTGCTCGGCGGGGTGCTCATTTCCCGGAGCATTACCTACCGCAACCGGGAGTTCTTCGTCCTGCTTTTGGCCTTGGCCGCCGGAGTTTACGGGGTGTTCGCGGTCCGAGACCTGTTCTTCCTCTTCTTCTTCTACGAACTGGCCGTGCTGCCTATGTACCTGCTCATTGGGGTCTGGGGCAGCAGTAGCACCTTCTCCACGTTCATTCGCACCAAAGAATACGGCGCGATGAAGCTGATCCTGTATTTGGTTGCTGGCAGCATCCTGGTGTGGGTGGCGATTCTGGCCGTGTACGTAGAGGCCTCCGGGAGCGGCTCTCCTACTTTCTCTCTTCAAGGGTTGGCCGAGCTGTCCGAAAACGGCAGCTTCGACGGCACCTTCCAGACCCTGGTCTTCCCACTGTTCATGGTGGGATTCGGCGTATTGGCCGGTCTCTGGCCCTTCCACACGTGGTCGCCCGACGGGCACGTGGCTGCGCCCACCGCCGTTAGCATGCTGCATGCCGGCGTGCTAATGAAGTTGGGAGCTTACGGCATTATTCGAGTAGGCATGTTCCTGCTGCCGGAGGGCGCCGACAACTGGATGCCGGTCCTGATCAGTTTGGGCACGGTAAACGTCCTCTACGGCGCCGTCTCGGCTATGTCCCAGACGGACCTGAAGTACATCATTGGCTATTCCAGCGTCAGCCATATGGGGTACGTTCTGATGGGCATTGCCACCCTCGACAGAATCGGTGTGGCTGGCGCGGTACTGCAGATGTTCTCCCATGGAGTCATGACGGCCCTGATGTTCCTATTGGTCGGCGCCATCTACGACCGCACCCACATCCGTGATATTGCAGTGTTGAACGGCCTATCAAAACGCATGAAGGTAACCAGCTTCTTCTTCGTGATCGCGGGTCTGACCTCCCTGGGACTGCCGGGATTGAGCGGGTTCATCGCCGAGTTCATGGTCTTTACGGGTGCGTTCCGTACCTATCTGCCCTTGGCCATTTTGGGTGTGGTCGGAGCGGCACTGACTGCGATCTACATTCTACGGTTGCTGGCGCGTACCTTCTTCGGAGAACCCGACGTGCGGTGGTCCGGTCTTGGGGAGGCCAGTCTGGTGGAGCGGTCGGTGGCCGGTGCGTTTGTGGCAGTCATCATTTTCGTGGGAGTGTGGCCGGAGCCATTAATGCGGGTGATTAACGTTAGCGTCGACACCATACCCGGAATTTAGGGAGGTTAGAGGCGAGTGCCGAGCCTAACCGCCAATCTAGACCTGCTCACGCCCGAGTTCGCCTTGGCGGGCCTGGCTTTCTTGGTTTTTGCCTTGGACCTCTTCTTGCCGGAGGACAGGAAGAATTATTTAGGCTGGGTTGCCATCGCCGGGTTGCTGGGCCTCATCGCTGTCGCCTTGGTCATGCTCTGGGGAGAACAGGAATCCCTCTACGACGGCCTGTTGGCGGTGGACGATTTCTCCTTGTTCTTCAAGGTTCTCTTCATGGGCATCGGGGTGTTTATCATCCTCAGCTCCATGGACTTCGTAAAGGCCAACCTGGAACACCAAGGCGAGTTCTACGGCTTAGTCATCTTCTCGGTGTTGGGCATGAACGTCATGGCCCAAGCCCGGGAGTTGCTAACCGCCTACATCGCCTTGGAACTCCTCAGCTTCAGCCTCTACGTGCTGGCGGCCTATGCCCGGAACTCGGCCAAGTCCAATGAGGGCGGGCTTAAATACATCATCATCGGCGCTTTTTCCTCGGCCATACTGCTCTACGGGATCAGCATGGTTTACAGCACGCTTGGAGTGACTAAGTTCGAGGCTATAGCCGCCGGTCTGACCAGCGCCACCGAGGTGAGCCCAGCACTGTGGGTCGGGGTGGCCTTCATCTTGGTGGGACTGGGTTTCAAAGTGGCGGCGGTCCCGTTTCACATGTGGGCGCCGGACGTCTACGAGGGCGCCCCTTACCCGATTACGGCTTACTTGGCCATCGGCTCCAAGGCGGCTGCGTTCGCCTTGGTGTTGCGTTTAGTCGCGGAAGGCTTCGTCCCGGCCGTGGACCGTTGGGACCAGTGGCAGATGGTGTTGGCTGTGCTCGCGGCGGTGAGCATGTTGGTGGGGAATTTGGTGGCGTTGGCCCAGCGGAACCTGAAACGCCTAATGGCCTACTCCAGTATCGGTCACGGAGGATTCATCCTTGCCGGTATCGCAGCTCTCTCACTTGACTCGGACTTGGCGTCCAACGGAGTGATGCTATATCTGGTCGGCTATTCGGTTACCAACTTCGTCGTTTTCGGCGGTCTGATTTCGTTCTTCAACATGACCGGCAAAGAGGAAATCTCCGACCTGGCCGGGCTGGGCGGGTTCCAGCCGTTCCTGGCGGTTTCCATTGCCGTCGGGATGTTCTCGCTGGCGGGGTTGCCGATCTTCGCTGGATTCGCCATGAAGTTCTACCTGTTTACTGCGGTGGCGGATGAAGGGTTCTTGTGGCTGTCAGGGCTGGCGATTTTCACCAGCCTAGTCTCTCTCTACTACTACCTGCAGGTCATTCGCCAAATGTATATCGAGTCCCCCGAGGGCGAGGCCCCCGCCGGACATGGACACGACGAGCACGATACAGAACCGGCAGCGGCGCCGGAGCAGTCCGGTGGCCTCCTACAGACTTTCCCAGCGTTGAGGCGGCCCCCGTCGCTGACGATGATCGCTGTCTTGGGGGCAGGGTTGCTGGCCGTATTCTGGATCGGCGTTTACCCGTCTCCGTTGCTTGACACCATAGAGGCCGCCAGCAAGGCGATACTCCCCTAACTCGTGTTGGCATTTGCTTGTTCGATCTGGCCAGACCCCAGTTTCGGTGTCAAGTACACGGCTAGGGGGTTAGACACCAGGCTTGATATAATTAACCCCTGTAATCGGGCTGTATTTCTCTCACGCAAGGTCTTTTTCTGATGATAATCTCAGTTATCGGCAGCAGTAAGCCGTTACACGACGAACACGTCGAGCTGGCGGAAAACGTCGGCAAGGAACTGGCCAAACGAGGCGTCATAGTGGTGTGCGGTGGGCTGAACGGAATAATGGAAGCCGTCTGCCGAGGGGCCAAGTCTGAGGGCGGGACCACCATCGGCATCTTGCCCGGCCGAGACACCAAAGACGCCAACAAGTACGTCGATATCCCCATCGTAACCACAATGGGTTTCTCTAGAAATGTCATCGTGGTCAACACGGGAGAAGCGGTAATCGCTGTGGGTGGCGCCTTCGGTACGCTCTCCGAGATCGGCCACGCCTTGGGTGACGGCATTCCGGTGATTGGACTCAAGACCTGGCCGTTGACCACCACCGGGGACGGCAAACCCATGGACGGCGCCATCGTCCAGGCGTCGAGTCCGGTGGACGCAGTGGAGAAAGCAATTGCAGCCGCCGACGGCCGACGAAACCCTAGGTAACTGACGCCGGGGAGAGTGGGGTGGAATGAGCAGCGCCAACCAGGATGTAACGATCTCAGGGGTGCAAGGCCGTGAGGTCTTGGACTCTCGGGGAAATCCCACCGTCGAAGCCGAAGTCCGCCTCTCCAACGGCGTGACCGCCCTGGCGGCAGTGCCGTCGGGCGCCAGCACCGGCAGCCACGAAGCGCTGGAACTCCGGGACAAAGACACCAACCGTTTCGGCGGCAACGGCGTACTCAAGGCCGTGGCTAACGTCAACGAGAACATCGCCCCCTGGTTAACCGGCCGGTCGCCGTTGGACCAAAGCGCCATCGACGAAGGGTTAATTTCTTTGGATGGCACCGACGATAAGAGCAAGCTGGGCGCCAATGCCATCCTTGCCGTTTCACTGGCTGTAGCACGCGCCGCCGCCATCATTGGCCGGAACGGCAACGGACGGAACGGCTCCTTGTGGCGCCACTTGGCGGCAGGTGGCCAGGTTAGCCTTCCGGTGCCAATGTTCAACATCTTGAACGGCGGCCGCCACGCCTCAAACTCGGCCGATATCCAAGAATTCATGGTGCTGCCGGTAGGGTCGCCTAGCTTCTCCGAGGCGCTGAGGGCCGGGGCCCAAATCTACCAGTCTTTACGCTCCCTGCTTCGCACCGGCGGCCACAACCTGAACGTGGGCGACGAGGGCGGCTTTGCCCCGTCACTACCCTCCAACAAAGACGCGTTGGAGTTGGTGCTGAAGGCCATCGAGTCCGCCGGCTACCGGCCCGGTGGCGATGTGTTTGTGGGCTTGGACGTGGCCGCCACCGAGCTTTACGACAAATCCCAGGGGAAGTACGTTCTGGAGCGGGAAGGCACCACCCTGACCTCTACCCAGTTGATCGATGTTTACGATAGCTGGGCTGGCCAATACCCTATCCTGAGTATTGAGGACGGCCTGGACGAGGACGATTGGGAAGGCTGGATAGCGATGCGCCAACGCCTTGGCGGGTCGGTGCAGTTGGTGGGCGACGACCTGCTGGTGACCAATATCCAGCGGATCCAACGGGGCATCGACGAGAAAGCCAGCAACGCCGTGCTGCTAAAACCCAACCAGATCGGGACACTGACCGAGACCTACAACGCGTTCAGGGCGGCCCGAGACGCTGGTTGGGGGGCGGTTATGAGCCACCGCTCCGGCGAGACCGAAGACACCACCATCGCCGATCTGGCGGTCGGCTGGGACGTTCGGCAGATCAAGACCGGAGCCCCGGCCCGCTCCGAGCGGGTGGCCAAGTACAACCGCCTGCTCCGCATCGAGGAAGAAGTGGGCAGCGCCGCCAAATACTCCGGCCAGTCGGCCTTCGACTACCTGGGCCGCTACTAGGACGCACAGGACGCACAGCGTCGTTTTCATGATATGGGGACCCATCAAAGCCCCACTTTCGGCTTTGCACCAAAAGCAAGTCAGAGCATGTCACCCTGAGAGCAGCGAAGGGTCTCGGGCGGTGGACCCAGCCTAACGCTAGGAAATCCGACCCAGATTCTTTGTCGCTTCACTCCTCGGAATGACACTTTTGAGACAAAGCCCCACTTTCGCAAAGGGGGGTTGGGGGGATTTCCGCCGGGTGCTGAGTGCTTCGATTCTAGGATCCCGATCGTATCGGGATGACGGGAGTGGTGCTCAATGAATCCCACCAAAATGGGTATCCCCTGTCCTTTCCTTCCTGGTTCACAAAAGGTATCATGAACCCGCAAAATTTCCGGGTTTGACATAACATAGCGTCAGCTCAGACTTGGATGTACCGAAATTAAGTCAAGATCGCAGAGGTCGAATATGGTAACGCGGATCGGTATCAACGGCTTCGGCAGAATCGGCAGACTGGTCCTGCGGGCCAATGAGGCCCGTAACGGCGGTAAAGTCGAAGTGGCGGCCGTTAACGACTTGACCGATGCCGAAACCAACGCTCACCTGCTCAAATACGACACCAACTACGGGGGTTATCCCGGAAAGGTGGAAGCCAAAAACGGGGACTTGGTAGTGGACGGCCGCAGCATCAAGGTCTTCTCCGAGCGCGACCCGGCCCAGATACCTTGGTCCGAGATGGGCGTCGATATGGTGATCGAATCCACCGGCTTTTTCACCGATGCGGAAAAGGCCGCTGGCCACCTTCAAGGCGGCGCCAAGAAAGTGATTATCTCCGCCCCCGCCCGAGGGGAAGACCTGACCTTGGTAATGGGCGTGAACGACCACCTGTACGACGCCACCAAGCACAACATCGTTTCCAACGCCTCCTGCACCACCAACTGCTTCGCTCCCATGGTCAAGGTGCTCCACGACCAGTTCGTCATCGAGCACGGGCTGATGTCGACCATCCATTCCTACACCAACGACCAAGCGATCTTGGACCAACGTCACAGCGACCTGCGCCGGGCCCGGGCCGCCGCCATGAACATCATCCCCACCAGCACCGGCGCGGCCAGGGCCGTCGGTCTGGTGATGCCGGAGCTTAACGGCAAATTGCACGGTATGGCCTTCCGCGTACCGACAGCCACCGGCTCCATCACCGATTTCACCGCCACGGTCGCCCACGACGTGACTGTCGACGACGTCAACGCGGCGTTCCGCAAGGCGGCTGAAACCAACCTCAAGGGCATTGTGGAATACATCGACGAACCTTTGGTGAGTTCCGACTTCCGCGGCAATCCTCACAGTTGCATTTTCGACTCGCTCTCGACCATCGTGATGGCAGACCGCATGGTGAAAATCATGGGCTGGTACGACAACGAGTGGGGTTACTCCTGCCGCACCGCCGACCTAGCGGCGCTAATGAGCGAAAAAGGCATCTGACCGAAACCAGGCTTCGTAGTCACAAGAGGGGTTTGTGCCCCGACAGACCTAGACCCGGTCGAAGAAATCCCCCGAAATCCCGTGAAAATGGGAAGACGGGGGATTTCCGTTTCATGGAATCGGACCCCGCCAGCAATATACTGTTACCGATAATGCCAAGTCGCCGCTCGAAGAACCCGATGCTGACAAAGTACCGCCTACATGGCCGCTAGGGCCTTTTCGCACCTCAGCCTGAACGGCCGTCTCTCTTGGCCGTTTTTTCTATTGCTGCTGATCTTGGTGGTGGCCCTTGGACTGCGCCTACACGGCGTCGACTGGGACCAAGGCAACGGCTTCCACCCGGACGAGCGGGACATTTACATGCGCTCCGGGTGCATGTACGACTTGCTAATCGAAGCGCCCGGCCACCAAGACTGCGGCTATGTCCGCGGCCAGCCCGACGCCGAATCGGGCCTGCCCGGCATCGGAACACTGCTTGATCCTGATCGCAGCCCGCTAAACCCTCACTGGTTCCCGCTGGGCAGCATCCTCATCTACGTCATGGTGTTCTTCCGGTCGATAGCCGAGCTGTTCACCGACCTCAATGCGTTGGACATGCGCTTTATTGGACGGCCTTTGTCGGCTCTGGCGGATGTCGGCTCCGTGTTTATGGTGTTCGTGCTGGGCCGACGGCTTTACGGCCAAGGGGTGGGCCTGCTGGCCGCCGGATTGACGGCGTTGGCCGTTATCCACATCCAGAACAGCCACTTCTACCGGCCCGAGACCTTCACCGTCTTTTTTACGCTGGCCAGTTTCTGGGCCATGCTGCGGATGGTAGACCGCAAGAGGTACCGGGACTCAGCTTTGTTGGGGCTAATGTTGGGACTGGCCCTAGCGCCCAAATTGACGGTTTTGCCATTGCTGGCGCCCTTGGCACTGGTCTACTGGTACCGGGTCTTGGATGAGGTCGACGGCCGCTGGAGTGACATCACTCCGGAGTTGGTGCAGCGTATCTTGGGGCATGCTGCGGTCGCCGCAGCGGTGGCGGTGGCCGTCTTTTTCGTTTCGGCGCCCTATGCTTTTCTGGACTTCGGCGCTTTTGTCGGCGACCTGACGGCCCAGACTCGAATGGCCAGCAACGCTGGCCTATGGCCCTTCACCGTCCAATACATCGACACGCCGGCCTTCCTGTACCAGATCAGGCAGACCTCGGTCTGGGGCTTGGGGTTGCCGCTGGGGACCGTCGCCTGGCTGTCAATCCCCTTTACCGCCGCCCTGGTCTTTGCCAACAAGAAGACGCGACGGGCAGACCTGCTCCTCTTGGCCTGGGTCGTTCCCAGCTTCTTGTTCCTGGAGAGCTTTGAGGTGCGGTTCCTCCGGTACGTCTTCCCGATGATGCCGGTGATGATCATCTTGGGCGCTCGGATGCTTTTCTGGCTGTGGGATAACTCCCGGTTCCTGGCAGATAGCTTGGCCCGGTCCGGTCGCTCCTTTGGCCGCTATATTCCGGTGTCGATCATCTTAGTGAGTGCGTTCGTGGTGGCCGGGACCGCCTTCTATTCAATCGCCTTTCAGCGCGTATACGCCGAGGACCACCCGGCGGTTAACGCGTCCCAGTGGATCAACGAAAACGTCCCAAAAGGGTCGTCCATCGTCAGCGACAACCATTGGGACGAGTTCATCCCCAATCTGTACAGCTACAACGTTTGGCAATACCCGGTGTACGAGACCGACACCGCAGCCAAGATGCAGGAACTGGCGTCGCGCCTCGCCGGGTCCGAATACCTGGTCTTCTACAGCAGCAGACCCTACGCCAGCGCGGCACGAGACCCGGCGCGGTTTCCGCTGAGCAACGGCTACTACCAGCGCCTCTTTAACGGCGAGTTGGGCTATACCTTGGAACGAGAGTTCACGTCCTACCCCGAACTGGCCGGGGTCTCGTTCCGGGACGACGCCCTAGAGCGGGCCGGCCTGGCTCAACCTACGCCCGAATTCGCCAGCCAGTCGTCAAAGGTTAGTCTGCAACTGGGCTACGCCGACGACAACGTGGTGGGCTACGACCACCCTCGTGTGTTGGTGTTCCGCAACGATGGCCAATTTAGCGAAGACCGCCTCCGGGCCCAACTGGCTGGGCCGCCGCCCCAACCTGACGCTTCCCGGCCCGTCGGATTGCTGTTGTCCGACAACGACCGGGCTGCCCAACAGGAGGGCGGAACTTTCTCGGACATCGTTGACCGTGACGGCTGGACCAACGACGTGCCGGTACTGGCCTGGCTGTTGGTTGTGGAGTTGATCTACTTGTTGGGGCTCCCGCTGACCATGTTCATCTTCCGGCCCCTGCCCGACCGAGGCATCGTGGTGGCCCGAATCTTGGGGCTTTTGGGTGTCAGCTACGTCGCTTGGCTACTGGTGTCTTTGGGCTGGACCGACTTTTCCCGCACGGCCGTGTACCTGGGAATGGGGGTGCTGGCGCTCTGTTCCGCGACGGTCTTGGTTTTCAAGTGGCGGGAGATTCGGGATTTTTTGTCTGCCCATTGGCGGCTATTCCTGACCGGCGAGGTGCTTTTCTTGGTGGCCTTCCTGGCGTTCGTGGCGTTGCGCTACGCCAACCCCGACCTGTGGCACCCCTTCCGGGGCGGGGAAAAACCCATGGAATTGGCATACTTGAACGCGGTGGTCCGCTCCACCACCCTCCCGCCCTTCGACCCATGGTTCGCCGGCGGATACTTGAACTACTACTACTGGGGCTACTTCGTTATTTCTGGAATCATCCGGGTGACGGGCATGCTGCCGACTACCGCGTTCAACATGGCGGTGCCAATGTTCTTCGCCCTGACCGTAACCGGCGCTTACTCCTTGGTCTACAACCTGACTGAAGGGGTCCGCCAACGCCGCAGTGCCAGCACGGCTCCCATGACCGGGACGTCCGCTGTCGAAATCGCGTTGCCACCGGTGTCTGGGAACCCGGCGTCCCAAGACTTATTGGCCCAGGACTTAATGGCGCAGGGTTTGATCGCCCGGTGGCGGCCCTGGCTCTGGAGCCCGGTGGCGGCCGGGCTATTGGCCGGGTTGTTTATCGCTGTCATCGGGAACCTTGACGGCATAGTCCAGATAGTCCAAGGGACTTGGTACACAGCGGTCGACGGCACTCCCTTCCCGGCTTTCGATTTCTGGCGCAGTAGCCGGATGCTGCCGCCGTTGGAGAATTTCGACCCCTCGCCCATCGCTTTCTGGGTCCCGGACGTTATTTCGGGCGCCTCGGACGTTTCGTTCCACATCACCGAGTTCCCCTTCTTCTCTTTCTTGTTCGCCGATCTTCACGCCCACATGATGGTGATCCCGTTCACGCTGTTGGTGATCGGACTGGGACTGAACTTGGTGGTAGGTCTGCGCGACGGCGGCCGGTTGTGGACGGCCCTGGCCGCGACCGCGTTGGCTGTGGCGTTGGGCTCTCTCTGGGTGGTGAATAGCTGGGACTATCCCTCTTACGCGGTGTTGGTATTCGGCCTGCTGGGTCTGGCGGTGTATTTCTCCAGGGGCAGTTTGCCCTCAAAAATGTTGCTCTTTGGGGCCCTCGCGGTCGGGGTCTTTGCCGTCAGCCTTTTAGTGTTCCTACCGTTCCATCAGTCCTACGAGACCTTCAATAGCGGACTGGACATTTCCAAATGGAGAACACCGGTGGACCGATATCTGGGAGTGCACGGCCTGTTTATCTTCATCGCGGTGACGTTCCTGCTGGTGCAGTCAAGGGATATCTTGAAGTCACTGATCTCGGGAATGCTGGACCGGAGCCGCGGCCCCGAGCCTCAAGGGTTGCGTTGGCTGAGGGCGGCACTGGGACTGGGCTTGCTGATAGCAGCCTACCTGGCGATAGCCGGCTATTGGAACGCAGTGATGCTTCTGGTCTTCCTGATGCTGGCCTCCGTGGCGGGATGGCGGCTTATAGCATCCCACGACGAGGACCGCCCCTTCGCGGTTGTCCCCATCGTGTTAGTCGTGATGGCCTTATTGATCGGCATCGGTGTGGACTTTGTCCGGGTGGAAGGCGACATCGGCCGCATGAACACCTTCTTCAAGTACTACTTGGAAGTATGGGTGTTGATGAGCATCGCCGCTGCCTACATGCTCTGGCAGTTGGGGGCCATGGGATTCCTGCGGCGACAGTGGGGCTGGCGGTCCACAGCTTGGGTCGTCGTTTTGGCTGTGCTGATCGGGTCCAGCCTGATCTACACCGCGCTGGGCAGTCGGGCTCGATTATCCGACCGCTTCACTGATTCGCCTTCCAGCCTGGACGGAACAGCCTACATGCTAAACGCCGTCCACTCCGAGCGAGACCAGGCTATCGAGTTGAAGTGGGACCAAGAAGCGATTCATTGGTTGCAGGATAACGTCCAAGGGTCGCCGGTGGTGCTGGAAGCTCATATGGAGCAGTACCGGTGGGGCTCCCGCATCGCCGTATACACCGGACTGCCCACGGTTTTGGGCTGGCCCTGGCATCAGATCCAGCAGCGTACGGCCTACGACTTCGCCATTTTCGAGCGGGCCAACCATATCGGCGAGATGTACAACACCACCGACGTTACCCGGGCGGTGGAACTGTTGCGTATGTACGAAGTTCAATATGTGGTCGTCGGAGATCTGGAACGGGCGGTCTACGACCAACAAGGATTGAACAAATTCGAGAGGATGGCAGACGAGGGCCTGGCGCGACAAGTGTTCGCAAACCAAGGCGTGTCAATATATCAAGGTGTCTGGTAATACCAGTTTTTTACAAATATTGACATAAAGACCAAATTTGGTTAATATGTTAAATAAGTTCTTAACAATTAACCAAAGATCGGGGCAGCTCGCCTTCGTGGATCAATTACCGACATCCTTAACGGCGGAGTCGGCTTATTCTTGAGAAGGCGATTAATTCAGACGGTCAACGGACTCCTGTTCTAGATGCCATGTCCACCGGCGACGGCGTATCACCGGGCGGAGAGACATCACGGGGTCTGACCTAGTCGGCCCTCCTCGAAACGGATTACTTCTAAGGCCTGTGTTGTGTGGATGTGTGGAAGCTTAGATGTACCGTAAGGGGAGGGTCGATGTTTTTCCAGCCGATCGGCTCAGGTCGTGCCAACCCACCGAGGATACGAACCCAAGACCCGGATACTGCTCACCGCCTTGGAAATCGCTTCTATCGCCTCTTTCATGTCGGCGTCTTCACGGTGGCCGTGGCAATCGATCCAGAAAATGTACTGCCCCAACGACTGCCTCGTCGGCCGGGACTCTATCTTGGCCAGATTAATGTTGCGCCGGGCGAACTCTCCCATTACTTGGTATAACTGACCGGGCACGTCTTGGGCAAAGGTGAGACACATGGATGTCTTATCTTGGCCGGTGGCCGGGTGGTCGGAATTCCCAAGTGCCACGAACCTTGTCACGTTGGCGGCGACATCTTGAATTCCAGTGGCGATAATCTCGGCGCCGTTTAGCTCCGCCGCTCTCTTTGGCGCTATGGCGGCGGCCGGCACCGGGCTGGCCTGAGCATCCGTGACCGCCGACACCGTACTCAGCGACGCCATCTGCAGGGCTTGGGGGAAGTTCTGTTCCAGGTACTCCCGGCATTGCGCTAGAGCTTGCGGATGGGAATAGATGACCTGTACGTCCGCCAGCCTGGTCCCCGGTTTCCCCATCAAGTAGTGCTCAATCGGCAACACGATTTCTTTTCGAATGAAAAGGCCGAACTGGCCGATCAGCAAGTCCAAAGTGAAATTAACCGAGCCTTCCAGGCTGTTTTCGATGGGGACCACGCCTTCATCGGTGTCGCCCGTCGACACGGCCAACCCCACCGAAGCGATGCTGGGATAGGGCTGTAGGTCGGCCCGCGGGTCGTAGAGCAGCGCGGCTTCCTCGGTGTAGGTTCCCACAGGGCCCAGAAACGCGATCGTGGTGGCCACGCCTAGACCCCGGTGAGAATGTCGTAGAGAATCTGTTCGTCTCCGGTGGGAGTCACCGCAATCAATTCGTCATCCGACTCGACCACCGAGCGGCTATCCGGGAGCTCCGCGCCACCCTTTTTGACCACCAGGGATATAAAACTGTTGGGCGGCAGTTCGACTTCCCCAAGCCGTTTGCCAACGATGTTGGCGTCTTCGGGAATGGAAACACTGACCAACTCCATTCCCGGCACCCGCAGGTTCATGAGGTGGATCAGAGGGCGCCCCGGAACACCTTCCTCAAAAGCCTCCAAGGCCAGATGTATGGAATTGACCACGACATCGACTCCAGCCTGAGTGAATATCGGTTCGTTTTTAGGGTCTTTGATCAACGCCATGGTCCGGGGCACTTGAAAGATGTGCTTGGTCATTTGGCAAACCACCAGGTTGGTGGCGTCTACGCCGGTGAGAGCGACCACAACATCGGCCCGGGAAACGCCAGCGTTCCTTAGCGTAACTTCGTCGGTGCCGTCGCCCAACCACGCGACGCTGCCCAGTTCCTCGGTGAGCAGATTGTAGCGGTCAATGTTCCGCTCAATCACCTCGACCTCATGGCCACCGGCGATGAGCGCTTTAGAAAGATGATAGCCCGCTTCGCTACACCCAACGACTACGACGTACATCTAGAACCTCAAGTAAAACCCCACGAGCCTTGAGAACCTCAGCGATTCGGGTCACCTCTCGATGGCCTGCCGGACGTCTTGAAGCAGTCCGAAGGAGTACCCCACCACGTTTAACCCCAGGGCCGAGTAGAGCACTTGAAGCTGAGGATTGACTAGGTGGCAGACGACCTTGGGAACGTTGAAGATCTGTTGAGCAATTTGGGCGGCCAACACGTTTTCGTGATCGTCGGATGACATCGCCAAGAAAACGTCGGCGTGGCTGATTCCGCCTTCTTGCAGGTAGTCCTGCATCATAGGCTCGGCGGTTAGAACTACCTGCACTCCGGGGTGGGAGGCTACGCTTTTCAAACAGTCCCGTTCTTTCCCTAAGACCGTTATCTCCACATCTTCCCCGGCCAAGTCTGGCACCAGCCTGGCGGTGAGCCGGTTGCAACCGTATACCAGTATATTCACAGGTTAGTCCCGCAGGAATGTTGGGGCAGGGGCCTCTTCCCGCCAGAACATCACCTGGGACGAGGAATTGTGGAAGATGTACGACGCCGTGGCTCCCAGAATGCACGAACCGAAACTACGTTTGTAGGGGACCCCTACAATAAGCAGGTCCATATACCGGTCTTCCGCTTCCAGTACCACGGCTGGGCCGGCCTGACGGGCCCGCAGGAAACGGGCTTGGAGTCCTTTGTACTTTTCCTCGGCGCTGATCGCTTCTATCCTGGCCAGTATCTCTTCCCCTTTATTGATGTCCTCGGCGATCTCCGCCTCCAGGGACAACGCCAGGGGCACTTCGATGACATAGACGGCGTGTAGCTCGGCCTTGACCTCACGGGCCAGTTGGCAGGCCAACCGAAAGGTACGCTCGCTATATGGTGTTCCGTTGACCGGAACGAGGATGCGTTTTGCGTCTAATCGCATTACTTCTTAACGACTCACACGAACGAATCGGGCCCGTTTGGAAATCGATTTTCCACCACCACACCGTGATTATACGAGCCGATTTTCCCTATTACAATGACAATTCGGGAGCCAAAACGGTAGTCGACATTTAGGACGGATTGGGTAGTGGCCGAGGCAATAAAGCGCGGAGTTGATTAGGCAAAGAGTATAAAGGCTCTCGAATGGCGACGCGGCTCAGTTCCCTTCTGATGCCGCTATGCGGCCTAATGCCGGTGTGCGGCCGAAACCGGAGCAAGCTCTCGTGCCATGTCCGACATCTTCCCCATTTGCTCGTTGGTTGCGGCTACAATCAAAACGTCGCCGGCCTTGATCTCCTCGTCCTTGGCCGGGTGCAGGAAAGAGGTGCGGCCGCGACGTATGGCCAACACGGATATGCCGTGCCGGTCGCCGGCGCCAGCCAACCCGGCCTCTTCCAGAGTATGGCCCAGCATCTCCTCCGGCGGCCGTATCTTGCTGATCCCGTAGTTGGGGACGATGGGCATGTAGTCGATCACCCCGGTGTCAAACCCAACATGGGCGGTACGCCGGGCGCTCTCGGCCTCGGGGTAGACAACCCGGTCTGCGCCAATTCGCTCGAGGGTAGACCCGTGCAACTCGTTGGCCGCCCTAGCGATGATAAACGGGACGTTCATGCTTTTGAGCAGCACCGTCACCAGTACGCTGGATTGGATGTTGTCACTGCCCAATGCCACGATTGCAACGTCATATTCGGGCACGTCTAGTTCTCTCAACACCGACTCGCTGGTGGCGTCGGCCCGCACTGAGTAGGTGGCCTGCCCCAGTTGGTCTTGGATCCTAGCCTCATCGATGTCTATCGCCAAGACATCGTGGCCGCTCTGGTAAAGCTCTTGGGCGACCATCGAGCCAAACCGTCCCAGGCCAATCACGCATACCTGTTTCTTCACCGAACGCCTCCCAGCGAACCCCGTTTATAGGGTCAACCTATTTTAACCCTTTCCTGTGCAAAACGGTACACCTCGCTCTCGTCTTGCTTCGGTGCCAACGCCAGGGCCAAGGCCACCGGACCGAGCCTGCCAACGAACATCGCCAGCATGAAAATGATCTTCCCATCAATCCCGAGTCCCGGTACGATCCCTGTCGTGGCGCCCGTCGTTCCCAAGGCCGACACCATGTCGAATAGTAGGTGCAGGAAGGGTATGTCGGGCTCGATTGTGGTCAGAATCGGAACGGCGATTATGATAAACCCCATCCCGAGAATGGCCACGGTTAGCGCCCGGTGGAGCTGAGACTGAGGAATTTCCCGGCCGAAGGCCTCTGCATGGGCCCGGCCGCGTAAGGACGAGACAACGGCGGCGACGATTACCGCGAACGTAACCACCTTAATGCCGCCCGCAACCGAACCGGCCGCACCGCCAATGAACATCAGACTGGAAAAGGTCATTTTGGTAACGTCTTCGGCCAGGCTGAAGTCGATGATGCTGAACCCGGCCGTGCGCCCGCTTACCGATTGGAAGACCGCGCCCACTCCTCGCTCAGACCAACTGAGGGGACCCATGGTTTCCGAGTTGGTGAACTCGGCAAATCCCAAGACGCCGGCGCCCAAGACCCACAACCCGACGCTGGTGACGATTACCAGCTTGGTGTCCAGGCTGAAGCGGACGAACCGGCGGCGGCGCCAAACGTCAACAAAAAACACCCAGCCCAGACCGCCCAGAATCATCAAGACCGTCATCGTAATCAAGACCGTGAAATTGGAAACGAATCTGGCCGCGTTGCCTTGGGCCGCCTCCGGGATGATGTTGAACCCAGCGTTGTTGAAGGACGACACCGACAGGAAAACCGAATGCCAAGCCGACCGGAGCGGGCCCGCTCCGTCGATCTGCAAATAAAAGATAATCGCGCCCAATATGTAAACGAAGAACACCATGGCGATGACCTGGAGGCCGATACGCCGCAGCCCCTGCATCTGTTCCACGCCTATAGTGTCCCGCATCAGCCCCCGGGTCACGATCCGCTCTTGGAGGGTGGAACGATGGCCGATCAGCAACAACAAAAATGTGCTGACCACCATGAACCCCAGGCCGCCCACCAGCATGAGGAAGAAGATTACGGCTTGGCCAAAGGGCGTCCAATAGTCGGGAGTGCTGACCACGGTGTGTCCGGTTACCGTCACTGCCGAGGTGGAGGTGAAAAACGCCGTTTCAACGGCGGTAAAATCCCCAACTTCATTGGCTATGGGCAGCGTCAGCAGCCCGCCGCCGATCACGATTAACAGGGCGAAACCCGAAAGCAAGATGGTGGTGACGCCAAAAAGCCGCCTTGGCCGCCGTAGCGGCGCCGATTCCTCAACTGTGGGGGACACGTCCCGCCGGCGTGGCAGCCGGATTATGGCGTCGATGGGCCTTCTACGGCGGTTGGAGGCCATGGTCAGCTGCTCCGGGCTCCAGACGCCTTACGGGCGGCGCACCGCCTGCTGGCGACTGGAAGAGGACCTGAGGGGAGAGCGACCCCTTCCTTGGTTTGGGCTGCGGCGATTGCCGGACCAATAACGGGGTCGTGGAGGTTGTTTCCGGTATTCGTTCGTCGATGCAGGACCGGTCTATGGAGCATTTAGGCCGGGCCAGTCCGGTTCGGGTTGTTGGTTGATGTAGGTGACGTTGGTGATCCTGGCACCAAAATTCTAGGTTTCCTGATTCCTTGTGTCAATGAAACCGCGGCGTTGATTCAGTGTCATTCAATCATCGGCCCAGCGCATAGCCCTAACGTCCATTGCCGTAATTTCGCGTCCTCCGTTCGCCCTGAGCTCCGTCGAAGGGTCGCTCCGGTGAGGCCATGGTTCGACAAGCTCACCACGAACGGTTTGCGCTGGGTTCAACCAACGGGACTAACGATCCAACCCCACGTTCCGAATTCGTCGAACGTCTATGCTAAGATATTTGAACGGCGCAGCCGACTCGAGGTGACAGTAGATGACGACCAGGTCCCGACAGGTCGAATTGGGCTATGACCCTGTTCTGATAGATAAGAAATGGCAGGCCCGCTGGGAACTGGATGGGCTCCATAAAGTGGCGGATGACGATCCACGGCCCAAATGGTACGAAATGACCATGTACCCCTACCCATCAGGCGATCTGCACATCGGCCACTGGTACGCCATGGCCCCGGCCGATTGTCACGCTCGCTTCCGCCGCATGCAGGGTTACAACGTGCTGCATCCCATTGGATTCGACGCCTTCGGGTTGCCCGCCGAAAACGCCGCCATCAGCCGTGGAATCCACCCTTACGAGTGGACCATGGACAACATTGAAAATATGCGGCGGCAGTTGCGCTCCATCGGCGCCATTTACGACTGGGACCGCGAGGTCATCTGCTGCCTGCCCGAGTACTACCGCTGGAACCAGTGGTTCTTTTTGAAATTCTTCGAGAACGGGCTGGCCTACCGGGCCAATGCGCCGGTCGTTTGGTGTCCGTCGTGTCAGACAGTGTTGGCCAACGAGCAGGTGGTAAACGGCGCCTGCGAACGTTGCGGCACGGATATCACCCGCCGCGACTTGGAGCAGTGGTTCTTCAAAATTACCGACTACGCCGACCGTCTCTTGGATTTCAGCGGCTTGGAAGAGTGGCCCGAGAAAATCCTGACGATGCAGAACAACTGGATCGGCCGGAGCGAAGGTGTCGAGATCGCGTTCGATATTTCCCAGGCAGGGCTGGACGAAAAAGAAATTCGCACCTTCACCACCCGTATAGACACGATTTTCGGGGTGACCTTTATCGTATTGGCGCCGGAGCACCCGCTGGTCGGCCCGTTGACTACCGGAGAGCACCGCCAGGATGTCGAGCAATATATTCGGACGGCCCGCCAGACCTCTGAAATCGACCGGATGTCCACAGACAAAGAGAAGACCGGGGTGTTTACCGGCAGCTACGCGGTTAACCGCCTCAACAACGAGCAAGTCCCAATCCTGATCGGCGACTACGTGCTGATGACTTACGGCACCGGCGCGGTTATGGGCGTACCGGCCCACGATTCCAGGGACTTCGAGTTTGCCAAAAAATACCAACTACCAGTCCGCATTGTAATCGCCCCTATTTCCTGGGATGGCACCGATTTGTCCGAGGCTTACTTGGGCGACGGGTTCATGACCAACTCGGGACGCTACGAAGGGATGACCAATGAGGAGGGGGTCAAGGCCATATCCGACGATCTCGAGAAAAAGGGTTGGGGCAAGCGTACTATCTCCTACCGCATCCGAGATTGGCTGATCTCACGCCAACGGTACTGGGGGACGCCGATTCCGATTGTGTACTGCGACGCCTGCGGGGTGGTCCCCGTCCGGGAGCAGGACCTTCCGGTGCTGTTGCCCCAAGACGCCGAATTCAAGCCGACCGGCGAGTCGCCGCTGGCCGCCAACAAAGGTTTCGTGAACACCGAGTGTCCGAAATGCGGTGGTCCCGGCCGCCGTGAAACCGACACCATGGATACGTTCATGGACTCGTCTTGGTACATGATGCGCTACCTGAGCCCGCACTACGGCGACGGCCCGGTGGACCCCACTTTGGCCAAGAAATGGTTGCCGGTGGACCAGTACACCGGCGGCGCCGAACACGCCGTGATGCATCTGCTCTACTGCCGTTTCTTTATGAAAGGGCTTTACGACATGGGGTTGGTCGAGTTTGAGGAGCCGTTTTTAAGGCTGTACAACCAGGGCGTCATCCTGGGCGAAGACCACGAAAAGATGAGCAAAAGCCGGGGCAACGTGGTGAATCCCGACGACGTAGTCGGCCAGATGGGCGCCGACGCCGTCCGTTGCTTCCTCATGTTCATCGGCCCCTGGGACCAAGGCGGCCCCTGGAGCGACGTTGGCATTAACGGCACCGCCCGGTGGTTAAACCGAGTCTGGGAAGTCGCGGACCCTGAACACCGAGACCCAGACGTATTGGTCCAAAAGATAACGGATGATGAAAAGCGCGAGACGCTGCGTGTCCTGCACCAGACGGTCCGCAAATGCTACAGCGACCTAGACCGGTTCAAGTTCAACACGGCCATTGCCTCATTGATGGAACTGACCAATCACCTGAACCGGGTTTGGGCCGATGCCAGTGTCGATTCCGCCACGTGGCGGCAGTGCGTGGAAAAGCTGCTCCTCATGCTGGCGCCCATGGCACCCCACATGACCGAGGAACTGTGGGAACGCACCGGCCACGCCTACAGCATCCATCAGCAACCCTTCCCGGCCTGGGACGACGAGTTGGCGGCCGACGAAATAATCACGCTGGTGGTGCAGGTCAACGGCAAAGTACGCGACAAGTTGGAGGTGCCCGCCGGCATCGCCGAGTCGGAAGCTCAGAAATTGGCCCTGGCCAGCCCTAAAGTCCAGAGCTACACCGAAGGCAAGGCCGTCAGCAAGACCGTCTACGTGCCCGGCCGACTGGTCAATGTCGTGGTCAGCTAAGAACAGGTGACAGGAAAGTTGCTTAATGACTACTAGTGGCAATAACGGCAGCCTCGGCTGCTTCTACGGTATAGGTGTGGGTCCGGGAGACCCCGGGCTTCTGACACTGAAAGCACAGCGACTCCTGCAGAAGGTCGATGTCATTTGTTTCACCCAACTGGACAACGGCGCGCCTAGCTTCGCGTTGGGTGTTCTTGAGGATGTCCTGAAAGAGGCCCGGCCGGAGACTTTAAGTATCACGATACCCTCGGATGACAGCCCCGTGAGTATGGAGACCTGGCAGGAAGCCGCCGAACGTATCGGCGGTCACCTTCGGCGGGGTCAGGACGTGGCCTTCATCACTGAAGGTGACCCCATGCTATACAGCGAGTTTCCCTATCTGCTGGACTGTGTGTCGCCTGTTTTCCCCGACCTGACCATAGAAGTAATCCCCGGCGTCTCGTCGGTAATGGCGGCCGCCGCCAGTTCCGGCGTCCCCCTGGTTACCCACGGCCAGCGCCTCGCCATCCTCCCGGCGGTGAACGGCATCGACGACCTGCGAGAGGCCATCACCAACTACGACACCATCGTCCTCATGGAGATCGACCGCAACTTGATTCAGGCGCTGGCCAACTTGGAGAGCCTGGGACTGGCCGGAAAAGCCATCTACGTCCGACAGGCCAGCACCGCCAAGGAAAGAGTTGTCGACGACATCCGCCAGCTCTCGCCCGAAGACTTCGACTACTTCTCGATACTGATTATCAAGCGTTAGGCGAGTCTCCTATAGCCCCCTGACGGCGAGCTTTATTCGTTCGGGTCGCAGTTGGGACGAAATAGATCCAGGATGTAGCCCTCGCCCGGAGTTAATCTAATTGGCTCATTGGCTGCGGCGTATTCCCCGATTCCGAAGCTGACCTCGTTGGTGTCCGAGGCGGCGGTGCGAGTAATGACGATGTTATACCTGCCGTTCTCCACCGGTGTCGACGCAACCTCAATCCCGGCTATCAAAGCACTGATTTCGGTGCCTTCGGCAGCGGTCCGGCCTCCCACAGTTACACTTCCAACGAAAACGTAAGGGTTCGGAAGTGCCTGATCCGGGCCTGAGGATTCTTGCGGGTCAATCCTGCGGCAGTCAGGGTGGGGCGGGGTAGAGGACGGGACAGACGTAGGTGTTGGAACCGCAGTCGGTGCCGACGTTTCCGGCGGAATTACTTTTGGAGGCGCAGCATTGACGGTCGGCGTCGGGACCGGTGTGCTCATGGCCGGTGTCGGTTTGGGCGCAACCGTCGGTGGTGCAGGAGTCGGATCCGATTCCGGCGTCGGGGGTAGCAGTTCGGTGGTTGATCCCGCTTCTGGAGGGTTTGTCCGAACCGCCACGACGAACAGGCATAGGCAGTGGACTGTCCCGGTGGACTTGGACGAAGGATCGAATTCGGTCTTGGTGGGCAGTTCGGTCCATTTATCATCGACGTCCCGGCGATGCATTATTACTAGGTTGGACTCAACGTATCGGGCTACTTCAACATCGCTGGCACTCAAACTATAATCCAGAAAAACCAGCGATTCGAAGCAAAAATTCTTACCGGGGAGCCCCGAGCCGCCGACAGGTGAAATTCTAAAACCTCGTGAGATCGCCTTAAACCCTATTGGTAGGGCAGATAGCGCCGAATCTGGGTCAACCTCCAAAATCTGCCGCTGGAACACGGCATCAGGACCGATACGCAAATTGGCCTTGCCGTCCAGAAACGTGCGTTCGACTGACTTTCCCGGTTTAACTTCGATAATAAAAGGCTCGTCGGGGTCCGGCAGTTCAGATGCGAACGGCGAGTAACTCAGCAGTGCAAATGCCGCTCCTGCTATCGTCGCGGCGAAGGTGACGCCAGCTACGACCCTGTAGCCGATGACGAACCGCCAAAGTACGCCGACTAGACTGGTTGTTGTGTTGAGAGAAGTCATTGGGTTGAATGCTAGTGAAACGCCTACTTTCGTCCCTGTTGTAACGTATTTCGTTTCTACTAGTAAGCATCCCCTGCCTCACTTTCAGCCACACAGCATGATTCCTTATATAAATGGTGATTATAACGCTCAGTCTATCTCCAACATAAAGGCGACGCAACCCATACAGGTGCCGGTGTTGCAATACGAAAATCTGCGCCAGCCAACCATGGCCGTGGCTTGCCTGTGCTAAACTATGGGCCAAATTGGGCGTAAGAAGTCAGGAGGAGAGGCATGACTACGTCGGTGCAACCCAAAGACCGCATTGTTAATACCAACGGGATCAAACTGCACTACTTAGACTGGGGCACGGAGGGCCAACCGGTAATGTTGCTCCTCCACGGCCTCCGGGGACACAGCCACTCCTGGGACGATGTGTCGGCCAGGTTCTACCAGGACTACCACGTTTTAGCCTTGGACCAACGAGGCCGGGGCGAAACCGATTGGGCCCCGGGCGGCGATTATTCCAGCGACGCCTTTGTCGCCGACCTGGAAGGCTTCTGCGAAGCCCTCAGTCTCGATACCTTTACCTTAGTAGGCCATTCCATGGGGGGCCGCAACAGCATGGCTTTCGCTGGCAGCAACCCCGAAAAACTTGAAAAGCTGGTAATAGTCGATATCGGTCCCGATCTCGACCCCCGCGGCTCAGAGCGCATCACCCGCGAGCTACAACAGGCGCCCGAAGAGTTCGACTCTTTTGAAGCCGCGTTCGAGTTCGTGAGTAAGCCGAACCGGTTCGCCTCAGACCCGGTGCTCCGGCGCCGCCTGACCTATGCCACCAAAGAGCTACCCAATGGCAAGACCGGTTGGCGCTACGACCTAGAGATTCGCGAGCAGCGCCGCCACAATACCGGCGCTCCCCCTCCGGACCTGTGGCCTGAGTTGTCCAAGATAACCTGCCCGACTCTAATAATCAGAGGCACAGAGACGGACACCCTGGACCTGGGTGTTGCCGAGCGTATGGTGGAGACGCTAAGCGACGGCAAACTGGTCCACGTGGAAAAGGCAGCCCATATGGTGTTCGAGGACAACCCAGAGGATTTCAACCAGGTTCTCAACGATTTCTTGGGCTAGATTGCAACTTCCAATTCGGCACGAGGAGATAGGATGACCTCGAATTCCGCCCCTGTTCCAGAGCCGCGATCACCAGAGGCGCAATCAATCGAAGACATAATGGCCTCGTTCGAGGTGGAGGATGCGCCGCTGCCGGACGGCGACACCGGCGAGGGTTTGAAGTTCCACACCAACCGCGGCGATTTTAACGCGATTATCCACAAGTCGCCCGGAGCCCAGCAGGCGGTGATTTGGGTTTGTGGAGCCAGAGGCGGTTTTGGTGGACCGGGTCCCGACACCTACGCCACGCTCGCCCAGCGGTTCGTCAGCCAGGGGATCACCTCTTTGCGCCTGGACTACCGTCTCCCCAACGACGTCACTGAGTGCGTCTTCGATCTGTTGTCCGGTGTCGCTTATTGCAAACGGACTGGCCACGGCCCAGTTGTGGTGGTGGGACATTCATTCGGCGGGGCCGTCGTAATCGCCGCCGGCGCAAATAGCAGCCACATCAAAGGAGTGGTCTCGCTGTCACCCCAGACCGCCGGCGCAGGGATGGCCGGAGCGCTGGCGCCGCGCAAGCTGCTGGTGGTCCATGGCAAAGCCGACACTAGGTTGCCGTTCCGCTGCGCGGAAATGATTTACGAATGGGCCAAAGAACCCAAGGAATTGGTCCTCTACGAAGGCGCTGAACACCGTCTGGAGGAATGCCGAGACGAACTGGAATCGCTGCTGACAACCTGGATTCCAGATACATTGCACGAAAATATCGACGTTCCGGAGATAGAGCTCAAATAATAGGCTCTAATGCCCGGACAGTTTGGTTTTGGCTATCCGAAATCTTGTCGAAATACGGTATTAGGAGGAAGTAATGCTGGACGTAATTATCAAGGGAGGTACCGTAGTCGTCCCTGGAGGCGCTTCGGTCATGGATGTTGGTATTGAGGACGGCAAGATTGCGGCGGTGGCCTCGCCAGGGGTGTTGGAAGTAGAGGCTCGCGAGACCATTGACGCCACGGGCAAGTTGGTTCTTCCCGGAGGCATTGAGCCCCACACGCATATTAACGTGGGGGTTCCCGACTATTGGGCCGGCGGACGCACCGACGTGATGACCCAGCCTCCAGAGTCCGCCAGCCGCGCGGCCGCGTTCGGCGGCGTGACGACCTATGTGGACTTCGCCGGCGCTCTGCCCCTCGTTCCCGGCGCGGTACCCCCAGCGGACCCCATAATGTCCCAGATCGAACTGCGGCGGGACATTTTTGCCGGCCACTCGTACACCGACTACACCTTCCATTACATTCTGGCGGGCGCGATTCCGCCAAGCACCATGGGCGAAATCGGGGAAGCGATTCAGTCCGGCGTGGCCAGCTTTAAGATCTTCACCACCTTCCACGCCCGCGTCCCCACCGGCCACCTGTGGGATATCTTCAAAGAGGTGTCGAAACATGGCGGCATCATGGCTGTCCACGCCGAAGAGGACGACATTGTCACCTACATGGAAGAAAAATTGGAGCGGGAAGGCCGTGCCCACGGCTCAAACCTCCACCTGGCCCACAACAATATTTCGGAGGACATCTCTTTCCGTAAGGTGACACGGTTGGCCCAGAGCACCGAGACGGGCATCTATTTCGTCCATACCACTGCCAAAGAAGGAGTTGCCGCAATTGCCGAAGCTCGTGCCGCTCAATTGCCGGTCTACGGCGAGGCGTTGCACAACTACCTCGAGTTCACCAGCGATGACTATGCGACGGACTGGCCCGGACTGGCGATTCACACCTATCCGGCCATCAAATTCCCCGAAGACCGGGACGCGCTGCAACAAGGGTTGGTGGACGGTCCCATCTGCACCACGGCCACCGACGAGTGGACCACCTACAAGAGCATAAAACTGGCCGGAGACACCATCAGGACCGTCTGCGGTGGACACGCCGGGATCGAAACACGGATGCCGGTGACCTACACCAAAATGGTTGCTACCGGGCGCATATCGCTGGAAAAGTTTGCCGATATCACATCGACCAACGCCGCCAAGATACTGGGCATGTATCCGCAGAAGGGTGTTATCGCCGTTGGCAGCGACGCCGATATCGTCGTCTTCGACCCGGACTTGAAGAAGAAGCTGACCATGGACGACCTGCACGCCGACACCGACTACTCCATCTGGGAAGGTTTCGAGTGCGAGGGCTACCCGATCATGACCATGCTGCGAGGCAAGACGATCGTACGGGACGGGCAACTACGGGGCAATGCCGCCGACGGCCAGTGGCTTTCCCGCAAAGTAGCGCCCAGCGTGTTGGCACAGCCGACAGTCTAGGTTTAGAGTGGCGGTAGCCGATCGCCGGTTGGACATGGAGTGCCGATCTGTTAGCGATAACCAATCCACAAACTAACTGAGGAGTTGACATAATGACTGAGAAACCGGAGTACATCGACCTGTTGAACGCAATCAGCCTACAAGAAGCCCGCGCCGGTGTCTGGATCAAGGCCTGGTCGGAGAAGACGACCCACCCCGGGCTGAAAGGATGCCTCGACCTTGTCGCCGCGAGAGAGACCAGCCACGGCGAAATCTTCGAACGCCGAGTCCGCGAGTTGGGGGGGTCGCCCACTGACGTAGAGGACCCCGAATACAACGAGACAGTCCGAGTGTTTTCGTCGGACATGGCCGATCCAGACAAGATCGCCTGGCTCAAAGAGTATATAACGCGACTACCCAAGCCGACCGTCGAGGAACGTTACAAGGTAGCCGCCGACGACCTGGCCGTCGACCCCTTGACCCGTTCTTTGCTCCGCTGGTTCATGGATGTGGAGAAGGATTCAGGAGACTCCATGACCCGGGTCTACGAGCAAATGGGAATCAAGGACTAGCCAACGTGAAGTTCGGAGCGTTCTTCGTCGGCCAGCGGCCCCAGCTTCACGAGCAGTACGCCGACGAACACAAGTCGAACCCCAACCCCGTTACCCGTACCGATGTCCAGGTCTACGAAGACATCTTGAAGGGCGCCGAACTGGCGGAGGAGTTGGGGTTCGACTCGGTCTGGATCGCTGAGCATGCCTTCAGCGAACACAGCATAATCAGCTCGCCCCACAGCCTCCTGGCAGCCATCGCCGCCAGGACGAAGCGGATAAATGTCGGCGTGGCCTGCACCATTGTGCCCTGGCACGAGCCGTTGCGCATGGCGCAAGACCTAGCCACCCTGGACATCCTCAGCCAGGGACGTCTTATCGTTGGGGCGGGCCGCGGCTACCAGAAGCGCGAGTTCGACATCTACGGAATCGACATCGCCGAGTCCAGGGACCGGTTCGTCGAAGGTATGGATATTGCCATCAAATCCTGGACGGAAGACACCTTCGCCTACGAAGGCAAGTTCTTCAGCTTCCCCGAGGTCCGGGTGATCCCCAAGCCCCTCCAGCAACCCCATCCCCCTATTTTCATGGCGGTGACCCACAGCCCGGAGTCGGTGGAGATCGCGGTCGAAAACCGGTGGGGCCTGCTCACTGTGGGCAGCAGCTTCTTCCCGGCCTCGCCCGATTCGGACCAGAACCTGATCAACCTGTACCGCCGCCGGATGTTGGAAGAGGGCGTGGCCCCAGACGACATCGAAATCGCCGCCGTGCGCAACGTTTACGTCTCGCCCACCGACCAAGAAGCCATCGATTTGCTGACGCCGCGGCTACAGTGGGCTGGCGATATGGGGGAGTTCTTGCGCCGGCCGCTCTCCAACGCTGTCACTTCCAGCGGGGTCCGTGGTTACGAGCACTACGTTAAAGACCCGTTTATCGAGCCGGACCTAGTGGCGGAACGTAGCAAGCAAGGAATGGCCGCCATCGGGAGCCCGGAGAAGGTCACCGCCGCTGTTAAAGAGCTGGAGGCCAACCACGTGACTCATTTCATCAGCTACCTGGACGCCGGCGGGTTGAGTTTCGATGAGGTTTCCAGTTCTCTCCAACTCTTCTCCGAAAAAGTGATGCCCAACTTCCGTTAACACTGGCCCACAGGAGTGCCATCCAATGGCGACGCTGGACGTTCTCACTTACGGGTTTGCCCTCCGCACCGACCAAGGCGCCTTTGGCTATTCCACCAATGCCCTGTTGCGGGTGGGCAGCCACAACATACTGATCGACACCGGTCCATCGTCCAGGCGGCCGTTCTTGTACCGGGCCCTCCAAAGCAAGGACCTGACCACCGACGATATCGACATCGTCGTTTTGACCCACATGCACTGGGACCACTGCCAGAATACCGACTTTTTCCGCAACGCCCGGGTCTTGGTCAATCCCACGGAGATCGACTACGCCCGCAATCCCAACCGGTGGGACTTGGCTGTAGCTGCCGGAATGGCCGACATGATGCGAAACATGAAGGTGGAAGCGGTTTCCGAAGGCGACACCATTGTCGACGGGGTAACGGTACTGGAAACCCCGGGCCACACCAAAGGCCATATGAGCATCCTGGCCAACATTGACGGGGAACAGGTGTTGATCGCCGGTGACGCTATGCCGGAGAGCGGAACAGTGTCTCGCGGCCTTCCCTACAACATCTTCTGGGACGTAGAAGACGCCCAACAAAGCGTCGAAAAGATGGTGGCCGCCTCCAACGTCTTCTACCCCGGCCATGACCGCCCCTTCCGGGTCGAAGGCGACGAGATTAAATACCTGCACGGTCCGGCCAACATCGAAGTCCTCGACAGCACCGAGGGCGGCGGCACCGCCTCCCTGACCTTCACCGTCAGCGCCTCCCGCACCGTAAATGTGGACATAGTTCAGAAGTAGCCGATACTTCTCCTTTGTCCACCGAACAAGACATCAAAGGCGCCTTGGACGCCTTGGTCCGCGCTAGGCCGACATTCTGGTCTCGGTTCGCCTGCGGAGTTACCCGTTCGCTGGGCCCGATTCATGCCATCGTGGACCGAAACGCCTACTCTCCGGAGACAGCCCGAGCCAGGGTCCTGCTCATCGGCGGTCTTTCAGGCCGCGAACAAGATGTTGACGTCGCGCTCCACGCCTTGGAACTGTACGCCGGCGGCGGCGACGCCCTTTCGTTACGCATCGCCCTCAGCGCCATACCGTGCGCCAACCCAGATGGACTGCGCCGTAACGCCGGACCGGAGAATGGCTCCGGTGGAAACCCGTCCGGCCTGTACCCACCGGAGGGCAACTTCTTTTTCGATGCCAACGATCCCGAGAAACGTTACCTGTGGCGGTGGATCTGCTTCCAAGCTCCAGACTTGGTATTGGAGGTACAGGAGGGCAGTTCGGTCCGCTGGGAAGCCAACGAAGCGGCACGGCCCATGGCGCCCGGCGTGGCAGCGCGGAACCTTCGAGATAATTCTTTATTGAGCGCCTTAGGCACCGGCCATCCAGACGGTGTGGGCAGTATACCCGCCCTGCGGCTAATCGCCTCCGAAGACCAGTTACCCCGAGAGTTGAGCCGCCTATTTGGAATAATCCGCCAAGTAGGTGTTTGGACCTCGTCAGATGCCCGAAAAGCCCTGGACACGCGCCGTGCCCGTTCCAAGATAGATATAGCCCGGGTCCTGGCCACCGCCTACGGCCACACCTTCGACCCGGTGGTCTATACCCAAGGGGTGCCCATCAGCGGCCGCCTCCGGTTGGCCGAGTTGGACCCCGGGGTGGGAAATCCGGCTCCGGAAATCGCCGGGCTGTTACAAGAATTCACCGACCAGTCAATCTTAGGTTTTGGCGAAGGGCTTGGCCCAACGGCTCTGGCTTCGGTGGTCTGGGGGGCTGAGCTCACTCAGGCGACCGGCGACCGCCGTTACAGCGACTTGATCGTAGCCGCGGCCAACCGCTATGAAGACGCGGGACGAGGACAACCGCCTAGCCCATCTGACCCCGAATTTCGTACCGAAGACATGTTCATGAACGGCGCTATCCTGGGCCGCGCCTACCAGCAAACCGGCGAAGACCGCTACTTGGACCTCTTAACCCAGTTCCTGCTGGACGCCCACACTCAGCAAGGCCACGGGCTGTTCTGGCACTCTCGGTCGGCGGAATACTATTGGGGCCGGGGCAACGGGTTTGCTGCTATGGGCTTGGCCGAGTCGTTGACCTACCTGCCGGACGACCATCCGGACCGGCCGGCGGTTTTGGACATGTACCGGCGGCTCATGGAATCTCTGAGACGGTTGCAACACCCATCGGGGCTTTTGGCACAGGTACTGGATTTCCCCGGCTCGTATCTGGAGTTCACCGCGACCTGCATGATGGGCTATGCCATAGCCAGAGGGCTGCGGCGCGGCTGGCTGTCATCGGGCTTCAGAGAGGCCGCCGATCTCGCCTGGCAGGGAGTGGCCGAGCGCATCGACGATGTCGGCAATGTAGTCGATGCCTGCGCCAGTACCGGCGTGCAAAATAACGTGCGGGACTACCTGGACCGCCCGGCGATCTTCGGTTTCGACGACCGCAGCGGCGGGTTGGCTCTGTGGTTCGCCGTGGAGATGGAACGGTTGGAACGGGGAGCTGGACCGGCGCCTGAGTCCAGCGAAATTACCGGAGCTAGGAAGAGTCCGGATCAATTGACCTCCCGGAACTGACATAACGAACCGCCCGGCTATGTTAAAATCCCGATGAGATTGCTACCCAAGTAGTCTCCAACCCTCCCGAATTTTAATCATCCCTGAGGTGATGTTCCATGGCGATTACCACTGGTTCCAATGTTGTGCTTTCCACCCAAGAATACAATGTCATCGGCACCAGGCCGGTCCGTCATGACGGCGCCGAGAAAGTAACCGGCCGGGCCCGCTACGGAGCCGACGTTATCCTGCCGGGCCTGCTTCACGCCAAGGTGCTGCGCAGTCCCCATGCCCATGCCAGGATCAAGTCCATCAATACCAGCCGGGCCGCAGCACTGCCCGGTGTCCGGGCAGTGGTCACCTCCGCCGAATTCCCTCAACCCAAGGGCCGGTTGTCCGACCAAAGCGAAGGCGCCATGGTCAACCCCAGGTTCCTGAGCAACAACTCTCTGGCTGGAGAGAAAGCCCTCTATCGCGGTCACGCCGTCGCCGCAGTCGCAGCCACCAGCGTCCACATCGCCGAGCAGGCCCTAGGACTCATCGGCGTCGAATACGAAGTCTTGCCCGGGGTGACCGACATATTGGAGGCAATGAAGCCCGGCGCGCCGGTGCTTCACGAACGGTTGTCCAATGCCACCGACGCTAATGTCCGCCCCGGTGGACTGAGGGATGACGATGACAGATCTGCCAGCACCAACATCGCCAATCACTTCTTTTTCGAGGCCGGCAACATTGAGCAAGGATTCAAAGACGCCGACGTCATCGTCGAACGTGAATTTCGGACCGAGTCGGTACATCAAGGTTACATCGAACCCCATACCGCCACCGCCGATTGGGGCGAAAACGGAGACCTGACCATCTGGTCCAGCAGCCAAGGGCACTTCAACGTCCGTGACCAAGTCTCCATGATCTTGGGTATCCCGGTCTCCAAGATTAAAGCGATCCCGATGGAAATCGGCGGCGGCTTCGGTGGCAAGACGTTGGTATACGTTGAGCCTGTCGCCGCCCTGCTCTCTCGCAAAGCGGGTGCCCCAGTCAAACTGAGCATGAACCGCGCCGAGGTTTTCCAGGGGTCGGGCCCCACCTCAGGTAGCTGGATGCGGTGCAAATTGGGTACCACTAATGACGGTCGCATCACCGCCATTGACGCCTCCCTGGCCTACGAGGCAGGCGCTTTCCCCGGCTCGCCGATCAACCCGGGTTTACAGTGCATGACCGGCCCCTACGATATCGCCAACGGCCGTCTCGAAGGCTTCGACGTAGTCTCGAACAAGCCCAAGACCGCTGCCTACCGGGCGCCGGGCGCTCCGGCGGCTGCCTTCGCCATCGAGACTGTTATTGACGAGGTCTGTCAGAAGATCGGGATGGACCCCTTGGAATTTCGCCTGCTGAACGGGTCGAAAGAGGGCACACGCCGGTTGACCGGCCCCGTATTCGGCAAGATCGGCAACCTGGAAACCCTACAGGCCACCAAAGACCATGCCCACTGGAGCGCGCCTTCGGAGGGACCCAACCGTGGCCGTGGCGTCGCTGCCGGGTTCTGGTTCAACGGCACCGGACCCTCCAGCGCCACCGCCAGCGTCAACTCGGACGGAACTGTAAGCCTGATCGAAGGGTCTCCGGATATCGGCGGCACCCGAGCCGCGCTGTCGATGCAGTTGGCGGAAGTTCTGGGCATTGCCGCCGAAGACGTTCGCCCGTCCGTCGGTGATACCGACTCGGTTGGATACACTTCGATGACCGGAGGCAGCAGCGTAGCCTTCAAGACCGGTTGGGCCTCATACGAGGCGGCTTTGGACATCCGCCAACAAATGATAGAACGGGCCGCGCGAGTCTGGGATGTCTCCCCAGATCTGGTCAATTACGAAAATGGGGTCATGTCTCACAAGTCGGACCCCGAGTTGAAGCTCACCTTCAAAGATTTGGCCGCCCGGCTGAATAACACCGGCGGACCCATCACCGGCAGGGGCAACGTTTCTCCTGCAGGAGTCGGGGGCGCCTTCGCTGTACACGTTGTCGACGTCGAGGTCGACCCGGAAACAGGCAAGGTCGATATCCTCCGCTACACCGCAGTGCAGGACGCTGGCAAAGCGGTCCACCCCAGCTACGTAGAGGGCCAGATTCAGGGCGGCGCCGTCCAAGGCATAGGCTGGGCCTTGAACGAGGAGTATGTCTTCGACGACCAAGGCGGTATGCAGAACCCGACCTTCTTGGACTACCGCATGCCCATCAGCCTGGACCTGCCGATGATTGACACGGTCATCGTGGAGGTGCCCAACCCGGGCCATCCTTACGGGGTACGCGGCGTCGGCGAAGTGCCCATAGTTCCTCCCATGGCCGCCATCGCCAATGCCATTCACGCCGCCGTCGGTGTGCGCATGGAGCAGTTGCCCATGTCGCCGACCAACGTCTTGGAAGCCCTATGGGCTAAAAACGGCGACAGCTAGATACCATCAACCGTCGGCGAGGAAACGCCTCCGCCAAATAGGGTAAAGCTAATTGGGACTCTCCGGCAGCCATGGAGAGCCCCAATTTATTGCACCGAACCAGCATTATAGGAATGGAGGGCTAAGTTGAATTTCGGAGTTTGCCTTCCCCATTACGGCCAGCCGGTGGTTTTGGAAGACCTTCGCGCGGTGGCCCAAGACGCCGAAAGCATGGGTTATCATTCGCTGTGGGCCAGCGACCACGTGGTGACCCCAGCCCACCTGCTTCCCAGCTTCGGTCCTATTTTCTTCGACGCTTTTGTGGTGCTTTCCCACGTTTCGGCATTGACCCACCGGGTCAAACTCGGCACGACGGTGATGGTCGTTCCCTACCGCAATCCCTTGGTCGCAGCAAAGATGATCGCCACTCTCGACTCGCTTTCCGGCGGCCGGGTCATTTTGGGTATCGGCGCTGGCGGCGCGCCGGACGAGTTCGAGGCGTTGGGCGTACCCAGCCACGAGCGGGGACGGCGGACCAATGAGTACTTGCGGATAATGATCGAGCTATGGACCAACGACCCATCCAGCTATCAAGGGCGATTCTACAACTTCTCGGGGGTCCGCTTTGGACCCAAACCGGTCCAGCAGCCCTACCCGCCGATCTGGGTCGGTGGCCGTAGCGATGCCGCTTTACGGCGGGCAGCGCGTTTCGGCGATGCCTGGCACCCCACCTTTATGCCGCTGGGGGACCTGAGGGAGCGGATGGAGAAGTTAGCCCAACTCTCTTCGGATGCGGGCCGCAGTACCGGTCCATCAGTAAACATCCATCAGATTGTGGATTTTGAGGGCGGCCAAACGCCGGGCGGGTCCTCAGATGGGAGCCGTCGGTTGGGACAAGGGTCGCCGGAGCAGGTCGCGGCAGACTTGGCGGCGTACGCGGAAATGAACGTGGGAACGGTAGTCTGCAACTTCAGGGCTGAGAATGTAGCGGCGCTGCGCAACGCGGTGGAACTCTTTGCCACGCAGGTAATGCCCCAGCTTAACGCTACTGCATAGCCGGCCGGGCCAAATTAGGCGAAGAACTCACTGACCAGCGCCACGAATTCATCGGACTTTTCGACTTCCGGGCGGTGGCCGCTGCCGTCAATCAAGGCGACCTTGGACCCTGTAATTGCGTCCTTATAGGCGTCGGCCACGCTGAGGGGCACCACCGCGTCTTGCTGCCCCCACACGATCAATGCCGGCATGTCTTTCAGGCGGCCCAGGCGGTGGGCAAGGCTAGGGTCGAACATGTAGGGGCGCCAACTCAGGCGGCAGGCTTCTTCCCTGGCCGTCTCCCATAGATCGACTTGATCTGGAGAAGGCTCCTCGGGACAGAGGGTTTCGAACTCTTTGACGCCTTCGGGGTCCATGAACCCGGCGGTGATAAATTGCTTGGCCACTATCAAAAACATGTCCAGAATCTCGCCGACTGGCGGTTGGATACCGGCGGGGCCGACCAAAGCGAGTTTCTTGAAATGATGGGGGCATTGTGCTGCCATTTCCGCAGCTAGCCAACCCCCCAATGAAAAACCCAACACGTTTAAATTCTCCAACCTCAGTTCTTCCAACGCGCGCAGGTACCAACCCGCAAGGTCCCGGACGTTCATGACCCAGTCCAACCGGTCTGTTACCCCGAAACCGGGGTGGGAGGGAGCGTAAACGGTGTAGTGCCGCGCCAATTCCTCGTGATAGCGTAGCCAGCCGGGCTGGCCCATCTCGCCGTGCAGCACCAACAGCGGGTCTCCGCTGCCGTTCTTTTTGATATGCAGGTCCGCGCCGGCTACCTGGATAGTTTCCTCGGTCCATGTCGGGGGACTGGTGGTCATGTTTGCTTCTCTCCTGGCAATAAAAGGCGCGCGTGATGTCAGAATCTCAAGACAGCCTGGGGCGCCCTGATTGTCAATCAGAAGGTATGGAGTGTCAAGCAACGGCCGGACCGCCAGGAATATCCCGGACCGGGTTGACGCACCCGAGCAAAGTCTTATAATCGCCAAACGAGACTCGCAAACAGCGGTTCGCTGAACAGCGAACAGGGTGGGCCGTCAGGCGGACCGCGTCGGGTGGCTCTCCTCGACTTTCCCATCGGATACCCCAGCACTCGATTTATTCCTACGGCCAGGGCTAGTCCGGGTCGCCTGCACGCGTGAGGCAGACGATTGTCCTCCTTTTGCCTTCATTGAGGCAGAAGGAGGGTATTGGGATGCAACAGGACCGGCGTTCTCCTGTTACGGACTGGGATTGTGTTGCGTTCGCTCCGTTTGGGGACAAGCCTAGAGATAGCGGCATATGCGATATTGCCGCTGCTAGTCGTTGCTGGCGTTGTGGCAGGCTTGATAGCTTCGAGTGTGCTGCCCGGCGGCCCAAGTGAAGGAACCGGCCGCTTGCGTAGCGCCCTGCTTTTGGGGCCCGTCGGCGTGGCTGTGACTAGAAACGATTCGGCTCTGCTCGTCTCACCAGATGGGGTTGTCTCCGTTTCAGTGGAGGAAGGGTCGGTTTCTACTCCGATTCAACTCCGCTACCGTGAGCGGCGGCCGGACTTTTCCCCGCCCCTCCCCGGCGGTTACAGTCCCGCATCCCGTGTCTTCGACTTGACTGCCGAAGACCGGGACGGCCGTTCGCGTTTCGTGAAGTTTAATAAACCAATTACAATTTCGGTTCACATGAACAACAGCGAGCTTGCTCATGCTGAAATCGACCCCTCCCGGCTCACCATCCAGCATTACGAAGGGGCGGAACACGGATGGTCGGCCTTGGAAACATGGGTTGATTTCACCACCCGCCGGGCCTGGGCTCAGGTGGCAAGCCTGAGTCTCTTCGCTCTAACGATCCGCGAGGAAGCCGAAACTCAAGCCCCGCAATCGCCGCTGGCGACTCCTACCGCTGAGCTTTCACCGGTCAGTGCGGCCGCAACCGCCGCGCCATCACCGGCGATTGTGGCAGCCATTAGCGAAACCTTGCAGGCAACCGCCGTTCCAGTACAGGTTTCGACACCGGTCCCACCGAGAATTGAAACTCCCGGCAATGAAGTTCCCGGCCCTTCACCCTCTCCTGGGCCGGAGCAACCTGCCAACGCTGCGGCAGTGCCAGTCCCTACTCCAGAGCACGTCGAGCCGCCGCTAAAAATCTCGACACCGATGCCAGTAGCGACGGAAACCCCCACGCGTGCTCCAACCCCGACGGCTACAGTGGCGCCGACCCCTGCGGCGTCTCCTACCCCGCTACCGGTACCTACTGCTAAGCCTGGCTATAGATTGTTTCTAAACGGCGTACAGGTGCTGCCAGGCCAGGCGGCTGTCGCCGTGCCGTTCGGAGAAATAAACTTGTTTCAACTACCAAGTGAGGACGGGACCTACCCGATCGGCTCAATCGTCAACCTCTCGGTACAGCCTTTGACCGGCGGCTACCAAGTGACGATAACCGGAGTGGACGGCCGAAACGGCGATCTTGCTTCTGTTCAGATGGCTTCCGACCGTTACGTGGCGGTCTTGGTCGCGCCGGTCGTCAAACCGACCCCGATACCAGTTCCGGTGGTCGAAGAGGAAGTCGCGCCGTTGCCAACGGCAGCCCCAACGCCCACCGCCACGCCCATACCTACACCGGTGCCAACGCCAATACCGACCCCGGTGCCCACTCCCTCGCCGGCGGCTACCGCTACATCCACGCCGCCGCCCGTACCGACACCTACCCCCACATCAACGCTCACGCCGGTTCCTACGGCGACACCGACACCCCTCCCGACGGGGACGCCTACACCGGTGCCAACCCCGACCCCTACGCCATCCTACCCCGCCGGGGGGCGGGTGGCGTTTCACTCGGACCGGGACGGCAATTTGGAAATCTACGTGATGGGGTCGGACGGGTCCAACCCGGTGAATCTAAGCAGCAACCCTGCTTTGGATACCAGTCCTTCGTGGTCGCCCGATGGGATGAACCTGGCATTCGCCACGGATCGCGACGGTAATGACGAGGTCTATTTCATGGACGTCGACAGTTTGACCGAGTCGCGGCTGACTACCGTCGGCGGCGACGACTCGTCTCCGGCGGTGTCCCTGTCCCAAAACGCGGTGGCCTTTGTCTCCCAACGAGACGGCAATGCCGAAATTTATACCATGGATGCCACCGGCTCCAACCAGACTCGGTTAACCACCCAACCCGAGGCCGACCAAGATCCGGCTTGGGCTCCAAGCGGCCTTGAGATTGTGTTTGCCAGCTACCGGGACGGAAACGGTGAAATCTACAAGATGAACTCCGATGGGACGGGACAGACGAACCTCACCCAGGACGGAGGCAACGATTCCGGACCAAGCTGGTCGCCGGATGGTGCCCGGATTGTCTTCGCCTCGGACCGGGCGGGAAACTTCGAAATTTATCGCATGAACTCCGACGGCTCCGGTCTGCTTCGGCTTACCAATAACAGCGGCGCCGATGATTCGCCAGTCTGGTCGGCGTCAGGGGCTCAGATCGTGTTTCGGTCCGACCGGGACGGTAACTCCGAAATCTACCTGATGAACTCCGACGGGTCCAGCCAGATAAATCTAACCCAGAATTCGGCCGACGACGCTGCGCCGAGCTGGGAGCCCTAGCCGCCCCCAGACCCCACGGGATTTGTTGGGCGATTTGTCAATTACGCCTGGCAATGGCACAATAGCTGCGCTTTAGACGAGAGATAGCCGCTTACGCGGCGTAGGAGGATCCGAGTGCCGCCGATCAGACCCAACCGCGCCAAGCAGCGACTTCAGCAAAACCAGACGGTCACCACCATTTCCGGGCTTCAAAACGCTGACATCATCGATTTTCTGGGTCCCTTCGGATTCGACGCCGCCTGGATTGAGTGCGAACACGGACCCGTCGACTGGGAGGCTCTGGGCGACATGACCCGGGCCTGCGACCTCTGGGGCTTAACTTCCATCACCCGTGTGAACGCCAACGATCCGGGGCTGATTACCAGGACTCTAGACCGCGGCTCCATGGGGATCGTGGTGCCCCACGTCAACAGCCGGGAAGCAGCCGAGCAGGCCGCCCAGTCCGCCAAGTATGCTCCTATGGGCTACCGCGGCATGTTTGGTGGCCGACAATCGTTCGGCGTGTCCGATTACTTCCACGCCGCCAACGACCAGACCATGGTGGTTGTCCTTCTGGAAGAGGTCGAAGCCTTGGCGAACATCGATGAAATTCTCAGGGTAGACAACATCGATGTCTTCTTCGTGGCGCCGTCAGACCTGGCCCAGACCATGGGGCACTTGGGCAACCCCGGGCATCCGGAAGTGCAGTCGGCCATCGACGAAGCCATCGGCAAAATAGTAGCGGCCGGCCGGGTTCCGGGCACTTTGGTCAACGACAACAACCTGCAAAGATATGTCCAGATGGGCGTAAAATTTCTCATGACTTCATGGAATGGGTGGGTAGCCCGTGGCGCCACGGAGTTCGTGCAGAAAGTCGGTACCGCCTAGTAATCCCGATTTTCTCCCATTGGTCTTGAGCTCCCATTCCATTCGTCCGGAGCCGTCGAAGGACGGTCTGGAAGGTCGAATAATGGCGCCAGGCCTGACTAGTCTGGATTTGGGGGTTCGGGCCGCGATTCTCTCAACCAGCCTGTTTTCACCGGCATCAGAATTATCGCTCCGGCCAAGAACAGTCCCGCACAGCCAATTAGCAGGGTCTGATAGCCTAGATTCTCGGAGGCACGGTTTAAGAGGTCGATGCCGGGGCCAAGTAGTTTGGCTAAAGCCGATCCTCCAATGGTGGCCAGGTTCACGATCCCCATATGTAGGCCAGCCTGCCGCTGACTGCCCAATTCGTTGGCCAACGCCCAGTTGGCGCTGAGCAGGGTGCCCACGGAGGCCCCGATCACGGTTGCGATGATTAGCACTTCGGTCGACGACTCAGCAGTAAGCATCCACAGAGTGCTTAGCGCAGCCCCGGTAGCGCCAATAACCACCACGGGTTTTCGGCCGATGCGGTCCGATATCCAACCGGAAATATAGACTGCTACAGCTAACGCGCCGCCAATTACCAAGATCATCCGGCCCAATGCCTGCGCCGGTTCTTCCAGCCCCACCACGTCTCGAAGGAAAAACAGCCCGTAGGTCTGAAATGCGGCAATAGACGTGATCATAAGAAGGCGTGAAACTAAGAACAACCAGAGTTGCGGGTTCAAAACTGGCGTTGTTGACGGCTCTTCCCGAACAGGTTCAGGACGCGGCTGTTGAATCTCTCGGGATACTACCGTGACCGATGTAACAGTGACGCCGACGACTAGACTAACCCCCAGTATTGCCAGGGTTAGCCACTTCCAGTCGATTAGCGCCCCCGTGCTTTCGTTGGCGATCAACGCGCCGCTGACGGCGATCAAAGCCATGCCGCCCGCTGCGTCCGACATTATTTTTAGAGACGAGGCGACACCGATACGGTGTATGGGAACCAAGTCCCGGATTAGGGCCAACCCCGGCGCGTAGGCGATGTTGATATTGGTCTGGATGAAAATCCAAACGCCGAACAGCACGAAAAAATTGGGGGCCAACCGCACGCCGGCTAGTGCGGCGCAAACGAACACCGTACCCCATATCAGAAACGGGACCCGGCGGCCCAATATGGACTGGGTACGGTCGCTGAGTCTCCCGACCACGGGTTGCACCAACGCGGCCATCGCGAGACCGCTTATCCCCAGTATTGCCAGGTAAGTGTTCTTCAGCCCCTCGGGGGCTATGGTTAGGACGATGACCGGGAGGATTACCGTGTCCATCGCCAGGATAAACCCGGTGATTCCGAAGCTGAAAGCGCTAAGTCTGATTAACGCTAAGCTGCTCCAAGCCTCTCTTGCCGAGGTCCGGGCCATCTAATCAGTGGGTCCCAGGCAGGTGATTGGTTCAGTTAGAAGGCATTTGCGTCGCATCTATTCCAGCTGGTTGCCTGAGGTTATCGGCCAATATCAATAATAGCCGGTGAAGTTGAGTCCAGAGACCGGGAGATGCGCGCGACAAAGCGGCCACGCGAACGAAGAGAAGGGAAGGGACCAAGCCTCCAGCCGTAGACTATACTACATTAGTGGGCTAACTTGAGTGGCTAACTAGTACTCAGTCAACCTAATTGTTGGCAGGATAGAGATGGTGAAGCTTGACTCGGGCGTCCACAGTGGAGAATCTCCAGTCAATGGTTGCTCCGGCTTGGTTTCGTTCTGCCTCCAGGGCCGCGATCTCGCCACTCAAAGTCTCTTCATCGGCAATACGCCGGCGCAGGACTCGCCTGGCCAAGACACTGAACTCGATCTCTGCCATGTTGAGCCAACTACCGTGCTTGGGAGTGTAGTGAAACTCCAAGCGTTTGCGTATTCGCCTAGCCTCCTTGGGCTCGAAGGTTTCGTAGAGGGAAGCTGGTTTGTGGGTGTTGAGGTTGTCCAGCACCACCCGGATCTTCTCGGACGCTGGGTAAGCTTCATCGGCCAGCCACCGCATCTGCTGAGCGAAGTCCACCATGGTACGACGTTCGGTCACTGCCACATGCCTCCAGCCCGCCAGGGGCTCGCACAGCATGAACAGGTTTCGGGTGCCATTGCGCTGGTACTCGTAATCGTATCGCTCCCGTCGTGCCGGCTTGGGCGGGATCGGAGACCTCTTTTCCGCCAGCAACTGCTTGGAGGTCTCGTCGAAACAGACCACCGGGCGCTCTGGGTCATAGGGTTCCGCGTAAAGGTCCAGCACATCCTCCATACACGCCACAAACTCGGCGCTCACCTGGGGAATACACCACTCCTTCTTCTGCCACGGCTTGAGACTGTTTTTTTCAACCGCTTGCGAATTCCCTCGTGGGACATGGAGGGCGCCAGCCCCAACTCCACCACCTTGTTTGCCAGGAGCCGCAGGGTCCAGTGGTCATGGCCTGGAGGGGCCTCGCTGCACGCCAGGGCAATCAGGTGCGCTTCCCCCCGCTCATCCAGTTTGGTCGGATGTCCTGGCCGAGGATCTTCCTCCAAGGCCCGCTTCAGTCCTCCCTCCAGCTACCGCCGCTTGGTACGGCACACCGTACCCGCAGACGTGTCCAGCGCCTCCACGATGCGCATCACCCCCCAGCCCGTATCTGCCTTTAGCAGAATACGGGCCCGGGCAACCTTTCGCGCTGGGCTCTTTCCCCCGCGAATCAGTCGTTCCAACTGGTCTCGTTCTTCCCTTTCCAACCGGACCACATACCGTTCTCGTCCCATGGCTGCCACCCTCCTACGTCAACACTCCTAAAAAAGGGTAGCAACCTTAGACGTTTTCTTAAACAATTACCAAAACCGAGTTGACTGAGTACTAGGGGCGTAAACGTGGCTTCGAATGCCGATTTCACCTGACATCGCGACCTCAAATAGCAAATGAAGAAACAGCCATGAAAATTTGTTCGCTGCTTCCAAGCGGGACAGAGATTCTCTTTGCCTTGGGCTTGGGTGAACAAGTGGCCGGCGTGAGCGACCTCTGCGACTATCCTCCCGAGGCTGCGGCCAAACCAGTGGTAAGCCGTAGCAAGGTCGATCCTTCGGTGTTGTCCAGCGACGAAGTGGATGCGGCGATGACCGATTTTTTGCGGCGGGGCGAGAATCCCTACGAGCTGGACCGGGATTGGTTGATCCGGGAGTCGCCGGACATCATTCTCACCCAGGACCTATGCCACGTTTGCGAAATCGATGCCGACGAAGTTACCTCTGTAGTCTTGGGTATGGAAGTTCAGCCCCGAGTCTTGGTCCTCCAGCCGAGAACCTTGGAGGATATCCTCGGTTCAATTCGCTTGGTCGGTGAGGCCTGTAACGCCGCCCCCGCAGCCCATCGGCTTGTTTCTTCACTGACCCAGCGGATTGCAGTGGTTGAAAGCAAGCTCGGCCCTGATGTACAGCGGCCTACCGTGTTTTCTTTGGAAGGGATTAACCCACTGGTGGTCGGCGGGCACTGGATTCCAGACTTGCTACAGAAGGCGGGGGGCGAGCAGACCATGCTCGAACCCGGCTGTCCGGCCCGGCGGCTGGAATGGCAGGAAATTAGGTCTAATGCTCCCCAGAAATTGTTTGTTGACCTGTGTTCTTCGGACGTAGCCAGGAACCTTAGGGAAGTTCCCTGGCTGGCGGTACAGGAAGGCTGGAGTAACATTCCGGCGGTGGTCAGCGGTGAAGTTTATCTCATCGACCACGCCTATTTCAGTCGGCCTGGCCCAAGGGTGGTGGACGGCCTGGAGATACTGGCGCAACTCACCCATCCTGACCTGTTCTCCGGGCTGGTGCCGTCCGGGATCGCGGTTAAGCTCGACCAGTATGCAGCGTCTCAGAGTCCGCCCGGCGAGATATCAAGTTGTTTCTTCGCCTATCCGCCGGACTAACACCGTCACTGCTTCAGTAGCAGCCCAATTCTCTTACGTATATAATGGGGGCAACTTCCCGGTCCGCTGAACATTTGGAATTCCCGTCGCTGAGACAGGAATCTCTGCCAGGACCCAGATTGGTGTAGGAATGACATTGGTCACCAAAGATGAGTTTAGGTCGGCGCTCTCTGAATTCGCCACTGGCGTAACTGTCATCACCACATTGGATAATGACGGTGAGCCCCACTCGATGACAGCCAATGCTTTTACCTCGGTCTGCCTGGACCCACCCATCATCCTGGTTTGTATCGCCCACGGGACCCATACCTACGGCTACGTTGAAAACGGACAGCGTTTCGGAGTTAACTTCCTAAACCGAGACCAGCAAGAACTCGGCGCTTATTTCGCCAAGAAGCCCGAAGACCGGACCGGCGACGTGAAGCACAGTTTCTCCAAGTCCAACGAGGGTCTCCCGGTGCTCGACGACTGTACTGTGTTCTTCGATTGCGACGTGGTGGGCTCACACGTTTACGGCGACCACACGATCTTCTTGGCGGAAGTAAAAGAGATACGCCGGAACGAGTCCGACGCACCTCTCATGTTCTACAAAAGCCGCTGGTATAACCCCGCCAAGGATTAACCGCCGCGCCTCCCGGTTTAACCCTTTAGGGACGCCATAAATCCTTCGATCTTTTCGTTTACCCGCCGGAATTTTTCTAATTGCACGAAATGCGAGCCGCCCGCAATGACTGATTGCTGGGCGTTTTCTATCTGGTCGGTCAGGTAATCGCTGTACTTGACCGGGGTCATTTGGTCCTCGCTGCCGCAAATGACGTAGGTCGGCAGCTTAATCTGGTGCAACTGGTCCATCACATCGAACTGGTTACAAGCCTTAAGATCGTTTAATTCCACTTCCGGCCCGACCTCCAACGCCCGTTGCGCCAATACCGGGTGCATATTGGGTTCCACCGACTCGTAGAATTTCAAATGGGAATCCAGCCACGGCTCGTTCCCTTCCCCCGGAGATTGGCAACTCTCCAGGTACTTCGGATGGACTCTGAGCCGTCCCCCGGTACCTAGCAGAATGATCCCCCTGAGTTCCTCCGGATAACGTAAAGCATACTGCAGAGTGATCGCCCCTCCCATCGAGTGGCCACAGAGGACTACATTTTTGTACCGGCGAGCGTTGATGAATCCTCGTACCCATTCCAGGTAGCCGTCTACATCCGAGCAGGCGGTCCCGCTGGGGTGCCCGGGGAGGTCGATCGCCTTGGAGTTTCTGAAGTGCCTGAGTTGATAGTAGAAAGCGAGACTGGAGCTGCCGGCTCCATGCAGGAAAATTAGTTTCATCCTTGGCTCCGTTTCATAATGTTATACCGCGAATTGGAATAATGCGGTCACTCCAATATCACGGCAACCTAACAATTTTAAATTAGGCCTCAACCCCGTTCAAGGTAGCAAGCCGTCGGCCTTCACGCACAATAGCGGCCCTTTGACGCAGAGAATGCACCGTACCGCAGCACGGTGCATTCTCTGCCATGGACGCCGCTTTAGCAGTTTACTGTTCGCTGGCGCCGCCGCCTGAGCTGCCGTTGTTACCGTTTCGGCCGTTAGACCCGTTAGAGCTGGCCGCGCCGTTGGCGCCCCTATGCCCGTTGGTCTCGGCGTCCTCTTCATCGGGTCGAACCGTTTCTTGGAAGCAGGCAATCGAGGCCACGTGATCGCCAGATTCTTTGGCGTGCCAGACGATAACTCCTTGGGTGTTCCGGCCGGTAACCCTGACTTGGTCCAGCGTAATCCGCACGACTTGGGCCTTGGCCGAGATTATCAGTATTTCCTGACCCGCGGTTTCCGCTACAACTCTAGCGGCGGCCACCTTCCCTGCTTTGTCAGTGGTACGGAACGTCTTGACCCCCTGGCCTCCCCTGGAATGCCGAGGGTAGCTGGACGTTGGAGTCGATTTGCCGAACCCGTGCTCGCTGACAATCAACAGAAAGCTGTTGGGCACCACCACTCCCATTGCCACCACTTGATCATCACCGATAAGCTTCATTCCTCGGACGCCGCCCGCGGTTCGAGACCTGGGAGTCATTCCGGCTATTGGGAACTTGATGGCTTGGCCGTTGGCAGAGACCATCATTACGTCTTTGGCGTCCCCCACCTGAGCGACGGCAACCAATTCGTCCCCCTGTTCCAGGTCCATGACAATCAGACCCGAGGGCCTGATTTTGGTCAACTCGCCGGTCTTCAGGGACTTGATTTCGGCCTTTTTGGTAGCCAAGACCAGTGGGTATTCATCTCTCGGATTGTCGATGAGCAGCATTGCTTGGACCTGCTCGCCCCGGTCCAAGGGCAACAGGTTTGAAAGCAGCGTGCCCCTACTGGTGCGAGACGTGTCGCCCGGTATTTGGAAAGCTTTGAGCGGGTACACACGCCCCCGGTTGGTGAAGAAAAAGAGGGTGTCGTGGGTGTCGACTACCACCAAGTCCATCGGGGCGTCGTCCTCTCGGGTCGTCATTCCACGGACACCCTTCCCGCCGCGGTGCTGGGTGCGGTAGGTCGCGGAAGGCACTCGCTTAATGTAGCCCCTTTGGCTCAGCGCGATAATCACGTCTTCCACCGGAATCAGGGATTCCGGAGTTTCTTCGCCGATCTCTTCATCGGAGATCACTGTCCGCCGGGCATTACTGAAAGACTTTTTGAGCTGACGCGTTTCCGACTTGATTTCGGCTAGCACCTTGGTCGGATCGGCCAGCAAGGCCTCTAGGTCGGCGATCCTCTGGACCAGCTCGTTGTGTTCAGTCTGCAGGCGCTCCCGTTCCAGTGCGGCCAAACGGCGCAGTTGCATATCCAGGATCGCCTGCGCCTGCACCTCGGTCAGAGTCAGCTGCTCCATCAGGTTATTTCGCGCTGTCTCCACATCGGCAGAACCGCGGATGATGGCGATTACCTCATCCATACGTTCCAATGCCAACAAGAGGCCTTGGACTATGTGGTCGCGGGCCCGGGCACGTTCCAATTGGTACTCGGAACGGCGGCGGATTACTTCCTGGCGATGTTGAATGAACAATGCCAGCGACCGGCGCAGGGGAAGAACCTGCGGCTGACCGTCGACCAGCGCCAGCATTATGCTGTTGAACGAGGACCGCAGCGCGGTATGGCGAAAGAGGTTGTTAAGCACAACTCTTGGTTGTGCTTCCCGGCGCAGTTCGATGACGATCCGCATCCCATGCCGGTCAGACTCGTCCCGGATATCGGAGATACCCTCGATTTTTTTGTCCCGGGTCAAGTGGGCGATGCGCTCCACCAAGGTGGCTTTGTTTACTTGGTAGGGCAACTCGGTGACGACGATCTGTTCTCGGCCACCGCGTGCTTCCTCAATCTCTGCGGTCGCTTCCATGACAACACGGCCGCGGCCGGTGGTGTACGTATCAATGATTCCTTGCTTGCCGCGTATTTTGGCGCCGGTGGGGAAGTCCGGACCCTTGACGTAACGCATCAGCCGTTCTGTCGTGGCGTCAGGGTCATCGATTAGGTGGACAATTGCGTCGCAAACCTCGCCCAGGTTATGGGGCGGGATGTTGGTGGCCATACCCACAGCGATGCCTGTGGCCCCGTTTACCAACATATTGGGCATACGAGCCGGCAGAACCGTAGGCTCGTTCAAGGAGTCATCGAAGTTGGGAATGAAATCGACCGTATTCTGGTCGATATCGGCAAGAAGTTCCTCGGCGATGGCGGCCAACCGCGCTTCGGTGTACCGCATGGCCGCCGGCGGATCGCCGTCGACGCTGCCGAAGTTGCCCTGCCCCGCAATTAGGGGATAGCGCAAGGAAAATTCCTGGGCCATGCGCACCAAGGCGTCGTAGACCGAACCTTCACCATGGGGGTGAAACTTACCCAGAACCTCACCGGCGATACGGGCGCTCTTCCTGAACTGGGAGCCCGGCCGGATGCCCATGTCGTGCATCGCGTACAGGATGCGCCGTTGCACCGGTTTGAGGCCATCTCGCACGTCTGGGAGGGCCCGCGCCACAATTACACTCATGGCGTAGGTCAGATATGACGTGCGCATCTCTTCTTCGATGCGTATCGGTTGCTCTCCAGGTGGTACCGGGGCGGTCGTTACCATAGATCAATACTCCTAAATGAGTCGATGTGCCGGACCCTTCCGGCCTTCAGACTAATTTGCGTAGTCCACACGTACGCCGTTGTGCGTTGTAGCTGTCAAACACCCCGGCAGTTACCGTAATAATCCTAGTCCGGGTTTTGGTGCCGTGTTTTGTGGAGGAAGGTGGATGGCCGCGTATCAGATCGAACCGGCAGATCAAACCTGCGGATTAGGCCGGGCACGCCGCTTCGAATGCTTCCGCCCGTTCATGCAGCCCGGCAAATAAATTCAAGAAGAGCTTGGGCACCTCTTCTTGCCGTTCCGGGTGACACTGCACGCCAATAACCCAGCTATGCTCGGGGCTCTCCAGCCCTTCCACCAACCCGTCCTCCACACTGTACGCTGTGGTCATCAAGCGCGGTGCCCGTTGCGCCTCGGTCAGTCCCTGATGATGGCGGCTATTGACCTTGAAAATTCCCGCCATCCCTATGATTGCCGCGGCCTTGGCTCCCGGCGCGACGTATATTTGGTGCTCAGCCGACTCTCGGTGACCGTTCACCAACTTAGCACGGTGATTGGGCAGGTCCTGTATTAGCCTGCCACCGAATGCCACGTTCAAAAGCTGCATGCCTCGGCAGATCGCAAGAACCGGCATATCCAGCTCAAGGGCGCGGGCCAGAACTCTCAACTCCAAGTCATCCAACGCCCGGCATAGATCGAGTCCGGCATCGGAATCTGGCTCCTGTTGATACAGCGCCGGATCCACATCCGGACCGCCCGTCAGCATCAGCCCAGCAACACCATCCATCACTTCATCTGTTAACTTGTTGTCGTGGGTTTCCGGCATCAGGAGCCGCGGTTGGGCTCCCACAGACTCCATTACTTCGATATATCTTCGAGAGTTCTTAGCGTCACAGGAAGTGATAGCTACAATCGCCATATAACATAACATTGTACCTGATCTGTACTGGGAGATACAGTCTTGAACATCCACATTGTGGCCAGTTTTTGTGCCTGGTAGGAGCCTAACATCGTTTGCTGCCAGAGCCACAAGTTTGATAAGCTAGTGATTGAAACGCCGTCGATTCCCATGTGAGCCTAGAATATTGCTCTTCGGGTGGCCTGTTACACAGTAGCGGCAAACACAAGGTAAAGGATAACGATGAAAGAAGTCATACAGGGCGCGGTCGACATCTTGAAAGATGGTCAACCCTGTGTAGTCGCCACGGTGGTGCGGACTAAGGGCTCGACTCCTCAGAAAGCCGGCGCAATGTTGTTGGTTCGCGAGGACGGCAGCGGCCTGGGTACCCTTGGTGGCGGCTGCGTGGAGGGGGACATCTGGTTCGCCGCCAAAGAGATTTTGAGGCGAAACGGCGGCCCGGAGTTCAAAGACTACTTCCTCAACGAAGACATCGCGGCGCGTGACGGCCTCGTCTGCGGCGGAACCATGTACTTCTACCTCGAGCCGCTGCGAGAGGACAACCAATTTCTTTCCATCGGCAACGAGATCGTAGACGCCTACGATGGAGGCAACCCGGTAAGCCTGGCCACCGTGGTCAACGCCCCCAACGGCGGCGTCAATCTTGGGGCCAAGCTCCTGCTGCGTATTGACGGCAGCGTCTCCGGGACCCTCGGTAGTCCGGAACTAGATCACCAAGCTCTGGAGATAGCAAAACGGGTGGCAGAGGTCGGGAACACGGAATCAATTTCCACCGCAGATGGCACCGAGATATTTGTCGAAGGATTTACGACGCCTCCAACTCTGGTGATGGTGGGAGGCGGTCATGTGGGCAAAGCCACAGCCGACCTGGCCGATTTCTTGGGGTACCGGGTCTTGGTGGTGGATGACCGCCCAGAATTCGCCAACTCCGAGCGTTTTCCTTACGCCGCGGAGACTTTGGTGACTCCCTATGACAATTGGGCCACTAACCTCAGCATCAACGTCAACACCTTCCTGGTCGTGGCCACAAGAGGGCACCGTTTCGACGACATGGCCCTGGAATCGGCCCTCACCACGCGGGCCCGCTACATTGGACTATTGGGCAGCAGGCGCAAGACTCTCATGATCTATCGGCGCCTGATTCAGCAGGGTGTGGCTCCCGAGAGGATCAAGGAAGTATACGCGCCTGTGGGCTTGAATATAGGCGGACTGACCCCGGAGGAACTGGCGGTCAGCATAATGTCCGAGATAATCATGGTGCGGCGGGGCGGCGACGGCGGCCAGATGCAAATGGGCGATTGGTATGTGGACAGGGCGGCCGACATCGTCGAACGAACGGTGGAAGTTTAAGCGGGGACTGCGATGCCTGGCGCCTGGGCAATACTGCTGGCAGCAGGGGAGTCACGCCGGATGGGCGAGCTAAAAGCCCTCCTACCGTGGCAGGGGACTACCCTCATCGAGCACCAGATTGCCTCCCTCTTTGACGCTGGCATCGACCATATAGTCGTCGTGCTAGGCCACGACGCAGACCGTTTGATACCATTGGTTCAGGCTCGCGAAAACCTGGAATGGGTGGTCAACCCCCGTTATATGCAGGGCAAAACCACCTCCATCAAAAAGGGACTATCGGCTGTTTCGTACCGGGACGCCACCGAGTTGCTGATACTAAACGTCGACCAGCCACGCAACCCCGATATCGTTCGCAGTTTATTGGAAAGGCACCATGAACACGGGCGGTTGATCACAGTCCCCGAATTCGGCGGAAAAGGCGGACACCCAATAATAATGGCGGCCAGGCTGATATCCGAGCTCCAGTCAATAGACGAAGAAACTCAGGGCGTCAAAGCGGTGGTGCGCCGTCACGCTGACGATGTCGTCCGGGTGGACCTCGCAGAGGCTGAGGTCTTGTGGGATCTCAATACGCCAGAGCAGTACCAAGACGCCTTGAAATCGGTCGGTCAATAGCCCTTCGGAGAGAAAACCCACCTTCTTACCACCCCACGTCTTTCCGGCCTGCGCCGGAATGATGATGTGCCCACTGTCCCGGCTGGGAGAATGTAGGCCAACCGCTCAGTATTCGTAGAAAGCCTGTTGCAACTCGGCCCTATTTGAAGTTTCGGTCAGCGCCAACATCAGCAGGATACGGGCCTTTTGAGGCAAAAGGTTGTCGCAGACGATAAATCCTTGCTGTTCTTTCGTTGGAGTGATCACCACCCTGCCGGCGGTTGACCGGGTAGCCAGCACCACGGGAATCCCATCCTCGACCGCCTTCGCCGCCGCCTCTATGAAAGTGGGTGGGAATGTCCCGCCGCCAAATCCGACTATGACCAAGCCACCGGAGCGATTCGTCCGAGCCGTTTCAACAAAAAGACCGTCGGCCCCGGCGTAGGAATACACGATATCGACCCTGGGCAGATCGGTCCGCTGGTCAACGGTGAAGGCAGTGGCCGTCGTGTGTTTGCGAAGAGGTGACCGGTAAAACACCACCTGGCCGTCCGAATCCGCGTACCCCAAGAACCCCAACTCGTTGGGCCGAAACGTCTCCACCCGGAAAGTGCTGGCCTTCGTAACGTCCCGGGCGCACTGGATCTCGTTGTTCAGAACCGTGAGTACGCCCATCCCGCCGGCGTTGGGACTAGCCGCGACTCGCACGGCGTCCAACAAATTCAAGTCGGCGTCGGTGCTGAGGGCCGTTGGCGGCCGCATGGCCCCGGTTACGACAACCGGTTTGTCCGACTTAACGGTCAGGTGCAGGAAATAGGCCGTTTCCTCCAGGGTGGCGGTACCGTGAGTAACAACGATACCGGAAAGGCCGCTGTCTTCCCGGAACAACCGGTTGATTCTCCCGGCCAAGGCCAGCCACTCGGGAGCTCCGATGGCGGTGCTGCCCACGCTCACTAGGTCTTCGGAGCTGACCCTAGCGATGTCTTGGATTTCCGGGACTCGGGCTAACGATTGTTCAATCGTTATGTGGTCCCCGATGTCCGGATACAAGATGAAATCCATGCGGTCGGGCCCGATCCCCGCAATACTGCCGCCGGTGCCGATGACGTGAACGCTTGGTTTGGCGTTGGTCATTTGAGTCCACCTCCGCTGGCTGATCGAATGGTTGTCAATTTCGTATAGGTCTGAATGCAGGGCCGATGGGTAGCCGCCTGCTATGATAATGGTATTCGGCCATAATTGTACGCGAAGAGGCCCGGTGCGAGCGCTTTTGTTATCCGACATACACTCTAACCTGGAGGCGTTGGACGCCGTAATTGATGACGCCAACGTCAGGGGTGGGTTCGACGCCGTCTGGTGTCTTGGCGATATCGTCGGCTACGGGCCGGACCCCGGTGAGTGCATCGGGCGAATCAGAGACTACCAACTGGTCGCTATCGCTGGCAACCATGACTATGCGGCCGTGAGCAAGATTAGCTACGAAGATTTCAACGGCGCCGCCAGGGCCGCCACTATTTGGACCGCCGGCCAGCTAACGGAAAGTGAGACCGCGTTCCTGGGCGGCCTGCCCACCGTCTTGGTCGAGGAGCCCTTCACCCTAGTGCACGGGAGCCTACGCAACCCGCTGGTGGAGTACCTCTTGGACCAGGGCGCCGCAAACGCCACATTGGCAATGCTGCGGAGCCGCTATTGCCTGGTGGGCCACTCTCATTTTCCATTTCTCTGCCGGGAAAACAGGGGCTCGCCGGTATTTGACGAATTCACAGAAGATGCCACTTTTCGCTTGGAGGAGGAGCGCTGGATAATCAATCCCGGCTGTGTGGGCCAGCCCCGAGACCGGGACCCAAGGCCCAGCTACGGAATATTCGACAGCGAGGCCATGACCATCGAACGGCACCGTGTCGAATATGACATCGCGCGCACTCAGGAGAAAATGCGGCGCGCCGGCCTTCCGGAGTACCTGATAGACCGACTGAGCCACGGAATTTGAACCACGCCAGTCAACAGGCCTCCCCGCCTCCGGGGTCAATGGCCGTTGGAGTGGCGTTAAGCGGCCTCACGCTCAATTGACAGTCGTCCCGAAATGTTGATAGATTGCAGCTTGGCTCCGTTAATCGCACCTGCAGACGCATAGCACCTGGCCCGCTAGCTCAACTGGCAGAGCAACTGACTCTTAATCAGTAGGTTCCCGGTTCGACCCCGGGGCGGGTCACCAAACCTAGGCACGCGAAAGGCCCTTGGAATGTTCCAAGGGCCTTTGATTTTCGCCCAATGTGCACAGACTATTTTCGGGCCAGCCTTTCGTCCAAGACCACCGCCTCAGCCACTTGGAGTCTGGGCTGAAAATGGGAGTAAACGTCCATTTTCGCGGCGATGGTGGCATGGGGACTTGAGAGACGGAGCGACTACTGGCCGGTCCCCTCAAAAAAGCGGCGCGGGTTCTCCACCATGAGCTTGTTGATGGCGTTCTCGGAAACGCCCAGCTCTCGCAGAAGGGGTAGTACCGAGAGAGTGATCCACGAGTAGCCATCGGAATAGGTCTCACTGATCTTAGACGGTTCGGCGGCAGCGAGGTTCATGACATTCCAGTCGTGGGACAACATAATCCGGTCTTCGTAGCCATCGAAGATAAGGTCTTTGATGAGGGTTGTTCTATCCTCCCAGCCGGGAGTGCCCGGAGAGCCCGCGGGAAAGAAATGGTCCATGCCCAGCCAGACCCCTTTGTCCATCATCCTTTTATGGTAATCGCGATCAAGAGTGCTGTTAACATGGCCAATATAGACTTTGCCTAGGTCGACGCCTTCCCCCTCAAGGATGCGTATCTGGACTTCTCCGACCCGCGACGTGTGGGGAGTGTGGGTCGTGATGAGCACGCCTGTTTGCTGGTGAGTGCGGGCGGCAGCTCGTAACATCAAATCCTCCGGGCCCCGGATGGGATCGTTGGTAGCCACTTTAATGATGCCTGCTTTGATTCCTGTACCCTCGATTCCTTCGTTTACTTCCTTGACCCACAACGAGGCGACATCATCAGGCGACATGGGTTCTACCCACTCGAACATGGTGTTGAAAAATCCGAAGGGTATGTACAGGTGGCTTCCGGTGGAACAAATAATTTGCACGCCGCTCTCCCTGGACACGGCCTCTAACAACGTGATGTCCCGCCCGAGGTCCATCGTGGTGCAGTCGACAATTGTGTTGACACCTTCGTTACGCGCTCGGGTTAATTGTTCTACCCCCACTTCCTGCACCCGGTCCAAGTTCAGCAATTGGGGATACGTCTGCCTGAATCCCGCGGGGGAAAAGGCGATATGTTCGTGAGTGAGAGTAAAGCCCAGCTGCGAGGAATCGATAGGCCCCAGGACAGAATTAACGATTGCCATAGGTCATGCCTCCTAATCTGTGCTTTCATTGAGATGACGAGTGAGATGACGAGTGAGATGACGAGTGAGATGACGAGTGAGATGACGAGTGAGATGACGAGTGAATGACGAGTGAGATGACGAGTGAGATGACGAGTGAGATGACTACAGCAAGAGATTCTGGGTTCAAGACCAGGTTGGCGGGAATCGCCTAGATATCCGACGTGAGCTTGTTGAATTTGTAGTTGCTGGGGTAGTTGGTGTGGGAGATGCGGACGCCGTTGTTTGTACGGCGCCAGCGAGAACGGGTGATCAGTAAACATCGAATACCACGGAAGTCCAATTGAAAGTGTGCTTCGTAACAAGCGCATAGCGTTAATGCAGAAATCGTGGCCTTATTTATTGGGTCTGCATCATCGCTCCATTGTGTCGGCAGCTTGACACTGCTATTAGGATATGATAGTTAATCGCGTTGAAAGGGCTCTTAGCTTTTAAACTGATCTGTGTAGTTAAGGCCTCGCCTGCTCTGTGCTCTCACCCGTTCGATGAACCTATCCCAAATGCAGTATGGGGAGCGCAGAGAGAGCGAAGCCACTGCCAATGTCCCGTGTCTGCCCTGTCGCTAATGTTCCTGGTTGCGCTGAGGACTTTGGGATAGCTTCCTAGTCGCGAATGAGGCAACGATGCAAAGATTCATTCTGATCCGGCTTCTTCAAGCGCTAGTCGCTTTGGTGGCGGTTAGCATCATCGTGTTCAGCTTGGCCCGCATTACAGGCAGCCCTCTGGATACTCTGATGTCTTTCGAATCCGGCCCAGAGCAAAAGGCTGCGGTAGCAAAGTACTGGGGGCTGGACAGGCCGCTGCCTGAGCAATACATCAAATTCATTGGCAACGCTCTCAGGGGAGACCTTGGGACATCCTTCAAGTGGCGGCTGCCGGTTATGGACCTGATAAGCGACCGGTTGTTGAACACTCTGCAGTTGGCAGGGCTTTCCCTGGTGGTGGCCACGGCAGTGGCCCTGCCGCTGGGGGTTTTATCGGCGGTGAAGAGGGATACTCCCTTGGATTACATTGGCAAACTTATCGCGCTCCTAGGCCAAGCTGCGCCTCAATTCTGGGTAGGCTTGGTGTTGATAATGATTTTCGCGGTTAAGTTGGAGTTGGTGCAGACCTCGGGTAAAGGAGGGTTTAGCTCCTTTATACTCCCTGCCATCACCGAGGGCATGTTCTATGCAGCAGCCATAATGCGCATTACCCGGTCGGCAATGCTCGACGTGCTGGACAGCGAGTATGTCAAGCTGGCCCGCATCAAAGGGCTGGCCGAATGGAAGGTTATTTGGAAACACGTCCTCCGCAACGCGGCCATCGCCCCACTCACCTTGTTTGGCCTTATCATGGGGTCGGTACTGTTGGGCGCAGTAGCGACTGAGACGGTTTTCGCATGGCCGGGGTTGGGGTTCCTCGCCTTTGATGCGGTAACCGCTAGGGACTTCCCATTGATCCAAGCGGTTGTGCTTGTATTTAGCATCCTATTCATCGCCGTCAATCTAATGGTGGACATCCTATACGCCTACCTGGACCCTCGTATTCGGTACCAGTAACCCGAAACACCATAGCGCCGGTCTCGCCGGCGGAACGAAGGCAATATAAGGCTAAAGCTGGTGATCGTAACTATTGGGCTGAAATTGTCACAAGTCACGGATGCGATCTGGGGAGCCATGCTATTGAAGGCCTAGAAAAACGGACTCAGGGCCGATTGAACGATGTCGTGGCGAACTAAGAACACGTTTTGCTGGTTAGCGGTAGCTTTGCTTGGGGCTATAATCGCTTCGGCCTGCAGTGCTGATAAGGAGCCGGTCGCGCTGAACATCGGCGACTCGCCTGCGCTGAAGATACATACCAGCCAGGCTGCGCTAGAGAGCGGGGACCTAACGCTGGAGGAGGTTCTCGACAGAGGCCGGGCCATGTTTACGACCTCGTTCAATACGTTGGACGGGGCGGGCAGACCAGAGACTACGGACACCAGTTCCAGCAACTTTCGTCCTCGCCAAGAGTTCCCCCGCAATTTCAACCGGATTTCGGGACCCGATGCCAATTCGTGCGTAGCGTGCCACAACGTTCCACGTCTTGGGGGCGGTGGTGACAATTCCACTAATGTCTTCGTGCTGGCAGACCGATTTCCTTTTGTGAACTTTGACATGGGCGAGGGCGACGGCTTTGAGGACCTCTCGCTGGACACGATAGGAGATGAGAGAGCCGCCCTTAGTGTGTTCGGCGCCGGCCTGATGGAAATGCTGGCTCGGGAAATGACGGTGGAGCTCCAGAGCATTTTGCAACAGGCCATCACAGAGGCCAGGACAGCGGGAACGCCTGTCACTATGGACCTGATAGCCAAAGGAGTCGGCTTCGGAAGCATTACGGCTGAGTCCGATGGGACCTTCGACACCAGTAAAGTAGAGGGAGTGGACTCGGATTTAATAATCAAGCCCTTGATGCAAAAGGGGGCCATCATCTCCCTCCGCGAATTCGTGGTGAAGGCCCTGAACCAGCACTTTGGCATGCAGGCCGTCGAGCGCTTCGGCGATGGGGAGGACCCGGACGCTGACGGGATCAGCGATGAGATTACCCGAGGCGACGTCTCTGCCCTGGTGTTGTTCTTGGCGACGTTTCCACCCCCTGGACGTGTCATGCCTACCCGACCGGAGGCGCGGGCTGCCGCCGACCACGGGGAGGTGCTGTTTGGAACAGTCGGGTGCACGGTGTGCCATATCCGAGAACTGCGACTGAACGCCCCGGTCTTCAGCGAGCCCAACCCCTTCAACCCGGGCGGCAAGCTCCAGGTGAGTGAGGTCGAGAATCCGATAACGGTCGACCTGACCAGGGAAGGCCCATCGCCCCGTTTGAAGCGAGAGGCCGACGGCAGTGTCTTAGTGCCGGCGTTCACCGACCTGAAGCGCCACGATATGGGCGACGTGCTGAACAACGAGCCGCTGGAGCAAGGGGGGATCCCCACGACCGAGTGGCTAACCAGAAAGCTATGGGGCTTTGCCAACGAGCCGCCTTTCCTGCACCACGGGCGCGCCACACTCATATCAGAGGCCATCATGGCGCATGGGGGTGAGGCTCAGGAATCCAGGGATTCTTTCGCGGCTCTCACCGGCAACGACCAAGCGGCCGTGATAGAGTTCCTAAAGAGTCTGCAGTCTCTTCCGGAGGAGAACATCGTCACCACGGACGGCGGGGTCGGCTGGTTCTTCATCGGAGCCGGAAGCGGCGTGGGGTTAGTCTTGATTGTTGGCGCGGCCTTCCTGTTCATTCGGCGGCGCACTACCGCCGCCAGGCCGCTTTGAACCTTTCTCCAGGGAGTACTATTCCTTAGACACCGAATTCCGTTGCTCTGCCTTGGCTGCACTCCATTGCTGACCGTAGTGCGTATGACGCCGCGTGGTAGTAACAACGGCCGAAGGACCTCTATGGCTACTTCTTTCGTACGCTATAGTGGGATTCAAATGACTCTATGAAAACTATAGCGTTGGTCTTCCTGGTTATAGGCATCGTGGCCTGCTCCTCTCCGTCGCCCACGGTGAGTGTAAAGCCTCCCCCTGCGGCTGCTACCCCTTTTGCAGCTGCTACTTCTCCTGCGGCTGCAACCCTTTTTGCGGCTGTTACTCCATTTACTGAGCTCAAGATTACCCCGCCGAAGGTCATCTGGAACACCAGGCCGGGGGTGGCGATTTTTGACTATGACCGGGATGGTGACCTGGACTTTTATGTCTCCGCCGATAAAGGGCACCCGAGCGTTTTGTATCAGAACGATGGCCACGGCACTTTTCTGGAGGTGGCCTCGGAAGCGGGAGTGGCAGCTATCGGACGAAACAGCACCGGCGTGGTGGCCTGTGACCTTAACAACGATGGGTTCCAGGATATGTATGTAGGGTCGCAAGGCGCCATCGGCGACGACCTGGACTTCCGGTCGCCTCCTCAAGGGGCGGGCAACAAAGACACTCTGTACCTGAACAATGGGGACGGCACCTTCACCGACATCACCGATGCGGCCTTTGGCGACGCGGCAAACCGGCGTTCGGCGATGTCAATCGCCTGTGCCGATGTAGACGGCGACCAGTGGCTGGACCTGTACGTGGGCAACTTATTGGACCCCGACTTCCGACACTACCAGCGGCCCTGGCATGCAGGCAATTACAACGTACTATACCGCAACAACGGCGACCTAACCTTCACCGATGTCTCCGAAACCGCAGGCGTGAGGGGTACCGAGATACTGATGCGGTATCCCGACGGGTCACCCGTGATTTTCGAGGACCCCAAGACCGGCGAGCGGTACGAAGGCTACGACCCTACAATCACCGACCGGGGAGGGAATAGAGTGGGAGACCCCACCGCGCAGACCCACGCCGTCCTCTTCTTCGATAACGACGACGATGGCGACCCCGACCTATGGGTGGCCAACGACGGGGACCGGCTGCTTGTTTACCGTAACGACTCCACGCCGGGGAATATCCGGTTCACCTCGGTCGCCGGGGAAATGGGCATCGACAAGGTGGGCGCCTGGATGGGGTTTGGGCTTGGAGACTACGACGGCGATGCTGACTTGGACGTTTTCGTCACCAACTTTGGCTTCCATCACCGCTTGAGGCGACGGCCCACGACGCCTGGAGGGAGTTGCGCCTATCACGACCAATTCCCATGGGGTAACTGCCTCAATGCATTGCTGCGAAACGACGGTACCCAAGAAGTGCCGGGAGTAGGAACGGTGGGCCAGTTCGTTGACGTCGCTCCAGAGACTCAGGTGGAACCCAGCCCCCTAATGCCGCCGGAGTCTCTGGACCACTCTGCGGTTCACCCAGACTGGCCGGTGCCCACCGGCCTGGCGGCCTACGATTTTGGTTTTGGGACCACCTTTTTTGACTACGACAATGACGGCGACCGAGACCTGTACTGGCTGGGCTCGGAGGTAGAGCGGGGTGAGGGTCCCGGCGGCCTAACCTTTCCTGGCGCCGGGCGCATGATGGAAAGCGACGGGCGCGGGGCCTTCCGGGATATCACCGTACGGGCGCACCTGCTGGACATTGACCGGGTGGACTATTCGATTCTTGACCCCCAGGACCCCGATTTTAAGCCAAACGCGCAGCGCATTAATCGCCGGTTTCACGAAAACGGCAAAGGGCTGGCCCACGGGGACTTAAATGGCGATGGCTACGTAGATCTTATTGGCACCAACAGCAGAGGGTTTTTCGGTAATCCGCCGAAGCAGATTTACGCTCCGGGACCCTTCTTTGTCTGGATGAACGGCGGGGGCGAAAATCACTGGATTACGCTTCGACTACGAGGACGCATGGCCATCGACGGGACTGGGAGCAACGCCGACGGCATAGGGGCGCGGGTGTATGTGACCACACGGCCGAAGGGCGCTGACAAACCCCTGGTGCAGGTAGAAGAAGTGCTAGGTGGCTCTAGCTACCTTTCGATGCACAGTCTCGACTTGGAGTTTGGTTTGGGCCAAGCCGACCGAGTTGAACAAATCGAGGTCCTCTGGCCCAGCGGCCGACGGCAAATCTTGACGAATGTCGAGTCAGATCAAGTGCTCCTGATAGAGGAACCTGAGGCCTGACTTTTACGGAGTTCGCCGAGCTGACCATAAGTGATGGGCCGGCGTTGAAAATCCATATCGGCCAGTCGGCAGTGCCGACCGGAAATCGTGTTCCCCCGCCAGATGGTTAGAGCACGCTTCTTGGCGGATCGAGAATCTCCTCCCGCGGTCTGTCTCGAGGGTCTACCTCGAGTGTCAGAGGGAACGGTGGGACCTGCAGCCCCGCAACCGTGACACACTAGTGAAGCATCAGCAGGAGGCATCAGCAGGAGGCATTAGCGGGCCGGGTACCGTTCCGCGCTATTCCCGGAATCCGCTCTCCTCTCTCCACTGCAGATAGGCGTTCAGGCCCGCCGATAGATCGTACTCTGCCGTGAAACCAATGTCGTCGCGTAGCCTGGAAACATCTAACCGAGGAAGGGAATTCGCCAAAGCAACTTCTTCATTGTCGCCAGGAACAGCCTCCACTACCTCGATGCCGGGCCTCGACTCTTTGATGGCGTTGACGATATCCCCCAGGGTTAGCCAGCGGCCTGTGGATATGTTGTAAGCGAAATGGGAAGGACTAGGTGCGTCCAACACGCTGCAGATCCCGTTGGCTACGTCTACTACGTAGGCAAATTCGCTGCCTTGGCTGCGGTCACCGACGGCGATAGGCTCTCCGCAAACGACCCTCCGAGTAAGCTCTTTTAACACAGACTGGTTGGCCCGATGGCCGGTGACCCGCTCCATGGGACCATACGGGGAGGTCAAGCGGGTGGCTACGGTCTGGAAGCTGTGTAACTCACCGAAGCGGCTAGTCAACAACTCGCTGGTGTATTTGGTTGACTCGTAGAGGGTGCGGGGCCGAAGGTCTGCGTCCTCGTTAAGGGCCCCTTCCGACATGGGATGGTCGCCGTAGACAGAGATTGAGCTGACGTAGAGGAAGCGCTGAGGTTTTATGCGACGCGCCAACTCCAGCAAGTTGGTCGTGCCGATGACATTGATGTCCACAATGGAGCGGCTACGGTTGGCCTCCACTTCTGGCAGAACCCCGGTGAACACGGCGGCGTGTACGATCTTATCGATGTGATGCCCTTCTGCCTGCTCTAGGTCGCCCGGGGCCAGGATATCCCCTTGGAGGAAGGTGACCCGGTCGGCCCAGGGCTCGATGTACCGTGTGACCAGATCGCTTGGTGGGACGATGTCGAAGACAACGACCTGGTGGCCACGCTGGGCCAAGGCCCTCACAATGTTGCTACCGACGAACCCGGTGCCTCCTGTTACGAGAGTGGCCATAATATCACCTCCTTAAGTGTCGTTGTCTAAGCTGACGCCTCTAACATGCCGCGAGACGCTCCGAGGGTCGAACCCCTCATTCTACGTCTGCTGTCGTAAGGCTAAAACAGTGGAAGGTGTCACCCACGTTTCTCATTGGCAAAACTCAATGCCGTCTGGTAGATGTAAGTTTTCACATTACGCGTTTGGCGGCGTCATGGTGTGCCACTTAGTAGCCTGCTCATAAGCGTGGGCGAGCTTGAGGATTGAGGGTTCACCGTCAGGTCTTCCTCCAATCTGCAACCCGATTGGCATCCCCGCTGAGTCGAAGCCGCAGGGGACCGAGATGGCCGGGGCGTTTGCCAGGTTGAAGATACGGGTATAGAGGAAAGGCAGCCCCAGGGCCATTTCCTTGCTCGTAATTACCGGGTCATCCTCGATCGGCAAAGCCGTCCTGCCAGCCGTGGGCGTCAACAATGCGTCGTACTTGTCCAACGCCTTGTGCACCTCCTGACGGGCCATAGCGCGGAGCTTCTGGGCCTTGTAGTATGACTGGGCGGGCATGATGCTTCCGGTAAGGAGCCCGATGCGGTTGTTGTGCCCAAAGTCCTGGAGTCTGTCTCTAACGTGTTCCTGATAACTGCTTGCGGGTTCGGTCAACAAAGGAATTTCGGTCACCAGTGCCGCGTTCCTCGTCAGGGGGAGTGATACTTCCTCCACCATAGCTCCCAGTTCGCCCAGCACCGAGACTGCCTTCAATACCGCATCCTTGGTGTCGATTTCAGTCTGGTCGCCATGAAGCTGCTCGGTGATAAGCCCAATATTCATGCCCCTAATGTTGCCGTCCAGCCCCTGCCGGTAATCTGGCACGGGTGTTGACCAGGTGTAAGGGTCATTTGGGTCGGGTCCGGCGATGGCTCCAAGGGTGAGGGCGACGTCCTCCACCGATCTGGAGATAGGACCCACCGTATCCATCGACCATACGCCCTGGTGCACTCCGTACCGGCTTACCCGGCCCCAGGTGGGTCGCAGCCCAACGAGGCCGCACCAGGTAGCCGGGAATCGGATGGAGCCGCCGGTGTCTTCTCCCAGGGAAGTGGCGCAGAGGAACGCGGCCGTGGCCGCTCCCGAGCCGCCGCTCGAGGCGCCAGCCTTAAGGTCTAGGTTCCAGGGATTGCGGGGTGGGCTGAAACGCTCGAAACCGCCTCCCATGGCGAACTCGGTCATGTTGGTCTTGCCTAAAATAACGGCCCCAGCATTTTTCAGGTTGGCAACCACCGTGGCGTCTTCTCCGGGGATGGAATCGGCCAGGATGCGAGAGCCGTTGGTGGTCCGGATGCCTTTTGTCCAAATCTGGTCTTTCACCGCCACCGGAATGCCATGCATCGGGCCCAGGTAACGCCCATTGGCTACTTCCGCTTCGGCTTCCCGGGCCTGTTCCAGCGCCGCCCCGTGGCAGACAGTCAGGTAGGCGTTGAACTTAAAGTCCAAGTCATCGATGCGGTCCAGATAGGCCTGGGTGACCTCCACCGGGGAGACTTCTTTTGACTCGATTAGCCGGGAAAGCTCGGTCACGGGTAGGAAAGGAAGGTCAGTCTTGTCCATAATCCACGCCTCCTTCGCTTGAGTGTAAGGTCCGCAAGTTCGGCAAAAAAATGTGCGACCAAATATTGATGGACTTATCGAGCTTTAACCTCACGGTGGTGCCGGAGCCACCAGAGTAACCGGATTATAGACCACACTTGCGGTTGGTGCCGAGTTAGGCGGAAGCAGGTCCTCTGGCGCCAATCAGTGGGTAGCAGAGGCGCTGCAACGGCGCGAACTACCGGTCGAAGAATACCGATGGCGCGGGACCGGCTGGCCAGCGGCCTACCAGACCGAACAAAAGCAACTCGACTTCGCCATCAAGCGCGCGAAGACCCGGCAAGACCGCGTCACCGAGACCTACATTCAATGAGGCCATATAGACCTTGAGGGGTATTAGGCCGAGATGGACAAGCTGACGGCCAAGCACGAGGAGCTCGAACGCCAGGCTCAGGAACTTGACTATCGGCAACGTGCCTCTCCGGGTGACTCCGTAGAGAGGTGAAGGCTCTGGGATAGCTACACATCAAGTCTAGGAATAATAATGGGGGAGCGGCATGCCGCTCCCCCATTATTATTCCTATTGGCGCTTGTTGGTTTATGAGTGGCGGTCTAGTCGAAACAAGGTTCCGCCGTGAGGCATGCCGTGATCAGGTCCAAGTGGCCATAGTTAGCGCCATCGTCCCCAGGGTAGGGCCACTGATCGACAATATTAGGGTCAACCACAAACTGAATAGAGAGGTTGAAGACGGACCCCACGCCATAGCTGTCATAGACGATTTGGCCTATCTCCATCTGTATCCGGTCGCGCTCGTCTGCGTCAACCGTCTGTATTAGCTCCTCGTACAGGACGTCTATCGCCTGACTCGGGTTGAAGCGTCCGAACCCTTCGGTGTAGCTGTGTATGTTTATGGCCGCCTGCGCCAAGAAGACGGAGTGCGGAATTATCCAGAGCGCATTGGCCTCTTCTTCATTAGCCTGAAGGGCGGCGATGTAGTTGTTAAACTGCCACTCCTCCAGGGTCATATCGATGCCCACGTTCTGTAAGTCAAGCTGAATGGCCTGCATCATGTCGTTATACTCGGGGAATCCGAAGAAGTTCATCGCGATCCCCTTGATCTCGACGCCGTCGCCGTAACCGGCCTCGGCCAGAAGCTCCCGGGACCGGTCCGGATCGTACCCGTAATCCCTTTCGAAGTTGGTCTGCCAGTCGGGGTCCCAGCCCGCCAGGGTGGTAGCAAAGGAGGAAGTGAAGTTAGGCTTAGCGGCGCCGTAGAAAATGTTTCTGTTGATTTTGTCGAGGTCAATGGCGCGCGATATGGCCTCCCTAAAACTAGCATTGTTAAAGGGCAGGTCGGGGTACTGCATCCCGCCAGCCCAGTCCGAGCCTACGGGACCCTGGCCCTGGTAGGTCATAAAGACAGAATATGCGTTTTGGTTGCTCTCGATTATTTTCATACCATTATCGTTCACAGCGGTGTTGCCCAAGTCCCGGGTGAGTTCGGTGATGTGTATCTCTCCCGCCAAAAGGCCGGCGTTGCGGGTAGCGACTTCCTGAATCCACCGGATTTCTACCTTCTCGAAGGCAGCATCGTTCTTAACCCGCCAGTGGTCCGGCAGACGTTCGTAGGTGGTGTCGACGCCATAGGTACGGCCGGTGTAGCGGTACGGGCCGGTGCCGATAATATCCTGCTCGTAGGCCGCATCACCGCCATCGTCCCACTGGGCCTTGCTCATCACCAGTCCGCCGCCGCCGGGGGACAGGTAGAACATGAAGTCGGGGTTCGGGTTTGTGAGTTTGAGAATGACCTCATGCGGGCCCGGTGCCTCGGTCTTCTCCAGGTCAATATTCCGCCAGTCGTTGGCAAAGGCCAAGAGCGAGTCGTCACGCTGCATCATGGCTACGGTGTGGAGAATGTCGGCCGAGGTGAACTCGCCCCAGCCACCGTGGAACTGGACGCCTTCTTGAAGCCGGAGCGTCCACTCCTTGCCATCGGTGCTCAACTCCCAACTCTTAGCCAGCTCAGGGTTGAATATCGTATTTGACCCGGTGAATGGGTCGATGTCGACCACCACCTCGCTGACTAGGTCAAACTGCTGATGGTGGTCAATTGTTCCGGCCCAGTGCAAGTTGGTCTCCCCGGCTGCGGGGTCGAACCCCATCACCAGCGTTTCAACCTTTGGTTGGCCACCGATGTCCGCTGCCGGTTGAACCGTCGGCGTGGGCGCCGGGGCTGCTGTGGCCGTCGGCCCTGGGGCCGTTGTAGCCGCCGGTCCTGTGGCCGTTGTAGCCGCCGGAACCGCGGTCGCCTCGTCGTCGCCGCCGCAGGCTATGGCGACAATCGCGATCAGCATGATAAGCGCAGAGATGAATACTCGGGGCTGGTGTAACAGTCGCAACATCTAGTTTCACCCTTCATGCAATTTCGGGAAGCCATTCCAGGCTGTTCATTGTGACCCGATCCAACAGAAATGCCGATATATATAATTCGGATATCGGATGAATCTAGCAAATCACAGGGTACCTGTCAATAGCCTCGACAACCGGGTTTCCTCCGCATCGGGACCAATACGGACAGCCTGGTTCATCGTCTCGCGCAACCACGCCCTTCTTACTTCCCGATAATTGCATAATAATTTTCACAATAAACACGGGGGCGCGGTATGCCGCGCCCCCGTGTTGGTCTCTTCTATCGATGCCTGCTGTCTATGATGATCGGCCTAGTCCAAACAAGGCTCCTCAGTGACACAGGCAGTGATCAGGTCCCAGTGGCCATAGTTGGCGCCATCGCTGCCGGGGAAGGACCACTGATCGACGATATTAGGATTAGCCGTCCACTCAATGAAGGTGTGGAAGAGGTTCAAGTAGGCATATTCGTTGTATAACTGATTGCCCAGATTCACCATTAGCTCCTGCCGCTCGTCCACGTCGCCATTCTTTTTTAGCAGTCCTAACACCCTGTCGAACTCCTCAGTCTCGTAAGAGTGTAGGGCTCCGGGAGACCAGTTTACTATGGTCAAAAGTGCCTGAACATCGATGGGCGAATTCGGGATTATCCATAGGCCGGTTGTATCGGGGTTTTTTGAACTAATGCCAGCGAGGTAGTTGGGAAACAGGTACGTCTCCAGGGTCAATTCGATGCCCACCTTCTTGAAGTCGAGCCCTATGGCCTCCATGACATCGTTATATTCGGGCCACCCGGGGAAGTTCATCGCGAACCCCGTGATCTCGAAGCCGTCTGGGTAACCGGCCTCGACCAGAAGTTCCTGGGCCCGCTCCGGATCGTACCCGTAATCCCGCTCGAAGTTGGTTACCCAGTCTTCGTTCCAGCCCGACATTTGCTTCCAAAACCCGGCGGTGAACCCAACATTAGCCCGACCGTCGAAAAGGTTTCTGTTGATAGTATCTTTGTTGACGGCGCGGTTCATCGCCTCCCTCACCCTGACGTCGGTATAGGGCAGGTCGGGCTGCGACCAGGGCGGATCGAAATTCTCTTGTTCGGTCGGGAAGAGGCCCTGGAAAACAACATAGGCGCCGTTGCCCGGGAAATTGCTGGAGATGATTTTCATTCCGTCGTTGTCCACCGCGGCCCTGGCCTGGTCCTTGGTGATCTCGGTCAGGTGTATGTCTCCGGCCAACAGGCCAGCGGCCCGGGTAGCTGGTTCAGCGATCCACTGGACTTCCATCTTCTGGAAATCGGGCGCGGGGTTGTTCCGCCGCCAGTGGTCCGGCAAGAGTTCGTAATTTATGTCGACACCGTAGGTGCGGCCGGCGTAGCGGTACGGGCCCGTACCGATCATATCCTGCTCGTAGCCCGCGTCACCCTCGGCGTCCCACTGGGCCTTGCTCATCACCAGGCCGCCGCCGCCGGGCGATACTATAAACAGATAGTCGGGGTTCGGGTTTTTGAGCTTGAGGGTGACCTCGTACGGACTGTGAATTGTGGACTGGTCCAGATCAATCTCCCGCCAGTCGTTGGAAAAGGCCAGGAGCGAATCGTCTCGCTGCCACATGGCCACCGTGTGGAAAATGTCGTCCGCAGTGAACTCGCCCCAGTTATTGTGCCACGGCACGCCCTCTTGGAGCTGGAAACGCCACTCCGTGCCGTCGGCGCTCAACTCCCAACTCGTGGCCAGTTCCGGCACGAAAAGGGCCGTTTCGGGGTCAATGTCGACCAGGACCTCCATCACCAGGTCGAACTGCTGGTGGTGGTCAACGACTCCCGCCCAAGGAGTGTTGGTCTCCCCGGCGCCGGGGTCCACTCCAAGAACCAGAGTCTCAACTTTTGGTTGGCCGCGGCTCATCGTATCCGTCGGCTCTGGGGCCGAAGTAGCCGCCGGGACCGGGGCCGAAGTAGCCGCCGGGACCGGGGCCGAAGTAGCCGCCGGTTGTGGGGCCGAAGTAGCCGCCGGTACTGCCGTCGCTTCATCGCCGCCGCCGCAGGCGACAGCAACAATTGCGATCAGCATGATCAGTGTGGTGATAAATAATCGGGGGTCGTGTAACAGTCGCAACATCTAGATTCAACCTCTAAGCAAACTCGGGTAAGAAAACTCGGGAAGCCAAGCCCATTGCAGCCAGGTTACGCATGTCGTCTCGGTAGTCTCTTGTCACTTCGTTTTGCCAAACGTGTTTGACCGAATCCGACAGGACTGCCAATGCGAACCATTCAAACCGCATGAATCTAGCAAATCACAGAGTACCTGTCAATAGCTCCGCCAATCGAGTTTCCTACGCAGCTATCGCATCTGGACCAATACGGACAGCCTGGTTCGTCGTCTCGCGCAACCCGCGCGCTTCTTACTCTCGGGTAACTGCAAAGAAGTCCCACAATAATAAGGGAGAGCGGCATGCCGCTCTCCCTTATTGGTCTCTTCTATCGATGCCTGCTGTCTATCAGGATGGGCCTAGTCCAAACAAGGCTCCTCAGTGAAGCAAGCGGTGATCAGGTCCCAGTGGCCATAGTTAGCGCCATCGCTGCCTGGGAAGGGCCACTGGTCGACAATATTAGGATTAGCTGTCCACTCAATGAAGGTGTGGAACAGGTTCAAGTAGGCATATTCGTTGTAATACTGATTGCCCAAATTCACCATTAGCTCCTGCCGCTCGTCCACGTCGCCATTCTTTTTTAGCAGTCCTAACACCCTGTCGAACTCCTCGGTCTCGTAAGAGTGCAGGAATCCGGGAGACCAGCTTACCATGGACAAAATCGCCTGCACATCAATGGGCGAATTCGGGATTATCCATAGGCCAGTCGACGCGGGGTCTTTGCTCACAACTGCGGCGATGTAATTGGGGAACAGGAAGGTCTCCAAGGTCATTTCGATGCCCACTTTCTGGAAATCGAGCCCTATGGCCTCCATGACGTCGTTATATTCGGGCCACCCAGGGAAGTTCATCGCGAACCCCTTGAGCTTGAAGCCGTCGGGGTAACCGGCCTCGGCCAGAAGTTCCTTGGCACGCTCCGGGTCGTACCCGTAATCCCGCTCGAAGTTGGTCACCCAGTCCTCGTTCCACCCAGACATTTGCTTCCAGAACCCGCTGGTGAAGCCAACATGAGCCCGGCCGCCGAAAAGGTTTCTGTTGATGGTATCTTTGTTGACGGCGCGGTTCATAGCCTCCCTCACCCTGACGTCGGTATAGGGCAGGTCGGGCTGCGACCAGGGCTCATCGAAATTCCCTGCCTCCGCCGGAAAGAGGCCCTGGAAAACAACATAGGCGCCGTTGGCCGGGAAGTTGCTGGAGATGATTTTCATCCCGTCGTTTTCCACTGCGGACTTGGCCTGGTCCTTGGTGATATCGGTCAGGTGTATGTCTCCGGCCAACAGGCCGGCGGCCCGGGTAGCTGGTTCCTGGATCCAGCGGACGTCAAACTGCTGGAAGTCGGGCGCGGGGTTGTTCCGGCGCCAGTGGTCCGGCAGGAGTTCGTAGGTTATGTTGACGCCGTAGGTGCGGCCGGTGTAGCGGTACGGGCCCGTGCCGATCATATCCTGCTCGTAGCCCGGGTCACCCTCGGCGTCCCACTGGGCCTTGCTCATCACCAGGCCGCCGCCGCCGGGCGATAAGACGAACAGGTAGTCGGGGTTCGGGTTCTTGAGCTGTAGGGTGACTTCATACGGGCTGTGAATTGTGGACCGCTCCAGGTCAACCTCCCGCCAGTCGTTGGCGAAGGCCAGGAGGGAGTCCTCGCGGTGGTTCATTGCGACGGTGTGGAAAACGTCGTCCGCAGTGAACTCGCCCCAGTCATTGTGCCACTGCACGCCCTCTTCAAGCTGGAACGTCCACGCCGCGCCGTCTTCACTCAGCTGCCAACTCTTGGCCAGCTCCGGCACGAATAGGGCCGTAAACGGGTCAATATCGACTAGGACTTCCATCACCAGGTCGAATTGCTGATGGTGGTCGACTGATCCCGCCCAGGGAAAGTTGGTCTCCCCGGCGCCGGGGTCCACTCCAAGAACCAGAGTCTCAACTTTTGGTGTGCCGCGGGCCGCTGGCGGCGCGGTCGTCGCCACTGCCGTGGCAACCGGAACCGGCGCCGAAGTAGCCGCTGGCTGTGGGGCCGAAGTAGCCGCCGGTTGTGGGGCCGAAGTAGCCGCCGGTACCGGCGGCCTGGTCGCTTCGTCGTCGCCGCCGCAGGCTACAGCAACCATTGCGATCAGCATGATAAGCGTGGTGATAAATACTCGGGGATCGTGTAACAGTGGCAACATCTTATTTTACCCTCTAAGCAAACTCGGGAAGCCAAGCCAATTACAGCCGGTTGCCGTTTTCGTCTCGTTGGTTTCTACTTGCTTCGTTTTGCGACAATATAATGACAAATTCCGACAGAGATGCCCATGCAAACCAATTGAAGGTCGCACGAATCTAGCAAATCCCGGCGTACCTGTCAATAGCTCCGCCAATCGAGTTTCCTACGCAGGTATCGCATCTCGGCGAATAGGGGCAGCCCGGATCATCGTCTTTCGTTACCCGGTCGCATCCTATGGGGTGAAACACCTGGTGCAACCACGGCACTTGGTCAAGAGCGGGCCCGGCCGCAATGCTTGACAGGGATTCCTAATGTTTGTTAGCGTTACCGACCACTGGCGGCCCAGGCTTTAGAACGCCCGCGCCGCGCACTGCTATTGCGAAAATATGTGCCAGCGGCGGCGAATGTTTGGCTATCGTTTGCCCACATGCGCGGCATGTCATTCTTCAGCCCGTACGACATTCAGATATAACAAGGCGTGAGAATTGGCTGCAGGAGTAATCCAGAAACGGCCTTGGTATTCTCTTCCTCGGATCAGGAAGGGGCTGTCTGAAGCCAACCGTTACCCGCTCATTCCCGGCCTCATCATACTGCTGACGCTGATTATCCCAGCGGCTTTTGCCAATTTTATTGCGCCTCACGGCCCGCTAGACGGAGACTTGGACCGGCGGTTGCTGCCGCCAGCATGGGTGACAGAAGTGACTGCGGTTAAGACCGTGGTTGAACGCGTTACCCCAAGCGCCCGGGCCACCCAGATTGGGCTCGACGCTGCAGAAGTTGAAGTGGAGTTCGGTGGTGCCCAATTGGTAACACCCGGCGCAGTTGGCTCAAGCAGACCGTTGGTCTTGGGCGACCAGGTCGACGTGATAACCAAGCCCGGCGGACAATCCAAATACCTATTGGGAACGGACAAGCTCGGTAGGGATATTGTAAGCCGAATCATCCACGGCTCCAGGATTTCCCTCATAGTGGCAGGGATCGCGATTTTCATTTCCGGCGCCATCGGAACTGTTTTGGGCATCGCTGCTGGCTACTTCGGGGGATGGGCGGACGCGGTGATTATGCGGCTGGTAGATATTGCCTTTTCCATACCAATAATTCTTATAGCCCTGGTGCTGGTCGTAGTGCTGGGCGCCAGCTTTCAAACCATCATCATAGTATTGATATTATTCCTTTGGGCGACCTATGCCCGTCAGTCCAGAGCGGAGACGATGACTGTCGTGGTGCAGGACTATATCGCCCGGGCCAGGGTTTCAGGGGCTTCCAACGCGCGCATCATGCTCCGCCACGTCTTCCCCAATGTATTTAACAGCCTGGTCGTGATAGCTACGCTCCAGGTGGGATTCGTGATTATCCTGGAGTCTACTCTCAGCTTCCTGGGCGCTGGAATCCCCAGGCCGACGCCGGCATGGGGATTAATGGTGTCCGATGGCAGAGACCTCATCGTTTCGGCTTGGTGGGTTGCCCTATTCCCTGGCGTAGCGATAATGTTGGTAGTCATAAGCATGAACCTCATGGGTGACTGGCTACGGGACAAGCTGGACCCCAAGCAAAGACAGATTTAGCTAATAGCTACTACGCAATGCGGCTAGGTGCGGTAAGGCAACAAAACTTGGGTATCGGGAGATGGGATAGTCGAGCCGTCTTACGAAATCTATGGGCTTATCCGCTAATGCTTCAAGGATTGCCCCGCTGGCGACCCAGGCAGTGAGAGCACCCCAGTAGCTGGACCAACGCGGAATTTAACTGAGGTAGCTCGGCCGTACCGGCCTTGAGAGGTCAGGGGTTCTGGCGAAGAGAGTTCATGTCGATGAAAGTAGGGGCGAGAATCTTCTCGCCCCTACTTCACGTCAGCGGACTTTGGGAGCGTAGACTGGTATCTACAGGGACTCCAGGATCTCTATGACCTCGTCGCTGGACTTAATGGACGCGTCCTTGTGGCCCATGTTGACCAGGGCAGACTCGTGGAGCTCCTTGGTCAGGGCCGCAGTGGCGTCCTCTACCAGGATCGCGCCGTAGCCGAGCTCGACGGCTCCCCGCACCGCTCCTTCGACACAGCCGTTGGTCACTACCCCAACTATGATCAAGTTCTCGATGCCTGTGTTTCGCAGCACCCTATCAATGTTGGTGGAGTTGAACACGCTCTCGGTTACCTTGCTTATGACCAGCTCGTCGCCCTGAGGCGCCACCTCGGGTAGGATCTCCGCCTCCTTCACGTCCCGGGGAGTGGAGAGTCCCCACCTTTTGAACCGGGGGGTGCTGTCCCGCCCGTCGGCGGTGGCGGAGGCGACGCGCACGTGGATTACTTCGACGCCGGTCTTTCGCGCTACGGCCATGAGGCGCTGGATGTTGGGAACCATTATTTCCTTGACCCTAGTCATGTAGTAGTCAAGAAAATCTGCGATGCCCAGTTCCTTGGCACGGGCCCCCAAACCGTAGTCGGGGTGGGCGTCCATATACTGGACATCTATGATCAGCAGGGCGGTGCTCTTCTTGGCCAGCTCGGGGTCCCAAACCCCACCTGCCAAGAGCATCCTGAGCTTCCGCACCACTTCCTCGTTGGGGATTACCGCGGGCCTGGCAGTTACCTGAGTCATGACTCCCTCCTTAGCCGACATTACCCAATTCGATTGGTTTGCGCCCAAAATGAAGGCTGTGTTGTCGGTGGCAAGCTGGGACCCGGCCCAAACCGCGCTAGCAAGCAGGCCGGTTGAGTACGTCCTGGTCGATCTTCCTCGGAATGAGCTGGCCCGATCCTAGAGTGCCGAAGAACTGGCCGTTCTCCACCACCACTTTGCCCCGGAAGACGGTGGTCACGGGCCACCCCTTTATTGGCCAGCCCTCCCAGATGCTGTAGTCGCTGATGTGGAGGTCGCTCATGTCCAGGCTCCGCTGGATTGTGGGATCGATGAGGACTATGTCAGCGTCACTGCCTGGGGCGATGGCCCCTTTGCGCGGGTAGAGACCCATAATCTTTGCGGCGTTAGCCGAGGTCACGTCCACAAAACGCTGGAGGGACATACCCAGGTCGCCCACGCCCACGCTATAGGTGATGCCCATGCGGGCCTCGGTACCATTGTGGCCCCCGGTAACGTCGTTGATGGTCTTGCCCTGGGTTTTGACCGAATAAGTTGAGCAGAACTCGTCCGTGGCCATGGTGTTGAGGTCTCCCGTCATCAGGCCGTTCCACAAAGATTGCCGGTCAGCCTCGGATTTGAGCGACGGGTAGGTGTGGTACTTCATCCCGTCAGGCTTTTTGTAGTCGTCAGAGTTGAAGCAGGCGTAGTTGTGGAGGGTCTCCCCATAGACGGGCTGACCCCGCCCTCTGGCCTCCCGTATGGCGTTTACCCCCTCCTGGGCGCTCACGTGGACGAAGTACACCGCCGCTCCGGTCCATTCGCTCATGCGCACGATCCGCCGGAAGGACACGTCTTCCACCATGTTGGTGTGGACTTCGTGCATGTTAGACCACTCGGTCCGCTCTTCGCGGTCCAGCTTCTGGTAGTTGTACTGGACCATGTCGTCGTCTTCGGAGTGAACAGTCAGGAGGCCACCGTTGGCGGCCACTTGCTCCATAACCGCCGATATGTGGCCCATGCGCATCTGCCAGCCCACGCCCGCAGGTATGCGTGAGGCGGGCATTATGTCGGTGGTGAATACCTTGAACGAGGGAAAGCCCGCCTGTATGGCCTCAGGTATCTGTTCCACAATGTTGGTCGGGATGGTTCCCAACAACATGTTGTGGTAAGAGTAGTCGCAGTAGGAGTTTCCCCGCCACCGCGAGTTCCTGTCCTCAATAGCACTGAGGATATCGGACGTGGCCTCCACATGGGCGAAGTCCATGATGGTGGTGGTGCCTCCGAACAGAGCGGAGCGGGTGGCCACATCGGGCGGCGCTGTCTCCAGCGGAGGCGGCATGGGCGTGAGAGGCGCCACATGGGGGTGGTCGGTAACAGACGTCCAGATGGGCATGGCGACGTGGGCGTGTGGCTCAATACCACCCGGCACCACGATCTTACCCGCGGCATCGATTACGCGCCCAGTTTCACCTTGTAAGGACCCCGGAGTCGCCACAGCTATTATCTTTTCGCCTTCGATGGCAACATCCCAGTCGCCTACTCCCCACGGCGTCACCACTTGCCCACCCCTGATTAATAGATCAATCATGCAATTACCTCCATCTGTTAATGGCAGCGATGATTCTAACAGAATCCGACTAGCCTAACACGGTTGAGGCCTGGCTCACGCACAACACGGTAGTCTTCATTGTGCGCCAAATTTTGTTGGATAGGCGGTTCCCGATAGTGCTGAAATCGTACCTGTGATCAGGTACATGATAGTTGACCGGCGTCCGCAGGCTAGCATATACTCCGACCGCGTCATCGATAGGCCGATGTGATGTGAAACGGGAAATTTCGGGTCAATACGCGCTGGTGCGAGGGCTACCAAATTAAAAGTAGAGGGCTGAAAAATGGCTGACTACAAGATTATCTCCGCGGACAACCATGTTGTGGAGCCAGCAGACCTGTGGACGAGCAGGGCTGAAGGCAAGTTCAAAGAACGAGTGCCAAGGATTGTCCGCGAGGAAAATGGCTCCGATTGGTGGTACTGCGATGGCTACGAAGTGTCCGGCGTTGAACTCGGAACACAGGCAGGCTTGAGGTTTGAGGCACCGGAAGAGATATCAATGGAACGGGATACGTTTGACGAAACGCGCCTTGGGGGCTATATCCCCGAAGAGCATGTCAAGGACATGGCAATCGATGGGATTGATGTGAGTGTAATCTACCCCAGCACCGGTCTTCTCCTATACAGCATTCCAGACGGCGAACTCTTGTCCTACATCTTCAAAATTTACAACGACTGGGTCGCCGAGTTCTGCAGCGCGTACCCCAAGGTGCTCAAGGGAATCGCGATGATCAACGTAGACGATATAGGGGAGGGCATAAAGGAACTGGAGAGGTGTGCGAAGCTGGGTTTTGTGGGCGCCATGACCTCCGTATATCCCCCCGAGGAGCGCCCCTACAGTCTGCCGATCTACGACCCTCTGTGGGCTGCGGCCCAGGACCTCCAGATGCCGCTTAGCCTCCACATCGCCACAAACCGTCCGGGTCCAGGCCAGGAGTTTCAGAATCTCCGCACTGTTGACCCGTGGTTCCTAAGCAACGTGGACCACTGGGTACGGGAGTCCATCGGACAAATGATATTCACTGGTGTATTCGAGCGCTATCCGAAGCTACAGATAGGGGCGGTAGAGATGGAGCTGTCCTGGGTGCCCCATTTCCTGGACCGGATTGACTACACCTATACCCAAAGGCAAGTCGAGTTTACCCCGTACCGGTTTAAGGAGGACATGCTCCCCAGCGACTATTTCCACCGCAACGTATTCTTGGGGTTCCAAGAAGATGCTGTGGGCATAAGGCTCCGTGACATCATCGGCGTGGACAGTCTGATGTGGGGCGGGGACTACCCTCACCCAGAGTCTACCTTCCCGAGAAGCCGTCAGATCATTGACGAAATTCTGATGGAGTGCACGGAGGAGGAAAAGGTCAAGATAACGGGAGGGAATGCCACCAGGGTGTACAACCTGAACTAGGTCCCGGCCCTCTGCCGGGTCTCACTACCGCGCTCATCAGTAGGCGCTCCTCCAGGGGAGCGCCTACTGTTATTTAGGTCACACACGCCCATTAGCCAGTACTGGGACGGTGTGGGTTCGGAAGGGGGGTTAACTCATTACGTAACGGACTGTCATGCCACTGGTTGATTATCGCGATACCAGTCGATAATCTCCGACCCGGAGGCGGCCCACACCCCTTGCCTACGCATCATGTGGCCTAGCGCGTTGTCCAAGTAGCGGATCCGAAAGGGTTGGCCGATAAGCCAGGGATGTAGGTTCAGGACCAGAAGCCGCCCGCTCTCGGCAGATTCTTGGTAGATAGTGTCGAAGCCCTCTTCGAGCATGGTCTTGTACCTTCCGATGGGGACACGCCGGTCCCACAGGGCGTTGACGTCGTCGAGCTCCAGCATTGTGGGTAGGGCGAACAGCTCCCCGTGAGGACTCTTCAGAGGATATGGCTGATCGTCGTTAGCCCAGTCGCACACGTACTGGATACCTTCTTGGGATAGGAGCTGAGGCGTCCTTGTTGATTCTCCGTACTCCGCTCCCAGCCAACCAGTGGGGGCCACCCCGGTGGTGCGTTTTATAGTTCCCACTGAGTTCTGAATGTACTCACGCTCCTGTTGCTCCGACATATTGCTGGTGATCATCTGGCTAACCGATATTCCGTGTCCGATGATCTCACAGCCGCGCTGTAGGCAGTGTTTAACCAGATAGGGGTAGTTATCGGCGGTAAGAGCGTCCATCGCCACCGTGGGCTTGATCCCGTGCTTTTCCAGCACGTCCAGTACCCGGAAGATCCCCACTCGGTGACCGTAATCCCGATGAGACAGGCGCATGTAGTCCGGGAAGGGCAGGTCGAACCCACCTCCGGCCAGCCCCGCCGGCTGGAAACCCCCTTCGGGCACCTCCCACTCAAAACGCTCCAGGTTGACGATGACACAGAGGGCGACTCGTGCACTCTCCGGCCAGCGTAGCTGGCCCCTATTAATTAATGGGGACCAGTCATAATGCTCGTGGTCCATCCCAGGACGGCGCTCTCCCGGCATAACGTAACTCCTAAATCGCTGATAGCTATCTCTGCTATACCACCAGGCTACCTACCCGTTGAACTGCGCAGCGTGGGCCACCGCTTGGTCATAGTTGTTGGCTATGTAGTATTCGGCTATCTCGTCGGCGGTAGTCTGCCATACACCGTCGTGGGACATGATGTAACCGAGGGCTTCATCCAGGTATTTGATTCTGTGGGGCTGGCCAAGGAGATAAGGGTGGGTGGCGATACACATTACGCGCCCGCTCTCTGCTCCCTCTTCGTAGAGCTGGTCGAACTGGGCCTTACATATCTCGACGAAGTAGTCGCCCTCATAGTGTTTCCTCATCAGGGTGCCGTCGTTTACTTCGATGGAGTAGGGCACCGAGATCATCTTCCCCGACTTCACTTTGATGGGTACCGGCTGGTCGTCGTGCATCCAGTCGCAGTGATAGATGAGCCCCGCTTCAGCCATGAGGTCAGGGCTGCGCTCCGAGCTGTAGCCGTGGGGACCAAACATCCCTTTCAGCTTTTTCCCCGTATGGCGTTGCAGGGTTGCTATTTGGTCCTGATACCAATCGCGCTCCTGCTGTTCCGACCAGGTATTTACGTACTGGGTGTTATAGATGCCATGGCTCATGAAGTCCCAGTTCCGGCTTACCATCGCTTCGGCTATCTCGGGATAATGATCGAGGACTCCGAGATTCAGTGACGGGCAGCACCTGATGCCGTGCTTGTCCAGCACCTCCAGCATCCGCCAGAAGCCCACTCGATTGCCATAGTCGCGGTAGGCATACTGCTGGACATCGGGATGTGGAGTGCGGGGCCACGGGTTTCTCGGCTCCTCGTAGTCCGGAAGGTACTCGTAGTGTTCCACGTTGGGAGCTACCCAAAGTGCGACGCGGGCACCGTTGGGCCACTTGATAGCGGGACGGTCGATGATGGGACTATAGTCCACTCGGTAGGGTGCTAATGCCATGGCGGGTACCTCCTCTAGATTGTCGTCTCATCTTTTCTGTCTTGATAATGGCGCATTTCAATCCGAGCCCCAGGCCGCAACGCTGACGGCCGTCTTCGTCAACGGCCAAGGCTAAGTCCTTTACTCGCCCCCATATTAATGGCCAGGTGACCACGGTGCAATGGGGAACCCTTCCGGCCCGTCCCATTTGCGTTATGGCCCCGGCGGCCCTTTCAGACCAAACCCGGGGGCCTTTAGAACCAGCGTTGGACCCGTCTGGGCCCCTCACCTTGGCACTCCCCGCGCTTGGATATTAAGAGACATAAGTGAAACAATTAGAAAACAAGCAACTCAGTGCATCTGTCAGGAGTTTCCCAAAATAAATTATTCGGCCGCACCGCGTCGGCCTCAGCCGCCAGGCAACGCAGGTGGAAGGGAATCTCTGAACATATAGTCCGGGTTTAGCCAGGACAATCCTGCGAAGAAGGTTTGCAATGACGGATTACCACCCAAAAATAATGGTAGTCGACGATGATATGGCTTTGCGAGTCACCTTGATGGACATTCTTGAGGACGAAGGTTTCGAGGTTGTGGGAGTGAGCGACGGCTACGAAGCCGTCAAAATGGCGAGTAAGGAACATTTTGGTCTCATCTTCATGGACGTAAGGATGCCCGGAATTGACGGCGTCGAGACGAATCGTAGAATCAAAGAGATCAGTCCGGACTCGGTAATTGTCATGGTCACGGCCTTCGCGGGCCAGGAGTTGATTGAGCAGGCCTTAGAAGAAGGCGCCTACGCGGTTCTCTATAAACCGTTCGACTTTCACCAATTGACCGAGGTTGTACGAACGGTGATGAAAACGACCTGTGTGTTGGTTGTCGACGACCAAGCGGAAAGCCGGGAAACGGTTCGAATGATTCTGGAGGACCAGGGTTACCGGGTGTCTGAGGCGATGGACGGAAAACAGGCAGTCACCAAAGCTGGAGAGAAGCACTACGAAATCATCTTGATGGACGCAGTAATGCCGGGAATGGATGGATTTACTGCCTGCGAGAAGATCATCGAAAGCGACCCGGAAGCTAAGGTCATTTTCTTGACTGCGCACTCGCTGGTGAACTGGGTCAGACAGGCCCTAGCGGCGGGCGCGTTCTCTCTTTTATCGAAACCGGTGGATCCGGCAGATATGATCACCCTGATGAAGTCGGTCGTAGAACCACCTAAGGACGAACAAAATAGCATGGCCGTTGAAGCAGAAATCGATTAACACCCGGCCGCCCCAATTGAAATGGTTTGAGCCCCGGCTCCTGCAGGAGCCGGGGCTCTTCGTTTTCACCCAGCCACGAACCATGGAACCACGAGCTATGCCTCGGTACCGGGTTGCCGCTGGGCAACCAACGACCCAAGGAGAAAGATTCAGGTCCTTTGGTTGGTCTCGGTACGGCCTAGATGGAGTCTGGTGAGGGAGAACGTGCAATGCCACGATCGCCATGGCATACAGGAGGCATGAGTGGTTCGCGCTTCGTTGGAGGGCCCCAAGGATTCGATTGTTGAGGCTGACGATGTTCAAACCTAGTACTCAGTCAACCTAATTGTTGGCAGGATAGAGATGGTGAAGCTTGACTCGGGCGTCCACAGTGGAGAATCTCCAGTCAATGGTTGCTCCGGCTTGGTTTCGTTCTGCCTCCAGGGCCGCGATCTCGCCACTCAAAGTCTCTTCATCGGCAATACGCCGGCGCAGGACTCGCCTGGCCAAGACACTGAACTCGATCTCTGCCATGTTGAGCCAACTACCGTGCTTGGGAGTGTAGTGAAACTCCAAGCGTTTGCGTATTCGCCTAGCCTCCTTGGGCTCGAAGGTTTCGTAGAGGGAAGCTGGTTTGTGGGTGTTGAGGTTGTCCAGCACCACCCGGATCTTCTCGGACGCTGGGTAAGCTTCATCGGCCAGCCACCGCATCTGCTGAGCGAAGTCCACCATGGTACGACGTTCGGTCACTGCCACATGCCTCCAGCCCGCCAGGGGCTCGCACAGCATGAACAGGTTTCGGGTGCCATTGCGCTGGTACTCGTAATCGTATCGCTCCCGTCGTGCCGGCTTGGGCGGGATCGGAGACCTCTTTTCCGCCAGCAACTGCTTGGAGGTCTCGTCGAAACAGACCACCGGGCGCTCTGGGTCATAGGGTTCCGCGTAAAGGTCCAGCACATCCTCCATACACGCCACAAACTCGGCGCTCACCTGGGGAATACACCACTCCTTCTTCTGCCACGGCTTGAGACTGTTTTTTTCAACCGCTTGCGAATTCCCTCGTGGGACATGGAGGGCGCCAGCCCCAACTCCACCACCTTGTTTGCCAGGAGCCGCAGGGTCCAGTGGTCATGGCCTGGAGGGGCCTCGCTGCACGCCAGGGCAATCAGGTGCGCTTCCCCCCGCTCATCCAGTTTGGTCGGATGTCCTGGCCGAGGATCTTCCTCCAAGGCCCGCTTCAGTCCTCCCTCCAGGTACCGCCGCTTGGTACGGCACACCGTACCCGCAGACGTGTCCAGCGCCTCCACGATGCGCATCACCCCCCAGCCCGTATCTGCCTTTAGCAGAATACGGGCCCGGGCAACCTTTCGCGCTGGGCTCTTTCCCACGCGAATCAGTCGTTCCAACTGGTCTCGTTCTTCCCTTTCCAACCGGACCACATACCGTTCTCGTCCCATGGCTGCCACCCTCCTACGTCAACACTCCTAAAAAAGGGTAGCAACCTTAGACGTTTTCTTAAACAATTACCAAAACCGAGTTGACTGAGTACTAGTGGTTGCGAACTGTCTTGGGCGAGACTAAAGTACCCTTGGGCGACTTCGCTTTAGCATTTCCGTTGTGGCTCCCTTTGTGAGTTGATCGAGGAGGAAACCAAGATGCCGGACACTTCTACCTCCGTGGCCGCCTTGGAGCGTAACTGGGATATGGTCGCCAACGCTTTGACGGATCTTGACGACGCCACCCTCTCTGTCCAGCCCAACGCCCAGTCCAACTCGATCAGTTGGCTGCTGTGGCACATGACTCGAGTGGCGGACCGCTTCATCCATACGAGACTCCAAGATTCGCCTCAGATGTGGATCAAGGACGGTTGGCACGAGAAATTCAACATGACCCCCGAACCCAACGATTTCGGCATGGGGTGGACTGCCGAGCAGTTGGAAACTTGGCAATCGCCGTCAAGGGAAATCTTGCTTGGGTACTTCTCGGCCGTGAATGACGCTACAAGGAACTATCTCCGCCCGCTATCGGCCTCGGACCTAGACCGCCATATACCCTTCCCCGCGCTGCCGGACACCCTATCCGTGGGTGACGCATTGGGCGTGCTAGTTTGGGACAACATCGTTCACGGTGGTCAAATCGCCTATCTGAGGGGCTACTTCCAAGGCATGGGCTGGTTCCGGTAGCCGCGCGGCTCGCCGCGTTTCCTACGGGAGGCGGCGTCCGCTTGGTAACTCCGTTCGTCCTGGGTTGAGCGCGCCACCGACAACCACACTATCATCTGGCATTCGTTTGCTTGCTGTCGACACTTGGCTACGTTTCCAGAGGCAATTGTAGTAACAGTACCCCTTAAACTTGGTGGGTGACAATTTAAGATGTCACGGGTAATACCTGCGTGGATGGCGAATTATTCGGGGGTCATCCTTTTGATGATCCTCCTGCTCAACCTGTCGTTATTGCTACCTCGCTACGCCTACGCCCTTACTCTTCCTTTTATGGAGGATAGTCTAGATCTATCCCGCTTCCAAGAAGGTAGCTTCTTCACCGCCATGTCTATTGCGGGAGTAGCTGGCGCCTTAACCTTCGGGGTGCTTGCGTCTCGCTACGGAAGCCGAATCATCATAGGAGTTACAACCATCGGTGGCGGGGTCGCGGTGGGTGTTCTAGGGATCTCTCCCAACTACTGGTTCGCCCTAGGACTGAGTGCTTTGGTGGGCTTCGCCACAATGGGGTCTATCGCCCCTACGATGGGCCTGTTGTCGGCCTGGTTTGACTTCCGCAATAGAGGCACGGCTTCCGGGATAGCCGCCTCTGGGGGCGGGCTGTGCTTTATTGTTATAGGTGCGTTGGTCCCATGGCTGACAGGGCGTGACCCGGAAGATGGCTGGCGCCATACATGGTACGTCATGGGCGCCATAGTCGTGGCCACGGGTGCATTGTCTCTCAAATTGCTTAAAGACCGTCCGAGAGAGGCGGGTGAGGCCGCGAGGACCACGGGTGCATGGCCCTTGGCGGTCTATAGAAACCCCTTGATCTGGCTGGTGAGCCTCCTTGCCCTCTGCTCAGGGTGGTGTGAGGGGGTTTTTGCAACCTTCTTTGGCGTCTACCTAGAAGAGCAAGGCATTAGTGTGGCCGTTAGCGGAGGTCTCTGGATAATGGTCGGGTTGCTGGGTATCTTAGGGGGTGTCTTCTGGGGTATCCTTTCCGACCGCATGGGCCGCGGTGCAGCTTTCATGCTTTCTTTCCTCATTGTCGGAGTAGGGCTCCTCTTGTTCTGGGCCACTCCGGTTCTTGGAGGCTTTGTCGCGGCGTCTGTATTCTTCGGGGTGAGCTTCCGTGCGGCTTATATCATCTGCGCCGCAGCGGCAGGGGATCATGTCAGGCCCCAGTTTGCCGCAGCTGCCTTCGGGCTTATGGGGGTAGGGGCCGGACTGGGAAGTGGTATTGGGCCTCCGATAGGAGGTTATATCGCTGATACGACCGGGGATCTGAGTTGGGCCTTCGTCCTCGGAGCAGGAGGGGCTGCCGTAGCCGTCTTCAGTTCTATTTTCCTCATTCGCTCCCGAACCTCCCAGTGATAGTTGAACAGCCGTCTGACGACGAACTACGGTTGTTGAACCACCGGGTGAGGTGCATCCGGCCTTCATACCTGGGGTGCAGCTCCCCTTCTTTAATGCTTAATGCCAGGGCACCGGTATCCTGGAAACTAAATGCCTTTCGGTCTTTTGGTCCACCGCCGGGGGCAATATCAGGCCGGCGTGCGCGATTACAGGTATCTTGTCCTCCGTACGCGCCCTGCTGGATTGCCACCAACGATGGCTGTCGCCGGGAGAAGAGTCCCGCCCTACCTGATGGTTACTTCGTTGGCAACGATGGCGCTAAAGTTCTTCTGCATGTTGTTGTACCTGGGTTCCCTCGACTGGACCCGCCCCACCTCGTCCGTCGCCCTGGACATGACGCTGTACTTGCCCGGCCTCTTCACGTCCCAAAGGTAGGACCAGCGTACCCACATGAACCGGTCCCGCGGCTCTTCCAGGCGCGCGGATTGCCAGGTCTCGCCCCCATCCACGCTGATGTCCACCTGGGTAATGGCTCCGGCCCCGCTCCAAGCATACCCCCTGAGTGCGTGGGTCCCAATAGGCAGAGTGGGGTCGTCGTCGTCGCGGGGATAAGTGACTATGGACTTGACCCCGATCGTGGTAATTAGCTCCTTGTTGGGGTCATCGGGAGAGTCACCGTAGTAGTAGAAGCTGTAGTGGTACCAGCAGTCGGGCGTACGGTCGGTGACCTCCAGGTTCCGGAGCCACTTGACCGACCAGTTCCCCGACCATCCGGGCACCAACAGCCGCACCGGCGCCCCGTGGCCATGCTGGAGCAGGTCTCCGTTCTGGGCCCAGGCCAGGATGGTATCTGCGTGAAGGGCTTTTTCTAGAGGCAGGCCCTTGTCGTAGTAGAACGGGTCAACGTCATGATAAACGACCCTACCTTCAGCGTTGACGTCGGCTGGCACCCCTTTATCCCACCCTTCCGCGCGGACCGCCACCGCCTTGCCGGTGAGACCGGCTTCGTTTAGTACCGTCGCCAGGGAGGCGCCCGTCCACTCGCTGGCGCTGAGGAGCATGCCCTCCTTGGTCCGGGATGGCCTCGGTCCCCTGCCTTGGGAGTAGTCGAAGAACCCAACGTCGCTGCCCGAGCACTCCATAACGGTGCGGACTGTGCGGGCAGGGAAACGTCTCAAGTCTTCATAGCTGAGTTTTAGCGGGTTCTTAACCTCCCCGTCGAGGGTGAGGGTCCAGTCTTCAGCACGCACCGGGTCCGGCATCCCAAAATGCTGGACTACGTAGTGCAGGTCCGTTGGGGTGATGAGCCCTTCCATCTCCATCGCGGGCGAAAATAGGACATCGATTACCAGGCGATCGTCGTCGTCGTTGATCTTTACTGATACCGGCTTGGGCCGATTGCTGGTCCATTCTGCTGCGGCGCCTTCGCTCTGAGTCGTCATAGCAAGCCCTCCCTTCTCTTCGTTCTGGTGCTTCCGGTATATTAACGTCGCCTGTGAGTTTAATCCAACTTGGTCCAGCGGATGTGAATCTATGCACGCCCTTCGGACGCTAGTCCAGACCGTACATCCTGGTTATATTGCGGGTCTTTAATCTCTGTAGGAAAGGAGCTTCAGATGCCAAAGCTAGATATATCCCTGTATTCGCACGTATCCCCGACGGACCTTGTTGAAATAGCTCGCTTGGCTGACGGGAACGATTTCCACAACCTTTGGCTAATCGACTCGCCGGCTGCCTATCCCGATGTTTGGACCACGGCGGCCTTGTGTGCCGTAAACACCTCACGCATCCGCATCGGGCCGGGAGTTACCAACCCCGTCACCCGTCATCCTCAAGTGACGGCCAACGCCGCACTGTCGATTCATGAGATATCTGGGGGCCGGGCCATTCTGGGCCTGGGGACCGGAGACAGCGCCGTCCGACAGATTGGCTGGAAGCCCGCTACGGTATCGGTTATGGGTGAGGCGGTGGAGCTTTGCCGGGATAGGTTCAAAGAAAGCGGAGCGGCTATACCCATCTATATTTCGGGCCCGGGTCCCAAAATCACTGCTTACGCTTGTAGGGAGGCCGACGGTATCATCAGCCCGGGCGGTAGGTCGCCTGAAGCGCTGCGGTGCGACATGGGACGGATCGAGGCAGTCGCCAAGGAGACGGGTAGAGATATAAAAAACCTCAAGATAATGTACCAGCAGATGTTTGCTATTTCGCATGACAGACGAGACGCCATTGATGATATGCGAGGGCCGCTGGCTCGAATACTGAAAGACATCGTGCTAGACCATCCTGAGGCCTGGCCTGCGGAACTAGAGCACCTGCGTGGCGAGGCGCTGACCGTGGCCGAGGCTTACAACTACAAGCATCACATGAGGTCTCATACTCCAAATGCACAGACGGTAACTGATGGTCTGGTGGAAGCGTTTGGTATAGCTGGAACACCTGCAGAGGTATTGCCTAAATTCAAGGCAATGTGGCAGGAAGGGCAGCAACAAGAGGCAACCGGCTTAGACTTCAGCTTTAGCTTCAACCCGGTGGGTAAAGGACAGAAGAGGAGCTTCGAACTATTCGTGCGAGAGATCCTGCCCCAATTGGGTTAAAAGAAGCATCCTACAAAAGGCAGGTTCGCATGTTTTAGGCACCGCAATACCCGCGAACGATGAACCACGGGCTTTCTCTTTGCCTACCAACGCGAGAAGTACCGGTCGGTCGCCAGGTATGTCCTCCCAACCCCCTATAGCCGCTATTTATTCGAAAACCCCGGCGATAGCATACTCGGCCAGCTCATCATCCGGGAGCCCCAATACTTCCCTCAATACATAGGTCTGGTCCGAGCCAAACTGTGGTGCGCCTCGGCTAGGGCCACCGGGCGTACGTGACAGCTTGTATGGGGCGCCTTCGACGGTGCGGATGACGCCTTGGGTGTCTGGAACCATTCGGAAGAACCCTCGCTCCTTCAATTGAGGGTCTTCGGCTAGGTCAGCTCCCGCCTGAACCACCCCAGCGCCGACACCGGCCCGCTGTAGCAGGTGCATGATCTCTTCCGGAGAGTGCTCCAAAGTCCAGGACTCGAGCAGGGAATCCAGGTCGTCGGCGTGGGCAGAGCGTGCCATCGCGGTCGAGAAGCGCTGGTCTTCCGTCCATGCGGGGTTACCGATCGCCGAAGCAAAGGCGCCCCACTCCTCGTCGGTAAAAACGGCGATGGCCACCCAGCGGTCTTCGCCCTTGCACCGGTACGCCCCGTGGGGTGCGCCGCCGCCGTGGGGTAGGCGGTTGCCGCTGCGCTCGGGTCCGGATTTGTTGGCGCTTAAGTCCAGAACCATCGTCTCCATCAAGGAAGACAGGGCCTCGTATTGGGAAAGGTCGATCCACTGGCCCCGGCCAGTTCTGGCCCGGTGGATCAACGCCAGCAACACTGCTTGAGCCCCGGCCATACCAGCAACGGCGTCGCTGTATGCACTGGCCGGACCGCAAGGATCAGTGTCCGGGAAGCCGGTGAGGTCGGTGATACCGCACCAAGCCTGGAGAGTCTGGCCGTAGCTTACCCGGTCCTTCCAGGGCCCCGTCCGTCCGAAGCCCGACATGCTGAGCATGATGAGGTCGGGTCTTAATTGGCGTAGACGATCATAGTCCATTCCCCAACCGGTCATCACCCGTGCGCTGAAGTTCTCCGCAACTACATCGGACACTGCCACCAAGCGGTTGGCGACCTCTACGGCCTCGGGAGACTTCATATTTAGGGAGATGGACAGCTTGCCGGCGTTCCAGTTTTGACGCTGGCCGAGTCCCCTAGCTGTGTTGGAGGCAGGCCCTCCCACGACAGCCAGGGCCTGGTTTGACTCTACCTTGATGACCTGAGCTCCCTGGTCGGCCAGAATGCGGGTGGCGGAGGGGCCCGCATGGATCCAGGTGAAGTCCAAGACCCTAATGCCCCGCAGCGCGAGACCACCGCCTGTTGATGGGGAGACTCCGGTCATTGCCGCCAGGCTCGCCGGGTCTGGGTTCCCATTGGTGTTCCCCGTCCGGGTCAAAGCTAAATCACCCCCGCAGCTGACAGGGCTTCCAGACCGCTCGCCGAAAGGCCCAGTTCGCCGCAGAATATCTCACCGTTGTGTTGACCGACACTGGGTGCGGGACGGCTCAATTTCCAGGGGGATTGGGACAGCTTGTACGGTGCGCCCGGATAGACCAAGGTATCTCCATAATGGTGGTCTTCGATCTCGGTAAAATAGCCCCTGTCCCACAGCTGTTCGTTATCCAGAAGCTCTTCCGGGGTCAGGACCGGCCCCCAGGGGTGGTGGTGAGCCTGGCCCCAATCAGTTATCTCTTGACGGGTGTGGAGCAACGTCCATTTTTGGATCAATTCCTCAATGTGCGCGGAGAGATCTCCGCGTAGGATGAAACGTTCATGGTACTTTTCCGACATCAAGTCCCCGGCCATACCATCCCGGTCCATCCAGGCGCGCAGGTCGTCCCAGGCCTGCTGGGTGTTGGTGGTGATACTTACGTACCCGTCCTTGCACGGCCAGGTAGCCACAAACTGGCCGCCGTGCCGGAAGCCGCAGCGTACGGCGGGGGTGCCCTCGTAGTTGTAGGCTGTGTTGACGTGCTCGGTGGTGGCCGCCACCGCCTCGTGCATCGAAACGTCCACCCTCTGACCGAAACCTGTGGCCAAGCGGTGGTACAGGGCGACCAGAATAGCAATGTAAGCCCGGTTTGAGACCGTGTGGTAGGCCTGAGAGCCCCAGAGCCGGGTGGGCGGGGTATTGGGCCACCCGGTTACGTACATGTATCCGCCCATGGCGAAGCCAATTAGGTCCGAGGCCTTGAAATCTTTGTAAGGGCCTGTTTGTCCGAATGGGGTCAACGAAGCGTAAACCAGGCCAGGGTTGTCCACCTCCAGGTCACCGTATCCCAGGCCCCGGGAGTCCAGGTAGCCCGGCGGGAAGGTCTCCACCAAGACGTCGGCCTCGCGGGCAAGCTTGCCCAACAATGCGGCACCGTCGGTGGTGGCAATGTCCAGGGTTATGCTGCGTTTGTTGGTGTTGAAGTGGAGCCAATGGAGACTCTGTTCCAACTGGGGCCGGTGGGCGAGGAAAGGTCCGATGCGCCGCATGGGGTCGCCGCCGGGCGGCTCGACCTTGATGACGTCGGCACCCATGTCGGCCATCAGCTTGCCGCAAAAGACACCCAGAGGGCCGGATAGGTCCAGGACCCGATACCCCTCCAGAGGTTGTTGCGTCTCTCCGTTCTGGCTTGGCTTCAAATCCGGACCCCTGCGCAGGATAAGACCGTTCGCCTTCTTGACTCCATCTGTCCATTCTTTCCAGCTAGATTCAGAGACATCTTTTCATAGCTCTGTAGTGCCTCGCCATGTCGAGGATGCTGTACGGGATGAGGGTTAGGACGGGCCGTGCCTCCACACCGTACCTTGAGGTGCGTCAACGGAGAGTCGGAACTGTGGCAGGGTGAGCCCACTGTCCAGGTCCACAAACACCACCTCCACTCTCTTGCCGATGGCTACCATGGTCTCCTTTTCCGGGTTCAGCTCCGCGTCCAGGAGGTTGGAGGTGATGCGTAGGCCGTCGTCGGGAGTGGGCTGGCTTCGCTGCTCGTCCAGCTCCACCAGCACGATGGGGAAGGGCACCCAGTCCCGGAAGCCTGCCAGGACGGTATGGGCCACTATCTGGTAGCTATATATGGCGCCCTTGCCGCTCACCGTCTGCCAATCCCATCGCGAGGAGGGGCACCACGGGCAGCCCGGACCCGGTTCGGCCCGCAGCAGGCCACAGCCCAGGCACCTTCGGACCACCAGTCGGTGCTCACGGGCCGCTTCGAAATAGCCCGCGTACTCGGTGTCGTTCTCGGGCAGGTCGATCGCTAGCCCCCGGTACTCGTAGACGGCCACCCTTTACCTCCTCAGGATCATGGCGCTCCCCACATTAGCCCCTCCCCATCCCATGTCCATGCTGAACTCGGCGTCCTTCACCTGGCGGCACTTCCCCTCCGAGTAGTCGTAGGTGTGTCGGCCCTCCCGCCAGCCCTCACAGTAGTCGTCCACCGTGCCCCTAAGCTGGCGCACGTTCTCGATGACCAAGTTCATCGCGTGGGTGTAGCCCTCGCATAGCTGTCCGCCGCTGGTGTTATTGGGGCGCCTGCCCCCTAACCGGATGATGTCACTGGAGACGTAGTCCTTGCCCTCACCCACCGCACAGAAGCCGTAGTTCTCCAGCTGCAGGAGCGCCGTATAGGTAAAGGCGTCGTAGCAACCCGTCACGTCCACGTCCTCGGCTGTGATGCCCGCCATGCCAAACACCCTGGGGGCGATGTGGTAGCCGGCAGTTCGGGTGATTGGCCCGTGCTGGTAGTGAAACTCGCCACCGGGTTTGGTACCCCGGCCCTGCACCGCCATGATATGCACCGGCCGCTGCTTCAGGTCCCGGGCCCGCTCCGCCGAGGTGACGATGATGCAGGTGGCGTTGTCCGTCTCCAGGCAGCAGTCCAGGACATGAGCGCAGGGTCTAACAATCCACCGGGAGCTCAGGACGTCCTCCACAGTTACCCGCTGCTTCATGTAGGCTTTGGGGTTGTTGCTGGCGTGGTTACTCTGGGCCGACTTGATGTGCGCCAGGTGCTCACTCCTGACCCCATACTCCATCATGTGCCGTGTGAAGGTGAAGGCGAAGCTCTGGATCGGCATGAAGATGCCGTAGGGCTTGGTCTTCACGTCGAAGCCACTGACAGGGGTGGCGGCGCCAGCGTCCTTGCTGCTCATACGGAACTGGGAGTAGCCGTTCATGGAGCGGTAAATAGCGACGGTGTGGCACATCCCAGTCTCGATGGCGCCCCTGGCGAGGCCCACCAGGGCCTCGGTACTAGTGCCCCCTCCGGAGCAGTCCATAAAGAAGTTGGGCCGGACCCCCAGGTCCCACATGACCACGCTGGAGGGGGTGGAGTCCCCCAAGTGATAACTCATGAGTCCGTCGATGCCGTCGGACCCTAGGCCGGCGTCGTCCATGGCGTTGCGGATGGCCTCTACCGCCATGGCACGGGTACTGCGGCCGGAGCCGTGGCTGTACTCCGTCTCTCCCACGCCCACGATGCAGTACTTGTCCCCCAGGTTATCTTGCTGGACATTCCCCATTTGAACTCCCAGTCAGAACATTATTTTACCTATCCTGGTTGGTGACAAATATATTTTTACGAAACGCGGCTGTCAAGCTAAGATCGATGCCGCGAAGGTGGAAACCGAATTCTCAGACGGGGCGCTTGGTCAAATCGAACTGGACGATGGTTGGCGAGACGCGGTCTTCAAGGTGCTGGCCAACGAAGAACCGGAGCCGGACCACATCACCGACGATTCGCCGCGCATCATGTCCGGCTTCTTGCGGGCTGCCGTCCTGTTTAGAGGGGTCTCGCTGGGCGGAATTGATAGTGGCAATGCCTATGAAGGTAAAGCTATCCCCTGTCGGAGGCTGTGCTTTCGCAGGTGGGATAGAGGAAATCCCGGCCATCAATATCATCGTCGGTTAGTTTGGTCCTCACCGGTTGGGACCGGCCCCGGCTGGTGTTCATCACAGCCTGGCGGTTGATCCGATTGGATAGTACGAAGGCCGATTCCGGAGAGTCGCAATCGATCAGGGTGTCGGCGGACCGACGACGAAAGTTGCGACCTCTGTACTCGTTAGGGTGGTCCAAGCCCAACGCGTGGCCAACCTCGTGGAGGAGAATGGAACTGAAATGATTACACCCTCTGCGGCTCAGTGCCGCCGATCCCGCCGGAGGCAGCTTCGCGGCGACCGCGTTGGTCTTATCCACGAAGTACAAGAAAGGATGACCCTCTGACCACAAATCCAACGTCTCTTGGATTGCATCTTTGAGCTCATTGCAGCTTGGATTGTCGACGATCTGGGGGATCAACGTGGTGCAAAAATCGGATGCTATAGCGTACTCCAACCCACCGCCAAGTCCTCGAACGTTATGAGTGACAAGCGACCCCTGCAGGTTGCTCCACCTTGCCGCGTCCGACAAGTCATCTGTCCGGTCGGCGGGGGTGGCATTGTTCAGCGCCTCGTCGATGGTGAAAGCGAACACAGGGCCCACAACCACCGCCAAGCCGATTATGATAAATCCTGGCAGCAACCACGATACGACAACTGAACCTTGCTGGCGGCGCTCATCGGCATCTTCGATATCCGGAGTAGTCTTGCCGGCAGCGTTGCGTTGGAAGGGTCGCAGCAGATCGCGTAGAATTGGCGTTGCTATAAAAACGCCTCCGTTTGGTCGCGGGTGGGGGTTTGTGGCACTGGTCCCTTGATGTTCGAACATCAAGGGGCTCTTATTTTTGGCTTCCCTGCCTATTGGTCGCGGTTCTCTCTATCTAGCTTGGTCCGAATCCAAATAGTGATACAGTACCAATGGGTCCGGCCGGTCGCTCAAAAGGCGGCCACAGCAACGGGCCGTGTGGTCCCTACCTGTGGTGCTCCTGTGGTGCTATAAAACAAACTCTCCCTATCGGGCTATTCATTCCAGTCTCCTGTATCCAGCCGGGAGGGCTTCGAATACGTGCCACACTGGCTGTTCGACGCGAGCGTTGGGCCGCTCCGGGCCAGCGACTTCACGGTACAAACGCTTTGGCGGGCCAGGCTCGATGCCGCCGGAACTAAACCGCCGTCGCTCCGCATTCGACTTCCCAATCCGTGGCCCACTTGGTTCCGCAGGATGGGCCATTTGTTTCAGGTTTACGGGCCTGAAGGCACTAAAAATTGTGGACAGCGGGCCGGATAATGAATCCATGTCGAATTCCGGAAACGAAGGCGCCTCAAGATCGGACTCCCGGTTTCAAGCGGTCATTTGCGGTGTGTTCCTCGGCCTGCTTCCTGTGTACTTTGCTTTGTTGGTCTTCAGGTGGCCTTGAGGGATCACTGTCGGCATATCGCATTTCAGTCCTCTAGCCGCTTCAATTTCCTAGCCCCATCCCCCATCCCCCATTCCGGCATAACCCACGCCGGTCATCCTTCTGCTCCCTTTGGTATTTCCGGGCCGGTGCAACCTGCCTACCGCCTCGTCCCCAAGGGCCGCCATCGGCCTAGGCCGTCGCCTTGGAAGAGGAGCTGTCCGCGAGTAAAATACGCCTTTGGGGTTACCGGTGCGGACGGGTCGGCTGAATCGCCGGAGAGACACCCGTGATGCGCGTTGAGAGGGCTGGATTAGGAGGATGGCCGATGACCAGGGTGATTCGGGGTGACAGAGTGGGAAAGGACGCGACTCTACGGACCGGTGCATCCGCAACGATATTCGACGAAGCCAGAGAGAAGGTGTTGTTGACCCGTCGGTCTGACAACGGTCAATGGTGCCTACCTGGAGGCGGGATGGACCCCGGAGAGAGCGGCTCGGAAGCGTGTGTGCGAGAAGTCCTAGAGGAAACCGGTCTGGACGTGCGGGTAACCAGGTTGATTGGGGTGTACACCAGCCCGAACGTCATCGTTGAGTATCCCGACGGGAACCGTGTTCAGCCAGTAGCTCTCAATTTCGAGGCGGTGGTCGTAGGAGGAGAACTAGGACTGAGCGACGAGACGACGGACTACGGTTACTTCACCATGGCGGAAATGGACAGCTTGATCTCTTTGGAAATCACCGGGAACGGATTGCCTGGGCATTTCAGAACCACGAATCCGCGTTTTTCAATTAGATAGAGCGTAGTACCGGACCGTAATCCGTTGGAATTCTGCAATTCCGTTCGCCCACCATGATGCTCACCTTACTTCAAGAAATCTCGAGGTTCTGAAGCTGTTGATGCGTATTTTGTGGTTACCGAACCCGCCGGTTACCCAAAATGCCCAAAAACGCTGCCCTTCTAACCTTTCTTTCAACGGCCTTCAAGCCTAATAATCACTGCCGAACCGCATCGTGTGTCGCTCCGATCCCGGAAGCTCGACCTTCCTGGATAGAGCTTGTTGTCACGTTCGGAGGATTGGATAGATGACCGGAGTTAAAACCCTGGTCTTGTTGGCAGTTATGGCCTTGTCGCTAAGTATCCCTGCACTCGTATCGGCCCAACGGGTGCCACCGCACGTGTTCTTGGGTACCGCCACCGTAGAAAGCGGCCCGGCCCAAGACGGTACTGCCGTAAGTGCCTTGATCGACGATCAACAAGTTGCGACCGCCGTTGTGGCTAACGGCGAATACCCGGTGTTAATGGTGGAACAACCGGTAGGAGCCAGCTACGCTGGTAAAGATGTCACGTTCACCATTGGGGGGTTGGCTGCCGCCGAATCCTTCATTTGGATCCAGGGCGAATTGACCGAATTAAACCTCACCTTGGCTCCAGCTTTGGACCCCACACCCCAGCCGGAGCCGACTGGACAGGCCGTAGTCATACCGGAGAAAGGGGATCAGGGTGATCCAGGCGAAAGAGGCGAAAAGGGCGAGGAGGGTGATTCTGGGCCAATGGGTGTCCGCGGAGAGCAGGGCCCCGGTGGTGCGGCCGGTCCACCAGGGCAATCTGGCCCAGCCGGCCCCAGCGGGCCTGCGGGTCCCTCTGGACCGTCCGGCTCCTCTGGACCGGCTGGTGTCCAGGGTCAGCAAGGCGTCATTGGCCAAGAAGGAAGTTCGGGCGGTTCCACCATGGCTATTCTGGCCTTGGTCTTCAGTCTGGTAGCGGTGGCGCTCGCCGGCGGCCGCATCGCGTGGAACTGGATGCAAGAGTCCTAACTGGGCCACAACTAGCTGCCCGATCCCACTAATAGCGTCGACCTCCAGACTGGCTGCCGTGCCTGCGTAGGTGTCCGCGTAAGTTCTCGCAACGCCATTTTGTATGGACAGTCGTCGGCGCCGCTGGATATAATCACGCGGCCGCGCTCATTTCGGATTTTTCGTCCGCTCGCCTGCCCGTCTTCCATCTAAGTCGTTAGCCGTCCTTTAGGACCGTACTGTAGAATCAATAGACTTGATCTTTGCCAATCCGGGGAAGTGTCGGAACTGGTAGACGAGCATGATTTAGGATCATGTGCTGAAAGGCGTCCGGGTTCGAGTCCCGGCTTCCCCACCAAAGCTACAACGGCCATTCCACCCAAAGTTTGACCACAGCTTGATTTAACCTGAGTCAAAAAGTGGTCTGTTTAACCGCTCTTTACATGTCTAAGATCGCCAATCCCTCTATCGCCAGGCCGTATCCAAGCATATCTTGCATCTGGCGTTTGAGTTGCAGCGTCATGGCGACCCGGCTGTAGCGGAGAGTAAGGTCCGGCTTTTCCGCCAGTTGCTCCGCGAGTTCCCAGGCCCGAGGAAGCAATCGGTCCCGAGGCAGAACCTCGGCGACGACGCCTAGCTCGTGGGCTTCTTTCGCCGACAAAGTTTGGCCGGTGAGTAGAAAATACCGTCCTCGGTTTTGCCCCAGCAGGGAGGGCCAAATCACGTGGACGCCGTCGCCGGGGACCACGCCATTAGGAAAATGAGGTGCATCCTGGAACGTGGCGTTTTCCGACGCCAGCACAATGTCCGACATCACCGGGATTTCGGCGTGGATCAACGCCGGACCATTAACGGCTCCAATGATAGGCACCTCGATCTCCAACAGGTTGACCAATAGCCGCTTACCTTCCCAGTAGGTTAGGTCCCAGGTCTTGGGAGTTCTCCGAGGACTTGTACCTTCGAACTCGGCACAGTAGTCGTCGCCGGTACCGGTGATAATAACCACACGGTTCTCCGGGTCGCTTCCAATATCGGCAAAGGCGTAGCCAAACTCACCATGGGCCGGCCCGCCCCACTTCAAGCTGCCTCCGTGAGAATGGAATGTGACCTGAAGAATTCCGTCCCTCCGCTCGAACTTCACTGTTTCGTACTTGTTCTCGTATTGCTCCAGCTTTGACATAGCGCTGCCTCCATAGGTAATTGCGTTTGAGATGACTGGCGCGAATATACTTGAGGCGGCGGCCGGAGGCAACGTTTCTTGGACAACTTGATTTTGCGTCTAACCTGCGGTAGGCTGCGTATCATTTCGTGATGAAATCGGCGATCAATAAATGAAGGAGGCTGATTGGCCCCGCTTCTTCAAGTAAAAGACCTCCAGACACACTTCTTCACCATGGACGGCGTCGTCAAAGCCGTGGACGGTGTTAGCTACGACGTTGAGGAGGGAGAGACCCTAGGGCTGGTTGGCGAAAGCGGTTGCGGAAAAAGCGTTAGCGCCCTGTCTCTAATGCGGTTAATACCGGACCCCCCAGGCAAGATCGTGGGCGGCGAGGTTTTACTCGATGGGGAGGACATCTTGAGGTTGGACATGGACGACATGCGCCGCATACGGGGCGCAAAGGTGGCCATGGTCTTCCAAGAGCCAATGACCTCGCTAAATCCGGTCTTGAACATAGAGCGCCAACTCACAGAAACCCTCCAACTACACATGGGCATGAGCAAGGTCGAATCCCGTAAGGAAGGCATCAGCCTGCTATCGAGGGTAGGAATTCCCGACCCCGAGACCCGCATCAAACAATATCCCCACCAGTTCAGCGGCGGAATGCGCCAACGCGTCATGATCGCCATAGCCCTTAGTTGCAACCCCAAACTGATTATTGCTGACGAGCCAACCACCGCCCTTGACGTTACCATTCAGGCCCAGATACTGGAATTGATGAAGGCGCTAACCACCGAATTCGGCGTAGCATTAATCGTTATCACCCACAATTTGGGTGTGGTCGCCCGCTACGCCGACCGTGTCAATATCATGTACGCCGGCAAGATCATTGAACGCGGCAGCGCGCTGGAGATTTATTCAAACCCCCGCCACCCCTACACCGTAGGTCTCCTACGCTCCGTTCCGAGGATGGACCTGCCGCGCCGGGCTAAACTGGACCCCATCCCAGGCCAGCCGCCAGACCTAGTCAACCTCCCGGTCGGTTGTTCGTTCCGGGCCAGGTGCCGGTGGGCGGTGGACAAGTGCGCGACCGACACGCCCGTCCTCGCCGAAACCGGCCAGAACCATATGGCGGCCTGCTGGCGGTCAGACGACCTTGGGCCGTCTGCCATTGATTTCTTAGCAGCCGACGACCTAGCTGACAGTCATGCATCGGAGGGGGCCTCAATATGACGACCATGCCTGAAACCATGGCGCCGGGTGCCGCGTCGTCTAACGACGACGTCCTAGTTGAGATCAAAGGCCTCAAGATGCACTTCCCTGTCACCTCCGGTTTGTTGTTCCAGAGGACGGTGGCCCACATCAAAGCTGTGGACGACGTTAGTTTTACGGTCCGAAGGGGCGAAACCCTGGGTATAGTGGGCGAAAGCGGTTGCGGCAAGACCACCACAGGGCGTTGTATCTTGCAACTGTACAAACCCACAGCAGGCGAGGTCTTATTCGAAGGCCAAGATCTTACAAAGCTGAACAATAAACAAATGCGCGGCATGCGCCGACAGATGCAAGTAATATTCCAAGACCCCTACAGTTCTTTAAATCCCAGAATGACTGCCGGTAATATCATCGGGGAACCACTGGTGGTGCACGGGCTGGTCAAAGGTAGGGCCGAATACCGGGAGCGGGTAGCCGACCTTCTGCAGAACGTCGGTTTAAACCCCTACATGGCCGATCGCTTCCCCCACGAATTCAGCGGCGGCCAACGGCAGCGCATCGGCGTCGCCCGGGCGCTGTCGGTCAGCCCTCAATTCATCGTCGCCGACGAGCCCGTTTCCGCGTTGGACGTTTCGATTCAGGCCCAGATCATCAATCTTCTCGAGGAATTGCAGGAGCAATTCAGCCTGACTTACCTGTTCATTGCCCATGACCTGTCGGTGGTGCGTCACATCAGCGACAGGGTTGGGGTGATGTACTTGGGCCATCTCGTAGAAATGGCCGAACGGAACGAGATCTATCGAAATCCCGTTCACCCATACACCAAGGCCCTATTGTCGGCGGTCCCTATCCCAGACCCCATTCTGGACGCCCAAAGGGAGCGTGTCCTGCTAAGCGGCGAGGTGCCCAGTCCGCTGAACCCGCCCTCGGGCTGTGTGTTCCATCCCCGGTGCCCCATCGCCAACGATCAATGCTCTCAGGTCTTGCCGGAGTTGCGGCAAGTTGAACCGGGGCACTGGTCCGCCTGCATCCGAGCCACCGGCTACGGTCCGATCTAAAAGTCCTTTAAGACCGTCGATCCCCCTAGTCCCCTCAGCCTCAACAAACCCTCGTCTTCCCGGCGCAACCTGGAGTGACGGTGGGGTGCCTTGAGGCGTGTTGGCTGATACTGCCTCCCCTAATTATCGGTCTCGCCGTCCGTTGTAGGGGAATTTTGACCGTGATAGTATGAACGTATATGACCCCTTCTTTGATTAGAAACTTCTGTATCATCGCCCATATCGACCACGGCAAGTCCACTCTCGCTGACCGCTTTCTAGAAATCACCGGCACGGTTCGCCTCGAAGAAATGAAGGCCCAGTTCCTCGACCAGATGGACCTTGAGCGGGAACGGGGGATCACCATCAAGGGCAAAGCGGTGACCATGTACCACCGCGCGCCGGACGGCCAGACCTACCAACTCAACCTCATCGACACGCCGGGGCACGTCGACTTCAGTTACGAGGTTTCGCGAGCGCTGGCCGCTTGTGAAGGCGCCTTGTTGGTGGTCGACGCCAGCCAGGGCATCGAGGCCCAGACCATCGCCAATACCCTGATGGCAATGGAAAACGATCTCGAACTCATTCCGGTACTCAACAAATTAGACCTTCCTCATGCGGAACCTGACCGGGTCGCTGCAGAGATAGAGCAGGTCTTCGGATTCAAACGGGAGGAAATCCTATTCGTCTCGGCGAAGGAAGGTACCGGCGCCAAGGAAATCTTGGACGCCGTGGTGGACCGCATTCCTCCGCCCCGAGGCAAACCGTCAGACCCGGCGAGGGCGCTGGTCTTCGATTCCGTCTACAACCCCTATAAAGGGATCATTGCCCATATCCGGGTCGAGGACGGCGCTATTACCAAGTCGGACCGGATCCAGATCATGTCCTCTGGGAAGGCTGCAGAGATCGTTGAGGTTGGGGTGTTCTCTCCGGCTCCCAAAGCTACGGACTCCTTGGAAACGGGTCAGGTCGGCTACGTGGCCACCGGATTTAAAGACGTTAGAGAATGCAACGTAGGCGACACTCTGACTGTTGACCGAGCCCCCGCAAGCGAAGCCCTGCCCGGCTACGTCCCACTAAAATCGATGGTCTTCGCCGGCCTCTATCCGTCCGACGGGGAAGAATACAACAATCTGCGGTCGGCCCTGGAAAAGCTGCAGTTAAACGATTCTTCATTGACATCGGAGCCCGAGAGCAGCGGCGCGTTAGGTTTTGGTTTCCGTTGCGGTTTCCTAGGCCTGATGCACTTGGAAATCGTTCAGGAACGTTTGGAGCGGGAATACGACCTAGACTTGATAGTGACCGCGCCCAGCGTGGCCTACGAGGTCACCCTGACCAACGGTGAGTCCATCAAGGTCGACAGCCCCGCCAAACTTCCCTCGCCCAATGAATTCACCGAAATCCTGGAACCGATACTGGACTTGACCATAGTAGCCCCCAGCCGCCACGTCGGTGTCCTGATGGAGTTGATGCACTCCAGACGGTCCGATTTCAAGCGCATGGAATACATCCAGGGCCAGGGTACCCGCAAGGATGGAGAAAACGGGACCTCGGACCAGTCCCGGGTGATGATGGAATACACCATGCCGCTGGTGGAGTTGCTAGCCGATTTCTACAACCAGCTCAAATCGCGGACCCAAGGCTACGCGTCGTTGGACTACAGCTTCGTCGGTTACCGCAAGGCGCCGCTGGTGAAGGTGGATATCTTGGTCAATCACCTACCGGTGGAGGCTTTATCCATGATCCTCCACCGTGATAACGCGGTGGTTCACGGCCGGAAAGTTGTAGATAGGCTGCGGACTACCATACCAAGGCAGCAGTTCGAGGTACCCATTCAAGCAGCCATCGGCAGCCGAATCATCGCCCGCGAGTCAATACGAGCGTTGCGCAAGGACGTATTGGCCAAGTGTTACGGCGGTGACATCACCCGGAAACGCAAACTGCTCGAAAAACAGAAAGAAGGCAAAAAACGGCTCAAAATGGTGGGCCAGGTGGAGATCCCTCAGGAAGCCTTTTTGACCCTTTTGGAAGTGGGTTCAGAGGGCTAGGCTAGACGACCGCCGGTCATTGCTAAAAAACCCAGTCATCGGCAACAATCCCGGTCATCCTGAGCTTGTCGAAGGATCTCGCCTTAGCCAGGATGTGGTTCGACAGGCTCACCACGAACGGGGAGGTCAACCGCGAAACCGTACGTTCCCATGAAAACCGGGCTGCGGCCGTTAGAACCCCAGCGCGTCCCGAAGTTCTTTGATCTGCGACAAGTGGGCCTGCCAGTGGCGCTCGAATCCCGCGAGCACGTCCTCAAGCGTCCTTTCCTCGTCCGACCCCCGGGTCCGCTGGTGGGCCATAACCGATTTCCCGTCCAGGTCCGCCTCGGCAGCCGCGTTTAAAACCTCGTTAATGTTCCCGAAAAAGTCGCCGATATTTGCTGTTATCTGCTCCATGTCATGGCCCGAGCGTTCCGGGGTCATGTTGGTCAGGTCCGACCATATTTCATACTCGGTGATTTCCCCCGAAACGATACCTCGGATCACAGTGTGTGCTCCGCCGGGTGGGGTGTCCAATAGGTGGTACACCACCTCCCGCGCCGACCAATCCGACTCCTGGAGCTTCCAATCGAGGCAGTAGTCCATTCCCTCAAGAAGCGTCAATAGTTCAGTGTGGACGGTAGCGGCGTTTTCTTGGTGGGCCTGCTTCCTCGGGGTCAATGGGCGCCTCCGTTGGGGTGATTCAGTCGAGGTAATTCAGTGGTGATTCAGCGTTAATTCAGTTGGAAGTCAGGTCCCGTAACAGGTTTTCGGCCGCCTCTCGGGTGTCTTGGCGTCGTAGCGCGTATTCCAGAGAGGCGCGGAGCAGCCCCATCGGAGTGCCGCCGTCGTAGCGAATGCCCTGGAATTCGTAGGCGTAAAGGTCGTCGCTTTCCAGCAACAAGAGCATTCCGTCCGTGAGTTGTATCTCCCCTTTGGCGCCGGGTTGGGTCCGCTCAAGGCACTCGAAGATTTCGGGAGGCAATATGTAACGGCCGACAATTGAGAGGTTGGATGGCGCGTCCTCCCGGCGAGGTTTTTCCACCAACCCTTGAATTTGGTGTAGACCTTCCGACACGGCGTTGGCGTCAACGACGCCGTAGTTATGAATCGTCTCCCAGGGCATCGGTTCCACCGCCACAACCCCGGAGCCGACTTGCTCCCAGACGGCCGCCATCTGGGCGACCACCCCAGGAGTGTGGTATACGATGTCGTCCGGCAGGATTACAACAAACGGCTCGTCTCCCACTGCCTCTTTGGCCATGAGCACCGCGTGTCCCAGGCCCAACGCCTTTTCTTGAACGACAAAGGTCACTTGGGCCAACCGTGAGGCCGCCAGCACTTTCTCCAACAGCTCCGACGCGTCGTTTTCAACCAGGCGGCGCTCCAAGGCGGCATCGGGACGGAAGTAGTCGGCTATGCCCTCTTTTCCGGGAGCGCTGACCACGATAACCTCTTCCACCCCCGCCTCGGCAGCTTCCTCCACCACGTATTGCAGCATCGGCCGATCCAAGATGGGCAGCAGCTCTTTGGGGACTGATTTGGTAACCGGGAGAAAGCGTGTGCCCAGCCCGGCGGCAGGTATTACGGCTTTTCGTATCGGCACTGTTAATATTCTATTAAACGACCCGTAGGCGGTCACTCAATTCTAGCATCGGCCCCGTTAACCAACAACGAAGCCGATTGACAGGTAATTGCCACTAACCCTACCATGACAGTGAGACCGCACTAGATGGGGAGCTAGCGGTGCCCTATTCCCGCAATCCGCTATAGCGGGGTTGAATTCCTCCCCTCGGCTTGCTCAGTGGGCCCATATTTCGGGATCGTGGTATTGAAGGCCGGGTCCCACGCGACGTAGACTTGTGAACCCCGCCAGGTCCGGAAGGAAGCAACGGTAAACAGGACTCTGCGGGTGCCGTGGGAGTGCCTGACCCGAGTCACAACCCGAGACATGCTCAGTGGTCAATGTCAAAGGGAGGTGCGCGGTCTCATTTTGCAAATTATGCTGATCTTCCCCTTTTCACCAACCGGCTTGTCTCCAACCAGGTCCTGCGACCGGTGACCATCGCCGCCAGAAAAGTCAGCCAGAAAGTCAGTCCGAAAGCTGGTCCGCGTAAGTCGCTGGGCCAGCACTTTTTGTCCGACCACCGGACCGTCGCCCGAATTATTCACGCCGCTCAACTTGAACCCGATGATGTCGTGGTTGAGATTGGCCCAGGCCAGGGTGTCCTCACCCGTCGGTTGGTGGGCCAAGTTAAAAGAGTGGTGGCGTTGGAACTGGATAGCGAGCTATGCGCAGCGTTGCCAGCACGGTTGGGTTGGCCGCCCAACCTTACCTGTGTCGCCGCCGACGCGAGGGTGGCAAACATCGCGGAGATCTTGGCTGAGGACAAAATGTTCAAGGTGGTGGCCAACCTCCCCTACTACGCCGCCAACCTCATAATCCGCCGGTTGCTGGAGACCGAGCCCAAGCCACATTCGATGGTGGTCATGGTCCAACAAGAGGTGGCTAATAGTATGGTAGCCGCGCCGGGCAAGATGGGGATTCTGTCGGTAGCCACCCAGTTCTACGCCGAGGCCAGTCTGGTCTGCACGGTACCGCCCCATGCTTTCAAGCCACCGCCCAAAGTTACTTCGGCGGTGGTAAAGTTGGTGCTTCGGAATGCCCCGGCCGTCGACACCAGCGCCCTTGCCGGTGGTGTTGCCGGTGGTATTGATAGTTTCTTCCAGGTGGTCAAGGCCGGGTTTTCGGCGCCGCGCAAACAGCTACGCAACTCATTGAGCCACGGCCTGGCAGTCACGCCGGAAACTGCGGGCGCCGTATTGGAAACAGCCGGAATCGACGGCAAAAGGCGGGCCGAGACCCTGGCGTTGGAAGAATGGGGGCGCATTTACCACGCTTGGGAGAAGCTGAAAGACTAGTGGAAATAAAAGCCTTCGCCAAGCTGAACTTTACCTTCGAAGTCTTGGGCCGCCGTGACGACGGCTACCACGAAATCAAGTCGATCATGCAAACGATCGATCTGGCCGACCAGTTGAACGTCGAACCCGCTGACGCGCTGTCGGTGGAGTGCGACGACCCCGAGTTGGCCGGAGACGCCAACTTGGTCTGGAAAGCCGCGACGGAACTTGCCAAAGCCCACAGTATTCAGCCCCGGGCCAAGATACGGATTAGCAAAAGGATTCCGGTCGCCATGGGCCTGGGGGGCGGCAGCAGCGACGCGGCCGCCGCGCTGCTGGCATTGAACCGATTGTGGGACCTGGGCATTAAAACCGGGGAGTTGGCGTCGGTGGCCGCCGAGGTGGGTTCAGACGTTTCGTTCTTTCTCTGGGGCGGTACAGCTCTGGCAGAGGGCAGGGGAGAGCGGGTATCGCCGTTACCTTCGGTGCCACCAATGTATCTGACACTAGTTTTTCCGGATATCACGGTCCCCGACAAAACAAAGACAATGTATTCCAGGCTGACCCCGGCAAATTACAGCGATGGCGGTGTCACCCGCCGGATGCTACAAATCCTTGCCGGTGGCCAGGCCGTAAGAGAGTCTGTCCGGAGTTGTGTCTATAACGCCTTTGAGGACTTGGCGTCATGGGAGTTCCCGCTGCTGGCCGAGATGCGGCGAGACGTGGCAGACCAAGGCGGTCCCGATTTGCACCTTTGCGGGGCGGGACCGGCCCTATTCACCATCCCAGGCAGCGATATGGAACATCAGGCGGTCGCGGAAACCTTGCAGCCCCGAGGCGCCGGAGTTTACCTTGTCAGTACCGTAAGCTCCACGGAGCCGGTAGCAACGATATCGTCAGATGAAGCGGACGGCCGCTCCGCCGTAATTACCGGATAAATCGCCGAATCAATCAAACCCTGGAAGCGAAGGTCTAACATACATGGGTATCATTCTCGAAAGTATTTCCATCGGTATGAACCCCAACCTTATCGATGCTGGGGGGTTCACCCTCTCCTGGCACGGCCTATTGACCTTCCTGGCGGTGGCGCTTGCGGTCATCTTGGTGGCCCGGTGGGGAGGCCGGGAAGGCCTCGTAGTCGACTCCATATACTCGGTGTCGATGTGGGCCATCATCGGCGGAGTAGTCGGTGCCCGCGTGTTGCACGTTATCGACTTCTGGGAATCGACCTACCAGAACAACTTGGTCCAAATTTTCCAGGTCTGGGAGGGCGGCATCGCTATATTCGGTGCAATCCTGGGCGGGTTTGTAGGCGGCTCTCTTTACATAATGGTCCGTAATTCAGACTGGTTCCTGGCCCTTTGGAGACCGTTCTCACTTTTGCTGGGACAGCCCAGTAAAGCCAACCTGCCGGGAGTCGGCCGGTTGGCGGATATCACGGCCCCGGCACTGCTGATCGCCATGGCGGTGGGCCGGATCGGCGACATCATCAACGGCGAACACTTCGCCAAAGCAACTGAACTACCTTGGGGGGTCATTTATACGCACCCGAATTGGCCCGGTCTTGCCCATAATATGTCGCCGTCAGCCACCCACCCGGCGGTGGCTTACGAGTTGCTCTTCGACTTGGTGCTGCTGGCAGCGATCTGGCCGCTGCGCAACCGGTTGAGGCCCCACGGAATGTTCTTCGCCCTGTACTTAGGCACTTACTCCATCGGCAGGTTCTTCCTGAGCTTCCTGCGTGAAGAGTCCAACGAATACTTCGGCGGACTCAATGAAGCACAGATCGTCGCTCTGATAGTGGTTGCATTGACGGTTCCTTTACTGGTATGGAAAGCCCAATTGGTCCAACCGAACGAGACGGCCAATCCGGGTGGCACACGGGCAAGCCGCCGAAGGCGACGAGCGTCGTAGGAGGGCTTTACTCCCGAGGCGAAGCCTAGACCAAACTAGACCGGGCGGTAGACTGTGCCCCTTTTCATGACACTCTCGAGCAGGGCAAAGTTGCCTGTTTCTAATTGGTGCCCCTTGGGCTGCGGAGGGCGGTCTTCTAGGCCCAGGAGCTGGATAACTCTCGAATTGGTGTAGAAGCCGTTGTAAGTTTGCCTCATTAGTGCTTCGAAGAACGTTGGCTGTGCGGTCTCAACGTGACGCAGCACGTCGTCCTTCTGTTCGTCGGGCAGAATGATGAACTCGTCGTGGAAAGTCGTCTGGGCGTATGCCTCTATTTGGGATAGCCCGGTGGCGAAACTAAGTTTGAGTGTTGGCGACCGGCCGACAACGTCATCAAGGAACTCCAAGGCGATCTGCCCGGCTCCAGGCATTATCTCGTTGGCCGGTATGATCCGGTCAAGGACAGCCGTTACCAAATCGATCTGAGATGTGCTGAAGAACCGACGGTCAGTTGCCATATGATGCTCCTTTAGTCCAGCAGATGCCTGGCGTTTTGCTTGAAGTAATCAGCTATGTGCAGGGCAACCGCCTGGATAGTCGAGGTCGGATTGACCGCTCCTGCCGTTACGAACGTGCTGCCATCAATGATGAATAGGTTTTTTACGTCGTGAGACCGGCCGAAGCCGTCTACCACCGAGTCGTCTCCATTAGCGCCCATCCGAGCCGTCCCCAACAGGTGCCAGCCGCCGGCGCGGAGCAGAGGGTTGACCAACACTTTTTTCGAACCCGCCGCCTGTAGGAGTTCAGTCGCCCGTTTGATACCGTGATCCATCATCTTCACGCTGTTATCCCCCATTCTGTAGTCCACCTTGGGGGACGGAATGCCGTCGCTGTCGGTGAGGGCAGGATCGAGGGTCACGCAATTTTCCGGTTCCGGCAGGTCCTCGCCAATTACGGCTACAGTGATCGTTCGTCCAAACCGTTCATTGAACACTTGGTGGTGATTCGAGCCCCAAGGTACTATTGGGGTGCCGAACAGGCCTTGAGCTGTAGTAGCGGGACCGGAATTTCGTATCACCTGGAAAGCGTATCCTCTGACGAAACCCCGGGACAGGTCCGTCTCGTAAAACTGGGAACTAATAACGGTACAACCCAGCGGTCCCTTGTACCCCTCCAATTCATCATCGAACACACCCATCACCATCGAGTAAGGGTGGAACATCAGATTTTTGCCTACGAGCCCGCTGCTGTTGGCTAGTCCATCTGGAAACTGGCTGGAGGCGGAGTTCAACATCAATCTCGCCGTGCCGATTCCGTTGGCCGCCAATACCACTATGCGAGACCTCTGTTGCTGTACTCGCCCTTCGGAGTCGTAGTAGACCACACCGTCGGCCAGCCCGTCCTTGCCAACGGTGATCTCTCTCACCCTCGCGTTGGTCTTGAGTACAGCGCCTTTGGCTATGGCCTTGGGCCAGTAGGTAATGTCAGTGCTCGCTTTGGCGCCTCTCGGACAGCCCAATTCACAAGGACCACAGTTATTGCACGCCTGGCGTCCGTCGTAATCTCGAGTAAGAAGAGCGCTATCGGAAGGCCACCAGTGCCAGCCCAACTTCTCAAACCCGCCGACTATGGTGTCTCCCAGCTTGCCGAGGGGTACAGGAGGAGCCTGCCGGTCCGACTTGGGAGGATATGCGGTGTCGCCGGTCATTCCCGAGACACCCATCATGTTGTCGTTGAGAGCGAAATAAGGTTCCAACTGCTGGTAGGTGACTGGCCAGTCGTCGGCCACGCCGTCCAGTGATTTGACCCGGAAGTCCGATGGGTGAAAGCGCGGGAAGTGGGCACTCCAGTGGATGGTGCTGCCCCCCACCGCGTTGTACATCAATGGTGCTATGGACGAATCGGAATCGTTGACCGGGTAGTCCTCTGGAAGTCCCCTAAAATTGGGGTTGGGATTGAATGAAGTCTGCTTTTGTATCTCCCAGTCATTCCGAGTAGAAGGATATGTGCTTGGATCGGTCCAATCTCCCTGCTCTAGGCACATTACGTTGATGCCCGCGTCGGCCAGGCGCCAGGCAAAGGCCGCGCCGGAAGCTCCTGCTCCAATGACCAACACATCCACTATGTCGTTGTTCAGGGCCATTTCCGCCTCCACCGACTCTAGAAATTCTTAAATCGCATCGCATTATAGCAACCCCAAACCAACAAACGAATACGGGCATGGGGGAACCGGACAGGAAGGTCTTCAGTTGCCATAACACTCTTCGGTCATGTCAGGGATTGTGCGTCTAGAGGCTGGCCGATAAACTGAGGCCCACTAGCAACCAAATCAGACCTACGGAGGGTTGGGCAATGGCTACAAACATGACCATCCTGGTGGGAACAGTTGGCCAAGGAATCATGCGCAGTCAAGACAGTGGCGAGAGTTGGCGGCGGGTCGGAATCGACCAAGGCTTACACTCGGATGCCTTAGTGCGAGTCCTGTTGGCCAGTCCTGAACATTCAGGCGTGATTTTTGCCGGCACTGATAAGGGCCTGTACCGCAGCGAGGATTCTGGCGCAACCTGGCAGTTGACCGACTCGCCGATGAATGGCAATTGCGTATGGGCCCTCGCGTTGGACCCCCATGAGCCGCAGAATATGTACGCTGGCACGGGTACTCCCAACCCGGCTGCCTTGTTCCGCTCTAATGACGGGGGCGCCTCCTGGAGGAAAACGTCTATGACCGCAGCGGAAACCTGCCCCAACGTGGGAGTGCCACGGGTCACCGGAATTGCAGTTGACCCCACGGAGCCCCGCAACGTTTGGGTGGGTCTCGAAGTAGATGGTGTGCGCTTCAGCCGTGACGGCGGCGACACCTGGCAGAGCGTCAACGGAGCGATCCCGAACATGGACGTCCACAACGTGGCGGTCGCTGCAGGTCCTCCGAAAACCGTGGTCGTGGTGGTGAATGACGATGTGCACACCAGCAATGACGACGGCGCCACTTGGCATTCGCTGGACATACGCCAGAATTGGCCTTATGGCTACCCCCGGGGAATCATGGTGCAGCCTGGCAAAACCAGCACGATCTTCCTAACCATCGGGGACACCACGCCCGGACGCATCGGCGCCGTCATGCGTTCAACGGACACCGGAAATACTTGGCACAAGATGAATCTGCCGGTCGACCCGAACACGGCCATGTGGGTGGTGAATGTTCAGCCCAGCGATCCCCAGGTTGTTTTCGCCGGAAGCCGATATGGCTACCTTTACCGCAGCGACGACGGCGGGGACTCGTGGACCAAGCTGTGGAGGGAGTTCAGCGAGATATCCTCGGTCTTGTGGGTGCCGGCTTAGCGCGTCCCGCGGTCTGGTCTGGTATATGGGAGACCGCAACCAACCGCCGGCGGTGCCGAGTACATGACATGAGTACATGACCTGAGTACATCACCTGAGTACATCAATCGAGAGGGATAATGATGAAGGCTATCCGAGTACACGAGTTAGGTGGGCCCGAGGTGTTGAAGTACGAGGACACCCCAAGCCCGGCTCCAGCGGCTGGTCAAGCGCTCATAGATATCCAGGCCGTTGGCGTCAACTTCGCCGATGTTTCCGCCCGGCGGGGTGGCCCGAATTCACCACCAGAGTTGCCCACGACGCCCGGATTTGAAGCTGCCGGTGTCGTCACAGCGGTGGGTGAAGGCGTGGCCGACTTGCGAGCAGGAGATGCTGTCGCTTATTGGGGTGTAATGGGTTCCTACGCGGAGCAAGCGGTTGTCCCCGCCGAAGTCTTGGTAAAACTGCCCGCTGGATTGGACGCCAAAAGAGCTGCGGCCGTGTTCCTTCAGGGCATGACCGCTCACTACCTCGCATTTAGCACCTATCCACTGAAACCAGGCGACTCGGCCCTGGTGCATGCGGGAGCCGGCGGCACTGGGCTGCTCTTGATCCAAATGGCCAAGCGGGCCGGGGCCAATGTTTTCGCCACTGTGTCCACGGAAGAGAAAGCGGCGCTGGCCCGAGAGGCAGGGGCGGATAAAGCCATCATATACACTCGTGAAGACTTCGAGCAGGAAGTCAAAAATGCTACCGGTGGCCGGGGATGCGAGGCAGTCTATGACTCGGTGGGCCAAACTACATTTGAGAAAAGCCTAAACTGCCTGGCCCCTCGGGGATGCCTTGCGTTGTACGGCCAGTCCAGCGGGCCCGTACCCCCTGTAGCCCCAGCGAGCTTGAGGGCATCGTCATTTCTGACCCGTCCCAGTCTTGCGGAACACACCGCGACCAGAGAGGAGCTTGAGTGGAGGGCCGGAGAGGTGTTCAGTTGGGTTGCCTCAGGAGAGTTGAAGGTCCGCGTCGGTGGAGAATTTCCGCTGGCCGAGGCCGCGGAGGCCCATCGTCAACTGGAGGGCCGTCTTACCACCGGCAAGCTCCTTCTCATTCCCTGAGGGTCATTGCGGACTGGGTAACGAATTCTCAAGTTCTGGAGTCTGCGCTCCAAAACGGAAGCCCAATGCGTCGTTAGCGACAGCGAGCGTGAAATCGGGCCTACCAACTAGACTGGCTTTAGTTCAACATTTAGGAAATAAAAATGATAGTTGTAACCGGGGCAGCGGGCAGGTTAGGGAGGAGAGTGGTTCGGCTTCTCCTTGATCGGAATATCGAAGTTCTCGCAACCGATCAAGTCGCGGCCGATGACCTTTCAACTGAATTCGAGTTGTGTGACCTGCTAGATGCGAAAATGACCGAGCGCCTGCTTAAAGGCGCCGAAGGTGTGATACACATGGGCGCCATCCCGGGACCGCTACGGGCTGATGGCCGAGTGATTTTCGACAATAACGTGCAGAGCACGTTCAACCTCATGATGTCGGCGGCAGAGATGGGACTCCGGCGGGTGGTGTTCTCATCCAGCGCCTTCGGAATGGGGTGGGCCCACGACGGAGCGGCCTTTGAGCCCATCTACCTACCTCTCGATGAGGAACATCCCATGATGCCGTTTGAGCCTTATGGCCTATCCAAGCAGGTCGGAGAAGACATCGGTAAGATGATCGCCCGCAATTCCACAATCTCGGTGGTTAGCCTTCGCTTCACCAACGTGGTGCCTCCTGAAGGACAGGAGGAGTTTCCTTGGGCGGCGCCTACTCCCGAAGATCCTCTCACGCTTGTGATGTGGGCCTATGCCGACCCTCGGGACGTAGCCGAGGCCCACGTGTTGGCCCTTGAAGCAGATATAGAGGGACACGAGGCGTTCATGATCGCTCAGCCGTCAAGCCGGTTTCAAGAGCCTACGCTTGATGTCATCAAGAACAACTTCGGGGACCGTGTAGAAATCCGTGGCCTACTAGAAGGCAACTCCAGCGTTATCAGTACCAAAAAAGCACAGCGAATACTTGGCTGGAAACCTCGATACGATTGGACTGCGTCTTAATCTGAGCGTGGCTGCTGGCTTCCCCTGATCACCCTGCCAGCGGTCGCTCCGATGAAACTAGTACTCAGTCAACCTAATTGTTGGCAGGATAGAGATGGTGAAGCTTGATTTGTTCGTAAAAACCCCTCGCCAGCCTGGGGCAAGGTGGGGATAATGTAATAAAAGGTCGTGGGCGCTGCGCCTGGCCGAGGGAGGGGAGGATGTTCCGAATACGAGACCCGCAAGAGAGCCTCTGGCAGTCCCAGTTCCTGGTGACGCCGAAGAAGGCTAAGCGCCTGGAGAGAAGTTGGGCCGAGGTTTTCCGAAACGAGGCGCTCCCCCTGATTGACGAGGAGCGCTTTGCTCCCATGTACTGCGTGGACAACGGCCGTCCCAACCGGGCGGTGCAGACCGTCCTCGGGGTCCACCTCCTCAAAGAGATGTTCAACCTCACCGACGATGAAGCTCTGGAACAACTAGAGTTCAACCTGCTCTGGCACCACGCCCTGCGGCTAGACATCGAGGAGACCCACCTGCCCCAGAAGACCCTCCACAACTTCCGAGTTCGCCTGATGCAGCACGACGGTGGCCGGCTGGCTTTCCAGGAGACCACGGACCGGATCATCCAGGCGCTGGGCATACGCACCGGAAAGCAACGGCTGGACTCCACCCACATCATGAGCAACATCGCCACACTCACCCGGCTGGGCCTGTTCTGTGAGACGATGCGGTTGTTCCTGCGGGCCTTGCGCTGGGAGCACCCAGAGCTTCGCCCTGGGGTTCCGGAGGGCCTCCTAGGGCGCTATTTGAAGGAAGAAGACGAGGCGACCCACTACGAGGACGCCCGCACGGGGGAGGGTCGGCGACGCCTTTCGGTCTGTGCCCGGGACCTCTACCGGCTGGTGGACCGGTTCCATGGCACGACTGCTGCCCAGCTGGAGGAGTACCGGCTGCTGGAGCGGCTGCTGCGGGAGCAGTGCCATGTGGGCAAACACCAGGACGGGCGCCCCAGAGACGATGACGACGATGCTGGGGAATGCAAGGTGCCCGTGGCCTTGAAGGACCCGAAGCAGGTGTCCGCCGACTCGCTGCAATCGCCCCACGACCCGGATGTGACCTACAGCGGCCACAAGGGGAAGGGGTACGAGGTGCAGGTGGCGGAGACCTGCCACGAGGAGAACGCCACCCAGCTCATCACCCACGTGGAGGTGACCCCCTCGAGTGGGAGCGACACCGACGTGAGCGTGCCGGTCGTTGACGGGCTCGCGGAGCGGAAGGTCCGACCGGACGAGCTCTTCGCCGACACGGCGTATGGGTCGGGCCGCAATGCCTTCGAAGCCTCGCGCCGGGGAACGGAACTGGTGAGCCCGGTGGCGGGGTCGGCGCCGGGGAACTCGCACGAAGGAGAGGGTGACGGACCACCGCCGCTCACCGCCGCGGACTTTCAGATCGACGTCACAGGGGAGCAGGCCACGGTGTGCCCCGCCGGCCACCCGTCCATCGAGGAGTACGAGCTGAAGGATGCGCCGGAGCGGGTAGAGGTCCACTTTGCCGGGACAACATGCGAGCCCTGCCCCTTGCGATCCCGTTGCCCAGTGAAGCTGGACCGGCGTGCGGGGGCCTACGTCCTCAAGGCGGACCTGGTGAAGGTGAACATCGAGCGGCGCCGGAGGGCCGAGGCCACCGAGGAGTGGCGCAAGCGGTATGACATAAGGGCTGGTATCGAGGGAACGAACTCCGAGCTGAAGCGCGCCCACGGGCTTGGGCGCTTGCGGGTGCGAGGGGGCCGTCGGGTGCGGCTTGCCGTCTACCTGAAGGCGTTGGCGTGCAACTTCAAACGGATGGTCCATGCACGCCTGGTGGAGATGGAGAACACGGCTCAGCGGGCGGTCGGGACGGTACCTGCGGTCGCGGCCGCATGAGGGCGCCGCTCCACAACTTCCACCGGGTGCCCTGAGCCACGGAAGGGGTACCGCAACGGGATCACGCTTGTCCTGAGCGCGGCAGATAGGGCGGTGAGGCCAGCAGCCGGCATCCCGTGGCCTCCTCCGCTCCAGACCACCTTCGCACGCCAGGGCTCATCTCAAACAGGCCTTGTTACGAGGGAATCAAGCTTGACTCGGGCGTCCACAGTGGAGAATCTCCAGTCAATGGTTGCTCCGGCTTGGTTTCGTTCTGCCTCCAGGGCCGCGATCTCGCCACTCAAAGTCTCTTCATCGGCAATACGCCGGCGCAGGACTCGCCTGGCCAAGACACTGAACTCGATCTCTGCCATGTTGAGCCAACTACCGTGCTTGGGAGTGTAGTGAAACTCCAAGCGTTTGCGTATTCGCCTAGCCTCCTTGGGCTCGAAGGTTTCGTAGAGGGAAGCTGGTTTGTGGGTGTTGAGGTTGTCCAGCACCACCCGGATCTTCTCGGACGCTGGGTAAGCTTCATCGGCCAGCCACCGCATCTGCTGAGCGAAGTCCACCATGGTACGACGTTCGGTCACTGCCACATGCCTCCAGCCCGCCAGGGGCTCGCACAGCATGAACAGGTTTCGGGTGCCATTGCGCTGGTACTCGTAATCGTATCGCTCCCGTCGTGCCGGCTTGGGCGGGATCGGAGACCTCTTTTCCGCCAGCAACTGCTTGGAGGTCTCGTCGAAACAGACCACCGGGCGCTCTGGGTCATAGGGTTCCGCGTAAAGGTCCAGCACATCCTCCATACACGCCACAAACTCGGCGCTCACCTGGGGAATACACCACTCCTTCTTCTGCCACGGCTTGAGACTGTTTTTTCAACCGCTTGCGAATTCCCTCGTGGGACATGGAGGGCGCCAGCCCCAACTCCACCACCTTGTTTGCCAGGAGCCGCAGGGTCCAGTGGTCATGGCCTGGAGGGGCCTCGCTGCACGCCAGGGCAATCAGGTGCGCTTCCCCCCGCTCATCCAGTTTGGTCGGATGTCCTGGCCGAGGATCTTCCTCCAAGGCCCGCTTCAGTCCTCCCTCCAGCTACCGCCGCTTGGTACGGCACACCGTACCCGCAGACGTGTCCAGCGCCTCCACGATGCGCATCACCCCCCAGCCCGTATCTGCCTTTAGCAGAATACGGGCCCGGGCAACCTTTCGCGCTGGGCTCTTTCCCCCGCGAATCAGTCGTTCCAACTGGTCTCGTTCTTCCCTTTCCAACCGGACCACATACCGTTCTCGTCCCATGGCTGCCACCCTCCTACGTCAACACTCCTAAAAAAGGGTAGCAACCTTAGACGTTTTCTTAAACAATTACCAAAACCGAGTTGACTGAGTACTAGAGGCTACGGTCTAACCATCTGGCCGTTGGGCTGGGCGGAAATGGGATACCCGCAGCGCCAGCGTCTTGTTGCCCTGCCAGGAGTCGTAGATCAAGGAGTAAGCTAGGTCCAGCCGACGGACCTCGGGGTCCCGGAACTGGGCCTGGTTGAAGGCCAGGGCGACTATGGCTACGCCGTCCTGTTCGACCAGCAGCCGCAGATGCTGTTGTAAGTAGCCGATGACACGGCACTCCTGGACCGCTACCCCCATCGAAGCAAACAACGGACGCCGGTTCTCCGGGCCATATGGCGCCAACGTCGATATCCAGTCCATTACTTCGGGGGTCAAATCAGCCAGGCTGACCACCGCGTCAATATCCATCACCGGCGCCAGGTCGTCGGTCGCCAGGATTTCGGCGGCGTAGGCGTCCAACCGCGTGGACAGTTGTGGTATCGACCCACGGGCTACCGTGAAACCCGCCGCCTGTGAGTGGCCGCCGAAGCGCACCAACAGGTCTTGCGACGCGCTGATAGCGTCCGCGATGTTGAATTCCGGTATGCTCCGGGCCGACGCTACCGCAAATTCCTGTTCCACCGCCATCACCACCGCCGGGCGCCTGAACCGGTCGGATAATCTCCCGGCGACCAGCCCCGCCACTCCGCGAGGTATCGTCTCATCGGCGACTACCAGCATCGCAGGCAGATAGGCCATGGCTTCCACCCGCTCACAGGCCAGTTCGTAAGCCTGTTGAGTGGCCTCACGGCGTTCCAGGTTCAGCGCTTCCAGCTTATGGGTCAGTACATCCGCTTCTTCGGTTGAGTTGGTGGTCAACAACCGAAAACTGTCAATGGGATGGCCCATCCGCCCTGCCGAATTGAGCCGGGGCGTAATCTGGAATGATATAGTCTCGCCGTCGATCTCTTCAGGCAGCACCCGGGCAGATCTGTAGAGGGCTTGAAGTCCGGGCCGCTCTGTCTTGGACATCAGCCGGATCCCTTCAGACACCAAGTACCGGTTCTCGTCCAGCATCGGAACCAGATCGGAGATGGTGCCCAGAGCCGCCAACTCCATGAGGTTGGGGTTCCACGGCTGACCGTAGAACTCGTACAGACCTTGGATCAGCTTGAAGCCCAGTCCAGCGCCGCACAGGTCGAAAAACGGATAGGTCCCGCCTGGAAGTTTGGGGTTGATCGAGGCGATCGCGTCGGGCAGGCCTTCGTGGGGCAGGTGGTGATCGGTGATTATCACGTCGGCGCCCCGCGTCTTCGCGTAGGCCACTTCGTCGAACGCTGTTATCCCAGTATCAACAGTGATTATGATACTGACGCCCTCGCCCACCAATTGGTCCACAGCGTCTCTGGAAAGCCCGTGCCCTTCTTCGACCCGGTGGGGCAGATACGGCGTTACCGCCGCGCCGAAGGTGGACAGTCCCTCGGCTATGATGGCGGTGCCGGTGATGCCGTCTACATCGAAATCACCAAAGATCCCGATCCGTTCTTGCTCATTGACCGCTTTATAGAGGCGACGCACCGCTGCGTCCATCCCGGGTAGCCGCAACGGGTCATAGGGCAGCCTGTGTGGCGGATTCAGGAAAGCGTCGAGTTTCTGGGGGGTGTCGATCCCGCGCCGAATGAGAAATTGGGCTACCGGCGGAGGCACCCTGGGCACAAGCCGGTCTACGGCAACAGGAGATGGTAGTCGCCACCGGACCGCGGCGGCTGCGGGTGCCACGCGGGCCTTAGCGCGCCAGGCCGGGCTTGGCGATAATCAAGACCGAGTTGTGGCCGCCAAACCCAAACGAGTTGCTCATAGCCACGTTGATTTCTTTGTTGCGCGCCTGATTGGGAGTGTAATCCAGATCGCAATCTGGGTCTGGCTCTTCCAGGTTGATTGTAGGCGGGACCAGACTATCTCGGATCGCCATAACGCATATCGACGCCTCCAAAGCTCCCCCGCAACCCAGCAGGTGACCGGTCATAGACTTGCTGGAACTGATGGGGATTCGGTAGGCATCTTCCCCCAGCGCCACTTTGATTGCTTTCGTCTCATGACGGTCGTTCAGCGGCGTCGAGGTGCCGTGGGCGTTGAGGTAGTCGACCTCTGAGGTGTCCAACCTCGCCTCTTCCAACGCCAGCGTCATTGCCTTGGCGGCACTCTCGCCGGTAACCGAGGGCTCGGTTAGGTGGTGGGCGTCCGAGGTAGCGGCGTATCCGCGGAGTTCCGCTAACGGCGTCACACCGCGTCTGTTGGCGCTTTCCTCGCTCTCCAAGACAAGAACGGCAGACCCTTCTCCAATAACGAACCCGTCCCGCCGGATGTCGAACGGGCGGCTGGCCCGGCTAGGGTCCTCGTTGAACCGGGAGAGGGCTCGGAGCGCATTGAACCCAGCTACAGCCACCGGCGCCACCGGTGCTTCGCTGCCCCCGGCCAACACGATGTCCTCCTGGCCCCGACGAACCATTTGCCACCCTTGGCCCAGGGCGTCGGCACCGCTGGAGCAGGAGGAAACCAGGCAGTAGTTGGCACCCATTGAGCCGGTGACCATCGAAACCTGGGCCGAGGCCATATCCCCCAGCATCATGGGAATGAGGAAAGGGCTGACCCTCTTGGGTCCGCGTTCGCTTAATACTTCGAACTGCTGCGAGAGGGTTGTGATGCCACCGATGCCGCTGCCGATGATAACCCCAACGCGGTAGGGGTCACCTTTACCGGGTTCTAAATTGGCCTGGCGGCATGCCTCTTGGGCGGCGACGGCCGCGAATTGGGCAAAGCGGTCCATGCGCCGGGCTTCTTTCCGTTCCAGGTAGTTCTCAGGGTCGAACCCTTTGACCTCCGCCGCAAAGTGGGTGTCGAAACCCTCAGAGTCGAATGCAGTGATGTAGTCGACGCCGGAACGGCCCTTGGCAATGGCGTCCCAGGTAGTAGCAAAGTCCAATCCGAGGGGGCTGATCACACCAATTCCAGTGATCAGGACTCGGTGATTTCCGTTCATAGTTGTCCCAACACCTACACTCTCTTAAAGGACCGCGGCTCGAAATACCAAACATGAAGAGGAATTACTGACGTCGCGGTGAAAACGCGTCGCCGCCGGGTCATCCTGTGGCGGCGCGCGGCATCAAATGCTAACTGGTGGCCTTTTCGTTGCCTTTTCGCCCGCCCGGGACTGCTTTGTTTATCAGATCGGTTATCTCGGTGATCCGGGAGGAGATGTTGGCAGCCATTTCCCGGTTCCCCCGGGGCCTAGACTCGGTCAGCGCCGTTAGAGACTCGTTCAGTTCATTCAAGCGGCTGCCAATCCCCTCGGCGGCGTCGTTCTTGACGTTTGCCAACGGTTGGGAGACGGCTTTTAAGGTTTCAACCAGTTCGCCCACCCGGAGAGAGAGGTTATCGCCAAACTCTTGTCCGGCCAGCGAGACCGGGTCGGCCCAGTTGCGGAGGTTATCGGTTGCCTCGCTCAGCCGGGCGGTGATGGTGTCGCTCAACTCGCGGCTGGTCGCGGCCAGGCGCAGCTTGTAAGTGCGAAGAATGCGGAATACCCGCCGGTAGACATCGTCCACCGGGCTCAACTTGTCAGTGTATTGGTCAAACAGTTCGCGGCTTTCCTGCATCGACCACCGCTCATCGTAGTGAACGATCTGACGGCCGGTGTACAGGTGGTAAGGCCGCATTTCGCCTTCAGCCAGCAACCCGCCTTCTCCATTCAGCGGCTGCAGGTCCTTCCAGTTGGATGTGGCCGGCAGCGGCGTAAGGAAGTTGGCTGTTTGATACTTACTGACCTGGGTGACCCAATCGGCCAGCGCCATGATACTTTCGTCGGTGTCGTAAGGGAGGCCAATTATGGTCATGGCCACCACGGTGAACCCCATCTCGTTGAGGTAGTCCAAGTCTTTGTGCATCTGACCGGGCTCTTGCCGCTTGTTGACCGCCTTCAGGTTCTCGGCATTGTCCGACTCGACGCCCAGATATAGCATCTTGACGTTCGCTTCCTGCAACGCGCTTGCCATCTCTGAGTCTTGTCCGATTTCCGCCCGGGCTTGGCAAATAAGGTTCATGCCTTCCGTCTGGCCCTTCCAGCCTTGCAGGCGGGCCACCCGCTCGTTGCGGAACTTGACGGCGCGAAGTGGTGGCGGATGCAGGTCATCTGAGACAAACACCTGGAACGACCCGTTGCGAGAGGTATGGATCAGCCCGTCCGCGGCTAGCCCGCGAAGCTGTTCAAGACGCTTGAACTCCGTTTCCCGCGACACCAGCCGGTAACCCAAGAACTGCTGAATCACCTGGCAGTAGGTGCACTTTTCGGTGCAGCCACGGATAGTTTCCATTACCCCGCCGGCCATGGGGTTGGCCGAGGTCAGGTCCTTGATGGAGCGAAAGTCCGGCAGTTCGACGAAATCGGGACTAACCAGTCCAACCCGCTTGGTCCAGACAATTTGGCCCTCTTCGCGGTAGCTGATGCCGGGGACTTTGTTCAGGTACCTGTTGCGGCCCGGTCCCTTGTGCTCCAGAAGCACATCGCATAGCTGGCCAATGATGTCTTCGCCTTCCCGCTGTACCACCACATCGAAATCGCCATATCCGAAGGCTTCTTCGGGCAACGGGCTCATCTGAGGGCCGCCGCCTATGGTGATGATATTCGGATGGTATTTCTTGGCCAGACGGGCGATCTGGTAGCCACGCGGGGCCTCGTTGATCAGGGCCGTCACCATCAAGATATCGACGCCTTCAAGGTCTTTGTCTGGATCGATTAGACCAGAGCGATCCTCGAACCAGATCTCGCGCTCATACAGGTTCGGTCCTTCCCACTGTGCCAAGGCTGCCGAAAGGAACAGCATGCCCTGTCTAGGGATGGCTACATATTCGAAATTTCCACCGGCCGATGCTGGCTGAAACAGCACCACCCGCTTAATCCGCGACATCTTCGCTCCTCAACCGGCTAATCGGGAGACAGCCGGATACGCACAAAGGGGATAAGTTCTCAAATTGACACTGGAGGATTGCTGGCACAAACATTACAAACCGTCCCCGCTGCACACACCACCATTTAGCCACAAACCCAAGACTTGGTTTAGATGGCCGTTCATTCGTAAAGCATTATACCGGAATGCTGGCCCAGCGGATAAGTGATTTTTCTTCTGCAGCAACGATCTTTGCCGGGAATATTACCGAGAATATTGCATGTATAGCGAGTAATCATTCTACGCTATTTTGCGGCCTTATGTCGGCCTCGTTGCAACGGCTCTGCAATAGCCACATGATATATCCACAACCACACCTATCGGAAGTGGGGAATTATCTCCTTGGCGATGGTTTCCAGGTGGCGCTCCCGGTCTTCTTCTGGGCAGGTAATGCTGAAGACAATGTGGCGGGCGCCGGCGTCAATGTATTCCTGGAGCCGCTCAATGCATCGAGCGGGAGGACCCAGCAGGCAGTAGCGGCGCACAATGTTGATGAAATCCCCACTGTAGAGGTAGGTACCGCCCAGCTGCCGTGCAGCGACCTCAGCCGCTTCTTCCTCTGTAGGGTAAATACTGATGTAGGGGAAGAACGCCCACTGGAACCCGCCAAGATCGCGGCCTTCCTCCAACGCGAAGTCTTTTATCTTGGACACGCTGTCCCGATACCGGTCAGGGTCGAAGAAATAAGGCAGCCAACCGTCGCCCAACCGGGCCGCCCGTCGCATTGCCGCGTCCCTTCGGCCCGACACCCACACCGGCGGGCCTGGCATTTGGACCGGTCCCGGGTTAATCATCGCTTCGGTTAAATTGAAGTGACGCCCGGAGTAGGTGACCGGCTCTCCGGTCCACAAACGCCGGAGCACTTCTAGGCATTCGTCGGTACGACGGCCGCGCTGTGTCACTTTGAGCCCGGCGGCCTCGAATTCGACCGGATATTCACCACCGATTCCGACCCCCAACGTCAGCCGTCCGTTGGAAGCGGCATCCAGTGTGGCCGTGGATCTTGCCAAGACCAGTGGGTGATAGAAAGGGGCTAACACGATCGAAGACAGGAGGCGGATCGATTCGGTGGCACCGGCGGCGACCCCCAATACAGGGAGAGCAGCGTGGGTCGGGGCGGGCGGGTCACCACGCATGAAGTGTTCGCCGGCCGAGAAATACTCGAAACCCAGTTCTTCCATCCACCGGGCCTGCCGCGCCGTTTCGCCTATTTCCAGGACTAAGTTGGCGCCAAAGTGAAGCTCGCTTAGTTCCATGAGCCTAGCCGCATCTACTAATTTTTGTACCTACGGAGGCAGTTTTTAGGAGGTTGTTGTTGCCGATTCATTGTAATTACTAAGTATTTCGTCAATGTTACCGAACTTCGGAGAACCGTCAAGCACGCTTCGGTAAGACGGGAACAGGCATGGTTCCGGGCGCCTTGACAATCTTCGGCGATTGGACGACGCTGAATTCGTAGCCCCCCTAATCTTGCTCGCGCTCACCCTCAGCCTTCGGTACCGGAGCCGACGAAGATGGAGTTGGCAGTTTGCTAGTCTTGGTAACCGGGGCCACTGGCTTTCTCGGACGCAGGGTAGTGCAGGAGTTATTGGACCGGCACCACCAAGTACGCTGCCTGGTCCACGTCCCCGGCCGAGAGCGCATATTCGATCACCGATCGGTGGAAGTCCACTACGGCAACGTCCTTGACCCCGCCTCGTTGGCCGTCGCGCTCTACAACGTAGAGGCCGTGGTTCATCTAGTAGCCATTATCCGCCCCACACACCGCATGTCGTTCGACCTAGTGAACCGCCAGGGTACAGCCAATGTGGTGGCGGCCGCCAAGGAAGCCCGAGTGCGGGAATTTCACCACGTCAGTGCCGTGGGCGCGGCCAACGACCCAACTTACCCCTACCACTACTCCAAATGGCAGTCGGAGCAGGAGGTCGTCAACAGCGGCTTGCCCTTCACGATAATCCGTCCGTCCATCATGTTCGGTCAGGGCGACGAGTTCATCAACTCGCTGGCCGGTCTTGTGAGGTTATTCCCGATTGTTCCGGTGATCGGCTCGGGCAAAATCCGGTTCCAGCCGATGGCGGTCGAAGACGTGGCTAGCTGTATAGGCATGTCCGTCGAACGGCAGGACCTCAAAGGGAGGACTCTCGACCTCGGGGGGCCCGATCGATTCAGCTACAACGAAATCGTGAGCGAGGTCGCCCGGGCCATGGGGAAACGCCGCTTGAGATTCCACGTGCCGACATTGCCGGTCCTCGTGGCCGCGACTCTCTTCCAGGGTTTAATGCAACGAGCTCCAATCACTACCGACCAAATTCGCATGTTGGGGCTGCGAAACGTGGCCGAGGTTGGCGAAGTCGAGCGCAGCTTCGGGTTTACCCCTCGCCCACTACGGAGTAACATTGATTTTGTGAACTCGGTGGGGTTCTTGGACAGCCTTCAAATGGTGTTGGGATTCATCCCGCGGCTGGCGATTCGGGACCACTGAGTCAGATACAATCGAACGACGGTCTCCAGTGAACCATCTCCGGTGAACCATCTCCGGGGCGTTTATTGCGACTCCGCTAACGTCGGACCACCGCTCCCAGGTGCGAATTGGACTATCGCCAGTCGATCGACCATCTCCTTACCCTCGTCGATCTGGAACGAAACCGGGTAATCGGACCGCGCCAGAAAGCGATCTACAACCTGGAGCGCATGCAGGCGTTCCTCGACCGGCTGGGAGACCCTCATCAACGTGTACCGTCCATCCACATCGCTGGCACCAAAGGCAAAGGCAGCACCGCAGCGCTTTGCGATTCCGCGCTTCGTTCCGCCGGTCTTAGCACCGGGTTCTACTCCTCTCCCCACCTCCACTCGTTCCGCGAAAGGATAAAGCGCGACTCGCAGCCGCTGTCCGAGCAGGCATTTTCCAGCCTGGTGGCGGATCTCTGGCCGTTGCGGGATGTATCCGGCGACAATGGGGCCGGTGAAATTGGGGAAACCGGCCAGGTGACCCTCTTTGAATTCTTGACGGGAATGGCGTTCCACTGCTTCGACCGGGACCGCGTCGATGTCCAGACCATCGAGGTCGGCCTGGGCGGCAGGTTGGATGCTACCAACGTGTTGGACGCCGCCGTCTGCGTCATCACCTCGATCAGTCTGGACCACACCGCTGTTCTGGGCGACACCATCGCCCAAATCGCGGCGGACAAAGCCGGGATAATTAAATCCGGGGCTACCGTCGTCATCGCGCCACAAGCACCCGAGGCTTTGAAACCGGTCCTAGCGGCCTGCGACGAAATGGCCGCCACGGTGGTGCTGGTGGGACGCGACGTCACGTGGCAACGGCAGGGGATGAACTTGGGCGGGCAATCCCTTTCGGTCCATGGGCTCAAGGGATCGTACGACTTGGAGGTGCCGCTCTTAGGCGGCCATCAATTGGAAAACGCGGCAACCGCAGTAGCCGCCCTGGAAATGATTTCCGACGCCCAGGGGTTCCATTTGAGCCCCGACGCATTGCAAAAGGGATTCAAAGAAGTGTCCTGGCCCTGCCGGATGGAAGTATTATCAAGCGACCCGCTCTTGGTAGCGGATGGGGCGCACAACGTATACTCTGTAGACACCCTGCTGGCTACGTTGCCCCATTACTTCGAATACAAGCGGCTCCTTTTGGTAGCAGGCATATCGCACGACAAGAACGTAGAAGGCATGGTGGGTTCGTTGGCGGCGAAGGCTAGCCGTGTGTATACCACCGCCTCTCGGCATCCCCGCTCCCTCGGGGCGGACGAGTTGGCGCGGTTGTTCGTTGACGCCGGCGCTGAAGCCCAATCGGTTGCCACTCCCGCTCAGGCTTTGGAGCAAGCGAGAGCAGCGGCCGGGCCCAACGACCTAGTCTTAGCCACTGGCTCCTTGTTCTTGGCGGCGGAAATTAGGGAGGCCGCCCTGGGAATTGAGCCGGAGATCTACCCGGATCTTTCGCCGCCCCGGCGCGGCACAGACTGACCAACGGAACCCGCCATGAAATCGACCCGTCGTTGAATTAAGTTGAGCAGTAAACAGCAGGAGAACAGTCAGTGGCACAGGACCGGGTAAGGGTCGTCGTGACCGGGATGGGAGCCATGACTCCCCTGGGACAGACTCCCGAAGCATTTTGGGAAAACCTGGCGGCCGGGAGATCCGGCGTTGGCCCGATGACCCTATGCGATCCCACCGGGTACCCCTGCCGCATTTCTGGAGAGGTGTCCGATTTCGACCCCGGCCAATACATCGGAGACAAAGAGGCCCGGCGCATGGCCCGATTCACCCAACTGGCTGTCGCCGCCGGTCTCCAAGCGGTGGAGTCTTCCGGCCTAGACGTTTCCCGGGAGGACCCGTACCGGGTGGGAGTGATACTGGGCAACGGAAACGGAGGGTTCCCCACTTTGGAGGAGAATTGCCGGATCCTGGCGGACCGGGGAGGCATGCGCATGTCTCCCTTCTTTTTCCCGATGATCCTGCCCAACATGGCCGCCGCCGCCGTCAGCCGCTACTTGGGCGCTCACGGCTACAACTCCACCGCCACCACCGCCTGCGCGGCGTCCAACCAGGCCATCGGCGAAAGCATGGACGCTATCCGCCGCGGCATTGCCGACGTGATGTTCGCCGGCGGCACCGAAGCCGGCATCAGCCTATTGGGACTGTCGGGCTTCGCGGTGATGCGGGCCTTGAGCACCCGCAATGAAGAGCCCCAGTTGGCCAGCCGCCCATTCGATGCCCAGCGCGACGGTTTCGTGCCCGCCGAAGGTTCGGTGATATTGGTGCTGGAGCGATTGGACCATGCGGTCAGCCGTGGAGCTAATATACTTGCGGAGGTGGCCGGGTTCGGTTGCACCAGTGACGCAGGGCACCCGGTTCAGCCGGAAGAAACAGGGGCCAGCGCCGCCGCCGCCATGCGCCTGGCCTTGGAGGATGCTGGAGAACCCCTTGACCAAGTGGACTACATCAATGCTCACGGCACCTCCACTCCGCTGAACGACGCCCTGGAGACGGTGGCCATCAAACGGCTCTTCGGCGAGAGGGCCTACCAGGTCCCGGTTAGCTCGACCAAATCGATGATCGGCCATTCCCTAGGGGCCGCAGGCTCGTTGGAGGCGGCAGCCTGCATCAAGACGATCACCGAGGCGACCATCCATCCCACCATAAATTACGAATCTCCAGACCCCACCTGCGACTTGGACTACGTTCCCAACCATTCCCGCAGCAAAGACGTGCGTGTGGTTTTGTCCAACGCTTTCGGCTTCGGCGGCCAGAACGCCTGCCTGGTGTTTCGGAAAATCAATTCATGAATTCATATGATGGGTGGTGGAGTGACCGCCCCTTCTTGACCCGGATACGCCACCGCCGGATAGAATACAGTTTAGAATTCAATAATCCGAAACGAGAGTTCGTTTAACCGATAGGTAGCCGATATTTCGCGGCACGGCCTTAACTTAGGGATGTTGCAATAGTGAAGGTAGGGTAGATGGCCGAACGCCTGGTTTCCGGTGATGTACAACCGGAAGACGCAGACCTCTCTCTGCGTCCTAAACGGTTGGACGACTTCGTGGGCCAAACGCAGACCAAAGAGAACCTCAAAATCGCCATCCAGGCCTCCAAGATGCGTGACGAGTCTCTGGACCACGTAATCATCTACGGCCCCCCCGGACTGGGCAAAACTACCCTAGCCAACATAATTGCCGCCGAAATGGACGTGGCCATCAGGGTCACCTCGGGCCCGGCAGTGGAACGGGCCGGGGACATGGCCGCGATACTGACCAGCCTCCAGCCCAGAGACGTGCTGTTCATCGATGAAATCCACCGCCTCAACAGGGTGGTGGAAGAAGTGCTGTACTCGGCCATGGAGGACTTCTTCCTATCGTGGATGGTGGGGAAGGGACTAGCGGCACGGAACGTCAATCTACGGATCAGTCCCTTTACCCTCATTGGCGCCACCACTAGGTTCTCGATGGTGAGCGCGCCCCTGCGGGACCGGTTCGGCTCCGTCCTTCGATTGGACTACTACCAGCCGGAAGACATGAAAGTAATCGTGGAGCGTTCCGCCCGCATTCTCGAAAGCGACTCCGATCCGGAAGGCCTCGACGAAATCGCCGGCCGGTCCAGGGGCACGCCACGGGTGGCCAATCGCTTGTTAAAGCGCACCCGTGACTATGCGCTGGTGAAAGCCGACAACCGAATCAGCGGGACGGTGGCCAGGGCGGCCTTGGAGCAGCTAAGTGTGGACGAACTGGGGCTGGACCAGGCGGACCATCGGCTACTCTCCAGCATCATCGACAAGTTCGACGGCGGACCCGTGGGACTGGAAACGTTGGCCGCCTCGTTAAATGAAGATTCGGACACCATAATGGACGTTTGGGAACCCTACCTCCTACAACTGGGTTTCTTGGACCGCACGCCCCGCGGGCGAATCGCCACTCGCCTGGCCCACGAGCATTTGGGCCGCCCCTACCGAATCCCTGAACCCTCGGATCAGGGCCGCCTTAACGGCCTATAGCCCCGTTTTTACCCGCATAACTCCAAACCGGCTGGCGCTAGATTAACTCGCTGCGAGTTTGATCCCGTTCGCCCTGGGATAGTGGTTCGACAGGCTCACCACGAACGGGGAGGTCACCTGGTCACCCTGCACGGCCCCTAAAAACCGGCCTGCTCCCGCGTACCTGTTAATGTGAAAACCGGCCTGCGCCCGCCCACACGTCAGTATGAAAACGGGGCTGCGCCCCCGCACGTTGCTAGCTATGGGGTTAGCGTCTACAATAGTGGCCCTTATGCCCGGTCTCTAGCACAGTATGGAGTGGTCTTGACGGTTTCGTCCCGCACCGTAATTAGCTCCCCCGCGCCTCGTGACGTCCCGCCTTTGAAAGAGGTCTTGGACGTGGCAATCGAAGGCGGGCCAGTGGCCGATTATGACGCCTGGGCATTCGTGGAGACCGACGGGCCGGATCTGGATACCATGTGTAAAGCGGCTTCGTCGATCAGGGACCAAGGCAAGGGCAACACCGTGACCTTTTCCCCCAAGGTTTTCATCCCCTTGACCCATCTATGCCGCGACTTCTGCGGCTACTGCACCTTCAGGCAGGACCCCGAGCAAGCGGGAAATACGCTTTACATGACGCCCGAACAGGTGTTGGAGGTGGCCCACGCCGGTGCCAGGTTGGGCTGTACCGAGGCGTTGTTCACCCTGGGAGAGCGACCGGAGCAACGTTACCCCGAAGCCCAAAAGTGGCTGGAACGCCGTGGGTTTCGGACCACGCTTGAGTATCTGACCTACGTCTGCCAACTGGTATTGGAAGAGACTTCTCTCTTGCCCCATGCCAATCCCGGCACCATGAGCCGCCGGGAGTTGGCGGCGCTTAAACCGTTCAATCCGTCCATGGGGTTGATGCTGGAAAGCACCAGTCCCCAACTGTACGCAACCGGCGGCCCCCATGAATTCGCACCCAGCAAGCGCCCCAGAGTGCGCCTGCGCACCATAGAACTGGCTGGCGAGTTGCGGGTACCTTTCACGACTGGTATCCTCATCGGCATAGGCGAAGACCGCCGCGACCGCATAGAATCGCTGCTGGCCATCAGGCGCCTGCACCAGCGATTTGGGCAGGTCCAAGAGGTCATCATTCAGAACTTCAGGGCCAAACCGGCCACGCCGATGGCAGGGGCTATGGACGCCGAGACCGAAGAGCTTACGTGGTCCGTGGCTGCGGCCCGGTTGATACTGGGGCCGCATGCCAACGTACAGGTGCCGCCTAACCTAAGCGCCGACAACTACCAGGTCTACCTGGACGCGGGAATAAACGACTGGGGCGGCGTTTCGCCCTTGACCATTGATTTTGTCAATCCGGAGGCACCATGGCCGGCCCTGCGGGACCTACGCGACCGAACGGCCGCCGCCGGGTTCGAGTTGAGGCCCCGGTTGCCGGTCTATCCAGAATATTTTTTGAACACTACCGAATTTCTAACTAACGGCCTCCGAACGAAAGTATCGGCCTTGGCCGACGAACAGGGATACGTAAGAGGGGGTATTGAACGATATGCCGGGACAGCGTGACGGCCTGATTGAAGAGCACCACCCGGTGAACAGTCTGCGTGAACTTGCCAGCACGCTTGATCCCCAAGTGGCTGCCGTTTTGGACAATGCCCTTTCCGGGGCCGACATCTCGGTAGATGACGCCGTCACGCTCTTCGGGGCGTCGGGCGCCGAATACAACGCCTTGGTGACGGTGGCTGATGAGCTACGCCGCAGGACCGCTGGCGACGTCGTCACCTACGTGGTCAACCGCAATATCAACTTCACCAACGTTTGCATCAAACGCTGCGGGTTCTGTGCTTTCAGCCGCGACTTCCGCGAGGAGGAAGGGTATTTTCTTCCGGCAGAGGAAATTGTACGCCGAGCTAAGGAAGCGTGGGATTACGGGGCTACAGAGGTCTGTATCCAGGCCGGACTTCCACCACAAATGGAAGGGGACATGTATATCCGGCTTTGCCAAGCGATAAAGGACGAGCTGCCGGACATGCACGTTCACGGCTTCTCGCCCGAAGAGGTCCTCTACGGCTCGATTCGTTCGAAATGCACCATTCGGGAATACCTGGAAGGACTGAAAGCCGCCGGGGTTGGCAGCCTTCCCGGCACCTCCGCCGAGGTACTGGACCAAGAACTGCGAGACCAGATTTCCCCCGGCCGCATCAACGTGGAACAGTGGACCGAAGTGATCACCACCGCCCACGAACTGGGAATCCCAACCACCTCGACCGTCATGTTCGGATACCTTGAAACCCCGTTGCAGCTGGCCAGGCATATGGACCTACTCCGTGGCATTCAGCAGCAAACCGGCGGCATCACCGAGTTCGTTCCCCTGAGCTTCGTTCACACCGAAGCGCCGATGTTCATGAAAAACCTGGTGCAGGACGTTCGCCCCGGCCCTACCGGCATGGACGTGGTCAAGATGCACGCCATCGCCCGGATCATGCTTAACAATTGGATACCCAACATCCAGGCTTCCTGGGTGAAAGAAGGGGCCAGAATGTCCCAGTTGTTGCTTACCGCCGGGGTAAACGACCTAGGCGGCACCCTAATCAACGAAAGCATATCGACTGCGGCGGGCGCCCAGCACGGGCAACTCATGCGGCCGTCGGAGTTCCGGCAGATAATCCGCCAGGCGGGCCGCATCCCTGCCGAACGCTACACAACCTACGGGATACGCCGGGTCTTCGGCGACGCCGACGAAGAATTGGACCCGCTGGACCTGGTGGGCGACAACGTGGAAGAGGTTTTCGGCTCCTACGACCGGTTGGTCAAACTGGACACCTTCCGGTTCGAGCACCCGCGCTATGCACGCAGTACGGGCCCGTAACCGAGCCTTTCCACGATGGCACTCTGGGTTCCCAAGCCCCATTTTCCCAAACCCCATTTTTTGAGCCCGCGCCGGGATAACCGCGAATGGTGAAACCCAGCGGTGATCTGGGCCATTCTGATAAACCTATGGTCCTGGCTTTGGCAGGTGGCGTTGGCGGGGCAAAATTGGCCCTGGGCCTGGCTCAATGCCTCCCGCACGGCGAGTTGGTAATCGGGGTTAACACCGGCGACGACGAAGAATTTCATGGTCTGCACGTATCGCCTGACCTGGACACCATGATGTACACTCTGGCCGGACTCTCCAACACTGAGACCGGTTGGGGGCTGCGGGGCGACACGTTCAATTCCCTGGAAATGCTGAACCGCTACGGTGCGGATGCCTGGTTCAACCTGGGAGACCGAGACCTAGCGACCCATATCCGGCGGACTCAATTGCTCCGTAGCGGCGCTACTCTTTCTGACGTAACCCTCGAGCTATGCCAACGTCTTGGTATCGAACACTCAGTCGTCCCCATGAGCGATAATCCTGTGCAGACCGTCCTGGAAACGGATGAGGGCGAGTTGCCCATGCAGCAGTATTTCGTACGTCGACGAGCCCAACCGAAGGTCGCCGCCGTCAGGTACGCTGGGGCTGCGGCGGCCAAGCCGTCTCCAGGGCTCACCGCTGCGTTGAATGGCGCTAAGATGGTGGTTATATGCCCATCGAACCCAGCCCTCAGCGTCGGCCCCATACTGGCGGTGCCCGGGGTACGCGAAAGCCTAAACGCTTTCGCCGGGCCCCGCGTGGCGGTTAGTCCAATCGTCGGTGGGGACGCGGTCAAGGGTCCGGCAGGCAAGATAATGGCAGAACTGGGCCTTGAAGTGTCCGTCGTTGGCGTTGCCCAGCAGTACCGGGACATCTGCGATCATCTGGTAATCGACCGGCGAGACGAAAGGCTAGCGCCGGCGGTAGCCGACGCCGGTTTGACGCCAATCGTGACAAACACCATCATGGAATCCCTGGAAGACAAAACCACACTGGCCAGGGAAATACTGGCTCTTTTCAAATAGGAAACTCACGACCGATGCAGCCACAGATGATAAACGAGGAACACAACGTAATCGCCATCGTTCCGATGAAACCGCTGACCGATGGCAAAAGCAGACTGGCCCGGACCCTTACGGAAGACCAACGGGCCGAAATTACGCTGGGCATGTTGCGCCGGGTTTTGAAAGCCCTCGGTGGCGCGTCCATCGATATGATCTGTGTCATCGGAGGCGACGATCGGGTGAAGAACCTCGCCCGTGACAACAACGCTGTTTGTTGGACCGAGTTGGGCAAGAACCTGAACGACACACTATCCAAGGCTATCGACCGGATCTTCATGCGGGACAAAGCGGCACTCTATGTCGCAGGAGACCTACCCTTCGTGAAACCGGCCGATATCCACAGCCTGTTGCAGGCATCGCGGCGTTTGGGCAACGTTACATTGGCGCCGGCCCGCCGCGACGGGGGAACCAATGCTATTCTGATCCCCAGAGGCGTACCGTTCCGCCCGGAACTTGGACGTAACAGCTTCAAGAAGCACCTTTCCAAGGCGGCCAAGTTAGAAACCTCAGTCGCTATTTCCTACAGCGCAGGACTCGGTTTCGATTTGGACATCATTGACGACTTGCGAACATATCAACATATGGAACCCGGCCTGATCGAAAGATTGGCCCCATCGTTGCGCGACTCACCTCTGATCGCCGCTCTAGCCGAAGGCGACGCCGACCCCGGCCCCAAGTCCGAACCCGCCAATCAACCAGACCTCCTCGGACCCACTTGGCAGAGTGGGCAGGAGAAAAAGTGACCGGGGCTAAAACCAAGTTGGGGGTCCTGTTGCCGACTAGGGGTCTGCTTCTGGGCGGCGAACAGCCGCCCAACGCCGACCGGATCATCCGCATGGCGGAACGGGTCGAAGCGGCAGGATTGGACTCGGTGTGGGTTGGCGACAGTCTCACCGCCAAACCTCGCTTGGAACCCCTGGCAATGCTCGGCGCTATCGCGACACGGACCAGTAGGGTCCGATTGGGTACGGCGGTGTTGCTTCTGGCTCTCCGCCACCCGGTCCTCCTGGCGCAGACATTGGCGACGGTCGACCTGATTTCTGGAGGACGCCTGATCATCGGCGCCGGAGTAGGCGGCGCCTTTAACGACGATCAGCGTGGGGAGTGGCAAGCGGCCGGTGTGGACCCATCCCGGCGGGCCCGCCGTTTCGAGGAAATCATCGAAATCGTTAAGGGCCTGGGCCCCGGAACACCTTACAGTTTCGAGGGGCGTCACTTCCAATTGGAGTCGGTAGCTGTGGGGCCAGCAGTGTCCCAGCCCGCCGGGATACCCATTTTGTTGGCCAGCCACTACCGGGCCCAGCAACAGGCCCAGATCGACCGGGCCGCCCGGTTGGGAGACGGCGTAATATCGGTCTCCGACACGCCGGATGAATTCGCCCAAGTCATTGCCCAAGTCGACGCCAAGGCTGAAGAAATGGGACGGGACTCCACGAGCCTGGAAAAGACGTTCTACCTAACCGCCAACGTGGGTCCGGACCTGGCAAAAGCAGAAGCCGAAGCTGAAGAATTTCTCACCCGCTACTACGGGTCAAACATCTGGGGTTCTCGCTGGGGGCCGTTTGGAGGTCCGGAGCGGGTGACAGAACGCATGGCGGAGTACGTTTCCGCCGGTGCCCAGACCTTGGTGGTGAGGCTGGCGACGTTTGAACCGGAACGGCAATTGGACCTGTTTCTGGAACGGGTGGCGCCGGAATTTTCTTAATCCGGACTTTGGTCCGGACCGGCCGGCCCTGTCCGTTTTGATTCGAGCTAATTCGCGTTAATTGTGGCGGGCACTTCGGGCGGACAATCGAAGTAGGGAGGAGGAGCCGGTGTATCCCATAGATCTATCCGGCAAAAAAGGAATCGTTCTAGGCGTCGCCAACGATCGCAGCATTGCTTGGGGAATCGCCAGCGCATTGGCCCAGGCTGGGGCCAGGCTGGCGTTAACCTACCAGGGCGACCGCCTGAAGGAAAGGGTCGAAAAGCTGGCTGAGACCCTCGAAGACCCGCTGCTACTCCCCTGCGATGCCACCAGCGACCAGGAAATCGCCCAAGTGTTCCAAGACCTCAAGACGGAATTCGGCGATATTTCCTTCCTAATCCACAGTATCGCCTACGCCAATCGGGATGACCTGAGCGGCCGTTTCTCCGATACTGGCCGAGAAGGGTTCAGAATTGCCCTTGAAGTTAGCGCCTACTCACTTCTACCCTTGGTGCGTCACGCTGCACCCCTGATGACGGAGGGAGGGAGTGTGGTGGCGATGACTTTCGACGCTTCTCAGCGAGTGTACCCAGGGTACAACGTAATGGGGACGGCGAAAGCGGCTTTGGAGAACAGCGTCCGTCAATTGGCTTCGGAGTTCGGCCCGGACAATATTCGAGTAAATGCGATCTCCGCCGGGCCGCTGGAGACACTGGCGGCTAGAGGCATCACCGGCTTCAGGGACATGCGCCATGTCCACGCCGAAAAAGCACCTTTACAACGTAATATCACGATAGAAGAAGTGGCCCAGACTGCCCTGTTTCTGTGCAGCGGTCTATCCAGCGGTATCACTGGCGCAGTCATCCCGGTCGACGCGGGCTACCACATCATGGCGGTTTGACCGATCTGAATGGCCCCGGGGCAGCAAAAGACCGCCTTTTAGGCGGTCACAGGCAGAGTCCCCTGCCGGATGGTGGACGGTCTCGGTCAACCGGGGGATGAGCTGGCGTTCAGCCCTTGGATCCGTCTGCGGTCTTCGGCCGCTTCCTCGCCCCGGCCCTGTTTGGCGTAGGCTTCCGCCCGGTGCTCCCATGCCTCCCGGTAGTTGGGGTCCAGTGCGATGGCCTTGGTGAACTGGTCAATGGCTTCTTGGATGCGCCCGTCGTCGAGCCGACTGATCCCTCTGGCGGTCATGGTCGCGGCCGTGGGAGCGACGCCGGGTTCTGGCATACCCCAGGGTTGGGCTGGCGGTTCCGGAATCGTTTCTTCCACCGCCTCGGCTGTTTCACCGGTTGTTTCAGCAGGAGACGAGGTCTCAGTTGTGGCAGCGGATTCCGCTGACTGGGTTTCCACTGCTTGGGGTTCCACCGATTGGGGTTCTGCCGATTCCGCTTCCCTCGATTGAGTTTCCACCGGTTGGGCATCGGCCGATTGCGCTATTACTGGGTCAACGCCAGTTTGGGCTGGGGACTCTAACGATTGAGCAACGGCTCCCGGAACGAGTTCCTCGGAACCCATGGCCGGTTGGGTCCCATCCGGCGTGAAGGGCTGTCCGAGGTCCCAACCGCAGTTGGTGCAGAAATGTTGGCTCGGCCTACGAGTCTGGGCGCATTTGGGGCAGGCTAATCGCTCGGGCTTTGCCGGTGTCTCGGCAGCGGGTTTGGGCAGAAAAAGTAAAACGAGTAGAGGTCCTACGCCCAGCAAATTCCAAGGCATAAGTCCCAAGATCAGCGCGGCGCCACCCCATATCCAGGGGTTGCGTCCCCGTGACATGGCAATTCGAGCCGTCCAGATGGCCACTAGGAGGAGTAGCAGGTAAAGGAACAAGTCACCCAAATTATCTATCCGGTGTCTCTAACATGGCTTAGTAGCAGATTTCCGGGCCTGAGCCATTGGAAACGTACGTTATTTCGAATATACACCTAGATTAGGGCTATGCTATGGGCAACGCCGGGGACGATTGATTATTTCGCTCGAACGACCGGCCGGCGTCCCGAAGATCAAAAACCGAAGAACAAGAAATGTAAACCCTTGCAACGCTTCTTGTAACGCCTATGAATAATACCGGTCCCCAAATTGAGTATCGGTGAAAGGAGTACGTTATAGTATGCGAAATCATATACGAAACAGTTTCACATTGGGAAAGAGAATAACGTAATCAATCAAACGAATCCTAGACAAGGTATTGTGGTACTGCTAAAATCTAGGCTCAACTCTTATCGATTACCTTGAAACTCACACCTTTCTCTATTCGAATATCACTATACGGACGCAGGCCAGTCTAGTCCACCGACGTAGTCGACACGAACAAACCAATAGATGTGGTGGGGACGACAAGACGAGGAGGAATATGAAGATAACACTATCGATTCTCAAAGCCGACGTGGGTTCGATAGGCGGTCATACCAAGCCATCGGACCGAATGTTGGACGCTGTCAAGGATGACGCCGCAAATGCAGTAAGACGCGGCCTTTTGATCGACACCTGGATCGGCCATACCGGGGATGACATCTGTATAGTCGCTTCCCATACCAGAGGAGAAAACGACACCGACGTCCACCAATTCGCCTGGAATTCATTCCTGCACGCGACCGATATAGCCAGCCAATATGGGCTGTACGGCGCCGGGCAAGACCTTCTTGCAGACGCTCCCTCTGGCAACATCAGGGGCGCCGGCCCAGCGGTAGCAGAAATCGAATGGGACCACGATCCGGTTAAGACCAATCGAGTCAGGCCCGCCGAGTCATTCATGGTCTTGGCCGCCGACAAATGCGGCCCCGGCGCTTACAACCTGCCGATGTTCCTGGGGTTCGCCGACCCCATGTATTGCGGCGGGTTAATGCTGCCACGGCTCAATGAAGGATTCACCTTTAATATCATCGATATGGACAATACCGGCGGCGACAGCATAATCTCACTCAACGCTCCTGAAGACTATTACAAGATTACTGTCTTGCTGCGGGACAACGAACGGTTCGGCATCGACAGCATCGTTTCGCGGCATACCGGCCAGACTGCGGCTGCAATCTCGGCCACTAGGATGCACAACATTGCTGGCACCTACACTGGAAAAGACGACCCAGTGGCCTTGGTCCGCAACCAGGGCGTGTTCCCGGCTCCTGAAGAATTGATCTCTCCCTACGCCAAGGCCCACTTTATCGGCGGCGACGCCCGCGGCTCCCACGTCATGCCGCTCATGCCCGTACCAATCAACACGGCCGTGACCGGCATGTACTGCCTGCCCCTGCTGTCCTGCGTCGGCTTTTCGTTGAGCCGAGAAGGGAACTTCTCCGACTCGATCATCGACTTCTTCGACAACCCAGCTTGGGACTACACCAGGCAACTGGCCCAAGAGAAAGCAATTCAGATGCGGTCCCAGGGCTGGTCTGGAGCGGCTATGCTTCCATATAACGAACTGGAGTACTCCGGATTCCGCACCAGCATCGGCGACCTGGTGGACAACTTCTCCTTCCGCAACGGCAAGTCCGAAGAATCAGCCATTCCGGAAAAAGCGGGAAGCGCGGATGATTAGGTATACCTAAATATTTTCCAATGGCCGCAACAAAACGGGCCTGTGGGTTAACACCACAGGCCCGTAGTTTTTTGTCCAGCGTTGTAGGAGGGAATTTAATCAGCGATGCGGAGCGACAGGTCTTTTAGCTGGGCCGGCGCCACCGGAGCGGGCGAGTTGAACAGCAGGTCCGCGCCGCTCTGAGTCTTGGGGAACGCGATTACTTCCCGTATGGAGTTGGCGCCGCAAAGTATTGCCACCAAGCGGTCGATGCCCGGAGCGATGCCGCCATGTGGAGGGGCGCCGTAGTCAAAGGCCTCCAATATCTGCTGGAAACGTTCGTTCACTTCTTCTTTGCTGTACCCCAAGACTTGAAAGACCTTCTCTTGCAACTCCCGGCGGTGAATCCGGATGCTGCCGCTGGCCAGCTCGGACCCATTACAGACCAGGTCATAAGCCTTGGACCCTATCGATCCTGGGTCATCTCCATCCAGCAACCCCTCTTGGCCGTCGGCTGGCGAGGTGAACGGGTGATGGGATGAATCCCAACGACCGCCATCTTCGTTCCACTCAAAAAGCGGAAATTCGGTTATAAAGGCGAATGCCAACTCGTCAGAGTCTCCCAGGCCAAGAACCTCACCCAAATGATTGCGCATGGCGTTTAGCCAAACGTTCATCCGAGCCGTCGCCCCGGCCATCAGGATCACTAAGTCACCGGGACCAGCACCCATTGATTCGGCAAGGCGCTGGTGCCAATCGGCGGGCATACGCAAGCCTGCTGACTGCAGTATTTCTTCCTCGCTTTGATCCTTTACCGGGCCGCTGCCACGGTACCTGATGTGACTGAGGCCGCCCGCTCCGGCCTCCTTGGCTAGAGCTTCAAGCTCCCGGACCTGAGATGTGGTGTAGTTGGCCAGTCCAGGCGCAACGAACCCCTTGATGCGGTCGCCGGCTTCGATGGTGGACAGGAAAACCCGGAACTCTGTTTCAGACGCCAATTCGGTAACGTCAGTCATCTCCAACCCAAAACGCAGGTCCGGCTTGTCGGAGGCGTAGCGTTCCATGGCCTCGGCGTGTGTCAGTCTCGGGAAGGGCTTGCGGAGCTTTTTACCCGGCGCCACAGTCTCAATCATCCCGGTGTAGAGTTCCTCGGTTAGCGACAGGATGTCCTCTTCTTCGACGAAGCTCATTTCCAGATCGAGCTGCGTAAATTCCGGTTGCCGGTCCGCCCTCAGATCTTCGTCGCGGAAGCACCGGGCTATTTGAAAATAGCGTTCAACGCCGGACACCATCAGCAACTGCTTGAGTTGCTGTGGAGATTGGGGCAGGGCGTAGAAATTGCCCGGTTGGAGCCTGCTGGGAACCAGGAAGTCCCGGGCCCCTTCCGGCGTGCTCTTGATGAGGATGGGCGTTTCGATTTCCAAGAAATCCCGGGCGTCCAGGAAATCTCGAATATACTTGACCACCTTGTGCCGCAAAATGAGGTTCTGTAGCATCGGCGGACGGCGTAGGTCGAGGTACCGGTAGCGGAGGCGCAGGCTCTCGTCGGCTCCGGCATCGTCGGCGATGTAGAAAGGCGGCGTAAGCGACGTGTTCAACACAGTGATCTCGTTGGCCATCACCTCGACTTCGCCGGTGGCCATGGCCGGGTTATCGCTACCGGCCGGTCGTTGTTGCACCGCCCCCTTCACTTGCACTACCCATTCTTGCCGAAGCTCCTCTCCGATTTTCGAAGCGTCAGGCGCTAACTCGGGATTGAAGACGACCTGGACCGTACCCGAGCGGTCTCGCAAATCCAGGAAGATAATCCCGCCGTGGTCCCGCCTGCCGCCCACCCAGCCGGCCAGGGTAATGTTGGTGCCCGAGTCCTTCCGCCGAAGGGAACCGCAGTCCACGCTACGCAGCACGCAAGCCCTCCAAACAATTTGATAACGAGTCTACAAAAAGAGGCCGTCGGCCCAAGCCAGCAATCTGGTTATGGACCGGGAAAAATCTGAAGAATATTTTCGAAGGGACTATCCTGCTGGCCGGCCAGTCCCGAAACGGCACCGGCCAGGGCGTCAGGACTATTGACCGGCGGCAAACACACCGTGTCCAGGCACACGTGGGCCCGTGATCCGCTGTCTCCCTCGGCGGCCAGTACGGTCTTGATATCCAGATTCGGGCTGGCCAGCCGGAGTGCGGCCCGAAGCAGGTCCTGGCAACCGGGGTCTTCCGGTCTCCCCTCTATCGTGACTTCCACTGCGGAGTTCTTGAACAGGTGTACCGCCAACCCGAACTCGGCGGCGAACTCGCCTTGTTCCCGGAACGTACCGACGAAGGCGCTGAGTGTCGCCTGGCACACCTGCCGGTAGTCTTCGTTGCGTGTGGTCTGGTACAGATGAAGGAGCGCCTCCACTGCGACCACGTTTTCGGCAAGGGCCTTTTCCCGCACCTGCATGTGGCCCACGGCCATTTCATCAGCCTCGATGTCGAAGAACCCACCGTTTTCCTCGTCAAAAAACCGATCGACCAACAACGCAGCGACCTCAACAGCCCGGTCGAGGTAGGCAGGTTTGGCGGTACTGGAGTGGGCCTGCACCAACGCAGTCAGCAGCCAGGCCCAATCGGCCAGGAATGCGGGTGCTTCGTCCGGGCCGTCCGCCGAATACGCGTGACTGAACCTGTCTCTCCTGGCGAGCGAGTCGAGGTGGTCCACCACCGCCAGCGCCATATCGGTCAGGTCTGCTCGTCCTAGCTTCCAAGAGGCGTCCAGCAAAATGGTAGCCGCCAACCCGTTTGAGCTGGCATAACAGTAACGGTCCGGCGGTGGGGCCGAAACGTTCGATCGTTCTTCAGTCGGCAATTTGAAATAGTCTGAGTTTGCTCCCTGGCTCCCTCGGAACCCCGGCGTCGATGGGTCGTACAGGTGGCCCAACAGGTAATCAATCGTGCGTTCGGCGACGGTCGCGTATCGCGGCTCGTCCAACAGAACAGAACCGTCCACAAAGACTCGTGCCAGGTTCAGGTTGTCTTCCGCCAGCTTTTCTCGTTGCGGCTCCAACCAGTCGGCGGAGGCGCTGTGGCGGAAAAATCCCCCGTCAATATCGTCGTAGATCGGCGCTTCCACCATTGAGTCGAGGGTCTTCCGCAGCATCGCTCCGTAGAACTCTTCGCCGGACGTGCGGAACAGATGGGCGACAAATCTGAGGATTCCTGGATTCGTAAACTTGGGTTCGCTGCCAAACCCGCCTTGAACCGCATCGTAGGAACCGGCGACAATGCGGGAAATCCGGTCGACCAGAAATTCGTCCACTTGGGGGCCAGCGGCGACCCGCTTCCCCTGTTCCCTCCTCCGATGCAGCAGGTCGCGGGCCTGGGTGTAAAGCTGAGGTTTTTCGGCCCTGTAGGCCTCCTGTAGCTCGGAAAGCATCGCCAGAAATTGGTCGGGCGGCAGATAGGTTGCGCCGCCGATCAGTCCTCCGTGAGGGGTCATGAAAGCGGTAGTGGGCCATCCGCCTACGTTATATCGGGCGTTGATGTCCGGCCGGTGGTCGTTATCTACCCGGACAGCCACAAAATACTGTGCCAAGAGCGCCTGAACGTCCGGGTCCGAGTAGCTGGTTTCGTCCATGACGTGACACCAGTAGCACCAAACGGCGGAGACGGACAGGAGTACGGGCTTGTCGTCTTCCTGGGCGAGAGAGAAAGTATCCGGTGCCCAGGGTTTCCAATCGATTTTATGGGCCTGGTTGGGGTTGGGCGAGAAGCGGAAGCTGGACAATGAGGCCGCCTTCAGGGGTTCCGGTCAATGGGTTCAGAAAAGGGCGTCGAATTCCGGATCATGGAGTGCGGTTTTAACCGCCGGTAACCAAGAAAGTCGATGATTTGGCGCCCGGTGACCCAGTGGCTAACGTTAGCATAGCAGCCCTGGATTTTCAATGAAACCGCAATTGCCGGCCTTGGCTCCAGCGCTACCGGTTTGGGTCCGCCACACCCGTTCGCTATGAGCTCCGATTCAATCGGGAGCCCACCAAACGGAACCTGTCAAAAGACCCCCATTTGAACCGGCCGCGTCGGCTAGGCGGTCGCCAGATCCGCCTGTTCCAATTGGTAGGCGGCATGAGCGATGGGAACACCAAGTAGTGTTCTGGCTTGTTCCAGCACCGGACCCTCGGTGTTGGCCAGCGGAACGAAAGAACCGCCCTCCATCGCCGCTATGGGAATGCCGTTTCGGTACACCAGGCGGTTGCCCAAAACGGCTGTGACCCGGTTGCCTGGAGTCAGGATTCCCGCCAAGTTCAGCGGGTCACAGGCAGAGACGACCACAAAACGTCCGTCCGGTTCTTGACCTTTCAGCCGCCGTAGCAAGTCAACAGCCTCTGGAAGAGCAAATTGCTCCCCGACGAACCCGGCCACGAAGCGGCCCCCGCGTATTTCTCCCCTGGCTTCCAACCGCCGTAGAACCCTCACCAAGTCTCGCCAGCGGACGGCAAGAGCGTCTCGGGCCAGCAGTTCGGGGAACAACAACCCGTAGCGTAAAAGTAATTGGCGGGCTACCGCCTCCGTGCGGTCCTCAACCGGGTCCACCGGCTCCAGCACGGACCATCGGCTGAAGCCGCGCCTGCGGTGCAGGTTGCCGCGTCCCGGTTTGGAGTTCCGGCGGGGCCGTTTGGTGCCCCAGATGCGCTGCCGGAGCGCTTCCAGTCCGTCGGAAGTCACCCGGCCTGAGGCCGCCAGCGTCCAGAGAGCTTCCTCCACGTCGGTGGGCAGGCGTTTGGTCGCCGACACAATGTCCGAGAGGAACGAGGCTCCCCGTTGGGACATGAAGTTCAATGTCTCCTTGGCCGCCCCGGAAAGCCCCTCTGTTCCCGGTTCTTCGGCACTCAGTAGCCAGTCCAAGGCTTCCCGCAACGCCAGCGTGATAGGCGTCGATTTGGAGAAAGCCGCCCTCGCCGGATGGCTCCCCGCGCCGTTATGGTTGGCCCCATTTTGGTTGCTCCCGTTTTGTTTGCTAGATACCCGGCCCCACACGACTTCACCGCACAGGCATAAGCGGTCCAACGCCAGTGGGCTGAAGTCGGTTAGCCGCGACGTGAGAATCTCTTCCTCAACAGCGGCGGCGGCGATTTCAAAACCCTGCAGCTCTTCGATTACCGCCAGCAATCCACCTTCGCCGGAGAGCCGCGAAGGAAGGTCTACGTGCTGCCATTGAAGCAAGAACCGGACGAAGGTGGCCGGTGGTACAGGCTCGACCTGACTCCGCAGCGAGTCGATGGTGGAACGGTGGATCCGGGCCAGGATTCGCCGGTCGCAAAACTCCTCCTGGTCGGCTCCAGGCGTAAAGCTTCCTCTCAGGACAGCACCATCATTCTCCAGTTGGGCCACGGCATAGGCTACGTCTGATGCCGGGAGCGAAAGCGTCCGAGAGATCCCCCCTGCTGTAAACGGACCGATACATTCCACCCATCCGCGCACCAGCGAAAGCACCGCATCTTCCCGAGTCGTTTCGGCGGGAAGCGACATATCCGGAGGGCCCGGCTCGATGACCGACTGAGGGTAAACCAACCGGAGCCAAGGGAGCCGTTCGGCTGGCGCCCAGCCGAAGACACCATCCGTGAGTTCCAAACGGTAGGCCCGGCCAGCGGTGGTCAATTCTTGCAGCCAGGCCTCAAATTGCGACTCATCTGTTGCGGACTTGGAGGCTGCGTCTCCTGGCAATAGGCCCAATATCAACAAGGCGTCGTGCAGTTCGTCGACGTCCCGCACTCTGGGCCAGGCGTTTTCTGATTCTTGGGCAATGGCGGTGGGGTCCAGGCGTGCCAGGTCCCGGGAGTCATCCGGTAGCGCCCGCCGCAACGATACAGCCCGGGCCCGCCGTTCTTCCAAAGGAGCGTCATCCAAGAACGCGTAGGGCATGGCGTTCAATATCTGGTGAGAAAAGACTGATGGCTGAACCGTGTCCCGGCCATGGACTTCAATCTCGCCGCTTTGAATCTCAGCCAGCATCCCTCGGCATCCCTCAAGGTCCATCGCCTCAGTCAGGCAATCCCGCATGGTCTCGAACACCAACGGATGGTCCGGCAGTTCGATGTCGGCGGGGCCGGTGTTGTCCTGGCAGGCTACCTGGGCCGGGAAGGCGGCGGCCAGCAGGTCGTCGGAGCGCATACGCAGTAGGGGCGCGGGGACCTTGCGCCCACCGGTGTGCCGTAGGATTGCCAGAGCCCGAGTCGCGTTCCATCGCCATCGGGTCCCAAACACCGGCGCCTGTAAGATAGCCTGGGTCAGAACTTCCTCGATGGTGTTGGGATTGAGATAGGTAAACACTTCGTCCACCGGCATCGACAAACCCGGAGACAGGGCGAAATTCAGCCCGTCGTCGGTGGCCGAAGCCTGTAGCTCGAAGTCGAAGGTGCGGCAGATTCGCTTGCGTAAGGCCATGCCCCAGGCGCGGTTGATCCGGGCGCCAAACGGGGCATGGATCACCAATTGCATGCCGCCGCTTTCGTCGAAGAACCGCTCGGCGACCACATGCTTCTTGGTCGGCACCAAACCCAGGACACGCTTGCCCTCCGCGATGTAGGCAACCAGTTGGCGGCCCGACTCGTCGTCGACGCCCGCTTCAGAAACCACCCACTGCCGGGCGACTTCCAGGTTGTCCAGACGGTCGTCGAGACGTTGGTCTATGGCTTCCTTAAGCTCTGAAATCTCTTCAGACAGCTCCCAAGTCCGGCCCGGCGCCTCTCCCAGCCAGAAAGGAATACTCGGCGGTTGCCCTTGGGCGTCCTCGACCCTAACCCGGCCGCTCTCCACTCGACGAATCTTCCAGGCGGTGTTGCCCAGCAGGAATATGTCGCCCTTTAGACTCTCGATGGCGAAGTCTTCGTTGACGGTGCCGACGAATGTTTCGTCCGGGTCGGCAATCACGTCATAGTCGGCGTTGTCTGGAATGGCGCCGCCGCTGGTCATGGCGGCGATGGGGGCCCCGCGCCGGCCTTTGACCTGAGAGTTGACGCCGTCACGGTGGAGGAAAGCCCCTCTTCGTCCTTGACGCTGGGTGAACCCTTCGGAGAGCACCCCGATAACTTGGTCGAATTTCTCTCTGGGTAGCTCCCGGTAGGGGTAGGCCCGTCGGCATAGCTGGAATAGGTCCTCTTCCGCCCATTCCTCTTGGGCGCAGGAAGCTACGATCTGCTGGGCCAGCACGTCCACCGGCCACGGCGGGATGGACAGCGTGTCAAGATTGCCGTGCCGGACCGCCCGGGATAGCGCGACACATTCGGCCAGTTCGTCTCTGGTCAGCGGGAACAATCGGCCTTTGGGGGTGCCTCCGACGGTGTGGCCGGAGCGGCCAACCCGTTGCAAGAGCACGCCGATTGACCTGGGCGAACCGATCTGGCATACCAGGTCGACTACTCCAATGTCGATGCCCAACTCCAAGGACGCCGTCGCCACGCAGACCTTTACCTGGCCGGTTTTCAGTTTGTCCTCAGCCACTAAGCGTATCGCCCGAGAGAGACTGCCGTGGTGGGCCACGACCGCATCTTCGCCTAACCGTTCCGACAACTGGTGGGCCACCCGTTCAACCAACCTACGGGTGTTGACGAAAACCAGCGTGGTTCCGTGGGCCTGCACCAAGTTGGCCACCGTGTCCAATGCCTCGCCCCAGGTCTCGTGGCTGGCGATAGGTCCCAGTTCACGCTCGGGAAGCTCAATGGCAAGATCGATGTGGCGGGCGTGACCGGTGTCGACAATCAGGCAGTTGGGAGTGCCGTCGGTACCGATGTTTTCGTTGCCGACGAGAAAACGCCCAACCTCTTCGATGGGCCGTTGGGTGGCCGACAGCCCGATTCGGACCACCGGTTGTTGCGCCAAGGCGCAGAGCCGCTCTACCGACAGCGACAGGTGGGAGCCGCGCTTATTGTCGGCCACAGCATGTATCTCGTCGAGGATCAGTGTGCGGACCCCGGTCAGTCCCTGACGCCCGCTGCAGGAGGTCAGCAGTATGTAGAGAGACTCGGGTGTGGTAATCAGGATGTGCGGGGGCTTCTTGGCCATCTTTTGGCGTTCGGAAGCCTTGGTATCCCCGGTGCGCACCGCAGCACGAATTTCAGGCAGCGGCGTGCCTTTACTCGCCGCCAAACTGGAGATTTCCTCCAACGGGGTTTCCAGGTTCTTTTTGATATCGTTGGAGAGTGCCTTGAGCGGTGAGACATATACGACTTGGGTCGTATCGGGCAGCTCGCCTTCGAGGCCCTGCCGCACCAAGCCGTCGATACAGGTCAGAAAGGCAGCCAGTGTCTTGCCCGACCCGGTGGGCGCGGCGATGAGCGCGTGGCGGCCACTGGCCACTGCGGGCCAGCCTTGAGCTTGGGCGTCAGTCGGGCGCTGGAATTTGCTCTGAAACCATTCCTGGATGAGCGGGTGAAACTGGGACAACGGCATGGCGAAATTTTATCACAGGCTAGATTCGGCGGACCTTTACATAAGCGCGTCCATTTTGCGTCCATCGAGGAGTTGGGAGCAACGGCTCATTGTCAGTTACTCGCCGGACTGGGGATCGGAGTTTGACGATGCGCCCGACCTGCGGCTAGGATTGCTTGGTTGCAATTATCCGCTGCAATCTGGACCGGCGGCGTCTGGATGCCAGCTCCTATTGATTTTCTGGCCGTGAGTTAGTTGCGAGGTTACGATGGTTCAGTTGTTGGAATCCAAGGCCAACCCCTTCGGCGGCATGGTCGTAGTGCCAACGGCGCTGCCACCAGATCCGGCCGAATTCGCCGACCGACTGGACGACTCGCTTTCGGAGTGGCGGGCCGAGGGCCTGAAGGCCGTTTGGCTGGAAGTCCCAATTGCTCATTCGGCCCTGATCCCCGTGGCGGTAAACAACGGCTTCACCTTCCACCACACCGGCGACGACTATCTGATGCTGACCTGTGCGCTGGAGGACGACACCTACCTCCCACCGTTTGCCACCCACTACATTGGTATCGGTGGCGTAGTGCTGACGACCGAACGGGAGTTGTTGGTGGTGCGGGAGAAATACGGGTTCGGTGGCCGTCCGCCGACACTGAAACTCCCCGGCGGAGCGCTGCAGCCTGGGGAACATCTAGTCGAGGCGGTGGAGCGGGAGGTCTTGGAAGAAACGGGCGTAAGGGCCACTTTCGAGACGATGGCCTGCTTCCGTCACTGGCACGGCTACCGGTACGGAAAGTCGGACATCTATTTCGTCGGGCGCCTGCGCCCCTTGAGCAAGGAAATCACCATGCAAGCGGAAGAGATTCAAGAATGCCTGTGGCTTCCGGTGAACGACTTCCTAGAAGACGAAGAAATCAGCAACTTCAACAAACAGATCGTCCGGGCCGCGATGGAGACTGATGGCGTAGTGCAGTCCTTCATCGAAGGCTTCGGCGGGCCCGACACTCGAGAATACTTCATGCCGCCCCATTTGGTTGACGGTTCCGGCGTGGTACCGTTTCCAGGCACCTAGGCGGCTAAGGGCGTCCAGGGTCCGGCTGCGTATGCTGAGCAACAAATCGACCCCGCCATTCCGGCGAAAGCCAGAATCCGGGCAGCGTCGGCTCAGTACCCGACGGACCCCCCCCCCCAACTCACCTTTGCAAGTGGGGCTACGTCCGTCGTATCCACCGCCTAGAAAATCCGCCTATAATAAGCGCCACAATTCCCCGATTCTCGCCATTTAACCCGGCAGTGCCGGCAACAGGAGTTTTGAGATGGTCCGCCAGCAACCAGGCTACAACCTTGAACAAAGCGACATAACGTTGCCGCCCACCGGACGCCCGGTTGTGCGATCGACCCAAGGCGTGATCTCCTCGGGGCACTACCTGACCTCAATGGCTGGCATGCGAATGTTGCTGCAGGGTGGCAACGCCTTCGACGCCTTGGCCGCCGCCGGGTTTGCCGCTGCCGTTGTAGAGCCCATAGCCTCGTATTCGTTGGCGGCCGAGGGCGTTTTCATGCTCTACGATGCCAAGAGCGGCGACCTGCTTTCGCTCAGCGGGCAAGGGGTGGCGCCGGGACAAGCCACCGCCGAGTTCTATACCTCGAAAGGAATGGAACGGATACCCACCGGACCAGGTAAGCAGGCCCCCTACGCCTTCACCGTGCCCGGAGTGGTGGATGCCTATATCTCGATGCTCGAACGGTACGGAACCATGAGCATCAGCGATGTCCTGTCCCCGGCCATCAGCTACGCCGAAGACGGTATTCCCAACTACGAATATATGTTGGAACGGCTGAAAGCACCGTCGACGCACGAGCAGTTCAACAACTTCCCGCCGGGCGGTTGGGACGTGTTTTACGACAACCGCCAAGTGCCGCTGCCGGGGACTCCCTTGGTGCAGCCGGGGCTGGCCAACACCTTGAAAGCCATTAGAGGGGAGGCCACGAGCGCAGCTTCGGCCAACGGCGGGGGTTCCAGGGCCGACGGTCTGAAAGCAGCAAAGGACGCCTTTTATCGAGGCCCGATAGCCAAATTGATCGTGGACTCGGCTCAAAGCGTCGGCGGCATCTTCTCGATGGACGACTTGGCCAACTATAGTTCCAAGTTCGAAACTCCGGTCAAGACCTCTTTCAACGGATACGAAATCTGGGGACAGGACACCTGGACCCAGAGTCCCATGCTGATGCAGACACTGAACATGCTGGAGCACTTCGATCTTAAGGGGATGGGGCACAACAGCCGGACCTATGTCCACACGGTTGCCGAGGCGTTGAAGCTGGCATTTGGGGACCGCGAGGCCTTTTACGGCGACCCCGAATTCACCACGGTGCCCATTGACGGCCTGCTATCCAAAGAGTATGCGGCGGAACGGGCACAGCTAATCGACCCCGAGGGCGCCTACCCGGCCCAACCACCCCCCGGCGACCCGTGGAAATACTCCAAGCTTAGCGGCGCGGCCGGCAAGCAGGTGACGGCGAGCCCAACCGGCGGCGTGGGTGATTCATCCGACGACGGCACCACCCATGTGTCGGTATTGGACCGGCAAGGGAACTTGGCCTGCGGCACCATCAGCGGGGGCGCCTTCGTCAAATCAGTGTTCTTCCCCGAGTTGGGCTGCGCTCTGAGCACCCGCATCGAGATGTTCAACTGTGAGGAAGGGCATCCCAACGTGGTGGAACCCGGCAAGCGGCCCCGAACGACACTGGTCAACTACATCGTCGCCAAAGATGGCCAGCCGGTAATGACCATCGGTTGTCCCGGCGGCGACAATCAGGCCCAAGCCAACCTCCAATTGATTCTAAATGTAATGCTCTTCGGTATGGACCCGCAGCAGGCGGTGGAGGCCCCACGCTTCTCCACCCAGAGCAACGTAAACTCCTTCTACCCCCATAGCTACTTTCCCGCTCAACTGGACTTGGAACCGGGCATCCAAGAGGGCACCGCCGACTCCCTCAGGGACCTGGGACACAAGATAGTCCGCGCCGTCAACTGCGGGATGGGCGCGACGGTGTCTGTAAGAGACCCGAAAACAGGCTATCTCAGCACCGGAGCCGACCCCCGCCGCGCCTGTTACGCCATCGCGAGGTAGGGCCGCGGCGATCCCTCGCTGGGATGATGGTTCGACAAGCTGACCACGAATGGTGGGGCAAACTCTCTCCGTTCGTCCTGAGCTTGTCGAAGGACGATCACGGGCCGACCAAATACCCCAGCCTCCTCTAAACAGACTGTGTCTGCTGCCGTGGGTGCTTCGCCAGGAAATTGTCGGCGATCTCGTTGAACGTCAGGAACCGGACCCCGTCGTGAGACGAGATGTACTCCGCCAATCTCTCCAGCATTAGAAGCACCTGCGGTCGTCCACTGACGTCCGGGTGGATGGTGATTGGGAACACCGCTTCATCATATTCCCGGTATACATAATCGAACTGGTCCCGCCATAAGGACTCGATGTCCCGCGGATTGGTGAACCCGTGGCTGTTGGGCGACTTTTTGATGAACATCATGGGAGGCAGGTCGTCCAGGTACCAGTTGGCGGGTATCTCCACCAAGTCGGTCTCCTCGCCGCGGACCAGCGCCTGCATCCAGGCATCGGCCGGCTTGGAGTAGTCGATCTTGGTCCAACGGTCCCCCACTCTCACGTAGTAGCACTCGAAGTCCCGGTGCATCAGGCTGTGGTCGTATTTGATGCCGTGTTTCAACAATAGCTCGTTGGTCACGCGGCTAAACTCCCACCAAGGGGCCACGTAGCCGGTCGGCCGCCGCCCTGACATCCGGGTAATCAATTCGATGCATCGGTCCAGCACCGCCTCCTCTTGCTCCGGCGACATATCGATCGGGTTCTCGTGGGAGTAGCCGTGAAGCCCCACTTCGTGCCCGTCGCTTACGATCCGGCGGCACTCGTCAGGGAACGTTTCCATAGAGTGACCTGGAATAAACCAGGTCGTTTTTATTCCCAGCCGTTCGAACAGGTTGAGCAGCCGGGGCGTGCCCACCTCTCCGGCAAACAAACCTCGGGAGATGTCGTCGGGCGAATCCTCGCCACCGTATGAGCCCAGCCAACCGCCCACCGCGTCCAAGTCCACCCCGAACGCGCACAAAATCTGTTTGTCCGCCATGTTGTTCCCTCCATTTGTGATTCGTGCCGGTCTGGATTATTCGATTTCTAGATCTTCACAATTTCTTAATACGTATGAAGTAGTGTCAAACCTAGGCATTACCAACTTCGCCATAATAACTCTACGGTAACGGAGGTGGCAGGGTGCGCAGAATAACAGGGTTGTCGTTACTTGCAGCGCTACTTATTTCGGTGGTTATTATCTCGTGTGGCGGATCAACCAGCCCCGGCGCCGATGACATAACGTCGAGCACAAAAGTCCTGGAGCCGGGTCCGGCGGTCGTGACGGACTCCATCTCTTTGGCCATACCCTCCGGTACAACTGAGTCCGCTGTTCAACGAGTGGTGCCTGCCGGTTCGTCGTCCTCAAGCCTGGTGACTGAACTCCCGGATCCCGGCGCAATCGTGGCAGCCTTGGAGCAGGTACTCGGCGGAATCTACGATACGGTCCTGCCGTCTGTGGTCCAAGTCAAGGTGCAGACCAGTATAGCAACGCAAGGCGGCCAGCCCCAGGGAGGAGAAGGCTCCGGCTTCGTCTGGAGTTCCGATGGGCATGTGGTGACCAACCACCACGTCATCGACGATGGACGCCAGATCACTGTAATTTTCTCCGACGGTTCCACGTATGAAGCCAAGGTTCTGGGCAGCGACCCGGCATCGGACTTGGCCGTGCTTCAAATCGACGCTCCACCGGAATATCTGGACCCGGTGGAATTGGGCGACAGCGGCGAGCTCCATGTGGGCCAGATTGCGGTCGCCATCGGCAGTCCGTTTGGACAGGAATTCAGCATGACCAGAGGCATCATTAGCGCCTTGGGCCGGACGGTGCGCGCAGGTGACAGCGCTTATTCCAATCCGCAAATAATTCAGACCGACGCCCCCATCAACCCCGGAAACTCCGGCGGCCCCCTTTTGGACCGGGAAGGCCAGGTCATCGGTATCAATTCCCAGATCATCAGCAGCAGCGGGGCTAACGCTGGCGTGGGTTTCGCTGTTCCCATCAATACAGCGGCCCGAGTCATCCCGGAATTAATCCAGAACGGGTCGTACGAGTATGCCTACCTGGGCATCAGCGGCGCGTCGGTGACTCCGGTAGTGGCTGAAGCGAACGGCCTGTCCGCAGATACCAAAGGCGTGTTAATCACGAGCGTAACCGGTCGAGGCCCTGCCGCGTCGGCGGGCATCAGCGGAGCAGGCCAGACAGCGGACCAAAGTGGGTATCAGATAATAACCAGCATCGACGGGATTCTCGTTGAGGGGATGAGCGAGCTAATATCCGAGCTAGCCGAGAGCTTCAGACCCGGCGAAACAGTAACCATCGGAATATTGACCGAACAAGGGCCACGCTCGGTCGAAGTTATATTGGGCTCCAGGCCCAACGCGACCCTTGGTTAGAGGGATTATTGGGTGCTAGCCCAGCACCTCAACTGCCCGTTTGTCGTTCGATGCCTTCCGGATGGACTCGATTAACCGGTGCAAGCCGACGGCGGTGTCGAAGTCGGGCTGACGGTTTCCCTCGCCCCGGATGGCCTCGCCGAATAGGTAATACAACTGGCCGACGTTGTATGAGGGGCCTTGAGGCATCCCTTCCAACACGTAGGTGTGATCGGGCGATAAAGCCAGTTCCTTCAGTTCATCGCCTTGGCGGGCGCACTGTAACCGCACCGCGCCCAACTGGGGCGAGTCCTCGGACGTGGCAACCAGGGTCCCCTCACGTCCGTAGATCTCCAGCCGGTAGCCGCTGCCCGCCCAGGGAATGCTGGCCACATGGACCGAAACCACCGCGCCGTTGGCCAGCTTCCCGTTAATCAGGATGTTATCTGGGGCGGTAACGTCCAGGAGTTGTTGGGTGTCGGTTTCCAGCCATTCGGGGCACTGAGTCGAGACCACTGCTGACACTTCACTGAAGTCGCCGACAACAAAGCGCAGCGCGTCGATGGAATGGCCGGCGGCAATGGTCAGGGTGGTGGCGCCCAAGTCGTCGTCCCGCTGCCAGGTTCGGTCCGACGGGCGTGCCAGCACGCCGCCTCGTATGAGGCGCAACGAGCACGACATGATTTCGCCGACGTAACCCTCGTCCACCATTTGCTTCATTTGCAGGACAGCTGGCGCCGCCCGGGCTTGCAGACCAACGACCACCTTCACGCCTTTCGACCGCGCCAATGCAGCCAATTCCTCCGCCTCTTCCAGCGTGCGCCCCAGCGGCCACTCGGTGAAAACATGCTTGCCTGCGTTGATGGCGTTTTTGGTGATCTGATAGTGGGCCGGTACGCGGAGCACCACCGCCACCGCATCTATTTCTGGATGTTCCAGCATCTTCTGGTAGTCGTCGAAGACCAAACGGGCCCCGTACTGCCGCGCCGACTCGCTGGCTGTCTCCATGCGGGTGGTGCAGACGCCCGTAAGCTCGAACTCAGGGCTGGCCACGATGGCGGGCAGGTGAGAGCGGTGGGCCCATCCCACCGTGGGGCTGGCGCCGATAATACCCAAGCGGATCCGCTCGGCCATAATTCAACTCCTCAAGTAGAGCTTAGGTCTGCGCTGTATCTTCAACCCGATATTTCAGGGCCTGGTTCATTGCATTGAACCCACGCTCGGTCGATTTGCCGACCATGCCAACATCGAACGGACCAAAATGGGGACAAGAATGCCGGGACGAGAATGTCGCGAAACTCTTCCCGTTAGACCAACCGGCAACAGCCGTTTCCGGCTGGTTCCAGTTCGAACCGCTCCCAGCGGCGGCACGAGGGGAAGGTACCATCGGGCTCCACAGCCGTCAACAATGCCTGGAAATACCGACTAGCCGCGCTTATCCTAACGAGTTCCAACAATTCACGGCCAACCCATTGATTCTCTAAATCATGAAGTGAGCCAAATAGGAGAAAGGCGATGCGCAGATTCCTTATACCACTGGTTTTCGTGCTTTTAATCACCCTCGCCGCCGTCATCCCCGTAGCGGCCAGCGGTGACGGCGACGCCAAAGACCACACCGACAAGGAGTGCAGCTACGGCTTTTAGGGAACACGGATTACACGAGACCCGTACCGAATAACAAGAGAGCCTATGGACAATCCATAGGCTCTCTTGTTATTCGGTTATGACCACCGCACGCGGCTACAAGATGGGCAGGTAGCGAGAGATTTCGTAGTCGGTGACCGTGGCGCGGTAGTCCTCCCACTCGATCTTTTTGTTCTGGATAAAGCTGCTGTGGATGTGGTCGCCCAGCGCCTGGTTCAGGACCTCACTTTCTTCAGCCAGAGCGATGGCTTCTCCTAAGCTGGTGGGAAGGGTTTTGATACCCAGCGACTGACGCCTTTCCTCGGTCATTTGGAAAACGTTGCCCACCACCGGAGGTTGCACCGGATAGTCTTCCTCAATCCCTTTAATACCTGCGGCCAGCATCGCGCTAAAGGCCAGGTAGGGATTGCAGGCCGGGTCTGGCGCCCGGTATTCGATTCGCACCGAACTTTCGTAGCCAGGTTTGAATGCCGGGACCCGGACCAAATCGGAGCGGTTGATGTGGGACCACGATACATACACCGGGGCCTCGTAGCCCGGCACCAAGCGTTTGTATGAGTTGATCCACTGGTTGGTCACCAGAGTGATCTCGGGGGCATGGCGCACCAAACCAGAGACGAATTTCTTGGCCACCTCGGAGAGATAGTGTTCATCGTCTTCTTCGTAGAAGGCGTTGCTATCGCCCCGGAACAGCGACTGATGGATATGCATCCCAGACCCATTTATACCGGAGATCGGCTTAGGCATGAACGAGGCGTAGGCCCCACGGCTCTGGGCCAGTTCCTTAATGACCAGTTTGGCGGTCATCACACTGTCGGCCATCGCCAGGGCGTCGGTGTACTGAAGGTCGATCTCGTGTTGACTTGGCGCGGCCTCGTGATGGGAATATTTCACCGGAACGCCCATTTCCGCCAGGTTCAACACGGTATCCCGGCGCAAGTCACTGGCGGGCTGGCTGGAGAGTTGGTCGAAGTAGCCGCCCCGGTCCAAGGGTTCGGGAGTTTCGGCGTCCTTCAAGTAAAAGAATTCCAGCTCGGTGCCCACATAGTAGGTGTAGCCGAGCTTGGCCACCCGCTCTAAATTTCGCTTTAGCGCGGCCCTAGGGTCGCCAGCGAAGATCTCGGCGTTGGGCCTTCGGATGTCGCAAAACATGCGGGCCACCGCGTTCCGTTGCGGCCGCCAGGGAAGCAGTGTAAACGTGTTGGGATCTGGAAAAGCCCGCATGTCGCTCTCTTCGATGCGAGCGAACCCCTCGATCGCCGAGCCGTCGAAGCCCACTCCTTGCTGAATGGCATCGTTGAGGTCGTCGACGTCGATGGCGAAGCCTTTCAAGTGCCCCAGTATGTCTGGGAACCACAATCGAACGAACTTTACGTCGGCGTCCAATGCCGCTTGGAGCACGTAGTCACGCTCCGCTGGATCATGGGAAACCATGGTTACCCTCCGGTGGCACGATCGTTAATTATTGCGTTAATTATTGATTGTACATCCGATGGTGTTGGTCTGGCCAAGATGCCAGACCAAAACGGCGTCAGGACGGGTTGCCAACGGCCACGGAAGTCTTGGAGACTTCAGTTAATCGAGAACGTTCAAACCGAATTTGGTGTCGTCGATATTCTGGCGCAGCAATAATTGACGGGCGCCGCCCTCCGGAATGAGACCATTGGCCTCTATGCGGGTAGCGTCGACACCAGTGCGGGCGTCCGCTAGTACTCAGTCAACCTAATTATTGGCAGGATAGAGATGGTGACGCTTGACTCGGGCGTCCACAGTGGAGAATCTCCAGTCAATGGTTGCTCCGGCTTGGTTTCGTTCTGCCTCCAGGGCCGCGATCTCGCCACTCAAAGTCTCTTCATCGGCAATACGCCGGCGCAGGACTCGCCTGGCCAAGACACTGAACTCGATCTCTGCCATGTTGAGCCAACTACCGTGCTTGGGAGTGTAGTGAAACTCCAAGCGTTTGCGTATTCGCCTAGCCTCCTTGGGCTCGAAGGTTTCGTAGAGGGAAGCTGGTTTGTGGGTGTTGGGGTTGTCCAGCACCACCCGGATCTTCTCGGACGCTGGGTAAGCTTGATTCCCTCGTAACAAGGCCTGTTTGAGATGAGCCCTGGCGTGCGAAGGTGGTCTGGAGCGGAGGAGGCCACGGGATGCCGGCTGCTGGCCTCACCGCCCTATCTGCCGCGCTCAGGACAAGCGTGATCCCGTTGCGGTACCCCTTCCGTGGCTCAGGGCACCCGGTGGAAGTTGTGGAGCGGCGCCCTCATGCGGCCGCGACCGCAGGTACCGTCCCGACCGCCCGCTGAGCCGTGTTCTCCATCTCCACCAGGCGTGCATGGACCATCCGTTTGAAGTTGCACGCCAACGCCTTCAGGTAGACGGCAAGCCGCACCCGACGGCCCCCTCGCACCCGCAAGCGCCCAAGCCCGTGGGCGCGCTTCAGCTCGGAGTTCGTTCCCTCGATACCAGCCCTTATGTCATACCGCTTGCGCCACTCCTCGGTGGCCTCGGCCCTCCGGCGCCGCTCGATGTTCACCTTCACCAGGTCCGCCTTGAGGACGTAGGCCCCCGCACGCCGGTCCAGCTTCACTGGGCAACGGGATCGCAAGGGGCAGGGCTCGCATGTTGTCCCGGCAAAGTGGACCTCTACCCGCTCCGGCGCATCCTTCAGCTCGTACTCCTCGATGGACGGGTGGCCGGCGGGGCACACCGTGGCCTGCTCCCCTGTGACGTCGATCTGAAAGTCCGCGGCGGTGAGCGGCGGTGGTCCGTCACCCTCTCCTTCGTGCGAGTTCCCCGGCGCCGACCCCGCCACCGGGCTCACCAGTTCCGTTCCCCGGCGCGAGGCTTCGAAGGCATTGCGGCCCGACCCATACGCCGTGTCGGCGAAGAGCTCGTCCGGTCGGACCTTCCGCTCCGCGAGCCCGTCAACGACCGGCACGCTCACGTCGGTGTCGCTCCCACTCGAGGGGGTCACCTCCACGTGGGTGATGAGCTGGGTGGCGTTCTCCTCGTGGCAGGTCTCCGCCACCTGCACCTCATACCCCTTCCCCTTGTGGCCGCTGTAGGTCACATCCGGGTCGTGGGGCGATTGCAGCGAGTCGGCGGACAGCTGCTTCGGGTCCTTCAAGGCCACGGGCACCTTGCATTCCCCAGCATCGTCGTCATCGTCCCTGGGGCGCCCGTCCTGGTGTTTGCCCACATGGCACTGCTCCCGCAGCAGCCGCTCCAGCAGCCGGTACTCCTCCAGCTGGGCAGCAGTCGTGCCATGGAACCGGTCCACCAGCCGGTAGAGGTCCCGGGCACAGACCGAAAGGCGTCGCCGACCCTCCCCCGTGCGGGCGTCCTCGTAGTGGGTCGCCTCGTCTTCTTCCTTCAAATAGCGCCCTAGGAGGCCCTCCGGAACCCCAGGGCGAAGCTCTGGGTGCTCCCAGCGCAAGGCCCGCAGGAACAACCGCATCGTCTCACAGAACAGGCCCAGCCGGGTGAGTGTGGCGATGTTGCTCATGATGTGGGTGGAGTCCAGCCGTTGCTTTCCGGTGCGTATGCCCAGCGCCTGGATGATCCGGTCCGTGGTCTCCTGGAAAGCCAGCCGGCCACCGTCGTGCTGCATCAGGCGAACTCGGAAGTTGTGGAGGGTCTTCTGGGGCAGGTGGGTCTCCTCGATGTCTAGCCGCAGGGCGTGGTGCCAGAGCAGGTTGAACTCTAGTTGTTCCAGAGCTTCATCGTCGGTGAGGTTGAACATCTCTTTGAGGAGGTGGACCCCGAGGACGGTCTGCACCGCCCGGTTGGGACGGCCGTTGTCCACGCAGTACATGGGAGCAAAGCGCTCCTCGTCAATCAGGGGGAGCGCCTCGTTTCGGAAAACCTCGGCCCAACTTCTCTCCAGGCGCTTAGCCTTCTTCGGCGTCACCAGGAACTGGGACTGCCAGAGGCTCTCTTGCGGGTCTCGTATTCGGAACATCCTCCCCTCCCTCGGCCAGGCGCAGCGCCCACGACCTTTTATTACATTATCCCCACCTTGCCCCAGGCTGGCGAGGGGTTTTTACGAACAAATCAATGCTTCCCCGGCGGTCAGCAAGGCGGCCCCGACGGTCCGCATCCCGACGACCTCGATGAGGTCACCCGCAAGTGCATCATCAACGCCATCGGCCGAATGCCGGAGAGCGAGAACGACGTTACAGAAGAAGAAAAGCGGATCATCGGGCTAGCACTCAGTCAACCTAATTATTGGCAGGATAGAGATGGTGACGCTTGACTCGGGCGTCCACAGTGGAGAATCTCCAGTCAATGGTTGCTCCGGCTTGGTTTCGTTCTGCCTCCAGGGCCGCGATCTCGCCACTCAAAGTCTCTTCATCGGCAATACGCCGGCGCAGGACTCGCCTGGCCAAGACACTGAACTCGATCTCTGCCATGTTGAGCCAACTACCGTGCTTGGGAGTGTAGTGAAACTCCAAGCGTTTGCGTATTCGCCTAGCCTCCTTGGGCTCGAAGGTTTCGTAGAGGGAAGCTGGTTTGTGGGTGTTGAGGTTGTCCAGCACCACCCGGATCTTCTCGGACGCTGGGTAAGCTTCATCGGCCAGCCACCGCATCTGCTGAGCGAAGTCCACCATGGTACGACGTTCGGTCACTGCCACATGCCTCCAGCCCGCCAGGGGCTCGCACAGCATGAACAGGTTTCGGGTGCCATTGCGCTGGTACTCGTAATCGTATCGCTCCCGTCGTGCCGGCTTGGGCGGGATCGGAGACCTCTTTTCCGCCAGCAACTGCTTGGAGGTCTCGTCGAAACAGACCACCGGGCGCTCTGGGTCATAGGGTTCCGCGTAAAGGTCCAGCACATCCTCCATACACGCCACAAACTCGGCGCTCACCTGGGGAATACACCACTCCTTCTTCTGCCACGGCTTGAGACTGTTTTTTTCAACCGCTTGCGAATTCCCTCGTGGGACATGGAGGGCGCCAGCCCCAACTCCACCACCTTGTTTGCCAGGAGCCGCAGGGTCCAGTGGTCATGGCCTGGAGGGGCCTCGCTGCACGCCAGGGCAATCAGGTGCGCTTCCCCCCGCTCATCCAGTTTGGTCGGATGTCCTGGCCGAGGATCTTCCTCCAAGGCCCGCTTCAGTCCTCCCTCCAGGTACCGCCGCTTGGGTACGGCACACCGTACCCGCAGACGTGTCCAGCGCCTCCACGATGCGCATCACCCCCCAGCCCGTATCTGCCTTTAGCAGAATACGGGCCCGGGCAACCTTTCGCGCTGGGCTCTTTCCCCCGCGAATCAGTCGTTCCAACTGGTCTCGTTCTTCCCTTTCCAACCGGACCACATACCGATCTCGTCCCATGGCTGCCACCCTCCTACGTCAACACTCCTAAAAAAGGGTGGCAACCTTAGACGTTTTCTTAAACAATTACCAAAACCGAGTTGACTGAGTACTAGTTCTAGGTTGAGCCACTTCGCCAGAACATCGAAATACGAGACGGCGTCTTGGTGAATCTCCTGCAACGAAGCCGGCGGAGTTATTTCTATAATCTGGACGGCCAACGCCTGGGCATCCTCCGCCAAAGACACGCTGAATTCGACCGTTCCAAACTGGCCGTCGAGAACTTGTAGTTCTGCCCTTCGGCGCTCTAGCAGTACCGTGGTCGTCGCCAGCATTCCGTCCAGGATGTCGAAATATTCTACCGAGGCCGAGCGTTCCGGGTCTTCCCAGTCTTTCAGCCAAAGGGCGAATGCCGAGTCAAAATCGGTGTAGGGAGTACCAAGAGCTGTTTCTAACGCTACCGCCAGATCGTCGCCAGCCCCGATCTCGGTGACGATGTCGACGGCGGATTCGGAGCCGTAGGTTTCTGAGATGTACCGAACCGCCATTTGGGCCTCGGCATACTGCAAGGAAATCTCGTCCAGATTGGAGCGCCCGTTCCACTCCGCTTGACTTTCCAGCGACGCCAAGGGCAACAGCGAGCCATCCTGGGCCGCAACCCTGGCCAGGTCGGTGGAGTGGTAAAGACGTAACGTAGCGGCCTCGGGGCGTTCGCCAGCCAGCCCGGCTTCGAACTCGTAATAACCAGCCAGACCTTCGGTGAGCCAGGCTGGCAAACGTTTGCCGTCCGCGACTTCGTCCATTACCAGATGGACGTATTCGTGCGTCAAAGTCGCCCGAAGCTCGGTCTCAGCCACATCGGCCTGTATGTAGATCCCCGGTTTGATGCCGAACTTACGATAGTAGCCTGACTCAAACCCCAAATTCACTTGGGTTGCCTGGCTGATCACGTCCAGAAGTTCCCGGTTGCCCAACAGGTACAATTCCGGGACCTGTTCGCTCCGGGCTCCGGTCCGCTCCGCCAGGAAATCGGCGGCGAACTTCAGATGGGCCTGCAGGTCCACCGCAAACGACGTAGGGACAAACTCAGAGTAGTAGATGTCGGAATGAGAACCTTGATATCCAGATAACGAGGTGCCGAGGGTAAATTTTTCCAGCCCTTCCAGTTTCAACTGTTCGAGGGAGTACGTCGCAGACTTCGGCACACCCCCAACGACGATCCTGACCGACCATGAGCCTTCGACATCCAGGTTCCCGTACCGGGTCCAGTTGGCAATCCCATCATCGCGCGAGAATACACTTGTGGTGGTCAGCAGCTTGCCGTCGCTCCCCAATATGTTGACGTCCTGCAGGGCGACCCAATCAGCCGCCAAACCGACGGGGTCGATGAACGTGACACCGATCTCTTGCCAGGGCTCCAACCCCTCGAGATGGAATGAAACGTTCCGCCCAACGACCGGCGCCGCTGGGCTCATCTTCAATATCAGCCCTCCACCTAAGTCAGTGGTGCGGGAGTCTAGGGGGAAATCGGCAGGTGGCGGAGCAACCGTCGGCTGGGGTGTAGGTGAAGATACCGCCAGGATAAGCGTCGGTGCTGGCGTCGGTGTAGCCGGAGCCAGTGTCGGCGCAGGCGTTGAAGTGGCTGCGGGGATCGTCGCCGTCGGTGAAACCGGAACCGGCGTAGGAGTTGGCACGGCCACCGGGGTTGGCGTTGCCAGGACCGCCGTCGGCGCTGCTGTCGGAGTTACGGTTTGCGCCGGATCAGATGCGCTTGCGGTCCTTGGCGAAGGCGTCGGAGACGGCAGCAGCGTCGCGGTGGGGCGATCACCTGAGGCTGCTGTTGTCGGTTCACCGCCGGTCGTGTCACTCGGACCGCCTGCACCTGAACACGCTGCCAGAGACGCCACCAAGACTACCGCCACCAGGCATGCGCCGATGAATCTCAACCACCCTCCAGCATAGGGAAAATTCGCTTGTTTACGGCCAACATTGGCGGTGAAGTATACGCCGTACCCGACGTTAAGGATTGTTTCGGCTAGGGCCGGATTCTTCGCCCTCTCGTTGAGCGACAAACGGGACGACAAAAAACCCTCGACCACCCGACTGAGGGTTTTGGCTTGTTGGTTGGAACGCCCAACATGCTTACTTTTTGTTGGCGGACCGGACGCCGGAGACTAACGCTGTCGTATGCCGTAGACGGTCGCCAACTCCCGTTTACGCATGCGAAAGTTCTGAGGGGTGACCTCCACCAGTTCGTCGGTAGAGATGAAGTCCAAGGCATCTTCCAAGCTGAACCTAACTGTGGCATTCAGCCGTTTGGCAATGTCGGCGGTGGACGAGCGCATGTTGGTCAGCTTCTTTTCTTTGCACACGTTGATGGGAATATCCCCTTCTTTGCGGTGCATACCAACAATCATCCCCTGGTACACAGACGTTCCGGGGCCAACGAAAGTGTCTCCCCTTCTCTGGGCGTTGAGCAACCCGTAAGTGACAGCCACGCCGGGTTCGTGGGCCACCAACACCCCGGTCGCAGTGGACTTCAACTCGCCCTTCATCGGCCTGTACTCAGTGAACACGCTGCTCTTGAGACCGTTACCCTGGGTCGTGCGCAAGAAGAAGGAAGTGAAACCGATCAGCCCTCGAGTGGGAATTATGTATTCCATTGACACGTTGCCGGAATCGTCATATTTCATGTCGGCAAGCTGGGCGAGGCGGCCGGACAGATACTCGGTGAGTACGCCGACGTACTCCTCCCTCGTGCTGATGCTCAGGTGCTCGTAGGGCTCGTGGACTTGGCCGTCGACGACCTTGGTCACCGGCTCGGGCCGGGAGACTTGGAACTCGAACCCCTCGCGGCGCATGGTTTCCACCAGAATCGAAAGGTGCAGTTCACCACGTCCAGAGACTAGGAACACGTCGGGTGCGGATGTCGTTTCCACCCGGAGGCTGACGTTGGTCCGAAGCTCCCTCAACAGCCTGTCATAGAGCATCCGAGACGTGCAAAACGTCCCCTCTTTGCCCATGAACGGCGAGGTGTTTATGCCAAAGGTCATCTTGACCGTAGGCTCTTCTATGGCGATGGATGGCAGAGCGTCAGCTTGGTCCAGCGCGGCCAAGGTATCTCCGAAGGACACGTCTTCGACCCCGGTCAAAGCTACGATATCGCCTGCGACGGCCTCCTGGACATCTACGCGGTCCAACCCGCGAAAGACGAACACTTTTTGCAGCTTGTGTGACGACACTTGCCCGTCGCGGTTGACCAAGGCTACTTGTTCGCCCAAACGGGCGGTCCCACGAAACAAACGTCCTATTGCCACCTGTCCCAGGTAGTTGTCGTAGTCCAAGGCGGCCACCAACATCTGTAGCGGCCCCTGCGGGTCCCCAGCGGGCGCCGGGACAAACTCCAGAATGGCCTCAAAGAGGACTTGCATGTCCGGCTTGGGGCTTGCCGGGTCTGTGGTGGCATATCCCTGACGGGCCGAGGTGTAAACGATTGGAAAGTCCAGCTGCTCGGGCTGGGTGGCCAGTTCCAAGAACAGGTCCTGGACCATGTCCACCACCTCGGGGACTCTGGCTTCGGGACGGTCGATTTTGTTGATAACGACCATGGGGGCCACGTTCTGTTGCAGGGCCTGCCGTAGCACGTAGGTCGTTTGGGGCATGGGCCCGTCGACAGCGTCCACCAAGAGCAGACAACCGTCGGCCATGTTCATTATGCGTTCAACCTCACCGCTGAAGTCGGCGTGCCCCGGGGTGTCGATGATGTTGATTTTGACGCCCTTGTAGGTCACGGAAGCATTCTTGGCGAGGATGGTAATCCCTCTCTCCCGTTCCAGAGGGTTGGTGTCCATGATAAGCTCCCCAACCTCCTGGCCCTCTCGGAAGACGCGGCTTTGCTTCAACATGGCGTCCACCAAAGTGGTCTTGCCATGATCGACATGGGCAATGATTGCTAGGTTGCGGATACTGCTGTTGCGCTGGATTTCCATGTTGCTCTCTAAAATTGGAGTCTCCGTTGTGCCGTCTACGGGCGTGCTCGTTGCGGGGTAGCAACCACCACAAGTCGCGACGCACCCGGTAGCCTGCCCACGGTCGATTCCGTACAGTCCATGATAGCATTCCGTTGGCGATTTAGGGTGGTTCGGAGATGGGGTGAAGGCTTGGTTTACGAATCCCGGCGGCGCGCGAATAACCCCGCGGATCGGAGTTGCCAAACGGGCCACTATACTGATCACCGTTGCGGTGAAACCGGGTAGACGCACCGGGCGTATAGACTGGCGTACGATTCTGTTGGCAGGCGGAACCAAAAACCAAGGGCCTCTGAGTGCGCACAGAGGCCCTTGCTACCTACGGTTGTTGGCGCGCCTGACGGGATTCGAACCCACAACCCCTCTCATTAAGCCGGGATTACTTCTGTACGAGCGGAGTTGACTCCGCTGGGATTGGGAGCACCGCATCTTGGGTGCCAGTTTTCGGTAGGAAGAACCCTGCCACAAACAGCCACCACCCCACCAAAGAGAAGATCAGGAATCCTGGTACGAAAGTACCCCAGGTGTCTCTAATGGCCCCTACCACCAGAGGCGAAATGAATTCGCCGAGCCCCACGGTCGTTAATAACCACCCCCAATAGAGGGCGATCCTTTGAGGCGTCATACCGGGCAGCCCCATGGGCAGGGTAAACGCGGTTGGAAGGAACAGATAGGTGCCGAACCCCAAAATAATGGCGGAAAGGTAAGTGATGGTGACATCTCCGATCAGGAAGGTGCCCAAGCTGCCCAGCCCTACCATTACTCCTGGCACAATGAAGAACAGTCGCTTTGATGCGACCTTCATGGGGAGGTACCCCCCAATGATGACAGCAAAAATGCCTACAAAGGGAAACAGGCTAATGACCACGCCGCCCTCGGTTAGCGACCACCCCCGTGTTTCATGATAGAAGGTGGGAAGCCAGGTGGTCAGGGCGAAGAACATGCTGAAGACCGCGGCGTCGGCAGTCGCAATTAGAAAGAGGGTACGGTTCCGCATGACTGCCCAAATCTCTGTGAATACCAAAATCGGCCCGGCCGACACATTTTCGACACCGTCCGGGGTCTTGCCCAGGAATATCCAGGCGACGGCGACACCCAGGCCTACCGCTCCGAAGATGCCGAGAACTTTTTCCCACCCCAACAGGTCGGACAGTGGCGCCACGGTGGCCACGGACACCATAAGGCCCGCCATGATAGCTGCGGTACCTACGCCATATACGATAGGTAGTATTTTAGGTTCAAACCACTGCATGATGAGAGGCGCCGTGGCTGGGAAGAATAAAGCGACGCCCAGACTATAGGCTACTCGCAGGGCCACCAAAGCTCCGAAGCCGGGGGATAGGGCCGTTAAGGTCACCGCTCCCATCAGGAAGAAGCTTAGGGTGTAAGACCTCCGCTGGCCCAACCGCCCCACAACGATTCCCCCAGGCAAGCCGAAAATGGCCTCGACGATAAACACAATCGCTACCAAGAGGCCAGCCAAAGTGTGGCTGATCCCGTAATGATCCTCGAGGACCGGCAAGATCGGCGCAATGGGTATGAAGCTTAAGCCAAACGCGAAATTGGCCCACAGCAGAAGCCCAATTATGACGAACCGATAACGGCCCCGCGTACGACTCTCAGTCATCTCAGGTTCACGTTGCCCCGCAGGAGTTCCTCAGGCGACGCCTCAGGAAGCCATTCTGACAAAAATTCTGTTGCCCATCGTCCCGATGTCCCGGACAAGAGGCCAAAGCGAGCGCGTCTTATCAAGCGTGGTGAGGAGAAAGATACCGTTCCAGGCAATGTGCCAGGCGACGCATCAATGCTGATCGATATTCGAAAGATCCTGGGGGAAGCGCCGCGAACGAGGAGTACCTTACCATACCGCAGAGCCCTACTAAGTTTCCCATGAGTGGCCAAGAATCTCGGACAATAAGCGAATTCTGGTCATAAACAGCATAATTAGGCGATTGGAAGTTGAACGAGGGCCCGCTTAATCCAGTCCAGTCACTATAACTTCGATACGAGGATCGCGACTCTCTCGAAGGACTAAATGGCCCTTATTTACTGTTCGATGCATGAGATGGATGCGAAAACGGGGAGACCGAGCGATAATTACCTCCGGGGAAGTACAAGACCGTGGAACAGCAAGGAGGCCGAATGGAGAAGGTATACAAACTCAAAGTGGAGCCTATGACCCAGGAATCATTTGAGCCATTCGGAGAGCTAGTCGACCCACGAGAACGGCCACTGGACCGGCGAATTATCTCACCTCTGGAATTTCGTGCTGAAGGAAGAACGACCTTGAGCTCCATCTGGCAGCCGAGCGAGGGTCTCACCTTTTGGGAGATGGAACGTCACTTCAAGGTCACTCAGACCTTTTTTCAACTCAGTGGCTCTCCTACCGTCGTGGCCGCCGCCGCTCCAACGGACGAGGACCCCATGGCAATCCCTGGGCCTGAGCAGATCAGGGCGTTCCTAATCGATCCGAGTAAGGGTTATTCGTTCAAGGTGGGCACCTGGCACTCGCTGAATCGTTTCGTTCTTTCCCGGCGCGCCCCTAGTACTCAGTCAACTCGGTTTTGGTAATTGTTTAAGAAAACGTCTAAGGTTGCCACCCTTTTTTAGGAGTGTTGACGTAGGAGGGTGGCAGCCATGGGACGAGAACGGTATGTGGTCCGGTTGGAAAGGGAAGAACGAGACCAGTTGGAACGACTGATTCGCGGGGGAAAGAGCCCAGCGCGAAAGGTTGCCCGGGCCCGTATTCTGCTAAAGGCAGATACGGGCTGGGGGGTGATGCGCATCGTGGAGGCGCTGGACACGTCTGCGGGTACGGTGTGCCGTACCAAGCGGCGGTACCTGGAGGGAGGACTGAAGCGGGCCTTGGAGGAAGATCCTCGGCCAGGACATCCGACCAAACTGGATGAGCGGGGGGAAGCGCACCTGATTGCCCTGGCGTGCAGCGAGGCCCCTCCAGGCCATGACCACTGGACCCTGCGGCTCCTGGCAAACAAGGTGGTGGAGTTGGGGCTGGCGCCCTCCATGTCCCACGAGGGAATTCGCAAGCGGTTGAAAAAAACAGTCTCAAGCCGTGGCAGAAGAAGGAGTGGTGTATTCCCCAGGTGAGCGCCGAGTTTGTGGCGTGTATGGAGGATGTGCTGGACCTTTACGCGGAACCCTATGACCCAGAGCGCCCGGTGGTCTGTTTCGACGAGACCTCCAAGCAGTTGCTGGCGGAAAAGAGGTCTCCGATCCCGCCCAAGCTGGCACGACGGGAGCGATACGATTACGAGTACCAGCGCAATGGCACCCGAAACCTGTTCATGCTGTGCGAGCCCCTGGCGGGCTGGAGGCATGTGGCAGTGACCGAACGTCGTACCATGGTGGACTTCGCTCAGCAGATGCGGTGGCTGGCCGATGAAGCTTACCCAGCGTCCGAGAAGATCCGGGTGGTGCTGGACAACCTCAACACCCACAAACCAGCTTCCCTCTACGAAACCTTCGAGCCCAAGGAGGCTAGGCGAATACGCAAACGCTTGGAGTTTCACTACACTCCCAAGCACGGTAGTTGGCTCAACATGGCAGAGATCGAGTTCAGTGTCTTGGCCAGGCGAGTCCTGCGCCGCCGTATTGCCGATGAAGAGACTTTGAGTGGCGAGATCGCGGCCCTGGAGGCAGAACGAAACCAAGCCGGAGCAACCATTGACTGGAGATTCTCCACTGTGGACGCCCGAGTCAAGCGTCACCATCTCTATCCTGCCAACAATTAGGTTGACTGAGTACTAGCGGTGATCAATTCAGACCCGAATCCCTCACAGGTCGTGGATTACCGGGACAATCTGAGCCTCACCTATACCGACTTGGGCACCGACCAAAACCCGCGCCGTGATGACCTGGGAAGCAGGTTCGGTTTGGTCTTCGAACTGACTCTTTAACTCTGAGTGCCACTTGGGTAGTTTGGCGCGGCGCGGCCATTGCTACCAGGCGTGAATGCCCAGCCATCGGCTACCAAATCTACGAATCCACTTCCCGGAATTACGCGCCCTTACTACAGAGGTGTGATCATGGGCGAAGCCGGTCGCGGCGGGGTAGACCGTGCCCCGATACCCTTGCCCCCCGCCATGTCTTAGCGGAATCCCGCATACCTGTAGATATGGCCAGAAATATTTTTTTACAAATAAAACGGTCCCTTGCCGATGGGCAATTCAGGGAGTCCGAAATCGGTGAAAGTCATCTTCGCCACCCATCGAACATGAGTTCTCGAGGATGTCGGATGGTTTTGTGAATATGATAGGAAGGTTGACGGTATTCGTGACCGAGACTAGTATGACTCTCGTCGAACCTGGTGAGTTGCTTGGGTTCAGGCAGCTGATATGAGAAATCCCGCTTAATATACGAGGAGGAGGACATGTCAGAAGAAAACAAGGCCCTTATCCGTCGTTGGATTGAAGAGTTTGACAAGAAGAATTTCGGCGTAGTAGATGAGATGGCCACGCCCAGTGCCATCTTCTACTATCCAGGTAACGAACCCTGGGATCGCGAGGGTCAGCAAGGCTTCTTCAAAGCATTCCCCTCCTCGGCATTTCCGGACCACCAAGCACACCATTGACGAACAGATATCTGATGGCGATAGAGTAATGACCCGGTTTACTATCAAGGGCACCCACAATGGAGACCTCCAGGGTATCGCCCCCACTGGAAAGCAGGTGACAATTGAAGGAACCATGATTGACCACCTCGTAACAAGTGGTGGGTGGTGCGATACAGGAGCGGAGGAGGTCCGTCACACCCCGGCTGCTGGCCTCGCCACCGGGCTCACTAGTCTGCCGCGCTCAGGCGCAAGGCGTCGATCCCGTTGCGGTACGACCCTTACGCCGTGGCGGCGAGGAGCACGTCCGGTCGGAAGTTCCGCTCCGCGAGCCCGTCAACGACCGGCACGCTCATGTCGGTGTCGCTCCCACTCGCAGGGGGTCACCGTCCACGACCGCCCGCTGAGCCGGGTGGCGTTCTCCTCGTGGCAGGTCTCCACCAGGCGTGCACCTGGTACCCCTTCCGTTGAAGTTGCAGTTCAGGTAGACGGCAAGCCGCACCCGACGGCCCCCTTTCTATGACATGTTGGGCTTGCTGCAACAGCTTGGTGTTGCGCCTAGTCAGTAATCAAGCACCGCTGTTTTGCGGTCCCTCCACCGCCGTTCTGCTTCAAGGACCTCTTACTATTCGTTCATTTTCCGCTGCCTTCGCTTCCGGCTCCAACGCCCTTTTGATCGCGACCGCCTCGCTGGGACTGAAGTCCTTGCGGACGGTATTTCGGACGAATCGCCAGAGGCTATCCTGTGACCATGATGAAACCAGACAACAGTAACGGTCGCAGCGACGGAAACCTACCTGCGCCGTCCAACCTAGCCGCTAAGCAGGAACGTGTCGCCCAAGATATTGTCTTTGGACACGCCGGCAAGGGTATGAATCAGTCCGACGCCTACCGCAACAACTACGACTGTTCCGACATGAAGCCAGAGACCGTGTGGAATCCCGCTTCCGTGCTGGTAAATCAGGACAAGGTTAAGGCAAGGATTCAGCAACTTAGAGACCAGATTACCGCAGGTGCAGCTTGGGACTGCGGGAAGTCGAGACGAAGATTACTGGGGCTCGGGCGGAGAAGCAATACTCAGCGGCCAACAGAGGCACGGAGCAAGCGTTGAAGGTGTCTGGCTTACCTGCTGACCGGGACCCCCACGACGTGCCGCCGATAACGCGGGTGGTAATCGTGTTGCTGCGGGGACGTGACCCTGACGGCAACGAGACGCCTTCCATCGACGTGTCCTACAGGGACTTATCGGATCTACCTAATTAACCGAGGCGAGCTTCGCCAACCCGTTGACGAGCTCGCTTAACCCTAGCCCGTGCCTTCGTAAGGCGTTCGAAGTCGGCTTCGGTTATTGGCGCCCCGTCCGTCCAGCGGCCGTCACTCGCAAACCCGCGACAATGTTTTTCTAGCAGGGTTCTTTCAGCACCTTGTGCGGCTGTAAGCTCTCCCTCGGCGGGCTTATATCGTGTTGAACTCGAATTTTTCAACTCAGTCATTAGGGCGCCTCACAAATTTAATGCGCCGATGCCTCGCTGAAGCATTGGCGCACCGAGTAAGGGGATGGCCAGAATTTAAGTGTCTCGCCTTCCATCCACCACTTTAAGACCTAGGAGAACCGATTATAGGGGCCTATCCGGACCAATTTGCGGACCTCGGCAGTGCCCCAGATTTTTCCTTCGAGTTAAGCTATAGCAGCTCTCTCTTGGATTCGATTTCAACGGGCGCGGTAAGTTCCTTACTCTAGTACCGACCGCTTACGCCGTCGGGGTTTCAACATGACTCTTAGCTCTTTGAGAATTTCAGCCTGTTGATGATGATTCTGCATTAGAGCTTCGATAAGCCTGTCGCTGCCGCCGACTCTGTGCTTTTCGAAGATGTTGTGGGCCTCGTCCGAAAGTTCGGAGAGGCGATTCTGCATTCCCGGAGTGTCATCGACGGTTCGTTACCGTTGAATCATTTAGAGCAAGAATACGCAGAACGAGGAGTCAGCGTTGGGGTCGCCTTTCGAGTTGGGCTGACCATTACACTGAGCGCCGTTGGTGGCGTTCTGGGGTATTACTTGGCCTTGACTGTCTGAGAGCGGCCACAGGAGGTCATTCATGGGGCGAGTGCTATCGGTGGCGGTGGTATTCGGGATTCTGGCCTTGACCGCGGTCGCCTGTGGTACTGCGACTGGAGGTGGAGATGAAGACCTGGACCGAGACCCGCCTACGCGAGCCCTGGATTCCAACAAGCTGCCGCTCATGGTTTCGATAGGATTCTCGATAAATCAGAAGTAGGTGAAACCACGGAGGCTTCCCGCGCGTAGAAAATAGCATGGAATCCGGGTTGGTTAGCAATCGTTTAGCAAAATTCCAAATAGAGAGGCCCCTGGAATCACCTAGGGGCCTCGTTTCGTGCCTAGAAGTGGCGCGCCTGGCGGGATTCGAACCCACAACCCCTGGGTCCGAAGCCCAGTACTCTATCCGTTGAGCTACAGGCGCAACTTGAATTCGGGTTGGATTGTTGAGATCACACCACGATTGCTATTAGTCCGGTGCTATCAGACCACGAATGCATGGGGCGAGCGACGGGATTCGAACCCGTGATCTCCTGTGCCACAGACAGGCGCCTTAGACCACTTGGCTACGCTCGCCACGGTTACCGGCCAATTATTCTCAACTCCTACTTGCTAATCACGACCAGCGGATATTAGCCTAAATCACGACCGGTCACGCTTGGAGCAGGCTTGGCTATCGTAGCAAATGGGCACGGCAGTTACAAGAAGCCCCGAACTCGGAACGAGCTTCGCCGAGAACGATGCAGTCGCAACCGGCCCACAGACATTCCCCACAGACATTCCCCACAGACATTCCCCACAGACATTCCCCACAGACATTCCCCACAGACATTCCCCACAGACATTCCCCACAGACATTCCCCACAGACATTCCCCACAGACATTCCCCACAGACATTCCCCACAGACATTCCCCACAGACATTCCCCACAGACATTCCCCACAGACATTCCCCACAGACATTCCCCACAGACATTCCCCACAGACATTCCCCACAGACATTCCCCACAGACATTCCCCACAGACATTCCCCACAGACATTCCCCACAGACATTCCCCACAGACATTCCATTGAAATAGGGCAACATTGTTAACTAGAATACAAGGGTTATTAGTCGGAAGCACTGTACCTATTTCCAGCAATCATCCATCTAATTACAGGCGACCCCCATATTCGCACTTGGTTCCATCTTGTTTGGGGGCGTGAGGAACGGCACCATGAGTTGGAAGCCCCTTCTTGTTATTTTCGGTATTCTCTTCCTGGCGATCGCGTGCGGCGGCGGGTCAAGCAGCTCATCCGAAAGCTCTTCACCGGCGTCGACCGAATCGTCAACATCCGCCAGCGCACCGACGACCGCTGCTCCTGCCGCCGGCGACACCGCTTCTGAAGGCGCTGCCACCGAAGACGGACGGCTGGTGCGGTTGTTCATCGACCCTCCGACTCTTGACCCTCACCTAACCACCGACGCCACCTCGGCGCAAATAATCGTAGAGGTGTTTGGCGGCCTGGTTACCATCGATACCGACCTAAACGTGGTCGCTGACCTCGCAGAGAGTTGGGACACCAGCGACAATGGCCGGGTCTATACCTTCCGGTTGCGTCCCGACGCTAAATTCCACAACGGAAAGCAGGTAACTGCTGAAGACGTACGTTGGTCGCTGGAGAGGGCCACCAACCCGTTAACCGAGTCCCCAGTGGTGGACCAGTACCTGGGCGACATCGTAGGCGTCGACGAAAAGCTAAATGGAGATGCCCGGACCATCGCCGGGGTAAGAGTGATCGACGATCAGACCATCGAGATCACCATTGACGAGGCCAAATCCTATTTTCTAGCCAAGCTCACCTACCCGACGGCGTTCATCTTGGACCGGGAGAATATCGAGGCCGACCCCAGGAACTGGTTCCGGCAGCCCAACGGCACCGGACCGTTCCATTTGAGCGAGTACAAAGTGGGCGAAACCCTGTTGCTCAGCCGCTTCGACACTTATCACCTGGGCCCGGCCAAACTGGACGAGGTGGAATTCATTCTCAGCGGCGGCACCTCTATGCTCATGTACGAGAACGACGAGATTCATATCGCCGGAGTGGGCCTGGCCGACTTGGACCGCCTTCTGGACCCCACCAACAGCCTTTACCCCGAACTCAAAAAGGCGGCGCCGTCCTTCAGCATCCAGTACATCGGTCTGAACGTGAACGAGCCGCCTTTGGACGACCCCAAGGTGCGTCAGGCCCTGAACCTTGCCATCGACAAACAGGAAATCGCGACAATTGTGTTAGGTGACCAGGTAGTGCCCGCAAGCGGCATTCTACCTCCGGGATTCCCAGGGTTCAGTTCCAACGTTGAAGGGTACAGTTTCGACCCGGTGAGGGCCCAAGAGCTACTCAAGCAGTCCAAGTACGGCGACGATCTGGATAGCTTCCCGCCTATTACCATCACAACGGCCGGCAGCTTCGGCGCCAATGTCAGTTTGGACATGGAAGTCGTTCTTCAAATGTGGGAAAGGAATCTGGGTATTTCGGCGGAATTCCAACAGACGGAGTTCGCGACGTTCCTCAAAGACCTGCACAAGCGGCGATTCCAGATGTTTGACATCGGTTGGATTGCTGACTACCCCGACCCGGAAAACTTCCTGGATATCTTGTTCTACAGCGACAGCAGCAACAACCATACCAACTACAACAACCCCGAGGTTGACCGGCTGCTGCTGGAAGCAAGGGTGGAGACCGACGATACTGCCCGATTCGCTATCTACAACGAGATTGAACAAATGATTTTGGACGACGCTCCTTGGATTCCCCTGTGGTACAGCGGTGAGCGTTACACGTTGGTCAAGCCCAACGTCCACGACTATTTCCAAACCCCTCTGATCATCCCTCGCCTCAGGCACGTATTCCTTTCGGACGAGTAGGAGCCGGCAGCAACAGTGGGCACCTACATCGTCCGGCGGTTGGCGTGGTTGCCCGCCATTCTGCTGATCGTCTCGTTCATCACCTTCATCCTAGGCCGCTTTGGGCCTGGGGACCCGGTGCAGGTGTTGATGGGGCAACACTCCGACCCCCGGGTGGTCGAGCGGATCAGGGACCAGCGGGGACTTAACGACAATATCTTCGTCCAATACAGTCGCTACGTGAAAAATGTAGCCCAAGGCGACTTTGGCGAAAGCTTCAAATACCGCGGCCGCACGGTGGGAGAGCTCCTCAAGAAAAAGATGTGGATCTCCGCCCAATTGAATATTGCGGCGTTGATCCTCTCTGTAGGTATCGGCATCCCCGTCGGTCTCTTTGCAGCCATGCGGCAGGGCACTCTTTGGGACACTAGTTCCGTTTTCGCCACTCTCCTCGGCCAGTCAATTCCTGTTTTCTTGACCGCCCCCGTCCTGTTATTGGTTTTTGCCCTGAAGTTGGACATATTACCGACACACGGGTGGGACGGGTTTTTCAGTACCACCACGGTTCTCCCGGCTATCGCCATGGGGGTTCCCGGAATCGCTATTATCACCAGGCTCACGCGGGCCAGCACCTTGGAGGTCATCAACCAAGACTACGTGCGCACCGCCCGCGCCAAGGGACTGACCGAAGGGCTGGTGCGCCGGCGTCATATCCTGCGTAACGCCATGATCCCGGTGGTCACTTCGTTGGGGTTCTCTCTGGCCGGCATCGCCTTCACTTCGTTCATCGTGGAGCGGTTCTTCGGAATACCGGGGATCGGCAACCTCTTTATCGAATCGATCTTCGCCCGGGATTTCCCGATTATCAACGCAGTCATCATTATCGGCACCACCCTGTTCGTTATGGCGAACCTATTGGTGGACCTGATCTACCCGGTGCTGGACCCACGCATCCGGTTGGGCGGCAGTTATGCTGCGCAGTGAGGCCCAACCCACATTGTTGGGCCAGCGTGAGTCGGGCCGCAGTTACTGGACGATTTCCTTACACCGTTTACTGCGCAAGAAAGTCGGCGTCACTTGCCTTGCCATCATTTTTATAATGTACGGTTCCGGAGTGCTGGCGCCTCTGGTCACCCCCTACGGCTACAACGATCAGAACCTTGCCATCGCCAAACAGGGTCCCACTATCCAGCACCCCTTTGGCACCGACCGGCTGGGAAGGGACATCCTAACCCGCATCATCTACGGTTTGCGCACCACTGTGATCATAACGGTGGTCACCCTCGTCACCGGCAGCCTGGTATTGGGCGTTTCTCTGGGCCTGATCGCCGGCTATTTCGGTCGGCTGATCGACACAGTGATCATGCGGGTGGGGGAGGTGACATCCGCCTTCCCGGACCTATTCCTAGTGCTGATTATCGTCGCCACACTGCGGCCTTCCATGGTCGATTGGTTGCGGGGCGTGGAAGACACGTTGGGCGTGGATATTGTGCGCTTGGGAATTGCGGACTATTTTATTTTGTCGCTGGCCTTGGCCATCTTTTCCTGGTTCGGCATGGCCAGATTGGTGCGCGGTCAGGTGCTACAGGCACGGGAGGACCAATACGTCGAGGCGGCCCGGTCCATCGGCAGCAGCACTCCCCGGATACTCTTTCGTCACATTTTGCCCAACATTATGGGCCCGGTGATCGTGATGGTGTCGGCGGGCCTGGCCGGGGTCGCCGGATCGGAGATTTTGTTGAGCTTCCTGGGCATCGGAATCCAACCGCCGGTTCCCAGCTTGGGGCTCATGATCTTCGAGAACGGCAGCATCTCGGTCTTGCGGTCCCAGCCGCACCTACTTCTGTTCCCGGTGGGCACTCTCTCAGTACTGTTGTTCACCTTTAACCTGCTGGGCGACGCCGTCAACGACGCCTTCAACCCTCGCGCCCGCTAGCGCCCTTCTTTCCCTCCGCACTCACGCCATCATTCCTCAGAAAATAGAGGTCCGGTTCTGGCTCAGAGTCGAGACCTCTCCCCCCTCGAAATGGGGAGATTGAGAGGAATTCGGGCGTCCAACGCTTGCCTGACCCAAGGCGACGAACCCCCTGTAGTCCCCCTTTCCTAGGGGGACGATTTGTTACCAGTCATCGTCATTTTCATGGCCTCACAAGGCCATTCGTCATTCCGGCGGAGGCCGGAATCCGGCGCCGCTACAGAGGTACCAACCCGCAGAGAAGTGAACAAGTAAAATTGACTGCCGGAAGCGACGGACGGTTCCCGGTGAAGCCCTTGTAACTCTATGTTGCGAGTCACATACCCCGCTTGTGTCAGACCACGCTTGATGTGTTCTAGAAATGACCCGCAACGCGATCGAGATGCTCAATCGCATCCGCGACCGAAGGATTCGGCGGTTACTGGCGGCCCGAATCGACGGCTTGGCAGTAGAACCCGAGAAGCAAGGTAGTCCGCTTGGTGGACTCATGGTCGGGTATCGCAGTTGCCGGGCAGTAGGACAGCGTTACCGGATTGTCTACCGAATTGATGATGACAATACCGTCGTCATCTTGGGCGCCGTCGGAATCCGAAGAGCAGGCGACCGCGATGAGGTCTATGCCTTGGCCGAGAGGCTTGCTAGGCTTGGGCTGCTCTAATCGAACTAGGGTGAAATGACAATGACTACCGTGTTTGAAATGCGAGAGGGAGTTTCCCTGACAAATGCCCGGACTATCCTAACCCAATTGCCCGAGAGGCTGGCCCAGGGACAAGGCGTGATACCAGTAACTAGAAACGGCAAACCCGTTCTGGCTGTCATGACTTGGGACCTATTCGAGTCTCTGTCAGAAACGATCGAGATTCTTTCTGATGACAAACTGATGGAGCAAATACGCGAAGGCATGAGGCAGATCAAGGCCGGCAAGACCCACCCTTGGGAAGAAGTTAAGGCGGAACCCGACCTTTAGACATAGACATATACCGGGAACGGGAACTTGGTTCTAGGAAAAGAGGAATCGGCACCGCCGCCGCAGAGCAGGGAGGATCACCAACCCGGCCGGTGAGGCAAGCAGCGCCAGCATCCCCATGCTGGCGGCTATCGAACCGCCGCCATCATGTACCGGGGCGCTGCATCCGCCTGGCGAAACAGGGTCAGCATCATCGTCGCCTCCGTCCTCGGCAGAGGCATCGGGACCGGGCTGCGGCGCCCCCGTCGAGTCTGCCGCGGCAGCTTCTTCAGACTCGGCCTCTGAAGCTGGCTCACCGTCGTTCTCGGCCACTGGCTCCTCGTCTGCAGTAGTTGCTTGAAGTTGCTCGTCCAGTTCTTCGGGGGACGGCAGCGGGTCTAGGCCCAACGATTCACGCCAAGCGCTGTCCAAACCGAACTGGTCCATCCCGTAGACTTCAAGGAGGGCCCGGTCAATGTCAGGGGTCCGCTGCAACGCCCGGAACAACTCGGCCATCCTTGGCTCGCCATACTCCCGGATCATATATCGCACCACGGAACGACCTTGGCCGTAGGCGATTATGATGTCCTCGGGAGTCCCCCCGAAGGCGCCCTGAAACCACAGCGGCCGAACGCGGCGGGTGAATATTCCGTACCGAAGCGCGGCGTCGTAGTCGTCGGTAGGGTCTATGTTGCCGTACTCGGCAAGCCCTTCGTTGAGCCACGACGGAACTGCCGCACTGGTCCCGCCGGCGGCTTCGGCCACCAGCAGATGGACAAACTCGTGAGAGGTCGTACCGGTCACCGTCGGGTCGAACCCATGCACCAATAAAACACGCTCGTCGCTAAAGGCCATCCCCTGGGTCTGCAATCCTTCTCTTACGGCCTGCGACCGGAACGGCAGTGCCGACGACATATGGCGGTAGTTGTTATACGAAACTATCCGCAGGGGTTCGGTGGGGTTTATCCCCAAGACCGGCAACATCCGTTGCAGGGCCTCATCGGCCGCTTCCAATATGATCTTGGCCCGTTCCTCTACGTATTCACCGTAGTAGTAGACCGTGATCAAGCCATCATCGACGGTTAGCCACTCGAACCGGTTGTCCTCGTAGACGAATTCTTCTTCATTGGTACGGACCACGCCGCCAGCTTTATCGCGGACTTCAAACGAATACTCGATCTTGGTGCCGGGAGGGAAATAGTCGTTGCCGCCGCTGGCCGGAAGCAATGTTTCGCCGGTGACGGAGTTGGCGGGTACGAAATCGAAAGAACGGTATGCGGAGCGGTCAGATTGATCGACCTTCTTAAAAAAGACGCGAATCTCGTCGATGAGGCCGGGGCTTTCTGCGATTACGGAGAAACGAATTCCATCAGGGAACTGGCTTTCGGCCTTGGCTTCAATAACATCGATATCCCCTTCGTCGGCCAGGGCGGCCGTTGAAGCGGAAACTGCCAGCAAACCCATTGTTAAAAGGAAAATGAGGAGGCGCAATTTGATACCTTCGCAAGAGTTTACAATAAATTTACGCGATTGTCGAAAATTTAGACTTATTGTTGGTCAAATTGGTCGATTTTTACGCCTGTTTCTACAAAAATCCATCCCGAACATTCGCTTGACGACGAAATTCAATGGGCCTAGAATCGGCGAAGCGTGGCAAGTGTTTAGGTGGCGCCCTGGTGATGCTACCTGATTTTCGAAATCCCCTCCCCTCGTTTCATACACGGCATTATAGTTTCTTAGTGACACCCACTTAGCGCCTTGCCAGTTCCAAATACGCTAACAATTTCCATGGGAAACGTGGTGTAAACATATGGTGATAAAGGTTGGCCGCGTTGGTCACTTGAATTTCGAGCCTTTTTACATAGACATGGAACGGCGCGGTCTAGAACTTCATAATGTTGAGCAAAATCTTGTTGCCCAAGCCATGAAGGACGGGGAAATAGACGGAGGCCCTGTACCTTTGACCGATAGCTTCGAGATGGAGGATTACGCCGCACCGGTGTCCGGCTTCTGCTTGGCCGCCGCTCGCTCCGCAAGCAATCTTTTTTACTGCAAGAAGCCCATTGAAGAAATGGAAGGCGGGAGGGTCGCTGCCGCCGAGGTCGATCCCACGACGGTCCAACTCCTTCAAGTATTGCTGGCCAAGAAATACCAGGTGCACTCAATCGACTTTGTGACTTTGCAGGACGAACACGATGGCATGGTTATATCGGGGGATGCGGCACTGCGGCGTAGGAGGGGGATGCGAGGCTATTCCCATCGGTACGATTTGGGAGAGGAATGGCACCGCTTGACCGGTCTCCCCTTCGTCTTCGCCCGGTGGATGTCCCGAATGGATATGGAAACCAAGGATTCATTGCTCCTGGAAGACACCCTCTACGTCGGGTTGGAAGACGGGGTGGACAGTCTGTACCACCTGACCGAGCCCCGCGACAATCTGTTAATGCTGGTCCGGGACGTGGTCGAGTACATCATGGGCTACCGCTACTTCGTTGGACTCTCGGAACAAAAATCCATCGACCTCTTTCGCAGCTACCGCGACGAAGTGATCAACTAGGTCTCGTGGCTAGAGTCACCGACCGCTGTTACGAAGCCACCGGCCGCGCCTGCTTCATTTGCGACTTTTCTCCTCCTCGTTCCGGCGATCCGGCCGTCGTCGAGCAAGCCAAGATAAGTGCGGATTTCATATCGGTGGCCTACAACCCGGGCCGGGCTGTCCGCACTAACTCAGCTATGCTGGCCGCAGCCATTAGACAGCAAACTGCTAACGACGTCGTCTTCACGCTGGCCACCAGGGATATGAACAGACTGGCGACGCAGTCGCTTTTCTTGGGCGCGCAGCTATTGGGGCTGGAAAACGTGGTGATAGTCCGAGGAGACCCATTTAGTCAACGCGACTTGGAAACGGTCTCGCCGGTGGATGATTACGTTCCCACTCAGTTGATCGCGGCAATCGCACAGATGAACCAGGGGTTGGATTTTAGGGGGAGCGAGTTGCGGTCCGCCACCGCCTTCTGTATCGGAGGAACAGTCGACCTGTCACGCGGCGTCGAGTCCGAGGCTGCGTTGGCGGCCCGCAAGGTGCGCGCCGGAGCTCAGTTCTTGATGACGCAGCCCATCTTCAGCGCGGAAGAAGCAACTCGATACCTGGAAGCCTATTCCAGGCAGGCGGGCGGAAACCCGCCGGTACCGGTGTTTTTCGGGCTACAGATATTGGAACGGGACGGGGTGATATTCAGCTCGGTGCCGGAATCGGCACGGAGCGATCTTGAAAATGGCCGTTCCGGGGTAGACCTGGCTTTGGAGCTCTACGCCGAATTCCAGGCCGCCGGATTACACAACGTCTACTTGGTCCCGCCGATCCGACGTGGTGGCGCCCGCAACTACGCTGCCGCTCGGGAGTTCCTGGAAGCCGTCCGCTAGTCACACAGACTCCAGCGGTTATGGGCTCCACGGCACGGGGGCCAGGCTGTCATGTGGATCGGTGACTACGTCTACCACCGCCGGCCGGCCCGAGGCGAAGGCCTGTTCCAAGGCGCTTTGAATGTCGCCGGGCCGCTCCACCCGGATGCCGAAGCAACCAATGGACTCGGCAACCTTGGCAAAGTCGACGTCAGTGAAACGCCACAGATCGTCAGGGTTGCCGCCGGTTACGCCCTCGTAGTAACGCAGGTCGCCCCGGCTGTCCTGACTCAAGGCGCTGTTGTTGTTGACCACCGTCACAACATTGATATTGTTTCGGACGGCCGTCTCCAACTCGGATATGTGGTACCAGAACCCACCGTCGCCGGTGAAACACAAAACCGGCCGGTCAGGCAATGCGCACTTGGCGCCCATCGCTCCCGAAAGGCCCCACCCCAGGGAGCCGGCGCAGCGTATGTACTCCTGGCCAGGGTGGTTGAAATCAACCATGCTCCCGGTCCAGATTCCGGCGTGCCCGGTATCGGCGACCAGCATTGCGTCCGACGGCAAAAACTTGGTTATCTCGGTGCAGAGCCGCTCCGGTATGATCGGGACCGCCTCGGAATTGGCCCTTGGGGCAACGTCCTCTCGCCACTCTCGAACCAATTGCTGGACGCGAGCAACCCACCCGCCACGGCTGCCGATGGGCTCCAGCGCCTCGATGAGGCGACGGGTCGTGGCCTTGGCGTCGCCGTGAAGAGCGACTTGGGTGGGGTAGCTCCGGCCAAGCTCAGAAGGATCGATGTCGATCTGGATCACCGGGGTTCCCGGCGCGGGGACTTTCCATTCGTTGGTCACCTGGCTGCCTGTATGACTGCCGATGAACAGCACCAAGTCGGCCTCGGAGACCACTCTGTTGGCGCACCACCGAGAATAAGAGCCAACCACGCCAACGGCCAGCGGATGGTCGTCCAGGATCGCTCCCTTGGCATTCAACGAGGTGGCCACCGGAATCGAAAGCATTTCCGCCAGCTCCACTACCTCCCGCTGAGCCTGGGATGCGGTCACACCGCCGCCAGCGATAATGACCGGGCGCTGGGCAGCGGATAAAACGCGAGCGGCCTGGCGTACGCTTTCGGGGTCGGCTTCGGGACGGAACGCAGGCCGACGAGTGAACGATTCCTCCAGTAGCACTTCCAGGTCGGTTTCGGCCTCGGCGACCACATCGCCAGCCATCCCTTGGAGGTCCAAGTGCACCGGCGCCGTTGCACCCGTCGTGGCCTCACGGAATGCCTGTCGGAGCAACCGGGGCAACTGTTCAACATCGTCGACTACGGCGCTGAACTTGGTGACCGAAGAGAACGGTTTGGAATGCTCGATCTCCTGATAGGCGTTCCGGTGTTGCTCGTCGTGCCGTTTATGGCCGGTGAGAGCGATGACTGGAGACAGGCCAAGGTAGGCGTCCTGCAACCCCGCCGCCAGGTTGGCCGCTCCCACCGATTGGGCCATGCATACCCCAGGCCGGTTCGAGGCCCGGGCGTACCCGTCGGCCATATAGGCGGCAGCCTTCTCCCCGTGGGTGACGACGCGTTTGATCCCGATCAGGTCCATTTCCATCAACGCCTGGCGCAGGATCGCCGGCGCGACGAAGACATGGGTAACGCCGTAGGCCTGCAACATATCGGCCATGAACTTGGAGCCGGTTATTTTTGGCATGCCGTTTTCCTCTCAATGCCGGAATCGCCGGTCAATGCCGGAATCGCCGGTCAATGCCGGAATCGCCGGTCAATGCCGGAATCTGTTGCGACTGGGTTAGGGGGCTGGAGTGGGTTAGCTTCCCCTTGCGTCGAACACTTCTTTGGCCACCAGCGACGCGTTGGCCGCCGTGGGCCAACCGCCGTAGAACGCCATATGGGCGATGACTTCAGCGATCTCGTCCCGGGTCACGCCGTTGTCCAGGGCCCGGCCAAGGTGCCCGCGCAACTGGTCAGTCCGGTATAGAGCAATTAGGCTGGCCACAGTGATGAGGCTCCGGTCCCGTTTTGACAGTCCCGGACGTTCCCAAACGTCGCCGAAGAGTACATCGGCGCTCAGCTCAGCCAATTTGGGCGATACTTCTTGCATGGCGGTTCTCGCTGTAGTCATCTTTCCCTCTCTTAAATTTCGAATCTATTAAGTAGACGAGTTCCGGAAACATGGCGGCGGCCCCCTTTTACTCCCCGTCTCACCATCAAGGAATTGGAATTCCCGGCCCCCAAGACACGCCAAACTCGGCCCGTTCAACCCGTTGGCCGGTAAACTCATGAGCCTTTACTCCGGCCAGCCATACTGCTGGGGCCGCGACCTCGTCCGGTTGGACCATGGGTATGTGGCCGGTGCCGGGCCAGTCCCCGTTGCGGTTCATCCAGGTATCCACCCGCCCCGGACTAAGGACGTTCACCGCGATATCGTGCTCGCGGACTTCCTCCGCCAGACTCAGATACGCCCGGTCTAGGGCGGCCTTGCTCATGGAGTAGCCCACGCGGCCCTCCCGGTAACCAAGTGCCGCTCCCGAGGTCACACAGAAGATCGAACCGCCGCGCTTTTGAGTGAACATGGCTGGCAGCACATATTTGCACAACAGGATGGGCCCACGGATATTTACGGCGATGCACCGGTCCAACAGTTCTAGGTCCAACTCCGGTACAGGCGACTCGCAATCGACCCCGGCGTTGGAAATGGCGATATCGATGCGTCCGAAATGGTCCAGCGTTTTCGACACCAGCGCTTGTAGGTCGTCCGCACTGGAAACGTCGCACGGGACCGGCAACGCTTCGCCTCCAGAGAGAGCAATTTCCTGGGCGGTGTCGTTTATCGTGCCAGCCGCGTATTTGGGGAAGGCGGAATCGTTAGAACTGTCGACTTCGGTCCGGGACGCGACGACCACCTTAGCGCCTGCGGCCCCCAGCGCCAAGCAAATAGACCGGCCGATGCCCCGGCTGCCACCGGTTACAACAGCCACTTTCCCTTCGAGAGACATCCGGGCTCCTTGAAGACAGTTGAGGCGGGGGAAAGAGCCCAGCGCGAAAGGTTGCCCCAGCCCGTATTCTGCTAAAGGCAGATACGGGCTGGGGGGTGATGCGCATCGTGGAGGCGCTGGACACGTCTGCGGGTACGGTGTGCCGTACCAAGCGGCGGTACCTGGAGGGAGGACTGAAGCGGGCCTTGGAGGAAGATCCTCGGCCAGGACATCCGACCAAACTGGATGAGCGGGGGGAAGCGCACCTGATTGCCCTGGCGTGCAGCGAGGCCCCTCCAGGCCATGACCACTGGACCCTGCGGCTCCTGGCAAACAAGGTGGTGGAGTTGGGGCTGGCGCCCTCCATGTCCCACGAGGGAATTCGCAAGCGGTTGAAAAAAACAGTCTCAAGCCGTGGCAGAAGAAGGAGTGGTGTATTCCCCAGGTGAGCGCCGAGTTTGTGGCGTGTATGGAGGATGTGCTGGACCTTTACGCGGAACCCTATGACCCAGAGCGCCCGGTGGTCTGTTTCGACGAGACCTCCAAGCAGTTGCTGGCGGAAAAGAGGTCTCCGATCCCGCCCAAGCCGGCACGACGGGAGCGATACGATTACGAGTACCAGCGCAATGGCACCCGAAACCTGTTCATGCTGTGCGAGCCCCTGGCGGGCTGGAGGCATGTGGCAGTGACCGAACGTCGTACCATGGTGGACTTCGCTCAGCAGATGCGGTGGCTGGCCGATGAAGCTTACCCAGCGTCCGAGAAGATCCGGGTGGTGCTGGACAACCTCAACACCCACAAACCAGCTTCCCTCTACGAAACCTTCGAGCCCAAGGAGGCTAGGCGAATACGCAAACGCTTGGAGTTTCACTACACTCCCAAGCACGGTAGTTGGCTCAACATGGCAGAGATCGAGTTCAGTGTCTTGGCCAGGCGAGTCCTGCGCCGGCGTATTGCCGATGAAGAGACTTTGAGTGGCGAGATCGCGGCCCTGGAGGCAGAACGAAACCAAGCCGGAGCAACCATTGACTGGAGATTCTCCACTGTGGACGCCCGAGTCAAGCGTCACCATCTCTATCCTGCCAACAATTAGGTTGACTGAGTACTAGCGCCTTCCGCTAGCTCGACGATCGCGGGGATGTATGGAGCCCTTTCGCGAAAAGGCGGGGTTGGGCCCCGATGCACGATGGCGAATGTATGCACGGTCCCCTTACCGCTGCTCTGCACCCAATCGGTATCCCTCGAGAAGCATTCCGGGCAGATATCCCGGGGATAAAAGTAGGCCGAGTCGCAGGCTTTGCAGTGCCGAAGCCACAACTCACTTTCTTTGCATTTCTCCCAGTAGAAATCTGATTCGGGCTGGGGTGCGGGCGCAGGGATTGGCGGCGGCTGTTGCTGGGACATCTGACGCTCCTGATATGCCTCCTGGCGAATGCCATCCAAAGGATAAGGAGAATCGGGACCAGCGTCAAGAAAAGAGGCCTCGGCCCGCTGTCTGCGGGTAAGAGTTGCACGCCATGCCGGCATCCAGTATGTTGCTCGCGAAAGCTCCCTGAAATATCAGTAACTATCACGGAATATTTATTCCAACTACGTGTTGACGGAGGTCGGGCCGATGCGAATTGCGGTGATGGGAGCGGGCAGCACCGGCGGCTACTTCGGCGGAATGCTGGCCCGCGCCGGTAACGATGTGTCCCTGATCGCCCGGGGCGCCCACCTAGAGGCCATCAGGGCCAACGGACTGCGGGTAGTACGCGACGATGAGGAGTTCACGGTCCACTGCCCCGCAACCGACGACCCAACAACCATTGGCCCGGTGGACCTCGTCTTGCTGAACGTAAAGACCTATCAGAACGAACAGGCGATAATTGGAATGTCCCCGTTAATTGGGACAGACACAAGTGTCCTGTGCTTGCAGAATGGGATCGACAGCTACCAAGATGCCGCCCGGGCTTTGGGCGACGACAAGGTTCTGCCCGGAGCGGCCTATATCGAGGCAGAGAGGCTCGCGCCGGGCGTCGTCCGTCAGGCTGGTAACGTGGTCAGGATTGTGTTCGGAGAGGTCGACGGCAGCGAGTCCTCTCGCTGCCGGGCAATTCTGGAGAACCTAACGGCGGCCGGTATTCCTGGCGAACTCAGCACCGATATCCGCGCCGGGCTGTGGAGCAAGTTTTTGTTCATCGCCACCATGGCCGGGGTCACCTCGGTGGCCCGGCAGACCTTATCGGAGCTAATGCCCCGCCCAGAGTGGCGCGAAGTCGTGCTTGGATGTCTCCGGGAGATCGAGGCGGTAGGCCGGGCCAACGGGGTAAATCTCGCGCCAGAGATTTATAACGAAACGGTGTCGTATATCGACAACAACCTAGCCGACCTTCGGGCCTCGATGCATTCGGATGTCATGGCGGGACGACCCCTCGAGCTTGAAGCACTGAACGGTGCGGTGGTCCGGGCCGGCAGAGCCGCCCGAGTTCCCACGCCCATCAACGACGTCATCTACGCCATGTTAAAACCGCTGGAGAAGGGTTCATCTGGCTAAACCCAGTCCCGCCTTTTTGACAACCCCACCACGCAAGCTTAGGATGAATCAACCGCCCAATTCTTCCTCGATCTTTCCCAATCCATCCTAAGAAATGGAGCATCATGTACGCTACTGGTGTATCTCACATCGCCGTCTGTGTGCGCGACTTGGACCGATCTGTGATCTTCTACCGCGACATTCTGGGTATGCGGGTGGACTTCGACGAGGTGCAAGACACGACCACCGGCGGCCTCCCCAGCGTTTATAAGCACCCCCGCAAGACACGCCGCACCGTCCACGTGCGCTACGGCCCAGGCCAAACTGCTCCTTCATTGGTGCTGACCTCTCACCCTGGGGAAGATAGCGACGGGTCCGCGATAAAGCTGGACCAAGTCGGCATCAGCCACCTGTCGTTCACCGTCCCCGACGTAAAAGCGTTGGCGGAAGAACTGGTCTCCAAAGGCGTCGAGATGGCGGCGCCGCTGGAGGCTTTCACCGCCCCAGACGGCCGGGTCAGCAGCATCTTCGTCTTCGACCCCGACGGTATCCTGCTCCAGTTCGACGACCACGGCTAACAACGTGAGCGAACCGGCCGATGAAAATAGATGAAAATAACAGGGACCAGGCCGCCAGCGATGCCAATAGCCACGACTTGGACAAGCTGGTGCGCTGGAAATCAGGTCTCTCTACCGCGGAGAAAGGGAGTTTCCCAATCTACGCCGCCTTCCTGGTATCCGGAGAAGACCGAGACTCCCACGATGTGTTCCGCCGCTACCGTTCGTCCTTCGAAGAACTAGGCGCGGGGTTCCACCACCTGGTTATTTTCGGTCAACATGGTACCTCGACCACTCTCTTTTCCTTTTTGTCCGAGCTGGCGCTTACTTGGAAAAGTCTTCCGGTTCTGGCTTTGATCGCCAGCCCAAGCTCAACTGAGGTATTGACCATCGCACTCCCCAAGGGCACAGCCGATGGGGGTCTCGAAAGCTCTGGGCCGTGGAATCGGGCGCTGGACCGCATTTGCGAAGCCTCCCGTCGCGGTACCTCGCTGGATTTAGACAGGTCGGAAACAACCTCGCAAAAAGTATTATCCAGCGGAACCTTGATTACGGCGGTTGACCGGATATTGGAGTCGCTCGGCGCGGACTGTTGAGCCTACCAGCTATTTAATTGAACCAAGGGAGGTAAAAGCATGCCGGGCAGTTTAGAGGGCAAAGTAGCTTTGGTCACTGGTGCCAGTTCGGGAATCGGCCGGGCGTCAGCGATGGCCTTTGCCAGAGAAGGCGCTAAGGTCGTTGCTGCCGACGTTGTCGTTGATGGCGGTGAAGAAACGGTACGCATCATTCAGGACTCCGGCGGTGAAGCCATCTTCGTTAGAACTGATGTGGCGGCAGCCAATCAGGTGGAAGCGCTGGTCAACACGGCGGTCGAGACCTACGGACGGCTGGACTGCGCGCACAACAACGCCGGGATCGAGGGAGCCGTAGCGCAGACTCACGAATACCTTGAGGACGCATGGGATGCCGTCATGGGCATCAACCTCAAGGGTGTCTGGCTGTGCATGAGGTACGAGATTCCTCAGATGCTCCGGCAAGGCGGCGGGACCATCGTAAACACAGCGTCCGTAGCGGGACTGGTTGGCATACGGAGGCAGCCAGCCTACGTTGCCAGCAAGCACGGTGTGAATGGTCTAACCAAAGTTGCGGCTTTGGAAAACGCCGGACGGGGCATCCGGGTCAACGCCGTATGTCCGGGCGCCATTCGGACCCCCATGATCGAACGCTTTCTCGAGCTGAACCCGGAATTTAATGAAGAGAAGATGGTTGAGATGGAGCCGGTCGGACGGATGGGGAGCCCCGATGAAATCGCTGCGGCCGTGGTGTGGCTGTCATCAGATGCCGCCTCCTTTGTCACCGGGCACACCATGACTGTGGATGGCGGTTGGGTGGCGCAATAGGCCGGACGGGCTACACCTGGATTGCGCGGCCTAACATTGCCCAAGCGCCCCACCCCACAAGCAGCATGCCGGTGGCGCGGCTGACGCGCTCCCCCATTGGGGCAATCTTTTCGGCCAACACGAAAGCAGCCAAGCCCGCGATCCACAGCAGGTTCATCACTCCCAGGACGAATAGCAGCGTCATCAAGACCGAGCAGCAGCCCAGGCAGAATGCGCCGTGCTCCAGTCCCATGCGCAATGCCCCTCCGCTGCCGTCCCTCCAGCTTGACATAACGAACCCAATGGGTGAACGGCAGTGGCTGAGACAGACGTACTTTAATGGACTCCATTGGAACACGCCTGCGGCCAGAAGCAGTCCGCCTCCGAGATACGAACTGGTGCTCTCTCCCATCATGGAAGACATCAAAGAGGCTTGGTGTAGCCCCCAGTTGCCAAGCGTCGCCAACCCAGCGAAACCGCTCCACACGATAACGTAACCGGCCAAAAAGACGGTGGTCGCAACGTAGGGTTGCTGCTTCTCCCGACGTTTGCGGTTGACGTTCACAAAGAGCAAAATCATCGGTGCTGCAGTGGGAACCATCATGGCGGTCATCATCACCGCCCACATCAAGAACATCAGCCCGAAGTCCGCCGGGCTCCATGACCTCATGTTGGCGGAGGCAATCCCCATTCCCATGCCACCGTTGGACCGGTCCAGGTAAATGATGTAGGCCCAAGCAACCGCCGCCACCGCCAAGACGCCCGCGACGACTACCAGCCGGTCGCGCCTAAGCAATAGCTCCATGGCGTTGGTGGCCATTGAGTCGACGCCTTGGCTTCGGGTGTTGGCCCGGTCCTGTGTCATCATTCTAGTATGGTGTTAATCCCGATTTAGTTTGTCCACCTGCCGCAGGCTCGTGGCCCTAGCTGTAACCGCGCTGGAACCGGCCTTGTATTCTACAGCTTGACCGCCGCAATGGTGATGCTATAATTCCAATCCGCAGGAGGTGTCCAATTGGAAGATTTTGATTTCGTAAGTCCGAAGACCCTTGCTGAAGCTCTGACAGTCTTGGCTTCAAAAGGAGACCGGGCCAGATTGATCGCTGGCGGCACCGACATTCTCGTAATGATGCGCGCAGGTCGCCGCACTGCCGACGTTGTGGTCGACGCAAAAGGCATCCCGGAACTCAACGAGCTCTCCTACGATTCTCAGAAGGGCCTCGTGTTGGGCGCGGCCGTTCCGTGCTACCGCATCTACGAGAACCAGCAGGTCGCCAAGGCGTACCCCGGCCTGATTGATTCCGCCGGCCTAATTGGCGGAATCCAAATTCAAGGGCGGGCCAGCATCGGCGGCAACCTTTGCAACGCCGCTCCCAGCGGCGATGCCATCCCACCGATCATCGCGCTAAGCGGGGTCTGCAACATCGCCAGTTCCAGCGGGACCCGGCAGGTAGCCGCCGAGGAGTTCTGCACCGGACCCGGCCAGAACCAGTTGCAGCCTGGAGAAATGCTAGTTTCCATTGCGTTCCCAGCGCCTCAGGCGCACTCCGGCACCAACTACCAACGGTTCATTCCGAGAAACGAGATGGACATCGCCGTCGCCGGGGTGGGCAGCCACGTGGTATTAGACGGCTCCGGCCAGAACTTCGTGTCCGCCCGTATCGCCCTGGCCTCCGTAGCGCCGACGCCGGTGTTCGCCAAAGACGCCGGAGACAGCTTGGCCGGCAAGCCCGTATCTGAGGCGACGATTCAAGAGGCCTCGGAGAAGGCGATGGCCGCCGCCAAACCCATCAACGACATGCGCGGGACGATCCGCCAACGGACCCATCTCATCGGAGTATTGACCCGCCGCACTCTGAATAACGCCATTGAACGGGCGAGGAGTAGCTAAGATGCCTGGAGTAACGCACATTCAAGCCAAGATCAACGGTGAGGACACCAACTTTCTGTGCGAGCCTCGCCAGAGTCTGTTGGAAGTCCTACGCGACGTATTGGGCATGACCGGGACCAAGGAAGGGTGCAACGACGGAAACTGCGGCGCCTGTACCGTGATTCTGGACGGCCGCATTGTCGACTCCTGCCTGGTCTTGGGCGTAGAGGCCCAGGGTAGGGAGATCACCACCATCGAGGGGATGGCCACGCCAGAAGGCCTGCACCCATTGCAGCAGTCGTTCTTAGAAAACGCCGCCCTCCAGTGCGGTATCTGCACCCCAGGTTTCCTGTTGGCCTCCAAGTCCCTTCTGGACGCCGAACCGGACGCGGATGAAGGCCGCATTCGCCACTGGCTGGCGGGAAACCTTTGTCGCTGCACCGGCTACGACAAGATCGTCCGGGCCGTGTTACAGGTCAGTAAAGCCAAGTAAAGCGGCGCCAAACTACACAGGTAATCAGAGAGGCGGCTCAGGATTGGGCCGCCTTTCGAATATAGGGGAGAGTAGCAAGTGACCTCAAATCAAGTCTTGTCCGAAGTCGAATACAACGTCATTGGCAAACGCCCGGTGCGACCCGACGGTGTCGACAAGGTAACCGGCCGGGCCCAGTACGGGGCAGACGTCCAACTGAACGGCCTGCTCCATGCCAAGGTGCTGCGCAGCCCGCACCCCCATGCCCGTATCAAGTCCATCGACACCTCCAAGGCGGAAGCGTTTCCCGGGGTCAGAGCCGTGGTCACGGCCAAAGACCTCCCCTTCGCCTCTTTGTCTAGAGAGGCTCTCGGCGCTGACTACGCCAGGTTGAAGTTCGCATCCGACCACATGTTGGCCAGCGACAAAGTCCTGTTCAAAGGCCACCCGGTGGCGGCCGTCGCCGCCGTCAACCCCCATATAGCCGAGTCGGCGCTGGCCCTCATTGCCGTGGACTACGAAGAGTTGGAGTCGGTGGTCGACGTTCGGGAGGCGATGAAGGACGGAGCGCCCTTGCTGCACGAAGACTTGCGCACCTCTTCCATGGGAAAAACCTCAAATAAACCCAGCAATATCGCCGCGCATTTGAGCTACGAAAAGGGCGACATCAAACAAGGTTTCGCCCAAGCAGATGTCGTTATCGAACGAGAATTCACCACCGCCTCCGTCCATCAAGGCTATATCGAGCCGCATAACTCCACTGCCATCTGGAACAGTGACGGCCAGCTGAACCTTTGGACCAGCACTCAAGGCGCCTTCGCCGTCCGTAGCGCCGTGGCCGATGTGCTCCAAATGCCGGTATCCAAGATCAAGGTTACTCCCACGGAAATCGGCGGCGGGTTCGGCGGAAAGATTACTGCCTACCTGGACGCCTTCACTGCGTTGCTTTCCAAGAAGGCGGGCGCTCCGGTAAAGCAACTCATGACCAGGAGCGAGGTTTTCGAGGCCTCTGGCCCGGCGCCCGGTTCGTGGATGAAAGTCAAAATAGGGGCCAAGAACGACGGCCGCATGACAGCGGTCCAAGCCGACATCGCCATGGACGCCGGGGCTTATCCCGGTTCTCCGGTGATGCAGGCCTCGACCTGCGCCTTCGCCTGTTACGACGTCGAAAACGGCAAGATCGACGGCTACGACGTAGTCGTCAACAAGCCCAAGACCGCAGCCTACCGCGCTCCGGGTTCTCCTCAGGCGGCCTTCGCCGTCGAGACAGTTGTGGACGAAGTTTGCCAACAGTTGGGGATGGACCCCATCGAGTTCCGGTTGCTGAACGCCGCCAAGGAGGGCACCCGCCGCATCGAAGGTCCGGTGGCCCGCCGCATCGGCTTCGTCGAATGCCTGGAGGCGGCCCGCAATCACGACCACTACAAGACCCCGCTCAGTGGAGCACGCCATGGCCGCGGCGTCGCCGCCGGGTTCTGGATGAACCGGGGTTTCCAGTCCAGTTGTGTGATCACGGTCAACTTCGACGGCACCGTCAGCCTGATCATGGGCTCGGTGGACATTGGCGGCACCAGAGCCTCGATCGCCCAGCAGACTGCCGAGACACTGGGTATTGCCTACGAAGACGTGAAGCCGACAGTAGTCGACACCGACTCCATCGGCTACACCTTCATCACCGGCGGCAGCCGTACCTCCTTCGCCACCGGATTGGCCGCAATCGAGGCCTCGGAACAGATAATCAGCCAGTTGGTCGGACGGGCCGCCAAGATCTGGGATACCTCAGAGGACGACGTGGAATACACCAACGGGGCAGTCCACCACAAGTCCGACCCAGAGTTGCGGCTCTCGTTCAAGGACCTAGCGCGCCAACTCGCCTCCACTGGCGGCACCGTTGCGGGAAGTTCCAACGTCGACCCGGCCGGCGAAGGCAACTCCTACGCTGTACATATCGCCGACGTCGAGGTGGACCCGGAAACAGGGAAGACGGAAGTCCTGCGCTACACGGCCGTCCAGGACGCCGGCAAGGCCGTCCATCCCAGCTATGTCGAAGGCCAAATGCAGGGTGGCGCGGCCCAGGGGATCGGTTGGGCCTTGAACGAAGAGTATTTCTTCGACGACAACGGCCGCATGATGAACCCCACATTCTTGGACTACCGCATGCCGACGTCGCTGGACCTGCCGATGATCGACACAGTGATCGTCGAAGTGGCCAACGCCGGCCACCCCTACGGGGTACGCGGGGTTGGCGAGGTACCCATCGTGCCCCCCATGGCCGCAGTTGGCAACGCGATTAAAGAGGCAACCGGAATCCGGATGCTCAGCCTCCCCATGACCCCCGGGAAAATCCTAGAGGCCACCTGGGAGCAGCAAAAAGGCTCCTAGCCTGGCCCGGTCGATCGAGCCTGGTCTAATGAACCATTTTGGGGCAGCCTCGCTTTCAACCGGGGGGCTGCCCCTTAACTTGAGGGGCGTTACTGCCGGACTACTGGTATCCGCTTGTACCGGTGCAGGGCGCCGCCGGGGTTGAATACCGGCCAGTGGGGCGATAACCTGAGAGGTAGGAATCCGGCTAAATGGTGACTGCAACGTCGTGCCTTCAAACATGATAGGGAATCAAAAGCCAGACTGAGCACACCAAGGAGCGGGGACAGTGGCGACAGTTTATATTCCCACCATGCTTCAGCCCTTGACCGGGGGCATCAAGCAAGTCGATTGCGCGGGGCGCAATGTCCGGCAGATTATCGACGGGCTCGAAGAGCTCTACCCCGGTATCAAAGACCGTTTGGTGGAAGACGGGCAAATCAGGCCCAACCTGGCCGTGGCCATCGACGGCGACGTGGCCCGCATGGGCCTGCTGGAGCGAGTCCAGGAAGCCAGCGAGATACACTTTGTGCCGGCCATCGGCGGCGGCTCGTAGAGGGTACCTCTGCCGTTGCATCCCGACCTGGCCAATTGACTGCCCTAATTACAGCGACATACAATTACTCAGACATAATCTTTGGAACTTTTAACGGCCATCAGTGGAGTTCCGGCGGAGGCCAGACAGCAGGTCTTCCACCGGCGCCCAATCCGCGAGAGGTGAATGGCAAGCAAATCTAGACCCCGGGTAAAGAGCCTTGTATCTTCCGGAGGCGTAGTCTACCGAGAAAACGACGGGGTTCCAGAAACCGTGTTGTGCGGCCGCAGCGAACCGGTTCGCTGGAGCCTGGCCAAAGGCACTCCCGACGCCGGAGAGACCCTGGAACAGACCGCGCTCCGGGAAGTCCGGGAGGAAACCGGCCTTGAAGTGGAACTGGACGCTCCACTAGGAAGTATCGAATACTGGTTTGCCGACAGAGAGAGCGACGTTCGCTACCATAAAACCGTGCATTTTTATCTGATGGTCCCGGTAGGCGGCGATACCGACCAGCACGACCCCGAGTTTGATGTCGTCCAGTGGTTCGGAGTGGACGACGCCCTTGCGGCAATGGCCTACGTCAACGAGGCAGACGTGCTCCGAAGGGCGTTGGCGGTCATCAAAGAGCGCGCCGCTGGGGATCAGACAACGGCAGGGGAGTAGGCCATGGTGGAGCTAAAGGGCGCTAAGATTGTCCTCCGAGATAAGCGCCCGGAGGACGCCGAAAAAGACTATACCTGGCGCAGCGACCCCGAGTTGGCGCGCTTGGATGCGGCCCTTCCTCTGACAATGTCCTTCGACCGGTACATGAAGCTGTTCCAAGACCAGCTCAAGTACCCTACTCCGGGCTCACACCACTTTGGGACCGACACGTTGGACGGGAAGTTCATCGGAAACTGTATGTACTACGACCTGGATACCGTCAATATGGAGGCGGAGCTGGGGATAGTAATCGGAGACCGCGAATACTGGAGCAATTCCTACGGCTACGACGCCGTGACCACGCTCCTTGACCACCTTTTCTCGGAAAAGAAGCTTAAACGAGTCTACCTACACACTCTGGAGTGGAACAAGCGGGCCCAGCGGTGCTTTTCCAAGTCGGGCTTCAACCCGGTGAAGAATGTCCGGCGGATGTCTCAGGACTTCATCCTGATGGAAGTCTTGAAAGACGATTGGTTCGACTCCGCCGAAGAACGGTTGTCCGCCCGTTTCGACAACACTGAAAAGCCCGCCCCTCAAACCACCTCTTCCTAAACCCCCGAGCCCTTCGGCGAGTCCCTAGTTGGAAACCGCCGCAACCGCCTCCGCCAAATCAACCGCACCGGTGTACAGAGCGCGGCCAACTACGACCCCTTCGACCCCGGTATCTACCAGCCTTCGTATATCTTCAACCGAGGAAACCCCTCCCGAAGCCAGTACTGCCAACCCGGTCTCCTTGGCCAAGAGCGCGTTGGTCTCAACGTCCGGCCCAACCAGCATGCCGTCCCTGGCGATGTCCGTGTAAAGCAGGCGTAACACTCCGATCGCCGCCATCTGCTTGCTCAGGTCTAGAACAGTCATCGAGCTCGCCTCAGTCCATCCTTGGACCGCCACTTTTCCGTCCTTGGCGTCCACCGCCACCACCACCCGCTGGCTGCCGTGCCGTTGACAGACCTCCCGGACCATTTGCGGGTCTTTGACGGCGGCCGTGCCGATGACCACCCGGTCCGCTCCAGCCGCCAGCCACGATTCAGCGGTGGCTGCCGTCCGTATACCGCCGCCGACCTGGACCGGAATAGCCAATTCTCGGACTATTGTGGTGATTAGTTCCAAATGGGCCGGTTGGCCTGTGGCGGCACCGTCCAAGTCAACCAAATGCAACCGCTGTCCGCCCTGTTCCTGCCAAGCCCGAGCAATGGCCAAAGGGTCGTCGGAAAAGACGGTCTCGCGGTCGAAGTCACCCTGATAGAGACGGACACAGCGACCGCCCTTGAGGTCGATAGCGGGAATAACTTCCATATAAGTTGGCTTCCCGACTGGCTCAGTCGCTGCGGACGGAATGCTGGGCGGCATTTTGAGGCTTCGCCCGAGGTTTCGACTGAAGTTTCGCCGCCATAGCCACGAAGTTCTTGTAAATCCGCAGTCCGGCAGGCCCGCTCTTTTCGGGGTGAAACTGAATTGCGATTAGATTACCCTTGGCATAGACGCTGCAAAAGGGCACGCCGTATTCGGTGGTGCCCAGCACACCCGCCGAGTCGGCGGGTTCGGCGTAGTAGCTGTGAACGAAGTAGAAATAGCTATTTTGCGGGACTCCCTCAAACGCCGCATGTTGGGTCTGGAAATTCACACTGTTCCAGCCCATGTGGGGAATTTTGAGGCCGTCTCGGTCCGGCAAACGCCGCACCTGGCCCTGGAGGATTCCCAAGCAGGGCGCGTCCCCTTCCTCGGTGCGTTCCAGTAGAAGCTGCAGCCCCAAACAAACACCTAGAAAGGGTTTTCCGCTGGCAACGAAGGACCGCAACGGTTCAACCAAGCCGCGCTGGCTAAGCGCCGTCATGGCCGCCGGGCCGGAGCCCACTCCGGGAAGCACCACGGCGTCGGCATCTTGGAGCTGGACCGGGTCTCCGGTTACCACCGGCGCGATCCCATACAACTCCAGCGCCCTCGTCACGCTGCGCAGGTTCCCCGATTTATAATCGATCACTACCAGTTTCATACCAACGGACCTAGCTATAACCTCTAATTACATTCTGCGACAACCGGCCAATTCGTGGAAGCCGACATGCTGGGCTCCAAACCCGGTCAACCTGAGCTCGTCGAAAGGCTAGGCGCAACCAACGCGAGCAACCCTATACCTGTGTTAGACAAGCTCACCATGAAAACGAGGCTGCGCCTCACCCGGTGGCACGTTCCAATGGCAGTTCCCGGTCTTCGTAGCGGGCCACCACGAACAATAGGTCACCCAAACGGTTCAGGTAGGAGATCACCAAGTCGTTGGTCAGCAGGTCAGCCTCGGCCATGGCCACCACCCGGCGCTCAGCGGTGCGGATCATACACCGGGCCAAGTCGATGGCTGCGGAGGCTGCCGAACCGCCGGGCAGGATGAATACCTTCGGCATCTCCATGTCCTGCTCCAGGCTGTCGATGGCCGCCTCGAGATTTTCCACCATTTCGGGGGTCACCGGCTTGAAGTGCTGCTTGAAAAGTTCATATTTGTCAGGTTCAGTCGCCAGTTCAGCCGCGATGGTAAAAAGCTCGCTCTGGAGTTGGCGCAGCAGGTCCTTCACTCGCTGGTCGCTGGACATGGCCCGGGCCAGGCCCATGGCGGAAACCGCCTCGTCGGTGATCCCATACGCCTCGGTGTGGGGGTTGTTCTTGGAAACCCGCCCGCCGTAAAGCAGGCTGGTCTCACCCTTATCACCGAACTTGGTATAGACCTTTTTGCGATAGTCGTCGGAGGAAGACGAGGACACAGGTTTCACCTTCGATTACAGTGTCGAAATAGCACTTCAGCCGGAAACCAGATTGTAGCACAGCGGTATCGACCGACTGATTTCCAGTCCAATGCCGTCCAGGCCACCAGCATTTCATCCACCGGTCGACGTATGCGATTTCGCAGCCTGCCGCTTGATTTGGCCCTTTTGGAAGCCGATACTAACCTTTAACCAAATCGAGGTAGAAGACCATGCCACCGGAAGTGCGCGTCATTGCAATTGAGGGTATGCCGGAGCTGGGCCCCGGCGACGATCTGGCGGGGCTGATGATGGACGCCGCTGACACCCAAAGCACGCCCATCGAAGCCGGCGACGTACTGGTGGTAACCCAAAAGGTTGTCTCCAAGGTGGAGGGCAAGGTGGTGAGCGTCAGCGACGTAGAAGCCTCGCCACTGGCCATCACCATCACCGAGGGGCACCGTCGTGACCCCCGGCACACCGAGCTCATCCTGCGCGAGAGCAAGCGCATCGTGCGCATGGACCGGGGGGTGATCATCAGCGAGACCAAGCACGGTTTCTACTGTGCCAACGCCGGCATCGACGCCTCCAACATTCCCGGCAACGACACCGTCGCACTGTTGCCCGACGACTCCGACGCTTCGGCCAGGGGCATCCGGGGAGCGGTGAAGGACCGCCTGGGCGTGAACGTGGCGGTTATCGTGTCCGACACCTTTGGCCGTCCTTGGCGCAACGGCGCGGCTAACGTGGCGATCGGCGTGGCGGGCATGGAGCCGTTGCTAAGCTACGTCGGCCAGGAAGACGCCCACGGCAACACGCTACACACCACCGAGATCGCGGTGGCCGACGAACTAGCGGCCACCGCCGAGCTTGTGACCGGAAAGACCCTGGGCGTGCCGGTCACCATCATCCGCGGCTACCCCTTCTCGCCCATGGAGAACGCCAGCATCCAGACCCTGCTGCGCACCGGAGACCGCGACCTGTTCCGCTAGTACTCAGTCAACTCGGTTTTGGTAATTGTTTAAGAAAACGTCTAAGGTTGCTACCCTTTTTTAGGAGTGTTGACGTAGGAGGGTGGCAGCCATGGGACGAGAACGGTATGTGGTCCGGTTGGAAAGGGAAGAACGAGACCAGTTGGAACGACTGATTCGCGGGGGAAAGAGCCCAGCGCGAAAGGTTGCCCGGGCCCGTATTCTGCTAAAGGCAGATACGGGCTGGGGGGTGATGCGCATCGTGGAGGCGCTGGACACGTCTGCGGGTACGGTGTGCCGTACCAAGCGGCGGTACCTGGAGGGAGGACTGAAGCGGGCCTTGGAGGAAGATCCTCGGCCAGGACATCCGACCAAACTGGATGAGCGGGGGGAAGCGCACCTGATTGCCCTGGCGTGCAGCGAGGCCCCTCCAGGCCATGACCACTGGACCCTGCGGCTCCTGGCAAACAAGGTGGTGGAGTTGGGGCTGGCGCCCTCCATGTCCCACGAGGGAATTCGCAAGCGGTTGAAAAAAACAGTCTCAAGCCGTGGCAGAAGAAGGAGTGGTGTATTCCCCAGGTGAGCGCCGAGTTTGTGGCGTGTATGGAGGATGTGCTGGACCTTTACGCGGAACCCTATGACCCAGAGCGCCCGGTGGTCTGTTTCGACGAGACCTCCAAGCAGTTGCTGGCGGAAAAGAGGTCTCCGATCCCGCCCAAGCTGGCACGACGGGAGCGATACGATTACGAGTACCAGCGCAATGGCACCCGAAACCTGTTCATGCTGTGCGAGCCCCTGGCGGGCTGGAGGCATGTGGCAGTGACCGAACGTCGTACCATGGTGGACTTCGCTCAGCAGATGCGGTGGCTGGCCGATGAAGCTTACCCAGCGTCCGAGAAGATCCGGGTGGTGCTGGACAACCTCAACACCCACAAACCAGCTTCCCTCTACGAAACCTTCGAGCCCAAGGAGGCTAGGCGAATACGCAAACGCTTGGAGTTTCACTACACTCCCAAGCACGGTAGTTGGCTCAACATGGCAGAGATCGAGTTCAGTGTCTTGGCCAGGCGAGTCCTGCGCCGGCGTATTGCCGATGAAGAGACTTTGAGTGGCGAGATCGCGGCCCTGGAGGCAGAACGAAACCAAGCCGGAGCAACCATTGACTGGAGATTCTCCACTGTGGACGCCCGAGTCAAGCGTCACCATCTCTATCCTGCCAATAATTAGGTTGACTGAGTACTAGCGCCCACCTCCCTTCCTCAGACATCTGAATCGCGGCCCACGTCCACTACTTCTGCTATCAGCGACGCCCGAACGCCCGAGACTACGTCCACCGCCATTGCTGTGCCTGCTTCTTCTACAGTAACACCGGCGCAGGAACCTGCCGTCTCTCTCACAAGTGCCGACCCAGCCCCAGCGCCTACTCCAACCTCTCCACAGGCTCTTAAGCCGGCGACAACTACGCCGCCGCCATCTACCGATTATTCGACCGGGGCCGCCCCAACGCCGGCTTCTGCCTCCACGTCAACTGCCGTCCCGGCGCCGCAGCCCAATCCGACTCCGGCCAGGGTTTCGGTGCCACCGACACCGGCGCCGAAAACAAACATCCAGTTCTCCCGGACAACTCCCTTCGTACCGCTGGACCAGCCGGTGTTCGTGTCCGCGAGCGATGGCGACTACTTACCGGCGGCAGATCTTGTTCTGGGACTGGATTTGATGGGTCAAGCACGCGCCTATCCGGTACGGATGCTGAGCTATCATCACATAGTCAATGACACGGTAGCGGGACGGCCCGTCCTGATTACCTATTGAATTAAATGCAGTTCGGGGGTCGGGTTCGACCCCGTGATTGACGGGCAGACCTTTACCTTTGAGGTATTCGGTCTCCGACAAGATGTCTTCGTGATGATCGACCGGGAGACCAGAAGCATTTGGACGCACCTCGATGGAAAAGCGATCGAAGGGCCGATGACAGGCGCTAGCCTGACGATGCTTCCCATGCCCCAAATGACCTGGGGGGATTGGAGACAGGCAATCCCGGAAACCTTTGTTCTTTCCGACGATACCAGCTTCGCCGGTTGGTACACTCCGGTCCAAATCGCTCAATACGGACGCGGCGAGGACCTGTACGGCGACAACCGGTTGCCCTCAAATTCTCTGGTGATCGGGGTTGAGGAGAACGGTGCCTACCTCGGCTACCCCATCGACGTAGTCAATGCTGCCGGTGGCGTGGTGAACGATGTGCTGGCCGAGGAGCCCCTGGTAGTGTTCTACAACGACGAATCACAAACTGGTCTAGCCTACTCGAGACGCCTGAATGGCCAGGTTCTGGAATTCTACAACGGTCCACCCCAGGGGTTCGATCTACGTGACCGAAATACCGGATCGGTGTGGAACGTCCACGGCGAAGCCATCAGCGGGCCGCTGGATGGGTCTACCTTGAGCTTCGTACCTTCATTCCTTTTGGAATGGTACGGCTGGTCCGCCTACCATCCCGCAACCGGCATATTCCAATTAGGGGATTAAATCGCCGAACAGGGACAATTGCCGTTCGGACGTCTCGCCGAAATTGCTGACGCCCACACCCAATAGCCGGAACGTGCGCCCAGGCATCAGTTCGGCCGAAAGCAGACGCCAGGCCATTTCCTTGATGGACACAGAATCGTAGGTGGATTCCGCCAGGGTGGCCTGTCGGGTGAAGGTGGTGAAGTCGGCCAATCGCATCTTCACGGTGACCGTTCGGCCCTTGATGGCCTTTCGCTCCAGACTGCCGGCCAGTCCCACCGCCAATCGCTCCACAACATCCCTCAGTTCCGTCTCGTCGCCCAAGTCGTTGGCGAAGGTGGTCTCCGATGAGACCGACTTGGTCTCCCGTTCTGTGTGCACCGGTTCGTCGTCCTGACCCATTGCGCGGTTTCGTACACTGATGGCGCGGGCACCGAAGCTTCGACGAAACCAGTCTTCCGGTTGCTCCGCTAACCGGCCAATTGTATCCACCCCCTCGGCCTTAAGGCGCTGGGCGGTCTTGGGGCCGATGCCCCACAGCTTCCCCACCGCCAGCGGGGCCAAAAACTTCGCCTCATCTCCCGGCGGGACCACCACCAGCCCGTCGGGTTTGTCTAGATCCGACGCGATCTTGGATACCGATTTGCTGGTCGACACTCCGACCGAGACGGTCAGTCCGGTTTCATCGGAAACCCTTCGTTTCAACTCCAGAGCAACGCCAATGGGCCAGCGCCCCTGTTCTTCGTCCACCGAGTCCGTGATGTCCAGATAGGCTTCATCCATCGATAGCGGCTCTACCGCCTGGCTCATGTCGCTAAAGATATCCATAACCTGTCCAGACTTCTCCCGGTAGCGCCCGAACCGTGCCGGAACGATGATGCCCTGGGGGCAATGCCGGATTGCCGTGCGCATGGGCATGGCGGAATGCACTCCGAACCGGCGCGCCTCGTAGGAAGCGGTGGCCACCACGCCTCGGTTTTCGGGGCGGCCGCCCACCAGCACCGGCTTGCCGCGCAGCTCAGGGTTGTCCAGTTGCTCTACTGCGGCGTAAAAGGCGTCCAGGTCAGCATGGATGATGTGGCGCACTGCCAGACCTCTGAAAATCAGGCCCTGTTTCTTCTGCCGCTTCAAAAATGCGGATAGTGCTATTTTAACCTGCCTGCTTAACGCGGTCAGCCTGTACCGGTCAGCCGAGCCTGTTCGTTCTGCATCGGACTGGTTTGAATTTTATCCGTGGCACCAAACCAGGTGTAGTTCAGAATTTTGGGGGATTGACAGACTAGGGCGGCAGGTATTATAACCGAGCGAGCATTCGATTTTAAAAACGAACCGTCGTTTTTTATAATTATGCCGAAAGTTACCCAAGCCCACCTGGACGCCCGGCGCCAACAGATCGTTGAGGCCGCCCAGACCTGTTTTGCCCGTCAGGGATTCCACCAGACCAGCATGCAGGATATCTGCAAGGAAGCCGGACTTAGCCCCGGGGCGGTCTACAGCTACTTTCCGGGCAAAGTCCAAATCATCGCCGCCGCCTGTACGGGATGCCAAGAGGTGGACTCGGCGCTGATCGAGTCGGCCCAGTCCCAAGCGGGGGACTGGTCCGAGGTCATAGACCATTTGGTGGACTTCGGCTTCGGGTCCATGGACCGTCCGGAATTTCGGGAACATGTGCGCATGATGGTCCAGCTATGGTCCGAGGCCCTGAACAGCGAAGAAGTGAACACCGCGTTGATGGCAGCCAGCTTTGATACGTGGATTCAGTCTTTCACCGCACTGTTCCGGAGCGCCCAGTCAAACGGCGACATCGACCCCGACCTGGACCCTAGGGCTGTCGCAGGGTTGATGATCGCTCTTTGGCACGGCGTAGTCTTGGAAACGGCTTTGAATCCCGGACTGGATGTCAGCGGCTATCCGGCCGCCCTCAAGGCGCTGTACCAGGGTACTTTGCGCACAAAGGCTCCGAAGGAGCCGGACCGGAAGTGAGACCTTGAGATTGAATTGGCGTTGGGGTGTACAGCATCGTCCAGCCCCCAACAGCCCATAGGTCAGTCTAGTAATTATCCAAACACAAATTAAGGGGGAGAAGCCGCAATGGCAATAAATCTATCGACTGAATCCTTGGCCCGTGGGAGCGCCAAGCGCCCTTGGCTCACCATCGGGATTTGGGTTGTCGTCGTTATCATCTCGCTCGCCTTGAGAGCTTCACTCTTCGAAGACGCGATCAGCACCGAGTTTGCCTTCACCGGCAACCCTGACTCGAAACAAGCCGACGATCTGCTAGAGGACCGCCTGCTGGGGCCCAAGGGCACGAATGAAGTGGTCATCGTCCAGTCTGAGACCCTGACCATCGGTGACCAGGCCTATGAGGAGTTCGTTGGTCGAGTGTTCGGCGAGCTTGTGGCCTTAGGACCAGAGGTCATCAAGCAAGAAACCATGATTCCCTCGTAACAAGGCCTGTTTGAGATGAGCCCTGGCGTGCGAAGGTGGTCTGGAGCGGAGGAGGCCACGGGATGCCGGCTGCTGGCCTCACCGCCCTATCTGCCGCGCTCAGGACAAGCGTGATCCCGTTGCGGTACCCCTTCCGTGGCTCAGGGCACCCGGTGGAAGTTGTGGAGCGGCGCCCTCATGCGGCCGCGACCGCAGGTACCGTCCCGACCGCCCGCTGAGCCGTGTTCTCCATCTCCACCAGGCGTGCATGGACCATCCGTTTGAAGTTGCATGCCAACGCCTTCAGGTAGACGGCAAGCCGCACCCGACGGCCCCCTCGCACCCGCAAGCGCCCAAGCCCGTGGGCGCGCTTCAGCTCGGAGTTCGTTCCCTCGATACCAGCCCTTATGTCATACGGCTTGCGCCACTCCTCCGTGGCCTCGGCCCTCCGGCGCCGCTCGATGTTCAGTCCGCGGCGGTGAGCGGCGGTGGTCCGTCACCCTCTCCTTCGTGCGAGTTCCCCGGCGCCGACCCCGCCACCGGGCTCACCAGTTCCGTTCCCCGGCGCGAGGCTTCGAAGGCATTGCGGCCCGACCCATACGCCGTGTCGGCGAAGAGCTCGTCCGGTCGGACCTTCCGCTCCGCGAGCCCGTCAACGACCGGCACGCTCACGTCGGTGTCGCTCCCACTCGAGGGGGTCACCTCCACGTGGGTGATGAGCTGGGTGGCGTTCTCCTCGTGGCAGGTCTCCGCCACCTGCACCTCGTACCCCTTCCCCTTGTGGCCGCTGTAGGTCACATCCGGGTCGTGGGGCGATTGCAGCGAGTCGGCGGACACCTGCTTCGGGTCCTTCAAGGCCACGGGCACCTTGCATTCCCCAGCATCGTCGTCATCGTCCCTGGGCGCCCGTCCTGGTGTTTGCCCACATGGCACTGCTCCCGCAGCAGCCGCTCCAGCAGCCGGTACTCCTCCAGCTGGGCAGCAGTCGTGCCATGGAACCGGTCCACCAGCCGGTAGAGGTCCCGGGCACAGACCGAAAGGCGTCGCCGACCCTCCCCCGTGCGGGCGTCCTCGTAGTGGGTCGCCTCGTCTTCTTCCTTCAAATAGCGCCCTAGGAGGCCCTCCGGAACCCCAGGGCGAAGCTCTGGGTGCTCCCAGCGCAAGGCCCGCAGGAACAACCGCATCGTCTCACAGAACAGGCCCAGCCGGGTGAGTGTGGCGATGTTGCTCATGATGTGGGTGGAGTCCAGCCGTTGCTTTCCGGTGCGTATGCCCAGCGCCTGGATGATCCGGTCCGTGGTCTCCTGGAAAGCCAGCCGGCCACCGTCGTGCTGCATCAGGCGAACTCGGAAGTTGTGGAGGGTCTTCTGGGGCAGGTGGGTCTCCTCGATGTCTAGCCGCAGGGCGTGGTGCCAGAGCAGGTTGAACTCTAGTTGTTCCAGAGCTTCATCGTCGGTGAGGTTGAACATCTCTTTGAGGAGGTGGACCCCGAGGACGGTCTGCACCGCCCGGTTGGGACGGCCGTTGTCCACGCAGTACATGGGAGCAAAGCGCTCCTCGTCAATCAGGGGGAGCGCCTCGTTTCGGAAAACCTCGGCCCAACTTCTCTCCAGGCGCTTAGCCTTCTTCGGCGTCACCAGGAACTGGGACTGCCAGAGGCTCTCTTGCGGGTCTCGTATTCGGAACATCCTCCCCTCCCTCGGCCAGGCGCAGCGCCCACGACCTTTTATTACATTATCCCCACCTTGCCCCAGGCTGGCGAGGGGTTTTTACGAACAAATCAAACTTGATCAACTACTATCAGGAGGAGGCGCCGTTCCTCGTTTCCGAGGACCGGGGAACTACCATCATTCCCTTCACCATGGCAGGTGAGTTCGACGATGCCACCGACAACATCGGTAGTGTAATCAGCATCGTGGAACAGGCCCGGGAGGAGCCGGACTTCAGAGTGTTGATCACGGGCCAGGCCACAGTCTCCCAGGACTTCGAGGAAGTAGCCAAGAGGGATTGTTAAAGGGCGAAATATTTGGCGTTCCCATCGCGATAGTCATCCTAATCGTTGTGTTCGGTGCACTGATAGCGGCGGTGGTGTCGATCTTCGTCGCTTTTGGGGCTGCCTCTATTCTCGGCCAGTTCATGGGTCTCATCTTCTTCATCGAGAACATTATCTTGATGATCGGCCTCGCCGTCGGCATCGACTACTCCCTGTTCATCGTGGCGCGCTACCGAGAGGAGCGCCGATCTGGCCTGGACAAGATAAACGCCATCGGCAAGGCCGGATCGACGGCGACCCGCGCTGTCGCCTTTAGCGGAATGGCCGTGGTACTGGGCCTCATAGGCATGCTGCTTGTGCCATCCAACGTATTCTTAGCCATCGGTTTCGGCGCCATCTTCGTAGTCATCGCGGCCGTCCTCGCCTCGATGACCCTTTTGCCCGCCATCCTCAGTCTAATGGGCGATGGAATTAACAAACTCTCGATACCCGGGATCGGTATAGGGCAGGCAAGCGCAGATGAAACGAGACCCGGCGGGGTATGGGACAAAATCTCTCGCGGGGTGATGCGCCAGCCGCTTATCAGCCTGATAATTGCGGGCGGCCTCCTCGTCGCCGCCTTAGTGCCGTTTTTCGACATCAACACAGGAACCGCAGGTGTCTCGACGATGCCCGACGGCATCGAGTCCAAAGCGGGCTTCCTGCTCCTGGACGAGAAGTTCTCGGCTGGTGAAGCCACCCCCGCGGAGATCGTCATCGAGGGCGACGTCGACTCTGAGCCGGTCCTGTCTGGGATCGAGCGATTGAAAGTCGCCCTGGCGGCGGACGGCTTTTTCAGCCAGGCGCGTGAGTTCCAAGTGAACGATCAAAGGGATCTCGGCCTCCTTTCGGTGCCGGTAGCCGGGGACGCTACCAGTGTGGCGACCCAGGACGCAATCAAGCGCCTTCGCGATACGCACATTCCGGTTGCCTTCGCGGGGGTTGACGCTACGGTGCTGGTTACTGGTGAGGCCGCGTTCAACACAGACTTCTTCGATGTTGCTAACAACGCCGCATACGTCGTCTTTCCTTTTGTCCTGGGGATGAGCTTCCTGCTGTTGTTGGTATTCCGGTCTATCGTCATACCGATCAAAGCAATCATCCTTAACCTGCTCTCCGTCGGAGCCACCTACGGGATATTGGTCCTAATCTTCCAGAAAGGGGTGGCAAACGAGTGGTTTGGCTTCGAGCAGGCCGAGACCATTGAAGCATGGTTTCCCATATTCCTGTTCGCCATCCTCTTCGGCCTATCGATGGACTACCACGTCTTCCTGTTGAGCCGCATCCGGGAGCGTTTCGATCAGACCGGTGACAACACCGAATCCGTGGCCTTTGGGATCCGGGCTACGGGGAGACTCATCACCGGGGCCGCCCTCATCATGGTCGCCGTGTTTTGGGGATTCGCGGCAGGCGACCTGGTAGGCCTGCAGCAGATGGGCTTCGGTCTCGGGCTGGCGGTCCTCCTAGATGCCACTATCGTCCGCATGATCTTAGTGCCGGCGAGCATGAAGATTTTGGGCCGCTGGAACTGGTACCTGCCCAGTTGGTTGGAATGGATGCCTGACTTGCGGGTGGAACCTCCCGAAGCCAGCGCAGTCCCGTCCCCTGCCAACGACTAACCCGCGAATTAGCCTTACGGCTCCTTCGAACCGGGGCAGGCTTGACCTGCCCCGGTTCATTTTGTCCCGGCAGCCGGAGACCAACTCTGTATCTCTGCTTCTTCAAGCACACGGCCACCCTTCGCCAAATGAAAAGGAAACCCCACTTTGGCAAAGGGGGGTTGGGGGGATTTCCGCCGCTGCAATCGGTCGGCCCCGTGCATGTTTCGAAACACTAAAACGCGTAGCGTACCGGAGCGCCAGACGCTACAATTACCCGAACACCCACTTTCCCGCGCTCGGACAGACAAAGCACTCGTAGGAGGCGGTATGCCCACCATTCTTGAGGACTACATCACCATGCATCCAGGGTCTGCCAGTAGATATGAAGAGGGTTCGGGAATCTTTCCCGGTGGCGTTACGCACGACACCCGGTACGCCCAACCGTTTCCTCTGTATATGACCCACGGTTCCGGCCCTAGGAAGTGGGATGTGGACGGCAACGAGTATGTGGACTACGTCTCCGGCCACGGCGCCCTGCTGCTGGGCCATTCCCATGCCGCCATTGCCGACGCTGTCACCCGGCAGATACGGCGCGGCACCCACCTCGGGGCGTCCACTGACGAAGAGCTCCGTTGGGCCAAAGCCATCATGGCGCTGATGCCATCGGTGGAGAAGTTAAGATTCCACAGCTCAGGGACCGAGGCCACACTCATGGCCATGCGGCTGGCCCGGGCCTACACCGGCAAAGAGAAGATCATCAAGCTACAGGACCACTTCCACGGTTGGCACGACTACGCCATGGCGGGCTCCGACCGCTCCGCTCCCGGCATCCCGGCCGCCAGTTGGGGCTCCATGGTGGTGGTGCCAGCCGGGGACCTGGCGGCCGTCGAGGACGTGTTGCAGCGCGACCCGGACATAGCCGGACTGATCCTTGAGCCCACGGGCGCCCACTACGGTCAACTGCCCTTCGACCCGGCCAAATACCTGGTGGGACTTCGGGACCTCACCGCCCAGCACGGCGTCATCCTCATCTTCGACGAGGTGGTGACCGGTTTTCGAGCCTCTCCCGGAGGTACTCAGGTGCGTTACGACATAACCCCAGATTTGACCACCTTGGCCAAAATCGTGGCCGGCGGACTGCCCGGCGGCGCCGTCGGCGGCAAGGCCGACATCGTCGACATGATCGCCCACCGCGGCGATCCGGAATGGGACAACCTGCACCGTGTCTACCACCCAGGCACCTTCAACGGCAATCCCTTGTCTGCTGTGGCCGGGGCAACCGCCCTGGAAATGATTGCCAGCCAACCCATCAACGAACGGGCCGATGCAATGGCTGCCAGGCTGAAAGCCGGACTAAACGAAGCATTGGGACGCTTGGAGATACCGGGGCACGCCCACGGCATCGCCTCGATGATCCATGTGGTGCTGGCGGACTGCGACTGCGACCGTGACATCTGCACCCTGCCCCACCAGCAAATCTCTCAGGTGACCGCTTCGCCGGCGATGACCGCCATGAAGCGAGGTATGCAAAACCGCGGCGTCGACTTCATGGGCCGCGACGCCTTCCTGGTATCAGCAACTCACGGAGAAGCTGACGTAGACCAAACCGTGGAAGCCTTCCAAGAAACCATGGCCGCTGTACGCGCTGAAGGCCTAATTTGAGGCTTCCAGGAGTCGACAATAAAAAATCCCTTACGCTTGTTAGGCCCGGAACGGGAAATGTTAAGACGGGAGTTAATCTCCCGCGATAGCAATTCTGTTAGAATTCGCGGGCTGGTTGTGCCTAGCCAGCCACGATTTAACTTGAATTAAAACAAGAGGTGACTCGCAATGCCGTCTTTCACTGACAAGCTAACGGTCAACGGCCACGAAATGGACATGTACGCCAGCATACCCAGCGGGTCCGGACCCCATCCCGCCGTAGTAATCGCATTCCACATCGGCGGACTGGACGAGTTCGACAAGAAGATCGCTGACCGCCTAGCCGAGGAAGGTTACGTCGCCGTGGTCCCCGATCTGTTCCACCGTTTCTCGCCAGAGGTCATGGCGGGCCCGCGTTTGGACCGCCTGGGCCACTTGGACGACCAAGACATCATCGCCGACATGAACGCGGCCGTCGACTTCCTGACCGCCAACTCGTCGGTCGACAGCAACCGTATTGGGGTCACGGGTTTCTGTATGGGCGGCCGAATCGCGTGGCTGATGGCCGCAGTGAACCCCATCTTCAAGGCAACAGTCCCCTTCTACGGCGGCAACATCATGGGCATCTGGGGTTCGGGCGCCCAGACCCCCTACGACATGGCCGCCAACATCAACTGTCCGATACTGTTTCACTTCGGAGCCATCGACGGCAACCCGTCGGTGTCGGACCGGGACAAGTTCGACGCGGAATTGACTCGGTTGGGCAAGGCGCACGATTTCCACACCTACGAGGGCGCCGATCACGCGTTCATGGACTTTACCAACCCCGACCGGCACCACCAACCGTCGGCGGAGGCTGCCTGGCCTAGGACTATTGATTTCTTCGCCAGGCATCTAAAAGGCGCCGCCGTAACCACCTAACCAGTTACGCCAATCGCTGATCTTAGGAGGGACCGCATTGTCGGAACAAGGTCCCTCCATTATTCCTTGCCTAAGTCCCATACTGACTTTCTGTTCGGCAGATTTTGTCCATTCGCCGGGCGCGCCGAAGCTTGAATATTTGCCGGTAAACAGAGAAAGTGTACCCATGGTTCTAGACCGGCGTGTTGCCCGAGAAAATGGGTCTCTGGGGTTTCACAGCCGCGAACTACACGCCGCGCGGAATCGTTGGAGGTTTTCATGGCTAGCCGTTCCTTCGCTGGGAATATCGCCGCTCCGGATTTTCCTCCGGGCCTCGAGTGGATTAACACCGACCGTCCAGTGACGATGCAGGAATTGCAGGGGAAGATAGTGGTCCTGGACTTCTGGACCTACTGTTGAGTTAACTGCATGCACATATTTCCGCAGTTGCGGAAACTGGAAAAGAAGTATGTCAACGAATTGGTCGTGGTTGGGGTCCACTCCGCCAAGTTCCCCAACGAAAAAGAAACCGATAATTTGGCCCATGCGGTCCTGCGTTACGAGTTGGAGCATCCGGTAATCAACGACGACGAGTTCCAAGTCTGGCAGCAATACTCCTGCCGTGCCTGGCCCACTCTCATGTTCGTCGATCCTCTGGGAAACGTGATCGGCAAGCACGAAGGTGAAATGACCTATGACGCCTTCGACAACCTGATCGGCAAGATGGTCGAGGAGTTCGACGAGCAGGGCGTGTTACGGCGTTCTCCGCCGCCCACCTCGCCAGACATAGCCGCCGAAACCACCTTGAGCTTTCCAGGCAAGGTGTTGGCTGACGGCCCCGGAGGGCGGCTGTTCGTCGCCGACACCAACCATAACCGCGTGGTGGTCACCTCGCTCACCGGCCAGGTCCGGCAAGTCATCGGCTCAGGGGCGGAAGACCTCAGAGACGGCACTTTCGCCAGCGCCGCATTCAACCACCCCCAAGGAATGGCCTTGGATGGCGATTGCTTATTCGTGGCCGACTCCGAGAACCATGCCATCCGTCGGGTCGATCTGACGGCTGGTACAGTGAAAACCATTGCCGGCACGGGACAGCAGGGCTACGACCGGGACGGCCGCCGCCCCGGTAGAACCATGGCGTTGAGTTCACCCTGGGACCTAGCCCACCATTCAGGGGTGGTCTACATAGCCATGGCCGGGATACACCAACTGTGGTCCCTGGACTTGGAGACGGGAATGATCGGCCCCTACGCCGGCACCGGCCGCGAGTCGCTGACAGATGGCCCCTTGGGAGCAGCCGAATTGGCGCAACCCGGCGGGATTACCACCGACGGCGCCAAGCTCTACTTTGCTGATAGCGAAACCAGTTCCATCAGGACGGCCGATCTGGACCCTTCCGGCTCTGTCCGCACCATCATCGGACTGGGCCTGTTCGAATTTGGCGACGTCGACGGGGCAGACCACAACGTGAGGATGCAGCATCCCATCGGAATCACCTACCACGACGGCGTGTTATACGTCGCCGACACCTATAACCACAAAATTAAACGAGTGCTGCCGACGACCAGGGGTGCGTTCAAGGTCATGGGCACCGGCGCACCCGGCCATACCGACGGCCCCGTGGAGCAAGCACAATTCTCCGAACCCAGCGGACTTAGCATTGCCCGCAGCCAGATGTTCATCGCCGACACGAACAATCACGCGATCCGAGTAGCCAACATGGAAGGCGGCGAGGTCTCGACTCTGGAGATTGCCGGGCTTTAGGGCGCCGAATGTCTTAGGCCCTTGCCCAATCGAGGGCCGCCGTTTATCGCGCGTCCAGCGGCGGTCAGCCTTCTTCCTCGCCCCGATTTACCACTAGGATGCGGTCGCGGTGGGTGAGGTCTTGCTCCGCGCTCACTTGGGCGCCGGGCAGGTGTTGCTGCACCAGCTCTTCTACTGCGGGAAATTGCTCTGGGTCCAACTCCATCAGGATAATCCCCGGGTCTTTGAGCTTCTCGGGCGATTGGGACAGCAGGCGGCGTACCAAGTCCAAGCCGTCGGCGCCACCGTCCAGAGCTATGACCGGTTCTTGTTGCACTTCCGGCTGAAGGGTCGCAATCCGCCCGGTGGGAACGTAGGGCAAGTTGGCGACGATGATGTCCACCGGCTCCGGCACAGCTTCCAGAAGGTCGCCGTGCCCCAGTTTGATACGGTCGGCCACGCTGTGGGCACGAATGTTGTACGCCGCCACGTCCAGCGCCGGTTCTGAAATATCCACTGCGTAAATGCGGGCCGCAGGGAGGTGAATCGCCAAGTTGACCGCGATGGCACCGCTCCCCGTCCCGACGTCCGCGATAATCAGGTCCCGGGTCTCCATCCCCATCAACGCCATGAACAGGGTGTGTTCCACCATGTTTTCTGTTTCCGGCCGAGGGACTATCACCGATGGAGTTACCATAACGTTGATGCCGTAGAATTCCCGGTAACCCAGAATGTAGGCCAGAGGCTCGCGCCGGAGCCGCCGTTCCAGCATGCCGGCTAGGTCCTGCTCGTACTGGGGCCCCACTTCAGTTTCTTGTTGGGCAAAGATGTTTTGGCGCGTCATCCGCACCACGTTCATTACCATTACTTCCGCTTCCAGGCGAGCATCGGGAATGCCAGCGGCTTCCAGGGTCTGATGGGTGCGCTGTATGACTTCTCGGATTACGGACATAGCTGTCTAAGGTCTAAAAAATCTCCAGAAAGTCCCCCCTCTCCCTGGGGGATCCTTGCCCCAAAACTGTCATTCTGAGGAGTGAAGCAACGAAGAATCTGGGGTGGGGCTCCCTCGCGTGAGGCTGGACCCACGGCCCGAGACCCTTCGCTGCTCTCAGGGTGACATTGTTTTGTCACTTTTAAAGCAAGACTCCCTGAGGGAGAGCGGGTTAAAGTGAGTCCCCGCCACAACCCAGTACGAGGCCCAAGGAAGGGTTAGACCGCCACCTCGGCCAGCAACTGCTCTTCTTCCCAGGCCACCATGCGGTCAATGATGTCGTCCAGGCCGCCATCCATGATCCTCGGGATCCCGTGGAAGTTGGCGTTGCTGCGGTGGTCGGTGATCCGGTCCTGGGGATAGTTGTAGGTCCTGATCTTTTCCGAGCGCTCGGCGCCGCCCACCTGGGACCGGCGCGCCTGGCTAATCTCAGCGTCGTGACGTTCTTGCTCCGCCTGAAATAGCCGCGCCCGCAGCATAGTCATGGCCCGTTGCTTGTTTTTGTACTGCGAACGTTCATCCTGGCAGACTACCGTCAGCCCGGAGGGCTCGTGCACGATGCGGACCGCCGTGGCCACTTTGTTCACGTTCTGGCCACCGTGGCCTCCGGCGTGGAAAATATCGATGCGAATTTCGTCCGGGTTTATCTTAACTTCGACCTCGTCGGCTTCGGGAAGCACGGCCACGGTTGCCGTCGAGGTGTGTATGCGCCCTTGGGCTTCAGTGTTTGGTACCCGTTGCACTCTGTGGACGCCGCTCTCGTATTTAAGTCGGCTGAACACTCCTTTGCCTTGGATGCCGAATACTATCTTGTTGAAGCCCCCAACCTCTGACGGGTTGGAGTCCATGACCTCTACCTGCCAACCCCGGTTTTGGGCGTACCTGGTGTAGGCCCGGTACAAGTCAGCGGCGAACAGCCCAGCCTCGGCGCCACCGGTACCCGCCCGGACCTCGATTATCACGTTGCGTTGGTCGTTGGGATTTTTGGGGATCAGGGCCACTCTCAAGGCTTGGCCCAGCTTCTCCAAATTCTGATGGGCGGGCTCCAACTCGTCCTTGGCCATTTGGACCAGTTCCGGGTCGGTCCCTTCCTGTATCAGAGACTCCAGATCGGCGATTTCCTGTACCAACTCCTTGTATTCGTTGGAAATATCGACTAGCTCTTCCAGCGTCGCTCTTTCCCGAGCCAACTCCTGGATGCGTTCGAAACTTGCCGCGACCTCGGGATCAGCCATGGACTCTTCAATCTCATGGAAGCGACGAATCACGGGGTCCAATTTGTCCAATTACTTCTCAAGTCAAACACGGTTGTCATAGTACTTCTCAAGGGCGCAGGCGCGGCTCCGAAAACACGGAGTTGCGAATACCGTAACGGTAATCCAGTGACCCAAAGCAATCTGGATATACAGTACTTACGCCTAGCCTTATTACACGACACTCTTTGTCATTCCGAGGTCTCCTTGCCCCCTCGGAATCTCGACTAGGCCGACTTTTCGCCCCAATGTAAGCTGACTGTGTCGAACCCCAGCTTTCGATAACCCACCGGGTCCAATCCCAACTCACCCAACATTTCGGCCAACCGGCCGGCAGTCGGGAAGTGGTCTACGGACCGGGGCAGGTAGGTATAAGCCGAGCGGTCGCCGGCCACCATCTGTCCGATAAGCGGCACCAGCCCGTGGAAGTAAGGCCGAAACAAGAGCGATTTCACGCCCCGTTCCATGGGCGTCAGTTCTAGCAGAGCCAGCCTTCCTCCGGGCCGCAGCACCCGCACCATCTCCGCCAACGCCGCCGACACATCCGGCATGTTGCGGAGGCTAAAACCAGCAGTGGCAGAGGCGAAAGTCCCATCGGGGAACGGCAGCGACAGGGCGTCGCCAACCAGCAGATCGGCACGAGCGGTCCGGCGATTTCTCGTCCATTTGGCCCTAGCTTTGGCGATCATCTCGGGCAGCAGGTCGACTCCCACGACACTTTCCACCCCGGCACACCGCCCCAGCGCCAACGCCAAATCTCCAGTGCCGGTAGAAACATCCAGCGCCGGTCCGCGGAGCCCTTGAGCCGCCAACTCCGCAGTCCGCCGCTTCCAACCCCGGTGCATACCCAGGGTCATGAGGTCGTTCATGAGATCGTAGCGGCCTGAAATACGGGCAAAGAGGTCGGCCACGTAACGTTGCTTGGCGGCGCCTTGAAGCTCAGCCACGGGAGTCAGAAACGGTAAGTAGACCGGTCGTCCAGATATTGCCATCGAATCATTGCTGGCCGTCCTGATATTGGAGATCGTCCGGCATCGCCTGATCCAAGCCCAAGGCTAGAAAAACGCGGGCCACCACGAAACGGACAATATCATCGATCCCTTGTGGCTGGAGGTAGAATGCCGGGTCCGGCGGCAGAATCACCGCGCCCATGCGGCTCAACGTGAGCATGTTTTCCAAATGGATACTGTGCAGCGGAGTCTCCCTGGGGACCAACACCAAGGGACGCCTTTCTTTCAAACAAACGTCAGCCGCACGGAGCAGCAGGTTGCCAGACATGCCGTTGGCCAATGACGCCACGCTGTTCATGCTGGCCGGCACCACCACCATCCCTGCCGTAGGATAGGTGCCGCTGGCAATGGGCGCTCGCAGGTCGTTGATCAGATAGTGGTCAAAGGCCGGGTGTTCCTGCCATTCCACCAGCGTGTCATTGAACGGGCAACCCAGTTCCTCTTGCCAGACCAGCCGGGCCGCGTTGGAACAGACCACGGCCGTGGGTATATCGCGGCGCAGTAATGCGTCCACCGTGGCGCGGGCCAACACCGCGCCGCTGGCTCCCGAGATGCCGACGATGTATGGGTTCCGGGCTATAAGGTCACCGCCAAGATGGTAAAAATAAGCAGCACCAAAGATATCGTACTGTTGTATTGGAAAAAGGGCGAATGGAGCTTGGACAGGTCGTTAACCCGTACCAGACTGTTCTCCATAACCAACAAAGCTACCGCGATTCCCCAGCCGATGAAGTAGTAGAAGGATAGGTCCAGCCAGAAACCTACAGCCAGGAGGGCCCCGGCCGCCAGCGCGTGCATCGTCCTGGTGGTCCAAAGCGCGGCGCCGATGCCAAACCGGCGCGGGATTGAGTTGACGCCGTATTTTCGGTCGAAATCGTAGTCAGCGCAACCGTAGATAATGTCGAAACCGCCGGCCCACATCGCCACGGCGAAAGAGATTAGGACCGGCTCCGGGTCAAGCCTGCCGGTAACCCCAATCCAAGCGGCCGACGGGGTAATGCCCAGCGCCCAACCCAGGAAAAAGTGACAGGCCCAGGTGTAGTACTTGGCGAACGAGTAAAGAACAACATACGCGGCCGCCACCGGCGCCAACGCCAGGGCTAAACCGTTGAGCTGAGACGCCGCGAAGAAAAAGACTCCGGTTCCGACCACCATCATCGACACTACTTCCCACGGCTTCAGAAGTCCCTTCGGAAGGTGGCGGCCGGCGGTCCGCGGGTTGGCGATATCTTCTTTGTGGTGGACCAGCCGGTTGGCCGACATGCCCAGAGTGCGCACTCCTATCATGGCTACTGTGAGCCAAACGAACACACTCCACCCCGGCCAGCCGTCGGCCGCCAAGATCATCCCGATGTAGCAAAAGGGGAGAGCGTAGAGCGTTTCCCAAACGCGAATCGACCCAAGGTACACAGGGATCTTAGTGACGAATAGTCCTGCCGGAGCGCGAATGACGCTGGAAGTTGACATCACCGGTCTTCTACGCCATTACTTAGGTTGTCCCTTCTCTCTTGAGGAAGCCTTGGCTCAAAACTGTCATTCTGAGGAGTGAAGCGACGGATAATCCGGGGTCGGGCTCCCTCGCGTGAGGGTGGACTCAGGGCCGCAGACCCTTCGCTGCTCTCAGGGTGACATTGTTTTGCTACTTTTAAGGCAGTACCACCTTGAGGGAGAAGGTTAGGATGAGGGCGCGTCATCAGCCAATACCGTAGTCGCTCCACTTGCGGTCCACCAGTTCTCTGATTTCCGGATCCATCACGATGTCGGGGGGCCACTCCCTTTGGCGGCCGCCCTCCAGTGGGCCCTTGATCGTGGCGTCGATGCCCACCTTGCTTCCAAATTTGGGCGTGGCTGAGGCGTGGTCCAAGTCGTCAAGCGGGCCGGTGGAAAATATGAAGTCTTGGCCGGGGTCAATGTTGTTGGCTACCCGCCAGGCGACTTCCGAGACGTTCTGGACGTCCACAAAGTGGTCCACGGCGATGATGGTCTTGGCCAGGCTCATCAGGCCCAGTCCCCACAACCCGTGGATTACCTTGCGGGCCTGTCCGGGATATTCCTTCTTGACGGAAACGATGACCAGATTGTGAAAAACGCCCTCGGCAGGCATGTTGATGTCCACGACTTCCGGTAAGAGAGCGCGGATCATGGGCAGGAAGACCCGCTCTGTCACCTTGCCCATATAGTAATCTTCCATGGGGGGCCGCCCGACGATGGTTGTGGGATAGATGGGCTGTCGGCGATGGGTTATACAGGTCACGTGGAACACGGGGTACGGGTCTTCCATAGAATAGTACCCGGTGTGGTCGCCGAACGGGCCCTCGAGCCGCTCCTCTCCTGGGGTTACGTATCCCTCTAGTACAATCTCCGCCTGCGCCGGTACCAGAAGGTCGCTGGTCTTGGCCTTGACCAGTTCGACACCTTCCTCCCGCAGGAACCCGGCAACGACCATCTCGTCCATATCCGGGGGCAGAGGCGCCGAGCCGGTCCAGATCGTGGCCGGGTCTCCGCCAATAGCCACCGCGACATCCAGCTTATCCAGTCCCATCTCATGGCTCAACCGGTAGTGGTGGGTGCCCACCTTATGGGTCTGCCAATGCATACCGGTGGTCTGCTTGTCATACACCTGAAGGCGGTACATCCCGTAGTTCTGGACGCCCGTTACTGGATCTCGGGTGATAACCAATGGCAGGGTAATATACGGCCCTCCGTCCAGCGGCCAGCATTTGGTTATGGGGAACTTGTAGAGATCGATGTCGTCGCCTTGGACGATTACTTCCTGGCAGGGAGCGCTACGGACCGTCTTGGGCTGGTACGCCCCCAGATGGACCAGTTGCCCCAGCGTCCGCAGCTTGTTTACCAGCCCCTCTGGCGGGCCGTGCATTAGGTCCAGCAGGCCCTGGACCCGGTCTACCAGTTGGTCGAGGTGCTCCACGCCCAAAGCCCAAGCCATCCGCTGCTGGGAACCGTACATGTTGATCAACACAGGAATGTCGAAGCCGTTGGGATTTTCGAACAGCAACGCCGGACCGCCTGACTTGATCACGCGGTCGGCGATCTCGGTTATCTCCAACTCGTGGCTAACCGGAGTCTTGATGCGGCGCAGCTCTCCCTTCTGTTCGAGGAAAGCGATGAATTCCCGGAGGTCTTTGAACTTCATGGCAAAAAGTTGCCGTCCTTGGGCTGCCGCGATGCGTTACTGTCATTCTGAACCTGCCGTCAGGCGGGTGAAGAACCTCGTTGCTCCGCATCAATTACGCTGGTCGCAACAGGGCCGCTACGCTCGGGAACGGCATTCCGCGCCGACGAACGAGACCCTTCTAACCACTCAGGGTGACAGGCCGCCGTAAAGTGACTCTATGCGGCGCCGCCATTGTATCGGGTTTGAAGGGCCGGGTTCAATCGACGGCCTGCCCCCTATCCCTTCTCCCTTGGGGAGATGTGTAGTACACCAGGCACTAACACCACCATGTTGCCAGCACCCTGCATTCGGGCTGTCCTACGAAAGTACAGCCGCCGCTCGGCAATAGTACTGACCCGGGTGTCGGCCCTTTTCCGGCGACGAGCTCGTTCCTATGGCTATTGACGGGACGGACGGTCACCGACACACTTGAACTCAGGTGACGAATGAGAAACGAGACCGACAGCCAACTGGTGAGTTCGCCTGCGAGTCCGGCGCTGGAAGTGCGGGAGTTGGTCAAGACGTTCGGTGGCCGACGAGTCGTGAACGGCGTCTCCTTCGAGTTGCAACGCGGCGAGATCTTCGGATTCCTGGGACCAAACGGCGCCGGTAAGACGACCACTATGCGGATCGCGCTCGACCTCATCCGGCCGGACTCGGGCTCGGTTGCGCTTCTGGGTGGCATGCCAACCAGAAAAGCGCTTAGGCAGGTCGGGTACCTGCCCGAGGAGCGCGGTCTGTTCCAGCGCGCTCAGGTGCTAGACGTGCTCCGCTACCTGGGCCGGCTCAAAGGCCTGGAGGCCAACGCTGCGGAGAGGCGAGGCGAGGAGATGCTGGAGCGCGTCGGCCTGGCAGATAGTGCGCGCACGAAGGTCCAGGGCCTATCGCGCGGAATGACACAGCTCATCCAGTTCTCGGGCGCCCTGCTTCACCAGCCCGACCTGATAATTCTGGATGAGCCGTTCGCGGGGCTGGACCCGCTGAACGTCGAGCTGATGAAGGAGATAATCCTCGAGGAGCAGGCCCGTGGCGCCTCCATCATCTTCAGCACTCACATCATGTCTGACGTCGAAGAGCTATGCGAGCGCGTGCTGCTCATCGATGCAGGGACGACGTTGCTCTACGGGTCGCTCATGGAGCTGAAACGATCCCGTGGGGCCCGCATCGTCAAGATCGCCGCCGACCGCCGGCCCGAGCCGGTGGCCGGGATGATGGAGCCAGTCGCGGTCAACGGGCACCTGGAATACACGCTCGAGTCCGGCTCGGAGCCTCAAGCGATCCTCCGCTCTTTCCTGGACGCCCAGATTTCGGTAGAGCGATTCGAGGTGGCGCTGCCCACCCTGAACGAGATCTTCATCGAAGAAGTGCGCAATGCGCGAAGCCGTGGGTGAAGGCCGCATTGTCTTCTCGGAGGAGCTGCGACGGTCCGTAAGACGCCGGGTCTGGCTGATCGTCACCGGGCTCGTGCCAGCTATACTCTTGATACTCCTGATAGTCGTGCCGATCATCCGGTCGTTTGCAGACGACGATGAAGAGCAGAATCCCATCGGCTACCTGGACCTGTCCGGAGAGCTTTCAGACGCAGACTTCCCGAACCTCACCCGATTTGACACCCGCCAGGGCGGGATCGACGCCATCGTTGCCGGCGACATTGAGCATCTCTTCATCGCATCGGCAGACTTCCTCGAGTCAGGCGACGTCGAGTGGCTCTCGCAACGGTCTGGGATATTCGCCGGCGGGGACAACCGCAATCGGTTCGCCTCCTTCCTGACCCTGTCCCTGATCGCGGAGAGACTCGACTCGAGCCTTCTGGACCGCGTGATCTCAGGAGCCGATTACACCCGGGTTCATGTCGGCAGGGACGGCTCCATCTCACCGGACGACGACGATGGGTTCAACCAGTTCGTGGTCCCCATCATCTTCAGCATCCTACTTATGATGTCCATCTTCATGGGCTCTGGTGCCCTCCTTGAGAGCGTAGCCGAGGAAAAGGAGAACCGGATGGTCGACGTCTTGCTGACCTCGGTCTCCCCTCTCGCCTTAATGGCGGGGAAGATCCTGGCGCTGGGGACGACCTCGCTGATTCAGATGATCGTGTGGATCGCCTCGATCGCCATCATCGGGCCCCAGATCGTCGATCAAATCCCGAATGCCGCGGAGCTGGAGATCGAACCTCTGACCCTCGTGTACATCTCTCTGTTCTTCATCGCCGGATACTTCCTGTTCTCAGCGATCTTCGCGGGAATCGGGTCGGCCACGACGTCCGCGAGGGAGGGGGGCCTATCTCCGCTATAGTCATCGTCCCGGCGGGCATTCCGTTCTGGCTGTCGAACGCGATCCTCAGCGATCCTGACGGCGGACTCGCCAGGGTTCTCTCCTTTATTCCGGTCACGGCGCCCACTGCGATGATGCTGCGTATAGGATCTGTGGACGTGTCGATTGCCGAGGTGCTCGCAAGCCTGGCGGTAGTGGCGCTGGCCGGGGTCGTGATGCTCTTCGTCTCAGCCCGAATCTTCCGTGCGGGCCTGCTGCTGTACGGCCAGCGCATGACTCTCGGCTCCGTGTGGCAAGCAGTGAGACAGGCGGGATAGCGCGCCTGAGCGGCCCGAAAGAAAAAAAGGCTGCGGTGAGCCTATTGTCCCTTCTCCGCTGACCGCCCCACCGTCTTTCCGGCGAAGGCCGGAATCCAGGAAGTGTCACAAATACATAGGGGAATAGCAGAAGGAGGCCGTTGCTCCACAAATAATCAGGGGCTGGTTGACACCAGCCCCTGATCGACGATCCGTGGAGGGGGTTAGAAACCGGAGGAAGACTCGGTCCGCATCTTGCTAAAGCAGTCGCTGCAATAGACTGGCCGGTCGCCCCGCGGCCGGAATGGCACCATCGCGTCGGTACCGCATTCGGCGCAGGTTATTGGATACATCTCACGCGGCCCATCTTGGTACATTCCACCACCGCCGCCGCTTCCACCCCGTTGCTCGCTGCGTCGGACCGCTCGGCAGCTACGGCAGCGTTTTGGCTCGTTGCCAAAACCCCGGGCCTGAAAGAATTCCTGCTCGCCAGCAGTAAATATGAACTCGCCGCCGCATTCCACACAAATAAGTGTCTTGTCGGACAATGCCACAGGGTGACCTCCTAGATTCAGTACTCGCAGTGACTGTATTCTGGCCCCCAGTAGGTCAACCGGCCCCGGTGAGGAACAATCCCTAGCCGGTTACGTTGGAATACCCGCCCAGGATGACCTAGCTTGTGCCTGGCTCAACATTATACCGACTAAAATCCGATATGCAACAAATTTCCACGCCTGGCTTACGAATACTCTATATCCGACTTTGTACGGTGGCCGTTAAGGGCCGTCATCCTGTCTACTTTCTGGAAGTCGGTATTCCGATATTCGTAACAATACATAGTGAATTCGACGTCCAGATCTAGTTCTCCTCGACCAGAAAGCACGATGATGCCTTGAACACGGCCCAGAGGTGTTGGCCCTCCCGAACTCCGATTTCTTCCAGGGCGGCCCCCGTAACGTGGCACCGCAGCGGGGACCCGCAATCCAGCGTCACTGTGTACCCCGGCGGGCGGGCTTCAACCATGGTGACCACGCCCGGCAACCGGTTGCGCGCCGAAGAGCCGACGGGCTCGGAGGTTGCCAGAATGATGTCGGAAGCCCTCACTCCCACGGTCAAACTGGAGATCTTTGCCGTGTCTCCGGGCGTCGCGTCATCCCTCTCGTCATCCCCGGCTTGATCCAATGGGACCTCCAACCGGATCCCTTCGCCGTGACAGGTCATGGTCCCGTCCCTGGGATTTCGCGAGTCGACCTCTAGTCGAAACAGGTTCTCCACTCCCACCAACCGGGCTACTCGCCCCTGCCCCGGCTGGCCCAGCACTTCCAATGGGATGCCTTTGGTTACCGCTCGGCCTGCGTCAATTACCTGCACCGAGTCACCAAGCGCCAAAGCTTCCTCCCGGTCGTGGGTAACCAGTATCACCGGCACCGGCCTCCGCGCCAGCACCGAACGCAACTCGCGGCGGACCACCCTTCGCAGCTCGTTGTCCAAGGAAGCGAAGGGCTCGTCCAGCAGCAACATGTCCGGTTGCGTAGCCAGGGCTCGGGCCAGAGCAACCCGCTGCTGCTGCCCACCAGACAGTTCCCACGGATAGCGCTCCTCGAGCCCTTCCAATTGAAAAGCGTTTAGCAACTCCCGCACTTGAGCCGCGGCCTGTGCCGACTTCCGGTCAGGCAACCCATACGCGACGTTGCCAGAGACTCTTAGGTGGGGGAATAAGTGGTACTGCTGGGTCAGGTAGCCGACCCGCCGCTTGTGCGCCGGTTGCCAGGCGCCGGATGTGTCGTCATACACCACCCTGCCACCGATCTCAATGTGACCCCGTAACGGGCGGACCAAGCCGGCGATTGCTCTCAGCGTGGTGGTCTTTCCCGCACCGGAGGGCCCAAACAGCACCAAGACTTGGCCGGGCTCGACTTCCCACTCGGTCTGTAAATCGAATGCCCCGATTCGGCAATGCACCCAGCCCAAAGCGGTGGGACCGCTCTCAACCGCGTTCACGCTCTGCCGGTCCAACGCCGCCGTCCCAGGACTCCAAGTAACGCCAGAACCACGGCCGACCCGGCAAGAAGCAACACCGACAGGGCGAGGGCGCTATCCAGGCTGGTCTCCAAGGCCGTCATGATGGCCAGCGGCATGGTCTGAGTCTCGCCAATCAGGTTTCCGGCAAACATCATGGTGGCGCCAAACTCGGCCAAGGCTCTCGCCCAAGCCAAACCAAGCCCGGTCACCATCGACGGACCGGCCAGCGGCAGGGTCGTCCGCCAAAAGGTGCTCCACGGCGACACCCCCAGCGTCTGGGAGATATCCTCGTAGTCTCGGGCCACCGACTGGAACCCAAGCTTGGCCGCCCTGATGTAAAACGGCGCCGCAACAAACACTTGGGCGAATACCACCGCCACGGTGGTAAACGGGATGGCGATTCCTGCGTCGTCCAGGGCCTGCCCCAGAAGGCCTCCTCTCCCGAATGCCATGAGCATGGCCACTCCAGCCACCACCGGCGGCAGGACGATCGGCAGCTCAACCAGGCTGTCGATTATTCTGGCCAACAGACTTTCGCTACGGGCCAGCAGGTACGAGAAGGGAGTGCCAACCAGCACCACGACACCGATGCTGATGGCGCTGGTAACCACGGACAACCGCAATGCTGTAAGTGCCAGGTCACCAGTAACGGCGTCCCAAAATCCGCTTTGTTGGCCGGCGCGGATTAAGAGGGCCGCCACCGGCAGGCCAATGAAAACGACGTATAGCGCCGCGCCGCTTCCGCCCAGCACGCCAGCCAGGCCGGCGCCCTTGGGGATTCTTGCGACCGTTCCTAACCTAGCCATCTAAGTTCTGTTGGCAACCAGCAACTTCCGCAGCAAGTTCCCCAGCAAGTTCCCCAGCAATATTCACCCGGGGCCGAACCCGTGTTTACCCAAAATTGCTTGTCCCTGTGCGGATAATACGAAAGCTACGAAGCCGGCTGCTAGACCCGGCCGCTCCGACTCTTGTAGTACGGCAATAGGATATGTGGCGTGAACGTTGTACTCCGCAGGCACAGCGACCAACCTGACACCCCTTATTGCGGCAACTTTCTCGGCTCCTGGCCGGTAGACGACACCGGCGTCCGCCTCGCCGAGAGCTACTTTCTGCTCGACATTTCTGACGTTGGTCTCCTGGGAGACAACGTTCTCCAAAACCCTGAGGCTGAAATCCCCACCGAACCGGCTGGCATCCGCCGACAGATTTTCCAGAAGTTGCCGGGCGTAGGCTCCGGCCGGCACACTCGGGTGAGCTAACACCACCCTCACTCCAAGCGTCGCCAAGTCCTCCAGGGTCTGTACGGGACCGGCCTCCGCTCCGCCCGACGCGATGACGGCCAAGCTGTTGGTGGCGAATGTGGCGGGCGGCTTATCGATCGAATCGGCGACCAGATCGGCGTCGACCGCCAAGTCCATCTGCACATTGTCGGCGGACGCAAAAACGTCGGCTTTTGCGCCAAGCTCTAATTGCGACCGCAGGCGTTGGCTGCCAGCCAGGTTCAACTTCACCGACACTCCAGTGTTTTGGGACTCGAATTCCTCCGCAATCTCGGCAAAAGCCTCGGCCAACGACGCCGCCGCGTACACAGTGATCGACCGACCGCTCTCGCCGCCGCCACAGGCGCCTAACAAGGCCAGCAAGACCGATAAAATCGCAACAATTCCTGTTTGTGGCACCGACATATTGAGATTCGGTCGATTGTAAAGAATACTTGATAAATTATCAAGCTTAATGTACATTCAGCCCATGGCTGGTCTACGAAACAACCTCAAAAATCTCCGGCTGGATGCGGCCCTCACCCAGCAGGGGTTGGCCGAACAGGCCGGAATCAGCCGACAGGCGTACTCGGCCGTGGAAGCGGGGGTTGCAAACCCGTCTACCGAAGTGGCATTGCGGCTAGCGCGAGTGTTGGAACAAGGTGTCGAGTCCGTGTTTTTTCTGCCTCAGGAACTGTCCGGCACGGTCGAAGCGGAGCTGGTGGGTGCGGCTGGCGCAGCTGTCCACCATCTCGACATTCCAAAACGGACGCGGGTCTACCGGGTTGGACAGCGGCTGTTCGCCCGGCCCCTAACCGGGTCAGGCAATGCCAGACATACCGTGGTGGCCGCCGAAGGGATTATTATTCCTGGCCGGACTGCTAGTGTTCCTGGCCGAACCGCCGATGTCCAGGGGCGCACTGCTGGCAAATCGGTGGCCGTTCAGCCTTTCGATCGAGACGACCTGGATACTCCCAGCCTGGCAATGCTGGGCTGTGACCCGGCCGTGGGACTGCTGGAGCCAGAGTTCCACCGGCGCGGCATTAGATTGGTCTCTGCCGAGGAAAGCAGCCAAGAAGCGCTATTGGGACTCGCCCGCGGCGAAGCCCACGTGGCGGGGTGCCACCTCTTCGACGATGCCACCGGGACTTTCAACCGTTCGTGGGTCCGCCGGTTGGTTCCTTTCCCTTGCACGCTGGTAACCTTCGCCTCTTGGGAGCAGGGACTGATTATCGCGCCAGGAAACCCCAAGAGGATTCGAGGGATAGAAAGTCTGGGCAACCCCGGCGTGATGATCGTCAACCGTCAGGAGGGGTCAGGCAGCCGAGCCCTTTTGGACCGGGCTCTCAAAAGTTTCGACATCCCGGCGTCCAATGTGGGTGGCTACGAGTGGGAGGAGTGGGGGCATATGGCTGTTGCCGCGAAAGTTGCTTTCGACGCCGCCGACACCGGGGTTGGGGTTAAGGCAGCGGCCCTGGCGATGGGACTAGATTTCATTCCATTGACTGAAGAACGGTATGACCTGGTGATCCCCGACCATTTTCTTAACGAACGTTCCGTGCAGACCCTTCTGGACATCCTGCGTCAGGACCCGTTGCACCGGCGAGTCGAAAGTTTGGGCGGCTACGATGCCTCTCGGATGGGTCTTCCGGCCGCCGCCTGAGCTAACCGAATCCGGCCGCAAGCTTGACGCGCCTCGACGGCTGCGCTCTAATTGTTCACGCCCGGCCTATCCAGCGCGGTCCGTTGATTAAAGCCAAGAACCTGACGGATAGGACCGGCGAATAGCCAGCAGACTTTTCCGCCCACGGAGGTAGACGATGGCATTAGTACGGTGCATTACGGAAATGGGTATGGGGGTTGATGTCCACGGCAGAGACTACACCAACGCGGCAAAACGTGCCGTGTTCGACGCTATCCACCACAGCAGCCTGGGGTTCCAGCGGATGCTTGGCAAGACTGCCGACGACATGCGTGTCGACGTTACCATCGGGATACCCAACCCCGAGGCCGTCAAGAACGACGAGGTGGCCGCCGTGCTGCCCCACGGCACAGCCTACTGCAAAGCGGTGCCCGGAGGTCTGGAGGTTCCCAACGAAAGTGGTGACGATGCCATGGTTATCGCCAACGCCGTGGTCATTGTCAGCTTCGACGACGGTAAATAGATAACAACGCGGCCGGGCTGACCCAGCAACGAAATCAACAAAAAAGCCCAGGTAATGCCTGGGCTTTGCAACGAGCTATGTCTCGGTCGCGCCGAGCTTCAGCGTAAGACTTTACCGCGCGACGGTTTGGCCATGGGTCCTGGTGACGCCGCGGATGTTTTGTTCCATTTCGGAGCCGTCCACCCGATGAACCGTGTTGAGGTGCTCGGTCATATCTTTGATCACTTCATCGTCCGTTTCACCCTTGGCTACGTAGCGGCAACCTTTACCGGAAGCGTCTAGCGCCAGTGACAAAAGAGCATTGCAACGTGCGAATTGGACCATTTCGATCTCCTCCAACTTGAATTGGGATTGACGGCGTTTGGGTAGGATTTGCCCAACCCGAATGTATTTCTCGCCGGGTATTATACGACATCACCGCCAGCTTGGCACCCGCCTCCCTCGAGGGCGAAGGGGACATTAGGTCGTTAGGTCGGGGAATTGCCTACAGCTGGCGGGAGGGACTAGGTCAGCTTCTACTGTCGGCTTGCCTTGTCCCGCGCCTTATCCGCCAACTCCAAGATCCGCGCCTGCCATTCGGGCCCCGCAACCGTTAGCCGGACCAGGGCCCTCTCCTCCACAAAGAACAATGTCGAGGCGGGTTCTCCATCCAATCTGGTATTTTCGTCGATTCCCGAAATATCCTGAAAGCCATCGACAACCGCAGTTTCGGTCCCAAGGGCCGCCATATCCTGTTTGATGCCGGCCAAAATGCCGAAGGCTTGGTCCTTGGTTTCGAACAGCACGATACTTTCCAGTACCTTGAACCCGGTGCCGGTCAATTCCACCTGTACCGCAGCCTGGGCTTCCAACCTCGTATAAACAAGCTCGGGGCTCGTCGCGGTTACGGCCAGGCTGGGGAAGTCTTCCGGCCCAAGCAACACAGGCGATACTAGCGGAGTCGAATCGCCGGAGCAGGCCGTCAGAATAAGGAATATCGCCGCGAGAGCTAGAGCTTGTTTCAAAATCTTGTTAGACCGGTTGGAAAGTCCTTCGACAAGCTCAGGACGAACGGATCAATGTAGTTCTTCCGTGCGGTGTGAGCGACCCCAAAGTCCTTGAGGAGTTCAGGCGCTTGTATCGCCGTGGGTATGGCTCTTTTCGGGCGCACCCCAACCGCCCGCGCCCGGCGTGCGAACGCTCAGAATGTCGCCGGGTTCGACGTCGATCAACTCTTTGCCAGACAGGGCGACTTCTTCGTACCCGCCGCGCAGCAAGACGTTTTCACCGGGCTCTCCGTGATGCCCGCCGTGATAGCCAGGCGGGGGGCGTTTGCGCCGCTCCGACATCAGTGTCACTCGGGCCGGCGCCAGGAACTCCACCTCGCGAATCAGGCCGTCTCCGCCTTTGTACTTACCATCGCCGCCTGAACCACGGCGCAGGGCGTACCGTCTGAGCCGCAACGGGAAAGCGAACTCCATGGCCTCGATTGGCGTGTTCAGGGTGTTGGTCATGTGGGTCTGGATCCCGGAGATTCCGTCCTTGTCGGGACGGGCCCCCATCCCACCGCCGATGGTCTCGTAGTATACGTAAGGCCGTCGCCGGACCGGGTCGTGGCCACCGATGATCATATTGTTCATCGTGCCCTGGCTGGCCGCCGGAATCACATCGGGCAGCGCTTGGGCCAGGGCCCCCAGCAAAACGTCGGTGATGCGCTGCGACGTTTCCACATTGCCGGCGGCCACCCCATGCTGGGGTTCGGGGTTCACCAAGGAGCCCCGAGGGGCGTTGATCTTCAATGGCCGAAGGCAGCCCTGATTGGCGGGCGCCTGTTCTTTCAAGAGGCAGCGGACCACGTAAAGGCAGGCTGAAACGGTCACCGCTTCCGGCGCGTTGATGCAACCGGGACGTTGGGGGGACGTGCCGGTAAAATCTATCGACATCTCATCCCCAGCCACCGTGATGGTCACGGCAACGGGAACCTGTTCCTCGGTTAGGCCGTCATCGTCCATGTAATCGATTGTCTGGTAGGTGCCGTCGGGGATTCCGAGTATGGTTTGGCGTGTTACTCGTTCGGAATAGTCCAACAGAGCAGCCATATGCTCCTGGGTATCTGGGATACCGTAGCGCTCTATGACCTCCCTCAGGCGCTGTTCACCTACGCGAATCGAGGCGGTCTGGGCCGCCAGGTCTCCCTTACGCTCGTCAGGCGTCCGGGAATTTCGGCAGATCAGTTGGATCACCTCTTGGTTCATGCGGCCGCCCCTGGCCAGCTTCAGTGGCGGGATTATGGTGCCCTCTTGGTACAACTCGGTGGAGAGGGGCAACGAACCGGGCGTCATGCCGCCAACGTCGGCGTGGTGCCCACGGGCCGCCACGAATCCGGTGAGTTGCTTCTTGCCGTCATGTTCGGCGTATACCGGCGCCACCATCGTAATGTCCGGCAAATGGGTACCGCCCAAGTAAGGGTCGTTCAAGATAACAATATCGCCGGGCCGGAGGGCGTTGGGAAAGACTTGAAGCGCCGCCTTTACCGAGGCGGGCATGGCGCCCAGGTGCACCGGAACGTGAGCTGCTTGGGCCACCATGTTGCCCTGCGGGTCGAACACGGCGCAGGAGAAATCGCGCCGCTCCTTGATATTGGGCGAGTAGGAAGTCCGTTGGAGTGCCACGCCCATTTCCTCGGCCACCGACTCGAACATGTTCTTGAAAACTTCCAGGCTGATGGGGTCTACCGGCATTGGTTACCTCAATACGGTCTAGACGGCGCTAGCCCAATTCGGCTAGGACGTCGCGTTGCTTGGGTCCGCCGTTGGGCTGGGCCAGGTAGAAGTACTCGGTGGACATGATTTCGTCTATGAATATATCTGGGAGCTTGGAAAATGGCCCGGTGGGGTCGATTTGAGTGCGGTGGTGATTTAGAGACCCTTTTTTGGTCTCCAGGTATACTGCGACGTCTTTGACCGTGGTCACCTCGTCGTCGGGCGTGCCCATCACCTCAGCGTCATCGCTGCCGAAGGGCGGCTTCACCCCGGCGTCCTGCATCACTTTCCACATGCGCCTGAAAATACTGCGCGGGAAACAAACGTAGTAGAGGGTCGGTTGGGGTCCGCTGCCGTTGGACCTGGCATCCACCGCTGTGGTGGTGTGCCGATAAACGGCAACGTGGTCGGGATGGCCGTAACCGCCGGTGTGGTCGTGGGTGATTACCACGTCCGGTTCCAATTCCGCCAACACGGCGTCGATCTGGCCCACGACAGTCTCGGGGTGGGCCTGGTTAAGGCTATTGGGGTTATCGTTGTCGGGCGTGCCTACCATGCCCGAGTCCCGGTAGCCAAGAAAGCGGACATCCTTGACGCCGGTGACCTTCATGGCCTCCAACATTTCCTGCTGCCGGACTTGACCCAAAGTCTCGGGAGTAGCCAGTGCCGGGTCACTGATCTCACCGACATCGCCGTTAGTGGCGCAAATCAAGGTCACATGGTTACCCTTGTCGACCAGCATCGCCAGAGTGCCCCCGGCGCCGAACCCCTCATCGTCGGGGTGGGCGAATACTCCGAGAATGGTAAGTGGTTCCGCGCCGTTGGATGGTTTAACCATGAATTTCTCCGAATTAAGTAATTAAAGTCGAGAGGTCCCGAATATTGAATATGGAACGCCTAACGCGGTTCCAAGACCAGGTTGCCGAACGCGTCCACGGTACCGGCCCAGCCGGGCGGCACCACCGTGGTGGTGTCCATCTGAATGATAAGAGCAGGCCCGGAGACCTGGCTGCCGGGGCCTAACCGCTCCCGTTGATAGAGCGGGGTAGCCATCGGGCCGTCCCGGTAGACCACGTCTGATTCGCCGATTCGAGCGGCCCCCGAGTCTGGGCTTCCGCCAGCCTCAGCCACCAACTCCGGTTTGTCCACTTGGATGTCGAGTTTCAACCGCAGGTTTACGATCTCCACCGGCTCGCGACGGTCAGCGTAGCCGAACCTCTGCAGGTGGGCCCGGTAGAAGCTCTCGCCGATGGCGCGGGCCAGACCGTCGCCTGACCTGATCGATGGCCGGGTCGATGGCCGAGTCGATGGCCGAGTCGATGGATAATCAACCGTCAGCTCAAAGGACTGGCCGACGTAGCGGACATCCAGGAAGCGGCGAGACGCCATCCGCTCCACCGGAAGCCCTTCTTCCACCAGCTCCTGGCGGGCCAATCCCTCCATCCCGTGGAACTCCTCCTCCAAACGCGCCCGGTCCATATCGGCACCCCGCAGCATAACGGTACGGGAGTAGTCTTTAACGATGTCGGCAATAGCGACGCCCAGAGCCGACAGAATGCCGGGGCGGGAGGGCACTAAGACCCGGGGAATACCTAACTCTTGAGCCAACTCGCAACCGTGCACCGGCCCGGCGCCGCCAAAGGGCACCAGTGTAAACCGCCTGGGGTCGTAGCCTCGTTCCAAGGAGATGGCGCGGATGGCCCGCTCCATGTTGGCGTTCACCACCCGGTTGATCCCCAAGGCAGCCTGCTGGACGCTGAGGTCCACTTGTAATGCCAACGATTCCATCAGGCCAGCGGCTCGGTCTAGGTCGAGAGTCAGACGCCCTCCCAGGAACCGGTCAGGCAGCAGTCTGCCCAGGAGCAGGTTGGCGTCGGTCACAGTGAGTTGGTCGCTCCGGCCGTAGCAAGCAGGTCCGGGATCGGCGCCGGCCGACTGAGGACCGACCACCAATGCACCGCCGGTGTCGACCCGTGCGATGGAGCCGCCGCCGGCGCCCACCGTATGTATCTCGATCATAGGCACGCTGATGGGGTAACCGCCGACGGTGGACGTGTTGGTTTCCTTGATGCGTCCGGGGCAGAGGGAGACGTCGGTGGAGGTCCCGCCCATGTCCAAGGTAATGATGTCCGGGTAACCGGCCTGGACTGCGGTATAGAACGCCCCGACGACTCCACCGGCCGGCCCGCTGAGAATGGTACGCACGGGCTGGTCAGAGGCCAACCGGGCCGTAATGCTCCCACCCGACGACTGCATTACTCGGAGACCGTGGCCCAGCGACTGTTCCAGCTCGCTCAGGTAACGGCTCATCACCTGCCCCACGTAGGAATTGACCACCACGGTGCTCGCCCGCTCGTATTCCCGAAACTCGGGCAGCACTTTGGAGGACAGGGAGATGAAGGGCGGCGAGTCCATTTTTCGGAGCGCTGCGCCCACCATTTCTTCGTGGGCCGGGTTGAGAAACGAGAACAAGAACGACACCGCCACGGCGTCGACATCCGCCTCTTTTACGAGGGCCACCAAGGCGTCGATTGCCTCCGGAGTAAGGTCTTCTATTATTGTGCCGGTGTAGTCGACCCGCTCCGGCAGGCCAAACCGCAGGTCCCACGGCGCCAGAGCCGGAGCCCGGTCCATTTCGAAGTTGTATAGCTCGGCCCGGTTCTGCCGTCCGATCTCCAGCACGTCTTCAAATCCCATCGTCGTGACCAAAGCGGTACGGGCGCCTTTGCCTTCCAAGAGGGCGTTGGTGGCGACCGTGGAGCCGTGAACGAAGTCGGCTTCAGATACCCCCGTCTCTTTCACGCCCTGAAGAATGCCTTGGGACTGGTCGTGCGGAGTCGACGGGAGTTTGTGGACGGTCAACCTGCCGCCTTCCAAGACCGCTATATCGGTGAACGTGCCGCCGACATCGATGCCGACGACTGTTTTGGCCGTTGTTCCGGGCACGGGGTGTTGCGGCCTCCGATGACGGGATGTGTTCTGGACGATCAGGGTATCGGACCTTGGGAGTCGGCGGCTACTATTAGATGCGCCTTCGCTGCTAGTCCGACAGCGCAATCCTTAAACGTTTATTGATGCGGCCCTTGCTCTCGTGGCCAACCAACCGGATAGGGCCGACTTCGCTGGTGTTGGCAACGTGGGTACCGCCGTCGGCCTGCAAGTCCAAACCATGAATCTCTATGGTGCGGACCTCTTTGATATTGGGCGGCAGCAGATTTATCTTGGTGCGAATTAGATCGGGCGTCTTTTCCGCTTCGTCGCGGGTCAGGTTATTGGCCGACACCTGGCGGGCGGCGGCTACCTCGGCGTTGATCTTTTCTTCGACTTCTTTGGCGAATTCCGAGGACATCTGTTCCAATTCGAAGTCCATTCTGGCCTCTCCGGGCTTCATGTCGCCACCGGTGACCAAGGCGCCGTAGTCTCGCCACACCACGCCGCAAAGAATATGCAGCGCCGTGTGGGTGCGCATCAGCCAGTAGCGCCGGTCCCAGTCGACCCGGCCTGACACTTGGACCCCGGCCGCCGGATGCCCACCATCCCCGCCATCAATAACGTGAACGAGTTTGCCCTCTACGCGGCTAACGCCAGTGACAACATGCCTGTGCCCTTCGGATTCCAAGACACCGGTGTCGCTGGGCTGACCACCGCCGCCGGTGTAGAAGGCGGTGCGGTCTAAGACCACGCCCTTCTCCAACGACTCGGTAACAGTGGCTTCGAACTCTTTTAGATAACTTTCGACGTGAAAAAGCAGTTCCGTCACGGTCATTCCTAAACGCCAGGCGAATTCGCGTTAAAATAGTGGGATGCTGAGCTCGAAGCGTTGGCCGCCCGAGTCCGGCAACGAGGCTGGGTAATTATATCAGATCGGTTCTGAGCCCTAGGCGCGCCGACTTGACCGGCGGCCTGGGGACTTTACGCATAAACGACGGAATCAGTCGATGGTTTTAAGTTGTTTTTGGAAGGAGTGGATGACATAATAGCCGAACTCACAAGCGGACGGCCCCGAGCCTACCGTAATACATTAACGAAACAGGGACGGAGCGGCACAGGTATCGCAGGCCGGCCAATAAACGTTCTGAGCGCCATTCTATATTAATAGTAGATAACTAGGTGGGCGGACGATGAAGATTTCATGCTTACAAGAAAACCTTAGCCGCGGACTGGCGGTCGTGGGACGTGCGGTAGCCAGCCGGGCGACGTTACCGGTTACGCAAAACGTGCTATTGAGCATTGACCAGTCGATGCTCAAGCTGTCCGCCACGAATCTGGAAGTCGCCATGACCACCTGGGTCGGCGCGATGATCGAAGATGAAGGCTCGATCACCGTCCCGGCGCGGCTCCTCACCGAGTTCGTCAACTCACTGCCCAACGACCGGATAGATTTGGAATTGGAGCCGGGTTCGGGCCTGTTAAAGATTACGTCGGGCCGCTCCGAAGCCCACATCAACGGCACCGACGCCTCCGAGTTTCCGCCCATCCCGACAGTGGAAGGCGGAGTTGCCGCCCAGATAGACCCGGTGGTGCTCAAGGCGGCCATCGGACGCGTTGCCTTCGCTGCGGCCACGGAAGAATCTAGGCCGGTGCTGACCGGTGTCGAGGTCAAGCTATCCGAAGGCCAGTTCACCATGGCGGCCGCCGACGGGTTCCGGTTGGCGGTACACCACGGCACCCTGCTTCAACCGGTGGCGGAGGAGATGAGCGTTATCATACCCGCCCGAACCCTGAATGAATTGAACCGGTTGTTGGGCGACCAAGAAGAGCCGGTGGAAATGATGATGACGCCGGCCAAGGGCCAGGTGATGTTCCGAATTCGGGGCAACGACACCGTGGAGTTGGTCTCCCAGTTGCTGCAGGGCGCCTTCCCCAACTACGACCAGCTCATCCCCCAGAGTTACACCACCCGCGCGATTCTCGACCTGCCCACAATACTGCGGGCCGCTCGTACCGCAGCCATCTTCGCCCGCGACGGGTCCAACATCATCCGGATGCACGTGATCCCAGCCAACGGCGGCGGGGAGGGCGGCAAGGTGGTAATTTCCGCCCGGTCGGAAGAGGTCGGCGACAACCAAGACGAGGTAGACGTGGCTGAGATCGAAGGTGAAGAAGGCAAGATCGCCTTCAATAGCCGCTACCTGCTGGACGTGCTATCGGTACTGGAAAAAGGCCAGGTAGCATTGGAAACCACCACATCCTCCAGCCCCGGCGTCTTCAAACCCACCGACTCCGAGGACTACGTGCATGTGGTCATGCCGATGTTTGTTCAGTGGTGATAAACGTCTAATGGGGAAATAGACTAACCAAAGACCTGGCCAAGCTGGCCGGGTCTTTTTTAGTTGATGTGGCGCGAATTGTTGCCTATCGCACCCGGCGCACCCTCTTAACTGAATCGTGTCATAATGCCGGCAACTTTCTAGGCAGACAACGCATGAACGACCAGAGAAAAACCAAGATCCCAAGAGTCCGATGATGGCCGCGCCAATCCCTGACCAAGTCTATCGTGCTCTCCTCCAGATCGGCGTGGATGCACGGTTCCAGGGTATGGCGTCCGCAGATTGGTCTAAACAGGGTCATGTTTTCTTTATTAGTATTGCTCAGGGTCCAATCAGTGGGGTCCAGATAATCTACAGTCCTGCAATGCCGGTGGAGGGCAGTTTTGAGGAATGGGATGTCTCATGTGTTGTAAGGGGCCGTGAAAGGGTTGTACCCGATTTCTGGGCGGGATTTTACCCCGCCGAACACACATGGACCAATCCTTCTCGATTAAAGCCAGTTTGGATCAGACTTGAAGAAAAGGCCCGAAAGATACTGGAGACGCCAGAACCCCAAACGAAAATTGAGACATTCTGCAGCGCCCTCCAGGAACTTGGAATTGGCGTACGTGTATGCCGCCATCACACGATCGAGATATTCGAGGGTCCAATACGTTGGATAGAATTCGGTCTGACCGACCCTGATTATGACACGGACCAGTACAGTATCAGTTGGTTAGTACCGGACCCACGCATTGGAGCGGATTTCCCCAAAATCGCCATCCGTTCGGTACGTGGCAAAAAGTTTCCGTTAATCGAACCGGTGAAAGAAGTGCGGTGGGAGCCGTACGATGACGAAGATTTTGAAGATATTAAGGTTACCCAAAGGGATTTGGACTTTAATTCGTATGTTGCTGATCGCTTGATCCAACGCGAAGATGTAACGACCGCAATCATTTCGGACGGCAAAGATATACGGATTTCTGTCGATCCCGAAGAGAGGCATTGGCTTGTCGGAAAGGAATGGGGGCTCTCGGCGAAACCCTTGGCGGATCGGGCGTCACGCTACGAATGCTTTCAAGCGGTAGCTAAGGCATTGCTGGCGATGTCCATGCCCGAGAGCGAAAACGCCCCAGAGGCAAACTAGATGTCTGAAATAACCGGAATTGTTAGCCATAAACGGCACCGGCACTGGGTATCGGATACTCCTTACCATGAGGATTTCGACTACTACTACCTAAGCCTTTCAGGCCGCGAATTCGAAGTCTCTAACGGACAATACTACTCGGTTAAAGAGGGTGACGAAGTCACGCTCACTCTATCGGAATGGTGGTGGAGGATTTTAACCCTGTGGTCCTCAGATGTACGTAAGATTTCGTTCGGGAAATCAAAAACGGCGCAGAATTTATCTGCCCGTGAACGCGTTTGTCCACCTGAGCCGCCGCGTCAGCCTGCTCCCATGTCGTCGCCTTCTCCACTTCCTCGCCGAATCGCTCAACGCAAGTACCCGGAGACAATGAGTGCAAATCGGAGGATGGCCGAAGCCGAGGATGGCCGAAGCCTCTGTTGAAAGCATACAACAGAAGACGCAGAAATTACGCAATGCCGTGATGAAGTTCGGATCTGAAGCGCTAGTACTCAGTCAACTCGGTTTTGGTAATTGTTTAAGAAAACGTCTAAGGTTGCCACCCTTTTTTAGGAGTGTTGACGTAGGAGGGTGGCAGCCATGGGACGAGAACGGTATGTGGTCCGGTTGGAAAGGGAAGAACGAGACGCAGAATTTATCTGCCCGTGAACGACTGATTCGCGGGGGAAAGAGCCCAGCGCGAAAGGTTGCCCCGGCCCGTATTCCTAAAGCGTCGGGCTGGGGGGTGAGCCTGCTCCCATGTCGTCGCCTTCTCCACTTCCTCGCCGAATCGCTCAACGCAAGTACCCGGAGACAATGAGTGCAAATCGGAGGATGGCGTGTATGGAGGATGTGCTGAAGCCTCTGTTGAAAGCATACAACAGAAGACGCAGTACCAGCGCAATTACGCAATGCCGTGATGAAGTTCGGATCTTACCCAGAGAAGATCCGGGTGGTGCTAGTACTGCCCAGAACTCCACTGGATTCGATGACGATCGAGTTCAGAAGCTGAGATAGCATATCAACCAGGCTGGATCGGAATAACTCAAGGGCCGATTCGCTGGGCAAGCATATATCCAACACTTTAGCTAGCTACTATGTCTCGGATTCTCGCGTAAGTATTGATTCGCCTGAGGTCAGGGTTACTCTTGAATGGGAAGATGAGGATGGGGACCAACTCATTGGATTCGAATGGCACCAGACCGATGAAGATAACCACTACAGTAACGCAATGGCCCACTACCTGAGCGGGGTCGGTGAGATAACCGAAATATTGATTTCTCTTAAAGGGGGATTGAAAATAGCTCTTGCTGTAGAGGCCGTTCCTGGCGATGGATGCTGGGTCATTAAAAGATCAAATTGGAAGACCATGGATGTGACGCAACAAAATTGGAAATGCTACCAGGCGATTGCCAAGGCATTGTTGGCGATGCCCATGGCCGAGAGCGAAGTCGACACAAAGGCGAATTAGATGTCCAAGGCACATGACGAAGAAACTCGGCGCGCTGCACTTGATAAAGCCCTAAAGGGGAGGACACTACTTCGTGTGGGGAAATACCAGGAGGCGATCGCCGCTTGTACGGAAGCGGTGAGGTTAGAGCCCGCTTTTTTGGGACCTTACAAAACACGTGCGGATGCGTACCGTAGGATTGGGCTGAAACAGGAATCTGAGGCCGACCTTGACCATCTAGCCCAGGTGGAAAAAGCCCGTCTGTGTTCGTTAGGGATCGTTCAGTTAATGGGCAGAGTTGACGAAAAATGGATATTGAGTGGTGACGACACCCCTAACCAAGGTAATTGGGGTATGGGCCTCATTTTTGGGTATTACATAAATGTTGACGGTCGTGAAGATGAAGTCTCAAAATCTCTTTACGATTCGGTTTCGGTGGGAGACCAGGTGTTGATTACTTTCTATTCGAAATCCAAAAAGCTGGTTAGCATTAAGCGGACCCGCAGGTAATGTTCGGCAAAAATTAACCGTCAAAAGCTGTTGGGTTATCGACCTCTACGATATCGTGGCGAATGTTGAGTGGGGCTCTGAGCCGATGTACCGAATGGCCTACAACACGCACGGCCGCCCGATAGACCTCGCAACTGGCGAGCTCCTTGATTCCCACAAGCCGGGAGAGACGGCCTAGATGGGATGCGGGCTCGTTGTCGATTCTTCCGGTTGAGCAGCTAGATGTCTTTCCCTAATCCAACATGCCGTTCAGGTCTCTGGTCACCGATCTGGCATAGGTTGAACGGAGGATTCATAGGACCTATCAGACCAGACTGCCCGGACGTACCCATACGACCAGACTGCCCGGACGTACCCATACGAGCGCTCTCAGGTAGCCATGAGTGCCAAAAGACACACATCACGATGTTCGTTCAGTGGTGATAAATCGGTGACGAATCGAAATGGTTAACAGGAGTTCTGTCTACGGTGGATTTGACACCGTAACCTAGACCAAATAGGACTTCGCAAGCCCACAGAAAACGGCTGGGAGAAATCCCGGCCGTTTTGATTTGGCGCAAAAAGATATTTGGGTGACAGGCCTGGTTGAGGCCGAGCGTTCGAATCTGGGCCGCTCCGCCAGGGGATGCTATCTCGCACTCTTGAGTCTCCTGCACGAATTGACACATCGGTTAACTCGAATTACACTCGCCGGAGGGGTACCGGTACCCTGCGTATCGTGTACCCAATTGAACTAATTATTTCATAATCCATGTGGCGCCAACAATTGGCGAGGGAGCAATATTCTGATGGCTGAAAATAGTATGGGGTCTCGAGGGGTCGAAAACGGAACAGAGTCAGAGGCAACTCCGGCACAGGGTGACAAGCAAGCAACCTTACTTAAGCTCGCAGAGCGCACGGTTCTTCAAGCCGAGGCATTAGCGCAAGAGATTACCGAAAACGCCAGAAAAGAGGCCGAAGCGGAAGGCATCAAAATTTTGGCGCAATATACCGAACAGGCTAAAGCGGAAGCGAATCAAACAATCGAGTCGGCCCAGAGCCGTGGCGAAGCAATCCATAGCCAGGCAGTTGCCGACGCGCGCACGGACAGCGAAAAGCTATTGAGCAAAGCTCAAGCGGACAGCGAAAAGATGCTGGGCAAGGCTCAATCGGACAGCGAAAAGATGCTGAGGAAGGCTCAAACGGAAAGCGAAAATATGCTGAGGAAGGCTCAAACGGAAAGCGAAAATATGCTGAGCAAGACCCAATCCGATAAAGAAGAGGGTCTCAGCAAAGCTCAATCCGAGGCGCAGGAGATTCTCGGCAGGGCCCAGCAGGACGCGCAGGCCGTCATTAATGCCTCACAAGTCCGTGCGGATAGCACAGAGTCCAAGTCCAGGCTTAAAGCCGAGTTCATGATCAGGCAGACGACCCAGAGCGTTGCCGATGGAGTCCGAAGCGCCGTCCTGGAAACCTGTAACAATCTTCTGCTGACCTTGGAAGAATTCGGGAAAGACGCCAAGGAGTCACCCGCCAACGACCCGGTTGACCGGGCTGTGGCCAAAGAGACAGGGGCGCCGGGAAACACCGCATCCAATGGTGCAGAAGAGAGCGCTTCTTCGCCGGACCCGGTTCATATCGATTCGGATACCCAGTCCTTTGACATGCGGCCTGCCGGGAAGGTCAAAAAGAACGGAGTCGCATAAAGCCAGTGCCCGGAAAACTGAGGAAGAAAAGATAAGGCCGCCGCGACGACGTCGCGGCGGCCTTATCTTTTGCTAACTAGGAGGTCCCGGTCCCCAAAGCTAGATGTCGGTAGAGGCGGCCTCAATCACCTGTGGCCTCCATCTTTTTGGCTCGACCGGCCTCCGAGCGGAGTTCCGCCGCCTTCGCAAAGTCCCTTTCCGATTCAGGGTATTTCCCTAGCTGCTTATAGGTAACTCCCCGGTTGTTGTAGGCATCCAGGTTATAGGGGTTGAGGCGGATGGCTTCGCTGTAATCCCGAATGGAACGACCGTATTGACGAAACTTGAAGAAGATGTTGCCCCGGTTGAAGTACGCGTTGGTATCTTCGGGGTTCAGGCGAATGGCCTGATCGTAATTCTCCTTGGCGCGCTCATCTTGCCCTAGATCGTGATAGGCAGCCCCCCTGTTGTTGTAGGCCTGCGGATATTCCGAGTCTATACGGACAGCCTCGTCGTAGTCCTCTATCGCCCGCTCATGTTGACCCAACGCGTGGTAGGCTCTGCCGCGGTTGTTAAAGGCGGCAACATATTCGGGGTTTAGCCGGACGGCCTCATCGTAGTCCTCTATCGCGCGTTCGTGTTGACTCAAGGCGTAGTAGGCCCTCCCCCGGTTGTTGAAAGCCGCAACATGTTCGGGGATAAGCCGGACGACTTCATCGTAGCGCTCGATTGCGCGCTCATGTTGGCCTAGTGATTGATAGGTTGTTCCTAGGTCGTTGAAGGCCGTGACAGTTTCGGAGTTTAGACGGACGGCCTCATCGTAGTCCTCTATTGCGCGCTCAGGCTGACCCAAGGCGTGATAAGCCCTTCCCCGGTTGTTGAAGGCCGCTACATATTTGGGGTCTAGGCTAATGGCTTGGTCGTAGCGCTCGATGGCGAGATCGTATTGGCCCAGTGAGTAGTAGCCTAACCCGAGGTTGGTGTAAAACTTGGCACGTTCCGATGTTTGCCCAATGGGTACTTCGGTTTGGGGTTCATTTTCGCCAGACATTGCGAATCTCTCTGTAGCGAGAATTGGATACGCGCTCCGCGTAGCTTATTTTTTTCCGCTGCAACACAGCCGCGCGCACGGTTTGTATATTAAGTCAGTTGAGGCTGCCGGGCAACGGTTACCTAGAATAAAACGGTAACACCGGTTCATTCCTGTTTGCATCATTCCGGCAAGCTGGTTTTCGTGAACCAGGAGCGCCTATTCTTTAGGTGCCGTCATCGACAGCCGAAAGAAGTGTAGGGGTCGGGCAGCAGATCATTCCACCAGATACCGTTCCACGAAGTCGTGGTCGATTTGGATACCCAGGCCGGGCCTGTCTGGCGGGCTTATCTTGCCGTTTTTAGGTTCGGGGTGGTCTAGGTACATCTGGTGCCACACTGGGTCGCGGACGGGGTCATGAAAAAGCTCGGCGCAGTAACCGTGGGGTATGGCGGACAGCAGGTGGATAGAGACTTGAGGTTCCTCGTGATGGACCATGCCCACACCGTGGAAGCTGGCGGCGGCGGCGATGCGTTTCCACTCGGTGATACCCCCGGCAATGGAGGCGTCGACGTTCAGATAGTCGACGGCCCCGGCCTTCATCAAATCCATGCATCCGAACCCGCTGATTTCGCTTTGACCGGCAGTCACCGGTACCAATCCAGCACTGCGGACCCGGCTCATTCCATCGACCTCGTTGTGCCACCGGACCGGCTCTTCCAACCAGGCGAGGTCCAAGTCAGCGACGCTCCGAGCAAACTCCAATGCTTGGTCCACCGTCCAAGCCCGGTTGGCGTCGCAGGCCAGGATGAAGTCGGAGCCCACCGCGTTTCTGACGGCCTCGACCCGCTTGATGTCCCTGGATACGATGTTGTCACCGACTTTCAGCTTCGTTCCGGCGTAGCCCTGTTCTTGCTGTTGGAGGGCGACCTCCGCTTCCGAGCCGGCGTCGTTACCGTCTTCGAAATAGGTGTAGCCGATGATGGGTATCTCAGTCTTGCAGCCACCCAAGAGCCGGTGGACGGGAGTGTTCAGGGCTTTCCCTATCAGGTCCCAGACCGCCAAGTCCACGGCGCCGATGGCCTGCATGGCTGCTTCTTTGTTGGCGATATGCGGCGTTAGCTCGAACAGTTTGCTCCAGATGCGCTCTACCGCCAAGGGGTCTTCACCCATAAGCAGGGGTTTGAAGCGCTCTAGAATCAGTCTCTTTATCTCCCGGTAGTGTGTTCGTTCGTCACCGGAATATATTTCCCCGGCGACGCCCTCGGCGGTCTCCAAGCGAACGATGACGGTGCAGCGGCTGGGTACCCGATAGGTGCTGCCCACGAATACCCGGGTAAGTGGGACTTCGACTGTCTTGACCGTGACATCACTAATCTTCACGGACCCTCTCCGGTGTTTGAATCTTCATCCCGTTCAGACGGCTGAGATGATGACCCTAGGATACCCTTCAATCTGTTATATTGTCTGCCGGTGTGACCGTATCTGGGCCCATAATTCATAGCGTTTCATCACCGTGGGCCAACAGGACAAAACTCGTGCTTTTAGGGAGCGGACCGTCTTATGGCCGAGATCAACCTGCCGTCCGGTAACCTGGTCGAAATTCAAGACTTGCTCTACGAATTCGTTAGAGATGAGGCCCTGCAAGGAACCGGCAGGACTGTCGATGACGTGTTCCAGACTCTAGGCGAGTTAGTCGAGGAGTTCGATCCCCCGAACCGGGCTCTCTTGGCCAAGCGGGCCGATTTTCAACAAAAGATTGATGACTACTACCGGGAGAAGAGAAAAGCCGGATGGGTCCCGACTTTGGAGTTGGCGGATCAGGATGCAGGGGAACTCGAAAGTTTCCTCATGCGCATTGGGTACTTGGGAGCGGAACGCCCGGTAGATTTTGAGATGACCACTCCCCGACTCGACCCGGAAATGGACCAGAACGGTCCGGAACTGGTTACTCCGGTTACCAACGCCAGCATGGCCATCGGAGGCGCAAACGCTCGCTGGGGCAGCTTGTACGACGCCTACTTTCTGAGCGATATCCATCCGCAGATCGACCGTGAGTCGCAACGGCCACAGAGGCTACGCATGGTCATAGAGGAAACCAACGCGTTCCTCGACCAACACGTCGCCGGTTGGTCCAACGACATCGGGTTCGGGTCTATCGCGTCCTTCTCGGTGATGAAAAACGATGAAGGCAGGTTCCAGCTTCTTGGACTCACGACCGGCGGTGACGAAGTTAGTCTAAGAGACGCCAACAAGTTCATCGGATTCAATCTAGACCAACAACAAGAATTGTCGGAGTTCTTCCTGGAGGATAACGGGCTCAGAATTCAATTTCTGCTCTACGAGGGAGGCAAGGTTAACGAGGAGAATGGCCAATTCAAAGACCTCTTCGTCGAATCGGCAGTCACCAATATCGTCGACTTCGAGGACGCGGTCGCGGTCGTCGAAGTCGAGGAGATGGTCTTAGGGCTGCGAAATTACCTGGGCCTTATCCGCGGAGACCTTCAAACCCACGGGTCCAGGGGCAACTTAAAATCCATCAACTCCGACAAATCATTTATCGACGTGACAGGTGCGGAGCAGAAACTGAAGGCAACCAGCCTCATGTCGGTGCGAAACGTTTCGTTGCACATGTACACCGACGTCGTGAAGGTCGGTGAAAAGGAAATCTCGGAGCGCTTGCTGGGTGTGTTGCTAACCACGCTGATCGCGACTGCCCACGACAAAGGCTCACAAGGGGAGGCACGCGAAGACGGGACCGGCTCCCTGCCTGTCAGAGGCCCCAATAGCGGCAAAGGTTTCGTCTACCAGGTAACACCGAAACTGAACACAGCCGCAGAGGTGGCCGAGCAGGTGAGGCTGTTCGAGGCCATCGAAGCCCGGCTTGGTCTGGATCGAGGGACGGTCCTAATCGGGATAATGAACGAAGAGCTGGGCATGACCCTCCAGTTGGCGGAGGCTTTGAGGGCAGCCCAAGGACGGACCTTCTTTACCAACACCGGATTCTTGGACCGCACCGGTTCCCAGATTCGGGCGCAAATGCAGGCAGGCCCGGTGGACCTGAGAGACGACCTCACCCAAGAGACCTTCAATACCAGCTACGAGCTGCACAATGTAGATATTGGCATCCGGGCCGGACTGCACAAGCACGGCAAGATAGGCAAGGGGATGCAGGTCAGAAACCGCGCCATGGCTGAAATGATGGGGAGAAAGATCGATCATCCCCGCACCGGGGGCAATACGGCCTGGGTTCCCGCGCCGTACCCAAGCGACCTCCACTCGATGCACTATCACATGATCGACGTCGACGAGGTACAGCGCGTCATGCAGGATTCACCTGCCGCCGGAATCACCAGGAAATCCCTGCTGACTTTTCCCTTGTTGAATGAGGCGAAGCTGGCAGAACCCAACGCCAGGGAGAACCTGGTGCTCCGGTACGCTCACAGCATGGTGGCCTACGTGGAACCCTGGGTACGCCGTGGAATCGGTTGCAGTGGTGTCCCCAGCTTCGATCAGATCGAGGAAATGAAAGACCGCGCCACCGAAAGAATCGACGGCGCGATACTGGCCAACTGGAGATTACATAACGTGGTAAGCCAGGCTGATATCGAAACCGCGGTTAGGAAGGCGGCGGAGATTGTAGACCAGCAGAACGCCGGAATAGCGGGTTACGTCCCGATGACCGATACCCCGGAGAAGCGGGATTCGCTGTTACAGGAACCCGCAGTGATCGCGGTGCTGGAAATAATCGATGAGGCATCATATTCCCCCGGCGCCTATGTCGAACCGGCGCTCTTCCGGAACCGCCGGGCCGTAATGGCCGCCGGCTAACGCCAACTAGCCAAGCGGTCCTCCACCTCTCACCCTCCGCAAATGCGGCTTGTCGTATTGAAGATCGACCGCGGCGGGGATCCAAATAGCGGGTTCAACCAGGGTTAAATTCTTAATACCTGTCCGGGGACGCCACACGCCTTGGGACATACCAGGCGGGAACCTCAGGGCGGGTTGGTGTCTCCGCCAAGTGCCGCATGATACACCACAGTGTTTCCCGATTAACCATAGGGAGGAGAAGTCATGCTAATCGTTGACTCGCAGGTCCATATCTGGGACGGCAACCTGCCGACCAGCCCGGCCCACCGTCAAGTAACGTCATATACTGCCGAGGATGTGCTGAAGGAGATGGACGAAGCCGGGGTGGACGCTGCGGTGATTCATCCTCCGGGATGGGACGAGGGCGCCGGGGACATGGCGTTGGAGGCGGCGCGCCAGCATCCTGATAGGCTGTCAATTCTGGGGAAATTCCCGCTGGACGACCCAGCCAGCCGGTCGTTAATCGACGGCTGGAAGCAACAGCCAGGGATGCTGGGATTGCGTTTTACCTTCCTGCAACCGCCCCAACTGGCTTGGCTGACTGACGGTACCGCCGACTGGCTGTGGCCTGCGGCCGAACAAGCCGGAATTCCCATCGGTCTCGCTGCGCCCGCCTTCTTGTCGGAAATCGGACAGGTGGCGGAGCGGTATCCAGGACTTAAGCTAACGGTCGACCACATGGGCGCATTCGAGACGCTGCCTGACCTCATCGCCTTGGCCAAGTACCCCAATGTGGCGGTAAAAGCGTCCGGCGCTCCCAGCTATTCCAGCCAGCCATATCCCTTTCACAACATCCACGACTACATCCACGAGATATACGACGCCTTTGGCCCGGAGCGTACGTTCTGGGGCACAGACATCACCCGGATGCCGTGCTCATACCGGGAGTGCGTAACGATGTTCACCGAAGAGTTCCCTTGGCTGTCCGAGAACGAAAAGGAGTTGGTGATGGGGCGGGCCCTGTGCCGCTGGCTAGGCTGGGACATGGCCGGGGTTTAGTGAGTCGCTGAGCCAAGGGCTTGGCTGGGATTAAATTTCCACCGGTTGACCGCTGTCCATCCATTCGCCATACGAGCCGTCGAAGAGCCGCACGTTGTAGCCGGCCTGCTTCATGGCCAGGTAGGCCAGCGCCGCCCGGACGCCGCTACGGCAATAAGCGACAACGCTGTCTCCGGGCTGGATGTCCACAGAAGCCAACGCCTGCCGGAGGCGGTCATCTTCAATGGGCAGCCTGCCGTCTTGCCCGGCCAACGCCGACCACGGCAGGTGGATTGAGCCGGGTATGTGGCCGGGCCGGTCGTCCATTTCCACCTCGCCTTGGAACTCCTCTAGAGACCGCGTGTCCAGCAGTTTCTCTCCTGAAAGGGAAATCACCTCGTCTATTGACGCTCTGACCTGTGTGTTGACCTTGGGAGTGAACTGCTTGACCTCGGTTGGGACCGGCCGGTAGAGGACCTCACGGCCTTCGGCTTTCCACGAACCGTAGAGCAAATCCATGATGTGGATATCGTCCCGTCCCAAATACTCCAAGACCCATGCGGCCATGGCGGCGTTACGGCCGTCCTGATGATCGTAGAGCACCGGGACGATGCCGTCCCCGAGTCCGGCTGCTCCGAAGGCCGCCGCTAGTTCGTCAGCCGGTTTTAGGCGTCCCTGGGCGTTTTGAAGCTGCTTGAACGGGACGCTGACCGCGCCTTTGAGATGGCCCATCAAATAGCGCATGGCCGACCGGGGATCGATTATCAAGAACCCCGGCCGGCCAATGTGCTCGGACACCCAATCAGCGGAAACGAAAGTGGCCATTAACCGACCATTTCGAAGTCGGTAGTGACCGTAGTCGGGTTGACCACGGACTGGGTCACCGGAGAGCCTTCGACCGCCAGCCTCCAGATTTCCCGCAGCGTGGCCTCATCAGCGTCGGCCCGGACGAAGCATTTGGCTGAGATCTTACCGTAGCCGGGATTGCCTTCGTCTTCCACGCCGGCCCATTTACGGATATTGTCGAAGTACCCTTCCACCGCAACTTCCAGGTCGTATATTTTGACGCCTTTCTGGGTGGCATTAACCACGAACCCCACGGTCATGCAGCTTCCGATGGCGGAGAGCAGTTGCTCGTGGGCAGAGGCCGCAACGTCGGTGGCGGTCAAGTCACCTGGCTCGTCCATTTCCACGGCATGGTTCCGCATGAAGGCCTTAGCCCGCATGCCGTCTTGCCAGACGACCCGGGACTTCCACGGCCCGGTGACCGCGTTGAACACCTCCGGGTCCCGGAAGGATTCGAGGACCTCGGCGAGCTTTTCCCTAGGAAGTCCGTTCAGGTCTCTTTCCAGTGTCATGGGCCGCTCCTTTTACGGATTGAGTTTACTGATTGAATTCAGGATTTTGGACTCTTGGCCGGGGGTTAGGCGTACTCGGCGCGCAGAATGGCGGCCGCCTCAACCATCACCTTCAGCTTCTTGGCGGCGATGTCGGAGGTGTTGACGTTACGCTCGGCGAAAGTGCCGAAACCGCAGTCGGGGTTCAGATAGATTTTGTCTGGGTCGAAGTATTGCAGCAACTCCTTGACCCGGGCCACGATCTGCTCTGGCGGCTCGATTTCGTCAGTCCTGGGGTTCACTACGCCGAAGCCGATCTCTTTTTCGTTGGCGTATTCCTTGAAGACCTCCATTTCTCCGGCGCGGGGCGTGGCGCATTCCAGCACCAATTGGTCGATGTTCATCTGCATCAGGTAGGGAAGCATCGGACCGTAATTGCCGGTTAGCAGCACGTCCTCCCGTCGGCTCCAGTTGCCCCGGCAGATGTGCACTCCGGTCTTGATCCCAGTGATACCCTCGGTGGTCTCGTTCATGAGACGGACCGCCATTTCTAACTCGTCGGTCGGGTCGCGGCGGTTGGGGAGGGCCGCGCACATGAAGGTTTCCGTGCTCTCTTCTCCGAACACCACCTGGCTTAGGATGGGCTCGTCAAGTTGGATAAAGGCGGCGCCTTGGTCCCTGAGAGTAATGATTTCCTCCCGCAGGATGGCGACGACATCTTTGGCCAAGTCCTCCGGATCGGGGTATACCTTGTCGGAGAGCCCTTCGAACCAGCTTGACCGGGTCAGCATGTAAGGGCCGGGCAGCGGCACCTTCACCGGCAGGTTCGTGTGCTCTCTCATGAAGGCCAGTTCGTCCACCGCCAACCCTTGGCGTTTACCGATCTTGTCGACGACGATCGGGCTTTTGATGGCGAATGCCGGGACATCCAGCGCCCGCAACACCTCCTCCATCCTGGCCCGGTCCTTGGAGTAGTTGAGCAGCTCGGAGACCTTCATCAGCTGCATTCCGGACAGCTTATCCACGGCGAAGGAATAGAAGTTGTCCCGCCGTTGTTCGCCGTCACTGATGATGTCGATGCCGGCCTCTTCCTGGGCTTTGATGGTTGCGAGCACATCGCCGTCTGCCACGGCGTTGAACTCGGCCAGTGTTATCTCTCCTGACTCTTTTTTGCGCAGGGCGCGCACCAACTCGGTGGACCGGGGCCAGCTTCCAACGACCGTGACCGGGAACAAAGGTGTATCAGCCATTACTGTCTCCTCACGGGCCCTACCGCTCCATTTACGTATTGGTGACGTATTGGCGGCGACCCTGCCCAAACCAGCTAAATCAGGCTTTGGCTTATCTTGTGTAGGCAATGTATCTAGCCCACCCTGGCCTGTCAACTGTGGGGTACCGCCTTAAACGTTGTCTCATTGAAGAAATTAGGGCTATAGTGAAACGCGAACTGCTGGCTCGCTTACTGGACTCAATCATGCCTGCGGCTGGTCAGCGCCGGTCCAAGAAAAGTAATTGTTGGGGAGAAGCCTGTCATGACCACCACCGAGACAACTCCGCAAAGCTCTGGCGCCCGGGAATACAAAGTCGTGGGCACACGGCCCATCCGGCACGACGGATTGGAAAAGGTCATAGGCTCCGCGAAGTACGGCGCCGACACCCAGTTGGCGGGGATGCTGCACGGGAAAGTCCTGCGCAGTCCTTACGCCCATGCCCGCATCCGGTCCATCGACACCAGCAAGGCCGAGGCATTGCCCGGCGTTACCGCAGTGGTCACCGCAAAGGACTTCCCGATCATTGGGGACCAAGTGATCGATTTCGCCGAGACCCAGGGGAACGCGAGGTTGATGGCTGAACACGTTATGGCGGACCAGAAGGCCCTATACCAAGGCCACGCCGTCGCCGCCGTGGCAGCCACCAGCCCCCACATCGCCGAACAGGCCTTGGACCTGATCGAAGTCGACTATGAAGTATTGACGCCCGTGCTGTCGATAGGCCAGGCGATGAGGGAGGACGCCCCCATCGTCCACGAAGACCTGACCACATATTTCAAGTTGGACCGGTTTGCCCGCGGCGAGGACACCGGCGTACACGGGAATGTCGCCGCACATATACAACACAAATTGGGCGACATCGAGAAAGGTTTTCAGGAAGCCGACGTCATATTGGAGCGCGAGTTTAGCACCGCGACGGTGCATCAAGGCTACATCGAGCCCCACGCCTCCACAGCCACATGGACCCTGGACGGCCGGTTGACCGTTTGGACCTGTACTCAGGGGTCGTTCGCCATACGAAGTTCCACCGCCGCGATCTGTGGCGTGCCGGAAGGCATGGTCCGCGTGATCCCCACCGAGATCGGCGGCGGATTCGGGGCCAAGATCACCACCTATCTGGAGCCGCTGGCCGCGATCTTGTCGCGAAAGAGCGGCCGCCCGGTGAAACTGGTTATGCCCCGCAAAGACGTATTCGAGGGCACGGGACCAACCTCCGCATCCACCATGCGCACCAAAATCGGCGCGACCAAAGACGGCAAGATCACGGCGGCCGAGGTTTGGATGGCCTTCGAGGCAGGGGCGTTCCCCGGGTCACCGGTGGGCGGCGGCACCCTATGTGCCACCGGACCCTACAACATCGAGAACCTGTTGGTCGACGGGTACGACGTGGTGGTCAACAAGCAGAAAGTACAGGCATACAGGGCGCCGGGCCAGCCTCAAGGCGCTTTCGCCGTGGAACCGGTCATCGATGAACTGGCGGAGAAATTAGGCATCGACCCGGTGGAATTCCGCCTGAAAAACGCTGTCAAAGAGGGCGACCGCATGCCAAACGGGGTTGCCCACCCCAGGTTCGGCGTGAAGGAGCTGGAAGAGGCGATGCGGGACCACCCGCATTACAGCGCGCCGCTTGGGGGCCCCAACCAGGGACGAGGCGTGGCGGTGGGGTACCGTTGGCAAGCGGGCCAGATGTCGTCGGCCACCATCAACGTCAACAGCAACGGCACCATCAACCTGATCACCGGCTCGGTGGATATCGGCGGCTCTCGTACCGCCGTGGCCATGCAGGCCGCCGAGGTCTTGGGAATTAGGGCCGAGGATGTGGCTCCCACGGTGGTCGACACCGACACCATCGGCTACACGGCCGTCACCGGAGGCAGCCGCACCGCCTTCGACACGGGGCTCGCGGCCATCCAGGCGGCGGAGGATGTGAAGCGGCAGATGGCCGCCCGGGCCGCTTTGATCTGGGAGGTCCAAGATGAGGACGTAGCCTTTGCCGACGGAGTGTTCACCTGCACCAAGAACGCTGAAGACAGGTTCACGTTCAAGGAGCTGTCCGGCCGGCTGATGCGTACCGGCGGTCCGGTGACCACCTCGGTTTCGGCGGTGTCGACCGGCGTCGGCCCTATCATCGCCGGAAACATCGTGGACGTTGAAGTCGACCCGGAGACCGGCAAGGTTGACATACTGCGCTTCACCGCTTTCTTGGACGTCGGGACGCCGGTGCACCCCAGCTACGTGGAAGGGCAGATACAGGGAGGCACCGTGCAGGGCATCGGCTGGGCTCTAAACGAGGAGTATTTCTACAACGATCAAGGCGTGATGCAAAACTCGAGCTTCCTAGACTACCGGATGCCGACGACGCTGGACGTTCCCATGATCGATACCGTGATGATCGAGGTGCCCAACCCACGGCATCCCTTCGGTCTACGAGGCGTGGGCGAGGCCCCGATAATCCCGCCGCTGCCAGCCATTGCCAACGCGGTTTCTCACGCCATCGGCGTACGCATGAACAATCTGCCCATTACCCCCGGCGCGATTCTCGACGCCCTCGAGACAACCCAAGGCTAGCCTGGATAACCTCAATCTCCTGTCCGGCGAAAGCCGGAATACCGTTGGCCGCTTCTCTTAGTAGTGGGGACATCGGCGATTGGCCTAGCCCCTGGTCGAAGTCTTAGTTACCTCCTCCGGAGGAGGTTTATTTACTCTTAAAAGGAGGAGTCTGTACAAGATGAGCTTATCCATACATCAGGTGGCTTTCGACTGCAAAGACGCAACGCTGCAATCTGACTTCTGGTGCCAGGTCCTTGGATATGCCAAGGAAGATTGGGGTGAGGAATATGGGGCACTGATCTACAGTCCCGATAACGCCGGCATGAGAGTTATCTTCATGCCGGTTCCAGAGCATAAATCGGTCAAGAACCGGGTTCACTTGGACGTTAGAACTGAGGACAGCACCAGAGAAGCCGAAGTGAAGCGATTGGTGCACCTTGGAGCGAAAGAGATTGAAGCCAAGAGCCTCAGCACAGATTCGAGGTCAGTAACCTGGACCATCATGCAGGACCCTGAGGGAAACGAATTTTGCGTTTCGGCGGCTTCTGCAACTCAATAGTATTGACGTTTAGTCCAGTCTGGGGCTACCGGTACGATGGGGACGACGGAGAGGCGGGTCCGGCGCGCGCGGATGATACCTCTTCTTCGGCGATCGTCTGCTATGGTTAGGCTGGTATTATTACAGGCTCCTGCCGTTTTTCTGAAAGATCCTTTTAATTCATGACCACGTCCAACCCAGCCCAGCCTGGTTCCAACTCTTTTTGGGCCGTTTTACGTAACCGCGACTTCCGGTACCTGTGGGCGGCCGGGAGTTTGGACAACTCGGGCCGATGGATGGACACGGTGGTCATGGGCCTCTTGGTCCTCGACCTGACCGACTCGGCGTTCCAAGTCGCTTTGCTGTTCGTTTTCCGGTGGGCGCCCATGCTGCTGTTCGCCCTGGTATCCGGGATGATCGCCGACCGCGCGGACCGGCGGATGGTCATGGTAGCGGTGCGTGGCCTGACCGTCGCCGTGACGGCTGCGCTGCTGGCGCTGCTGGCCATAGATGCCATTGAACCCTGGCATCTATTCTTAGGCTCCCTGACTCTGGGGTGCCTGTTTGTGTTCGAGTTCCCCTCGCGCCGGTCATTTATCTACGACCTGGTTGGCACGCGGCAGATAGTCGGCGCAATGTCCATGGAAACTATCAATTTCACCATTGGAAGGTTAATCGGTCCATTTGCCGCCGGCATTATTATCGAGGTCTACGGGTTTACCTCCGCCTACATATTCCTGACTGTAATTTACGTACTGGCTTTGGTTTTCACGGTCTTGGTCGAAGCCAGAATACCGGCGCAGGCTTTCGGACCTTTTTCATTCTGGTCGACCGTGGCCGCCGGGGTCAGGTATTCGTTGGGCAATCAGGTAATCCGGAGTTTACTGGGCTTCACCCTCATCATGAATGCCATGGCCTTCAGTGTGGAGTCGCTGTTCCCGGTGGTGGCCCGGGACCATCTGGGCGTGGGCGCCGGCCTGACGGGACTGTTGATATCAGCACCAGCGGTCGGGACTTTGGTAGGTGCGACCATCATCGGCCTTCTGGCGGTAATCAGGTATCAGGGCCGTATATTCTGCTTGGGCTTACTTATCCAACTTTTGAGCTTGGTATTATTTGCCCTTTCGCCCTGGTACCCATTGTCGTTCCTTCTGTTACTTTTATCGGGTGTTGGCGCCGCCGGGTTCAGCACCATGCAGAGCACAATCGTCATGATATCGGCGACGCCGGAGATGCGCGGGTCCGCGCTGGGTGTACTCGGTCAATGCATTGGGATAGCCGCTGTCGGCGGTGTGATCGTCGGTGCGGTTGCCGACCTGCTGAGCGCCCGGGCGGCGGTGGGGTTGAGCACGGGGCTAGGACTCGCGTTATTGGTCCCGTTGGTACCCTTCTCGCCCTTGGCCCGCAGGCCCATCACCCCTGAGGCCTGCCAGGCACGCTGCCTAACCCTGACGGCCCCAACGCATCGGAACCTACTTAGCGACGACTGGCCCGCCGAATACACCTGTTTCAGGACAGTTAACTAGACCCAGAAGAGTAGAGGAGCGGCGAAACATGTTGACGGTGTTCGGCGCCATAGCGGTGGCGCTCATGTTTTTTTCTTACTGGTTTGAGCGGCGTTCCAAATGGATGGTGTTGTTATTCGCAGTGGGCTCCGCTTTGACGGCCGCCTACAGCGGCCTGGAGGAGGTCTACCCGATAACGGTTATCGAAGGGTTGTGGTCGGTGGTGGCTTTGCAGCGATTTTGGCAGAGGCGCCGCGAGGAAGGTCAGGCCGTGAGGTCAATTCCGGAAATTTCCTAAAAAACGACCAAATAATGGAGCATACTTTCTTGGTGCCCCATCCAAGATTTCCACACTATGTATATGCGGGAACAAGTATTTAGTGGAGGAAATCGATGTCACGCGTACCCTTTGGCCGGTGGATCGCGGCCGTCGCCGTATCGACTGGCTTCATCTTGATGGGTTTGGCCACATTGGGGGCCGGACCTAGCCAAGAAGGTATTCCGCCCCAACCGTACGGGGCCAATTTCTTTTCCGGCACCGTATCGGTAAAGGGTTCACCTGCTCCTGAAGGCATACAGTTGATCGGTTGCGTCGACGACTGCGGCGCGGTCTTCCAGAGCGACCCTGTCACGGTAGATCCAGGGGGCGGCTATAGCTTCCTGCTGGTAAATCCGGCGGACAAGGGCTTGGTGGGCAGAACTGTCACCTATCACTTGGTGAATGAGTTCGGTCGAATTACAGCCATGGAAACCAACCGGTTTGAGGGCGACTTCAATGTTTACGAGGTCGACCTCACTTTCAATGAACCCATTCCCACGTTCATCGCACCGCCGGTGGTAGAGGACGTGCCAGCTTCATTGCAACTGATGCCGCCAACAGGTGTCGCCACGACAGTAATCGGCAGTGGTTTCAAGGCCAATTCCCCGGTTACAGTTTCGGCGCTGGGGTCTACCTTAGGTGTGGCAGAGACCGACGGCGTCGGTAGTTTCCGGTTGGTCATCACCGCGCCCTCCCTGGCGGTAGGCGATTATGAAATCAGCAGCACTGATGACACAGGAAGATTGGCAGCGGCATTGCTAACGGTCCCCGACCTTACCGGATCGCCCGGGGCTTCCGGAGCGGATGGGCTAAGCGGCATTCCGGGGAGCACTGGCACCGCCGGACCTGAGGGTTCGCCTGGGGAATCCGGACCAATTGGCCAAGACGGTGTCGCGGGCTCGCCAGGCTTAGCCGGTCAAGACTCATCCACCTGGCTGGAAATCACGGCGATCATCTTGGTGGGGTTGGCAGTGGTGGGTGTGATAGCCGCTTATATGTTCTTGACGCGGCAGTTCAAAGAACTGGCCCGCCGCCTCCCTCCTCCAGGAATAAGGTAACCCACGGCGGCGGCCAGTCTCCCTTCCTCAACCTCCCACAGTGGTGATATCAGGGTTCGCGTCGGCTTTGGAAACTTGCAAGGGTGCAATGAGTAGGTGCGGTGCCGGCGCGAATTCTGGCGTGGTGTTGTGAGGGTCTGCGTCTTTGGTGCGGGCGTTCTGACCTGTGCTACGCTGCCCTGTTCTTAGGGGCCTCTGCGTTGGAAAGACCAGGATTGGCCGAAGTTCCACCAATAAAGCGGTAGCCTATTCCAGGAACGTTGGCGATCCACTTCGGGAGCCGGGCGTCGTCGCCAAACTTCCGTCTCAGTCGCATTACGTGCTGTTTTACCGATCCAACGGTACCCAACCCGGCCCGAGCCAGCTCGTTCTCTATGGTGGAGCGAGGCACCACGGAGCCGGCGTTTTTCACCAATATCTGGGTTAGCTGAAACTCCACCGGGGTTAGGGCCACAAGTACGCTGCCCAGGAATACTTCGTGAGTAGCGAGATCGACGGTCAACTCGCCGCCGACCAAGGTGCCACGATCGTCGACAGCCTGAGAGCCCGCCGTGCGGCGCATCAGGCTCCAAATCTTGAAGGTTAACTCCGAGAGGTCGCAGGGAAGTTGAAAGTATTCGTCGGCCCCCGCCTCCAGCGCCGTCACCGGTTCCAGCTCGTTGGTCTGGTGGTTAAGGACTACCAACGGCACGTTGGAGAAACTACGGAGCTCTCTGATCACTTCGGTTAGCGTCTTGTCGGGGAAATCTGGCTTGATAAGAACCAAGTCCGGACAATGCTCTTTGACCATTTCCAGTCCACCTGTTCCGGTGTTGGACTGGGAAGGCGTCACATCCGGCCAGCGCAGGCAGATTGCCAATCTTACGATCTCAGCGACCTGAGGATCGGCACCAATGAAAACCGCCTTTTGCATGAAGAAAGTCCTCCCATGTGCGCTGGAACCGCGTTTTGATTGCCGTGAGCCAACCTGGCGTTTTGGTACAACAGGGAAAGGTCATCGTTTTGCGCGGTGGCCCTCCTCTTACTGCTACCGGAAGTAGCCGCCGGAAGTAGCCGCCGGAAGTAGCCGCCGGAAGTAGCCGCCGGTCCAGGCGCCACACCCCGTTGTTTGGGGGCATGACCGCCCGAAGTAGCCGCCGGAAGTAGCCGCCGGTCCAGGCGCCACACCCCGTTGTTTGGGGGCATGACACGCCCGCGATTAGTATCTTGAAGGCGAGGGCGGCTAGGTCCTCACTTTCATTTCCACAGGCACTCCGCCTGACGAAGTGACCCCCTCCAAAAAACCCTACCCGGCAATAGTGTCGTTTCGGAGGGGGTGCACCATAATTAGGGGTGGAGACCCATACGGTTGGCTAGTATCGCTTCCTGCGAGGTATGGAAGGAGGCTTGAGCTTGCCACGCAGGGAAGACCCAAAGCCTTGATTGCCCTGGTTATGCTCGACCCCACCATCATCGCCATTAGCCGATCTCAAGGTGTCCTGCTGCAGCCCGGTGGCGATTAGGGTCAGCCTGACTTCATCGCCCAGGCTGTCGTCGACACCCATTCCGAAGAATATGTTGGCGTCTTTCCGGACGGTGTTGGCAATGAGTTGCCCGGCAGCGTTCACGCCACCCAACGTCAGTCCTTCGGAGCCGCCTTTGATCATGAACAACACACCCTTGGACCGTTCAATTGAAAGGTTCAACAGCGGGTTGGAGATAGCCTGGCGTGCCGCCTCCACGGGACCCGACGGGCCGAACCCACGGCCAATGGCCATGAGAGCCCCACCGGGGTTATTCATGATTGCCCGTACGTCGGCGAAGTCTACGTTGATCTCCTGAGGAACGTTGATGAGCTCGGAAACGCTCATGATTCCCTGGGTGACAACTTCGTCGGCTGTGCGGAAGGCTTCGACCATCGGCGCATCGTGGTTAACGTAGCTCAGCAGACGGTCGTTGTGGATCATAATTAGGTTATCGACATATGGGCGCAAGCGGTCAACGCCGGCCACGGCCTGACCAAGTCTGCGGCGCCCTTCAAAGGTAAACGGCGTGGTGACCACACCGACTACCAGAGCTCCCAGCTCTTTCGCCAGATAGGCAACGTATGGTGCCGCGCCGGTGCCGGTCCCGCCGCCCATACCTGCGGTCACAAATACCAACTCGGCGTTGGATAGTATCCGCCGCAGTTGTGAGGTGGATTCCTCCGCAGCCCGGGCGCCGGACTTATAGTCGCCGCCGGCCCCCCATCCGCGGGTCTCTTTCTCGCCGATCTGGATGATGTCCACCGAAGAATCGTCAAGTTCCAGGGCTTTGATGTCCGTATTGATCATTGCAAATGTTACGCCTGGGACAGTATGCCGGAGCATCCGTCGAATGCAGTTGCAACCGCCGCCGCCGACCCCAATGACCTTAATGCGGGCCGGTGCCCGTTCCGAGGCCGGCGCTAACGAGGCCGTTCCCTCGTATTGGTCCTCGGGCCCTTGCTGTAGCCCGTTGGTAACGTATTCCTGAATCGAGGCCATCCTATTTTTCTCCATTCAATATTCCGGCCGCCGGGCCGGTTCCCCCTTAGGGGTTAGGGTGCCTTGGGACTGGGGTCAACGATCACACTCTATAAAGTAAGAAAGCGCTCCACCCCTGGAAAAGCCGTTATTAACCTATAAGCATCCTCCTGAACTGTTTGACCACTAGTACTCAGTCAACTCGGTTTTGGTAATTGTTTAAGAAAACGTCTAAGGTTGCTACCCTTTTTTAGGAGTGTTGACGTAGGAGGGTGGCAGCCATGGGACGAGAACGGTATGTGGTCCGGTTGGAAAGGGAAGAACGAGACCAGTTGGAACGACTGATTCGCGGGGGAAAGAGCCCAGCGCGAAAGGTTGCCCGGGCCCGTATTCTGCTAAAGGCAGATACGGGCTGGGGGGTGATGCGCATCGTGGAGGCGCTGGACACGTCTGCGGGTACGGTGTGCCGTACCCAAGCGGCGGTACCTGGAGGGAGGACTGAAGCGGGCCTTGGAGGAAGATCCTCGGCCAGGACATCCGACCAAACTGGATGAGCGGGGGGAAGCGCACCTGATTGCCCTGGCGTGCAGCGAGGCCCCTCCAGGCCATGACCACTGGACCCTGCGGCTCCTGGCAAACAAGGTGGTGGAGTTGGGGCTGGCGCCCTCCATGTCCCACGAGGGAATTCGCAAGCGGTTGAAAAAAACAGTCTCAAGCCGTGGCAGAAGAAGGAGTGGTGTATTCCCCAGGTGAGCGCCGAGTTTGTGGCGTGTATGGAGGATGTGCTGGACCTTTACGCGGAACCCTATGACCCAGAGCGCCCGGTGGTCTGTTTCGACGAGACCTCCAAGCAGTTGCTGGCGGAAAAGAGGTCTCCGATCCCGCCCAAGCCGGCACGACGGGAGCGATACGATTACGAGTACCAGCGCAATGGCACCCGAAACCTGTTCATGCTGTGCGAGCCCCTGGCGGGCTGGAGGCATGTGGCAGTGACCGAACGTCGTACCATGGTGGACTTCGCTCAGCAGATGCGGTGGCTGGCCGATGAAGCTTACCCAGCGTCCGAGAAGATCCGGGTGGTGCTGGACAACCTCAACACCCACAAACCAGCTTCCCTCTACGAAACCTTCGAGCCCAAGGAGGCTAGGCGAATACGCAAACGCTTGGAGTTTCACTACACTCCCAAGCACGGTAGTTGGCTCAACATGGCAGAGATCGAGTTCAGTGTCTTGGCCAGGCGAGTCCTGCGCCGGCGTATTGCCGATGAAGAGACTTTGAGTGGCGAGATCGCGGCCCTGGAGGCAGAACGAAACCAAGCCGGAGCAACCATTGACTGGAGATTCTCCACTGTGGACGCCCGAGTCAAGCGTCACCATCTCTATCCTGCCAACAATTAGGTTGACTGAGTACTAGGTTGTTACTGCGAGGTATTTTGGCATCCAGGCAAGGACTCACTAAGCCCCTATGGGGCCAAGTTGAGTGGGCAAAGCGGCACTTCATCGTGGTCTTAATGGGGTCATGGGGAGGGGCGAAATGGACCATTGTTGGTCCACCAAGCGTCTGATGTTTACACGCCGCTACTTCTTGGACATTACCCGGTGACAAGTTTGAGACCATCTGGGACCGTAACCGAAGTACCGGCGACCAGGATCGCACCGAATTAAGTAAAAAGAGGTACGCCTCAAGACACGGGCGGACGCGAGAGTAACGATGCGGTAACGTTTTGGAACCCTTAAACGCCCCCCACCAACCGCTGCAGATGACCCACCCGTACGGTGTTGGCCGGTGATGGCCCTTTGATATAATCGGGCCAGCTTCGGCGTCGGCCTTTGACTCGCCTGTAAGCCGACAAGCAACCGGGCGTTATCCGGTCCGGTTAAATCAGTAGTTGCAATGAAGTCACCGGGTTGCGGTTCGAGTACGCAATGGGTCGACAACGGAATAGATGAAGTGCAAAGTGGGTAGCATGAGAGTAATTTCGTGGAACGTTAACGGTATTCGAGCGGTTCACAAAAAGGGGTTTCTAGATTGGTTTGCCTCGGAAAGCCCCGATATCCTCTGTATTCAGGAAACCAAGGCGACACAGTCGCAACTTTCTGGGGAACTAACTTCCGTTTCCGGTTACCACTCATACTTTTCGGCTCCCGAGCGCAAGGGCTACAGCGGAGTTGCGCTTTACACCAAGCAGGAACCCGAAAGCGTGACCTACGGGTTTGGCATCGATAAATTCGACAATGAGGGGCGAACGATAATCGCCGACTTCGGGACCTTCGTGCTCTTCGATATATATTTCCCCAATGGCAAGCGTTCCGACGAGCGGTTGCGCTACAAGATGGACTTCTATGACGTCTTTCTCGATTACATTGACGGCCTCAAGTCCAAAGGGCGGCACATAGTAGTCTGTGGCGACGTGAATACGGCGCACAAAGAGATGGACCTGTCACGGCCCAAGGAAAACTCAAAAATCTCCGGGTTTTTGCCAGAAGAACGCTCGTGGATGGACAAGTTTCTGGACCATGGGTACGTCGATACCTTCCGGATCTACAATCAAGAACCGGGGAACTATTCCTACTGGGACCAAATAACCCGGGCCAGAGACCGGAACATCGGTTGGCGTATCGACTATTTCTTCGTGGACCAAGCCTTCGCCGGTCAAGTGAGTGACGCCTTCATCCTGCCCGAGGTGATGGGGTCCGACCACTGCCCAGTGGGGATAGAGATTACATAACTACTCAACGTTGTTGGTACCGTTCCTTCTCCATCGAATCCATCGAGGGAGAGAGGACTGTTGTCACCTGGTCTGAAGCGATATCCATTGGCGGGTCCGACTCCGTCGGGACTCTTGATGAATCGGAAATCAGGCCGAACCAGTGGGAGTGCTATACTGGGCCGCGAATCGAAGCTAAAAGGGACGGGAACAATGAAGGATCAAGTCGAAATTTTCTTCCACTCCCAGCAACCCTACACCTTCCTAGATGAAGAGGAGATCAGCCGGTACGACTCGGGGCGCTTGGACTTTCCCAACACCTACTTCGACCCCGAAAAGGCTCACCACCTGTACAACCAGTACCACGAGCAGTACGCGATGGCCGACGAGGCAGGGTTCGATGGCATCATGACCAACGAGCACCACTCTTCTTATTGGAACATGAAGCCGTCTGCCAACATCGACGCCGCGGTAATCAGCCGGATCACCAACAGGGTCAAGATCGCCATATTGGGCAACATCCTACCGATCAACGACCCGGTCCGAATGGCCGAAGAGCTGGCCATGCTGGACTGCTACTCCAACGGCAGGCTCATCTCGGGCTTCGTTCGCGGCGGCGCCGTCGAGACACTCCAGGCGGGCATTGACCCCACGGAAAACCGCGACCGGTTCGAAGAGGCCCATGACCTGATCATCAAATGCTGGACCACCCCGGGTCCGTTTCGCTTCGAAGGCAACTACTACCACCACCGGGTGGTCAACCCCTGGGTGTTGCCGGTCCAAAAGCCACACCCACCGGTGTGGTTCCCCGGCGGGAGCAGCCCGGAGAGCGTAGTCTGGGCCGCCAAGCACCAATACGCCTACATGAACCTGGGAGCGATTATCAGCCTGACCCAGGAGCTCAAGAACGTCTACATAGACACCGCCCACGAGGTTGGATTCACCCCTGGTCCAGAGCATTTCGGTTATCAGGTGCGCGCATTGGTGGCCGACACCGACGAGAAGGCCCAGGAATTGGGACGAGGTTTCTTGTGGGCGGCCCACCACCGCATGCGCGGCCCAGTGGAACACTTGGACCCTGCAGGCTATCAGTCCAGAGTCGCCAGCCAACTGGCCTCCCGGCGCGTCGGTGGGGCCGGCGCCCCACCGGTCGGCTACGAAGACCTCCAAGAGGTCAAGGCGATTATCGTAGGGAGTCCCGATACAGTAATCAAGAAGCTGACCGAGACCATCGAGCAACTCAGTCCCGGCTATATGATCTTGATCGGCAGCGACGGCAACATTCCCCACACGGACGTGATGCGCTCGGTGGAATTGTTCGGCCAGGAAGTGGTGCCGGCCTTGCACGAGATCGAATTAGCGCCGTACGAGTAGATTCAACCGCCGAACTGAGCGTTTCCTAGGTAGCGCGTGCCGGGATACCGGCAGGCCGGATGGCCTTTCAATTTCAGGAGTCTCTAAATGGTAGTAGCGCCCAACGACGTGAGAATGGATGCCAGAGGTCTGGAGCGCGTCGTAGACCTATTTAACCGTCAGATCGAGGACGGCCACCATCCCGGAGCGGGGCTCGCAGTCTACCGGTTTGGCAAACTGGTCTTGGACCTGCACGGCGGGCTAGCCGACGTGGCCGCCGGCGCCCCAGTTACCGAGGAAACAATGTTCGTGTTGTACTCCTCCACCAAGTCGCTGACCGCTTCCTGCCTGCATCTTTTGTGGGAACGGGACCAATGCGATTGGGACGACCCGGTGGCGGCGCACTGGCCCGGTTTCGCCCAGAACGGCAAAGAGGACGTAACCATCAGGCAGGTCATGACACATCAGGGCGGGTTTCCCGACACGCCAAGTCACATGACCTGGGACAAGTGGGGGGACTGGGATGCGGTGGTCAAAGCCATGGAGGAAATCCGTCTGGACTACGCTCCGGGCCGGGTCATCGCCTACCACCCCAGAAACTTCGGCTGGGTCTTGGGGGAACTGGTGCGGCGCATCGACGGCCGGCCCTTCGATCAGTTCTTGCGAGAAGAGGTCACTGAGCCCCTAGGCATCCACCACAATGTGCATGTCGGGCTCCCCGAGTCCATGCTGGGGCGGGTGTCCAAGCTATATGCTATGGAAGACTGCGACCGGCCGGTACAGGTCTCCACCTACAACCGGCCCGAGGTGCACCTCTCGGTACAACCGGCCGGCGGCGGCATCGCGTCGGCCAGCGGCCTGGCCCGGTTTTACGCCATGATGGCTGGCGGCGGCACCTTGGACGGAGTTACGACATTGCGCCCTGAGACCCTGACCGAGGTGACCAAGCCGCAGGTGGAAGGACGGGACCACACTTTGGACCGGCAGGTGCAGCGGTGTCTGGGAATGAGTCTGGGCGACCCCCGTACGGCCGGTCCGGGGCAGGAAGACACCAGGACCTTCGGCCACGCTGGATCCGGTACGTCGGTGGGATGGGCCAATCCAGACTCCGGGTTGGCTGTCGCTTATATTACTAATGGATTCCGGGGCGAAGGGACCAACGTGCCCAGGCTTTCGGCCGTCTCCCAAGCCATCATAGACGCCTGCGACTAGGCGGCGCAGCCGCATTATTCTGAGCCGCTATGTCGACGCTGTGTTCGGCTCCCGCTGGTTCGGGAGAGCTTGCGTTCATATCGGCCCGCAGGGAATTCCGCGTTGCGCCTGGCAATACCATGCACTATCCTTCAATGGCTAAATCCGGGAAAAGCCTATTCCAGTTCCCCACCGGGTTTCGCGCTGGATTTAGGTTTACGATAAGGAGCAGACCAATGGCAGGTCCCAAGGACACCTACGAGGTCCAACTGAACCCCGACCAAATGTCCTTCGTTCGGTCGTTGAAGGACCAGTTTTCCATCGCCGACGAAAGCAAAACACTCCGGATCATGGTGGACTATCTAATTTCCAATCCCGATGTCCACGACGCCGTCTTCGGCCAGCGGCGATGCTTAAGGTGCGAATAGGGGTGTGAGTAGCGGCCGTTACACCATTTGCTGGACCGCTTCCAGGGCCAGCCGGTAGCCGTAAACGCCGAAACCGTAGACTGATCCCTTGCACACCGGCAATACCTGGGAAACGGTGCCGCGCGCGGTGGGGTTTGAAGCGTGTACTTCGATTACCGGGAACTTGACCTGTGTGATGGCACTGCGCAGCGGTCCGCTGACCGTGGTGTAACCTGCGGGATTGATCAGCGCGGCGTCGAAGTTCCGCTCGTGGGCGTCGTATAGAGCATTTACCACCTCACCCTCGATATTGGACTGGAACAACTCCACCTCAATGCCCAGCCCTTCCGCATACCCCAGGATTTGCTCGTTCATTTCGCCCAGGGTCATGGGGCCGAAGATTTCGACCTGAGCCTTGCCGCGCATATCCATTCCGGCGCCTTGGATCACTAATACCTTACTCATTCAATTCTCTCCAGATTTACATAACTCAAAATATTCGAAACAATCGATGACCCGCGCCCTAGTCAACTTCCAGGCCGTCCAAAGAACTATCCCGGGGACCCGCCAGAGGTTCGTTGGGCACGTCGGTGACGTACCCCGCCAGCAACAGGTCCAATTGGACCATCAACATCTTGTTCCACGCCGCCGATGCCAACGCCGCTTCCCCAGGGTCGGCCATGTCCCGGCGTAGAATTTCAGAAATAGCTGTCTGTATATAGGAGATGGTACCGATCATATAGCGGCTGGGTGTCGACCCGAGGTGGGCCCGGTGGCTGGGTGGGTGGCTGTGGACGATGCCGGTAGCCAACAGCCGGATTGGATAGTCTTCGTCGATCTTGAAATCGATTGACCCCCGAAGCCAGCGCAATAGGCTATGTTTGCGGCGGGATAGGCGCTCCTCGTTGACCTGCCCGTGTTCGTCCGCGAAGAACCGCCGGGACTCCGGAAATTCCAGGAAATGGTCGTAGACGGCCGCCGTCAATTCGTCACCCCGTTCGAGCACAACGTCTCTGGTAGCTTGGATGAGGTCAAGTTCCGTCTGTCCCAGGCCGACAAAATCGGCCACCTCTTTCATCCGTGCCGGCCAGTCGATGATCCGCGCCATTACTGTTCCGCCATTGGATATTCCACCTTTGAGTAGCGTTGGCCGCCCGTTGCCGGGGACTTCAAGAATATACCGGTTCCTTCTTGGGTGAGCAAGAATGCGTACCCCGCTGCTATTCTCTTGTCGCAGTTCCATTGTTGCTGTCGATACTTTTTCGGCATCCCTGTCGGGCGGCACATTTCCTCATCTGTAATTTCAGGCTGCAATTCAGGCACGCAGACTTGACACCCCGACAATCGACTCGTTATGTTAGTGACGCCTAGCGTTCCGATGTACCATATTTGCTACGATTATTGTTGAAATGAGCCGCGAAATGAACCGAATGCCGATCCGCTCAGACGCCGGCACAGTGCAAGAGTTCCCGCTAGGGAACCGGGAGGCTACTTGGTAGCCAGTGACGCCAGCGGGCGGGTCTCCACCTGGGACATCGCTGCGGGTTCGCAGCCCGTTCCCTTGATCATCGCCCACCGGGGCGACGTGACCAATGCTCCTGAAAACACCCTGGCCGCGTTCCGTAGCGCCTATGATTTGGGGGCCGACGGGATAGAGCTGGACGTACGACTGACCCGTGACGAACAATTAATCGTATTCCACGACCGGTGTCTGAACCGGACCAGCAACGGTCAAGGACCGGTCAACCGCTCCACTTTGGAGGATATTCGTTCTCTGGATGTGGGCTCTTGGTTCCATCCTCAGTTCGAGGGTGAAAAAGCCCTCACTCTGGATGAAGTATTCGAATCGCTGCCAGCCAACTATCTCATCAATGTGGAAATGAAGGCGATATTCAAGGGCGTCAGGCTGATCGCCCAACGGGTGGCCGAGGTTGTGCGGCGCCACGAACGATGGGACAGCACCCTGGTGGCCAGTTTCAACCCAATTGCACTTTGGGAGTTGCGAAGGATCGAGCCCCGCATCCTGCGGGGGTATATCTGGTCGCGGTCTCACCCATACCCCATCAGGTCCCGCTGCTTCGGTCCCTTCGTCCAGGCGCAGTGGTACGACCCTGCCAACGACACCTACGACCCCAAAGTGCTGGACAAAATCCGCCAGCGAGGCACCAAAATGTTGGCGTGGGACGTCGACTTCGACAGTGATCTTGGAAAGATGGCGTCTGTACGTTTAGATGCCGCAGTCACCGATACCCTTGAGCACTTGCTAAACCAGCGACAGCAACTGGCCGCTTTGGGGGCTTAAGCGCTAGGTCGACCGCTTGCCGGTCATACGCCGGGTGCCTGTCGTTTTTTGGCTTCCGCTCCGGTTTTATTGATCGAAATTAGTTCTCCGTTTCGCGTCACCTACCCTTCTGCTATCCGCTATTCACGCACAAATGTATCTATTTCGTTGTTCAGACGTGGCCGCCGTGATAGAATATAGGTTGGAGCAATAGTGCGCCAGAGCAGCTATATTTTTTTGCACCGGTGTACGGTGGAGCTTCCGGTGAAATTGTAGATGGGTGGTGGACCTACGGAGCACTCGAACAGTTTGGGGGGCCTTTATAAACCTGACGGATGTCTTAGAATCGAGGGCCGGTTATGACCGTCGTAGACGACATAAAAGCCCGGTTGGACATTCTCGAAGTGGTTTCACAACGGGTTCCTCTGCAGCGGTCTGGGCGCAGCTACAAAGCTAACTGCCCGTTTCACCAAGAGCGCACTCCCTCCTTCCATGTCTTCCCCGAGCGCCAGTCTTGGCGTTGTTTTGGCGCTTGCGCCACCGGAGGAGACGCCTTCTCTTTTGTAATGCGGGCCGACAATTTGGACTTCGGAGAGGCGCTGCGACAATTGGCCCAGCAGACCGGTGTCACCCTCCCGGAGAGAGGGACCAGCCGTCCTCGGCAGGATACGGCGTACGAGATCAACGAGCGGGCAAAATCGTTCTTCCAACGTAGGCTGGCCTCTGCCCAAGGGACCGAAACCAGAGAGTACCTGGACCGGAGAGGTGTCGACCGCCAGGCCATCGAGAATTTCGAAATCGGGCTGAGCCCGGCGGATGGAGAGTCGCTTCGGAACCATTTGACCAGAGAAGGATACTCTGCTGAGCAACTGGCTGGCGCTGGGGTGGTACGCACCGGCGATGATGGATTTCATCACGACTTGTTCCGCGGCCGGTTGATGTTCCCCATTAGAGACGCAACTGGCCAATTGGTGGGCTTCGGCGGACGGTCCCTGGACGGGTCCGAGCCCAAGTACCTCAACTCCCCCCAAGGCGACGTGTTCGACAAGAGCAGGCTACTCTACGCTTTGGACCGGGCTAAGGAAGAAATAAGAAAAGACGGGGCGGTTATCGTCGAAGGTTACGTGGACGCCATCGCCGCCCACCAGGCGGGATTCAAAAACGTCGTGGCATCGATGGGGACCGCACTGACCGAGCATCAGGTGGGCACCCTTCGACGGTTAACCGGGCAGGTACTGATGGCGCTGGACCAAGATGCGGCCGGCCAGCAGGCCACCCTGCGAAGCCTGGAGTCCTCCTGGCGTATCTACCAGAATAGAGTGGCGGGGCGCTCCCAGGGAACAACTTTGTTGCAACGGCAGGAACTCCCAGAACTAAAAATTCTGGCCCTGCCTGACGGGCAGGACCCAGACGAGGTGATTCATCGGTCGCCAGCGGAATGGAACCGTCTGCTAGAAAGCGCGCAGCCATTGATCGAGTACATGATTGCGGCCGCAGTCAGCCACCTAGACCCTTCGACACCCCAGGGAAAGGCCCAGATTGTCGAAGCGGTGTTCCCCTTGATAGCTGCGGCGACCGCAGGGACCCAGCAGGACCACTATTTCCAAATGCTGGCCGACCGGTTGAACGTTTCACTCGAAACCTTGAGGGCTAGCGTGGGACGGCCAACAGCGGCCCGCCGGGCTCGAGCGCCGCAACCCAGAGCGGCCGATGCGGCTACATCACCCTTCGCCAAGTTAAACCACGACCCGCTGGAGGAGTATTGTCTGGCACTCCTAATCAAACATCCGGACCTTAAGGATTCGGCCGAGCATCTAAAGACTGAATTCTTCAGGCGGCACGAAAACCGCGAGATTTTCAACCGCTGGCTTGCCTGGCAACCTGGTTCCGGAGGCGAAGAATCTGCCGCGGCCATCCGCGAGGATGCTGGCGACGAGATATTGGGGCAACTGGACACATTGGAGCAAAAATCGCTCCCGCCGCTGGACCCCACCAAACGGCGAGAGGCGCTGGCAGACGTGATATCACGACTGGAGGAGCGCGACCTGAGGGGCTTGAAGACAGAAGAGGAAATTCGGTTCGCCGAATCTCCTCCAGACCTGGATGACGTTGGCCACCAGGACATCCTGTCCCTGAACCAACGGATCAAGAAAAACGAAGACCTGAGAAGAGGTCTAATTCAAGAGATTTCCCACTGAGAGGGCAATATGGTAAATCGTAGAGACAGTTCAAACGAGCTAACACCGGAAGATTTTCTGGAGTCGCAGGCAGAAGAACCCGAAGAGCGAGACCCGATAATCGAAATTTTCCGTAGCGTTGAAGCCGGCCGTAGCGAAGAATCGGCGGAGGGGGAAGGCATACCTGGCCCCCGTCCCGGAGCCTTGGCCGTCAACCCCAACGGTGAGCAATGGGATGAGTCCTCGACCGAGGAGAAGAGCCCTGAGGCTACCGAAGGCGCGACGCCGGGTGCTGAAGCGGACACCGATGCAGACAACGAGGAGTCCGATTGGGAACCGGAAACGGAATCCATGGAGGTCCTTGACGACCCCGTACGCATGTACCTGCGGGAGATCGGCCGGGTGCGGTTGCTGACTTCCGCCGACGAGCGGTCTCTGGCCCGCAAGATCGAAGGCGGAAAACATCTGCTACTTCTCAAAAACGAGTTAACCGAGTTGGAAGGGCACCAACCGCGGCCCTGGGAAATCTCCCGAGGTTTGCTGGGCCGGATGGTGAAGGCTGCGCCGCTGGTGGCGGCCCTGTCCGAACAACTGGGGCTACCCTCGAAGATTACGCTGTCACAGATTACCGACCATGCCAAGCTAAGGTCGGCCATCGACGCCGAGGTCTCCTTGGACCTATTGGCGGCATTGGGCGAGGAACTGGACGAACCCCCAGAGGATGTCTACAAAAAGGTACTGGACCTCTCTCTCAGTTCGTGGCTGTTACCCCCCGACGCGATCGACGTGCTACAAGACTGCACGCTGGCCGAATTGACCCCTTCGCTGACCCAGCCGGAGTGTCTCGACCAACTGCAAAGACTGGACCCGCTTTTCCGGGCGTACTTCAACCGAATCGACGCGGAGAGCGATCGGGCCCAGGCGCATTTGACCGAAGCGAACTTGCGGTTGGTGGTCAGCGTCGCCAAGAAATACATTGGCCGGGGCATGGCCCTGCTGGATATGATTCAAGAGGGCAACATCGGCCTGATTCGGGCCGTCGAGAAGTTCGACTATCGAAAAGGTTACAAGTTCAGCACCTACGCCACTTGGTGGATCCGCCAGGCAATCACCAGGGCCATCGCCGACCAAGCGCGGACGATACGGATCCCGGTGCATATGGTTGAGACGATAAACAAACTGATGCGCCAACACCGGCGGCTATTGCAGGAATACGGTCGTGAGCCCACGCCTGAGGAGATCGGGCTGGCGATGGAAATCGGACCAGAGAAGGTGGAGGAGATCCTCAAAATCTCTCAGGAGCCGGTTTCTTTGGAGACTCCCATCGGTGAAGAGGAAGACTCTCACCTGGGCGATTTCATCGAAGACCGCAACGCTCCCGCCCCGGCGGACGCCGCTTCGTTCCAGTTGCTCAAGGAGCAGGTGGACGAGGTTCTTCACACGCTGACCGAACGAGAGGCCCGCGTGTTACAGCTGCGGTTCGGCCTGGAAGACGGGCGCAGCCGGACCCTTGAAGAGGTCGGACGCGAGTTTGGCGTGACCCGAGAGCGAATTCGCCAAATCGAAGCGAAAGCATTACGGAAACTGCGCCATCCTACCCGGTCTCGCAAACTCAAGGATTTTCTTGAGTAGGACCGGTCGCGGCAATCAGCGTGGGCGCGTAGCGGGTTAGTAATTGCGTTTCAGAGGTTGTAACCTAAAATTGGCCGGGTGACGAATCCATGATTATGTCACCTCATTTTCGACAAAATTAGTAATCATCCTTGCTGGTTTTGTTGTATCCAGCGAAAAGCCGGTGCTATACTCGGCCCAGACGCAGCATGGGAGGAGGACTCGTGGAAGAAACGAGCATGACCAAGTGTCTCAAATGTGACATAGGATATCTGGTGCCCCTGTCGGATTACGGTGGTCAGGGTGCTGCGGTGCACTACAAGGCCTGGGTATGCGTCAACCCGCCTTGCGGTTTCAATATCAAGATCCGCAACGGTGACATTTACCTGAATGAGCCGATCACCCCCGGCGGCATGAACGTTCCCCGGGCCCGATAGACACCAAACTCAAACAATACCAGTAGTCACGTTCCGATACTGCGCTCCCCTAATGCTCCTTGGGTTTTGGGCGGATGTGGTGAGGTGATTCCAGGGGCGACCCCAGAACAGCACATCTCTAAGTGCGCTCCCCTGGTCCTGTCATAGGAGGTGGAATGGAAGCCGGTTACGACTACTTGCTCCTTCGGGGCCGATTCCAACGGCGAATCGCTCGGTTCACTGGCGTTTTCCTGCTTGTCTTTGGAATTCTTCTTCTTGCGTCCGGCGGCGCCTACTACGGCTACGCAGCAAAAGCCCGTTCCAACCTCGACGCTCTTCAGGTTTCTGTCGACTTGCCGCCGAGCCCCACCGCCGGTGAGCCTTTTGTTGTACCGTCCCCCAGAGTGGTCCCTTCGTTCTCCCCTGCTACCATCTCGGACACCCTGCTGTATCCGGGTGAGGCGCTCCCCGCAGACTCGTGGACTAGTCCCAGGTCCTACGAACCGCTAGAGCTACGAGAACAGGCCTTGTTGGAGGGGTTCACGTCCATTGACCCCGCCGATCCGGCGTTGCTAGGACCGATAGCGCCAGCAACCCGGATCATCATTCCGGCCGTTGGCATCGACTCCACAATAACCGAGCTGTCTATTCTCGATGTGGGGAATAGCCGGACCTACGAAACCCCCAAGAACGCCGTCGGCCATATTCCTGAAACAGCTAACGCTGGCGAGATCGGCGATTCCTGGTTTTTCGGCCATACGGAAAGTCCTTTGCGCGGCGAAGGGTCGGTGTTCTTCACCCTACAAAATGTACCGGAGCGGCTGAATAACGGCGAAACAGTTTACATAATCACCGACAACGGCAGCGAGAGGTTCCTTTACCGGGCGACGGGCACCCAGGTGGTTCACCAGAATGATATGAGGTTGACCGAAACCGAAGGGAACAACATCCACCTCGTATCCTGCGTCCCCAGGTTGGTCTACGACTACCGGTTGGTCGTCACCGGTGAGCTAATCGCCACACAGCCCTCACAACCGGGTTAGAGGGAGGGAAGTTCTCTCATCTAATTAGTGGGGGGATTGAGAAGGGGTAACTCACCTCCAACCTAATCTTCCCCCGGTGAGGCGGAAGAGACTACATCGTGCGCTAATCTCTTCAGGCGTCGTCAGCTACCGGGTCCTGTTGCTTTCTGATCGATGCGGTTGATGCGCAAACGCCGAAGCCGCCGCCCCAATATTGACACCACTTCAATACGCAGGTGGTCGGTTTCCACCACGTCGCCGGCTTGCGGGATTCTACCGAGACTGTGGTAGACGAGGCCGCCGACTGTATCTACTTCGGTGTTGTCTATCTCGGTACCGAAAATGTCCTCCACGTCTTCCGTCGTTACCCCTGCGTCTACCAACACCCCGCCGTCGGCTTCACGGATAATTTGCGACTCACGGGAACGGGAGAACTCGTCTTCGATCTCTCCCACTATTTCTTCCAGGACATCCTCAATGGTTACCAAGCCCTCGGTGCCGCCGTACTCGTCCACCACCATCGCAATCTGAGTCTGGCGCTCTTGGAACTCTTCCAACAGGTCGTCCACCCGTTTGGTTTCCGGAATGAAGAATGCCGGGCGGAGCAACTTGCGCAAAGTGTTGTCTGGCTCCGGCCAAGTCAGGGCCCGCAGCAAGTCCTGTCCGTGGACGATCCCAATAATACGGTCGATGGTCTCTTCAAAGACGGGAAGGCGGCTGTGGCCTCTATCTATTATGGCAGCGGCCACGTCTTTCAGAGGGGTATCGGCCTCAACGACGTCCATGTCCAACCGGGGGACCATTATCTCCCTCACGGTGGTTACGTCTAACCGCAGGATAGAGCGGAGCATTTCCCGGTCACGATCGTCGAGACTGGTCAGTTCCTCTTCGGTGATTGCCGGGCTATCCGCCTCCCAAGAGAGGGCGCCGTCCAGACCCCCGCCACCATTATTTCCTCCCCCGCTGGTGACCATGCCATTCGGGCCCGAAGAAGTAGCGGGATTCCGCACCCAAGGAAACGCCAGCCGCGGGTTGCGCGCGGCTGCCAGTACCGAGAGCCGGTCCAAGGCAAAGAGGCCGCCAAACACGCCAATCGCCATTAGTGAAATCGGCCACCATTCGGTAGTCGCCACTCCACGAATCAACGCAATTCCGGAGAGGGTGATGGCAAAAATGCAGGCGGTTCTAGGCCAGAAGAGGAAGGTGGCTCCGGAGAAGCGAGACGGACTATCGTCTCGTTCGGACGCCCTGGCGGGCGCTCGTGAATGTTGTACCAGGCTCAAGTAAGAAAAGACGAGAACGAAGGCGAAGAAAACTGGGGCTGATGGTAAGCTGTCTGTGTCCAAACCTCAAAGTCTCCCGGACATTCCACGATTATGATGACGGATCGAGGAACTGGCGCCGGGAGGTCATCCGGTCTTTTTGATCTCGCCTTTTATCTTAGCAGGAACGCCCACGGCCAGTCTAGCCGGAGGCACGTCTTTCGTAATAACTGATCCGGCGCCTGTCACTGCGTCATAACCGACAGTAACCGGGGCAACCAGCATCGTGTCGCATCCTATGAAGGCCCCATCTTCGATGACCGTCCGGTGTTTTTCTTTGCCGTCGTAGTTGCAGGTCACCATGCCTGCCCCGACATTGACCTTGGACCCGATGGAAGCGTCGCCGACATAGCCGAAATGCCCCATTACCGACCCGGTCGCGAACCGGCTCTCTTTGACTTCCACGAAGTTGCCAATGTGGACCCCGGTCTCCAAGTACGAGCCGGGCCGTAGGTGGCTAAAGGGGCCGATGTCAACTCCTTCCTCCATCGTGGCCCCTTCCAGCATGGATGCGGTGGCGCGGCAGTTGTCACCCACATGCGAGTCTCTGATTATCGATCCCGGACCGATTTCGCAATTCTCGCCGATGCTCGTTTGTCCCAAGAGCATGGTATTGGGAAGGAGGGTCGTGTCCGCTCCGATGGTCACGTCCGCGTCGATAAAGACCGACGGCGGATCGGTGATTGTAACTCCGGCCAACATCCAGTTATCTCTTACCCTTTGTCGCAGCACCGACTCCGCTTGGGCAAGTTGCACCCGGTCGTTGATCCCCAAGGCCTCGGCGGGATCACCGGCCTCGGTGGCGGACACCACCGCGCCGTCCTGTGCTCCGATGGCCGCCAAATCCGTGATATAGAGCTCCCCAGCCCGGCTGGTCTCGACTCGTTTGATCACTTGCCACAGCCACTGCGTTTCAAAGCAATAGACGCCGGCGTTCACTTGGTCGCTTGCTTCGTCCGGGGTCCCGGAAGCGTCGTCAGCCTCTACGATTCTCAATACCCTGTTTTCTTTGGTTATCACCCGGCCCAAGTCAATTAACCGCGAGCCGGTAACGGTGAGCAGGCTCATTTGGCTGGAACGGTCGGCGTGGTCAGCCATCAAACGGAGGACCGATTCGGTAGTCACCAAAGGCGTATCGCCGCCGGTGACCAGGACATGCCAGGCATTTCCTTCCAACACGGTGGCACACCGGGCCAGAGCGTCGGCGGTGCCCAGGGGTTCGGGCTGTACCGCGTAGTCCACGGCGTCCCCCAAAAGCTTTTTAATCGCGGCCTGGCTGTCGGGAGAGACCACCACGATCACTCGCTCTACACCGACACTTTGCAAAAGCTCCACGGAATAACGGACCAGTTCCTTTCCGCAGACCCGGTGGAGCACTTTGGGAACGCGAGACTTCATGCGTCTTCCTTGTCCCGCAGCTAAAACGACCCCGGCCAAGTTTTCCATGTCATTACCCCTGAAGCGGCCTTTAGTACGGCCTCGTCCAGTCCGCCAACCAATTATTTTCGGGCCGTCGAGCCTTCCATGATTATAGCAGTGGACCTATTTTCACTGGCCTTCGCTCCGGCACCGTATAACATCCGACTCACCAACGCGGGCTCATCGACCGGGACTCACCACCCGGCTCTTCGTCCCGGGCTCATCAACCGGGGCTAATTGATTCTGCGGTCGGCGGCTGTGGCGTGCAGATAGCCGTCCGTTGACAAGCTCCCAGGCCGGGGGCACAATGGCCGTGCTCCGGCCAGGGCCTCTCGGGCCTAGGCCTGGGTAGATTTTTGCCGGTAGGATTCCTGGTGTGGGCCGCCCGGACTGGAAAAGTCCAGATGGAAAAATCCCAGATTCCTTTTCTCTCCGCCACCCAGCTTGCCGCGCTTATCAAGGCCCGGGAGGTTTCGCCGGTCGAGGCGGCGGAATCGTACCTGGAGCGCATCAGCCAGGTGGACGGCGCCCTACATTCCTATATCACCGTCACCGCCGAACAGGCCTTGACTGATGCTCGCCGGGCCGAACAAGAAATAACGTCGGGAAACTACCGTGGCCCCATGCACGGAATCCCGGTGGCGGTCAAAGACCAATTCAATACCAAGGGCATACTCACCACCGGCGGTTCGACCATTCTCAAGGACTTTGTTCCTGACGAAGACGCCACAGTCATGGCGAATCTGAAGCGGGCTGGCTCGGTGCTATTGGGCAAGCTCAACATGAGCGAATTCGCCATGGGCGACGCATTCCATCATCCGTACGGCCGTCCACTCAATCCGTGGGACCTTACCCGCAATCCGGGCACCTCCAGCAGCGGTTCCGGAGCGGCGACCGCCGCGTTTTTGTGCGCCACGTCGCTGGGAGAAGACACTGGAGGCTCCATTCGCGGACCGGCGTCATTCTGTGGATTGGCGGGCATCCGGCCCACTTGGGGGCGCGTCAGCCGCTACGGGGTGTTGGGTTCCACCTGGTCGATGGACGCGGTTGGGCCCGTCTCCCGTACCGTGGCCGATTGCGCGATGACACTGGGCGCCGTCGCCGGATACGACCCGAAGGACCCGTACACCGCGAACGTTCCGGTGCCGGACTACCTAGCCGAGTTGGAGGGTGGGATAGAGGGGCTGAAAGTTGGCGTTATTGCTGAAAGGGTCAATACCAGCGCCGTAGACTCGCAGGTTCGTGACGCCGTGACCAGAGCCATCGGCCGGTTGGGTGAGCTTGGCGCCGTGATCGAGGAAATATCTATCCCACTGATCGCACAATCCGCGGCCAGTTCCACCGCAATAATCTACGCCGATGCCGCCGGAGTTCATCGCCGAGGCATAGAAAACCATCTGAAGGAATACGACTACAACATTCAGGTTCGGTTGCTGGCGGGCAGCATATTGCCAGCCCAGGCCCACCAGAAGGCGGTCCGCCTCCGTCATCTACTGCGGCAACAGATTTTGGACGCCCTGGAAAAAGTGGACGTGCTGGTAATGCCCACTTCTTCGGTCCCGGCGTCACCCATCCCCACAGCCCCCGGAGTCTCCAGCAAGGAGCAATTCCTGGAAATGCTGGGGGGCCGGCGCAGTTTCACCGCCCCTTTTAACCTGGCCGGCGTTCCGGCCATTTCCGTTAACTGCGGGTTTACGAACGAGTCGTTGCCGGTAGGTCTACAAATAGCAGGCAAACCGTTCGGCGAACCGACCGTTTTCCGTGCTGCTCACGCCTACGAGCTAGCCACCGAATGGCATACCCGCCGCCCACCGCCGGTGCCCGCGTAGCCGGTCTTTCCACTTTCGGCGAACCGATTCCGTATCCCACCCAAGCGCCTGGAGGTAACACTATGGCAGAACCGCACGAGCTAACGGCCAGCCAGATCGCCGGACGAATACGCAACAGGGAACTGACGGCCGTGGAAGTTGCAGAGTCATTCTTGGCACGGATGGACGCTCTGAACCCACAGCTTCAGGCTTGGGTTTACATCGACCGTGAGACGGTCTTGGCCGACGCCCAACAGCGTCAGCAGGAACTGGAACGAAACCCCGAGGTCGGCCCACTGCACGGCGTTCCCATCGGAGTCAAGGATATTTTCTACACTGCCGGAATCCCAACCACTGCATGCTCCAAGGTCTACCAAGACTTCGTTCCAACCTACGACGCCGCGTCGTTGGCCCTGTTGAAGCAGGCAGGGGCAATCATGATGGGCAAAACCGTGACCACCGAGTTTGCTTGCCTGGACCCGTCGGAGACCATGAACCCCTGGAACCCTGCCCACACGCCGGGAGGCTCCAGCAGCGGCTCGGCCGTATCCGTGGCCACGCGCATGTGCCCGGTGGCCCTCGGCTCACAGACCGTAGGGTCAGTGTTACGCCCTTCGTCCTACAACGGCGTCGTCGGCCTCAAACCGACTTATGGCAGGGTGAGCCGTTACGGGGTCATACCGGTTAGCTGGTCGTTGGATACGGTTGGCTGGATGACCCGGTCGGTGGAGGACGCGGCCCTGCTGCTCCAAGTCACCGCCGGCCCCGACCCCCGCGACCCCGTGGCCGCACGCTTTCCCGGTGGAGACTACCTGTCAAAGCTTGAGTCGGCCTCAGCGCCGCGTATCGGTCTTATCCGGCCGTTCTTCATGGAGGAGGCCGACGCTGAAACCCAACAACACGTGACTGCGGCGGTTCAAAAATTGGCGGCCGCTGGAGCGATTGTCGAGGAGGTCACCCTGCCGGAGAGTTTCCAAACCGCGATTGAAGACCAGCAGATCATCATGGCCGCCGAAGCCGCTGCCTTCCACAAACCGATGTACGAGAAGCAGTCCGAGGACTACCGTCCGCTCCTGCGGGCAATGCTTGGGCGGGGACTGGAAATCGACGCGGTCACCTACACCAGGGCACTGGAACGCAGGCTAAGGTTCATCACAGACATGCACGTCCTTTCGGAAAAAGCCGACGTGCTGTTAACGCCGTCGACGCCGACGCCCGCCCTTGGCGACGTTACCAACACCGGCAATACCAGGTTCCAAGGGCCGTGGACGTCCTGCGGTCTGCCCACCATCACACTGCCGTCGGGACTGGCGGAGTCGGGTCTGCCTTTCGGTCTACAGATTATTTCCGGGCCATTCCAAGAGGAAAAGCTGCTTTCGGCCGCACGGTGGTGCGAGCAAGTCCTCGACGTGCAACTGACACCCCCGATTGCGTCATAGCTTTAAATAAGGTTGAAGCAAAACATAAGGGATTAATAAACGCGAGCAATCACGAGGTCGAATAAGGAGGAACTTTATGGCCCAGGCGAATATTCCAAGTGAAGACGAAGTCCTGAGTTACTTCGACAAATTCTCCAACTGGGGAAGGTGGGGTGACGACGACCAACTGGGCGCTCCAAACTTGATTCCCTCGTAACAAGGCCTGTTTGAGATGAGCCCTGGCGTGCGAAGGTGGTCTGGAGCGGAGGAGGCCACGGGATGCCGGCTGCTGGCCTCACCGCCCTATCTGCCGCGCTCAGGACAAGCGTGATCCCGTTGCGGTACCCCTTCCGTGGCTCAGGGCACCCGGTGGAAGTTGTGGAGCGGCGCCCTCATGCGGCCGCGACCGCAGGTACCGTCCCGACCGCCCGCTGAGCCGTGTTCTCCATCTCCACCAGGCGTGCATGGACCATCCGTTTGAAGTTGCACGCCAACGCCTTCAGGTAGACGGCAAGCCGCACCCGACGGCCCCCTCGCACCCGCAAGCGCCCAAGCCCGTGGGCGCGCTTCAGCTCGGAGTTCGTTCCCTCGATACCAGCCCTTATGTCATACCGCTTGCGCCACTCCTCGGTGGCCTCGGCCCTCCGGCGCCGCTCGATGTTCACCTTCACCAGGTCCGCCTTGAGGACGTAGGCCCCCGCACGCCGGTCCAGCTTCACTGGGCAACGGGATCGCAAGGGGCAGGGCTCGCATGTTGTCCCGGCAAAGTGGACCTCTACCCGCTCCGGCGCATCCTTCAGCTCGTACTCCTCGATGGACGGGTGGCCGGCGGGGCACACCGTGGCCTGCTCCCCTGTGACGTCGATCTGAAAGTCCGCGGCGGTGAGCGGCGGTGGTCCGTCACCCTCTCCTTCGTGCGAGTTCCCCGGCGCCGACCCCGCCACCGGGCTCACCAGTTCCGTTCCCCGGCGCGAGGCTTCGAAGGCATTGCGGCCCGACCCATACGCCGTGTCGGCGAAGAGCTCGTCCGGTCGGACCTTCCGCTCCGCGAGCCCGTCAACGACCGGCACGCTCACGTCGGTGTCGCTCCCACTCGAGGGGGTCACCTCCACGTGGGTGATGAGCTGGGTGGCGTTCTCCTCGTGGCAGGTCTCCGCCACCTGCACCTCGTACCCCTTCCCCTTGTGGCCGCTGTAGGTCACATCCGGGTCGTGGGGCGATTGCAGCGAGTCGGCGGACACCTGCTTCGGGTCCTTCAAGGCCACGGGCACCTTGCATTCCCCAGCATCGTCGTCATCGTCCCTGGGGCGCCCGTCCTGGTGTTTGCCCACATGGCACTGCTCCCGCAGCAGCCGCTCCAGCAGCCGGTACTCCTCCAGCTGGGCAGCAGTCGTGCCATGGAACCGGTCCACCAGCCGGTAGAGGTCCCGGGCACAGACCGAAAGGCGTCGCCGACCCTCCCCCGTGCGGGCGTCCTCGTAGTGGGTCGCCTCGTCTTCTTCCTTCAAATAGCGCCCTAGGAGGCCCTCCGGAACCCCAGGGCGAAGCTCTGGGTGCTCCCAGCGCAAGGCCCGCAGGAACAACCGCATCGTCTCACAGAACAGGCCCAGCCGGGTGAGTGTGGCGATGTTGCTCATGATGTGGGTGGAGTCCAGCCGTTGCTTTCCGGTGCGTATGCCCAGCGCCTGGATGATCCGGTCCGTGGTCTCCTGGAAAGCCAGCCGGCCACCGTCGTGCTGCATCAGGCGAACTCGGAAGTTGTGGAGGGTCTTCTGGGGCAGGTGGGTCTCCTCGATGTCTAGCCGCAGGGCGTGGTGCCAGAGCAGGTTGAACTCTAGTTGTTCCAGAGCTTCATCGTCGGTGAGGTTGAACATCTCTTTGAGGAGGTGGACCCCGAGGACGGTCTGCACCGCCCGGTTGGGACGGCCGTTGTCCACGCAGTACATGGGAGCAAAGCGCTCCTCGTCAATCAGGGGGAGCGCCTCGTTTCGGAAAACCTCGGCCCAACTTCTCTCCAGGCGCTTAGCCTTCTTCGGCGTCACCAGGAACTGGGACTGCCAGAGGCTCTCTTGCGGGTCTCGTATTCGGAACATCCTCCCCTCCCTCGGCCAGGCGCAGCGCCCACGACCTTTTATTACATTATCCCCACCTTGCCCCAGGCTGGCGAGGGGTTTTTACGAACAAATCAATCTTGATTACCGCAGAAAAGGTCAAGCTAGCCGTGGCGACCGTGCAGGAAGGCGTCCGCATCTCCATGTCACGCACCATCAGCTTCGAGCCCAGCGCGGACGCCCCTAACCCGCCGGTTCACTACATGTTGGAGAGTGGCGAGGGCTGGGCCAGTGGCGAAAAACTCAGCCCCATGAACTTCGCGGTCGCCATGGACTATTTCGGAATGGTATTCCACGGCTACACCGTTACCCATGTGGACAGCCTCGCCCATTTCTTCTGGAACGGGAAGACCTTTAACGGGAAGCCGGCCCACCTGGTTTCGACTAGTATGGGGGCGACCGTAGGGTCGGTTGTGGAAGCAAAACAAGGCATCGTTTCCAGGGCCGTGCTGGTCGACGTGCCAATGATTCGGGGGATCGACTGGATGGAACGCGGTGAAGGCGTAATGATCGACGACATCCTAGCTGCCGAGCAACGTTGCGGCTTCCGGGTCGAAGAGGGGGACATCCTCTTGGTCCGGACCGGCCAGTTACACCGGCGCAACGTAGAGGGACCGGTGGACAGGACAGCTGGTTCGACCGCGTGCCAGGCGTCGTGCCTGCCTCTGTTCTATGAGCGTGGAATCGCCATGTTGGGCTCGGACACCGGCAACGATGTCAGTCCACCTCAATACGAGAAAGTGGTAAGCCCTATCCATCAGGTTAGCATTACCGCGATGGGAATCTGGATTCTGGACAATGCCGACCTGGAGGGAGTGGCCGAAGCCTGCCGCCAGCGCAACCGGTGGGAGTTCATGCTCTCGATTGGCCCGCTCGCACTTCACAACACGACGGGCTCCCCGGTAAACCCGATCGCCATATTTTAGAGGCTATCCGGTTTTGGCCGGAGGCGGACGCCGTGTAGCAAGCACACCGAACTCGGGTATTGCAGACATGAGTCATCCGGAATTTCTTGCGTGGAATGCGAACGATTTTGGATTCCGGCCTGCGCCGGAACGACGATGGTGACATATAGGTGTTCCCGAAATTAAATTCCGTATGGCCCATGTTTAGTTATTGGGCCGTTTGATGCAGCGAAACGGCCCACGAAACAGACCCTCCGTCTCACAGGATTAGACCGGCAGGTCCTCCATCTTTTCCGGACGGCCAATTTGCCAATCGGTATCCCGCATCACGATTTTATCGGCGGTTCCGGCATGGATTGGCCCTTGTTGAGCGTGACTAGGCCCGGGATAACCCTTTAGGATACCGAAGGTGGCCCAATTGGACCACGGAACTGACCCCACTTGGTTCACAAGGCGGGACTTTGCGGGTCTATGCATCGGCCGGGCCGGATGGAAGAATAGTCAAGAGCGGGCAGAAGAACGAAAGAGCGGGGAAATAATGCAAAGCATTTATTTGGATATCAGCTGCGGCCACTGCGGCAAGGTCGCGACAATTGACACCGCTGGGGCCGGTTCGGTGGAAATTAGCATGATCGGAGCGAAACACACTGTCGGCTTCACTATGCCGCCTGGCTCATATACGATTCCTGCCGTCCTGAACGACGGGGGGCTTAACGATCTCAGCGTTAGTCCTCAGCCGACAGGTTATTGTCTCGCCTAACCGCTATTTGCCCGCGCAATTTATCCGACGATGTATCCCACCGGCTCTACGAACGGTGGGATATTTTGTTGCCGCAACTACTGTGACCGGCGATGGGCCCTGAGCCGTTTGAGTTAGACTGAGCTAGGACTTCCACCACGGTGACTATCTGCCACCGGTGCCCCGCCTCTTACCACAACCCGCGGGCCAGCCTTCGTATAACCTTGCCAACGGAGCCCGCCTGCAATCGATCTAAGGTAACCTGGACCGCCATCTGCTGGGTCGCGATCGAGTAAGTCGGGTAAACATGGACCGATTCGGCCAGTTGGGGTAGCTTCAGCCCCCGGTCCAGGGCCAGACTCCATTCGTGGATCATCTCACCGGCCCGAGGCGCCACTACAGTCGCTCCCAATAACTTACCGTTGGGCAGATGGACCAATTTGATGAATCCTGTGGCGTCGCCGTCGATAACCGCACGGTCCACCCGGTTCATCGGGAGATCGCTTACTACCGTCTTGGAGCCGTGACGTTCTCGGGCTTGCGCCTCGGTCTGCCCCACGTGGGCTACCTCGGGGTCGGTGAACGTCGCCCAAGGCACCTGTTCCAACACCGCACGACTGTTTAGCGGCAGGAACGCGTTTCTAACCGCCATAACACCTTGATAGCCGGCGTAGTGCGTGAACTGGAAACCTCCAACGCAGTCCCCAGCCGCGTAGATGTGTCTCTGAGTAGTCCGCAGGTTTCGGTCGACTTTAATCCCGTACCGATCATGGACGACGCTTGCCTCGTCCCGGCCCAGTCCCGCCAGCTCGGCCCGACGGCCAACCGCCACCAGCAGCGCATCCGTCTCCATCTGCCCGCCACCGGCCAGAAACAAACTGATTCCGTTGGGGCTCCGGGCGACTGCTTCCAACCCCGCCCCCAGCCGCAAGTCTATGCCGTCATCGGTCAATCGGAGGTTCATGAACTCCGATGCCTCAGGCTCGTCCTGGAGCAGTACCCGGTCGGCCGCCTCCAGCAACGTAACCGACGAGCCGAACCGGCAAAAGGCTTGGGCCAACTCGCACCCGATGGGACCGCCACCAACCACGGTGAGCCTTCGCGGTAATTCCTCCAAGTCCCAAACCGACTCATAGGTTAAGTAGTCAACGTCCTCAATCCCTTGGATAGGCGGCACCAGAGGTTTGGCGCCGGTGGCTATCAGGTATCGCCGGGCGGTCAGGTTACGAGTTGACGGTGACTGCACCCGCACGGTGCGGCGGTCCAAGAACCGGGCCTCGCCCATCACCACGTCTATCCCCTCTGCCTGCAGCACCTCGGGGGATTCAGCTTGGTACACCTCTTGGATGGCCGACCTGACCCGGGCCATCACGGACCCCAGGTCGACAGGTGGAGTAGAGGGCTTGAGACCGTATCGATCGGCGTCGCGCATTTGATGCGCCACGGACGCCGCTTTGAGCAGGGACTTGCTGGGTACACACCCCGTCCAGGTGCAGTCGCCACCGATTCGGGATTTTTCCACCAAGGCCGCCGACAGCCCCAGTCGGCGGGCAAACCTGGCAGCCATAATCCCGGCGGAGCCGGCGCCGATAATTATCAGATCGTAGTCCTCTTTCACCTGAACTCCCAGAAACGAAACAGTTAAACGAAACAATCAGGCGGATCGACTTAGACCTGCGAAAGCAGTTGCCGGTCTATGTCCGGCCGTCATTATTAAGATGCGGTTTTAAATAGTAGGGTTTAAGCGAATGCCTCCAACGGGCATTCGGAGGCACCGAAGGTGTTAGAGGAATCACGGCGTCAGAGGTTGAAGTTCACCGCCCGCTTCGCTCTGCGGCGAACTACTTGTATGCCGGAGGATAGAGTTCAACGCCCAGTGCTTGTTCGCACCATTGGGCGGCGCCCAAGAGCTTTCCTTCCTCGTAGGGCAGACCACCGAATTGGACGGCCATCGGCATGCCCAACTCGCTGAGCCCTGAGGGGACCACCACGGTCGGCAACCCACTGGAAGTCCAAGGCGATTGGAACGAAGCATCGCCGGTGGTGCTCAGGTCTTTGGGGGCCGGCGACAACGTGGCCGGGGTCATGACAACGTCCACCTGGCTGACCGTATCCACCATGTCGCGGCGGAACTGGCGGCGAAGGCGTTGGGCTTGCAGATACTTGCCCGCCGGGACCAACATTCCCAATTCGATGTTGGCGCGAATCTTCGGGCCATAGTCATCTGCCCGGTCTTTGAAGAACTGCTCGTGGAACGCCGCGCACTCCACGTTCATTACGATCCGCTGCGCGCTGTGCGCGGCGGCAAAGCTGGCGGGTAGACCCAACTCAACCACTTCGGCGCCAGCGGCCGCCAGCTTCTGGGCGATGGCCTGGGCGTGGGACCACATCTCCGGTGTGGCGGTCTCCGAGAAGTATTCTTGGACCAAACCGATGCGTGGTGGTTTGCAGGACTCGGCCATCTGCCGACTGAAGTCGGGCACGGGCAGGGCGAGAGAGCCGGGGTCGTTGGAATCCTCGCCGCTCATCACGGTCAACATCAACGCCGCGTCGGCCACCGTGCGGACCAAGATGCCCACATGGTCCAGCGACCAACTGACCGGCACCACCCCATAGCGGCTGATGCGGCCGTAGGTGGCCTTAAGGCCCACGATGCCGTTGTAGGCTGCCGGCCGACAGGTGGAGCCGCCCGTTTGTGAACCCAGGGCCGCAGGCACCATCCGGGCCGCTACCGCCGCCGCTGAACCGCTGCTGGAACCTCCCGGCGTGTGCTCTGGGTTCCACGGGTTGCGCGTGGGCGAAGGGTCTCCTGTGGCGAACTCGGTGGTCACCGCCTTTCCCAGAATGATCCCGCCGGCCTCTTTGATCTTGGCCACCGACGCGGCGTCAAAATCCGGCACGAAATCAGCGTACACCTTGGAACCGGCGGCGGTCTTCATGCCTGCGGTGTAGAAAATATCCTTGAGCCCCACCGGCACCCCATGGACCGCTCCCAGCGGCCGGCCCTGCTCCACCTCGGCCTCACGTTGCCGGGCATTACTCAGGACCTCTTCCCGATCAATGGTGACCCAAGCTCTCAGCTCCCTGTCGAGTTTGTCGATCCGGTCCAATAGAGACCGGGCCAACTCAACCGGTGACAAATTTTTGTTCCGGACTTGTTCGGCGGCCTGAGAGACGGTTAATTGAAAGGGCTCAGGCATCTCTATTCCTCAGTTGTTGATTTGGCCGAGATAAATTATTGGTAGAAACCGGGTTCCAGGTCAACGTGAGGGGTCACTTGGTCCATCTGCCATATCTGGTGGGCAGTCTCTTTCAGGGACTCTTCCAGCTGTGAAGCCCGTGCCTCGCCGAATTGAACGATTGCACGGTCGTGCAACTCACGCAGAATATCGTCGAAAGAATCACCGAGTTTCATTGCCGCTCCCTCTGAATCGCTACGAAGCGCTTGGCTCCCGGCCCAACCTGTTCGGTGGCATTTTAATTAACCGTATAAGCCCGGTCAATCGGTCTTGCCGGGAACGGGTTCTCCAAGACAGGTTCTCTAATCGGTGACGCGGTGGGCGGCAGTGCGCCACGCCTGGGCTGCTGGTATAATCCCGCCAGTCACTCAAGCCGCAGGAGGCGTCCCATGCCCGATAGCTTGCCGGACAGATTGTCAGAAATTCTTGAGCCCCCCGAACACACGCTCCTCGCCAGCGGGCACGGCAACACCGAAGGCCCGCTGTGGCACCCCGACGGTCACCTCACTTTCGTTGACTTTGCTGGCAGCCTTCTGCTCCGCTGGGACAGCGCCAGCGGCGTGAGCACCGTGAGGGAGGCGACCGGCGAGGGTAACGGTTGCACCTTCGACAGGCAGGGACGCCTCATCATGTGTGAGGGCGCCGACCACCGCCGCGTTACCCGCATGGACCCCGACGGCACCGTTACGACAATCGCCGACCGCTGGCAGGGCAAACGGTTACACCGGCCCAACGACGTGGTCTGCCGCTCGGACGGCAGCATTTATTTCACCGACCCTTCGCTGCGCGTGCCGGTCGAGCAACGGGAGTACGACTTCGCCGGGGTCTTCCGGATCTCTCCCGACGGCCAATTGGACGTGGCCACCGACGGTTGTGAGTATCCTAACGGGTTGGCGTTCTCACCCGACGAATCGGTGTTGTACGTGGCTATCAGCCGAGTGAGCGAGGAGTGTTTCGAGGAGGAGGCGCGGGGCGACGTGTGCCCCCACCGCAAAATACGAGCCTTTGACGTGGCGGCAGACGGCAGTCTCAGCAAGAATCGGATTTTCGCCGACATGGCTTCGGCTGAGCCTGGGGTGCCCGACGGCATGAAGGTGGATACCCTGGGCCGGGTCTTTTGCACCGGCTCCGGAGGCATCTGGGTCTTCGACCCGGACGGGAGCCGGTTGGGAGTCATCCGGGGACCCGAGGTACCTCGAAATATGGCCTTCGGTGGGCCGGACTTCCGAACGGTCTATACCACGCCTGGAGACTCTTTGTATTCTTTCCGGGTCAAGACGCCTGGTATCCGGCCGTATTAACGAATCTAATCGAGGCGACAAGGAGTCGGATTATGGCGCCTAGCAAGATAGTCGGATCTGGCGAATACACTTACGAAATGGACCAGGACTGGGCCAAGGTGCCCGCTGGTTGGGCTATGCCCACCGCTGCGGTCTATGGGGATTCCCAGGACCGGGTCTACGCCTTCAACCGCGACCCCGACCACCCTGTTTGTGTTTTCGACCGGGAAGGGAACTTCCTGTCGTCTTGGGGCCAGGGCCTGATCTCGTTCGCCCACGCCATCATCGTGGACAAAGACGACAACCTGTGGCTGGTGGATCGCAATACCCATCAGGTCCACAAATACACCAACGACGGCACTCACCTCCTGACCATCGGCGAGAAAGGGGCCCGCTCGGACACCGGCGTGGACCCCGAGGATTATAGCTCGACGGCGTTCGAGACGATCACTCATGGCGGGCCACCGTTCAACATGCCCGCCGGTATCGCTTTCAACGACCAAGGCGAGATATTCATTGCCGACGGCTACGCCAACGCCCGGGTCCACAGGTTCTCACCCCACGGAGAGTTGATCAAGTCATGGGGCGGTCCCGGGGCCGGCGCCGGTGAGTTCCGGCTGCCCCACGGCCTCTGGATCGACCGCCAAGGAAGGGTTTTGGTGGCGGACCGGGAGAACGACCGCGTTCAAGTGTTCACTCAGGACGGCGAGCACATCTCCACCTGGCCCACCAAGTTGATTGGCCCGGCGCTGTTTTACATCGATTCGGACGACATCGTATACGTTCCCGAGCACAACGCCGGTCTGTTCAGCGTTCTGACCCTCGAGGGCGAGACGATTACCCAGTGGGGTTCGGAGTTGCACCAGTCGGTTCACGGGGTTTGGGCCGACTCGCATAAGGACTTGTACTTCGCGATGCCCGGCGAGTGGGGCCGGGCCCGAAGGGTGGTGAAGTTCCACCGCAGGTAGCCGGGGGACGCTTGCGGGTGGAAGCGGCCATTTGCTATATTAAATTGGCCTGCTGCCACCTTCGGTTGGCTGGCGACGAGAATGGGGCTGTAGCTCACTCGGGAGAGCGCTTCAATGGCATTGAAGAGGTAGAGGGTTCGATCCCCTCCAGCTCCACCAATCCTTTCGATTTTTCTAGCTTTGAAACACCTTGTTTTGCCCTCTTTTCGCCCCAATTCGTAGCTAAGCCAGCCTCAACTCATTGACCGTAGCCGGTCGTCAAAGTCCGTTATAGTTCGCTATAATCCGCATAATAATGGTATACGGAATGGTACACGAATTATGAAGATGGGCAGGCACCCACACAACGCTTTGACCGTGGCGAAGGTGCGTACCGTAAAGGAGCCAGGTATGTACACCGACGGTCAGGGCCTTTATCTCCGGGTGGACCCGTCGGGAGCGCGGCGGTGGGTGCAGCGGATTGTGGTCCAGGGCAAACGCCGCAACCTGGGTCTCGGCGGATGGCCGGCAGTATCGCTGGCTGAAGCGCGTGAGCAAGCGATAGTCAATCTCCAAGTCATCCGGGCCGGCGGCGACCCGTTGGCAGTCAAACGCCGGGAGGCTATGCCGACGGTCGCTGAAGCAGCCGTCAAGGTTATTGCCCTTAACCGTCCTACGTGGACCAATAGCAAGCATACCTACCAGTGGGAAATGACCTTTTCAAAGTACGTGAACCCCGTCATAGGCTCGCGCCTTGTTGGCGATGTGACCAGCGCCGATGCGTTAGCCGTTTTGACTCCGATATGGACCAGCAAGCACGAGACGGCGCGGCGCATCCGGCAGCGCATCGGCGCGGTCATGGATTGGGCGGTGGCGCAGGGTTACCGCCAAGACAACCCCGCCGGCGAAGCTTTGACCAAGGTCCTGCCGCGGATGCCTAAGACCAAGGCGCATCAACCGGCGCTGCCATACACTGAGGTATCGGCGGCGGTCCGCACCTTCTACGCGTCGGATGCGGACAGGGCAACCAAGCTGTCCTTTGAGTTGCTGGTCTTGACTGCTACGCGTTCCACCGAGGTGAGGCTGGCTGAGTGGGATGAGGTCGATTGGACCTCAAGGACCTGGACCATCCCCGCAGGGCGCATGAAGGGACGGAAGGGAGAGCGTAGGGAACACCGGGTGCCGTTGTCGCCTCGGGCATTGGAAAACCTCCTTGCTGCCAGAGAGTTGGGCGATGGCTCCGGTCTTATATTCCCGTCCTCTTTAACAGGGGGGCCTATCTCAAACAATACGCACCGGAAGCGGATGCAAGACCTGGGTCTTAAGGCCGCGGACGGTCGTTACGCCGTACCCCACGGATTCCGCAGCAGCTTCCGCGACTGGGCGGCGGAGTGCACCGACGCGCCCCACACGGTCATGGAGGCAGCGTTGGCCCACACTGTCCCCAATGCAACGGAGGCGGCCTACTTCCGCTCAGACCTGTTCGAGAGGCGGAGGACGCTTATGACCCAATGGGCGGACTATCTGTGTGAGAGCGGCCAAGAGTCGGCTTCGTGAGGCGGAGGAGGGAACGATAGAAGCCTTCCGAAAGTTTAAGCCCTTTGGCGGGTGATAAGGTAGGGTAGCTAGGGCAGCTAGGGCGAGCCGCTGCATCGATTTGTTTCTAACGCCTACCACGTCGTTTCTTCTTTTTGGTGGGCTTCCTGCCAGTCGATTGGGTGGAACTCTTTGGGTCGTGCCGGGTATCGGCAAACCACTCCTCGTTCAGGCCGCAGTTGTCCCCTGAGAAAATATCCTCGAAGAGGTCTACGCCGTCGCGGTCATCGGAGGCGTCTCCCTGCAAGATGTCCTCAAAGAAGTCCCTGCCGTCGGCATCCTGGAGGTTGAAGATGCTGGAGGCGTCATAGTCTTGGACCGCATCGTCGCAGGAGCCGCAGGTGAGGGCGCTTAGAAAGCAGCTCTGGGGGTCGTCGGGGCTGTCACAGGGCATTTCGGCGTTGCAGACGATGCAGTGGTGGGAGTGGCTGGTTTCCCCCTGGTATAGCTTAGTTTTCTTGATCTCCATGACCGCCTCTTTCGCCAGTTTGGCCCCAGTGTATCTCTGAGGTAACGGTCGGCGACAGGCGGTGGTGTCATTCCACACAGACCACAAGACCTACGCAAGCGTCATACCCGGGTTCCGCCTATAAGCAGATGCCCATCGGTGTCCACGTCGGCGGTGCCGTCCATCAGCATGGTCTTTAGTCCGGAGACGGCCTCCGTGACAGTTACGCCCTGGCCGTTGTCGGTGGTAGCCGTCCACTCGTCGATGTGGACCTTCACGTGTTGGTGCATTCATCTTGACACTTCAGCCGCCTTCTCGACTGGCCGATCAGAGATAGGCGCAGCCTACCCTACGTGCGTCCCATCGACACTGTAGACGTACACCTTATCGTCGATGTTGTCCGTCACGTAGAGATATGATCCATCCGAGGTTATACTTCTGGGGCTATCGTTACCAGTGGCTAGGTTGAAGTCGAGGGATGACTGGTGGACGCCAGAGGAGTTGTAGACGTACACCTTATCGTTGATGATGTCCGTCACGTAGAGATATGATCCATCCCAGGTTATACCTACACCTAGGCCGTTACCAGTGCCTAGGTTGAAGTCGAGGGATGACTGGTGGACGCCAGAGGAGTTGTAGACGTACACCTTATCGTCGTAGGTGTCCACTACGTAGAGGTATGTTCCATCCCAGGTTATGCCACCAGGGTTGTGGTTGGCGCTGGTTAGGTTGAAGTCGAGGGATGACTGGTGGACGCCAGAGGAGTTGTAGACGTACACCTTATAGTCGCTGATGTCCGTCACGTAGAGATATGATCCATCCCAGGTTATACCTCTGCCGTCGACGTTACCAGTGGCGCGGTTAAAGTCTTGGCCTGACTGGTGGTTGCCATTACCATCGTAGACGTACACCTTATCGTCGTCGCCCACCACGTAAAAATATGATCCATCCCAGGTTATATCAAAGGCGTTAGTGTTGGCGCTGGCGAGGTTGAAGTCAACAGGACCGGCCCTTCGCCACGTCCCACTGACCTTGGTCCAAAGCCGGGCCGCCTTCCATGCCCCCGCCACCTTCACCTTGGCGGCCGCCGTCTGCCATGCCCCCGCTGCCTTGACTTTGATCGGCATCGCTAATACTCCAGCCACACGTCGCCGTTGCTACCGTCCGAGCTGCTGGGGGCCGAGTCGCTCACTGTAATCTTGCGATACCCCAAGGACGCTAGCCCTGCTGGGGTGATGGCTCTGGTCGTATCCGTCCCTGTTGCCACCTCAGTATTGGTCGCCAACTCAACAATTCCTTTGGTAGTTGTGGTCGCGTTCGGAGATGCCGCGCCGTAGTTGAGAGAAGCCAAGCCTGCTGGGGTAACAGCCCGTTCAGGATCCGTCCCTGTTGCTACCTCTGAATTAGTAGCCAACTCAACAATTCCTTTGGTAGTTGTGGTCGCGTTCGGAGATGCCGCGCCGTAGTTGAGAGAAGCCAAGCCTGCTGGAGTAACAGCCCGTTGAGGATCCGTCCCTGTTGCTACCTCTGAATTAGTAGCTAGTTCTACGATACCGCGCTCCGTGGCGGAGGCATTGGGGGGCGGCGTATTCAGTGGCTTCCAATGGGACTCGCCGCTGTCGGTAACCGGATCGACGTTGGTGGAATCCTGGACGCTTACGTACAGCAGGGCATCGCTGCCCGTTACCAGCGCCGGATGCTCGTATGAGATCGAGGTGTCCCACTCAAGCCCTGCGCCGTGGACGTTGATCTCCACTCCCAGGGCGGTCTCCTCTCTGTGAAGCTCGTTGATGTGCTCCCGCTTGGGCAGCGACCCGCCGGGCTGGGAGTGCCTGATGTCCCAGCCAATAGAGCGGTCTATCCCACCGTCCTCCGGGTCCTCAACGTCCCCAGTGGCTGCCCACTTACTCATTTTTAGTGCGTCCGGGTCTCTTGCCATGACTACTCACTCCTGAAGCTAATGTCGTCCCAATAAAGCACGTGCGGGGCCGAACGGTTGGTGACTCTCAAAGCCAGCCGGATGTCCTGACAAGCGGCGGAGATAGTCGTCGTGGCTTCGAGATATTCCCAAGAGTCATAGGCCGCTGGGTTCTCCGATTTCGTATTCTCCCATGTGGTGGCGCCCTCTGAATCCACCTCGCCGCACATTAGCTCTAGCTCCACATCGGAGAGGAGCAGGTCGCTCGCGGGGACGTAGACCCACGCCGAGAAGGTGATTTGGGTCAAAGGCAGTAGGTCGGCGTATGCGACGTTGAAGCCAATGAAGACGCTTGCCGAATCTGAAGCGCCTGGTGCAACCGTGATCTTCCAACTGTGGTTGCCGGAGTGGGCCTGCTCGTCGCTCCGTTCGTACTCGCTAACGTTGGTATGGCTAGAAGTATGGCCCGCCGCGACCGGCGGCTCGTCTCCCTCACAGTCTCCACCGACCACGTACTCCCACACGACCCTAGACAGCTTGACACCCGCCGGGGAAGGCAACCCCCCAGCGATATCGAGCGCCTCCAGGAGGTTCCGGGAGTCGAGGCCCTGGTACGCTCCCTGGACCTCCGCCGTCATGTCGCCACCGTCCCTATAGCTCACCCCAGGGAACACATGCCCCACCGCATCGCTAAGACGCTCCACCGTACCGTCCGCAAGCAGCGCCTCCGCCCGCATCATAAGCAGCTTCCGGTAGAACTCGTCTCCCACCGGCACCCTGGGCGACAACGCCTCAACCACCGTGGCGAACGGACCCTGGTCGAAGCCGACGCCACCTGAGCCGTGGAATCCGAAGAAGGCAAAGTTGGCGATGTCCGTCGCCGGACGCGGAAGCATCAGCCGTTCCCCAATAAAGTCCAGCCAGACCCCTTCAGCGGTGTCGATGCGGAGACGTTCCTCCATCTCCGCCAACGGCCTGACCAGGTGGTCGTCCACCACTCCTTGAAGCGCATCCACCAGGGCACGCATACGCGGAGCCTGTTGCCACTGCTGGACCAGCAGGCCAGCGTTGGCGTGTACGTCTATTCGCTTGGCCAGGTCGCTCATGATGCCAACACCGTGATGGCGATGTCTTCGGGGCTAACCGTCAGCCGCTCGGTCAACTCGATGTCGTCCTGACTGGTGACGGAGCCCTGGACCGTATCGACGGTATCCAGCCCCAGCTCGTCAGCCGTATCGCCAGTCACCGCGCCGGACACCACAATGGGGTTGCCGTCGGCATCCAGGGGAATGGTGATGACGAACCCTCCATCCACATAGGCCACCTCTACCTGGTCCAGGTCTGTCTCGGAGGCTCCCCGCAGTGCGGCCTTGACTACCGTGGCCACTTCGTCGTAGCTCGCCACGGCGCCGAAGTCCAGACCGGATGCGGTCGCACCGTGCAGCGTGATCGTGCCGCTCCTGATGGCATCGACACCGTTGACGATGGTGGCGGTGTCCAACCCTAGCTCATCCGAGTCGTCCCCGGTGAACGCCGCGCTGACACTGGTTGCCGCCCCGTTGCTGTCCAGGGGCAACGTCACGACGAACGCCGCGCCGTCGTGGGTGACCTCCACATTGTCCAGGTCCGTGGCGCTGGTAGCCCTAAGCGCCGTCTGGAGCAAGGAAGCCACTCCGTCGTAGTCCGTCACTAGAAAGTCCAGCCCGGTAATCGTCTGCCCCAGGAAGGTAACTGTCCCGTTGGTGATGCCCTGAAGGGTCGCCAGAGTACTGTGATTCCCCCCGGTCAGCACGGTGGCCCTACCGCGGAACGTATCTAGGGACGCCACCGTGCCTGTGCCTCTGAGCAACGTGCCAGCCTTGCGCCCGACACCGAGGTCCACCGTATGGCCCGGCACCAACAGCACGTTGGCAAGGAGCCGCTGTGCGGTCAGGCGCTCCCCAAGGGCCAGCCCTTTCACATGCTCTACCACCCGCATGACGATCCGGCTCGTGCCGTCCGAAGGAAAGCCTGCCATCAGCGTCAGGGCCAGCTTGACTTTGATTGGGACTGGAGTGACGCGGGAGAGTCGAATGGGCACGCTCCAACCTCCATCATGCGGCACGTCAACCCTAGTCTCTCCGCTGGTGCCCGTCCCTGCTGGCTTCGTCCGGGCTATCACCGCTGCGACAGCTTCGTCCGTGCCACCGTCTACCACCAGGCAGATCGAGTGAGCGCCGATGGTCTTGCCCTGCTCGGTCACCTCGGCAGCGGTGGCGTTCTCACGGATTAGTGCATCGGCTACACCCTCGACGCTAAGCACTGCGGCCAGTATCGCCTCAGCCGAGCCCCTGGCGTTCTTGGCCACTAGCCTTCCGTACCTGGCCCGGTACTCGTCGTCCGTCTCTCCTTCCAGGCGCGGGATACCCAAGAGAGACCCCAGATCGTCGAGTTGGACTCCCAGCGCCCTGCTGCGCGACATACCGTTGCCCACCGCAACCAGCGCCTCGTCCACCTCCGTCAGCGTCAAGGCAAGGGTTCCAACCAACTGGGCCGCTGGCGTCTCCGGGGCCAGATCAAGGTCCTGGCCCAACGCAGACCGGAACGCCGCCTCCAGCGCGTCGATGTAGCCTTGGAGCGTCGTGGGCTCTATGCCCTGCGCCGTCACCTGTGCCATTACAACACCTCCGCGACCGTCACCTGGCCGTGGACCGTACTGACGCGGAACTCCAGCGACAGTCTACGGGTGAGGGGATCAAGGACGGCTCGAACCACGGCTACGTCCGTAACGTCCTCCACGCCGAGCACTGCGGCGGCAATGAGCTGCGCGGCGAGTTCAGGACTGCTGCCGCCAGCGAACAGGCCATCGAAGTATGGGATGCCCTGGTCCGAGTCAAGAAACCACTCGCCCAAGCTAAAGCGTAGATGCTGAATTACCCGCTGCCTGGTGGCCTCAAGGCCATCCACTACAGCGAATCCGTCAAGGAGATCGTCCACGGCTGAGATGGTGCTCATCAGCACTCCTACTCCGGGTGGGTGTGGGTGATGATGCTCTCCGGCGCCGCCGAGCTCTCAGCACGCTTGAACGTCACGTCCTGCGCCTCTATAGCGAGCTTGCCGGTCGTCCTGATGTGAATCCCGTCCGCCTCAATGGCGATATGGTGTTCCGGTTCGTCCGTCCCGAACCCAGGAATGGCGAAGGCGTCCTTCTCACTGAAGAACCCGATTGTGTCCGGGGCCGCCACGCCAAGCGTCTTCTTCCATTTAGCCAAACCCCGCTGGGAGTAGAGCAGCAGCACAACGTCCCCAGGCTCCAGAGGAAATGTGAAGGCCGATCTGCCTCCCCACGGGAACAATACGAGGACGTTGTGGATGGCCTCTCGCTCGATCTCCTCTTTCTTAGTGCTCACCACCTTGAGCGCTCCCTTCACCACCGCCCGCCGGGTCTCCGCGTCGTAGGACTCCACTATCCCAGGCATACAGGTGTACACATCCTTGAGGGACTGGCGGATGGCAAAACGGATAGCCTGCGCCAGGTTCGAGTAGTCCGTTTCGTGGTTCATGCTGCTCATGGCCTATACCCATGAGGTGCCATATGTGTTACCATTGCGACATGGTAGAGGTTCGGGAGTACCTCGACGAAAGAGGCCGCAGCGCCTTCGCTCATTGGTTCAACCGCCTTGACGCAGGAGCTGCCACCAGGGTCACGATAGCTCTTACCCGAATGGAGGCTGGCAACCTCTCCAACGTCAAGGGCGTGGGCACAGGTGTTCTCGAATACCGCATAGACACGGGCCCTGGATATAGAGTCTACTTCGGAAGAGATGGCGAAACTCTGATCATCCTTCTTGGAGGTGGCACCAAGCGGCGGCAGCGTCGGGACATCGAAGAAGCCCAGCAGCTCTGGCGCGATTATAGGAGCCGCAGAAGCTAGAGGGGGTACGTAGCAATGGCATTGACACGAGACTTCAAAGAGACAGTCCAAGAACGGGTCCGACGCGATCCAGACTTCAGGGAGGAGCTCCTCAAAGCTGCCGTCGAATGTCTTCTCGCCGGAGACGTTGAGACCGGCAAGTCGGTACTGAGAGATTACGTCAACGCTACAATCGGGTTCACGGAGATGGGCACTCGGACGGGGAAATCTCCCAAGAGCCTCATGCGCATGTTCGGACCCACAGGCAATCCCCAGGCACGCAACCTGCTGGAGGTGATCAACCAGGTCCAGCGATACGAAGGGGTCCGGCTTGAGGTGACAGCCGTTCGCTAGTGGAGACATTGTGTAGTTCATGCTCGTCATTACGCCACCCCTGCCAGAGCGGAAGCATTAGGCTTCGCTCCCTCGATCTCCGTCACGAACTCCCCGCCCCAGTTGTCTCCCCTGTGGACGATGGTCTTGACCGTGAACCAGCCATCCACGGCCTCGCTGCTGACCTCAACCAACTGGCTCAGCTCGATGGAGCGGTTCAACGCCATCTTCGCCCTAAACCCTTCGTCCTCGGTGAGGGACGGCGTGCCGATAAGCCCCGTCGCATGACTGAGAAAGAACGTGCCCCGCTCTGGCTCGTTGTCCCTGTGGGTGAAGTGCATCACTCCGCCCACCTGATAGGCGGTAACCTTGTGGGGTTCCAGCAGGTCCTTGAGAGCCGACTTCGCCGAGCCGTTGTAGAAGAACCCTTCCTCAAGCTCCTCGTCGGGAACGGCCTGGACGGATTCGATTCGCAGCCCCATAGCGTCAACTATCCGGCGCACAAGGTCGCGCAGCCTGACCGGCCCCACGAGGCTGATGGAGACCAGTGCGCCGGTCGTCGCCGAGTCGGAACGGCCAAGCACGATGGTCGTCACGCGGTCTACCCCAGTGCGCTCATGGAGGACGCGCCGTATCTTGCCATCGAAAATCGGCTCAGCGTTTCTTATATCCCCGTAGCCAGCCTTGACCCGCACGATCTGCTCTGGCTCCGCTATGTGAGAGGCCGAAGCCTTGGCCAGGTTCCATATCTTGACCGTGGACGGCGACGAGGACGACTGATCGTCTATCTGCAGGTCGAAGGTGATACGCAGCTCTTCGACGGTGAGCACAGAGCGACTCTCGTCCTCGATCTCGACGCTTATCTGGCGTAGGTACTGCCTCATGCTCATAGCGCCCAGCTCACCTGCTCGATTTCGGAGGGCTCAAGATAGGCCAGCCCGTGGGTCTGCCCCCACGCCTCCCGGCCTATCGGCACCCCGTAGCGCTCCAAGGGGACGCTCACCAAGTCGCCGACGAAGCCAGGAGCCTCAATCAGCCTCCGGGCCGTCGTTACCTGACGCCCCAGCGCTATCGGCTCCTCTCCCCTGGTGTACAGCGACAGGTACCACGCTTCGGAGAGCGGCTGCCACCAGGCGCGGAGGATGACCGGCTGGTTGCCCAGCGTTACCCGCATTCGCTGCTTTGCGTCCGTTGTCAGCGGTATCGCCTGCATTACCCTCCCCACAAGAACCTAACTACGGCTTTGAAAGCGTCGACTTTCCAACCACCGATCGATTGACGTTATGGACGGCGCGTTGACCCTGTCCCTGTCATCCTCCTCCGAACGGCTTTGAAAGCGTCCACTCTCCAACCACCGATCGATTGAGGTTATGGACGGCGCGTTGACCAAGCCCCTTTCAACCTCCTCCGACCTATCCTCGGCGGGGCCTATCCGCACTGGAGGAGGCCGCTGGCCCCGCTCCAATGACCGGAACTGCACCTCCTCAAGCTCCATCTCGAAGCGGAGCGCCCGTCCCGTGGTCCTATCAACCGGAGCCTTGAGCGACGTAATCAGCATCGACGGGTAGAAGGCCAGCAGCGTGACCGCCAGGAACGGCTCCCTCGATTCGACCAGCCGGTTGAGCTGAAGCCACGCATCACTGCCGCGAGACGGATTGCCCCGCCTCCCTTCAGGAGCCAGCAGGTCCGAGACCCAGCCCACCAGCTTCAGCGTGCGCGGCTGTACAACCGCGTGGTCCACCAGCGACCCGCCCGTCTCGACGGGATACGAGGTCTTGCTGATCCTGACGGCGTGCTCCTCAGAGATGAACCCGTCGGCAATGGAGGCAAGAGGCTGTAGCGACCTGAACAGGGCGCTCGGCAGCGCAGGACTCCCGGGGAAGAGCAAGAAACCTTGGCCCTGTATGACGCGAGCCGCCATCAGCGCTCTACCGGCCCATCGTGATCGTAGGCGACGTTCCGAATCTGGTCTTGAATCATCTCGCCTAGCTCCTGGGCGATCCCCTTGGCGTCCGTCGCCTGGGTCTGGATAACGATGGGCTCATTCATGTTGATGTTGACCGTCCGGTTGACCACCGAGGACCTGTACATCTGGCCGTAGTGGTACGGCGCTTGCGGCAAAGCGGCAGGGCCAAGCCGGAACCCTTCAAGCATCTGAGCGAGGACGTTGGACACCCCTACTGGCAGCACCATCTCACCGCCGTGGACCGTGGCCAGTAACGGTCTGCCCAACGGACCAGGGACGATGCCGCCGATCGCAAGGTTCGGGATGCCAGCGCGTAGTTTGCTAGCGACGCCGAGCAAGAAATCACCGGCAGGATTGGGACCAGGTATCTCGTCCAGGGCTCCTTTAATCCCCTCAATCAGGCCGGCAGCTACCTCCAGTGCTTTATTCAGGCCGTTGATGACAGCGTTGATTACACCTCGGAACGCTCCCGCAAGGCCCTCGCCAAGACCTTCCCAAATCCCAATGATAAAGTCTCGCAGGGAGGTGAATATGGACGTGACCCTATCCTTGATCCACATGATCGCGCCCACAACGTCGTCACGGAACTTCCAGATCAGCGCCCCCACAATGCCGAACGGGCCGAATAGGATGCCTACAAGCAGAGGCCAGTTGCCCTTGACCCAGGCCAGCGCTGTCTTCAGCGCGCCGAGAATCTGACGGCGGAACTTGTAGACCACGAAGCCAAGGGCAACGAAGGCTCCGATGATGGCTGCCACGATCAAGACGACGGGATTGGCCAGCAACGCTATCGTGAACCCCACGACTGCTGCCGTGGCTGCTATCAAGGGCGGAATCAACGAGGCCCAAAGCGCAACCCCAAAGGCAATGACCCCGCTTATGCCGGCGACGATGGCTTTAAGGGCAAAGCGGAACACGGCAAGAGAGGCCATCGCCAGCCGTCTGCCCAGTGCTCTCAGCGCCCCGATGGTCGATGCCCAGATGGTAGCGGCGAATCGGCTCAAAGCCGGGATAGCGTTGGTACGGACCGATGTTGCGAATCTTCCCAACGCTGCCGTTCCGCTGGTCCACAACCTCACAGCAAAGTCCCGCACCGCAAGCCCTGCCGCTCTCACTCCTCTACCAAGGGCAGTGAGGGCAGGAGATACCCTGGACCAGATCGCAGTGGCGAAGCTCCGAAGACTGCGTGTCACACGACTTACCCTCATCCGGAGCAGGCGTAGCGAGGCCCGCCAGTGCGTGACAAGGCGCCACGATGTGCGAATGGCGGTTGTCAGCGGGCGGAACGCTATCGCCAGTGCCTTGAGGCCGAAAGACAGGACCAACAGCCCAGGGCCTGCTGCGATGACGGCTACTATGAGCGTCTTTATTGGCCCCGGTGCGTTTGAGATCGCATTGATTAGGTGTCTAAGCGTAACCAGAGCATTCGTCATCAAGGCCCTGAGTCCAGAGTCAGCGAGCGAGAGTTGCAGACCCTCCAACGCCGATTTGAATTGGTCCACGGAACCAGGGAAGCCGCCCTCAAGAATCTCCCTCATCTCATCAGCAGTGCCACCGGCGGCTTCGAGTTCTGCAATGAAGTCCTCAACATCGGTAGCGGAGCCTGCGAGAATAGAGGCTCCAACAGCGGCCTCTCGCCCGAATATCTGTAGCGCCGTTTTCGTGTCTAGCCCAGCGTCTCCTATGCGTTTGAATGCTCCTTCGATATCTCCGGCTGCAACCATCGCGCTGACTTCCTCAAACTCGATGCCGAGGTTTTTGAAGCCCTCACGAACCCTATCTGTGGGTTCCTCCTGAAGGACGGCAACGATGTTTCGGAGAGATGTACCTGTTTGCTCTGGAATCAGGCCGCCAGACCGGAGGGTACCAATGATGGCCGCCGTCTGTTCTATGCTCACACCAAGCTTGGCGACCAGAGGCGCAACCTGACGGAAGGCGGGGCCCAGCTCACCAACCGTCGTGCGAGCACTGGTGGCGGTCTTAGCCAGAACGTCAACCACACGCTCGGTCTCGCTGGTCTCTAGTTTGAAGGCGGCGAGCTGGTTGGTGACCAGACCAGCAGCCTCGGCCATTTCTAGCTCTCCAGCAATGGCCAGGTTGAGCACATCAGGAATGGCCTCCATGACCTGATTGGCGTCAAGACCGGCGCGGGCAAGCTCCACCTGCGCATTGGCCGCGTCGGTGGCGCTCTTAGAAGTCTCGGCGCCGAGGTCCTTCGCCTGTTTCTCCAGCTTAAGGAGCTCCTCGGTGGGTGCGTCAAGGAACGTCGCCCTCAAGGTGTTCATGGCACGGTCGAACGACAAGATCGTCCTGCCAACGAGGAAGCCCACGCCAGTCAGAGCGGCTCCCGCTATACCGAAGTTGCGGGCCATCGTATTGATGTTGCTCTGGACCTGCTTGACCCGTTGCTGCACGCGGTCCAGGTCGCGGGTGTCGCCCCTGAATCCGATGATGGTTATGAGTTCATCAAGTACGGTACCTGCCATCTACCACTCCTTATGGGCTACTGCGCCTAGTGTTCTTCCATATGACAGCTTCATCTTTGGCGTTCAATGCACTAATGGTGCCTATACGTAGGAACGCCACGGCCACTTCCATCTCTAGCGGCTCTGAAGGGTCTGCCAAAAAGCGGTTCATCGCGTCTATGCCACTGCGAAAGCTTCTTTGCGCACTTTGAACTAGTCGAGCTATTTCTTCCGTTGGGGGCTCTCCATTCGGGGATTCAAAGAAGAGCCTTTCCCAGAATCCCATCGAAAGACGAAGGGTCCCAAGGTTTGACTCCGAGCGGAGTTGCTCCCCTACAGTGGTGACTTCCGATGTGGTTACTGTGCTCCAGCGAATTACCCAGGCTGCGTACTCGTCTTTTGGACCGGGAGTGGGCGTAGGGGTAGGGGTCGGTGTGGGCTCGCTACTGCACGCTGCCAGAACCACCAACGACACCAGGACTAGGGTCGTCAAGGCCAGAATCTTCGGCTTCAACTTTCGCTCCTCCTTTCTTGAGCAACTTCGTGTTCCGGGAACACGAAGTTGAATCCTCGCGCCAGTGACTGGAGCCGCCGTTTGAAGAAGATCTCGACGAAGAGCGCATCTAGCTGCGTAGCCATGTCATCCTCCACACAATTTCAATCCTTCACCTATCAACTCAAATTGGCTGATACCACCTTCCTGCCATATATTGCTGATGTCCCGAGCTGAAAAACCTCGCTCCGTGAAGTATCTCGATCCCACTCCACCTTTCGCTGTTCCGTTCAAGGGATAGGCTACGTGGCCTGTATGCACCCATACTATGCCTATGCCTTCTCTGCCCTTACACCATAGCCGTGCATCTTCAACAGTGAGCGGCCAGTCAGCGCCATAGTCAGACCTCGTAAGCGCCTTTGAATGTAGGTCACCTCCTCCGCACGCAGCCAGCCCCACCACCAGAACAATTAACCCCAGCATGGCTACCTGGATGTGTCTCTTCATAGGTTCGCTCTTCCTCTTACTTTGCTTTCCGAGTCTCCGTCCTCGACGACCTGCATCCTACGCGCAGCGGCCTGGAGCCTCAGGTCGAAGTCTTCGAGCCTCTGCTTAACCCTATCGAGCGCCTGGGAGTCGGCCCTGAATTCCAGCATGGTAAGCAACTGGTCAATTACGGTCTTCTGCTTGGTCATGGTGCGTACCTCATTACATTATCTCCACACCCTCTACAGCCTTCCCGAGCCTTCCTGAACCTTCCTGAACCTTCCTGAGCCTTCCTGAACCTTCCTGAGCCTTCCTGAACCTTCCTGAGCCTTCCTGAACCTTCCTGAACCTTCCTGAACCTTCCTGAGCCTTCCTGAACCTCTCAACCTGTGTTAAACTAGGCGATGACATGCCCAAGGTTCGAGAAGCCATCCGCGTAGTGGAAAGGGATGGCTGGGTTCTGGTGAGGAGTCGCGGAAGTCACCGTCAGTACAAGCATCCAGAGAAGCCGGGCACGGTGACAATCGCTGGGAACCTGGGAATAGACCTAACCGTCGGGACGTGGCGCAGCATTCTGAAACAAGCAGATCTCGAAGAAGGAAGTGGGCGATGAAGTATGCGGTAATCATCGAAGAAGGCCCCACAAGCTTTGGGGCATACATTCCCGACCTGCCTGGCTGTGTAGCTGCTGCTGAGACCAGGGAAGAGGTCTGCTCCCTCATTAAAGAAGCCATCGTTCTCCACCTTGAGAGCATACGGGGAGATGGCGCGCCGATCCCGGAACCACAGTCCTCGACTGAGCTGATCGAGGTGCCGGTCTAACTTCTCCTATTCGCAAAACCATCCTTCTCTCCCTCTTAAGTATCCCCTGCCAAGCCTGCGAGCATTGAGGTCTATCTTAGCGGTCTTCTGCTTGGTCATGGTGTGCCTTCCTGAAAGAACACTGGGCCAAGGACTCTCTGGCTCAGTTCCCAGACCTTGTACCGGGTGCCGCTAATGGACAAGAAACAAGAACGGGACTGCTCTACCCATTCTGGGCGAGCCAGGAAATTCCCAGTCATTGCCGTGACATGGATGCTCGCTTGCAATTGCAAGAAGGTGGCGACGGGCTCGGCGGATGCGCCCTCCTGGGAGCGATACACACGCACAAGCGGCATTGTACCTTCGGCGTTCCGTTCCACCGAATACGCGAAACCATCGCGCAGGTCGGGCGGTAGCTTGTTCGCTTCAGCTACATCTCGCTCTACAACCTGGCACAGCGCGTCATAGAGCAGATCTATCTTGCACTCCGCACGCTCGGCTACCCAATTGGGCGGTTGATTCAGCATTTGTTATACCTCCTGGCCGTCTTCTGCTTAGTCATGGTGTACCCCCTAAGAATTGTGTTACTCGCTATCCGATTCTACAGCGCCGCTACTCTTTGGCTTGGGCTTAGGCCGAGGAGGTGGCGGAGGTGGTGGTGGCCATTTGGGGATAGGCGGTGGGCCTTCATGCTCCTTGTCACATCCGAAGAGCTTCTTCAACCACCTCATTCCTGCTAGCCCTCCGTCTCCACAGCAGCGCCGTCCAGCTCGAACCGGAGACTGATCTTAGGGTCGGGCCGATCGCAAAGGTTCCGCATCATGAGAAGCAGTTCGTCGAGTTCCGTCCTGCGGCTATCGCGTTCGTCCCACCTGGCAAGGCACAAAGGGCAAGATGTGGGCAGCCGCCAATGGCGTCCATCGAATCGCTGCACGACTTCCCCCTGGCACTTGGAACACTGGGACCGGACACTCACCAAGTCCTCCAGGCTAAACACGATACGGGTTTCCTTGGTCATGGCGCCTCCTAACTTAGACACTAGAACCAAGTTCTCACGGTGGCTAGATGACCTCGTAGTACAGTCTCTCAAACTCGAATGTGAACGTCTTTTCAGCCGTCTCGTCCATAAGCGTTCCCATTGGCGCGCTGGTCATAACACCGTGCATGAGCCTCAGAACCGATCCATGCTTGGCGTCCTTGACGCTCCCTTCCCAGTTCACGATGCCGCCACCGGTTATCACCTTCATCTGCTGCTGGAAGAGCGACAGCGATGGGGCGCCAGGTTGCAGCATGATGGAAACGGTAGCCGGCATATCCCCGGTGGCTCCCCTGCGGACAGTGGCAAGCTCAACTGTAGCGGGAATGTCGAGTGCGCTGAGTCCCAGCACTACGTGACCGTTTAGGGTAACGGTCAGGGTTTCTGCCGGGATTATCATATTGCTCCTCCTACCGCTTCTCCTTGGCCTTCTTTTCTGCGGCCTCGTGAGCTCGGTGGTCGTTCTCAATCCTCGCGGTCAACTGCTCGTGAAGTTCCATCGCTTCGTCTAGGTCCAAGGTATTCTTTAGCTCCAGGTATTCAGCCAGTCCTGCCTCTATGAGAGCGCCGAAGAAGGGTTTTATTCCGAGGGGGCGGACGGGCTCGAAACCAGGGGGGCGTCTCTCAACCTGGAGACGAGGGCGTCCAAGGACGGCGTAAAATTTACGGCTGCACTCCGCGCCAGCACTTCGTAGATAGCGATGGGCTCCAGGCCGTCGAAGGCCATCTCCTCGGCCCCGGCTAGCTGCTGCGGCGTGGGAACCCGCGTGTTGGAGAAGGCTACCTTTTCGAATAGCTTCTGGCGCACCTGCCGCACAAACGCAGGGTCCAGCGACAGCACGATCTTGAGGAAGCCTGCTATCGACCTGTCGTCCTCGTTCAAGACCTCTGTGGGCAGGGATAGAGCCTGGGACTTGCCCAGCTCGTGCCTGATCGCTTCCAGGAGGTCGAAGCCCGCCATCGCCGGCAGCTTGGCAACGGCAAATCGTGTGCCGCCGATCTCGAACTCGGTCTTTGTAAGGTCGCCGCCTATTCCGTTAAGGCTCACCATCTAGTTTCCCCCTTACGTCCCTAGCACCGACAAGTCTGCGAAATTCACGTTGGTGAAGTTGGGGATGATCTGCTCGAACTCCCACGTGAAGGTGAGGTTGCCCGCCTCACCCTTGCCCATCGTGTACCACAAAGGGCCAGAGATGAGGATGCCCCGACTGAGCGCAACACTAGCTTTGGTCCTGCTGTGTATTACGCTACCGTCCCAGATCACTTCGGCCTTATCCACCAGAATCCGCGTCACCTGGTTCATGAAGAACGGCACCGAGGGGGAGTTGGGCATCAGCTTGAGCGACACCGGGCCGCCCCTATCCCCTGTGCTGAATGCCGCCATGACTCCGGTCGCGCCGCGCCGAACGCTGGCGAACTCGAATGCGTCCGGCAGTGTGAGGGCGTCCGAATCCTCAGACCAGCCCTTTATGATGTGCTCACCCTCCACGGTGTGGCCGTTTAGAATAACCGTCACGTCTTGCAACGAAAAAAGCATTGTTCTTCCTCCTACCCGGTGAATACCAGTCCGATGGTTACGTGGTGCATGGCTCCGCTGCCCTTCAGCCATACCCGGATCGTCGGGCTCCTGCGGGCGTCGCGGTCTATCTGTAGCTGATCTGCTATGGAGCCTATTGCCACCAGATACCCCGCTGGCAGGAACCCCTCGAAGGCCGGGTTGTTCGAGGCCAGCCGTATGTCGTTGGCGACCGTCTCGGACACCCGGCCCGGAGCGAGGCCGCCGTTCCTGCGGCCCGCCTCGCACACCCGCTCGATGGCTGCCTCTATGCTGGCCAGTCCCTCGGCTGTCTGCGGCACCCTAGTTGGATGTTGCCTGAGCAGGTTGTACACCTCGTCCTGAATAGCCTTGGTGATCCAGTCCAGCCAGTACCGCACGTCGATCCAGTCCCCGGCTTGCGTCCATCCCTCGGCGAAGATGGCATCCGGGCCGAAGCGGGTGTAGTACCCGACCCACTTCCGGTCCAGCTCCTTCTTCTGAGCAGCCGTTACGATGTCCGAGACGGTCCTAGGCAGGCTCTTGAACTTGGGCGTGATCAGCGTGTTCTGACCTTCAAAGTTCACGCTGGAGAGCCTCCCGGCCAGCGACAGGGCCTTGTTGTCCCTGGTTCTAGACCAGACCAGGAAGGTCCTCTGCTGCTCCAGGCCAGATAGCTGCGCCGCCAGGCTGGTGGACTCGTTAGGCGTCAGGACACCCTCGTCCACCACATCCAACGCCAGCATGTGGATCTTGGCCTGGACCCACCGGGACAGGGAGAGCAGGTCTGCCCTCGTGGTGATCCCAGAGTCCACCGTCACGAAGTACCAGCCATCGTCCAGCCCGCTAATGACGTCCATGGCCTCCCCGATGGTCTCGGACGCGTGGCCCGGGTCGATGCCGCCCCCCGATGTGCTATCCAATCCAAGAGCGGAAGCTGGCTCCTGGGCATCGTCCGCCATGAAGCCGGCGATGGGGTAGGGATCGCCGTTAGTGCGAAATCCCAGGCTCGCTCGAAAGAAGTCGGCGGGATCGTATTCGACCGACGCGCTGCGCAGATCTGCCCGGCCTGATGCTGTCACGGCACGCAAGGCAGTCTGGACGATGTTGGCCACGTCGTCGTAAGACGCGGCACCGGTGAAGTCCAAGCCGGAGATGGTGTAACCCTGCCAAGTGAGGGAGCCTGCTCCTATCCCGTCCACCCCAGTGGTGATTTCCACTGTACCCAGGCCCAGTTCGTCGGCATGCTCTCCGGTGAAGGGGCCGCTCACCTCAGTGGCGGACCCGTCTAAGCCAAGAGGAAGGGTGAGGACGAACTGCGAGCCGTCGTGCTCCACCTCTACTGCATCAAGGGTGGCGACGGAGCTTCCCCGCAGAGCGTTCTGGACCACAGCAGCCACATCGTCGTATCCCGCCACGGAGCTCAAGTCCAGACCAGTAAGGCTTGCACCGTGGAACGTCACGCTGCCGGCGGTGATAGTGTCTATGCCGTCTTCAATCGTGACCGTATCCAGGCCCACCTCGTCGGCGGTTGCCCCGGTGAAGGCCGCGGTGACCGCCGTGGCCGAGCCATCGGCCGCCAGCGGGATTGTGACCACGAAGGCCGAGGCGGCGCTGTCGTAGGCGACCTCGACGGCATCAAGCGTCGTGCCCGTGCCCCCACGCAGCGCCGTCTGAAGCACGGAGGCCACGTCGTCGTAGTCCGTGACGGCGGAGAAGTCCAGACCGGACAACGTCTGGCTCAGGAAGGTGATGGTCCCGCTCTTGATGGCATCCACACCGTTGACGATGGTGGCGGTGTCCAACCCTAGCTCGTCGGACTCGCTCCCAGTAAACGCCGCGCTGACGCTGGTGGCCGCTCCCTGGCTGTCCAAGGGGATTATCACGACGAACACCCCGCCTTGATAGGCCACCTCCACGGAAGCCAGGGCCGTCACAGGTGCAGCGCGGAGAGCATTCTGGAGCACAGAGGCCACTTCGTCGTAGTCCGTGACGGCGGAGAAGTCCAGACCGGAGAAGGTCTCACCCAGGAGCGTTACGCTCCCGGACTGGATGGCGCTTACGCCGTCCACTATGGTGGCAGTGTCGAGACCCAGCTCGTCGGACTCGCTCCCAGTAAACGCCGCGCTGACACTGGTTGCCGCCCCGTTGCTGGCTAGAGGTATCGTCACGACGAACGCCGAGGCGGCGCTATCGTAGTCGACCTCAACGTTGTCCAGGTCCGTGGAGCTGGTAGCCCTAAGCGCCGTCTGGAGCACGGAAGCCACATCGTCGTAGTCCGTGACGGCGGAGAAGTCCAGGCCGGTCAACGTCTGGCTCAAGAAGGTAACGCTACCGGACACGATGGCATCCACACCGTTGACAATCGTGGCCGTGTCCAACCCTAGCTCGTCGGACTCGGTTCCGGTGAACGCCGCGCTTGCAGTGGGCACAACCCCGCTGCTGTCTAGAGGCAGAGTCACGACGAACGCCGAGGCGGTGCTGTCGTAGACAACCTCTACGTTGTCTAGGTCCGTGGAGCTGGTGGCCCTAAGCGCGGTCTGAAGCACAGATGCCACATCGTCGAGGTCGGTGACGGCGGAGAAATCAAGGCCCGTCACGGTCTGACTCAGGAAGGTAACGGTCCCGGACACGATGGCATCGACGCCGTTGACGATGGTTGCGGTGTCCAGGCCCAGCTCGTCGGACTCGGTTCCGGTGAACGCCGCGCTTGCAGTGGTCACAACCCCAGTAGTGGAGTCCAAAGGCAGAGTGACGACGAACGCCGAGGCGGTGCTGTCGTAGTCGACTTCCGCGTTGTCCAGGTCCGTGGAGCTGGTGGCCCGGAGCGCCGTCTGGAGTACGGAAGCCACACCGTCGTAGGTGGTTACACCGGAGAAATCCAGGCCCGTCAAGGATTGGCTGAGGAACGTAACGGTCCCGGACACGATGGCATCCACTCCGTTGACGATGGTTGCGGTGTCTAGGCCCAGCTCATCCGCGTCGTCCCCGGTGAACGCGGCGCTTGCAGTGGGTACAACCCCGGTACTGGAGTCCAAGGGCAACGTCACGACGAACGCCGCGCCGTCGTGGGTGACCTCCACATTGTCCAGGTCCGTGGAGCTGGTGGCCCGGAGCGCGGTCTGAAGCGTGGAGGCCACGCCGTCGAGGTCGGTGTCCGAGGAGAAATCGAGCCCGGTGACCGTCTGGCCCAGGAAGGTGACGGTCCCGCTGGTAATGCCCTGAAGCGTCGTTAGGGACGCAACCGTCCCCGTGCCGGTGACTACGGTGGCACGTCCGTGGAAGTTGACCAAATCAGCCACCGTGCCCGTGCCGGTGACTACGGTGGCACGTCCGTGGAAGTTGACCAAATCAGCCACCGTGCCCGTGCCGGTGACTACGGTGGCACGTCCGTGGAAGTTGACCAAATCAGCCACCATCCCCGCGCCGGTCAGCACCGTGGCGCGTCCATGGAAGTTGACAAGGTCAGCAACCGTCCCAGTGCCGGTTAGCACGGTGGCACGACCATGGAAGTTGACCAAATCAGCCACCATGCCCGCGCCGGTCAGCACCGTGGCACGTCCGTAGAACGTATCCAGCGACGCCACAGTACCGCTGCCCCTGACCACGGTGGGGCTGCCTATTATCTGCTCCAAAGCTCTGGGGCTGCCCCCGGCCAGCCTAGCCGACTCCCTCGTGTTGATCCAGCGGCCTATCACCAGGTTTCGGGGATAGGGCACCTGAGAGAAGTACACCTGGGCGGCCTGGTAGGGACCGGAGCCCGGTGTGAACGTCCGAGCCACCTCGTCCATGCTGGAAAAGACCCCTACCCTGCCCGCACCTGCGCCCATGGTGGGGTCGGTGGTGAGCAGCAGCGTACGCCCAAACTCTCTGCCCCCAGCGCCGCGGGGCTCTATCTGCGCCCTTACCTCTACGATGTCCTGTATGCCAAGCGTCATTATCTAAACCTCCACTGTAATGGTCTCGGTGCTACCACCTGCCCCGACCTCGATGGGTGCGGCCTTCAGGCGGCCAACCGTCTGGTCGATCTTCTGCGTGTAGCCAACGTCAATGTCCAGCCCGGCCCGCTCCTCCCAGGCTTCCGACACCACCTCGTCGAGCTGCCGAACGTCGGAGACCCGCAGCACGGTCAGATCGGACTTTTGAGCCTGCGCCACCCCTTCAGGTGACCAGACCCACACCGACAGCCTTGTGGCCGCGTCGTGTGCTCCGGTGCGGAACCACTGAACCGAGTACCTCCCTCGGACCGTCGCTATTGTCAGAGCGTCCAGGTCTGCCCCGTCTGGGGCAAGGCTCATCACGGTCGCCGGTATTCCCTCGATGGCCTGGTGAATCAGCACCAGCGAAGCGAACAACCCGTCCGGCACGGAAGTGCCTTTGTTGCCGGACAGCACACTGTTGTAGTCAAGGCCCGACCCTGCCGCGACAAGCTCCGCCACGGCATCCTCAAGGGTGGCTGTCGCTGGTGCGATCAACTACCTACCTCCCGAATGCCCAGGACTTCGACAAACCCCGGCCAAGCCTCGACGTGCTGCGCCCTGTAGGAAACGCCTCCATACTCGATCACATCCCCCCCAGAAGCATTCGCGCCCACACCGACCGGCTCCACCGTGACACCTGCTATCCAGAACGTCCTCGATTCAGTGAGGCGTGTGCCTTCAGGCAACATCTCACGCATCTTGGCCGCGTCGGGCGGTGCGCTCACCACGGTGATATCAGTCCGCTTCTCTGCGCCCGGCACCGGCCTGCGATTGACGATCTCATCGGGGCCTCTCTGAATCAGGGTGGCCAGCTCCTGGAATCGACTACTTACGAAGGGTCTGCTCATGGGGCCTGTTCCGGCGGCTTCACCCCGGGCCTGCCTCTTGGGTACTCCACCGGGCCTTCTTCTACCGACCAACCTACTGAAGCACGCATCATTCCTGTGTCGATCAGCGGATTCGTGCTACCCTTACGCCTCACGGTTTCAGGTGCATTCGGCGGCCCCTTCAGCGCCGTGATGCTCTCCATGACCTGACCAGCGACATATGCGCCCACCCGGCCCGCAAGCTGCTCGTCCACCACCATCTTCTTGGTGTCTATTCCTTTTGCGAGGATATTGGAGACCCCGCGCTCAGACTCGGCCAAGGCGTTGCGGAAGAAGGGCCGCTCCGGTATGGTCTTCGTCCCGAACTCGTTCCAGGCCGCGACCGCAGCCACCGGGGTGCCATCCTCGTACTTGGCCGTCGAGAAGAACCCGACCTTGACGCCTGAGACGCCGCCCTTGCCGGCCTCCCGCAGCAGCCGCTTCAGCTTCTTGCCCCCGCGCTGTTGCACCTTCACGGTCACTTTTGCCATTACTACGCTCCTCTCTGCTTCTTCTCGTGCTCGCTCACAGCACCCCCAGCACCTCCAGCAAGTTGGAGCCGACTACTTCGCCCAAAAGGACGAAGATCACGATGTCGCGCACCTTCAGACCCAGGGGCAGCTTCACGGCTCGCTCCTCAACCGCCTCCCCGTTCCCAGTCAGGCGGTGCGTGTGCAACGATGTACGCAGTTCATCCATCTTGTCGTCAATCGACTCGACCTTGCCCCGCAACTCCCGAAGGTCCTGGGCTAACTGCTTGGTGAGCTCTAGGGAAGCGTTCGTGGGCATTAGATTGGCACTCCCGTAGAGAGCTGCTTAAGGATGGCCTCCCGCTCCTTCGCGTAGTCGAGGTTCTGAGCGCTGTACGGACCCACACTCTCTGACTTTAGCCCGGAGTATTGGAGCCCCAGCTGGACCAGGCGTATGATGGCCATCTTGCGCTGTGGGTCAGTATCTACCGGCGTATATTCGAGCTCCACTCGCTGTCCCCAACACGAGCGAGGATGGGAGCCGTTAGATAGCCTCTCCAACATCCGGCCCCCGTACCACATGCGGTAGTCGTTGGGTGAGAGCGTGGTAGCTACATCTCCAAGCGTCTCGATGACGCTGGTAATTCCTTCTACAGCCTGCCTCGGGAACAGCCTGAAGGTGCCTCCTCCGTGAACCTCCGTCACCGGCCCGTCGATGCTGTGGGGACCGCAGCGGCGCACCACCTCGGCGTCGGCGTCGTCTATGAGGCGCTGGAGCTCGTCTGTGTCGGTCGAGTTGGAGCCCAGGTGCTGTTGCACCTCCTCCTTCGTCAACAGGACAGTTACCTGGCTGTTCGTCATGCCTCCTCACTTGATGCCGAGCGCCGGCTGCCGCCACGCTGGGCGCGGTCCACGGCCTGCTCGGTAAAGTCTTCGGAGACCTCTTCGGAGACCTCGGCGGGCACCTCGGCGGGCACCCCGGCAGTGACCTCAACTGGCTCGGGTTCCGGCGTCGGCACAACCAGCTCCATCTTGTCTGGGTGGGCCTGGCAGACCTGCTGGGCTACGGCGTGGGGTACGTCCTTGACTTCACCGGGAGCCCAGACCAGGTACGCCTTTCTCCCGTAGTCGTAGTAGCGGTGGGGAACCTCAGACCTGTTCCTTACCTCTGGCATCGTTACCTCCGTCTCCTCTAGCTCACTCCTGTGATGTTGTACTGGAGGGCTACAGCGGTGTCCGAATCGTTGTCCATCCGGCCTTTAAAGGCCACTCTCATGCTGGCCACAAGGACGGTCTGCCTCTTCTGGATGTCCCGCTCGCTCTCGATCATCAGCTCCCGCTTGAACCCCAGCCGGTACATGTTCCGGTTGACCACCAGGACCCGCCCCGTATCGGCGCCGTTCCCTCCGGAGGTGACCTTCCCGTCGATGTCCGCCATAAGCATCTGCTCTGAGACGATGATGGGAATCCCCTCGATGTCCCCCAACTGGCCCGTGAGAAGGGTGGCGTTGGGTCCCAGCTTTTCCAGCGTGCGGAAGTTCTCGATGGACTGGGAGCGGATATAGGTGTTGATGTCCATGACGAAGGCGCACTCGGAGGGGCGGACGCCATACTTGCCCAGCTTGGCCCTGACCTCGTTGAACATGTCGTCGGACACGGCAGTGCCGTGGTCATTTCCCTGGTTGGTGTTGTCCACCAGGGGTACATGGATCAGCCCGTCGAAGACCAGGTAGTGGTCCAGGCCCGCGCTACCTGCCAGCGAATCCGCCGTGGCTCCGTCCGCGTTGATGTTGGTGCCGTCGTCGGAGATGTCGCCGTTGAGCACCGCATCGTCCAGGACCTCGGCTGCATTCCGTACCAAGGTCGCCCGTAGCTCCGGCAGTACCGCGATCACCGCGTCCTCGTCCAGGTCGTAGGACCACCCGATCATCGCCGCAAGCTCGGCGGACGTGAGGGTCTGCCTTCCCGTGCCCGGAGTGGACGAGCTGACCGCAAGATTGGACGTGCCCCTGTACCAGCTCACGTCCCCAAAGTCATAGGGAATCCGGAACGGGTCCGTGGGCATCATGATGCTCCCAAAGAGGCTGACCACCGAGGTGGCCAGATGCACGTCCCGCCACATCTCGCTGGTCTCTCCGGTGAAGGTGAGCTCGTCGCCTGCGCCCGGCGTGTCGGAGTCCAGGGCGCGTCCTATGGATTCGTACAGGTCCGCCCTCGCTCCCTCCAGGTTGCTCCGCCACTCGGCAGCCGTTCGGGGGTCTACGGGTTTCCTTCCGTCAACCCCGCCGCGCTCGGCAATCCGCAGCACGGCGCGGGAGAGCATCAGGTCGAACTCGTCGAATCCCCGGTACTTGCCGGACAAGACTCTGGCCCCCTGGGTCGTGGACTCTACCTGCCGAAGCAGGGCGGCCCGCTTGGAGGCCCGCATGGACTCGGTGATCTGCGCCGACAGGCGCTCCACCTCCTCCTTCAGGGGGCTGTAGTCTTTCTCCAAGAAGGAGTGGACGGCGGCTACGTTCTCCATTAGCTTCTCGGTCTCTGTGGGCATGGTTACTTCTCCTCTATGATCTGCCGCATGGCGGCGAATTGGGCTCCTATGGCTGCCAACATAGGGTCCTGGGATTCTTCCGGTGCAGGAGTCTCCTGTGGTTCCTCCTCCGTCGTGGATGTCTTGGCGCCAAGCTTCCGAAGCTCCTCCTCCAGCGCGACCATACGCTCCCTGAGTGCGTCTATGAACGGGTCGGCCTCTTTGGGCTTGGGTCCAGGCTCCGGTTCATCAGTCACCGGATCGGTCGGCGGTTCGGACTCGTCGTCCTCTGGCTCAGGTTCAAGCCCACGGAATATCTCTGCGGGAAGACCCAGGGCCCGGGCCGCTGCCCTCACCGAGTCCGGGTCGGCTGGTACGGGCACCAGGCTCCACTCCAAGAGATCAGACTCCTCTACACGCAGCCGGTCTACGCTCCCGTCCTCGTTCCTCACCTCAACTACCTTCGTGGGCATGTAGCGGATCGAGGCACCCCGTATGAACCCACCGTTCCAGGCGTTCTCCACGCGGGCCGCAAACTCGTCTTCGGAGTTGAACTCGAAGTCGGCTGCAATCCTTCCCTGTTCGTCATGGCCGATCTTGACGGTCTTGGCTATGGGAATACCTTCGTAAGCGTCATGAGCCCAGAGAACCACCGGGTTCTTCCGGTAGTTCTTGAAGCTGATGCCACGCAGATTCAGCTCGTCCCCGTTGCGGCTTAGCTCATTGGCAGCAATCACCATCCGGTGGGCGCTCCCGTCTTCTGTCTGACGGGCCTCCGTGACAACCATCACCCGGCGCTGCTCTTGGTAGGGTGTGCTGACCATCATCACCTCCTTGCGCTGAACGCAAAAAACCCCGTGCAACTAACTATGCACGGGGTCTCAAAGGTCCTCGGTGTGCGTCAGATGTGCGGGCTCTCTAGGGGCTCGGTGCACATCCCTTTATAGTCTATTCAGTTGTCTTAGAGCGCCTTAAGGCTATAGAACTTGTATACCACGGATTGTGGGAGGCCGTCAAGCTTTCCACAACATGTTGGGGTTGGATTGCATCAGCAACGAGGGTCTTTGACATTATCTGGAACTTCTGTTTGTGCATGCAATGTAGTCTTGCTAGTATACAATTACGATTCATTGGAAGGCATGATCATGACGGTACAGGAACGTCTTTCGCGACTTACTCGCCTCGAACGGTAAGGATTACTATTAGTGAGTAAGAAGAAATACGCTGCGATACTGTTTGGGCTACTGGCAACAGTACTGTTGACGATCATGATCGGAAGGGTCTGGTTCGGCTGGGGATATATCTCTGACAACGAAGAGCTATTGGACTCGTTGCCAGTGCCGCCAGGAGCCCAACGCATCAGCGTTGGTTCCAGTAGCTATAAATTCGACGAGTCCATAATGACCCCGCCCGAGGGATGGGACACCGAAGCGACTTACCAAGCCCCCCCCGAAGCTTCCAGGGAGGACATAGCGAATTTCTACATATCGAAACTCTCACCAGAATGGCGGTATTGTGTGGAAGACACTCCCATCTTGAATATCTCGACGGGAGAGGAGAAAACGCGAGTGATGGGGAGCGCTCACTTCTTCATAAAGGGATCGGCACTTGTGGTCATCGGCACCCTCAATATGTTAAGTGATGGTCCGCATACATTCTTAAGTGATGGTACGCATACATTCGGCATTGCCGTGGACCATAAAAGAGTTCGTGAATTTGGTGTAGGCGTCTGTGTTGATTAGGTGCTAGGGGCAGACCGTAAGATCCCCTGGAGGAGGCGAACTGTTCATCGCATTGCACCTGGGGCACTGATACTCACGCCAAGGGCGGGTAAACTCCTTACCGAGGAGTTTTTCGCATCGCCAGCACCGGGGATATATGTCCGTTACTAGCTGCTGGAACTTCCAGTCGCCATAGCGTACTTCCGACGCCCGCGTGGTCACGCTGCTATCCCCTGTGCCTCCGGCACCACCGGAATCGCCACGCATCGACACATGATGTCTTCACCAGGGTGGCCTACCGCCGGAGGGCTGTCCCACTTCTGTCGGCTGCCTTCCAGTGCCTGGTGCGTCACGCGAACCCTTTCGTCTTGGGCCGTCCGCCAGGTGTACTCCTGTATCCCTAGCTGGCGGTGTCTCGCATGGGTCAACTGACCAACGGCCTTTGAGGTCTGGTCTCTTGTGATGCGCCGCAGGTTGCTGCCCGATACCTTGAACTCTCGGTTCAGCATCTTCGATAGCGCCTGCTGGTCAAAGGGCTGCTGCGCGAAGGTCTCGCTCACCCGCTGGTACAGCGACCCGTGGAACCGCTCTGGGATAGTCCGAATGAGGGAGATGTTCTCCCGGCGCCACGCCGACATCAGCGGCTCGATAGCCGAGTCCAAGAGCCTGGGCCGTATGTCTATCCCCAACGCCGTCCTGAACGTCTGGATTAGCCGTCTCCTGTGATACGCAGACAGCCTCGTGGCTTGGGCCGCGACCTCCCCTTCGGCGAGCCCGGCGGTACGCCAGCCTCGAAACACCCCGTCGATGATCTCCAAGGCCAACGACGCGGCTGAAGCCTCGGACAGGCCAGAGCGAAGCTGGGCCATGAGGGGAGTAAGGACAAGTCTTCGCAGGGTTCTGTCATACACCCGCTCATCTATCCGTCGTGGGCCTACACCGTTGATTGGCCGTGGCATCGACTATTCCAGCTCCTCAAGCTCGCCAAAGATCGGGTCACCACTCAGAATGACGCGGCCCTCGTTCTCGTCGATGATGCCCCCCTGAACCGCTATGTTTACCGCCTCGGCCCTCGTTTTGGCCGTCGTTGCCTGGGCCACCTCCCGGTTCGAGCGGTCGGTGAGCGACTCCTGCATCTCCGCTATCTCCTCGGTGTCGAACCGCAGCACCACATCCTGATAACCCCTGGGCAACGTGGGGACGAACTGCTCCTGCATCTCCGAAGCCAGCAGGTCCCACTCCTGGGTCACCGTGTTGGCGTAGAAGTCCTTGATGGCCGCCTCTCGGTTGGAGAAGGTGGGATGCTGCGCGCCGGCCATCAGCTCCTCCGGCACCCCTAAGCTGTCGGCAACCTGCTCCTTGGCAAGCTGGATGCCCTGGATGAACTCCATGTCCCGGTTGCTAAGGCCGAGGTTCTGGACGCTGCCCGGCCCTTTCACCACAAGGGGGCGCTGTGCGTTCTCCATCCCGCTGTAACGGTCTGCTATGCGCTCATGGAAAAGAGCAATATCGGTATCGTCGGTCAGCGCGTCCAGGAAGAATGCCAGATTGCTCACCAACACGCCATTCTTGAAGAGCTGGTGGTTGAACTCCACCATGTCAAGCTGCATCTGCACCCAGCCACGCACCGCCTCCAGTGGAGACTGCCCCTTGAAGTGGTCCTGCGGGTTGAAGTAGCGGTCCCAGATCACCTCGTCGGGCAGCATGGCAAACCGCGAGCCGTGCGGGTCGTGGACGTAGCCAGCGATAGTCCCGTCCTTGGCCACCATGACCTTCACCTTGTCGGGTCTGAGAGGCCATATCTCCCATGCCGCAGGGTCGGGGGAGCCGCCCTTGTTAATCCACCTGAACGATTGCCCCCAGAGGCACAGATGCGTCTCTACGGCACGCCACATGCGGCTACGGGTCCAGTCCTGATTCACCCGGTCAAGGAGTCCCTGCACAGGGTCTGCCTCACCCACCCACTCCAACTCATCGTCAGAGTCCTGGCGGTAGACCTTGAGCCGGGCGCGGGCAACGGCGTCCGACCGTAGCTTTATCGCCCTGTAGACCGGAACAGAGGTGCGGTAGTAGCCCTCCACACCAACCGATTGTCTCTTGCCGAGGTTGTTCAGCCACTGGGTGATCTGCTCCGTGGTAAGCCCTGTACCGCCGCCCGCCTGGGCCATGGCGGCGTAGGGCTCGTTGGCACGCTGGATGCCGCCTCTGGGCCTTCTATGCACCCCTCCCAGGAAGTTGAGGATGGCTGTAGCCTTTCGTTCCAGTATCATCGTGTCTCCTCCTAGAAGTAGAACCCCCCAATGCCTCCAGCCCTGCCCATCAGCTGCATCAGGCAGCCGACGAAGGCGTCAACCTGGTCGTCGTGTACGCCGTTGGGGAAGGCTGCGAGCTCCTCGCGGAAAGCCTGAAGCCACGGGGCTGTCCTTGGGAGCGTGATCTTCTTGGCCTCCACTGTGCCCGTCACCTTGTTCGCCCTCAGAACCTTATCTCCCACGGGCTTGACTGGCAGCACCGGCAGCCGTGTCTCCCGCCGGAGGCTCTGGACCACCGACTGCCCGCTGGCCGCGTCCTCGACGAAGATGGCCGAGGGGTTGTGCTCCTTGGCCTGATCCTGCATAGCCCGCAGCAGGTCCGGGTACTCGACTCGATCACGCCACACGTCCAGCACCGCGTAGCCGTTGGGAGTCGTCGTCATGGTGCAGCACACCGAGTAGTCGTTCTGCTGGCCCGTCTTGAAGGCCGTGTCCCAGAATTGGAACACCCGGTCTCCCGGGATCACCTTTTCTGCCATGAACCACCAGTGATCCTTGAAGATGCTCCCGCGCTCATGGGACGGTCTCTGCTGGAAAAGCCCCGGCCACTCCTGGGGGCCTACGCTGACCCGCAGCGCAGCGAGAGCAGAGGCGTCGTACCGCTCAGGCCACAGTGGCGCGTCATCCTCTCGCCCCAGGGGGTCGTCGGGTTCAGCCAGCGCGGGCAGCCGTATGTGCTCCCACTTGTCTCCCGCCGCCTGTTCCTCTGTGTACTCGTCTCCCAACAGCCGTCCCACCAGGTCGTCCTCGTGCCACCTGGTAGTTACCACGATGATCGACCCCCCAGGCTCAAGCCTGGTGCGGGCCGTGGACCGCCACCAGTCCCACAGGTGTTGCCGTTGGGTCGGGCTGTTGGCCTCCTCGCGGTTCTTCACCGGGTCGTCGATGATCAGAAGGTCGAATCCGTAGCCGGTGAAGGGGCCTCCCACACCCACAGTCATCATCCCGCCACCTGTGGTCAACTGCCATCGGCCAACCTTGCTCAGATCATCCCTGACCCGGATGCCAAGGCCATTCTCGTTCTCTATCACCGAGTCCCTGGCCAGGCGTCCCCACTGCTCAGCGGGCTCGGCGGCGTAGCTTGCCAGGCCAACCCTTTTGTGGGGCCAGTTGGCCAGGAACCACACCGGCGTCCAGTGGGAAAGAAGCTCCGACTTCCCGTGTCGTGGAGGAAGGGAGACGATCAGGCGCAGGGGTCTCCCGGATAGTTCGGCAACTTTGTCAGATATGAGGTCTAGGTGAGGGACCAGCTTCCAGTCGCCGTTAGACCACTTCCTTGCCGTCATCGCCGGCGTCGCCCTCCAAGCCAAGGGCGAGAACCTTGAGAGCGTTGCGGATTGCAGGGTCGCTAAGGCCATCTACTACCACCTGAGTGTCAGCTTGAATGGGGCCGCCGTCCTTGCCGCTGTGCTCCAGCGCCATGCGGTCGCCGTAGACCTGCGGGCGGCGTCGGCTCAGGAACCAGCGCGCCGTCTGCATATCGCCCTTCAGCGACTCCGTGTAGACCGCTATCTCGATGGCGTCCAGCGCCGTCTCAATGGCATCGTCCCACTTAGCAGCGAAGGCCGACAGGTTGTCACGCCGGCGATAGACCGTAGTCCTGGTGACGCCCGCGTCCCTGCACGCTTGGGAAACGTTGCAGTGAGCGGACAGCGACTCCAGAAACCTCGGCTCCCAGTCTCGCACCCTCGCGCGCGTTGTCATTGTCACTCCTGTACCTCCGCCTTCCCGCCCGTGTACTGCTCCCAGCGGGCAATCGCCATGTCCACGTAGCGAGACTCCACCTCCATTGCGTAGCAGGTGCGGCCCTGCCGCTCGGCGGCGATGATGGTGGTGCCGGAGCCGACAAAGGGGTCGTACACGTCGCCCTCGTGGTTGCGGATGGGCCGCTCCATGCACTCCAGAGGCTTGACGGCACTGTGGTCGGTAAAGTCCACCTTTGGCCCGACACCTCCGATACGGGTTTCAATGTCCCATATCGTCGATTGCTTGCGGTCGCCAATCCAGTCAGCGGTTGCCCCGCGCCTCACCCCATACCAGCACGGTTCATGCTGCCAGTGATAGTGACCGCGTGAAACCGCAAAGTGCTGCTTCCGCCAGATCAAAAGGCAACGAGGCTCGTACCCAGCACCGACGATAGCAGTCTGCGCCTCCGCAGCATGAAGGCTCGCACACCACACGTAGCAAACCAGAGAAGGGCTGAGCGAAAAGACGTTGCCCCAATCCACGCGGTCATCATTTGCGATCCCGCCGGTTCGTGACGGCCCCCAAGCCTGCGGCAAGTCCCGATTCCGCCAGTTCGCATCGTACTCCACCCCATACGGCGGGTCCGTCACCATCAGCCGAGGCTTGGCCCCGTCCAGCAGCCGCGCCACATCCTCGGCGCTGGTGCTGTCGCCGCACATGAGCCGGTGCCGCCCCAGTTGCCAGACCTGCCCGCGCTGCGCCCTCGGCTCTGGCTCCTCGGTTAGCGGCTGTTCGTCGGGCATGTCGGGCTTGGAAAGGCCGTGCATCCGATCTAGTAGGTCGGTCATGGCCTCGTTCGCCTTCGCAGCCAGCCCATCCACCAGCGTCTTGAGCCGCTCCGTGTCAGGCTCAGCCATCGCAGCCAGGGGGTCGAGTGTGGCGAGGACCTCGTCTGCCTCGGACTCATCCAGGTCCACTACCAATACGGGAATCTCAGCGTCTGGAGTCAGACCGGTCCGCAGGTGCCCGTCGATGAGCATCAGCCCGTCGGGTGTCTCCCGGGCAATGACAGCACCCACAAAGCCAACCCGGTCGAGCATGGCGCGGAGGGCGTCCTGCTGCGCCTTGGGGTGGCGCCGCCAGTTCTTGGGATGCGGGTGGAGATCCGACGCCGGAACGCGGCGCAGCTCCACAATGCGGTCTTGGATAGCCATCTCAATCAATAATATTGTAGAACAACTTGGGAAGCCGGTCACTTAACCTGTGTCAGACACCACCTCTTCCTGCCTGGGTGGTGGAGGACGCTTTCCGAGAGATGAGCAGCCTCCAATGGTTTGTGTCCAGAAGCACTGAGTTGGGCCTTTCGCCGGATGTAGGTTTCCACGTTCAACGTGTAAGGTATTTGGCGGTAATTATCACAGACCGGCAGGAGTTGGGATCTGATAAGACCGAAGTTGATGGTTCGAGCCCATCCAGGCCCACCAACGTGTACGGTAGACAGAACCGTCTTCGAACTTTGGCTCGGGGGCCTGTGATCTCCGGCACCATAGTTCCTCACGGAACTGAAATTGACCTTGGGATTATCCGTTCCGCTACGCATGATGTCGGCAACCTTCATCAAAAGGCGTTTGCCCAACTGGCCGCCAGGGTGCAATTCGGCGAACCGCTCGGGGGTGAACCCCCGCATCTTCATCAGGGTCATTGCCAGGGCGTCTCCCACCACCATCGCGGCGGTGGTGCTGGAGGTGGGTGCTAGATCCAGCGGACAAGCCTCCTTCCGAACCGGGGTAAACAACACGACGCTGGAGCCTTGACCCAGGGTCGATTCAGGATATGCGGTGATGGATATAACCGGGACCCCCACCTTGCGGACGTAGGGCAGCAGGTCGCGCAACTCCTCGGACTCGCCGGACTTGCTGACGGCGAGCACCACGTCGCCGGGCCTGACGATACCTACATCACCGTGGAGCCCGTCGCTGGGATGGAGAAACGCCGCCGACGTACCTGTGGACACCATCGTGGCCGCGATTTTTTGGGCAATTAGACCCGACTTGCCCATTCCCGTGGCCACTACTTTGCCCTGGCAATTGAAGATCAGGTCCACGGCTTCGCCGTAGGCTGGACCCAGGCTGTCGCGGACCTCGGCAAGGGTGTCGATTTCCAAGGAAAATACCCGGGTTATTTCATCAAGTGCATTCATGAACAGCAGCCATATCTTTTGGGAAGAACGTCGGGGATCAGTCGGCCCAAGTCAGCTAGACTGCGGCCAAGTGGACTAGGCGATGCAGGATCGTTCCATCAAAGTGATTAATAAAGGGCACTCGCACGCCGAGAACCTCAGGCCCTTTGACACCTGTGCGACCGACCACATGGGTATAGTAGGGGCAGGGGCCATCGATGAATACATCGTCGTTCTTCTGCCAAGGATAGTCTTCGAAGCTCGCGACCTCGCCTTCAGGTAATTCCTTTCGCAAGCGATTAACGCAGTAGAAGCGGGAGGTTGGAGTGCTACGTTCTCTGAGGAAGTCGAAATAGCCGGTTATGCTGCGTTGGGTCATCTCCTGCATGCTGGCGATGTTAATGGCGCAGTCAATCGGTTCCGAAATCACCGCAACGTCTTTCGGTAAAACGAGCGTAACGTCATGGTGGCTAGTGGAATTCGAGGATATGATGGATATTGACCCACCACTGTCTGCCAGCTCGTGGGTACGGGCTTGGAAGACTAGCATCTTCGGCAGGTCGATACAGTAGACGCGAGATTGTGGGACGTACCGGCGAATGAGCGCCCCTAAGAACCCATGGCCATCCCCTATTATTGCGAAAGTCCTAGGTGACAGGCCATACGCGGCCCAGTGGTCTGCTAATGTGGCAAGGGCGACTGATTGTCTCCATACGTCGTAGGTAAGATCAGCAGAGAGGTCGTGAGCGACTTGCTTCGCCGTTCTCCATACCAATGGGTGGCATCGAAGCCGGGCGGTTACAGGCCAGTAAGTTAAGCGTTCGACCAATCTGGCAGCTCGGCCCAGGCGACCGCCTACTTTCATAGATCCAAACCCAGAACCACTCAGTACGAGTTCATCGCCACGGCTCTCTACGGTCGTCTCGCCCCCGTAGAGTTGCCAATGCGAACTCGTATCGGCTGCTGGCAACGGGTCTTGCTCTACAATTCGGAGAAGTTCTTCAATGACGGCGTTCACGGCTCAACCCCGTTATTTTCTCGCCGTATTGGGGCCAAGGATGACGGCGAACCTGGCGAGTGCAAGTATTTGAGGCCCGAAAGTCGTATCAGGGGATCGCTGTCCTTCGTCAACGGACACTGGAGAAATTCTACGCTGTAGCATGGGGAACGTCTGGCGTTTATCCGCCACGGTTTTCTAATAATTCAAACAGGAAACTGAAGCAACGCGCCAACTTTCCCCGGTTATACACCAATATAACGGGCTACCCGCATCGCCAAATTCTTGTTGCGGCCAGTGACGAACCTGCTAAGTAACGGGTCCTCTCTCATCCTTTCCTGACGCTGGGGATACCAGTCTTGGAACCCGTCACGGCGAGCTAGTGTTTTTTGAAGCACGAAGGTCACATTTCTCAGAGCCTGTAGAAACGCGTTTAAGTTGTATCTAAACGCATCCGGGTCATGATAGTCATCCATCATTCGCCCGATAAAGTAGTGAGCCTCGTTAAACTTGTCATCGCTTTGGGCAAGCGGACATTCTTCTGTTGATTCATCCATTCTTATAACCCCCACTTCTACTGCGGCCTATCCCAGTTGGGGCTATTACACTTCGGGCAGACCCTCGACTGTGACTTCCATTCTACTCTAAGGTGACCACCAGCCCGTCGTCATTCCCATTGTCCCGGATAGCTAACCCCATTCCCGCGGCTTCCGCCTGAAAGGTGTTGTACCTTAGAAACGGTTGTAGGAACAGACGGATTCCTCGCTCCAAATTTAGACGGGCAATCTCCTCGCTGTGCCCATGCGCCGCGATCCCCAATTGAGGAGCACGTACCGACCATCCAATTTTAATGCGATTCGTCTCATGATTTATTATTATCTGCATCGCCGTCCTCCAAAGTAGTGTTTACGAAGCTATTTTCTTTGATGTTCTGGAGTTTTGAGACAAAAGAGTCTAGTGTCCCAAAACAATTCAGTTTTGAAGGGTTTTAAGACAAAGCCGTTCAGTTTCAGTCATACATACGGCGCCGTTAGTGCTGTTGCCTTCCACCCTTGACAAAAACCAGTAGAATCTGCATTTCGTTAACTATCGTAACGGTGGGATGGAACCTGTCCAGCTTTACCTTTTACCTGCCAGCTCCCCAGTTAAACGAAGCCCCGGAAACTGACTCTTTAACTCCAGCGTAAGAATCAACCTTTCAAACCTAAATTGCCCCGGGAACCCATTGACATATGCGTGATCAGTCACGTATAAAGCTGGACCATTACCGTCAACGGTACCCTCTTTAAGTTGGTTTCGGCCAACTTAGAGCACCCTCCTATGGATATCCCGCTCAAGTGGAGGCTTACCCAGTTGCGGCTCCGACTCTGGCAGAATATGGAACGGCCCGCGCACCCCTGCATTGAACTCTTCGGCTGTCTTTAGAGCCATCAGGAGGCGTTCATGTGGGTCTCTGCCCTGCGTCGCGTATAGGACACCTAGCGCAAAGTCCTCTCCGGTACCAGTAGCGGCAACACCATTAAGGGGTCTAGAGACCCCGTACCTTGGCCCTATGGCAAATAGATGGCCCCTATACCCTAGTAGGAAGGAGCCGTCGAACCACTCGAACTCGTCCCGCTTCCACGCTACACCCCCACTCTTGAAACAAGAGCGGACCGCATTGACAAAATCGACCGTGATCTGCTTGTCAATATCCTCATCCGGGTACATTCGAGGCGGGTTCAGGCTATGCCTGAGCAGGAGGCTTGCTCGCGTCGATCCAGCGGCACCAATGAGGAATTCGCCGTTCCTGAAGACCTTTTCGGTCGCGAGGATGGTCTGGTTTAGATAAGCAGACGACGTGGCCGCGCTATCTCCGCCAATGTACACCACCCCCTCATGGACCAGGCCAACTATGCAAGTCATTTGTCCTCCTCCGTCCACCACTAATCTACTGACCTTCCCGGCCATGCTCTCAGGCGTCCCATGGGTTGGTATCGCTAGAGCCCAGGCATCCGGGGCCTCTCTTCGCCGTGGGCCAGGATATCAGCCGGAACCACTTCCCTATGCCCGCAGCCCTCACAGACAAGATATCGCTCCGGCGGCTCGTGGGCGTCTGCCTGGAGCCACTGAAGGGTCATCTTCTCGCCGCACTCAAAACACGTTGCTTCGATCACCTCAGCCTTCCTCCTTAGAGTCGCTGTCACTCCAGCGTTTTCTCGATGATAGACCAGGACTCGGGCCACCAAGCGAACGTCTCCACCCCACACGCCACCAGCATGTCCAGCGTCTCCCGCTGTTCTTTTGTCAACCTCCCCCGAGTGCTTTTCAGTTCCGCCACCACCATCCTGGGCGGACGCAGCAGAACTAGGTCCGGCCAGCCCTTGGGACTGTTGCGGGAGTCCCAGACACAGTAGCAATGCCAGCCTCGTAGGCGCGCATAGTCTCGCACCGCCGCCTGGAACGCCTTCTCCGTCTGGTACATCACCGTTTCTACGCACCCTTGGGAGACACCCATGTCTGGTCCACCTCTGGGTCATACACATTCCAGCCGCAGCGGAGGCACTGCCAACCATCCCCCGGCGACAGATTGATGCGCACCAGGTTCATCGTCCCGTCCGCTTGGCATTTGCCACACTCCGCCGGCTTGGACACATACAGCCAAGGTTTGGACGGCGGGATCGGCTTGCCCTCGCCCGTCTCCCGATAACGCACAATGCAGGCCCGGCCGATATCAGCCATTCTCCGCAATCGTGCCTCGCGTTCTTGCTTTGTTTCCATCGCTATGCCTCTACCCCTGCCCTAGCTGCGAGAGTGCGAAACGCATGAGCCGCCACCAACGGGACCACTCCGTTGCCAAGGACTCGGAGACGGTGCGCCCGGTCGGCAGTAGCGTCCAGCCACCAGGCCACCCCATTCAGCGTCTCGACAAAAAGCGGGTTCAATCGTCCGGCACTTCAGCGAGCAGTCGTGCCCAGGTCCCGTGGTCGTTTGGGGCAGGTGGGAATACGCTTTGTAATCCTTGGGTGCCCGTCCCTTGCCATCCGTTGACGTGAACCCCTTCTGTGCCATTCAGCATTGGGTGTCGGGAATGTCCGTGCCGCTCCGTCCAGTTTCAGGCTCGGTGTCTCTGGATTGCCCCGCCCGTAGCCATATGCGCCCGTTGAGACCGTCGCTGTCGGCCACAGTTCTTGGCTGGCCTCCACCAACGTCCTGTAGCCCCCGTCTTTGATGTTCGACCCCTGATTCGGTGCCTCCGGCGCCGTTGTCGGCGTCGGCCAGTTCATCGTTTGATGGGTCAACACCGTTGATTACCTTCGACCCGTCCGGACGGCGGTAGCAGGCCCCGTTCCATTCCGCGTCGCCCTGGCTGGCCGACGGCTGCGCCGTCGGAGTGGCCCAAGACAAAGAATCGTTGCCGAATATGCGGTGCGCCGACTTCAACCGCCGAGAATAGTCCTTCCTGAGTTGCGTAACCCATTCCTCGTAACTCTGGCCCGATGCGCTCGTGGTAATACCCTGCGATTCCTGGAACGTTCTCCAAAAAGACGACGCTGGGTCCGACTTCGCGGATGATTCGGGCGGCGTCGGGCCACAGGTCCCGTTCGTCGTCGGCCCCTTGTCGCTGACCGGCAACGCTATGCGGCTGGCACGGGATGCCGCCAATAAGCCAATCCACCGTTCCACGCCACGGGTCGCCGTCGAAGGTGGCAAGATCGCTCCAAACAGGAGCATCGTCCATGAGACCCTCTTGAATCGCTGCGACCAGGTTTGCGACCGCGAATGCCTCCCGTTCCACGTAACAGACCGTGCAAGTATCTGGGCAGGCGAGTCGGACGCCGAGATCGAGTCCTCCGGCCCCGGTGCAGATTGACAGGATGTTGGGACGTAGAGCCACACTATGTCTCCCGTCTCGCCGCCGCCAGTGCGCCCTCCAGTTCCATGAGCCGCTGTTGCTGGTACTGGCAGAAGTCCAGCAGTTCCTCCATCTGGTCCCGCTCAGCGTCGCGCCCGTTGTGGGTCATGAGCGGCTGCCCGTAGGTCTCGACGCCCTGGGCTGTGCTTCGCCAGTCGCTTAAGCCCATGCTCCCGATTACATCCTTCCAGCTCGCTCAGCGCACTCACAGACATCTGGCCCCCATTCCCAGAAGTGTAGGACCCCGGGCATTGTGTGGAAGACATTCTCACGTGCCCCGATGACTATAAGTCGCTTGCCCCACGCTAAGGCCATACCGAACTCCACGTGACAGCCCGGCCAGCGGCTGTGCCCTGAACGTCGGGGTCTCCGTGAAGGAGATGGACTACTTCGGCATCCTGCAAGTCGAGCAACATCATCAAGAGCGAAGGTTTGAGCCCTCCATTGCCACGCTCACCGTGGCACCCTCAGACCTTATCAACCCCCTCATGTATCTGCATGATTGCCAAGGAGCCAGCGAGCGTTGCAACGTCATGGCCAGCCTTGCCTGAGTTGATTGGCGTGGGCATTAATCTCATCAATTCTGGAATATCTAGCCGCTAGATATATTTTCATCACTCCTCCTCTGGTGGCTTAGCCCCACCATTACCAGACCGTCCAGCCCAGCAGCGCCGCCAGATCGCGGACCGCCTGCTGGAAGTCCTTTTCACTACCTCGTTCGGTAATCCCCACTGTGGGATCTCCTATCTAACATCTCCTAGGGTCTTCTATCTCTAGAACCTCTCCGGGATGGTGAGGCTGGGTTCCGGTGGGCATAGCGAGGCCTAACCCCTCCGTAGAGGGGGCCTCGCTATGCCCGGTGTCTTGTCTCCGGTATTGGAGCCAGCTTGGGACACTCAGGGCCTCGACAGTGGCGCCAGGACGCCCTACCGAGTTGACCGCTACTTCCCGATGCTTCCCTGGCATCGCCCCTCTCCCTTCGGTCTTTCGCGCTGGGACGGCAGCTTTGAGGGGACCCCATCCGGTAACTGCCTACTCACGCTCCCCGCCGCACGTTGTATTTCTGGCCAAGCCGGGGAGCGGGCGGACTGTCGCGCCGCCTGCGTGGAATGCGACTATCGTCGCCTCACATGGTCGATTGCATCCTCCTCAGCTCTTTCGCCAGAGCCTCGACGCCGTGGCTGAGCATGTAGTCGTTGGCGTCAGTGCCAGGCTCATCGGGCATCCAGTAGGGCAGCCCCGTCTGCTTTGCATACTTCTCACCTGCCGGTTCGGTTACCCCCGAAGACCCACAAGAGGGACAGCGCTTAGACTCGTAGTCCCACTTGGCCCGGCATTCTTTCTTGGGACATCGCCACCAGTCGTGGTCGGCGATCACCATCGACCTGCGCCTAGACTTGGCGACGTTCGGAATGTTCCCAGCGCTGAAACAGACCCACACCTCGCAGTGCTGGTCCCGGGACAGCCGTTTGAGGGCCGCCATGACCGACAGCACCGTGGCGTACCCCTCGCAGTAGTAGTGCTCACCTCCTTGCCCAAACTTGTAGACCGCCTCCGACGCCTTGCCGCCGGGAAGGTACTTTTTGCTGCCATCGGGGCCGATCATCTGAACGGACTGAACTCGCTCATAGGCTTGGTAGTGGCGCATCGGCACCAGTAGCTTGCCGTCCAACACAAGGCCGCCCTGCTGAGCGAAACCCTTGGCTACCAGGTAAGGATGCGCGCTCGGCACTTCGTCGCTCTGGCGGACATTCCGCGCTCGCCGTGCTCGCGGGTCAACGTACTCGGCCTCCATGAGCATTGCTTCCGCTTTCGCCGCCGCTTCCGCCTCACGGCGATTGCGCTCCTCCGCCTCACGTCTCTTAGCCTCTGCCCGCCGGTGAATCTCTTCCGGCGTCGGTCGGGGCATGACCGGCGCCAGGCCTGCCCAGCCGTTCTCCTTGGCCAGGTGGTAGAGGGTGGCGATGGTGATGCCGCCCGTGGGCTTTACTGACCGCCACACCGCCCTGGCGTCGGCGGCCTTGTACCGGTCAGACTGCCGAGACCAGGTGTCCCACATCGTAAATCCGGCTTCGCCTCGATCAGATTTGATAGCCATGGCCATGGTCACCCATGTCTCACGGTCGTCGGCGAGGATGCTGTAGAGGGCCGAGCACAGCGTGTCAGTCATGCGGCCCTCCGCGATTTGGCGTATCGGATCAGGTTGTGCTCGACTCGCTTCGATACCCTTTCGTCGACAGGCCCGTCGCATGGCTCGAGCGGCCGGCCCCACTTCGGCCACCGCTCGTATAACCCTTTGTAGTAGCCCGCGCATTTCTTTTGTGCGGCGTCTAAGTCTCCGTGGGTCCGCTCCAGTGCCAGGCGGGAGACCTGAGACCAGACCCAAGACTCGTCCTTCATCCATTCCGACGGTTGAGACCTCGCCCATTCCTCCATGCGGCCTGGGACTGTCGTCGAGCTGGTCCTGGCCCTTGACCGCGGCTTGCCGCAGTACGGGCAGCTGCCCGCTTTCGGGGGAAGCACGTACCCGCAGCCCAGGCACACCACCTCTTGGCGCTCCCGGCCTTCCTTCCGGCTCTTCTTGGGTACGGCGGGATCGGGAAGGCGCTCCACGCCGTTCTCCCAGATGTCGCACACGTCGTCGTACCAGCCAGCCATGTTCCCGGCGTGGTCAAGCCAGAGCCCGTAGTCCTTGCCGGGGCTGGAACGCATCACCCGGCCCATCTTCTGAATGACCTCGGACAGTGAGCTTGAGTTGGGGCGGGCGTCGATCCCGCACAACACGTCCTTCACGTCGAAGCCTTTGACGAACTTGGCGACCGATACTAGGCCGGTGAACTCCCCCTGCCTGAATCCCTCGACCAGGCGGTCCGTGTCGGCGTCGGAGTCGTGATACGTCGACTGCCTGAAGTCGTAGCCTTGGGCCTGAAACGCCCGGCACAACTCCTCGCCATGGGCCACGTCCGCCGAGAACACCAGCGTCTTGACCGGCCCGCCGAAGTGCTGGAGGGTCTTGCTGGCATACTCGCTCACGATGTCGCCCAGGATCTTGCCGCCTCGGTTGCGGACCTCGGATCTCGTCCACTCCCCGGCCTTGTCCTTCGAGGCGCCGGCCATGTCGATCTCGGTGGCCGCGTAGATGCGCAGCGGGGCCAGCCAGCCCTCGGCCAAAAGAGTGTCGGTGGTCGTGGAGTTCACGATGTGTTGGTAGGTCTCGCTCAGCCCCTTGGTCAGCGGAGTAGCACTCAAGCCAATAACCGGGCCGCCCCACTCCCTCGCGAACTGCAAGATTTTCTTGTGCTGGATGTGGCATTCGTCGATGATGAGGAGGTCCAAGCTGTTCCAATACCCACGTTTCTCGATGGTCTGGGCCATCGCCACCTGGATGTGTTCTCCACGGCCCTGGGTGTTCTTGCCTTGGACGTAGCCGTGCGGGATGCCATAGGCGGCGAATCGGTCGCGGGTCTGCTTGACCAAGGGAATGCTGTCCACCACGAAGGTCACCCGGCGACCCTTGGCCTGGGCCTCCTGGACTAGCTGGATTGCCATCTCGGTCTTGCCGCTGCCCGTCGGAGCGCAGAGGATGATGCGCCGGTAGCCCTGCCGTAAGGCTTCCCGCAGCTCCTCGATGCTGTGGACCTGGTACGGGCGCAAGTCCAGTGTCTGGGTGGGTTCCCACAGGGATGCCGTGGCCATACTAAAACTCTCCGTGCTCCTGGCCGTCCCAGCCCTCGTAAATCGGAAACTCGGGTGGCCCTGTTTCCTCGCCAGGGTCCGGCGGTTCCGCTTGGCCCTCCCGCTTCCACCCGAGGGACCTGGCCTGTCGCTCCCACCAGTTGGCCCGGCGGCGTTCGTCGTTGTGCTTCGTCTGCCACTGATTCGCCGACCCGCGCAGGGCTGAGATCATGGCTTCGCGCTCGTTGGCGACCGCCTCCCGCTCATGGGGATACTCGGATTGCTGCCCCTTCGCCTCGCGGACCTCCCGCTCCAGCCCCTCGATTCTTTCGGCCTTTTCGTGGACCTCCATCTGTAGGGCGTCGACCTGCGCCTCTAAGCGCTCGGTGAGGGTTGAGCCTTTGGGCTTGGGCGGCTTCTCTGCGGGCGGCCCGTCGTCAGTGTTGGGTGTCGTGACTACCCCCGGTCCATCCCCTTCGGGTCCCACGTCGGGTTGGGTGGTTTCTGACTCTCCGGTAGCTGGTCTATGGCCTCCGTCATCTCCTGTATGAATGCCATTCGTTCCCCCGCCGTCGGTCTCCTCTTCTGCTCCGCTGCCTGGAGTGAGTGATTCATCAGGTTGACTATCTGCTGATACTTCATCGTCCTTCCCTGCCTTCGTTTCGTGGATTTGGTCAAGGAAGGGCTGCGCTGCTTCTCCGGCCATCACCTGGGGGCCATACCCGGCCTTCACGATGGCGAGGGCGTTAAGCCATCCTGGGCGGCTACCGCCGAAACTCTCAATGTGCTGCTGAATGGTGGGAGGCAAAGGTATAGACTCTATACCTTTGCCCCGGTCATACTCTCCCGCGCCGCGTATCCCATGACTCAGCAGAATCCCCACGCGGTATTGCATCTGCGTCAAATGCCGCCGCATGGCGTTCTGCCGGATGACGTAGACCACTGGGTCCTGGCCTTCCGGCAATGGGTTAAAGAACGGTTCTATCCCGGCTTCCTGGCACATCTTGTACCGGTGCCAGCCGTCCAGGATTTTGTCCTCGTAAAGGGTGATCATCTGCCGCGTCGGGGAGCGCCGGAATTCCTCGACCATCTCGGCAAACTCCGCTTCCGGGATATTGCCCCAGAGGGTGCTCAGCGGGTGGCGCGTTAGCTGCTCCATACCGGCTCCTTCAGTGCCCACCACAGCCCTAGGGCCAAGCGGAATATGGCCTGCGCCTGGGCGCGGTCTTCGACGGCCCGGACTTCGTAATGCAGGTCGCCCTGGCCGTCCTGGGGAAGGCGGACCACATAGGCGCCGGCCACCGGCTCGCCGGTCAGGGCCTCGATCGCATCGGCGTAGGCCGCGACCTGATAGCCGTGTTCAGGATAGATTCCCTTGGCCCGCTTCCAGTCCACCACCACCAGCCGGCCATCGGCATCACGGGCCACGAGATCGATAGTCCCTGCGTACTGCTGGGAGGGGTGCCAGACGAGGTGCTCTATTGAGACGGGGCTGAGCCGATAGTCCGCGAGCATCTCCTGGGCCCCCTGGACCGCCGGGCGCAACGCATCCGGCACCATGGGGCTTCCGCCCTGGAGGATGGCAGCGATCAGCTCGTGGGCATCCGTGCCGGCATCGGCAGCGCTGTCCTTCGTGCGATATATCCGGTCCTTGGCGCCCGCCATGACGTCGGCCACCCACGGCCCTTGATCCTCATCCCGCCAGGGCACTGTGATCTGCAACTGCGCATGGAGCTCTGCTGCCGCCTTCTCCAATGCATCCTTCCTTGCCCAGCCCACCAAGGGGCCGGACTTGTCTATCACCTTGAGGAAGGTCGTCACGGACGGCAGCAGGGCCTCGTGACCGCCCACCCGGTACCAGTGCTGCCCCCGCCTCGCCTCCATCGCGATGGTCGTGTCGCGGTACTGCGGTAGTAGCTCTAGGCGCGTGCTAGTCTGCATTGGCCGTCTCCTCTCCTGACTGGCCTACCATGGCGGTCAGCTCTTCCATCTGCTGCGCGTTCAGGCCGCGCGGCCCAACGTCAAAGCGGTTTGTGGACATGGACACCAGCTCCTCGGCGTTCATTCCGGCCTGCTTCCGCGCCTCGTTCAGCAACACTAACGCCTCCTGTGGTGCCCCGGATGGCCCTGACGGTTGCTCACCGGTCGACGCCGCCGCCAATGCCGGCGGCGCGATCTCACCGGTAACGGGGTCCACCATCACCGGCACTGCATCCGGTACGGCTGTGACCTCGGTCTCGTCCAGCCATCCCAGGCCCACCAGCCGCAACACAGCCCGGCGGCAGGCTTTGGTCTCCGCCTTCATTAGTGCGTTGGCCTTGGACTCGCCTTTGAGGGATTCGATCGGGACCGCGCCGGTGGCGTCTACCGAGCGGTATTCGGTTGAGGCCGTGGCCTGGACTAGATAGACGCCCTCAATTGACCGCCCTGGCTGCAACTTAATGCTGACGTGGTGCATCTTCGCCAGTTGCTCCGTGGCGTCCTTCTTGGCGTAGAGGGTGAGCTTGCCCGACAACTTGATGTAGTCGAAGGGCCGGGTCAGGGGATTGAGTCCGAGGCTGTCGCAGACTTTCTCGTAGTACTCCATTCGCTCAGCCGCCGACAGCTTCTCCAGGTCTCCCTCGATCACTACTTTCTCTAGGAGTTCCGGCGGAACGCTCCGAGTTGCAACTTCGTTGGCCGTTGTCATTACTCCTCCTATCCCTTCTTGTCGTTTAACCTTCCGGTCTGCCGAACTCCAGCAGCCGGGCCGCTACTTCCTCGTCCAAGTGCTGCCGCTCCAGGCCAGGAACCACTTCGGTCACGACCCAGTAGCAGGCGCGGTCGTAAAAGTCGGCGAACTCCGTGTCGTCCATCGCCGCAAAAGAGATAGACTCAGGAATCCTTACCTCCCCCTGCTTCGTCTGAATGGTCCGGCAATGGCCAGTGCGCAGCTTGCAAATGTCCAACAAGTCCTCCAGGGACTTGTAGTGGTCCTGGTTGGCCAGGATTAGATGGAGCATGGCGAAGAACTTTGCATGAAAGCGCACGTTCCGGGGGCGTTTGACCTCCACAGTCAGCACTTCGCCCAGGCCCATCTTGCGCATCGCCGTCTCCCCCGCTTCGTCAACGGGTTGCAAGCCGCTTAGCCGCTTGACGGCCAGGAATTTCATCTAGGAGACCTCATTGGGGTCGTAGTCATCTGGGCGCCGGATGATGCGGTGGGCGCCTAGGTCGGTGGGCCTAGCCATTGCAACCTCGCTAGACATCGCCGGCCTCCTGGGTGGCTGGGTCGCAATAGTCGTCGATGGGTGCGATCCCTATCTGATCTCTCTTAACCCGACCTTCCTGCGCCCACTCCTGCATCTGTGAATAGTCGATGTGACGCTGGCAGCACCGACACACGAAGAAGGTGACGCCGGTTTCGTGGTAGGCCAGGAACTGCCCGGCGTGCTGGCATTCGCCGCTTAGCCGTGCCTGTGCTCGCTCGATTGCCCGTTCTCCATCCCGCGCTAGCACGTCCTGGATATGTCCGGTTGTCTGTCCGCCTGCTGTGCGCCCGGACCGGATAACCACGTCTTGTGTGCGTCCTGACCGTCGTGTAGCTCATCGACGCGCCTCCCCTTCAGAGGTCTGAGGTCTCAGCCGATCCACGTCCTCTTTCCGAATCAGGGATGTATTTCCCAGACGCGTAGCAGGCAGCCGCCCATCTTTGATCCACCGGGCAATCGTGTTTCTATGCCTTCCCAGCAGCATCCCGACCTCGCCTATCGTGTAGAAGGTGCCTGAGATCATGTTATTGCTTGACCCGGCCGCACTGCGACTGTTATCGTGTAGTGGTGCACTAGTGCACAAATACACATCATGGGCTGTACCGAGGTGGTTGCATGCGTGACTTTGTGAAAGAGATGCTGGACACTCTCTCGAAACAAGGAGATCAAATTGCCTATGACCTTGGGGTGGAACTGCTGCTGGAAATAGAGGCTGAGCGTGAACGGCTGAATAACCAAGCGTCGGCCATCGTGGCGCTCAGGAGATACCTTCAGGACATCGGCAAGGCTGTTGACCCCGAAACGGATCCGTACCCACCGCTCAAGAAGATTGACCCGGTGGCCCGCTCCAGAGAGATTATTCAGACCGCCCACGATGTTTGGGAGGCTCAACAACGCGAATACTCGCCATGGGACAGGGAAGCGATGTTGATTAAGGTTCAGGACGTGCTGGAGAGGCTGACCAGCAAGGGTCTTGACTTGGGGGTTCAGCAACCCCTTGCGGTTATTGGGACCGTTCTGTCGGGTGCCACCGACTTCACACGAGTTGCACGAAATATCTTCGAATACATTCCGGAGCCTGACTTCGAACGCTAGAAAGAAAAAACGGCGCGTCCAGCCAATGCCGCTGAAAGCGCGCCGCATATATGTCATGCCCCCGTAGCTCAGTAGGAAAGAGCGACGGTCTGCTACACCGTTGGTCGCCCGTTCGAGTCGGGCCGGGGGCACTTCAATGATATCAGAATCCGCGCTCAGCAGCATATCGGCCACGTTCCGGACCGCTACCTGGTGGCTATGCTCGCTGACCTCAGAGCCCCGCCTTGTGTGCGATCTGACCATCGTGTAGCTCATCGACGCACCACCTTCGCTCGCCCTGGGCTTTCAGGCCAGCCACTCGCAACCTCATCGTGTTGGCTGCACTCCTTCCGAACCACTCCCTGACCTCGGACTTCCCGCCACGCCACTCGCCTAGCGGGAGCTCTGCTGTGGCCCGGGGGAATACGCCCTTGGCAATGAGTTCGATGAGGCCGTCGATAGGCTGGCGTCCCTCGCTCATAGGCAGGCCGCGTCTTGCTGATTTCCTGAGCGTGAATTAGGAGGTTTGACATGACTCAACTAGTCAAGCTTCCTCACTGCCTAACTGTGCGCAGCGGGTTCGAACACCGATGGATACGCATTTGACGGTGATAGGAACCGCGAACCGACGACATGGATTAATCTCATTGTCCCTGTCGCGTCTTCAAGCACCAGAAACTGCGGTAACCACCCGGTCTCGGCGATCCGAGAGAGAACGGATTCGATCTGATCGACATCCACCCGAAGATTCAGGAGCGCCCCGGAGCACCCAGCTCTCGCGGGACTTCAACGAAGCTCAGGACAGCCTGCGCCGCAGGGACGAGCGTGGGAATGCGGGCTTCCAGCCAACCACAGCTTCGCCGGCCCCGATGGGACCCTCTCTCACAACTTGCTGGCCGTATAGCCATGCTCGCTGAGCGGGGGCTCATGATGCCTGCGATGCCACACGTCATACGCTTGGACGCCCGCCCACGAGGAAGACCAGGTATTCACGGAGCAACAGGCCACGCAGATGCGAGACTTCACCGACTTGTTCCTGATCTATGCGACTCTCCCCGCGCGTGTGCAGACCGAGAGCGGCCGAACGTAGCCCCAGCCGTAACTGGCGCCGGTAGTCAGAGTAGGACTGATCGTTGGATATCCGGTGCGTTGGGATAGGAATACAGGTAGCGGCCGCCTGGCATGATGGTGAAACGCCGCCGGCGGCCATATGGAAATTCCCACCGGTTGCCATCACGCCTCCGTTCCCTTTCAGGCTGTGTTGGCTGCACTCCTTCCAACCACGCCCTCACCTCGGACTCCCGCCACGCCACTCGCCTAGCGGGAGTCTGCTTGGCCCGGGGGAATACGCCCTTGGCAATGAGTTCGTAGATGGTCGTCTTGCCCGGTCAGAAGCTTGACTTCCTCCAGCTTGATTAGCCGCAGTTCTTGAATCTCAGATAGCCGTTCCCCGTCTGCATCCTGCGCCGCCCGCTCCGCCCGCAGCTTCTCCACCGCCTCCGCCGCCAGCTGCTCTTCCTCTAGGGCGTCCAGGGCGGCGTGAATGCGGGCTTCCATCCCTTCGGGCATGGGAGCCACACCCCGTAGCCATTGGCTGAGTGAGCCTTGACTGACGCCCAGAGCATTGGCTAACTCCCACTGAGAGATGTGCAGAACGGATAACCGTTGGCGGATAGCTCCTGCGATATCCCTTGCTATGGCATGTCCATGAATTTTTCTCATGCACCTAGAATACATGAAAGGTTCTCATTCGTCAAGAGGAATTTTCATGTACCTTGGAGGAGCGATGCTTGGAGAGAGACTGGCAGCTGCGAGGAAACGGGCAGGCTTGGCTCAAGTCGAACTAGCGGTCGAAATGGGAGACCGCTACGATCAAACCATGATTTCGCACGTGGAATCGGGTCGCTCCGGATTGGTCTCGGAAGGTTTGGCTAAAGCGGCTCTAGCTTTGCAGGTATCAACCGACTACCTGCTCGGCATAACCGACGACCCGACGCCAGCCGCCAGCAGAAACGGCAGCCCCGCCGTCTCAGTCAATGACGGCGGCTCTCCCGTGCCAGAGGAACACTCCAACATAGGTACCCGCCCCGTCGCCGAGACCAAACCCGGATACAACCTCGATGAAGCAAACGACCAAGATGGCATATGGAACCTGCCCGTCCGCGAAGTAAGGCCGGCTGCTGGCAGTGGGGCGGAGGTGTTCGGCGAGGAAGTCGTGGGATATGTTCCGTTCCGCGCCGATTGGTTGAAGGAACGTAGCATCGACCCGGCGCAGGCCGATGTCGTCCAGGTCAGTGGAGAATCTATGGAGCCGACCCTCCCCGATGGCTGCTCAATCCTGGTGGACCGGAGCCGCAGAGAGCTTCAGCCCAAGTGTATCTACGTCCTGCGAAACGAGGACGGGCTGGTTGTCAAGCGGGTGGACCGCAACCGGGATGGTTGGTGGATTATCAGCGACAACCCGGCTTGGCTGCCGGTGTCGTTGACTGAAGATACGGACATTGTGGGGGAAGTCCGGTGGTCGGCGGTGACGTACTAGGGGAGAAGAGAGCCTTGGGCAGCGAGGTACCCCGATCGGACCCAGGTAGTCTTTATGCCACACGTTTGGTCTTGTGGAAGGCCGTTGATTACCTGACCGATGAGCAGCGAGAGTTACTCTACGACATCTTCAAGGGCACACTCGCGGACTTGCGTGCCAGGGCCAGTGAGTCGAGCAGTGTGTTTCGCCATGAGATTCTGGATGAGCTTGAGAAAATCACGTTCCGATTGGCTCAGAGAGCGCAGTTCCGCGAGGGGTATGGGGAAAGGAGCCTTATGTACTTGGTCTGCATTCGGTGTGATGTCATAGCCGTCGGTCATGGTTCCTCTCTTTCCTGCCCATCCTGTGGGACAGCCACATGGCTTGAGGCTTGGTACATATAGTCGGTTGCAACCTTCCTATCAGTTTACACCACCCAGATCATCGGCGAGGTGCAGTGGGCGGCGGTGACTCATTAATATGGCCGCTGAAACAGGACAGAAACGCGGCGCCATTGTCCGTCAAAGCCCGCTGCCGTTTACCGCAGTTCAGCCCTTAAATGGCATATAAAATGGTATACGCTCGCTACATATACACCAAACTTAGCTACGAATTAGGGTAATTTCGTTTCCCTCCAGCTCCACCAAATTTGCCATTTAGTAGGCTGCCTCCAGGCTCTTGTCGCCCAACCAAACCTCTCCACAAGGATCAGCGTTCACATTCCGCCCCCAGGTTCCGTCTGTTTCGCGGCCTTTTTCGAGCCCAATTCGGCTGGCAGTCCATAGTTGACATCGTTCAATCGAAGAATCATACTGTATGATACTGAATCATCAAGAAGGTGCCGTACAGTATGAATTTCGTAATTGGCGGTCAATCGTTCGACATTGACCCTGACGACGTCCGAAACGCGGCGAACAACTCATCTCCCAACTACCCAGATACTCGCAACAAATATTTTGTAGTGTTAGATGGCCGGCGGTTCCCAGTCAAACAGTTACTTGGCCTTGTCACCGGGCTTGCAAGCAGCGAATTCACTGCCCAATATGCGGTTCGCATATTGACGAAGTTGGGATTCAATGTCCAGGTATTTGCAACGCCGAAACATCGACTGATCGCTCAGTCACAATCTAGAACCATTGTTTCCGAGAAGTCGCGAAACGCTGATGGGATGGAGAGGGCATTCGCGGTTACTCTTGAGCCCGATGAAGACGGGTATATTGTTGCGAGTTGTCCTCAGTTGCCAGGTTGTCATTCCCAAGGGCGGTCCAGGGACGAGGCCGTAAACAACATTGAGGAAGCCATTCGAGGCTACATCGCCAGTATGCAAACTCACGGAGAAGCAATTCCAGACGTGGATTGGGAAGTTGTTAAGGTCACAAAATAATGGCCCGTTTGCCGGTGATTTCCGGCATGCAGTTCGTACGTGCCATGGAGCGGGCAGGATATTATTGGGAGCACACCCAGGGAAGCCATATGATATTGGTCCACCCCGACCGTAGGCGGGTTTCGGTCCCTAGGCAAAGAGAGCTTGGGAGTGGTTTATTGAGGGCCCTAATCCGAGATTCTGGTTTAACTCGTGAAGAATTTTTTCGGCTTCTCAGAGAGTAAGACGAGGATCAGATTCCGCCCGAAGCATTGTCTCATGACACTTTCGGCTTTGTTGACTGCGATTTATCCCTCGAATACACTCTGGTATTGAAAAGTCTCAAATTGTTACCAACTACCCCCAAACCCAGGAGCTCCTCCGCTTAATGCTTGAACACATGGGGATCCGCTGGGGCTATGTCTTCTTGCGGTCCGCCAACTATCTGGCCCCGGATCAGTTTCACGAACTGATGGTGCAGGCCGTGGAGATGTATCTGGCGGGCGAGGACGAACGAGAAGTTAAAAACTCCGAGTTCGAAGGCCGCCTTTCCACCGAACGCCGCTACGAGGTGATGGGAGGTCTGGGCGGACAGCGGTTCGATGCCGTGCTGGAAACCGCCTTCGGTAGGGACGAGGCCACCTTCTTGGTCAACGAACAGACTGGCGGCACCGGTGTCGCCATCTCCCGAAACTAACTCCTACCTCCCCGCCAGCCAGCCTTCTCCACGGGTTCTACGACCCCTCGGTTGACGCCGGGCATCGCCTCCACTACACTGCCACTCTCCCTCGACTTAGACCCCCAAAGTCGCCCATGGAGAGCTTTATTATGGCGATCACCGACATTCCGTTGGCCAAGGAATTGGACCGGGTCCCCTCATCAATCGTCCCGCTGACGGCGGCCGAAGAGTCTCGTTTTCAAGGAATCATGGAGGAGGCGGTGATGGTGGACATGCACCAGCACCCCTTCGTCCTGCCTGAATCCATGGACCGGTTCGTCGAGTACCTCCGCACCAACCGCTACAAGTGGGGCTATCAGGCAGTCAGGCACGGCGGATGGACCGCCGTGACCACCGCCAACATCTTTGGCGGTCTCCAGAGCACTTCCGACATGTCTTTCATAGAGTACGATGACCTGATCGCCGAAGTGGGCACCATGCTGGCCGACGTCGCGGGCCAAGACAGTGTCGTGCGGGTAGGCAACGCCGAAGAAATCACCGCGGCCAAGCAGCATGGCAACATCGGGTTCCTGCCCACCCTGGAACACCTGGCCATCGGCAACCGCATCGACCGTCTGGACGCCCTCCACAGTATGGGTGTACGGCTGGCGGGGATCACCTACAACCGCAAGAACTACATCGGTGACGGAATCTACGAACGCAACGCCGGCGGCCTCAGCGACTTCGGTATCGAGGTGGTCCACCGTATGAACGACTTGGGCATGCTGGTTGACCTGTCTCACGCGTCGATGCCCACCGCACAGGACGCCATCGAACATTCTCGCGCTCCGGTGGTTTTCAGTCACAACGCGGCCTACACTCTTCGTCCCAACCGGCGCACCCGGAAGGACGAAGAGCTGGTTGCCTGCGCGCGGAAGGGCGGCCTGATCTGCATTACCGCCGTCCCCAACTCCCTTAGCGACGACCCGGAACAGGACATCGAATGCGTCTTGGACCACTACGACTACATGGTGAAGCTGGTGGGAATCGACCATGTGGCTATCGGCACTGACACCACCATCGGCGACCACGTGGCTTTCCACCGCCAGGTGATGGGCAGCGACGCCCCCGCCGAATTTCCGGCGCCGTACCTGAACGGTCTGGAGTCGCCGGCGGACGGCCAGAATATAGTTCGCGGCCTGATCCGCCGGGGCCACTCCGACGAATACGTCTCCAAAATCATAGGCGGCAACGCCTTGGGCCTGTTCCGGCGGGTCATGGCCTAGTCAGATCGCGCCGCCTGCCAACGATGGGTACGATCTAATATCTGTATTTCGACGTATTCTTGGATAGAGACGACGACCCGCTTACCCCGCGCTAACACGTGGGAATGTATCCTTATCTTAGGGCGGCGCCCTATGCTATCCTGGAATCAACTCCACCCGACCGGCCCCATATTCGATTCGAGCGGGAGCCGGTATTACAAAGGAACGAGCCATGAATTGCCCACGCTGTAACGTAGCTCTGACCGAGCGAAAATTCAAAAGCATAGATGTGGACCATTGTCCCGAGTGCAAGGGCCTTTGGCTGGACTTCCACGAGTTGGACCAGCTGGAAGATACCGTAATGGACGATGACCGCAGCAAGGGCATGATCGATTACGCCCGCCGGGAGAGCGATATCCACTGTCCCCACTGCGACGGCAAGATGGAGACTTTCAACTACCGCGCTCACAATTTGCCCATCGACCACTGCACGGACGGCCACGGTTATTGGCTGGACAAGGGTGAGGAGGACCGCGTGCTGGAAATCATGCGGACACGCACTCAAGACTTGAAGCGTTCGACTTCAGCCGAAGAGCAGTGGGCTCAGTTCATGGAACGGGGCGGCACCCGGTCTTTCCTGGACAAGGTCAAGGGCCTCTTCGGAGGCTAATGGGGGCCAGTTAACTTTTCCATAAAGGTACGGACTGAGTCCGCGGCTTTGGAATAGTCGTAGCTGGCAAACCGGCGCTGGCGTAGCTGCACCACGTCTCCGTTGAAGAAACGTTCGTATAACGTTTGCCGCGAACCGAACTCAGTTCCGATAAGATCCCAGGCCAGCCGGAATAGGCGCACCCGTTCTTGGGCCGCAATCGTCGCCCCCTGGTAATACTTATTGATTGACGCAGCCATGGGCCCGGATAAGTCCTCTTCTGTCGGGGTCAACATCAAGCCACCGGCCGCCAACTGCTCGAGTATGGCAACGACCCGCGAGTAGGCGTCGGGGTACCAGTGGCGCATAGCAATCCAGGGCTCTGCGGCGGGCCATATTCCTTCACCTTCGTCGGGGTCAAGCCAAGGCCCCGCATCGGCCTCGGCGGCCCGCAGGTAGGAGCGCACGGTCTCTATGGTGTCTATGACCTCTGCGGTCTTCTCCTGAACGTGGCTATAGACGCCGATTCCGATAGCTTCGGTAATCCCGTGGACCACGCCCAGAATGAACTCCAGCTTGGCAATATTCTTGACGGCCACCTGTTGCATGTACTGTCGCCACAGCGCCACCCTCTGGATGGTGAGGTTGGACAGTTCCACATCGTCATAGACGAACACCCGGTCCCACGGAATGAGTACGTCATCGAAAATCGCCATGGCATCCATTTCGTCGTACTGGCCGGACAGGGGGTGTTCCAGAAGGAGGCCGCCGGTGTCGTGGGAAGGGCGGCAGATGAACTTCAGACCTTTGGTGGCCACCGGGATAGCGAACCCGATGCAGTACTTGCGGTCCTCCTCCACGCCTGGGCGCAAGGGCCGGTACACCGGTGCGAAGAGTTCGTCGCAGAATGGGGCCAGTGTCGCCAACAGCTTGGCTCCCCTCACGATTACGCCCTCGCCGTTGGTCTCCACTACACCCACCGCCGTATACGGGTCGGGAAGCTCGGCCAGCGGTACCGCCCGGTTGACCTGAGGGTGGCCAAAAGCGTGGGTGATGCTCAGATTATGCTCCCGGACGTACTCGTGGTAGGCCCGTATGTTGTCGGCATATCGCTGGTCATTCTGACCGAAAAGTGCGGCCATCTGGCGGGTGGCGGTAACCTGGATGTTGACGTATTCCGGTGTTCGGCCCAGCATCCCGTAGCACGACTTGGCCACGATCTCTAGGGCCGTCCTGCGGCGCATCAGGTCCTCTTGGGTCTCGGGCACCAGGAAGGACAGGGCAACCGGTTCGCCGCTGGTCGGAGAGGTGAACACCATCCGGTCGTGATATTCCGGCTTATGTTGCAGGTCGTAAATTCCCGCCAGGGTCTGTGCCATCCGGGCCAGCTTGGGGTGCGTGGTGACGTCTTGGACCTTCTGACCTTCCAGCCAGACCTCTCGGTTGTCACGAAGGCCCTGTAGGAATTGTTCGCCGGTCCGGACAGCCATTATTTCCTCGAATCAGGCCTCAGCCGCCACATTAAGCGGAGGGCGCCGATACCATCAATTTCCAATTTCGCGATTTCCAATTTCGATTTCATCCGATTTCAACCGGGGCGCTGCGGCGCATACCCCGCCTAGCTAGTTAGGACTTCGGTCCAGACGACACCCACGACTATGAGCCAGGGCCCTCCCAGCGGTCATCCGAACAGACCTCGGAAAGGGGTTTGCGAGTCACCGTGCCGAACTCGCCTCTGGGGTACCCCAGAGGCATACAGTAGACCACCTGTGCGGTGTCGGGGATACTGAACAGCTTGTGGACTCGTTCCTCGACCACCGGATGAAGTGTGGTGATGGTGCCACCAATCCCGAACGCCCGGGCCGCCAACAGGATGTTCTGGGCCGACGGTATGACAGAAGCTGCCGCCGGCGGACCCTTGGCGGTAGCGCAAATCAACACCATTACCGGGGCGTCCCCGATTTCGTTGGCCAGGCGCATGGCGGAACGCATTGTATTCCTGCCTGGGGGGAGGTCTTCCGGGCCGTTGATCCCGGCATCTTTGCGCTTCGCCCACCAGGCCTCGTGGTACAACTCGCCCAGTTGGCGCCGCAGTTCCGCGTCCTTCACCACGATGAAGTGCCACTGCTGGGTATTGCCGCCGTTGGGCGCGCGAATCGTGGCCTGCATGATGTCATGCAACACATCGTCCGGTATCGGGTCGGGCTTCAGCCTGCGGATGGCGCGTTGAGTGAAGATTGCCTCGCCCAGAGACATTGTCAAACGGTCTGCGGTAGTCATTGACGCTCCTCCCATCAGGACTAAATTGGGGACAGCTGGCCTCCGTGGTCACCGGAGAAGACGGCCTAAATATTACCATAGGCTGCACGGGGCCAGGCACACACCGGCGAACCCTGGCGGGTGCTGACGCAGTTGCTATAATGGGCCCCATCGTACCGCCCACCCGATTAAAAGGAGACCGTCATGGCCATCAAGATAGACCTGCGAGTGCCGCCCTGCAAACCGGCCCCAGTCGTAGCCGATTTCGTCCGGCAGTGCGAGGACGCCGGTTTCGACGGCGTCGGGATTCTGGACTCCCAGATGTTGGAGCGGGACGTGTTTGTGAGCATGGCCCAAGCGCTGCTGGCTACGACTCGCATACGGGTGGCCTCGGCGGTTACCAACCCCGTCACTCGTCACCCATCGGTACTGGCCTCGGCAGCCCAGACCGTGTCGGAAATAGCGCCTGGCCGCGCCCAGATATGGATAGGCCGCGGCTATAGCTCCACCGCCACCATCGGCGTCCGGCCAGCCACGGTGCGGCAGTTGCGCAACGCCATCGTAACGATGAAAGAGTTGATGGCGGGTGAAACAGTATCCTTCGGTGATGCCAGCAGCCGCATGCGCCACGGGGGTGGTCCGGCCACACCGATATACCTCGCGGCAACGGGACCCCTGGCGATGCGAGTCGCTGGCGAGGTCGCGGATGGCGCCGTGTTGATGACCGGGATTCATCCAAAGGCAGTCGCGGAGGCCCGGGAGTTGATTGCCGATGGGGCCAGGTCCGTTGGCCGCGACCCCGATGAGATAGAACTGGTCTTCACCGCCACCACGATAATCAAGGACGATCTCAAAGAGGCCCGAGAACTGGCGCGGCCGCTGGCGGTGCAGCGCCTGATGGAAGACACGCACCAGCGTTGGCTGCGTGCCGCAGGGTTGGACTTTGGCGATCTGGAGCTGCCCAGAGGGTTATGGGACCTCTACCCTGACATTCCCCACGCCGAGGACTGGAAGAAGGCCCAAGAACTCTGCGCGTTCCTGCCGGATGACGCCTTGGCCCAACTGTGCGACACGATAGGGCTTATCGGGACTCCTGAACACTGCGCCGAACGCATACGGCAGGCGGAACATTCCGGAATAACACACCTGTACCTGATGACCGGCGAGACTTACGAGTTTGCCACCGGGGAGCTCAAAGCTTTCAACGACAAGATCTTCCCGGCCCTGAACCGGCCTGCCGGATCCCCATCGTCGTCCCCACGTTCCTGATTCGTCACAGGAAGGCGTGATTCAGTCACCGAATTACCAAATATTGGGCTTTAGTTGTCAAAGCCGCGACCCGATTCGTCATGGTAATCTCGTTATGTTTGCAGGCCCCTCCGCATCGGCGATCTCACCAAAGGGGCAATCACTTTCTGGCGAACTAGCGTTATTTGGCGATGCAACAATCGGTCCGGGTCATGATAGGGGAAGGCAATGCGGTAATCCGGGAGAGCCTGGCGGCAGTGGTAAACCTCCAGGCGGACATGGAGGTTGTCGCCAAGGCCTCCGATACCTCCGAGGCGTTGGCCCAATGCCAACTCACCAAGCCGGACGTTGTCTTGATGGACTTGGAAATGTCAAAAATGGACGGGATTGAAGCCGTTGCCACCATCCAAGAAAAGCTCCCCGAAACCGCGATCATCGTACTCACCAACTCGGGCGGCGACGAGTTGGCGGCAAAGGGCATAAAGGCCGGCGCCCGCCGGTTACTGTTGAAGGAATCTGAGCCTCAGGAAATTATCGACGCCATTCGGTTGGTCTATCAATGGGTACTGCCCGGGGATACTGCCGGAGATTATTCCAAAGTAGACCATCACCGAACTGAGACCTGAACCGTTAGCGCCGCTCGCGCATCCATTTGATAAGAGAACTAGTGAGGTTGACCATCTGGTCGGCCTCATTTGATTTTTGGGCTCTGCGAAAGCTGGGCCTGCTATATTAGACTCAACTTGGAGCCCACCTCCGTCCCCAGAATCTACCCATAGAGGATTCCATGAACAAGACCATCAAGCTCGCCGCCCTGCCTTTAGCGCTTGCGTTACTCGCGTTTCTTCTGGCCGCCTGTGGAGGCGGTTCCACCGCAACTCCCAACCCGGCGGCGCTGGGCCAGGCCTCAGCCGCCAACTCCGCAGAGTTGGCCACCGTTGACATCGTAAGAGAGCTAACTCCGTCCGTAGTACAGATCGTCACCGAGTCGGTGGTGACCGGGGGGTTTAACGAGCCTTCACCCAGCACCGGCGTGGGCACCGGGGTCATCCTGAGCGAAGACGGCTACGTCCTGACCAACAACCACGTGATCGCCGGCGCCCAGTCCATCACCGTTACGCTGGACAACGGCGAGAGCTTTCCAGCGGAGCTCGTGGGCGGCGACCCCAACCCAGACACGGCCGTGGTAAAGATAGACGCCAACAACATACGGCCAGCCAAGTTGGGTACGGTCGCAGGTCTTCAGGTGGGAGAGCCGGTGATCGCCATCGGCCACGCCTTGGCGTTGCGGGGCGGGCCCACCGTCAGCAAGGGTGTCATCAGCGCCTTGGGCCGGGCCATCGACACGGACCCTCAGACCACCATCGTGGACCTAATCCAGACCGACGCTTCCATCAACCCGGGGAACAGCGGCGGTCCGTTGGTCAATTCCCGCGGCGAGGTGGTTGGCATCAACACGGCTGGTATCAGGGGGAGTCAGGGCATCGGGTTCGCCATCAATATCGACGACGCCATGGCCATCGCCCAGCAGTTGATCGAGAAGGGCTACGTGGAGCGCGGCTTCCTGGGCATCACCCCGGTCAACTTGACCCCCGGCCTGGCCATGCAGATAGGAGCGCCGGTAGCGGAAGGGATCGTGGTGGCACGGGTAGTTGACGACTCCGGCGCCTTTGACGCCGGAGTTCAAGTACAAGATATTATCGTCGCGCTGTCTGGCGAGCCCATCAGGAATACCGGTGAACTGTCTAGATTCCTGCTCAATCACCTGCCGGGTGAGGAAATTACGATCAAGTATTTTCGGGGTAACGACGAGGAGGAGGAGACGGCCACGCTGGGAGAAAGGCCTGGGCGCTAGCCGGAACTTGATTGGAACAATGGGGACCGACAAGAAAGTATCGGGAAGTATCGATTCGGTAACTTAAGGCATCCAAACGTCATTACCCCCAAAATGAGGAGAGCCGATAGCATGGCCAAAAGCCGTTTATGGGGCGTGGCTTTAATCTCGACAGTGGTAACGCTTATCGCAGTCGCCTGCGGAGGAGACCCGACGCCGTCGTCACCGACAACATCAGAGTCCACCCCTCCGCTCGCCGCTACTTCGGGGCCTTCAACACAACCGTCACCGGAGGGGGCGGCCCCGGCGGCAACGGAAGCGCCGCAACGTGGCGGGGCACAGACAGTGGCTAGATACAACTGGGAAATTACCCAAGTCGACGGAGAAGGGGCAAAGCCCTCCCTGGCCGTCGACCCCTCGGGCACGCCGCACATCGCGTTCATGTCCGAAGACATGCCGGGATTCGTCAAATATGCCGTTCTCGGTCCTTCAGAGTGGGCGATTTCCACGGTGGACACCGGCTATTTTTACGGCCCGCTGGACATCAAGGTTGACGGCAACGGCGTCCCGAGCGTGGTCTGGCACAACCACGATGATGAAGACGGCGCCTTCGCCACCCTTTCAGGTGGGGAATGGAACATCAGCCGCATCCGGAATTCGGGCCACGACGGGTGGGATATAAACGTCGCCCTTGACTCCAAGGGCAGTCCCCATGTTGCCTCCATCGATCCGGCCCAATTCGGAGGCCGCGCCGGGTTCGAATACGCCGTGTTCGACGGACAGGATTGGACCGTCGAGGAAGTCGGCAGCGGCCCACTCCCTTACGAATTCGGCACCGGTATCGCCGTCGACTCCCAGGACCGTCCCCACATCGTCTGGTTCGACGATCAGAGCAAGGGCCTCAAGTATGCCATCAAAGAATCGGAGACGTGGACCATCTCGGACGTGGATACCGAAGGCGATGTTGGCCGTTACCCCTATTTGACTCTGGACCCGCAAGACAATCCGGTAGTCAGCTACTACGAAGTTGTCGACACCACAAGCGGGTACATCAAGCTGGCCCGCTGGGATGGCAGTCAGTGGGCAACTGAGCGCATAGACAAGTTGGACAGCGTATTCCAAGGGTTTTTCGGGGCCCGCAAGACAAGTTCCGTGGTCGTGGACCAGGATAACAACCCGGTCGTTGCCTACTCCGATGAGGCGTTGCTCAAGGTGGCTTCTTGGGACGGAACCCAATGGAACGTTCAAACTGTGGCGACGGCTGGTAGTCAGCCATTTGGTCAGCAGGTTTCCCTGGCCCTTGACCCCCAAGGCGTCCTGCACCTTACCTACGCCGATGCCCGCCGCAAGGCTGGCCCAGGTGTTATCGGCAACGTGATGTACGCCCGCGGCACCCCCACCGGAACCGCCAGCCTTAGCAAAGTTGAGCCGGACCCCGATTGGCGAGCGGAGTTAATCAAATCGCGGATATCAGAATCCGGTTGGCAGACCGACTTTAGCCTACATACCGTCCCCTACACCGAAATCATCTCTGGCGGGCCTCTCCGTGACGGTATCCCGCCGTTGGATAAGCCTACCTTCGTCACCCAAGACGTCGCCGATATCTGGCTCGATGAAATGGAGCCGGTAATTGCCTTGGAAATTAATGGGGACAGCCGGGCCTACCCACTGCAGATCATGATGTGGCATGAAATCGTTAACGATGTGGTCGGCGGGGTGCCGGTCACCGTCACCTTTTGCCCCCTGTGCAACTCGGCCATAGCGTTCGATCGGACCCTGGACGGGGTCGTGTATGACTTTGGCACCTCCGGCAAACTGCGCCACAGCGACCTAGTCATGTGGGACCGCCAGACCGAGTCGTGGTGGCAGCAGCTTACAGGCGAAGCCATAGTCGGCGCTCTTTCGGGCAACCGGTTGAAATTCCTTCCGGCGCCCATCGTCTCTTGGGGAGACTTCCGTATGGCCAACGCCGAGGGACAAGTCCTGTCGCGCGAAACCGGTTTCAGCCGGCGCTACGGGGAAAATCCTTATGTGGGTTATGACCGCGCCGACAACCCTCCCTTCCTCTTCCGGGGAGATCTTGACGGCCGGTTGCTCCCCAAAGAACGCGTTGCGGCGGTCACCATTGGAGATTTAGACGCTGCCTTTCCTTTCACCACTCTAGAGTTGGAACGGGTCGTGAACTACAGTTTCAACGGCACCGACCTGGCCGTCTTCTTCAAACCGGGCACTCGGTCAGCGTTGGATGGCGCCTTCATAGGTAGCTCCCGTGAAATAGGGTCGGCGGCCGTGTTCGACGCCCGCTTGAACGGTGACAAGCTGACATTTCAGCCTGAAGGTGACGAGTTTAAGGATGTGGAGACCGGCTCTACCTGGAACATCCTGGGCACCGCTGTGGATGGACCTCTCTCCGGGGAACGGCTCAACCAGATAGTCCACGCAGACCACTTCTGGTTCGCCTGGGCGGCGTTCAAGCCCGAGACCAAGGTCTACCAACCGCCAGGTTGACCCTTGATGTCCAATTACCATCGGAAAACGTAATAATAGACATGAGATATAGTGATAAAGGGCCGACGAATTCGTCGGCCCTTTTTGGTGTATACGTCAATTCTCCCAACTCTGAAATCTTGGAACCCTTTGGGCTCGATCTACGTCTAATAGGTTGTAGGAGGTTGCACCAATCATGAAAGAGCAACAACGCACCAATCCCCTGCGGTGGATAATCTTGGGGGGAGCGGTATTACTGGTAATAATTTTCTTCATCTCTCGTTCTTCGGGGTCGCCTGATCTAGAAATCAGCCGTGTCCTGCAAATGGCGGAAGCAGGAACTGTCTCAAAGATCGAAGTCCGCGGTGACAAGCTGGCTGTCTTCACCAACGAGGGCGAGGAATTCAGGTCCCAAAAGGAAGGCAGCGTCAGCATTTTGGAACTTCTGGCGGAAAGGGGAGTCGCCACGGACGCCGGCGGAATTCAGGTATTGGTTAAGGACGAGGGCGCCAGCTTTGGCGGCATCATTCTCACCCTGCTGCCCATCCTAATCTTAGGCGGCCTGATCTTCTGGTTTATCCGCAGCTCACGCAAGGGAATGAACCAGACTTTTAGCTTCGGCAAGAGTACCGCCCGGTTGGTCAACGAGAACCGTCCCAACGTTGGATTCAATGACGTGGCCGGGGCCACAGAGGCCAAGCAAGAACTTGCTGAAGTTGTGGAATTCCTGAAGTATCCCGAAAAGTTCACCAAACTGGGCGCGAAGATACCCAAGGGGGTACTGCTGGCAGGCGCCCCAGGCACCGGCAAGACTCTCATCAGCAAGGCGGTCGCCGGAGAGGCAGCGGTCCCCTTCTTCTCCATCAGCGGCAGCGAATTTGTCGAAATGTTCGTCGGAGTTGGCGCCAGCCGCGTCCGCGATCTTTTCGCCAAGGCCAGACAGAGCGCGCCGGCCATCGTCTTCATCGACGAAATCGACGCCGTAGGCCGCCACCGTTGGCGCCGGCATCGGGGGCGGGAACGACGAGCGAGAGCAGACGCTCAACCAAATCCTGGTGGAGATGGACGGGTTCGACGAACGGACCAACGTCATCGTCATTGCCGCCACCAACCGGCCCGACGTTCTAGACCCGGCCCTGCTGCGTCCTGGCAGGTTCGACCGGCGTGTTGTCATGGACCTGCCGGACGTTGTAGGCCGCGAGGAGATTTTGAGGGTGCACCTGAAGGGCAAGCCGGTGTTCAAGGATGTCGACGTGACCACACTCGCCCGCCAGACCCACGGGTTTAGCGGCGCCGACCTGGCCAACCTGGTCAACGAGGCAGCGATCTTGGCCGCCCGGCAGAACAAAGCAGGCATCAGCTTCGGCGAACTTGGCGAGGCCGTCGACCGGGTCATTGCTGGCCCGGCGCGCCGCAGCCGCAAGGTCAGCGACCGCGAACGGGAAATCGTCGCCTATCACGAGGCGGGCCACGCCCTGACCGCAGCCAACTTGATCGACGCGGACCCGGTGGAGAAGGTAACCATCGTGGCCCGAGGCTCGGCCGGCGGCTACACCCGCCTGCTCCCCGAGGACGATCGAGGGCTCTGGTCCAAGGCGCAGTTCCAAGCGATGCTGGCCGTGATGATGGGCGGCCAAGCCGCCGAGGAGATCGCTTTCGGCGACATCACCACCGGCGCCTCCAACGACCTTCAAAATGCCAACGGTGTGGCCCGCAAGATGGTCACCGAGTACGGCATGAGCGGCGGGTTGGGTCCCCGGACCTTCGGCAACGGCCAAAACACGGTCTTCCTGGGTAAGGAAATCGGTCAAGCCCCTGATTACAGCGACGCCGTGGCCGAAAAGATCGACGCCGAGATCGGCACTTTGCTTGGCAACGCTCAGCAGACGGCCAAGAAAATCCTCGAGGCCAACCGGGCCAAACTTAGGCTCTTGGCGGACCGGCTGCTGCTCCACGAGACCATCGAAGGCGCCGAGCTGCGGGAGTTGCTACAGGGGGCTCCAGAGGAAATCGCGACGGCCGCTTAGCTAGCTTCCAGCTATCAGCGATCAGCCATCGGCTTTTGGCTACGCGACGCGTTCAGCGGGAGGATGACTAGTACTCAGTCAACTCGGTTTTGGTAATTGTTTAAGAAAACGTCTAAGGTTGCTACCCTTTTTTAGGAGTGTTGACGTAGGAGGGTGGCAGCCATGGGACGAGAACGGTATGTGGTCCGGTTGGAAAGGGAAGAACGAGACCAGTTGGAACGACTGATTCGCGGGGGAAAGAGCCCAGCGCGAAAGGTTGCCCCAGCCCGTATTCTGCTAAAGGCAGATACGGGCTGGGGGGTGATGCGCATCGTGGAGGCGCTGGACACGTTGCGGGTACGGTGTGCCGTACCAAGCGGCGGTACCTGGAGGGAGGACTGAAGCGGGCCTTGGAGGAAGATCCTCGGCCAGGACATCCGACCAAACTGGATGAGCGGGGGGAAGCGCACCTGATTGCCCTGGCGTGCAGCGAGGCCCCTCCAGGCCATGTCCACTGCCGCAGCGGCGTGGTGCCAGAGCAAGGTTGAACTTGGGGCTAGCGCCCTCCATGTTCCAGAGCTTCATTCGTCGGTGAGGTTGAAAAAAACAGTCTCAAGCCGTGGCAGAAGAAGGAGTGGTGTATTCCCCGAGGACGGTCTGCACCGCCCGAGTTTGGGACGGCCGTATGTCCACGCATGTACTGGGAGCTTTACGCGGAACTCCTCGTCAATCAGAGCGCCCGGTGCGCCTGTTTCGACGAAAACCTCGGCCCAAGCAGTCTGCTCCAGGCGCTTAAGCCTTCTTCGGCGATCCCAGGAAGCTGGCACTGCCAGGAGGCTACGATTGCGGGTACCAGCGTATTCGGAACATCCTCGAAACCTCCCTCATGCCAGTGCGCAGCGCCCTGGCGGGCTGGAGGCATGTGGCATTGATCCGAACGTCGTACCATGGTGCCCTTCAGGCTCAGCAGAGGCGGTTTTTACGAACAAATCAAGCTTACCCAGCGTCCGAGAAGATCCGGGTGGTGCTGGACAACCTCAACACCCACAAACCAGCTTCCCTCTACGAAACCTTCGAGCCCAAGGAGGCTAGGCGAATACGCAAACGCTTGGAGTTTCACTACACTCCCAAGCACGGTAGTTGGCTCAACATGGCAGAGATCGAGTTCAGTGTCTTGGCCAGGCGAGTCCTGCGCCGCCGTATTGCCGATGAAGAGACTTTGAGTGGCGAGATCGCGGCCCTGGAGGCAGAACGAAACCAAGCCGGAGCAACCATTGACTGGAGATTCTCCACTGTGGACGCCCGAGTCAAGCGTCACCATCTCTATCCTGCCAACAATTAGGTTGACTGAGTACTAGTAAGTCATCCTACCGCTTTGTTTTAGGAGGAAATTGTTCCCAATGGCTAATCTGGGGCTACTAAGGCGTCTATTAGCCGAATGGGTCGAATCTCACCTCATTGCAGACCCACATCGAGACCGCTAAACTTTACCTAGCCACGCCTTGGTCGCGGTGCAACGGTTAGAGCAATGAAGCAGCCGGCGATCGGGCGATGCTCTCTGCAGCTACCAACTTCTTTTGAGCCTGGGAGCCTTGATGGAAGCTCGGGACGAACCTAAGGGCGAAACTTTAGACGAGCTTTTTACCGACCTCGTTGAAAAGTACTCCGATCTCGCTTACAGCGTGGCGTTTCGTATGCTCCGCAACATCGAAGACGCGGAGGATGCGGCCCAAGAATCGTTTATCGCCGCGTACCGGGCCCTGCCCAAGTTCAAAGGCCAGTCCAAGCTCTCCACCTGGCTATACCGCATCGTAGTCAATACCTGCTTGATGAAAATCCGAAAGGACAAGTCCCGCGCCAAGTATCTGGCTGAGACCGCCTTCGACGACGCCATCGTCTTCGACTGGCGGAACGACCCGGAAGATGCCGCAGTCAACAATGAACTTCGCGGAACTCTGGAAAGCGGATTGGACCAGATATCCCCGGACCTTCGGGCCGCAGTAGTTCTGCGAGATGTCCAAGGGCTTTCCGGCGAGGACGCGGCAGAAGCATTGGGAATTACGGTCGCCTCCCTCAAGTCCCGGCTCCACCGGGCGCGGGTGCTGCTCCGCAGTCACATGGACGGCTACGTAAACAAGCCTACGGAACCCAGCGAATCCCCCGCCTGATTAACGGCATCCAATGGTTCCGCAACCAATATCTGATAGAGCGGCGACCAAATAGCCTGAGGACCGGAGCCAATCCCGTTCCATGCCGTGGGCCAAAATACAAGACATCCCGGCTCGCGTTGGATAACATAAGTCTGAAACGGGTTCCTTGATCCGATTCGAGCTAGTAATAAACCGATCACTGCGGTTATCGCGCATTTTATAGTGTAGTTTTGAAGCCCCGATATTTAATCTAAAAAGAGGACATCGTTGTCCAACACCGCCCTAGACCAGCTATGTATCAATACCCTGCGTTTTCTGGCCGTAGATACGGTCCAGCAGGCCAGGTCCGGCCATCCCGGCGCGCCCATGGGAGCGGCTTCCATGGCCTATGTACTATGGGACCGCTTCTTAAAACACAACCCGGCAGATCCTAAGTGGGACAATCGCGACCGGTTCGTTCTTTCAGCCGGCCACGCCTCCGCCATGTTGTACTCCCTGCTCCATTTGACCGGGTACGACCTGCCCATTGAGGAATTGAAGCAATTCCGTCAATGGGGTAGCAAAACCCCGGGCCATCCTGAATTCGGATTGACCCCCGGAGTGGAAGTGACCACCGGTCCTTTAGGGCAAGGGTTCGCCAATGCCGTAGGAATGGCCATCGCCGAGCGTTGGCTGGCCAGCCGGTTCAACCGCCCCGGCCACGAGATCATCGACCACCACACCTACGCCATCGTCTCGGACGGGGACCTACAAGAAGGTGTTGCCTCGGAAGCAGCCTCGTTGGCGGGTACCCTCGGCCTGGGTAAGCTGGTGTATATCTACGACGATAACGGGATTTCGATTGAAGGCGACACCGACATCGCTTTCCGGGAGGATGTTGGAAAGCGGTTCGAAGCCTACGGCTGGCAGGTCCTGGGCCCCATGGATGGCCTGGACCTAGACGCTGTCACCGCAGCCATTGCCGAGGCGAAAGCAGAGACCGAAAAACCCAGCCTCATCGTTTGTCACACCACCATCGGTTACGGCAGTCCCAACAAGGCAGGCACAGCCGGGGTCCACGGGGACCCGCTGGGTGAGGAAGAAGTTGCTCTGGCCAAGCAGCAATTGGAATGGCCCTATACCGAACCCTTTACAGTTCCAGCCGATGCCGGGCGACACCTAGGGAAGGCTGGAGAACGGGGCAAAGATTGGCAGAACGGCTGGCGGAGTTCATTCAACCGGTATCGGGATACCTTCCCGGACGAAGCTCAACAATTGGAGGCCGCCCTGCGAGGTGATCTTTCTGAAGGCTGGAAAGACGGGCTTGGAGCATTGTTTGAGGACGGGGACGCGGTTTCGACCAGAGACGCCTCGAACCGGGTCATGAACGCCATATCCCGGACCGTGCCGACGTTATTGGGCGGCTCGGCGGACTTGGCGCCTTCGACGCGGACTCTCTTGACTGACGAAGGCCACATCGGTCCCGGAGAATTCAACGGCCGCAACCTACACTTCGGGATACGCGAGCACGCCATGGGATCCGTGGCCAACGGGATGGCGGTGCATGGCGGAACTATTCCGTATACCGCGACCTTCCTTATCTTTTCCGACTACATGCGCCCGGCCATCCGGTTGGGGTCTATCATGGAACAGCGAGTGGTTTACGTGTTCACCCACGACTCCATCGGGCTGGGAGAAGACGGGCCGACCCACCAGCCAATCGAACAATTAATGGCCCTACGCGAAATTCCGGGCCTGGTCGTAATGCGCCCCGCCGACGCCACGGAAACCGCCGTGGCCTGGCAAGCCGCTTTGGAGCGGCGGAACGGGCCCACCGCCATGGCCTTCACCCGCCAGAACCTGCCGGTGCTGGACCGAACGGCACTGGCCGCTGCTGAAGGAGTACTGAGAGGCGGCTACGTGCTCTGGGAACGTGGCAACACACCACAGGCCATATTGATCGCCACCGGCTCTGAAGTCCACATCGCCTTGGAAGCGGGCCGGACTCTGGAGAGCGAGGGGATAGCCGCCCGAGTGATATCGATGCCTTCGTGGGAGTTGTTCGATGAACAGCCCAAAGAATACCGGGACCGGGTCCTGCCTCCGAATATCCGAGCCAGAGTCTCGATCGAAGCCGGTACAACCAAGGGATGGGAGCGTTACGTAGGACTAGACGGCACGTCGGTGGGCATGACCACCTTCGGGGCCTCGGCGCCCATCGGCGTGCTATACGAGAAATTCGGCATCACGGCCGCCAAGCTGGCGGACGAGGCCCGCAAATTAGTCAAAGGGTGAAAAGGTGAATTTATGAGCAATCCGTTAATTATCAATACCGTTCAGGCGGTCCAGCAGCTTGGGCAGTCTATCTGGTACGACAACATCAGCCGAGGACTTCTGACCTCGGGCGAGTTGCAACAACTCATCGACACTGGGATTACCGGCGTTACCTCCAATCCCAGCATATTCGAGAAAGCAATCGCCGGCAGCTCCGACTACGATCAAGCGTTGCTGGGTTTGGCTGGCAAAAGCAAATCACCTGAGGACGTCTTCGAAGCTTTGGCCATCGAGGATATCCGCGCCACCGCCGACATGTTGCGGCCGGCCTACGACCGGACCAGCGGGGCCGACGGGTACGTCTCGCTGGAAGTAAACCCCCACCTATCCCAAAATACCGAAGGCACCGTGGCGGCCGCACGCCGTCTCTTCGCGGAGCTGGAGCGCCCAAACCTGATGGTCAAGGTGCCGGCCACTCCGGCCGGCATCCCGGCAATTAGGACCTTGATCGGCCATGGCATAAACATTAACGTCACGCTCATTTTCTCTCTAGACGCCTACCGTGATGTCCGAGAGGCTTACATTGCAGGCCTGGAAGATTTGGCCGCCAGCGGCGGGGACACCAGCCAGGTATCCTCGGTGGCTTCCTTCTTCGTCAGCCGGGTCGACACCTACGTAGACGCCCAGTTGGAGGCTGGTGGACATAACGATTTGGTGGGCCAGAGTGCCATCGCCAACGCCAAGTTGGCCTATCAGGCGTTCCAGGAGGACTTCGGGACCCAGGGCCGTTTTGCCCCGCTTAAGGAACTGGGAGCCAAGGTGCAACGCCCGCTTTGGGCCAGTACCGGCACCAAGAACGCGTCGTTCAGCGATGTCCTATACATCGACACCCTGATCGGCCCGGATACAGTGAACACAGTGGCTCCGGCTACCTTAACCGCGTTCCTAGACCATGGCACCGCCGCTTTGACCCTCGATTCCGGCCAAGCGGAAGCGCAAAAAACTATAGAACGCGTACAGGCCGCCGGCATCGACATGGACCAAGTGACAGCCCAGCTACTTGACGATGGGGTAAAGGCCTTCGCAGATTCCTTCGACAAACTGCTGAACAATATTCAAGAAAAGCAGGAGCAGTTGACCTCTCTGCTAACGGAGAAACCGTAGGCTGTGAACGCATGCTAAGCGTCGAATCGCGCCAGGCGGCGGCGGTTATGGCGAACCTGGAAAGCCGCGACGTCTTCAACCGTATTTGGCGCCGGGACCATACCGTCTGGCGCTCCGATGCTCAGGAGATCGGCAACCGGTTGGGCTGGCTGAGCGTTACCGGTGATATGGTAGAGCAGACGCCGAATCTGTTGGCGTTTGCATCGGAAATTCGTCAGGAAGGGTACCGGCACGTGGTACTTCTGGGCATGGGCGGCAGCAGCCTCGGCCCTGAGGTGTTGGGCCAGACGTTCACCCCGGTCCCGGGTTCCCCCGAGTTGATCGTTCTAGATTCCACGGTGCCGGCCCAAGTCGGCAACGTTACCCGGCAGATCGACCCGGCGCGGACGCTGTTTCTGGTTTCTTCCAAGTCAGGCGGCACCACCGAGACCCTATCCTTCTACCGCTACTTCCGGAGATTGGCCGAAGCGGCACTGCCCGGCGGCGGCGCGGGCCGAAATTTCGTGGCCATCACCGACCCCGGCGCCTCATTGGAAACCCTTGGCAAGGACGACGGTTTTCGGCGGGTGTTCTTGAACCCACCGGACATCGGTGGACGCTACTCGGTACTGTCATACTTTGGGCTGGTGCCGGCGGCCTTGGCCGGTATCGACATCGGCCAATTGGTGGACCGGGCCGACCGCATGCGCGAAGCCTGTGCCGCAAGCGTACCGGGCCACGATAGTCCCGGCGCCCAGTTGGGCGTGCTAATGGGCGCCATGGCCGGGATAGGCCGAGACAAGGTAACGCTGGTAACCCCTCCCCCCATCGACAGCTTCGGTTTATGGGCCGAGCAGTTGATCGCCGAAAGTTTGGGCAAGGAAGGCAAAGGAATCGTGCCGGTGGCCGGGGAGCCGTTGTTGGGACCGGAGGCCTACGCCAACGACCGGTTTTTCGTTTATCTCCGCGTTTCCGGAGAACCGCATTCAGCTACCGAGGCGGCAGTCGATGCAATCGCGGCGGCGGGACACCCGGTGGCCCGGTTGGAATTGCGCGACCGCTACGACTTGGGAGCGGAGTTCTTCCGTTGGGAATTGGCCACGGCCGTGTCTGGAGCGATTCTGGATGTTCACCCCTTCGACCAACCTGACGTACAGGGCAGCAAAGACAACACCGACGGCGTACTTGAGGTCTTCCTGAAGGACGGCAGCCTGCCGGACCAAGTTGGCGCCGGCTCCCTGACGGACCTGCTTTCACGAGTGTCCGCCGGAGACTACCTGGCCGTCATGCCCTACATACCCATGGGAGCGGAGGCCGATGGTCTGTTAGCGAAACTTCGGCAACGAGTCATGGAGCGCCACCGCATCGCCACTACACTGGGCTACGGGCCGAGGTTCCTCCATTCCACCGGCCAGTTGCACAAGGGCGGCCCGGCGTCGGGCCTATACCTCCAACTCACCATGGCCCACGGCGAAGACCTGCCGATACCGGGCCAGCGCTACGGCTTCGCGACCCTGGCAACGGCCCAGGCGATAGGCGATTTCCAGGCCCTGTCCAACTTGGACCGCCGAGCCGTGCGATTCGAGCTAGGCGACGATCCGGTGGCCGGACTGCGGCGCTTGATCGAGGAACTAGTCTGACCGGGGAGCGCCATCACATCCATGCGCAGTTTTGACCTCATAGTAATAGGAACTGGTTCCGGGCTGGAGGTTTCCGCCGACGCTTCGGATCAAGGCTGGTCGGTCGCCGTCGTCGAAGAGGGTCCCTTCGGCGGCACCTGCCTCAACCGCGGCTGCATTCCGTCCAAGATGCTGATCCATTGCGCCGACGTAATGCGAACGGTGGAGACCGCTTCAGAATTCGGAATTCACGCCAAGATCGAGAAAATCGACTGGCCGTTCATCGTCCAGCGCGCCACCAAGGAAGTGGACGCCGACGCTGCCATGATCGAACGCGGCAACCGTCAGGACGCCAACATCGAGGTGTTCAAAGGACGAGGGGTATTCGTTGGGCCCAAGACTGTCGAGGTTAACGGCGAACAAATTACCGCCGAGACCATTGTCATCGCCGCCGGGACCAGGCCCTGGACCCCGGCAATCCCAGGGCTGGACACGGTGCCGTATATCACTTCCGACGAGGCGCTTCGCCTGCCGGAGCAACCCCGACGGCTGACCATCGTGGGCGGCGGCTACATCGCAGCCGAGTTGGCCCATTTCTTTGGCGCCCTGGGAACGGAAGTCACACTGGTGCACCGCCGGGCCCAAATGCTCCGTGAAGAAGACGACGACATCGCCCGCCGGTTCACGGAGGTCTACCAACGCCGCTTCAACTTGGTGCTGGAGACGCAACTTTCTTCTGTTTCGGCCACCAGCGGCGTCATCACCGCCCAAGTGGAAGCCGACGGTGAACACCGGTCCATCGACTCAGACTGCCTGCTCATGGCCACCGGGCGGGTGCCCAACACCGACATACTGAATGTGGCGGCGTCCGGAGTCGAAATCGATGACCGTGGGTTCGTGAAGACGGACGAATATCTTCGGACCAACGTCCCAGGCATCTGGGCATTGGGCGATATCGTTGGCAAATACCTATTGAAACATAGCGCCAACCTGGAAGCCGCCTACGCGACCAACAACATATTCAACCCCGGCAATCTGGTCGCGGTGGACTATCATGCCATGCCCCACGCAGTGTTCGCGTCGCCCCAAGTAGCGTCGGTGGGTCTCACCGAACAGGAACTTGAAGGGCGGGGGTTCCCCTACGTATCCGCCACTTACAACTATTCCGACACCGCCTACGGCTCCTCCATCGAAGACAAAGATGGGTTCGTGAAGGTGCTGGCAGAGCCCGAGTCCGGCGAAATCTGGGGCTGCCACATCATCGGCACCGACGCCGCGACCCTGATACAGGAGGCCGTTAACGCGATGCGGCTGCGGCTGCCGGTGGATGCCATAACACAGTCGATCTATGTCCACCCCGCGCTGCCGGAAGTGGTGCAACGTGCCTTCGGGCAGTTGCCGTTGACTGCGCATGGAGGGTCCAGTGATTAAGGCCGTCATATTCGATCTTGACGGTACCTTGGTCCAGACCGAGGCTTTGAAGGCCCGGGCGTATGCCGAAGCCGTCCGCCGGTTGGGTAATCCAGAAACCACCGACGAACAGGTTTTAGAAATGTACAAGGAACAGATCGGCCAGACACGGGAGGTCGTTTCCAAGTTCTTGATGGAAAGACTCGGCGTCGAAGAGCAGTGCCGAAATCTGCTTGAGAAATACGGCGCCGACGAGCCCTGGCAGGTATTGACCAAGATGCGCATCGAAGCCTACGAGGAGATGATCGCCGACCCTCAAGTGCTGCGCGACGAGCAGTGGCCCTATACTGTCGCACTACTCCGAAGTACTCATGCCGCCGGGTGCCGCACGGCCCTGGCCACTTCGTCACTCACCAAAGAAGCCCACAATGTACTGGCCGCGCTGGGCTTGGAAGACCAGTTCGAGGAAGTCATCGGGGCGGACCAAGTTTCCAACCCCAAGCCGGACCCTCAGATCTACCTTCTGGCCGCCAGTAGGCTCGGCGTCCCACCCGAAGAGTGCATGGTCGTCGGGGACTCTCCCACTGGCGTCAGGGCGGGTCTGGCGGCGGGCATGAACGTAATTGGTGTCGCCAACGAAATGACGGACCTGGGGTTGCACAACTCCAGCGGCTTGGACCACCGTTGGATCGTCCACGAACCGTCCAACCTGCCGCAAACGGTGGAGCAGCGCATCGCCGAACATAATCGAACCGAACACGATGGGGCTGGACACGGCGAATAGGAGGCAAAGACCAGTGGAATTGGGCATGATCGGACTGGGCCGGATGGGTGGCAACATGGCCCAGCGACTTATTGCAGGCGGGCATCGGGCGGTAACTCACGACCGTAATGCCGCCGCCATCGCCAGCAGCCAGGAATATGGGGGCGAAGGGGCGTCTTCGCTGGAAGAATTAATCGGTCGGCTGTCGGCTCCGAGGGCCGTGTGGGTGATGGTACCCGCCGGCCAACCCACCGAGGACACAATCGACAGCCTGGCGCCGCTGCTCTCCAACGGAGACGCCATACTCGACGGCGGAAATGCAAACTACAAAGACAGTATGCGCCGCAGCAAGAAGTTGGCGGACCAAGGAATCGACTTCATCGACGTCGGCACCAGTGGCGGTATTTGGGGCCTGACTGAAGGCTACTCGTTGATGGTGGGCGGCAAAGAAGAGGCGGTCAAGCGCTTGGAGCCCATCTTCAGGACTCTGGCCCCTAGCCTGGACACCGGCTATAGCCACGTTGGCCCCAGCGGCTCTGGCCACTTCGTGAAAATGGTGCATAACGGCGTCGAGTACGCCATGATGCAGGCCTACGCCGAGGGCTTCGAGCTAATGAAGGCCAAAGAGGAATTTGGTTTGGACTTGGGCGCCATCGCCGAGACATGGCGCTACGGAAGCGTGGTCCGCTCTTGGCTATTGGACCTGGTGGCCGCCGCGCTGACAGAAGACCCTCAACTGGAAGGCCTGAAAGCCTACGTCGATGACTCGGGTGAAGGCCGGTGGACGGTGGAAGAGTCGGTGGAATTGGCCGTTCCGACGCCCACGATCACCCTCGCCCTGCAACAACGGTTCCGGTCGCGTCAGGTCGAGCCATTCGGCGCAAAGCTGCTGGCCGCCCTGCGAGAGCAGTTCGGCGGCCACGCCGTTCGGAGGCCCGGAGGGTGACGGACGACCAAACAACCACAGGCCAAACAACTACCATCGTTATCTTCGGGGCGTCGGGCGATCTGACTAGGCGGAAGTTGGTGCCCGCTTTGGCCAGCCTCTATTGCAAAGGACGGCTAGGGCCCGAGGTCCGAATCGTCGGCATGTCGCGAACCCAGATGACGGACCAGGAGTTCCGTGACGCTCTTTCCAAGAGTCTGGTCGAGTCGGACCAGTTCCATCCCGGCTCCGAAGAATGGCAGGAGTTCTCCCAACGCATCCACTACTGCTGTGGCGACGTCTCATCCGCCGAGGATCTTGGTGAGCTCCGCCAAACACTGGCCGGAGTGGAAGCTCAGGGGAAACCGGCCAACCGCTTGTACTACCTGGCGCTTGCTCCGTTTCTATACGAACCCGCCGTTCTCAACTTGGGGCAGGCCGGGTTCGGAGTAGAAGACGGCTGTTGGCGGAGAGTGGTGGTGGAGAAACCGTTTGGCACTGATCTAGCGACCGCAAAGGCCCTAAACCGTGTGGTGCATTCGGTGTTTGCCGAGCGCCAAGTGTATCGAATTGACCACTACCTGGGAAAGGAGACGGTCCAAAACCTGCTGGTCTTCCGCTTCGCCAATACCATTTTCGAGCCCATCTGGTCGCGAAACTACATCGATAACGTCCAGATCACGGTATCGGAGACTGTCTCTGTCTCGGACCGGGCGGGCTACTATGACCAAGCCGGTGTGCTTCGAGACATGTTCCAAAACCATCTGCTCCAACTGTTGACCGTGGTGGCTATGGAGCCGCCCTCCACTTTCGAGGCCGACACCCTGCGCAACGAAAAAGTGAAGGTGCTGGAATCGGTGCGGCTAATGACCCCGGATGAGGCGGTGGCCAACTCCGTCTACGCCCAATACGATGGCTATTTGAGCGAGAATGGTGTCCCTCCGGACTCTCGGACCGCCACCTACGTGGCCCTGAGCTTGGCCATCGACAACTGGCGCTGGCAGGGTGTGCCTTTCTATTTGCGCTCAGGTAAGGCCCTGAGCGACAAACGGACCGAGGTCCTGATTCAGTTCCGCCGCCCGCCCCACCTTCTTTTTCCTCAGGGGGACAGTGGGGAGATCAGTTCCAACATACTCTCCATCTGCCTGCAGCCGGACGAAGGGGTCCATTTGGAGTTTCAGGCCAAGACCCCGGACTCGCCGCTGGACCTGCGGCCGGTGGACCTGGAATTCCACTACGAAGACTCCTTCGGCGGCCAGGATATTCCCGACGCCTACGAACGTTTGCTGCTCGACGCCCTCAACGGCGACGCATCACTCTTCATCCGCAGCGACGAGATCGAACAAGCCTGGACCATTATCGACCCAGTGATCGAAGGGTTGGGGAGGGCGGAATCGCCGTCTCCGGTGGCCTATTCACCCGGAAGCGAAGGGCCGGACGAAGCAGTCAGTTTCTTGTCCCGCGACGGCCGGGAGTGGCTAAAGCGATGCGGCGATCACTAGAGTAGCTATCAGCTTTCAGCGGTCAGCCAGTCATAGGTTCCGCTATTGAGCTATAAACCGATCTCAGACTACGGCCTCATCGGCGACCTGCACAGCGCGGCGCTGGTGGCGACTGATGGTTCCATCGATTGGTGTTGCCTCCCCCGTTTCGACGGGGCCGCTCTGTTCAGCCGTTTACTGGATGACTCCAAAGGCGGATATTTCCAGGTAGCTCCATTGGACGTGAGGCAGACGTCACGACGCTATCTCCCTGCGACCAACGTGCTGGAGACCACTTTTACCACCGGCTCGGGAACCGCAGTCCTCACCGATTTCATGCCGGTCCACGACCACCCTTCCCGGCCCAACCGTCCATTGGAAGTTACCCAGATCCAACGTATCGTCCGCATACTGCAATGCACCAACGGAAGCGTCGAGTTCAACCTTGAATGCTTCCCCAAGTTCGATTACGGGACCATAGTGCCTCACTCTGTCCTGAGCAGTCCTCATTCCGGTACCTCCCACGGCGGCGCCGAGGCCGTATCCGTTTACTGTTCCGCTCCGCTAGCGGAGATCGACGACGGTTTCCGGTCCAAGGGGTTGCTGCGAGAAGGTGACAAGCTCTACGCCGCAGTCACCAACCAAGTCTCTTTCTCTCACGGTTCGACGCCGTTAGACATCGCGGAGTTGGAACTGGAATTCTCCACGACGGTTGCTTTCTGGGAAGATTGGTCTTCCCGCTGCACCTTCCAGGGTGAACTCTACGAAGATGTCCTGCGGAGCGCCCTTACCCTCAAGGCGCTGACCTACGTGCCGTCAGGGGCGCTGGTTGCGGCAGCGACCACCTCGTTGCCCGAAACAATCGGAGGCTCCCGCAACTGGGACTACCGTTTCACCTGGCTGCGCGACGCCACCTTCGCCCTCTACGCCCTGTCGATCATCGGCTACACCGAAGAGGCCTCCGCCTTCAAAGACTGGCTGGAGTGGAGCACTGCGGGCCGGGCGAGAGACCTGCAGGTGATGTACGGTCTTGGGGGAGAGCGCCGGTTGACCGAAATCGAAATCCCAGAGTTGGACGGCTACAGGGGATCGCGGCCGGTGCGCATCGGCAATGCCGCCTACTCGCAGTACCAGTTGGATATTTACGGCGAGGTGCTGGACTCGGCCCACATCTTGCGCAAGTTCGGTGGCGATATCTCGGAGTACTGGGAATACTTGGTCCGCGTCGTGAACTTCGTGATCGACCACTGGCGCGAGCCCGACGACGGCATTTGGGAAACCAGGGGCGGCCGCCGCCATTTCGTGTTCTCCAAGGTGATGTGCTGGGTAGCCTTGGACCGGGCGATCAAAGCCGCCACCGCCCTGAAGCTTCCCGGCGACGTGAAACAGTGGCGCCAAGTCCGGGCCGAGATTAAGAAAGATGTGTTGGAAAACGGTTACTCCAAGCGGGTTGGAGCGTTCGTCCAGTGTTACGGGAACAACGACCTGGACGCCTCCGTCCTAATGTTGCCGTTGGTGGGATTCATCCCGGCTGCAGACCCAAGAATGGAGGCGACCATTCGCGCCGTGCAGAAGGACCTTTCCAGCCCCCAGGGTTACGTGTACCGCTACCGGGAGTTCGACGACGGGTTGAGCGGCACCGAAGGCGCATTTACTATCTGTACCTTCTGGCTGGCCGACAACCTGATACTGTTGGGGGAGTTGGAAGAGGCCCGCCAGCTATACGACATCTCCTTAAGTTGCGCCAACGACCTAGGCCTTTTCAGCGAGGGGATCGACCCCCAGACCGGCGCGATGCTGGGCAACTTCCCCCAAGCCTTCTCCCATCTAGCCGTCATCAACACCGCCGTCCAGTTGCAACGGGGAGGCTCGCCTCCTTAGACCGCGCGCCCGGATTCCGCAACTTGCCAGCCCGACCAGCCCCAAGTATCATTCCATTGGCCTTTCACCGGGCCGCTACGGTTGGTCCGAATTCAGAGTCAGAGAGTAGCTAAGCATGGTTGAATTCCGGATTGGCGTGGACATCGGCGGCACCTTTACCGACATTGTTTTTCTGGGTGCTGACGGCCGGGTCCTAGCCCGCAAAATCGCCAGCACTCCCGACGACTACAGCCGCGCTGTCTTGAACGGAATCAGCAGCGGAGTGGAAGAACTGGGCATCACCGCCGACATGGTGTCCGAGGTCAGCCACGGGTTCACGGTGGCAACCAACGCCATCATCGAACAAAAAGGCGCCAAGACCGCCTTGATCACCACCGAGGGTTTTCGGGATGTCTTGGAATTCCGCCGCAACCGGACACCCCGCCTATATGACCTCTACTACGAGAAGTCACCTCCTCTGGTCAAACGTCAATGGCGCCTGGAGGTGGGTGAAAGGCTGAACTTCCAGGGTGAGGTGCTCCGTCCGTTGGACAAGGATGACGTCGACAAGGCGGTGCAATACGTCCTGGATAGCGGTATCGAGTCGGTGGCAGTCAGCCTGTTGCACTCCTACGCCAACCCCGAGCACGAGCAATACATCGCCCAAGTGATGAAGGACCGGGCGCCGGGTGTTATTTTGACGCTGTCCTCCGAGCTCTTGCCGGAGATGAAAGAGTACGAACGCACCAGCACCACCGTGATCAACAGCTACGTCAGGCCGGTAGTGGAGCGGTACTTGACCCTGCTCACCGACGGACTCACTCAGATGGGCCTGACAGTGCCGCTGACCGTGATGCAGTCCAACGGTGGCCTAGCCACCTCAGACATCGCCAAAGAGCGGCCCGTCTACTGCATCGAGTCCGGCCCGGCCGCCGGGGTCGTCGGCGCCTACCACTTGGGTAAACGTCTGGGGATGGCGAACCTGATGACCCTGGACATGGGCGGCACCACCGCCAAGGCGTCGATCATCGAAGACGGTGAGATGTTGCAGGCGCCGGAATACGAAGTCGGCGGCGGCGTCAGCGTCGGCCACCGTTTGCTCCGGGGCTCGGGACACATATTGCGCGTGCCCGCCATCGACTTGGCCGAGGTCGGCGCCGGCGGGGGCAGCATTGCCACCGTTGACCGCAGCGGGTCGTTGCGGGTGGGACCCCAGAGTTCGGGCGCCGACCCCGGTCCGGCCTGCTATCGGCTGGGCGGGCAGGAGGCCACAGTTACCGACGCCGACGTTTTGTTGGGCTACTTGAACCCTGAACACTTGCTGGCGGGTGACTTCAAAATCGACGCGGAGCTGGCGCGTAAAGCGATTAACGACAACGTAGCCGGACCCCTCAATTTGTCGGACGTTGAAGCCGCCCACGGCATCCACATTCTGGTCAACTCCAATATGGGACGGGCGCTGCGCGCGGTTTCCAGCGAGCGCGGGCGGGACCCCCGCCGCTTCGACCTAATCTGCTTCGGCGGAGGCGGACCGGTACACGCCGTGGGGCTTGCCGAGATGCTGGACATCTCCAGTGTGGTGGTTCCGCCCTTCCCCGGTGTGTTCAGCTCCTTTGGCTTGCTGGTAGCCGACGTCGAGCACCACTTTGTACAGACCTATTTCAAACTCTTCGACCAGATTGACATAACAGCGTTGGCGAAAATGTTGAACAACCTCTGGGAGGAGGGCCGTCGCCAACTCCGTTTGGAAGGTTTCGACGAAGACCACCACGAGGTCTTCACCCAGATGGACATGAAATACGAAGGCCAGGTCTCCGACCTCACCGTCCCGGTCCCACCGGGCCCCATAACGCCGCAGACACTGGCTGCGGTAATGAAAAACTTCGACCGGGAGCACGAGCAGAGCTTCGGTTACAGCAGCAGCGACGTCAGCTACCAATTGGTGAACGTTCGGGTCATCGCCAGAGGTCTGTCCGAGGAGGCCCGGATGCCGGAACGATTAGAGCTGCCCGCAGCGATCGGCGGAAGCCTAGCGGACCGCCGCGTCTACTTCGGCCCCAACCGGGGCTGGTCCGACACGCCGGTGGTTAGCCGGGCGGGTCTGGCGGGCAACTCCGCCCAAGGACCGCTGATCATCGAGGAATACGACTCTACCACCGTGGTCCCCCCGGGCTGGTCGGCTTCGGTGGACCAGTCCAGCAACATTATCCTGTCGAGAGATTAGCCCGCGAGCTCCTGCAGCCAGTCCAGCAAGGCGTCCACAGCCTCGGCCCATACGTCCTCGCGGGTCTTGCCGGTCGACTTCAAGACCGTAAAGCCGTGGTCGGCGCCCTCCAGCAGGTGCACTGTGGAATTAGAAACTTCCGCGGCGGCAGTCTTCAACTCTTCAGGGGTGCCGAAAGAGTCCCGGGTGCCGGAGCAAAAGAGCGTCGGAATTCCGATATCCGGGAAGTGTCCGTTCCGCACCCGTTCAGGGTTGCCGGGCGGACGCAACGGGTAAGCGAACAGGGCCAGGGCGTCGGCTGCGGTGTCTTGGGCCACCACCTGGGAGGCGATCCTGCCGCCCATCGACCGCCCGCCGACAACGATCTTGGACGCAGCCTCAGACGCTTCGGGCCGCACTGTTTCGATAATCTCGCGCCAGGTAGATTCCAACATGCGCGGCGAGTCCGGTCGCCGTTTTCGGGCTTCCATATATGGGAACTGGAACCGGACTGTAGTTATTCCTGAGGCAGCTAGACGGTTGGCCAGGTACCTGCCGAAACCGTCGTTGATATTCGACCCTGCGCCCGGGGCGTAGATGAAATGCGCCCCGGCCGTTCGGTCGTCCGCCGGAGTAGTCAGGACAGATATTTCCCCGTCGCCGATAGTTATTTTGGAAGATTGTTCATTCACAGTTCAATCAGAGTTGACATGGTTGCCATCGCTGGCCGATTACTCCTAAGAAGCGGTCCATTGTAAAACCTTTTCAACCTCCATCTGGGTCAAACCATTCGTGTTTGTAAAGTTGGGCATGTTCCACCAGTGCCCCATTAACGTCTCGTCCCACCCAGGCTGACTTCCTTCGGGCCAGCCATCCGGGTGAGGGAGATCTAAGCCATGCAGCGCCTCGTGGATGAATGCCCCGGTCTGGCCCGTAAGGCTGTACGAATTGGCAGGCCACCCGTTGTCGCCGAGCAACGCCGAGCCCGTCGTCGGTTCCGGGTATTCGCAAATGGCTTCAAGGCATACGTCTCCGACCATGGAGTAGCCAGCGGTCCCGTTCTCGTAATGGATGCCACCAGCGTATCCCCCCATGCCACGGACGAACGCCAGATAAACGTAGTTGTCTGTCCAGGGCAGACCCAGATGCTCCACCTCGTCTTGGATCAGGTAAATCTTTCGAGACCTCCAGTCAGCAAGGCTAAATTGGGATTCGATCAGCTTGACTTGATTCCAACTGATTCGGGCGCCGAGAGCGTTCGTCAGCCAGTCCTCGGCTGCTTTGATAGCTTCATCGACCTTGCTACTACTAAGTTCCCAAGGCGAAGACACATAATATTTATCGCCGTCTGTCTCGACGGTGTTTCCAAGCTCGATGTCGTCCGTCAGTCTGGGGAATATCAGAAGCGGCACAATACTTTTCGGCGCTGGTTGCGGTAGCTTGTTCTTGCCCAGTAGGCCTAAGGAAATCAGCTTCAGCAACCATCTTAGAAAACGCATCATGTTGCGTGCCCCTCTCTAATCGAATTACGCCGGGTGCCGTAGGTACGCAAAGAAAGAACGACCCTGAAATTCGAGGCGGAGTGGCTGGGCTTGCACCGTCGGCGCACCGGTGCCCAGATTGCTTCACCCTGCGGTGGCCCACTCCACTCCGTTCAGGACAATCTGCTGAAACTCCGGCGTCTCGAAGCTGCGCCCGTCGTGGCCCAATAGCAGGACGAACACCTTGCCGTCGCCGTAGTTCCGGGTCCAACCCAGAGGGAAGGTGCCGCCAGGCATGTGGGTCGGCTTGCGGTCGGGTCCCCAAGGATAAGTCCCGTCCTCGGCTTTGGCGGTGAGGAACACGTCGTTGCCTTCAATGACCCGGAGGCCCATGTAAAGCTCGTCCTCAGTGGAGAAGTCAGAAACCCCCGAAACCCCAACGTGGCTGGAGTTACTGACGTCAACGTTCATCTGCGAGTAGGGCGGATGGTAGCTGGCGCCGGAAATCCAGCCGCCGCCGGTGATGTCATGGTATTCCGGCCAGGTATCCGGCGCGACTCCGGCAATATGGAGGCAGACGAAGCCCTTTCCAGAACTGACGTATTCCTTCAACCCGCTCTGTTGGTCTTTGGAGAGAGTCGAGTCACCATAGTCGGCAACGTTCTCCCGTCTGGTGTTGAATACCAAGGCGTCGTACCGGCCCATGGCCGAGGAATCGGCCAACACCGAACCGTCCTCGGTAACTGTCACTTGGTGACCAGCGCCGGTGAGAAATCTCTCTAAGACCGGCGTTGATTCTTCGTATGGGTGGCGTCCCCCGGAGATTACAAGCAAATTCATTGGACCCAGCCTCCAAAAATTGAAGCGTTCCGCGCCGCCATTATACCGTCCCTGGGCCGTTGTTCCCGGCTATCGGCGTTGTTCCATGAATTCATCGGCCATAAAGATAAGCGCGACCACGCCCAAAAGCGTACCGCCGGTGAAATACCCCACGGCTCCCAGCTTCCAGGTACTGTCACTGAATCCAACGATTAGGCCGATAATGCCCAAGGCGATGCAGCCGATCGCGAACATACGAGCGGCCCAAGTCCTCCATTTTTCCATGTCTAAATTCTCCTCAGCCCAATTTTCGGCTGCCAGCCGAGTCCCCAGCCGAGTCCAACCAAGCAGCCGTGCCTAGGAACGATTAGCTCCCGAACTTGGCCACCAACTCCCGGTCACCGTCCGCCGAAACCCGCCCGCTGCTCAACGCGTCGTCCAGGCTAATGCGTCCGTAGATCAGAAGTACGAATGTCTCGCCGTCGCAGCCAAATGCAACAGCGGCTTTGTTGGACCCCGCCGGTTCCATCCGGGCCTTGCCGTCTCCGGTAACGATGTCGTAACCGCCTTGAACGGGTCCAGTCAAGGCAAAACGGAAGCGTGTTGGCTCTGTGATGGTCGAGCCTGGTTGGTAAAATCTGCCGACTACGAACCCGGGAAGCAGGTCGATATTTGCGGGCAACCCTTCTTGAGGCAAATGTGCAGACGGCTCAAGCACCGAACGAATGTCCCATTCGTGCACCACCATTTCGGTGAGCCGGAGGTCGACGTAACGGGCAACCGAGATCATTGCCGCCGGATGGTAGCACGGTTTGTCCCAGTCCTGAGGGCCTAGGCTGGCCAGAAGTTGGTCGAGCCGATCGCATTGCGACTCGAACGTCGCCACCAGTTCGTCGCCCAGACTTTCCCGGTATACGATCGTCCCTTGGGCATTCGCCACCATTAGGGCCGCCAAATCCGCCGTGCCTGCCGGGGCCAATCCGTCGGGCGGCGTAGAGTCGCCGCGGAGGCCGCGCTCAATGTTCGGCGTAAGCCGGTCGATCGCCATGCTGAGGTGGGCTATGACGTCGGCGTTGTTCCAGCCTTGGCAGGCGCTCTGGCGTTTCAAATCCTCGGAAGATAGCGTTGCGAAATACCGGCCCATCCGCCGGGACTCGGTTCGGATCAATGAAACCCGGTCTTCCACGATACCCATTAGCGCCTCCTGTCGATTCTCTCGTTGCGGGATAGGTCGCTGTCCTGGGTTGAAATTGTAGTGTTATCAACGATGCTGTCAATCCTGGCTGTCAATCCAGTCGGAGCCGTTTCTCTTGCGCGAACAGCCAGCCATATGGCACCATTCACCCAGCTATTAAATCAGGAGACCTCGATGCAGCAAACAACCGATCCGGTCACTCGGGAGATCATCAAGAACGCGCTGATGAGCATTGCCGACACCATGGCCCTAACCGTGGTGCGCACCGCGCGTTCGGCGGTTATCAAGCACGGCATGGACTTCTCCACTGCCTTGTTCACCGCTGAGGGGCAGCAGGTGGCCCAGGGCCTGACCCTTCCCCCTCACCTGGGCTCGATGGCTCCGGCTCTGGAAGGTGTGATGAATGCTTTCGGCGACGATGTTAAACCCGGCGACATCTTCGCCAACAATGACCCATACGAGGGTGCCAGCCATTTGCCCGACATTTTTCTGTTCAAGCCGATCTTCATCAATGAGGTACTGGTCGGCTGGAGTTGCTGCATCGGCCACCAGACCGATATCGGAGGGCGGGTCGCCGGCGGCAACGCTTGCGACAACACTGAGATCTACCAAGAAGGACTTATCCTACCGCCCATCAAACTCTATGCGGAAGGAGAACTCAACAAGGCCGTGTGGCGCATTCTAGAGAAGAACGTCCGGGTGCCGGAGAAGGTCTTGGGCGACGTGCAGGCGCTGCTGGCGGCGGTGCGGATGGGAGAACGCGACCTGTTGCGTTTGGTGGACGAGTACGGTCTCGAAGAACTGAAAAGTTACATGACCGACATACTGGACACCACGGAGGCCCTCACTCGCGCCGAAATAGCCGCCCTGCCTCAGGGAGAGTGGGAGTTCGTCGATTACATCGATACCGACGGCATCGACCCCCAGCCCATCGCGATCAAAGTTAAGGTGAAGGTTGAGGGCGATGAATTCTTTGTCGACTTCGAAGGGACGTCCCCTCAGGCGAAGGGCTCGATCAATCCAAACTTCGCCTACACCAAATCGAACGTTTACGCCGTGATGAAGTGTCTTATCGACCCGGCCATCCAGTCTAACAGCGGGTTCTTCCGGCCATTCAATATCACGGCCCCAGAAGGGTGCTTCGTAAACCCGCAGCATCCCGCTCCGGTGGCGGCACGTGGGCTGGCCGGATTCCGAATCTGTCACGCCGTTTTCGGCGCCATGGCCCAGGCGCTGCCAGGAAAGGTACCGGCAGCCTGGGGCGGGGGTGAGATCGGGCTGACTTTCGCTGGCTACCACCCCAACCGCAAGGCTTGGGTTTACTTGGAGTTCAACAACGACGGTCCCAGGGGCGGCGGGCCCTTCCAAGACGGTGCCGACGGTGTGTCCTGTCCGGTGCTCAACGCGGCCAACACCCCAATCGAGAGCATCGAGGCCGACCAGCCGCTATTGATAGAACGCTACAGTTTGGTTGCCGACACCTGTGGGGCCGGGAAATACCGGGGCGGTCTGGGAATGGTCCGCGAATTCCGGATTTTGGCCGACGAGGCTACCTTCCAGTTACGCTCCGACCGTACCGCGTTCCGGCCGTGGGGTGTGGAGGGCGGCAAGGACGGCACCTTGACCCAGAACTTCCTCAACCCTGGCACCGACCACGAGCAGGAACTGCCCTGCAAGCATCTGGTAACCCTCAAGAAGGGCGATGTCTACCGGGTAATTCAGGCCGGGGGCGGTGGCTACGGCGACCCGCTGGACCGCGACCCGTACGCCGTGCAAGACGACGTGGAGCAAGAGAAGCTTACGGTGGAGTACGTCCGTGAGGAATACGGCGTGGTCATCGACCCGGCGACACGGTCACTGGACCTTACGGCCACCGAGGAACTACGGGACCAAATAAGGGCAACCGCGGCCGCGTAGCCGGTCCTTCCTCCGGTAATGCGGAACGCCTCCTCCATTGGAGGAGGCGTTCCCTTTGTCGTTCTCCCACGCCCACAGAGGCGGTTTTACCGCTCCATCACCTTGACCGAGTTATCTTCGGGATTGTACTGGTAGCGGGTTATGCGGTCCAGCTTCTGAGACTCCAGACGCACCACCACGGACCGGCCTTCCTCTACGTTTAATGTGTCGTGAATTTCCCCCGGCAGGAAGAACGCCACCGCGCCGCCTTTCTGGACGAAGCTGCCGGTCTCTTTGATCTGAATCTGGTCTACTCCTTCTCCAGGGTAGAACCACCGCCATTTTCTCTGCTTGATGGCCCCTTGGTATACCCCATAGACCACCCAGGCCGCACCGTGGTCGTGGGGCAGGTTGTCTTGGCCCGGCGTCTGAACCGAACACATCAAGTAAAACCCGTTGCCGGGATGGCCGGACTCTTCATCGAGATGGAGGTCGTACCGGCCGAACCCCTCTTCCTCAGGCAGGCCGATGGCAGCTTCAAGCCAACCGGGGACCGCTAGTAATTGCTTCATCCGCCCGGCGACCGCTTGTGCTTGGACCAGAGGGTCCCGGCTGGATGCGAAGATCTCCTTCACGTTGGCTACGAACGCCTCCATTGTGTAGACCGCTGTTTGAGCCATCTTAGACCTTCCTTCCACCGGTACCGCTTCAGAACCATTGTGAAGCTGCGAAATTCCGGTGTCAACGGCCCACCTGCCTACCGGATTTGTATTGATCAGGGCATCTCACACTGGTGTTTTGACAGGCCCGGCGCTATTATTACCGCATATTGGTTACAGGCGACCCATCCCCCCAAACGCAGGAGGAACGGTCATGGCAAACAGCTATTCATTAATCGTTGGCACCGTTGGACAGGGGCTAAATGTTAGCTCGGATAACGGCGAGTCTTGGACCAAGATCCGTCAACCCATCCCCACCGAGAGCAACATCAGAGCGCTTCAGACCTACCCGGACAATCCTCACCGGATACTGGCTGGCTCCGATGGCTTGGGCCTCTTCCGCAGCGAGGACAACGGTATTTCCTGGGAGGTGGTGGATTCTCCCACCGGAGACCTCCAAGTCTGGTCGGTGGCGATTGACCCGTCGAATGCGGACACCATATTCGCGGGCACCAGGCCCGAGGGCTTTCGGTCCAAGGACGGCGGCAAGTCCTGGGACAAATTAGACATGGGCGTTAACATGGACTGCCCCATAGGCACCCCTAGAACTACCAACATAATCGTCGACCCTCGCGATAACCGCACCATCTGGGCCGGCATCGAGGTGGACGGCGTCTACAAGAGCCTGGACGGCGGCGATACCTGGGTGCATCTGCCCGATCTGGGCCCCGACCCGTTCCAGGGCGATATTCACGGCATGGCCCTCCGGCCGGGACAGAATTCTGCGTTCTACTGCACCAGTCCTTTCGGCATCGCCACCAGCAACGACGAAGGCGAAAGTTGGGACTATCACTACTTCCCCAAGTTCAATGAAGACGACGTCCGGTCGTACTGCCGCGGCGTGCTGATAAAAGCCGACAATCCAGATGTGATGTTCGTTGGCAACGGCGATTTCATCCCTGGCGTTACCGGGGCCATACAGATGACCAAGGACGGCGGGAAGAACTGGAACAAGGTTAACCTGCCGGTGGAGCCCAACTCGGTGGTCTACTGGTTGGCCAATAACCCCGAGATGCCAGACGTGATCGCGGCGGCCAGCATTTTCGGCTACGTCTACGTTAGCGAAGACGGCGGCGACAATTGGACCAAACTCAAAAAGGAATTCGGCGAAGTCCGCGCTTTGGCGATTACTCCCAACTAGCCGGGCGTCTCAGCCTTTACCAACCGCCAGGATAGGTGTGTCACGCCAGCAGCTATTACAGAATTCGCAGATAACTGAAGGAGTAAGTATGGTCGACCAACTTAAGCGGCCTACAGATTCGCCAGAGATATACTGGTTTTCCGAGCAGCCCTACGGACCGGTAACCAATGCAGACCTGGAAAAGTACGATTCGGGGCGTCTGGGCTTCCCCAACACTCACTTCGACCCGGTAAAGGCCAGCGTGCTCTATAACCAGTATCACGAGCAGTATGCTTTGGCCGACGAAGTTGGTTTCGACGGGATCATGAGCAACGAGCACCACGCCTCCTACTGGTGCATGAAGCCATCCGTTAATCTGGACGCGGCAGTAATCGCCAAGCTCACCAAGCGAGTCAAAATTGCGATTCTGGGGAATGTAATCGCCGTCAACGACCCCATCCGCATGGCCGAAGAAATCGCCATGCTGGACTGCTACTCCGGCGGGCGCATCATTTCGGGCTTCGTGCGCGGCACAGCCGTGGAGACGCTGCAGGGCGGGATCGACCCAACGCAGAACCGGGCCCGCTTCGAAGAGGCCCACGACCTGATCATCAAATGCTGGACCGAGCCCGGTCCCTTCCGCTACGAGGGCGAGTACTACCACTACCGGGTGGTCAACCCCTGGGTGGTCCCCATGCAGAAGCCAAGGCCCGACATCTGGTTCCCAGGCACCGGAAGCCCCGAGAGCGTGGTTTGGGCGGCCAAACACAAACACCCCTACATGAACCTGGGGGCGCTGGTGGACACCACCGAATGGCTAAAGCAGGTCTACATCGACACGGCCGCCGAAGAAGGCTGGAAGGCCGGCCCAGAGCACTTCGGCTACTTGCTCCGCTGCTTCGTCGCCGACACTGACGAGAAGGCCATCGAACTGGGCCGGGAGTTCATGTGGACCATAGAACACCGGCAACGAGGGCCGATGGAACACAACGACCCGCCCGGCTACCAGTCTCGTGCGGCTGTCGCGGTCAAGGCCCAGCGACCCACCGGCAACGTGGCGGGCGCCGGCGGATTGGGCGTGGGTCTTAGCTATGACGAACTCCGGGGTGTGAACAACATCATTGTCGGGAATCCCCAAACCGTGACTGAAAAGTTGACTGAGGTCATTGACCGCCTCAGCCCCGGCTACATCCATATCTACGGCAATGAGGGCGCGATGAAGCACGAGGACACGATGCGCTCCATCGAGTTGCTGGGCAACGAGGTGATACCGGCGCTCCACGAGGTCAAACTCAAGCCCTACGACTAACGGCATAGGCCGGCAACTTCGTGGCTCAAAACAAAACCCCTCTCATGCGGAGAGGGGTTTTGTTTTAAGGCTGGAATGCAGCCAATGAAACATGGATCATTATGGAAGCTATTCTTACGGAAGTATGGAAACCACCTTGGAAAACGCCGAACTGAACGTCGTAACCGGTGCATTTGGATACACCGGCCAATATATCGCCCGGTGCCTGCTGGCCCAGGGAAAGCCGGTCAGGACGCTGACCGGGAGCCTCGACTCCTCCGGTCTCTTCGACGATCAAATCGACGCGCGGCCATTGGACTTCGACGATCCCACCGGGTTGACCGAGAGCTTGCGGGGCGCGGCCACCCTTTACAACACCTATTGGGTGAGGTTCCCTCGTGGCAATGCAGGCTTCGACCATGCTGTCCGCAATTGCCAAACGTTAATCAAAGCGGCCGAGGACGCCGTGGTTCGCCGGGTCGTACACCTCAGCGTCGCCAACGCGTCGGATTCGTCGCGACTCCCTTATTTCAGAGGCAAGGGGCAAGTGGAAAACGCGATCCGAAGCTCCAGACTTTCGTACGCCATAATTAGGCCAACGTTGGTCTTCGGTGCCGGAGACCTACTTATCAACAATATCGCTTGGTTCTTACGCCGGTTCCCGGTTTTCCCTATCGGTGGCACGGGAGAATACTTGGTACAGCCGGTATTCGTTGAAGACGTCGCTCAGCAGGCGGTGAACGCGGCTGACGAGGAAACCAACGTGGTTGTGGACGCCGTCGGCCCCGAGACAATCACCTACAACGAGATGGTAATGCTCATCGCTGAACACGTCGGCAGCCAGTCCAGGCTGGCACACGTCCCACCTCGACTGGCGATATTGCTCGCCAGAGCAGCCGGGTATCTGGTTCGAGACGTGGTGTTGACCCGGGACGAGATCGACGGCTTGATGGCCGGCCACCTGGCATCGAAAGATGTGGCTGCGTTACCGACCAAGTTCAGTACCTGGCTGGAGGTAGCCGGCGCGTCGTTGGGAAACCGCTACGTGTCCGAACTGCGCCGCCACTACCCCTAATACGACAGATTACCGGGCTCCGACGACCTTAGGCGAAAATCGTCCTACTCGGGTTCGAAGGGCTAGCGGAGGGCGGCGATTACTTCGTCGGTGTTGCGGACCCGCACCAGTAGCGGGAGGACGTGGTCGATGGTCATTTGGTGAACGTCTTCCTCACCGGCGGTGCAGCAATCGCTCACCACAACACATTGCATGTCGCGGTTCTTGGCGTCTCTGGCGGTTCCCTCAACGCTGCGCTGCGTGGATATGCCGCCCACCAAGATGGTCTCGGTGCCCAGCGACTTCAAAATTCCGTCCAGGTTGGTACCGTAAAAGGCGCTGAAGCGGGGCTTCACGATCACATAATCGTCTGGCCTTGGGGCCAGCTCTTCCACTACCTCGACCGCAGACGTACCCGGTAGCATGGACCCGCCGCCGCCACCGATGTCGGAGACGGTTTTGGGCGCATCGGAATTGTCGGCCCGGCGATGGGTCGTGATATAAATCAGCGGAGTTCCCACAGACCTGCAGTGTGCGACCAGCCTAACGAAATTCTCGGTCACTGCCTGCCGGTTGGCCGGTGGATTGTACGGAGGGCCTTCCCCTTTCGCCACCGCGTTGATCATATCCACCAAGATAACCGCGCTCTTTTTCGGGTCCAGGGTAATCGGGTCGGCCATTAGTTACCTCCTGTTTTTCGACACAGATCGCGCGCTCGGCGTTTAATTTGCCAGGTAAGTCCCCGGACTAGCCAGGAACTTGGTACGGCACTCCAATCCGCAGAAATATATCCAGGTGCCGTCATGGAAGATGCGGGTGCCCAACTCGGGGTCTACTTCCGACGCACCGTGTACCGTTTGCGAGGTCTGGCTCCGCGCTTGTTCCTCGTCGATTTCCTTGCCGCAAACCGGGTCTTTGGCCATCAGTCCATCTCCACATTTGGGTGCCGCCCGACGTGTCAAACCTGCCGGACACGGGGCAGAGATTAATTTCAGGGAACGAGTCAGACGCTGGTTGGCAGGGGCAGACCCAAGCGGACTTTGCCCGGTTGGTCCAGCAGTGCAGCCGCGACCTTGGCCCGGTGCTCGAAGCTAGTGCCCAACCTCATGGTCCAAGCGGAGACCCGGCGGAACCACAGGTGCAGGTCGAATTCCATCATGAACCCGATGCCGCCGTGGATGACCTGGGACGACCGCACCACCGACTCGCATTTTTCGTTACAGAAGGCTTTCGCCTGTGATACCTCGACGCTGGCCGGGAGACCTTGGTCCATCTTCCACAGCGCCTCGTAGGTCAGTAGTTGGGCGCCGTCGAGGTGCAGTAGCATGTCGGCGCAAAGATGTTGGATCGATTGAAACGAGCCGATGGGGCGGCCAAACGCGATGCGGTTTTTGGCATATTCGATGGCCATCTCGGAATCCTTACGGGTCGCGCCGATGATCTGGCAACACAATAGCGCGGTGGCCTTTTCCAGCATGCGTTCGATTACCGGCCAGCCTTGGTGCAACTCGCCGACCAAGTCGGCCTGAGTGACCTTGACCTGATTGAAGGTCACCCGGCTCTGCTTGTCCTTGGCCAGGGTGATGAGAGGCGCCTGGGAAACACCGGTGCCGTTGGGGTCGATGATGAAGAGAGAAATGCCGTGGTTCTGCTGAGAAGCTGGCGCCGTCCGCACCGCCACCAGGCACTTTTGCGCGACGTTGAAGTTGTCCACGAACATCTTTTCGCCGGTGAGGACCCAACCGTCGCCGTCGGTTGCGGCCTGCTGCACTAAAGCCTCCGGCACCAGCCTGGGGTCGCGCTCGGTCACGGCCCAGGTTAGCACCATGCCTCCGCTGGCGACTGCCGGTAGTATCTCCCGCCGCTGCGCCTCGGTTCCCCCGTCGGCGATGGCCAACGCGGCCACCATCGTGCTATGTAAGGGCACCGGCGCCAACACCCGGCCTGCTTCCTCCAAGACCAGCCCCAAATAGGTCAGCGGAAGTCCTTGGCCTCCGTATTCCCCGGGGATGGCCAAGCCCAGCCAGCCCAAGTCAGCCAGTTGTTGCCACAGGGCCGGAGGGTAGCCCAGATTGTCCTGTTCCATCTCGCGGACGAGGGCCGGAGAGACCTCGGCCTCGAGGAACTCCCTGGCCACGTTTTTGAGCATTTGCTCTTCTTCGGAGGCTAAGGTATCCATAAGTCTCTTCGTTATCCTCGAGGCATGCCGAGCCCGCGGCGGGCCATCTGATCGCGCATGACCTGGACGCTGCCGTGGTTAATACCCGACTGGAATGCGCCCATTACGTTGTGGGCGAATACGCCGTTCTCGATGGCCTGTTCCGAGCCGTTTAGCAACTGGGCATAAGGGCCCAGGATCTGCGTGATGGCCTCGGTGGTGTGAACGCCGTGTTCGGGGGCCCAGACCTTCTCGGCAGACCCCTCGTAGGTAAAGTCTCCGCCCCGCTCAACCAGGGACATGCTGCGCATAGTCATTAAGCGGCACACTTGGGCTTCAATCCACAGCTCGGCCAGCTTGTCGCGCACTGCTGGGTCGTCTGCCGGAGAATGGCCGCCAAAGTCGTTCTCTTTCACCCAGTTAACAATGTCCTCATCGCGCTGTACCGAAATCAGGTACCGGCTGGCGCCCACCCGGTCCAGGTTCAGTCCCATGGCGCCCACGTACCAACCGGTATTCTCTTCACCCAACATCGCAGAGGCTGGGACCCGCACATTCTCCAAGAAAGTCTCGTTGGTACGGGCCATTCCGTAGGTGGTGCCAACCGGGGCTGGAGGGTCGTTCTGTATCGTCCACAAAGGACGGACCGAGATACCGGGGGTGTCCATTGGGACCAGGAATATGGAAATCCCGCGATGCCTGGGCGCATCTGGGTCGGTCCGGCACATCAGGTAGAGATGGGTCGCGTAATGGGCGGCCGAGGTGTACATTTTCTGGCCGTTGATGACGTACTCGTCGCCGTCCCTCACGGCGCGGCACTGGAGTCCGGCTAGGTCGGCGCCGGCCTGTGGTTCGGTAAATCCCAGGGCAAAGATGATCTCGCCGTTGATCAAGCCGGGTATGAAATGCTGCTTCTGCTCTTCGGTCCCGGCGGCCAGAATTGCCGGGGCTCCGCTGCCGGCGCCTCCTATGGCGATACCCAGGCGGCCGAACTCTTCTTCAATGATGTATTGGTCTAGACGGCTGCCGCCCTGTCCGCCGTATTCAACGGGCCAACTGATGCCGATCCATTTCATTTCCGCCGCTTTCCGTATGAGTTCCCGGTAATGGGCCCCGCGCCCTCCTTCCTCGCCGCTTTCCAACTCATCAAAGATGTCTTGGGTCACATGCTCGGCAATGAAGTCTTGGACCTGATTGCGCAAAGTTTCTTGTTCAGGGGTGTATCCAAAATCCATGAATCGCCTCTTGAACTAGGTGCCGGGATGACCGCATTTTGCTATGCAGCTATGGCAGTGTCAAGTTGAGCGGAATTACAGGGGCTCCGGTGACCAAATCCCCTAATCCTCTTTCGCGAGCGGCGATTTTCGGGGGCTACGTTAGCTCATCCAGTATCGGCCGCAGTTCCTCGATCAGTGGCGGCAGGTACTCTTCCCAAGTACCCACGATGCCGAAATCGGAAGACCCCCGGAAGATGGTGGCGCGGCGATTCTGGTTTACGGCGATGATGACGCCCGCTCGTTGCAGGCCCACCGTATGGTTGAAAGCGCCCCGTATGCCCACCGCCAGATAAACCTTTGGCGCGATGGTGCGGCCGCTGATGCCCACCTGTAGCTGTTGCGGCAGCCAACCGTGGTGGTACACGTCACGGGTAATGGCCACCGATGCGCCAATCGACCGGGCCATTTCTTGGAGGAGGGGCACATTCTCTTCGCCGACCCCCATTCCCAGGCCCAACACGATCTGTGCCCTGGCCAACGCCAATCCCTCTTGGTCTTCTTGGAACTCTTCCCTGATTAAGCGTACGTCCGGGCCATCGAAAGACTGAGCCGCCAATTTTTCGATCGAGGCTGTGCCTCCATCCGGCGCCGCCGGCGTTAGCAGGCCGGGACGCATTGTGGCCAGGTTGGGCAGTGTCTTGGAGAGAATCGGGGCGACGACGTTGCCGCCCAAGGCCGGTTTTAACTGCACCAGCCGGCCCTCTTCATCGATTTCCAGGTCGATGGCATCACCCGTCAGTCCCAACCCCAACCGGGCGGCCAGCCGCGACGCCAAATCGCGGCCGTCGGCGGTGGAAGCGAACATGACGGCGTAAGGCTGCCCTTGTTGCACGGCGTCGGCCAAAGCCACTCCGACACTTCTGCCGTAGACAGGGCCAAGCTCGGCGTTGTCCAACACCATCACCCGGTCCGCTCCGTGGGCGGCGAGTTCGGCAATCTGGGAATCCCCACCTGGCCCGATAAGCACGGCGGCTACTTCGCTCTCGGTAATCTGGGTCAACTCCCGGGCTTTGCCCAGCATCTCGAAAGTGACATGGGCCAGACCGTCTCGGGTGTTCTCGGCTACCACCCAGATGCTTTTGTCGCGGCTTTCCGGGTACCTGGGGAAGGCCTCGGGCCTGGCGGCGTCACCTGACTGTTCGAGCTCGGCCAGCCTTTGGCGGAGCGCCCCCGCGACTTGCTTGGCGGCCTCGGCTGGTGTTACATCCTCCAACATCACGCCCAACCGGTTCGGTTCGACCAGCCGGATCTCGTTCACCCAGGTTGGAGAGCCGTCCGCGCCGAACTGGGAGAGATCGTCGGATAGGTCGCCGCAACTGAGCTGTTGAGTGGGCTTGGTTTCGGCCTCAGCCATCTGCTCGCGGTTGGGATAGAGTTCGGGCGCGACTCCTTCCGTAACACAGATCAAGGCCGGCAAATCGCATTCCAGTACCTGGAAGCCCTCGTCGGTAATCCGCTCGACGACGACTCCTCTTCTGTCGGCGCTCAGGTCCAACTTCCTAACGTGACTGAGGTGCGGCAGTCCCATGAGCTCAGCAACCTCCGGCCCCACCTGCCCGGTTTCACCGTCGGTGCTATTCCTGCCGCAAATGATCAGGTCCGGATTTTCTTTGGCCAAGGCCAACGCCAAGACTCGCGACGTGGCCAACGTATCCGACCCGGCCAGCGCCCGGTCGGTGATTAACACTCCGCGGTCGGCGCCCAAGGCCAAGCAGTTGGTCAAGCCCTCGGCCGCGGACGGCGGGCCCATGGTCAAGACGACGACCTCGTCATCTGGACTCTTTTTGAGTTCCACAGCCCGGACCAACCCCAGGAGGTCGAAGGCATTCACTTCCGAGGGCACCCCCTCCCGGACGATGGTCTTGGTTTCGTAATCGAATTGGATACGAGCGATGACCGGAACGTATTTCATGCAGACGGCTATCTTCATGGAGGAGTTACATCCCTAGGCAGGAGAGTGTTCGGGACCGCGGCTAGCAGGTTGCTGAAACGTTGGCGGCGATCGCTGCTTCTTTTACCTGGGCCGCCAAGCGCTTTAGCCGTGGGCTGACCGAAACCGGAAACCGAGGGGGGCGGCGGAGAATCTTGAAACGCGGGTCAAGCGCCCCAAAGTCGTCCTCAAACCGCTGCCGTGCGTCTTCCAACGAAGGGCTGGGGCCGGTGGGAACGCCGCCAACCATAACTTGGTGCATCATGGGCTCGGCGTCGGCGGGCGTCTCATCTTGGAGGGCGATCACGTCTTTGGCGAAGCGGCTATCCCCGTCACTGACCCGAAAAACCTGCTTTGCTCCGGGCCAAGAAACCTTGCCGGTACTCAGTTTCATAACCGGCCGTTGGTCGAAGCAGACCAGTTTGTAGGCCATATCGGACCAAGGGGCATCTGCGGAAACCCCGGCCTTGGTGCCCACCCCGAATTGGTCGATGGGTGCGCCGGCCTGCACCAGCGACTCCAACTCGAATTCATCCAGTCCGCCGCTGGCCAAGATATTTACATAACTCAGGCCCGCCGAATCCAAAACCCCTCGGACCTCGCGGCTCAACTGCTCAAAGTCACCCGAGTCCAACCGGACGCCCAACATTCGGTCACCCTTGGCTTCCATCTCCTTGGCGACTTTGACGGCGTTCCACGCGCCGGCGACGGTGTCGTACGTATCCACCAGAAGGACCGTTCTCGAGGGGAATGCCTCGGCGTAGGCCCGAAACGCTTCGATCTCCGACGGAAAGCTGGATATAAAAGAGTGGGCCATGGTGCCGGCTGGCGCCATCCCGTATGTGCTGGCCGCCAAAACATTGCTGGTGGCGTGGAACCCGGCGATATAGCTGGCCCGGGCCATCTTGATCGCGGCGTCGGTGCCCTGGGTGCGCCTGGAGGCAAAGTCGGCGATTCCCCGCCCTTGAGCCGCCCAAACACAGCGTGCCGCCTTGGTGGCCAGCATCGATTGGAGGTTCACTTGGTTGATGATGTAAGTCTCTACCAACTGGGCTTCGATTATCGGAGCGGTAATTTCCATCACCGGCTCGTCGGCGAAAAAGAGACGCCCTTCGGGAAAGGCCCGTACGCTTCCGGTAAAGCGCACTCCTCGCAGGTATTCGAGAAATTCGTCGCCGAAAATGCCAGTCGACCGCAAATATTCCACCGCGCGGTCCCCGAAACTCAACGACGTCAGATAGTCCAGCACATCTTCCAGCCCAGCCGATACGAAATAGGCCCGGTTTGGTGGATAACTACGAACGAAGAGACTGAACGTGGCGGGCGCAAACATCCCTTGACGGAAATACGCCTGGGCCATGGTTAACTCGTAGAGGTCGGTGAAGAGCCCTGGCTCGTCCTTAAACTGCCCTAAGTTTGGTCCCGTCATTCCGGCTCATCTAAGCTTGATGCTGAAATCTCTGGGGCTGAATGCGGCTTTCGGCGTCCAGTATTATCTTGGCGGGCTATAAGTGGTGTCAACAAAACGGTCTATTGACGTCGGAGTGTGGATACAGACCTTGAATACCTCCGCCTAATCCAAACCAGGTTCCGCTTCAGAATTCCAGTCCTCCAAGTCAAAATCCCAGCTGCCGTCGGGCGATTCCACAGTAACTCTAACGGGTTTCTTGGAGAAGTAGACAAAGAAGCCCCCATTGCCGCTCGTACGATACCGCTCAACCCGCTCTATGGGAGTAATGGTGACCGCTCCAACTACAAGGGGTTCGCCGCTGTGGACCTTATTCATCTCTTGCGCGCTCTCCTCAGAGCCCTGACCCCTCGGAACGTGGCTGGTGACAGGGCCAAGGCGACGAGTGGTGGTATCAGCTTTATGGGATAGACCCTCACGGCCCCTCTGGCGTGCCCCTCAAAGGTCTCCTCGACGAAGTTAGGCTCAATCCTTATGTTAGACGAGAAGCCTGACCGGGCCAGGGCTGCGCTAGGCCCGATTACGCCAAAGAGCAAGCCCGTCTCCGCCGGGTCCCCTGTCCCCACCTGGAATTCGACGTCCACATCCCGTACCTGGACCGATCGAACCAAACGCCTGGCGAGGAGAAGGAGCCTTCCGGAGAAGCCTCTGGCCCTGAACACGGCCAGAGGCCCTCGGAAGCTCCCTCGTCCCTTTTTCGCTTTCATCTCCTTGTGCTTTTTCTCCCGGTCTTTCTTCCCACCGCCCAGCTCTTTGCCTATCAGCCCAAACAGCCACCCAATGCGCATCCGCCACCGGGAACCCTCGCCCCTCTCATAGGAGAAGGCCAAGTCAACGGGTATGGACAGGAGGAGGACCGCCAGGAAGAACAGGCCCAGGACTATGGCCAGTATCAGCATCGCCCCTATTCCTTTTCAGACTTGTGCCCTCGCTTGTCCATAGCCGAGCCTATGGCCGCGCCCAGCTTTTCCAGCCCGGACGGAGGACCCTGTATGGGCTCCACCCGGACGCCGTCTTTGCCGATGATGATGACAGCAACAGGTTTCACCCCTCCCCCGCCACCGGTCCCGCCGCCGGAGCCTTCGCCTTCTTGATTATCTTTGTCTTTCCCCTTGCCGCCACCGCCTCCGGCACCAAAACCGAAGCCAAGGCTTAAGAGGGGCACAATGGTGTAGCCATCCACAACCATCGGCTCTCCGACCACGCTCTTCGCGGTCAGTAGCTTCTCCATCTCCTCGGTAGAATTCTTGAACAGTTTTTCTATTTCTTCCATAGTTTCCTCCTTTTTCCCCATTAGGGGTTATGTATTTAGGTACCTTTGGCCATCCACTTCCACTAGAGACGGATGGCCTCGATCGCAGGGGCGGTTGGTTGCAAGAAAGATCACCCATTCGGTCTCTTATCCCCAACCGCTTCGACTAGCAACGCGCCAGGCTGAAGTTCCGTAGCTCAATTCATAGTCATCGTAGTCTGGATGCCCGGCGAAAACGCTGCCAAACTTGGCTCGGACTTGTTCCGGTAGATACTCTGTTGCCAATACATCCTCCTCCGTTTCCCAGAAGGAGAAAGTGAGAGCTCTGCCGCTTCCGGCGTCAGTCATCAGGTACTGTCCTTGAAATCCCTTTTTCGCTTCGATGACCGGAGCCATCGTGTCCTTGAAGAGATCAATCAACTCCTGCATCTTTTCTGGTTGAACTTGGACAGTTGCCGCTCTTACGTACATTATTTCCCTTCCACTTCAATTGAGTTCACCGGTGTCTCGCCGGCCGTAGGTTCGTCCTCCAACCGGGTCACAGTCATATATTAGCTTGCTTCTTCCGCAGTGGAATCGGGAGGACGGCGGATTTAGCCATCGGTCAAACGGAGGAGCGGTCCCTCAGCCTTCTTGCTCGTTAGGTCATTGTTGGTTATGTTCCATGTTACTTCCCGCCACCAACTCACCGTAGTGCCGGGGCGTCCTCCAAGCCGCGGAACTTGCAGCCAAACATCCGGTAGGGCGGGTTTTCGTATCCCAATGCCTCCGTTATGCTGCTTAAGAATGAAATGACCCTTTTCGCTGAGGCCTCTAGCAACGTGCCAGGCTCGGATTTCCTTGACAGACCGATGGGGCCTTAGTAGTATTGAATGCGAACACGGGCCTAGCATTTAACAACAGAATATACACTCAGTGACCCTTTATACAGAACGGCAGAGGGGACGGCCCGACGAAGCCTAGCAACCGGTCCCGGTCCAAGAATAGGGCTTAGGATACGGTGCTAATTCCGGCGCCTTGGACTGGGCAATCCAGTTAGGCGAAATATGAGGGGGGCTCAGAGTTCGATGAGCTTCTCACGTGGGGAGCTTTTTTTTGTTTGTCTATAGTCCAATATCTTGGCATCATATCCAGGCGTTGTCGGGAGCAATTGGTTGAACGAAATCCGGCCTATCCAGTGGGCCGATGGAAAGCTGAACCTACTGGACCAGACCAGACTGCCCGCAGAGGAAGTCACCGTACAGGCCAACAGCTACGAAGACGCGGTTGACGCCATTCGGGAAATGCGGGTCCGAGGCGCTCCCGCCATCGGGGTTACCGCCGCCTATGCGGTGGTGTTGGCCGCCCGGGACCTGGACACATCAAACCGCGACGATTTTCTGTCGAGTCTGGCCGAGGCCGCAGTCCGGATCAACGCAGCTCGCCCCACGGCCGTTAATCTGCGCTGGGCGGTCCAACGCATGATGACCGTCGCCGAATCGACAACCGACACGGCAACCGTCAAAGAGCAACTATTGGCCGAAGCGGTGCTCATTCAAGACGAAGATGAAGCTATTAACCGCCGCATGGGCAGTCATGGCAAGGAACTTATGCCGGATGGCGGGTCTGTGCTAACCCATTGCAACACAGGCGCACTGGCCACGTCGGCCTTCGGCACCGCCTTGGGAGTAATCCGGGCTGGCTGGGAGGACGGCAAGCGTTTCCAGGTATTCAACACCGAGACCCGCCCGTGGCTGCAAGGAGCCCGGTTGACATCCTGGGAGTTCCAAAAGCTGGGCATTCCAGCAACTCTGCTGGTCGACTCGGCAGCCGGTATGTTGATGCGCCAGGGCAAGATCAGCTGCGTTATAACGGGAGCCGACCGCATAGCGGCCAACGGAGACACCGCCAACAAAATAGGCACCTACAGCCTGGCGGTGCTGGCCAAGGAGAACGGGGTCCCCTTCTACGTGGCCGCCCCGACCAGCACGGTGGACCTGACTCTAAGCGACGGCGATGAGATAGAGATCGAACAGCGGGCTCAGGAAGAGGTTACCAATTTTCGCGGCATTCAGACCGCTCCCGTGGGCGTGGAAGCTGTGAATCCTTCCTTCGATGTGACACCGCACCAGTACGTGAGCGCCATAGTCACCCAAGCCGGAGTGGCCCGGGTGCCATATACCGAAAGCTTGATGCTGGCAGTCCGTTCGGCCACCTAGGCTCGATCATATAAGTGCGATCACCCAATTGAGATCAAGAGAAGTAATTCGTTGGCAATGATGGACCGGGGAGCCAAAGTAGCAGTTATCGGAGGGAGCGGCCTGTACGAAATGGACGGGCTGACCGATGTTGATTTCGTTAACGTCGATACCCCGTTCGGCAAGCCCAGCGACTCGATCGTCCTGGGCACGCTGGAGGGAGTGAGAGTGGCCTTTCTGCCCCGCCACGGCCGGGGCCACCGGTTCAACCCCTCTCACATACCGGCCCGCGCCAATATCTACGCGCTGAAGACGCTGGGCGTCGAACGAATTATTTCAGTGAGCGCGGTGGGCAGTCTAAAGGAGGAATTCGCACCGCTGGACTTGGTAGTGCCGAACCAACTGATCGACCGGACCCGGTTGCGGGACAACACCTTCTTCGATGAAGGGATAGTGGTGCACGTAGGCTTGGCCGACCCGTTCTGTGCCCACGCCAGCCAAACAATTTACCAAGCGGCACAACAACAAGGAATCACTGTCCACCCAGGCGGCACCATGTTGGTGATGGAGGGACCGGCGTTTTCCACCAGGGCAGAATCGTTCATGTACCGGTCGTGGGGCGCCGACATTATCGGGATGACGGCACTTCCCGAAGCCAAATTGGCCCGGGAGGCAGAAATCTGCTACGCCACCTTGGCCTGGATCACCGACTACGACTGTTGGCATCAAGGCACGGAGCCGGTTACGGTGGAAATGGTGGTGGCGAATCTCATGAAAAACGTGGCGACTTCAAAAGAGTTGCTCCGCCGGGTCGTACCTGCACTGGGGCAAAATCGCGACTGCCCCTGCGAATCGTCTCTCAAAGACGCAATTATCACTAGGAACGAAGAAGTACCAGACGACCTGCGGCGCAAACTGGCCCCGATAGTCGGAAGGTATTTGGGCTGAAGTAGAACCGAATCCAGGAGGTAACAAAATGCCAAGGCAGGACCCAGGCGAGCCCTATTACCGCGTTGATTCCAACGAGGCAAGGCAAATTCTAGACAACGAACCGGCGGACACGGTGGTCGTGGACGTACGGAGGGACGATGAGTGGGTAACCGGTCACGTAACCGGCGCGATCCACATACCCATTGACGATCTCGGCGACCGGATAGACCAGGTCCCCCAAGACAAGAAAGTGCTGTTCATCTGCGCTGCCGGTGTGCGGAGCGGCTTGGCGTGTGAAGTCGCCTCCTCGATGGGGTACGATACCGAAAACCTATACAATATCGAAGACGGCACCCCCGCTTGGATCGCCGGCGGGCACCCAACTTCCCACGGAAACGATCCATAACTCTCTGCCATTTACCGGAGCGCACAATCCGACCGGCAGCATTTCAACCGAGTGGACGTAAGGAGTATCAGTTGGCTACAAAGCAAGCTAAAGGAGACGTCAAGGACCTCTCCTTGGCGCAAGAAGGGATAAATCGAATAGAGTGGGCCGGGCGAGAAATGCCGGTGGTGAACCTCATCCGGGAACGCTTCGCCAAGGAGAAGCCCCTCGCCGGGCTGCGGTTAGCGGCCTGCCTGCACGTCACAACAGAAACCGCGAACCTGGCTTTGGCCCTGCGTGACGGCGGCGCGGACGTGACCCTTTGCGCCAGTAACCCCCTGAGTACCCAGGATGACGTGGCCGCAGCCTTGGTGAGCGAGTATAGCATCCCAACTTACTCCATCAAGGGCGAAGACAACAAAACGTACTACAGCCATCTGGAGGCCGTGCTTGACACAAAACCTCAGATGACGATGGACGACGGCGCCGACTTGGTCACCATGTTGCACACCAAACGGCCTGAGTTGGTGCCAGATGTGATCGGCGGCACGGAGGAAACCACCACCGGTGTGATCCGGCTGACCGCCATGGCCAACGAGGGAAAACTGCGTTATCCCATCATCGCCGTGAACGACGCCGAAACCAAGCACTTCTTCGACAACCGCTACGGTACCGGCCAAAGCACCCTGGACGGCATCACCCGGGCCACCAACATTCTTTGGGCGGGCCGCCGTGTTGTTATTGGGGGATACGGTTGGTGCGGCCGAGGGGTGGCCAATAGGGCACGCGGGATGGGCGCCCATGTCACGGTGACCGAAACCAACCCGATCCGGGCGCTTGAAGCGATCATGGACGGGTTTAATGTCACCACGGGCGTTGCTGCGGCCAAGTTCGGCGAAGTGTTCATCACCGTAACCGGTGGTCTCAATACCATCGGCGCAGACCATATCAAGCAAATGGCCAACGGCGCGATCATGGCAAACAGCGGCCATTTCAATGACGAGATCGATATACCGGCGCTGGAATCGATGGCAGTTTCTCACCGCACGGTCCGAACCTTCGTTGAAGAGTACGTGATGTCGGATGGGCGCAAGCTGTATTTGCTGGGAGAGGGACGGCTAATCAACCTGGCGGCGGCGGAAGGCCACCCGTCCGCAGTCATGGACATGAGCTTTGCTAACCAGGCCCTTTCCGCCGAGTACGTCGCCAAGAACAGAGGAAAACTGGAAGCCGGCGTACATCCGGTTCCACTGGTAATGGATCAGGAAGTAGGACGCCTGAAATTGGAATCCATGGGCGTCAAGATAGATAGCCTCACCGCCGAACAAAAGAAGTACCAAGAAAGCTGGCAAGAGGGGACCTAATCCCCGGCCTCAACAGGAGTATATCAATGACGTTACTGTTTCATGAATCTCCCAAGTATCTTCTTACGTCGGAGTCGGTGACAGAGGGTCACCCCGACAAGCTGTGCGACCAGATTTCCGACGGCGTTCTGGACGCGGTCCTCCGAAACGACCCCATGGGCCGAGTGGCCTGTGAGGCTGGTGTCACCAACGGGCTGGTGATCGTCATGGGGGAGATCACCACCAGTTCTTACGTCGACGTGCCGAAAATCGTGCGGGACACCCTGCGCAACGCCGGCTACACCGACTCGGAATACGGAATAGACGCCAAGAGCTGCGGAGTCACGGTTTCCATTCAAGAGCAGTCCAGCGACATCAGCGCCGGTGTGACCACCGCGCTGGAGAGCCGGCCCGGCCGGGAAGCTCCCGCCGACGATTTCGATACAACCGGCGCCGGCGATCAAGGCATGATGGTGGGCTTCGCTTGCAATGAGACCCCCGAGTTGATGCCCCTCACCGTGAGCCTCTCCCACCGGCTGGTTAAGCAGCTCAGCATTGTCCGTAAGGAAGGAGTACTCCCATATTTGCGCCCTGACGGAAAGTCTCAGGTCACCGTGGAGTACCGCTATGGTGTCCCCCACCGGGTCGATACGGTGGTCATCAGCGCGCAGCATGATCCAGACGTGTCAAACGAACAGCTGGAAAAGGAAATCACCGAGGAAGTGATCCGGAAGATCGTTCCCGCCGAACTTTTGGATGATGAGACCAAGATATACATCAATCCCAGCGGCCGCTTTGTTATCGGCGGCCCCGCAGGGGACACCGGTCTCACCGGCCGCAAGATCTTGGTGGACACATACGGCGGTATCGCCCGTCACGGCGGCGGCGCGTTCTCCGGCAAGGACCCGACGAAAGTTGACCGCTCAGCGGCCTATGCGGCACGTTACGTCGCCAAAAACATCGTGGCCGCCGGCCTAGCCGAACGGGCTGAAGTTCTGGTCGCGTACGCCATTGGTGTGGCCACTCCCATCTCAGTGGCGGTGGAGACCTTCGGAACCAACAAAATAGGCAGCGACAAGATCCACGAACTAGTGGACAAGCATTTCGACCTCCGCCCGGCTGCGATCATCCGCGATCTAGATTTGCGGCGGCCCATCTATCAGCCCACGGCGGCCTACGGCCACTTCGGGCGTGAAGAGCTCAATCTCAGTTGGGAAAAGACCGACAAAGCCGAAGCCCTGCGCAGGGACGCCGGTCTCTAGACACTTTCTCCTGAGACCTTAAGGGGGCCCTGCCTTAATCATTCGGGCGTAGCCTCTCCTTATGGTCAGTGCGGCCCTCAGTTCCGCCATTCCGGCCTTTCCGCGGAAGGGCCGGAATCCAGTAATCTTCTCAGCATGAAACTTCCGCCGATGAGGATTACCTTAGGTTTGTATCCATCAGTCGAAATCGGCACAGGCGTAACCTTTCTGGATTCCCCTTCCGCGGAAAGGCCGGAATGGCGGAGGGTGCCGTGGAGAGTGAACGGTGACTGACATCCGCTTTGGTACCGACGGGTGGCGCGCCCTAATCGCCGATGAATTCACCTTCGCCAACGTGGCTCGCTGTGCCCAGGGGCTTTGCCATTACTTAAAGGAACGAGGCACCGCAGACCGCGGTCTCGTCGTCGGCTACGACACTCGATTCCTCTCGGCCGAATTCGCGGCCACCGTGGCCGGTGTTTGCGCCTCTGAAGGGATCAAGGTTCTCCTCAGTACCAAACCGGCCCCTACGCCCGTGGTTAGCTACAATGTCCTGCACCACAAGGCAGCCGGGGCCGCGATCATCACAGCCAGCCACAACCCGGCCCAGTGGAACGGTTTCAAGTTCAAGCCTGAGTACGCTGGCAGCGCCACCCAAGAGATAACAGACCGGTTGGAAGCGGCGATCGGCGAGTTGGGACCGGTCGATCCGGCGTTGCTGGGATCGATCGAACGCGGCCGCGCATCGAAGCTGATTTCCGCCCTCGATCCAACCCCGCCTTATCTGGCTGGCATCGCCAAACAGGTTGACCTGGCCGCGATTCGTAAAGCAGGCTTTCAGGTGGTTGTCGACGCCATGTTCGGGGCTGGCGCCGGGTACCTGCCGGAGTTGTTATCGGGCGGCAAAACAACCGTTGAAGAGCTCCACGGCTATCCCAACCCGGCCTTTCCCGGAATGGAGCAGCCCGAGCCAATAGCGCACAACCTATCAGAGATCATGACTCGGGTCCCGGAGGCCGGCGCGACGGTGGGCATCGCTCTCGACGGCGACGCCGACCGTGTCGGTATTATCGACGAACGAGGGCAGTTCATCACCACCCTGAACGTTTTTTCGCTGCTGGCCCTCTATCTGCTGGAGAACAAGGGCCAGAAAGGCGCCTTGGTCAAAGGCGTCACCTCTTCCAAAATGCTCAACAAGATGGGCGACATGTTCGGAGTGGACGTCCACGAGATGCGCGTGGGGTTTAAAAACATCGGTCCAAAGATGACTGAAGAAGACGCCCTGATCGCGGGTGAGGAAAGCGGAGGATTCGCGTTTAGGGGCCATATCCCGGAGCGAGACGGCATTTTGAGCGGTCTCTATGTTCTGGAGTACCTGGCCACCACCGGCAAAACCCCGTCCCAACTGGTAGACCAACTATTCGACCGATTGGGCGCCCACTACTATGACCGGCGGGACGTGGAGTTTCGCGCAGAGGACCGCGAAGGAATCCAGGAGAAGGTAAACAACCCGGCCTTGGACCGGATCGGGGAATTCGTGGTCGTGGTCTCGGATAACATCGACGGGCGCCGGTTGCATTTCGAAGACGGTTGGCTCGCTGTCCGGTTCTCCGGCACCGAACCGTTGCTTCGAATTTACGCCGAAGCCGATTCCCCGGAGAAAGTCACCAAGATGCTGGACGCGGCTTCTGATTATCTAGGCGTTTGATCAACGGCGCTAGCGCTTGGTGTACTGAGGCGCGCGGCGGGCCCGTTTCAGCCCGTACTTTTTGCTCTCTTTGATTCTGGCGTCCCGGGTGATGAAGCCAGCCCGCCTCAGTCCGGCTTTCAGGTTGGCGTCGTAGACGACCAGAGCCCTGGCGATGCCGTGGCGAATGGCTTCGGCTTGGGCGTTCACGCCGCCTCCTTCCACCTTCACGACCACCCTAAAGCGGTTTGCGGTATCGCTGACGCGGAAGGCGTCGTTGATGATGCCCTGCCAGGTTGTCCAACCGAAATACTCGTCCATAGGCTTTCCGTTGACGATGATGGGGCCGCCGTCATCCAGGTAGAGCCGCACCCGGGCTATAGCGGTCTTGCGCTTACCGGTACCGTAGTAGTATTGCTGGTTTGTCTCAAGTTGTACCAAGTTAAGCTTTATCCTCCATCAACGGCTGGGGCAACGGCTGAGGCAACGGTTGTAGCTTCTGTACCCTGGGGATTATGAGCAACTTGGGCCTGGTGGGGATGCTCTCCCCCGGAAAATACTTTGAGCCGCCGTAGCATCTGCCGGCCCATGTGGTTGCGGGGCAACATGCCCTTCACTGCGAGTTCGATCACCCGTTCCGGCCGCGATTCCAGCATTTCCCGCAGACGTATCGACTTCAGGTTGCCGACATAACCGCTGTGCCGGTAGTAGTACTTCTGAGTGGCTTTGCGCCCGGTGACCCTTATCTTGGACGCATTCAACACCACGACGAATGAGCCGGTAAGGGTATGTGGGGTGTAGGTGGCCTTATCCTTTCCTTGCAGGGAGACAGAGATATCCCGGGCCAACCTCCCCAAGGTTTGGCCGGTGGCATCGACCACCTTCCAATTTTCCGCGACTTCGCCCGGCTTGGCGAAATATGTGCTAGTTCTTTTCATCTGCCTTTCCGGTATTTTCCGGTTCGACCGGCAATGCCGGCTCCGGGTATTTTACCTCAATTAAGCACAGCCCGTAGGCCGGGAGCAACGGTATCGATTCGCGGACCCCGAAATTGCTCTCCAACACCCGATCGATCAAGTCAATAGGTTGCTTCTTTTTACCTATTTCGGTCAGGATCCCATTCGCTTTCCTGATCTGCTGTTTGAGAAATCCATTTGCCTCGCATTCAATGACTACCGTGTCTTCCTGCCTCTTTACTTCCCACCGGTACACTGTCCTTACCGCGCTCCGGTCCAGAGGGTGCCCGGAGGCCAGCGGCCGGAAATCGTGAGTCCCGGTCAGGCGCTTGGCTGCCTCCGCCATCAGTTGCGTGTCGAGGCATTCCTTAATCCACAGGTGCGTTTGCCGACGCAATGCCGACGGCGCGAGACGGTTTAGAATCCGGTATTGGTAGGTCCGGCTGAGAGCGTCGCGCCGAGAGTTGAAATTGCTGCCTACCTGGTAGGCTGCCAGAACTCTAATATCCTCTGGCAAGAAATAGTTGAGCGCCGGACCGAACTTCCTCAATGGGTGGTTGGTATGGGTGAGGAAGTCGATTACTTGCCCTTGGGCATGAGCTCCGGAGTCCGTTCGGCTGGCCCCTCTGACTCTGATGAATTCTCCGGTAAACCGGGCCAGGGCCTGCTCCAACTCACCCTGAATCGTCGGCGCCTCCCGCTGGAGTTGGAAACCGGCGTATCGGGTGCCCTGGTATTCGACCAGAAGGGCGGCCCTCCACGGCTGGTTCTCCGGTGAAGTCCCGCCCTCGCTCTCGTCTGCCTGAACCTCTTTTATTTGTTGGACTCTACCTTCTGCGATCTATATAAGCTCCGTTAGACCAACTCAATGACAGCCATTTCGGCGGCGTCACCGGAGCGAGGGCCCAACTTGACGATTCGGGTGTATCCCCCGGCTCGATCGGCGTACCTGACAGCCACGTCGTCGAACACCTTCTCGACTACTCGCTTACGCGGCAGTTGAGCCAAGGCCAGGCGGCGGTGGTGCAGGTTGCCTTTTTTGCCATGGGTGATCAGTTTCTCCGCCACTACCCGGGTTTCTTTTGCCTTGGCCAGGGTGGTGGTGATTTTCTCGTGGATGATCAGCTCCGAAACCAGTCCACGGAGCAGAGCGGTGCGCTGATCCTTGTACCGGCTTAGTTTTCTGCCTTTGACGCGGTGAGATGCCATGACTAGAAGTTGTCCTCCTCATCGGCGTCAAGATCGTCACCATCGTCGTCGCTGTCATCATCGGCAGTGCCGACCGCGCCGGGAGCGTCGAACTCTTCAATGGACATACCGGGGGCTTCACTGGGAGCGGCAGCCGTGGCTACTTCGCCGCCTCCCATGAGTTCTCCCAGATCGTCCGCTGTCAGTTCTGGCAGGGCCCGGGCCTCTCCCCCGTTGGCTGATTGGCTGCTAGGGCCGACGATGCCGTGTTCGGCGAGTTTTTCCTGCAATTCCACCAACGATTTGTCGCCGAAGTTTCGAATCTTCAGCAGGTCTTCGTCGGACATTTCCAGCACCTCGCCCACCTTGCTGATGTGGGCGCGCTTTAGGCAATTGAGGGTCCGCGGCGTCAGATCCAACTTTTCGATGGGGGTCTGGTAAATCTCGGGCGAGACGACCAAGGGTGTCCGGTCGACTCCTTCTTCGGCCACCCGGTTCAGGTTGCTGAACAAGAAGAAGTGGTTCACCAGGTTTTCGGCGGCTTGTTGGACTGCCTCAACCGGTTTGATGGTGCCGTCGGTCCACACTTCCATGACCAGCCGCTCGAAGTCCGTCACCTGGCCCACGCGGGTGCGCTCCACGTTGTAGTTTACTTTTCGGACCGGACTGAACACAGCGTCCACTGGCAGTACACCCACCGGGGGATTGGTTGTTCCATCGCTGGGGATCGCCGGCTGGTAACCGACACCCTGTTCGACGTTGAACTCGACCGCCAAGTGCGCGTCGTTGCTGTCCAGGGTTGCCAAGTGCAACTCTGGGTTAACGATCTCGAAATCGCTGGAGGTGGAGATATCACCGGCGCAAACCCGGCCTTCGCCGGTAACGTCTAACCGCATTTTCCCGGCCCGGTCGGACTGGGACCTGATGCGAATGCGCTTAACGTTGAGGAGGAGTTCCATTACCTCCTCTTTCACGCCAGGGATTGCCGCGTATTCGTGGACCACGTCGTCGATTTTGACCCAAGTGATGGCGCTACCGCGGGTCGAGCTAAGAAGAATCCTCCGCAGGGGATTCCCGATGGTGAGTCCAAAGCCCCTCTGCAGGGGCTCCACTGCGACTCTACCGTATGTTTCTTCGGACTCTATTACCCGAATATCGGGTTTCAGTGACTCTGGTCCAGCGTCCGGCGTAACGGGTGGCAGGACATAGGTGTCTAGCATTGACCAAACTACCTCGAGTAAAACTCTACTATTAATCTTGAATCCAGGACCGTTTGCAGGTCTTCGTCGGCCGGAAGCGATGACACTCTACCGGACATTTCCGTAAGGTCTAATTCCATCCACGCAGGCACCGGGCGTTTGGGAATGCCCTGGGTGCGCTCCGCGTAAAAATCGGTCGCCTTATCTGCCTCCTTCCACGCAATCACGTCTCCCACCTTCACTGAATAAGACGGCACGTCGGTTTTCCTATTATTGATCCGAAAATGGCCATGCAGCACCAGTTGCCGCGCCTGTTTACGCGAATCCGCGAAGCCCAGCAAGAACACCACATTGTCCAACCGCCGCTCCAGGCTGCGGAGCAGGTTCATGCCGGTAACACCGGGTGTGTTGAAGGCCTCGTCCATATATTTACGGAATTGAGATTCCAGGACGCCGTAGATGTATTTCGCTTTTTGTTTCTCCAAAAGGTGAACGCCGTAATCGGAGGGTCGGCGGCGGCGGCGAGAAACATCACCCGGTGGGTTGCGGCGTTTCTCGAACGCACACCGAGGGGTGAAGCAGCGGTCGCCCTTTAAGAACAGTTTTTCCCCGGACCGTCGGCATAGACGGCACGCGGGCCCAATATATCTTCCCATCGGTGCTAGAGCTACACTCTCCTTCTTTTTGGTGGGCGGCACCCGTTGTGCGGAATCGGCGTTACGTCCCGAATGCTGGTCACGACCAAGCCCACGCCTTGCAGCGAGCGAATAGCGGCCTCGCGACCGGCGCCGGGTCCTTTGATCAAAACGTCGATGTGGCGCAAACCGGAGTCCATGCCGCGGCGGGCGGCCTGTTCGGCGGCGCGCTGGGCAGCGAATGCGGTCCCCTTCCGGGAGCCCTTGAACCCAACGGTGCCGGCGCTGGCGGAGGCGATCACGTTGCCTTGAGGGTCGGTGATGCTGACCAGGGTATTGTTGAACGTGGAGTAGATGTAGGCCCGTCCCTGCGGGACAGACCGGCGTTCACGTCGCCTTGTTCTCGGTCTAGCCATAAATCAACTCACCTACTTCTTTCCGCCGGTCCGTCGGCCGCGACCGGCCACGGTGCGGCGGGGTCCCTTGCGGGTTCGTGCGTTGGTCCGGGTCCGTTGCCCGGACACCGGGAGGTTACGGCGATGCCGCAGGCCCCTGTAGGAGCCGATTTCAATCAACCGCCGGATGTTCTGGTTGACCTCACGTCGCAAATCGCCTTCCGAGATATATTCCCGGTCCACCAGTTCCCGTATACGGTCTACTTGAGCCTCGGTGAGTTCGTTCATCCGAGGCGGTATCACGGGGTCCAACTCGGCCTTGATAACGATCTCTTCGGCCAACTTGGGCCCGATACCATAAATGCTGCGCAGGGCCACATGGGCCCTCTTGCGGTCCGGAACGTCTACCCCGGCTATGCGAACCACACCGCGCCTCCTCTGACCTCTAGTGAATAATTCATTGAATCGTTACGGGAATAATTCCGGTGACTAATTCCGAAAAGCAGGACTAACCCTGCCTCTGTGAGTGCCTGGGGTTGGTGCAGATAATTCTGACAACCCCTTTGCGCTTGATCACCCGGCATTTATCGCACCTAGGTTTGACCGATGCTGTAACTTTCACGTTGTTTACCCTACTTCAACCGGCCTACTTGAACCGATAGGTAATACGCCCTCGAGTGAGGTCGTATGGGGATAGCTCCACCAATACACGGTCGCCAGGCAATACCCGAATAAAGTGCATGCGTATTTTACCCGAAACGTGAGCCAACACCTCGTGGTCGTTGGGCAATTCCACGCGGAACATCCCGTTTGGTAGGGCCTCTTTTACGCTTGCCTCGACCTCGATTGCGTTTTTCTTCGCCATATGCCCCCTTTTCGGGTTAAATCCTACAATTCAATTGCCGGTGAGAGCCGACGCAACCGGTTAGCCGTGTAGCGTCAGAACTTCCGGACCGTTCTCAGTTATTGCGATGGAGTGCTCAAAATGGGCCGACAGTTTGCCGTCTGCCGTCACCACCGTCCAATCATCGTCCAGGATCCGGGTGCGCCAATCACCCATGTTCAACATGGGCTCAATGGCAATACACATGCCCACCCGGAGCAGCGCCCCCATTCCCGCCTGGCCGTAGTTGGGAATCTGCGGGTCCTCGTGCAAAAACCGGCCAACACCGTGCCCCACGAACTCGCGGACCACACCGTAGCCGCGTGACTCACCGTACGATTGAACGGCGGCCCCAATATCACCCACCCGGCCCCCTGCTTTGGCAGCCTTGATCCCCTCTTCCAGGCTTATCCGGGTGTCATCTATCAGCGCTTGGACTTCTGGTGGCACTTCGCCCACCGCCATCGAGACAGCTGCGTCGCCAATCAGCCCGTCCAGGGTTGCTCCCACGTCGACTTTGACTACGTCACCTTGGTGGAGCACTCGTTTGCTGGGTATCCCGTGAACTATTTCTTCGTTCACCGAAGTACAAATGCTGGCGGGGAAGCCCCGGTAACCTTTGAAGGTCGGCTTGGCCCCGTGGCGGACGATCTCTTTGTGAGCAATGCGGTCCAAGTCCTTGGTGGTCATTCCGGGCTCCACCGAGGATTTGAGCAGCTCGATCACCGATCCGACCACGGCACCCGCGCGACGCATAGAATCCAACTCCTGGGGCGACTTTATAGTAATCCCCCCGGAGTAGGTGGAAGCCGAGTTGGACGCGGTCTCCAGCTTGCGCTCGCGGTTCACTTAGCTATTCTACTCCCCATTGGATAGGTTGGGAAGCGGCGGCTGCGGCAGCGCGCCGGGTTCCCATTGAAGTCGACCTGTTTTGGCCGGCCGGGTGCCTACTAACCCGTTCGTGTTGAGCTTTCCTAGTCCCCTCGTGGTGAGCTTTCTCAATCCGATCGTGGTGAGCTTGTCGAACCACCGCTCCATTGGTACGACCCTTCGACGGGTCCAACTCCGTCGAGACTCTGGATAAAATCTGTGCTCGAGCGTGCTGGGTCTTGTTGACGAGCCTCTTTATGGCTCCAAGACCGCGACTATTCGTCTGTTCACTTCGTCGACGGCGTCGTCGCCGGGCACGTCCACCAAGATACCTCTCTCCCGGTAAAAGGTCAGTAGCGGCAAAGTCTCTTCCCGGTAGACGGCTATGCGCCTTTTTACTGCCTCGGGGCGGTCGTCTTCCCGTTGGTACAGTTCACCGCCGCAGCGTTCACATGCCTGAAGTCCGGCGTCGGTCTCGACTGTGTAGGGCGCCTGGCAACTGCGGCAAATGTAACGACCGCCCAACCGGCGTTTCAATTCCGGCTCGGAAACGTCGATATGCACCACATGGTCCAGGCCTCTAGAACGGGTGGTCAGGGCGCCTTCCAACTCCAAGGCCTGCCGCGTGTTCCTCGGGAAGCCGTCCAGTATGAACCCGTCATCGGTATTGATTGACATAACCTCGGTCAAAATAATGTCGATCGTCACTTCGTCGGGCACCAAGATACCCTGTGCCATGAACTCTTTGGCCCGGAGGCCCAAGGGAGTGCCTTGTTGCAAATTCTTACGAAACAGGTCACCGGAACTGACGTGGACCAGTTGATACCGGTCCGTCAGCAACTGTGACTGGGTGCCTTTTCCCGCTCCCGGTGGACCAAATAAAACTAAACGGAAACCCTGGGCCACGTTACCTCAAGAACCCTTCGTAATTTCGCATCATGAGCTGGGCTTCAAGTTGGCGCAACGTATCCAAGCCTACACCCACCATGATGAGCAAGCTGGTGCTACTTAGCGATATAGCTTGAACGTCGGTTACCAATGACGCTAAATAGGGCACAATCGCAATGAAGCCCAAGAAGAGGGCGCCCCCCATAGTGAGGCGCACGATCACTCGGTTCAAATAATCTTGGGTGGGTTTGCCGGGCCTGATGCCCAACACGAACCCTCCGTTTCGTTGCAGATTTTCGGCCAGGTTTTGTTGGTTAAATACCACCAGGGTATAAAAGAAGGTGAATATCACCACCAAAACGAACACCATCACCCAATACAGCGGCGATGACGGAATCAAGAGATCGGCAAAGAAATTGGCGACGTCACCAATCCAAGTTGTGTTGGTTGCAAAGTATGTAGCGACGGTTCCAGGCAAAATTACGATGGAAAACGCAAAGATCAACGGTATCATACCGGCAGAATTTATGCGTAATGGTAGATAGGTCGCACCGCTTTGACGGTACATTCTGCCGCCACGGAAGATGCTGCGGCCGTACTGGACTGGAATCCGGCGATGGGCCTCGTTGAACATCACGATCAACGCAATGATGATTACCCCGATGATGGCGAAGAACCCGATACCCAAGACGTTGTCACGGTCTAGGAAGCCCTGGGTCAACAGACGGGGAAACCCGGCCACGATGCCCGCAAAGATGATTAGCGAGATACCGTTGCCGATGCCCCGCTCGGTAATCATCTCCCCCAACCAGACCAAGAACATCGTCCCGGCGGCGATGGAGAACAGGGCAGCCAGCGTAGGCAATAGAGCATCGCCGGTGAACCCGACGTTGGTCAGCACATTGCTCTGGTCCAACAGGACGAGCTGTCCGTACCCCTGAGCGAAAGCAATGGGCACCGTGATCCAGTGGGTTATCCGGTTGATCTGGATCCGGCCTGCCTCCCCTTCCCGGGACAGCTCTTGGAGCGACGGGATCACGGGAGTCAGCAACTGGATTACGATTGAGGACGTGATGTAGGGGAAGACCCCAAGGGCGACGATGCTCATCCGGCTCAGAGCGCCGCCGCTAAACAGGTCTAGGAATCCCAGCAACTCGTTGTTCCGGAACAGGTTGTCAAGCGCTACTTGGTCGATGCCCGGCAGCGGGATGTGGGCAATGAACCGGTACAGGGCCAGAATGGCCAGTGTGAAGAGAATTTTGGCCCGTAAGTCTGGCAGACTGAAAGCGTCGATGGCCGCCTGGATCAGCCTGGGGAATTTGCCTCCTTGGGTCTCCGCAGACATCATCGGGCGGAGCTTTCCTCCACTGTGCCCTTGGCCGCTTCGATCTTAGCTTGAGCGGAGCGGGTGAACTTGGCCGCCACCACGGTGAGCGGCTTGGTCAACTCACCATCCCCGACAATCTTTACCGGCTGATTCAGGTTTCGGATATAACCCTGGTCGACCAATAGTTGAGGAGTGACGCGCGTTCCCGCTTCGAATTTTTCCAGCGTGTCCAGTTTGATCAAGGAATAGTAGATCTTGAAGATATTATTGAACCCCCTCTTCATGGGGAGTCCCTTGATCAAAGGGAGTTGTCCGCCCTCGAACCCAGGCTTTGGGCCCCCGCCAGAGCGGGACTTTTGTCCCTTCATGCCCCGGCCGGCGGTGCTGCCTTGGCCGGCGGCATCGCCCCGGCCCACGCGTTTTCTGCTTTTCCTGGCCCCCTTGGTTGGGGCCAGATTGTGTTCCATCATGATGCGCGCTCTAATTTCATATCTTGCGCCGTTTCGTACCTAATCCAATTCTACCGGCGTCAGCGAAAGGGTTAAACGAAATAACGGCGTTGGGTTTGGCCACTTTGCGTCCACCCGGTCCGTTTCCCTGGAAGGTCGTGCCTAGACTTCCTCCACGGCCAAAAGGTGGACGACCTTTTGGACCATCCCTCGTATAGTCGGAGAGTCTTGGTGGACCACGCTCTGGTTCAATCGACGGAGACCCAATGACCGAATTATCTCCCGCTGGTTCTTGGGTCGGCCGATGCCGCTCCTGGTCCAGGTTATTTTCAGTTCCGACATTCTTATATACCGTTCAAGTGCTCAAGCGTTTGGGCGTTCAGGCCGATGCGGGCCCCGGTACCGGCGCCGGAGCGGACGGAACCCTTCCGGTCCTCTTGGCCAACTCCGTTTCTGGGTCCCGTAATTGACGTAGTGCCTCTATAGTGGCATATACGATGTTGATGGGGTTTCTGGACCCCAGGGACTTGCCCACCACATCTTTAACTCCGCCCAGTTCCAAGATGGCGCGCATACCGCCAGCGGCAATAACCCCTGTACCCTCACGCGCCGGCTTGATGAGCACGATTGTAGCGCCCTTCTTGACCGTAATCTGTTGTGGAATTGTGCTGCCGCGAAGCGGGATGGTCACCATTTCCCGGCGGGCAACGGCGTTGCCCTTCCGTACGGCATCGGGTATCACAAGGGCTTTCCCGAGCCCCGCGCCGACTTGGCCCTGCCCGTCGCCAACCACCACCAAGGCGTTGAACCGCAAGCGGCGGCCTCCCTTGACCACCTTGGCTATGCGCCGGGTATAGACGACCCGTTCGGAAAATCCACCGGTGTCTTCGTCGCGACCGCCGCGGTCCCTAAATTGTCTTCCTTGGCCGCCGGGCCCACCTGGTCCTCCGGGGCCGCCTCTGCCAGGACCGCCTCTGCCAGGCCCTCCGGGGCCGCCTCTACCAGGCCCGCCGGGTCCACCTCTACCGGGCCCGCTCCTATTTTGGCCTTGTACCATCAGGGTTTCGGTCCTCCTAATCTCTCCGGAGTGTTAACGCCTGCACGGTTAGCTGATGCTAGAATTCTAGGCCGCCTTCGCGGGTCGCCTCAGCCAGCGCTTTCACTCTGCCGTGGTATTGGCAACCGCCTCGGTCGAATACCACCCTGGTAACTCCCTCGGCCAGGGCGCGCTCGGCAACCATCTTCCCCACCGCAGTGGAAATGGCGGTCTTGGGCGTAATTGCGTTGCCGCCATTTTCCTTTTGGGCCTCCTGACTAGAGGCCGAAACAATCGTCCGCCCGTTGGAGTCGTCAATCACCTGGGCGTAGATATGTTTGAGACTCCGGAACACCGATAGCCTTGGCCGCTCCGGCGTACCGGTCACCTTTTTTCGGATTCGCTCGTGGCGGACCTTTCTCAGATGTCTCGCGTTTTTATCTTTAGGCATATCTGACTCTAGGATATCCGGCTCTGAATTACACCAGCCGAACGAATACCGAATGATTTCCGGACGAACTGGCTGCCAGCGTTTTACTTAGGCTTTTCGGGCAGCTGCCTTACCCGGCTTGAAGCGGAGAACTTCGTCGGAATACCTGATCCCTTTTTCTTTGTACGCGTTGGGGGGGCGGACCCTCCTGACCTGGGCCGCCAACGAGCCCACCTTTTGCTTGTCAATTCCACGCACGTGGACGCGGTTGTTGCCCTCCACCTCTATGGTCACGCCTTCTTCGGGGTGAATCTCCACAGGGTGGCTATACCCCACGTTTAGGATGATGCCGTCGCCGGCCGCTTGAACCCGGTAACCGACTCCCATCAATTCCAACGTGCGGGTGTAGCCGTCGGTGACCCCAATCACTGCGTTGGCAATAAGACTTCTAGTCAGACCGTGCAGAGCGTGATGAAACTTTCGCTCCGATAGCCGTTCCACCAAGACCTCTCCATCTCCTACCTTGACCACCACGTCCGGGTGGTAGGTCTGGGTAATTGTCCCCCGGGGTCCGGTGACAATAACCTCTCCGTATTTGGCCTCAACGCTTACCCCGCCGGGCACCGGTATCGATTTTCGTCCGATGCGTGAAAGGGTCCGGCCGGAGCCTGTTGCATTTTGTGCCGCATCACCAGACATAACAGAGCAGTTCTCCTCCCATACCTTCTCTCCAGGCCCGGCGCCCAGCCATGAGTCCCTTGGAGGTCGAGAGGATCGCCACCCCCAATCCACCGTAAACGCGGGGGATCTCCCCTTTACCCACGTAGACGCGAAGTCCCGGCTTGCTGATACGTTTTAGACCAGCGATGGCCGGTTGTCTCCCTTCCCGGTAGGTCAAGTGGAGCCTTAAGGTTGGGTGCACCTGGCCGCGGGGCAGATCGTAGTCGCGGATGAAGCCTTCCTCTTTCAGGATCTTGGCGATGGACAGCTTCATTTTGGAATGAGGCATCATCACCGAATCATGGTGCACCTGAATGGCGTTACGAATCCGCGTCAGCATGTCTGCTATAGGGTCGGTCACCGGCATGTTTGCTATTACTCCCTGTTCGGCTCTAGTTAGAGGCTCGCCTTACGAACGCCCGGCAACTCACCCCGGAGGGCCAGTTCCCGGAAACAAATCCGACACAACCCGGCGTAGCGGATGTAGGCTCTGGGCCTGTAGCAGCGCTGGCACCTGTTGTAACCCCGCACCGGGTATTTAGGCTTCCTGAGCCATTTCTGTATTAGGGATGTCTTTGCCAAAAAGCCTCCGCTAGGCCTCTCTGATAAATGGGAACCCGTACATCTCCAGCAAACGAAGAGCCTCCGCGTCATTCTTTGCGGTGGTGGCGATCGTCACTTGAAGGCCCCTTATACGATCGATCTGATTGTAGTCTATCTCCGGGAAAATAATCTGCTCCCGGATACCGATGGAGAAGTTTCCCCGGCCGTCCAGGCCACGCCTGGGAACGCCACGAAAGTCACGGATCCTGGGCAGGGCGGTATTCACCAACCGGTCCAGGAAATGGTACATCCTGGCGCCGCGGAGGGTGACCGCAGTACCGATGGCGTTCCCCTCCCGGATTTTGAAGCCAGCAATAGATTTACGAGCCCGGGTCGTCACCGGTTTTTGTCCGCTGATGGTGGCCAGGTCTTGGGTTGCGGCCTCCATTGCCCGTCCGTTGGTCAACGCTTCGCCCAATCCGATGTTGAGCACGATTTTTTGCAGACGAGGCACTTCCATGGAATTGGAGTAGCCAAACTCCCGCATCATCGCCGGGACGATCTCGGTCCGGTACTGGTCAAGTAGTCTTGGCGCTGGCGGCGGCTTTGTAGGCTCATCGGCAACAGCCACGCCACCCCCAGTTCCCCCACCTTCACCACGGGCCGCGCGCTGTCGGCGTGCCCGGCGAGGGGCAGGAGTTTCTTCCACCGGGGCGGCTTCAGCCACCGGCTCACCGGTCGATTCTTGGGGGACATCTGCGGTCCCGGAGCCGTCCTGATTTATACCGTCCTGACATATCTCGTCTTGAGCGTTCCCGTCCTGGGCGTCCCCGTTCTGATCAAGAGATGGCTCACCGTTCTCCGGCTGTTGGGTTTCGTCATCGAGCATCGTCGATCACTTCCTGACACTTGGTGCAACTGCGCACTCTGGACCCCGTCTCCAAAAAGGTAATCTGGGGCCGGGTAGGCCGGTTGCATTTGTTACAAACTAGGGCGACGTTGGAAATGTGGACCGGCGCTTCCTTCTGTATCCGGCCGGACTGCCTCACGCCGGGGCGGCCCTTCATGTGGCGGGTGACGATATTAATACCTTCGATCACCACCCGGTCCTCACCAGGAAACTGCCTTTCCACCCGGCCGGTCTTGCCCTTTTCTTTTCCGGCAATGACCAATACTGTGTCTCCGGTCCGAATGCGCATCACACGACCTCCGGAGCCAATGACACTATCCGCATGAAGCCACGGTCCCGAAGTTCCCGCGCCACCGGACCGAATATCCGGGTGCCTCGGGGCAACTGGTTTTCAGCGATTAACACTGCCGCATTGTCATCGAATTTGATGTAGGTGCCGTCGGGCCGGCGGTGGGCCTGGGCTTGGCGTATCACGACTGCCCGAACTACCTCGCCTTTCCGCACCGGCGAGTTCGGCGCCGCTTCTCTCACGTTGCAAACGACCACGTCGCCCACACTCGCGTATCTGCGCTTGCTACTGCCAGGGATGTTGATCAGACGGATAACTTTGGCCCCGCTGTTGTCCGCCACGGTTAGGCGAGTATAGGTCTGGATCATTTCTCTTCTTCCTCAGTATCTTCCTCTAAGGAATCTTCGGAGGAGTCGTCTGAGTCATCGTCCGAGGCCTCTTCGTCCTCGTTGTCTTCCACCGGCTCTTCCGATCCTTCGTCTTCAGACTCGTCGTCAGACGAATCTTCCGCGGGCTCTTCTTCTGGCTCGTCCGCAGTGTCTTCGTCAGCGGCGTCTTCGTCAGCGGCGTCTTCGTCAGCGGCGTCTTCGCGCCGTGTCGCCTAGTTCAGCCTCGTCTACCGGCGCTGGAGGAGAGAACACTGGTTCAACATCGCTCTCCAGCTCAATCGGCCGTACTTCAGCAACTTGACGCCGCTCCAGTATCTCCATCAGCCGCCAGTGTTTCGTCTTGGAAATGGGCCTGGTTTCCTCGATACGCACCACATCGCCCAACCGGCACAGGTTCTCGGGGTCGTGCACGTAAAAGCGGGCGATGCGACGCACCTGTTTACGATACAGCCGGTTGCGCTGTTTCCAGACCATTTCCACAATGGCTGTCTTGTCCTGCTTGGTCCGCACCACCGATCCGGTGCGGACTTTGCGCATCACCTTCGCCACTAACCTGCCTCCACCAACATCTGCCGTTCCCGGATAACCGTTTGAAGCCGGGCAATGGTCTTCCTCACCGACGCCGGTTCGTTGGAATTAGGCAACTGGTTAGTCGCTGCCCGAAAGCGCAAGTTCATCAACTCGCGCCCGGCCTTGTCCAACTCCTCTACAAGCTGGTCGTCAGTAAGGTCTCTAACTTCGTAAATCCGCATATCCTGGCTCCTAGGCGGCCGCAGTCAGCCGGTCCCGGAGGGCTATCTTGGTCGGAATGGGCAGCTTCTGGGCGGCCAGTTTCAAGGCATCGATTGCTTCCTGTTGCGGCACTCCGGCAACTTCGAACATCATGCGCCCAGGCCGTACCACGGCCACCCAGTAGTCCACCGCAGCTTTCCCGCCGCCCATGCGGGTCTCAGCGGCTTTTTTGCTTACCGATTTGTCAGGAAACACCCTGACCCAGACCTGCCCACCGCGCTTTAGGTGGCGGGTAACGGCGATCCGCGCCGCTTCAATCTGACGGGCGGTGATCCACGTGGCCTCCATGGCCTTTAGCCCCACCTCGCCAAAAGAGACGGAACTACCGGTGGTGGCGGCGCCGCGCATTTTGCCCCGAAACTGCTTGCGGAATTTGGTTCTTTTCGGCTGTAACATAGGTTTCTCCCGTCAGGTGACTGAAACGACTGCCGTCTAGTTCTCTTCGAGTTCGATTTGCTCTAGTGCTTCGTCTACCTCTCCAGCTTGGACCGTGACCTCGATCGTTTCCAGTTCCTCAACCTCTTCGGGTTGTGGCGGCAGTATCTCGCCTCTGTACACCCAGACCTTGACCCCGACCCGTCCCATGACGGTGTGGGCCTCGGCCAGAGAATAATCGATATCCGCCCTCAGAGTGTGCAGGGGCACTTGGCCCATCATCAGCTTTTCCACACGGGCGATTTCAGAGCCGGAAATACGCCCCTTGACGATAATCTTGATCCCTTCAGCGCCGGCCTGCATGGCCCGCTGCGCCGCCTGGCGCATTGCCCGGCGGTAGGCCACCCGTCGCTCCATCTGGTCGGCCACGTTGCGGGCGACCAAGTAGGCGTTGGTTTCCGGTTGTTCGATTTCCAAGATATTGAGTTGTACTCGGCTGTTGGTGATCTCCTCTAGCTTGGTCCGCAGGGTTTTGACCCGCTCTCCATCCCGGCCGATTAGAATCCCAGGCCGCGCCGAATGGATGTTTATCACGCTATCTTGCGCACCCCGGTCGATCTCCACGTTGGCTATGCCAGCGTCGGAGAACGCCTTGTACTGGTCCTGAATGCTGTTCCGAAGACGCAGGTCCTCGGTGACCAAGCTCCTGTACGAGCTGCTGTTGGGGGCGAACCAATGAGCCTTCCAGTCTTTGATGATGCCCAACCGGAACCCGTAGGGGTGTGTCTTATGGCCCATGCCTGAGTCTCCTATTCGCCGGCGTCGTCCACCACCACCAGGAGGTGGCTGGACCGCTTGGTAATCCGGCCGATTCTGCCTCGGGCCCTGGGTCGGAACCTCTTTAGCGAAACGGCATTGTCGGCAGAGATTTGTACAATCTGTAAATTGTCGCGGTCCATCAGCATGTTGTTTTCGGCATTGGAGGCCGCCGACTGGACCACTTTAGCGACCGACTTGGCCCACGGGGAGGGCAGAAGCTTCAGCGTATCCAACGCGTCGTCGACCTTCTGTCCCCGTACCAAGTCCAAGATGGGTTTTAGCCTCTTATGAGAGGCCCCAAGTTTTTTTGCTATGGCGCGTACCGGCGGCACGATCGCTACCTCACAACCCGGCTGGATCGTTCAGACCTGGCGCTGCCCACGTGTCCACGGTAGGTGCGGGTGGGCGAGAACTCGCCCAGCCGGTGTCCCACCATGTTCTCGGTGACAAAGACCGGCACATGCCGGCGCCCGTCGTGAACCCCGATGGTCAAACCGACCATCTCCGGCATTATCATGGAGGCCCGAGACCAAGTGCGGATCACGGTGTTGGCCCCGGAGCGCTGTAGCGCCTCGACCTTTTTCGCCAACTTGGGGTGAATGAAAGGGCCCTTCTTAATTGAGCGGGACATCCTAGCGTCTCCTGCCCCTGCGCATAATAAACTTGCTGGAAGCCTTGTTCTTTCGCCTGGTCTTGTAACCCAGGGTCGGCTTGCCCCAAGGCGTTTTGGGACCTGGCATACCAATAGGCGAACGTCCCTCACCACCGCCGTGGGGATGGTCCACCGGGTTCTTGGCCACGCCCCGCACCTGGGGCCGGCGGCCCATATGCCTGGATGCGCCAGCCTTGCCCAAACTCTCGTTTTTATGGTCGGGGTTGGAAAGCTGTCCAACGCTGGCCCGGCACCGGAGCAACACCCGCCTCATCTCGCCCGACGGCAACCGGACGAGCACGTATTCCCCTTCCCGGGATAGTACCTGTGCACCGGTGCCCGCCCCCCGCACCATTTGGCCACCTCTGCCGGGGGTGAGTTCAACGTTGTGCACCACCGTGCCCGTGGGAATGTTTTGCAACGGAAGGCAATTACCCAGGCTGATCTCGGCGTCGGGGCCGGACTGCACCCAATCGCCTACCGCGAGTCCTAGTGGGGCCAGGATGTAGCTCTTCTCCCCGTCGGCATAGAAGATAAGAGCAATGCGAGTCGTCCGGTTGGGGTCGTATTCGATAGACTTGACCCGGCCCGGCACCCCGTCTTTAATACGTTTGAAGTCGACCAAGCGATACAAGCGCCGCGATCCGCCGCCTCGGTGGCGGGCCGTGATACGGCCCCGGTTGTTGCGGCCGGCGTGGTTCTGCTTGTTTACCGTAAGGGACTTCTCGGGCTTGTTGGCCGTGATCTCCTCGAAGGAGGCCCGTACCGCGTTCCGAGTGCCGGGAGTTATCGGTCGAAAATTCTTCAGCGGCATAGCGTGCCTGCTAGAGCCCCTCGATGAGATTAATGCGGTCTCCGGTTTTCAAGGTAACTACCGCTTTTTTTGTATCGGGTTGTTTCACCGAACGCGGTCCATAACGCTTTGTTTTGCCGTGCAGTTTGGTGATATTAACGTCTACCACCGTGACATCGAAGTTCTTCTCGACGGCCTCTTTAACTTCCACCTTGTTGGCCTTGGGCGCCACTTCAAAAGTGTACTTGCCGGACTCTTGAAGAAGGGTGCTCTTTTCAGTAATGGTCGGTTTGACCAATACCCGGTGGATTTCCATCTACCCTTCCTCCTCTGGCGGTACTTCGTCGGGGTCCGCCCCATCAGAGGTCCCAGCATCCTCAGGCGCCTCAGCAACTGGTTCCTCAGCTGCGGCGGTGGTGCGACGGCGTCGTCGGGCCGGGGGCTTTGCCGGTTCGGCTTCCGTGACATCCGGTGCTTCAACTTCCATTGCTTCGGAAGTCCCGCCCTCGGTGGGTTCGGCAGCAATCGCTTCGGCACTGTCATCGACGGTCTCAGGCGCTGCGGCAGCAGTGGTACGACGGCGGCGCCGGGGGGCGGGAGTCTCTTCTACAGCCGGAGATTCTTCGAACGGCGGCTCTGCCACGGCAATGGCCCCAGCCCCTATTGCTTGCTTGGCGCCGCGGCGCCCGTGGGGCTCCAATGCCAGGGATTCTTCGGCCCACCTAGCGGCTTCCACGGTCATGATCACGGTTTCCCGAGAGAGCAACTCTTCGGCGTTTAACTGGGTGACCGGCAGCGTCCAGATTTTCTTAAGGTTGTGGGCGGCAAGCACCAAGTTTTGGTCAGTTCCTATGGTGACGACCAAGGCCGAGCCCGACACCTCCAAGTTCTGGAGCAAGTCTATTACCGACCTCGTCTTGCCGTTCAGGGTATCGGTGGCATCCAGGCACAGCAACCTGTGTGCCCGGGCCTTTTCGGAAAGGACGCAACGCAATGCCAACCGGCGCATCCGTCGCGGCAATGCCTTACGGTAGTCCCTGGGGTGGGGTCCGAACACCACACCGCCGTGGCGCCATTGAGGTGAGCGGGTGCTGCCCTGCCGAGCACGTCCGGTGTGTTTCTGGATCCAGGGTTTTCGCCCGCCGCCGGAAACTTCGGCCCGGGTCTTGGTATCGTGGGTGCCCTGTCGTTTGTTCGCCTGATATATGACCATCGCCTGGTGGACCAGGGACTGGTTCATCGGGACGTTGAAGACTGCGTCGTTAAGCTCTAGCGGCTCCAGGGTTTCGCCAGCTTGGTTTTTTACTGCTACTCGCATGAGTTGCCGCCGCCCTACGCTCCAGCCCGGCGTATATGGAGCAGGCCGTTGGGTGCTCCGGGCACGCCGCCCTTAACCATCAGAATGTTGCGGTCTGTGTCCACGCCGACTACTTCCAGACCCTTCACGGTTATGCGGCGGTCGCCCATGTGGCCCGCCATTTTCATTCCTTTGAACACTTTGCCAGGGGTGGTGCCACCACCGATGGACCCGGGAGCCCGAGCGCGGTCTGACTGACCGTGAGTACGAGGACCGCCGGCGAACCCGTGGCGTTTCATCACTCCGGCGAAGCCCCGCCCTTTGGACCGTCCGATGACATCAACCTTTTCCCCGGCCTCAAATATATCGACCCCGACGGTCTGGCCCACAGTGAATTCGGTCGGATCGTCGGCCACAACTTCCCGCAGATAGCGACTGAGGCGGCTGTTCTTCAAATGGCCGCTAAGAGGCTTGTTCCGCCGTTTCACTTCGCCGAACCCAAGCTGAACGGCTTCGTAACCATCGGTCTCTTTGGTCTTGATCTGGGTCACAATGCAGGGCCCAGCCTCGATTAGCGTAACCGGGACCACCATTCCGTCTTCCCGGAATATCTGGGTCATGCCGATCTTTTTACCTAGGAATCCCTGAAGCATTAATTGCCTGCCCTATGGCCTGCCGTTCTTAGAGTTTGCCGGTTCTCAGAGTTTAATCGAGATATCGACGCCAGCTGGCAAATTGAGCCTCGTCAACGAGTCGATAGTCTTAGATGTAGGTTCCAGAATATCGATAAGGCGCTTATGGGTCCGTATCTCGAAATGTTCTCTGGAGTCTTTGTCGACGTGAGGGCCGCGAATCACGCAGAAGCGGCGTATGTGGGTAGGCAAAGGTACCGGCCCCGCGACTCTGGCACCGGTCCGTTCGGCCGTTTCCACGATCTGACCGGTGGAAAGATCCAGCATCTTGTGGTCGAACGCCTTGAGAATAATCCGGACTTTTTGCCTAGTTACCATACGTTTCTTTAGTGCCGTCAGGGCTAATTCAGCCCCGGCTCCCCATTTATTCGTATTTGGTCAAACGTTGACTAATGTCTTGAGTATGCCCTCTGGCACCGGCTCGTAGTAGCGGAACTCCATGGTGTAGGAGGCCCGCCCTTGAGTAGCGGAACGAAGCGCGGTGGTATAGGAGAAGGTCTCCCCCAGAGGCACCATCGCCCGTAGGGTCTGAACGTCTTCTTGGCCCTCGATCGTACGGATTTGGGCGCGCCGCGTTCCAAGATCGGCGATTACGTCGCTCAGGAACTCTCCCGGCGTCACCACTTCCAATTCGGCGATGGGTTCGAGGAGCACCGGTGCGCCCTTCCTGGCCCCTTCCCGGATGGCCAACACGCCAGCGCTACGAAACGCCAACTCGGAGGAGTCGACCTGGTGGTAGCTTCCGTCCACCAAGGACACCTTTAGGTCAACCAGAGGATACCCGCCCAGTGGGCCGTTGTCCAGCGCCTCTCTAACTCCTTTTTCCACGGCGGAAATGTACTCTTGGGGTATGGCTCCGCCCTTTATGGAGTTTTGGAACTGAATGCCTTCTCCGCGTTCGAGAGGTTCGAGGTCCAGAATCACGTGACCAAACTGCCCGTGACCGCCGGTTTGGCGCACGAACCGGCCTTCCGAACGGTAGGTCTTGGTCAGGGTCTCGCGGTAGGAAACCCGCGGGCGACCCACTTGGGCCTCCACGTTAAACTCACGGCGCATCCGGTCGACCAGCACTTCGAGGTGCAGTTCTCCCATTCCCGACATTATTGTTTGCCCCGTTTCCTCATTGAAACGGACGATAAAGGTCGGGTCTTCGTCGGACAGCTTGCGCAGGGCGTCGGTCAGGCGGTCTTGATCGATCCGGGTCATTGGTTCGATGGCCACCGACACAACCGGCGCCGGGAACTTTGGCGGCTCCAAAATCACCGGCTTGAAGTCGGTCCCGATGGTATCGCCGGTGAAGGTGTTTTTCAGTCCCACGGCAGCGCAGATTTCGCCAGCCGTGACCTCTTCCAATTCCTCACGGTGATTGGCGTGCATTCGAAGCAGACGGCCCAAGCGCTCGCGGCCTTTACGCGAAACGTTGTTTACGCCGGCGCCGGCCTTGACGGTGCCGGAATACACTCTAAGGAACACCAACCGGCCGACGTATGGGTCGGTCGCAACCTTGAAGGCCAGCGCGGCCAAAGGCCCATCTTCGTCCGGGTAGCGGAGTTCGGTTTCATCGGTCTTGGGGTCGATTCCCTCCACCGGAGGAACATCCGCCGGAGAAGGAAGATAGTGGAGAACCGCATCCAGTAACGGGTGAACGCCCTTCCCGTACATCGCGCTGCCGCACAACACCGGTATCAGTGTGCGCTCGATTGTCGCTTTCCTGAGGGCCCCGCGCAGGGCGTCTTCGTCCAGTTCTTCGCCCTCAAGATAACGGATCAGCAACTGCTCATCCGTTTCAACGATTTTCTCGATCATTGTTTGGCGGTAGCGTTGAAACTCATCTTCGAACTCCGGCGGCACCGGAACTTCCTGGTGGCCGTCGGCGCTACTGCTGTTTTTCTCGCCGTTGGGGTAGACGGTGGCACGGCAACCGATTAGATCGATGGTGCCACAGAAATCGGCCTCGACGCCCATGGGCAACTGAATAGGCACCGGGTTGCCCTTGAGGCGGCGGCGGATGGAATCAATGGTGCGCTCGTAGCTGGCGCCGACCCGGTCCATCTTATTTACGAAGCAGATCCGGGGGACGAAGTAGGTGTCGGCCTGGCGCCACACGGTTTCAGACTGGGACTGCACCCCGGCGACGGCATCTAAAACAACAACACCCCCGTCAAGCACACGCAGACTGCGTTCCACTTCGGCAGTGAAATCGACGTGGCCGGGGGTATCTATGATATTGATGCGACAGTCGCGCCAGTAGGTGCTGGTGGCGGCGGCGGTAATGGTGATGCCCCGTTCTTTTTCTTGGGGCATCCAGTCCATGGCGGTGGTGCCGTCGTCTACACCGCCAACGCGGTGGATGCGGCCTGTGGCAAAGAGCACCTGTTCGGTGACTGTGGTTTTACCTGCGTCGATATGGGCGATAAAGCCTATATTTCTAATCCTGTCTATCGGGAACTTGTCTTCCATCACGGGGCACTGGGTTTAGGCGGGCTACCTTACACATGTAGACTACCGGTCTAGATTACCGGCGGTAATGTACAAAAGCGCGGTTGGCCTCAGCCATCCGATGCAATTCCTCCCTCCGACGGACCGCCGATCCCTCGCCGCGAGAGGCTTCCATCAATTCTTGAGCCAGTCCCCGTCGCATCGGCATCCCGTTACGGGACCTGGCTCCTCTAATGAGCCAGCGCATGGCAAGCGCCTCACTGCGGGTGGTACGTAGTTCCGTTGGCACCTGGATGGTTGACCCGCCCACACGCTTGGGGCGGACTTCCACCTGGGGCGTGGCGTTTCTAAGCGCCTGCTGAAAAACTTCCAGGGGTTCCCTGCTGGACTCCTCCTGGATAATGTTGAACGCGTTGTAAGTAATCCGCTGGGCGACCGTTTTCTTTCCGCGCATCATTAGCCGGTTGATAAAACGGGCCAATTCCACGTTGTTGAAGCGTGGGTCCGGCGCGATTATTCGGCGTTCGGCACGTCGTCTTCTAGACATAGACTATTACACCTGCAATTAGTCCCATGAAAATCCCAGGAGTCTGACCCAAGGGTCCGGTTAGAAAGGTACGGAAGCCGGTTAGGCGCGAGGCCTGGTGGCTCCGTATTTGCTGCGGCCCTGTCGACGGTCCTGCACCCCTTCACAGTCGAGGGCGCTACGGATCACGTGATAGCGGACACCCGGCAGGTCTTTCACCCTTCCGCCACGTATCAACACCACCGAGTGCTCTTGGAGGTTATGCCCTTCTCCGCCGATATAGGCGGTGACTTCCATCCCGTTGGTCAACCGGACACGGGCGATCTTGCGCAGCGCCGAATTGGGTTTCTTGGGCGTCATGGTGCGAACTTGTATGCAGACACCCCGTCGCTGTGGGCAGCCCGGGCCCCATTTGACCCTGTTCCGCAGGGAGTTCTGGACCCAATGCATGGCCGGTGCCTTGGTCTTTTTACGGACCGGCTTACGGCCCTTCCTAATTAGTTGATTAACGGTAGGCATAGGGAAATCCCTGCTCGCCAGACTGGAGGCGAGTGATAACTTTACCAAGTCCTGGTATCGAATGTCAATGGAACAGGAAGCAGCTTTCAGTGATCGGCCGTCAGCTTTCAGATATCTCGGCCTGACCGCTGATTGCTGACGGCTGAAAGCTTTGGTACCATCTCGGCAGCCGGGCCGGAGGAAGTTATGGACCCCTTAGAATTGGCCGAGATCGGCAAGACAGGACTGAAGGTTTCCAGATTGGGGATCGGAGGCGTGGCGATTGGGCGGTCTTCGACGGATGAAGAGGCCGCCGAAACGTTGAACAAATGCCTGGAATTAGGCGTCCGGTACTTCGACACCGCTCCGGTTTATGGCGGAGGGGTCAGCGAACAACGGTATGGCAAGGTTCTCTCTGCAATCCCTCGCTCCAGCTTCACCATCTCCACCAAAGTCGGCCGGTTGCTGGAACCTGACCACCCTGCGCCGGTAGGAGCGGTTATTGGACCAAGCGGGGCGACCGGCATGCCGTACGTCTACGACTACGACACCGTAATGCGCGTTTTTGAGGGGAGTCTTAAACGGCTGAACCTCGATAACGTTGATATTCTATTGATTCACGACCCAGACAACCACTTCGACCAGGCCATGGAAGGGGCCTACAAGGCCCTGTCCGAGTTGAGGTCTCAAAAGGTAGTTAGCGCGATCGGCGCCGGAATGAACCAATGGGAAATGGAAGCCAGATTGGCAAGGGAAGGCGACTTCGACTGCTTTTTACTGGCGGGCCGCTACACGCTGCTCGACCACACGGCGTTGCCAGAATTTCTTCCCCTGTGCCAAGAAAGGAACATCAGCGTAATCATCGGAGGTCCATACAACAGCGGAATTCTGGCTTCCGACCTCACGGAGACGGCGACGTTCAACTACTTGCCAGCTACAGCAGAAGTTCTGGAGCAGGCCAGGCGGTGCAACGCGGTCTGCCTCCATTACGATGTCCCCCTGAAGGCAGCCGCCCTGCAATTCGTACTGGCCCACCCGGCGGTGGCTGCGGCAATACCTGGTCCCCGCTCCCTGGCAGAGGCCGAAGAGAATTTTCAAATGATCGCACATCCGATCCCATCAGCATTGTGGCAGGAACTGCGCGACGAAGGGCTCATCCCTCCCGATGCTCCCACTCCCCAATAGGCTGCAGATGATACTCCCATGACGAGTTCCAGCGACCCCACAGGACCGGCGGTCACGATTGTTGCAGTCGGGCCCGGCGACAGCGGCTTCCTCACTCTCAAAGGACAACAAACCCTGGAGCAGGCCGACCTTGTGGCCGGTTTCACGACTGTCCTAAACGTGGTCAGCCAGTGGACGGAACACGCTGAGGTCTGCCCCATGACCTACCGGGACCAAGAGGACGTCTTGGAGTATGCGGTGGACGAAGCCAAAAAAGGCCGCAAACTCGCGGTCTGCTGCTGGGGCGACCTAAACGTTTCCGCAATGGAGTTGCTAGAACGGGTATCCAAGCGGGCCAGCAAGGTCGAACTGGTCCCTGGGATCAGCTCGGTCCAGATAGCCATGGCCCGCACCGGCATTCCTTTGGAAGACAGCCTGTTCATCACTCTTCACCGGCGCGAGGGGTCGGGAACAGCTCTGGAGGAATTGGTCCACTACCTGAGAGAAGGACGCCGTCATATAGTCTTGTTGCCACGGCCGTTTGACTTGATGCCGCCAGCCATCGCCAGCGGACTAATCGATGAGGGGATAACACCGGAGCGGGTCTTGACGGTGTACCAGCGCTTGACGCTGGACGGCGAACAGACCTGGAAGGGCACCCTCGAAGAGTGCGCGGCAATCACCGAAGAGTTCAGCGATTTGACCATCATGGTCTTTGGCCGTCCTGAGAGCCACCCGGTATAATTTTCCCCGGGTGATTTCACGTTAATCCTCGAGAGACCGTTTTCGTCAAAAACAATCAAAAAGGATTTTCAACGGCCATCCCTTCATGGGACGCCTATAGGTAGTCTATGGCAGACCCTGGTTCCATCCTGTTTGTCACCACCGCCGACACCGATATTTTGACCGCCGGCCGAGCCTTGGAAAGCCTGCCCGACGGCTTCCCGGCGGTTAAGGCCTTTAACCCTGTGTACCTAACCGGTGCAAGTGAGCAGCAGGCGCTGCTGGACGCCGCCGCCAACGCCGACGTTGTAGTTTTGCGGCTGCTGGGCGGCAAAAGGGCGATGCCGGAGACTTTTGATCCGCTGGTGCGCATCTGCCGGGAGCGCGGGTTGCCCCTTATCGCCTGCCCCGGCCACCAAGAGTGGGACCAAGAACTGGTTACGGCATGCTCGGTGCCACCTGCGGAACTGGACACTGTATTTTCCTACCTGATCCGCGGTGGCGTACCCAACTTCCAAAACCTCTTCCTGTTCCTCAGCGACTCCTACCTGGGAACAGACTACGGCCACGAAGCCCCAGCCGAAGTGCCCTGGGAGGGCGTCTACCACCCCGACGAGCCCGACGGCGTAGATGTCGAGAGTTTTGTGGAACGGCGGTTCGTCGCCGGCAAGCCCAGCATCGCCGTCCTCTTCTACCGGGCCCACTGGATGAGCGGCAACCTCCAGGCCGTCGACGCGCTGGTTCGCCGGTTGGAGGAACTAGACGCAAACGTGCTGCCTATATATTCCTTCAGCTTGAAACACAATCCGGAAGGCGACGGTCAAGCCAACAGGACTTTTTCCGAAATCCTTTGCGATGCCGCGGGTGAGCCCAGGGCACACTGCGTGATCAACACCATGGGCATGTCCATGACGGACCTGACCCAGGACGGGCCGACGACCTCGGTGGCTACCGGTCCTCAAGTCGACTATCTCGACAAGCTAAACGTGCCGATCATCCAAGGCATTTTCAGCACCGGAAGCGAAGAAGCCTGGCAACAAAGCTCCCTGGGGTTGGGACCCATAGATACTGCAATGAACGTCGCCCTCCCCGAGTTCGACGGCCGGATCATTACCGTCCCCATTTCATTTAAAGAAGAGGTACCCTCACAGGTCGCCCACGGCTTCGAAGCGAGGCTCCAACGTAGCCTGCCTCGGCCCGACCGCATCGACTTTCTGGCCCGGCTGGCCCTGAAATGGGCGCGGCTGCGACTGAAGCCCAACCCGGAAAAGCGGGTCGCCATCATCCTGAGCAACTACCCCACCAAAGACGCCAGGGTTGGGAACGCCGTGGGACTGGACACGCCAGCGTCGGTGATCCACGTTCTGAACGCAATGAAGGAAGCCGGGTACTATGTCACAGACATTCCGGACGACGGCGACGAACTGGTCCGGCGGATCATCGAGCGTTGCAGCAACGACACCGACACCCTGACCGAAGAGCAACTCCGGCTGGCGGCAGGCCACGTAACCTCAAGGCAGTACCGCCAGTGGTTCGCGGCGATGCCCGAATCAGTCCAAAACCAAATGACCGAAGCCTGGGGTGAACCACCTGGGCGGGTCTACCGCACCGGCGACGACTTGGCCATCGCCGGCATCGACTTGGGCAACGTGTTCGTGGGCCTGCAACCGCCCCGCGGTTTTGGGGAAAACCCCATAGCCATCTACCACAGTCCGGACCTGGCGCCCACCCACCACTACATCGCTTACTACCGCTGGGTCCGCGACGTATTCCAAGCCGATGCCATGATCCACGTTGGCAAGCACGGGACGCTGGAGTGGCTGCCGGGTAAGGGCATTGGTCTGTCCAACGCCTGCTATCCCGAGGTGGCATTGGAAGACGTGCCCCTTTTCTACCCGTTCATCATCAACAACCCGGGGGAGGGCGCGCAGGCCAAGCGCCGGGCCCACGCCACCATCGTCGACCACCTCATCCCCGCCATGACCACCGCCGACAGCTACGGCGACATCGCCCGGTTGGAGCAGTTGCTGGACGAACACTACCAGTGTCAGACCCTGGACCCGGCCAAGCTGCCTTTGCTCGAGGGGCAGATATGGGAGTTGGTGCGCCAGGCCGACCTGGACCGCGACCTGGGCGTCGATGAACGCCCCGACGACTTTCCGGTATTTCTGCTCCACATCGACGGTTATCTTTGTGAGCTCAAGGACGCCCAGATTAGGGATGGGCTCCATACCCTGGGCCAAGTGCCCCAAGACGAGCAACTCATCGGTTTGCTGTCTTCGTTGACCAGGCTGGACACCGGCAGCATTCCAAGCCTGCGCCGGGCGCTGGCCGAAGCCCTCGATATGGACTACGCCGGGTTGCTGGCCGAGCCCGGTCAGCCCCTGAAAGGGTCGGCGCCTGCCGTACTCAATAACAATGGCGACGGGCCACCGCGTACTCAAGGAGAAGTGGTGGAACGGCTGGAAGAACTCAGCCGCGCCGCCTACACCAACCTCCAGCAACGGGGTTTCCGCAAGGAAGACGTTCCCGGGGTAGTGGAAGAAATTCTGAAAAAGCCGGACCGTCAGACCGAGCAGGTGCTTGCCTATGTGGCCGAGACCCTCCATCCGGCGCTGCTCCGGACCACCGATGAAATCGGCAACCTGCTCCGGGGTTTGAACGGCCAGTTCGTGCCTGCAGGCCCCAGCGGCGCGCCCACTCGCGGCATGGCCAACATCCTGCCCACCGGCCGCAACTTCTATTCAGTCGACCCCAAGACCATACCGTCGCCCGCCGCATGGGAGATGGGGACCGCCCTGGCCGACGCCCTGTTGCAGGTTTACCTGGAGGAAGAGGGCGCCTACCCCGAGATGGTCGGGCTGGTGATCTGGGGCACCTCCGCCATGCGAACTCACGGCGACGACTTGGCCCAGGTCTTGAGCCTACTGGGCATCCGGCCCGTCTGGCAGCCGGAGAGCCGCCGGGTCACCGGCCTGGAAGTTATTCCCTTGGAGGAGTTAGGCCGTCCGCGCATCGACGTAACCGTCCGGATCAGCGGCTTTTTCCGGGACGCCTTCCCCAACTTGATAGACCTTTTGGACCAAGCGGTGGAACTGGCGGCGGCCCAAGACGAGTCCCCAGACGACAACATGATCATCAAACACCTGCAAGAGGACTTGGCCGCTGCGCCAGACGTTGCTTCCGGCGCTCCTTCCGAGCCTAAGGCGCTGTACCGTATCTTCGGAAGCAAACCGGGTACTTATGGCGCCGGGATCCTGCCTGTCTTGGACGAACGCAACTGGGAGACGGTTCAAGACTTGGCCGAGGTATATACCGCTTGGGGCGGCTACGCCTACACCCGCCAGGACTTCGGCGTCCACGCTAGGGACGAGTTTCGGCGGCGCTTCAGCCAGATCGTGGTTGCCGCCAAGAACCAAGACAATCGGGAGCACGACATCTTCGACAGCGACGACTATATGCAGTACCACGGCGGCATGATTGCCACCGTGAGAGCGCTCACCGGCAAGAACCCGCAACAGTTCTTCGGCGACAGCTCAGACCCGACCCGGGCGAGGGTCAGAAAGCTGGAGGACGAGGCCCGACGAGTGTTCCGCACCCGGGTGGTCAACCCAAAGTGGATCGACTCCATGAAGCGCCACGGCTACAAAGGCGCATTCGAGCTCTCGGCCACCGTGGACTACATGTTCGGCTACGACGCCACGGCCCAGGTGATAGAGGACTGGATGTACGAAAACGTCACCGAGTCCTACGTATTCGACCCGGAAACCCAGAAGTTCTTCCAGCAGAGCAACCCTTGGGCGCTTCGGGATATCGTCGAGCGTTTGCTGGAGGCCATCGAACGGGGGTTGTGGGAGTCGCCGCCCCCCGACATGAAGGAACGGCTCCAACAGATGTACCTGGAATTGGAGGCCGACTTGGAAGCCCGTCAGGAACGGAGACCACAGGCCCGATAGCTAATGGCAGCAAGCTGCATGTGAGTTTAGGATTGTCCCTCCGGAACTACTGTCACTCTGGGACTACTCTTGTCACCCCGAGTGAAGCGAGGGGTCTAATGTCCTTGGTTGCAACTGTACGTGGGTTGCAACTGTACGTGTCGGCACGACAGTCTGTTGCCGTCCGACACTCGAAGAACTTGGGGAATGAGATTTCTCGCCTGCCTGCGGCAGATTCGGAATGACATTACCTGGACCTGACTGGAAAGTGTATATAACCTAATTGCGGAGAGTTGTTCGGACCGGGAGGAGAACGTGGAATCGACGTTGGAGATCATTAACGAACTGTCCAAGGACGAAGCGGTCATGTGGGTCGTCGGTGGCGGTACCGTGGTCAGCGAAAACAACTCCAAGGGCATCAAAGAGCCAGAGGTTAGCGGCGGCTTCGTAACTGTCGAGGCCGACAACTGGCACTTCCACATCGACATTGACCAAGTCACCGGAATCCAGTTTGTGGAGGCGGAAAGCCACGGCGACTCTCTGTCGTTTTACGTGCGGTTTTCCAACGACACAGACGACAAGGAAGAAACCCTGCTCCGCGGCTACTTCCCCAATCCCTACCTAGACAGCGAATACCAGCGGACCGAGTTTCAGCCGGAAAAGTTCCGGGCATTCGAGGAAATGCGGGACCGCTACGTCGGACGGGAAGGCATCGTCTTCGTCAAGCGGCCACGCCAGCCGGCCCCGTCAGACTGAAGATCAGTGTTGCCCAGCGGGGAACTCAATTCTATTGACCACAGTCGGCGAACCAGCTAATATTCCCACGCGGCCCCTGGATCACAACGCTGACAGGAGGCCGGGATTAACAACTGAAATAAGCTGGAAGGTGTCCCGACCGAGTCGGGATTAATAGGGAAGCCGGTGTGAGTCCGGCGCGGTCCCGCCACTGTAACTGGTAGTCCCCTCTATCCCAGGAAGCGAGCCACTGTCCCGATGTTACCGGGGTGGGAAGGCGAGTGGGTGACGATCCCAGAAGCCAGGAGACCTGCCTTCAAGCTTGGCTTTATACACTTCGCGGAAGGGGGTATGAGTCATTCGACGATTGAGCCTGACCGAAGTGTCAGGCTTTTTTGTTGCCAAATATCTGCTGTTGGTCAGACATGAGATGGATAGCAATATAGGCAGTCCTCAAGTTTGTACTCCGGGAGCCTCATGAAGCACCACTCGGCATCCAGGCCTGGCGTTATTCTCGTGGGCCGCGGCAGCCTCTATTCCGGGCAACCCGGAGAGGAACTGGCCGCCCTGGCCGCCAGCTTGCGCTCGTCGGGGCTGGATGCGTTCGTTGTCGAAGCGCTGCTAGAACAAGGCGAGAATTCCCTTACGCGGGCCCTCGATTCCTGCGCTGGGACGGGCATGCAGAACGTGGTCGTCATGCCGGCATTCATACCGGTAGAAGCCGCCACCCGCAAATGGCTTCGGTTCGTGGCCAGGCGTTGGTTGCGGCAGTCCGGTTCGCCTCTTCAGATAACGTTCGCAGAGGCTCTGGCCGGGCATCCTACAATCGCCGAGGCGGTGAATGACCTGGTAACGCGAGCGTTCGATTCCGGCAAACCGCTGTCGCAGCAGAACCCGGCCATCGGTCCTGCCGATCTCGATGGGGCCGATCCCGACTGGTCTGTAATCCCGCTTCACTCCTACCACGTCCTCTATTGCCAGGGCCCACGATGCACCGCCGCCGGCGCCGGCGAACTGGGCGCCTACCTGCGAAAGCGGCTCGAAGAAGAAGGATTGGACGAAGGGCAGGACCACGTCCTGGCCGCCAGGACTGGTTGTTTGTACCCGTGCAACTTGGGGCCGGTGATGGTCGTCTATCCCGAGGGCACCTGGTATTGCGGACTGGACGAGGAAGCCGTGGACCGAATAATCCAAGAGCATTTCATTGGCGGCAAGACCGTCGACGATTACGCCTACAAACCCGCAACGGAACACCAGACGCTTTCCGGCGCCGCACATTCCTATTCCTAGATCGCTCGGAGTCGACTGAAAAAATGGTTTCATGGCGTCTAATCCTGGCACTGGGCGCGCTTGCTACTGCCGTTTTGATAACCTCATGTGGGGGCAGCGCTACTTCCTCCGCTGTACCCACCGCAATGAACCCGACCCCTGCCCAAGCGGTGTACACTCCGTTGACTATCGAGAGTTGCGCCACCACCACCGGGAGCGACGCCGACATCGGGGTGGGGCAGATCAGCCTCACCTACAATGAGGCGCCCTCCCGGGCTATTACCCTCAACCAACATGCGACCGAGATAATGCTGGCCTTGGGCTTGGAAGACCGCATGATTGGGACCGCCTACATTGATGACCAGATACTTCCCAAGTACCTGACCGCCTACAATTCGATCCCGATACTCGCCGAAGAGTACCCCTCCAAGGAGGTAATCCTGGCGCAAGAACCCGACTTTGTTTACGGAGGGTTCTCCAGTTCGTTCGGGAATGACGTTGCCGGTTCACAAGACGCCCTGAAGGGATTGGGCATCGGGTCGTACCTGACAGCGGCGATCTGCGAGGAGTCCGCAGACACCCTGGAAGACGTGTACACCGATATCAGGAACATCGGCCGGATTTTCGGCGTGTCGGACCGGGCCGAAGTGCTGGTCGCTTCGTTGCGACAAGATGTGGCCAATGTCGAAAGCATTCTGATCTCCTCCCCAACGATCGCCTCTGAAACACCGCTACGGGTATTCATATATGACTCCGGAGACGACGCGCCGTACACCGCATCATGTTGCTCCATGTTCACCACACTCATCGAAACTGTCGGCGGTGTAAATATCTTCGCCGACGTCAACGGACGATGGAGCACGGTAAACTGGGAAGAGGTCATCGCTAGAGACCCGGAGGTAATCGTCCTAACCGAGGCGGTGTGGTCCACTTCCCAAGAAAAGATTGATCTTCTGTTGAGCAATCCCGCCTACACTGACATCACCGCCGTCAAAGAACAGCGCTTCGTGGTGTTGCAGTTCACCTCCCTGGTGCCCGGCGTCAGAAACCCGGCCGCGATTCGGAAGTTGGCCGAAGGAATCTACCCGGACCGGTTCCCATAACCGGACCATCTGGCATGAGAGTACTAAAGGACCGCACCCAAAATGCTAAAGCCCCGGGAACCACGGGCGGAGCCGGGCCCCTGCCCGGGGAACCGGAACGCTTAGCGTCCCGTCGCATTGGCGTGGCCCCGGTGGTTGCCGTACTGGCGGCGGTAACACTGTTGTCGATGACCCTAGCGGTGACCATCGGCCCGGTATACATCTCCCCGGTAACGGTGTGGCAGATCATTCTGTCCCACATGGCCGGCCTGGCCCAAGGCGACTGGACCACAGGACAGGACAACATCGTGTGGCTGATCCGGTTGCCTCGGGTGCTACTCGCCGGTATTGTGGGCGCAGGCTTGGCGGTCGTCGGCGCGACCATGCAGGCCACCGTCCGCAATCCGTTGGCCGACCCCTACCTGCTGGGCACCTCCTCCGGGGCTTCTGTTGGCGCTGTCCTAGTGATCATGTTGGGCATCAACTTCTTCGAGCCCTACTCTCTGTCCATTCTGGCCTTCGCCGGGGCCGTAGGGTCGTTTGTCATCGTCTTCGCCATGGCCCAGACGGGCGGCCGCATCTCCCCCACCCGCCTGATTCTCGCCGGGGTCGCCACCGCCTACATCCTCTCCGCTGTGACCAGCTTCCTTTTGTTCATGGGCGACGACCGGGCAATCAGGGTGGTGCTCTTTTGGATGCTGGGGACCCTCTCCGGCGCCGAGTGGGACTATTTGGGCCTCCCGGCCGCCGCTTTGTTATTCGGTATCTCGATGCTGGCCTTGAAGTACCGGGCGATGAACGCGCTGTTGGCCGGCGAGGAGACCGCCACAACCTTGGGTGTAGACACTCAGGCGTTCCGGCGGCAGTTGCTGGTTCTCACGGCGCTACTCACCGGTGTTATGGTTGCGGTGGCTGGCGCCATCGGGTTTGTCGGCCTGATGATGCCGCACATCGTCCGGTTGGTCGTTGGCTCCGACCACCGGTTGGTGCTCCCGGCAAGCGCCCTGGCTGGCGCTATCTTCCTCATCTGGGTCGATGTCGCCGCCCGTACCGTGGTGCAGCCCCAAGAACTCCCGGTGAGCGTGATCACGGCCCTCGTCGGCGCGCCGTTCTTCCTGTGGTTACTGCGCTGGCGGCGTCAGGCCTTCGGAGGGCAACTCTAGTGAGAGTGCAAGTCGAAGGGGTCTGCTGGAGCGTCGATGGGACGCCCATCCTCGAGGACGTGTCCCTCGAGATCGAGCCGGGCTCCTTGGTGGGTCTGATCGGACCCAACGGAAGCGGAAAGTCCACCCTGCTACGTTGCGTCTACCGGATGCTGCGTCCCGACTCCGGCAGTATTTCACTCGACGGGGACGACCTCCGGCAGTTGGGCAGCCAAGAGTCGGCCCGGCGCACCGCTGTGGTCCTGCAGGAGCACCCCAGCGATTTCCAGTTCACCGTGGAAGAGATTGTGTCCATGGGACGGAACCCTCACAAAGGAATGTTTGACCGGGACACCGCCGACGACCATGCGATTATCTGGGATGCTCTAGAGCGCGTAGGAATGGCCGGCTTCGCCAGCCGAAACTTCAACACCCTGTCCGGCGGCGAGAAGCAACGGGTCATAATCGCGCGGACGCTGGCCCAGCAGGCGCAATTCCTAGTGTTGGACGAACCGACCAACCATCTGGACATCCGTTATCAATTGGAAACAATGGACCTAGTTAGAGGCCTGGGCATCACGACTCTGGCTGCGCTCCACGACCTGAACATCGCCGCTGGCTACTGCGATGCTATCCATGTAATTGATGGCGGGAGGATCGTCGCGTCTGGCCCGCCCCACCAGGTGCTACAACCTGATCTGATTGAAAATGTCTTCGGCGTGGGGTCTTCGGTAAGCACAGATCCGTTGACCGGCCGTCCCCGCATTACTTTCTTCCTCAACAGGCATCAGAACGGAAATCAGGCCCACCACTCCAACGGCCACTCCGCTGCGGTGGAACTGGAAGCGCCGGGTGGCAGTGGGTTCTAGGCAAAACGCCCACGCCGAGATGTTAAACTTGCCCGGCGAAACAGGCCGGACCTATCCACAGGACCAGAACCGCAAGAACCGGAGCCGCATAATTGGTCGAACGAACTGAACCCCGTTTTCCCTTTACCGCCATCGTAGCTCAGACGTCGATGAAGCGGGCATTGCTCCTAAACGCCGTCAATCCCAAGATCGGCGGAGTGTTGGTGCGTGGCAAAAAAGGGACCGCCAAATCTACGGCGGTCCGCTCCCTGGCCGCTTTGCTGCCTGAAGTCGTGGTGGTGCAGGGCTGCCCCTACAACTGCGAGCCGGAAAACCGGCAGGGACTATGCCAGCGCTGCGACCCGAGCGACCGGGACTCGGGAGATTCCCTCACCGTGACGCGCCAGGTACCCATCGTAGACCTGCCGGTGGGCGCGACCGAAGACCGGTTGGTGGGTTCCCTGGACATCGAGCAGGCCATCAAAACGGGTACTCGGGTTTTCGAGCCGGGCCTCATCGCGTCGACCCACCGGGGAATCCTATACATCGACGAAGTTAACCTGCTGAACGACCACTTGGTAGACATCCTCTTGGACGCCGCCGCCATGGGCCGCAACTACGTGGAGCGAGAGGGCATCTCGGTAACCCACCAGGCACAGTTCATTCTGGTGGGCACGATGAACCCCGAGGAAGGCGATCTACGCCCACAGTTGTTGGACCGGTTCGGACTGGCTGTGGAGGTGGACGGCAGCTTCTCTCCTGAGGAACGTCAGGAGGTGGTGCGCCGCCGAATCGATTACGAAGCGGACCCTCAAACCTTCATGGACCGGTGGTTCCAATCGGAAGAAGCGGAGCGAACGCGAATCCTGCGCAGCCAGGCGTTGCTTCCCCAGGTGCGCGTCGGTGAAGAAATTCTGAAGCTAATAACCTCCATCTGCGCCGAGTACGAAGTGGACGGGATGCGAGGCGACATCGTCATGTACAAGACCGCCAGCACCATTGCCGCCTACGAAGACCGAACTCAGGTCACAGCCGAAGACGTTCGGGAAGCAGCGTTCCTGGCCCTGCTCCACCGCCAGCGCCGACAGCCCTTCCAGCAGCCCAACCTGGTCACGGAGCAACTCGACTCTATGATCGAGGAGTTCCAAAACCAGAACCATCCACGCGAGCCCGAAGACTCCTCTCACGACGACAGCCAGAACGAGGGCGATTCCGACCCTCCGGATTCCGACCTAGATTTGGATGACACGGATTCTTCGGTGGCGGACGAACCCGAAGAGTCGGACCCTCCAACCGGAACGGGTTCCCAGCCCGAGGACCAGTTGTTCGAGGTCGGCACGCCCTTCTCGGTCCGCTCCTTGAGCCTTCAGCCGCCGGACCGTAGAGCGCGCCGGGCATCCGGACGCCGCAGCACCACCATCACCGATTCGTCCTCGGGCCGTTACGTTCGGGCCAATCAGCCCCAAGGTAAAGCCAAGGACCTGGCCTTGGACGCTACCCTAAGGGTCGCCGCACCCCATCAGGAAGGGCGGCGCGCCGCGACATCGTCACCTGAAGGCACCGGCGCTGGCGTGTTGGTGGAGCCTTGGGATATCCGCCAAAAGGTGCGGGAGAGCAAGGCCGGCAGCTTGGTCTTGTTCGTAGTGGATGCCAGTGGCTCGATGGGGGCCCAACGCCGCATGGTGGCGGTCAAAGGGGCCATCCTCTCGCTGCTGCTTGACGCCTACCAGAGACGTGACCGGGTGGGCCTGATCTCTTTTCGAGGCACCAGCGCCGGCCTGCTGCTCCCTCCCACCAATAGCGTAGACCTCGCCCAAGTGCACCTCCAAGATATGCCCACCGGCGGCCGGACTCCACTGAGCAGCGGACTCTTCAAGGCATTAGAAGTGATCGAGACCGAACGAATCAAAGACCGTGACGTGCTGCCTCTGATTGTCCTGCTATCAGACGGCCGGGCAAATGTCTCCGCCGCCGCAGGCGGGTTTTCATCGGGCGCTACCTCGGCAGCCGCTGAGGAGGCCAAAATCGCAGCCGCCATCATCCGAGAAGGGCGGATACCATCCGTCGTGGTGGATACCGAGGACGGCTACATCAAACTGGGCCTCGCCCTACCCATCGCCGAGGTCATGGACGCCCGCTACGTGAAGCTGGAAGAGCTACGAGCCGAGAGCTTGGCGGACACCGTGCGGTTGCAGCTGCCGATGACGGTTGACGGTCAGCCTCTCCAACCAGAAGTCTAGTTTCCTTTTTGAACCGTCGCCACTCTGGTTTACATCCCCAAGGGGAATTGGTAACCTCAATATCGTTCCTAAAATTGTACTATTCCGTTAGTCTGGTGGCGATTTCATCCAGCCTCGGTTCCGACCCCTCAGGAGGTACCCATTGGCCCGCTTTCTGCCCTACGCCGACATGGACAAGATTCTGTCTTTGTCCAAGCGCCGGGGTTTCATCTTTCAGAGCAGCGAAATCTACGGTGGCCTGGGGTCGACTTGGGACTACGGGCCTTTGGGCGTCGAACTGAAACGAAACGTCAAAGAGGCGTGGTGGCGCTCGGTGATCTCGGAGCGGGACGACATGGTGGGCTTGGACGCCGCCATCTTGATGGACCCCAAGGTTTGGGAGGCCAGCGGCCACGTCGAGAACTTCAGCGACCCACTGGTGGAGTGCAAGGACTGCAACAACCGCTTTCGGCAGGACCACCTGTTGGAGAGCGCCGGCATCGATCCTGAGTCTCCCGGCGCCGAAGCCGCGCTCAAGGAGTTGCGGTGCCCAAATTGCGGCGGCGAACTCGGCGAACCGCGCCGCTTTAACCTAATGTTCAAGACCTTCATGGGACCGGTGGAAGACACCGCCCACGAGGTTTATCTCCGGCCCGAAACGGCCCAGGGAATTTTCGTCAACTTCGCCAACGTAGTGAACTCCACCCGCAAGAAGCTGCCCTTCGGTATCGGTCAGATCGGGAAGTCGTTTCGAAACGAAATCACGCCCGGCAACTTCACCTTCCGGACCCGCGAGTTCGAGCAGATGGAGGTTGAGTTTTTCGTTAAGCCGGGCACCGACGAAGAGTGGCTGGACCGGTGGGTCAAGGACCGGTTCCAGTGGTACGTGGACTTGGGCATCCGCCCCGAGAACCTGCGCCTGCGCCGACACGGCTCGGATGAGTTAGCCCACTACGCCACCGACTGCTACGACGTTGAATACCGGTTCCCTTGGGGCTGGGCCGAGTTGGAGGGCATCGCCGACCGTACCGACTACGACCTGAAGCAGCACGCCCACCACAGCGGCGAGGACCTCAGTTACTTCGACGACGAGGCTCAAGAGCGCTACTACCCCTACGTCATCGAACCCTCAGGGGGAGTGGACCGCGCCACGTTGGCCTTCTGGCTGGATGCGTATGACGAGGAACCCGACCCTTCGACAGGCTCAGGGCGAACGGGTAAAGATGCCGTTAGGGTCGTTTCTCACATCCATCGCGACTTGGCCCCGGTGACGGTGGCCGTCTTGCCGCTGAGCCGAAACGAGCGCCTGTTGCCCACCGCCCGCAAGATTCACGATTCCTTGCGCAAACACTTCAACACCCAGTTCGACGACGCCCAAAGCATCGGCCGTCGCTATCGCAGGCAGGACGAAATCGGTACTCCTTACTGCGTGACCGTCGACTTCGACACCCTGGACGACAGCCAAGTGACCATCCGCGAGCGGGACACGATGTACCAAGCCCGGGTACCGGTCGCTGAGCTTGCCGAAATTCTCCGAGATAGGCTGGAGCACGGCTGGTAAACTTTCTTTCGGCGGTCTGCTCCCCCTTGGACTTAAGGAGGGCACCATGACCAGCGCCCAAGGCGGCCAAGCCCACCGCTACATCCGCTCCATTCAGCGCACCCTGGCGCGACTGGAGGACCTCCTCCGGGACATGGAGGCGGAACCCACCGAGCTTCGGCCCCATGACGCTCGCAGCGAGTTGCTGGAGCAGGTCCACTTGGCCGGGGCGATCGAGCAACGGCGTTTGTTCGAGTTGCTCGATCAGCGCTCTATGAGCCACACCTGGGTTGGGGCGCAAGTTGGCGCCGAGTACTTGGACCTGTGGCATGCCGCCGACGGCCGGACCTTCTACAGGGTTACTAATAGGGCGATTCGCGAGCTGCACCTGGGCCAACTGGCTTCCCATGCCAACTTCGCCGGGCCGTCTGGGTCGGCCTTTGCCGACGACTGGCTGAGCGAAGAGGACTCGGCCTATGACCGCCTATAAACCTGGCGACGTAATCCTGGTGGCCTATCCCTTCGAGGAACGCGCCGGCGGTCGGCGCCGCCCTGCGTTGGTGGTCAGTTCGCCAGAATACAACGACGCTACCGGCGAATTGGTGGTCACCCAAATAACCAGCCGAATTTCCGCCCCACCCCGCCTTGGCGACTACCAAATTCAGGACTGGAAGGAAGCCAAATTGCCACGTGCCGCGATGGTCCGCTCCAGACTCGCCACCCTGCAATCGGTACTGGTGTTGCGTCAACTGGGGGAACTTAGCGGCCGTGACCTTAAGGCGGCTATGGCCGAACTCAACCGGGCCCTGGGTTGGCCCGACCGGCCTTCAGATTAAAGAACGGGGTTAAAGCGTTAGGCTAAAGCGCTATGCTGAACTGGGCATGCCGAATTTAGTAGCGGCCACCATCCGGCAGGGGCTGTTCACCCATGTGGTGGGCAGGCGGCTGCTGTACTACCCCGAACTCACGTCCACCATGGACGAGGCCGCCCGGCAAGCGGAATTGGGCGCTGAAGAGGGCACGGTGGTAGTAGCCGAAGTGCAATCGGCGGGGCGCGGCCGCCAAGGCCGCGGCTGGGTGTCGGAGCCAGGCAACCTGCTGGTGTCGGTCTTGTTCCGCCCTAAAATTGACCAGCTCCCGTTTATCCCCATCATCGGAGGTGTCGCCGCCGCCCGAGCGGTGCGAAAGACTACGGGCTTGGACCCGCGAATGAAATGGCCCAACGACCTCCTTGTACAAGGCCGCAAGGTCGCTGGCATTCTGGCCGAAAGCGCCGTCGCGGGGGATTCGGTGTTGTATGCCGTGCTTGGTATAGGGATTAACGTTGCTTTGGACACCGGCCAGTCGGTCGGCATCTCGGCAATAGCCACCAGTGTGAACGCTGCGGCGGGCCGGGCCGCTTCCCGGGAGGACCTGCTGCGCCAACTGCTTCAAGACCTTGACGCCCTCTACCTGCAACTCGACCGAGGACAATCCCCCATATCCGAGTGGCGGAGCCTGCTGGAGACCTCCGGCCAGCGCATCGAAGTGGCTTGGGGCAACGATACCTATTCCGGAGTAGCGGAAGGCGTCGACGAGGTTGGGAACCTGCTGTTGCGTCAGGACGACGGTGAGTTGATAACCCTGACCGCCGGTGACGTCACCCTACGGCGCCCTTAACCACCGACTGCTGGCGGGCCTCGTACCTGTTACTATTCCGGTAGAACCTTTCCCAGCGGCAGCCGAAGATGCGGGTAGCATCGGCTGCCCTTACATTTTTCCAACCGAGGGACTAATGCTGGAATCTTTGAGCTTGGACGGCAAGTCAGTGGTCATCACCGGTGGCGGCACCGGACTGGGCAGGGCCATGGTACGCGCCTTGGCCCGCGCCGGAGCCGATCTAGCCATCGCCGGACGGCGGCCCGGCCCCATCGAAGAGGCTGTCGATGAGGTCAAGTCGTTGGGCCGAGACGCTGTTGCTGTGCCTACCGATGTTACAGATTCAGATCAGGTGAACGAACTCATATCCTCCAGCATCCAACGGTTCGGCAAAATAGATGTCTTGATCAATAACGCCGGCGCCGTTCAGGACAACGTCCGGAAGCCGATATGGGACATCACCGACGAAGAATGGCACCGGATCATGGATGTGAACCTGACCGGCGCTTTTTATTGCTCTCGGGCGGTGTCCAAGCCCATGGTCGAGCAGGGCCACGGCAAGATAGTGAACGTCGCCTCGGGGTTCGGCCTACGCGGCGGCCGCGACATCTACATGTACTGCTGTAGCAAAGGCGGCATGATCCAGCTAACGCGCACACTGTCTTTCAACCTGGCCCGCCACGGGGTAACCGCCAATAGCATCGTTCCTGGTTACGTGCCCACCGGCAACAGCGGCGCGACCAGCGGGAGCCTGCCCCGCTCCGGCGATTTCCTACCGATAGGCAAGCTTGGCAAGCCAGAGGACTTCGGGCCGATGGCGGTGTTCCTGTCGTCAAGCGCTTCCGACTACATGACCGGCGAAATGATCATAGCCGACGGCGGGGGCCTGGCTGGCGGAGTTACTCCCACCGGGCATGCCCCTCTGATCCCGATGGAACCGTAGGAGAGCTAATGCCGTTGTTGTCCGAATACGACCTCTCCGGCGAAGTGGCCATCCTGGCGACTTCGGGAGGGGACGAGGCGCCATTCCTGGCGCAGGCACTTGCAGAGGCCGGGGCCAGCGTGTTCCCGGTGGCGCGCAACCAATCGAACCTTTCCGCCGTGCTGAACGTCCTGCCTTCCGGAAGCCTCGGCGCCACGGTCGAAGGCATTTCCCTGGCCGCAGTGCTTAGCGTAATGGAGCAATTTGACCAAGCCTACGACCGGGTGGACATCTTGGTCAACGACGCTCGCAGCATGTTCGCGGCGCCTTCCACCGACATTCGGGAGACCCAGTGGGACGAAATACAAGGCCGAAACGCCAAGCTGCCCTTCCTCCTTTGTCAGCAGGTACTGCCCCGTATGGCAGAGCGAGAGTACGGCCGGGTTGTAAACCTGATATCGGAACTGGCCGAGCGCGGCATGATCAACGGCTCGGCCTTTGCCGCCAGCCAGGCCGCCCTGCTGTCCCTGACCCGGTCGCTGGCAGTGGAATGGGGCCGTCACAACATCCGGATCAATGCCTTGGGCACCGGCTGGATCGACACTCAGGACCAACCTCTAGAGGTCCAGCAAGAAGAGCTTCTGGTGCGCTACACGCCCCTTAGACGCAAGGGCCGCCCTCAGGACATTGGACCGTTGCTGGTCTACCTTTGCTCCGAGTCCTCCGACTATTCGACCGGCCAACCAATCTATGTCGATGGCGGGTTAAACGCCCACCCGTAGCGCCGGCGCATCCCGAACGCCCAGGTTCCAGTACCAAAGCACGCGTTGTGTTGGTCGGAAACCTAGACCTGATGTACAATATTTTTTGAGTCCACGTACGTTCACCGACTTCACGCTGTAAGTTCACCTGCTACGAGACATGTACCGCCAACCCCTTGAAACCGCCAATACGGTCGCCCGCCTCCGTGGGATGGATGACATCTCCCAGGAAGCCTGGTTGCGCCGGGACGAAATGCAAGGGCGCCTGGCCAAGCTCCTAGCCAGCTACGGCTATCAGCGTCTTGAAACCCCGATGCTGGAGCCGACAGAGTTGTTTCTTCGGAAGTCAGGCGGTGAACTGGCCTCGCAGCTCTACAGCTTCACAGACGCTGGTAGCAACGCCGTAAGTCTCCGCCCTGAATTTACCTCGCCCACCATGCGGCATTACTTGGAGCACGCCCGCGAGGTGGCGACCCCGGCCCGCTGGCACTACTGCGGCCCGGTCTTCCGGTTTGACGGGTCCGGGCTCGATGTTAAGGGGCCGGGCGATGTCCAGTCCCAAGCCGCCGGCGGCCAGTTTACTCAAATCGGCGGCGAGTTGATCGGGGCGTCCAGCCTGCTGGCCGACGTCGAGCTAATCAGTCTCGCGGTGTCGGTACTATCGGGCGTGGGGCTCGGCCGGTGGACGCTTCAACTGGCCGACCTCGACGTGCTTTACAATCTGCTCAATCCCTTGGGATTGTCGGACCGTGCCCAGGCGTTCGTGATTCAGAGCGTGCCGCGCCTACGCGAGGGCCGCGAGGCGGTCTCCCAATTGTTGGAGGAGGGGCGCCACTTGCATCTGGTCGGTCAGGCCGCAGATGGCGACCACCTGAGTCAAGCGGTCCAGGGGTTGGATGATGACCAGGCCCGGATCGTCCTGTTGGGATTATTGCAGTGGAGCTCCATCGATCAATTGGGCCAACGCACGCCGGAAGAGGTGGTGGACCGCCTTTTGCGGAAGATTCGAAAATCGGACGACGAAAACAATCTCCAGCAGGCACTGGAACTGGTCTCCGACCTGGCGCAGGTGAGCGGCGAACCGGGTGCCGCGTTGGACGCCGCCAAGTCGGTGCTGCGCAAAGCCGGGGCCGACCAGTCGGCAACCGACCGGTTATCCGACATTTCAGAACTGCTCTCCAGCCAGCCGGATATCGCGGAACACATTATATTGGATTTCGGTTTGGTGCGCGGGCTGGCGTACTACAACGGGACCATCTTCGAAGTTACTCACCCCGGCTGGCCTGCCGCATTGGGCGGCGGGGGCCGCTACGACGGTCTGTCGCTGGCCCTAGGCGGTGACCGCCCGGTGCCAGCGCTGGGTTTCGCCTACAATCTGGACGCCCTAATGGCCCTAACAGCGGCTTCGGACGAGTCCGCGAAGGGCTCAAAGGGCAACGGCGGGACGCTGGTGGTGGCAGCAGACCCGTCCAATCAGAACGAAGCCTTGAATGCCGCCCAGGAACTCCGGGAACAAGGCCAAGTAGCCGTATTGGACGTAGACGGCCTGACCATGGAAGACGCCCGGGCACACGCCGCTAAGATTGGGTTGGGACAGGTGTTGGTGGTCCAAGAAGACGGCCAACGGAAGTCCCATAAGGTCAAATAGACAACGTGCCGAAACGAGATTCAGAAACCAATGGCCTCAAGAACGGCGGCATCAAAAACGGACGGTCCAGCCAGTCCGCTCTCAGGCTCGTTTTGCCCAGCGACGGCGACCTGCACGAACCGACGTTGAATTTCATGCGGGCCTGCGGTCTCACTGTGTCGCGGCCCAACGCCCGGCGCTACACCGGTACGATCCCATCACTGCCGGGGGTCGAGGTGCTGTTTCAGCGCACCGCCGACGTCACCCAGAAAATAGAGGAGGGCAGCGCCGAGTTGGGGGTGACCGGCCTAGACCGCGTCCTGGAATACCGCAGCGACGATGAGCGCGCCGCAGTTCTGATCGAGGACCTGCGCTACGGGCGCTGCGAATTCGTGATGGCCGTCCCCAACTCTTGGCTCGACGTTACCTCGCTGGCGGATTTGGCCGACCTGGCATTGGAATTCCGCCAAGAGGGCAAACAACTGCGCATCGCCACCAAATACCCCCGGCTGTTGCGTGCCTATCTATACGAACGGGGCATTAACTACTTCACGCTGGTCCCCGCCAGCGGAACCATGGAAGCCGCACCGGCCGCCGGTTACGCCGACCTCATCGCCGACCTCACCGCCACCGGAGCCACTCTTAAGGAAAATCAGCTGAAAACCGTGGATGACGGGACCATCTTGGCGTCCCAGGCCTGCCTGGTTGCCAACCCCATGCTGCTGTCTGCCCGGGAGCCGGCGTGGTGGTTGGCCCGGTCGATCACCGAGATGATGGAGGCCCATCTACGGGCCGAACCCTTCTACCGCATCACCGCCAACGTCCAGGGTCCTTCGGCCGAAGCAGTGAGTTCCACAATTCTCGCTCGACCCGGCCTGGCTGGCTTGCGCGGTCCCACAGTTTCCCGCGTCTATAATGTCGAGGAGCAGGACTGGTTCAGCGTCAGCCTGCTAGTCCAAAAAGAGCGCCTGTTGGAAGCTGTCGACCACCTGCGCGACTGCGGCGCGGTAGACGTGGCGGCTTCGCAGCTCAGCTACCTCTTCGACGGCAGCTCACACGCCTATATGAAGCTGTTCGGGGAAGGTTCGACTCGGCCAGAGTAACCGAGTAAAATACGCGATTTTCGAATACGCGTTCCCCAGCCAAGTCACATAATGAAAGTCAGGGATGTGCTAAGGTTGCTCGCGGAAGACGGTTGGTTCTGGTCCGTCATCGTGGGAGCCACCGCAAATACAGGCATTCAAGCAAGTCAGGACGTGTGTCACCGTAGCAGCACACCCCAGAGACGATGTTCCACCGGGCACGTTGAACAATATTCTCCGACAAGCAGGATTGCAAACAGGGAAACGGTAAAGTGGGATATTTGGTGGTGCTGGAAAAGGCTGAAAAGAACTGGGCGGCTTATAGCCCCGACGTAACCGGGTGCGTTGCCACGGGCCGTACTTCGGAGGAAACAATAAAAAGATACGAGAAAGCTCTTCGAATGCACCTCGAGGGTCTTCAGGAAGACGGCCTGCCAGCGCCAGTGCCGGTAGCCAGGGCGGTCACGGTTGAGCTGTAAATGTGTTGTTATTTTACTTACGGATCAAACCTTGACTTTCATCAGATGGCTAAGCGAGGTCCCCGGGCAACCTGCGGACCTATAGCGGCCTTGCCTCGCTACAGATTCTTAGTCAACTCTCGTGGGGTTGCTTCCGTTAGAGTCGATTCCAAAGGCGCCTAGAGAGGATCAACCGCAGGACCGTCCAGATATGCCTAATCTGCCAATGCACATCTACCTGGCCAACCAAGTGGCCGAGCATCTCGATCGTGGCTACGTTTACGACCACATCGGCTGCTTCTATCTCGGTTCCACGACCCCGGACATCCGCGCCATGACCAAATGGCCCCGGGAACAGACCCATTTCGCCCCGTTGTCGGTGGAGGAAGTGGGCACCGGCGTAAAGACCATGTTCGAGAGTCACCCGGAATTGATGGAAAGCGAAGATGTGTCCGACGCCACGCGGTCGTTCCTGCTGGGTTACATCAGCCACCTAGCGGCCGACGAGGTCTGGATCACCAGCGTGTACCGGGCCAATTTCGACACCTCAATTGAAGAATCGCGTTTGACCTCGGACCAGGTCGAGGCCGATATTTGGGACCGGGCCGTGCAACTCGACATGGACCGCCGGTCACTCCCCGAACTGCAACGCATTATGAACGCCGAGGAAGCGGTTTCCTGCGGTGACCAAGGGGTGTCGGTTACATTCTTGGAAGACGGCCTGCTCACCGAATGGAAAGACTGGGTGAGCCGCTTTATGGGTTGGGAGTTTTCCTGGGACCGCTTGAAACGGGCCTTGAACCGCATGTACCGGGATAACGACGGTGTACAGCAATCTGTGAGTGAGTTTCTGGAACGTATGCCACTTAGTCTGGAAGAGGTGTACGATAAAATACCAGAGGCCAAGGTGGAGACCTACCGGAGGCAAGCGGTAGCCGCCGCCATGACCCAGATTCGCGCGTATTTCTGAAAAGCAGTCTCCCGTTGATCAAGTTGGTCAACAAGAAGAGACTTGCGCCGGAGCAACCCAGTGCCCCTTAACGTAATCCACGGCATCCAGGACGCCGAAAACGTATTAATGCGGGTCGACCCGCTGGACCTTTCCTCCCTTCCAGAATCGGTGTTGGAAAGGACCAGGCAGGCTTTCGGCGATGACATCGCGCCGGAAGAGTCAATTCTCCAGATAATACGGGACGTACGCCAAGATGGCGACGCTGCGGTCCGCCGCTACGCCAAGCTGCTGGATGGCGCGGACCTGGACCAGTTCCGCATCGACGAAGACCAGATCGCTCGTGCCAAGGAGTCCGTAAGCCCCGAACTTCGAGAGTCTCTGGAATTGGCGGCCCGGCGTGTGCGAGCGTTCCACGAGTCCACGATGCCGAACGGTTGGCTGGACCGAGAGCAGGGCTTGGGGGAATTGGTACGCCCCCTGGACCGGGTTGGCCTCTACGCTCCGGGCGGCAGCGCCGCATATCCCTCAACAGTGCTGATGACCGCCATTCCCGCTAGAGTCGCGGGAGTGGGAGAGGTGATACTTACGACGCCCAGACTGGGCTCAGAACCCCTGAACCCGGCGGTGATAGCCGCAGCCGACATCGCTGGCGTAGACGCTCTATATCAAGTTGGCGGCGTGCCAGCGATCGCGGCAATGGCCTACGGCACGGAATCGATGCCCAAGGTGGACAAGATCTGCGGCCCCGGCAACGTTTTCGTGGCCTACGCCAAGAAGCTGGTCCAAGGGCAGGTGGACATCGACGGCGTTTTCGGCCCCACGGAGACGATTATTTTGGCCGACAACTCCGCCAACGCCAGTTTCTGCGCCGCCGACCTCATCGCCCAGGCCGAACACGACCCGCTGGCCACTGCTATTTTGATCACGGATAGCGAAGACTTGGTCCGCCGCGTCGAGGCGCAGGTGGAGCTGCAACTTGCAGCAGCTACCAGGGGCGAAGTGGCAAGGCAGGCCCTGGAGCGGCAGGGGCGGGTAGTTGTGACAGACTCCCTGGACGATGCGGTGGACTTGGTGAACCGCATCGCGCCGGAACACGTTTGCCTGTTGATGGCCGATCCGTGGAGTTGGGTGGACCGCATCAAACACGCCGGCGGACTTTTCCTGGGTGAATACTCGCCGGAGGTCATGGGCGATTACATCGCCGGTCCCAGCCACGTGATGCCGACCGGCGGCACCGCCCGGTTCGGCTCGGCCCTAAGCGTCCACCACTTCCTGCGTACCATGCCGGTGGTCGGTCTGAGTTCCGCAGAATTTCAGAACTTGGGCCCGGCGGCGGTCCACATTGCCAACGCCGAGGGGCTGGCCGGTCACGCCGGTGCAGTCCAAGTGCGGCTCGACACACTTCGCGGCGTTGAGCAACAAATGGAACCTGAACAGGCTGTAGACGAGGGTCCCGGTTCGGCTATCGTCGAGGACATCAACCTGGCTAACGAAGAGGGTCCCGGCCCGACTGTCGTCGAGGACCTTAACCTGGCTGACGAAGAGGATTCGAGCCCGGTCAACGTCGAGGACCTCAACCTCGATGCCGACAACGATGAAGAATCCCACCCAGTTAACGAAGAAATTCCAGCCCCGGTTGTCGTCCAGGACCTCGACTCGGTCAACGAAGAAAATCCCGCCCCGGTTATCGTCGAGAACCTCAACCCAGTTAACGAAGAACTTCCAGCCCCGGTTGTCGTCCAGGACCTCGACTCGATTAACGAAGAAAGGCCCACCCCGGTTGTCGTCCAGGAACTCAACCCGGTTAACCAAGAGGATCTCGCCCCGGTTGTCGTCCAGGACCTCGACTCGATTAACGGAGAGAACCCCGGCCCAGCCGTCGTCGAGAGTCTCAACCTGGCTAACGAAGCCGGTCCCGGCCCCGCAGCCGTCGAGGACCTCAACCCGACTGACTTTGAGGACAAGAGTCCTATTTCCGGCAAGGGTCCCGGTTCTTGGTTAAGGACGAAGTTGCCATCTAGGAACCGGACGAGGGTTCCAGACGAGGATCAAGGAAGCTAAGCATGGCCGCGATTAACGATTCCTCTACCAGAGCTTCCAATAGAGCGGCGATGCTGCCTCACATACGCGACCTGGCGATCTACCAGGGCGTCGAGTCCATGGAAGCGATGGCGGAGCGGGCGGGCATCCCTCCCGAGAAGATCATCCGTCTCAACGGCAACGAGAACCCCTACGGCCCGTCGCCGAGGGTGGCCGAGGCGCTGGCTAACTTCCAGAACTACAACCATTATCCCGACCCGGAACAGCGCCAACTACGCAAGGTGCTCTCCGGATACGTCAAGACTCCTCCAGAAAATATTGTGGCGGGCAACGGCAGCGATGAACTGATCGATCTGCTGCTTCGCATCTTTGTAGGGCCCGGGGACAACATCATCATTCCGACACCCACCTTCGGCATGTACGCTTTCAACGCCGGGCTGTGCGGAGGGGAGGCTGTCGACGTGCCCCGGGACGAGAACTTCCAGATAGACATCGAAGCGGTCAAGCGGTCAATCACCCCTCGGACGAAAGTGATCATCGTCGCATGTCCAAACAATCCCACAGGGAACATCGCCACCGAAGCCGAAATCCGGGCGCTTCTGGACACCGGTATCATAGTCGTGGTCGATGAGGCCTACTTCGAGTTCAGCGGCGTGACCATGGTGCCGTTGCTTGACGAATACCCCAACCTGGTAGTCCTCCGCACCTTCAGCAAGTGGGCCGGCTTGGCCGGACTACGAATCGGGTTTGGCGCGATGCAACCGGACCTGGCCAGGACGTTCATGGGGATTAAACCGCCCTATAACGTCAACCAGGCCGCGGAAGTAGCACTCATTGCGTCTCTAGAGGATATATCCGGCCTCTTGGAACGGGTTGCCAATATCATCACCGAACGGGACCGCATGGCCCAGGTATTGCACGGCATGCCGGGTGTTAAGCCGTGGCCGTCTCAGGCGAATTTCATTCTTTGCCAGTTGCCTGAAGGGCGAGGCAAAGAGGTATTCGAAGGGCTTTGCAACCGGGGAATTTTCCTCCGCTACTGGAACAACGAACGTTTGAAGGACTCGATACGAGCCAGTGTGGGCCTGCCGTTCGAGACCGATGCTGTGACAGAAGCATTGGCAGAGCTTACCAGAGGCAGCAATGGCGTCTAAGCCTTCCGACGGACAGACCTCCGGCCAAGACCTAGTTAAACCAGGCGCCCGCACGGCCTCCCTAGAGCGAAAGACCGGCGAGACGGACATTGCACTGACTATCGATTTGGACGGACAAGGCCGTTATTCCGTGGATACGGGCAACGGGTTTTTGGACCATATGGTCAGCCAGATTGCCCGGCACGGGTTGATTGACATAACACTAAAGGCTAACGGCGATCTGCACACCGGATGGCATCACTTGGTGGAAGACGTCGGCATCACTTTGGGGCGCGCCTTCAACGAGGCGCTGGGAGAAGCCCGAGGCATCCGCCGGATGGGGCACGCCATCGTACCCTTGGACGAGACCCTGGCGATGGTCGCCTTGGACTGCAGCGGGCGGGGCTATGCCGCCATCGAAACCACGCTGGACGACACGATGGTGGAGACCCTGCCTGGTTCTTTGGTGCGGCACTTCTTCGAGTCCTTCGCCATTGAGGGGAAGATCAACCTCCACGCTAAGATCTTGGCCGGCACCGATCCGCACCACAAAGCCGAGGCCCTCTGCAAGGCGCTGGCCCGGTCGTTGCGTGACGCTCTGGAGCCCGACCCACGCGCGCCCTCCCAGATACCCAGCACCAAAGGCACTCTCAGCGGCTAACCCCGGTCAACTCCGGCCCTTGCGGGCCAGGAACTCGGGGAAGGCCTGTTCCACTCCGTAGCCCTTCACCTCGTTAGTGGTGTAATCCCTTTCGTTCTCCCACATTCCGCGAAGGTCGGCTGCCTTGTCCTGAAGCAACAACTCCTTGATTCCGGTGACTGACTCGGTCCGGTGGCTGGCGATGGTGGCGGCAATCTCCATAGTCTTGGCCCGTAGCTGGCCCGAAGGCACCAGGTGATTGAGCAGGCCGACGCGGTGGGCCTCCTCGGCTTCCACCACCCGCCCGGTGAAAAGGTATTCCTTGGCAATGGGCCACCCCACCTGATTGGTAAGGGTCCAAGTGCTGTTGATGCGGCCATAGGCCACCGCCAGAAAACGGAACTTGGTGTTCTCGCAGCCCACGCGCATATCGACGCACGAAGCCAGAACGGCGCCACCGCCGTAGGCCAAACCGTTAATCATCCCGATGACCGGCTTGGGCGAGGCCGAGATTTCATACATCCACTGGCTGATTGCCGCTCCCCGGGCCTCACGTTCTTCTTCCGAAAGCTCCTGAGCGTGGACTCGCTGCTCGTGGATGTCGCCACCGGCTGAGAAAGCCCGGTCCCCCGAGCCAGTGATCACGATGCAGCCCACACCGTCATCGGCGTTGGCCGCCGTCACCGCTTGGTGTAGTTCTTCGTCCAGCAGGTGGTTCATGGCGTTAAGCACTTCAGGGCGGTTCATCGTGATCACCGCCACCCTTTCTTCGACCTCAACCAGTATGTGTTCGTAGTCCATAGAGACCTCCTGCCGCGCGGGGATTAATCCGCCCCTGGGTGTTTAAGGGATTGTACGAAGGGCGCCTTAGCCAGTCAATTCAGTTCACGGCGGCGGCTGCATGATATGCTAGACTCCAGTCGGGCGCCTCGGCACGAAGGAAATAGGAAACGCGGCCGCGCCGCCCTGACCAAGCTGGAGGTATGGAAGTTGGCCGAGAGACTCAAGGCCGGTGAGGCAATCATCGAACTGCTGCGGCAGGAAGGCGTCTCTCACATCTTCGGCATCGTCGGTTCGTCGTTCCTCGACGTGCTGGATCCTCTTTACGACCGGACCGACATCCGGTTCATCGGCGTGCGGCATGAGCAGGGCGCGGCCCTAATGGCCGACGGATTCAGCCGCATCTCCGGCGCCCCCAGCGTCTGCCTCGTCACCAACGGCCCCGGCGTCTTGAACCTCACCTACGGTATAGGCTCGGCGTATGTGGCCAATTCGCCGGTGGTGGTGTTGGCGCCGTCGGCATCCCGCAACCACCAGTACCGGGACTCGACCCAAGAATTCGACCAAGTGGCGTTGTTCAAGCCAATCACCAAAGCCGCCTTTCCAGTCAACACCATCGAGCGGTTGCCCGATGCCCTGCGCCACGCCTTCCGGGTTGCCACGTCCGGCAAGATGGGGCCCGTCCTTCTGGACATTCCCAGAGACCTGCTGCCCGGCGCGGAAGTCGAGATGGACATTCTGCCTCCCAGCTCCTACCGTTCGGGACAGACTAGGACCAGAGGCGACTTGGGCTTGATACAGAAGGCCGCCGAGGTACTGCTGGCTTCCCAGAGACCGGTGATTCTGGCCGGCGGCGGGGTGCAGTCGAGCAACGCGGGACCCGAGGTGTGCCGCTTGGCCGAGACCACTGGAGCTGCCATCGTCACTTCCTACGGCCGGGCCGACGCGGTGCCCAGCGACCACCCCAACTTCCTGGGGCACTTGGGCCGCTTGGGTTCCGCCGAAGGCATCGAAGCGGTTCGCGAGGCCGACACCATAGTGGCAGTCGGCACCCGCCTGGGCCAGTCCACCACCTTTTTCGACAACCGCTTCATTCAGTCCGGCGTGAACATTATCCAAATCGAGATAGACCCCGAGGCCATTGGCCGCAATTACCCGGTCTCTGTTGGAATCGAGGGTGACGCCAAGGCAGTCGTAGAGGGCTTACTGGAGCAGGTAAGAGAGCGGGAACCTCGCCCCAACCCACAGTGGGCGGCGGAAATCGAGAATTGGTCGGCCCGCCGGTCGGAACGCTTGCGCGACGAGGAAAGGCTCAGCACCCTTCCGATGAAACCCCAGCGAGTGTACGCCGAGTTGCGTCGGGTCATGCCTCGTGACGCCATAGTCGCCTTGGACGCCGGGTTGGCGCCCAACTTCGGCCAGGACCGCCTTAACTATTACGAACCGCGCAGCTTGCTGACTTCCCTGGACCTGGGCGGGCTGGGATTCAGCTTCCCCGCTGCCTTGGGCGCTCAACTGGCCGCGCCCAGCCGTCCTGTGGTCAACTTCAACGGGGATGGCGGTTTTCTGTTCAACGCCCAAGAATTCTCCACCGCCGTGGAGTACAATCTTCCGGTGATTTCGGTGGTGATGAACAACGGTAGTTGGGGGTCGGAGAAAGCCTATCAACGCTACGCCTTTAACGAACGGTACATCGGCGCGGATACCAACAATCCCCGCTTCGACAAATACGCGGAGTTGTTCGGCGGGGCCGGGTTCTATGTGGAGCGCCCCGAAGACATCGGCAACGCTTTCCAAGAAGCCTTGAACGCGGGAAAGCCCAGTATTATTGAAATACCCATCGACCCCGACGAATTGCCTCGTCCTGCCCGTTTGGCCGACGTACAGGCGCCCCTGCATTCTTGATAACCGTCTAAATCGTCGCCTGAATACTCTGAGCCCAAGTTCTACACAAATTCTACAAGCGCCGCGAGAAATGGAAGAACCAATATTCCCCAACGAGATTCAACTGGAAGACAATGCCATCGTCGTTCTCTGGGACGACGGGCACCGCAGCCCCTACCCCCACCGTTACCTCAGGCTGCGCTGTCCGTGCGCCAGTTGCGTCGATGAAATGACCGGCCGGCCTACATTGGACCCGGACTCGGTGCCCCAAGACGTCCGAGCGGTCGATCAGTTGCCGGTCGGAAAATACGGCGTGCAGCTCCTCTGGAGCGACACACACTACACCGGAATTTATACCTATAAGGTGTTGCGGGCCGCCTGCACCTGCATCGTCTGTAACGACGCCCGGGCCCAGGCTGCCAGAGAGGGCGAATAGGCGTCCCGCCGCCTAGCTTCCCGACTCTGGTTTCGGCTCTTGGGGGCGGGAACGCATTGGCTTTTCCAACGATGCCTTGAACTTGGGCGCCGTGAATGTGTTGGACTTGAAAGCAAAGTTGGAAAGCTGCCGTTCTCCGGGTTTGCCGCAATTGTTGCAAATAGCGGGGTCGCCGGACTGAGAAACAGGCCGGACCACTTCGTAATCCTGGCCGCAATTGGAACAGTAGTATTCGTAGATGGGCATCGAAACCTCCAAGTCTTCCTATATCTTAACGTCAGCGCCCACCTGACGCCACGACGACACCGTCGCAGAAGAAAGTTCCGCTATTGGGGCAATCATATGGCCGATACCATTGACGTTGTAATCATTGGGGGAGGAGCGGCTGGCTGCGCCGTCGCCTACTACCTGGCCGAGGCCGGCGTGCAGTCCGTCATCGTCGAGCAGGAAGGAATCGGCAGCCAGGCTTCGGGATTTGCCGCTGGCGGACTGAACCCCTTGCAAGGCGCCTGCATCCCCGGACCCTTAGGCGCCTTCGCCTGGGAGTCGTTTCGGATGCACCGGACGCTGGCCTACCAGCTGCGGGACCAGACGGGCATCGACTATCAGTTTCGGACCGTTTCGCAGATCAGCCTCACCTTCGAAGAAACTGAGTTTCCGGAACTCCAAGGAACCATCGACATCTTTTCGCCCGTCGACGGATTTGAAGCCGGTTGGCTGGAGCCCGACGACATCCAACGCCTGGAACCCAAGGCGTCCCGGGATGCCATTCGCGGGATTTACGAACGCGGCAACGCCGCGTTGGACAGCCTGAGCTTCACCCAAGCTCTGTCCGCCGCCGCCCAGCAATCCGGCGCCAAAGTGCGGGCCGGCACCGTCTTGGGGCTGGACGCCAAAGGCGGCAACGCGGTTCGAGTGCTGCTGGAAGACGGCGCGCTGGAATGCGGTCGGGTGGTCATTGCGTTGGGACCGTGGTCGCGCAAGGCCGAAAGCTGGCTGGACACCTACATCCCGGTGGACCCGCTGAAAGGGGAAATCCTCCGCATGGAGCTGCCCGGTCCCGCTCTCAAACAAGACATCTCAGGGGGCGGCGGCAACATCTACACCAAACCAGACGGCTTGGCGTGGTGCGGCACCACCGAGGAATGGCGCGGATACGACCGGCAACCTCTCGAAGAAACCAAGCGGGACATCCTGGAGCGGGTAACCCGGATCGTGCCGGAAATGGCCAGGGCAAAGCTGGCCCTGCATACGGCGTGCCTGAGGCCGGTAACTCCCGACTGGCTACCCATCCTGGGCCGGGCCCCCGGCTACGAGAATGTGTATTTTGCCACCGGCGCCGGCAAGAAGGGAATCCTACTGGCCCCCGCCATCGGTAAATCAATCTCCGACCTGATAACCGACGGCGAGACCGCCCTGCCCATAGCCGGGTTCGCCCCCGATAGGTTCGTTTCCTGAGGCGGCAATGCCGCAGGTCCCATACCGCCGCCACACCACTGGTCTAGGAGTGCACCAAATGCCGAAGTCAGTCCGCATCACCGCCGGAGGGGTGCAGGTCGCTGCTGAATTCAACGACACAGCCACCGCCGACGCCGTGTGGAACGCTCTTCCGATTACAGCTTCGGCCAATACTTGGGGCGACGAGATTTATTTCCGGATACCGGTGGATACCGAACTGGAACAGGGGCAAGAAGTTGTGGACCTAGGAGACTTGGGCTACTGGCCTCCGGGCCAAGCCTTCTGCCTTTTTTTCGGTCCCACCCCCGCCAGCCGCGGCGACGAGATCCGGCCGGCCAGCGCTGTCACCGTCATCGGCAAGATAAATGGCCCCACCGAGCAACTGAAACAAGTCCCCGGCGGCGCCGTTGTTACTATCGAAGCGGTATAGGCGAGCATCAACGATGGTCCCCCCTGTCATTCCGGCGCAGGCCGGAATCCAGAGCGATTGGATGGTAGGCGCGGCGATAGAGGGAGTAGGCACATGTCTCTAGGTTGGGGAATCGTTGGCATCGGGTCGCATCCTGATTTGAAGGTCGCCCCGGCTATGGGAACCGCTCAAGACTCCGAGTTGGTCGCAGTCTGCGGCCGCGACCAAGGGCGGGCCGACGCCTTCGCCGAAGCCCACGGCGCCAAAGCGGCTTACACCGCCTTGGACGATCTGCTGCGAGACTCTCGGGTGGATGCTGTTTTCGTCGCCTCACCCAACTTCCTCCACGCCCCTCAGACAGTCCAGGCCGCCGACGCCGGCAAGCATGTGCTTTCGGAAAAGCCCATGGCCACAACTGTGGATGACGCAGTCGCCATGGTCCGGGCCTGCCGCAATAACGGCGTCAAGCTCGGTATCGGGTTCGAGCTCCGGTTCCATCCGGCCCATCTCTTCGCCCGAGATCTGGTCGCCCAAGGCGCCATCGGCCGCATCAGGCTGGCCCACGGACAGTGGGGCCGGGGTGAAAGAGGCGCGCCAGAGCACCTGCCCCGCACCGGCTTACGGGAGTGGTGGGAGCGGCCGGAGTTCATCGGGGACGCTTCGGTAATGATGGGGTTGGGCGTACACGTTTTCGACCTCATGCGTTTCCTGCTGGCCGAGGACATCGTGGAGGTCGTCGCCATGACCGACGGCCAAACCGAGCAGCAGCCCTTGGAAAACATTGCCTCCATCTCTCTTCGGATGAGCGGCGGCACCATCGCCAGCGTAATATGCGGCCGCCTGTTGCCCGACACCCAAAACGATTTCGCCATCTACGGTTCCGACGGCCGGATCACCGGGAAAGAGACGATCTGGGAGGGTCGCCTGGGCACCGCCCAGGTGGTCAGCGCAACGGTCAACCGCACCGAGACCTTCCAATATGACTACTTGGCCAATTTCGTCGATGAGTTGGAAGACTTTAGCGAAGCTGTGGAGCAGGACCGGGACCCTAGAGCCACCGGACTGGACGGGCTGGCCACAACACTGGTTACTGCGACCGCCATTGAGTCGGCTCGGACCGGCCGGGCGGTGAAGATCGTCGAAGTGGAAGCCTGAGATTCAAAGAGCCGAAGTGCTACTCAAACACCTTTACCAATCATCCCGACAGGGCACTAGGTACCGAAACCGTCGAGCCGTCGTAACGGGCCAATTCGCGCAATACGTCGCAAATTTCGGCCAACGTGGCGCCCCCGTCACCCAATTCAGCCCGGACGGCCGCAGAGGAAAGCTTGTGCTGGCGCATCTCCTCAAAGTTCTCCGCAACGAACGAGGCGTCCGCATCGTGTTTGGCGGACCGGCTAGCAAATCCGGGTCCCAGCTTGGCGGCGATGGCCTTCCAACCGGTCGTGCCGGTTTCGTCTTTTATGCTCGTGACCGTTGACATGATTTTCATCGCTCATTTTGAATTCGAAGTTTAATTTCTTTGCGGCTGTACTGACCAACGTCTACCGGATCTCTTCTGGTTACCAACTAATTCTGTCGTCCACATTTACCCCCGGTGCGAAGATTCGAATTCCAACAGTACTTTCGTTCAACAGATTGACTTAGTTAAATAACGATTTCTAGTCCAATTTATGTACCGTTGTCTGTATATACAGTTCAAAATATGGACTATGAAAACCATTGAATAGTGTTACATTGCCATCGTATATTCGTGCTCGACACTTGCCAAGTCCAATTTCTGAACCGCAATGTGGTGTGAAAAAACGGGAGTCTCAAATGCGTACCTACGGCCAGTTTTGTCCCATTGCGAAAGCCTCTGAAATACTCGCTGAACGGTGGACTTTGCTCATAGTCCGTGAGTTGCTTTTGGGCAGCCACCGCTTCAACGAACTGGAATGGGGGCTGCCACACATTCCGCGGTCGTTATTGACTCAGAGGCTCCGAGCATTGGAGGACGCCGGGGTGTTGGAGCGTAAAGCGGACTCTGGAGGCAAACGGCGCGAGTATCACCTTACAACGGCCGGTCTGGAACTTTTCGAGATCATCAAAGCGATTGGCGATTGGGGCCAGAAGTGGGTGAATCACAATATCGGTCCTGGTGACGTAGACCCCAAGCTTTTGGTCTGGGATATGCACCGAAGACTGGATTTGGAGCAGCTCCCGGACCACCGAGTCGTGGTACAACTCGACTTCCATGGCGCCGCTAAAGGAGTCTACTGGCTGGTGGTGGAGCGCCCCGACCCTTCGGTGTGCCAGACCGATCCCGGCTTTGACCTAGACCTATTCGTTTCGGTCGACACTATTGCATTACACCGTGTCTGGATGGGGCAGACCACAATCTATGAGGCGATCGACGACGGGCTTGTCGAGTTTGACGGGCTCCCAGAACTGGCGCGGGCCTTTCCCAAATGGCTGCAACTCAGCTTCTTCGCCGGGGTCCAGCCGGTCCATGCAAATGTTGCTGGCTGATCCGGTGCTCTCAATGCTCCACCAAACCGGTGTCTTCCCAACGTCACTTAGTCGGCGTATTCTGTGGCGAGGGCATTAGTAACGTGCTAAACTGGGCCTAACCCGCAGGAAGAGGCAACGAGTTGCTGCGCATATACAACACCCTGGCTAAACGGGTAGAAGAGATCGAACCCATTCAGCCTGGGACCGTGCGAATGTACACCTGCGGCCCCACTGTCTACCGCGACGCCCACATCGGCAACCTTCGCACCTACCTCCTCGCCGACTGGATTCGACGCGCCCTCACCCACCACGGCCTTCAGGTGGAACACGTCAAGAACATCACCGACGTGGGCCACATGCGTCAGGAGTTGGTAGAAACCGGCGGCGACAAGATGATTCTGGCGGCCTTGGCCGAAGGCAAGACCGTCCAAGAAATTGCCAGTATGTATGCCGGGCGCTTCCATCGAGACGAGGCCCGGCTGAACATTTTGGAAGCCGCTGTTTTTCCTTGGGCCAGCGAACACATACCGGAAATGGTCTCCATCGTCGAAACTTTGCTGGCCAAAGGCCAAGCCTACGAAAAGGGCGGCAACATTTACTTCGACGTTGGAGCGTTCGCGGACTACGGCAAGTTATCTCGCAACACCGGCGCCGACCTCCTTGAGGGAGTGCGGGCCGAAGCCGACCCGTTGAAACGGGACCCGCGGGACTTCACCTTGTGGAAGGCGGCTGAACCGGGACGGGACCTGAAGTGGGACAGCCCTTGGGGGGCGGGTTTCCCCGGCTGGCACATCGAGTGTTCGGCCATGGCCTCCAAGTACCTGGGGGAGCGGTTCGACATACATACCGGCGGCGTGGACAACATCTTCCCCCATCACGAGGATGAAATCGCCCAGAGCGAGGCGGCCTTCGGCCAGCAACACGTCCGCTATTGGGTACACGGCCAGCACCTGTTGGCCGACGGCGCTAAAATGGCCAAGTCGTCGGGCAACGTTTTCTTGGTTGAGGAACTGATCGACCGGGGATTCGACCCGCTCTCGTTCCGGTATCTCTGTATGAGCATCATGTACCGGAACCGCATGAACTTCACCTTCACCTCCCTAAGAGCGGCCGAGAAGGCGTTGACCAACCTGCGCCAGCGCATTTGGCTTTGGAGCCAGCGTCCAGAGTCCGACGGCCACACTGCGGAAACAGACGACTACCGCCGCCGCTTCTGGGAGGCGATAGACAGCGATCTGGACCTTCCGGGAGCTTTGGCCCTTACCTGGGATATGGTGCGCTCTAACCTCCCCGACGGGAACAAGCTGGGACTCCTTCTGGAATTCGACGAAATGTTTGGCCTTGACCTATACAAGGCCCCGGCCGCTAACGCCGTTGGGGAAGACATCACCACCGCACTCAGGCAGAGGGACAATCTTAGAGGGCAAACGAGCTACGACACCGCCGACTCGCTAAGGGTCCAGTTGTCATCTGACGGTTACGTCGTGGAAGACGCTCCCGACGGCGCCAGGGCCAGGCCCAAGACGACGATGGAGCGCCGTCTTGAGAAGTGGCACTCGGTGTCTTCATCACGAGAGGTGGAGTCCTTCCTGCACCTGCCTTCCAAATTCGATTTCACTTTCGTGCTCAACGCCTACGGCTACCCTGAAGACGTTCAACGTTGTGTGGACGGGGCGATACGTCACGCCGGCGATCATTCGACTGAAATGATCGTCATCGACAACGGTTCCTCCGACGGCACCGGCGAAATGCTAGAGGATATGCAAGGCCGCCACTCCAACCTTCGAGTGGTCCACTGCGACCATGTCATCGGCGATGCGGCCAGCAAGAACATCGGAATCAAACAGAGCCTGGGCACCAATGTGGTCGTCATCGACGGGTCGGCCGAAGTAGTCGGTGACGTGTTGAGTCCCATATCGAGGCGGTTGAGCGACCCGACTGTGGGCATTTTCGGTCCCTACGGCCTGACCACAGACGACCTCCAACATTTCCACGAAGAGGTGGAGGAGGGCGAAGCCGACGCCATGCAGGCCTACTGCATGGCCTTCCGCCGCGAAGCCGTCAACACTGTCGGGCTAATGCGTGAGGTTTTCCGGTTCTACCGGAATTTGGACATCGACTATTGCTTCCAGTTCAAAGATAAGGGCTACCGCGTGGTGGCCGACTCGTCGCTGCCCTTGGTGCGCCACGAGCACCGGCAGTGGACCGAGTTGGACGAAAACCAGCGGGACGAGTTGAGCCGCAAGAACTTCGGCCGTTTCCTCAAACGTTGGGGCAACCGGCCCGACCTTCTGATCACCGCCGGCGCCAAAGCTTTTAGCGACGGAAGCTACCGCCACTAGCCTGTCGTTTTCTCCGGCCATCGTGCCTCTGGCGATTCTCGGCTCTCGTTCGAGCGGGACGCCGGAGCTCCAACCCCTTCTCGAGTGATGTCGTTTGTTTCTTACCGATGTTGGACAACCATGACAATACCTGAAGTGACTTTCGGTTGTAATTTCAACGTAGAAGGGCACGACGGCTATTGGGATATCGCCGAGTTCGCTCAGCAGGCCGAGTTCTTGGGGTTGGACCGGGTCACCATTGGCGAACACGTTATGGAACTCAATCCACCCCGGCCGACCCTTCTCAGCATTCCGGCTATGGCTTGCGCAGCCGGTGCTACCACCACCATACGGGTAATGACCGGAATAGTCATTGCTCCTCTTTACCACCCGCTGATTCTCTCCAAATTGGTGTCCACCCTAGACATCGTGTCCCGTGGCCGGTTGGACTTCGGTATCGGTATCAGCGGCCAACGAGAGACTCAGGTGGAATTCGAAGCCATCGGCATCTCGGTCCGCACCCGCGGGCGCCGCACTAATGAGATTCTGGAAGTAATGAAACGTCTCTGGACCGAAGAGCACGTCACCCATCACGGAAGGTTCTTCGATTTCGAGGACGTTACCCTGTTGCCAGCCCCGGTGCAGCGGCCCTACCCGCCGATTTGGGTTGCCGGCCGCAGTGACGCGTCCATGCGCCGGGCCGCGCTATTAGGGGACGGTTGGTACCCTTACCTGTTTACAGTACGGCGGCTGAAAGCAACCAACGAGGCCATCGGCCAAATCCCGGCCGAGGCCGGCCGGGACCTCACCGGTTTCCATTGGGGTTTGGCCCAGCCCATCGCCATTTCCAGCGACCCTCGGGAAGCTTTGGCCCTGGCTGTAGAAAATGTGGGTGAGCGGTATGTGACCACTGACAGAACCGCCGAGGATATCGCGCAGGCCCTGTGCGTCGCGGGTACGCCCAAAGACTTCATCAAAGGTATCGAGGAGCGCATCGAAGCCGGGGCCAGAGACTTCAACATGCGGTTCATGGCTCCCGACAAAACGGGTCTGTTCGAGCAGATGAAAATGTTCGCCGAGCAAGTAGTTCCGTATTTTCGAGCCTCGCCTCGACCTGTATTCGAGTGAGGGTTCTCACAGTTGGGCTCAAGCCCTCCAATGCAATGGCCCGCGCTACTAGACCGGTTAACTGGTTAAAACCCACCATTTGGCCGCATATCGCGTTAAAGTATTGATGTGTCGATCTCTCTCCGCTATTATAATTGGCCCGACATCCAGCCGTGGTCAATGCGAGAATTTCTGATTATTCTGGGCAAGGATTATGCCTATCTCATTCTTGACTGCGTTCACGGCTGATGCTAGATTCCATGTTAGTTCACGAAAGGGGGCACAGCCGGCCCGTTTCGTCAGTTGGGGCGCCTAACCGTTGTCTGAGTTCGCGGAAAGGCTTCTGGCCGGCGACCAGCGCACGTTATCGAGGCTGATAACGTTACTGGAACGGGGAGACCCGGTGGCAGCCGAGATCATGAAGGCTGTCGACGGGCACACCGGTAAAGCGTATACCGTCGGCATTACCGGCCCCCCAGGCGCAGGCAAAAGCACGATCGTGGACCAAATTACGCAGCTGGTGCGGGGACAGGACAAACGGATCGGCATCATCGCCGTAGATCCCACCAGCCCCTTTAGTGGCGGCGCCCTGCTGGGCGACCGCATCCGGATGCAACGGCACTACCTGGACACCGGGGTTTTCATCCGTAGTGTGGCAACGCGGGGCCAAGCGGGCGGATTACCTCGGATAGTCAAAAGCATGACTCGGGCTCTGGACGCCGCCGGTATCGACCTGATCATGGTCGAGACGGTGGGGGTCGGACAGACCGAGTTGGGAATCATTGGGGTGGCAGACACAGTGCTGGTGGCGGTAATGCCCGAATCGGGCGACGCCATCCAAACACTGAAAGCGGGCGTGATGGAAATCGCCGACGTTTACTTGGTAAACAAGGCGGACCGGGAAGGGGCAAACCAGATGGCGACGGCTATCACGGGGATGCTCCATATGTCTCCCGTCACTCCCGAGTGGGTTCCGCCAGTGATGCTGACTACTGCTCACACGGGCCAGGGGATCGAGGAACTCTGGGGTAAGGTAGAAGAACACCAAGAGTTTCTCAAAGCCACCGGCGAATTAGAAAAGCGGCGCGGACAACAACGAAGAAACGAGTTCCTGGAGGCAGTTGAGGAGGAACTTGGACGGCGTCTTCGCCAGTTGGTGGAACAGGACCCTGACCTGAACGTAACGCTAGACAAAGTGGCCCGCAAGGAAGCCGAACCTTACTCGTCGGCATTGGAGTTTTTGGACGCTTCCGGGCTTTCCCCAGAATGGCTCTCTTCCCTTTCTAATGAGCGGTCTCAGCGGAATTAGCGGCTACTCCACCCAATAAACCCACAGGTGTGTCGGCGTCCCCGTATACAAGACGTGGGATTTTTTGCCCGCATTGCGGGTGGTGGAGTGATGAAATGTTAGTAATGGGTGTAGACCTAAGGGCCTCCATTCGGCGGCCATCTTCGGTCGTTGCGCTAGATTCCCTCCCAAGCGTTGTCCTCATGGACAGTTTCGGTTCCAACAACGAGTTGTTGGAGTTGGCCGGAAGGGTCCGGCCGGACCTGATCGCCATCGGAGCCCCATTGAATCTTCCCTCAGGATTTTGCTGCCTTGACCAGTCGTGCGATTGCCAGTTTGCGGTGCCCAACCGCAAGGGCAGGCTGTTGGAATTGGAATTGGCCAGGATGGGAATCAGTTGTTTCTACACCAATAAGGGCTCGATAATTCGGGACCTAATTTACCGGGGAATCAAGCTAAACGCCCAACTCAAGAGTTCGGGCTGCAACGTAATCGAAGTCTATCCACACGCTACAAAAATGGTCCTATTCGGCGACAATGTTCCCCCGAAGAACAGCGCCTCAAGTGTGGACTATATGATTGCGCACTTGTCGCCGTTGATTTCCGGGCTAGGCGACCGGACCGAAAAGTTGGACAAGAACGACTGCGATGCTGTAATCAACGCATACACCGGCCTGCTCCATGGTCGGGCCGCCACCGATACCTTGGGCGACCCGGACGAAGGTGTGGTGGTTCTGCCGAAACTGGCCTCGTAATCGCACCGGCAATCATCATGATGGCTGAGTTGGTGGCGAGCTTCGGGGTGCCGAACAGCCGCAGTATTCAAAAAAATTGCTTTCCGTTGTGGGCGATCAGAACCGGGCGCGGGAGCAAGAAAAGGGTAGCTCCGTCAGGAGGTGCACCAATTTGGACCTGCAAATCCAAGGCCGAAATCTGGAAATTTCCAACCAAATCAAAGAGCACGTCACCAACAAGCTGGGGCTGATCGATCGTCACCTGCCCAATATTAGCAGGGCGGATGTGGAGATCGCGTCAGAGGCCACTCGAGCACAAAGAGACCGCGTGGTTGTGCAGGTCACGCTGAATGTCAACGGCACGCTGCTTCGGGCCCAGCAACGCGCGTCCAACACCAAAGCCGCGGTCAACGCCGTGGCCCACGCCTTGGACCGCCAGATTCAGCGTTACAAGGGGCAGGTGTACCGCAGCGAACGCGAGGCCAGAGGGGCCTTGGAGTTTGATGCCGTGACCGAACAGGCGAATGAAGGGGCGCTTGCGGAAACCGAGTTAGGCCGTATCGGCACTCTAAGCCGGGTGAAGCGTTTCGACATGGAGCCAATGACGGTGGAACAAGCCGCCCTACAGATGCAGCGGCTGGATCACACCTTTTATATGTTTCTGGACTCCGAGACCAACCAGTACAGCGTGCTATATATGCGAGGCGACGCCAACTACGGGCTGATTCAACCCAGCGTATCCTGAAATTGATAAGGGGCCAGCCAAATTGCAGTTCGTTTGCAATTTGGCTGGCCCCTTTTGTTGCCGGTAGTTGGACTAGCTGTTGGAGCCGTTTCCCTGGTTGCCGGAGCCGCCCATCGAGAGGAAGTTCCCCAGCATGGAGGTGAACTCCATCGGGAAGATCCACTTGGTCGAGGGGCTTTCGCCCAAGGACTTCAGCGTTTCGAAATACTGTAGGCTCATGGTCTTGCCGTCGACGGTGTTCGCCACCTGGTAGATCCGGTCCAAGGCTTCGCTGAAACCTGTGGCCCGCAGCACCGACGCCTGTTGCTCGCCTTCGGCCGTGAGGATTTCCGATTGGCGTAGACCTTCAGCCGACAAGATCGCTGCCTGTTTTTCGCCCTCGGCCCGGTTGATCTGGGCTTGACGGGCCCCTTCGGACTCGGTGATTTCGGCAGTCTTGATGGCCTCGGCCGACTTCTCCCGCTCCATGGCCGCTTTCACCCCAGGAGGCGGGTCGATCTCGTTAATCTCTACCTGGGAGACCTTAACGCCCCAACGCTCGGTGACTTCGTCCATGCGCACCTGCAACTGGTCACGCATTCTTTCTCGTTCGGTCAGGGCCTCAGCCAGAGTAGTGGAGCCGATAACCGCGCGCAGGGTAGCGAAGGCCAGGTTGACCACCGCCAACTCGAAGTTTTGCACCTCCAGCACTGCCCGTTCCGCTAAGTCGTCCATGACCCGGTAGTAGATCACGAAGTCCATGTCCACCACCACGTTGTCCGCAGTGATGTATTTCTGGGTGGGCACCCGCGCTACCCTCTCGCGAAGGTCCACCTTCGTTCCGGTCTCGATAAACGGGATCAGTAAATGCAATCCGGGCCTTCTGGTACCGGTGTAGGTCCCAAATTTCTGAACCACCATACGTTGGTACTGCTGAACTATGACTAGCGCAGTCGCCATGGCTGCCTCCTTAACCGGTTATTACGGTCCGTTCGACGAATCCGCCAATTCCCGTCCTTGGCTCGGTTGATCTGTGCTTGGCCAGTCCTTTCGGACTCGGTGATTTCGGCAGTCTTGATGGCCTCGGCCGACCTCTCCATTTCTAACATGGCCTGTTTGACGCGGGGCGGCGGGTCGATCTTGTTGATCTCCACTTTGGAAACCTCGACTCCCCAGCGATCGGTGACCTCGTCCATTCGTACCTGCAATTGGTCCCTAATTTTCTCCCTTTCGGCCAGGACTTCCTCCAACATGATGGCTTCAATCAGCGTCCTTAGGATAACAAACGCCGAAAGGACCGTCGCCGAGTCGAAGTCTTTGACCTCCAGCACCGCCCTCTCGGCCATGTCTTCCTTGACCCGGTAGTTGATCGCGAGTTCCACGTCTACTATCACGTTATCGGCGGTGATGTACTTCTGTGTGAGCAGCTGGGGCACTCTCTCGCTGAGGTCCACTTGATACCGTTTTCTATTACGGGGACCAAGAGATGCCGCCCGGGCCCTCTGGTACCGGTATAATCGCCGAACTTGAGGACCACCAACCGTTCGTGCTCCTGAACTTTGACAACCCCGGTCGCCATGCCTTCCTCACCGTTCCTATCTTTACGGGTCGTTAGGCGAATCCGTCCGTTCCTGTCGAGAAACCGTCAAAATCAGCCCTTCAACGCCGGTAACCTGGACTGGTTCCCCAATCGCGATAACGGTACCATCTTGACTTACGGCTGTCCAGGTTTCGTTGGCCACCCGGACCACACCCGTAGGGTCCAGCGTGTCGGTGACCGTGGCGATTTGTCCGACTATCAACGAAGCTGCCTCTGGAAGCCCCGCCCGGCGAGACTGGACCGTGATTCTAACGAAATAGGCCAACGTGAGAGCGGCCACGCCCCCGGTGGCGCCGACCAGCCACCGGCTGACCGAGACCGACGGCAGCGTCGGGGAGGCGTCGCCAAACTGGGTGAACAGCAAAAGTCCACCTACAATCAGGCTCACCACGGCCCCGATACCCAATACCCCAAAACCGGACACCGCCACTTCGAACCCGGCCAATGCGAAGGCCAGCAGAATGAAAACAACCCCGGCCCAGTTGACCGGCAGGTTGCCCACGGCCAAGAACGCCAGCAAAAGACTGATGACCCCAACCACCGCGGGCACGATCAGCCCCGGGTTGAACAGCTCGATTACGATGCCCAGCCCCCCAACCGTCAGCAGGATAAAAGACACGTTGGGGTCTGAAATAAACTCCAGGAAATGCTCCAGAACGTTCTTTTCTATATCCCTACGGTCCAAGCCCCGGGTTTCCATCGTCTGTGGACCGATGGATGTCTCCGCGATGCGCCCGTCTAGCTTTCCCAGCAGGTCGTCCAAGTCCTCTGCAATAAAATCGACCACATTGGATGCCACCGCCTCGGTGGCCGAAAACGAAGCGGCCTCCCGGACCGTGGCTTCTAGGAGGTCTTGGTTGCGGCCCCGCTCTTGGGCAATACTCCGGATCAACGCTGCCGCATCGTTTTCAACTTTACTGGCCAACGTGTCGGGCAAATCCTCGCCGGTCCCTGATATGGGGGTGGCGGCCCCGATGTTGGATCCGGGAGCCATTACGGCAAAGTTGGCGGCGGCGGTGATGAACGTCCCGGCCGACCCGGCCCTGGCGCCCCTGGGGGAGACGTAGACCGCCACCGGCACCGGGGATTCCAAAAGCTCCTCCACGATCTCTCGCGTTGAGCTCAAGAGCCCGCCCGGGGTGTCTAGCTGAATGACCAAGAGCGTGGCGCCATCTTCATGGGCTTGGTCGATCGCCCTGGAAATGAACCGCTCTTTTACCGGATTAATCACTCCGTCGACGGTCATGATCAAGACGTGCGGTTCCCGGTCGGTCTGGGCCAAGAGCGGGCCCGCCAGGCCGGAAAACACCATTGCCGTGCCGAGCAACACGACGAATACGCGGACCAATGGGTGCAGCACCATAATGGGGATTATAAAGAAAAGGAAGCGAAACCGTTGGCGGAGTCCAAAATCCGATTCCGCCGGGCGCTTTGCGAGAGGTCACCTGAGCCGATTACCGAACCTCCGGCCGCCTAAAAGGCAGCAGTCGCAACGGTGCGGGACAGTTCCGGGCGATTAGTCCGTCAGGCCGGCGGTAGCTTCGGCCATCACTGGGGCCTCAGTCATCGGCGCCGTTCGAGCTAAGAGGGGATTTACCAACCGCAATAACCCGCCCAACCCCGGGTGGCCCATAATCTTACCGATCATGGAACTGTGCCAGTCGAACGAAACATCCGGGGAGTTGGCCAGACTCGCCACGAACCCGTTCTTACTGGCCTGGTCCACTAGAGCGCTGATATGGCCGTCTCCCAAGAACTCGAAGAGCCGACGGGCGGAGTAGCCAACCTCAAATTCCCGCGCCAATAAGCCCTTCCACTCTTGTTGGTAACGGGCCAGACGACCGGCCGAGAAGTCACCTTCCTGAAGAGCGTCGTCCAGGGTGTCTGCCGCCACCTCGCTGGCCAACAACGAATAGTAAATCCCGCCGCCTGTGGTAGGCTTCACTTGCCCTGCTGCGTCTCCCACCACCAGCAGACGTTCATGATAGGTCTTACCCAGCGGCCTGAGAGGGATGCCCCAGCAGGTGGGCTTGGAGACCATCCCGCTAATGGTGCCCTCTTCCGACCTTAAGTTTAGAAACTTGGCGAACCGGTCCGGCGCGTTTCTTCTGACCAACAGGCCGGCCAGTGCCTGGCCAGGATGGGTGGGTACCAGCCAGGCGAAAAAGCCCGGAGCTACGTCGCGGCCCAGATACACTTGCACTTCGTTGAGCTCTTGAGTTTCCACGAGAGCCTGTATCCCAACCACGTAGTCGCCCACCGTGCCAAACCCTAGCTGCCGGTTGAGCTGCGAGCCGAACCCGGCCGCCAGAACCAACGCCTTGGTATATCTGAGTCCCTCGTTGGTGGTGACCTCAATTCGGTCTCTATCGTGCCGTATCTTCAAAACCCGTTGGCCCAAGTAGTAACGGGCACCGGCTTCGATAGCCCTTTTGGCGAAGGACGAGACATAAGCGACGCGGTCGACGACTTTGGCCACAGGAGAGGGGGTTTCGAAATGAATACCCGCCGAAGAGGGCGCAACCACCGTGGCGACATCAATTTCGCGATAGACCAGTTCCGGCTCGATGGGATAATTGCGGAAACACTCCTCGCCAACCAGGCCGGTGCATAGTTTGTCGCCGATATTCTCTTTGGGGTCGATGACCGAAACAGCGTAGCCCTTCGACGCCAGCGCAAGTGCAGTGTTATTGCCGGCAGGCCCGGCGCCCACCACAATCACATCATCCAAAAAGCACACCATCCATAATCGCTAATCTTACGGGTGTGTGGGCGGACGCCAACAGGGATTTCAGGCGTGCCCACCGTGTCATTTGCAGGGGGATTATACTCCCCGGTTGCACGCCGGGCTACGCAGGAACTTGGGCGCTTTTGGCCGTTATTGTCAACCAGGCCGATACAGTCAACGAGGCCGATACAGTCAGCTGGGCCGATACATGGGTTGTTCATACCCGGTGGGACAATGCGGCCGGAGAAAACGATCCTCAGGCCGCAGGGCATCGCACATGCCCCAAGGACTGCGGTACAGGCTCGACGCATAGAGAGTCCCGTGACAGCGACCCATTTGACCACTGCGAGGTTGACACCTCACTTGTGAAGTGTATAATGTGCCTGAAATTCAAATTGGTCAGACCACTTTGCGAGCATGCAATCCCAAGTTGAGAGCCTACAGGGGCAACGCCTCCACCAGAGTATCGTCCAGCGCTTCCATACACTGATCAGGCAGGGGAAGCTGGAACACGGCGCAAAACTCCCGTCCGAGCGAGACTTGGCCGAGCAGTTGAAGGTGGGCCGCAGTTCGGTCCGGGAGGCCATACGCTCGTTGGAGTTGCAGGGTCTGGTGGTCACCAAGCCCGGCTCCGGCACCTTCATCAACACACAGAACCTGGACGCTGTGGCTACCCTGATGGCTTCCACCCTCAGCACCGAAGCTGAAGTCCTGCAAGAGATTTTCGAGATGCGCCACCTTTTGGAACCTCAGATAGCCGCGCTAGCCGCCAAGCGGGCAACGCTCGAGGACGTAGACCGGTTGGGCGCGATCCTGGCCGAGCAGCAACGGCAAATTCTGGAGGGCGAGACTGGGGTAGACGCCGACACCGAGTTTCATTTTGCGCTGGCGAGCGCCACCCACAACAACGCGTTGGTGAAGGTGGTCAGCGCCGTCGAAGACGTCTTGCGCCGGTCCCGCGGCCAGTCGTTTGAGCAGCCGGGAAGGCCGGAGCGGTCATTGGAATCCCACCGTCAGATACTTGATATGGTCCGCACCGGCGAAGAAGGTGGCGCCCGGCGCGCCATGGACCACCACCTAACTGCCGTTGAGCCGGCGTCAGGTTGATAATTAACGCTCGGCGTTAAATCCTTTCGCGATAACAGAGATGTAAGGAGGAGAAACATGGCAACACATGCCGTGGAGGTCGTATACCGAGGGATCTTCCAGAAGAGCCTAGCCCGGAACATCGTGCGTTCCATCGTTCTGGCCGCCAGAAAAGATGGCAAGATTGGCACCTCGTTCGGACGGTACGGCGACTCGCCGGAACGTAACGGAATCCCTGCCAAGCAGTTCGCCATTGTGGCCGACCACGCCGAGGAATTGGAAGAGAGCTTGGCCGTCTACGAGGCCTCCGACATCGACGTGACGATCAATGTCGACGACACCATGTGCAAGGGGGTCGAGTCCTGGGCCTGGTACGGGTTGCAACCGATCAACCAGCTGACCAAGCCCGGAGGCACCCTAATAGTCACCTCTCGCCAAGCGGCCGATGCCTTGCTTGAGGACATCCACCAGAAGGATACGGCCTACAACCTGGCGATCGTCACCGGGACCGTCAGCTTCTCAGGCCTATGGGTCTACAAAGACGACCACACCGATGTGCGTGTCTTGGGCGCTCTTTGCAAGGTCTGCCCGGAACTGGTCAGCCTGGAGGCCATGCTCGCGACCATTGACGAGCAGATGGGTGGCGGCACCAAATTGGCCTCGGCCCAACGGGCCCACGACCGGACTACGTCCCGGCCGATTGAGCCCGGCGAAGGCAATACCGAGACTCCGTACAGCTTCGATCTGCCCGGTTGGAAGACCATGGAAGAAGGCCTGGTAATCAGGGCAATCGGACAGGGCGGCGGGTTCCGCGGCGGTGAGGGCGGCTATGAACCGGTGAGGAACGAAGTCTTCAAGAAGTTCAGCACCCGCTCGATGCGTCCGGTGGTGAACTTCGAGACCTGCATCAAGTGCACCCTTTGCTGGCTGCAGTGCCCCGACACCTGCTTCGACGTCACCCCTGACGGGCTTTTCGACGCCAACATGGAAGCTTGCTGCGGTTGCGGCGTGTGCGAGGCGGTCTGCCCGGTGCCCGATTGCGTGACCATGGTCAACGAAGCCGATTTCAACGACAACAACAGCCAGTGGGAACACTGGCAGAAAGACAAAGACGGCTACAACAAGTGGATGACCACCCTGGTGGAGAAACAGAAGGACGAGACCCGGACCCACGGCTTCCACCACGTCGGTGGCTACGCCGAAGAGATTCAAACTGCGGAGGCAGACTAATGACCACCGTAGAGACTGAACTGTTTCAAGAATCGAAGGAGGAACTTATCAGCGGCAGCGAGGCCGTCGCCATAGCTTGCGCCCTGGCCGATGTCGATGTCATTACTGCTTATCCCATTCGTCCTTACGACACGGTAATGCAGTACGTTTCAAAGCTGAAGGCGGACGGGGCGTTCGACTGCGACTTTATTGTTGCCGAGAGCGAGCACTCCCAGTTCGAGATCGTGAAACACGCCTCGGCGGTCGGTGCCCGTACCTTCTGCGGCTCCAGCGGCGTCGGTTGGTTCTACGCCTTCGAGGCGATAACCGTAACCGCCGGACTACGCATGCCCGTGGTCGCCATGGTGGGCAACCGGGCATTGGACGACCCAGGCGCTTTCGGTGTCGAACACAATGACGCTCTGGCCGTGCGGGACTTGGGCTGGCACCTCTACTGGGTCGCCACCGCTCAGGAAGCGTTGGACATAGCGTTGTTGGCCTATAAGGTGGCGGAGGACCCCAGGGTCTTGTTACCCTTCGCGCTTAGCTGTGATGGGTCTTTCTTGACCCACTCGCAAGCCATCGTGCAGGTCCCTACCCGCGAGCAGGTCAACCGATTTTTGCCCAATTACGACCGCGGCAAGTTACAGCTACACCCAGACAACCCCATCACCGTCGCTCCTCAAGTGAACGAGGACTGGCTAATGGAAATCCGGCGGCAGACCGACGAGGCCATGCGCCGGACGGTTGGAGTGATCGAAGAAGCCTACGAGGAGTTCCGGCAGGTCTTCGGCCGCGGCGACCCCAGCCCGTTCATTGATGAGTACATGACGGAGGACGCTGATATCATCCTCGTTGGCATGGGCACGGTGGCAATGCCCACGCGGGTGGCGGTCCGCCGGATGCGGGAGCAAGGGAAGAAGGTCGGGTTCCTGCGGGTCAAGTTCTTCCGTCCCTTCCCCGCCGAAGAAATTCAGAAAGTTTTGGGGAAGGCCAAGGGCGTGGCCGTGATCGACCGCGACTACTCCTACGGGTCCCCGTCTTTCGGCGGCGTGCTTTTCCACGAGCTAAGATCGACCCTGTATCCTTTGAAAGAACGTCCGCTGGTGTTAAACTTCATCGCAGGCTTGGGCGGGCGTGAAATCATGGTCCGCGACATTAATGGGATAGTAGAAACCACCGAGAAAGCGGTGGAGACCGGGAAGATCGAACAAGAGACCACCTGGATAGCGGTAAGGGAGTAATTAAGATGACGACGGTCCAAGAGCTACCCCAAGTTAAGGGTGTCAAGAATATCCCGGTTGAAGATTTCTTCACATCGGGTCACCGGACCTGTCAGGGCTGTGAATCGGCCCTAGTCATGCGGCTGATGATCAAGGCCGCCGGTCCTCGGTCCATCGTGTTGGGCAGTACGGGCTGCATGTATGTGGCCAATACCACCTACTACAGCACGCCTTGGGTGGTGCCATGGATGCACACCCAGTTGGGCTCATCTGGCTCCGCAGCCACCGGAACGGCCGCGGGCCTCGCTTCCATGATGCGCAAGGGAAAGATGCAGCAAGAGCCGATCAACGTCATCGCCTTTTGCGGCGACGGCGGCGGCGTGGACATGGGCCTGTCCGCCATCTCGGCGGCCCTGCAGCACGACGAGTACAACCTGTTGATCCTTTGCTACGACAACGAGTCCTACGCCAACACCGACATTCAGGTGTCCGGCAGCTCCCCTTGGGGCGCCAACAGCACCTTCAGCCCTCCGGGTAAGCTCCACCGGATAATGAACAAACGGTGGAAGAAGAACATGGCCCCCATGCTGGCCACCGGACACCCGGACGTTCGGTACATCGCGACGGCCTGCGGTTCTTACGGGCTGGACTTCAACAACAAGATCCGGCGCGCGCTGACCATCGGCGGCCCGACTTTCATCCACAGCATCGACCCCTGCCCCAAGGGCTGGGACTACGACCCCAAGTACTCTCACGAGTTGGGAATGCTGGCCATCGAGACCGGCCTGTGGGTGCAGTACGAAATCATCGACGGTGAACTCACCCTAAACGGTCCCAGCCGGTCCATCGCCAAGGGCATCCGCAAACGGAAGCCCATCGAGGACTACCTGAGCCGCCAAGGCCGCTTCGCACATTTCACGGCGGAAGACACCAAGTTCTTCCAAGAGCGGGTGGACGAGACCTGGGAGAAGTGGTGGATGCCGGGCGTAATCCCCTTCACAATGAGCGACGAGTAACCAGCGAACGCCATCGCTCAATTCCCGAAACGCGAGAGGGGCGGCCAAATGGCCGCCCCTCTATTTTTTAAGATGCTTTGGACGCGATTCTACGGCGTAAGTATCACCTTGCCGCGAGTCCCGCGGTTGGCCAGGTGTTGATGGGCTTTGGCTACTTCGGACATAGGCAGTATTTGGTCTACGACCAGCCTGGCTTTACCGTTGGCCAGCATGGGGAATAGCTCGGCCATGGCGGCTTGGTGGTCCAGTTGCCCTTGGGGCGAGCGGCCGATGCTGAAGCCGATCACGGTGCGGTTGGCGGTGGTGATGTCGGAGGCTGGCAGGTTCGATGGCGTGCCCGAGGCGTTGCCGTAACTGACCAGCCGCCCGTACGGCGCGACACACCGAACACTTTTCTCCAGCACCGGACCGCCGACGCATTCCAATACCAGTTCCACGCCCTGGCCGCCGCTCTCTTGACTGACGGCTTCCTCGAAGTCCTGAGTCGTGTAATTTATCGTCACGTCAGCGCCCAAGGAACGGCACAGGTCCAGCTTCTCTCGGGTGGAGGCCGTGGCGATGACGCGGGCGCCCCAAGCCTTGGCCAGTTGTATCGCTATGGTCCCCACACCGGATGCGCCGGCTTGGACCAAGACGGTGTGTCCGGGCTCCAACTGACCCCGGCTCTTGAGCAGGTGGAAGGCCGTCAGGAACACAATGGGCATCCCACCGGCCTGCACCGGGTCCACCGTTTCCGGGTAGGGGAAGACGAAGTTGGCGTTCACCGCCACGTATTCGGCCTGGCCGCCGGGGCCCATTGCCATCACCCTTTGGCCAGCCGAGATTCCGGTCACCTCTGAACCTACCTCGGTCACCGTTCCCGCCGCCTCCAGGCCCAGAGAGGTGGGCAAATCGGGCCCGGGATAGTTGCCGCCCCGGCGCAGGATGTCAGCGTAATTCACACCGGCGGAGTCCACTTTTATTAGCACTTGGTGGGGCCTCGGCTCCGGTTGTGGCGCGTCCTCCCATTTGAGGACGTCCAGGCCACCGAATTCGTGGATGCGGACTGCTTTCATCAGGTTGTCTCCCAATAATTCCGTTGTCTAGCTGTATCCCCGGAACTGAGTAGCGGATATGACGTCCTCGTTTAACATTCGCACCGGCTCGCCGCTGGCGAAGGCCCGGATATCTTCGACGACGCCGGAATACATCGCCTTGTACGAATCGTCGGTCACGTAGCCCAGGTGGGGACAAATAAGCGCGTTGTCCAGCTTCAAGAGGGCGTGGTCCGTCGGCAACGGTTCGATATCGAACGTGTCCAAGGCGGCGCCGGCGATAGCCTTGTGTTGTAGAACGTCCACCAAAGCTTTTTCGTCAACGATCGGACCTCGAGAAATGTTGACCAAATAGGATGTGGGCTTCATCAGAGCAAGTTCACGGGCCGACACCAGCCCTCTAGTGCGATCGCTAAGCACAACATGCACCGACAAGATATCCGAGTCCCGGAACAGGGTGTCTTTGTCCACGAGCGTAGCGTTGCATTCCCTGGCGCGTTCGGCCGTCAGGTTCTGGCTCCAAGCGATAATGTTCATGTCGAAGGCGTTGCCGACCCGTGCCACCAAGGAGCCGATGTGGCCCAACCCAAGCAGTCCAATAGTCTTGCCTTGGAGCCCGACGCCGACGGTGGTGCCCCATTTGCCTTCCCTGGACCGCTGGTGTTCCAAAGGTATCTGCCGGGCCAGTGCGATGATTAGTCCCCAGGTTAGCTCCACAGGGCCTTCGCCCGCGCCGCCGGTGCCACAGACCGCCACGCCCAATTCGGTGGCGGCTTCCAAGTCGAAGGATGCGTTTCGTCGGCCGGAGGTCACCAACAGCCGCAGGTTGGGCAGCCTGGTCAATAAGGAGCGCCGAAACGGAGTGCGTTCCCGCATCCCCATCACCACGTCGAAGTCCTTCAGCCGTTCCACCAACTCGTCTTCGTCGGTCAGGTGGTCGGTGAAATACTCGACCTGGGCGCCCGTTGGCAACTGGGACCAGTCGGCCAAATCCTTGGCCACTTCTTGATAGTCGTCCAGAACTGCTACCTTCATATCTATCCCTATTCTTGATTAACCATGGAGATCGCCGAGACAGTTGAAATTAAACGGGCTAGTGAGCGCTGGCGGAATCGCCACTAAAGTAAAGCATGGCGGCATCGGGGGTCAAGAAATCGCCGTGTAGCTACGAGCCAAGCCCACACTTGACCACCCACCACGCCGGGCCTACCCTTTATCCGATACCGGCAGCGGCTGCCGGAAATTGGGGGCAACATGGAATCGCGCGAATACGATGTCGCCATCGTCGGCGGGGGGATCATCGGCCTTTCTACGGCCATGCACCTGACCAGCCGCTTTCCAGGTTGGCGGGTGGCCGTGTTGGAGAAAGAAAAGGAACTGGCCACCCACCAGACCGGACACAATAGCGGCGTCATCCATTCAGGAATCTACTACCGTCCCGGGTCCCACAAGGCCCGGTTCTGTGTGGCGGGGGTCAAGAAGCTATTCGCGTTCTGCGATGAGAACGAGATCGAGTACGAGCAGTGCGGTAAGGTGATCGTGGCCACCGACGAATCCGAGTTGGGGCGATTGGAAACCCTGTACGAACGCGGCGTCGCCAACGGGGTCGGCGGCTTGGAGATGGTCGGGCCGGAGCGGCTGAAAGAGATCGAGCCCCACGCCGCCGGCGTCAAGGCGCTGTGGTCACCGCAGACAGGGATCGCCAATTACGGTAAGGTTTCTCAGACCTACGCCATGCGCTTTCAGGAAGCGGGCGGCGATATTTTTAATGAGGCGCCGGTCCAAACCATTAACCGTGCCGGCGGGTCGCTTTCGTTGGAGACCCCTAAAGGGACGGTCCAGGCAAAACACATCATCAACTGCGCCGGACTATATGCCGACCGGGTGGCCGCGATGACCGAAGAACGGGTTGATGTCCGCATCATCCCCTTCCGTGGGGAGTATTTCACCCTGCGGCCCGAACGCCGCCACCTCGTCTCGGGACTAATTTACCCAGTGCCGGATCCCCGTTTCCCGTTCCTGGGAGTCCATTACACCCGGAACATCTCTGGAAGCGTGGAGGCGGGGCCCAACGCCGTGCTCGCCCTGAGCCGCGAAGGTTACCGGAAACGGGACATCGACCTCGGCGAGACTTGGAGCAGCGTATCCTATCCCGGTTTTTGGAAAATGGCCCTCAAGAACTGGAAAATCGGCCTGGGCGAAATCCATCGTTCCTACAACAAGCGCGTGTTCCTTCGTGACCTGCAACGTCTCCTGCCGGAAATCCAGGAAACCGACCTGGCTCCGGGAGGAGCGGGAGTCCGGGCCCAGGCGGTGGCCAGGGACGGGTCGTTGCTGGACGACTTCAACATCATCCAGGGGCGGGAAGCAGTGCACGTGCTGAACGCGCCTTCTCCGGGGGCGACCTCGTCTCTGGCTATCGGAGAATACATCGTAGACTTGGCGGCCGAGGCTTTCGGGGCCGAGTGACAGCCCAACGGCCGGAACGCATCAACACGAACGACGCCAAACCGCTCGCCACAGGGCCTGATGTTGTTGCTCGCGCAAGCGGCTGCTAGGTATAATCGAGCGTGCCACGCCGTGAGCCCCTGTGTGGAAGCCCTCGGGGACGGGCGCGGACTGTAACGTCATCACGCATTGGGTCCGATTTGGAAACGCGTCGATGCCTTGGAGGAGGACCGGCCTTGTTGCTTGAGACCGAGGCTATCGGCGACTCGGACGCAACGATCGACTTGGGAACTGTCAAAGCATCCCGAAAGCCGGTCCAAGAATACTTGGTGGCGGTCGGCGACGAGCTAGCAATTTATAACGAAACCGGACTCGTTCCGCCCCTCTACTTTGCCGCATCCGCACTGGGCTTGCTGCTGCGACGGTTGGCTCTGCCGTCTGGAGCAGTCCATAGCCTACAAGAGATCGAAACCGTAAACCCGTCGGCGACTGGTGACGAGTTACAGGTTCTGGCCCGCGTGGAGCGGCCCCGGGAAAGAGGTGGTCTGAAATTCATCACGGTGGCCTGTGATTTGCAGACCGCCGACGGAAGACCCGCGCTGACCTCCAAAAGCACCGTCATGTTGACGGGCGAAGCGCCAAAAGGCGGCACGCTGGAGCGGTCGCAGCCCGGCGGCTCAGCCGGAACGGTGTCGCCCAGCGAGTTGCCGGTCGTGACCCGCACCATCAACCAGAAGATGCTGAACGCCTATGCTCAAGCGTCTGGGGATGACAACCCGCTTCACTGGGATCCAGCCTTTGCCGCCGGGACCCAGTTTGGCGGTATCATCGCCCACGGTATGCTTACGTTGGCGCTCGTAGGCGAGATGCTGGCCACAGCTCACGGTCGAAGATGGCTGGAAGCTGGCTCTCTCCGGGTCAGGTTCAAAGGGGCGGCGTACCTGAACGATCAGGTGGAAACTTGGGGCAGTGCCTCCAAGGGCAAATCTGGGCACTTCATGGTGGGCGTCCGAAATAGTGCGACCGGTCAGGAGCTAGTCGCGGGCACCGCCACTATCAAAACAAATCAAGCGGAACAACTTAAGCAGTAATACCCGCCCCTGATTCGGGGTCGACACAGGTGCGGGCGCCGGTGGACCAAAGAAGGACCGAAAATGCAACGAAACGGAAATGAGGAAACGGCTCCGGTCAGAGTGGCAATTGACGCCATGGGCGGGGACTTCGCGCCCGAGGAAATCGTAAAGGGCGCGGTCCAGGCAATTGACTCCTTGAACGCCGAACTGATTCTCGTGGGCGACCCCGACCCGATCCAAATGGAACTGTCCAAATATGACGTCTCCGGCAAGCCGATCACCATCTTCCCGTCCGAGGGCAAAATCGGTGACGACGAACACCCGATTCAAGCCCTGCGGAACAAGCCCAACGCCTCGGTAGTCGTGGCCACCCAACTGATAAAGCAGGGTCAGGCCGATGTCATAGTGTCCATGGGTTCCACGGGGGGCGCGATGGCAAGCGCGGTACTCGCCTTGGGCCTCATGGATGGCCTGGAACGGCCGTGCCTGGGCGGTCCATTCTTGGGGCTGGCTCCCAACACGGTGCTGGTGGACATTGGCAGTAATCTTGACTGTCGGCCAGGTCTGCTATTGAGCTTCGGCGCCTTGGGCGCGGCCTTCGCCCGTACCTACATGGGCATAGAAAACCCCCGGGTGGGCCTGCTCAGCGTGGGGGAGGAGGCGGCCAAGGGCAATCGCCAAGTCCAAGAAAGCTACCAACTTTTCCAAGATAGCCACCTTAACTTCGTCGGCAACGTAGAAGGCATGGACTTTTTTACCAACAAGGCCGACGTTATTATCTGCGACGGTTTCGTCGGCAACATCCTCCTCAAGTTTACCGAGGGTCTGGGTGGAGCGCTGGCAGATTATTTGAAGAAAAACCTATCTCAAGTAATGTCCGAAGACGCTGTAAAGAAAATAGCATCAGACCTTTGGGAGACGACCAACCGGCCTCGCACGGTGGGTGGTGGGCCGTTGTTCGGGGTCAACGGGGCGGTAATCCTGGGACACGGTTCCTGCCGGGCCGATGGGGTAGCCGGCGCTATTCGCACCGCCGTGCGCTACGTTAACGTGGGACTAGTTGACATAATGCGAAACGAGCTGGCCACCATAAGCTCTGCGCCTCGCTCCGGCGGGGCTGGGTAGCGCCGGTGCCTAGCCCTATGTCCGGAATAGACCTAGAAGGCAAGGTCGCGCTGGTGACGGGAGCCTCCCGAGGTATCGGCGCGGTCATCGCCTGCCGTTTGGCCCGGGCAGGGGCCAAGGTGGCAGTTAACTACCACGCCAGCCCCGATGCCGCCGCCAAAGTGGTGAAATCAATCGAAGAGGCCGGAGGCTCGGCGATACTGGTTGACGGGAACGTGTCCGACGAAATCGCAGCCCAGAACGCGGTCAAGCGGGTGGTCGACACCTGGGGCACTATCGACATCCTGGTGAACAACGCCGGGATCCACCGCGACCGGCTTCTTCTACGTATGACCTCCGAAGACTTCGACGACGTGCTGCAGGTTAACCTCCGAGGCGCCTTCCTATGTACCCGGTACGTCATGCCTCATTTGATTAGGAAACGTCATGGCCGCATTATCAACATGTCTTCGGTAGTCGGCCTGTCCGGAAACCCAGGCCAGGCCAACTACGCGGCGGCTAAAGCCGGCCTGTTGGGGTTCACCAAGGCAGTGGCCCGTGAAGTGGCCTCTCGCAACGTGACCGTCAACGCTTTGGCTCCCGGCTACATCGTCAGCGGAATGGTGGAGGATCTGTCGGAAGAAACCCGAAAGCAGATTCTCGACCGCATCCCCATGGGCCGGTTCGGCACCTCGGAAGAAGTCGCCGAGACGGTCGTTTTCCTGTGTAGCGACGGCGCCAGCTACATAACCGGACAGGTGCTGACCATCGACGGCGGCCTGATCGCCTGACCATCAACCTTGGGGCTCTCCGAGAAAAGCCTGTTCGTGGCGAGTTCGTCAGACGAGGAACGGCCCTTACACGGGGCTCAGGGCGAACAGAGAATTGGCGCGGGGATAAGGCCAAACCCTCCCCTCGTTCGCATGCCAGTTTCGTTGCCCCCAGTTTCGTTGCCTGTATAATACCGGCTACCACCGGTGACCACTCTCTTATTTCCAATCGCTCATGTTACGGAGGAGACGATGCGCGCCACTACCAAATTTCGCCAACTACTGAAGGAGCCGGGCATCATTACCGCCCCCGGCGCCTACGACTGTCTCTCGGCCAAGTTGATTGAAAACGCCGGCTTCTCAGCAGTCTACATGACCGGCGCAGGAATGTCGGTGTCCCGGATTGGATACCCAGACATGGGACTGGCCACCATGACCGAGATGCTGGATCACGCCGCGTACATCGCCGACGCCGTTGACGTGCCCGTAATCGCCGACGCCGATACCGGCTACGGCGGGATATTGAACGTGAGGCGCACGGTGCGCCAATACGAGCGCACCGGGGTGGCGGCGATCCACATCGAAGACCAAGACTTGCCCAAACGGTGCGGTCACCTGGACGATAAACGCGTCATCCCGGTGGAAGACATGGTCCAGAAGATTCGCGCCGCCGTGGATGCCCGCACCGACGACGATCTGACAATTATCGTTCGTACCGACTCTCTGGCCGTTACAGGCTGGGACGATTCGATGCGCCGGTGCGAGAAATACATCGAGGCTGGCGCCGACGTCTTGTTCGTGGAAGCTCTGAGAAGCCAGGATGATGTTGAGCGGGCCGCCAATAACCTGGATGTACCTTTGCTTTACAACTATGTGGAGACCGGCAAATCGCCCTTGCTATCGGCCCAAGAATTGGAACGAGCTGGCTACAAAATCGTAATATTCCCCGCCAGCGCCATTCTCTCGGCGATGCGGGCGGTGAACAAGGTGATGGCCGAATTGAAAGAGAAAGGCACCACCGCCCACCTGCTGAACGACATGGACAGCCTTCACGACTGTTTCGATGCGGTAGGTCTGCCTCAGATGTTGGCCGATGACGCGAAATTCGCAACGGACTCTCCGGCTGTCGTTCCGCGTTAACCTCGACGATCTCCCGCCGCAAACAGGACCATAACCGCCGATTAGCCGGTTGGCTGGCGGCTTTCTTGGTCGTTGTCTCATCGTTAGAATGAATTGATGGGCCACGCCACTGCAAGCCGACCACTCGCGATATGACGACCGAAAACCAGCCAGACCGCCCGGTAGAGGGCGAATTTCTCCAGCGCCTCCCGGACGAAGTCCTCCTCTGGCAACGAAACGGGACGATCAACGCCACGCAAGCCCGGGCGATCCTCAGCCGGTACTCCTTACCGGTTGCTGCGGCGGCCAATCCAGCGCAAGGACGCTTGGTTTCAGGGCTATCGATTCTCGGCGCCGTCTTGGTCGGGTTGGGAATCATACTCTTCTTTGCCGCCAATTGGGATGGGATCGACCGTGGCATAAAGCTAGTAGCGATCGTGACGTCTGTTTTCGTCAGCTACGGCCTGGGGTACTTTCTGTACTCGGTTCGAGGCTACAAGATTGTCGGTACCGCAGTGGTACTTCTGGCTTGTCTGACCTTCGGCGGAGCAGTGCATCTCGTCGGACAGATATACAACATCGACGTCAACGACCCTAACCTTTTCCTCTATTGGTTCCTTGGCGTAATCCCCATGGCCTACGTAACCCGCCCCAGACCAATTGTGCTGTTGGCCGTCCTGCTGCTTTTGGTCGCTGTGGGATTCCGTCTTCCGACCTGGTTGGACCAGGTCTTCTCCGGGGAACCCATAGTCGGGGTTACTCTCTATTTGGTGTTGGGCCTGCTTATCTTCGCGGTCGGTAGACTAAAGTCAGAATTTCAGGTTTTTCGGTCGTTCGCTGACGTTTATCAGATGGTGGGGCTCACCACGGCCTTGGGCGCTCTGTACATCCTTACCTTCCGCGGGGTCTTCGACTCCTACGAGAATGGCCTCGGCATTCAAGGGAAAATTGACTCTGGATACTGGGCCTTTACCTACGCCGCCGGTGGCATGACGGCGCTCCTATTGGTGGGGGCAGCGTGGTCTCGCCGGCTTCGAGGAGACCGCAGAATTTTGAATTTCGTGGAGGTTGGCGGGGCTGGAATCCTCTTGGCCGCCGCCTTCGTCACCGTTAGGGTCGCTGCCGGGGGTGATGTGCTATATCCGATTGTTTTCAACACTCTCCTCGGCTTATTCTTGTTGGGACTGCTAATCGCCGGATACCTACTGGCCCAGGAAGTTCTGGTTAACCTGACTTTGGGCTTCATTAGCCTGGATGTAATCACTCGTTATTTTGAATTCAGTTGGAGCCTTTTGGACCGGTCCGTAGTCTTTGTGGCCGCCGGTGTAATCCTGCTGGTGGGCGGTTTCTTGCTCGAACGAGGCCGACGAAAGGTGGTAAGCGCCATGCGGCCTTCAGGAGGCGCCGGTTGAGCCGTAAGACAAAAATCGCGTTTTGGTCCGTCGTCGCGGCTCAGGTCGTTTTTCTCCTTGTCTTCATTGGAGTCAAAGAAAACGCCTTGCGCGCCGGGACCGAGGTAATATTAAGGGCGTTGCCGGTGGACCCGCGGTCTCCCTTGCCAGGCGACTACGCCACGCTGGATTACGAGATTGGGCGGCTTCCTTCATATCTGGACGACCTTAAAGTTGGTGAGCCTGTCTATGTTTCCTTGGTTCCCGGACCGGAGGTCTGGACGGCGGTGGACTACCGGGCTACCAAACCCCGGGAGGCCGAAGTCTACATCAAAGGCACAGTGGCGGCGGCTGGCCGCTTGGACTTCAACATCGGCACCTACTTCGTCCCCGAGGGTACCGGACATATTATCGAGCAGGCTGCGGACATCAGAGTGGTGGTGAAAGTCGGCAGCGGTGGTGACGCTATTATCAAACAAGTCCTGCTGGGCGAGTCGCCTTTCAACCCCAACGTACGCCGCCCGTAGAGCCTAGCCGTGCAAGGCGGAACACGATGAGCAACGTTGTATTGGTTATCGACATGGTGCGCGGCTTTTTGGAGCCGGGCCACAACCTCTATTGTGGCGATGCCGCCCGCGAGATCATTCCGAATATCCATCGCCTCCTGTCCCACGAAAGTGAAGCCGGGTCCGATATTCTTTTCATCTCCGATCACCACGACCCGGACGACTTGGAATTCCAAATCTTCCCGGTGCACTGCGTCAAAGGAACGGAAGAGCCCGACGTCATCCCCGAATTGTCAGAGTTCTTGACCGGGAGCAACGTAGTGCCCAAGAACCGGTACAGTGGGTTCTTCAACACCGGCCTGGCGGAACAACTGCGGGAGTTGGCCCCCGACAAGATAGTAATCTGCGGAGTTTGCACCGAAATCTGCGTCTTGCACACCACCTCCGATGCCCGAAACCGGGACTACCAGGTCGAGGTACACTCTGATTGCGTCGCCACCTTCGACGCGGACGCCCACCGCTGGGCGCTGTCCCACCTGGCAAAATTCTGGGCGCCCAGGTCAGATAGGCATCTACCAAGCCCGCTAACGTCGCCTCCCGGCTCCGTCGGCCACCTCGCTGGCCACCGCAGGCGCGGCCAGTTCATCGTCCGAATCGCGCCTGGGCATTGTTGCTATCCACAGAATCGAGAAGGTATCATGGCTTAACACCCGCTCGCCTAGCTACGGTCTTCGGAGGCGAGGGAGGCTCCATGCTCTACCGCACCTACCGCTATTCCCAGTGGGACGGGACCCAGCGCATCTTCGAAATCGACGCCGACGAGCTTATGGACCTGCTTTCGGAGGATGTCCTCAGCAAAGGCGACATCATGCAAGCGCTGCGGGACCTGTTCCGCCAGGGGATGCAAAACCGGGACGGCCAGCAACTGCCCGGGCTCCGCGACATGATGGAGCAGCTCAAAAATCGCCGCCGCGAGCAGATGCAGCAACACAATATGGACTCGGTGTTGGACGATCTGAAGGAACGGTTAGACGATATCGTTCGGACCGAACGCGACGGCATACAACGCCGTCGCGACGAAGCGCGTCAGCAGGTCGAGCAAGCGCCTGACGAAGACCGGGCCCAACAACAATCTTTGTTGGAACTTTTGGAGCAGCGGGCCAACCGTAACTCCGAGCGCCTGGACAGCCTGCCGGAAGGGGCCGGCAGCCAACTGAAGGAACTGATGGAGTACGACTTCATCGACCCTGACGCGCAGCAAAAATTCCAAGAGCTCTTGGATATGCTCAAGAGCCAGATGGCCCAGAACATCTCCCAGCAAATGCAGCAGCAAATCCAGGGAATGACCCCCGAGGATATGGCTGCCACGCGGGAGATGATGCGCCAGCTTAACCAGATGATGCGCGACAAGATGGACGGCCGCGAGCCCGACTTCGAGGGGTTCATGCAGCAGTTCGGCTCCATGTTCGGCGAAAACCCTCCACAGAGCTTCGACGAATTGATGGAGCAACTCCAACAGCAGTTGGCCCAGATGCAGTCGATGCTGGAGAGCATGTCCCCCGAGGCCCGGCGGGAGATGGAGGACGCTCTGGCTCAAGCGCTGGACCCGGAAACCCAGCGTGAGATGGCCCAGTTCGCCAGTCTCATGGAGCAACTAATGCCCATGGACGATCTGCGGCGCCAGTACCCCTTCTTGGGCGACGACAGCTTGACCATGGACCAAGCCATGGAGATGATGCGCGACCTCCAGCAGTTGGACCAACTGGAGGCAGCCCTCCAAGACGCGATGCGCACCGGCGATTTAAGGGACATCGACCCAGACAAACTGGCCGAACTGCTAGGCGAAGAGGCCCGGCGCACCTGGGAAGAATTGGACCGTCTGCGAAAGCTCCTGGAAGATGCCGGCTACGTGACCGGCGACGAAAAAATGGAACTCACCGCCCGCGGCATACGGCGCATCGGCCAAAAGGCGCTGAAAGAAGTATTCGCCCACCTGAAGAAAGACCGCTTGGGCAGCCACCAGATGGATACCAGAGGCGCCAACGGCGACCTGTTGGGCGAGACCAAGCTCTATGAATTTGGAGACCCGTTCCTGATCGACCTGCAAACCACGGTCAAAAATGCGGTGCTACGCGGAGGCCCCCAAGTTCCGGTCCACCTCAGTCCCCAAGACTTCGAGGTCCATCGCACCGAGCACATGACCAAGACTTCTACCGTCGTTCTGTTGGACCAGAGCCGTTCGATGGGTCTGTTCAATAACTTCCAAGCGGCCAAGAAGGTTACCCTGGCGCTACTGGCCTTGATCCGCTCCCAGTACCCCAGGGACTCCCTACATATCGTCGGGTTCTCCGACTACGCCCGTGAGATCAAAGAGGAAGACCTGGCCAAAGTCAGTTGGAACGCCTGGGTTTCGGGCACCAACCTGCACCACGCGTTGATGCTCTCTCGAAAAATGCTTTCCAAGGAAAAAGGCGGCACTCGGCAGATACTGGTGATCACCGATGGCGAACCCACAGCCCATCTGGAGGGCGACCAGGCATTCTTCAGCTACCCGCCCAGCTACCGGACCGAACAGGAAACGCTAAAAGAGGTCCGCCGGTGCACTCAGGAGGACATCCTGATCAACACCTTCATGTTGGAGAACAACTACCAATTAGTGAATTTCGTTGATCGCATGACGCGTATCAACCGGGGCCGGGCGTTCTACACAAGCGCCTCCAATCTTGGGGAGTTCGTGTTGGTGGACTACCTGAACAATCGCCGCAAGCGGGTCGCGGCGTAGCCAGTTCTGGATTCGACTAGAAACTCGAGGCGCCGGGGCCTTTTTTCCAGCAGGGAGTGTCTGTTACGATAGGACATACAATCGAATAACTACCAAAGGGCCGTGAGGCAGCCCAGGGATGGGCAGCCACACTTTTAAGACAGTCCCGAGAGGCTGGCAAAGTAGAACGTCCCATATCGTTACCCCGTAGGCGAGCCTACGAGGCCTTGGACTATTTACCCTTGCCAGACTTCGGCAAGGGTTTTTCTGTTGGTATCAGGCGAATCAATGACAGAACGAAAAATAATGAGCCAGGAGGACATCAGCCGAGCGTTGGCTCGGGTAGCGCACGAAATCCTCGAGCGCAACCGGGGAGCCAACGAGCTGCTTTTGGTCGGCATCCGCACCCGCGGCGTGCATCTGGCCCACCGGTTGGCAGCAAAATTGGCCGAATTAGAGGGCATCGAGGTGCCGGTTGCCTCTCTGGATATCAGTTTGTACCGTGACGACCTGCAAGAACGGTCCCGCCCGGTGGTTTACCCAACCGACATGCCGGTGAGCATAAAAGGGCAACGGGTTGTGTTGGTAGACGATGTCCTGTTCACTGGCCGGACCATTCGTGCGGCCATGGACGCGTTGAACGATTTTGGCCGTCCGGACCAGGTGCAACTGGCGATTCTGTTAGACCGAGGCCACCGCGAGCTACCCATCAGGGCCGATTTCGTCGGTCAGAACATACCCACCGGGATGGACGAAAAGATCAAGGTCCGTCTGTTGGAAAGCGACGGTAGGGACGAAGTAGCACTTATTGGGGCCGAAGCCCAAGCCGGTAAACCGGAAAGTTCCTCAGGTGACGAAAATGAACCCCAAGAATAAGTGTCTGGCTAACGGGGCCAGCGCAATGTTCTTGGCTATGCCGATTCGACTGGGAGTTTGAGGACGGGCGGAAATGACACTCTCTAGAACCATCGAGACAACAGCAATTGACGGCGCGGCTCTACAGGCTGGCCAGCCAGCGCGCAAGCACGTTCTAGACCTGGACGACTACACCAGGGAAGAGCTGGCGGCCATGATGGAGTCAACCCGCAGCATGACCGAGGTCTTGCGGCGAGATATCAAAAAGGTGCCGGCCCTACGGGGCAAGGTGGTCGTTACCCTGTTCTATGAGTCCAGCACCCGTACCCGAATCTCGTTCGAGGAAGCTGGCAAAGTTCTCAGCGCCGAGGTAATCAACATGAGCGCCTCGGGAAGCAGTTCCGACAAAGGGGAGTCACTGCTCAACACCGGGCTGACCCTGCAGGCGATGGGGGTGGATACCCTGGTGGTACGCCACCCACACTCCGGGGCACCCTACTTCCTGGCCCAAAACCTGAGCCGTGTCAGCGTCGTCAACGCGGGCGACGGCTTGCACGCCCACCCCACCCAGGCCCTGCTGGATATGTACACGGTGCAGTCCAAGTTGGGCGGCCTGGAAGAACGCAAAGTAGTGATCGTGGGCGACATCTTACACAGCCGCGTTGCCCGGTCCAACATTTGGGGATTCGCCAAGATGGGGGCCAAAGTCGTGCTGTCCGGTCCAGGGACGTTGATGCCGCACGATTTCCTGCGCTCCAGAGGCAACATTGCCAGGTCTCAGCTATCCGCGATGGTAGAAATCGAGACCAACCTCGACCGCGCCATCGAAGACGCGGACGTTGTAATGGCGCTGCGTTTGCAGAGTGAGCGGCAGAACAGTGGGTACTTGCCCAGCATGCGCGAGTACATCCGGCGCTGGCAGGTTACTGACGAACGGTTGGCCAAGGCAAAACCTGGGGTGATGGTAATGCATCCCGGTCCGATGAACGAAGGTATCGAGATTAGTTCCGCGATCGCCCACGGTGGTAACTCGGTGATCGAGGAACAGGTGACCAACGGAGTGGCCGTGCGTATGGCGGTGCTCTACCAAGTGACCACCGGACCAGACCGGTAGTTGACAAGGAGCCCGGGCAAGTGACCGTGCAGGGAACTAGAGAAGGAGATCAAGTGCAGGAAAAGGGTGGTGCGCCCGTTCCGACTCTGATACGCCGGGCGCGGATCATCGATCCCAGCCGGCAATTGGACCGGGTGGGCGATTTATTGATCGGCAGCGGCGAAATTCTGGCCACGGGTAGAATCGCACGAGACCAGATACCGGAAGGCTGCCAAATCATTGATGCTCAAGGGCTGGTCGCCAGCCCCGGGTTCATAGACCTCCATTGCCACCTGCGAGAGCCGGGGTACGAGTATAAGGAAACCATTGCAACGGGGTCCCGAGCCGCAGCGCGAGGCGGTTTCACCACCTTGTGCTGCATGCCCAACACCGACCCTCCCATCGATTCGGAGTCGGTGGTGGAGTTCATCAAGCGCCGTGCGCTCAGCGAATCCTCCGTTCGAATCCTGCCCATCGGTTGCGTCACCAAAGGCCGGGAAGGACGGGAACTGGCCGATATGGAGGAACTGGCCAATTCGGGTGTAGCCGGTTTCAGCGACGACGGCGACCCAGTCTACGACGCCAACCTCATGCGCTTGGCATTGACCTATAGCTACGACCTGGGCCTGCCCATCAGCAATCACTGCCAAGACAGGTCGTTGTCTTGCGACGGCGTTATGGCCGAGGGCGCGGTTGCCACCCGCCTTGGACTGGCCGGGATTCCGGCGGCCGCAGAGGAAGCTATGGTGGCGCGGGATATCGCGCTGGCCGAAATGACCGGTGGACGTCTTCACCTGGCACACTTGAGCACCGCCGGCAGCGTCCTGCTGCTCCGGCAAGCCAAGGAGCGAGGGTTGCCGGTTACGGCTGAAGTCTGTCCCCACCACCTGACCATGACAGAACAGTGGGTCATGGGCTCCAAGGGCGCGCCCACGGACTACGCCAGCGAGTTCGCCTATGAGACCTCTACCAAAGTGTACCCGCCCCTGCGGTCTCAATTCGACGTGGATGTCTTGGTGGACGCGTTGGCGGAAGGCCTAATCGACGCCATTGCCACCGACCATGCGCCCCACGATTCGATGAGCAAACAAGTGACCTACGAGGACGCCGCCTTCGGAATTAGCGTTTTGGAGACAGCTCTGGGCTCGGCCCTGGCATTGGTCCACCAGAGGAAGTTGAGCATGGGGGCGATGGTGTCCCGGCTGACCAACGGGCCCGCCCGCGTGTTGGGTAATAGTTTCGCCGACCTGGGCACAATGGAGCCTGGAACACCGGCCGACATTGTCCTCTTCGACCCCGACAAAGACTGGACCGTGGACACAAGCGAGTTTGCCTCAAAAGGGAAAAACACCCCACTTGAGGGAACCAACCTAAAGGGCCGGGTAATGGCCACATTTGCCTCGGGGCGCCTAGTTTATCAGGCCCCTGAGCTTAATTTTCAAAAGACCAATGCGGGAGCCAATGCCGCCAACCAATAAATTCTCGCCACAAACAACTGCAGCCCACACCAACACCTGCCGCAGAGAGCCAAGCAGCTTGCGCGTTTTGCGCGCGGCCGTGTTGGTGGGATAGATGTTTCCTGAGGCCAGCCTGGTGCTGGAGGACGGTTCAGTCCACCGGGGATTCGCTTTTGGGGCGGCGGTGGGCGGCATAGGTGAGGTCGTATTCAACACGGCGATGACGGGCTACCAAGAGGTGCTCACCGACCCGTCGTACGCCGGTCAACTGGTTACCCTCACCTATCCGCTGGTAGGCAACTACGGCATTAGCGAAGAAGCCTATGAATCGGCCCGCATTCAGGCCGCTGGCCTCATCGTGCGGGAACATTGTGACGACCCCAGCCACGGCGCCAGTAACCGGACGCTGCACGAATTTTTAAGCGACCAGGGTATTCCCGGCCTAAGCGGTGTGGATACCCGGGCCATCACTCGCCGCCTACGCACCCGAGGCGTCATGATGGGCGTCATCACCACCGGCTCTCCGGAGGCGGCCTTGGAGTGGCTAGCCCGGACGCCGCCCTACGACGACCACGACTACGTCCAGACCGTCAGCACCGGTAACGAATACGAGTGGGACCAAGGTTTCATCGATAAGGGCGAAAATTACTCCGAATTGGGCCACCGAATTCTGGTAACGGATTACGGGCTCAAATACAATATCCTTCGCCAATTGCGCCGTAGGGGTTGCCGGGTTACGGTCGTCCCCGCCGCCACCCCGGTCGAAGACCTATTGGCCCTTAACCCTTCAGGCGTTCTCCTATCGCCGGGCCCTGGCGACCCGAAGCTACTGGATTACGTCGTCGACAACACCCGCCAATTGCTGGGCAGGGTGCCGGTAATGGGCATTTGCCTGGGCCACCAGATAGTCGCCCGGGCTTTGGGGGCAAACACTTTCAAATTGAAGTTTGGGCACCGAGGTGGCAACCACCCGGTAAAGGACCTAAGCGACGGGCGGGTTTACATAACCGCACAAAACCACGGCTACGCAGTCAGCGGCGACTCGTTGCCCTCGGGATTGGAAGTTTCGCACATCAACCTAAATGACGAAACTGTGGAAGGATTACAGCATCGGGACATTCCCGTCTTTACCATACAATACCACTCTGAAGCTTCACCGGGCCCCAGGGACAACGAATATCTGTTCGACCGGTTCCTGAGCATGGTGAACGACTTTAACGGAAATTGAACCGAGTCACCCCAAGGAGAAAGTGATAAGAAACTTGTGACCGGACATATGGCCAAAGAATTCAGCAATTAATTTTGCCTCGGATTCTTGCCCCACAGACGCGGACAAACTGGAGGAATTATTTGATGTCATCGTTTGCCATGGTTCTGCTGGAGGGGGGGTTGGATTTGGAGGTGGTGGTGGATTTCGCGGAACTAACCTCTTTACTAGAAGAGGATGTTGCCGGTTTCTCGTGTGGAGAGTACATTTACAAGGTTGGAGCAGGAAAGGGAACGCTAGGCCGGCGTTGGACTTTTGTGATCAGCGCAATGGACCCGTCAATGGAAGGCCAGCCGCTGATCTCGTTGGGCCGCATTGAGGTGGAGCCCATAACGGACCATATATTACACCTCTGTGTCCCTCCTAGAATGGAACAGGCGGTGCCGGGAGTGGATGCCGCCGATTGGGACGGCCGTCTATTCGGGGCCTTCGTTTTCCAGTTGCTCAACTCTTTGCAAGCAAAAAAATTGATTGATCTTCCGGGGGTTTTACCCACCGTCTAACGCCCCACCGGGCGTGACGGCGGAAGCCGCCGGTAGCAATGGGAGGCCAAAATAACGGGTAGACCGGACAAGGTCTTGGTAATAGGTTCGGGACCCATTGTTATTGGCCAAGCAGCGGAGTTCGACTACGCTGGCACCCAAGCGTGCAAGGCCCTTCGCGAGGAGGGCGTCGAAACGGTCCTGGTCAATTCCAACCCGGCGACCATAATGACCGACCAGGGCATTGCGGACCATGTATATATCGAGCCGCTCACGGTGGAGGTCCTGGAAAGGATAATCCAGCGAGAGCGGCCCGATGGCATTTTACCCACATTGGGCGGACAGACCGGCCTCAATCTGGCAGTCGCATTGGCCGACGCAGGCGTGCTGGACCGGTACAACATCCGCCTCCTCGGCACTCCATTAGAAACTATCCGGCGCTCGGAAGACCGGGAATTCTTCCGTAGCTTCCTTCACGAAATCGGTGAGCCGGAGCCGGAGAACGTTACCGTAAACTCTCTGGCCGAGGCCGTGCAAGCAGCGGAGCGCATGGGATTGCCCTTGGTCGTTCGGCCCGCCTACACCCTGGGGGGGAGCGGCGGTGGCATCGCCTATACGCAAGAGGAATTCGAGGCCTTCGCTCAATCCGGCCTATCGGCCAGCCCAATCTCCCAGATACTGCTGGAACGGTCTCTCGTCGGATGGAAAGAAATCGAGTACGAGGTCATACGTGACGGGGCCGACAACTGCATCACCGTATGCAATATGGAAAACCTGGACCCAATGGGGGTGCACACCGGCGACAGTATCGTGGTTGCTCCCAGCCAGACGCTATCCGACAAAGAGTACCAGATGCTGCGGACCGCCAGCCTCAAGATCATCCGTGGTCTCGGCATCGAGGGTGGTTGTAACGTCCAGTTCGCCCTGCAACCCCATCCCAAAGTGGCCGAAACCATCGGTTTGGAGTGGCAGCCCGAATCTCCCTACTTCGTCATTGAGGTAAACCCTCGCGTCAGCCGCAGCTCCGCCTTGGCCAGCAAGGCCACCGGATACCCAATCGCAAGGGTGGCCGCTAAAATTGCGGTGGGCCGGCGGCTGGATGAGATACCCAACGCGGTGACCGGGCGGACCAAGGCTGCTTTCGAACCCGCCTTGGACTACTGCGTGGTCAAAATTCCCCGCTGGCCCTTCGATAAGTTTCCACACGGCGACCGACGGACCACCACCCAGATGAAAGCCACCGGCGAAATCATGGTAATCGACCGTTCGTTCGAAGCCGCCATGCAGAAGGGCGCCCGCTCACTGGAACTGGGTGGCCGCACCTTGCTCTGGGAAGATGCCGCCTGGCGGTCAGATGGCGAGTTCTCTCTGGACCTGTTGCCTCTAGGCCCCAACGACCAACGGCTCTGGGCCACCATGTTCGCGTTACGACGAGGCGTGGACGTCGATACTCTGGTCAGGCGCACCTTGATCGATCCCTGGTTCATCACGGCTCTTGACCGCATCGTTAGGATGGAGCGTCGCCTGCTGTCGGAAGAACTCACTCCAGACCTACTCTACCGGTCGAAGCGCATCGGATTTTCCGATGGGCAGGTGGGCACGTTGGCTGACATGCTTCCCGAGCAGGTGCGCAACCTGCGCCATCAGTGGGACCTGCGGCCGGTATACAAAACGGTGGACACCTGCGCCGCCGAATTCGACGCCGTTACTCCTTATTACTACAGCACTTACGACGAGGAAAACGAGGCCCAGCCTCTAGAGGGAGCCAAGGCGCTAGTCATCGGCAGCGGGCCCATCCGCATCGGCCAAGGTATCGAGTTCGACTACTGCAGCGTGCACGCCGCGTGGGCACTGTCCGAGGCCGGCGTACGCAGTATCATGGTCAATTCCAACCCCGAAACCGTTTCCACCGACTTCGATTCCAGCGACAGGCTGTATTTTGAGCCGCTGGACGAAGAGTCTGTCCGAGACATTATCGAGAACGAAACTGGTGACGGGGCTCCTCCCGCATCGGTTGTCCAGTTCGGCGGGCAGACTGCAATCGACCTGTCACAAGTGCTTTCGATGGCCGGATTGCCCATCCTTGGCTCCAGCGCCGAGGCGATCGACATCGCTTCCGACCGGCAAAAGTTCGAAGACTTCCTTTCCCGGTTGGGGATACCACAGCCACCCGGGGCCGCAGTGACCTCGGTGCAGGAAGCCCTAAAGGTTGCTCAGAACATCGGTTATCCGGCCGTGGTCCGCCCCAGCTATGTGTTGGGCGGGCGGGCCATGGAGATCGTCCAGAACGCCAGCGAACTGATCCGCTACCTGACTGCCGCCACCGAGTTCTCCCCCGACAAACCCGTCCTGATCGACCGGTACATGGAAGGCAAGGAGTGCGAGGTTGACGCTATCTGTGACGGAGACCGCGTCTTTATTCCAGGCGTGATGGAGCATATCGAACGGGCCGGCGTCCACAGCGGAGACTCCATGGCAATCTATCCGGGACTGAATTTGAGCGACGAGGAAGTGGAAACGATCGTCGACTACACGACCCGTATCGGCCTGGCGTTGGGGGTCCGGGGGTTGATGAACATCCAGTTCGTCATCATCGGGGGCGCTCCCTATCGCAGCCCCGGTGTCCCGCAGGAAGACACCGAGGCGACCTCAGTGTACGTCTTGGAGGTCAACCCCCGGGGCAGCCGCACCATCCCCTTTATCTCCAAGGTAACCGGTGTACCGGTGGCCCGGATCGCCACACGGGTGATGCTGGGGCACAGATTGGCCGAGCAGGGCTACGAGGGCGGACTCTGGCCCACCCAAGACCTGGTGGGAGTTAAGGCGCCGGTGTTCTCCATGGCCAAACTCGTGGGTGTGGACTGGCACTTGGGCCCGGAGATGAAATCTACCGGAGAAGTGATGGGCATTGACCGCGACTTCGCCAGCGCCCTCACCAAGGCGCTGCTGGCCGCCAACTTGAACCTTAAACACGGCATCGGCGTGCTGTTGAGCATCGCCGACCAGCACAAGGCCGAGGCAACGGCGTTAATCCAAGGGTTGAACCGTGCCGGCTGCCAGCTTTACGCCACCGAAGGCACCGCATCAATGATCGCCGCCATGGGAGTGCCCGTGACCATGACCACCAAGAAGTTGGGCGAGGGTCACCCCAATGTAGTGGACGTGATCAACGACGGAAGCGTGGGCGCGGTGGTAAATACGATATCAGGGGTGAACGAAGTACTGCGGGACGGGTTCAACATTCGTCGCGCGGCCGTGGAACGGCAGATCCCCTGCTTCACATCGTTGGACACCGCCAGAGCCGCGGTCGAGAGCCTTCTGACAGACCAGGTTACCTACACCGTGGGCACCATCAGCGAGTATCTGCGCCAAGAGTAGGCGGTAGGCTACGGGGCGCTGCCACTGCAATCCAGACATATATACATATTTCAAATCTTGGCCACCCTCTCTACCAGTCCATCTCAGTCCCCAGACCTTGGGCCTTGGCTGAGTCGTAGGCAAGTTTGGCGGCGGCAACGTCTGCTACACCGGTTCCCATTAGCTTCGCGTAAACAATTTGGCGTTCGTTGTCCCGGCCCTTCACCGTACCGGAGACGACATGCCGCAACTCATGTAGCTGGCTCCACCGCACCAGGCCCTTATCGACGGCCCCGGTCAAATCCCCAGCTTCGATGGCCGCTTGTTCAATCGAGTCCACGAAAATCTTGTCCGCCCGGGTCAGCGTAGCGTCATCGACCTCCCGGGCGCGCCAGGTCGTCGGTCCGGCCCCGATGACGGTGGCCCCGGCCTTAATCCATTCACCTTGGACCACCGGCTCCATGGTGGCTGCGATACATATCACGATGTCGCAGTCCCGGACCGCCTCCTCGTTGGTACCGGCGGCAACGACCTCGAGGCCCAAGGAGCCGGTCATCGACTTGGCGAACGCGTCGCGGCGCTCCCCGGTCCGGCTGTACGCCTTTACCTTGGTCACCTTTCGCATCTTCGATACTGCTTCAAGTTGGGTCGGCGCCTGCCCGCCGGTGCCGACGATGCCAACGGTCGCGGCGCCGGGATTGGCCATGTATTTTACCGCCACTGCGGTGGTCGCCCCGGTCCGCAGCTGCCCCAACCGGTTGGCCTGGGTGTAGAGCAGCAACTTTCCTGTTTCGGCGTCGTACAAGCTTATCTGGAAGGAGTATTGACCCTTAACAACCGTGTAGGTTTTGACGCCCAACAGGCCCTGGTCAAATAGGCCGCCGCCCATTACCGCGAGCAGCCCAGTGTTAGCGATTATCTTGCGGCGTGTCAGGTTGAACCCCTGACCGGCGCCGTAGTGACGCTGCATGGATTCGATGGCTTCGAGCATCGCGTCCATGGTTACACATTGGCGTACGTCTTCGTCCCGCAAAAACAATGCCATGGCGATAATTTCTCCCTAGCGGCAGATCGTTTGGGTCGAGGGTTGGGCGACTGACCCGTCACTAAAAGACCTGCCGACGAAACCAGACAGATTGGCGACAGTATACGTCGGCGGTGTTGCGTTGGCTAGAAAAGAGAAATGGGTGGCAGGTGGGCGGTGGGGGCCAGGAGGAACCTACCTGGCTTTGAAGAACTCCCGGTTCTTGGCGATGTAGTCGCGCCATCCGCTGGGTACCCGGAACTCATCGAAAATCGCGTTCACTGGGCACACCGACTCGCAGTAGGCGCAGTCGATACAAGTGACCGGGTCGATGTAGTACATCTTCTCTTCATCCGTCGTGGCGATGCAGTCTACCGGGCATACATCCAGGCACGTCGCGTCCTTAACCCCGATACAGGGCTCAGTTATCACGAACGGCATGACAGTTAAGAGAAGACAATCGATTGGAGTTCAAAAAGAATTGCCTGACGGTAGCAGGCACAGAAGCACATTCGGGGACCTTTTCATTCTCAAATTGCACTCATATTTTGTCAAGGGATAGTATGTGATATATTATATCGACTGGTTAAATGGCGCTCACAAGTGGTATTAACGGGGGCGGACTAAATGGAACTTAGGGAACTGATCAGTTTCTACCATGTTGCCCGGCTACGGAGCGTTTCCAAAGCGGCCCGGAGCCTCGAATTGGGTCAACCGACGGTAACTACTCACCTCCGCAAGCTGGAGGATGAGTTCGGTATCACACTGTTCGACCGGATTAAACGCCCAATCCAGCTAACTTCGGAAGGAGTTACATTGCTGGAGTTGGTCACACCCGTGGTGACCTCTGTTGACGCCCTGAAAACCCAAATGGATTACGCTGAGAGGAGGGGCACGTTCGTGGTCGGAGCCTATCCCGACCTGGTGACCCACCACCTACCCACAGGAATTCAGAAGTTTCGCGGTGAATTCCCCGACGTAAGAATCCGGCTATTGGCCAGAACCTACAACGCGTTGATTCAATTGGTACGCACCGGGGAAATTGACCTGGCTTTCTGCTCGCCTCCGCCGTCAGACGATTCTGCCTTGGAGTTTCGTGAGTTGTTCCAATACAACGTGGTACTGATGACCCCGCCGGGGCACCCACTCCTGCGCAAGCAGCCGATTAGCCTGAACGATATTGTGTCCTCGCCACTGATTCTCACTGGGCCGGAAAGTCTACTTCGCCAACGCGTCGATCAAGCGCTAAAGGCCGCGGGACTGGCCGCCGATGTGGTGTTGGCCTTGGACGACACAGAATCGATCAAGCGTTACGTTGAAATCGGCATGGGAGTCGCCGTGGGCAGCGACTTTGCCATGCACCCAGAGGACCACGACCGAATCGGAGTAATCCGCATTGACCACCTGTTCCCCGGCTCGGAAATCGGTGTCTGTACGCTAAAAGGAAAGTTTGCTGGCCAAGCGGTGAGCAACTTTATCCAACTGATGTCGGATCAGATGCGCGGCTACCGTGCCGAATTGTGGGACTGGGAAACCAACGGTAAGGTCGAAGAGGCACTGGCCCCGCTAGGCTCGGACAGACTGTAACCTAGACCCCATCGGGGCTGGACCGTTCGTCGCTGGGCACCACCGCGCGTATTCGTCTTGCCAGTTGAGACCGGGGCATCAGCACGTAGCGTCCGCATTCTTGGCAGACCATCCCGATGTCCGCGCCCAAGCGGGTTACCGTCCAGAGCAAACTGCCGCATGGATGAGCTTTTTTCATCCGCAGGACGTCCCCCATATTCAGGTCTAGGACCATCCCCTGCCGTCTGCTTCCAATATCCGGTTGATATCGTCTCTGAGCTTCTTGGCCTGCCGTCGCGCCGCGTCGGCGAAGTCGGTCCCGCGGGACGCGTAGATAATGCCCCGGGAGGAGTTGATCAGCGCCAACCGGCCGGCGGAGTCGGTGCCACACCGCACCGCCGCTTCCAAGTCTCCCCCTTGGGCGCCAACGCCGGGTATTAGCAAGGGCATATCGGGGCAGGCCTCCCGGATGTTATTCAATTGTTCCGGCACAGTAGCCCCGGCCACCAACCCGATATTTCCTTTTTCGTTCCACCCGGAGCAGGCCTGGGCCATTCGCCGGTAGAGCGGAACGGCGTCAGGTCCGTCGCCAACCTCCACGTCTTGAAAATCGGCGGAGCCTGGATTGGAGCCCCGGCACCAGACGAACACCCCCCTGGCCTCATCCTCAAGGAAGGGAGCTATCGTGTCGTATCCCCCCCAAGCGTTGGCGGTTATCGCATCGAAACCCCAGACCTGGAACATGGCCCTGGAGTAGGCTTGCGCGGATGGGCCAATGTCGCCGCGCTTGGCGTCGCCAATTATCAAGGCGTGAGGCGCAACCGTCCGCACATGGGCCACGGTGCGCTCCAGCGCCTCCAGTCCAGGAATCCCCAAAGCTTCATAAAAAGCCAGATTGGGTTTGTAGGCGCAGGCAAAATCGGCGGTGGCGTCGACGATGGCCTGATTGAAATGGAACACGTCCGCTACCGGCATCAGCTCCGGGTCGGGGTCCAACCCCACGCATACCAGACTCTGGCTGGACTCACAACCCATTCTTATCCGGTCGACAAAGGCGCTCATCTATATCCTGGGACTCCCTGGAAATTCGTTCATAATTCGGTAAAGCCGCGTTGCTCCGCCGCTTCTCTCATTGTTACCATAACCCGAACTTGGCGCAAGCGGCCACGGGTACGGGGTTTCACTTGGAGCTCGGCAACAATCTTATCGAAGGTCGTTTCGTAGAGCGCGTCAATCGCTTTTTGGCCCGCGTGGACATCGACGGCCAGGAAGTGGGAGTCCACGTTGCCAACTCGGGCCGCATGAAGGAGCTGTTCTTCCCGGGAGTGCGAGTCTTGGTAAAGCCGGCGCACGGCGACCACCGCAAGACCAAATTCGACCTGGCTTTGGTCGACCTGGGCTTCACGATGGTGTCTGCCGACGCCCGCCTGCCCAACACGTTGGTAGCGGAGGCGATCGCTGAAACGAACTTGTTCCAGTTCTCCGAATATTCAGAGATAAAGAGGGAGGTGACGTTGGGCGAAAGCCGGTTAGACCTCATGCTGGAGGGCGGGTCCGGAAAATGCTACGTGGAAACCAAATCGGTGACCCTGGTGGAAAAAGGAGTGGGCTTGTTCCCTGACGCCCCGACACTCCGAGGCACCAAGCACCTCCAATCGCTGGCCAACGCCGTCAAAGCCGGTCACCGCGCCGCCGTGGTGTTCGTCGTTCAACGCGCCGATGCCTCGGCCTTCGCCACCAACGACCCGGCCGACCCGTTGCTCGGCGAAACATTCCGTTGGGCCTGTTCGGTGGGCGTGGAAGCCTACGCCTACAGCTGCCGTGTTACTGAATCGTCGGTACGCCTAGACCAACCCCTGCCCATCGTCCCTTATCCGGGATGCGTCGGCGATGACTGAGACGGCCCTCTCCGGACTTTTGCCGGAGGTCTACCAACGGCTCTACCGGGCTTACGGGGCACAACATTGGTGGCCCGGGGAAGGCCCTTTTGAGGTGATCGTGGGCGCTATTCTCACCCAGTCTGCGGCTTGGACCAACGTCGAGAAGGCCCTGGCCAGTATGAGGGCCGCCGGTTGCTGGTCCTTTACCGCCGTCCATAGCATCCCGGAGGCCGACCTAGCGGTCATCGTCCGTCCCTCGGGTTACTTCAATGCCAAGGCCAGAAAACTAAAGGCCTTTGCCGCACATCTAGCGGAGAACTACGGCGGCCTAGAGGGCTTGAGCGTACTCTTGGCCCAAGAGACCGGGACCCTCAGGGAAGAACTGCTCTCCATTCACGGTATTGGCGATGAAACGGCCGACGACATAGTCGTTTATGCTGCGGAGAAGCCGTCGTTCGTGATCGACTCGTACACTCGCCGCATCATAGACCGCATGGGATTGGCGCCCGGCGGCAAGAACCCCAAGTACGGGGACTACCAAGACCTGTTCCACGACAATCTTCCTGCCGATACGGCGCTATTCAACGAATACCACGCCCTTTTGGACCGCCACGCCAAAGACCCCTGCGCCAAGAGGGAGCCTCAATGCGGAGCCTGCTGCCTGGCTGACATCTGCGCCACCGGATTGGCGGCCGTTGCCGAGCGGGGCTAAAGTCCACCGCCTAGGCCGCCAAATTGACGCCTACCAGGCACGCGGTTATCATGGCCGCAGCCGGTCGCGTATGTGTTGGCTGGCCCGATAATTTGAAAATGCCGGTATGTTTTTATGAAGGCAGGTCTTTAATGAAGGTGGTCAGGATTTACACCGGGGACGACGGCGAGTCCCATTTCGAGGACTTGGACCTCCCCTACGAAAAAATCGCCGACGCTGAGGTCACGGCCCAGCAGAGCGCGACCGGAATTTCGTTTCGCCGCACCCCGCCCGGCGATTTCGTGGATTGGCACCCCGCACCCCGGCGCCAATACGTGATTACGCTGGAAGGCCAGTCTGAAATCGGGATCGGCGATGGCACCAAGCGCATTTTTAATACCGGCGATGTGCTCTTGGCGGACGACCTGAGCGGCCGCGGCCACACCACAGCCGTCCACGGCAGCAGCCCCAGGGTTTCCATCGCCATCCCGCTGGTCGATTAGAACCAGGCGTACATCCAAATTCTAACCTTCGTCCTCAAGGGGAGGAGAAAAGCTGTCGTGCTGCCCTAGAACAGGGAGCGCGACTGGCCGCCGTCGACGTTTAAACACGTGCCGGTTATTAAGTCGGCCCGGTCCGAAGCCAAGAACGCCACGGTATCACCGATGGGCTCGGGCCAGCCAAACTTGCCAGCGGGCAGGTTGCGGGAGATGAACTCGCCGACCACCTCAGGCGAGTTGTTCTGTTGGAACCGGTCCCAGGTGCTGCCCGGAAAGTCGATGGACCCCGGCGCAAGGCTATTCACCAGCACATTTTCCGGCGCCAGGTTCAGTGCCAGGTGTTTGGAAAAAGCGATGAGTGCCGCCTTTCCGGTCATGTAATCAACCGAACCGCCGTATTCGCGGCCGTAGATCGATGAAATGTTGATGATCCGGCCCCAACGTTGCGACCGCATGTGGGGCAGAACCAAGGCTACCAACTCAACGGCGCAGAACAGATTTACTTCCATGCCTTCCCGGAATTTTTCCATTCCGGTTTCTATGAAGTCCATCTCTCCCCTGCGCCCACCCACGTTGTTGACCAAGATGTCGGCTTGGCCCAGGTTGGCCGCCGTCTCGTTGTGGAACCGGACCAGATCTTCGTTCTTGGTCACGTCGGCCTGTACGGCGTGGACCTGATACCCCTTGGCGGCGAACTCGCTGCGGGTCTCTTCCAGTTGCTCCGCGCCGCGGGCGCAGATGGCAATCTTGCACCCTTCCCGCGCCAGGGACCCAGCCGCCTGTTTGCCCAATCCGTGGCTGCCACCGGTAATCATGGCTACTTTGCCTTGCAGAGCCAGGTCCATAGCTGCCTCCTATCTAACAACAAATTCAAGTGGTTTTCGCGTGCCACCCTGAGTCCAGCGGAGCCGGACGCCGGGCCACAGGGATTATATAGCAAGTTTCATCCGAGCCACGTCATGGCGGACGCTGGTTACTCTAGCCGCAAATTCCTGGATTTGGTCAGACGCCGATACCGAGCCACGCCTGTCGTCCAGTTGAATCCCACCCACAAGCAATTGCTGGCCCAGTACGGCGTTCAGAACACCCTCGAAGGCAAAACGCTCCTGAAGCAAAGGAAGGCCGTTGAGCGCGTTTATTCTAGGCTCAAGGGCCAACGCTCTTTGAATCGCATCACCGTTCGGAAATGGCGAAAGGTTACGACACATTGCTATCTGTCTCTGATTGCGTTGCAGGCGTCGTATCAGCCAAGTGGTTGTTAATCATGTCATGGACCATCGCCGAAATTGCACTTTGCGCTATGGCAAAGAGTTCGACAGCTTCGTCTGGTGATAAGACGATGTCTGGGTGGATCGTCGGATTTCTATGCAAATCTCTTATCTGGTCTAGTATGCCTAAGACTTTTGGAGACGCCGCAGTAGCTTTAAGTGCAGCAATATAAGCACCCCAACCCCTGCCTCTCGTTGTTGCTCCAAATGAGACGCGATAAGCTTTCAACACAGTTTCTGCGGCGCGCATGATATGGAACCCCGATGCTGTCGGCAGGTCCAACGCCAAGCACCGCCCGGCTTGGTTAGTATCTTCAATGGTCTGCTTTGCTTGATTATTGAGGACGACCCTAACTTCATCGCTAAAACCGTCTTCCGCATGGTCAACGAGTGCAGAGGTCGAATAAATCCCTTTTGGTGATACCTGATAAGCCTCCAAAGTTGATAATTCAGCAGATAAGACTGTTTGGAATTCTCGTGCCTGGCTTACAATCCCGTTGTACTGAATGTCGGTGACTACGTCTTCGGCGTCACGTTGCTCTTGTGACGACTCTCTATAGAACGTCATCAAACTTTCGATATCGCCAAGCAATTTCAACCCGGAGCCGCGGCATACCCTGATCTCAGGGTATGCGTCGAGAAGTATCCGGACAACACCCGCCACACGTAACCCTGTGATGATGCAGTCCACCCGGTTACTATTCGTGACCAACGGAAAGTCGGCTAGCAGCCTTAATGTTGCGCCCAATTCCAAAAAGAACGGTAAGTTGACTCTATCCATTACGTCACCCTGCAAACGTACAAGGTTAGCGCCTAGTACTCAGTCAACTCGGTTTTGGTAATTGTTTAAGAAAACGTCTAAGGTTGCTACCCTTTTTTAGGAGTGTTGACGTAGGAGGGTGGCAGCCATGGGACGAGAACGGTATGTGGTCCGGTTGGAAAGGGAAGAACGAGACCAGTTGGAACGACTGATTCGCGGGGGAAAGAGCCCAGCGCGAAAGGTTGCCCCAGCCCGTATTCTGCTAAAGGCAGATACGGGCTGGGGGGTGATGCGCATCGTGGAGGCGCTGGACACGTCTGCGGGTACGGTGTGCCGTACCAAGCGGCGGTACCTGGAGGGAGGACTGAAGCGGGCCTTGGAGGAAGATCCTCGGCCAGGACATCCGACCAAACTGGATGAGCGAGGGGAAGCGCACCTGATTGCCCTGGCGTGCAGCGAGGCCCCTCCAGGCCATGACCACTGGACCCTGCGGCTCCTGGCAAACAAGGTGGTGGAGTTGGGGCTGGCGCCCTCCATGTCCCACGAGGGAATTCGCAAGCGGTTGAAAAAAACAGTCTCAAGCCGTGGCAGAAGAAGGAGTGGTGTATTCCCCAGGTGAGCGCCGAGTTTGTGGCGTGTATGGAGGATGTGCTGGACCTTTACGCGGAACCCTATGACCCAGAGCGCCCGGTGGTCTGTTTCGACGAGACCTCCAAGCAGTTGCTGGCGGAAAAGAGGTCTCCGATCCCGCCCAAGCTGGCACGACGGGAGCGATACGATTACGAGTACCAGCGCAATGGCACCCGAAACCTGTTCATGCTGTGCGAGCCCCTGGCGGGCTGGAGGCATGTGGCAGTGACCGAACGTCGTACCATGGTGGACTTCGCTCAGCAGATGCGGTGGCTGGCCGATGAAGCTTACCCAGCGTCCGAGAAGATCCGGGTGGTGCTGGACAACCTCAACACCCACAAACCAGCTTCCCTCTACGAAACCTTCGAGCCCAAGGAGGCTAGGCGAATACGCAAACGCTTGGAGTTTCACTACACTCCCAAGCACGGTAGTTGGCTCAACATGGCAGAGATCGAGTTCAGTGTCTTGGCCAGGCGAGTCCTGCGCCGGCGTATTGCCGATGAAGAGACTTTGAGTGGCGAGATCGCGGCCCTGGAGGCAGAACGAAACCAAGCCGGAGCAACCATTGACTGGAGATTCTCCACTGTGGACGCCCGAGTCAAGCGTCACCATCTCTATCCTGCCAACAATTAGGTTGACTGAGTACTAGCATAGGCTCTTCCCCTTGAGAACGAAATATGCAAGATGCTTTATAGAGCCAGAACGCCCCCTTTGCACCAACCTACGTTGTGGACGACGTCGTTCAGACTGTTAGTGGCTATAATTGTTTCCCACGTACTAACGCAACACCTTTGACGATGAGTGAAGATGCGGCCGGCCTCCCGCCGCCCAGGAGGACGCAAATGCTTGCCCTAGAGGGTATCAAGGTATTGGACTTCTGCCGGAACGCCCCAGGCATGTTTTGCACCATGATCTTGGCCGACTTGGGCGCCGATGTGCTGATGGTGGAGCGTCCGATGGACGAGGCCCGTACCGCCTACGAAAGTGTCGTGGCCGGGATCGGAGGGCCCGAGGACGAGCGAAGGCACGCGTCGTTCAACGCCCTCCAGAGAAACAAGCGAAGCATCGCCCTGAATCTCAAGGAGCCGGAGGCACAGGGCATCTTTCGGCAGTTGGCGGAGACCGTCGATGTGGTAGTTGAGGGCTTCCGGCCGGGCGTCATGGACCGGTTGGGCGCCGGGTACCGGCAGGTCCGGGAGCTCAACCCCAGGGCCGTCTACTGCTCAGTCTCCGGTTACGGTCAGGACGGCCCTTACTCCCAGATGGCGGGGCACGACATCAACTACATCTCATTCGCGGGCGCTCTGGGGTTGGTTGGTCACTCTCCCGACTCCAAGCCGGCAATACCGTTGAACCTGATTGCCGACTACGCCGGCGGTGGACTCAGCGGAGCGGTAGCAATCTTGGCTGCGCTCATGGCCCGAGAAAAAACCGGCGCCGGCCAGTACGTGGATATCGCCATGACCGAGGGTGTGCTCTACATGCTTTCCGGGTTTGTATCCGACATGCTGGGCCGTGGGTTATCTCCGGAGCGCGGCGGGACTCGGCTCAACGGCGGCGCACCGTACTACAACGTCTACCAGACCAAAGACGGCCGGTACCTCTCCATCGCCGCCATCGAACCCTGGTTCTGGGAAAATCTGTGCCGCGCCATCGACCGGGAGGACTTGATACCCCACCAGGAGGCGAGCGGCACCAAACACAACGAAGTCGTCAGCGCACTGGAAGCAGCCTTCCTGACCAGGAGCAGGGATGAATGGTTCGAACTGCTGAAGGACAGTAACATATCGGTCGGCAAAGTCTACTCGTTGGAAGAGGCCTTGGAAGATCCTCATGCCATCAATCGTGGAATGGTCGTGGAGGTGCATGCGCCGGGCATTACAGATGGCAAGGTCCGGCAGGTGGGCATTCCCATGCGCCTCTCGGAAACCCCGGGTGCGGTGCGCCGCGTCGGCTCGGTCACCGGCGAGCAGACCGCGGAAGTTCTGGCCAGCTTGGGGTTCACCTCTACTCAGATCGACGACTTCAAGACCCGCGGCGTCGTACAGTAGGAGAAGCACACATCCTTAAGACCGGGAATCCGGGGGCATCATGCTATACTTAGGCCGTGCCTGGCGCCCCAGTATTTCGCAGCGGTCTTTGCCCCAAATCAGCCGCCGACCAGACACTACATTCCCCAAATTGAGTTAGTTCTATGATTAAGCGATTTTCCGTTCTTTACGTCGGCCAAATCGATCTGGACGACGTTGGAGCCGATGGGCGAGCGCCGGACCACCGCCGTTACAGCAATCAGCAACTGATTCAGTCCTTCGATCACGCCATGGCGCTGGCCAAGCAGATGGACGAATCGGGATTCTACTGCCTGTGGGCCGCAGAGCACCACTTTCAGCGCGAAGGCTACGAGTGCATTCCCAACCTCACGCTGCTTGGTGTCCACCTAGCCGCCCATACTCAGCGCCTCAAGTTCGGGGCCGCCTTCAACATTTTGCCCTTGTGGCACCCGCTACGCCTGGCCGAAGACTTTTCCATGGGCGACGTGTTGACCGGGGGCCGCCTGATCTTCGGTATTGGCCGAGGCTATCAGACCAGGGAAGTCGAGACCTTCGGTTCCCCGTTGATCGACCAAGCGGCAAACATGGAGTTGTTCGAAGAGCAGGTCGAGATCATCCTGAAGGCGTTCAACCAAGAGTCGTTCAGACACCACGGGAAGCACTACCAAATTCCGCCCGACGTTCCCTACCGTGGCTACCAACTAGAGGAAATCACCTTGGTGCCCCGGCCAATCAACCTGCCGGTGGAGATTTGGCAACCGGTTACCAGCGGCCGCACCATAGAGTTCATCGCCAAGAATGGCATCAAGGGCATGGTGGCGCTGACCGGCCAACAGTTGGTGGACCAGATGTTCAGCACCTACCAGCAGGCCGCCGCCAACGCTGGGCGATCATTGTCTCTGGGGCAGGACATGGCGCTGGGCTTCGCATTTTACATCGCCGATAGCCAGAAAGAGGCCGTTGAGCGGGTGCGGCCGTACCACGACGAGCGCTACAAGTGGTTTGCACCCTTCGGCTTGGTCCGCTACGTGGATTCTCAGGGCCGGATGTGGGGCACCCCGGGGGCCCCGGCCCGCACCCCAACAGTTGAAGACGGAGTCGAACAAAAAGCCTGGATTTGTGGTCCGCCGGAATACTTCATCGAAACGCTCCGGGAGTTTGAATCCAAGTACCCCGGACTGGAGGATATCGTCCTCCAATGGCCCGAAGGCATGCCCTGGCGAGAGCTGAGCAGCCAGTTGGAAATATTCTCCAAAGAAGTGCTGCCAGCCTTCTCCGGTCGGGCCTAATTAACCTGAGCTGAGGCCGGAGCCGGGGCCAGGTCCAGAAGCAGTCAGGAGCCGCCATTGGCTGACCCGGAACACGTCTCTCTAGCTAAGTCTGGGCCCAATGCCATCAACCGGTGGCGGGAAATCACCTTCCGCAGCCCCAACACTCGGATCACCCGGTACAGCCTTGGCTACCGGCTAGAAGATAGGTCGGCTGGAGAGACGTTCCAACCGGAGTTCGTGTACGGCAGGCCGGCCCTGGAGCTTTCCGGCGCTTCACTTAGCGGCGTCAATCTGGCCGCCGCCGACTTGTCCCACGACGACCTGAGCGGCGCCGACCTCACCGCTTCCGACCTGCAGCGCGCCGATCTTTCAGGGGCCAACCTTCAAGGCGCCCACCTATGGCGTTCCAACCTGTCCCACGCCAATCTCAACGAAGCCCACATGAGCGGCTGTTCCCTAGGGCGCACCAACCTGTCCAACGCATATTTGAAGCTGGCCGACCTGAGGGGCGTCGACCTTTCCTTCGCCAACCTGATTTACGCCAACCTGGAAGGCGCTAATCTTGCCGGAGCGGACCTCTCGGAAGCAGACCTATCTTGGGCCAATCTTTCGCGAGCGAATCTTAAAGGTGCCAACCTGACTGCCACGGTGCTGAAGTTAGCCGACCTGACAGAAGCGGACCTTCGGGGAGCGAAGATCACCAAAGCGGACTTGGACAGCACCATTCTCTACAAGGCGTCCATGGGCATTACACTCTTGGCCAACTGCGACCTGAGCCGGACGATCGGACTGGAATCGGTGCTACATAGCGGGCCCAGCACCATCTCGCTGGACACCATCACCGGTTCCCGAGGATCGGTCCCACCGTCGTTCCTAAAAGGCGCGGGCGTGGCGGAGCCGTTGATCGCGGCCCAAAACGCCGTGAGCGAGGCTGGCCGAGCCTTCCCAACGGTGCTGTTGGTGTGTTCCAAAGACGACGACGATTTGGCCCGAAGACTCGGTGAGGGCTTGGCCCTTGCCAAGATTTCAAGCTGGAGCCTGGCGGCCGACGACGAAGAGGCGCTGCAATCGGGAGAAGCAACCTTGGACCATACGGCCTACTACGACCGGTTGGTGTTGCTATGTACCGCCGGGTCCTTGGACCATCCACTGACCAGCCGCTATTTTGCTGAATTAGCCCGGAGCAACGAGAGGGTTTCCGGCAACTCACTCATCACTCTCGGGGCCGACGAGTCGTTCTTCCGGCGTGACGACCGGCTCTGCTCCAGCCTGAAGCAAGGCCAAGTTCAAGACTTTCGGGGATGGACCGACGACGGGGTCTATCAAATAGCACTGGCGGCCTTGGTGCGGGTGTTGACCGGCCAAGGCGGCTAGAAACGCTGAGGCGCTACTGACGCGTTTGCTACTCGAACGGGGTGTCCTTGCCCAGCATCAGGCAAGCCTCGCCCCACTGGGTGGCGCTGTCTAGATTCCACTGTTCTGATGAGTCGGCCGGTCTCAACCGGATCCCCTCATTCCCCCCGTAAACCAGCAACACTACACCCTCGCCTGAATCCTCAGACAAGGCGGCCATCGCCGGGCAGGGGCCGTCGGCGCTCCACCCCGTCACTTCGGACCACACGTCTTGCCCCATTGGGTCGGTGGCCAAAACTCGGTGCACCTCGCCGGGGTCGGACAGCAAGTCGAACATTCGGTGCACATCCAGAGGGCTGTTGGCCCCGCCGGTCACTTCGACTTCCAAAAGCATCTTAAAGCGCTCCGCCCTTGAGTTGGGGTATTTGGACCGTTCGCCCCTTAACGGACCTGTCCAACCCGGCTTGCCACCTTATCGCGTCGGGCGCATCTAAACGTGTGTGCATCAAAGAGTCACCGAAATTCGTTACGGCGTAGCAGTCGCAGAGCCGCCAGTCACGCGGACGGCCAGCGGATGGATATTAGAGAAGGGTTGGGATATACCTAGTATACGTCGTTTCGAATTTCGTTGGCGCAACACCGATGGGAGTAACTAGATGTTAAAGACCAAGCCCCTAAGCGTCTTCGACGAAGTGAATCTTTTCTTCGACCAAGCCGCCGACCGCCTAGACCTGAACGAGGGCATTCGCCAGATGCTGAAACAGCCCTGGAGAGAGCTTCAGGTACAGGTCCCGGTCCGCATGGACAGCGGCGGCATCGAGGTGTTCAAGGGCTACCGGGTCCAGCACAACGGAGCGCGGGGACCTTACAAGGGCGGCGTCCGCTACCATCCCATGGCCGATTTGGAGGAAGTCAGGGCCCTGGCAGCCCTGATGACCTGGAAGACCGCGTTGGTTGGTTTGCCCTACGGTGGCGCCAAGGGTGGCGTCCAGGTAGACCCAAGCCAACTCAGCTTCGGTGAACTCAACCGCCTTACCCGCCGCTACACTCAGAATATCGAGCATTTATTGGGTCCCAACCGCGATATACCGGCACCGGACATGGGGACCAACGCACAGACCATGGCCTGGATAATGGATGCCTACGGCCAGATGCATGGACACTCCCCCGCCTGCGTAACCGGCAAGCCGGTGGAAATGGGGGGGTCCTTGGGACGTGAGTCCGCAACCGGCCAAGGAGTCGCCTACCTACTGGAGGAGGCGGCCGACGATTTGTCGATCAGTATCCTGGGCGCCCGAGTCGCCGTTCAAGGATTCGGCAACGTAGGGTCATGGGTAGCCCGGCTGGTGCACAATCAAGGCTGCCGGGTGATTGCGGTGAGCGACGTAGACGGCGGGGTTCACAATCCGGCCGGACTGGATATCCCAGCCCTCGTGGCCTACCACCAAGCCGGGGGTACCGTAGCCGGATTTCCCGATTCAGAAGACATCACGAACAGTGAGCTGTTGGGGCTGGAGTGCGAAATACTGGTGCCGGCCGCCATCGACAACGTGATTAATGAAGACAACGCCCGGAACGTACAGGCGTCCTTGATTCTGGAGGCGGCCAACCACCCCATAACTCCAGAAGCCGACAGCATCCTGAGCGCCGGCGGTACGACGATTCTGCCAGACATTTTGGTGAACGCGGGCGGCGTCATAGTTTCCGACTTCGAGTGGACGCAGAATATTCAGGAGTTCCACTGGGACGAGGATCAAGTGAACGCCGAGCTCAAGAAAACAATTCTCCAGGCCTACCACGAGGTCCGGGAAAGGACCATAGCCGAGGGAATCACCCACCGCCAGGCCTCTTTCGAAATAGGCGTCCAACGGGTCGCCCGAGCCGTCGAACTTCGCGGCTTCGTCTAGGCGGCGCCGGCGGAGCCGGCTTTTCATGTCACCAAGCCTACTGTCGTAGCGTGGCCGCAACGGCGCATGCTGTCCTCGCCCGAAACCCCCATCTGACTCGTTTCGGTGTTTGTTGACACTGGTTTTGCCCGTCCCTAATATTCACCATAACTAGGGCAAACCGGGCTTTTGGGGGTACATCGTGGCTATTGGCGTAAGGACTTACCGTCCGCTGGTTGCAGGATCAACTCATATGGTGTCGGCCGGACACTACCTAGCCGCCGCTTCGGGGTTCCGCATTCTGGAGCAAGGTGGAAACGCCACCGATGCCGGGGTAGCCGCCGGCATCACCATCAACGTGGTATTACCCCAATGGACCAGTTTCGGTGGAGTTGCGCCGATCCTCATTCACGACGCCGGGCGCAATGAGACCGTTTCCATCAGCGGACTAGGGCGCTGGTCCAAGACCGCCAGCATCGACTACTTCAACCAACACCACGGTGGCTCACTGCCGCCGGGGGTGCCGCGCACAGTGACTCCAGCGGCAGCCGACGCCTGGATCACGGCCCTCCGCCTCTACGGCACCATGAGCTTCGAACAGGTGGTGGGGCCAGCGCTGGAAATAGCCGAGAACGGCTTCCCTGTTCCCGCCAGCCTCCACTCTGCCTTGGGCCGTGCCGGAGACCAATTGACCGCAGGTGCGTCGGGCGACACCAAGTGGCCTTCCACAACCGAAATATTTTCCCGGGATGGAGAACCGCTCCGCACCGGCGACATCTTGGTTCAGAACGACTTGGCCCGAACGTTCAGGCGGCTAATCGAAGTCGAACGTGACCACGCGGCGCAGGGACGGGAAGACGCCCTCCAAGCCGTGCGGGACCTCTTCTACAAGGGAGAAATCGCCAAAGAGATCGTCCGCTGGGTCCAAGATCAAGGCGGATTTCTGACCATGGAAGACATGGCGGAGTTCAGCGTAGGCGTGGAAGCCCCGCCGATGGGAACCTACAAGGGCATCGACCTCTACACCTGCGGTTCCTGGTGCCAGGGTCCGATTAATATCCAGATGCTACAAATGCTGGAAAATTTCGACCTAAAAGGAATGGGGCATAACAGCGCCGCCTACCTGCATACTCTCCTGGAGACTTTTAAGCTGGTATTCGGTGACCGGGAAGCCTATTACGGCGACCCGGACTTTGTCGACGTGCCCCTCAAAGGACTGCTGTCCAAAGCGTATGCGGAAGAACGTCGCCACGCCATCGACCCCGGCAGGGCCTTTCCTGAGATGCCCGACGCGGGCGACCCGTGGCCTCACCAGGGGATGACTGCCCCTAACGGGCGTCCGGCCCGGCCCAAGGCGGCGGCCGGCAGCCTTCAAGCCGACACCAGCTACGCCTGCGTGGTCGACCGCTGGGGTAACGCGTTCTCGGCGACCCCCAGCGACACCATTTCCCATGCGCCGGTCGCCAAGGGCCTAGGGTTCGTCATATCGGCTAGGGGCTCCCAGAGTTGGCTGGACCCGGAACACCCGTCGGCGCTGGAGCCGGGCAAACGGCCTCGACTGACCCCAAACCCGGCACTGGCCATGCGCAACGGCAAGGTTTGGATGCCCTTTGGCACGCCGGGCGGCGACATCCAATGCCAGTCCATGGTGCAGTTGTTCTTGAACGTAGCCGAGTTCGGTATGGACGTTCAACAGGCGGTTGAGGCACCCCGAGTGTCCACTTGGAGCTTTCCCAACTCTTTCTGGCCCCACGCCTACAATCCAGGGTTGGTCGGCGTCGAAGGACGGATCGACTCTCAGGCCGTCGCCGACCTGGCGCGGCGCGGCCACAAGGTCGAGGTGTGGGACGATTTCATGTCCAGAATGGGTTGCCTCTGCGCTATTGAAGTGGACCAAGAACGAGGCGGGCTAAACGGTGGCGCCGACCCTCGGCGGGACGCCTACGCCATTGGCCGGTAGCCGAAAGGCAGGCTCGGGCACTACAATTTCTGGTTTCTTGGAGGCCCGGTTCTATGAACCGGGCTTTTTCATTTCCTGTCTGGCAAAAAGAATAACGGTTATTGGCAATGTTACGCTTCCAAACTAGAATACCGCGACTTGTTTTCTCGTTCTGCTATTTTTGTGCGAGATTAGCGCTGAACGATGCGAGTGGTTAGCACAACTTGGCGGCCGAGGCGAGCGTTACTCCGCCGTGCGCCCGCCGTCGATGACGAGTTCGGAACCGGTGACGAAGGACGATTCGTCCGAGGCCAGGTACAGCACCCCGTAGGCAACGTCTTCGGAACGGCCCAACCGGCCGAGGGGGATCCGCTTGATGCGGTCCTGCCGGTACTCTTCTCTCGACAGCATGTCGGCGGTCATCGGCGTGTCTATTGTTCCCGGATGCACCGAGTTGGCCCGTATGCCGGCTGCGGCGTACTGAATGGCGGTCGACTTGGTGAATAGGCGTACCGCCCCCTTTGACGCGGTATAGGCTGTTGAGTTATGGTCCCCTACCAAGCCCGCCACCGAGGACATGTTGACGATCGAACCTCCACCCGCCTTTCGCATCTCCGGTATCGCCGCTTTGGTACCAAGGAAGAGGCCTTTGACGTTGATGTCCATTACTTGGTCCCACTGCTCCGTAGTAGTGTCCTCGACAGTGTTGGTGCGATAGATCCCGGCGTTGTTGACCAGGATGTCCAGCTTCCCGAACCGCGACACCGCTTCGTTTACCGCACGCTGCCAGGACCCTTCGTCCGTAACGTCCAAGTGGATGAAGACACATTCTCCACCGGCTTCGGTTATCTCCGCCTCGGTGCGCTTGCCCTCGTCTTCCAGCACGTCGCCGATTACGACTTTGGCGCCCTCCTGGGTGAATAGCCTGGCCTCGAACGCGCCCATGCCTCTAGCGCCTCCGCTAATCAAGGCGGTCTTGTTTTCCAAACGCATTATTCTTCCTCCTTCGGTGCCTGCGAAGATTCTATGCGCTGACTAAAGTAAGTCAAGCGCGTTGACCCGGCAACGCGCCCACCGATAGAATGGCCGTAGATTACCAGGAGAACCAATGCACCACCGGATTCCAACCCCTCTTTGGCGCACAGTTCTTAGTTGATGGGGCTACCCCTTTTTTCCGGTGTCCGGCTTTGGATTCTCGCTTCTCTTTCCATTGGACTGTTGGCAGTGGCCGCCTGTGGGGGATCTGCCCAAACGGCCCGGGACTTCGAGGTCACCCAGTTCGATGGCGCCCGGTTCCGTCTCTCCGAGCAAATTGGTACTAACGCCGTCGTGCTCAACTTCTGGTATCCCAGCTGTCCGCCATGCCGGGAAGAGATGCCCGCTTTTCAACAGGCGTGGGAGAACCTTCACGGCGAACCGGTCAGGTTTCTGGGCCTATTCGTGCCCCAAGGGTTCGACTCTGAGCAAGACGCCAGGGATTTCGTGGACGAGTTGGAACTGACCTTTTCCTTTGCCACCGACCGGCTAGCAAAAATTGCTGACGCCTACGAACTGGAGGCCTTCCCCAAAACTTATTTCATTGATAGAGACGGGAAGATCGTTGCGACCCATATCAGCAGTTTGGAAGCGGACGAAATCACCCGATTGGTCCGGGGCATAATCTCGGACCGCCCTTAGAAGGCACATTCATCTCGAAAATCAGGCATCACTAAAACCAGGCGTTAAATTCAAGCATACTTACCCGCGTACTTGATCGATGGACGTCTTAGACTGGATTCTGGTGGCCATCAGGTGGGGGCACGCGCTGGCGGCAGTGTCATGGGTCGGCGGTGGCATCTTTTATCTGATGGTGCTCCGGCCTGCAATACGCCGCGCCAAAGGCTGGCCGGCAGACACGGCACAAGCGGTGGGCAGCGAGTTCAGGGGGATGGTAACCACGGCCATAGCGGTACTGCTGCTTACCGGCGCCATCCTCACGGTCTCACGGCTCACCGAGGACGCCATCACCACGGCTTACGTCGCGGTGCTGGTGGTAAAGGTGACGCTGGCGTTGTACATGTTCTACGTGGTGCGGTTCCTGCGGCAAACAAGCTATCCAGTTGAACCGGCGCCGGTTCAAACAACATTAGTTGAAACAGGATCAGTTGAAACGGCGACCGGTAGGTCGTGGTGGGGGCGAGCGAGTAGCAGAGTGACTGGTACAACAGCGTTGTTAGTTATCGGAGTGGTCGTAATCGGACTCTCCGACGTGCTGAACGCCCTATTGGAAGACGCAATAGCAGGTTAACTGGCTACCGGATGCGAAACAGGAACTAGCGGACCGGACCTCGGGTACAAAAAAGACGCCGGTCGACTCGATTGGAGGCAAGGTTGAAGAAAGAGCTGATGGAGATTCTGGCTTGCCCCGTTTGCAAGGGTGAATTGGAGTTGCGGGTTGAAACGGAGGAGGGGGATGAGGTCGTCACCGGGTCGCTGGCCTGCGCCAAGTGCAATGAGTCCTACCCCATTGAAGACACCATCCCCAACCTGTTACCGCCAGATATGCGACGGGAATTGGGCTAGCCAGCGCCGCCGGTAAACCGTTACGTTCCGGGAACGACACCCAACTGTACGAACAGGCCCAAAAAGTCGATTTCCGACCACAACTCGGCGATCTTGCCGTCCTCCATTCTATAGATGTGGATTTCCGTCCAGGTCACCGCTCTGCCGGTGGGTGGTATTCCGTTAAACTCGCCGGTATGGGTGGCCCTCACGGCCGTTCGTTCGATCACGCGATCCCCATCTGCCAGCAAGTCTTGCACCGTTACCTGAACGTCCGGGAAGCCTCCTACCACCACCGCACCCACTGCTTTCATACCATCGCGGCCAGCAGGCAGCCGGGGGTCGGTCAGGTGATGAGTAAAGTTGGGTGTCATGAGTTCGTCCACAATGCCGTGGTTGGCGTTGTTTTTGAACTCTTGGACGAACCTTGTAATCACTTCCTTGTTGTCATTCGAGTCGTCTGAGCCGCCGCATGCGCTAAGGCCTGCCGCAAGCAAAAGGATACCCAGGGGCACTATCAGCGCCCTAAATTTAATCATCTAATTTCACCCTTAGGGGCGGCCCCGCTCTTGCCTAGATGTACAAGGCAGGGCCTAGATTAGAGGCTGGTCACTCTTGGACGAACCTTGTAATCACTTCCTTGTTGTCATTGCGAGTCGTCTGAGCCGCCGCATGCGCTAAGGCCTGCCGCAAGCAAAAGGATACCCAGGGGCACTATCAGCGCCCTAAATTTAATCATCTAATTTCACCCTTAGGGGCGGCCCCGCTCTTGCCTAGATGTACAAGGCAGGGCCTAGATTAGAGGCTGGTCAATTGGCGATTGGAGATGTTAATCGGGCCGGCAGAACGAAACCAAGCCGGAGCAACCATTGGGCTCCATGGGACTAGGGCGTCCTCGCGGCTCACCTCTTGGCCGTGTACTTCCTTACCGTGTTCCTGGACCAATCGGACCAACTCATCGTCGGTCTCGCCAGTGATTTTTTCACCGCAGGGGCAGGCAACTACTTTAGCCATGTCGACCTCCATTAATTTGTGGACTGGCAGCTATAATACAGCCCTCGATTTGGCGAAAACTTGGCAAATGCTTGGCATAACGTGGGAATAAGGATATACCTCACCGGGCGAGTTGCACTGGAAGTAGACGGTCAGGTCTTGATCGACGAGCGGCAGTTCCGCGGAAAACAGGGACGCTTGGTCTTCGTATACCTGGTCTGGGAACGGAGCCGCCCGGTGTCCAAGGAGGAACTGGCGTCCGTTTTGTGGCCCGAGCAGCAGTCCACCGCCTGGGAGACAGCCCTCAATTCCCTAACCAGCCGGCTGTCATCATTGCTATCGGTGGAGGGACTGTCCCAACGGGGCGTAGCGTTCTACCGCGGGTTCGGCCAGTACCAGATACGGCTGCCCAGCGACGTGTGGGTGGACACGGAGGCGGCGACGTCCGCTTTGGACCGGGCCGAGGCGGCGCTGCGGTCTAAGACAGCAGAAGCCGCGGGGCGGGCGTTGGGGCCGGCCACGGTGGCCGCATCGATAACCAGACGCCCTTTCCTGCCGGGCGTCGACGGCTTCTGGCGGGAGAGTCAGCGAGGCAAACTGGAGCGTCAGCTGGTCCGAGCCTTGGACTGCTTGGCGGAAATGCAGTTGGTAAAGGATGAAGCCGAGGCGGCGGTGGAGACCGCTTTGGAGGCTTCGCTGCTGGACCCCTACCGCGAGCGCCCCCGCCGCTGTTTGATGCAGGCCTATGCCGCCACCGGCAACAGGGCCAAGGCGCTCTCGGCCTACCATGAACTGCGTGAACTTCTGTCAGGGGAGTTGGGTACTGAGCCGGAACCTGCAACGCAGGCCTTATACATCGAATTGCTGGACTAGAGCTATCCTTCGACAGGCTCAGGACGAACGGTAATTGTCATCATCCGTTCGTGGTGAGCTTGTCGAACCACTCTCATCTCGGGGCTATCCTTCGACTGGCTCAGGGCAAACGGAAGTTAGGCTAACCTTCGCCGGTCAAGACCCTTACCACCAGCGGAGCAAGCTCTTCCGCGCGAGCCCTTAGGGCCTCCCTGGACAGGTTTTCTATAGGGTGTTGGGTGTAGATGGTCGGATAGTCGGGCGCGCCCCACAACTTGGCCATTCCGGTCGCCGTGGGAATGAACCGGTCGGTACAGATGGTCGCTGAGGGTATCCCGGCGTTCTCCACATGAATCCCGTCGTGCACACTGCACGCGCTGCAGGACCCTCAATCGCCGATGGCAATGATAACGGAATCGCACTCCTCGGCCAGTTCCTTGATGGCGGAAGGGTCGGCGGGCCGGGAGGCGCTGGGCTTGCGGTGCCACTTCACGTCCGTAATCTCGTAGCGGGTCCGCAGCAGATCGGCCAACTCTTCCAGTAGAACGTCGGCGTTTCGTTTGCTGTCGTCGATGATTCCCAACCTGGTGCCCGCTAGGCTGGCCAGCCGAGGAGCCCCATTGAAGGGAGCGACTACCGGTTGGGTGACCGGGTTCACCAGCACGTGTTCGTTTGCTTGAGTCATCGTATCCTCTCCGGGGCCGCCTCATCAGTCTGCTAAGAAATTGTCGCAACCTCTTCCCGAGAAATCAACGGTACGATTAATCGGTGAAGGCATAGACCGAGTGCGTATCTTGACCTATCTGATCGCCTTGGTGACTGCGGTGCAGGCTACTTTGGGGCCCCAACTGGGAATTACAGAGGACATGTTGGCCTCTTCGCCTCCAGCGAAAACAACGAAGATATCATTGGACTCGGGAATTAGCGACACTGTCTCGGACTCGTCTCCAGGCTGCACATCCCCGCCCAACACCTGGGCGCGTTTCAACTCGGCCACCGTTCGGTGGGCCCGTTGGTGGACATAATCTCGGACTTGGTCCTTAGTCCAGTCCCGCCAGAGCCCGGAGTTGCCGGAGATTGTTACAACTATCTGCCCTTGGCGAATTCCAGGGCCGGTATCCCCCACAGAGCCAGATGTGGACATGTTGGTACCCAAACTGGAGGCGGTGTCGGCAATGGCGTAAAGGATTGCCTCCGACCGACCGACCGACCGCACCTGCCGCGGCGACTCTCCGGCGAACACGGTCACCGCGCTCTGCTGAGCGCTCAAACCGCGTTCCACATGCAGCGGCGTCCAATGGGTCTCCGTTTCGGCTTCGGCGATGCAGTAGGTGTATTTACCGGGATGGCCAATGACGCTGCGATCAAAAACTCCGGGAATGGCGGCGCAGGCGTTCATCAGTATTAACCGTACGGCCCGGCCGATGGTGGCGTTGGCCCGGTTACCGGGTCCGAACAAGTTGTTGCGGGAGTTGATATTCAACTCTTGGACCACGGGCCCGTTGACGATGGATAGAATGGCGGAGCCACCCATGCTTGAAGAGGGGCCGACCAAGTTGAACACCGGGTCTAGCATCCCCTCGGTGGCCGCCAGCACTACCGGCATATACTCTGGTAGGCATCCAGCCATTACGGCGTTGGCCGCGACTTTGCTGACCGTTATCTCTCGCCGGCGCTCTGGCAATTCGCCTATAATGTCGTTGGCGGAACGCCCGGAGCGCTCGACGAACTCCGCCACTCGCTGTTCGGTGGGCGGCACCACGGGCAGCCCGTCGGTCCAGCCCAACTCGTAGCACCGCTCGATCGCCTCCAAGGCGCTGTCCCACCGGACGGTAGTGGTTTCACCCGCGTCGCTCAAGGGCATCATTCCTTTGGGGCCATTAGCAGTCAGCGTTCAGCTATCAGCCTCTAGGTCGACTAGCACAGCCGCCGGGCCGCCTGAATGCAACTTGGTCCCTCAGCGGCGTCTAGCCTCGCCAAGCGGGTAAACCATGCCTGTTCCCATTGCTGATAGCTGATGGCTGACCGTTACTTCACCAGTGCGTACTTGGACAGAGAGCGCATCTCTCTGGGCGGGGTCTGATGCATTCCGCGGATGGTGTACGAAACCTCGGACACGTAGATGTCGCCCTTGGAGTCGACCGCGATGCCGTGGGGAGCAACAAACTGTCCGGGCCCCTCTCCCTCTTCGGCCTTGCCGAACCGGCTGACAAGATTGCCTTTCAGGTCGTAGATGCTAACGCGGTGGCCTAGGCCCGGCGCGTCGTCGACTCCGACCATTCCGTTGAGCTCGCCAACGTAAATGTGCTCGCCCCAGAGGACCATCGAGTCGGGCCGGTGGATGTTGTTCCACATGGTGATGAACTTGCCCGCAGCATCGAAAATCTGGATGCGGTGGCACTCCCGGTCAACCACGTAGACCTGGTTTTCGCTGTCGACGGCGATGTTGTGGGGGCGAATGAACTGGCCGGCGTCGATTCCGGGGCTGCCCCAAGAGAACTTGTATTCGCCGGTTCCGGTATAGACGTGAACCCGGGAGTTGCCGTAACCGTCCGACACGTAAATATCGCCGTTGCTGGGCATGATAGCGGCGGAGGTCGGGCGGTTGAAGGGCTCGCCGCTCCATTTGGGCGCCGGGTTATTCCGCGCTCCGATCTCCATGACCTTTTCGCCTTCGCTGTTGAACTTCTGGATGGTGTGAATCCCATCGTCTGCGGCCAACACCGAATCGTCGTGGGCCATGTAGAGTCCGTGAGTCCTGTCTACGCTGAACTGCCCTTTGCCGAAGGAGCGGATGTAGTTGCCGGCTTGGTCAAAGACGATTATTGGGTCTTCGCTCCGGGTCAGCACATAGACATTGTCCCGGGAGTCGACCGCGACACCGGGGGATTCCTTGAACGTTATCCCTGCGGGCAGCTTGGCCCAACCCTCTACAAATTCGTAACGAAAATCGCCGGAACCAAAAACCTCTGGCATGGTGGACACCTTCTTATCAGGATTTTTCGCGCGGTTGGCCGCAGCCGTCGATGGCGGACGGGCATAGTCCCAGACAGTTTAGGGTTAACCGGCGCAGGCCAGGCATATCCTAAATCGGCCCATTGAGGGTGTCAATGGGCCGGTTTTTGTCGACTTCGTAAGTGGTTGTTAGGAGGCGCTTTCGTCGCTCTGGAAAAGACCCAAGGGGTTGTCCTCGGTGTCTAGGCAGACGGCCACCCAGCCCACTCCCGGAACCGCGAACTTGGGTTGGAGGACTTTGCCTCCGCCGCTCCGGATATTACTCGCGTAGGTGTCGATGGAATCGACCTCGATGTAGTTCATTCCGGCGACGCCTTGGTGTGGGCGTTTCATTATTGCCCCATCGATACCCGGGCCTTCGGTTCCGGTCGTGGCCAGCCGGTAGTCGATATCCGCAGGGCCGTCAAATCTATTGACGCTCCAGCCAAAGATATCCGAGTAGAATTTCTCGGCACGGTCTACGTCGTCGGCATAAATCTCGAAGTGGACTATTCTCGGCACAGCGTTCCTCCTGATTTGATCCGATTAGGTGCTTTGGATGTCTCAGCCAACTCGAAACTTCGATGGCCGCCACTTGCGATCTACCGGATGGAATACCGGCCTTCACCCGTCAGATAGTCCGCCGTGCGCAACGCCAACGCCTGGATGGTTGACGTGGGGTTGATGCAAGCGCTGGTGGTGAAAATTCCGCCGTCGATGATAAACAAGTTGGGAACGTCGTGGGCGCGCCCCCACCGGTCGACCACCGACTTGGCCGGATCGTCGCCCATGCGGGTGGTTCCCAATAGGTGCCACCCGGCGTTGCGGCGCAGCCTTGACGACAGGACCTGCGTCGCCCCGGCGGCTTCAAATACCTCGGTTGCTCTTGCCACGCCGTGGTCCAGCATGCGGTTGGTGTTTTCGCTCAGAGTATATTGGGTCTTGACTGCCGGTATCCCGTTGCTATCGGTAAGGGTCGAGTCCAAGAATACTTGGTTGTGCTCCTCAGGGAGGTCTTCGGTCATTACGACAATACCGGTGTAGTGTCCGAATCGCTCGTCGAATACCTCGTGGTGCTTTTCACCCCAGGGCACTCTCTCGCCTAATAAACCGCCCAGCGACGTTGCCAACGGAGAACCGCCCAACGCTGTTATTTGAAGGTCGTAGCCACGGACGAAGCCACGGCTGGTGTCAGTCTCGTAGAACTCCTGGCTCAGCATCGTACTGCCCCGAGGGCCGTCATCCTCGGTGCCCAACCACTCGTCGAAGATGCCCACCACCACGCCGGCGGGATGATGCATCAGGTTCTTGCCCACCAACCCGCTGCTGTTAGCCAGGCCGTCCGGAAACAGGCTTGAGGTAGAGTTCAGCAGCAGTCTGGGAGTGCCGATGCCGTTGCAAGCCAGCACCACCGCCTTGGCCCGCTGCTCGTAGAGGTTGCCGTCGGAGCAGTAGTACAGTACTCCTGTAGCGCGCCCCGACCGGTCCACCAAAATCTCCCTGACCCTGGCGAAGGTCTGGAGTTTGGCGCCCAGTTTGAGGGCCCTGGGCCAAAAGGTAAGATCGGTGCTGGCTAGGGAACGCAAATACCCGCCGGTATCCGGCTCCCGGCCGTCGTGGGGTACCGAGGAGATCGCTGTGTCAGCGGCCCACCAGTGCCAGCCCAGCTTGTCGAAGCCTTTAGCCAGTAACTCTCCCCCCGTTCGTATCGACAGCGGTGGGCAAGGCCGCTCCGGCTTGGGCGGGTAGGCCGGGTCCCCGTTTAGACCGGAAACGCCCATTATCCGGTCGTTAAGGTCGAAATATGGCTCCAGCTCCTGGTAGGAGAGGGGCCAGTCCTCGGCCACGCCGTCCTGGGTCCTGACCTTGAAGTCCGAGGGATGAAACCTGGGGTAGTGAGAGCCGTAGTGGACCGTGCTGCCACCTACAGCGTTGTACATATAAGGCGCGATTGGTGATTCCGAACTGTCGACCGGGTAGTCCTCCGGCAACCGGCGGACACTTGGGTCCGGATGAAAGTCCGTCTGCCAGTGGATGAGAGCGTCAGGCTCCGACATCGAGTAGGCGTCAGGCGCCAGCCAGCCCCCCTGCTCCAAGCACAAGACGCTGACACCGGCCTCGGCCATACTCCAGACAAACGCGGCGCCGGATGCGCCAGCGCCGATAACCAAAACATCAGGAATATCCGCGTTACGGGCCATAGTCTCCTCTAAAAAGCTGTTAGCTGACGGCTGATAGCTGAAAGCTCGCTTTAGCGGCGCTCAAACATTGCCGCCACTCCCTGTCCCCCACCGACACACATGGTCTCCAGACCGAACTGAGCGTCCCGCCGCTCCAACTCGTTCAGCAGGGTGGTCAGGATGCGGGCACCGGTAGCGGCAATGGGATGGCCCAGCGATATGCCTGAGCCGTTGACGTTGAGGTTGTCCTCGTTGGGCAGCTTCCACTCTCGAAGCACCGCCAAGACCTGCGCGGCGAAGGCCTCGTTTAGTTCGATGACATCCATGTCTCCCAGAGACATCCCCACCTTATCCATGAGCTTGCTGACGGCCGGCACCGGCCCGATTCCCATGGTCGCTGGGTGGCAACCGGTGACGGTCCACCCTTTGAGGAAACCCATGGGCGTGAGCCCCAATTCTTCCAGCTTGTCCTCGGCCACCACCAGACAGACCGAGGCGGCGTCGTTCTGGCTGCTGGCGTTGCCAGCCGATACTGAGCCGTCCTGCATCACCGGGCGGAGGCGTCCCAAGGCTTCCAAAGAGGTGTCGGAGCGTGGTCCTTCGTCTTTATTGAACGGTACCGGGTCGCCCCGGCGTTGTGGAACGGGGACCTGAACGATCTCCCGGTCGAATCGCCCAGCCTCTTGGGCCGCCACTGCCCTCTGGTGGCTGCGGAGGGAGTAGGCGTCCTGCTCTTCTCGGGAAATCTCGTACTCTTTTGCCAGGTTTTCGGCCGTCTCCACCATCCCAGAGATATAGCCGAACCGATCTTCGGGGGCGATCGTTTCTCGGGCCCTCGCCAACCGGTCATGTAGTGTAATTGAGCCGAAGCGGGCGCCCCACCGTGATTCGTTTACATAAAACTCGGCGTTGCTCATGCTCTCGACGCCGCCAGCGACAATTACGTCGGCGTTCTCGGTCTGGACCATCATGCAGGCGTTCAAGATCGCCTGAAGGCCTGAGGAACAGCGGCGGTCCAACTGGTAGCCGGGCACTTCGATGGGCAGCCCCGCCTTCAACAGCGCCAAGCGGCCGATGGCCGGATTCTCACCGCTGGGATAGCCGTGGCCCAAGATGACGTCATCGACCTTGGCCGGGTCAAGCTTACTCCGCTCCAGAGTCTCTTTGATCACCGTGCTGGCCAGATCGGCTGCGGAGATGTCGCGCAGCCCGCCGCCGAAATTGCCCACGGCGGTCCTGACTGGCGAAACAATGGCTACTCCACGCATGAAACACTCCTAAATTCTGCCGCAAGCGGCACGAAAACCCGTCAGATTTGGCCCGCGAAAGTCCGCGTCATGATAACTTGCGGGCGACGCCTGTGTCGAATGTTAGGGCAGGCGTGGTCTTAGTACGCCCCCACCTTGGTTAACTCTTCGCTGCTTGATTATCTCGCCAGGCTTTCGTTATCCAAATCGACTACAAAGTTCTTGCCCAACCGCTCATAGAGAGTCTTGATTTCGTCCATTCCCCACCCCGCCGGCGATGGTTGATTTACTCTGCCTCTAAGTTCATCAAACCTAGTACTCAGTCAACTCGGTTTTGGTAATTGTTTAAGAAAACGTCTAAGGTTGCTACCCTTTTTTAGGAGTGTTGACGTAGGAGGGTGGCAGCCATGGGACGAGATCGGTATGTGGTCCGGTTGGAAAGGGAAGAACGAGACCAGTTGGAACGACTGATTCGCGGGGGAAAGAGCCCAGCGCGAAAGGTTGCCCGGGCCCGTATTCTGCTAAAGGCAGATACGGGCTGGGGGGTGATGCGCATCGTGGAGGCGCTGGACACGTCTGCGGGTACGGTGTGCCGTACCAAGCGGCGGTACCTGGAGGGAGGACTGAAGCGGGCCTTGGAGGAAGATCCTCGGCCAGGACATCCGACCAAACTGGATGAGCGGGGGGAAGCGCACCTGATTGCCCTGGCGTGCAGCGAGGCCCCTCCAGGCCATGACCACTGGACCCTGCGGCTCCTGGCAAACAAGGTGGTGGAGTTGGGGCTGGCGCCCTCCATGTCCCACGAGGGAATTCGCAAGCGGTTGAAAAAAACAGTCTCAAGCCGTGGCAGAAGAAGGAGTGGTGTATTCCCCAGGTGAGCGCCGAGTTTGTGGCGTGTATGGAGGATGTGCTGGACCTTTACGCGGAACCCTATGACCCAGAGCGCCCGGTGGTCTGTTTCGACGAGACCTCCAAGCAGTTGCTGGCGGAAAAGAGGTCTCCGATCCCGCCCAAGCTGGCACGACGGGAGCGATACGATTACGAGTACCAGCGCAATGGCACCCGAAACCTGTTCATGCTGTGCGAGCCCCTGGCGGGCTGGAGGCATGTGGCAGTGACCGAACGTCGTACCATGGTGGACTTCGCTCAGCAGATGCGGTGGCTGGCCGATGAAGCTTACCCAGCGTCCGAGAAGATCCGGGTGGTGCTGGACAACCTCAACACCCACAAACCAGCTTCCCTCTACGAAACCTTCGAGCCCAAGGAGGCTAGGCGAATACGCAAACGCTTGGAGTTTCACTACACTCCCAAGCACGGTAGTTGGCTCAACATGGCAGAGATCGAGTTCAGTGTCTTGGCCAGGCGAGTCCTGCGCCGCCGTATTGCCGATGAAGAGACTTTGAGTGGCGAGATCGCGGCCCTGGAGGCAGAACGAAACCAAGCCGGAGCAACCATTGACTGGAGATTCTCCACTGTGGACGCCCGAGTCAAGCGTCACCATCTCTATCCTGCCAACAATTAGGTTGACTGAGTACTAGCCATTAAGGGCGTCATAGCATCATCGCCTTCTTCAACCTTGAATTTCGCGACATACAGCAGGTTTCGGGCTTCGTTTCTCAAGAGCCGGTAATAGGCTGCCAGCTCCCCCCAGCTAAATTTCTTCCCAAGAAACCTGAGAGCGAGCAACCCGGTACCAGCTGCTCCAGCGATGATCGATGCCGCCTCGATGGGTATAAAAGTGAAAAGTTGCCCGGTGTCTCCGGCGGTACTCTCCACTCCAACTCCCAATCCTCCGATGCCCGCCAGACCGGAGCCAACCAACAACAACGCGGAATAGGTCTTGTATAAGAGGGCGTTATTATGTCGGCGTCGCTCCATTCCAACATCAATTTTCTCCAGTTCATCAATGAGCAGGCCCCTTTTGGTAACATCCCTTACCATCGTTGTCCCCCCTTCCGAGCCAGGCAGTCGCCGGTGCCATATGACTCACAGTGATTTTAGCGGGAATTGGAGCTCTTAAAAACAGAAACAGGCCGCGGTCCGAAGAACCAGCGGCCCATTTCTAAAGGGTTTGGGAGTTCCGAGGCGCTAGGCGATTCCGTTAGGAGGGGATTCCGTAATCGGCAATAGCCGACTGTCAGTAGACGCCCTCATCCCAACGTTCTCCCCAAGGGAGAAGGGGCGAATGTTCCCTCTCCCCGAGGGAGAGCTCAGAGGGTAGGTATTTCTCGAATCTCTCAACCCATTGGCAAAGAGGTCGAGTCTGCAAAGATACAGCCCCGTCATTCCGGCGCAGGCCGGAATGTACAAAGGGACTAGTCTGCCCCGGTGACCACCGCCCAGAATAAAGACATGCTGACGGCCACCGCCGCCCTGGCCACCGCCGCCCTCGTACTCTAGCTGGCCACGCCATCCCCGTTCGATTCGTTCCGCATTCGTTTCGAAAAAACGAATCCCCAACCAGGACATCCCCCAGCCAGCCGAGGGAGAGGGCTAGGGTGAGGGGGCCGGCCCCTTGATGAGTTGCAGGTACTTGTAGCCCGAACCGGTGTTGAAGAGGACTACGGTTTCGTCGGGCTGGAGAAATCCTTCGGCCAAGAGCCGCTTGTAGCCCACCAGTGTGGCCGCTCCTTCCGGGCAGGCGAAGATACCCTCGGCGGTGGCCATTTCATACATCGCGGCGATCATATCTTGGTCAGAGACGGCCAAAGCGGTCCCCCCGGTTTCCCGTATCGATTGCAACATCAGGTAGTCGGCGAACGGCCCCGGTACCCGCAGACCGTCGGCCACGGTGGCGGCGTTGGGCCAGGGTTCGGCCGTCGGTTTGCCCTCGTTGAAGGCTTTAACGATGGGCTGGCACCCCTCCGCCTGGACAGCGACCAACCTGGGAAGCCTGCCCTCGATCCAGCCCAACTCCAGTAGCTCCAAGAAGCCCTTGTGCATCCCGATAATGCCGGTCCCGCCGCCGGCCGGATAGATTACTGTATCGGGCATTTTCCAGCCCAACTGCATCACCAATTCCAGGCCCATCGACTTCTTGCCCTCGGCCCTGTACGGCTCTTTCAAAGTAGAAAGATCGAATAGTCCCTGCTCTTGGGCCACGGCCACCGCCTGTCTACCTGCATCGCCGATAAGCCCATCGACCAAATTCAACTCCGAGCCAGCAACAAGGCACTCCTTAGTGTTGGCTTCTGGGGCGTCCTGGGGCATGAACACTTTCACTGGGAGTCCGGCCCGGGCGCAGTAGGCGGCGGCGGCGCCGGCCGCGTTGCCAGCCGACGGCATGGTGAACCCGGTGGCGCCCAACTCCAAGCCCTTGGACACCGCAGCCGATATGCCACGGGCCTTGAAGGTACCGGTGGGGTTGAGCCCTTCTTCCTTGACGTACAGGTTTGTCACCCCCAGCTTTGCGGCCAGGTTGGAGGTCCTGAGCAACGGAGTCCCGCCCTCACCCAACGACACGATGTGCGCCGGGTCTTCCACCGGCAGTAGCTCGGCGAACCGCCACATACCGTCTGGGCGCTCGGCCAGGCGGTCCCGGTCCACCTCGGCGCGGATGCGGTCCAGGTCGTAGCGTGCGTAGAGGACCTTGCCGCAGCACGGGCTAACGTTGACCAACTGGTTATGCGGGTAGGCCTTGCCGCACACCGTGCATTCTAGGTGAGACAGATAGCTGGTCATAGCTGGACCTCCTGTCTATTTAATCAGCCGTTTACAACAACTCGACTGACGGCTCTCAAATTGAGGTTATTTAACCACAGGCTGCCCTGACTAGGAATCGAGCCAACCCGGGCTCAGCGGTGAATGTGTTGAGCCTAGCAGCGTTATTCGCCCAACTGGGCACACCACAATTTCCGACAATATGAAGGTTGCGAGCCGGGTACCGGCTGCGTACAATGCCTTCGAGCGAGGCTCATATACCCAGTCTTCGAGCGTAAGTGACCGGGCGCAAGTTATCGGGGTAGAGAGTTGGCAGCACAGGTATTACCTCCCGGCGCGGTGTACCATCCGGCTGGCATAACCGCCTACGACGTAACCGTCCAGGGATACAATTCCGACGCGGTGCCCGCTTATGTGGCCCGGCCAACCGAAGGCGGTCCCCACCCCGGCCTGCTGCTGGTCCACGGCATCCACGGCTATGAAGAACACATGAAGGACATGGCCCGCAGGTACGCCGCCTTGGGCTATGCGGCCATAGTCCCCGCCCTCTACAGTCGCAACGGCTTCCTTTCCGTGGTGGAAGAAGGCGACTTGGTCAAGGCCCAAGCCGCGATGGCGGCCCGCCCCAACGCCCAAGCTATCGGGGACCTGAACGGTGGGTTGAACTTCTTGCGCGGCAGCCCGCACGTCACCGGCCATATCGGGTTGGTGGGTTTCTGTTCGGGCGGACGTTTGGGGCTGGTGTTTGCCAGCAACGTACCCGGACTGGATGTTTTCGTCAATTTCTACTCAAACGGCCTCTTTCAAGCAACGGACGTTAACCCGGTGCCGCCCGGCGAGATCGCAAAAGGCCTTTCTTGCCCGATGCTGACACTTTATGGGAACGAGGACACAAATCCTTCGCCTGATGACATGGTCCGCTTACGCCAAATCGTCGAAGGAACCGGCAACACCTTCGAGTTTGTCAGCTATAAGAACGCCGCCCACGCATTTCTTTCCGATACCCGAGATAGCTACCGGCCCGAGGCCGCCCAAATGGCACCTTCGAGTTTGTCAGCTATAAGAACGCCGCCCACGCATTTCTTTCCGATACCCGAGATAGCTACCGGCCCGAGGCCGCCCAAATGGCCTGGGGCCGGTGCCTGGAATGGCTGTCTAGGTACCTGAAACCTTAGGCCGTCAAATATCAGCAGAAACGAACCGGAAATGTTAATTAGTCCTGGCCGAGGAGGATCACCGATGAAGAAAGGACTCCGCATCGTCGATATAGACACTCACGTCAACCCCAGCTATGACACGTTGGTGAAATACGATGAAGAAAGGACTCCGGATCCTAGCTTCCGGCCGAGGTTGGACGAATTCAAACCCTATATCCGCACTGTCGACGGCTACAATGCCCTGAGCATCGCGTCGATCCCATTCGACCGGTTCCCGGGAGAGGCTCCTCAAGAGGGAGACCAACACGCTGTTTCCGGGGGCCGCGGCGCCTTGGAGGGCCGGGTAGTCAAATCTTCCGGTCATCATCGTATCGATCCGGAACACGGAGTCAGTGACGAAAACTCCAGAGGCCGCCTGTCCGACATGGACCTGGAAGGGCGAGACGTAGACGTGTTGATCCCCGGCACTTGGGCCAACGCCCTGACCGGATTGGAAGACGTAACCCTGGCCGAAGGTCTGTACTCCTCATACCACCGGTATATGCGGGAGTACTGCAGTGCCGACCCTGACCGTCTCAAGGGCATAATCCTAGCCCCGGCCGCCGACATTGAGTGGACGGTGTCCGAAGTGAAGGCAGTCTCGAAAGAGAAGTGGGTGGTGGCTGTGGCTCCGATACTCCCGGAAGGAATGCCCATCGACCACCCCGCACTGGACCCGCTATTCGAGTTGATGAACGATGAGCACCTGCCCATCCTGCATCACAGTTTCACCTACGAACCGCCCTACTTCCCTGGATATCGCGACATGTGGGGAAACGTCGCAGTGGCCAGGACCGCCGCCCACCCCTGGGGTGCTGCCCGGTTGCTTTCGTACCTGATCGTTGGCCGAATCTTCGACCGGTTCCCCAATCTGAACGTAGCTGCGGCCGAGGTCGGCCACGGATGGCTCCCTCACTGGCTGATCCGTTTGGAAGAGATGGCCAACTACGTATCCGGCACGACCCCAACGTTGAAGTACAAACCCATCGAGTACGCGCAGATGGGCCGTTTCCGCTGCGGAGCGGAGCCGTTCGAAGGCGCGGCGATGACCAAAGCCTGCATCGACCTGCTGGGTACCGAGGCGCTGATGCACCAGTCCGACTATCCCCACGGCGAGGCCCACTTCCCAGACACTGCGGAGATGGTGATCGACTGGCCTTTCTGGAAGGAATTTGGCGAAGAAGCCCTTGTAAAACACATGTCGGGCAACGCGGAGGCGCTTCTGCGGTTAATCTAGTCTCGCTGGCCGTTCCGGGTCGGACGGCCTGATCGGACGATTCGGAACCAGGGTACTGCAATGGGCGACGCAGACTAGTCGGCGTGGCCCATTGTTTTGGCTTCGGCGGGTGGCGCTTCAGTTGAGATTGGGGTTGGGTCGAGTCCGTTCAAACCCACCACTTCGTAGAGGTCGACCATTTGTTCCCGGCCACGGATGGGAGTCTCCCCCAAGGGCCGTACTTTGACGCTATCGTCCAGGCTTTCTCGAACGGACGCGCTGATCAAGATCGGAGCACCCATATCCTTGGTCAGATCTTGCAACCGGGAAGCCAGATTCACCGCGTCGCCGATGATTGTGTAGTCCATCCTGCGCTGCGAGCCGATATTGCCAACCATCACCGCGCCCGTATTGATACCGATCCCAATTTTCAGGTCCTCTTGGGTACTGCTGCGCCAACGGTCCTGCAATCCCGCCAGTTCGTCCCGCATTTCGACCGCCGTACGAACGGCCCTTTGGGGGTCGTCGTCGTGCGCCTGAGGCGCACCGAAGAAAGCGAGAATAGCATCTCCTTCGAATTTGTCTATGGTTCCCTCATGCCGGAATATCACCTCGGTCATTACGGTCAAGTACTCATTCAGCATAGCCACCACCTCCTCCGGCGGCAGCTTCTCAGAGATGGTGGTGAACCCTCGTATATCGGAAAACAAGATGGTGACCTCGGCACGCTTGGCGCCTAGTTGGGCGACCATCGGGTCTTTCAACATTTCCCGGACAATACCTCCGGGCAAGTAGCGGGACAGCATTGTACGGGCCTGCTGCATGTTCAACTGCTCCACACCGACCCGGTCGGCAATGGCCACCGCGTAGCTGGCAACCAATGCAGTGAGTGGGCCAGCGATTGAAAAGGAGTAATTGGCTGCCGAAAACGAGCCGATCCAGGCACCGAATAACCCGCCGGTGACCGCCAGCGCCCCAACCATTCCATAAGCGGGCCGTACAAAGCGCCCCAAGGCTACCGCTATCAGGCTCAAGCCGATAATGATGAGCACCACCTGGTAGGTGGGTGTGGTTTGTATGAACCGGTTTTGCAAGATAGTGCCGGCCGCCGCAGCGTGAAACTCCACGCCGGCCATTCGGTCGGCGCCCGAATAAGGCGTGGGGACTACGTCCTCAGCGCTGGGGTCAGAGACACCCAAGAAAACAATCTTGCCGGTTAATAGCCCAGCAACCTCCTGGCGCCCGTTCAGAATATCTCCGGCAGTCACGGTCAAGTGAGTCTCAGGAGGTCCGGGGAAGTTAACCAAGAAACTCCCATTCTCGACTTGGACCAGAGTGTCATCGCCTAGGAGCACGTCGCCGCCGGGCAGCGGCCTTCGGGGCAACGGCGCATCCAGATATTTGGATACCGCCGCCAGGGTCAGGCCGTAGATGAAGTTGCCACTCTCGTCCAAGCCATAAGGCAAATACCGTCGAAGGATACCGTCGTCATCCAACCGCACCCCAGCCAAACCGATAGACTCCCCGGACGCCTCCAACAAGGCAGAGTAAGGCCGGGTTACCCCTTGTATTCCAGCTCCTAAGACCGTCTGGGCTGCCAGGACAACCGGCACCCCGTTAGCCACAGACCTGGCCACGGCATCGGCTAACTCTTGGTCTTGAGCAACGGCGGAAGCGGTGCCTAGGACGATCTGGTCGAAGGCCTCATTGCCGGGCCCAACAGTTCGCACGCCTTCCTGGGTCTGGATTTCAAGTTCCGTTCCCCGCAACACCTGATAGACGTAGGGCCGTATCTGCGAATATTGCTCGCTAGTTAGAAGGGTCTCGGTATTGCTTGTTTCGCCGTACTGAATATCGATGGCGATTACGGCAGGGCGTTGCTCTGCCAACTGGTCTACCAAGCGGGCCATCAGGCTACGTGGCCACGGCCATCGGGGAGCTCCCCGTTCGAAGTCTTCTTGCGATACGGCAACGATGGCCACTGCCGGGTACGGTTCCTCATCGCCTCGTAGATTGAACGCCCGGTCCAAAAAGAACAGGTCGGGCCGCTCAAAGACCCCTAACACCGCCATCAGCGAAATGGCGGTTCCCAAGGCCAGCGAATAGAATACGAAAAGGCGCTTAGCGGGTAGGACGTGTAGCAGTCGTTCGAACATTTCAACCGCGGAATCTTGGGTTTGTTGGTCCCAAGTGGCGTCCCTTTATAGGCAATCTGCAACAACCGGGGCGCCAGCATAACAAATCGTCCCATAGTGCCACCCTTACGGCAATGGCAACATGGACCGGCCTAACAATCGGCCCAAATGGGTCAATCTGTTGGACCGATTGTTACTATCTGTTGCCGACCCAACATGGAATGATGAGTCCAGCATTGTGCCCTGCTCTGATTATCCTCGACGGGCAATCGAGATCTAATAGGGCGGCCAAAACGACCGTTCACAGGAGCTATTCTGAACTTAGCTGTAACGCACACAGACAACATATTGTTGGTGGATGACACCCACCAAATGCTGCAACTTCTAGAGGGATACTTGCGAGAGTTCGGGTACTCCCAGGTTTCAACCGCTCAGTCCGCCAAAACGGCGTTCGAATTCTTGGCCAAAAATCTGAACTCACCTCCGGAAGAAGCAATTGATCTGATCTTGATGGATGTCAATATGCCGGGAATAGATGGGATCGAGGCCTGCCGCCGCATCAAGATGGACCCGAACTACATAGACCTTCAAATAATCATGGTCAGTGCCAACGACGACACCGACCATCTGATACGAGGTTTCGAAGCCGGGGCGATGGACTACGTGACCAAACCGCTGAAAAAACTGGAACTGCGGGCACGAGCCCGGTCGGCTTTGACTCTCAAGCACGCCATCGACTCCGAAAAACGTACCAACGCGGCGCTTAACGGCACAAACGAGGAATTGAGAGAGGCTCTGGCCAAGGTCAAGCTGCTAAAAGGCCTCCTGCCCATTTGCTCAACGTGCAAAAAAATCCGCAACGATTCCGGCTATTGGAGCAGTATCGAAGGCTACATAACCGACCATTCGGAGGCCGATTTTAGCCACGGGGTTTGCCCAGATTGCATCAGAAAGATATATCCCACCATCTCTCAAGAAATTATTGACGAGTTATCGGAAAACTGAATCCGTTCGGCAACCCCGGGAGCTTTCGATGGCCCGCTGGGGTCCGGACAACGGCACCAATCAGCTCCGGGGAGTGGACCAAAGAGTACTGTTCCTTAGCTAGCCAGAGTGAAATGATGGATCAATTAACACCCTGCGGTCTGGGACAGTTCAGATGGATCTATACGGGGCACTGGAGACCGGCAGTTTAATGAAAATCTTATTAGTAGATGACGAAAAAAGCATGCGGCTTCTGCTCGATGGCTTTCTGCGGCAGTGTGGATACACCGACATATTATCCGCGCCTTCTGCCCATAAAGCTTACGAAACGCTAAGCGAGATTGCAGACTCGCCAGATGCCGATGAAGTCGACTTGATTTTGATGGACATCAACATGCCTGGGATCAATGGCATTGAGGCGTGTCGGCATATCAAGGCAGATCTCGGCCATCCAGACATTCAGGTAATCATGGTCACCGGCGTTGACGATGTAAATACGCTGGCCGAAGCCTTTAACGTTGGCGCAATGGACTACATCAAGAAGCCGATAGTAACAGAAGACCTGCGGGCGCGGGTACAGTCGGCACTGGCCATGAAACAGTTAATCGATTTTCAAAAAAATACGATCGCCGAGTTGACAGAGAAAAAAGACGAACTGTCGCGGGCGTTGCAAGACGTCAAAGTCCTGCAAGGGATGCTCCCGATTTGCTCAACATGCAAAAAAATACGGAATGATAGCGGCTCCTGGGACGTCATGGAAGCCTACATATCGGCCCACTCCGACGCCACCTTTAGCCACGGAATCTGCCCGGTCTGCGTCAACAAAGAATTCCCGGATGTCTACGAAAAGATCAAGACCAGGCTGTCTAAACAGCGATGAAACGGGGGTATATAGGAGGAGCAAGCCTAGCTGAGTCCATTCAGGTCTAACATATCGGCTCTACTGTTGGCAGGGGCTGGCCACGGGCGCAGTTCTTATCTTTTTGAGTTAAGGATTCTAAGAGACCGTAAATCCAGCTGACCGACAATGGAGGCCCATATGAGACTCGACAAAAAGTTGCTCACCCTGGGTATCTGGATCGGCGTGATGCTAATGGCGTTCGCCGCCTGCACGGTCGCCGAAACCGACCCGTCGAGTTTAGGCCCCTCGATCATGGTAAAAGAGATCGTCAACCATGTGGAAGTAAACGGCCTGGACCCGAACACCAATAACCCCGCGTTCGTAGAACTGGAATTGGGGCAGTCCCTATTTCCAGGGAATCGGATCAAAACCCATAGAGACAGCGAAGCGCGGGTGGATATCTCGATCGACCAGTTCACGCGCATTAGCAGAACTTCCCCCGAAACCGTTTGGCACATAGGCGGTTTCACCATGGACGGCGGCGCGATCATCGAGCTGCAAGAGGGGAAGATCTTCGTTTTCGATGAAGATAACGGCGACGAACACTGGCCGTTGCACGTAGTGACCCCGGCAGGCACCGCATCAGCCCGGGGCACCTGGTTGGCAGTGGGGTTCGATCCCGAGACCGGAGTGGCGGAAGTGGAATGCTTCCGTGGGGTTTGTGAGCTGGAGAACGACCACGGATATCAGGTCATCACTGACGAACAATCGATATCCGCCACGGTCGATACGATGCCCACCGAGCCCGTTCCCATGGACCAGGAAACTATAGAATCATTCCAGGCGCTTCCGGAAGCCAAGAGCGAGGAAGTCCCTGTGCCCGTCCAGATAACGCCAGACCAAGCTAAGGTCAAGCAGGACAAGGCCAGGGCAGACCACGCTAAAGTAAAGGCCAATGAGGCCGCCGTTGAGGCCATCGAACACGCCTCACAGGTACAGACTGCGGACAATGAGGACGGATCTGTCTCTGCCCAAGCAGTAGCCCCCGGCCAGATAGAAGACGGCTCCGCCAAAGCAGCAGCCCCCGGCCAGATAAAAGACGGCACTGCCAAAGCAGTAGCTCCCGGCCAGATAAAAGACGACTCTGCCAAAGCAGCAGCTCCCGGCCAGACAAAAGACCCCTCTGCCAAAGCAGCAGCTCCCGGCCAGACAAAAGACCGCTCTGCCAAAGCAGCGGCCCCCGGTCAGACAAAAGACGGTTCTGCCAGAGCAGCAGCCCCCGGCTCACAGAAGTCCAACCCCGGCAAGAATGACAAGAGTGGGAATGCCTTTGCCAAGGGTTCCCGGGCCTATTCTAGCTCTAACCTAGCCGATTTCGAAGAATTCGAGGCCAAGGTCTCCAACGGTAACTCCGGCAAGGACAAGGACGAGACCGGCCAGGCCAACGCCTCAAACGGTAACTCCGGCAAGGACAAGGACGAGACCGGCCAGGCCAACGCCTCAAACAGTAACTCCGGCAAGGACAAGGACGAGACCGGCCAGGTCAACGCCTCCAACGGTAACTCCGGCAAGGACAAGGACGAGACCGGCCAGGCCAACGCCTCCAAACGGTAACTCCGGCCAGGCCAACGCCTCCAACGGTAACTCCGGCCAGGCCAACGCCTCCAACGGCAACTCGAAAACCGTTCCCGAAAGCCTGGACCAGCAGGTTCTTGACACCTTGGCGAGCTTGGGTTGGGGGGAATCCGAGGTGGAGAGTTTCATGATCGGATTGAACCGCAAGTCACCGGCAGCCCAAGAACAGCAGTTGGGTAAGCTTATCAAATTGGTGGATGACTCCGATGTTCCGGAGGAATCGGCCGTGTCAGACGACACCGACAACACTACCGACGAAGCGGGCACTGCCGACTCGTCCGGTACCGACGACGGCACCACCGGCTCCTCAGGGACCGACGACCCCATCAATAGCGAGCCAAACCCAGTGGTTGTTGAGGACCCCATCAATAGCGAGCCAAACCCAGTGATTGTTGAGGCCCCGCCCAACACCCTGCCCGTCGCCGTAGCTGACTCTGCGACCAAGTCGTCGGGGCCCGGCCCCTCATTTATCGACATCAACGTGTTGACAAATGACTCGGACGCGGATTCCGACTCAATGACCGTCACCAACTTGACTCAGCCCGCAAACGGCTCGGTTTCGTTGGTAGCGGGCAAAGCACGATACACCCCGGATTCAGCATTCACCGGCGATGACACCTTCACCTATACGGCCAATGACGGCACGGGCGACTCCAACGTCGTAACCGTAACCGTTACCGTTGAGGCCCCGCCCAACACCCTGCCCGTCGCCGTAGCTGACTCTGCGACCAAGTCGTCGGGGCCCGGCCCCTCATTTATCGACATCAACGTGTTGACAAATGACTCGGACGCGGATTCCGACTCAATGACCGTCACCAACTTGACTCAGCCCGCAAACGGCTCGGTTTCGTTGGTAGCGGGCAAAGCACGATACACCCCGGATTCAGCATTCACCGGCGATGACACCTTCACCTATACGGCCAATGACGGCACGGGCGACTCCAACGTCGTAACCGTAACCGTAACCGTTACCGTTGAGGCCCCGCCCAACACCCTGCCCGTGGCCGTAGATGACTCTGCGACCAAGTCGGGGCCCGGCCCCTCATTTATCAACATCAACGTGTTGTCAAACGACTCGGACGCGGATTCCGACTCAGTGACCGTTACCAACTTGACTCAGCCCGCAAACGGCTCGGCTTCGGTGAACGCGAACAACACGGTGAAATACACGCCAGATTCAGAATTCACCGGCGATGACACCTTCACCTACACGGCCAATGACGGCACGGGCGACTCCAACGTCGCAACCGTAACCGTAACGGTCTCGTAGAGTTAACGCTCATCGACAAGGGGCCCCACCTGTTAGGTGGGGCCCCTTGGAACCCATATAAGGACCGTACCCATAAAAGCGCAACCAGAAACAGGCCGGCTTAGCCAGCAAATCGAATCGTTCTACCAGGTCTCCAAGTTCGTCGACTCGATCGACAACTTGGAGAACCTGTTGGAACTAATCATGCTGGAAGCGGAAGGCGCGGTGCAGGCAGAGGCTGCCTGCATTGCCCTTTATGACGCGTCGGATGACCGCCTCCACATCAAGTTCGCCTCCGGCGACAAACGCGATGAGGTAAAAGACTTGAGCCTCGCTCTTGGGCAGGGAATCCTAGGCGAGGCTGCGGCCACCAACGCAACCGTTCAGGTCGACTCTGTCGAAGAAGACTCCAGGTTCGACGGCTCCATCGACCAGAAGACCCAGTTCGCGACCCAAAGCATTCTGGCCACCCCAATTCGTCGGCGCGATTCCCTGCTGGGGGTGTTGGAGGTGATAAACAAAAAGAATGGGCTCAAGTTCAACGACGACGACATTCAACTCTTGGAAGTCGTCGCGAGCCAGGCCGCCATCGCCATTGAAAACGCCCGGCTGTTCGAGCGAACACTCCAATCGGAGCGGCTTTCGACAGTCGGCAAGATGGCTTCAGGAATTATTCACGATTTCAAGACTCCACTGACCTTGATCACCGGCTTTGTGGAGTTACTCCGAGGCCCCGGCATCGCAGAAGAGCAACGGGAGGAGTACTCCGAATTAATCACCGAAGAGGTCCAGCGGTTCCTCGATTCGGCTCAAGGCCTCCTGGATTTCGCCCGGGGTGACCTGCGGCTGAACCTGGAAGAGGTCGATGTAGACGTTTGGTTGGCCGACATCGCCGCGCTGCTCAAGGACAACCTATCGGCGGTCGACATCGAAATTGTCACCGATTTCGAGCTAGGACAGACCACCTGGCTGGATCGGGAGAAACTCCGGAGGGTGGTCTTGAACATGGTAACCAACGCAAAAGACGCGATGCCCGAAGGCGGGACGTTTACAATATCGACAGCCAAAGCCGGCGACCGTTGGGAGTTGAGTCTAAGAGACACCGGATCTGGAATTCCGGTGGACCAGCGGTCCAAAATTTTCGAACTTTTTGCCACCTTCGGCAAGAAAAACGGGACCGGCTTGGGTCTGGCCATGGTCAGCGATATAGTCAAAGGACACGGGGGAACCATCTCAGTGGAGAGCCGTACCAAAGGCGAGGACGGCAGCGAAGAATCCGGTACTTTGTTCTTGATCAACCTGCCGGTCCAGCCAGCCCCGGAACCGGAAGACAACAATTGACCGGCCCAACGGTGGCGTACTGACATGGAAGTTAGGATACTCGGCGCCCACAATCTGGAGAGTCGCAAGACTCGGCATACCTGCTTGTTGATCGACGGTGTTTTAGCGCTTGACGCCGGTTGCCTGGCCAGCGCGTTGACCCCGGCGGAACAGGCCCGGATTTCCGCGGTGCTGCTTTCCCACAGCCACTTCGACCATGTCCGCGACATCCCCACTCTAGGACTAGCCACGTTGAGCCAGCCGGAGGCCATTGAAGTCTACTCACTGCCGCAGACTCTGAGTACGGTCCATTCCAACCTGCCCAATTGGGACATCTACCCCGACTTCACAGTGGGTATAGACGGCAATGACCCAAAATACCAGTTCCGCTCCGTGGAGCCCGCTGCCAGTTTCTCTCTACTCGATTACCACGTGGAGACGGTCCCCGTTCCCCACACCGTCCCTTCGATAGGTTTCATAGTTACATCTGACTCCGGAGCGGCTGTTGCTTTCACCGGGGACACCCAGGGCGGGCTTCAGTCTTTCTTCCAGAACCCAACCCGGCCTCAATTACTGTTCGTAGAGGTCACCTTTCCCAACCGTCTAAAAGATTTGGCCCAGTTAACGGGGCACCTGACGCCGTGCACGCTTGGGGTAGAGTTGCGGGCTGTCCTGAAAGGCTGCGTCACGCCTCCGCGGGTGATTGCGGTACACCTAAGTGCGGAGCACCGGTCCGAAATCATGACGGAGATCGCCTCCCTCTCCCAAGAAATGGAGATCGAGGTCGAGGTGGGTTACGAGGGCATGCGGATCGTCGTCTGACGAACTCGTCTCTGGCCCCTAGTACTCAGTCAACTCGGTTTTGGTAATTGTTTAAGAAAACGTCTAAGGTTGCTACCCTTTTTTAGGAGTGTTGACGTAGGAGGGTGGCAGCCATGGGACGAGATCGGTATGTGGTCCGGTTGGAAAGGGAAGAACGAGACCAGTTGGAACGACTGATTCGCGGGGGAAAGAGCCCAGCGCGAAAGGTTGCCCCGGCCCGTATTCTGCTAAAGGCAGATACGGGCTGGGGGGTGATGCGCATCGTGGAGGCGCTGGACACGTCTGCGGGTACGGTGTGCCGTACCAAGCGGCGGTACCTGGAGGGAGGACTGAAGCGGGCCTTGGAGGAAGATCCTCGGCCAGGACATCCGACCAAACTGGATGAGCGGGGGGAAGCGCACCTGATTGCCCTGGCGTGCAGCGAGGCCCCTCCAGGCCATGACCACTGGACCCTGCGGCTCCTGGCAAACAAGGTGGTGGAGTTGGGGCTGGCGCCCTCCATGTCCCACGAGGGAATTCGCAAGCGGTTGAAAAAAACAGTCTCAAGCCGTGGCAGAAGAAGGAGTGGTGTATTCCCCAGGTGAGCGCCGAGTTTGTGGCGTGTATGGAGGATGTGCTGGACCTTTACGCGGAACCCTATGACCCAGAGCGCCCGGTGGTCTGTTTCGACGAGACCTCCAAGCAGTTGCTGGCGGAAAAGAGGTCTCCGATCCCGCCCAAGCCGGCACGACGGGAGCGATACGATTACGAGTACCAGCGCAATGGCACCCGAAACCTGTTCATGCTGTGCGAGCCCCTGGCGGGCTGGAGGCATGTGGCAGTGACCGAACGTCGTACCATGGTGGACTTCGCTCAGCAGATGCGGTGGCTGGCCGATGAAGCTTACCCAGCGTCCGAGAAGATCCGGGTGGTGCTGGACAACCTCAACACCCACAAACCAGCTTCCCTCTACGAAACCTTCGAGCCCAAGGAGGCTAGGCGAATACGCAAACGCTTGGAGTTTCACTACACTCCCAAGCACGGTAGTTGGCTCAACATGGCAGAGATCGAGTTCAGTGTCTTGGCCAGGCGAGTCCTGCGCCGGCGTATTGCCGATGAAGAGACTTTGAGTGGCGAGATCGCGGCCCTGGAGGCAGAACGAAACCAAGCCGGAGCAACCATTGACTGGAGATTCTCCACTGTGGACGCCCGAGTCAAGCGTCACCATCTCTATCCTGCCAACAATTAGGTTGACTGAGTACTAGGTCCGGATCCACAAGCCGGGCGCCGTGTGACGACAGGCCGGTCAGAATACGCTCTTGGCCCACGTCATCGATACGAGTAATTGCGCCGGTCGGCCCGAAGCACTGGTTCCAAAAATTGGGCCCTGGTAGGTTGCAGTTGGCGATGCCGCCGACGAACCCTCCCCTGCCCGCTTCCGTAACGTAGAGAGCGCCGTCGGGACCGAAGTTCAGCCCCCGCGGCTGGTCCAACCCGCTGGCAATCACCTCGAGGCCATGGTCATCACCGTCGTCAGCCAGCGCCGGAGTCATGAACAAGGCCAGAATACCCAGCAGGACTAATGTCCCCAGAGAGACCAGAGACAGATACGATTTTCTACCCATTTTTGCCTTCCCACTCGAGTTTAGCTAACAGCCTGTTCCAGGCCGTTGAATGTCATATCATACACGGGGATACGGACGCAAACTTTTTATTTGTAGTCTTCTCTTTTCTGTGGTTTTGGTAATGGGCCGTTCGACTCTTACGTTTCATTGGTCTTGGCGGTAGCCCGCGCCAGCTCCATCTCTCGCAGTTCCACCCGCCGGATCTTGCCGCTCACCGTCTTGGGCAGTTCCGTTACGAACTCGACCGACCGGGGGTATTTGTACGGCGCGGTGGTGGACCGGACGTGGTCTTGAATGCTGATCACCAGCTCATCGGATGCTACGTAGTCGGGGGCCAGAATCACAAAGGCTTTGACGATGTCGCCGCGCACCGGGTCCGGACTGGCCACCACCGCCGATTCGGCCACCGCCGGGTGCTCGATGAGCGCGCTTTCCACCTCGAAGGGGCCGATGCGGTAGGCGGCCGAGATAATCACGTCGTCTGCGCGTCCCACGAACCAGAAGTAGCCGTCTTCGTCCTTGTAGGCCTTGTCGCCGGTCAGGTACCAATCGCCCAAGAACGACCGCTCCATGGCTTCATTATCGCGCCAATACTCTTGGAACAGGCCCACCGGTCTTTCGGGTTTGATCTTCACCGCGATTTGGCCTTCCTCGCCGGCGGGTACTTCTTGACCCTTGTCATCCACGACACCGATGGTGAATCCTGGAACCGGCTTGCCCATGGAGCCCGGACGCACCGGCATACAGCGGAAGTTGCCCACCAGCAGGACCGTTTCAGTCTGGCCGTAACCGTCGTAGATGGTCAGGCCGGTGCCGTCCTCCCACTGTTTCATCACCTCGGGATTCAGCGGCTCACCCGCGCCGGTGCAGTGGCGCAGGTTTCGAAGGTCGTACTTCGCCAGGTCCTCCAGCACCAGCATCCGGTAGGCGGTGGGCGGAGCGCAAAACGACGTGATTCCGTATTTCTCCAGCATGCGCAGTGTCAGGTGGGCGTCGAAGCGGCCGCGGGCGTCGTGCTGCATGACCGCCGCCCCTAGGGTCCATTGACCGAACAGTTTGCCGTAGGCGGCCTTGGCCCAACCGGTGTCCGAAAGCGTCCAGTGCAGGTCGGTGCTCTTCAGATCGTGCCAGTATTTGGCGGTCAGCGTGTGGCCCACCGCGCAGGACGCCTGGGTATGCAACACCATCTTGGGGTAGCCGACGGTGCCCGAGGTGAAATAGATCAGCAAAGGGTCGTCGCTGCGCGTCCGTTCGACTCCATCCAGGACGGATGAGGCTTGGTCCACCAGGTCGTTGAACGACAACCAGCCCCGCTTACCTTCACCGGCCAAGGCCAGATACTTGAGTGTCTCGCAGCCGCCGGCCGCTTCCTCCACCTTGGCCGCGTTTTCGCCGTCGGTGATGGCCATGACGGCCTCGGCTTGGTTGATCCGGTACTCGATGTCCTTGGGTGTCAGCAGGGTCGTTCCAGGCATCGGTAGTGCGCCCAGTTTGAACAGCCCTAGCATGGCCACGTACCACTCGGGGATCCGAGGCAACATGATGAAAACCCGGTCGCCCTTCTTGATGCCCAATTCCCGCAGAGCGTTGAACAGCCCCAGAAGGAATGGTGCCGGACAATTTCGCCGCTGGGGTCTGCGGAAAGGAGGGCCAACTTAGTCCGGTCTTCGGCCCATCTGTCCACGACGTCGAACCCGAAGTTGAAGAATTCGGGCACTTCCAACCGATCGTTCGATACGCCGTCAATGTTGGGGGCGATTTCCCTCATTGATCCCGGCTAAAGTCAACCCGGATCTTGACTCGGGCGTCCACAGTGGAGAATCTCCAGTGGTTGCTCCGGCTTGGTTTCGTTCTGCCTCCAGGGCCGCGATCTCGCCCTCAAAGTTCTTCCGGCAATACGCCGGCGCAGCGTTGGCGCACTTGTCGGACAGAACTTTTAGGTCCCAGAAGGAATGGTGCCGGACAATTTCGCCGCTGGGGTCTGCGGAAAGGAGGGCCAACTTAGTCCGGTCTTCGGCCCATCTGTCCACGACGTCGAACCCGAAGTTGAAGAATTCGGGCACTTCCAACCGATCGTTCAGATACGCCGTCTCGTAGTCCGGCATGTTGGGGGCGATTTCCCTCATTGGTCCTCCGTTGCCACGTCCCGGCTAGTGGCCCGATTCTGAAATATTCTACACGCAACGTCTCAAAATCTAAAAGAAAGTATCCCGAAGGCCGGGCGGTGGTTATAATTTCGGGAGTGGGACGTCGATATCAGGTTAGGAGCTAGCACTATGGCCGGAACACTGGAAGGCAAAACCGCGCTGGTAACCGGGGGAGGTTCGGGCATCGGCCGTGCCGCCTCACTAGCCTACTCTAGAGAAGGCGCGCGGGTGGCGGTTGTCGATGTGAACGTTGAGGGAGGTGAGGAGACGGTCCAACGCATCAAAGAAAGCGGCGGCGAGGCCACCTTGGTCCACGCCGACATCTCCACCAACTCCGGCGCCCAAGCGATGGTGGCCGAGGCGGTGAAGAGGTACGGCCGGCTGGACTGTGCCTTTAATAACGCCGGCATTTCCGGCGGACCCGAGCGCAACTTGACTGCGGACTACCCCGAAGAAGACTGGGACCGTGTAATCAACATCAACCTCAAAGGCGTTTGGTTGTCCATGAAGGCCGAGATCCCTCAGATGTTGGCTCAGGGCGCGGGCGCTATCGTGAACACCGCATCCATCATGGGACTTATCGCCACGCCCGGAGCGGTCGCCTACATGGCAGCCAAGCACGGCGTCGTGGGCCTGACGAAGGCGGCGGCCTTGGAGTACGCTACCAAGAACGTGCGGGTGAACGCGGTGTGTCCCGGGTACATTGACACACCGATGCTGCGTCCTCTCATCGCCGGCCACGAAAATCGGAAAGAGCAGGTCGTTTCCCGGCACCCGGTGGGCCGGCTGGGCCAGCCGGAGGAAATCGCCGAAGCGGTCGTGTGGTTGTCTTCCGACGCCGCCTCTTTCGTCACCGGTCACAGCATGGCGGTCGACGGCGGCTACGTGGCACAGTAGCCGCCGCGCTGAGCAAACACAACAGGTCCAAAGATTAGATTAGCGAGGAGTTGACGATGTTTGAAAATATTCTGGTTCCTCTTGACGGTTCCGAGCTCTCGGAGCAGGCCCTTCCCATCGCGCAGGGCATGGCGCAGAAGTTCGGTTCCACGGTCCACCTAATTCACGTTATATCCGTGGAACATGAATTGGACGCGGGCCGTCGTGGCGAGACGCCGCAGTTAGCCGAGGTGGAAATCGAGAGCGCTCGCCGATTGACCCAATCTCGGATGGAACGAGGGACGGCGTATGTCGAGCAGAGACAGTCTCAACTTAAGGATGCTGGAATTAAGATCGACGATCGGGTCGCCGTGGGCCAAGGCAGCGCGGCTCAGCACATCGTGGACTATGTCAAAGCCAACAACATCAACTTGGTGGTGATGCCTAGTACTCAGTCAACTCGGTTTTGGTAATTGTTTAAGAAAACGTCTAAGGTTGCTACCCTTTTTTAGGAGTGTTGACGTAGGAGGGTGGCAGCCATGGGACGAGAACGGTATGTGGTCCGGTTGGAAAGGGAAGAACGAGACCAGTTGGAACGACTGATTCGCGGGGGAAAGAGCCCAGCGCGAAAGGTTGCCCGGGCCCGTATTCTGCTAAAGGCAGATACGGGCTGGGGGGTGATGCGCATCGTGGAGGCGCTGGACACGTCTGCGGGTACGGTGTGCCGTACCAAGCGGCGGTACCTGGAGGGAGGACTGAAGCGGGCCTTGGAGGAAGATCCTCGGCCAGGACATCCGACCAAACTGGATGAGCGGGGGGAAGCGCACCTGATTGCCCTGGCGTGCAGCGAGGCCCCTCCAGGCCATGACCACTGGACCCTGCGGCTCCTGGCAAACAAGGTGGTGGAGTTGGGGCTGGCGCCCTCCATGTCCCACGAGGGAATTCGCAAGCGGTTGAAAAAAACAGTCTCAAGCCGTGGCAGAAGAAGGAGTGGTGTATTCCCCAGGTGAGCGCCGAGTTTGTGGCGTGTATGGAGGATGTGCTGGACCTTTACGCGGAACCCTATGACCCAGAGCGCCCGGTGGTCTGTTTCGACGAGACCTCCAAGCAGTTGCTGGCGGAAAAGAGGTCTCCGATCCCGCCCAAGCCGGCACGACGGGAGCGATACGATTACGAGTACCAGCGCAATGGCACCCGAAACCTGTTCATGCTGTGCGAGCCCCTGGCGGGCTGGAGGCATGTGGCAGTGACCGAACGTCGTACCATGGTGGACTTCGCTCAGCAGATGCGGTGGCTGGCCGATGAAGCTTACCCAGCGTCCGAGAAGATCCGGGTGGTGCTGGACAACCTCAACACCCACAAACCAGCTTCCCTCTACGAAACCTTCGAGCCCAAGGAGGCTAGGCGAATACGCAAACGCTTGGAGTTTCACTACACTCCCAAGCACAGTAGTTGGCTCAACATGGCAGAGATCGAGTTCAGTGTCTTGGCCAGGCGAGTCCTGCGCCGGCGTATTGCCGATGAAGAGACTTTGAGTGGCGAGATCGCGGCCCTGGAGGCAGAACGAAACCAAGCCGGAGCAACCATTGACTGGAGATTCTCCACTGTGGACGCCCGAGTCAAGCTTCACCATCTCTATCCTGCCAACAATTAGGTTGACTGAGTACTAGCCACGGACGGGGCGGACTCAGGAGGCTGCTGGTCGGCAGCGTGACAGACCGGGTCATCCGGTCGTGCGAGGCGCCGGTGCTGATAACTCCCTGTTCCTGACCGGTTCAAGTTGCCCAGATAGTAGTCCGGATGTTGTCAGTGAGTGGGGCTATTTTTACCTTGCCGAGGGGAAGTTTGGGTCTCGTTTCTCGCGGACTGAGTTCAGGCCTTCGCGTACGTCGCCGCCGAAAAAACCCAGCATCTCTAGGGCCAGCGAGTAATCGAATGCCGTGTGCTCCGCCATACGAAGCCACTGGTTCATCGAGCGTTTGGTGTAGCGCAGTGCCGGCTGGGAGCTAGCGGCCAGCTTGCGGGCCACACCCATCGCCCGTTCCATAAGCTCATCGTGGGGCACCACCAGGCTCACCAAGCCCAGCCGCTCCGCTTCAGTACCGTCCAGAAATTCGCAGGTCAGCAGGTAATATTTCGCCTTGGCCATGCCAATTAGCAGCGGCCAAATCACCGCGGCATGGTCGCCTGCCGCAACTCCCAAACGCACGTGGCCGTCGGTGAACCGAGCGCGGTCCGAGGCGATTGATATATCGGCCAGCAGGGCCACCGCCAGGCCCGCGCCGACGGCCACCCCGTTGATAGCGGAGATCACCGGCTTGTCCAGGTTGATCATGTTGTGGACGATGTCTCGGGCTTCTTGCATGGTGCCCGCGATCACCTCGGCGTTGCCTATAGACTTCTCGATCATCTCGAAGTCGCCGCCGGCCGAGAAAGCGGCGCCCGCGCCGGTAATGACCGCCACCCGCACCTCCGGGTCTTGGCCGAGGTCCAACCACACCCGGCTCAACTCGTTGTGCAGCGTGAAGTCGGTGGCGTTGAACACCTCTGGCCGGTTCATGGTGAGCAGCGCCACGCCGTCTTGCTTCTCGATGACCAGGTTTTTGTACCCGCTGTAGTCGACCATCTCTCCGTCCTTGATGAAACCAGCGCAGGCTAGTAAAGTGCCCCGTTTTCTTCGAGACGCCTGACCTCCGGTTCGGGCATTCCCAATATCTCCTGGAAGACGTAGTCGTTGTCTTCACCGATGTTGCTGTAGTGGCCGAACTCCAAGGGCGTTTCCGACATCCGGACCGGGCTGCCCGAAGCTATGCTCTCGCCCTCCTCCCACTCATAGGCCGGCGTTCCCCGCTGGGCGACATAGTAGGGCGACGGCTGGTAGAACTCCCGGGCCGCCAGGTGAGGGCTACTATGGAGGTCCTGGCCTTGAGAGACTACGCTGGCGGGCACTCCCGCTTGTTGCAGGCTCTCCATCGCTTGTTCCGGGGTGCGCGCCGCCGTCCATTGGCTAATCAACTCGTCCAGCCGGTCTTGGTTCGCCCGGCGGCCCTCCACGTCGGTGAAGTCCGGCTCACGGCACCATTCCGGGTCTCCCAATACGGCGCAGAACGACCGCCACTGTTCCTCGGTCTGCACGGCGATGGCGCACCACCGGTCATCGCCTTGGCAGGGATAGACGCCGTGGGGGACGAATACCGGGTCTCGGTTGGTGATCCGAGCCGGCAGCCGTCCGTTGACTTGGTAGTCCAAGATCGGGGGACCGGCGGTGAGCGCTCCCGATTTGAAAATGGACGACTCCAAAGTGGCCGGCTGGCCGGTCAACCGCCGCCGCATCAGTGCGCCGATGATCGCCGCCGGTTGGAACACGCCGGTATGGTAGTCGGAATAGGAAGTGTTGATACTGGCGGGCGGGGCCCCCTCGTCGCCGGTCATCAAGGACACGCCGCCCATGTGCTGGACTAAAATCCCGTAGGACTTGTAGGTGTAGTAGGGCCCAATGCCGCCCAAGCCCGTCTGCCACATCAAGATGATGTCGGGCCGCAGTCGGCGGACTTCCGGAAAATCGACGCCCCACCGTTCCAGAATGTTGCGCCGGAAGTTGGTCATGAAAACGTCGCTGACCTTGACCAACTCCTTGAACACTTCCAGGCCCTCCGGGGTGCGGACGTCTAAGGAAACCCGCTTCTTGATGCGCTGGAATTCGGGCTGTCCCGCTCCCCTGGACCACGCCGGGATAAAGGCCATCTCGTCCAAGACCTTATTGGTCTCGACTTTGATGACCTCGGCGCCCATCGACGCCAGGATGCGCCCGGTGAGGGGCAGAGCCACATAGGGCCCCAACTCCAAGACCCTGATTCCAGGCAGCGCCTTATTGGCCATTCTCGCCTCTAATTTTTTTTCTTTCTTATGGGACGGGGTTGATGGGGAACGGTGGAAAGCCTAGATGACTCCTGCGGCGTCTAGGGCCGCCAGTTCTTCCGGACTCAACCCCAGTTCGCCACTGTAGATGGCTTCGTTGTCTTGGCCCAACCTTGGAGCCGGATTGGTAGCTGGGGAGACCTCTTCGCTGTCGTACACGCCCAGCGGATATTTGAGCTTGCCTGCTTCGGAGTGATCCAAGTCGAACCAGAAGTTGCTGGCCTCCAATTGGGGGTCGGCCAACAGGTCGGACACCGTGTTTACTGGGATGAAGACCAGATTGCGCCTTTGCCCCTCGTGGAAGAGATACTCGCTGGTGAAGCGGGTGGTGAAGTCGATGACCAGGGCCGTAATGATGTCGTTATGGGGAGCCCGGTCTTGGTTACCGCCTTTATAGTCCTCGTTGAGTACTTCCTCGTTGCCGGTAACCTCATAAATCCACTCTGCCAGGGCGTCCCACTCTCGCGGGGTAATAATACCGGCCGAAATCCAGCCATCTTGGCTGGGGTAGGCGCCCAGCGGTATTACCAGCGTCGAGTTGTGGCCCACCCGAGTCACATTCTCTCCCATCTGCATCCAGGCCAGGGCAGGGTGAGCGTCGGTGTAGTAAGTGATGAGCGCTTCCTGAAGCGACACGTCGATGTATTGCCCGGAGCCACCGGCCATATCCCGGTAGTAGAGGGCGGCGAGGATCGAAGCGGCGGCATATTGGGCCCCGGGGAAGTGGGACTGCTCGTTGCCCTGCCGCAGCGGGGGACCGTCTGGGTCGCCGGTAATCTGCATGAAGCCGCTGGATGCCAAGGCAATCAAGTCGGATGATTTATAGTCTTTCCAGGGGCCGGTCTGACCGAAGGGGGTCACCGATACCATTACCAGGCCGGGATTGATCCCCTGCAACGATTCGTATCCGAGCCCCAGCGATGCAAGGTAGCCGACCGGATAGCTTTCCAATACCACGTCAGCGTTCCCGGCCAGTTGCTTGAACAATGCTTTGCCGCGTTCGGACTCCAAGTCCAAGGTGATCGACCGCTTGTTGGTGTTATAGAACAGGAAATAGAGGCTGCGCTCGGGGTGAACTTGGTCTCCGGCGAAAGGGCCCGTCGCGCGGCCCGGGTCGCCCGAGGGCGGCTCCACCTTGACCACGTCCGCTCCGTAATCGGCCAACAGCTTGCCGCAAAAAACGGCTTCAGGACCGCTCAGGTCCAGGACGCGGTAAGGCGGAAGGAGTCGTCCATCTTCGGGCGATTGAAGGGGCATCGTTTCTCAGAGGTTCACCAGATGTCCGGCGCCAGCCGCAGGTGGCGGGTCCGCACCGGCCTTGGGATTGTAGAGAAGCAATTGAGAACGCGTCAAGGTCACCGCATCAAAGTCACTTAGGCGGGGGCTGCTATAATCAGCCGGGCTTTTCGGCAATAGCCCTTTTCCATTGCTCATCAGTCATCGCCATTAGCCCATCAGTCATCGGCATCTAATAGTAGCGGGTGGATATGTCGCTCGCGGCAACCAAAGACCGTTTCCTACTAGCGCTCCAGTACCGGGACTACCGGACCCTATGGATCGCCACTTCTTGTTCGGGGGCCGCAGCCTGGGCGCTGATTATCGCCCGGGGCTGGCTGGCCTACGAAATCACCGGCGCTTCGGCTTGGGTGGGCATCATCACCTTCGCCGCCATGGTTCCCCGGGTCTTTTCGACACCCATAGTTGGGTACATGGCGGACCGGTTCGACCGGCAAACTCTCCTTCAGTGGATCTACGCGCTGAACCTGATCCACAACGTTATCTTGGCTTTCCTGGTCATGAGCGACATGGCCGGTACTTGGTCCCTGATGTTCCTTGCCTTGATGAACGGCACCCTGCGCGCTAGCCAGATGACCACCGCCACCGCGCTCATACCCAACCTGGTCCCCAAAGAGCATCTGCTGAACGCCCTGGCCCTCAACCAGGCCACGCAACAGGGCTCCAGGATGGTCGGCGCTCTGGCCATCCTTCCGCTCATGGGGTTGATCAATATTGAGTCGGCTTTCTGGCTGTGCAGCGGTTTCTACGCGGTCGGCCTGTTGCAGGTTTCCCGCATCGGCACCAAGTCCACCGGCAAAATCGACGAAACCCAAAGCTTCTGGCGCAACATGGTGGCCGGGTTCGAATACGTGTACCAAAGGCCTCAGATTCTGGCGATGGTCTTGTTGGTATTGGCCCATTGTGCACTGACCATGTCCTACGAGTCGATCTTGCCCGCCCTTTCCGAGGACAAGCTCGGGGCCGGTTCCGTGGGAGTCAGTTACCTCATCGGCGGTGTAGGCGCCGGCGCCTTGGTCACGTCGATTTTCCTGGCCGGAGTGCGCGACCCATCGACCAGGGGATTATTGTTTCTGGTGTTTGGTTTTTCCAGCGGAATCGGACCGATGTTGCTGGCGTTTTCGACGAGCCGGGAGATTTCCATCGCCGCCACCGTGGTCATGGGCGCCAGCCAGGCCGGGTTCATGACCATCAGTCACACAATCATTCAGTCGCTTACCGCCGACGAAGTTAGGGGCAGGGTCGCTGGAGTCTATTCGGTCCATGTGGGCGGGAGCATGGCGGTGACCAACATGATTAACGCGGCGTTGGCCGATGTGTTCAACGCGTCCGGGGTCATGGTCGTCGGCGGCCTCGTATTCGTTGTAGTCATCGCCATGAGCGTCGGAAGCGGCGCGCTCCGGCGGATCTATTTCCCCAATCCCGCCGCCAGCGCCACAGTCGCTTGAGGCCTAGAGCCTAATCGCCTATTCTGGAACAGCTATTTTACGTGGCGCATCACAAGGGACGTGGTCCCAAAGTGCGCTCAGTCCGGAGGGAACCCGATGCCGAACGACAACAACGAAGTCGACCGATACCTGAAATTAACAGCCAAGTCCCGGGATGCTTGGGAAGAGGCCAAGGAATACCTGCCGGGTGGCGACAGCCGGAACTCCATCTTTTGGGAGCCCTACCCCATCTTCGTTGAACGGGCGTCCGGCGCTCATGTGGTCGACGTCGACGGCATGGACCGGTTGGACTTCATCGGCACCATGACCACGCTGGTCCTAGGCCATTCGCCGCAACCGGTGGTGGACGCCGTTAAGGAGCAGTTGGAAAACGGCGTGGTCTACAACGCTCCCAACCGGAACCAGATACGACTTGCCAAGATTCTTTGCCAACGCATTCCCAGTTTCGAGCTGGTCCGCTTCACCAACTCCGGGACCGAGGCCACGATGAACACCATCCGGGCCGCCAGGGCGATCACCGGAAAGAGCCTGATCGCCAAGGTGGAAGGCGGCTACCACGGCACCCACGACATCGTAAGCGTCAGCGTGCGGGTGGACCCGGCAAAGGCCGGGAAGCGGGCCAGGCCGGAATCGTTGCCCGCAACCGAGGGCTTGGCGGACGGCGTGTTGGACTCGGTCGTCGTATTGCCTTTCAACGAGACAGAACCAGCCCGGCAGATCTTGGAGGAGCATAAAGAAGAGCTGGCCGCCATTATCATCGAACCCATGCTGGGCTCGGTGGGAATGTTGCCGGGTTCTACGGAATTTCTGACCATGCTCCGAGAGTTCACTCGGGCCAACGGCATCATCTTGATCTTTGATGAGGTGATCAGTTTCCGTGCTGCTCCCGGAGGCGCCCAAGGGCTATACGGGATTACGCCCGACCTGACCTCGCTGGGCAAGATCATCGGCGGAGGATTCTCGGTGGGGGCCTTTGGCGGACGCAAGGACATCATGGACCTATACGACCCTACTCAGGGCCCGAAAGTCTCCCACGCCGGCACTTTCAATGCCAACCCGGCGACGATGCTAGCCGGAGCGGTGACGATGGAGCAATTGACCCCTGAGGTCTACCGCCGATTGGCAGAGGTCGCGGAATACCTCCGTCAGGGCGTCCAGAGCGTCGGTGAGGAGCTGGAGGTGCCGGTGCAGGTCACCGGCCTGGGTTCCCTCTTCGGCATTCACTTTACCAATGACGCCATCATCGGCTACCGCGACATCGCGGCAGAGGACCCTGGCTTCCGCCACCAAGTGTTCTTGGGCCTGATGAATGAGGGAATACTAATGGCGCCCAATCTGGTGGGCGCCATTTCTACTGTTCTTGGCGAATCCGAGGTCGACACTTTCGTTAGCGCATTGCGGCGAGTTCTAGAGCGCCGGGCCTAGAACCTCAGAAACCCCTTCTCAATTGAGCCCGGCCTTGGCTCAAAAGTAGCAAAACCCTGTCACCCTGAGCGCAGCGAAGGGTCTCGTGCGGTGGGTCCAGCCTGACTCGAGGTAGCACCACCCCAGATTCTTCGTCGCTTCACTCCTCAGAATGACCGTTTTGAGGCAACGCCCATCGAGCCTTAGTAAGGGTGAGAGGTTATTAGACACCTTCAGGCCGGTACAGCGGCGTCGTTTCAATCCGTACCGGGTCGCCGTCGAACCAGTCGCCTACTGTCTCGCGCCACTTGGCGTAGTGGGGCGTGCCCCGGTGCGCAACCTCCCACGCTTCCCGGTCCTTGTACACCTCGTAAAGGTACACGGTGTTGGGGTCGTTGTTGTCGGCCAACACGTCGAACCGCAAGCAACCCGGCTCGTCGTTGTTGGACCCGATGGCGTCTCCCATCGTGGCTTCGATAAATTCATCCCGGTGTCCGGGCTTGATCTTGATGGTTACGAACAGTGTGAACATGGCTCCTCCCTCGGGTATTAGGTTAGTGATTAGGTTAGTTTTTTTGGGATTATTTGGGCGTAATTGTTCGTCGAATGGCGGTCCAATTCGTGCTGCCCGCGCGCCAGCGCCATTATAGCCGCGCCCTTATACCCACACAAGGAATGCTTTCAACCTATGGCGGCAAGCCTATCTAGAGTCTGGTCTGGCTAGCTATCCATTAGATGGTCTTCGAACCAGGCCAGGGTCTCCAGCCAGGCCTCGCCAGCGGCTTGGGGACGATAACGGCTGCCGGTATCGTTGAAGAACGCATGGTTGGCCCCCGGATAGGTAACGAACTTGTAGCTCTTTCCGCTGGCCTCCAGCGCCGCTTCCAGGCCGGGGACTCCCGCATTGATTCTGGAATCCTGTTCGGCATAGATTCCCAACACAGGGACCTGAAGGTTGGGGACCTGGTTCAGGGGCGGGGCGCTGCCGTAGAAAGGGACAGCGGCGCGAAGTTCGGGATTGCCAACGGCCATTAGCCAAACGATGCTCCCGCCAAAACAGAACCCCATGGTTCCAACCCGGTTTCCCGTAACGTAAGGCTGGCTTTGCAAATACTGCACCCCGGCGTTTCCGTCTTCGACGATCTGGCTGGTTGGAATTGCGCTAAGCGCGCGGCGCATTGCGTCGGTATCCGGGAACGAATCGGTGCCTCCTTGGCGGGATAGCATGTCCACCGCCAAAGCAACATACCCTTCCGCAGCCAGGCGGCGGGTGACATCGGCAAAATGGGGCAATAATCCCCGGTTTTCGTGAACCACCAGAACACCCGGATGGGGCCCGGGAGCCGTGGGCCTGGAGAGGTACCCCAACAGATTGCCACCGTTGGCCAGGAATTCCACCGGTCCGGCCTCGATCATGGGCAGTGGTTCCGCCGTAGGGCTGGGCTCTGTAGTAGGAATGGGCGACCGTGTTGGTACCGCAGTTGCTCCGGGTCCGCAGGCCAACGCCACGACGGACCCGCCCGCCACCAAGGCAAGACGGCCCAGAAACGCACGCCGCGACAAGCCGCCGTTCAATAAACTGTCAGCGAGACCGGTAGATTGAGTTGGTTGGCTTGCTTTCATCGTCTTACTCCTCCGGATTAATGCCTGCCGTCGCCCTAGGACGTTGTCCCAAGGCCTCAGCAGTCAAATGCCGTACGCAGAATTAGATACTACTGGATTTTAGTATTAGTAATGTCTACTCGCCGGAGAGCAAAGCGGCAAGGACAGGGGCGTTCGTTCGCGGATGACACCGATTCATGGGCGTTGTAGAATGGCCTATCCGCTATCGAACCTTTAGAAGGGGACCGTACATGGCTGATATCCCAGTGGTCTACACCCTAACCGTATGCCCTGCCTGCGACGCTCTTCGCGCCTCCTGGAAGAAGCAGGGAATCGAATATGAGGAGCGGCGGGTGGACCAGGCCCAAGAAACCCTGGACGATGCCCTCTGGTACGCTGACACCGTACCCATCATCATCTACCCAGACGGCAAAGTGGAGGTGGGATTCGAGGGAATGACCGGTTGAGAGATCGGTTGACGGGCCGTCGGCCCGCCTCGAATGGACTCACTACACCTGAATCCAGTCTTCAACCGACTCCTATTCCAATATCTGCGAGGGCAAAATGGCACGAGAGACTAGCGTAGTAACTCCACAGCGGTTTTCGGATGGCTTCACCTATTCGGCGTACATTGACCAGATCAACGTCAATAAAGCCAGGTTTCAGGGCTTCTACGACGGCTGCGAGTTAACCTCGGAAGACGCCCAGGCCCTCAAGGACCTTGTTGACAGGCCTGACGGTCCCAAGAAGATGCTGGTGCTTGGGGAGGACTGGTGCGGCGACGTTATTCGCGGGATGCCTGTATTGGCCCGTATTGCCGAGGCAGCCGGCCTGGAAATGAGCATCTTCCCACGGGACCAACATCACGACATCATGAACGAGTTCCTCAAGAACGGGGAGTACATGTCCATCCCGGTGGCGGTGTTCTACACCGGCGACCACCGCTACATCTGCCATTGGATTGAGCGTCCCGAGATCGCGGAACGGGAAATGCACGAGATCGAGGAAGCCATCCGCGCCGAGAATCCCAACATCGACGACCAGGCATTTGGGCGGGAACGCCGGGCCCGCACCGCAGCCAAGGCCGACAGCTGGATTGAGGCCACCATACAGGAGATCAAGGACCTGCTTACCGCAAGAGTCGCCTAGGCGGCAATCTTTGCCGGCACGCCGGAAGAGGGCTTCCCTCTCTGAGACGGTGCGCTTGACGGATCACCCAACAACAGAAAGAGCGAGGAACCGGCCAGACTTACTATAGCCACCGTGGCCAACGGTATCGTGTAACTCCCGTTGGCATCGAACATGATCCCGGCAAAAAGCGGCGCCACCAATAGCAATATGTTCTGGGGTATCGTCGAAATGCCTGTGATGCTGGCGAAGGCCTTGCGCCCGAAGTAGACCCCTCTGATGGCCGCCGTAAGAGGATTTCGTCCGCCGAACCCAACCCCCAATATCAAGGCAAACACGTACACCATCGGCAGAGACTCCGTCACCAGCAGCACCGCAACGGCCACCGATTGGATGGCGGCGAAGCCAAAGAGTGCGAATCGAATCGGCAAACGGTCGCCTATATACCCTCCTACCAAGGTGAAGACAGCCGCCACCGCAGTATAAGTCGCAACCACCCAACCTACTGTTGGCAACGAGAAACTCCGGTCGTCAAGCATGGGTCCAAGATGCACCATCATGGTGGTGGGGATGACCGACGAGCCAGCATGGCCCAGGGCTATCAACCAGAACGTCTTGGTGCGAATCGCCTCCTGCCAGGTGAAGCTTGGCTCATGCGCATCAGCCGAGGCAGTCTCTCCAGTTGTAGTGGCGTTGGCTGGCGCCTGGCCATCAGGGTGTAGTCCGTAGGGTTCAGGGGCGTTCCGCACCAGTCTTGACAATGGGATGGCGGCGACCATGATCACGATGCCGATCAACATTGCTGTGTTCCGCCAGCCCAGCCGCCCCGACGCGTCGGGGTCGATCGCCCAAGCCAGCACCGGCACCAAAATCACTCCTCCGATGAGAAAGCCTTCGATTGCCAAAGCCATGGCCATGGCCCGGCGCCGGACGAACCAGTTGTTAAGGACGGTAAACATTGGCAGCCAGGTCCCCAGCCCGACGCCGACGCTAATTACTATGAAGGCCAGGTAAAACTGCCACAGTTCTTGCATGCGGCTCAGTATTAGGAACCCGCCGCCCGCCACTGTCATCCCGGTCATCACCATGCGGCGCGGGCCCAACCTGTCGGTCAGATAGCCGCTGATGGGTCCCATGATGGACCCCTCAACCCTGGTCAGCGAAAAGGCTATGGATATCTGGGTCCGAGACCAGTTGAATTGCTGTTCGAAAACCACGAACCAGGCGGTCATGCCCTGGAAGAGCGGAACGGTCCCTAACACCATGACCAACGCGGAAACGCCCACCAAAACCCAGCCATAAAAAAGGCCGCGGGGTGCGGCCGGTGGGCGCGATTGCGTTGATGGTTGACTCATTCTCTACCGGAGTTGGCGAAATACAAGTGTAGGGGGAGAACCGCCAGCAAGCATATCAGAGCAAACAGGAGGCTACATTCGTGTAGGAAGCCGGGTTGGCGCCCTCACTTGTAGACGGCGGCGGCCGTCGGGGTCCGGACCGGCAACTTTGGCCGCCGCGCGATCAGAAACAGTACGCCGCCTAGGATGCTCAGACCGCCAAGTATCAAGAACGCCAAGTCGTAATCGCCTAATTCGTCACGCATGAGTCCGGCCATCGGCGCCGCGATTAATAACAAGACGTTCATCGGCACCATAGATACACCCAGAATCTTGCCGAACGACGCCCGGCCGAAGTAATCGCCGCGGATGGCAGTGGTCAGGGGGGTACGCCCGCCAAAACCGATCCCGAAGACGACCGCGAAGGCATAGAAATAGATTATCTGGTCGCCGACGGTCAGAAGAATTACACCGACACCCTGAAGGGAGGTAAAAACAAAGAGGGCCAGGTTCTTGGGCACTCGGTCCCCCAGATATCCGCCCAGGAACTGGAACACGATGGAGACCGCAGACTGGATGGTCAAAATCCAGGCGGCGGTCTGTAGCCCGAATCCGACATCCTGCATCATCAGACCCAGGTGTGACATGATGCCCAACACCACCATGGAACCCAACCCGTGCCCTAGTGAGATGCACCAGAAGGCCTGGGTGCGGAGGGCTTCGCCAACGGTTAGCTCGATCTCGTCATTTTCCGGTTCGCCATTTACCGGTCTGGTAGCCGCGTCAGTCTGAGGCGACGGGGCCTGGTCGGCCAGGGGCCGCTCGCCGTCCGGGTAGTCGCCATAGTCCTCGGGACGGTTCCTTATGAATTTGGGGAGCACCAAAGCGAACGCCAAAGACACCATCGCCAGGATGAACAAGGTCCAACGCCAGCCTAACCTCCCCGACTCTTCCGGGTTAATCAGCCAAGCGATTACCGGCACCAAGATCAGTCCGCCCACACCCATGATCGTCATCGCGATCCCCATCGCAGTGCCGCGGCGCCGGTTGAACCAGTGGTTCAGCATGGTCATTACCGGGAGCCATCCCCCCTGCCCTTGGCCGATCGACATAATGAAGTAAGCCAGGTAGAACATCCAGAGGTTCTGCACCTGGCTGAACAGGAATATGCCGCCCGACAGAATCAGCAGGCCGGTGAAGACCATGAACCTGGTTCCGAAACGGTCCACCATGTAGCCTGCGATGGGGCCGGTCAGGCTGCCCTCGATTCTGGTGAAGCTAAGCGCCAAGCCCAGTTGGGTCCGGCTCCAACCGAACTGGTGCTCCAGCGCCACCGCCCAGACGGCGGTGGTCTGAAACACAGGCACCACCGTGATTACCATCAGGAGACCGCCGATGACCACCAGCCACCAGCCGTAGAACGCGCCTCTGACCTTGGCGAACGGGCTATCGAACATCAACTAACCAGGTGCCCAAAAATAGACCGGGTTAGTCCTGATTGAGCGGACGACCCGGTCGCGGAAACTACGAGTATCGGCGTATGGAATACTGGCGCGCATATCCTATCACATCAGGGCCAGCCTTCAGCCATCGCCATCTTGCCGCTGGTGGTGGGACAAGTGTCCGATTAACCGACGCACCACCAAGTAGCAACAGAAAGGGCCGCTCCAAACGGAGCGGCCCTTTCACTTCGAGGACCGTAGGAATGTCGGGGCAGCGCCCGCCCCTGGAAGCCGGTATTAGACTGCTTTCCTGCGAAGGGGTGCACTGACCTCGTGCATGTAACCCAGAATTTCTTTGTTGGACTGCCACACTCCGGTCTCATGATAGGGAAGGCCGTGGGACTCGCAGAAAGGCTTCACCACTTCTCGGGCCTCTTTCAACCGGTTGCGGGGCATGTTGGGGAACAGGTGGTGCTCGATCTGATAATTCAGGCCGCCGTACCAAAAGTCCACCAACGGACTGGGTATCACATCCCGGGCCGTCAGCACCTGCTGCTGCATGTAATCCAACTCGGTGTCTTTCTCCAACACGGGCATTCCCTTGTGGTTGGGGGCGAACACCGAGCCCATGTAAAGACCGCCCAGCGCCCGGTGCACCAACAAAAACAGGGCGCCCTGCCACGGCGGCAGAAAGACGAAAATCAATGCCAAGTAGATCGATACGCCCGCCAAAATGAGGACCGGCTCTAGGACCGGGTACCGCACTCGTTCCCGACGCACGAGGTAGGCGATTCCTCCGAAAAACAGACTCAGTTGCGCCAACAGCAGTGTTGGATAGAAGAGAAAAGCCTGGTACCTGACCAGTAGGCGAGAAATTCCTTTGGTAGCCAGTGCCTGTTCTGTGGTGAAGGCGAACGTCGATACCTCGATGTCCCCGTCCCGGTCCATTTGGTTGGGGCTTACGTGGTGGGTGTTGTGCTTGTCCTGCCACCAACTGGGCGTCATGCCGGTCACAAACCCGGCTGCCAACAGGACGATGTCGTTACGCTTGGCCGAGCGAAATATCTGGCGGTGGCCTGAGTCGTGGCCCAGGAAGCCGAATTGGGAGAATATCACCGCCATGAACACGGCGTTCAATAGATGCACCCACAGGCTATTGGCGACAATGAGGATGGCTACGCTGACGCCAAGCAAACCAAAGGCTACGGAGATCTTCTGGGCATAATAGATATATTGCCGGTCTAACAATCCCCGTTCCGCCACCAACCGCCTGAGTTGGAGGTACTCTTTATCTCCTGTTTTCTCTGCGGAAACCGCCGTCGCCGCATCCAGTAGTTTCAGGTTGGAGGCTGGGTCGACGGCCCGTTGAGTCAATCTTTCAGTAACTATTTCAATATCTCCGGTTCTGCAGTCGGTAACCGTCGCGGGCACCGCTCGTCAACGTCCGATAAATTAAGACAGGATAGCCGCCGGCCACCAGAAGCTCGGGCGGTAGACCGTCTAGCAGTATAGTGGCGTGGGCTCCGGGGAGCCAATGGTGGAGAGAGCAGGTTCGCGCCGGATTCACCCGGCGGCTACTTGGGCCGACTCCTCGCGGATACACTGTGCCGGTTCCTCTAGAGCGTTAAGGACGATGGCCGGCGGCGCCGGAGCAACCGACGAACAGCCAAACGGCCCGATGAAGTCCCGATGGAGTGTAGTTAGGCCCGCAACCGCTGTCAAATTATTTGCAGGCTAGAGAGCGGAGCGATCGTCCGCGTCTACCGGTCTACCGGCGGAATATCGAGGTCCACTTGGTCGCCTAGGGAAACCACTCCTGGCGTTTCTATCGTGGCAAACACTCCGAAATATGGGGCTTGGGCGCTGGGGCGGTAGGTCAGCATCAGGCGCGTAGTATCGAAATCTCGCTCGCCGGTATCGGGGTCGAGGGTGGTGATGGCGCACCTAGGGTCGTGGGCCACCATGCGGAGCCGCAGGTCGGGGCCAATGCTAACTACGCCACCCAACCAGAGATCTTCCTCGTGGGGGGAGCAGCCGTCGATGACGAAAGTCGGGCGGAATCTTTTGCCGCTGAAAGATTTGGAACCGCCGGCTTTTTCGCCCAGCAGGTCGAGAGAGGCTTGGGAGAGCATCGAGACAGGATACTCGTCGAATGTTTGACAGATGCCATCGGTCTTCACCAGGCGAACGTCGGCCTGACAGAACTCTGACAGAGCCGGGTTCCATTCTCCTTGCGCGACGCTTCCCGAGACCGGCCGTCCGAATATGTCGGTGGTCACTGGCTGGTCCACATCCACGGCACCCTCCAACCGCCTCCCGCCGGGGAAGGTTAGGGATAACAGCTCGCTCCCATCGTCGTACTCTGCCGAGATCTGGGCCATGCGACCGATCTGGCGTTGGGTCAATAAGCGGCCATCGGCGTCGATGAGATGGAACCGGCGGTCTTCGGCGATGCCGGGATAGCCGATCTGCACCGAACTGGGAGTATCCAAGGCCAAGGACTTTACGGGCGAGATATAGATGGCGGCAACGGTTCGCATCTACAGACTCCTAACGGTAGCGGTCGATTTGGGAAACGCGGCCAGGTTGGGTAACAAGGAAGCCCCGGCCTGCTCTGACGTAGATTCTACGCCGTGGGCCGAGGCTTCGCTACTGGTTCTTGTTCGGTCCTTGCCGTGCTACGGCCGTGTCCCCAAGATCACCGGTAAGTCGACCAGTTGCCCGTCGTCTCGGATCACCTCGAGCTTGACCGTGTCGCCGGGTCGAGTATTGCCGCCGAGGTAGGCGATCAGATCGTTCATGTCTCTGATTTCGGCGCCGTCGATTGCCACGATGGCGTCGCCGCCCAGGGCGAATTGCACTCCGTCGACGGTTTGAGTACGGTCGCTGCCCACTAGGCCGGCTTCGGAGGCCGGGCCGTCCTCGATGACGCTGATTACCAGGGCGCCCTGGGTGTCATCCGGCAATTTCATTAACGAGGCCAGGTTCGGGCCGATGGTGGTTCCGGAGATGCCCAGCCACGGGTGGTCGAATTTCCCATTTTCGATCAGGGCCGGGATTACCCTAAGCGCGATGTTGATGGGAACCGCTAGGCCTACCCCGGCGTTGCTCCCGCTCCGGCTGATGATCTGGGTGTTGATTCCCACCACCCGGCCGCGACGGTCCAACAAGGGTCCGCCGGAGTTGCCGGGATTGATGGGGGCGTCGGTCTGGATGACCTCGGGAACGCTGAAGGAGCTGGTCCCGCTCCTGATGGTGCGGCCCACGGCGCTAATGATGCCACTGGTCATGGTAAATTCTTGGCCGAAGGGAGCGCCGATCGCTACGGCCATTTGGCCGACCTGTACTTCCCCACTATCCCCAAACTCCACCGGCGGGGCCGTCTCTTTTGGGTCTTCCAGTTTCAGGACTGCAAGGTCGGAGTCCGGGTCGCCACCCAGCACCTTCGCTTCGAACTGGGTGCGGTCGGCGAAGATAACTGTTACCTGGTCGGCGCCATCGACGACGTGGTGGTTGGTTACAATATGGCCATCGTTGTCCCAAACGAATCCCGACCCCTCACCACGGCTGAAAAATTCATCGGGAATACCGGGTGGCAGGTTGGGAAGCTGCTCCTGAACGCCGCCCACCCGCTGGGCCACACGAATGTGGACCACAGATGGCAAAACCTTTGTGTAGATACCGTTCAACACGGATTCTTGGGCCGCCACCAGCGCGTCGGGGGAAATATCTACTGCGGTCGCGCCGGTCTCCGAAGGCGAAGGCGCGGGCGCAGCGACTTCAGGATCGGCTTCACTGGCAGCCGGACCGCTATCGACGATTTCGGTAGCGGTTGCTGGTGGAAGGACGTTGGCTGTTTCTGGCTCGGACGTGGCGGTGCCGCCGCTGCCGCAGGCGGCTAAAACAAGGGCCAAGCTTCCGGCTGCTGCCAAGAGCAACCAGGGCTTGATGCCTTTATTTGGAAGTGACTCTACTCGTTTCATATTAATCAGTCCCCAAAGATCTGATTATCAATATAGTTACATTACGAGATAGAGTCACGCCGTGGATTTTCCTTACGTTAATCCCAGGGTGGATCACAGGGCTGTGCAACTAATTTCGTTTCTTACCTGTTTTTTCTTCGAACAGCTTCCACGTACGGTCATTGAACGGGTAGTATTTGCCGGGTGAGCACCGCTCGATCTCCAGCTGCGCCTTGATGACCTCTTCCACTTCTTCCCGCTCGTGGGCAATGCGGATAACTTCATCGACCGCCGACCTTGGCACCACCACCGCGCCGTCGTCGTCGCCGACCACGGCGTCCCCGGGCCTCACCAGGACGCCGCCGCATTGAACCGCGTCGTTCACTTGCCAAGGCCAAAACTCCGCCGGACCTTGTTTGGCGGTGGTATTGGCCGAGTACACCGGAAACCCGTACGCTTTTAACGTGTTGCTGTCGCGCACCGCCCCGTCGGTCACCAGCCCACCAGCCTGCCGCTGCATCATTCGCAGGAACTTGATATCGCCGCCGATGGAACTGTACTCCCAGCCCATCGCGTCGATTACCAGCACCTGTTCGGGTCCGCAAAACTCGATGGCGACGTATTCGGCCGATTGTTCCCCCTTCGGTTTGTCTGCGGCCAGGTCGGGCCGGTGAGGGACAAACCTGAGGGTGACCGCCCGTCCCGCCATGCTCTGTCCCGGTTGCAAGGGCTTGGCTCCTTGGACGAAACTCATGGGCCAGCCCATTACCCACAGACCGTCAATCAGCGTCTGCGTCGGGATATTCCGGAGAACCTCCAAGGTCTCCTTGGAAATCTCGGCAACATCGGACATGGATGCACCTCATTGATGTTCAAACGCAGAGCGCGCCCAGAGTTCTGTGTTTAATGTTCTGTGCTCGATGTACTGCGTTTAATATTGATTTGTTCGTAAAAACCCCTCGCCAGCCTGGGGCAAGGTGGGGATAATGTAATAAAAGGTCGTGGGCGCTGCGCCTGGCCGAGGGAGGGGAGGATGTTCCGAATACGAGACCCGCAAGAGAGCCTCTGGCAGTCCCAGTTCCTGGTGACGCCGAAGAAGGCTAAGCGCCTGGAGAGAAGTTGGGCCGAGGTTTTCCGAAACGAGGCGCTCCCCCTGATTGACGAGGAGCGCTTTGCTCCCATGTACTGCGTGGACAACGGCCGTCCCAACCGGGCGGTGCAGACCGTCCTCGGGGTCCACCTCCTCAAAGAGATGTTCAACCTCACCGACGATGAAGCTCTGGAACAACTAGAGTTCAACCTGCTCTGGCACCACGCCCTGCGGCTAGACATCGAGGAGACCCACCTGCCCCAGAAGACCCTCCACAACTTCCGAGTTCGCCTGATGCAGCACGACGGTGGCCGGCTGGCTTTCCAGGAGACCACGGACCGGATCATCCAGGCGCTGGGCATACGCACCGGAAAGCAACGGCTGGACTCCACCCACATCATGAGCAACATCGCCACACTCACCCGGCTGGGCCTGTTCTGTGAGACGATGCGGTTGTTCCTGCGGGCCTTGCGCTGGGAGCACCCAGAGCTTCGCCCTGGGGTTCCGGAGGGCCTCCTAGGGCGCTATTTGAAGGAAGAAGACGAGGCGACCCACTACGAGGACGCCCGCACGGGGGAGGGTCGGCGACGCCTTTCGGTCTGTGCCCGGGACCTCTACCGGCTGGTGGACCGGTTCCATGGCACGACTGCTGCCCAGCTGGAGGAGTACCGGCTGCTGGAGCGGCTGCTGCGGGAGCAGTGCCATGTGGGCAAACACCAGGACGGGCGCCCCAGGGACGATGACGACGATGCTGGGGAATGCAAGGTGCCCGTGGCCTTGAAGGACCCGAAGCAGCTGTCCGCCGACTCGCTGCAATCGCCCCACGACCCGGATGTGACCTACAGCGGCCACAAGGGGAAGGGGTACGAGGTGCAGGTGGCGGAGACCTGCCACGAGGAGAACGCCACCCAGCTCATCACCCACGTGGAGGTGACCCCCTCGAGTGGGAGCGACACCGACGTGAGCGTGCCGGTCGTTGACGGGCTCGCGGAGCGGAAGGTCCGACCGGACGAGCTCTTCGCCGACACGGCGTATGGGTCGGGCCGCAATGCCTTCGAAGCCTCGCGCCGGGGAACGGAACTGGTGAGCCCGGTGGCGGGGTCGGCGCCGGGGAACTCGCACGAAGGAGAGGGTGACGGACCACCGCCGCTCACCGCCGCGGACTTTCAGATCGACGTCACAGGGGAGCAGGCCACGGTGTGCCCCGCCGGCCACCCGTCCATCGAGGAGTACGAGCTGAAGGATGCGCCGGAGCGGGTAGAGGTCCACTTTGCCGGGACAACATGCGAGCCCTGCCCCTTGCGATCCCGTTGCCCAGTGAAGCTGGACCGGCGTGCGGGGGCCTACGTCCTCAAGGCGGACCTGGTGAAGGTGAACATCGAGCGGCGCCGGAGGGCCGAGGCCACCGAGGAGTGGCGCAAGCGGTATGACATAAGGGCTGGTATCGAGGGAACGAACTCCGAGCTGAAGCGCGCCCACGGGCTTGGGCGCTTGCGGGTGCGAGGGGGCCGTCGGGTGCGGCTTGCCGTCTACCTGAAGGCGTTGGCGTGCAACTTCAAACGGATGGTCCATGCACGCCTGGTGGAGATGGAGAACACGGCTCAGCGGGCGGTCGGGACGGTACCTGCGGTCGCGGCCGCATGAGGGCGCCGCTCCACAACTTCCACCGGGTGCCCTGAGCCACGGAAGGGGTACCGCAACGGGATCACGCTTGTCCTGAGCGCGGCAGATAGGGCGGTGAGGCCAGCAGCCGGCATCCCGTGGCCTCCTCCGCTCCAGACCACCTTCGCACGCCAGGGCTCATCTCAAACAGGCCTTGTTACGAGGGAATCAAGTTTGCTCCGCCCATAAAGATCGTACCGTTAAAACTTGCTCCATCCTCAAATGTGGAAAAAGCGAAGATTGCTGTCTGCACGAACGTTGTATCGTTGAATTGTGTTGATGTGCCCCCAAAAGTTGTGCGGTTAAAATTTGCTTCGCCGTTAAAGATTGCACCATTAAATTCTGTCGTGATTTCTGTTGATGTGCCCACAAAAATTGTATCGGTAAAAATTGCTCCGCCGTCAAAGGTTGTGCCGGAAAAATGTACAATCTCCTCAAAGGTTGTGCCGGAAAAATCTACACTTCCGGTAATGCGGACGTCACTGAATCTCAATCCGTGCTCAATGGTGGCACGCTGCCATGCTAGATCTCCGTCAACAATGGCGTTTACCACACGAATGTCGCACCTGCCCAAATCCTTCACTATTTCAGCGGCGGCGACGTGCTGGGTGTTTTGTTCACTGAAGTCGAAGTCTCCGCACTGCCTCGACTCTCCCTGGGCAGCAAGGGTACCCGCCAGCGCAATAGCGGCGAGTACAATGGCAAACGGTTTTGATGGCATTGGCATCCACACGGGTCTAGCGATTGCTTAGATCTTCCTTGTTGTTGTCCAATCAGTCAAAGACAAAAGCCGGTGCCCGTGTTCATCGAGGGTATTATTCCGCCTGAAGGGGTAGGACCTCCACATTGAACCATCTGCTGGTTTCCCGAAGATGTCCCCTGATCATGCAATAGGTTAAAGGATGTTCAATGAGAAATATTTCCAACAAAGCTTTTCAATGGATTAGAGACGCTTGGAACGAATGGAAGCAACAACCGGAAGATGCATCCAACTCAAGCCTGCCTGTGTTCTTGGAACCCCCGATTTTAAATTCCCCTATCAAAAACGCCCGGATAGCATGGAGGTCGCTACCTAAACTACAGGTGGCAGGCATAGCTTACATTTGGGGACTCGTCTTCTGGACCTTCGCCGCCTATATGGCCGAACTCGGATTCATAGTCGCAAACGCCTCTAACGCTCAGATCGTTATTGCGGGTTTCATCCCTGGCCTCATGGTCGGCTTTTTTTATCTGGTATTTCGTTCCTTAGTGGACCTGCCTGCCTGGACATCAGCGTGCCTAAACTCCCTAGGTCCCCAATGGGTGAGTGCACTCCTCTTTGCACGGAACGCCCTCTTTGTCTCTTCGATCGTCGCAGTGATTGCTGGTAGCCTGCTAAACGTCGAAACTATGACAGCCGTAGCCATCATCGTCTTCTTCGTTTCCCTATACTCCCTTCTCTTTATCGGTCGCGCTGACCGTTTTCAAAGGATCATATTCGGTGTTTCCGCAATCTTGTTTGTTGTCCTTTTTGTCGTGTGGATGGGGCTAGGTTATGTGATAGAGGTGTACCCACGATTGCCGCAAGCATTTGGCGGTGGCCGCCCAGAGTGTTTTGACCTGGATATTCAGGCCACACGATTTACGGCTAATACCCTGGAGAACCTTGGTCTCGTTTACGAAGCGCCTCGTGGATCGTCTCCTGTGACAGCCAGGTTGTACGTGCTCTTTCGCGGCGGAGATTCCTTCTTCGTAAGCCCAGATTCAACCATCGATCCGACGGAAAGAACGGTGATTGAACTAAGGGGTGATGTCGTGCAGGCGATGAGTCCATGTGCAGGTGAATCCGTTTCGAATGGCAACACGACGTAAGAGGGTTCTGAGAAATCTGGCCGAAGATTCTTGCTGTCAAGCTTTACCTGTGCGCTTGTTGTAGATCACTTTTCAACTCTCTCCGGGACCCTGATCCAGACCATCTAGCAACTTCGTTCGAATCCCCGGTTTTCCGATCTTCGGCCCCCTACGGGCTCCTCCTGCGCTCGCGACCCTCGGGGACCGCCGCGGGTTGGGAACTCGGTCTTTAAGACCGTACTATCCGATTATGGTACATCTGTGTCTCGTTGTTCAGGCAGTCGGTGACTAGAGTTGGCCAGGACGGATCGGCCCCGGAGTTGTTTGCCTGAGCAACGCCTAGCGACGGGTACGAATGTTGCGATAAGGGAGTTTGAGTTGACCAAGGGTTTGTCCATCTGGATTGTATCGGGAGCCACTCTTTTGACCCTTTTGTTGGCTGCCTGCGGAACAGGGCCGACAGCCACATTCTCCCCCACCAGCACCCCAACTCCAAGGCTAATCACCGTTAACCCGGAAGAAGATCCTGCCGAGTTTCTGGCGGCTTTACCAGGCAGCGAGCGGGATTGTTTGGAGCAGGCCGTTGACCCAGAGCAGCTAGAGGACGTCATAGCGAATCTGGACCCTGAGAATGAGATTTTGCGAGCGTGTCTTGGAGAAAATACCGTCCGCGAGGTGACGTTGGGCCAGATGGCAAGAGGAGCCGGAGGCTTAAGCGAAGAGAGCGTCAAGTGCCTTCTGGAGGAAACGGGGTCTGTGGATTTCCGCAGCCTGATTTTCGGGGAGGAGATTGGTCCCAAGTTTGGGTCGTTGATCACCCAAGCCGCCGCACTCTGCTTCTCTGACGAGGAACTGCTCCGTGCGTTCGATTTCTTTGATCAGAAACTAAACGCCGAACAACTGCGTTGTTTCTTCTCGTCCGATTTGGAAGTTGTAGCGACGTTTGGACAAACGAGTCCCGAAGTCACTGAGCTGCTCAATAGGTGTGGCTTACCATCTGGATTGTTCGGAGAGCCCGCTATGCCTCCTGCGCTCTCGATGGAGGTGGAGGCGTGCCTTGTCGAAGCCATAGGCGAGGAGGCCAAGCAAGAACTGTTCAGCGGACGACCTCCAACCCCTGAGGAGATGGAAGCCTTCGCTCGTTGTGGCGTCGGTGGGTCCGGTGTCGCACCGAATTCACGGCAAATGGAATTTCCCGATTTCCAAACGCTGCCAGAGATTGAGGCACCGATGCATATCAGCACCGTATCCTGGCCCAACGGTGTTGACGACGCTCTATCGTTGCTAGAGAGATTACCTAACGAAATCTCTGGACACAGGTTCACAGGGAGCCAAGGTGGGCTTGGCGCTGATCGTCCCCAGATTGAGTTTTCGTACGGCGAGGACCCAGAGACTCAAGAACCGGCCTTCGAGGTCCGGGTAATGGACCTCAGCCAAGGGGATTTCTTTCCAGCGGGTACTACAGCCGGTGATTTTGTTGCGATGTTTGCCCAAGGGATCGACTGGGAGGTCCTAGCGGCGGGTCGGGAAGGTAGCCTGGGGTGGGTTCAGATCAAGACTACTGTCTCCGGCACAAGCCACGTTGCACAAGATGTCTACGTGTTGGTCTGGGGCAATGCTCCCAGCCTATTGACGTTCAGTGTACAGGCTAACGATCCCGAGAAACTCGAGGCGGTTGTTCAAGCAATGGTTTCGGCGGCCCGGTAAGAATGGGTATGGCACCCCGGCAGGGCTTAGCGGTTTTGCGTAATGGTATAGATACAACCCAGCGCGATTTTGGTATTGCGGCCATCTGACTGGCATTAGGACGTCGCCCCCACCACGACCGCGACTGACCTCCATCGGCTAATACGCCCACCCCGTTATGGGACCTGGATCATCTACTGAGGCCCTCCTACTCGGGGTAGCGGGACCCCCGGTCAAACCGTTCGATCCCACCGCCTGGGACAATGTCGGTAAGCGAGTAGCCAATTTTGAACAGCCTGACCGGTTTGGCGCCGAATATCGTAATCTATTGACTAACTATAGTCATGGAATTAACATAGCGACAGTTTCATATACGCGAATTAGCAACAGGGAGGAGGTTCAAGTTGGCACATTACGATATTATCCTCAAGGGAGGGACCATCGTTGACGGGATCCGTACGCCGCGTTATGTGAGTGACTTGGCGATCAAGGACGGTAAAGTCGCCAAGATTGGTGGCTTGCGGGATGCTACCGCCAACAAGGTTCTGGATGCTAAAGGCCTTATTGTCGCCCCCGGCTTTGTTGACATTCATACCCACTACGACGCCCAGATCCAGTGGGACCCCTACTGCTCCGTCTCGCCCTGGCACGGCGTGACCTCCATAGCCATCGGCAACTGTGGGTTCGGCTTCGCCCCCTGTGCACCAAATGCCGAGGACCGGGACCGGGCCATGCTGGGCCTGACCCGTAATGAGGCTATCCCCTACGAGCCAATGAAAATCGGGATGAAGTGGGACTGGGAGACCTTCCCCGAGTTCCTTGATAGCCTGGACCGCATCCCCAAAGGGATCAACGTCATCAGCTACGTGCCCTTGACCCCCATCTACTCCTACGTAATGGGATGGGACGAGGCCAAGAAGCGGCGTCCGACGGAGGCTGAGCTGAAGGAGATGGTCCGGCTGGTGCATGAAGGTATGGACGCTGGTGGTTGTGGCTGGTCTGCCCAGGTGCTTGGCGCCGAGTCGATTCAGCGGGACTACGACGGCACCCCTATGATCACCGACCTGATGACTGAGGAGGAACTCCTCACCTTCGCTCGGATACTGGCAGAGCGAGACGAGGGCTCCGTAGAGCTAGCCTACCAAGGAGGCGCTCGGGACCTCGAAGAGCGGACCATGGTAATGTTTGAGAAGGTGGCTGAGGTGGCCAAACGGCCGATCATGCACCAGGCTGTAGTAGCCAACGACACCAAACCTGAGGAACATCGGTCGAGGCTTCGCTGGCTGGAGGAGTGCGCCAGGAAACAGCTGCGGGTGTATGGCCAGGGTGTGACCTTCCGCACCGGGACTGAGTTGACTTTTGCGGACTGGAACCTCTTCGACGAGAGCGCCGCCTGGCAACAGGTGACGTTGGGAACGCCCGAGGAGCGCAAGGTCAAGATGCAAAATCCAGAGCTGCGGGCGGCCCTGAAAGCCGAGTGGGACTCTGGACTCAGGCCTGAGATTGTGGTGGTAGGTTCCGTGGCGGCCCTGGAAGTAGAGGAAGTGGGTCGCCGGGACTTCGAGCACTATATAGGACAAAACATTGGACAAATCGCTGAGAAGGAAGGCAAGCACGTAATTGATGCCCTGCTGGATATAGTGGTCGAGGACGACATGCAGACGGAATTCTTCGGCCCCGCAGGACGAGACAATCCTGAACACATGGCAGAGATAGCGAACTCACCCTACGTAATTGCGGGCCTTTCGGACGGGGGAGCCCATGTGAAGTTCCTTCCCGGCAGTGTCTACTCGACGGATATGCTGACCTGGCTGGTACGGGATGAGGGGCGGTTGAGTCTGGAGGAGGCTCACTACAAGCTGAGCTACCTGCCCGCCTTCCTTGGGGGGATCAAGGACCGGGGCTTCCTCCGTGAGGGTGCGCCTGCAGATGTCGTGGTGTACGATCTGGAGAATCTGGCGTTGAAGCCCGCCGAGGTTGTCCACGACCTGCCCGGCGGTGATTGGCGGCGGATCCAGAAAGCCGAAGGGTATCGCTGGGTATTGGTGAACGGAGACATAACCTTTGAGGACGGCGAACCAACCGGAGCGTTGTCTGGGCAGCTCCTGCGCCATGGCGCCGGTTAGGCCCATTCGACCTTTCGTTCCGGTATGATCAAGAGGAGCCCCGAAGTAGTACGGGGCTCCTCTTGGTAAATTGGTCCTTTAATTTAACTGTGCTCAAGTGGGCTTAGCTTCTGCTCTTGTATATGGCTACCGTGGTCCCGACCACCTATTCGGTCGTGTCCGGGTTGGTTTATTCTTCGTGTGTGGACCGAGCTTTTCATCGCCAGCTTCCCTATGCTGCGCGTCACCGCCGCCCGGCGCTTCGCCGGGGACCACGATGCCGGTACCCTTGACCCCCCAGCAGGGCTTAGGAAATCCCCGTACTCCTGTAGATAACAGGAGCGGCAGGCATCTTTAACGGAAAACTGTACAAAGGGCAGAAGGACGTAGCCCGGTAGTAGTAGGCTTCGGAGAAATTTGGGATTAACTGCAGCGTGTACTTCTCGCAAATACCATGCCGGTTCGGTACCCACCTCACCTGCTTTGACGGTCCCGGGGGGTACTGCTAGAATCTCGCCCATACTGAACGCGTTCCAGGCAGGGCGTGAAATACATGAATCCACTGCCGTTGGTTGGCGAGGAGGTCGTCATGTCCATCGAACGAAACTCTCCAGAAATGGACCGCATCGTTTCCCCGGGCCGGGACATCGAAGAATTAGGTAAGGGATACAACATTGCTGAAGGACCCCTTTGGAACAAAAATGAAGGTTGCCTTCTTTTTAGCGACATCCGCAATAACCGGACCATGAAATGGACGTCCCAGCATGGCATGAGCGTAAGTCGAGAGTCGACCAATGGCGCCAACGGGCTGACCTGGGACCGGCAGGGCAGGCTGGTAATCTGCGAAGGCGACGCTCGACGCATGACGCGCTTGCAGTCAGACGGGAGCATCACCGTGGTGGCCGACAGCTACGAGGGCACCAAGTTGAATCACCCCAACGATGTGGTGGTTAAGTCGGACGGGAGCATCTACTTCACGGACCCCGGCGCCCCGGACCCTGAATTGGACATGGACTTTTGTGGAGTGTACCGTGTTTCGCCCGACCTCAGCAGCACTACTCTCTTAGTCCGTGATTTTGTCCTGCCCAACGGTCTTTGCTTCTCTCCGGACGAGAGCATCCTCTACATCAGCGACTCCACCGGCGTCTCCAGGCGGGAGGATAATATGTTCCTCAGCGTGGGGCATATCCGGGTGTTCGACGTAAGGCCCGATGGCAGCCTGACCAATGGCCGGGTATTTAGCGAGTTGAGGGCAGACTGGTCCGGCATCCCCGATGGCATGAAAGTGGACGTGGAAGGCAATGTGTATTGCACTGGGCCGGGAGGCGTGTGGGTCCCGGGCCCTTCGGGTAATCACCTGGGAACGATATTGACCGGGGCAGAGCAAACAACCAACTGCGCTTGGGGCGGCGATGACTGGAGAACTTTCTTTATCACCACCTTTGACTCTCTCTATCGCATCCAGTTGAATGTTCCGGGCGTGCCCGTTCCGGCTTCTTAATAGGCGTTACAGAGATAGAGAGAGCTACGAGGTGCTAAACCCGTGGGGGCTCCAAAGGGTCTCTGGCGCCGAAGACATTGGCCCATTAACAGGAAACGGAAGCGATTCGCTGACACCCATGGCCTTGGGCAAGGAGCTGGAAGACAATGCCGTAAGTTTCAAGAGGGATACTGGCACTGCCCGCAACCGGTCCGGGGTGTTCTCCCATCCTCCCCCGTTTCCCCGTTACAAAATACGTCTCAGGCTGTTGTAGGTCTTGTTGTGCCGCAGCCCGTTGGGGAACGACGAAGGGACAATAGGATCACCCCCGGCAGGGCTTAGTCGAAACCTGTACACCTGGAGATACGGAAAGACTGCTATTTACAGGACCCTGACGGCAATTGGCTGGAGCTCTTGGGGAGACCGCCCATGCCGGAGGACGCCACGCAGGCATAGCTCATCGCGACGACCCTTGTTGCGGCAAGGTCGAGTCGTTAAACGCGAGAAGGCAGTGGATATCCCAACGAGTGATTCAGGGAAAGCGAGTCGGCATTGGAAGGATTATGGAACGAAAGATTAAATACAACAGCGACGGCTTACAGATTGCAGGCGTGCTCTTTGAACCCGAAGCGGCACCCAAAGGGTCGTGCCCCGGTGTGGTGATGTGCCAGGGGATGGTGGGCGTGAAAGAGTATTTCTGGTTCCCGACCATTGCCCGACGCCTTGTTGAGTTGGGCTACGCAGCACTCATTTGGGATTACCGTGGCGTGGGCGATAGCGACGGAGAACGCGGCAAACTGTATCCTTTGGAGCAGGCCGCTGACATCCGCAACGGCCTGACCTACCTAGAGACTAACGAGATGGTAGACCCCGACCGTCTGGGACTGTTGGGCTTCAGCTTCGGCGCCGGAATGGTCCCTTACGTAGCGGGGGTGGACCAGAGGGTAAAGTGTTCCGTGAGCATCATGGGCTGGGCCGACGGCGAACGGTGGCTACGGAGCATCCGTCGCCACGGCGAATGGCTAACCCTGTTGCAGAGGATCGAAGAAGACCGCAAGGCTCGGGTCCAGACCGGCAAGTCGGAGCTCATGGGCTCGATGGGCGGCATCCTGGTGGGAGACCCCAACACGGACACGGCCCGGGGGGAGGTCATGCGGCAAATTCCCGAGATGGAGAACTACCGAAGCACAGACTACTCTCTGGCCACCGCCGAAAAGCTGCTGGAGTTTAGCCCCATCGACCTCGTGGACCGCATCTCGCCCAGGGCAATCCTGTATATCGCGGCCGAGATGGACTCTACCACGCCGGCGGATGCGGTGGTGGACATGTACAATCGCACCCGCGAGCACAAGAAACTTTGGTTGGTCCCCGGCGCCGCCCACTACGACCTCTACCGCCAAGAAACGCTCAACCAGGTGTTGGACCTGTCGTTCTCTTGGATGGACGAGCACCTGGTGAACGGTTAGGCCGACGAGTGATTGTCCAGTCTGGCCTGATGGCGGTGGTGTTCACGGTGCCGCAGGCTCGGCAGGCACTGGAATCGTTGAACTCGGTAGACGATGATGCCGGCACCCTTGAACCCCCGGCAGGGCATAGCGGAATCTCGTATACCTGTAGATACCGCCGGAAACATTTTTGGAATTCGCGACGGCCCTCCGGTAGCGCATCCAACTCACCTACGGCAATTGGCCTTCTTCCCGGATATCGGCAACCGGCGTTTACCCTCACACTAGTACTCAGTCAACTCGGTTTTGGTAATTGTTTAAGAAAACGTCTAAGGTTGCTACCCTTTTTTAGGAGTGTTGACGTAGGAGGGTGGCAGCCATGGGACGAGAACGGTATGTGGTCCGGTTGGAAAGGGAAGAACGAGACCAGTTGGAACGACTGATTCGCGGGGGAAAGAGCCCAGCGCGAAAGGTTGCCCGGGCCCGTATTCTGCTAAAGGCAGATACGGGCTGGGGGGTGATGCGCATCGTGGAGGCGCTGGACACGTCTGCGGGTACGGTGTGCCGTACCAAGCGGCGGTACCTGGAGGGAGGACTGAAGCGGGCCTTGGAGGAAGATCCTCGGCCAGGACATCCGACCAAACTGGATGAGCGGGGGGAAGCGCACCTGATTGCCCTGGCGTGCAGCGAGGCCCCTCCAGGCCATGACCACTGGACCCTGCGGCTCCTGGCAAACAAGGTGGTGGAGTTGGGGCTGGCGCCCTCCATGTCCCACGAGGGAATTCGCAAGCGGTTGAAAAAAACAGTCTCAAGCCGTGGCAGAAGAAGGAGTGGTGTATTCCCCAGGTGAGCGCCGAGTTTGTGGCGTGTATGGAGGATGTGCTGGACCTTTACGCGGAACCCTATGACCCAGAGCGCCCGGTGGTCTGTTTCGACGAGACCTCCAAGCAGTTGCTGGCGGAAAAGAGGTCTCCGATCCCGCCCAAGCCGGCACGACGGGAGCGATACGATTACGAGTACCAGCGCAATGGCACCCGAAACCTGTTCATGCTGTGCGAGCCCCTGGCGGGCTGGAGGCATGTGGCAGTGACCGAACGTCGTACCATGGTGGACTTCGCTCAGCAGATGCGGTGGCTGGCCGATGAAGCTTACCCAGCGTCCGAGAAGATCCGGGTGGTGCTGGACAACCTCAACACCCACAAACCAGCTTCCCTCTACGAAACCTTCGAGCCCAAGGAGGCTAGGCGAATACGCAAACGCTTGGAGTTTCACTACACTCCCAAGCACAGTAGTTGGCTCAACATGGCAGAGATCGAGTTCAGTGTCTTGGCCAGGCGAGTCCTGCGCCGGCGTATTGCCGATGAAGAGACTTTGAGTGGCGAGATCGCGGCCCTGGAGGCAGAACGAAACCAAGCCGGAGCAACCATTGACTGGAGATTCTCCACTGTGGACGCCCGAGTCAAGCTTCACCATCTCTATCCTGCCAACAATTAGGTTGACTGAGTACTAGAAGCATTATCAAATTCGCTGCGCTTGAAACGAGGCGTTGAGGGCCACGGATGGCATTCCTTGGGCTGTGCCAAGGATTGTGCACTGTGTGCAGGCTAACGGCGGGACGAGTTATGCGTCGATGACAGGACGGGTGCACCGGCCTGGTTCCCGCTCCCTGGCAAATACATTTTCTCATGTGCCACGCGTCCTTCCCAGGCCGCATAGTCACTCCCTGGCTTGATGCCACCCTCTAACGCCTATTTGTCGGCTGGTCTCGGGTCATCCCCTCAGCCGATGACAGATATTAATCCCCAGTGATCCCTACGATGCGGCATTTCGTCTTCATTCTGAAGGTCATGGCTGCCGGATGATTGCCAGGTTGCTAGAAGACTACGGTGTGTACACAACTAAGAGCAGTGTATATAGGCTATTGAGGGGACAACCGCCCTACGACGTGGGAGAGTGAGAAGTTGTGTTAGCGACTCCTAGTCGCGCCTAAGGGAGTCAAAGCGGCCGGTCTAGCTGCCGAACGTCCGATATACGCAGCACAGTCAGATCGGACTTTTGAGCCTGCGCCACTCCTTCAGGTGACCAGACCCACACCGACAACCTCGTGGCCGCGTCGTGTGCTCCGGTGCGGAACCACTGAACCGAGTACCTCCCTCGGACCGTCGCTATTGTCGGAGCGTTCAGGTCTGCCTCGTCTGAAGCAAGGCTCATCACGGTTGCCGGCATTCCCTCGATGGCCTGATGAATCAGCACCAGCGAAGCGAACAACCCGTCCGGCACGGGAGTGCCTTTGTTGCCGGACAGCACACTGTTGTAGTCAAGGCCCGACCCTGCCGCGACAAGCTCCGCCACGGCATCCTCAAGGGTGGCTGTCGCTGGCGCGATCACCTACCTACCTCCCGAATGCCCAGGACTTCGACAAACCCCGGCCAAGCCTCGACGTGCTGCGCCCTGTAGGAAACGCCTCCGTACTCGATCACATCTCCCCCAGAAGCATTCGCGCCCACACCGACCGGCTCCACCGTGACGCCTGCTATCCAGAACATCCTCGACTCAGAGAGGCGTGTGCCTTCAGGCAACATCTGACGCATCTTGGCCGCGTCGGGCGGTGCGCTCACCACGGTGATGTCAGTCCGCCTCTCTGCGCCTGGCACCGGCCTGCGATTGACGATCTCATCGGGGCCTCTCTGAATCAGTGTGGCCGGCTCCTGGAGCCTGTTGGCAAAGGGCTTTCTCACCGTTCCACTTCCCAACTCACTGAGTTGCGAAGGGTCCCTGTGTCCAAGAGCGGGTCGCTGCTACCCTTACGCCTCACGGTTTCAGGCGCATTCGGCGGCTCCTTGAGAGATGTAATGCTGTCTTGAATCTTTCCCTGAACATGCGCACCCACTCGGCCCGCAAGCTGCTCGTCCACCACCATCTTCTTGGTGTCAAGGCCAGCCTGGAGAATCCTGCCTACGCTGCGCTCAGACTCGGCCAAGGCGTTGCGGAAGAAGGGCCGTTCCGGAATGGTCTTCGTCCCGAACTCGTTCCAGGCTGCGACCGCAGCCACAGGGGTGCCATCCTCTTACCTGGCCGTCGAGAAGAATCCGACCTTGACGCCTGAGACGCCGCCCTTGCCAGCCTCCCTGAGCAGTCTTTCCAGCTTCTTGCCGCCAGTCCGTTTCACGGTGACTTTAACTTTAGCCATTTAAGCCGTCTCTTCCACTTGGCAGTCATCCAGTTGGGATTGAATTGCCTCTGAGTTTTGCAGGCGGCCCCGCAGCGCGGCCACCGCCAGTTGGAATCTTGTAACCAGGTCTGACATGCTCATCCCCCCTCACTCGCGAAGGTCTTAGCGACATCCACCAGACCTTTGACCACCCAGGCCAGCAGACCGCAGACCTCCACGAACCGGGCGTCCGTGACGTTGTTCTGGACCAATATCCATCCGAGCCCGCATCCCATAAAACCTAGAATGACGCATATCAGGACCGCGTTAATGTGGAGAGTGGTGATTTTCACGTCCTGACCTCGGTACGTCCCAGACGAGCAGCCAGGGCCAGCCCGACCATCATTCCCAGGACAAAAACGCCCCAGATAAGCGGCAACGCCATGCCAATACCGAACTCCTTGAGTTCGCCGTAACCAGAGTCGCCTTTGCGCCAGGCTTCGACTACCTGGTAGGCCAGGAACGCCGCGCCCACGGCATAGGCCCCGTGCCGAAATCGGGGGTCATTGACTCCGCCGGCGACCCAGGCGCCGATGGTGACGTGGGACAGCTTGTTGAACCACTTCTTTTCATCAGAAGGTCGAGGACTCCCGTTGCCATGGTCGGCTTCATAGCTCCGCCAGCAATGCGTCCCGCGCCTCGGTTCCCTGCGCCTTGTGTTCGGTCCCGTCGGGCAACGTGACGACGTACCAGGAGCCGCGTTGCTCCAACGTCGCCTCCTCGGGCAACTTGGGTTCGGCGGGTTGCCCGGTGGCGACGTCCGGGGCCTGGAACTCGGCAAGCTCAATCCAGCCCGCTTCCCAGAATCGGCGCAGCTTGGCTTTGTTGGCCGCCAGTTCAGCGGGAATGGGAGCGCCTGGCTCATACGTCCTGCCACTCCACTGGATACGGCGGCGGCAGATGAAGGCCGCGTTGGGGTGGTATTGCTGCTTCCAGTGTCGGAGCTTATGAACAGTAACCATCATCCGCTCCTACGCCACTATCGAGCCGAAGAAGCATCCCAGGTCGGCGGAGATCAGCTTCTGGTCGTAGGCGGTCTGGATCTCGAACCAATCGGAGTGCTTCTTGTCATCCCGCAACCGGGTGACCTGGGCGCCGCCCGGAACACTGCCATCGATGCCGGTCCAGCGAAAGGTGTAGCCCGCCGAGGGCGTCATAAGGCCGGGAGCCGGCGCCGAGTAGATGAGGAGGGCGTGCTTGCCCCCGATGTACGAATGAACAGCGTCTGCGCCTTCTGCTGCCGTGTTCTGAATGGCGTCCATGACGTAGATGTTGGCGACCTCCAACAGGGCCGCCAGCGAGTCCCGCGTCGCCATGGCTGGCCCCGCCGTCTGGCCCCGGTCCAGCCGGCCCACGATGTCCCCGTGGTCCAGCAGCGCGTCGAACACAGGGCGTCCCAAGACCAGCGTGTTCGGGCGGAATCCCGTCGCTTCTCCCACGGTCCGCTTGGCCCGCCGGATGTCTTCAATAGGAGTCGAGCCGGCGTCGTTCCATTGCAGTATCTGATTGTTGCCGGAGTCCCTTGGGTCGAACAAGCCGGCGGCGGTCACGCCGCTGGCGACGCCGTCGGCGTCGAAGGTCCACGTATCTCCCGGGTCTCCCGGCGCGAAATACGTCGCAGCCCACCCCGTCTCCAGGTTGAGCAGCGCCTGCTGCGCCAGCCACGCCGCCGCTTCCCGGTCGGGGGCCACCGGCGAATCGGCATTGCTCCGAACCTCGTCAGGCACGATCCGCGCCAGCGCGAACAGGTCGGCCAGATAGCTTTCGGTGGAGATGGCCATCGTGCCCACGTCGGCCTCGGTCCCCGGGGCGCGGGGCCTCATCTGGTTGCGGTTCCACTCGCCCCGGTCGTAGACGAAATACTTATTCGACTGATTCATGACCGGGATTTCCGGGAACACGCGCCGCGCCACGAACTGAGTGTCGGCCTGCAGGAAAGCCACCGACATGTTCGTCAACGCCTGGTCAATGTGAACGTCGGAACTGGATGGTTGAATGTAGGGCATGATTCTCTCCTTACGCCGAGGTATTCCCGCCAACCGGCTGGGCGTTCAATGCGATGAGCTCGCCCGCCGCCCCGCCGGCATTGAATACGCCGACGGACATTGTGTCGGCAGGAATCGAGTTGATGTCCGCAACGCCGGTGACCCGCCCGTCGGCGGCTGGCACGGCCAACTGCCCGGCGGTGACTGCGCCGCCGGCGGGGACCTTGATAATCCCCTGCAAACGCGCAACGGGAACGGCTTGGCCCGCTTTGGCCGGAGCTTCGGCCAGTACGCCGATGGGCGTCTGCGTGACGGCATCCACGATGGATACGGTATCGGCGGCACTGATGCGTACCAACTTGCCCAGGTCCCCGGCAGCGAAATCAGTCGCCGCCTTGTAGGTGTTGGTTGAGACTGCGTTGGTGGTAGCCATGTGAAACCTCCTACTGGGCACGTATCTGCTGGTAGAGCGCTTGACCTTCCGGCGTATCGGCGACCTTCATGTAGGCAGCCTCAAATGTGCCGCCGTTCTTCTCGGCATACCCCTTGGCCAGCTTGTCCAACTGGTCGGCGGGCGAGCCCGGTTCCGGCTGGGCGCCGTGCCCGTAAGTCTGGAACGCCTTGCTCATGGCTTCGTTCTGCGCCTTGAGCGCGCCCAGGGCCGCTTCCCGCTGGGACTCGTCCTCTATGCCGTCGATGGCCTTGAGCATCGCTGCCCGAGTCTTCACGTCGCCGGGCAGGTGCGGAAGCTCGGCCTCGGCCCGCTTCTCCAGGGTGGTCTGTTCATCCCGCGCTTTGAGCGCCGCGTTTTCTTGCTCGGTGGCGTCAAGGCGTTTCGCCATGGCGATGGCCCTCGGGTCGTCGGACTTGCGGAACTCGGTCCCGTCCGCCGCCGTGAAGACCACCGGGTTGGCGTCCTGCGCCGCCTTGGTGACGGCCCCGATTTCGGCCTTGCGGTCATCGGCGGACTTGGCCAGGAACGCCGTCCGCGCCTCTTCGGGCAGAGCCTCAAAGTGCGCCCTCTCCTCCCCGGTCAGCGCAACCACGGCGTGGGCCCGGGCAAGCTGGGCTCCCAGTTCTTCAACCGTCGGCTGGGTTCCGGTCTGAGTAGTCATGGGTTCGCCTCCTTCGGTTTTAGTCACCAGCGCCAGCAAGGCGCCGCTCATGGCTTCCTGGTCTATGGCGTGAGTATGGCCGGCTACCATGCCGAGGGTGTATTGGCCTTCAGGCGAGCGGACGACAGGGTGGTCATGGGATGCCTCGGCCTCCGGTCCCTGCGAGTACATGACTCGTATTTCAACCGAGCCTTCATAAGCTCCGATGCTGATGCCGTGCTGGTGCCCCTCTTCCTCGCTGGTCAGCAGGTCGGCCAGGTCTCCCATGCCTTTCTGGATTTCGCGCTTAACCACGTTCTCCAGCACGGCGGTGTTGAGGGCCAGAGGGTACGTACCATCAGGTAGATTGTTCTCCCTCGGCTCAGCCCGCTTCATAATCGCCACCCGCGCCCCTTCCTGGGCGGGACTGTCCACGCTTGAAATCTCATTGATGCGAAATTCCTGCATGATGCGTTTACGCGGCATCGTCCACCCCCTCGTCCCGGATGCGGGCGCCGCCGATGGAGAAGCCGGTGAGCTCCCCACTTCGGAATTTGGCCAGCATGTCGGAATCGGGCCTTATGGCTATCAGCAGGCCGGTCTTACGCGGAGAGATGTCCAGGGACTTGGCGATGTCGGCAGTTAGGGGGAAGAGAAACGGTACTGTGCCCCGCTTCACCACATTCCCGTTTTCATCACGGACGTGCATCTCACCAACTAGGCGAGAATGCTCCATGAAATCCAGTGACGCCTTGAGCATGGCGTCCTCGGGGATGTGGTCGCCCTGGAGGTCGAAGTAGGGTTCGCCGTCCTCGGCGCAGACGATGGCGTAGCCCAAGACCAAGCCGAGTTGTTCATCGACCTTGGCGATTAGGGCTTGGAGGTGGAAGGTATCAGCCAAAAGAAAAAGCGCCCCCCCTACAATCAGGGGGCGCTCAATGGCGCACAACTAAGCCCTATCATAATTCGGGACGCGTAAGGGCGTCAACTCAGCCGATTGATTGCATCTTATACCACAATTCCTGCTGCGTCAATAAGTCTATCACCGTCCGATGCCATTCCTTGTCGTGCCGCTGTTGAATGACCAGCCGCCCATTTTGGTCTATCTGAGCGACCACACGGTAACATTTATCACAGGGGAACACCTGTTGAGGCTCAGCCAAGGTCCGTAACCGCTATCCCCCGCCCGAATCGGGCGAGGAGATTCCCAGTTCCTCGTAGGCCGGGTCGCCGGCAGGCGGGAAGATCCCCAGTTCCTGGAATCCGGTCATGTCGCCGGTTGCGGAGTAAGCCTCTGCAGCCCTGGTGAAGGCGCGGGCGTACTCCACCTTCTCGGGTGCTAGAGGATATTGTCCACTGTCTATATTGGCGTGCTGAGTGGGCGGCAGGGACTCCCACCAAGCATAGGATTTCTTGTAGCGTGGTTCGCTTGCCTTGCTCATTTTGTGTTACACCTTAGCTTACAAAGGAATTGACCGCTTCCCTGCCGACCCAATGGCAGTAACCATACCCCTTGTAATTGCCGAATATCAGGGTCGTTGTGCATCCGGTCTCACAATCAAGGTCAATTTCAGCACATGGGCGCCCATCGTACGGGCCCTCTACCAGGCGAGTAGCAACGACGTGAACGTACTCGGAATCGCATTGGGGGCAATGAAATGCATAAGCTGTATCGGAGGTGAAATCCGGGACATCACGAGAGTCGGGAACAGCCCCGCGATGGTATGGTTTGAAACTTACAGACATATCGATACTCCTGAACAAGTTATTGACGTTGGATAGCCGGAAGCCCCACCCGCTTGCAGCGGCACCGCCAAATTATTCACGGCGAATAATTTGGACGACGGGAAACCCCACCCGCTTGCGGGGGGCACCTCTTTTCGCATTAAGGCTATGCGTTTCTGCACTTGTTGGTGTCCTGCCTCGATCTTCTCCACTGGCTCCGGCCACCTGGGGTCGGTGGGTTCTCCCGTCTCTGGGTCCACCTTCCACCCAACCGGATCTGAATTCCATTTAGCCCAATGGCTCGCTATCTCTTCAGGGCGTCACTTTTGCTACCGCCAACAGACGGGGAGGGTCTATCTCCGCCACCTCAGATGATCTCTCGTTAGATATCGGAATTCCGATATCTAACTTGGTGCAGGCCGTCAAAGGACGGGGTGTACCACTCGGGGTCCAGTCCCAGTTTCTGCCTCTGGTATGTAGGGGATAGCCACGCATCGGCACTGGATGTCCTCCTTCGGGTGCCCCACAGACGGCGGGCTATCCCACCTATGGCGGGTCCCGTCCAAGGCGGCGTGGCTGGGCCTGACCCGCTCGTCCTGACTGGTGCGCCAAGTGTACTCCTCGATGCCTATCTGCCGGTGGCGGGCCTGGGTCAGTTGACCGATGGCCTTGCCCGTCTGGTCCCTTGTCAACCGCCGCAAGTTGTACCCGGTGCTCTGGAACTCGGTGGACAGAATCCGACTCAGGGCCTGCCGGTCGAAGGGACGCTCGGCAAAGGTCGCCGACATACGCTGGTAGAGACCCTCATGGAGCCGCTGGGGAATGGTTCGTATCAGGGAGACGTTCTCCCTGCGCCAAGCGTCCATGAGGGGACGTATGGCGTCGTCGTTCAGCGTGGGGCGGATGTCGATGCCCAGAGCCGAGCGGAAGGTCTGAATAAGGCGAGCGCGGTGGTAGCCTTCCAATCGGGCAGCCCGGGCCGCCACTTCCTTGGACACCAGGCCCTCGGGCAAGGTCCAGTCCACGCCATCCAGGGCGGCGACAGCCTGGGACGCGGCGGCGGCGCGGGACAAGCCGGAGCGCAGGCTCCGGAACAGCGGGCCAAGAACAATCCGCCGCAAGGCCCTCGCGTACTCCCGCTCGTCGCTTCGACGCGAGCTGATGGGCGGCGGGTCAGCCTTGGCAAACCCCTGCCCCGTACCCTGATTCGGTGGCCGCTCTCGCTTGGCCGCGTACCGCTCCACCATCAGGTCTATCTGGGCGTCGGTCAGCAGTGGGGGAGCATCGGCGGGCCTGCGCTCCTCCAAGTCGCGGCGGCCACGCTCCAAGACGGCGCGGTAACGGTCAACGGCAGTCGTCATCCAATCCTCTCGGTGCGCCCGTAGCGGTCGCGGGGCGTGAAGACGCTCCTGGCGTCCGTCCCCGTCGCCACCGGCGCGGCTATGGACGGCCCCTCCAGCCATTGGCTCACCAGCCCCAGGGCATCACCCAGCAGCCGGGCCGCGTGAGAGCGGCGGCGCGGGTAGAAGTAGGTCGTCGCTATCGGGCCCACCCGCTCGCTCTGAATGACCCCATCCTCTCCGTCGTCTACCCGCCCAGCGGCATAATCCCCGGACAACAGGATGCAAGCTTGCTCCAACCGCTCCGGGATGGCGTCGCCAGGCACGGCGTCGCCGGTCTCATAGAACAACCCCCGGCGCGGCCATTCGGCAGCCTGCGCGTCATCTGCCTTACTCCCGGCCCACCGCAGCGAGTCCAGCCGCCGGGTGGCGGCTATTAAGCGCAGACCCTTCCCCTCGGGGTCCAAGTCAGCCCAGGCCATGCTGCGCTCCGGGTCCACGGCAAGGAAGGCGTCGGCCTCGGCGACGGTCGCGTAGGAGGGGTAGGCGACGCTGCCTACGGTGATTGTGGTGAGACTCATGGACCATCCTCCATATCCTGCATTCCCGCGCCTACCACCGCGTCCGGTCGGCTCAGCCCCATCAGGTCCCGCACCTCGCCAATCACCGGGTCCTCGGGGTCCAGCACCGCACCCGCCGTGGCCAGGTCCCGCAGCGTCGCCCCTATCTGCTGGATGTCCCGGTACTGCACCGCTTCGGTCCGTATCTCCGGCATCAGCGCAGCATCCCAGCCGTTGAGCCGCCACAGCGCCCGCAGCAGGTCCCGCTCCACCGCCTCCCGTATCTCGGTCAGCGCGCCCTCCGCCAGCAGGTAGAACTGGTGGGTCTTGTCCTGACTCAGCGCATAGCTGCCCTGCCCCGCGCCCAACAGCAGTTGCTCCACCCCCAGGATGCGGGCCAGCTCCCGGTTCAGCCGCTCGATGGCCGCGGCGTTCTCCGCAAAGCTGGTCGCCGAGCCTGTGAGCAATTCTACGTTCCAGAGCGGCACGTTGGATGGTCGCTCCGCTTGGTCCTTGGTCTCGTAGGTCATGCTGTCGAGCAACAGACCAAGTTTTGGATTGCGGATGTGGTTCTCCGCGAACTGCTGGAAGGGCGCTATCATTTGGGTGCGCTGGGCCGCCGTCATGGGATCGGTGGGGTCATTCACCTGGTCGTTCAGTCGCGACAACGGCAGCCGCACGACCGGGATGCCCCGTAGGTCCGTCTCGAAGCCGAAGCCCTCCAACTGCTCGTACCGCTCCAGCCGCTTGGCCGGAGATACCAAGTGCCGAAACAACCCCAACCCTTCGGGGCTGTCGGACAGGGTGTCGTCCACCAGGTACAGCAGCTTCTCCCGGGGGAGATATATCTCCCGGTGGGTCTGCGGCGCGGTCTGAATGGACCCCAGCACGAGGCCGGCGGCGTCCACGTCCCACCGCTCGATGGTAGACTGGGCCCGGGGCGCAACGTCGGCGAAGGTCAGCAGCCCGTCGGCTCGCCGCCCCGCCGTCCATTCCTGCACCGAGAAGCCGTAGAAGCGGTACATGGCCGCCCGCCGGACAATGCGATGCCAGGGCGTTGCGGGGTCGCGGGTCAGCATCGCCTCGGCCCGCTCGGCGTACCAGCCGTCAAAGTCGTCCTCAGACGGCGTAAAGCTCCACGCCGCACCGCCGACCAGGTTGACAAAGTAGCGCACTCCCGCCGCGACGATGGACGTGTTGGCGAGGATGCCGGCGTAGGTCCGGTAGCGGGCGTCGTGAGAGGCCAGGTCGGGAGACCGTTCCCGTTCAACAACGTAGCCGCCATAGATGGCTGTGCCGGGGGCCCCGAGCGTCTCCGTCGGCTTGACACGCTGGGGGCGGAAGCGGGAGAGGAGATTGTCCAAGGCAGGCATATCAGTCCCTCATTTCCACCAGGATGGGCGCAGCGATGGAAACACGGCGCCGGCTGTTCGTCAGCCGGTGAAAGGCCCGGCTCGCCGCGTCTATCTGGTCGTCATGGACTCCGTTGGGGAAGGCTGCCAGCTCCTCGCGGAAAGCCTGAAGCCACGGGGCTGTCCTTGGGAGCGTGATCTTCTTGGCCTCCACTGTGCCCGTCACCTTGTTCGCCCTCAGAACCTTATCTCCCACGGGCTTGACTGGCAGCACCGGCAGCCTCGTCTCGCGCCGGAGGCTCTGGACCACCGACTGCCCGCTGGCCGCGTCCTCGACGAAGATGGCCGAGGGATTGTGATCTTCGGCCTGGGCCTGCATAGCCTTCAGCAGGTCCGGGTACTCGACACGATCACGCCATACGTCCAGCACCGCGTAGCCGTTGGGAGTCGTCGTCATGGTGCAGCAGACCGAGTAGTCGTTCTGCTGTCCGGTCTTGAAGGCGGTGTCCCAGAACTGGAACACCCGGTATCCCCGGCTCACCTTTTCTGCCATGACCCACCAGTGGTCCTTGAAGATGCTCTCGCTTTCATGGGAAGGTCTCTGCTGGAAAAGCCCCGGCCACTCCTGGGGGCCTACGCTGACCCGCAGCGCGGCAAGAGCAGAGGCGTCGTACCGCTCAGGCCACAGTGGCGCGTCCTCCTCTCGCCCCAGGGGGTCGCCGGGCTCGGCCAGCGCAGGCAGCCGTATGTGCTCCCACCTGTCTCCCGCCGCCTGCTCCTCTGTGTACTCGTCTCCCAGCAACCGCCCTATCAGGTCGTTCTCGTGCCACCTGGTAGTTACTACGATAATCGACCCCCCCGGCTCAAGCCTGGTGCGGGCTGTGGACCGCCACCAGTCCCACAGGTGTTGCCGTTGGGTCGGGCTGTTGGCCTCCTCGCGGTTCTTCACCGGGTCGTCGATTATCAGCAGGTCGAAGCCGTACCCCGTGAAGGGGCCTCCCACACCCACAGTCATCATCCCCCCGCCTGTGGTCAACTGCCATAGGGCAACCTTGCTTAGATCATCCCTGACCCGGATGCCTAGCCCGCTCTCGTTCTCCACCACTGAGTCCCTGGCCAGGCGTCCCCACTGCTCGGCGGGCTCGGCGGCGTAGCTTGCCAGGCCAACTCTCTTGTGGGGCCAGTTGGCAAGGAACCACACCGGCGTCCAGTGGGACAGAAGCTCCGACTTCCCGTGTCGTGGAGGAAGGGAGACGATGAGGCGCAACGGCCTCTCAGCCAAGGACGACACCTTACGGGAGATCAGGTCCAGATGGGGAGTCCTGACCCACTGACCCCTGGACCATCTAGCCGCTGTCGCCGCTGGGCTGGCTCTCCTGGCGTTGGCTAAGAGCGTCAAGCGCGTCTCTTGCCTCCGGGTCGTTGAGAGCATCCAGTATCACCTTCATGTCCGTCTGTATGGGGCCTCCGTCCTTGCCGCTGTGCTCCAGCTTCTGCGGCGAGTCCAGCCCTAGCAGCTTGCACCGCCGGTCGATGCATTCCATCACGCCCCGGAGATATGCGGGGTTCCCCTGCTTGCCCTCGCGCCGTATAGCCGCTTGCTCAGTTACAGAACCGTCCCCGTTGCCTCGGCCCGAGGTAGTGCGGGCCGAAGATTCGGTCGTGACCTGCTCTAGCGAGTCCTCCCACGCCTGCCAGTGAGTGCGTTCCAGCTCGTCCAGTTTCGCCAGCTCACGGGCCTTGTCCTCATCTAGGTTGCGGGACGTATCCTCCCGCCACCGGCGCTGTATCGCTTTCAGGTCATAACCGACCATCTGGCGGGTCATGTGCAGCCGATCCGCGATGACCTGCTGGGTCTTGCCTTGCAGGTACAGGCTGGCGATCTCACGCCGGTCGTCCTCTATCTGAATATTGATTTGTTCGTAAAAACCCCTCGCCAGCCTGGGGCAAGGTGGGGATAATGTAATAAAAGGTCGTGGGCGCTGCGCCTGGCCGAGGGAGGGGAGGATGTTCCGAATACGAGACCCGCAAGAGAGCCTCTGGCAGTCCCAGTTCCTGGTGACGCCGAAGAAGGCTAAGCGCCTGGAGAGAAGTTGGGCCGAGGTTTTCCGAAACGAGGCGCTCCCCCTGATTGACGAGGAGCGCTTTGCTCCCATGTACTGCGTGGACAACGGCCGTCCCAACCGGGCGGTGCAGACCGTCCTCGGGGTCCACCTCCTCAAAGAGATGTTCAACCTCACCGACGATGAAGCTCTGGAACAACTAGAGTTCAACCTGCTCTGGCACCACGCCCTGCGGCTAGACATCGAGGAGACCCACCTGCCCCAGAAGACCCTCCACAACTTCCGAGTTCGCCTGATGCAGCACGACGGTGGCCGGCTGGCTTTCCAGGAGACCACGGACCGGATCATCCAGGCGCTGGGCATACGCACCGGAAAGCAACGGCTGGACTCCACCCACATCATGAGCAACATCGCCACACTCACCCGGCTGGGCCTGTTCTGTGAGACGATGCGGTTGTTCCTGCGGGCCTTGCGCTGGGAGCACCCAGAGCTTCGCCCTGGGGTTCCGGAGGGCCTCCTAGGGCGCTATTTGAAGGAAGAAGACGAGGCGACCCACTACGAGGACGCCCGCACGGGGGAGGGTCGGCGACGCCTTTCGGTCTGTGCCCGGGACCTCTACCGGCTGGTGGACCGGTTCCATGGCACGACTGCTGCCCAGCTGGAGGAGTACCGGCTGCTGGAGCGGCTGCTGCGGGAGCAGTGCCATGTGGGCAAACACCAGGACGGGCGCCCCAGGGACGATGACGACGATGCTGGGGAATGCAAGGTGCCCGTGGCCTTGAAGGACCCGAAGCAGCTGTCCGCCGACTCGCTGCAATCGCCCCACGACCCGGATGTGACCTACAGCGGCCACAAGGGGAAGGGGTACGAGGTGCAGGTGGCGGAGACCTGCCACGAGGAGAACGCCACCCAGCTCATCACCCACGTGGAGGTGACCCCCTCGAGTGGGAGCGACACCGACGTGAGCGTGCCGGTCGTTGACGGGCTCGCGGAGCGGAAGGTCCGACCGGACGAGCTCTTCGCCGACACGGCGTATGGGTCGGGCCGCAATGCCTTCGAAGCCTCGCGCCGGGGAACGGAACTGGTGAGCCCGGTGGCGGGGTCGGCGCCGGGGAACTCGCACGAAGGAGAGGGTGACGGACCACCGCCGCTCACCGCCGCGGACTTTCAGATCGACGTCACAGGGGAGCAGGCCACGGTGTGCCCCGCCGGCCACCCGTCCATCGAGGAGTACGAGCTGAAGGATGCGCCGGAGCGGGTAGAGGTCCACTTTGCCGGGACAACATGCGAGCCCTGCCCCTTGCGATCCCGTTGCCCAGTGAAGCTGGACCGGCGTGCGGGGGCCTACGTCCTCAAGGCGGACCTGGTGAAGGTGAACATCGAGCGGCGCCGGAGGGCCGAGGCCACCGAGGAGTGGCGCAAGCGGTATGACATAAGGGCTGGTATCGAGGGAACGAACTCCGAGCTGAAGCGCGCCCACGGGCTTGGGCGCTTGCGGGTGCGAGGGGGCCGTCGGGTGCGGCTTGCCGTCTACCTGAAGGCGTTGGCGTGCAACTTCAAACGGATGGTCCATGCACGCCTGGTGGAGATGGAGAACACGGCTCAGCGGGCGGTCGGGACGGTACCTGCGGTCGCGGCCGCATGAGGGCGCCGCTCCACAACTTCCACCGGGTGCCCTGAGCCACGGAAGGGGTACCGCAACGGGATCACGCTTGTCCTGAGCGCGGCAGATAGGGCGGTGAGGCCAGCAGCCGGCATCCCGTGGCCTCCTCCGCTCCAGACCACCTTCGCACGCCAGGGCTCATCTCAAACAGGCCTTGTTACGAGGGAATCAATATTGGTCCGTTTCGGCGCCGCCATGCAAACTCCCTGATGCAAACTGCCTTTCCGCCCGTGTACTGCTCCCACCGCTCTATCGCCATGTCCACGTAGCGAGACTCGACCTCCATTGCGTAGCAGGCGCGGCCCTGCCGCTCGGCAGCGATGATGGTGGTGCCGGAGCCGACGAAGGGGTCGTACACGTCACCCTCGTCGTTGCGGATGGGTCGCTCCATGCACTCCAGGGGTTTCTGCGTCGAATGACCACCGGTCTCCATCCCGACGTTCTTGTCTACCAAGACGGGAATTTCAGCGTCCGGCGTCAGGTCGGCCCGGAGGTGGCCGTCGATGAGCATCAGCCCGTCGGGTGTCTCCCGGGCAATGACAGCACCCACAAAGCCAACCCGGTCGAGCATGGCGCGGAGGGCGTCCTGCTGCGCCTTGGGGTGGCGCCGCCAGTTCTTGGGATGAGGGTGGAGATCCGACGCCGGAACGCGGCGCAGCTCCACAATGCGGTCTTGGATAGCCATCTCAATCAATAATATTGTAGAACAACTTGGGAAGCCGGTCACTTAACCTGTGTCAGACACCAGCTCTTCGGGACTGACCACTCGGAACAGCATCAGCAGCTTGGGCTCAATCCCCATCGATGAACTGAATCCGATTGGGTCGAGTCCGTTCCCCACAGACACAGCAATCCGTGGCGAAAGATGAAGGCGCGTGAAGAGTAGAACACAGTCCCGGCCGGCAATGGATCACGGGAAGTGGTCGCAACAAGACGTCCCGCACAAAGGATGGAAATTCTGTGGCTTCACGGACCTCAGGCGATGAGGCAGACCTTCAAACCATCATTCGGGTTTCAAGGGAACGCTACGCCAGGCCACGGGCCGAAGTCGAGCAGAAGATTCTTGCCAAGTGGGTCCACCCTAAACGAGAATCCGATTAAACTTGGTTTTCCAAAATGATTCCTCAATAAAGGGTTTCAGAATCGTCTTTGCCCAGTGGCATTGGGGGGGATTCGCCCCCCCCCCCGGGGGTGACAATAGATTGATGAGGCCACGAGATGCTTCCCCGTGGCCTCGTCGTTTTTTCCCGGAACTATTAGATTGAATTATCTTCAATCTCCGCATGGATCACGAGCCACTCCGGCACCGAAAAAACGCCTCCCACCTCATCGGATGCCTGTGCCTCAAACACACTGGAAGCCGCGCCTGCGGGCCTTAGGTCAACGTATTTGCCCTGGTACTCCACGGATCCAAAGGGGCATCCGGTGAATCAAGCGTCACGGTAGATTTTGCTGCCGGCCTCCCGGAATTCCCGGGATTTCTCCTCCATTCCGGATGCCAACGATTGTTCTGGCTCCAGTCCTTGCTTCTGGGCGTACTCGCGGACGTCCTGGGTGATCTTCATAGCGCAGAACTTGGGCCCGCACATGGAGCAGAAGTGGGCGACCTTGGCCCCCTGGGCCGGCAGGGTCTCATCGTGGTACACCCTAGCGCGGTCGGGGTCAATGGCCAGGTTGAACTGGTCTTCCCACCGGAATTCAAAGCGGGCCTTGGACAGAGCGTCGTCCCATTGGTGCGCCATGGGATGGCCCTTGGCCACGTCGGCGGCATGGGCGGCGATCTTGTATGTGATCACTCCCTCTTTCACATCTTCTTTGTTGGGCAATCCCAGGTGTTCTTTGGGTGTGACGTAACAGAGCATCGCCGTGCCGAACATCCCTATCATGGCCGCGCCGATTCCTGAAGTGATGTGGTCGTAAGCCGGGGCGACATCGGTAACAAGAGGCCCCAGGGTGTAGAAGGGCGCTTCATGGCACACCTCCAACTGGCGGTCCATGTTTTCCTTGATCTTATGCATCGGCACGTGGCCCGGTCCTTCTATCATCACCTGGACATCGTGCTCCCAGGCGATCTTGGTGAGCTCGCCCATGGTTTCCAGCTCCGAGAATTGGGCTTCGTCGTTGGCGTCGGCGGTGGATCCCGGCCTTAGCCCATCTCCCAAGGAGAAGGATATGTCGTGAGCCCGCATTATCTCGCAAAGCTCCTCGAAGTGGGTGTACAAGAAATTCTCCTGGTGGTGGGCCAAGCACCATCCGGCCATGATGGAGCCGCCCCGGGAAACGATGCCGGTGACCCGGTTGGCGGTCAAAGGAACGTAGCGAAGCAGCGTAGCGGCGTGGATGGTGAAATAGTCCACCCCTTGCTCCGCCTGTTCGATGATGGTGTCCCGGTAAAGCTCCCAGGTTAGATCCTCGGGGTTGCCATCGACCTTTTCCAGGGCCTGATACAACGGCACCGAGCCGATGGGCACCGGTGAATTGCGCAGGATCCATTCCCTGGTGGTGTGTATGTCCGTCCCGGTCGATAGGTCCATCACCGTGTCGGTGCCCCAGCGGGTGGCCCATAGCATCTTCTCCACCTCTTCCTCAATGGACGAGGTGATGGCGGAGTTCCCGATGTTGGCATTTATCTTTACCGCAAAGCCACGCCCGATGATCATGGGCTCGGTTTCCGGATGATTGATGTTGGCCGGTATGATCGCCCGGCCCAGGGCGACTTCTTGCCGCACGAATTCGGGCTCGAACCCTTCCCTGATGGCGACGAACTCCATCTCGGGGGTGACGATTCCCTGGCGCGCATAATAATACTGGGTCACTGCCCTGCCGCGCTTGGCCTTTAACGGCCGCCTTTCCAGCCCTGGAAATGCCTGGGCGTCGCCGTTGCCATTTATGGGAATTAGCGACGGGCAGACCTCTTCAACGTCTCCCCGTTCAAGTATCCAGTTCTTGCGGAGCGCCGGCAACCCTTTCCTGACGTCCAAATCCGCCCCATCGTGGGTGTAGGGGCCGCTGGTGTCGTAGAGGTTAAGGGGCGGGTTTTCTTCTTGGCCGAACCGTCCTGCCGTAGATGTTAGGGTGACCTGGCGAAAGGGAACTTGGATATCGGGGCGTGACCCCTGGATGTAAAGTTTCTTACTGGCCGGGAAATTGGGCTTCCCTTGAATCAGGTTGCTGGTTTGGAATACTCCGGTCATCATTCACCTCCCTAAAATAGGAAAAGGCCGCCGAGAAACGGGTTCGGCGGCCACGATGAGCCTTTATTCCATTGCCCGATTCCCTCCGCTGGGATTACCCAGGTCAGGTTCACAGGGTCGCTCCGATGAATCGGAGCCTCTCAGCCCGGCTTAACCGAGCTCCCCTACGTGCGTCGGCCTATTCGGTTGTTAATGAGCGCCATTATAGGAAGCCCCTCGTATGCGTGTCAACCTGGCCTGGCTCGGCATCGCCAGAGGCCACCGCCGGATCGAGGACTTCTTGCCAATCATCGGCGCTGTGGACGTTGCCTGACCGTAGCTTCGCTCCTTCACAATCCCCGAACTGGTTGAACAGAAAGAGAGGATGATAGCAGACGCATTCGAAGTGGCCGTTGTAGGCTGCGCCCTCCTGCTGACCGTGTACTGGACTCTCCGAACTATCCATATCCAGGATAACTCGCTGGTGTAGGGTGTGGGCCATCGCCCGTTCCACCCACTGGGGATTCATTAGGGCCAGCCCATTTAGGTTGTCCTCTTGGGTCAGAGTCTCCGTCTCAAAACGGCTCATGGTGTTGGTTCTGGCGGCGTTCCTGTCTGAGCCTTGCCAGCCCACGACAACTCTCATGGCTGGGTCTTGGGAAAGACGTTCTGCATCGTTGGTATCATCGTAGCCAGCAAGGCGGCTGTAGATGGACTGTCTGAGCAGAGGGACCAGGTGGTGGCGGATGTTGCGACCGGAGCGGCTTTCCTGGAGATAGTCGGCAGCAATATGGGTAAGGCCCAGGGCATCATCCAGCTCTCGAATGGGCAAGAGTCCGGCGTCGGAAGTGAGAGGGACATTGATCAGTTCAAACAAGTTCGTTTGCGGCGATTGCATCGATAACGACGGGATCCGAGGATTTATCTCAGCTAACGCTGAATCCTATCGTTGCTCATTTTGCCGAGTTGCCAGCGACAAACCTATCGCAGCCCCGCTGGACGACGTGGGTGAATACATCAATCGTTGTCTTCGCGAGGACTATGGAGATGCCTTGGAGCTACTTCCTTGGGACGGCGAGGAGAAGGAGTTCGTCGGCCGGAACGGGGATTCTTGGGATTCTTGGGATTTGCTGACCGATGTCATCCAGCTGGAGTTGCCCAACGACCGCAACGACGTGCTGTTCCGCAAGCTCGTGGGGTATCTGGACGACATTGCCTGGTGCGACCGAAACGGTTTGGGTCTGACCGATCGCGAATACGCGCAGTACAACTGGGCTTACTTCCGCAAAGTGGTGATGCACCGGCGACGTTTTTTCTTTCTGGACTACGGGCCGGACCCGAATGAGCCTGAGGTCTTCGACCCGGGTCAAGTCCTCAAGGATATTTTCGCTTTCGCCAACGAAACCAGGCTGTTTAAGAAGTTGCCAGCAGGTACCCACCTGTACCGGGCCTGCTGGGAGCAGGCTGACGCAAGGCTGGAAACACCCAAGGACTTGGGGCCGCCACCGGAAAAGCTGGCGGTTCAAGCCAATCGGATGAGTCCCCCAGGCATCGTGATGTTCTATGGGTGCGATGAGATTGAGACAGCCTTGTTGGAGACTGCCCAACTGCCCGGAACGTTCGCCGTTGGCTGCTGGAAACTTCTCAGACCCGCCGCTGTACTGGATCTGACCGATATTCCGGTTATCCCTGGCTTGTTTGAGGATGACCCGGAAGGCGGTCGGTACGTATTCCGTCGCGCTCTGACGTTCCTACACCACGTCGCGGAGCAAATGTCTCAGCGCGTGGCGCCAGACGATAGAGTACACGTCGACTATGTACCTACCCAGGTGGTCACGGAGTTCCTGCGGTCCCGGGTAAGATGGCAAGGGGACCGCATCGACGGCATAAAGTACAACAGCTCGGCGCATCCCGGCCATGCGTCTTATGCGCTTTTCGCGACCCAGGGTCACATAGTCGCCGATTCGTTAGACAGACAATCAGAAGAAACGCCTTGGCTCGAGCTAGTAGGTGTCAGCCACCGTTCGGTGGAGTTTGCCGTCCAGCCACCTAATTAGATGGAGGCCGGTGGAAGCACATACAAGAGTAGAGACGCACCGGCCGCGTCCGGCCTGGGGCGGCGGGTTCCTACGATTACGAATACGAGCGCAACGGGGTGAGCAACCTTTTCATGTTGTTCGCTCCAGCGGGTGCTCACCTTCGACACACCGGAAGGGGAAAGTCCGAGGAGACCGCCCAGGTCGGCGGCAAACTGGCCCGTGCGCGGGTGTTCCCCTTTGCTTGGAACACCGACTTCAGTCGGCACACCGTGGAATACGATGAGATATTTTCAGGTGGCGTACCGCGAGATGGCATTCCAGCGATTAACAATCCCGTGTTCACCAACCCCGAGGCAGCCGACCAGTGGCTGGACGCACAAGAGCCGGTCATCGCACTGGATATTGGCGGCGATGCCCGGGCCTACCCCCTTCAAATACTGACCTACCACGAAATTGTTAACGACCAAGTAGGTGGAGTCGCGGTTGCCATTACTTTTTGCCCGCTCTGCAACTCCGCCATCGCTTTCGAGCGGACGTTAGAGGGCGTAACCTTCGATTTCGGCGTCACGGGTAACCTGCGAAACAGCGACTTGATAATGTTCGACCGGCAGACAGAAAGCTGGTGGCAGCAGTTGACCGGCGAGGCAATCGTGGGACGCCTAGCCGGCAGAAGACTGAAGCTGCGGCCGGCTCCCATCGTGGCCTGGGAAGACTTCAAAACCGCTAATCCTGAGGGTATGGTGCTGTCCAGGGAAACCGGCTATACCCGGCCTTACGGACGCAACCCCTACCGCGGCTACGACCGAGTGGACTCGTCGCCCATCCTCTTCCGCGGCGACCCTGACGACCGGCTACTACCCAAGGAACGGGTGGCCGCCGTAACCATAGGGGACGCCGACGCGGCGTTCTCCTTCATGGACTTGGAGTTGGAGCGGGTGGTCAACTACAGCCTAAACGGCCGGGACCTGGTGATTTTTTTCAAGCCGGGAACGCTTTCGGCGCTGGACCAGTTGGTAATTGCCGAGTCTCGAGACGTGGGAGCCACCGGCGTCTTCGACCCGCACCTAGACGGCCGGAAGCTGACTTTTCGGCCCGAGGACGAAACTTTCGTAGACAACGAGACGGGTAGTGTCTGGAACATCCTGGGACAAGCCGTGCAGGGTGAATTAGCCGGCGCCCAGCTCGAACCCATCGTCCACGGCACCCACTTGTGGTTCGCCTGGGCCGCCTTCAAGCCGGACACCCGAATCTACCAGAAAGCCGAATAACCTCTCTTCAACCCGCCCAGGGGCGGCCATGGGAGCCCGCCGGTGTTTTAACATCTCTGACGCGCTCTCTTCCCGCTGGGAGCCTCCGTCCAGGTCGCACTGACGGATCACCGCTGTCTAATATGCCCGGCCTTTTCGCAGTGATGATTACGAATTTCGACATGGTCTGGGCACAATCCACGATTCCAAATGCTTGACAGGTCGTGTATAGTGGCATAAATTCCATCACATCACTGCGGACGTTCGTTAAAATATGTCGCAAATCGTAAGCATCACTCAAGACGAACTAGTAAATCGTTGCACTCGGTCATGGGATGGAGATCCACCTTCTTAGTTTCGGCATAGGGTAAAGGCCTGAGGTAGAGCCAAAAGAGGGTTCATATAGAAATTGGGCGGTGGGAGTAGTCATGACCAGTTATAGAGTTATATCGTCGGACAACCATGTCATGGAGCCCGGTGACCTGTGGACGAGCAGGGTCGAGAGCAAGTTCAAGGGGCGAGAGCCGCATGTCATTCGCCGTGACGACGGCAGTGATTGGTGGGTCTGCGACGACCATCTTCTGGTCGGCGCCTTCGCCGGAAGCCAGACCGGTGTCCGGTTCGACGAGCCCGAAAAGCTGTCGGTTCTAGATACGATGGAAAATATCAGGCCCGGCGGCTACATTCCCCAAGAGCACATGAAGGACATGGACATCGATGGGGTTGACGTAAGTATAGTGTTTCCTACCATTGGCCTTGCTCTTTACGGCGTGCCCGATAGCGAACTCCTGACATCCCTCATCAGGAACTACAACGACTGGGTTGCTGAGTTCTGCAGCCCATTCCCCAAGCGGCTCAAGGGCATCGGCATGGTCAACATAGACAACGTTCAAGACGGAATTAAGGAGCTCGAGCGATGCGCCAAAATGGGGCTCGCCGGCGCCCTGATTACTGTGTATCCCCCGGAAGATCGGTCATACGACTACCCAGAGTATGAACCGCTTTGGGCAGCAGCCCAGGACTTGGCGATACCCCTGAATATGCACATCGGCACAAATAGGCCTCACGGTGGTCAGGAATTCTTGGATTTCGAGTCCGCCAGCCGGACCTTCTTCTCCAACGTGGACCACTGGATTCGGATGTCACTGGGATACCTGATCTTCACCGGGGTATTCGAGCGGTATCCGAAGCTGCAGGTGGGGTCGGTGGAGATGGAGTTGTCTTGGGCGCCCCACTTCCTCGACCGGCTGGACTACACCTACATCGAGAGACCGCCAAGAGACCGCTCTCCCAGAGACAGCTGGACCCACTTTAAAAACGACATGCTTCCCAGTGATTATTTCCACCGCAATGTCTTCCTGGGCTTCCAGGAAGACGCTTTGGGGATAAAGATGCGAGACATCATCGGGGTAGATAACCTCATGTGGGGATCGGATTACCCCCATCAGGAGTCTACCTTCCCCAGAAGCCGCCAGATTCTTGACGAGATCCTGGCCGATTGTACCGACGAAGAAAAGGCAAAGATCGCCGGAGGGAACGCCGCCAGAATTTACAATCTTAACTAACTAGGTACCGGTATTCGCTCGAACGCTAACCGATAAATGGTCCCGGCAGGGAATTCCTTTGGTGGGGAGCGGTCCCAGGGTGGAGCGAGGCTCATTTACACGGTGCGAAGAAAAATTGCTAAGTAAAGCGAGGGATCATGGACAGAATTAGGTTTCTACCGCTGAAATGGTTGGTCATCGCCGCACTGGCTGTCGCCTTGGTGGCGCTGATCGCTTGTGGCGGGGATGACGACGACGACGATGCCGATGCGGCGCCGTCGGGCGGCGCCGTGCCCGTTGCCACGGTTGCCCCTACCGCCGTGCCCGCGGATACTGCGAGATCTACCGACGGCCCCAAATACGGCGGGACCCTCTTGGCCAGCGCCGCAGCCGGATATCCCAGCACCTGGGACGTTCACGCGGCAGTGTACCTGGAAGATATCCAAATCATTGGCCCGATGTACCTCCAGTTGTTGGAGTTCGACCCCATGGTGCATAAAGCGTATACCGAAGGGGCGATAATCGGCGACCTGGCCGAGACCTGGGAGGCCGTTGACGGCGGGTTAGGCTACATCTTCCATATCCGTCCCGGCGTCGTATGGTCGGATGGGGAGGTCATTGATGCGGATGACGTAGTATGGAGCTACAACAACATCATTCTGCCCGGCGCGCCCAGGCCCGCCACCGGGAAGCTCAGGCAGTATATAGAGAGCGTCGAGAAAATCGACGACTTAACCGTAAAGGTCAACCTGAAATACGCTTCGGCGGCCTTCATCCCCTTTGTCGCCGTGGAGTATAACAAGATACTGCCCGAGCATATCTTCAGTAACCCCGACCTGGACCGGGCGGGCTTTGAGAGCCATACCGTGGGCGCCGGCCCCTTCCTGGCTGTGGAAGACGTGTTCGGCGTTAGCGACAAGTTCGTGAAGAATGAAACCTTCTGGAGGGAGGGACGCCCCTTCTTGGACGGCTATGAGTCGTTCTTCATCACCGATAAGGGTAGGGAGATCGCGGCCTACCAAGCAGAGCAAGTGTACACCAGCATGGACTCCCTCAACCACATGGACGTTGAGGACACCATAAGGTTGGAAAACGATCCGGAATTCATGGCCAAGCACGACATCTTCTGGATGGATGGCGCGGTGGGCTTCCAATACGCGATGAACACCGAGAAGCCGCCCTTCGATGACCCCAACATGAGAAAGGCGTTTCAGTTGCTCCTCGACCGCCAGCTACTGGTAGACGGTTTCGGGCTGGGGAGGTTCCGTATAGGCGCCTTCATGGCGCCCAACAACCCCTATGCACTCCCGGAGTCCGAGGTGGCAACCTACCCCGGATACCGGAGGGCGGCCGACGGCAGCCAACACCCTGACGATATAGCCGAAGGCATACGGCTCCTGGCCGATGCCGGATACGGGCCGGATAACCCCCTTCAGATCGACTTCGTGATATGGAACATCTTCTTCTTCGCGGATGGGGCCGTGGTGACCAAGGAGCAGATGAGGCCCTACGGCATCGACCTTAACATCCGGCTGTTGGACTACGCGGCCGGGGTCCATGAGTCACAACAGGGTACCTTCCAGATCGCCACAGCGGGGGGGGCGAACCAGATCCCCGACCCTGATGATAACTTCCCCAGCATGGTCCTCCCGGGCGCCAAGAACTGGGCCCGCTGGGTCGACCCTAGAATCGAGGACCTGTGGAACCGGCAAAGCCGGGAGCCCGACTTTGAAAAGCGCAAAGCGCTCAACTACGAGATGCAGCGCATCATCTATCAGGAAGCGAATTCCGGGTACATCTCCTATATGTGGAACGCTTTCACCCAGGTAGTGAACAAAAGGATCAAGACCTCCGGTGACGGAGTCACCGTCCAGCCGTTCGTGCCCCACTTCAGCCTGTACACTTCGTTGAGGCACTACCACGAGTTCCTGGACGACGAGTATTAGGACGCACTTGGTGTAAACCTTACCTCGACGGGGCTGCCGGCCTCGCCGAGGATATCCAGCAGATCTATTAGAGAGCCGAATAACCTCTCTTCAACCCGCATAGGAGCAGCCAAGGGGGCCCGCCGGCGATTTAACATCGCTGAGGGGCCCCCTTCTCCATGGGAGCCCCTGTCCAGGCCGTACCGATGCAACCCGCACTGCCTGGTAGGTCTAACCTTTTGTCCGTAAACTACGATTTTGTTATTTTGGGAGCGGAATCAACGAATTAAAATGCTTGACAGGCCGCGGCTTGTGGCCTAAACTGCGCCAACCCTAAATACACGGTAGTTGATATTTGTCGGGATTTGTGGTGGAAATTGGCCAGTAAATCGATGCGTTTTGTGCGATGGAGATACTGGCCGTTGTTGTTTGGTCTGGAATAGAAATACGGCCCAAACCCGGTACGACACTGTTATCGAAAAAAGGCTGTGGGAGTAATAATGGTAGGGTATAGAGTCATATCGTCAGACAACCACGTGATGGAGCCGGGCGACCTGTGGACGAGCAGGGTCGAGAGTAAATTCAAGGGTCGTGAGCCGCATGTCGTTCGCCGTGACGATGGCAGTGACTGGTGGGTCTGCGACGGCAATCTCTTGGTCGGTGCTTTTGCTGGAAGCCAGACCGGTGTCAGGTTCGACGAGCCAGAAAAGCTGTCGGTTCTAGATACGATGGAAAATATCAGGCCGGGCGGATACATTCCTGAAGAGCACATGAAGGACATGGACATCGATGGGGTGGATGTAAGTATCGTGTTTCCCACCGTTGGTCTCCTCCTTTACGGCGTGCCCGATGGCCAGTTGCTAACGTCCCTCTTCAGGACGTACAACGATTGGGTTGCTGAGTTTTGCAGCCCATTTCCCAAGCGGCTCAAGGGCATCGCCATGATCAATATCGACGATGTGCAAGAAGGAATAACGGAACTCGAGCGTTGCGCCAAAATGGGGCTCACAGGAGCCATGATTACTGTGTATCCCCCGGAAGATCGGTCATACGACTACCCAGAGTATGAACCGCTTTGGGCAGCAGCCCAGGACTTGGCGATACCCCTGAATATGCACATCGGCACAAATAGGCCTCACGGTGGTCAGGAATTCTTGGATTTCGAGTCCGCCAGCCGGACCTTCTTCTCCAACGTGGACCACTGGATTCGGATGTCACTGGGATACCTGATCTTCACCGGGGTATTCGAGCGGTATCCGAAGCTGCAGGTGGGGTCGGTGGAGATGGAGTTGTCTTGGGCGCCCCACTTCCTCGACCGGCTGGACTACACCTACATCGAGAGACCGCCAAGAGACCGCTCTCCCAGAGACAGCTGGACCCACTTTAAAAACGACATGCTTCCCAGTGATTATTTCCACCGCAATGTCTTCCTGGGCTTCCAGGAAGACGCTTTGGGGATAAAGATGCGAGACATCATCGGGGTAGATAACCTCATGTGGGGATCGGATTACCCCCATCAGGAGTCTACCTTCCCCAGAAGCCGCCAGATTCTTGACGAGATCCTGGCCGATTGTACCGACGAAGAAAAGGCAAAGATCGCCGGAGGGAACGCCGCCAGAATTTACAATCTTAACTAACTAGGTACCGGTATTCGCTCGAACGCTAACCGATAAATGGTCCCGGCAGGGAATTCCTTTGGTGGGGAGCGGTCCCAGGGTGGAGCGAGGCTCATTTACACGGTGCGAAGAAAAATTGCTAAGTAAAGCGAGGGATCATGGACAGAATTAGGTTTCTACCGCTGAAATGGTTGGTCATCGCCGCACTGGCTGTCGCCTTGGTGGCGCTGATCGCTTGTGGCGGGGATGACGATGACGATGCCGATGCGGCGCCGTCGGGCGGCAGCGTGCCCGTTGCAACCGCTGCCCCCACCGCAGTGCCTGTGGTTTCCAGCTCCGGAGACGGCCCCAAATACGGCGGGACCCTCTTGGCCAGCGCCGCAGCCGGATATCCCAGCACCTGGGATGTTCACGCGGCCGTTTACCTGGAAGATATCCAAATCATTGGTCCGATGTACCTCCAGTTGTTGGAGTACGACCCCATGGTGCAGAACGCGTATACCGATGGGGCTATAATCGGCGACCTGGCTGAGACCTGGGAGGCCGTTGACAACGGGTTAGGCTACATCTTCCATATCCGTCCCGGCGTCGTATGGTCGGATGGGGAGGTCATTGATGCTGATGACGTAGTATGGAGCTACAACAACATCATTCTGCCCGGCGCGCCTAGGCCCGCCACCGGGAAGCTCAGGCAGTATATAGAGAGCGTCGAGAAAATCGACGACTTAACCGTAAAGGTCAACCTGAAATACGCTTCGGCGGCCTTCATCCCCTTTGTCGCCGTGGAGTATAACAAGATACTGCCCGAGCATATCTTCAGTAACCCCGACCTGGACCGGGCCAGCTTTGAGAGCCACACCGTGGGCGCCGGCCCCTTCCTGGCTGTCGAAGACGTGTTCGGCGTCAGTGACAAGTTCGTGAAGAATGAAACCTTCTGGAGGGAAGGACGCCCCTTCTTGGACGGCTATGAGTCGTTCTTCATCACCGATAAGGGTAGGGAGATCGCGGCCTACCAAGCAGAGCAAGTGTATACCAGCATGAATTCCATCAACCACATGGACGTCGAGGACACCATAAGGCTGGAAAACGATCCGGAATTCATGGCCAAGCACGACATCTTCTGGATGGACGGCGCGGCGGGCTTCCAATACATTTTGAACACCGAGAAGCCGCCCTTCGATGACGTCAACCTAAGAAAAGCGCTGCAGTTGCTCGTCGACCGCCAGCTACTGGTAGACGGTTTCGGTTTAGGGAAGTTCCGCATCGGCGCCTGGATGGCGCCCAACAACCCCTATGCACTCCCGGAGTCCGAGGTGGCAACCTACCCCGGATGGCGGAGGGCGGCAGACGGCAGCCAACATCCTGACGATATCGCCGAAGGCATACGGCTCCTGGCCGATGCCGGATACGGGCCCGATAACCGCCTAGACCTCGACTTCTTGGTGTTGAACATCTTCTTCTGGGCGGATGCGGCCGTGGTGACCAAGGAGCAGTTGAGACCTTACGGCGTCGACCTTAACATCCGGGTTGTGGACTACGCCGCCGGGGTCCATGAGGCCCAACAGAGTACTTTCAACATCACCACACTGGGACGGGCGAACCAGATCCCCGACCCTGATGATTCATTCCCCAGCATGGTCCTCCCGGGCGCCAAGAACTGGGCGCGATGGGTCGACCCCAGGATCGAGGACCTGTGGGACCAACAAAGCCGGGAGCCGGACTTTGAAAAACGCAAAGCGATCAACTACGAGCTCCAGCGCATCATGTATTCGGAAGCGAATTCCGGGTATATCGAATATATGTGGAACGCCTTCACCCAGGTGGTGAACAAGAAGATCAAGACCTCAGGTGACGGTGTGACCGTCCAGCCGTTCGTGCCCCACTTCAGCCTGTACACCTCGTTGAGGCACTACCACGAATTCCTCGACGACGATTATTAGGAAACAGTTGGAGTAGACCTTACCTCGGCGGGGCTAGCAGCCCCGTCGAGGTATACAACAGTTGTACATTGAGTGACCCCGGAAAGCTCCCTCCAGTCTCGGAAACTTCGCCGCCGTGAGCTTAGAACTAGTTATTGCTCATAGCCAGACGCTAGAGCGAGCCGTGTCGCAAATCTAATAACCCTAGGTGTAGCTTTGCAACAGTACCTCATTAGACGGCTGCTGCTGTTCATACCCACCATTTGGTTGGTCACCCTGGTGGTGTTCATGTTCATGCGCGTCATACCGGGAGACCCGGCCCTGAATATCCTTTCGGGAGGCGGACAGGGGTCGTCAACTTACACCGAGGCAGACCTGGAGGCGATGCAGAAGAAGCTGGGCACCGACGGGACCATCATCCAGCAGTACGGGAACTGGATTGGAGGCCTGTTTCAAGGAGACTTCGGCCGGTCCTTCTACTACGGGACTGACATCGCAACCATGATAAAGCCCCGGATGTACTTGACCTTGGAGTTGACCGGTCTGGGAATAGCCATCAGCTTCTTTCTAGCCGTGCCGCTGGGAATCATCTCGGCGCTCAAAAGAAATACTTTTCCTGACTACGCCGCTAGAATATTCACCTTTATGGGTCTATCAATCCCCACCTTCGTCGTGGCACTTGTCACAATATTTCTTTTAGTGCGCGTGTTTGGTTGGCTCCCTCCGATAGCCTACTCTCATCCTTACCAAGACCTGGGGAAAAATTTAGAGCAACTGATCTTCCCTGCCCTTGCCATTGCTCTGTTTACAATGGCGTTCATCGCGCGGGTGACGCGCTCTTCTTTACTTGAAACCTTGCAGCAGGATTACGTCAGGACGGCCCGAGCAAAGGGACTCAGGGAAAGGAATGTAATCCTGGTGCATGCGCTAAAGAACTGCTTCTTGCCCATTCTCACCGTATCTGGATGGTCTTTCGGCATCCTACTGGCGGGCGAGGTGATAGTCGAGCAAATATTTGTGCTGCCGGGGATGGGCAGGTTATTGTTAGTCTCTATCCTCAACCGGGATTACCCGCTGACCCAGGCACTTGTCTTCCTAATCGCGACCATGGTCCTGACGCTAAACCTGATAATCGACCTGATGTACGGTTACATTGACCCACGGGTCCGGCTCACTTAGCCGTTGGTAGCTTGAGGAAAAGACTTTGGCCTTAACCGAGAGTCAAACAGCAGTTCTCACCGGTCGCGCCGTCGACTTGAGACAGAAGGGAAATGCGGTCCTGCAAACCATTGCCAGGTTCGCCAAGCGGCAGCCGCTGGGCGCCCTGGGCGCCATCGTGTTGGTGATAACCGGGATTATTGCCATCTTTGCGCCGGCGCTCGCCCCCCATGACCCGCAGACCATCAATCTTCAGGACAGGTATGAATCACCGGGCGCGGTCATCGACGGCGAGCGGTATCTGTTGGGCACCGATCAGGTGGGGCGGGACGTCGTGAGCCGTCTCCTTTACGGGGCACGCATCTCACTCCAGGTGGCGTTTGCCAGCGTAGGAATAGGGGTGACTCTGGGCGCCATTTTGGGGATCATTACCGCCTACGTCGGTGGCCCGTTCGACCTATTCATACAACGTCTGGTGGATGCCATGATGGCCTTTCCAGCGCTGATTCTGGCGTTGGGGATCATGGCGTTTTTGGGCGCCTCGTTGACCAATGTAATCATTACCCTGATAGTGTTGTTCCTACCAGGGTCTTGCCGAATTGTTCGTTCAGAGGCACTGAGCCTGAAAGAATCAGGGTTTGTAGATTCGGCGAGGGCCGTCGGAGCCTCCGGCTCGCGTATTGTTTTCCGCCACCTGCTGCCCAACTGTATGGCCCCTTATATCGTCTTCGCCACCGCCAACCTGGGATTTGCTATCGTGCTAGAAGCCGCTCTCAGCTTCCTGGGTGTAGGCACTCCTCCGGAGGTTCCTTCCTGGGGCGCGATGTTGTCGGTAGCCGGCCAGAAGTACATAGAGGTCTCGCCCTGGTTACTTGTCTTTCCCAGCCTGGCAATTAGCATTGTCGTATTTGGACTCAACCTTTTCGGAGACGCCTTGCGTGACACGCTGGATCCGCGGCTGCGGGGCTCCGAAATAGGTTAACAATCGGCCTCGCCTCGCAGAAAATGCAGTTGCTCCAAAATGCCGGCCAGATGGCCGGCATTTTATTCGCCTAATAACGCGCCGTGAAGGGAAGGTCTCGCCGTCCGGCGAACAATCGTTTTCGTCTCCGGCATGAACCCTACTTCCACCGCTTCCACTGTCGGCCTCTGTGGAATGCAGGAGGCGGGTCCGCCGTATCCAGAACACCGGGCTCGAGGCGATCTACCGCCCAGTAACCAACGCGATGTGCGGATATTTTTGTCACCCCGAGTCCTTCGGCTTCACTCAGGATGAATTCCGCGAGGGGTCTCAGTTCTGAGCTCCCAATCAGGGTTGTGCGTAACCGACCGTCTGGGCGAGTCCAACGTCTCAGCAATCGAGGCGTCAGATTCGGAATGACAGGGGCGGGACCTGACCAAAACCTGCACATCGGGTTACCTAGATTAGCAGCGGGTGCTCGGGGCCATCACCCTCTCGGGCTAGCCGGTGCCGGAACCGGCGTAGGTGAAAGTCTAGGATGCCGTAACCCCCGGGCGTAGGCGCGACTGTGAAGAAGCCGTTAAACCCACGTTGTTCCAGGGCCGCCGAATCACCGTCTCCCAACCGCTCACCGCCGTAGACCGTCTCGGTCACCACAGAGGCGAGCCGCCGGGCATCGGCCCCGCTGTGAACTTTGGTCTCATGTAAGGAATTGTTGGTGTATTTCAACTGCCCCGCCCTAAACTCTGCCAGACCAACTACGGAACGGTACTCCAAGGCGCACAGACCGTACGCAGCTTGGAAATCACCACGAATCAGATAATCGACAAACGGCAACAGCAGACCGTCCGCGCCGCTGACGTCGTCGCGGCCATCGGGGCGCTTATCGCTGGGGTCGGCAGGCTGGCCCGGCGGAGGATTATCGACCACCAACGCGCCCTGCCAAACGTCCGGACCCAAGCAACTGAAATCGTAGGTGTAGCTGCTTCCCGTCGAAGTCTCCACAACCAGCCGATAGCTGGATGCGGCGTTTCGTTTGGGGATGGTGGCCGGCACCGAGAGCCGAATGCTGTTTTCACCGGTAGGCTTCACTTCATGACCGTTGATCGAGATTGCTTCGCTTGACGGCAGCACTTCGAATTCAAGAGGCACACCACGATTGGGATAGAGACCGTCCAAGATCACGTGACCTTCCAGGTTGCCAGCCGGTAGCGCCCGGACCGGAGTGTAAATGTTTATCAACTCCATTTGGTCCGCCATCTGGCTCGCTACTTTAGCCAGCTCCAACTCGATACGGCCCAGAAACGCCCGGACATTTGGGATTATGGTTCTGCGGTCCAAGCTCTTATGACTCTCCTGCACTTGAGTCACTGTAGTATAGGGTAGTATAGGATTATGGCTCAGATTACTGACCAAGATCTTTCCTTTCTCGACGAAAACTTCAAGCGCTTTGGTTCTGCCTGGGCAGGCGGACTTCGCAATCTCGAGCAGCATTTTGAGGTTGAAATTAGCAGCAGCGAGGAACGGTACGAGTTAAATCTGACTACTCGTGCAACCCCACGGATTCGCTATACGCAAAACGTCCAAAGGAGTTCCGGAGCCATGTCGGACGGTGGTCCGGAGCTGCCGACAGCGCCGGAATTAGACCCCACGGATCTTTCACTCGTCGATCAAGGTCTCCAAAAATGCGGGGAGCTGTGGATGCTAGAACCGCTAAATCGCCTGTGCGAAATCTACGACTTAAGCTCCGGCGTCGAGGGGCTGCGTTCGGGACGACAACTGTTGACGCGGCGTCTTGGCGACCGGGCGGTGCTGTATTTTTCCGACTCGGAAACTTTCGAGGATTATTTCTGCGTCAGCGTCGACCTTCAAAACCAGGACATTTTGGAGGCCTTATGGGTGGACCTGCCGATGAGTCCCGGTCACCGATTGACCGACCAAGAACGGGAGTTCATAGACCAAGGATTGCGAGAGTACGGCAATTTCGGGGTGTACGGCGATGTTACTCAGGGTTTGCGCTCATTGGTCCAAGCCTTCGAAACACGTATTGGGGTTTTTGCTGATTCCTACGGATTCGCCTTGGAACCACCGGACGGTTACGGCCATTCGTTGTCATTCTGGATGGATGCTCAGACCGGCGAGATCATCGACATTGCCGCTGGACACACCGAACCAGACGACGATCCCTTTGACGACCCGGACGACGATCCGTTTGACGACCTCCAATGACCCGAAGACTTGCCGCTCAAATCGTCTCCGGCCGCTAAAGTAGAACCCAGTAGTCAAGCCCACGCCGCGAGGAAAGCTATGCCCCAATCCATCGAACTGCACACCACCATCGGGGACCTGCTGGACCGGCAGGCCGACAAGTTCGCCGACCGCGACGCCTTGGTCCATGTGGAAACCGGTGCCCGCTACACCTACGCCCAGTTTCGCGACGAAGTCGACCGTGTTGCCCGCGGCCTCATGGCGCTCGGCATCGCCAAAGGGCACCACGTGGGCATCTGGGCAACCAACTACGCCGAATGGGTCTTTGCCCAGTTCGCCACCGCCAAGATCGGCGCAGTATTGGTGAACGTGAACCCGGCTTACCGCACCCACGAACTGGCCTACCTGTTGGAACAATCGGAGGCAAATGCCCTGATCCTCATCGGCCAATTCCGCGCCTCCGACTATGTCGCCATGGTGAACGAGGTTGTGCCGGAACTGAAAGACTCCCATCCCGGCGAGTTGAATTGCGCCCGGTTCCCCAACCTGCGCCACCTCATCTATATTCCGCCGCAACTGGGCCCATCACATCTAGGATCGACGGACGGGACGCCGGACGGTATGTGGGCCTGGAGCGATGTTCTAGAGAAGGCAACCGAGGTCGATACAACCCAGTTGAAGCGCCGCCAAGCCGAGTGTGACCCAGATGATGTGATCAACATCCAATACACCTCAGGCACCACCGGCAACCCCAAGGGGGCGATGCTCACCCACTACAACATCGTGGCCAACGGCGCCTACACCGGCAACGCCATGGAACTTACCGAGGAAGACCGCCTGTGCGTTCCGGTGCCTTTCTATCACTGCTTCGGTTGCGTGCTGGGGAATCTGGCCTGTGTTACTCACGGCTCGACCATCGTGGTGCCAGCCGAGTACTTCGATCCACTTAAGACACTGCAAACAATCGAGCAGGAGAAATGCACCGCCCTGCACGGCGTTCCAACGATGTTCATCGCCCAGTTGGGCCACTCAGACTTCCAGAAATTCGACCTGAGCTCACTACGCACCGGGATCATGGCTGGCTCGCCCTGCCCAATTGAGGTCATGCGACAGGTGATCGACCAGATGGGCGCCGACAATATCACCATTGCCTACGGCCTCACGGAGGCCTCGCCGGTGGTTACCCAGACCCTGACCGGCGACACGATCGAGCGGCGGGTGGCCACAGTAGGTAAGACCTTGCCCGAGGTGGAAGTGAAACTGGTGGACCCGGAGACCGAACTGGAGGCAAGAACCGGAGAGCAGGGGGAACTACGTACGCGAAGCTTTATGGTGATGAAAGGCTATTACAACATGCCCGAAGCCACGGCCGCCGCCATCGACGATGACGGTTGGCTTCACACCGGTGACTTGGCCACTGTGGACGAGGACGGCTACTACAGGATCACCGGCCGGCTCAAGGACATGATCATCCGCGGCGGGGAAAACGTTTATCCCCGCGAGGTCGAGGAGTTTCTATACACCCACCCCAAGGTCGCCGACGTTCAGGTGATCGGCGTTCCTGACGAGCGTTTCGGGGAAGAAGTTATGGCCTGGGTGATGCTAAAACCTGGGGAAAGCGCCGACGCGGAGGAGATCCGGGAATTCTGCAACGGCAAGATCGCCCGCTACAAAATACCCCGCTACGTAAAAATGACCAACGAGTTCCCCATGACCGTCACCGGGAAGATCCAGAAGTTCAAGATGCGAGAGATGGCGGTAGAGGAACTGGGCCTACAGAAGGCCAGCGAGATCGAGACGGCGTGAGCCGGAAATAACCTGCCGACTAGGCGAGCTTCGTGCCGGTGTCGGCAGGCCGGTCCCCAGTAACGCTATTTGCGGCAAATATAGATGCAGTTCTGAGGCCGGGGAGAATCTACGACCTGGACACTGATGAAGCCAGCTTCGGCCAGCATCTGCCGCGCCGTCTGTTCCCCCCAAACCGTGCCCAGCCCCGCACCTCCCTCCGCCAGCGATACGGTCATACAATGCATCACGCTAATCCCGTAATACATGGGCGCGAAAGGGTTGTTGATGTTTTCTGCTACGTTGCTAGAGAACTTGAAGTCGATCATCAGGTAAGTGCCATGAGGCGCTAATGCTTCGTTGGCCCGCCGGAGAACCGCGGCTGGGTCCATTTGGTCGTGGATTGCGTCGAAAGCGGTGATTAGATCGAACTTGGGTTCCGCCGGAATCCTGGTAACGTCCAGTACTTCAAACCGGGCGTTGGACAAACCCATGGCTGTGGCTTCGGCAGTTGCTCTAAGAATAGCGTCCTCCGAGAAGTCATACCCGACGAAGATCGATTGAGGGTACTCTGACGCCATCAGATTAACGGCATGACCGGTGCCGCAGCCAATGTCCAGCACGTTGATCCCGGCCCGCAGCCGTTCCTGCTGGCCTTCCGCCGCCCCTAGGAAACCGTTGATAAGCTGCTCGTCGTAGATCCGGCGCCACGAGGCGTCCATGTCGTCGGTGAAATCGGGCCGGAACTCAGCATAGGGTACCCCGCCGCCATTCTTGAAGCAGTCCACCAGACTGGGCAGCCGGTTTCCCAAGTTGTTAACTAATCGGCTGAACGGCGCCAGGTTGCTGGCCTTGCCACCGCGGAGGAACACCGCGTGCTCGGCCGGAAGCGAATAGGCCATGGCGGCCGGGTCGTAGGTGAATATACCACCGGTTACCATCGCGCCTAGCCACTCGCGAACGTACCTCTCGTTCAATCCGGCCCGCTGGCTGATCTCTTGGCTGGTGCCCGGTTCTTCCGCTACCTCGAACAATCCGGTCTGATAGCCAATGTCAATCAGACTCGTCAGCACGCTTCCGGTATAGATGTTCAAGAGTTTGCCAGCAAACTGCCGCGCTTGTGCGTCCTGCTGCATCACGACCTCCTTTGCGGACCCATCGTTCAATCAAAAGTCTAGCTTAGACACCCTGCCAGTAGCGCCGTCCCTCGACACGCACTACCTTCCCGTAACTATGGTAATGGCAGGCAATCAGGTAGGCGTTCTCCGCCTCAGCCCGGTCCACTATCGCCTTTCGAGTTTGTACCGCTTGGGCCCCATCCATGTCGAAAGCAAAAACCCAGTCGTTTTCGGTCACCTGCGCCGGGTTGGTCGCGACGTCGCCAATAATGAGCGCCCTTTCGCCGCCGGAAACAATGGCCAGACTCATGGAGCCGGGCGTATGGCCGGGCGTAGGTATCGCGGTTATCTCGTCCGTCAACGCGTGTTCTCCCGTTAGGCTGTCTGCCAGCCCCAGGCTTTCCAACGGGCCGAGAGTCTCCTCCCAGAACGGGAAGGGGAAATGCTCTTGGACTTCGGGCGATTTGAAAGCGTCCCAGTCGGCCTGGTGGGCCACATACCGGGCATTGGGGAAGGTTGATTTGTTCGTAAAAACCCCTCGCCAGCCTGGGGCAAGGTGGGGATAATGTAATAAAAGGTCGTGGGCGCTGCGCCTGGCCGAGGGAGGGGAGGATGTTCCGAATACGAGACCCGCAAGAGAGCCTCTGGCAGTCCCAGTTCCTGGTGACGCCGAAGAAGGCTAAGCGCCTGGAGAGAAGTTGGGCCGAGGTTTTCCGAAACGAGGCGCTCCCCCTGATTGACGAGGAGCGCTTTGCTCCCATGTACTGCGTGGACAACGGCCGTCCCAACCGGGCGGTGCAGACCGTCCTCGGGGTCCACCTCCTCAAAGAGATGTTCAACCTCACCGACGATGAAGCTCTGGAACAACTAGAGTTCAACCTGCTCTGGCACCACGCCCTGCGGCTAGACATCGAGGAGACCCACCTGCCCCAGAAGACCCTCCACAACTTCCGAGTTCGCCTGATGCAGCACGACGGTGGCCGGCTGGCTTTCCAGGAGACCACGGACCGGATCATCCAGGCGCTGGGCATACGCACCGGAAAGCAACGGCTGGACTCCACCCACATCATGAGCAACATCGCCACACTCACCCGGCTGGGCCTGTTCTGTGAGACGATGCGGTTGTTCCTGCGGGCCTTGCGCTGGGAGCACCCAGAGCTTCGCCCTGGGGTTCCGGAGGGCCTCCTAGGGCGCTATTTGAAGGAAGAAGACGAGGCGACCCACTACGAGGACGCCCGCACGGGGGAGGGTCGGCGACGCCTTTCGGTCTGTGCCCGGGACCTCTACCGGCTGGTGGACCGGTTCCATGGCACGACTGCTGCCCAGCTGGAGGAGTACCGGCTGCTGGAGCGGCTGCTGCGGGAGCAGTGCCATGTGGGCAAACACCAGGACGGGCGCCCCAGGGACGATGACGACGATGCTGGGGAATGCAAGGTGCCCGTGGCCTTGAAGGACCCGAAGCAGCTGTCCGCCGACTCGCTGCAATCGCCCCACGACCCGGATGTGACCTACAGCGGCCACAAGGGGAAGGGGTACGAGGTGCAGGTGGCGGAGACCTGCCACGAGGAGAACGCCACCCAGCTCATCACCCACGTGGAGGTGACCCCCTCGAGTGGGAGCGACACCGACGTGAGCGTGCCGGTCGTTGACGGGCTCGCGGAGCGGAAGGTCCGACCGGACGAGCTCTTCGCCGACACGGCGTATGGGTCGGGCCGCAATGCCTTCGAAGCCTCGCGCCGGGGAACGGAACTGGTGAGCCCGGTGGCGGGGTCGGCGCCGGGGAACTCGCACGAAGGAGAGGGTGACGGACCACCGCCGCTCACCGCCGCGGACTTTCAGATCGACGTCACAGGGGAGCAGGCCACGGTGTGCCCCGCCGGCCACCCGTCCATCGAGGAGTACGAGCTGAAGGATGCGCCGGAGCGGGTAGAGGTCCACTTTGCCGGGACAACATGCGAGCCCTGCCCCTTGCGATCCCGTTGCCCAGTGAAGCTGGACCGGCGTGCGGGGGCCTACGTCCTCAAGGCGGACCTGGTGAAGGTGAACATCGAGCGGCGCCGGAGGGCCGAGGCCACCGAGGAGTGGCGCAAGCGGTATGACATAAGGGCTGGTATCGAGGGAACGAACTCCGAGCTGAAGCGCGCCCACGGGCTTGGGCGCTTGCGGGTGCGAGGGGGCCGTCGGGTGCGGCTTGCCGTCTACCTGAAGGCGTTGGCGTGCAACTTCAAACGGATGGTCCATGCACGCCTGGTGGAGATGGAGAACACGGCTCAGCGGGCGGTCGGGACGGTACCTGCGGTCGCGGCCGCATGAGGGCGCCGCTCCACAACTTCCACCGGGTGCCCTGAGCCACGGAAGGGGTACCGCAACGGGATCACGCTTGTCCTGAGCGCGGCAGATAGGGCGGTGAGGCCAGCAGCCGGCATCCCGTGGCCTCCTCCGCTCCAGACCACCTTCGCACGCCAGGGCTCATCTCAAACAGGCCTTGTTACGAGGGAATCAAGCATTGTTACGCGGGAGCGCAGGCGCGGATGATTTCCATGGAGCTTTCTTTGCCGTTGGTTCCGCTGGGGCGCGGGGAAACGATTGGCAGGGTGATACCGGCCCGGCGGTAGCGCTGGAGCCTGTCCCGGCACTCCTCGGCCGTACCCACCACGCCGATTTGGTCGATCAGACCGGCGGGCACCAAGTCCATAGCCTCCTGCGTGCGGCCTTCTTGCCAGGCCTGCCGTACGTCCTCCAGCTCCTCCGCGTAACCGGCCCCGGCCATCAGCCTGCGGTAGCGAGGGAACTCTCCGGCGTACCAGGCAATTGGCTCTCGCATCAAGTCGCGGGCGTCGTTTGGGTCGTTGGATACCGCGCAAGGTAGCATTGACGCCACTTCCACGTCCGCTGCTGGGCGTCCGGCCCGCTCCGCGCCCAATGCCACGTGCCGGGCTGCCTCCTCGGCGTGGTCTAGGGTGCACCACACGAGTATCGCGCCGTCCGAAATTTCGCCGCAAACTTCCAGCATCTTCGGGAACACGGCGGCCGCGTATATGGGAATTTCTCGGCGGACCGGCTCAAACCACAGGTCGAAGCGGTCTATGTTGTAGATTTCTCCGTGGTACGAAACCTCGCCGTCCCGAAGCATGGCCCGTACGATGTCCACGCACTCACGCAGTCGCGGGACCGGCCGCGTGAACTCCAGGCCATGCTCAGGCTCCACTTGGACCTTGTGGCTTGTACCCAGGCCGAGGATAAAGCGGCCGTCCGAAAGATAATCGACGGTCGCCGCGGCCATCGCTATCGTCGGCGCGGTCCGCACGTAAACGCTGCTGATGCTGGTGCCCAGCTTGATCTTGCTTGTGGCCACCGCGCAGGCCGTGAGGATGGAAAATTGGTCACCACCATGGCCCTCGGCCACCCAGGCCGATTCATACCCCAACTCTTCAGCCAGTTGGACACATTCCACTATTTCCTTGGGCGACATCCCGCCGGAAAACGCCACACCTGTACGTTCCATTAGTTGCCTCCTTAATCGCCACCGTCAAACGTATATTTCGCCAATTTTGTTGGCGGCCATTGGCTTCGAGGGTCTATGATATGCGATAACTCCGAACCCGCCTAGTGGGCCTGTGGCAACGGTAACGGAAAATGTGTAGAACACGATCGTAACGTGGCGTTAACCAAAGACGGCGGCTACCGGTGGGTAGTCATCAACGTTTGGCATTTTGCCAGCGTTTCCGCATTCATGGTGATCTACACCCTGGGGATACTGCTGCCGGCCATCACCGACGACTTATCGTTGTCGCCCAGCCAACAGGGTCTACTGGGATCGGCGCCTCATTGGGGGACAATCCTACTGGCCATTCCTCTGGGACTAGCGGCCTCCAAGATGTCACCCAAGTTGCTCACCACCGTCACTCTGCTCATGCTCACCCTCTGCCTCTTCTTACAGAGTTGGGCTCCTGTATTCGCCATTCTATTGCTGGGCCGGTTGCTATTCGGCATTGCCGTAATTGCTCAGCAACCGGCCCGGGCATTGCTCACCCGACAATGGTTTCGCGCCAGCGAAGTCATCATCGTCAACGGACTCTCCAACGTATTCTTTGGTCTGGTCGTAGGAAGCGGCCTGGCCCTGTCCCCAGTTATTCTTGACGTTTTGGGCGATGATTGGCGGGCGACCCTGCGAGTGTTCGGCTTTTATTTCGCCGCGGTCACCGTGTTATGGGTCCTGTTGGGAAGAGACCGGAAAACCGAGGAGTTTCAAAGCGGCGAGCTGCAGCGGGCCGGGGACGTGTTGCGGGGAGCCCTGAGGCATCGCGACCTGTGGATTTGCGGCGTTGGTTTTGCTGGCGCCACCATGTCTTTCAGCGCTTTCCTCTCGTTCTATCCAACCTTCATGTTGGACCGGTACGACATCTCACTGAATCTTAGCGGCGCTATCCTGGCGTTGGACGTGGTGGTTGGCGGCATCGTCGGATTGGGGGTGGGTTACGCTGCTGCTACGACTCGTAACGAGGGCCGTTTCCTGCAGGCTTTGGGTATCCTGATGATCGCCAGCAACATTGCGATGATCTTAACCGGTTGGGTCCCGATTCTATTCGTGTTGGCGTTGTTCAACGGATTCGCGTGGACTTTCTTTCCGATTTTAATAACGGTCCCGTTCAATCTGCGCGGCATCCGTCCCAGGGAATTGGCGGTGGCCTTTTCCGTTACGATGATGATGGTCTCCTTTGGGCAGGCTCTGGGGCCGTTGCTAACCGGACTTATCGAGGAAATCACGGGCAACTTGAAGCTGGCGCTATTCATAATGAGCTTCACATCGGTGACTCTGGTCCTTGCAGGCACGACGTTGAAATTCGATCGGCAGTCCACCGAACGTTTCGTGGGCGGACCGGTGCCGGGGGACTAGCGCCCAACCGGCGGCCCGCCGGAGTTTCGCTCGCCGGAGTTTAGATTGACACTGCCCAAATGTCTCCTTACACTCCATTCTCACAGCGATATAGGAGGTTCGACATGGCAATACGCAGGCCAACTCCGGACGAACTCAGACGCATAGCTGAAGCGAACAATTTCGAAATTACCGAAAACGAACTGAGCGGATTCGAGCAAATTATTCCGGGACTGTTCGACGCCTACGAAACCCTGGAACAATTGCCGGAGCCAAGTGAGCCGTTGAAATATCCTGACCGCGATGCCGGGGTGCGGCCGTCTCGCCAGGAAGACCCGTACAACGCCATTCTCCGGAAATGCCGATTGCCAGGAGCATCTGGCGGCAAGCTGGCGGGCAAACGAATCGGTCTCAAGAACAACATCTGCGTCGCCGGGATGCCCATGACATGCGCTTCCAAGCTCCTAGAGGATTACATCGCCGATGTCGACGCCACCATTGTGACCCGGATCCTGAACGAAGGAGCCGAGATTACCGCCCTCTTGAATCTGGACAACTTCGCTTTCTCAGGGGCCGGTGATACCAGTGCGTTCGGGCCGACGCTTAACCCCCATGATACGAACTATTTGGCTGGTGGTTCGTCGGGGGGATCGGCCGCCGCCCTGTACTACGACGACATCGACATGACTATCGGGGGCGACCAAGGGGGGTCCATTCGGATACCGGCATCGTTCTGCGGTATTGTCGGACATAAACCGACGCACGGCCTGGTACCGTACACCAACATTGTGGGTATCGATGCCACCTTCGATCACGTCGGTCCCATGACCAAGACTGTCGCCGATGCAGCGTTGCTGCTTGAGGTGATCGCGGGCAAGGACCCAATGGACCCCAGGCAGGGTGAGGTGCCCGTGCAGGCCTATACCGAGCATTTAGGCCTCGGCATCGAGGGTCTCCGCATCGGTGTCCTGCAAGAAGGATTCGATCTCCCCGAGTCGGAGGCGGATGTAGACGCCGGGGTTCAAAAGGCCATCGGTGTAATGGGCGAGTTGGGCGCCCATCGCGGGGATGTCTCGATACCGTTCCACAGCCAGGCCGGCGGTGTAGTGTGGGGCCTGATTTCGGAGGGCGCCACTGCGTTGCTGCAAGGCAATGGTATGGGGCACCATTGGTTCGGCCAATACAATCCCTCGTTGGCAGAAGCCATCAACAGAGGCAAGCGGGCCAAAGGCAACGACCTGCCGCCGACAGTGAAGCTGGTGACGCTCCTCGGGTCGTACATGAACGAGAACCAAGGCGGACGAATGTATGGCAGAGCCCAGAACATCAGGCGCGACTTGGGGAAGGCCTATGACGATGCGCTAGAGAACTACGATGTGCTGGTAATGCCCACTACGCCGATGAAGGCCCATCGAAACGACGCAAATTCTGATACGGGGGCCATGCTGAGCCACGGATGGGACATGCTAGCCAATACGGGCGCGTTCGACATGACTGGTCATCCGGCTATTAGCGTACCGTGTGGAAAGTTCAATGGGCTCCCTATTGGGATGATGATCGTAGGCAAACGCTTTGACGATGCGACAGTCCTGCGCGTTGCCCACGCCTTCGAGCAGCACGCCGACTGGGAAACCCTCTAGCTCTGCCAATAAAAGTTCCGGACCCCCAAGAATCCCTCCCCCGTTGACGCAGAAGGGATTCTTGGGGGCGTCTGGTTCGGCCTGTCCCTAATCCCTAACGACCCGCTCTAATTAAGAGGGAGAAGAGCGCCGAACCACAGGTCCAGCTTGTTTGGAGACGAACGCAGCTGTAGGATGAGAGTCGGAAGAGGGTCCTACTAGCACCCGAATTACACGTCCGACGGAACGCCCACTAAAGATGACAACGCGTACTTCTTGGCACAGCGAACACCCACCGGCCTGTACTTGCGCTTGGTGTACTGAGAAGAAATCGATAAAAAACGAAGGCGGAAAGATAGGCCGCAATGCGAAGTGTCCCTGCGGCAGTGGCAA